>OZ242012.1:0-2085004 GCA_965204795.1 Thermodesulfobacteriota bacterium
CGATTTTCCCGCCGGGGGAGCGGCCGCTGCCGCCTATGAGCTGGATTCTGGACTCCCCGAAGGACGAAGCGAAGCTCCCGAGACGTTCCTTCACCTCTTCGGGCAGGGAGCTTTCGGCCAGGGCGTCTTTTTCCACGCCCCCGGGTACTCGAGCAGAAACCAGTTTTCGACCTCAAGGGCGGTGCCGTAGAGATGCTCTCCGCTGGCCGAAGACATAAGCGAACAGGTGTCTGCGTTCTTACCGGTCATCCGTATTTCCCGGGCCTTCCCGCTTCGGGGGAGCCTTCGCCCGAAGCTTCTCCAGAAAACCGCTTTTCGGAACGAGACAGAAAAGCCTTCCCCGGTTCTTCATGACTCCCGCGTGGCGCGAGGCGTCCTTTCCCTCGCCCCAGAACAGGTCCACGCGGCGGGCGCCCTTGATCGCTCCTCCGCCGTCGTGGTTGGCGACTATGCGGGAAACGGGCTTCCATTCCGAAGGCTCCACGGCCGAGGGAGAATCGAAAGCCGGAGCCTCGAACTCCATGAAGCCCATCGCCCCTCTCGGAAAGAAAACCTCGTCGGTGGCCACGGTGCGGCCGTCGATCACCTCCGTTCCGAAGGAAGTCAGGGGTTTTCCCCGAAGCTCCCGAAAGAAAATATAACTGGGATTTCTGTAAAGAACCTTTCTCATCTCCGCGTAGGAAAGCGACCTCAGGTGGCTCTCTATTGCCCAGAGACTCATTTTCTCCCTCGGAATATGGTCGAAAAGAAACTTTCCTATCGCGACGTAGTCGTGGCCGTTCTGGGCCGAGTAGCCGACCGAAAGCTCCTTTCCGTCGGGAAACCTGACTTTGCCCGACCCTTGAATATGCAGAAAGAACGCGTCGATGGAATCGACCCAGGCGATCTCGAGGTTCCTTCCGGCGAGCCTCCGTCCCGAATCTATTTCCCGCCGGGAGTAGTAGGGAACGAGCTCGCGGGTTTTGCCCGAACCCGCGGAAACCACCCTTCCGTAAAGAGACCCGAACTTCGCCGCGGCGACGCCGTCGTCCTCCATGAACGAAAATCTCTCGAATTCCCCGAAAAACCTGTCCATCCTTACCTTCACCAGGTCCCCCGGCGCGCGGTAAAGGGGCTGGGAGTGCTTCGGGGTTCTCGTCGCGGAGGCGGACAGCACGGGAGAAAAATAGGAAGTCAGGAAAATTTCGCCCTCGGGCTTTCCGGGAAATCCGTAAAGGTCGAAGTTCCTCCTTATCTCCTCCATGAAGGCTTCCTTGGAGTCCCCCTCCTCGAGCCTTTCCAGAAGATAGGATAGGGAAAGGGCGTAGTCCCGCCCCGAGACGGTCCTTTCGCCGAACTCGAGGGAGTGGTTCTTTTTCCTGGAAAGGGTCTCGACGGAGGAGCTTATGGCCTCCTTCAGCCCCTCGGGAAAGATGTCGTCGTCCATTTCGGGAACGGCCGAAACGGGCGCCATGGACTCCGGCAACGGAATTTCGGGCGGTCTTTCGCAGGAAACGTAAGCCAGAAGAAAAAAAAGCGCACAGGCGAAACTTCCGATTCTGCAGTTCATTTCAGCTCTCCAAGACGTGTTGCCCGGTCGGGACTTTTCTCTGTATAATTTCTCCGGAGACGCTTTCTCCCGCTTTTTTCTGCCGAAAGGGGATTTTAACCGCTTTTTCTCCGGCAGAATTAAAATGCCGTCTTTTTCGTAATTTTGCGAATAACGGTTCGGGGCGCGGCGAAAACGCCCGCGGCCGCGGGCGACGTAAAAGGGACAGAAATGGAACGGAGATTCTTGGGCGTAGACATCGGCGGAACCAACCTGAGAGGAAGACTGGTCTCGGGCGAGGGGAAAACCCTGGCGGAAAAGGAAGCGCGCTCGGGAGCCGGAGAAGGCGTCGGACGCCTCATGGACAATCTGGCGGACTTGGTGAAGGACCTCGGCGCCGGGGGGCTGTCGGCCGTCGGAATAGGAGTGCCGGGAACCATAGAGCGGGAAAACGGCGTTCTCGCCCAAGCCCCGAACATAGCCGGCGTGAGAGATTTTCCCTTCACCGCGACTCTTTCGGAAAAGATAGGAGATTCCACGCCCGTGTTCATCGAAAACGACGCCTCGCTGGCGGCCCTGGCCGAGCACCGCGACGGAGCGGGCAGGGGCTCCGGCTCCATGATCATGATAACTCTCGGGACGGGATTCGGGGGCGGAATAATCCTCGACGGAAAGCTATGGTCGGGAGAAGACGGCTTCGCGGGAGAGCTCGGACACGTCACCATAGACCCGTCGGGACCCGAGTGCGGCTGCGGGAGCAACGGCTGCGTCGAGACCTACGTCTCGCTGGTCGCGATAAAAAGAATCGTCCGCCGGTATCCGGGACTTCGAGAAAAGCTCGAAAACGTCGAGAAAGCGGAAATACCGAGGCGCCTCGAGGAGCTCGCGGCCGAGGGGGACGGGGATTCCGTACGGATATGGAACGAGTTCGGAAAGAACCTGGGAGTGGGAATATCCGTTCTCGTCAACATTCTGAACGTGAACACGGTGGTCGTGGGAGGAGGACTTTCGAACGCCTGGGAACTTTTCAGGGAAGAGACGGAGAGGGAAGCCCGGAAGAGAACTCTCGAGGCGTCGGCGAGGAACCTGCGGATAAAAAAAGCCGCGCTGGGAGAAGACGCCGGGGTTCTCGGCGCGTGCCATCTGGCCAGAAGCGGGTTCGGCGGAAATTCCTAGACGCCGCGGGGAGTTTCCCGCACCAGGTCGAGCATTTCCAGAAAAGAGCCGGAAATTCTCATTCTGAGCCAGGGACTCTTCCCTTTCTCCGCCCTGAACCTTTCGTCCGTCCTGAGCCCGCCCACCCATATTATTCCTTCCCGGGTCTCGAAAAGCGGCACCTTCTTTCTCATGAACCTGGGGATTTTCTCGTCGATGAAAAAGTCCTTGAGCTTCTTCGCTCCCTTCATCCCCAGGGGAACGAACCTGTCTCCGTCCGCAAAGCTTCTCACTCCGACGGGAAAGGAAACTTTGCCCGGCGGAAGATACGCCGCGTCCGGCCTTCCCCAGAGAGAAACGTCGTCCGTGACTTCGACCTCGACTTCCAGGTCCCGCGAAATCGCAAACCGGCCGGGCCCTTCCACCCGCGCCGAAACCTCCCGGGCGAACCCGTCTTTTCGGACGAAAAAGAAAACGCCGTGGCCCGAGTAAAAGGCGACTCCCCCCGGAAGATTCACCTCCGCCGAAGGCCCTGTGGACCTGACGGCGTCCTCCACGGCGAAAAGATGCTTGGAAGACACGGCGAGAAGATCTCCCTTGAGCTCCGAAACTGCCTTTCTCATCACCGAGAACCTTATCGCGGCGGGCTCGCGCAGAAGGTCGCGGGTCTTTCCGAAAAGCCCGCCGCCGACCCGGGAAACCAGGTCCTCGAATCTCCTTTCGGCCTCCGACTCCACGAAGTCCGACTCCATCGAGCAGACCGTCGCCGCGCGGGCGAGAACTTCCCCCACGGCGGGGTTGTAGGTTTCGAGCAGGGGCATGAGCTCGTTTCTTATCCTGTTTCTCGTGAACTTGTCCGAGCTGTTGGTCGAATCCTCTCTCCAGGACACTCCCCTCGAGACGAGATACTCCCTGGCTTCCTTCTTCGTCGCGTTTATCAGGGGGCGGACGACCTTCCCGGCCACGGGCCTTACGCCCGAGAGGCCCAGGGAGCCGCTTCCCCGAAGAAGCCTCATGACGACGGTCTCCGCCTGGTCGTCGAGCGTGTGTCCCGTGGCGATTCTCGAGGCCGAACGCTTCTCGAGCACCTCGCGGAAAAAGCCGTAGCGAAGCTTTCTGGCGGCGTCCTCGAGAGAAAGCCCCCGGCTCTTTCGGAAAGCCTCGGCGTCGGTCTCACGGCACTCGAAAGCGAACCCCAGGCGCCCCGCGGCCTCCCTCACGTGCCGGGCGTCGGCGTCGGACTCCTCTCCCCTGAGCCCGTGATTCAGGTGGGCGACCACGATTTCCAGGCGAAGCTCGCGGAGCTGTTCGAGAACGTGGAGAAGGGCCATGGAATCCGACCCTCCCGACACCGCCGCGACGACTCTTTCCCCCGGGACGAACATCCCGTGGGAGTCAATCGTCTTTTTTGCCTTGCTCAGCAACATCCGGATCGCTTTGGGAAAGACCGGCGGAAACTATGAGCCGGAACGCGTCCTCGACCGAAATGTCGAGCTCCTCGAAGTCCTGTTCCGGAACCATGACGTAAATTCCGCTGGTCGGATTCGGCGTGGTCGGAATGAAGAGGCTGAAAAGCCGCCGGTCGGTCGCGTTCTGCCTGTCGCGGGCCTCGGTGACGCCGGTGACGAAAGCCACGGCGTGGCAGCCTTTCCTCGGATACTCGACCAGCACGACCCTCTTCATGTCCTTCATCCGGGAGGTGAAGAAAAACGTCTGGACCACCTGCTTAACGCTTATGTAGAAGGTTCTGGCCAGCGGGATCCTGGAGATGACGGACTCGGTGAAAAGGAGCAGCTTCCTGCCGACGAAGTTCCTGGTGACCGCGCCTATGAAAACGATGAGCAGCAGGGTGGACGCCAGCCCTATGAGAAACGACATCCACTGGAACACGTACGGCGGAAGGTCGACGAAGCGCTGGAGAACCGCCGCGGGACCGGAGCTGAAGAAGTAGAGCATCCACTTCATCAGCCTGTAGAGGACGAATATGGTGAGCCCGAAGGGAACGATGATCAGGATGCCGGCGAAGAAGCTCTGCCTGAGAAAAGACGACTGACCCCTCTGTGTTCCCGGTTTCTGCAGGACTCTCTCCTATTTTTCCTTTCCGTCTATGGCGTTTCGCAGAAACCTGCTGGGCTTGAAAACGACCGTCGTGCGGGAAGGAATGTGCACGGTTTCCCCCGTGGAAGGATTTCTTCCGGTTCTGGCTTTTCTCTGCTTGACGTGGAAGCTTCCGAACTTGGGGAGCTTCACTTCCTCGCCGGCCATCAGTCCGTCCGTTATCGTCTTGAAAAAGAAGTTCACCATCTGCGCGGACTCGCTTTTGGAAAACCCCGTCTTCTCGTGTATCGCGATTGAAAGATCTTTTTTCGTCACGGAAACCCTCTCTTCAGGCCGAGCGGAGCTCGGCTCCTAGCGTTTTTTTAAGTTTCTCCAGAACATTCTGCCAGACATCGTTGGCGTCTTCGTCAGTAAGGGTCTTTTCCATGTCCCGAAGAAGCAGGGACAGGGCGACGCTTTTCTTGCCCCGTCCCAAGGAATCCCCCCTGTAGATGTCAAACACCCATGCATTCTCTATTATACTCGAATTTTCCCCCCTGACTACAGAGAGAATTTCCCTCACCGCCACGGAGTCGTCAACCACCAGGGCCATGTCTCGGCGAAGGGACGGAAACCTGGGCAGGGGAGAGAATTTTTTCTCCGAGGCCGCGTAGGCTACGGAAAGCAGGGACAGGTCCAGCTCGAGCGCGTACACGCTCCCGTCCAGCTCGAGCTTCTCCATAAGGTACGGGTGGAGCTCTCCCACGAATCCCAGAACCTCTCCCCGAAGCGTTATGGTGGAGGACCTTCCCGGCCGCAGGAACCCGCTTTCGGAAGAGACGTCCTCGAATTCCACCTTCGAGTCCACCGAGAGCACCTCGGCGCTCCGCTCGAGCACGCTCTTGATGTCGAAGAAGTCGAACTCGTCTCCGCTCCACACCTCGGGCGCCCTTTTTCCGGTCGCGACCGCCGCGAACTTCTTCGACTCGTTGGGAAGCTGGTCCTTTCTCTTGGGATAAAAGACCTTTCCGGATTCAAAAAGCCTGATGTCCTGGTTCTGTCTCGAGAGATTGAGCTTGACGTTCTTGACCAGACCGGGAAGAAGGCCGGTTCTCATCCGCGAGAGATCGCGCGATATGGGGTTCAGAACGCCGATCGATTCTCCCATGCCGAACGGTTCCAGAAGGTCGGGGGACTCGAAACTGTAGTTTATCGCCTCGAGAAAACCGTATGAGACGAATATGTCCCTGAGTCTTTTCTCCATCACCGTTATGACGTTGATGTTTTTCGCCACCATGGGAACTTCGGGCTCGACCGAAGGGATGTTGTCGTAGCCCAGAAGCCTCGCCACTTCCTCGACGACGTCTATTTCGCGCTCCACGTCCACCCTGAAAGTCGGAACCCTGAGCGCGATACTGTCCTCGGAAAAACTCACAACCTCGAAATGGAGGCTCTGGAGAATCTCCGCCACCTCGCCGGAATCGGTCGATACGCCGAGAAGGCCGCGGACCTTCCCGACCGAAAGGGAAATTTCCCTGGGGCCGGCGGGAGAGGGGTACGCGTCGACCGCTCCCTCGGCGACCGTTCCTCCCGCGAGACGGCCGACGAGTTCCGCGGCCCGGTCCAGGGCGAACGGAACGTTGCCCGGGTCCACGCCTTTTTCGAACCTGCTCGAGGATTCGCTCTTGAGCCCTATTCGCCTGGCGGTCTTTCTTATCCCCTCCGGGGAGAAGCAGGCCGCCTCGAGCAGAACGCTGGTCGTCGCGTCGTCTATTTCGGTTTCGCCGCCGCCCATGATGCCCGCGAGAGCCACGGGCTCGTCGCCGCTGCATATGAGAAGATCCTCGGCGAGAAGCTTTCTTTCCACGCCGTCGAGGGTCGTTATGGTTTCTCCGTCCGAGGCCTTTCTGACCGAGACGTTCCCTTCGCGAAGCTTGTCGTAGTCGAAAGCGTGAAGGGGCTGGCCCTGCTCGAGCATGACGAAGTTCGTTACGTCCACCACGTTGTTCACCGACCTGACTCCCGAGGACTCGAGCCTTTTCCTCAGCCACTCGGGGGAGGGTCCGACGCTTACCCCCTCGACGAGCCTGCAGCAGTACCTGGGACAGGCTTCGGTGTCGAGAACCTCGACCCGCGCCCTGCCCGAGACGCTTTCTCCTCCCTCCGCGAGGGCAAACTCCGGCTTTTTCAGGTCCTGTCCCAGTATCGCCGAAACCTCCCTGGCGACGCCGAACACGCTCAGGCAGTCGGGCCTGTTGGGGGGTACGCCGAGTTCCAGAATCACGCCGTCGTAACCGAGTTCGTCCGCCATGCTTCTGCCGAGTTCGGCCTTGGGAGAGAGAATCATTATTCCGTCCGACCGGTCGGAGAGTCCCATTTCCTCCTCGGAACAGAGCATTCCCTGCGAAACCTCGCCGCGGATGCGGGATTCCTTTATCTCGATTCCTTCGGGAAACCTAGAAGTGGGAGGAAGAAACGTTCCCGCCCTGGCCAGGGCGACCTTGTCTCCCTCCTTCATGTTGTCCGCCCCGCAGACCACCCCGCAGGAAGTCTTTCCGTCGGAAACCTCGCAGAGGCTCAGCCTGTCGGCGTCGGGATGCTTCCGCATGCCGGTTATCTGGGCGACGAAAACGCCGTGCAACTCCTTTCCCCTGTCTTCCAGAGCCTCGAGCTCGATTCCGGTCATGGTGAGCATTTCCCCGAGTTCTTCCGGAGAAACGTCCACTTCCACGTAATCGGTAAGCCATCCCAGAGAAAAGATCATAACTTCACCCGGAGCATAGGTTACACGCTATAAAAGACGGGTCAACAATTAACTTGCTGAAAACAAAAGATTATTCCGCGGAAAAAAACGACCCGAATTCCCGCGGCCGACGAGCGGGCCGAAAGCCGAACTTCGGGAGACGGGCGGCACGAAGAGCCGCGGGAGTTTTTCGGAAAACTTCCGGCGGGCCGAAAAC
Source organism: Thermodesulfobacteriota bacterium (assembly GCA_965204795.1). Lineage (GTDB taxonomy): Bacteria > Desulfobacterota_D > UBA1144 > Nemesobacterales > Nemesobacteraceae > Nemesobacter. The sequence goes on from OZ242012.1 coordinate 7,681, forward strand.
GGCGGAATTCCCGTCCGCCGCGCGCGGCAGGGAGACATCCGTCAGGCGCTTCGGGGCCGGGCGGTCGACGGACGGCGCGGGAATCAACAGGAAACGGCAGGGAACCGTTAAGAAAACCGGTGAAATCCTTTTCAATCCGCTGATATTAAACGCTTTTTTTCTGTCGATAGATTGTGGATGAAATTTTTCGGGCCTGCTTTGCGTTGCTTTAATTATCTGAAATCATTAAATAATTCCGCAACCGGCTTCGGGCCGTCGTCTCAATATGGAGTACCGCCTGTGAAATGTTTCACATGAAACATTTTTCCCGAAACGGCTACTTTCCTATGCAGAACCTGCTGAAAATTCTGCCGAGAATGTCTTCCGTGGTAACCTCTCCGGTAATTTCCCCGAGAGAGTTCATGGAGCTTCTCAGGTCTATCGACAGTATCTCGGGATACTCGTTTTTCCCCAGAAGGTCCAGAAACGCGCGCAGGCGGTCCAGGGCCTTCTTCATGGAATTTTTGTGGCGAAGATTCGTAAGAACCGTCTCCGATGCGTCGAGACCGCTTTCCGACCCCGAAAGGGTCTCGAAGACCGCGTCCCCGAGCCGGTCCATCCCCGTCCCGTCCCGGGCGGAGGTTTCAACCACGCTTTTCGGGTCCACCGTCCGGTAAAGCTTCCGCGTCTCGAGCCTCCGTTCCAGGTCGGACTTGTTGAGCACCACCAGATGCTTCTTCGTCCGCGCCCTTTCCAACACTTCAACGTCCAGGTCGTCAAGTTCCGCGCTCCGGTCCAAAACGGCCAGCACGAACTCCGCGTCCGCCGCTTTCGCGAGAGAAAGCTCGACTCCGGCCTTTTCCACCTCGTCCTCCGCGTCCCTTATTCCCGCGGTGTCGGCGACCGTCACGGGAATGCCGCGGATGTTCACTCTCTCTTCAATGAAATCCCTGGTGGTTCCGGGAGCCGGACTCACTATGGCCCTTTCCCTGCCGACCAGACGGTTGAGTATGCTCGATTTGCCGACGTTGGGCTTGCCCAGTATGACGGCGGCCACGCCGTCCCTGAACATCCTTCCCCTGTCGTAGCTTTTCACGAGCGCCTCAAGCTCCCTTTCCACGGACACGGCCTCGTTCCGGATGCGCTCTTTGCGAACCGGGTCGATGTCTTCCTCCGGAAAATCGAGGTTGGCCTCTATCTCCGCCAGAACGTCCAGGAGCCTGTCCTTGAGTCCGTTCACCGCCGCGGAAAGAGACCCCTCGAGCTGCGCCCGGGCGTACATGAAACTGCGTTCCGTCTGCGCCCCTATGATGTCGGAAACCGCCTCGGCCTGGGCGAGGTCCATTTTCCCGTTGAGAAAAGCCCTCTGGGTGAATTCTCCCGGGGCCGCGACCCGCGCTCCGAGCGCGGTCAGAAGCTCGAGTATCTTCGCGGGAACGACGTGTCCGCCGTGAGAGTGTATTTCGGCCACGTCCTCTCCCGTGTAGGTGTTCGGGGAACTCATGACGGCGCAGAGAACCTCGTCCACCGTTTCTTTCGTTCCGGGGTCGATTATCTTTCCGAAGCTCAGCCTTCTTTCGGAAAAACCGGACCTGCCCGCGGGAACGAAGATTTTCCGCAGCATGGCGTGGGCGTTTTTCCCGCTCACGCGTATCACGGCCACCCCGCCCTCTCCCGGGGCGGTGGACACGGCCGCTATGGTGCTTTCGTCCGAGGACGCGACGGAAGACATGAGAGAAAATCTACCACATAAAACAGGGACGGGTCATGAACGGGGACTCGGGAAGAGCCGGGATGTTTCACGTGAAACATCCCGGAAAAACGTCAAACGGCGCGGGCCGGCGACGACGGAACCCTGAAAGTTTATTTCTGCAAACTTTTCAGCGTGTCCATCGCGATGCTGGAATGCGCGTAGCACGAACCGGCGCACATGACCATGGCCACGTTTATGGCCTCGGCCATCTGCTGCTCGGTGACTCCGTCCGTGCGGGCGTCCTTCACGCATCCCCTTATGCAGTAGGGACACTTGGTCGCGTGCGCGCAGGCGAGGCCTATTATTCCCCTCTTCATCTTCTTGGTCAGCGCCCCGTCGGCGAAGATCTTCTTGTGAAGCTCCATGAACGGGGGAGTGATGTCGCCGCTCGCTTCCCTGAAGCGTCCGATTTCCTTCGCAATGTCCTTTTTGAAGAAATGTCCCTCGGTAAGGGGAACATCGTTTTCAAGAGTCTCCCAGGCTTCGAAAGCCAGGCTCGAAAACGCGTACGGGGCTCCCATTTTCAGCCTGAGTCCCACGTATATAGCCTCGACCACTTCCTGGTCGGTCGCGTCCAGGCTCTTGCTCTTCGAAACTCTCGACCTTATGCAGTAGGGACAGGCGGTTATGTGCGCCACGGCTACCGCAATCAGGCTCTTTTCCTTCGCCGTCAGAGCGCCTGCGGCGAACGTCGCGTCGTGGTAGTCCATCCAGGCCTTGTAAAGGTCCGGGTCGAGGTTCTTGAGATGGACTATGTCCTCCCCGATATTGGACTTCATTATGGTATCGCTCATGATGCTTTCCTCCTCTGTCTTGTTATCAGCTTCGTCATTTCTCCGCAGGTCCTCTCCAGCGTGTCCATGGACCTGTGGGTCTTCGATAAAAGTATCGCTCCCTCGACCTGGGAAAGTATGAGGTCGGCGACGGCGTCCGGGTCTATTCTCCTTCGGAAAAATCCTTCCTCGACGCCTTCCCTTACGCATTCCGCCAGGGATTCCTTCCATCTTTCGAAAAAGCGGCTCAGAACGGACCGGAATTTCTCGTTGATTCCGCTCTGCTCCAGGGCGAGATTCCCGAAAACGCACCCCTGGTAGCGCGAAAGAGCGCGATGATAGGCGGTCACCTTCGCGTAAAAGCTTTCGAGACGCTCGGGCGGCGAAAGATCGCGGTTCAGTATCGTTTCCGATATCGTCTCCCGCTCAAAGCACAAAACAAGGTCCTCGACTATCCGCAGCCCCAGTTCCTCCTTGCCCTTGAAATGGTAGTAGAAATTGCTCTTGGACACCCCGGCGGACTCTACCAGCGCGTCGACCGAGGTGGCCGCGTATCCGAGAGAATGAAAAAGCTCGCCCGCGGTCTCCATTATTTTCCGTCTGCTGTCCATACGAGCTCCCCTGATTAGAAAGGACTAGTCAGTCCTAATGCTATAGCATTTTTTTCCGCGTGTCAACAGGCGGATGGCTCGTCCCGCCAACTTCCCGAAACATTTCAAGAATTGGCGGAAATTTCAGCGCGATGCTCATCAAAACCGCTGCAGGACTAAAGAGCTTTCGGCGTTATCCTGATCGGGGCGTCCGTGTAAAATCCGGCCAGCCACTCCGAAACCATCACCTTGAACCTGCTTCCCATGAACTCCGGCATAACGAGAGTCTTTACGGCCAGCCGGTCCGCCTCGCTTTCAGGTCCGCCGTATTTTTCTAGAAGGTCCAGAATCCCCCAGTCCGCGAGAAACTGTCCCTGCGTCGCATACCTGACGGTGCGGAGACCCGAAAGGTCCCCCACCCTCGCGAGTTCGGAAAAATTGACGTCCGCCGTTATGTCCTGCTCTCCCATACGGGCGTAGGGGTCGTCGGAAAGCTCGTGGCGGTAAAAACACCTGAACGTGCCTTTTCTTCTCCCCGGAGAGTAAAGCTCCGGGGCCAGAAAGCCGTAGTCGATCACGAGAACGAACCCCCTGTTCAGCGCCGTCGCGACCTCGCCGAGCCATTCGCCCGAAAGCGGCCGCGCCTCCGCCTCTTCTCCCCGACGGTATCGCCCGAAGTACCTCTCCGAAAATTCCCGCACTTCCGCGTCCCCGATGTCCCGAAGGACTTCCTCGAACCGTCCTCCGCGCGTCGCGAGAAAAACCTCCTTCATTCCCGCGCCGTCGTGCCTGAGCCTGTGAAAGGGAAGCGAATCCAGAAACTCGTTGGCAATCACGACCCCGCTGAAGCCGCCCGGGTCCGTTTCCCCGACATCGTCCGTCCACCGGAATCTCCCGTCGTGCCCTTCAAGCGTCTTCTTCGCTTCCCCGGCCGCCGAGGGGCTGGTTTCGCTCATCACGTAGTCGGTTTTTCGGTACGTATCCGGACGGTCCCGCCGCAGGGCGTCGAGAAAATCCCGGGCGAGCCCGCCTCCCGCGGCTCCGAATTCCAGGATTCCCAGCTTTTCCCCTCCCAGAAGTTCGTGGGCCGCGGCCGCAAAGCGGGAGAGGATTTCCCCGAAAGACCGATGAACCGACGGAGCGGTGTAAAAATCCCCGCTTTTTCCGATCGCGGCCTTTCCGGAGGAATAATAGCCGCGGCGCGGATGAAAAAGCGAAAGCTCGACGAACCTCCGAAAGGAGACCGGACCCCCGTCTTCTATCTCCTTTTTCACGATGTCCGAAAGCGTCGGCATTTTTTCTCCGGGAAGGGAGGCGCGCAGAGCAATCTACACGAGCTTTCCGCGTTTTGAAAACGCGGGATTTCCGTCCTCGCGAATTCGGGAAAAAAGCGGAAAAAACCGTTAAAAAAAGGGCTTTTCGGGACTGAAAACGGCATGTTCCGGCGTTCGGAGATTTCACAGCGCGCTGAAAAATCCGAGGCCGGAGAAAATTGCCCCGATGGAAATTATCAAGCGATTTCAGCAAATTGCGTTTTTGCCAAAAACGCGGATGAAGATAATGAACAATTTATCGACAGTGGAAATTATTTAATATCAGGGAGTTATGAAGAGGCGGGTTTTCTGTTGACAACTTGCCGGATTCAGCCGCCGTTTTTCCCGTCCGAAGCCTTCTCGTCGATGCTGGCAAAGGCGTTGTGGCTGTGGATGCTTTCGTAGTTGAGAACCCTGAGTTCGTAGGAGCTGAACAGGGCGTTGCCGTGGAGTTCCGAGGCTATGTTTCTCACCACGTCCTCGACGAAGCACGGATTGTTGTACGCGCTCATCGTGACGTGACGTTCGTCTTCTCTCTTGAGAAGGGGATAGAGGGGGGAAGACGCTCCTCTCTCGGCGATTTCTATTATTTCCTCCAGGCATATTCCCACGGGACCGTTCTGCTCGTGCGTTATGTTGACGAAAACCTTGCCGCGCTGGTTGTGCGCCCCGTAATCGCTTATCTCCTTGCTGCACGGGCAGAGGGTCTTCACCGGAACCTCGACTCCCTGCGCCAGGCGCAGGCCGTCGGGGCCCGCCTCGCCCCGGTAGACGCAACTGTAGGGCTGCGGGGACATCTTGCCGCTCACGGGAGCGTGGCGGTCGAAAAAATAGTCGAACTCCATTTTCGCGTAGGAGCTTTCCGAATCCTGCCTGCCGCAGAGGGTGGAGAGAAAAGAGCCCATGTCGTCGAGGGAAAAGGAGCCGATGTAGTCGAGAGCCGTTTCTATCAGGCGGCTCATGTGAATGCCCTTCTGTTCTGGGCGCAGGTTGACGCTGAGGCTCACGGACGCCTGAACGCTCTGCTCCTTTTCGGAATCCGTCTCGCAGCCCCTGATGCTGAGAGGAATCTTGAGGTCGCATATTCCCACCCTGTCTATGGGAATGTTCCTGTAGTCCTTCCTCGCCTGTATGTCCTCCATGGCTTTCTCTTCCATGACTTTCTCTTCGAGCTTCATCTTCAAGGGTCGTTCCTCTCTCTCCGGCAAAACCGCCTCGGGCCGAAGACGGAGCGTTTCCGAAACAGGCTAGAATACCACAAGGAAAATCCTTTGCAAAAAGCCGCAAACGGCGAAAGACCGGCGCCGCGGAGGCGAAATTTTCTAGCGGAGCTTGGGATTGTTCGCGTGCCTCTCGGCGTCCCTGGCCGTTTTCTTTTTCATGTTTCTCTCGAGGGCCTCCGCGAGGTCCACCCCCGTCTGGTTGGCTATGCAGGTGAGCACGAAGAAAACGTCCGCCAGCTCGTCGCCGAGATCCCTCCCGCTTTCCGAATCCTTGAAGCTCTGGTCTCCGTACGTTCTGGACATTATTCTCGCCACCTCGCCGACCTCCTCGACCAGCTGCGCCAGGTTGGTGAGCTCGGAGAAGTACCGCACGCCCACCTTCCTTATCCACTCGTCCACGCTGTCCTGATATTCCCTGACCTTCACGTCGCGCGACATGAAATTTCCCTCCGCGTTCCAATAGTATACGGTCGCGGACAAATTTCTACCATCCCAGCTTGCGGAGAAGGGACTTTCTGAGAATCCCGTAGGCCTCGGGAGGAGGAGGCATCTCGCGGTCGTCCACCCTGTCCACGTACGTCGCCCCCGCGGTGGAGCTGGTCAGAAAAACGAAGTCGCTCCGAAGAAGCTCCCCCGGGGGAAAAGCACCCTGCGACGCCTCGTAGCCTAATTCCGCCGCCGAAAGCAGCACGACCTCCCTGGTGACTCCCGGCAGAAGGCCGCAGTCGCGGGACGGGGTGAAAAGCCTGTTTCCCTTCGTCCAGAAGACGTTTCGGGACGAAGTTTCCGCAACCGCTCCGTCGGCGTTGAGAAAGAGAACGTCGTTGAAACCCCTGCCGAGCGCCTCTCTTTTCGCCAGAACGTTTCCCAGGTAGTTGAGGGTCTTGTGGGAAAAAACGCCCGCTCCCGCGGGTCTCGCATCCCCGGAAACGCAGAGCGAAACGGTTTCGGGACTCTCGACGTGGGGCCTCGCCGTCACGAGAACCGAGGACGACCGCGGGGGAGCGTAAAAAAGCGGATCCCCTTCCGAAAGAAGGCACGCCTTCACGTAGAGATCGCCTCCCCCCGCCCGGGAAACGGCGCTTCGAACCCGAGCCTGGACCTCCCGTTCCCCGGGAAAGGGAACGGAGAGAAACTCGGCGCCCAGACGGAGCCTCTCCATGTGCTTCGGTAAAAACACGGGAGGCGCCCCCTTCCACCTGAAGGTTTCGAACACCCCCTCTCCGTAGAAAAGCGCCCGAAGCGCCGGAGGGTTTTCGAGCTCCCGCCCGTCCAGAAAGAAAAGTTCCTTCACCGCGAAGATTATAGCACCTGTCCCGGCGCGGTCACGCGACCGAGCTGACGGCCACGGCCTTGAGCTCCGTTTCCATGTACTCCTTTTCCGCTTCCGAATCCCACACTATTCCGCCTCCGAACCAGAAATCCGCCCCGGCCGGAGAGTTGACTCCCGTGCGTATGGCGACGCTCATCGCGAAGTCCCCGCCGGGAAGAAAAAGGCAGACCGCCCCGCAGTAGGGACCCCTAATGTGGGGTTCGAGCCGGTCTATCACGCGGAGAGCCTCTCTCTTCGGAGCGCCGGTCACGGACCCGGGGGGAAAGGTGCTCGAGATTATCTCGGCGAGTCCCACGCCCGGGCGAAGCAGACCCCCGACTTCCGACTCCATCTGGAAAAGGGTGCTGTATGCCTTCACCGCGAAAAGCTCCCCGGTCTCCACGGTGCCGTAGCGGCATATTCTCCCCAGGTCGTTTCTCATGAGATCCACTATCATCAGGTTCTCCGCCCTCTCCTTGGAACTCTCCCGCAGTCCGCGGGCAAGCTCCGCGTCCCGCCCGGGATCGGGGTCCCTGGGGGCCGTTCCCTTGATGGGCCTCGTCGACACGGAATTTCCCCTTTTTCTCAGAAAAAGCTCCATGGAGCCGCTCAGAAGCTGGAAACCCGGGAAATCGACGAAAGCGGCGAAGGGAACGGGCTGCGTCCGGTAGAAGTCGAGAAACCAGGAAAGAGGGTCGTCCACGGGCTCGAAGCGGAATTTGCGGGAGAGGTTGACCTGGTAGACGTCCCCCGCCGCTATGCGCTCCCTGACGGCCGAAACCTTCCCCGCGTAGGCGTCTTTCGACACGTTGGAGCGGGGGGGTGGAGCCTTCGCGCGACGTCTTGGGCGCCCGGGGGGAGGTACTTCGACCTCCTCCCAAGGGACGACGCGGAAGTCTTCTTCCCCGTAGAAGTGGAAAAGGAGAAGGGGAAGCCGCCTGCCTTCCTTTCCGCCGCCGGTCACCGCGCCGGGAGCGGTGTATTCAAGGTAGTCGTAGCTTATGTAGCCGACCGCGGCGAATCCCTCGGAAACCCTGCTCTCCAGAAACCCGAGAGGATCATGGCCGAGCCGCGTTTCCGCGGAACCCGAAATCAGCCGGGCGACGCCGCCCGCAAAGCTCATGGTGAACGCGGGCTTTCGGAAAACGCCCGCGGACGGGGACGGCGAATCGAACCAGCCCCCGCCCGAATCCACCAGAAGGGAGCTTGGCTTTCCGAGCTTCATGGGGCTTCGCGGCGAAGCGGAAAAAGGCCCGCGGCGAGCGCGGGGAAACAAGGCCGGCGGGTCAGGCCCGCGGCGGGTCCCCGGAATCCGTTTCGGGCGGCGACACGGACCGGGTCAGTATTTCCGCTATGTCCTTTATCTCGATTTCCTCTTCCTTTCCCCGAAAGCGCGCGGCGTCGTCGAACATGGTGTTGCAGAAGTAGCATGCGGTGGCCAGCGTGTCGGGTTCGCTTTCGGCGGCCTCGTCGAACCTGTTCCAGTTGACCCTGGGAGCCTCCTCCTCCATCCATATCTTCCCGCCCCCGGCGCCGCAGCAGAAGCTCTTGGTGCGGTTTCTCTTCATCTCGACCAGGTCGATGCCGGGAATGCTCCTGAGAATTTCCCGCGGCGAGTCGTAGACGTTGTTGTACCTGCCTATGTAGCAGGAATCGTGGTAGGTCATCTTCTTTTCGATCTTGGCGTCGGGGTTGAGCTTTCCCTCCCTGATGAGCTCCAGGAGAAAGTCGGTGTGGTGGACCACCTCGTAGCGGCCGCCGAACTGCGGGTACTCGTTCTTGATGGTGTTGAAGCAGTGAGGACAGTTGGCCAGGATCTTCTTCACCTTCATTTCGTTGAGAGTCTCGATGTTCTGGGCGGCGAGCATCTGGTAGAGGGCCTCCTCCCCGAGCCTTCTCGCGGGATCGCCCGTGCAGGTCTCCGCCGACCCCATAACGGCGAAGTTGACCCCGGCGGTCTTGAGAAGCGTGACTATGGCCCTGGACACTTCCTGTCCCCTGGGGTCGTAGCCGCCGAAACATCCCGCCCAGTAGATCACGTCGAAGCCGCTCGCGTCTTCGGCCGAGACACCGAGAACCGGAACGTCCATCTCGGAGAGCCATCCTCCGCGCTGGTTCTCCGGAAATCCCCAGGGGTTTCCGTTGTTCTGAAGCTTCTGGAGGGTTCTGGTGGCCGTGCCGCTCAGTTTTCCCTCCAAGGTGAGAAATCTCCTCATGTCCACGATCTTTCCCATCTGGTCGATGAAAAGGGGGCACTGCTCCACGCACGCGTTGCAGGTGGTGCAGGCCCAGAGCTCCTCGGGAGTCACCCACTGGGCGTCGGGCAGGTCGGGCTGCTCCCCGGCGGGCTTGCCCGCCAGTATGTCCTTTCCCTCGCTCGACACGTAGTGCCTGAGCTTCACCACCACGTCCCTCGGGGAGAGAACCTTCTCCGTGTTCCACGCCGGACAGTTGTCCGTGCACCTTCCGCACTCGGTGCAGGTGTAGGAGTCGAGTATGTCCTTCCAGCTGAAGTCCTCTATCTTGGAAGAGCCGAAGTGGTCGAGGTCCTCGGGAATGTCCTCGAAGTCGATCTTGGAGAGCTGCCCCCGGGGCCTGAGGCTCTGGCAGAACACGTTGAGCACGGCGGTGAGGACGTGGCTGTGCTTGGAGTAGGGCAGGTAGTTTAGGAAGGAAAGCACTATGAGCACGTGAAACCACCAGAAAAACTCCTTCCAGAAAACCGTGCCGTCCCAGCTCATGCCGTCGTAGAGGGACGAAAACGCCCAGGAGACGGGAAGCATCCCGGGGCTGGCCTCGGCGAGGGCGATTCTCGCCCCCGTGGTGAGAAAGGCGGTTATCATGAGCCCGAAGATGAGGCCCAGTATGACGACCGCGTCGGGACCGTTTACCTCCCTTCTCCTTCCTATGGTGAGCCTGTTGACTATGCCCATGCCTATGGCGACGAGCACCAGCGCCTGCACGACGTCCAGCACCAGCTCGTAAACCCCGTGCGCGGCGCCGGGAAGGAGCTTGAAGCCGGGAACCACGCCGCTGACGAGCATCTCCACGGTTCCGACCGTTATGACGAGAAAGCCCCAGAAGATCATCGCGTGCTCCACGCCCGCGAACCTGTACTTGAAAAGCCTTTTCTGTCCGAAGACGTAGACGAAGACCTTTTTTATCCTCTCGGGAATGTTGTCGAACCTGTCGTCGGGCCGCTTGCCAAGCGTGACCAGCCTGAAAAGAAGAACGATGTTGTAGGCGAAAAACCCGAACGCGCCCACCAGCAGAACGAGCATTATGACGGACTTTGGACTCATCTCTCTCCCGACCGGCCCCTTGGAAGAGGCCCGATAGATTATATTGAACGCGAAGGGTTCAAGTCAAGCGGCCGCGCCCCTTGCAACCGCCCCGCGCCGCTTGTACCCTTCAACGCCGTGAAGGCGGTTTTCTACTACGACTACGTGTGCCCTTTCTGCTTCCTGGCCACGGGGAGAATCCTCGGGCTGGCCGAGGAGTTTTCCCTGGAAATCGAGTGGCGGGGGATAGAAATCCACCCGGAGCATCCGCCGGAGGGAAGGAGAAGAAAGAAGACGGAAAGGACCGTCCGCACGGCCCGGATTCTCGCCGAAGCGGCGCGCGAGGACGGGTCGGACGTGCGGCTTCCGGGGTTTGCGGCGAACTCCAGGCTGTGTCTCGAGGGAGCGGAATTCGCCAAGGAAAAAGACAGGTTCCGCGAGTTTCACGATGCCTGCTACCGGGCCTACTTCCGGGAGGGAAGAAACATCGGGCTGCTCGACACCGCGGTCGAAATCGGCCGCCGGGCGGGCCTGCGGGAAACGGAGTTTCGGGAAGCTCTCGAGAAAGGAAGTGCGGAAAAACGGCCATCCACATTTCGCGGAAAAATCGAAGAAAACATGAAAAGCGCGCGGGAGAACATGGTTTTCGGGGTGCCCACTCTCTACGCGAACGGTCTCAGGGTGCACGGAGCCCAGTCGGGGGAAACCTACCGCGAACTCCTGCGAAAAGAGCTCGAGCGGACGCAGTCCGCGCACTGACCCGCCGGACGGGGCGGCTATCTTTCCATCCGCAGGCGTACCTCGCTTATCATCCTGGGGGTGGAAGAAACGACGGTGAAGGTCTTTTTTTCGAAAGCTATCACCGTTCCGGGAGCGGGAATCGACCCGTGCCTGTAGAGCAGGAAGCCGCCCAGGGTCTCGTAGTCCTCCCCGTCGGGAACGGCGAGGCCGAGCCCGTCGTTGACGCGTCCTATCTCGACCGTGGGGTCTATCAGGTACTCTCCGTCGCCGACCTTTCTCCACGGCGTGTCCCCCGCGTCGTACTCGTCCTCTATCTCGCCGACCACCTCCTCCACTATGTCCTCGAGCGTTATGATCCCGACCGACCCCCCGTACTCGTCGACCACGACCGCCATTCCAGCCCTGCCTCCCTTCATCTCGTCCATAAGCTCGTTTACCGGCTTTGATTCCGGAACGAAGAAAGGAGCCAGACAGTACTTCTCCACGCTCCGCTCCAGGTTCTCCTCCCCCAGAATGGAAAACGAGCCCAGTATCCCGGTGATGTTGTCCACCCTGCCGGTGAAAACCGGAATCCTGGAATGACCCTTGCGCGTGACGAGGCTCTTGGCCTCCCGCAGGGTGGCGGTGCTCTGGAGCGAGTCCACGTTCACCAGCGGGATCATAATCTCTCCGACCGTGGTCTCCGAGTACCCGAAAATCCTGCGCAGAACCCTTCTCTTGTAGTCCTGGCTCGGCTTGTTCTCGTCCTCCTCCACGACGTCCTCGAGCTCCTCCCTCGTGATGGCCCTCACTTTCTTGCCCGACATGCGCAGAACTCCCCTGGTGAAAAAGTTGACGAAAAACAGCACGGGGTAGAAAAGCTTCGAGAAAAACCACAGGGGATATATTGCCCAGAGCACGACGGAGTTTCTCCTGCTCTCGAAAACCGCCTTGGGAACCACCTGGCCGAATATCACTATCAGGGGAGAGAGGACGGCGACCGTGTAGATTTCGCTTCTGCTCCCCAGGGTCTCCTCGAAGTAGAAGGTGAGAACCAGCGTGCTGGTTATGAGGGAGAGGTTGACGCCTATGAGCGTGGTGCCTATGAAGCTTTCGATCCGGGAGTAGGCGTCGAGAACCATCGCCGCGGAGCGCGAGCCTCCCTCCGCAAGGGCCCTCATCCTTATCTTGTCGCAGGAAATCAGGGCGATTTCCGAGCCGGCGAAAAAAGCCTGAAGAACGAGCAGCACGAAAACCGACGCTACCACGAGATCAAGAGGCATCTCCCGCCTCCCCGGGCAGCACGCCCACCGCTATCTCGGAAATCCTTTTCTCCTTTCTCTGCTCGACCGTGAAGACAAGCCCGCCGAAAGCTATCCTCTCCCCCTCTTCGGGAAGCCTTCCGAAAAGATCGAAGACGAAGCCGCCCATCGTCTCGTTCTCCTCCCTCGCCGGAACCACCGAGGTTTCCAGTATCCTTCCCAGGTTGTCCGCTCCCCCCAGCCTGGCCACGGAGAAAAGATAGTCCGAGTTGAACTCCTCTATTCTCATTCCGCCGGGAACGGTGACGCCGCTTTGCCCGATTCTCGGTCTCGGCTTTTTCAGCACCGCCCTTTCGTCCTCTATGTCTCCGAAAAGCTCCTCGAGTATGTCCTCCATGGTCACCAGCCCGTCGAACCGGCCGTACTCGTCGACCACTATGGCTATGTGTATCCTGTTTCTCTGGAACTCGCGAAGAAGCGCTCCGGCGGGCTTGGATCTCGGAATGAAGTACGGCTCGCGCATGCATTCCCCGACGGAGGAGGGCGAACCGTCGGAGGAAAAATCCCACCCGAGAAGGTCCTTGCCGTAAAGAACGCCCGCTATGTTGTCCCTCTCCTCCCCTCGGACGGGAATGCGCGAGTGCCCTATCCTGCGCACCTCCCCGACGGCCTCGCGCGCGCCGAGGTCGCGGGAAAGCACGAAGCAGTCTATGGCCGGGGTCATTATCCTGTGGGCGGGCAGGTCCTCGAGCCTGAAAAACCCCTCGGCAAGAAACCTCTCCACGTCGTTTAGAACCCCTTCCTCCCCTCCCATGTCTATGAGTATCTCGAGCTCCTCGGCAGATATTCCGTCGTCGCCGTCCCGGTCCGCGTCGGCGCCCAGCGCCCTGGTGAAGAAACCCGAAACGAACATGACCGCCCGCCTCGCGGGGGAGACGGCCACGTGGAAAAAGTAGAGGGGAACGGCGACCATCCTCGAAATCGTTCTCGGAAACTTGACCCCCGCGGTTTTCGGAACTATCTCGCCGAACACGAGAAGGGTCGGAGACGCCACGGCGAGCGACACCAGCGCCACGGTCTGCTCGGGGGAGTCCTGCATGTATCTTCTGGCCGTGATTCCTATGACGCTCGAGTAGGCGATGTTGAAGACCTCGTCCGCGAAAAGAACGGTGGTTATGAGCTTGTGGGAATCCGAAAGAAGCTTTCCTATCGCCGCGGAAACCTTCCCCCCCTGCTTCGAGATGCTTTCCCTCTGCGGCCTGCTCAGGGAAAAAAGCGCCCCCTCGCTCAGGCAGAAAAAAGCGGAGCAGGAAAGGAACAGGATGAGAAGAAAAAGGTTTTCGCCCAAAAGAGCCGTTCTCCGGTGGCGGGGTCAGCCGAAATGCTGAAACCCCTCGTTGTCGTAAAAAACCCTGTTTCCCGCCGCGTCGAGAAACCTCACCTCCCCGCTCCCCGTGACGGAGCCTATCTCGGAGATGCGGACGCCGCAAAGCCGCGAAACCTCCTCCACGTCCCCAGCCTTTTCCGCGGGGGCGGTGAACAGAAGCTCGTAGTCCTCTCCGCCGCGGACGGCGAGGCCAACTCCGTCTCCGCAGAAGCGCGACGAAAGCTCTAGAAAACCGGGAGAAAGCGGAATGTCCCCCAGGCGCACGTCGGCTCCCAGGCCGTGGGCGGCGGTTATTTTCCCGAGGTCCGCGAAGAGGCCGTCGCTTACGTCTATCATCGAGGACGCGACGCCCCTCCCGCCGAGCATCCTTCCCACGGAAAGCCTCGGGGTGGGCTCCACGTGCCTCGCCACGGGACGCTCCGACCCCGGCGGGCGGTTCTTTCCCGAGACGATCAAAAGGCCCAGAGCGGAATCCCCCAGAGTTCCGGTCGCGTATACGCCGTCTCCGGAAGCCGCGCCCGAGCGGGCGACCGCTTCTCCCTCGGAAATCTCCCCCAGAGCCGTCATGTTCACGAAAACCGTGCGCGATTCGGAGATGTTTCCGCCGACTAGACTCACGCCGAACTCGGCGCATCCGTCTCCCACCCCTTCGGCGAGCTCCTCCGCGAATCCGTCGGGAGAGGAGCGCGGATAGCCGGCGGAGCAGAGCAGGAACCTGGGGACCGCCCCCATGGCTCCGATATCGCTCAGGGAGACGCAGACGGCCTTTTTGCCTATCTGTCTCGGGGTCATGTACCGCGCGCGGAAATGAACGTCCTCGACGAGAACGTCCGTGGAGGCGACCAGGCGGGCGCCCGCCTCGAGACCAAGCACGGCCGAGTCGTCTCCTATTCCCAGCGCGACGCCGTCGCCGGCGGCGGTCGCGAACCTCTCGGCCAGAAATCTCAAGGTGTCGGTTTCACCCATCTGCGATTAGAATGTTATCGCAAGCCCCCCCTTTCTGTCAATTCGCGGGAAACGGTTTCGGGGAGGCGGAGGAAGTTTCCGGGAAAGTTTTTTCTTGACAAGGAGCGGGGAGACTTTATGATTATCCTTCGCTTTCCGGTGGGTGGTGATTTTTTCTCGACAGCAGGTTTTTTCGAGCGGATTTTCCGTTCCCAGGGAGTCTTTCGTCCTTGAAAAACGCAGAGCGAACGGCGCAGAGCGGTCGGACCACCGAAGCGGACTCGGGCGCCGCAGGAGCAGAGAGCCCTAATCCGGGCCCCGCGTTCGACTGGAACGCGGTGCTCAAAAGCGTAAGCAAGGGACTCCACTCTCCTCCCCCGTGGCTGGCCTCGGTGAAGGTAAGGGCCGTTGAGGGAAACTCGGTCCGCCTGGAGACCGAAAACCAGTTCCAGGCCGACTGGGCCAAAAACCACTACCTGGGCCTCATAAGGGAAGAAACGGAGAGAATCTACGGAAGCGGCCTGTTCGAGATAGACATAGTCGCGGGGGAAAAGCGTCGCAGTCGCGGGGGAAAAGCCGCCCGCAACGGCCGAGGCCGCCCGGAGCCCAACGGGGATCTCCCCGAAACCGGCGGGGCCGCCCATTCCATCAACCTGGGCAATTCCTTCGAGAACTTCATCGTCGGCCCCAGCAACCAGTTCGCCCACGCCGCGGCCCTCGCCATAGCGGACAGGCCGGGGCTCGCCTACAACCCGCTTTTCATACACAGCGGCACGGGGCTGGGAAAGACTCACCTGCTCCACTCGATAGGGAACCACATAATGAAGAAAAACGGGGCGGGGCTCAAGACCTTCTGCATGTCCGCCGAGAACTTCACAAACGGGGTGATCCAGGGGCTCAAGACGAACTCCATGGAGAAGTTCAGAAACAGGTACAGGTTCAACTGCGACGTGCTTCTGATAGACGACATCCAGTTCATTGCGGGAAAGGAAAGCACGCAGGAGGAGTTTTTCCACACCTTCAACTCCCTTTACACGGCGAAAAAGCAGATAGTGATGACCAGCGACAAGCCTCCCAGCGCCATGCAGCGGTTCGAAGAGAGGCTGAAATCGAGGTTCGAGTGGGGGCTGACGGCGGACATACAGCCTCCCGAGGTCGAGACCAAGCTCGCGATCATAGAGAAAAAGTCCGAGGCCGAAAGGGTCGAGGTTCCCGCCGACGTGGCTTCCCTGATAGCGAAAAGCGTCTCGAACGTGAGGGAGCTCGAGGGCTCGCTGAACAAGATACTGGCCTACTCCAAGATGTTCAGCAAGGAAGTGGACTTCGAGACGGCCAAGGCCCTGCTCAGGGACCTGACGAGAAAGGAGCCGCCGAAGATCATCACCATAGACCTCATCCAGAAGGAGGTGAGCGACTTTTTCTCGATCACCGTGAAGGACATGAAATCCAACCAGAAGCAGAAAAAATTCTCGGAACCCAGGCAGATAGCCATGTTTCTCTCGAGAAAATACACCACCTCGTCCTTTCCCGAGATAGGAAGCAAGTTCGGCGGGAAAAACCACTCCACCGTGGTCCACGCGGTGAAGAACGTGGAAAAGAAGATGATATCCGACCGCTCGGTCGCAAGCACCGTGTCGGTGCTCTCCACCAGCCTGGAAAAGCTGATAGGCCCTCTCAACTACTGACGCCTTATTCCGCCGGGCCCTGTCGCGAAAATCTGAAAATCCTGTGGGGAAAATGTGGAATTCTCCGCTCTTTCGGAACGGGGGGAAAAAGCTGTGGAAGAACCGTCGAAAGAACGCGGGATCCATCAACATTCCGTGAACGGAAAAAAAGCCCCTTTCCGCCCGTTTCCGGCATTTCACCGTTTTCACAGGGACTACTGCTACTACTACTGGATATACAGTGAATATATAAGAAAGAAGTAACAGCAGGACTCCTCCTCTAGTCTTGTCGAAAAATACAGGTTATCATGTTGGAATACACTATCGGAAAGAACGCGCGCTTTCGGACGGTACGGGCGTTTTTTCCCGGACAGGAGGTCTTTCCTTCAGATGATGTTCAAAGTCAAGGGCGGAGATTTTTCCAGGAAGCTGGGAATGATACAGGGAATAGCCGAGAAGAGAACCACGATGCCCATACTTTCCCACGTTCTAATAAGGGCGTCCGAAAAGGGACTTCTCATGGTCGCGACGGATCTTGAGAACACGATAAGCGTTCTCTGCGAGGCCTCGGTCGAAGGGGAGCTCGAGCTCGCGGTTCCGGCCAGGCTTCTTTTCGATCTCGTGAGGGAGTTCGGGGACGACGACGAGCTTTCCGTGAAGGCGGTCGAAAACAACTGGATAGAGGTGACCGTGGGTTCCGGAACCTACAAGATGGCCGGACTTCCCGCGGAGGATTTCCCCAAGGTGCCCGAAGTGTCTTCGGACGATGTCTTTTCCATGCCCTCCGAGAAGCTGGGGGAAATGATATCGAGGACCATTTTTTCAGTCTCGGGAGACGAGATGAGAAGAAGCCTTTCGGGGATATTCTTTGAAAAAAGAGGAGAGGAAGGTCTTCGTCTCGTCGCCACCGACGGCCACAGGCTGAGCTTCGTCGACCACAAGATGGAAGGCGTCGTCCTTTCGGAAAACGTTCTGGTTCCCCAGAAGGCCGTGGCGGAGATAAGGAAGCTTCTCGGCATGTCCGGGGACGTGGGGATCGGATGCAGCGAGAATTTCTTCGTGTTCTCGGTGGAGAGCGAGAACCTGGTTCTTCTCTCGAGAACGGTCGACGCGGATTTCCCCGACTACATGCAGGTGGTTCCAGACTCCACGAAAAACGAGGTGAAGGTGGACGCGAAGAAGCTTCTCCATCTTCTTCGGACGGTTTCCATCTTCTCGGCCGACAACGTCAAGGGAGGAGGCAAGTTCATAAAGATGAAGCTCGGCGACGGTTCCCTGGCGGTCGAGTCTTCTTCTCCCTCGCTGGGCGGAGGCCAGGACAGCATCCCGATCGACTACTCGGGCGAGAACGTGGAGCTCGGCTTCAATTACACGTACTTCCAGGATTTCCTCGACGTTCTCGGCGAAGCGGAAATATCCTTCGGATTCTCCGGCCACAAAAACCCCGTGCTTCTTGTCCCCGCCTCGGGGGACGGCTACGTGAACGTTATAATGCCCATGGAGCTCTGATTTTCCCGGTGCCGTGTTGACAACTCGGAAAATTAAGTTAATTACTTAAAAATGCTTGGAAGCGCGGTCGGCTTCGACTTTTCCGCGGGAAAGGTCAGGGCCGTGGAAATCAGAAAGGGTCTGAGAAAGACCGAAATCGCGAAAAAGTCCCTCGACGAGGCCGGTCTCGGGGAATTCGTGAGCGGTGAGCTTTCTCCCGGGTTCCAGTCGGTGACCGGCATCTCGTCGCCCCCCCTGTTCCTCCGGGTTCTCGAGTTTCCCTTCAGGGACTCCAGGAAGATAAGGAAAGTCTATCGTTTCGAGCTGGAAAGCGCCGCGGGGTTCGGCGTCGGAGACGAGAATGTCTACGACTATCACGAGGTGAGGGGCGGGGAAGGGACCGAGGTCATAGTTCCCGCGTTCCGCAGGGGCGACTTCGAGACTTATCTCGAGTCGACGAGGGCCGCCGGACTGGATCCCTCGTGCGTCGCCTTTTCCCCCGTCGCCTTTTCTTCTCTGGGAGAAATGATCGAAGGCGAGCGTCCTCTCCTTCTGGTGGACATGGACGGGGAGCACCTCAACTTCTCCTTTTTCGACGAATCAGGACTCAGGAGGGCGAGAAACTGCGACGACGCTCTTCGGAAAGTGAAGAGAAATCTGGGGCTGGATGTTCTCGACTTCGGCGAAATCGCCGGCGACCCCGTGCGGAAAAAGGAGTTTTTCGACGGCTGCGGGCCGATAACGGACGAGATAAGGAAGACCGCCCGCTACTTCGGGGGCGAGACCGGTTCGGAGGCTAGAAGCTTCGTTCTCACGGGAGGGGCATGCGCGCTGGACGGAATCGAGGACGCGCTGGGGGAGAGTCTAGGAAAGAGGGTGGAGAGAATTTCCCTGCCGCAGCTCGGGCCGGAGGACTCGCCTTTTTTCGCCAGGGCCTACGCGCTCGCTCTCTACGGAAGCTCCTCGGGGAGAGGCGGGGGAAAGGTGAATTTCAGGAGGGAGAGGTACAGGCCTCCCGGAGCGGGGAAGGACCTTCTCAGGACGTTCAGGGTTCCCGTCGCTCTTTTCGCCGGGCTTTTCCTGCTCGTGGCTTTCTCCAAGGTCACGGGAGTGGTTTCCGCCAGAAGCCAGATAAGCTCGCTTCGCTCCCAGATGGAAAAGGAGATCAGGCAAGAGTTTCCGGACGCTCTGGGCCGACCCGACCCTTTCGCGTTTTCGAGGGAAAAGCTCGAATCGGTGCGCCTCAAGCTTGAAACGGTCAAGGGAATCAGGGGCGCCCACAGCCCGCTAGAGGTGCTGATGGCGGTTTCCGGAAGCGTTCCGGAGGCCGTGGGCATGACCATGGACGAGATAAGGATCGAGGAAGGGGGAGAAGTCAGGATACGGGGCAGGTGCGGCTCCTACAACGAGATAGCGTCGATAGAGAAAGCGTTTTCGGAGTCCAGAAGGTTTGCCGAGGTCAGAAGGGAGAAGGTGGAGAAGGCGGTGAACGACACCCTGAAGTTCGAGATGTCGATGGTGGTGAAATGAAGACGAAAGAGGCGGTCGAGAGAGCGAGGAAGCTCGCGGGAATTCTGCTTTCGGGGCTTGACGCCGCGAGGCGCCGGGCGGAACGGTACGTCGAGAAAAGGGATTTTTCCCGAAGGGACCTGACGGCGGCCAAGGCGGGAGCCGCCGTCGTGGGCGCGTTTCTTCTTTTTTCGCTCTACAGGGCGGTCTCTCCGGACGGCTCGGGGGTCAGAAGCGAGCTGGAACTGCTCCGGGCCCAGGTGAGAGAGGTGAAGGCCATCAGCAAGGAGTACAGGTACTCTTCCGACCTTCTCCGAAGGGTGGGATCGCTCAGGGAAGAGAAGGAGGCCCTGATCTCCGTGGCGGAAAAGGCCCTTCTCGGCAACCAGATAGGAAGGAACTCGTTTTCCATACGCGGGACGGACCCCTCGAAAAAGTCGAAGATACTGGAAGGAGAGAGGGTCGTCGTGATACAGGTCAACAGCGTGCCGCTCGCGAACCTGATAGGGGTTCTTCATTCTTTTCAGCAGAGCGGCTCCATTCTCAGGGTCTCCGACCTCACCATAAAGACCAGGTTCGACAACCCCAGCCTGACCGACGCCACCTTCCGCCTCTCCACCTTCTCCTTCAAGGAAGCCGGATAGATGAAGATGCCGAACATAGACGTTTCCGGAATCAGGAGGCTTTTCGGGACCCTGATCGTCTCGGCGTCCGGGCGGGCGAAGAAAGTCAGGGTGCCCGAGAACGTGCCCGCGGTTCTCTACGCGGCGGTCTTCGTCTTTTTTCTCGCTCTCTTTCTTTTCTCCGGGTTTCCGGGGGATTCCCTGGAGAGAAGGATAATATCCGAAATGCAGACGCGCTCTCCGGTTCCAGTTTTCGCGGGCGAGGCCAGGCTCAGGGGAGTCTCGTCGCTAGACCTCAGGGACGTCCGCCTGGAAATCGGGCGGGGAAAGGAAGTCAGGATAGAGAGGGCGAGGGTCCGCGCCGGAGTCCTTTCCCTTCTTTTCTCCGATGTCGCCAGGGTCTCTTTCTCTCTCGACGCCTACGGCGGAAAGATCCGGGGAAAGGTTTCCCACGACCTCGAGAAAAACGCGGTGGCGGGAGCGGAGATAGACGTGAGTTCCGTGGAGGCGTCGGAAGTTTCGGGCCTTTTCCTTCCCGGCGGCGCGATCAGCGTGAGAGGGAAAGTCGACGGAAAGCTTCGCCTCTCGGGGGAAGAGAAAGACTCGGGGGTCTCCCGGATGGACTACGATTTTTCCTCCGATTCCCTTTCGGTGGGAATCGGGGAGATAAAGGGCATGAAGATCGGCAGCGAGTACGGCGGCCTCGCCGCGCGGCTGAGGGGCTCTTCGAACCGTTTCGAGACCCGGGTCGAGAGCCTCTCTCTTGCCAACAGCGACTTTTCCCTGGAATCCAGCGGAAAGGTTCCCTCTCCCATAAGGTTCAGAAAGGGCGCCAAGATAGACCTTTCCCTGAACCTGAACCTTTTTTCCGACAAGGCGAAGCTGGCTTTCGTGAGCGCCTTTCTCAATCCCCGCGAGGACGGAAGCTTCTTCGGCAGGGTGGAGGGCACGCTGTCGCGGCCTAGGCTGGTGAGGGGAGAGTAGGGTTTCGGGGAACCGCGTTCCCGCGGGCGCGCTTTTCGGCCGGAAGCGGGCGTTTTCGCTTCGTTTGACTTTGCTTTTTGCGGTCGCTATTCTCTTTGATCCGATTCCCCTCCGAAAACTCGACCATGGCTCCCGAGAAAAAACTTGCCGCCTTGAGAAGGGAAATAGACGAGCTCGATTCCCGCCTGCTCAAGCTCGTGAACCGCCGCGGAGAGCTCGCCGTGGAGATAAGGGGTCTCAAGAAGGAAAGCTCCCTCGGAATCTACGACCCCGGAAGGGAGAGGGAGATAGAGAGCAGGATCGTCGGCGAAAACGGTGGCCCCCTCTCCGACAGCGACGTGCTCTCCGTCTTCAGGGAGATAATTTCCGGTTGCCGCTCCCTTCAGCACGACATCAGGGTCGCCTACCTGGGACCCGAGGGCAGTTTCTCGAACCAGGCGGCGTTTCGCAAGTTCGGCGGCTCCTCCGAGCTTTTTCCCGTGCACAGCTTCGAGGAGGTGTTCGAGGAGGTGCAGAAAAAAAGGGCGGACTTCGGCATGGTGCCCGTGGAAAACTCGATAGAGGGCTCCGTGGGAAACGTTCTGGACATGCTTCTCACCTGGGACCTCAGCATTTCGGCCGAGTGCTTCGAGAGGGTGAACCACTCCCTGCTTTCCGCAAGCGGCGACCTGGGGAAGGCCGAGACGGTGGCTTCCCACCCCCAGGCTCTCGGGCAGTGCAAGAAGTGGATAGGAGAGAACCTCTCCTCGGCGGAGCTCGTCGAAACCGCCAGCACGGCCGCGGCGGCGAGAAAGGCCGCCGCCGATCCCAGCGTGGCCGCGGTGGCGAGCGACTTCGCGGGCTCTATCTACGGGCTTCGGACCATACAGGCCAGAATAGAGGACAGTCCCCAGAACACCACGAGATTTCTCGTCCTGGGAAGACAGCGCTCCGCCCCCACGGGAAACGACAAGACTTCGATAGTCTTCTCCGCGAAGGACGAGCCGGGCGCTCTTCACAGGTCGTTTTTCCTGCCTTTTTCCGATTCGGGGGTGAACCTCACCAGGATAGAGTCGAGGCCCTCGCGGGGGGGCAGGTGGGAGTACGTGTTTTTCGCCGATTTCTCGGGACACTGCGAGGACGAGTCGATAAGGAAAACCCTGGAGAAGGTCGAGGCCAACTGCATTTTCCTCAAGGTGCTCGGATCCTACCCTGTGGGCGAGCCGGGCTGAGGGACGGTCGGTGCGGAAGCGCGTTTCCATGGAGCCTAGACCGAACGTGAAGGAACTGGTTCCCTACGTTCCGGGAAAGCCCGCGGAGGAGCTTGAGCGCGAACTGGGAATCTCGGGGGCGGCCAAGATGGCGTCCAACGAGAATCCCCTGGGTCCTTCTCCCCTGGCGGCGGAGGCGGCGCGCGGGTCTGTTTCCTCCGCGAACCTCTATCCCGACGGGGCATGCTTCGCTCTCAGAAGGAAACTCGCGGAAAAGCTGGGAGTGGACGAGGACGAGATACTGGTCGGCAACGGCTCGAACGAGGTGATAGAGATAGTGGCCAGAACCTACCTCGATTCGGGGGACGAGGCCGTGTACGGCCGCCACGCGTTCATCGTCTACCCGCTCGTCGCGCAGGCGGTCGGGGCGTCCCGCGTCGTTTCTCCCATGCCGGAGCTGGTCCACGACCTGGAGGACATGCTTTCGAGAATAACGAAGAAGACGAAAATGGTGTTCATCGCGAACCCCAACAACCCCACGGGAACGATCGTCCGGAGGGACGAGTTCGAGTGGTTTCTCGAGCGGGTGCCGGAGGGCGTGATCGTGCTGGTGGACGAGGCGTATTTCGAGTACGTCGACGACCCCATGTACCCGGACTCCCTCCGATGCCGGGAGACCGGCTGTTCGCTCGTGACGGTCAGGACGTTTTCCAAGATTCACGGCCTGGCGGGGCTTCGGGTGGGCTACGGGGTCGCCTCCAGGGAAACGGTCTCCTACCTGAACAGGGTGAGGGAACCCTTCAACGTGAACTCGGCCGCCCAGGCGGCGGCCTGCGCGGCGCTGGACGACGAGGAGCACGTGCGCCGCTCGACGGAGCACAACCGCCGGGAGAGGGAATACTTCCGCGCGAGGCTCGCGGAGCTTGGGGTCGCGCACTCGGACTCCCACGCCAATTTCTTCCTGGTGGAACTGGGGCGCGACCCCGCTCCCGTTTACGACGCCCTTCTGCGCGACGGCGTCATAACGAGACCCGTCGGCGGCTACGGCCTCGGGACGCACCTTCGCGTGAGCTTCGGCCTTCGGGAGGAAAACGAGAGGTTTTTCGAGTCGCTCGGGAGGATACTGGGAAGATGACTTTCCGAAAGGTGGCGATAGTGGGTCTGGGCCTCATAGGGGGATCCCTCGGAGCGGCGCTTCGGGAATCCGGGCAGGTGGGAGAAGTCTTCGGGGTCGAGAGGGATCCCGGGTCGCTTCGCTTCGCGCTCGAAAACGGACTGGCCGACGCCGGAGCCCCGCGGGTCGGGCGGGAGATGGCGGACTGCGAAATCGCCGTGGTGGCGACCTACGTGGATTCCGCCGCGGCGGTGGCGGAGGAGGTTTTCGGATTCGTTTCGGACGGCACCCCTGTATGCGACACGGGAAGCGTGAAGGCCCCGGTGGTCGAAAGGGTGGAGAAAACGCGTCCCGGGGCCTTTTTCGTCGGGGCGCACCCCGTGGCCGGAACGGAGAAGTCGGGGCCGCGAAACGCCGACCCTTCGCTTTTTCGCGGGAAAAGATGCGTGCTCACCCCGGTCCCGGCCACGCCGGCTCCGGCGCTAGACGCCGCGAGGAGGCTCTGGGAGATCGCCGGCTGCGAGGTGGTGGAAATGGACCCCGCGACGCACGACGAGATATTCTCGATGGTAAGCCACCTTCCCCACGCCGTGGCCTATTCCCTTCTCCGCGCCGCGGGAGAGGACGAGAGTCTCGGCAACCTGGTGGGCTTTTCCGGCGGAGGGCTCGGGGACTTCATCAGGGTCTGCGGGAGCTCTCCCGCCATGTGGGCCGGAATTTTCGCCGAAAACCGCGAGGCCGTGCTGCGCGCGATCCGGAAGTTCGGGGAAAGGCTCGGGGAGGTGGAGCGGGCCGTGGCTGCGGGGGATGTCGCGGCGCTGGAGGAATTTCTTGCCGAGACGCGGGCGCTTCGGACCGGGGCGCGCGGAGGAGGAGACGATGGCGGAGAAAACTAGGAAAAGCGAGGCGGAGTGGAAGGCGAAGCTCACCCCCGAGCAGTTCCGCGTCGCCAGGGAGAAGGGCACGGAGAGGGCATTTACGGGAAAGTATCACGATCATCGCGCAAAGGGCGCGTACGTCTGCGTCTGCTGCGGACGGGAGCTTTTCCGTTCTTCGGAGAAGTTCGATTCGGGAACGGGGTGGCCGAGCTTTCTGGCGGCGGCTTCGCGCGACGCGGTCGTGGAGGAGGTCGACCGCTCCCACGGAATGATAAGGACCGAGGTTCTGTGCTCGGGGTGCGACGCCCACCTGGGGCACGTCTTTCCCGACGGGCCCGAGCCGACCGGCATGCGGTACTGCGTGAATTCCGCTTCTCTGGACTTCAGGGAGGAGGATTGAGAAGAAGCGTGGCGACGGGTGGGTTCGAACCACCGACCTAGGCCTTATGAGAGCCCCGCTCTACCCCTGAGCTACGCCGCCTCCGGGAAAAGGCAAACCGAGGGCTTGCAATTATACCGAGACCCGGCGAAGATTCAACGCGCCGCGGCCCGCTTCCGGCGGGGGCGGAGCTACATGCCGTCCGTTCCGTTTTTCCTCGCGTTCCCCCCGATCAGTCCGAGCTCCACGAGCTTGCCGTAGGTTTTCGTCCGGGAGCCGTGGGGGGAAAAGGCTTCTATGTCCCCGGGCTCGTCTATGTCGATGCCGATGTTGCGGTTTCTGCAGACCTCGCAGGGCACGTATCTTCTCTCGGCTTCCTCCCGGTGCTTTCTGAAGCTGTCGTGTCCGAACATCGAGGGAATGCTGTCGGGGGGCTTTCTCAGTATCGCGTTGGTGCCGAGCTCGTCCTCCGACGGCACCAGCACCACCGACTTTCCCCTTTTCTCCTTTTCCAGAACGAAGTCTATGTCCTCCCCCGTCACCAGGGGGGCGTCGCCGGGGATCACGAGCACGGACTCCGCTCCCATCTTCCTGCAGACCTGGCAGGCGAGATCTACCGACGAGCTCTCCCCTTCCTGGGTCTCCTCCCTTATCACGTCGAACCCCCGCCCGAGGGCCATCTCCTCGGCTTTCCTGTCGAGCGTCACGACGACCCTGCTGTCGGCGAGCTTCGACTCCCCCACCGCGGCGAACACGTCCTCGAGCATGACGTAGGCAAGCTCCGTCCTCTGCCTCTTGCTGAGCACGGAGGAGAGCCTTTCGTTCGCCCTGGAGAGATCCTTTACGGGAACCAGTATGAATTTCAAAACCGCGCCTCGGGGGAAGGTGTCTTTCCCCGCGATTATTCTATCAACAAAAGGCCGGTTGGGAAACAGCCCTCCGCACGGGGTCGTGTTGACAACCGACCGAAGACCCTTCAATATACAGGCACGCCGACCGGCGGACAGGGAGCTTGCGGGACCGGTGGAACGAAGGGCGCTTGTAAAAAGAAAGACATCCGAAGTCAGCGCGGAAATCGACATAGACCTCGACGGAACCGGGAAGTTCGACGTGCTTACCGGCATTCCGTTTTTCGACCACATGCTGAGCCAGTTCGCCAAGCACGGTTACTTCGACCTCTCGGCGAAGGCCCGGGGGGACATAGACGTCGATTTTCACCACACGGTGGAAGACGTGGGAATAACGCTGGGCGAGGCCTTTTCCAAGGCCCTGGGGGACAAAAGGGGCATCACCAGGTACGGGCACGCCGTCATTCCCTTCGACGACGCTCTGGTCGTCGCGGCCGTGGACCTCAGCGACAGGCCGTGCCTGGTTTTCGTCGGGGACCTCCCCAAGGGCAAGGTGGGGGATTTCGACGTGGAGCTGGCGGAGGAGTTTTTCAGGGCGTTTGCCAATTCGCTTCGATGCAACCTGCACATGGAGTTTCGCCACGGGACGAATCTTCACCACGCGATAGAGGCCATGTTCAAGGCGCTCGGCCGTTCCATGGACGCCGCGTCGAAAATCGACGGCCGCTCTTCGGACGTTCCGTCCACCAAGGGAAAGCTCTAGTGATCTCGATAGTCGACTGCGGAACGGGAAACCTGAGAAGCGTCGAGAAGGGATTCACTTCCCAGGGAATTCCCGCCAGGCTCATCTCCCGTCCAGGGGAAGTGGAGGGCTCGTGCGGCCTGGTGCTTCCGGGCCAGGGCGCCTTCGGCGACTACGTCGCGAACCTGCGGGAGCGCGGGATGACCGCGCCCGTAAGGGACTTCATCCGGAGCGGAAAACCCTTTCTCGGAATATGCCTCGGTTTCCAGGCGCTTTTCGAGTCCAGCGAGGAGGCCCCGGGGGAAAGCGGGCTCGGGATTTTCAGGGGAAAGGTCGTCAGGTTCTCCGGTCTCGCCGACGGCATGAAGGTTCCGCACATGGGGTGGAACAGGGTGAGAGTTCCCTCCGCGAACCCCGTGTTCGAGGGAATACCCGACCGCAGCTGGTTCTACTTCGTCCACTCCTACCACGTGGTTTCGGAGGAGGAGGGAATCGACGCGCTGGTTTCGGACTACGGCGGAGAGTTCGCCGCGGGCATAGCGTCGGAAAACGTTTTCGCCTTCCAGTTTCACCCTGAAAAAAGCGCGGACTACGGCCTCGCGATTCTCAGAAACTTCTCGAGGCTCTGCCTGGCCGTCTGATTCCTTCCGGCTCCGTACGTGGCCTCGTACGCCCCGTAGCTCGCGAGCACCTTCTTCACGTAGTTTCTCGACTGCTCGAATGGGATTTCCTCCACGAACTCGTCGAGCGGAAGGTCGCCGCGGCCGTACCATTTCTCGGCGTTGGTGGGACCGCCGTTGTATCCCGCGAGGCTCACCGCGACGTTTCCGCCGAACCTGCCCAGAAGCCACTTCACGTAGTAGCACCCGAAACCGACGTTCACGTCGGGACGGAAAAGCTGCGGGACCCGGAAGCGGCGCGCGCCCGTCTTGCGGGCGACTTCCTCCGCCGTGGAGGGCAGAAGCTGCATGAGCCCCCTGGCGTCGGAGACCGAGACCGCGTTTTCGTCGAAGCGGCTCTCCTCCCTTATGAGCGAGTAGACCAGAAACTCGTCCAGTCCGTACCTGCGGGAAAAGCGGCTCACGTGCTCGCTGAAACCCAGGGGAAAGGAAAGGCGCGCGGCCCGGGGGGAAGCGCCGTCCGCCGAGAGCCTTATCGAGTCGTACCAGTCTCCCGACTCGGCGTAGAGAGCCGCGAGAAAGATCCGCCCGGCGGCCGTGTCCGCCCGTTTCTCGAGAATTTCCGCCTCCGCGCGGGCGAGGGCGCTCGTCCCCGCGTCCCTGAAGAACATGAACCTCGCGACCGCCGGATCCTTCCCGAAGGGATTCGGGGGAAGCTCCGAGGCGCGGCTCGCGGGCCGCGGAGGCTTCGTTTCCAGCCGAAGCTTCGCCAGAAACGAGTAGTAGGTGAACCCGCGGGAGCGGGCGAGCCTGCGGTACGCCTCGCGCGCCCGCCCCGGGTCTCCGGTTTTTTCGAGAACCCTCGCGCGCCAGTAGGCGAAGCGCTGCGACCCCTTGCGCGGCGAGAAAAGCCGGAGGGTCTTTTCGTACTCCCCGTTTCGGTAATGGATCCATCCCAGGTTCCAGACGGCCAGCCGCGCCTGTCGGCTCGCCGGATATTTTTTGAGAACCGTCCGGTAAAGGCGAGCGGCCTTTTCCGGTTCTCCTCCGAGCTGGCGGAGCCTGCCCGCCCGAAGAAGCGCCCTGGGCGCATAGTGGGTCCCGGGGTTCAGCCTGTAGAGAAGGGCGAACGTCGCCGCGGCGTCTTCGTCCCTTCCCATGCTCTGCAGGGTCTTTCCCTTCCAGTAGACCGCCTCGGGGGAGTCGATCGCGGAAAACGTCTCGAGCGCCTCGGCGAACCTCGCGAGCCTGTAGAGGCAGATGCCCTTTTTCATTCCGACCCCGCGCGTCCGCGGCGCCGCGGAGAACTCTTCCAGGGCGGCCGTCCAGTTCATGGAGCGGAAATAAACGTTTCCCCTCTTTAGAAAGTGCCGCGGGAGCGGGGAGAATTTCTCTCCGCTTTTTTCCGAAAGCTCGAACACGTAGCCCGAAAAACTCACCTCCGGATGCTCCGTCCATATCTTTTCGAACACCCGAAGCGCTTCGCCCGCGCGGCCCTGTCTTTCGAGAATCTCCCCCCGTCTTTTGAGGTAAAGCGCCTTCGACCACCTGCTTTTCGTCCGCCGGGCGAGCGCGGCGTACATTCTTTTCGACTCCTCGAGCCTTCCGCTCTCCGCGAGTATCTCCGCGAGATTCCCCCGCGCCTCTTCACCCGCGGCGGAGCCGGGGTATTTGCGCAGCAGCCTTTCGTAAAGCTCCCGCGCCCGCTCGTCCTCTCCCCTCCGCCGCGCGAAAAGAGCCTCGTAGAGCAGCAGCCGGTCTTCTATTTCGGGAACTTTTCCCCTGAGCTCGGAGAGGACCGCCGCGGCCCTTTCGTCCTTTCCCTTCCGCTCAAGG
This sequence comes from Thermodesulfobacteriota bacterium, assembly GCA_965204795.1. Classification (GTDB taxonomy): domain Bacteria; phylum Desulfobacterota_D; class UBA1144; order Nemesobacterales; family Nemesobacteraceae; genus Nemesobacter. The sequence goes on from OZ242012.1 coordinate 36,094, forward strand.
CACCAGAGCCTGAGAAAAAGCGCCCGGGGGTCTTTTTCCCGGGAGCGGAGCGCCTTCGCACAGTCGGGCTCCCCGGCGTCGCGCCGGCCTTCGCCGCGCCCGGCCTGGGGGACCAGCAGGAAGACGCAGAGACACAGGACGAGGGTTTTCGCTCTCATCTACTCTTTCGCGCTCTCCGCCGCCAGGAGATCCCTTACGCCTTCGCCGAAAAGGTTGAAAGAAAGCGCCGTGACGAAGATCGCGAGGCTGGGAAAGACTATGAGGTGGGGAAAGGTTCTTATGCCCTGCCAGCCCGTGCTCGCCAGCGTGCCCCAGCTGGCGTCGGGCGGGGAGATTCCGAGCCCCAGAAAGCTCAGGGTCGATTCCGTGAGAATGGCGTAGGGAACCGAAAACGTGACGGTGACTATGAGGGGGCTCAGGATGTTGGGAAGAATGTGTCTAGCCAGGACGGAGGCGGGTCCGACGCCGAGCGCCTTCGCGGATTCCACGTACTCGAACGACTTCGCCTGAAGAACGCTTCCCCTGACTATCCTCGCCACCCTCATCCACGACATCACGCCCAGGGAGAGCACTATGCCCGTCACTCCGGTTCCGACCACGAGGGTTATGAGAACGATCAGCAGAAGGTCGGGAACGGCGTAGAACACGTCCACCGTCCGCATTATTATCTCGTCGGTCTTTCCTCCCGCGTAGCCCGACACGGCCCCCAGCGCCGTTCCTATGACGAGCGCCATGGCCGCGGTTCCCAGGGCCACGGTCATCGATATCCTGGAGCCGTGGATTATCCTGCTCAGCATGTCCCGCCCCTCCTGGTCGGTTCCCATCGGGTGCGCGGCGTCGGGCGCGCGCAGCGCCTCGGAGAAGTTCGTCCTGTCGGGCTCGTAGGGGGAGATCGCGGGGGCGAAAAGCGCTGCCAGCATAGCGACGCATATTATCGCTCCGGTGACTGCTATCTGGGTCTTTACGTACACTCGACTCTTCCAGGCGCGGGGACTACGCGTCCTTTCGGTGCTCCGCCCTCACGACCGTCTTTATCCCGCCGCGGACGTTGAAGTCGCCCGTGACTTCCGCGCTTCTGGGAGCGCAGGCGGCGACCAGGTCGTCGAGAATCCTGTTGGCGACGTGTTCGTGAAACTCGCCCATGTCCCTGTAGGAGAACATGTAGAGCTTCAGGGACTTGAGTTCCACGCAGAGCCTGTCGGGGACGTACCTGATCCTTATCGTCCCGAAGTCCGGCTGGCCCGTCTTCGGACACACGCACGTGAACTCGGGACAGGATATCTCGATTTCGTAGTCCCTTTCGGGATTCCGGTTCTCGAACGTCTCGAGCATTTCCGCCCTGGGCTCTTCCATGGCTTCAGGAATGCACCGAGATTTCGATTTCGTAGAGGCCCCGGGATTTTCTGACCTTGCGGCTTTCGTATCCCGCCCTGACGAACGGCATCCCCTTTTTGGCCTGCTCCTTTATTTCCTGCATGATTTTCTTGCGAAGGGCGTCCCTGGTCTTCGCTCGGACGGTGATTATTTTTGCGGGCATGGCGACTCCTTGAGCTTTGAGGTATCAGGGTTTCTAATTTATCAGACGCCCGTCAGTAATCAACAGGGATTTCCCGGAGCGGGCGGTTTGACACGGGGTTTTTTCCCGTAAATAATTCCAAACGCGGATGGGGCATCGTATAACGGCAGTACAGCGGACTCTGGATCCGCTAGTCTAGGTTCGAATCCTAGTGCCCCAGCCATCTTTTTTCCAGCCGGACGGCGGATCCTTGTTTTTAGGCGGGAAAAGACCTATGCGTGAGATCGAGTGCCATGAGCAGGGTCCCGGTTAAGCCCAGCCTGTTGCGCTGGGCCCGTGTCCGAGCGCGGCTTGATGTCGATGACCTGCTGAAACGGTTTCCGAAACTTGAAGAATGGGAACTGGGCGAGAAAAAGCCCACCCTGAAACAGCTTGAGAGTTTCGCGAAAGCCACGCGCGTATCCGTGGGGTATCTGTTTCTGCGGGAACCTCCCGTTGAACAGGTTCCCATTCCCGACATTAGAACGGTACGCAATCAATGGGTCGGAAACCCGAGTCCGGACCTGCTCGACACGATCTACCTCTGCCAGCATCGCCAGGAATGGTACCGTCGCCATGCTCTTTCCGAAGGCGAAGGCCCGAGAAGTTTCGTGGGTTCGGTCGGCACCGGAGATTCCGTCGAAAAGACCGCCGCGGCGATGCGCGAGACGCTGGGTTTCGATTCCGAGACCGTTGCGGCCTGTCGCGGATGGGCGGACGCCCTCAGGATGTTCGTCGGACTTGCCGAAGCGGCGGGCGTACTGGTTATGACAAGCGGCATCGTCGGCGGCAACACCCACCGGCGGCTCGACCCGAAAGAGTTTCGGGGGTTCTCCCTTTCCGACGCGTTGGCTCCCCTGGTTTTCGTAAACGGGCAGGACGGCAAGGCCGCGCAGATGTTCACGCTCGCTCACGAACTTGCCCACATGTGGCTGGGACAGTCCGCCATATCGGATGCGGTTCCCGAACTGGAATCCTCTCGGGAGGTTGAGGTATGGTGCAACAAGGTGGCGGCCGAATTTCTGGTTCCGGCCGACGAACTCCGCGGAGCCTTGCCGGCGGGAGACGTGTTGGATCATGAGTCGCGGCAGGCAGTTGCCCGACGGTTCAAGGTGAGCACGCTGGTAGTTCTGCGGCGTCTTTTCGACGCGGGTTTCATTTCAAAGAGGGATTTCGGACGAGCATGCCGAGAGGAAGTAGCGCGACGGCCGATCGGGGATAGCGGGAAGGACGAAGGGGATTTCCGCAGAAACCGGCCGGTAAGGACAAGTCGTCGCTTCGCGCGCGCCCTGATCGTCAGCACACTCGAAGGACGCACCCTTTATCGGGACGCGTTCAACCTGCTGGGCATCAGCAGCGAGAGAATATTCCGCAGGCTGGCCAAGACTCTGGACGGCTACGCTCTCTGCAACTATCCGCGCTAGTGCGCGCCGCAGTCAGTCCATTATCTCGAAGCGGAATATGTCGGGTCTCGAGAAGTGGCCCGCGCAGTCTATCACCGCCTTGGCCCTCGTTATCTGCCCGAGGTCGATTTCGGCGCAGACTATCTCCTCCTTTCCGTAGACCGGCCCGGCGAGGTATTCGCCCCGCGGGCTTATTATGCCGCTTCCCCCCGGGTAGTCCCACACCGTGCGGTCCTTGAGCGCGAAGGAGTCGGGGACCGACTTTTCATCGATGAAAAGCGCCGAGACCACGACGAACGTCTGTCCCTCGAACGCGTACTGGCGGCTCGAAAAGTCCATGGTGTCCTTCGCGAACCCGTGACCGCCCCAGAGTCCCGCGTGTATCTGCTCCCCCTTGGCGAACATGGCGTACTTCTCGAGCGTCATGTGGTGCTCGTAGCAGAAAAGCCCCCCTATCCTTCCCAGCCCGGTCTCGAAAACTCTCACGTCTTCGGCCGTTCCGTTCGCCCAGACGCATTTTTCGCTGTCGATCGACATGAGCTTCCTGTGTTTGCCGAGAAGCGAGCCGTCGCTTCCGAAGTACAGAATGGTGTTGTAGAGCGTTCCTCCCTCCCTCTCGTTCACGCCTATCACGACGTACGCTCCCGCCTTTTTCGCGGCGCGCCCTATTCTTTCCGTGTCCTTTCCGGGAACATCCACCGAGTTTTCGTGAAGCTCGACGCGGGCGTCCATCACGAGCTTTCTCTCGGGACCGAACCCCAGGTCCTTGGGCCAGAAGGGATAGGTGGGCACGAACGCCTCGGGGAAGACCACGAGCCGCGCTCCCGCTCCCGCCGCCTCTCCCACAAGCTCGACGGCCTTGCGGACGGTCCTCTCCCTGTCGAGAAACACGGGCGACGCCTGCACGGCCGCCGCGGTGAAGGAATTTTCGCTCATAATGGGTTATTATATAGCAAAAAGGGAAGCGGTGTGCAGACCGGTTCCCCGCGGAGGAGGAAAAGATGGGCAGACTCGAAGGAAAGACGGCTCTGGTGACGGGCGGAAGCGAGGGGATAGGAAAGGCGACCGCGCTTCTTTTCTCCCGGGAGGGAGCGAAGGTGGGAATCATGTCCCGAACCGCAGGGAAGCTCGACGAGGTGGTCTCCGAGAACCCCGGCCCCGGGGAGATAAGGGCCTATCCCGGGGACGTTTCGAAAGAAGAGGACGTGAAGCGGACGGTCTCGGCGTTCTACGCGGACTTCGGCAGAATCGACGTGCTTTTCAACAACGCCGGGATTCTCGAGGGCGGCACGGTGGTGACGACCGCGGACGAGGTCTGGGACAGGACGATCGACATAAACGTCAAGGGCGTGTTCCTGATGAGCAAGCACGTCGTCCCCCTCATGGCGAAGCACGGGGGCGGGGCGATAATCAACAACTCGAGCGTGCTGGGAATCGTGGGCATGGAGGGATGCGTGGCCTACAACGCGTCGAAGGGGGCGGTGAGGCAGATCACCAGAAGCATGGCCCTCGACCACGCAGGGGACAACATAAGGACCAACTCCGTCTGCCCCGGCTACATAAAGACGAAGATGGACCCCGAGTTCATGGGAAACCCCCCTGACGCCGAGGAGCAGCTCGACAAGATAGCGGCGGACATGATTCCGCTGGTCAGAAGGGCCGAGCCCGAGGAGGTCGCCCACTCGGTGCTCTACCTGGCGTCCGAGGAAGCGAGGTACGTCACGGGCTCCGACCTGGTCATAGACGGGGGCTGGACGACCCTGTAGGCGGGGCGAAGATTCGCGTAGATAGAAATCCCGAAGAAAGGAGAACAGACGCATGGAAGTTTTCGAAGCTATGGGAAACAGGAGAAGTTTCCGTTTTTTCAAGCCGTGGAAGGAGGTCGAGGACTGGAAGATACAGAAGATTCTGCAGGCGGCGCGCTACTCGTCCTGCCAGGGCAACTGCAACTCGACCGAGGCGATAGTCATAGACAAAAGGACCTATCCCGAGGAGAAGTTCGAGCGGATAGTGGAGTGCGCCTCGCCGTTTAACGAGATTCACCTGCGCCAGGCGCCCGTGGTGATAGCCTGGCTCATAAACCACGACGCCTGGTACAAGGAGCTCATACAGACCTTCGCCGTTCTTTTTCCCGCGAGGGCGATAACCGCGGCGCACGGCTGGACGTACGAGCTTCTCACCGAGCACACCTACCCGAGGCTCATGAGCTTTCCGAAGGAGAGGACGGAGGACCTTCTCAGGATCGAGGCCGGCCAGGCCATAGCCAACGCCATGCTAGCCGCGACCGACCTCGGCGTGGGGTGCTGCCTGCTGGCCACCGGGAGAAAGCCTTCGGAGTTTCCCAAGGTTCTGGGAACTCCCGAAAACATAGTCCCCATCTGGCTCATGGCCGTGGGATACCCGGCCGAGGACCCGGGGCAGAGGCCGAGAAAGAGGTTCGACAGGCTCTATCACAGCAACGAGTACGGAACGCCCCTGGAGGAGAGCCCGGAAGTCAGAAAGGAACTTGAGCGCGAGCGTCTCATACAGCCCATGGACCCGCTTCCCGGAAGGGAGGAGGAGCTTCGCCACGTGTGCAGGATGTTCGGCTTCAAGGAGGACATGCCGGACATGCCGAAGGAGAGGATCCTCGAGATGTACGAGGAGGCGTCTCCCTACTACGGGGAGCTTCCCCCCGACCTCGAGAAAAGGGGAGTCTGACGAAACCGGAGGATTTTTTCCGTCGGCCCGGGGGGTCGGCTTAAGATTCCAGGTCGGACAAGGACGGGAGGGCTGCCCATGAAGAAGAGAGACGCTTTGCCGAAGATTCGCGATGCCGAGCGCCCGAGAGACCGCTTGGACGAAGCTGCCGATCTTCTGCCGCGACGTCCCCCCGTCGCTTGGGATTTTTGGGAGTCGCGGACGCTGGAGGAACTGGCGGAGCTTCAGAAAGCGGGGCAGATAAAAGACGTTCGGGAACTTTTCGGGACCTGGCCCGACGAGGCGGACGATGGATTTGAAGAGGCGATTGATCGGTTGCGACACTCAAAAGCCGGTTAAAGACAACCTTGTCCCGAGGACTTTGCGGACGTAACCGGACTTCGGATCTTTACCGAGCATGTCGAGGGAGGGGGATAAGGCAGCGGGATTCAGGTCGTTCGACCGAACGAGGGCCGCGCGACCCGCCCTCGTCTCCCGGTTGACTTGAGCAGGGACCGAAACGGCGTTTTCATCCTCCCAGGGCCGCTTGCCGTTCCTATTTCTTGTACTGGCACTTGCAGAGGTTCTGCCTTATGTGGGCCACCACGTTCTGTATGTCCTCGGCGCTTATCACCCCGTTCCAGGGAGGCATGGCGGCGGAAAGCCCCGCGGCGGCCCCGCCGTTGGTTATGACGTTCACCAGGTTCTCGTCGGTTTTGCCCTGCATGAGCTCCGCGCTCGAGAGGTCCCTCGGCTTGGGTTCCAGGGCCGCCGCTCCCGGCCCGTCGCCCTTGCCCGTCGGCCCGTGGCACAGAGCGCAGTAGGTGTCGTAGACCTGCTGGCCCTTGGCCGCGTCGGCCGCCAGCGCTCCCCGCGCCGGCAGGAAAAGCGCGCACGCCAGAATCAGGACGCCCGAAAGCGTCGCGGTGAAAACGGAGTCTTTCATGTTTCTGTGTTCCCCCTTCGCGGAAACCGTTTGATTTTGGGAAAAGTTCCTTATAGCCTTCTAGGGTATCATCTTTGCCGCCCGCAATCAAACGGGGCGCGGGAATCGAGATGGTGGAGATAACGTACTGCGCCGCGTGCGGGTGGCTCGCCCGCTCGGCCTGGATGGCCCAGGAGCTGCTCTCGACTTTCGGGGAGGACATAGGAGGAGTTTCCCTCGTTCCCTCGAGCGGGGGAGTCTTCGAGGTGAGGGCGGGGGGAGCGCTCGTCTGGTCGCGGGCGGAGGCGGGGAGGTTTCCCGACGCCGGGGAGCTCAAAAGAGCCGTCCGGGACGCGGTGTGTCCGGGCAGGGACCTGGGTCACGCGGATTCGCGGTGAGAGGCTTTGACAAGCCCCGCGGCCGCGTGTAAATACCTGCTTTCGCGGCCGCGGGGGGAGAAAAAAGAGGTTTAGGCATGGCCAGAGACTACGTGCACATATTTGACACGACGCTTCGCGACGGCGAGCAGGCCCCGGGCTGCAGCATGACGTCCGCGGAGAAGCTTCGCGTCGCCCGCCAGCTAGAGCGCCTGGGAGTCGACGTAATAGAGGCGGGCTTTCCCATATCGTCCGAAGAGGACTTCCGGTCGGTGAAAAAAATAGCCCGGGAAATAAAGGGCTGCCAGATAGCCGGGCTCTGCCGGGCGAACTTCAAGGACATAGACAGGGGCTGGGAGGCTGTGCGCCACTCCGAGAGCCCGAGGATACACACCTTCATCGCCACCTCCGACATACATCTCAGGCACAAGCTTAGAAAGACCAGGGACGAGGTGCTCGAGATGATAAGCGCCGCGGTGAAGCACGCGAGGAACTACACCGACAACGTCGAGTTTTCCTGCGAGGACGCCACCAGAACCGACATGGACTATCTCTGCCGCGCCGTGGACACGGCCGTGCGCGCCGGGGCCTCCACGATAAACATTCCCGACACCGTGGGCTACACGATTCCCGAGGAGTTCGCCGAGATAATCCGCTCGCTCGTGAAGAACGTTCCCAACCTCGACCGCGCGGTGCTGAGCGTTCACTGCCACAACGACCTTGGGCTCGCGGTGGCCAACTCCCACGCCGCCATAAGCGAGGGAGCCCGCCAGGTAGAGTGCACCGTGAACGGTCTCGGCGAGAGGGCGGGAAACGCCTCGCTAGAGGAGATAGTGATGGGCCTTCGGGTTAGAAGCGACAGAAAGCCCTACGGCTTCGGGGTGAACACCGCCCAGATATATCCCACCAGCAGGCTCGTCTCCCAGGTCACGGGAGTGAACGTGCAGCCCAACAAGGCAGTGGTGGGGGCCAACGCCTTCGCCCACGAGGCGGGCATTCACCAGGACGGGGTGCTCAAGGAGAGCATCACCTACGAGATAATGACTCCCCAGGAAGTCGGGATTCCCTCCAACAGCATAGTGCTCGGGAAGCACTCGGGCCGCCACGCGTTTCGCGACAGGCTCGAGGAGTACGGCTACTTCCTGGAAAAGGACGTCTTCGAGAGCTCGTTCGAGAAGTTCAAGGCGCTGGCCGACAAGAAGAAGTACGTTTTCGACGAGGACGTGGAGGCGCTCATAAACCAGGAGTTTCTGAGGTCCTCGGACCACTACGTGTTCCGCTCGGCGAGCTACTCGGGCGGAACGGACGTCTCTCCCGAGGCCACGGTCACGATCACGGCGGGCGGGGAGGAGACCACGGTTTCGGAGACCGGAGCGGGGCCCGTGGACGCCATATTCAGGGCCGTTAAGAAGGCCGCGGGCCTGGACCCCAAGCTCGAGAACTTCTCCGTTTCCTCCATAACCGGGGGAACCGACGCCCAGGGCGAGGTCACGGTGAGGATATCCGACGACGGGACGGTGTCCCAGGGCCAGGGTCTGGACACGGACATCTCTGTGGCGAGCGCCAAGGCCTTCGTGAACGCGCTCAACAGGCTTCGCTGGAGAAAGGAGCATCCCCGCCGAAAGCCCCCCTTCAAGGGAATCTGACCTTCAGTTGAGAAGCCTTTTCGGAAGGTAGACCCCTTCGCTGAATCCGGAGAAAAACTCGTTCACCAGGGGGTTTTTCACGGGCTCACCCGTGGCGTCGGCCTCCAGGTGTCTTTCCGCCACGTACCTTACGGCGGGGGATTCCTCGGCGACCACGTGGTACCAGGGCCTGTCCCGAGGCGGCCTCGAGCGGGCGACCTCGTCGTACCACTCCTGCGTTCCCGAAAAGACGGGATCGACGTTCACCACCACTCCCCTGTAGAAAAATTTGCTGTGGCGCACCACCTGCCCGACGTGAAACCTGGACTTTTTCTCCATTTCGCTCTCCCGCGGCGCCTTCCCCGCGGCGGGCTTGCGGGAGGATCCCCCGCCCAGGCGGACGGTGAGCGACGCCCCCTCGGGGACGCTCACCTTCACCGTGACGCCCCGGGGGTTTCCGCCCCTCGGGCGTTTCGTTCCCCCGCGCCTTTTCCTTTCGTCGTCTTCCATTTCGTCTTCTCCCCCGCCGCGTAATTATAACGGACGCGGCGCGGGGGTTCTAACGCGGGGGAGAAATTCGGTATAATTTTCCCCATGCCGTCCCGGACGCCTCTCATGAGCCAGTATCTCGGGATAAAGAAGGACCACCCCGACGCCATACTGCTTTTCAGGCTGGGGGACTTCTACGAAATGTTCTACGACGACGCGAAGACCGCGTCGGAGATACTGGGAATAGCGCTGACGGCCCGGGACCGCTCGAAGAAAAACCCCGTGCCGCTCTGCGGCGTTCCGTTCCACAGCGCCGAGCCCTACATAGCCAAGCTTCTCGCGAGCGGGAAGAAGGTGGCCGTCTGCGAGCAGGTGGGAGATCCGAAGGAGACGAGGGGGCTTGTCGAGAGAAAGGTGGTGAGGGTGCTCACCCCCGGGGTGATTCTCGACTCGGAGAACCTAGAGGCCAAAAGCAACAACTACCTTGCGTGCGTCTTCGACGCGGCGGGGGAGTTCGCCCTTTCGTTCTGCGACATCTCCACGGGAGAGTTTCGGGTCTCCTCCTTCGCCTCGGCGGAGGACCTGGTCTCCGAGCTCGCCCGCCTCGACCCCAGGGAGATTCTGGCCGCCGACACGGACTCCGCCGCCCCGTGGCTCGAGTCCTTCCTCTGCGGCCGCCCGCGCACGCTGGTCACGAAGGCGGATTCGTGGAAGTGGGAGCTTTCGAGATCGAGAGAGATCCTCTGCGACGGTCTCGGCGTGGCGACCCTGGAGGCGTTCGGCCTCGAGGAGCGCCCGGGGTGCGCGGTGGCCTGCGGGGTGCTTTTCGACTACCTTCGGGAGACGCAGATGGACTTCATGCCCCGCATGGAGTCTCCGAGGTACTACGACGTGGTCGACTACATGAAGGTCGACGAGTGGACAAAGAGAAACCTCGAGCTTCAGCTCTCGGCCGAGGGCTCGGAGAAGCATTCGCTTCTGTGGGTGATGGACGAGACCCGCTCTCCCATGGGCGCCCGACTCGTGAGGAAGTGGATGAACTACCCTCTGCTCGACGCCGGGGAGATAGAAAAAAGGCAGCGGTGCGTCGGGGAGCTCGTCGAGAGATCCCCGGAGAGGGCGGAAATGACCGGGCTTCTGGGGGAGATGGGGGACCTCGAGCGGAGCGCCCGCAGGATACAGACGGCTTCGGCGCGCCCCAGGGACCTCGCCTCGCTTCGCGACTCCTCGCTTCGCGTGGAGGGGCTTCGCGCCGCCATGGAGGAGCTCTCCTCCCCGGGCCTTCGGGCGCTTCGGGAGAGCATGGACGACTTCCGCGACCTTCGGGACTTTCTCTCGGGGGCGATAGTCGACGACCCGCCCGTTTTCGCCCGCGAGGGAAACGTCATCAGGACGGGCTTCGACCCCGAGCTCGACGGCCTTCGGAAGATCCAGAGCGACGGCAAGAAGTGGATATCCGATCTCGAGGTCAGGGAGAGGGAAAAGACGGGGATAACCAACCTCAAGATCGGCTACAACAGGGTGTTCGGCTACTACATCGAGGTCACGAGGTCGAGGCTCGGGCTCGTTCCCCGGGACTACTCGAGGAGGCAGACTCTCACGGGAAGCGAGCGGTTCATCTCCCCCGAGCTCAAGGAATACGAGGAGAAGATAATGAACGCGGGGGAGAAGATACTGGAGCTCGAGGCCGTTCTGTTCGAGAGGGTGCGCGCGCGGGCCGCGGCCGAGGCGGAGCGGATAAAGAAGACGGCCGCCGCGGTCGCCGAGACGGACGTTCTGCGCTCCTTCGCCGAAATCGCCGAGAAGTACGGCTACGCCAGGCCCGAGATCGCGTCCCGAAGCGCCGTCGAGCTTCGCGACTGCCGCCACCCCGTGGTCGAGAGGATGAGCCTGGACGCGGGATTCGTTCCCAACGACATATCGCTCGACTCGGGCGGGACCCGCTTTCTCGTCATAACGGGTCCCAACATGTCGGGCAAGTCCACGCTGATCCGCCAGGTCGCCCTGATTTCGCTGATGGCCCAGATGGGAAGCTTCGTTCCCGCCTCCTCCGCGCGGCTCGGAATCGTGGACCGGATATTCTCCAGGGTGGGAGCCGCCGACAGGCTCACGAGGGGGCAGTCGACCTTCATGGTCGAGATGGTCGAGACGGCCCACATCCTGCGAAACGCCACGGACAGAAGCCTGGTCATACTCGACGAGATAGGGAGGGGGACCAGCACGTTCGACGGAATGAGCATAGCGTGGGCGGTCTCGGAGCATCTCCACGAGCTCGGCCCCCTGACGCTTTTCGCCACCCACTACCACGAGCTTTCCCGTCTCGCCGACATAAAGCCCGGCATAGAGAACTGCAACGTCATGGTGAAGGAGCGCGGGGGGGAGATAGCGTTTCTGCGAAAGCTCGTCCCCGGGGCGACCAGCCACAGCTACGGAATACAGGTGGCCCGCCTGGCCGGGGTTCCCTCCGGGGTTCTCGACTCCGCCAGAAAGGTCCTGTTTTCCCTCGAGAGGCTCAAGGAAAGCCTCTCGGGCTCCCTCACGGGCGAGCAGCTCTTTCTTTTCGACAGGGAGTCGGGGGCCGAGCCCGACCCGGCCGTCGCCGCGGCGGCCGCGCTGGCCGAGGAGCTCTCCGCGCTCGACCCCATGGGCATGACCCCCATGGAGGCGCTCGAAAAGCTCGTCGAGCTTCGCGAGAAGCTTCGGGAAGCGGGCGGGTGACGCGCCCCGGGCGGTTTTTTTTCTCCCCCGTCTCTTGACAGCCGGACAAACGTGCTTACCTTATAGCTGGCACTCGGCAGCAGGAAGTGCCAAAAAATCCTGAAAAGCTTATATTTCATACATGGAGGAGGCATAGAGATGAAGATAAGACCGTTACACGACAAGGTCCTGATAAAGCGCCTTGACCTGTCAGAGACGACGGAGGGAGGAATCATAATTCCCGACACCGCGGCCGAAAAGCCGCAGCAGGCGGAGGTCGTCGCCGTCGGAAAGGGAAAGATTCTCGAAAACGGGGACGTGATTCCGCTCGACGTGAAGAAGGGCGACAGGGTCATATTCGGAAAGTACAGCGGAAGCGAGGTTTCGCTCGGAGGAGAGGACTACCTGATCCTCGGCGAGAGCGAGATACTGGCCGTAGTAGACTAACAAAGGAGGAAGCAGCAAAATGGCAAAGGATCTGTTATTCGACACCGAAGCTAGGGAAAAGATACTGTGCGGGGTGAACAAGCTCGCCTCGGCGGTTAAGGCGACGCTCGGTCCCAGGGGCCGCAACGTGCTCATAGAGAAGACGTTCGGGGCGCCCGTCGTGACCAAGGACGGGGTTTCGGTCGCCAAGGAGATAGAGATAGAGGACAAGTTCGAGAACATGGGAGCCCAGATGGTGAAGGAAGTCGCCTCGAAGACGAGCGACGTCGCCGGAGACGGAACCACCACGGCCACCATTCTGGCCCAGGCGATATTCAGGGAAGGAATAAAGCTGGTCGCCGCGGGACACGACCCCATGAAGCTCAAAAGGGGCATAGACAAGTCCGTGGAGGTAGTCACCGGCAGCATAAGGAAGAGCAGCAAGCAGGTGAAGGGCCGCATGGAGATAGCCCAGGTGGCCACGGTTTCGGCCAACGGGGACGAAAACGTCGGCAGCATAATAGCCGACGCCATGGAGAAGGTCGGCAAGGACGGGGTGATAACCGTCGAGGAGGGAAGAAGCCTCGACACGGAGCTCGACGTGGTGGAGGGAATGCAGTTCGACAGGGGCTACCTGAGTCCCTACTTCGTCACCGAGCCCGAGAAGATGACCGTGGAGCTCGAAGACCCGCTCATCCTGCTTTTCGACAAGAAGATCTCGAACATGAAGGACCTGCTTCCCCTGCTCGAGGAAGTGGCCAGAAGCACCAAGCCCCTTCTCATAATAGCCGAGGACGTGGAGGGAGAGGCCCTCGCCACCCTGGTCGTGAACAAGATCAGGGGAACGCTCAAGGTCGCGGCCATAAAGGCCCCGGGCTTCGGCGACAGGAGAAAGGCCATGATAGAGGACATAGCCGTTCTCACCGGCGGACAGGTCATATCCGAGGAAGCCGGCATGAAGCTCGACAACGCCAAGACGGCCGATCTCGGAAAGGCCAAGAGGGTGGTCATCGACAGGGACGACACCACGATAGTGGGAGGTTCCGGCACCAAGGCGTCCATAGAGGGCAGGATAAACCAGATCAAGGGACAGATAGAGTCCGCAAGCGGCGAGTACGACAGGGAGAAGCTCCAGGAGCGCCTCGCCAAGCTCGCCGGAGGAGTCGCCGTGATCAGGGTGGGAGCCGCCACCGAAACCGAGATGAAGGAAAAGAAAGACCGCGTGGAAGACGCGCTCAACGCCACCAGGGCCGCCGTCGAGGAGGGAATAGTTCCCGGCGGAGGCGTCGCGTTCATAAGGGCCGTGGCCGCCGTGGAGAAGTTCGGCGGGGCGGATTCCGAGGAGCAGGCGGGAGTCAACATCGTGAAGAGGGCTCTCGAGGAGCCGCTTCGGGGAATAGCCACCAACGCCGGATGGGACGGCTCCATCGTGGTCGAGAACGTGAGGAACCAGAAGGGCTCCGGCGGCTTCGACGCGGCCACGCTCGAGTACAGGGACCTGATAAAGGCCGGCATTCTCGACCCCGCGAAGGTCACCAGAACCGCCATGCAGAACGCGGCCAGCGTCGCGGGACTTCTGCTCACCACCGAGGCGCTGGTCGTCGACCTGCCCAAGGAAGAGCCGGCCGGCGGCGGAATGCCCGCGGGCGGACCGATGGGAGGCATGGGGGGCATGATGTAGGGTATTTCCCCCGGGGTTTTTCCCGAAAACGCAGCGAAGCGGGCCGGGCGCTGAAGCGTCCCGCCCGCTTTTTTTCGTCTTTTTTAAAATTTTTTTAATTTTTCCTTGACAGTTTAAGTAAATCACTTATATTTTGTACCGCTGTCGGATACAGCAACCAATACTCATCCTTCATCCTCCTTTTTTAGTGAGAGCGTCCTGGTCCCCCCTGGGACGCTCTTTTTTTGGTTCCCGCCCTCCGTTCGTGTATAGTTTTTCTCCGCCGGCCCCGCCGCGGCGTCGGACGTTGCGCCGGTTCGCGGGGAAAGCCCGGTTTTTTCGATGCGCCGCGGATTCCCGGGGGGACCGTTGAAATGAAGCGAACGACAGCGTTTCTCATAGTCGCCGTCTTGGTCGCGGCCGCGTGGGCGGCCGTCGGGAAGCTTCTCCTCCGGGAAGACTTTCACGGGGACGAGTTTAGAAGACCGGCTCCCGATTTTTCCCTCACCGGCCACGACGGCCGCGAGTTCCGCCTTTCTGACCATCGCGGAGAGGTGATTCTGCTCAATTTCGGGTTCACCAACTGTCCCGACGTGTGTCCCTCCACCCTGGGGGTTCTGGGAGGCGTGCTCGACCGGCTGGGCGATAGAAGCGGCCGCGCTAGGGTTGTTTTCGTAACGGTCGACCCGCAAAGGGACACGGTCGAGCGCCTGGGGGAATTCATGCCGTTTTTTCACGAGGAGATCATAGGGCTTACGGGCACGGAGGAGCGGATAAGGGAGATGACCGGGGCCTACGGCGTCTTTTACTCCAGGGAGCGGGAGGAAGCCGAAGACGGCTACCTGATGAGGCATTCCTCCTCGGTCTACCTGATAGACCGGCGGGGGAAGATGATCCTGAAATATCCCATGGAAAAGCTCGACCCCGGAAAAATGGCGGACGACGTGAGGCGCCTGCTCTGAGGCCGTGAGAATTTTCCCCCTGACGCTGCTTTCGGTTCCGCTTTTTCTCTTCGCCCTGTCCGCGCCGGGCGCTTCCCGCGCGGAGGGAGGAATCTCGGTCTCGGGCGCGTGGGTGAGGGCCCTTCCCCCCGGGGCGGACGCGACGGCGGCCTACATGACGATAGAGAACGCGGCGGGCGTTGACGACGCGCTTTTGGAAGTCGGCTGCGGATGTTCGCGCAGGGTCTCCATACACTCCACGGTCCGCGAGGAAGGTTCGGACCTGGTCGGCATGAAGGAGCTTTCCTCTCTCGGGATTCCCTCGGGGCGAAGCGTCGCGCTTGAACCGGGAGGACTGCATCTCATGCTGGAAGGGGCGAGAAGTCCCCTGGGAGAGGAAGCAGTTTTAGTGCTCAGGTTCGAAAAAGGCGGAGAGGTCACGGTGAGAGCGCCGGTCGTAAGGTCGGCCGCCGGCGGCGGGCACCGCCACCACGGCCGCTGACCGAAGAAATTTTTCAGCCGGCGGGCTTTTCGGCCGCCGAAGAGAAGGGATGTGCGCCTTCGCGCCCGTCTTCCGTTTCCCCGCCGGGCTTTTTCATCTCGCAGCTGCCCTTGAGGATTCCCCCGGGCTCGGTCACCAGTACCCCGGTCGCGAGTTCTCCGAATATCTTTCCCGTGCTCTTTATCTCCACGGTATCGGCGTTTATCTTCCCCTCTATCTCTCCGAAGACGATCAGGTGCTCGGCCTTTATCTCTCCCTCGATTCTTCCCTCGGGCCCGACCACGAGCTGGCGGTCGACGGTTATTTCTCCCTTGACCGTTCCCTCGACCTTGAGAAACTCCCCGCAGAGAAGAACTCCCTCGAGCCTTGAACCCTCCCCGAGAATCGTTCCCGAGTCGCCCCGCCCGTTCTTTTTCTTCTTCGAGTACATGCCTGCTCCCCTATCTGGGAGACACGTATCTTTTCGGATTGAGCCTCTTGCCGTATCTGGTTATCTCGTAGTGAAGATGCGGTCCCGTGGAACGGCCGCTCGACCCGACTTCGCCTATTATGTCTCCGGCGGCGACTTTCTGCCCCTTGACGACGTTTATTTTCGAAAGATGCGCGTAAAGGGTCCTGTAGCCCTTCTTGTGACCGATGACGACGGTTTTCCCGTATCCGCCGGTCCACTTGGCCTTCTCGACCACGCCGTCGGCGGTCGCCGTGACGCTGTCGCCCGTGGTTCCGCGAAAGTCCATTCCTCCGTGAAACTCGACCTTGCCGGAAAACGGCGACTTCCTGTAGCCGAAGTTCGAGGTTATCGCTCCCGAAGCCGGCTTTCCTATCGGAACGACCCGAAGCGCGTCGCTAAGCTTGTCTATGTCCTTTTCCATGGAGTCGAAGTATCCGAGGTCGAGGTTGCGGGCTCCCGGCCCCCTGCCCCCCATGGATAGCTTCTCCTCGAGCCCCTTCTTCGACAGTATCCTTTCCATGGACAGCAGCTTTTTCTCTATCTGTACCAGTCTCTTGACGAACTTCTCCCCGAGGTTCTCGTCCACGAGGGCCTGCGAGGACATGCCCGTGGCGTTGAGAAGCAGGCTGAGCTCGAGCTCCTTCTGGGCCTGGGCCGTCTGCGAGTCGTTGTAGAACCTGTAGGTGAGGAAAAAGGAAACCGCCCCGGCGACCGCGAGCGCCGCGAGCGAAACATAAAGCGTCTTGAAGAAACTTCTTCCGAGGCTGAAGGACCTCGTCCGTCCGGATTTGTCGCAGGAGAAGAAAAACCGCACCTTCTCGTTTCTTTCATTCATAGTCTCATCCCCCGTCTCCGCTGTCGCGCGAAAAACTCAACCCGTCCATTATACAACAAAGTTTCATAAAATATCAACAGTTCCGAACAATTCCTCAAGCGGAGTATCGTTTTCATCCTCTTCCGGCGGCCGGTTTTCACTCGTCCGAGTAGCCCGAGATCTCGTCTAGCCGCTCAAGCGGCAGCACTCCCACGTAGAAATTTCCGTCGATTTCCCACGTCGGATAGCTCTTTATTCCCTTCGACCTGCAGAGCCCCGGGTCGGCGCCCGGTCCGTCCTCGGAGCACTCCACGTACGGCACCAGGCGGAAGGCGCTTCCGAAAAGCTCCTTCTGGGTCGTGCAGTGGGGACACCGGTGGGAGCCGTACATCGTGATTCCGCGCTCCGAGAGATACCCGGCGAGGCTCGCCTGGTAGGCGTCGGACCTGGCGAGCGCGGTTTTTTCCTCCGGCGACGGGGAGTGAATCGAGTACGAAACCGCGAACACCGCCGCGAAAAGCGCGGCCCCGCCCGCGAGGGACTTTCCCGCCGAAGACGCCGGAGCCATCTCGCCCCAGCGGACCAGTACCAGCGCGAACACGGCGGCGGAGAGGGCGGCCGAAGCCACGCAGTAGGAGCATACCGCTCCTATTATGAAAAACTCCAGGTAGGTGAGATAGGCCGAAAAGGCGACCGCGGCTACCGAGAGGTAGAAAAGAAGGTTCCATTTTCCTCTTTTCGAAAGCGGGGAGAACGCGGCGGCGAGCATCGCCAGGTACCCGGCGACTCCGAGCGCGGCCACGGGAACTCCCCCGATGCTGGAGTACCTGCTCTCCCTCACCGCGTCGCAGGAATCTCCCGTCAGGCAGAAAGCCGTACCGGAGGAAAGAAACCAGACGACCGAGAGGTAGATCGAGAGCGCAACCCCCGCGGCCATGAAGACGGCGGCCGCCGCTCCCGCGCGGCTCTCCGTGAAGCTGTTTTTCAGCACGTTCATCGGGGCGTTATTATACAGGCAGTTTCGCGGTTTTTGAAACCCCCGCCCGCCCGGGCGGCGGCGGGCCGGAGTTCAAGGGTCCGTCGACGTTTCCCGAAGAGGGGGTTAAGCCTGCCCTTTTTCGCGGTTTTTTCCCGTTTTTTCTACCCCGTTTCGTTTTTATCCTATATAATTAGGTTCGGGCGTTTTCCCGCCGCGGGAAAAGCCCGCCGTTTCGCGATGCTCGGCAACAACGACATGACGCAGAAGGTTTCCTTCCCGGGACGGGAGGACACGAGCCGCGCCGCGGCCGCGGCGAATCTCGTCTCCACCCTTTTCTCTCCCGCCCTCACGGTTTTCTACGGGGTGGTTCTGTGCTCCTCCTCGGCGGACCATCCTTCCATGTTTCTGTGGACGTTCTATTTCATGCTTCTTTTCGTTCTTCCCCCGACGGGATACATACTGTATCTGATGAAGAGGGGGGAGGTGACGGACTTTCACATGAGCGTCAGGGGGGAGAGGGTGAAGCCCCTCTGCGTCGTTTTCCTCTACACGCTGTTCGCCATACTTCTCTACAGGTTCTCCGGGGGACCCGACGCGCTGGTCATGATGGGGTTTTCGGGACTGGTGGCTGTGGGCTTCGTCACGCTGATCTCCCTTTACTGGAAGGTGAGCGGGCACTGCGCGGCCATGGGAGGGCTCGCCGCCGTGGCTTTCGGCTACCACGACGGACTCGCGCTCGTTCTCGTTTCCCTGGCGGCTCTCGTCGCGTGGTCGAGGATAAGGCTCGGGCGCCACACCCCGCTCCAGACCCTGGCGGGCTTTTCGCTCGGGGCCGCGATCTTCGGATTCCTGGTTTTCTGAGAGGAGCTTTCGGCGCGGTCAGCCGAGCAGGTCGAGCATCCCCTTTTTCTCGGCGTCGGCGATCGGCGAGCCGCCGGGATGGTCGAACTCCTTCCCTCCCCCGTACCTCTCCCCGTACCCGAGTATCGTCTCCGCCACCTCGGGAACCACGTCCCTGAAATCCTCCCGCCGCGCCGCGGGAAGGTCGAGCCACTCCTCCACCACCCGCGGAAAGGTCTCGTCCACCCCGTGGACCACGGAAAAGCCCATCCGCTCCAGGGCGCAGGCGTTGCACTCCTGCTCGTACTGCCCCTTCATGGGAACGGCCAGTATCTTCTTTCCCAGGAAAAGCGCCTCGGACGGGGTCTCGAAGCCCGCGTTGGTCACGATCCCCGCGCTTTGCGAGAAGCTTTCTATGAACCTGTCGTGGCTCACGGGGTTTATCGTCACGTTTCCGTCCGAGTAGGGCTCTCCCTTGTAGTGCTTGGAGAAAATGTCCCACCTCGCGTCGATTCCGCGCAGGTGCCCGAGCAGCTTCTTCTCGTCGAAGCTCGGAAGGTAGACCGTGTAGTGCTCCCCGTTTCGCGCCTCGCGGGTCCGAAGCTCCTTCCTTATTATGGGGGTCTTTATGAAGTCGTCGTATTCCCTGAAGTGAAGCCCGAGGGGGATGCAGACCGGGGAGTACCACTTTATTATGAACTCCATCACCTTGTTGGGCTTCTCCGGCCGCGGCGTCCTGGAGGAGGCGAACGACGTCTGGTGGGAAAGCGACACGCAGGGCCTTTTCTTCAGGCGGCACGCCCACGACGACACGGGCTCGAAGTCGCTCACCACCATGTCGTAGTCCTGGACGGGCAGTTCGTGCACGTCCGAGAGAAGCCTGTCGAAGCGGGCTTTCCGCAGGGACTTGTAGTAGTCGATCCCGCCGTTTTTTCCGAAGATGAACCCCAGGCCCTTGAGCTTGTACTTCGTTTCGAACCCGAGGGTTATCTCGTGCTGGCTCTCGCTCACCAGTATGTCCACTTCGGCGCTCGCGCGAAGCGCGCCTATCACGTCCCGAGAGCGGCTTATGTGACCGTTTCCGGTCCCCTGTATGGCGTAGAGTATCTTCATCCCCGGCGAAGTCCCCCCGAACCCCGAAGCAGTGTAATCTTTTTTTCGGGCGTTGTTAAGCGGCGCGGGCGTTTTTCCGCCGGGCGGGGGCAACTTGCCGATTACGCGCCGTTAAGTTAGTCTAGCTTTCCGTCGAGACGGGCTTTCCCTAGGGAGGTTTTTCCATGAAGATCAAGTGGGCGAAAAGAATAGAGCAGCTGCCTCCTTACCTGTTCGCCGAGATAGACAGAAAGAAAAACGAGATGATCGAAAAGGGCGTGGACGTGATCGATCTCGGGGTCGGGGACCCCGACATACCCACGCCGGAGCACATAGTAGAGGCGCTCCGCTCCGCCGCCGGAAATCCAGAGAACCACCGCTACCCTTCCTACGTGGGAATGCCGTCCTTCCGGGAAGCGGCGGCCGAATGGTACAGGGAAAGGTTCGGAGTCTCTCTCGATCCCGCGAGCCAGGTAGTGGCGCTCATAGGCTCCAAGGAGGGAATAGCCCACGCGCCGCTCGCGTTTCTGGACCCCGGCGACGCGGCCCTGGTTCCCGACCCCGGCTATCCCGTCTATCCCGTCTCGACGACCTTCGCCGGAGGAGTTCCCCACGCGATGCCCCTTCTCGGGGAAAACGGTTTTCTGCCCGACCTCGATTCGATTCCCGCCGACGTGGCCGCGAGGGCCTCTCTCATGTTCATAAACTATCCGAACAACCCCACGACGGTTCTCGCGAACGAGAGCTTTTTCGCGGAGGTGGTGGACTTCGCCCGGAAAAACGACGTTCTCGTCTGCCACGACGCCGCGTACACCGAGATAGCGTTCGGCGGAAAAAACCCTCTCAGCTTTCTCGAGATCCCGGGCGCCATGGAGGTGGGACTGGAGTTCCACTCCCTCTCCAAGACCTTCAGCATGACCGGGTGGCGCGTGGCGTTCGTCGCCGGAAACGAAAGGGCCGTCTCGGGTCTGGGGAAGGTGAAGACCAACATCGATTCGGGGATTTTCCAGGCGGTGCAGGAGGCGGGCGTAACGGCCCTCCGCAACCACTCCCTGGGACTCGAGGAGCGAAAGGAGGTCTACAGGGAGAGGCTCGACATTTTCTGCCGCGGTCTGGAGGAGGCGGGGATAGCGTACACCAGGCCCGAGGCCACCTTCTACGTGTGGTTCGAGGTCCCGGAAGGGATGACGTCTTCCGAGTTTTCCTCGAGGATGCTGAACGAAGCCGCCGTCGTGGTCACTCCCGGAAACGGCTTCGGGGCTCACGGGGAGGGATACGCGCGGGTTTCGGTCACGTTCGACACGAAGAGAATAGAGGAGGCGGCCGAGAGGATAGCGAAGTTTCGGCCGTAGGGAAGCCGCTTCGCGGCCCGCGGGAATTTTCGATGAAAGGCAAGAGGAACCGGTTCGGTGTTTGACTTCTTCAGGTATTTTTTCACCTCGCTTTACGTGGTCTCCTCGTTTTTTCTCTGCGTGTTCGGCCTCCACAGGTACTACCTGGTCCGTCTCTACAAGAAGGCGAAAAAACGCCGCGGGTCCTTTTCGGGAGAACTCTCCGAACTTCCCGCCGTCACGGTGCAGCTTCCGATCTACAACGAGATGTACGTCGCCCGCAGGCTGATAGAGGCGGTCTGCGCCCTGGACTACCCGAGGGATCTTCTCGAGATACAGGTTCTGGACGACTCCACGGACGAGACTAGGGAGATAGCGGCGAAATGCGTCTCGGAGCGCAGGGCGGAGGGATTCGACATAAGGCACGCGACCAGGGCGGACAGGGAAGGCTACAAGGCGGGGGCTCTCGCCGCCGGGCTCGCCACGGCGCGGGGAGAGCTTCTCGCGATTTTCGACGCGGACTTCGTTCCCCCGCCGGACTTTCTGAAAAGGACGGTGCACCGCTTCTCCGATCCCGAGGTCGGGATAGTGCAGACCAGGTGGGGGCACATAAACCGCGACTACTCCCTTCTCACCAGGGCGCAGGCCGTGCTTCTGGACGGCCACTTCGTGGTGGAGCAGACCGCGAGGTCCGCAAGCGGGCTATTCCTCAACTTCAACGGCACCGCCGGGGTCATCAGGAAAAAGTGCGTGGAGGAATCGGGAGGGTGGCAGCACGACACGCTTACCGAGGATCTCGACCTTTCCTACAGGGCGCAGATGAACGGATGGAAGGCGGTCTACCTGCCCGAGGTCGTCTCCGACGCCGAGCTTCCGGTGGACATGAACGCGTTCAAGATACAGCAGCACAGGTGGGTCAAGGGCGGAATCCAGACCGCAGGGAAGCTGCTTCTCTCCCTGCTCGGCCGCCCGGACATTCCGCTCAGGGTGAAGGTGGAAAGCGCGTTTCATCTTCTGGGAAACTTCAGCTACCTGTTTCTGCTGGCGACGATAATTCTCGTTCTGCCCATGAACTTTTTCTGGGAGCGCCTGTGGCTCAACGACCTTTTCATCGCGAGCGTCGCGGCCGTCGCCGCGGGCACCTTCGCCATAATAAGGTTCTACGTTCTGGCGGTCGGCGAGTCCGGCGCGGCGCGGTCAGCGGGACTCTACGGGTACATACCCGTCGCCCTGGGCGTCGGGGCGGGCATCGCCGTGAACAACGCCAAGGCGGTTCTGGAGGCCGTTTTCGGGAGGGTTTCGGGTTTCGTCCGGACTCCCAAGTACGCGGTCGTCGACAGAAAGGACGGGTGGCGGGCGTCCGCCTACGTTTCCTCTCGGGGAGTCACGACGCTTCTCGAGGCCGCGCTCGGGGTTTTCTTCACTTTCCAGCTCGCGTACGTGGCGTACCTGGGTTTTTTCGTGTGGGTGCCCTTTCTTCTGCTGATGCAGTTCGGTTTCGTCTACACGGCCTTTCTTTCCATCCGGCACGGTTCGTGAATTCCCTAGAAACGATAAAGACGCCGTGATGAGTGACTGTGGCAGGTACAGGTATGTGCTTTATCGGAAAATCTCGCACGAGAGCAAAAACTCTCTTTAGCTTTTTTTGAACAGTTTAAAAATAAAAGGTGTTTTGTTACAGGGGGTTATGAGGGCGAAAAAAAGCTGTGGCACTACAAACCGCTTTTTTCGTCAGCAAGCAATAAGTCTGCCGACCAGTCTGCGGCTGTTTGCTTCTCAATGAAGTCCCGACCGTCCTCACGCTTTCTTCTTGAGGGCTTTTTCCTCCAGAATCACCAGGTTTTCGGAAAACTTCAAGACCAAAACGATGAGACGGTTCAAAGCTCCGGTGCGGGTAAGAACATCGAGACGGCCCAAGTTGGCTAAAACTCGCTGGCGCACCTTCCCGCCTTCACGTCTGTTTTCGACTATCTGAAGGTATTGATATGGGTGGGTCAGTCTATCTCCATACTGGAAATGATATCTCGCGTGACCGCCGGCAGGTTTCGACGCACCAGTATTTCGTCGCGGAGCAGCAAACGAACAGTAGAGTTGGAATTTCGCAGGTCCCTCAAGTCGCGGTCGGGCGGATAGTTGGGCGTTAGAGGTCCGTGCAATGCGACTATGAATTCGACTCCATCCCGCCGTCTTACGTAAACCGGAGCCGTTATCTCTCTGTCTAATCTAGGGGGAGTCACGGAGTGGTTCCGCTTGACAGTTATCGACTCAATGTTCTGCCTGAGCAGGTCTTCGAAAATCAGGTCAGTGGAAGCGTTGAGCCGTTCGGGATTCAGATCTGGACGCTCGCCCCGCACAAGGAGTCTCAGCAGGCTCGCCCCGACATGGCGGTCCAGAAGGTCGTGCTCAAACTTGTTCTTGTAGCTTCGCAGGCAACGGTAGCATGACCGGTCGCAGCTGTCAGGGCATGTCTCCAAGATATTGAGGGCATCCTCGAATACGGACAGTCCCAGCGAGAACACCCTCCGGGAAAATCCTGCTCCCCCTGCTAGAGTGTCGTACAGGTATATTTCCGCTTCTAGTCCTTGGCGTCCCTCTTGGGTGAGGGCAGCCCTATATCCCGCTTGGAGTTCGTCGGTTTCGAGCTCAAGCCTCGCGCAGGCGGCTTTTGATAGAGCCTCGCTCACCGTGCGCAACGCCACATCTGTGGATAGTAGTGTCGGTCCAAGCGTAATAGATGCAGAGAAACCGGCCACGCTTACCGATACTAGGAGCACGTCGCTTATGAAGTCGGTTCCCAACACTAATCTGCTGGTTGCTTTTCCGCCGGGGCAGACCGGCTCTTTGGGATCTGGGTACGGCTTTGGATGTTCTCCGGCTGCGACTGGATTCCTGGAAACCATTGGTTCTATAACCCCGCACCTCGTGCAGTAGGAGTACCCTTTTCCTTGCGGCCCACGGTTGGTCACAAGCAGGTGATCACGCATGTAGTGAATACGGATGCCGTCGTTGAGCTTCGTCCACCCGTTCGGGTCGGGGCTTCCGGCTGTCAACCTGGCCTTGGTAGCACGGCTTTGCTCGGGTGCGTCATCCGGCGAGGTTTTTTCCTCCACGTTCACGGGGTGTGCGAACCCGGGCGGTCGAAGCCACTTCATGGGGGGTCCGAAGGTTCCCACTCCGCCGCACGCTTCGCAGTTCTTGGTCTCCCCCTCTTCTCCCTCGTCAAGGGGTACCGTGCGAGCGTGGCCACAGTTCTGGCACTCGTAATAGAACTTCCTATTACGCCAGGCGCGGTAACACTCGTTACGTATCGGTGAGTAGACTGCGCCTGATGTCCACAGCCTGTTGTCGATCCATATTTCTTTTCCAGGAGCGTATTGCGAGAGTGCAACTGAGAGCCCCTGCGAAGGAGTGAAACGGAACGCCGGGCGGTACGATGTGGACGCACCTTGGTCGAAGACGTGAAACGACGCCACATCCGTAGGGAAGGCGTATCGTGGTAGCACTCCCTTGTATAGAAGTCTGTCGAGAAGGTTCTCGCGTACCGGGTCCGCGGGGGAGATCTCTCCACCCACTTCTTCCGTCGCGTCCAGACCGGGGCTCTCTTTCTCGTTCGCGTCGGGTGGAGCACCGTTCCTGTCGCGGGGATTATCCGTCGCCCAATCGATCAGGTCAAGCGTTTCCTTAACGATTCCGCCGATTAATTCCTCACGGTCCTCGGGAGCTATCTCATCGGGTAGCCATTCGGACACATCCTGTTTCAGTTCATCTTCATTTTCCCTAATCCACCGTTCCAAGTCGGTACGGTTCAGCACATTGCTCTGCTTTCTGAAGTCAGACACCGTTCCCAGAACAGCAAACAGGTGCGGCTGGTTATCTGGTGCGATATCTGGAAGCCTGTCCCTATGGTACCGTTGAAGAATGTAGGCAGTCATGTGACGTCGGGCGATTTCAGGATTGTCGAGCGTTAGGGCGGGGTCTTCCACTTTCCCACTGATCATCCGGTCGGGATGCGTGAAGTAGTGCTCGTCGTGACTGTCGGCACTTCCAAATGCGGTCACCGTGGCGACGGCGTTTCCCCGGCGGCCTGCGCGCCCAGCCCGCTGCTGGTAGTTGGCCCGCGCAGGCGGCATGTTGCGCAGGGCCACTCCTGACAGTGCTCCTATGTCAATTCCGACCTCCATGGTCGTGGTGCAAGAAAGGATGTCAACAGCTGGTTTTCTTTTTTTTTCCAGTTCCACGTCCTGGAAAAGCAGTTCGTACTCTTCGGCCTTCGAAAACGCTTCGGTTTCCTGCGCAACATTCAACTGCGCCGTGTGCTCCGCAGCTATTAGCGTTACCGGTGGGACGGGCGTTTTTGCGAGTACCTTCAGGGTGTCGGCCCTGTAATATCCTTTTCTGGCCGAGAATACCGCATCGGTGTCCGGGTCGAGTGGAACTGTTTCTTCCCGCCCGCAGTTGACGCAGGTCATTTTTCCCGGGAACGGACGCTGGACGGTACGGCAGACTTGGCAACACGCCCATTCCCCGCCGACTTCAAGCGACAGTTCCTTTCCTATCAACCGGAACCGGTTGCCGTTGGTTCTATACGCGAACATCTCCAGAAGCGCGGGTTTCCATTGTCTGTCGAATATTCTGCGCGCATCGTTTCGGTTGATGAACTTGTGCATGTTCTTGAAATTCCCCGAATGAGTTTTTACGTGCCTGCCCTTCCAAGCTTCCTGCATGTGACCCATCCAGAATCCTGGGCGGAGCCAGCAACGAAGCCAGACTCTGGCCAGTGCGGTCTTTTCGTCATCCGTGGTCGCTAGGCGAGGGATATCGGGCAGGGAATGGATTTTCGGAGAAAGTCTGGGACGTTCGACAAGCGATGCCAGTGCCAGTGGCTCAAGACCGTAGTAAGGGTCGGTTAATGTCCTGACTATTGCCAGAAGCAGGGATTCCGGCGGAGACGAACTGCGGAGTGTCATCAGCAAATCCATCAGGTCTTCCTGGCTTTCGAGTACGCCGTTTTTAATCGCCTTTTCCACCGCGGCTTCGTCCCCGTCGAAGCTCTCTGCGTGTTTCACGGGTCGCAACCTAACATTCAGAGTTTTCGCCGCTATCAGAACTCCCGGATACAGGTCCTCTAGGGACAGGAACGCCGCCGCAGACGACCGAACTAGGCGTCCATAGCCTGAAATGATCAGGGGGCGCAGTGCGTCCCGGGTCGAGTACATCTGGAAATTAGGGGCCAGCCTAGCAGCGGTCTGGCGGGAGTCTGAAAATATCAGGACTTTCCTCCCCCGCAGTGGGGCGAACTTAGTCGCGGAAACGGGACCTGGATGTTGCACTCGCACCTGTTCCTTCACTAGTGCGCGGAAGGGTTCGTCTCCCTTGGTCTGGTGGTCCTGCACATAAGAGCGGCCGAATGTCGCAATCTGCCCGCAGACGGCGCACGGCCTGAATTCCCCCCCCCTTACTAGAGCGGTCACGTCTTCCTCCTCTTCGTCGCTTGGCGAATCCAGCCTATCGCGTCGCAGGTAGACCAGCCGGGTTCTGGAACCCAGTCCGAAGGGATTCAGCCGGCCGGTGACTAGGTCATAATCCGCCGGTTCTACCCTGTTATCGAATGCCGGTTCTTCCAGCAACAGGTCCAAAGGGGGAAACTCCCCGAACTCCCCGGCGGTCGTTCGAAGGAATCCCCCGGGTTCCGACCACAGAAAGTCGGGGGATTCCATTGCGTCAGTGTAAGCGCGTGCGTAGGCGGTGCCGCAGTTTCGGCACGTATAGAGTTCCAGCACCCGCGCTCCGCAGCCGCACTTGTCCCTAGGCTGGCCGAAAAGCCTACCGGCGGGGCCGCCGCGCAGAGATTCAGGTAGTTCGGCGCATTTGGGATCCATGCAGACCCAGAGACCCGGAAGTCCCCTATGAAAGGAATGCGCCCTGCAGGGAAGCATGCTCGGTTCTCCGGGAGCGGGCTTCGCCGCGCTACCCAGTGCCACCAAATTCGTTGCTGCACGTGCCGCAATCTCCGGCGCTACTCCTTCGAACAGCACTTCACCGAGTTCTTCAACCGGCTTGGCCTCGGCCATCGTAAGGTTTACCAATTCAGCCATGGGGGCGAAGGAATCCAGAGACTTGTAAAGAGTTTTCTCCAGTGACCGGAACGGGCGTCCGACCGAGCGATATTCAAGGAACTTCCTGACCTGCTCCATTCGCTTCTCGCCGGTTTCCGCCTCGTAGAAAGCCCGAAGATTGATCGAGTCCAGTGCCTCGGCGTCATTCGGGGTTCCTTTGGCGGCTCCGGGACGCAGACGAAGTTCTCCCGTCACGGTTTCGAAGTCCTCGGGGTCTTTCCCCGTAAGTTGTGCGACGAACGCGGCGGCGAGGTGCGGGTTTTCGAAACTTGCGCTCGTGCAGATTACCTGCAGGCGTTCGGGAGGAATGTCAAGACGGGTGCGGAGGCGACGGAGCAGGAGCGCCACTTCGGCACCTCCAGCCCCTCTGTAAAGATGTGCCTCATCCACGACGAGCAGGAAGCGCTCCCTAGGATTGTTACGAAGCCAATCTCTCGTGAGGTCGAATACAGGGCGCTCCAAAGGTCGCATCAGCATGTACTCGAGCATCGAGTAGTTAGTGACGAGAATGTCAGGCGGGGCCGCCTGCACCTCGTGGCGGGTGAACAGCTCGGGATCCCCGGGAAGCGTGACGCACCTTCTGAACTTGCCGGTGCGGGGGTCCTGCCACCGCGAACCCCTCTCTCCGTACCAACCGATCAGGTCTGGTTTGACTGGCCACTTTCCTCTTTTTTTCAACTCGCGCACGAGAGTTTGCTTATCTTCCTGCTCAGGGGACCCGGGGTCTTGGGCACATTCCAGGTCGCGCACATATTTTTCTATCGGGGTGAGTCTCGCCTGGTCCTTTTCCTTGGTCCTGATTCCTGGATAGAGGGTCCTGCTCGTATAGCGCGCGAACCGCGCCGGTCTCCCCGTCCATGACGTGAATTTTTCGACAATCCTCGGGTCGCCGAACAGGAGACGGAGCCTTCCCAGCTGGTCGTTCACAAGAGCGTTCATGGGATACAGTACCATGGCACGCACGGCGGGAGTGGTTCCGAAATTCCTCCCCGCATCCCGTGCTTCCCGCGCGAGTTTTCCCAGTATGGGCAGAAGGAAGCATTCGGTCTTGCCCGATCCTGTGCCAGTCATCACCATCAGGCTCCGTCCTTCGACGAGGGATAATCTGATGGAGGCGGCTTGGTGCTGGTACGGTGGGTCGTGGATCAGCAGACCTAGGTCTCCGTCCTTTTTCGAGACGGCCGCGAAGATGTTCAAGACGGCCTCGTCAAGACCAATGTCCCGGAAGCTTGTGCCTTCCTTGTAACGGGGCGTGCTCTCCAAGTATGGCCTCTGGTGGATCACGCCGGGCTGCTCAAGCAGCAGCCGGCGCTGCTCGACAAGCGTGGGGTCGCTTATGTGATACGCAGCCTCTATATAGTCCCGAAGTGCGCGGTGCAGCTGTCCCACGGTTTCCCCGATCGTCATTTCTGCCGTCTTCATTTTTCCTTTCCCTCAAATTCCTCTAACCACAGCTTCTCGCGGACGAATTGCAGTTCCTCATCGAGCTCGGCCTCGGAAAACTCGTATGCGAAAAGATGCCCCGACCCCTCTGCGGGTTCCCCTATTGCGTTCCATCTGCGCTTGACCCACGAGGGCACGGGCGAGAAGAACTCAATCACGCACATATCGCCCGGTCCCGAACGCACCTTGAACTGTTGCGGTTTTCCTTGTTGCGAGTCGATCGCCATCTGTAGGCGCCATGCCTCGTCCCGTCCGTGCCATCGTCTTTCTAGTGCGGGAAGATCGACAAGTTTCTCGGGGTTGCCCTCGTTCATCTGCACGTAGCACCACAGGTCGGCACCATATGCCTGTTCGCGGCGCGCCACGAATTTTCCGGACCGGGTTCCGGGTTCCACCCATCTTCCCTTGTAGTAGCGGACGGGGAGCTTCCAGTCCAGAAGTAAAAGCCCGGGAACTTCGCCCGAAGGACCCCTGTCATCAAGAAGTCTGTCGAAACGAGAAAGGTACGACAACGAAGTTTCCGTTTTCGGGGCTTGGAGCCACTGGTCGTGGGAAATCTCGAGAAACCCGAATTCTCTGAGGTCATTCCCAAGATTCTCCCCCTCAACCGGGTTTATGAGTCTTGCGTGCCTCGAATGCTCAATCCTGTTCCGGAGTTTTTCCGGTAGGAGGCACCTGTCCGATTCGATTCCTAGGATGATAGTGACTCCGCTTTCCCGAACTACGAAACTCGCCGGCGCCGCGTAGACCATAACAGGTCCCGACTGTTCTTCTAGGTCGCTATGCTCGAACATATCTCCGTGGTCAATTAGATCTTCGAGAATCTCTTTCGCTGTTTTCTTCGTCGCCTCAAAGTCCTCCACTAGCCACCGAAGCGGTCCCGACACATTGCGTGCCAGAGTCGCGGATGAACATGGGCACAGAATTCCCGCCGCCCTTCGCAGGGCCGAGGCTATCGCCTCCGGTGAAAGCATATCCGTCGTTTCGGAATCAAGTCCCAGTTCGGCCACTTTCTTCAAGCGTACTTCTTCGGCTGTCAATTGTTTCATTTCCACCTCCAGCCCGCGTAGAGTTCTCCGGGAGTGGTTCCGCCCTGCTTGCAGAGTTGATGATCCGTCGCCAGAACGAGAAATCTCGCGGCTTTCGTCAGTGTCGTTTCGTTAAATATCCGTTTCAGGACTTCGTTCAAGGTCTCTCCTTCCCGGAGCTTTAGACTCCCCGGGTCGCTCGCGAGCACGAGCGAGAACTCAGCAAGTCGCTCCGAGTCTTTGATATTAACAACGAGTCGCGCGAGCCTGCTGACCCTTTCGCCGCACGTGCACTGGGCAAGATCCTTGACTTCTTTCAGGAGGACGCTTCCCGTTTTCGAGTTTTTCTCCACCTCTTTGGAAAGAGATTTGAGAGACTCCGCGTCGTTGTTCGATGCGAAGGTTTCTTCCTTGGTCGCCCAATTCTTTCCGCAGAGTAGGCGAAAAACGTGATGGGTGAGGGCCCTCACAACACCTCTCCGGTAAAGTGCCGCGAGCGGATTGCCCGCAGGTCTCGCCCGCGCCCACCGCTTCACGGTTTTGACCGCCTCCAGCAGAGTTTCTTCGGACCGACTCTGTTCTTCAATGTGCGGCTTGTAGCCAAGAGACTGTAATCCGCTTTGTTGTCGGGGAGGAACAATTACTGCGGTCTCGAATCTCTTGATCTTGGTCCGGGCGATGTAAATGCCACCCGAATCAGGGACTTCGTATTCGTCTTTAGAATCGAGAGCAGATTCGAGCAACGGGGTTGCAAATTCCGCGCGGCCAACCTCGGGCGTTCCGTCGTCTCCGCTGTCGTCCAGCAGGCGCAGGAAATATTTTTGTTCTCTTTGTACGATTCGCCACTTAATAGGTCTCAGGTGTTCCTCGCAGCGCAGCCTGAATGTTCCCAGTTCTTCCGCCGAGAATTCGAGTTCGCAGAAACGTGCCGTATCGTAGTTCTTTTGAGCTTCACTAGTTTGGCGAAAAAACTTTTCGAAGTGGCTTCTCCACCTGTCTGCGGAAACGGGGAGTTCCAGCACCGGAAGTTGTTTGGCCATTATGATCTTTCCCTTGCTTCTTTCGAACATCGAAACGCAACTTTTTACCCTACGTCCCCTAGGACCGAAAATCGACACGTCGGCCTTTCCTTCCCAAATGTCCTCAAGCGTGGGAGAGAGCGGGTCGGTTCGAGCAAAAAGAGGTCCCTTTGGCTCTAATCGTTGCGGACGCACATGCATGACTACCTCGCCGAGCAACTCCGGTTTTCCGCCCGAACTGGCAGACGAAGAGAAGATGCGAGCGATGTGACGACCCGCGGGAAGTCCGTCGAACTCGACGAACACCGGTTCGCCCATATTTCCCTGCGCAAGCTTGAGAGCCTGTTTGGCACTGCCTTCCATCAATATGGTTAAGGAATCCACAGTGTGATCGGCGCGGATTGCCAAACACGGCGTTTCGGAAGGCGACCATTCAGCTCGGCCCTCCCCGTCCCACGCGACCGGGGACAGCCCAGATGGCCATACTTCGATTTTTCCCGACAGTCCAACTCCCAGTTCTTGGAGGAATTTTTCCAAGTCAGAAGAAATTGCGTCGGGCAGTTTCAGAATTGCTCCGTGCACTCCCGCGCACAGTATCTTTGTCGAAGTACAGGCGTCGTCTTTCGTTTTGACGAGACCTTCCGTGCTGAGCAGGACATAGCTTTGCCCCGGGCGAACCCGCGGGTTTCTCATTTCATAAGCGAGTCCGTCGGAAGCTATCCTGAAGAGTCGCTTGAAGGTCGGACGTAGGAGACATTCGGTTTGAAGAAGATAATTGAACTTCCGGTTTTCCCGTTCGAATTTCAGAAGCACCCCCTGTGCACTTGGCCATTTTTCCAGCCTGACGCTGTAGGGACCGTGCAGGAACATACCCCGTGCTATGGGTCTTCTGCCCGCGCCCTCGACCACGCATCGCGATTCCGCCAGCAGCTCGAGAATATCGGGAAACCTGTTCGGCAGGTGGGACAGGTCGGGGATTTCTAGCCGGACCGTCCACTGTCTATTCTCGCGGTCTTCCGGTCGAAGTAGAAGCCTCGGCTCAATGCCGAGTTTTTCGATTTCTTTTATAGCCTTTTGCGGACTGTCGATATCGCGTGCCGTCGGGTCTTTCCAGGAAGAGATGACACCCTTGACGCTGACGCGTCTGCGGACTTCGCCTTGCGCTGCTTTCAGCCACTCGCGGGCCTTGCGTTCGACGTTCATATCTTTTCCTATTCTCTCAAGTGTTTCGGGGTGTATAAACTTGTCCGTGCCGGATCTTCCCTCGAAAAGCAGAGGTGCGGCAACCTGTCCTACAAGTCGCTTGTTTTTGGCGAAGTACCGGAAGTGTGAGGAAGCATTCCAGCTCCGGCTGTGGATGAGTTCGCCGAGGGTTTGAGGAGATTCGAGAGTCTCTTCTGAAAATGAGTTTCTCGATTCCCAGAGTATGCGCGCCAGATGCAGTTGCAGGTCCTTGGGGAGGATTGCGTGCGTTATCGGCCAGCAGATGATGGAGAAATGTTCTGCCCAAGCGCCAGAGGGTTCGGCTCCGCCATAGTCCGCCGCAAAATCCTGATAGCGACCGCGAAGCCAGTAACGGTACTCATTCCCGGGCCAGCCCGGTGTTACTTCTTCAAATGTCTGCCAGTACTCGTATCCCGAGAACCCATATCCGAGTTCCGAGGAATACACTATCCAGGGCAGGGAGTGTTTCACAGAAGGGGGACTGGTGAGAACATGCTCCCGCACCGCATGAAAAAGCTCGTTAACTTCCCGCTCGTCAAGACAGTGCTCAAGGGCGAAAATCGGCTGGTCGCTGCTTCTGGAGGATCGAAGTTCCCTGAAATGTGCTTCGAGCCGACCTTGGAATTCCAGAAGTTTGGTTTCCGCGTCAGTCACCAGTTCGGTCCAGGTCCTCCGTTCAGTAGACAGTCCATGATTTTTCCGCGGTCAAAAGTCTTGTAGCGCTCGTCGCGTGATGCCCTAGGCAGGATCCAACGGTCGAGACAGAAATTTGCTATCTCGCGAGCAGGGAGGGTACGCGGAAGAACGCGTCTGCGCTGTCCCAGTAGAACTTCCCGCCAGTTGTCCGCGAGCGGAATCGCGTACACTTCCCTCTTAATTCCATGATTGAGCATAGATGAGCCGTCAATACCAATTTCCCTCATGGCCGCCCGAAGGACGCGAAGCCTCCAGTTCGGCCCCATGCCGAACCGATTCCCTGAAGCGTAGGGATGTCCCACGGCTTCTAGATATCCCCGCAGCGATTCGAACAGTTCTCCTGACAGGTGAAAATGTCCGAATCCCTTCGTCGTTCCGATTCTGAGGAAGCGTGGCCCGTCCGGTATAAACAGCCTGTTATATATGGAAGAGCGTCCCAGCGCCGAGGTCGTGGTCAACAGAACTAGGCTGGGGCGTTTTCTCTTCCCGCTGATGACCGCTTCTCGGTCCAAGTACTTCCTTCTGTACGCCCGTCTGACTTCCTTGCTTCCCATGAGCGCCGCTATCAGCTTGCCTCCTATCAGTTGGGAGTAGGGAGGCACGGCACCCACTACGTAACCGTCCATGACGTGGACCAGTCGCTCGCGACGGTCTTCGTGGTTCCAGCCAACCCATTCATCCCGTGCAGAAAGGTTGAAGACGGGGTCACCAAGTGCGAAAACTCCCATTAGGCATTCGTTCTGTTTGTCCAGAACGAGGAATCTCATGCGGCGTCCGAAACCGCGGGAAACAGGGACCGACCACAGCATACAGGCGAACCTGAACAGTCGAGCTTGCCTATCGTTTTTGACTTCAATCAGCTTGGGACTGATCAATGCGGGGTCAACATGCCTGCCGGAGGCGAAACAACCAGACAACTCGTGTCCGTGGGCTTCCACAAACGGACGGTTTTGCCTCAGAATTTCGAGCCTGTGTGAGGCGTAGAGATCCCGGATCTTTTGTTTGGTCAGCTCTTCGTCAATGAAGTATCCTTTGCAGTTCGGGGAAAAACCAAGACCCCGCAGGTGGCGGTCAATGGATTCCCTGAGCGATTCAGCGCTTGGGATGCCGTCGGTAGGGCTTGAAGCATCGGTTGTCATGGGTGGATGTTCTTTTTCCCTCGGACAACGAACTTGAGACACTGTAGAGTCTCGACCGGTTCATCGTAAAAGGAGACGATGAAACAACAATTGGAAATATATAAGAACCGCCTTCCGTTGTCAAAAAGAGTTTACATCTATTGACGATACGGGAAGAGTTGATAAATACTTTCTATTTGGATTTCTACAAAACTGGATGTTCTGAGAGACAGTTTCAGATTATGAACCGCGGGTCAGGTACCAACAGCTTCTTCGTTAGTTTTTAAGGGATATTATGCTTGACACTTGTATGGTGACACCATCTCCAGCTTCCCCCAGAGACAAGCTAAGGGAAATCTTGAAAAGCAAGTCCGTTCTGCGGGGAGACTATACCTTGGCGTCGCAGGAATCGAGCGGTGTTTACGTAGATGTCAGGACTGTTGCGCTGGACCCCGAAGGGGCGAACCTGATATCGGAAATATTTCTTGAGAAAATCGCGGACGAGAAAAAGGAGAACGGCATCGTGGGCGTGGGATGCGAGTTGTCCGTCGGGGGAGCTCCTATCGTCGGAGCGATTGTTTCCGGAAGCTGCGGACGGGAAGACCGACAGGTTCGCGGATTTGTGGTGAGAGAAGAAAGGAATGCCCGCGG
Source organism: Thermodesulfobacteriota bacterium (assembly GCA_965204795.1). Lineage (GTDB taxonomy): Bacteria > Desulfobacterota_D > UBA1144 > Nemesobacterales > Nemesobacteraceae > Nemesobacter. The sequence continues at coordinate 70,175 of OZ242012.1, forward strand.
GACCGGGAAAACCGTGGCGGGCGAATCGATAGAGGGAGCCGGGGTCGTTATGGTCGAGGACGTGATCAACACCGGAGGATCCGTACTGAAAGCCATCGGCCGGCTGGAAGAAGAAGGCGCGGAGGTTCACGGTGTTTTCTGCGTGGTCGACAGGGGGAAAGAGACGGAGAGGACCTTCGAAGAAAAAGGGTACAGGTTCTTTTCTATCTTCAAGTCTTCGGAATTTGTCTAGGGACGAAACAATCCGGTCGCTTGCCTCTAGTGTCCGGGCTGACCCGCAGGGACCGACGGCTTTTCCTCCCGCCGCGTGACGCGCGGCCGGCGTATCGGCGCCGAAGCCCCGCCCGTCAATGGTGGAGCAGAGATGAAAACGAGAGCTTTGGATGTGGCGGAGTATATACTGCGGAAGCTGGGACCGACGCCCGGCATGAAACTGCAGAAACTGGTCTATTACTGCCAGGCGTGGTCTCTCGTATGGGAAGACAGGACCATCTACGACGACAGGATAGAAGCCTGGGTGGGCGGCCCGGCCATCCCCCGGCTGTTTGAGGTGCATCGGGAAAAATACATGGTGGAAACCGTTTCGGGAAATCCTTCCAAACTTTCCCGTGCGGATGTCGAAACGGTTGAAGCCGTCCTGGAATTTTACGGCGACAAGTCGTCCCAATGGCTGTACGACCTGACTCATCAGGAAGACCCGTGGAAAGAAGCTCGCAAACCCCTGAAGCCGTGGGAAAGGGGTTCTGAGGAAATAAAGCTGGCTTACATGGCCGAGTATTACGGTTCCCTGTGACGGCTGGAAGCCTCGGGCGGACATCTTCTTTCACCGTCCCGTGACGGCGGCTGCGGGCGTTACTTTTCGTTTTTCCGTTTTGCTTTTTCCATGCGTTCCCGAACCCCGCGCGTCGGATCTTCCAGATTCTCTCTCCCCGTTTTTATGTCGGTTTTCCCAGGTTCCATATCCCTTCGCGTTTCCTCTCTTCCGGCTTTGATCCGCCCGCCGACCCGCGAGCGCGCTTCGCCTGCCTTCTCCCTGACCGATTCGTAGTTTTCGTTTACGGAAGCTTCGGTCGCGCCGGCATCGAACGCGTGCTCTTTTTCCGCCCGCTCCCTGTATTCGCCGAAGCTCTCCTCCGCGTCGACCTCAAGCGGCCGAACGTCGAGAATTCCCCGCCTGCCGACGTGTCCCGCGGCCACGGCTTCCCTCGGCACGTCTCCCGCTCCCGCAAGCCGCTCGAGTCCCGTCACCCTGCGTATCGATTCCGAGACCGCCTCGGCTTCCTCGGTGTCGTATCTCCCGTCCCGCAGGTCGGAAAGACCCCTGGCCGTGTAGCCGTCGGAGCGGCCGAGCGACCTCATGTCGTCGAACACCGTCTGGGTGTAGTCCCTCTCGACGCCCGCGGAGAAGGAGCTTTCCTCCGAAAGCGCTTCCGAATAGACCTTCGCCTTCTCCCTGTGAGACACGTAGTCCCGAAGCGAGCTTTTCGCCGAGGAAAGGCTCGCCTCTGTCCGCTCCGTTTCCCGCGAGCTCATCCGGAGGCTCTCCCTCACGTCCCTCGAGCTGAGAGTCCTGTCGAGCTGGGAGAACGCCTCGCCGAAGCTTACCCGCGAGTTGGCTTCCGTCGCGTATTCGAGCGCTTCGTCGTATCTCTCGCCCGCGCTTCTGTCGGTTCCCCGAACGCCTCTGGCCCTCGCGCCCGCGCCGACCGACACTCCCAGGGGCGATTCCGAAAGCCCCGTCCGGGCTCCCGCCTTCGCGCCGGCCTCGTAGACCATGGAGGTGTCCCACGACATCTTGAGCGCTTCCTGGCTCGAGAGTCCGAACTTCTCCCGCAGATGCTCCGCTGTGGAAAGCACCGTGAAAAGGTCCTTCTTCTCCGCCGTGTCGCTCGAAAGCCCGAGCGTCTCCGAATAGCTCCTGTCGCCTCCCGCGGCCCGCGACGACCCGAACGCCCCGGACAGGGCGGCGCTCGCGGACTGCGAAAACGCCTCCCTGCTCGCCTCCATGTTTCTCGCCGTGTCGGCAAGCTCCTCCCTGGCAGCGAACCTCACCCCTTCCCTGCCCGTTATCCTCACGCCCCCGACGCTCGAGGCGGGACGGGAGTGGACGTCGTCGTAGCGGCGGGTCAGGTTTCCCGTTATCGACTCCCTCGCCACGTCCGACTTGTTGGCTGTGACCGTGTCGTACCTGCCCGTGGCGACCGACACGTTTCCGAGGGACACGTTCCCCGCGGCGTACGCCCCGGCCGACTGGGTGGAGAGCGTCTGCGTCGGTCCCATGAACTGCTGCACCGCCCCGACCACGGCGTGCTGGCTTCCCGAAACGACGTAGTAGGCGATCATGGGAACTATGGTGGCGGCAAGTCCCGCCACGGCCATGGCCATGTCGGACTCGCGGGCGAGCGACCCCCTGGAGATTATGGTGAGCGCCCCGTCGGCGTAGGGGGCGAGGGTTCTTTCGAGCTGGAGGTTCGAAAACAGGTTCACTATCGCGTATATGGGATTCCAGAGCTCCGTCCACAGCATGGCCGTCGCGTACGCCGGAATTATCCTCGCCGCCAGAGGGGTCATGGCGAGGAATATCACCGCGGGGAATATGCCGTAGAGCATTCCCTGTAAAAGCCCCCTTATGTAGGGAAGCGTGTGCCTCGCCATCTCCCCGAACACGAGAAAGGCGTTTTTCTGCCTCGCCCGGGCCTCGGCCATGGACATGCTGAGAAGCGGGGCTTCGGAGCCCGAGGCCACCGCCAGCGACCTGACCGACCTGGAGTAGCTGTTTATCATCGCGTTCTGGATGATTATGTCCTTGGCCGACATGGAGATTCCGGCAAGCTCCCTGTAGGATTCCGAAAGCGCCCCGGTGAAGGCGGAGGCGTTCACGGCGTTGGTGGCCCTGTTAACGAACCCCGCCTCCTCCGCAAGCTCCCTCGCCCACCCCGGGTAGTAGGAGTCGAGACACGCCCGTATCCCCGCGTGGGCCTCCGCGCAGTAGGCGAGTATGGGCCTTCCGGCAGCCGAGCAGTCCCCGGCGCTGGCCGGAGAGGCGTAGGCCGTCGCGGGCAGCGCGACGTTGGTGTGGAGCTCGACGAACCTGTAGCCGCTCGCCGCCATGGAGGAGAAAAGCGACCCCGACTTCTGGAACCCGCCTGGGCTTATCAGGCCCGAGGTCACTCCCTTGAGTCCGCACTCCCGGGTGAAGGAGTCTACGGTGTTGGCGAGATGGGGCTCGGGGACGGTGAACGCCGCCGAGCGCTTCATGAGCTCCGCTCCCCGCAAAAGCCCGTTTCGCGAGTAGCGAAGCGGCCCCGGGAGGGAAAACGCGGTTTCCATGAGCCGCGTGAGGCCGCTTCCCACGCTCGCCGTTCCCCAGGCGAAGATCCCGAGTCCCGCGGGCACCCCGCCTATCACCCTGGCGTAGGAAGTCACCCTGTCGTGGACCGCGACGTCGACCTTCACCCCGAAAAGCACCATGTAGAGCAGCACCGCCACCGCGAAGTGATGTCCCGGGGCCGTCCTTCCCCCGAGAAGCGAAGACGCCACGGCTAGCAGGATTCCCGCGACGAGTCCCAGGCGAACGAGCCCGAGCAGTCCCGAGCCGGTCAGAACTGCGATCGAGTTGAAGACCTCCGCTATGAAGCTTCCGTTTCCGTAGGTGTCTATCTGGAAGACCGACTGGGCGGCCGCCGCTTCGGGAAACAGAAGGATTCCCAGGGTCGCCGCCGCGGCCGTCCCCGCGGGACGAAGCCTCCGCGCGGCCGCTTTTTCCGTCCGAGGGTTCTTCAGTTCGCTCCCTCCGTCGTCTCCCCCGCTCCCTTCTCGAGAATCTTCCTGTCGAACGCCACCGGGGCGCGCGAGTCGAGATGCTCTATTATCCGAAGGGCGTAGACGAGCTTTTCCACCTTCACGCTCTCCTGTCTCAGCATGGAGGCGGCCTCCTCCCGAAGCGTCGCCGCGCGCCGCGCTATCTTCCTTGCGTCCATGGCCGAGAGCGTTCCCTTTCTCTCCGAGCTTCCCGCCCCCGCCCGCAGGCTCGCCAGGGCCCGCTCGAGCCAGGCCGCCGTGGAGAACACCGCTATCGGCCGGGCCAGGGACGAGACGTAGGTGGCCCCTATGTCGGGATCCACCGCCCCGGCCGAGGACAGAAGCTTCCACGCGGGAAAGGGAAGGGCGTCGAGGAACCTCACGGTCGAATCCGCCGGGCGGCGGTTCCGCGCCGCGGCGGCGTGCGCCTCCTCGAGCCTCTCGGCCACGAGCTCGGCGAAGGGCTTGAACGAGGACGGCACGGCGACGGTCGAGGGGTTCGAGCAGTCGGCGTCCGGTCCGCAGTCGTACACTCTGGCCGACCCTCCCCCCGAGGTCAGGTACTCGAGGCCGATGAGAGGGGGCAGGTACGACGAGCCGTTTCGCGTGACGACGAAGGTTCCCGTGACGCTCATTATCTGTTCCTTCTGCTCCGCCGTGAGGCTTCCTGCGGGGATGTCCCGAAGGGCCTCCCACACGGCGTTTCGGACCGGCTTCACGAGGTCCTTGTCCCGCTGTACGGAACCGGCGTTTATGTCGGCGACCGTTCTCGAGAGCCCCGCCTGGGTCGCGCACTCGGAGAGTCCCTCGGCGGGGTCGGTGAATATCGAGCGGCGCACCCCGACGAACGCGCATCTGGCGCTCTGCTCTCCCCTTATGATCCCCCCTTGTCCGAATATGCCCTCGGCCAGGGCCTCTCCGGCCTTGCACGTCTCGACGCTGAGAGAGTTGGCCGAGCGGGACGCGGCCTCGAGCTTCTCCATTATGTTCTCGCAGGGAGAGCACAGGGTCTTTAGCGCCATCATGAACGCGTAGCTAGCGAACGACGACCCTATGGTCTTCATCTTCCGTATGAGCTCGTCCGCGCTTATGTAGGAGATGGCCCCGAGGAAGAGGTCCACCCCTCCGCACCCCGAGCGCAGGTGCGGAAGGGCGACCGACACGGGCTGTATCGTTTCGTTCGGAAGCCTGACCGAGACCGACCCTCCCGTCACGAACCCCCGCGACTGTCCCTCGTAGACTCCCGCGGGAGTGGACGCGCCGGCGAGCCCCAGGCGCTCGAACATGTTTCTCACCTCGGAATTGAGGTCCGCGCGCGCCGCCCCGTGCGGGGCGAGCGCGGAAAGGACGAAGAGAAGAGAAAAGGCGGCCTTTCTCATCTTCCGGCCTCCTTCGCGGAGAGAAGCTCGAGCGCCCCGGCCGGCGTCCGCGGCGGCCCGAATATCTCCTCTCCCACCAGGCGGAGCCTCTCCCGAATCTCCCCGAGCGTCAGAAATCCCGTGCCTATCCTAGCGATCTTGCGCCGCGAGGGAACGAAGAGAAAGACGGCCGGGACGGCCTCCACCCCGAGCCTCGCGGCCTGCGCCGAGCCGTCGGCGAAGTCGGGGTAGAGCGGCGGGAGTCCTTTTGCGTCGAGAGACGCGGCCACGACCCCGACGCCGTGTCTTTTCTCGAGCGCGGCCAGAACTTCCGCCTGCGCCCCGCAGAACGGACAGTCCGAGCGGAAGAAAAAGACGAGCTTTCCAGTTTCCGCGAGCCTGCGGATCGTTTCGTCCGTCTCCTCCCGGCGAAGTCCCCTCGATATCTCCGCCCCCGCCGCGCTCACGGGGTTTTCCACCGAGTCGTCGAGCGCGGGAGTTTCCCGCAGGACCCGCTTCCACACCCGCGCGAACTCCTCGCTTCTTTCGAACATCCGCTTCTGGTGCTCCATGTACGCCCTCACGTTCTCCGCGGTCGGAAAAAGAACCGCCCGCCCGAAAAGCTCCTGCCCCCTTTTTCTCACGTCCTCCACGGTTACGTCCCTCTCGGCTCTCCGCCGCTTCCCTCCGCTTTCGGAACCGTCCCTTTCGTACCAGAACCAGCCCCGCTCCCTGTCCGTGAAGTACGTCGTGGCGGCGGACGACGTCCGCGGGGAACAGAAGACCAAGACGGCGAAAAGCGCCATGGAGCCGAGCGCGGCTTTTCTCATTCGGAATCCTCCCCGTCGTCCTCTCCGCAGAGTCCGTCGTCCGCCCCGGGGCTCCGCTCGCAGAGCTCCTCCCGCCGTCTTTCGACCGTCTTTCGCAGGTCTAGCAGCTTCGGGCGGTCGGCCTCGCCGAAGATGTCTCCGTATATCTCCGAGAAGTCGATCGCGTCGAAGTCTATTTTCTGGAGCTGCTCCGCGGTCATTCCTCCGCAGTCTGGGGACTTCGCGGTGCCCCAGCCTCCTCCCGCCGAGGTCCTCCAGAGCCCCCTGCCCGCAAGCTGCGGTCTTCCCTGCTCGTGCACCAGCCTAGCCATCTTCGAGTTGAAGCAGCAGTAGACCTTTCTTTTCCTGATGGTGATTCCGAGCACCTTCTTTTTGTACATCCCCACGTAGCGGCAGGCCCTGGCGTCGTCCCGCCTCGCCCGAAGCTCCCTCGTGCCCTGCGGACAGTACCCCCTGAAAAGCCCCTTTCTCCTGCAGCAGTTCTGGATGAATCCCGCGAGATTGAGGTCGCAGCGGTAGCGCCTTCCCTTGAATACGGACACCCCTCCCGCGACGTCGTCCGAGCAGTCGATCGGAGCCGCCGTCGTTCCCGCCGCGGCGTCCACCGCGAGGGGTCCGTACCCCTCGGGCGATGTCTGCCCGTCCCTCGAGGTCGCCATGCACCGCTCCATGTCCGAAAGCACGGCCATGCGCGCGGCGGTCCTCGGAAAGTCGGGGCTCCGGGCCGTCGCCGTGTCGAAGCAGTCCGCCCCCGACGCGCAGCGGATCTCCCCGCCGCAGTCGAGAACCGTCGTCTTCCTTCGGCAGAGCTTCACGCTTTTCGGACACTCGTAGAGGTTCTCATGCACGAGGCACGTTCCGAGGTCCGCTCCCGGAGGGTCCGGCCGTTCGGGGTGCTCGCCGGACCATAGGACGCACTCCGCTCCCGTCTGGTGACAGCCGTCGGCGCGAAGCTCCGCGCATCCCCGCCCCTCCACCCGCGGCCCGACGCACCTGTAGGTCTTTTTCCTGTTCTCGCACACGGTTTTCCCGTCGCGGGTGACGGTCGTTTCCGTACACCTGCTCGTGAGCAGTCCGCAGCTTCGGTCCGCCGCCCTACCGCGGCATCCGTCGTCTGTGCGGATTTTCGTCTCGTAGTCGGTTCTGGTCGCCGTCCAGGAAACGCGCCATCCGTTTCCGTCGCCGTCCCCCTCCCTGCATCGCCTGGCCCTGGTCCAGCCTCCTCCAGAAGTCCCCGTCCCCGCGACCCGCCCCGAAGGCGGGGGGAACCTCGCCGCGAGGGCGGAGACCAGCGTTCGCTGAAGGGCGCGGTTCGCGCCGTCTCCCAGGGGAAGCGCTCCCCTGTTCGCCGTAAGTCCGAAGACCGACACGCAGACCGAAGACGGCCGCAGAACGAATCTTCCCGAGGCGTCGAGCGTATAGCACCCTCTCCAGATGGGACCTCCCAGGGAAAAGCCCTTGTAGAGCCCCCAGGTGTTTCCGCTCCGCCTGTTGAGACACGACGGGGCCCTGACGCTGACGTCAACCGCGCCGTCTCCGTCGGTGTCGAGCGTCGCCGAAAATCCGACGCTCGCGTCGTTTCGGTCGATCTCGAGAGTCAGGTACCTGAAGGTTTTCGTCTTCGCGGTTTCCGTGACGGTCTTTCTCACGCTGCAGGCGAAGGTTCTTCTGGACGCCTCGTCGTAGCACGACTCCCGCTCCTTCCACGATTCGGTTCCGTACTCTGCGCACGCCTCCTTTTTCTCGCAGTCCGGCGGGGGCTTTTCCACGGCCTTTCTCGAGTTCGCCATCACGGGGTCGGTTTCGGGGTCGATGGTGAACCGGGGTCTCGACTTCGAACTCCGCCCGAGAAAGCCGGGCGCGTCGGAGACGGCCTCCTGCCCGCCGCGGACCGCGGCTTCCGCTTCGGTCGTCATGCTCCCGGGGTTTTTCGTCCAGGCGGCTCCCCTGTCCTCCATCTTTTTCCGGTTCTCGTCCGCGTAGGCGGGAACCGAGCCGTCCGGGACGGCGGCGGGTTCGAGAGCCCGTCCGTGGCGGACGAGCATTTCCCGCCCGTGGGCGTCTCCCTCCCGAAGCCCCTCCCCGAAATCCTCGTTCGCCTCCGCAGAAAGCGCGAAGACCAGAAGAAGGCTAATCGCCGTAAAAGCCGCCTTTTCGCATACGCCCGAGAAACGTCCCGGCATTTTCGTCCTCCTTTTCCATTATTTCCAGCGCGCGGGAAACCGACACGTCCCCCGAAACCTTCACGTAGTCCGCGTCGCCGCAGTCCTCTCCTTCCGAGAAGCCGGAGACCAGGGCGAGCTGCGGAACCGCCGCGACTCCGAGGCATTCGAAAAGAGACGGCTCTATCCATATCTGCGCTCCGGTTTTTCCGACGACGCCCGATATCAGTAAAACGGTTTCCCGAAGGTCCCCTCCCGCGAGCCCCCGAAGAACCATGATCCCTCCCGCCGCCGCGGTCTCCTCCGCGACGGCGCGGAGCGTCGCCGGCGGCATGGAGAAGGAAAAGAAGTAGAAAAGTTCCGCCCCGCCGTCCGCGGGAGAGACGTCCGCTTCGGCGGGGGAGCGGGAGTCCGGTTTCGCGGAGAAAAATTCCTCCGCGTTTTTCCCCTGCCTTTCCGCGTGCGGGTTCTTTTTCGCTTCCGAGAGGACTTTTTCCGCCTCCTCCGTGTCGGGTTCGCCCAGGGTTTCCAGAAACCTTTTCACCGAAACGACGTCTTTCCCGCCCGGCTCCGTTCTGATTCCTTCAAGCCGCGGGGTATCTTCCGCGGAGGAAACGAGCGCGAGCGCCGCGAGGGCGATTCCCGTCACAGCAGGCAGCAGTCTTTTTTTCTCCATAGAACCCATGTCCAGTCCTCTCCTTCGGCGGGATACCATTTCCCGGGAGCCCAGCGGGCCGTGACCCTTCCTACGGGAAAGGCCGACGTGTTTTTCGGAAACGCGAGCTGAAGCTTGTACTGGTCCTTCACTATCATTCTGTGGGGACGGGCTCCGCAGAGAGCCTTTTCTCCCGTGGTTCTGAACGCCAGAAACTCGTTGTGCAGCTTCGCGAGAAGCTTCACGGCCGTGAGGGCGTAGGTGGCGGGAAGGTCTCCCGTGGCACCGCTGTTTCCCGTGAGCGGATACACGCTTCCCCACGACCCCGCGCACCAGAAAAGCTCGTTCGAGGGAAACCCGCCCGCCGTTTTCACCGCGTCGGCCGCGCACGCGGCCTGGGCGGCGGGGTTGGCGACCAGCGCTATTTCGGGGTGAAGGAGAAACGAAAGCTCGTCGTCGTTCCACAAAGGGTCGAAGGCGGTCACGTACGCGAGGTCGAATCCGCCCGAGGTCGCGCACCCGAAGTTCGAGAACAGGTTCAGCACCGAAAAGACCGGATACAGAAAGTGGTGGACGTGAAGAAACGAGGTCCTGTCTCCGCTTCCGCCTTCGGAAGACGAGCCGCCCCCTTCGCCGTAGACTCCGGTCATGGCGAAGGACGGAAGGGGAAGCTTTACTCCGCCGAGGGAGGGAAAGCATCCGGGGTGTCTTACGGTTTCGACGAGCTTAACCGGCTCCCAGAACGAGACCTTTATTCCGATTTTCGGGATCGGCGAGCCGCAGAAGCAGACCGGAAACTTCGACACCGTGTCGGTTCCCGACCCCGGCGTTATCTTGATTCCGCCTATCTTTATCGGGAACATGGCCTTCCAGTCCACGTCGAGAATCGGGTTGAAGAACCGCCCTCCGCACTTGGCTTCCGCGCCCGCGCTTTCGGGAGCGGCGGTCAGGAGGATGCCTGCGAGGACCGCGAAAAAGGCTTTTTTTGGAAACATAACAATAAATGTAATACATAATTCAAAAATAGGCAACAAAAAACAGGAGACATAAAAATTCTTCCGAACAAGCTTGTCCGTCCGGAGTTGCCGTTATACTATATTTGCAACGGGGGGAGTGCTTATGGTTAAAAAGACCGGAAGACTTGGAAAACTGCTGGTTGAACAGCAGCTGCGTGAAAGGGGTTGGTACCCGGTCAGGCTCGACACGGCGCAGATGGCAACGAATGCCAACATCGTGGCCTTGAACCGCGAGCGGCGCGTTTCCCTGCAGGTGAAGACGACCGACGCGAAGACGACGAAGCACAGTCATTCCAATTCGGTGAGCCTCGGCTACGCCAAAGATTATCTTTGCAAAGGAAAACCCATCTTCAATTCGAAACCGAGTCCGGTCGTGGCCGATGTCGTGATCGGAGTGAATTACGGCTCCGAAAATTCGAGATTCATCGTAATGCCTGTAGCGTTTGCGGAAAAGCTCTGCCGTTTTCACTGCGACTACTTGTATTCCGCGCCGCTCCAAACAACCGGCGGAAAGCGAAGCCCTTCGTTTCACATTTATCTTAGATTTGCTGCAGGACGTAGCAAAGTCCACGAGGAACACAACGAGAAAATAAGTCGTAACATTCTGGCTTTCGAGGACCGCTGGGACATTCTTTCAGAACCGATAGACAGATTGCATGACGAAGAAGCTTGGAATTTGCTTGATTGATGAATTGCGGATATTCACGCAGCCTTGTCCAAGGAGAGTTGCGAGGCAAAGTCTTGCTCTGCCGGAGTTGAATATCTGTGTTTGAACGGTGGACACTGGGAATCTGAAGATGCTTGCGACTGAAGAGTCACTTGGTTAGCGGACGGAAAAAGATTGACAGAGAAAGCATACAAAAAGAGCTGAAGGAGGAAGACGCCGTGACGAAAGAAGTTCCCAAATTTAAGGATTTGCTCTGGCCGACCCTGAGAGCGCTGGAAGCTCTGGGCCGTTCCGCTTCCATTCAGGAGATTTTGGAGCGGGTGGCATCAGATTTGGAATTGTCCGACGAAGTATTGAATGTTCGGCATGACGATGCTTCTTCTGAGTTTGCTTATCAATGTGCTTGGGTGCGCACCTATTTAAAGAAAGTCGGCACGATTGATAATTCGGCGCGAGGCGTTTGGATCATAACGGAAACAGGTCGAGGAATCCGTACGGAAAAAGAGATACAGGAGAAAGTTAGAGTATGGGAAAAGGAAGAGTCGAAACGACGTAACAAGAAAGCTAAAGAGGGAGACAGCGACGCTGATGTGTCAAACGATCGGAACTGGGAAGAAGAACTTTGCGGCATTCTTCTCAATCTTAAAGCGGATTCATTTGAGCGTCTTTGTCAGCGCATTCTCCGGGAAGCGGGCTTTAAGAAAGTCAAAGTGACGGGCCATTCGGGGGACGGCGGCATAGACGGCGTGGGCGTACTTCGGGTCAATCTCATCTCGTTTCATGTAGCGTTTCAGTGCAAGAGGTATAAAGATAGTGTCGGCCCAGAGCGTGTTCGCGACTTCAGGGGAGCCATAGACGGCCGGGCGGACAAAGGCTTGTTGATTACTACCGGATTCTTCACTAGGGGCGCGGAGCAGGAAGCCGTAAGACCCGGTGCAAAAGCTATTGACCTGATAGACGGTGATGGCCTTTGCGAACTGCTGAAGGACTTGGGGTTGGGAGTAGATACCGAAAGTGTTGAAGTGGTCAAACTGCGTCCTGAATTTTTCGAGGATTTTTGAGAAGGTCGCGGCGGACTTTTCTCGTCGAGGAGGGATTAGTTGAAAGACATCAGGGTACATGTTGTTAGGACTGGCCGTTCCGAGAACTTGAGCGGAGCCTTCGTCAGCAAGGACGATGCGATAGAGTATATCGTCGAGCGGGTAAAAGATAATTCAGGAGCACATCCCGCGGTGAAGCTGGAAGGGGCATACGGCATTTGCATTCCGGACAGCTGGACCCGCAGCCGGGACTCTCATCGTGTCTACGTGCTCCTGCAACATATGCACGAAGGTTCCGCGGGTTTGATACTCGGTTTTCACACGACCCGCAACAAGGCCAGAAAAGCAATGAAACTACGAAGTCGCTATTTCCCCGAGCAGGGGTGGGACTTTGTGCCGAGACTGAAAATAGTGCCGACCGACCTGTATGCGTATATGAAGTCCTGAGTTTCGGCAGCTTTGACAAGTTTGGGTCTGAACGGGGCATGACAGCTTGATAAACGGCGGCCGGGTTTTCTTGCATCGTTTGATGATGGCGCATGGAGCAGATAACCGTGGAGAACGGAGCAAGGGCTGTCGACCTGAAAGGCGGTCATAACGACTGCGAACGGCGTGAAAATCCGGAGCAGGGAGTAAATGCCGAGACTGTTGAAGCGGTCAGGTCACCCGCCGATCATCTTTTTGTTGGGGAGGGATATAGTTGAAAGACATTGACGCGTATGTCGTCCGGACCGGGGCCGGGTTTTCCGACGGCTTGAGAGATGCCTTCGTCAGCAGGGATGATGCGATAGAGTATATCGCCGAACAGATAAGAGAGAGTTCGGGCAGGTACCCCGAGGTGAAGCTGGAGAAGGTGTGCGGCATTTCCGTTCCAGACGGCTGGACCCGCGGACGTGCCCCTCGCCGTGTTTACGTTCTTCTGGAATATGTGCATGAAGGTTCCGAGGGCGCAATACTCGGTTTTCACACGACTTGTGACAAAGCCAGAAAAGCCATGGAACTGCGAAGCCGGCATTTCCTCGAAGAGGGGTGGTATCTATTGCCGAGGCTGGAAATAGCGGCGATTGACCTCCACACGTATACGGAATCCTGAATTTGGACGACAATTAGGCCTTCTGCAAACTTGAAGGCAAAAACGGCGTTTTTTCGTCCAGTTAAAAGGCGAGAGTTCAAATTTCCTTTAACGCGGAAGAAACGCCGCCATGAGCTACGGATGACGAACCCCCAAACGGTCCAGTCCGTGTTGACGGGAAAAAGGTTTTGGAACTGTCGCTGCCGGTTCAAGTCATCATGACTATGAAGTTTTTCGAAAATCTTTTTGAGGAGGCAAGACCGAATCATGACCATTCCTGGGACGGAATCCGCGAAGAACGAACAGGAGCGTAAACCGAAATCTACATCCTTTAGACATTCTGCAGGCTTTGGAAAACGCATCGAGTACTGGATAGCCGGTTTGATGCTGAAAGAAGGCATCGATGTCTACATGCCTCTTGTTGACGACAACGCTATTGACGCGGTGATAAGGCGCAGTGACGGCACGTTTGTCGAGATTCAGATAAAAGCCCGCTCAAAAGGCGTAAGACCGGGCGACGCGGCACTGTTCGCGGGGATTACGCACGAACAGAGAAGCAACTACTATTTCGTTTTCTATTCCGAACGACTTGATGAATTCTGGATTATGACATCCAGAGAATTTATTGAAGAGTCTCATCAGAACAAAAAAGGCGAGAACAAGGGCAAGCGCTCCATTTGTTTTAACGGCACGAAGAAGGACAGGCAGACGGGAAAGAAAAAAGAATATCGTAGACCACAGTTCGAAAAATACCTCGCTTCTGATTTTTCCCGTTTGTCCGAAAGACAATCCCCTTAAATGAAAGCCGGCCAGAACTTCCTCTTGGGCATTCGCAGCGCGGGGTCTCTCGGGTCATGCAGACTGGGCGCAATGAACTCTGTGACGCCGAGCGGCCCATAGCCCATAGCTTCACGTGTGAATATGGAGCTGGAATGGGGAGTTGTCATGGAGTAGGAACCGACAGTGACCTCCGAGGGACTTGTGGAAATTTACGTGAAGCCGTGTTAAAATTACTCCATCTATGGCCTGTTCCTCCTTCGCGGTGCTATGTGAAGATGACGCTTGCGAATCAGGAGCATGTCCGTTTTTTTGCCCATACCCTTATGAATAATGCGGTATGTGAATCGGCAAGCGAGGAGAGGCTTGAACACTGACGATTTCGAGAAAAAGAAGGAAGCTTTCGGGTTTCGTTGCGCTACTTGCGGGGCGGTCGAAGGATGTCCGGACCCTCGCTACGGCGACGACAAGGTAAAGCTCGGGCATGGCCGCCGAGATCCTCGCAAACCAGCCGAAGACCCGCAGAATATTATCCCGCAGTGTGCAAACTGCCGCAGGACGTACAAAGAGGACTTCGTGTTTGACGAGAGGGGGCGCCCTTATGCGGTGGCGGGTGTCGGTCCGGTAAGACGAGCTTCAGAAGCCGTGAAGCAAAAGATTTTCGAGTCTCTGAAAAGAATGGACATATAGACGCGACCGCCGAAAGTGGCTTCGAGTCTACTGAACTGATTTGCGGAAGGTGGTCGTCTGCAAAAGTTTAATTTTTGTTCATCTGCCAAGACCGAAGAATTCGTGAAACCTCAAACAGAAGTTCCCGATATGCGTGTCGTTAGAGACAGTGATGCGTTTGAAGTTTCGGCCAAAGCTTTTGATCTGTTTTGCAGCATAGGCGGATTGTCGTACGGTTTCCAGAAGGCTGGAATTTCCGTCGCGGCAGGATTGGACATTGACGAGACCTGTCGCTATGCCTACGAGGAAAACTGCAAAGCCAAGTTCATTCATTCGGACATCAAGAAGATTGATTACGGCGACATCTCCTCTTGTTTTGAGGGCGCGAAATATCGAATTCTCGTCGGTTGCGCACCGTGTCAGCCCTTCTCTCCGCACACGAGCAAGAATAGAAAGAACGGGGAAGATTCCAGATGGAATCTTATCAATGAATTCTTGAGGCTGGTGATTGAGGGAAGACCTGAAGTTGTTTCTATGGAGAATGTGCCGTCGCTCAGAAACAGGATAATTTACCGTCAGTTCAAAAATGCTTTGGAAGAGCATGGCTATCAGGTTGATGAGGGAATAGTTTCATGCGAACACTTTGGAGTGCCTCAAAACCGCCGTCGCCTGGTGCTGCTTGCCTCCTTGCTGGGAGATGTTCGCCTGCCGGAAAAAAGCGTCGATACGCCCGTCACGGTGAGGAAGGCTATAGGACACATGGAAAAACTGAAGCATGGGGAAGCGAGCAAAACTGACCCAGTGCATGTCTGCCGGTCTCTGTTTCCCGTCAATCTGGAGAGAATAAAGGCTTCTGAGCCTGATGGAAGCTGGAGGGATTGGCCGGAAGAACTGCTTCCCGACTGTTACAGAAAAAGCAGCGGCGGGACTTACTCCAACGTTTACGGCAGAATGAGCTGGGACAAGCCTGCACCTACGTTGACCACCCAGTTTCACGGCTACGGCACGGGACGTTTCGGTCACCCGGAGCAAGACCGCGCCTTGAGTCTGAGAGAAGGCGCCATTCTGCAAACTTTCCCCGAAGACTACAAGTTCTGCCGTCCCGGCGAAAAGCCCACGTTTTCCCATATCGGAAGGCATGTAGGCAACGCCGTGCCGCCGCTTCTGGCCAAAGCCATCGGCGAGTCCATAGTGGACCATCTGGAGAATGTCGATGAACGAGTTTGAACTGAAAATAGACCTGAACGCCTTGGAACATCTTGGACTCAACCTTTACAGCAACGTTCCGGCGGTGTTGTCGGAACTGATCGCCAATGCTTGGGATGCCGATGCCGGTCAAGTAAATCTTGACATCGGTTCAACAGATGGCGAGACGATCATCACGGTCAAGGACAACGGTTGCGGAATGACCAAGGAGGACCTCAACAAGAAATTTCTCACGGTCGGCTATCAGCGTAGAAAGAGCAAACTGGGCGACCGTACCGACGAAGGTCGCAAGGTGATGGGAAGAAAAGGCATCGGCAAGCTGTCTGTTTTTTCAATTGCCAACTATGTTGAAGTCTATACGAAGAAGAATAATCGGATGCGGGGACTGTCTCTTGATGTTGAGAAAATCCGCGAAGACATCAAGATGACCGGAAGGCATCATCCGCCGTCCATATCCAATATTCTTCCTCAGTATGAAGTGCCCACGGAAGCTGGAACGATTATCGTTTTGTCGAAGCTGAAGAAGCGGATTCGGTCGTCAATTGACGCCAACTTGCGGAAGCGCATCGCTCGGCGCTTCAGCGTATTGTCGGATGATTTTCGCGTAGTTGTTGACGGCAGAAGGGTGAACATAAGCGACAGAGACTATTTTCACAAGCTTGAGTATGTCTTGGTCTACGGCGATTACGACGAAGACCATTTCGACCATCTTCCCGAAGAATATTTGAAAGAGCGTGAGAGCATTATAAATAGAGGTGAAAAGTACGATGTAAGAGGATGGATAGGACTTGTCAGGGAATCCGCGTCTTTGCAGGAGGAATCTGATGACAATCTTAACAAGCTGGCTATTCTGACACGCGGCAAAGTAGCTTTGGAAAACGTTCTTGATACGTTCAGGGAGGGCGGCCTGTACACAAAATATCTTATAGGCGAGCTGGAGGCGGATTTCTTGGATTTGACCGACAAAGACGACATCGCTACTTCCAGCAGACAGAATTTTTTGCAGGACGACGAAAGATTTTCTCGTTTGTCGGAGTTCATAAAAGAAGAGTTGGCGTTTCTAAGCAAGGAACGGGCGCGCTACAAAGGGAAGGAAGCGGAGAGGAAAGCGAAAGAGATTCCCGCCATCAAGGAATGGTTCTCCGAATTGAAAGGTGACGAGCGCACTACTGCGCGAAAGCTGTTTCGTAGAATCAACGTTATCGCAACAGACGAGCAACATAGGAAGACTCTCTACAAACACGGCGTTCTGGCTTTTGAGCATCTTCACCACAAAAAGAAGCTCAACGAATTGGACCGACTCGATATTCAGAACCTCGAGACCGCTGTTCAGCTGTTTTCGGAGTTGGACGATATTGAGGCATCTTGGTATTACCAAATTACAAAAACCCGCCTAGACGTTATACGTAAGCTAAAGGAGCATGTTGACGAAGATGCTTTGGAGAAAGTTATTCAAGAACATATTTACTCCCATTTGTGGCTACTCGACCCTTCTTGGGACAGAGCTACGGAAACTCCAAGCATGGAAGAAAGCGTGAAAATTGCTTTTGACGAGGTATCGGAAAAGGCAAGGAAAACGGAGAAAAGAGGGCGGGTTGATATTCGCTATAAGAAGTCTTCGGGCAAGCATATTATCATTGAGCTAAAAAGAGCCAGCGTACGCACAAAAACAAGCGACCTGCTCGATCAAACGGACAGGTATATAGAGGCACTTGAACGCGAAATCGCTCTTGCGCGCGACCCCGGTCCTATTGAAACCATTTGCTTGGTAGGAACCCGCTTGAAAGACTGGAACACTCTAAAACGTGAAGAAGAATCCAAACAGATACTTGAGACCAAGAATATTCGGGTTATCACCTATCAGCAGCTGATTGGCGATGCGGAGGTCAGCTATCAAAACTATATCGAAAAATCTAAACGAAAAGGGCGCATCAGCAAACTGTTGGACGAGATAGATGCCTATGATTAGTTGTTGTTGGCTCGTTTCGCGACCTATATGCATTCTTCCGGCGCAACGATTTTGGATCCCTGCGCGGCACCGTCAGGAAAACCCTTACGCAAAATCCGGCGAAGCACCGTTCCTGCAAGCATATCAGTAAAGGCCTCTACCCGACCAGCAAAGAACCGGGCTTCCGTGTCCGTCTTCATTTGACGTGGCCCTCGCCACCGCTTTTTTCACCTGCGAGTCAGTTTTACTCCTAAGCGCATAACGGCTCTCATAATGAGCTTTGCTGTTTACTTGCTTCCGCTTTTTCGCTTCAGCTTTGACAATCAGGGGTCGTGTCGGCTGAAGAAGTTCTTCGTTAGGAAAGCTTCTATGGATTCTCTCGTCTTTGTCTCGCATTCCCACACGATTAGAACTTTCCAGCCGCTTCCTTCAAGCTCTTTTCTGTTTTTCCTGTCACGTTCAATATTGCGCTTGAATTTCTCGTTCCAGTAATCGGCGTTAGTTCTCGGCGTTGTCGCTTTCGGACAGTTTTCATGCCTGTGCCAGAAGCATCCATGAACGAAGAGGGCAGTTTTCCTTCTAGGGAAAATTAGGTCTGGCGAGCCCGGCAGCTCTTTTCTATGAAGCCGGAACCGCAACCCTAGACGATGAGCAACTGAGCGGACTTTCTTCTCTGGCGAGGTATTCTTTGACTTGACCGCCCGCATGATCTTGCTGCGTTTCTCTGGTGACATGGTGTCTGCCATTTTCCTGCTTCTTGTAAAAAAACTCTTTCTACTAAAGCAAAATACTCGGTCAGGAGTGTACGAGGCTCCAGTACATTTCCGGATAGTTGCAAATTTGTAAGTCCAGCCGCACTTCAGTTTACTCAGGTAGGCAATGCGGTTCCGCCAGTTCTGACTGTCGCACTGGCGACACAGATCGCTAAAGGCTTACTTCT
Source organism: Thermodesulfobacteriota bacterium (assembly GCA_965204795.1). Lineage (GTDB taxonomy): Bacteria > Desulfobacterota_D > UBA1144 > Nemesobacterales > Nemesobacteraceae > Nemesobacter. Next base: position 88,316 of record OZ242012.1, read on the forward strand.
GACTGTTACGCGACGTTTGTTAGATTCTTTTCCAGAAACTCATGAAGCATGATATATATACTGGGGGATGACGGACGATTCAATAAAACTGGCGGACCTGCAGTCGTCGGAAAAACTTATATTCGATCTCTACATCAACCTGAGAAAGCGAGTCAGCATGTGGGCTGGCATTACTCGTCAAACGGCACAGGCCAGAATGGGTTACGTGGGACAGCACCTGACGAGTGTTGTCACTGGCTTTCCGGGAACTGGGTCAGGAGCGCGGGGACACGACTTGGTCTTGCCAAACGATGAATTTGCAGAGATCAAGACCTGTTACCGAGTTGATCAACTTGGACGATGTAACTCCTGCGATGCGCCTATCCCAAGCATTGAACAACGGTGTCCGGAGTGCGACAGTACCGACATCGAGCGAAAGGACGACTCGAAATGGTTGATTGGAATTCGACACGACGAAGAATTCGCCCAGATTCTTGAACCGAAGTTCTACTACCTCGTTCTGTTTGAGTTTGTTGATCTTCAATCACCGGACTCCATCCGTTCTTCAATTTGGGAGGTGGATCCTAAACTTCCCGGTTTTGCCTACTGCATGGTTGATTACCGCCTGAACATACAGTCAGAATCAAAATCGAAGGCATCGTTCAACCTCTGGCCGGACAGTTTGAAGTTTTGCTTGATGCGTCCCTTGTTGATTTACCAATCAACCATATCCGCCGTAACCGATTCCATCACCACGAAGATTTTTCCCGGTCGAGACGATGCCCAGCTTCACAATCTCGAGTCGCTTGACAAGTACTCGACTTCACGGAACTTGACGTCGGACAAGATCAAACTGCTCGCGGAACTGCTTGGCGTTACCGAAGATATCCCTGCAAAGCCTAAAAAAGAGAGCCTGCGCATTCTTCAGAATCATATTTCCAGGCAAAAAACAGATCCCGCCAAGGTTGCCGACAAGACTGCAGAGGCTCTTTACCTTCCAGACATCAAGCCACGCATAGCGGATTTGCCCCAACCTCTGAAAGATAGAATAATTGGGATGCTGGCGGCCGAGTAGCGTTCAGCTTGACAAAGCGTTTTCAACGGCACCGTACGATTTTCTTTGCTCAAATGCCAATTTGTTCATTTCTTCGGAAAATTGAGACTCCTTCCTGATTCGCTCCGCTAGCCTTCTAATCTCAAGGGGCGGCTTGGTTAGAGCGCTGGGGACTCGCATATCAAGAAGGTCTTTCGGATGAAGGTGAGCCGTTTGACCTCGCACCATCGATTGAATTTGCTTCTTGGTTGACGGAAGACGTAGATAAGCGACAAGAACGTAGGGGTCAACATCTTTCCTGGCTCTAATCATCATTACTTCGCCCACGTAAGATGCCTCCCCGCCAATCCATCCGGGTATAGAGACGACTATGTCGACCTTCTTGGCTATGTAAACCGGCGAGTGCGCGGAAGAAGTGAGCACGATATCGTTTTTCTTTAGCATGAGCCGGGCGTTTTTCTTGCGGTTGTCCACTTCCGCGCCTGACACGAAATTTCGGTCGCGAGGCTCCCAGTTAATTCCTTGTCCTGTTAGATTTCCCACCTTTGTCACAAATAGGCCTTCCGAAGAATAATTTGCTCTTCCTGGAGTTCTTCCGTTGCTCGCCGTCTCTACCAGCTCGCCCAGAAGAACCAATCCTTTTTGCTTGCCCGAAGCCACCATCCGTCCAGACAACAGTTCGGGCAGCCGCGAAATGGATAGACTCTTTGAAACTTTCGGAAGCAGGTAAGCACAGTTGGCGGCAATTTTCCCTTTCATTCCGTTGCGCACAATTTTCGCTATATCTTTTAGCTGGTTTCCATTTCTCGGGCGGCCAGTGGAGTCAAACCCCACATTGTTGACGGTTGCACAAACCGCGGAAATAGACTCCGCTTTCTCGGAACTGGATTTATAGCGTCGAACGAAAAGGACTATCGTGTTCGTTTGGGTTCCGGACATGCAAAAAGTCTCGGGGGGTAAATTCACTAGCGCCTCGAGATAACCAAACGAATTGATTGCGAGTCTGGCATCTTTGAGAGAAGAGTTGGTAACCATGCTGCGAGGAAGAACGATCCCGAGCAACCCCCCTGGCTTTAAGTACTTGAGGCATTGTTCGACAAAAACGATTTCGCTCTGCTGTCGTTTAACTATATCGCCTTTGCCGTTTCTGCAGGTCTGAAAAAGCGTCATATTGTGCTTGTTTCTGTCAATGATGACGCCAAATGGAGGGTTGGTTAAAATGAAGTCGAATCCCCCATTCAATTCTTCAAACAGGCTTGTCGGAGTCTGATAAAGGGAATCCGCCAAAGCTCTTCTGTACTTGATGTTCTTGTTGTGACCAAGATTCAACTCCGACAGCAACAGCATTCGTGCGCTTTTGTCGATCCCCCATACGCGTCTTTTCTTTCCCTTGGAACTGTTGCTGTTCCACAAGCGAAGGACTTCAACCAAAAACGTGCCCGTACCGCAAGCAGGGTCAAGTACGCGTGAAGCCACGCCTGGAGACGCGATTTCCACCATCATCTGAGCTACTCCGTCGGGAGTTGGGAAAATGCCCAAGCCTCTGCGCAATTCGCTCGGTATAAATTCATTCAATGCGGCACTTCGCGTATCAATGCCGATGGCAGAAAAATCGACTTTCTCAAGCAACTCGTGGACACCTAGCAGTGCCGTGTCGCTTAGACGAAGTGATTTGTCTTGCCACAACTCGGATGACCATGAATTTGTTTCTTTAAGAAACTTCCTGAACTTGGAGCGGAGCTCTTTGGCCAAGCCCCTGTTAAGCGGAACGACATTCTGATTAAAGCTGGGAATGGAGAAACTGGGAAATCGATACCTTGTTTCATCCGCGTTTTCCTTCAAAAATAAATACTTGAGCAATTCATCAAAGGCTTCTTGAGGTTGGAGCCCATCGATGTTACGCATCTGATCGTGGCTATCTCTGTAAAGTGCGGAAAGTTGGCGAGATGTAAGATTCATGGCTCGAAATTCCTGGTCTGCGGATTTTGGCTATTTTAAAAGAAATAATTCTTTAGTCAAGAAAGAAATACTTCTTGTTAACAGTGAGTTTTTTAATGCCAATGGTTATCGTGACTGACCCGTATTGCCTTAAATATAGCAAGATGTGGAGCAACAACTCTGATGGAAGAACTAGGGAGACCCGCACTTAAAGGAGAGTCTGCACTTGAAACCGACAAGAAATTTCTAGAGGGAACTCGGGAACTCACGCTTGCTAGACCAAAAAGCCCTCTTTGCTCGTGGGGCGATAATTCGCTTCTGACACAGTCTTGGGACAAATGGAAGGAGAGGATTGTGAAAGCAGTTCTGCTTGACTCGAGAAAAGTCGTTATTCGGGTGCCTTGACTAATGTAGTCCTTCTGGCTAGTGGGGTTCCTTCTGGAAAATTTTCTTTGGAAGACTATATACTTGAGTACATGGATTTTTTTAGAAATAATATGCTTGAGAGAACGGAAATGGAAAAGTCGTCAAGCAGCGATTTCGAGCTTCCGGAGCGATTTTCAAGTGAGGAGTCTGCCAGGGGCTACTTTGAACGAATGCGCTGGCCCGGCGGCACCGCTTGTCCGTTTTGCGGCGGACGAAGTCCGAAGCCTCGAAAAAAGCGGAAGGGCTTTTACAACTGCTCCTCATGCAAGCGAGATTTTACCGTTAAGAGCGGCACCGTGATGGAGAGGTCGAAGCTTCCAATTCGTGCATGGCTTTACGCCATGCATCTGTTGGGTACTGCTCATGGGGGAGTCAGCAGCTTGCAGTTGTCGAGGGAGCTTGGCGTTACTCAGAAGACCGCGTGGTTCATGCTGAGTCGCATTCGCGAAGCGTACTCGAGCAAGGCCGGCTTGACGAGTGAGCGGATAAGTACGAGCGGTTCGAAGGCGGCAGCATTCGATTAGTGCGATTGACTTTCCGTAGGAAGTGTTTGGCCCGTCGGATTGACTGGAGGCGATGGAACTGATGGACTTTGAGCGAATAGTCGGTGCTGTGGCTAATTATAGACCTGGGCCGATAGAGACTTTCGCCGACCTGTTTTGCGGCGTCGGAGGCTTCCATCTGGCCGCCAAGGCACTTGGTCTCGAGTGCGTTTACGCTTGCGACGTTTCGTCTCACGCGCGGGAGTGCTACGCGGCCAACTTCGGGTTGACTCCAGCCGGAGACGTCACTCGGGAACGTCCCGAGGATATTCCAAAGTTCGACTTGCTTTGCGCCGGATTTCCTTGTCAGCCGTTTTCAATTATAGGAGACCGCAAGGGAATGGCGGACCCCCGCGGCACGTTGTTTTTTGAGATTGTCCGCATTGCGGAAGCCAAGCGTCCGGCGGCCATACTCTTGGAGAACGTGCGTCAGTTGACCACCATTCGCGGCGGCAAAGTGTTCGACCGCATCTTGTCGGATATTGAGGATCTGGGGTATTTCGTGGATTGGAAAATTTTGAACGCGCTTGACTGCGGACTGCCTCAAAAGAGGGAGCGGGTTCTCATAGTGGGAACAAGAAAGCGATTCGAGAAATTTCCCTGGCCTGTCAAGAAGTCGCGGATGCGGCCGCTTAACGACATTCTGGAAAGAGTCCCCGACCCGCGTCATTTCGTGTCCGATAGAATCCGGATTAGCAGGCACGAGTCTCACAAGTCCGATTACAAGCCGGCGATTTGGCACGAGAACAAGGGCGGCAACATCAGCAGTCATCCATTTTCATGCGCCTTGCGCGCGGGCGCGTCCTATAATTACTTGCTGGTGGATGGCGAAAGAAGATTGACGCCGAGAGAAATGTTTCGTCTGCAAGGATTTCCCGAAAGATTCAAGATCGTGTGCAACGACACTCAATCTCGCCGTCAGGCGGGAAACGCCGTGCCGGTTCCCATGGCGAAGGCCGCAATGAAGGGAATACTCGAAATCTATGGACAAGCCACCAGAAAGAATGCCGAGACTGAAAGGCGCGGCCAAGCGGCGTAAGGGACCTTATCCGCTGGGGGAGATACCCGACGATGTGGTTCTAGAAGTGGGGAGTCAGATAGTTCACCGGCTGGCCGTTGGTCACGCCGACATCACGGGCGACGACTTCGGCGGAATATTCGCCAACGCCATTGAGGGCGAGCATAGAGACAGTCCGCTGGGAATCGCGGACGTTATTCGCAACGGATGCGCTTGGTCGGTAAAGACCGTGAAAGCGGGCAATCCGTTTACGCAAGAAAAGATCCGAATCATATCCGGGCGAAACTCTCCCGATTACTCTCTGGGCATGTCGGACCCGCGGGAGGATGTTGAGGCGACGGGACGGGCGGTACTGAAGATCTGGAACGAAAGAGTTAACGAAGCGATGGGAAGTCACGATGAATTGCGAGTGGTCGTGTTTCTTCGCAATATGGCGACGCGCGAGTTCGTCTTGTTCGAGCAGGAAGCGGAAAGGTACATCCCAAACGATTATCATTGGACGACCAACAGCAGGAATAATCTCGAAGGGCATGACAAGACAACGGGAGACCGGATGTTCACATGGCAACCTCACGGTTCGCAGTTCACTATTCATCGGAAGGTTCCGGTTGCCGCACGCAAGTTCAGCATTACGCGCAACGTTCCCATTATCGAGGCCGAGCATGTCCTGCGACTTGCCGGATATCGCGACGACTGGGTCGAGTTGCGGCAATGACGCGTCTCCGTGAAATTCCCCGCGATTTGGAAACGGTTTCACGTAACTTACGGACATCCCCGCGGCTTCCAGCGTTTTCCTGTATTCCTTAGTCCAATGCCAACCGTTAAATCTTCCTCCCATCCTTGGTTCGAGACTCCGCGGCCGCATCTTGTGCGGTTCAAACAGCAGGGTGTGTGTTGACAGTGTTGAGACTTATCTAGTACCATAAGCTAAAATGGTTTGTCGTTTGCCGCGTGGACCGAACCGGAAGAAAGTGCATGCCCCGGCTTGCAGATCATCCCTCTAGTTTGATGGGAATGCTTGAGACCGGACGAACACGGGGAGTCGGAAATAGCATGTGGCATTGGGACCAAGGAAGACTCGACTACTTTCAATTTGACGTGCTACGAAAGATTGCGAGGTTTGCTATCAAGCACGACCTGAAACGGTCTGTCCGAGAAACGCTTGTTGAAGCAGTTGGTCGGCCGTTTCTTCCTGATGACCCGCGCTACAAACCATGGAGAAACTACAGTCGCATATTTCAACTGGCCATGATAGTAGTGCCGGACCAAAACGGCGGAGCGAAAGTAACTAGAGTGGGAAAGTTGCTGGCGGACGATGGCAGAATAACAAGCGACGATTATTTTCATTTTCTTGCCCAAGCAACCACAGATCCTTCACCAGCTTTAAAAAGCTGGGATTCGGCAGCCGACATCCGATATCCTCTACTGTTCGTCCTGCGCTTTCTCTTGGCTCGAGCAACTCAGGACGAAAACACAACCAGGATAGATGACGTGGTAAATGCCTATGAGTCCACCGGCTTCCGCGGCGATGAGGATCAAATCCAGTTCTTGGACATTATCCATCATTGCAAGACGGATGCTTCCGGGCGTCGTCGCCAAGCATCTGAGAGCATCCAGGTACTTGCGCAGATATCCTATCTCTCGGCGACTGCAAGCGAGATAAACGTATCTCTGTCAAAGACCGATGCAGGGAACCTCTTCTGCGACCTCAAGCCAGTGGAGGGTAACCGTCTCGCGAGCGGTGCAGACGAGATATTGAGAATTGCTGACCTTTTTCCTAGTGCAATGGCGGACATTGACCTTAACTACTCTGACACCATAGTAAGCGACGTTGAAGAAGCCGGTTTCTCTGAGGGCGGGCGCGTAAAACGCGCACACCTTGCCATAGAACGGAACTGGAAGATCCGGAGTGAATTTTTCAAGGCGAATCCTGGCGGAGTTTGTGATTTCTGCGACGTAGATACGAAACGAAGATATCCATGGACATCAGGAATACTTGACATACACCATTTACTGCCGCTTTGTTCTGGAACAAGAACATCCGCGGACGGCACGACGCTTCAAGACCTCGTCGCCAATTGTCCAACCTGCCACCGCGCAGTCCACAGATACTACGACGAATGGCTTCGCGAGAAGGGCCGTCGCGATTTCATTGATGCGGTGGAGGCGAAGCGAGTCTACCGCGAGGCTAAGTCTGAACACAGAAACAGAGGTGAGCAATGGCAGTGATTGGTTCAGTCAAGGTATTGGCATCTACCAAATTTCAAAAACAGGCTGCCTTGATTGCCGCTGCGGAAGAGAACGACGAGATAATCGATACGCTTGCTGCGAAAGGTCTTTCCATTGATGACCTAGTGTATGAAAACAGCAAAAGTCTTCGATGGCGAGGTAGTCGTCCGCCAAGGCTTTCCTCCTTCAAGAGCTATGGGGAAGGCGTTCCGCTTGCAAGCTTCTTCACTGGATGCGGAGGAATGGATCTCGGCTTTGAGGCGGTAGGATTCAAGCACTTAGCCGCTTTTGAGTTCAACGAGGTATTCTGCAATACGCTCCGCCTAAACCGGCCGGACTGGAAAGTGTTCGGTCCGCCGTTCCATGCCGGGGACGTCTCCAAGTACGATGAAGTGGTGGACGTGCTTTCGCCGTTGATAACCAAACCCTTTGAAGGAATTTTCGTCGGCGGGCCGCCCTGTCAACCTTTCTCGATAGCTGCCAACCAAAGATTTTCGAAATCAAGCACAAACTTCAAGCGTTTGGGATTCGCGCATGCGAAGAACGGGAATCTGTTGTTTGACTTTGTCAACCTCGTAATTCACTTTATGCCGGCTGCGTTCGTAATCGAGAATGTGCGCGGATTTCGCGAAATAGACAAGGGTAAGCAGTTGTCGGTTGCCATTAGTAGTCTTCAGACTGCAGGTTACGCAGTTGATGAACCGAAGGTCTATGATGCTTCGGACTACGGTGTCCCGCAGTATCGACAAAGGATGTTTCTCGTGGGTGCTCGCGTACCCGGCAAGTTTTCTATGCCCAAGAAAAGAAAGCAAATTGGTTCGGGCAGTGTTTTGGCTTCTCCGCCCGCCCGCAAAGTTTCTAATCACGACACCCGCAATCACAGGGTAGGCTCTGTTGCTCGTTACATGAGACTGGACTATGGGCAGAGGGACCATCTGGGTCGCGTGGACCGTCTTGATCCTTCCCGACCATCCAAGACAGTCATTGCCGGCGGCACAAACGGCGGGGGACGTTCTCATCTGCACCCAGAAATACCGCGCACTTTGAGCGTTCGGGAGTGTGCGAGGCTCCAGACATTTCCGGACAGTTACAAATTTGTAGGTCCAACCGCGCGTCAGTTTACTCAAGTAGGCAATGCGGTTCCGCCAGTTCTCGCCGCCGCGCTGGCGACACAGACCGCTAAGGCTTACTTCTAAAAGACTGCTACGCGACGTTTGTTAGATTTTTTCCAGAAACTCATGAAGCATGGTATACATGCTGAGGGATAACGGACGATTCAATAAAACTGGCGGACCTGCGGTCGTCGAAACTTATGGGACTTATATACATGGCTAGACAGAGACAAATTCAAGCGGGATGAAACCGTGGGGCTTCCTTGTGCCTCGAAGGAATCGGCCGGTCACCTGATCGCGAGAGAAACTCCCGGGCGGAATGCGCATGATGACCCTGTACCTCTGTTTCTCGCGAATGGCGTTCCTGTTCCTGCGACTCCATTCGCGAGAAGTAGCCTTTCGCTTTTCCTTGTACTCCTCGTCGGTCTTGTAAAGATTGCTCCTGCGGACTCTTTCGCGCTCTCTGTATTCGTCGGTGGAGTACCTCTCCCTCTGCCTAGCACCATAACACGTCTTACACTCCTTAAAGAACCTCTGCACCCGCTCGCCGGTTGCGAGGGTGTCCACCCGCTTACGGTAAAAGTCTTCAATGGGTTTGCTCTCCCCGCAGATTTTGCAGTTTTGGCGTGTCTCTCGGATGTTGCACATATGAACCTCCTTGCCTAGTCGTATATATAAGTCCCTTTTTCTTCTACTCGAATTCTGAAAAACGTTCGTCAATTTCCGGTTTCAGTTCTATCCCGGCCCTTTCGAAGCAATCCAGCAATTCCGAGTAAACTTCCCCGCCGCCGAGAAAATCCCAGAATTCTTCCGCGACTTTCAATTCATTGTCTAAATCCAACATGCCTTTCATAGTCCACCTTTGATAGGGTTCCGGCTCGTATGGATTGTACGGAATCGCTATGTACGAGTTCACTTCCGCCTCCGGCTCTTTCGCCAGAAAGATCGCGACCCATTCCAGCAGCGTTCTCTTGAAATCCTTGAAGTTGCTTACGTTCGGCTTGGCGGTCTTCAGGTCGAACAGGTGAACGGCTCCGTCGAACGACTTGACGAACAGGTCCACCTTCACCGTTCTCAGCTTTTTCATTTTTCCCCTGCCGCAGACCTTCCTTATCCTTTCCACTTCTTCCGGCTTGTCCGGGTCGCGGCCCATGGAAAGTTCGTTGATGATGTCTTGGATTTCGGACTGGGCCTTCTCGCTTATCTCGTTTCCGACCGCGAACTGTCTTTCGGCGGAAGCGAAATTCAGGCTCGACAGAACTTCCGCCACCGGTTCGAAGATGGACGTGCCGAAAGTCGTGTTCAGGGAATGGATGAAGGAAAACAGTGCCATCCTGTCTCTGCCGAGCAAGCGGTAGTGAAAGGGCATCTCCTTCGTTTCCGGCCTGTAGCTTTCGAACTTTTTCCTGAGACTGCCCTTGATGACGTTCTCGATCTTTTCCTTCTGGGCTTCGGCGAGAGGCATCTATTTTCCCTTCATGTGGAAAATCGTTTCCGCGTAGGCGGTGGACCTGTCCTTTTCCACCCGGTTCAGTACCGGACGCTTGAACCGGTCGACGATTTTCATGCCGGCCAGCCGGGCGATGTCGGGATAGAGATCGTGCTTGTCGTTCGCCACCAGGAACACGTCGTGGTCCTTGCGCATGTACTTTCTGCAGTTTTCGAGAACTTCCGCCACGCCCGCGACGTAGGAGTCTCTCGCCTCCTTTCCCTGGCCTTTGAACAGGGGACCGATCTCCAGCTCGTCTTCCCTTCCGAATCCGAATATCTCGTAGGCGTAGGCGTGCTGCTCGTGATAGTCGATGAGACCCACGTAGGGAGGACTCGAGAATATCCCCCTGATTTTCCGCTTCGACAGCAGTTTCCCGAAACCGGGGTCCCGCTTTTTCATCTCCTCGAAGACGTCTATCTTCCTGCTGTCTCCCGTCAGGCAGCGCTGGAACGTCTCGGTTCTGACTTTCCCGAACTCGTTCAGCCGCTTCAGCGTGTCTTCCGTGTACCTTCTCCACCAGCCCGCGACGGAGAATATTGGCTTGCACATCTTCCCGTGCTTCTTGCAGTAGTACGTCTCGGTGACGGGCTCTTTCAGCGTTCCCAGGTCGGCGTGCGTGGTGGCCCTGCAGGAACGCATCACCCTGCTCAGGACGACTCTCAGTATTTTCTTGACGTCTTCGTCGAGGCGCTCCAGTTCCCGGAACAGGAAGTCTATTTCTTCCCTCGCCGACGGCAGGAACCACTTGTCCAGGAAAGAATCCCCCTCGCCCCGTCCCGTTTCGATTCGATGTTTTTTCAGCAGGGCGGAGTAAACGGGCAGAAAACCCTTTTCTTTTTCGGGCGCGTACGTTTTCTCGTCGATTTTCCCTTCGGCGACCTTTCTCCTGTATTCGGGGGAAGGGAAGTGCTCGGAGTTGAACTTCCCGAGTTCCGCCAGCAGCTCGCGTTCGAACCCCGCGGCGTTTCTCGCTTCCTGGTAGAGTTCGAGCTTCAGCGTCAGTTCGCGGATCGCCTCGGCGACCGCGACGGTGTCGTGCTTTCCGACCTTGGCGTTGGCGATCATGCCGTTGAACAGGGAAACGTCTATCCCGACCGCGTGCATCCCCAGTTCGTTCGCCTGCACCAGGGTCGTTCCGCTTCCGCAGAAAGGATCCAGGACTACGTCGCCTTCGCGGAAATAGGACTTTTTCTTGAACTCGTCCGTGCGGCCGTCGAGGAAGTACTCGACCAGCTGGGGGATGAACTTCCCCTTGTAGGGATGCAGCCTGTGAACGTGTTTCGTCCGCTCCTTTTCCTTGTACTCCGAAAAAGACAGCCGCCAGTTTAGGTCGTCGCCCAGCTTTTCTTTCCACCGTCTCTCTCTGCTGAACGAATCGTAGTAGTCTTTCAGTTCTTCCTTGTCGACCAGGACGGTTCCGTTGTGTCCGTACTTGTTGACCCTTCCGTATTGAACCAGATAGGAGATGTTCGAGGCGGTTACCTCGCTGTTGGTGTAGACGGCCGCCCATTCGGCGGCTTGCCTGAAGCTGACAAGCGTTCGTTCTTTTTCCTTGAACAGGGTCCGTTCGGTCATTTCTACCCGCCGACGATTCGGAAACGGGTTTTCCGTCTCCGGGCGAATCTTGAAAACAGGTCGAGGGGCGGGTCGCTTCGGGGACTTGCGCGGTTTTCCGAAAAACCGGACCGGAAAAGCCGCCGACGAGCGACTTGCCCGACAACAAGGATACCGGGTTGGGTCGCCAAAGAAAACGCCGGGGGGCGGGACTCGCCCGGACTCGGAACGTCGGACGGAGGAAACCGGCCGGCGGCGCATCGCGGTTTGCGGCGATTGCGCACGAGCGGCGCGACAACTAGTATTTCGTTTTCTATTCCGGGCGGCTGGACAAGTTCTGGATTATGACATCTGAAGAATTTATCGCCGAGTCTCTCCAAGACATAAAGGGGAAAAACGCCGGCAAACGCTCGGTCCTGCTTAACGGCAAAAAGAAGAACAGGGAAACGGGAAAGTACGAGGAATGTCCTAAGTTCGAAAAATATCCCGCTCCCGATTTTTCCCGATTGTCCGAAGCGTGACTTTCTTTCAGTTTTGTCCGAATTAAGCATTACCTGGTCCCGGCGGCCTGACCCGCTTCGCTGAAATTTTTTCCGGCTTCGCCTTGCTCGTCTTTTCCCGGACTAACAGGTAAATCATCATGACTGAAAGGTCGGGAACAGGGTCCTGTCGGCGGACCGCCGGGATTCAACGGAGAAGAGCAATTGAAAGACATCGACGTGTACGTCGTCCGGAGCGGCCGTCTCGGGAATCTGACGGGCGCCTTCGTCAGCAGGGACGACGCTATAGAGCATATCGCCGGACGGATAAGGGAGAATTCGGGAGCGCATCCCGAGGTGAAGCTGGACGGAACGTACAGGGTTTCCGTTCCCGAAAGCTGGATTCGCACAAAAACGCCTCGTCGCGTTTACGTGCTTCTGCAACATATTCACGAAACATCCGCGGGCACGATACTCGGTTTTCACACGAACCTAGGCGGCGCCAGAAAAGCCATGGAAACGCGAAGCCGTTATTTTTTCGAACAGGGAAGGGACTTCGTGCCGAGACTGAAAATAGCGGAAGTTGACCTGTATGCGTATGCGGAATCCTGAATCCCGGCGGCTTCAGCTCGTTGAAGCCGGTCGTGGTAAGAAATTCAAACCGCGACGGGAGCCTGGTTGAGGGCGGATGCAAGGACTGTCCGGGTGGGACCGGACGCGAATTTTCCGAAAGTTTCCAAGATGTTCGTCGCCTGCTATTGCCGTTGAGGAGGGACGCGGATGAAAGACATTGACGTATATGTTGTAAGAACCGGCTCCGGCGGTTCCGACGGTCTGGTCGCCGCCTTCGTCAGCAAGGACGAAGCGATAGAGCATATAGTCGGGCTGGCGAGAAAGAATTCGGGAAGATGTCCCGAGGTGAAGCTGGACGGGACATACAGGGTTTCCGTTCCGGACAGATGGACTCGCGACAAAGCCCCTCGCCGCATTTACGCGCTCACGGAACATATGTTTGAAGGCGAGGGGGGCAGGATACTGGGCTTTCACACAACCTGCGACAAGGTCAGAAAAGCCATGAAGCGGCAGAGCCGCTGTTTCTTTGAAGAAGGATGGTACGTCATACCGAGATTCGAGATAACTGCGATTGACCTGCACGCGTATACGGAATCCTGAATCCAGACGACACAATCGTATCTTTCGCGGATTCGAGGCGGAAAAAAGCGGCGTTTCTTTTGTCCGGTTAAACAGCGAGAGTTCAAATCTCATTCAACTCGAGGAAACGCCGTCATGAGCAACAGACTGCAAATGTACATGGAAATCTCCTTGAGTCCACCAACTTGATATGACTTGAAACTTCTTTCCAGCGACGAGCAATACGACAGTCTCCGCGCACTGTGCGGAGCGCAGAGGTTGTTCCTCTTGTTGCGATACGTGAAACCGCAAACAATATTGGGACAGGAATGCAGTTAGGGAGATAAAATGTACGAAGAGCATCCAAGTTTTGAACCTCCTCCGCAAGAAGCTGTTCTGTGGAGATATTTGAATTTTACTAAATTTGTCTCTCTCCTAGACAGGAAAGCTTTGTTTTTTGCCAGAGCGGATAAACTGGGGGACCCTTTCGAAGGGTCTTACGCTAAGAAGAACATAATCAAGCTCCGTGATACGTATGCTGAATTACCTGAAGAAATAAAGGCCCAGTTATCTGACTTGCAGAAATATCTTTGGCAACAAGATTCCGGCCGCAGTTTTTTCAAGGAATACCGGAAAATGATTTTTGCCAATTGCTGGCATGAAAGCACCCATGAATCGGCAGCCATGTGGAGATTGTACTCTGGAGAGTATGAAGGTATTGCCATCAAGACTAATTTCGGGTCTTTTGCCCAGAGCTTGGCAGGAGAAGAAGCTGTGTACGTTGGGAAGGTTAAATATATCGACTACGATAAAGACTCTATCCCTCAGGACAATGCACTCAATCCTTATTTGTACAAGAGAAAGAGCTTTGAACATGAACGCGAGGTAAGGGCAGTTATCATTAGAGACGATCATCACCATTTATATGACGACATTGACGATACGGGGAAATATTGCGAAGTCGAGATTGCTTCTTTGGTCAAAGAAGTAATTGTTGCACCCTATGCTCAAGACTGGTTTCTGGAACTTGTTGCTTCGGTTTCCGTGCTTTACGGTCTGGGAGCAAGTGTTAGAAGGTCCAGTTTGGCCGATGAACCGAATTTTGGGAAATTTGATAAGGAACGAAACGTTTGATGCTTGTCTGCACGAGCAAGGGATTGGCGACAGTAGCGCGATGAAGCTAGTAGCCAAACAATTCCGGGTTCTGATTCCTCATAAGGAACAGCCTTTCAACGGTTTACTATTTGCTTTCTTCGTCGGTACTGTCGTAGACATCGACTTTTAGCTTGTGAGATCCGGTAGCGAAATGTTCTATCTGCTTCTGTATTTTTTGGAGATTTTCTGCTATGGAATGCAAGGGAGGTTTTCCAAACATCCTGTAATCCTTGAACTCGGCCATCTCTAGTTGATAGACGTTTTCGTATTTTCTTTTCGTGGCGCTTCTGTACTTTGTCTTGACCGTTAGGACCGCTTTGATTTTCTCTTCAGCATTTTTTGAAAGCTCCGTGAACCCAGCCCGCATTTCTTGTCCGGGTCCCAGATATTTGAGACCGGTGTTGAGGAATTGCGGTTCTGAGAAGTCCTTGATGAGCATTTGCCCCCCGGGAGTTTCCGTTTCTTCGCCTATCTCAAATGAAACGTCAAAAGCGGGTCCGAGACCTATGTTCCGGACATAGAGATGGGCAAAGGTTATTGCTTCCTCTTTTGGTCTGACCCAAACGGCGATCTTCGGCTCCGTCTGGACTTCCCGCAATTTTTTCGTCTCGGCGACCAGGGAGCGAGTTAGAATAACGTAGAAAACAGTTGATGCTGCAACCACCCCCGCGAACAAAATTTCACCATTTTGTACTATCCAGTTAAGCATGATGACCTCCTTTGGACTAACCGGAAAAGCTTGAAGAATTATATTCACTAACTGGTTTGAATTGTAATGATGGTTCGAAAAAGTGTTCGCTTGAATTACCTGCCTGTTTCCTTCTCGCTTTACCGTCTCTCCACCCACTGCGCGAATAATATTGCTTTTTCGACCTTAAATCTTTAGAGCATGGAAACGGCTCCCTGCCCTGTTGCCGGTTTTCCAACAACTAATGGGCAATGACAATCTACAAACCGAAAACCGACGTCACCAGGTCGAACAGCATCTGCTTCAGTATGCCGAGAAACGAGTTCTTCTTTCCCAGTTTCTTTTCCGCTTTTTTCCAAAGACCGTCGTCGCGCGCCAGCGCGAGAAACTCCCGCCCCCGCCGGGTGAGCCGCCCGGGCGCCCATCGGCAGCCGTCCGACGGGGACAGGTTCACGGCGTCGATCAGTCCCTTTTCATGCAGGAACCCGACGTGACGCGAAACTTCCTCCCGCGTCCGGCCGGGAACGTCCAGGTGCGCGAAGCCGCGCCCCGAATCTTCGCCGTCACCGACGGCCAGCAGTACGGCCCGGACAAGGTCGAAATCCGGCTTCACGTTCCCGCGGCTCCGGCTTTTCGCGATTCGGGGAATCCGGACGGGAACGGCTCGGAAACTTCCCGCGAATACGGGGTTTCATGCGGCGGGGAGAGCCGCGGAATCATTTCGGTACGATCTCCCTCACCCTGAGCCTGGTTCCGTCCCGGGTCACGAGAGACGGCGTTTTCTCGACCCCGAGTCTTTCGAGAATGAACGGACTCGCCCTGTAGACCATCCGGCCCGCGAGCGAGGAGGCCCTGCGGATGTCGCCGTCGGTGAGCACCAGCGTCGGCTTCCTTTCGCTTATCTCCCCGAGCAGCGCCTCCACCTGGTCTTCCCGAAGAACCAGCACGGGTTTCGAGAGCGTCACGTGGGCGAGCGGATTCACGGTTCCCGCGGGGGAGACGATTCTTCCGGCATGGTCGTAGACGGGATTTTCGACCTTCACCGAGGGGTCGACGTGGCGGACGCGCTCTTCCTCGGCCGCCGGCACGCCGAGCGAAACGACGGAGAGCTTCCCGTGCGCCCTCCCGGCGTTTCCCACGGCTTTTTCCCGAAGCGCCCGCATGTCGATCTCTCCCGCCTTCCTCCTCACGTACGAAAGCATGTCCTCCTCCCCTATCTCGTAGAGCCTTCCGTGAACCCCGAGATCCTTCCCCGCCCCGCGCGCCGCGGCGGACGGAACCGGGAAAAGGAGGACCGCGGCTAGAAAAGCGGCCAGGCGCGCCCGACGACCCATGACTTTTTGACGAACCCCCAGTATCTCGAATCGTAGCTCCTGGGACCGTCCCCCAGGACGAACCAGCTTCCCTCGGGAATGGGGCCGAAAAACTCGAAGCTCCCGACCGGCGCCCCCGCGGAATCCGTCCCGCTCGCGGTCCCGACCCGTTCGCCGTTTATGAAAAACTCCCTCCCCTCCGTCCGAAGAAAGTCTCCCGGACAGCCGACGAACCTCTTGGCGAAAACCGTTCCGCGCTCCCAGTAGGGATTTTCGACCTCCAGGCGGAAAAGCCCCACGGCCCCCGCCCCGCAGGAAACCTCCGCGCCCCTGGCCGAGAGAAAGACCCGCCAGGGAAGCGACCCCGAGGTGCCGACCGAGATCCGCACCCCCGAAAGCCAGAGCCCCGCCCCCGCAGCGAAAAGACAGAGAGAAAGGACCGCCGCCCGCGCTCCCGCCCCCGAAAACCGGCTCACTCCTCCTCCCCCCGCGCGGCGAGCCGCTCCAAGACCTCCGCCGTCACGTCGCGCCCTCCCGAAAGAACCGCCCCCGCCTCGAGCACCAGGTAGCCCCGCCGCCCGTATGCGCCGACCACCTCCCCGAAGCGGGCGGGGAACCGCCCGGCCCGCTCCTCCGCCTCCTCCCGCGAGAGCTCCCCTCGGAGCGCTAGCGAAAAAAGCCTCTTTCTCTCCGCCGCCACCACGGCCTCCGCGTCCACGAAGACGACCTTGCGCCCGGCCTCCCGCGAGGCGGCCAGAAAGACCCCGAGCGCGGCCGCCGCCGCGAGCGCCGCGAAAAGCAGAGCGACCGCCGCCCTTCTCATCTTCCCCTCCCCCGCGAGACCTCGACGCACCGCGCCACGGCCTCGGCCGTGTCCATGCCTTCGGCTATGAAGCCGTCCAGAAGCGCCACCTCGTCGGGATTGGTCGTGTACGTCCAGTAGGAGAAGGGATCCACCACGAGGCGCCCGAGCCCCATTCCCAGTTCCCCGTTGTGGACGAAAAGCTCGGAGAACTCCCCGGGCCGGGTGGAGAGGCTCGACACCAGCGAGGAGAAGTAGCCGCCCAGCAGGAGCTTTCCCCCCTTTTTCATCTCCTCCACGCTCTCCTGTTTCTGGCGGAGCATGAACGTCCAGGCGGAGTTCTCCAGCACCGCCTCCCCCACGTCCCCCGCCCTGTAGAAGTCGAGCAGGCTCTGGGTGACCGACACGAACGCCCCGTTGTACTTGCGGGCCCTGCGGTACCCGTGGGCTATGAACTCCCCGGAGAACCCTCCGCCCAGCAGGTCCCACGCCTCGTCTATCACCGCGAGCTTCCTCCTGCCCCTGTCCCCGAGGTACATCTCCCGCTCTATCCTCCATATGACGGTGAGCAGCACGACGGTCTGAAGCTCGGGCCTGGAGCGAAGCTCCTCGAGCTCGAGCACCGTGAGGTCCTTCTCGAAAGACACGCCCGAGTCCCCCTCGAAGAACCTGCCGTACTGCCCCCGCGAGCAGTACGCCCCGAGCATCCGCGCGAGGTCCTCCCCGACGCGCCCGTGGTCGCCTATGGCGCGAAGCGCGTCGGCCACGTCGTCCATGCGCGTTGCGCGCCCGTTTTTCTCCCACGCCGTCCTTATCGCCTCCTCGAGAAGCGACTTCCCCAGGTCTCCCAGCCTCTCCGACGGCGACGCCATCTGGGCGAACAGGGGCTTCAGAAGTTCCATGTCCCCGTCTATGTCCTCCACCTTCGAGAAGGGGTTGAGCGACATCCCGCCGCCCGAGTCGAACACCAGGAACTCCCCGTCCACCAGCCCGCAGAGCTTCTCGTAGGAGCGGCCCACGTCTATGGCGAACACCCGGGCCCCCTCGGCCAGGTACCCGGCCATGATCTCCGAGACGAGAAACGACTTTCCCGAGCCCGACTGGGCGAACACCGCGCAGTTGTAGTTCGAGGGAGAGGCGAACAGATCGAGCTTCATCACCTGTCCCCGCCTGGACGCGAGCGTCAGGGGCCCCGAGCCCGTACCCCGCCAGTCGGACATCACGGGAACCAGCGACGCTCCCGCCGAGCGCTGCATGGTGCGGGCGCGGCGAAGAAGCCTCTCCGCCCGGGGATCCATGCCGAGGGGGAGGCTTCCCAGCAGGAGCGGAAGGAGCACGTACCTCTCCTGGCGGAGGTCGAAGCCCCGCGCCCGCCATATTCCGGTCGCGGCCTCGCGCGCCCGCTCGGCCTCCTCGGCCCCGCGGGTCTTTATGAAAAGCCCGAGCGTCGCCCGCACCAGTCCCTCGTCCTCGAGCGCCCCCACCAGGAAGTCGAAGTTCTCGGCCTTCCTTCGGAGCCTTGGTATGAACCTCGTGACCAGTCCGAAGCTCTGCTGCTTCACCATCGCCGCCTTGGCACGCACGCGCGCGGCGTCCCCGGGGGCGGGAACCACGAAGCCCGCGTGCAGGAAGAAGTACGCGGGCACCTGGGAGAGACCTCTCGCCGGGTCCCCCAGAAGCTCGTGCAGCTCGCCCAGGGAGAAGCTTTCCGGAAACGCCGCGGGGGAGTATCCCCGAAGCACCTCGTCCCCGATCCCGATCTCCCCGGCCAGAACCTCCGTCTCCGTCTCGAGGTCCACCATCCTTTTTCTTATCTCCTCCGTTCCGTCGTAGAGGGCGGCGGGGCGGGCGAGGTACCACGGGTCGCCGCGCCAGCTCTCCTCGGGGTTGAGAAGCTCGCGCAGGATGAGTACCAGCTCCCGGGGCGGAAGCGGCCGCGGCCGAAGAAGCGCGGACTCCAGGACCCCCTCCGCGGCGCTTCCGATCTTCCGAGCCTCCCCGAGCCTCCCTTCCCACGCCGCCTCGTCCGACCCCGCGCGGCCCTCGGGCGCGGGCAGCTTCACCGACGCGAGGAACCGGAAGTCCCTGGCCGGGGTTCCGGTCTTCTCCCTCATGCCGCGCTCGTACAGCCGCCGCCTCTCCTCGGCCATCCTGGCGAGCACCGCGCCTCCCGCTCCCCGCCCGGCCCGGGGCGGAGGGAAAAGAGGCGACACCAGCTCGGAGGCGAAGGCGTGGAACTGCACCGTCGCGCCCGGGGGAAGTATCCGGGAGTCGAGCATTCCCGCCAGTATCCTCGGGGTGTCCTCCCCGACCTCGAGCAGCGGCTCTATCTCCCACACGAAGCCGAACGACATGTCGGCCTGCATGTACGTTCCGCCCTCCCACGCCGCGTAGGGAAGCCAGTCGGAAAGCGAGTGCCTGCGGCAGAGATCGGCCACCGCGTCCGCCGGAAGTCCCGTCACCGCCGCCCCTCCGCTCCCCGCAGGCGAAGCGTCCCCCGCCCCCGCCCGGGCGGATCCTCCCCTGCCGCTTCCCTGCCCCCGATCTTCCACGTCCCCCTTTCTGGAAGCGCGTACACGTAC
Source organism: Thermodesulfobacteriota bacterium (assembly GCA_965204795.1). Lineage (GTDB taxonomy): Bacteria > Desulfobacterota_D > UBA1144 > Nemesobacterales > Nemesobacteraceae > Nemesobacter. Next base: position 107,810 of record OZ242012.1, read on the forward strand.
TTGGCCGAGTGGAACATGCCGTCGGAGTCCCGCCACGGGGCCATCCACACGCGCACGGCCCGCGGGGCGACGTAGACGGGCTCGCCGGCCGCGGGGGCGGAGACCCCCGGGGACGTTTCCCGTTCCCTCTCTCCCCGCCGAAGCGGAACCGCCGAAGGCAAAGCCCCGCGGCGGCGCGGGGGACCCTTGCGCGCCCTTTTTCCCTCCGCCGCCCGGGCGGCCTCGGCCACCGCCCGCCCCCGCCCCGAGACGACGCCCGCGTGCACGCGCGAGACGCTTTCGCAGGAAACGCCCGAGGGGGCGGGACAGCCGTAGCGCGCGGACGCGCCCGCGCAGGAGGCGGCGAGCAGGCAGGCGCACAGGAAAAAAAGCGGGACTCTCATCCTCCCTCCTCCCCGTTCCCGTAGGAAACCTTCCTGGGAGCGAGCTCCGTTCCCTCCGTCACCACCACGTCCACCCTCCGCCCCGCGTCTATCTCTATCACGGGAAACACCTCCTCGGCCAGGCGAAGGTAGTACTCGGCGAGAAGCCTTCCCGCCTCCCCGACCCCTCCGCCGACTCCCGCCCTGGCGAGATCCTTCGTCCCCCCGCCTCCGACGGCCGTTATGGTCGTTCCGCCCGCCGTTATCCCGGTGGAGGAGTTCGCGCTCTCGAGAGCCTCGCCGAGGCCGGCGGAGAACCCGGCGAGAATTCCCCGGGAAAGCAGCCGCCCGCGCCGCGACACGAGCCTTCCCCTTATCCCCGTCTTTCCGTCCTCCCCCGCAACGTAGCCCCGCACCCCGACGTCCACCACGTCTCCCGAGGCCAGGGAGCAGGACATCCTCTCGAGCCTCACGTACGCCCGTTCGCTGGACATCTGTCCGTATCCCGCTCCCGTGACGCGGCAGCCGGAGACGCCGAGGCGGGCGGCGTTCGGAAGGCTGGAGACGTCGGTGAGGTGTATGAGCACGGGGTGGGGGTTTCGCGAGGCGGAGGTTCCGGCGGGTGCGTCGAGGCCGCTCAGCAGCACGCCGGGGACGAAGCTTCCCGAAGGGATCCAGTTGAGAAGCGCCTCGCCGGGCGCGGGGCCGCCTTCGGGCATCTCCCCCTCGGGGGAGAACGTCCTTATGGAATCGGCCGGCTCCGCCGCGGCGGGCGGAGGTTCGGCGGAAGCGGGAGGAGCGTGCGGGGCGACGGGCGCTTCCGGGGGAAATTCCGCTCCCGCCCCGCCGTCTCCGCCGTCCCGCCCGGGGGACGGCGAGGCGTCCTCCCCCCTTCGGGAAAGCTCCCGGAGCATCCCCGCCATGGTCTCCATCTCCGTTCTCATCTCCCTCTGTCCGGTCTCGAGCATTCCCAGGCGCATCTCCCCTTCCGTGCGCCATTTCTCCCGCGCGAGGTCGACCCCGCGGAGGATCCTGATTCCTCCCTCCCCGCCGCGCTTCGCGGAATCGCCCCGCTCCTCTCCCCCGAAGACGAGCAGCAGGGTCGCGAGGGCGAACGTTCCCGCGAGCGCCCCGAGCGCCGCCGCCTGCCTTCCTCTCCCGCGAAGGAACCTCGCCGCGCGCCAGGTCATCTCCCCGTCTCCCCTCTTCTCACCACGACGGCCCGCGAGAGCTCCCCCGGCCCGAGGGTCCCTTTCTCCACCCATACGGCGACGGCCGAGCTCTCCGCGGCGAGGTCCCCTTCGAAAAGCGCGGCCTCCCGCCGCCCCCCGTTTCCCACCAGGTAGGCCGAGGCCTCTAGGTCCCCGTCCGCGGCCGAGGCGAACGCCGAGAGAAAAAGCCCGCCGGGCAGCGCCATGCGCGGGGCGGGCGGGACTTCCGCGGGGGCGTCCTCCCGAAGGAGGGAGAGCACGAGTCTGACCGCCCGGCGCTCCAGTTCCCGGGCGGCGGGCCGCCCCGCCTCTTTCCCTTCCCCGCCCGGCGGGGAGGTCTCGGCCCCCGCCCGCAGGATCACCGTGCGCGACGGGCCGTCTTCGGGAACCAGCATGAGGGTGAGCCTTCTTTTTTCCGTGAGTACTATGAGCTCGGCCTCCTCGCGCGCTCTCACCAGCGCCGAGCGGCCGACTATCTTCACGTCCATGGACCCGCTCGAGGTGAAGGCGCCCAGCACCTTTTCCGGAAACTCCACGCGGTTGGCGGCCTCCCCCGATATCCCGACCGGGACCGACTCTCCCTCCGCGAACTCCGAAAGATCGACCTCGAGGGCCCAGGCGCCCGCGGCCAGAAGGAAAAGCGCGAGCAGCGCGAGAGCCGCCCCCGCCGCGCGCCTACTCACCCGCCCCTCCCTCGTCCTCCACGAGTTCGGTCACCAGCGGGCGGTTGCGGGCCCCGAGCTCGAAGCGTATGCGGTAGACGACCTCCCTGTCGTCGGTCACCACGTTTCCGACGACGCGCGTTCGCCGCCCCGAGACCGACGCCTCTCCCGCCCGCGCGTCGGCCGACACGGTTTTCGGGAAAAACGCCTGGGCCACCCCGCCCGACCTTATCTCCGCCGACTTCTTCATCAGGAATCCCGAGATCGAGTGGTGGCTTTTCGGATGCACGTAGAGCAGAAACTGCCTCGCGTTGAAGTCCACGGTCTCGGGGGTGAAGGACGCCACGAAGGGAAGCAGCGAGAGGGCCCACTGCTCGAAGTACGAAAGCGAGGCGCCCCGTGCCGAGACGGAAAAGTCCTCCCTCACGTACTCCGGGGCGTGGACGTGAACCTCCGTGCGCTCCGACATCCTCTTCATCTGGCAGCCCTGGGCGGCCACGGTGAGGCAGAGAGCGGCGACGGCGAAGCGAAGCGCCCCGTTTTCCCTGGCGAGGTCCAGCCACCTCTCCCTGAACCTGCGTATGAGCGTCACTCCCGAAACCTCCGCGCGCGGCTCTCGGGCCTAAGGGACGAAAAGCCGTACCAGTAGGCCAGGCGCGGGAGAAAGGAGCTTCCCCGCCCGGCCTTTAGCCTCGAGAGCAGCCACCCCAGGGCGAGTCCCGCGGCGAGTCCCGCGAGAGCCCTTCCGCCGAGAGCCCCCAGCACGAAGGCGCCCGAGAACGCCGCCACCTCGTCGGCCTCCCACCAGAACACCTGGGGAGGGTCGTCTATGTATCTCGGAATCCTGGTTCTCATCCCCCTAGAACGTCCCCGTGGCTATTCCCTCTATGAGCGCGGGTCCGAGCGACACCACCAGCGCCACCCCTATTCCCGTGAGGGCGGGAAAGAGCGTCTGGCGCATGATCGAGGTGCCGAGTCCTATTATGAAAGTGGAAAGCGCGAGCAGCCTCCCGAGGTAGCCCGTCGACCAGCCCTTTATCTTCGTGTATATGCTCTGGAACTCCGTTCCCGTCGTGCCCGCCTCCGCGTCGCCGCAGAGCAGCACGAGCGCTATCGCCAGGGCCGCCGCCGTCGCCGCGGCCGGAAACGTCCTCCCCGTCGCGTTCGTCGTCGTGTTCATTTCGAAAAACCTCCTTCTTCGGTTTCTTTCCCCGCCCCGGGCCGAAGACCTCCCGGCGGGGACCGCGGGGGCGGCGCGCCGCCCCCGCGGAGCCTTCCCCGTCAGGAAGCGCCGGGATCCTTCCCGCCGTCGCGGTCCGCGCGGAGAAAGGACGCGCTCGCGCCGATCTCTATCAGCATCTCGGCGTACTCCTGCGGCCCGTGGTTTCTCCTCGCGGCCTGGGCGGCCAGAAGCTCCCTGTGCCTCTCGGAGATGACGATCTCCGTCACCTCCACCTCGAACTCCTCCCCGCAGTCCTCCTCCTCGTCTCCCCACAGCAGGTCGCCGTTCTCTATGAGCCTCTCGAGCAGCCTTTCGGGCTCGAGGTTTCCTTTCCTCGCCTGCTCCTCCAGGTACTCGTAGTGCTCCTTCACTATGACAAGCGCCCCGTTCCCCCTGTCTTCGCATCGATGTGCCATGCGACAAATCCTCCTTGAACATGAAGCTCGCGGGACCGCGTCCCGCGGCCGGAGCATGATTCACTTTCTTTTCCCCCGCGTCACGCGGGGGGACACCGACCCCAGCCCCCGAAGGTCTCCCGTCCTTCGCTTTTCTAGCTCCTCGAGCTCCACCCCGAACGCCTCGGCGAAAACCGGTATCCAGAACCCGGGCTTCGCCGACTTCTTCCCCCCGAAGCGGTAGTTCCAGAAGGCGGCGTAGTAGCCGTCGGCGACTTCCGCGCCGACCCAGCCGCGGGATTTCAGCGCGTTCGTTACCATGAGCTTGGCCTCGAGTTCCGCCGAGGAGTCGAAAAACCTCATGTCGGCCGCGTCCGCGGCCTCCATGTGCTCCCGCACGGCGTCGAGCAGCCGGTGGGGATCCACGTACACGACCCCGTTTGTGGCGGAAAACGCCCAGACGCCGGGCGCCCGCTCCCCGTCGGGAACGTTTATCGCGGGAAGGACTCTCTCGCGAAGCACCCGCGGCGCGTCCTCCACGAGCCACGGCGGAGGCTCGCCCCGGGGCGCGTCGCCCGCGGGGGCGAAGCGCCCCGCGCTCCCGCCGGAGAACTCCTCCGCGCGGGCGGCCGAGTCGGCGGCCTTGAGGTTCACCAAGAGCTCCCCGGCGGCCTCCGAGCTTCTGTGGTGGTTCCGAACGGCGTCCACCACTCCCTGGAGCTCCCTCGGGGCTCCGGTTCCGCCGAACCCGGCTATCCACTCCGAGAGCACGGCGGCCGAGGCCTCGGCGTGGCCGTCCTTCATGTACCGGCCCGGCTTTCTGAACTTTTCGATCTTTCCCAGGTCGTGCGCGAGGGCGGCCAGCAGGTGCTTTCCGTACAGGAGCTTCTCCGAGTGGCGAGAGTCGTGGATCTCCCTCATGCGCCGGGCCGTCCGAAGGGAGTGGTCGAGAAGCGATATCTTCCCGAACCGCGAGGCCGCCGGGCGAAACGAACTTCTCGAGTCTCCGGAGACGACGCTCGGGCAGAGCCCGTCCCTGTCGAGCGCGGAGAGAACCTTTTCGATCACGGGAAGCTCCCCGGTTCTTTCAAGCACGTCGCGGAGGGGAAGCACCTCCTCCCTCCAGAAGTCGGCCGTCTCCTCCCGCCCGAACTCCGGTTCGGGCCGGGGCCCGGGATCCGAAAGCGCGGGAGCGGTCCGCGCCGCCTCGGGCGTTTCGGCCAGCCAGAGTCTGCCCGCGAGACCGCAGAGGGTCTCGGGGACGGGGCCGCCGGGTTCTTCGGACGGGATTTCCCGTGCGCCTCGCTCCGCCGCGCCCCGCTCCTCCCGAAGCTCCGCCCCCGCGTCCCCGCCCCGCCGGCCTCTCCTCCCCGCTGCCGCCGAGAAAAGCGCCCCCAGGGCGAAGCACGCGGCCGCGGACAGAAAAACAGTCTCCCAGCTCACGGTCATCTGCGGCAGGTTCATCTCGCCGTTTCCTCCCTCGTTCATCCGTTCGTTCTCCCGGGAAAGAGTATTCGCGGGGCCTCCGCCACGTCCGCGGTCCTTCCCCTGTACACTCCATCGAAGGTGAAGGCGTAGAACTCCCGCCGCCCGAGGCGCATGAAGCTTTCGGGCGGGGCTGCGTCCTCCTCCGTCTCCCTGACGACGAGCCCGCCTCCGAGGCTCATCGCGGGGGAGAACCTTCTTCTCCGCCCCGCCATGCGGGAGGCGTACTCGGCCGTCGCCGGGTCGTTCACCCGAAACACTATCCTGGTGTTGGAGTTGTCGAGTATCTTCGCCGCGCGCGCCTCGCCGAGCTCGGCCACGAGATCCTGGCGGCTCTGGGCGAGCATGTGGAGCCACACCCCCGCCCCGCCCGCCTTGCTGAAAAGGTCGTCCGCCCCGAAGTACAGGACGTTGGCCGCCTCGTCGGCGTGGACGGCGAGGGGAGGGTCGAGCCGCCCGCCCGAGCCGAGAACCCTGCCCACCAGGCTCTGCACCATGGACAGCAGCACCCGGGCCATTATGTGGGCGGTCTTCCTGGTGAGAAGCGAGCCCGTCTGCACCACCAGTATCGCCCCGCGCCCGCCGTCGAGCCTCTCGAGGAAGCGGTTGGCGGGGTCCCTTCCCATTATCTCCCCCACCGAGCCGGAACTGAGCGAAGTTATCGCCGCGCGAAGGCTCGAGGAGACCTTCGAGAAGTAGTCCCGCGGGGAGGAGAGTATCTGGTCGAGGTTGACGAGCGTCTCCCGCGCCTCCTCCCCCTCGAGTTCCGCCACCTGGGCCCGAAGGCTTTCCAGTTCCCCGTACCCTATGTTCTCCTTTATCTTCCTGAAGGTGAACTCGGGCCTGCGGCCGAGCGAGGCGGCTATGAGCGAAAGTGCCCGCACGACCACCAGCGTCACCTCGTACGCCACGTTGAAGTAGAACTCGTCTCCGACCCTCACTCCCGAAACCACGTGGCTCACCACCTCCTCGGGCATGAACCAGTGCGAAAGCGGGTCTATCCTCACCGACCACTCGGGAAAAAGCGGGGAGAAGAACATCAGGTCCTCCTCCCTTCCCGTCTCGCGGGCGACGCTCACGATTTTCGCGAACGCCCGGGAGTCCCCCTTGGGATCGATCCACAGAAGATTGCGCCCGGCCCGAAGATCGTGCTCCATCATCGCCTCGGCCAGGCGGGTCTTTCCGCTCCTGGTCGCCCCCATGGTGAACACGTGCCCCTCCCTGTCGGAGTCGGAGACGACCAGGGGCCGGGGTTCGGAACCCGCGTCCGCCCCGTCCGCGAGCGAAAACCCCTCGCCTATGACGGCTCCCCCGGGGAGGGGATTTCCGTCCCTTCCCTCGGGGGCGGGGGCGCCTCGCCGCGCGCGGCGGAGAAGCCCCTTCGCCGCCCTTTCGAGATTTCTTCCCGCGTGTCTTTCCATCGTCTCTGTCATGGCGCGAAACCGCTTGCTGGAAACTTTCGAGATAATGTATTACATTTCTCGCGAAATGTCCAGAAAAATTTTTTCGGGAGAGAAAAAACTCCGCGGCGGGGGATGTTCCGGGGGGACGGGACCGCGCGGTCCGGCGTTCCTCTTTACGCGCGGATGCGGGTACGGGCGCGGCGCGGTACTCGCGAGGATTTTTTCCCCGGCGGGCGGAGGCGCGGCGAAATGACCGGACGGCCGGGGGAGTCCGCCTCGGAGCGGGGCGCGGAGAATTCCATGGGCGTTCTCGACGCTGTGTCGCTCGCCCAGCGCCTGTGCGTGATGGAGAGGACGGGCGGGGACGTGCCTTCGGACTTTCTGGGGGCGCGGGGGGCTTTTTCGTTTTTTTCCGCGGGGTTTCGCGCCGGTCTCGCGGAGGCGGCCCTGCTCGCGCTGCTTCTTCCCCTGGCGATGGGAGTGAGCGGGGGAGCGGTGGGGGCCTTCGGGGAGAGGGATGCGGATTTTTCCGCGAGGTGTCTCGTGTTCGTCTTCTGCCTTGGGCCGGGCGCCGCGTCGGCGTGGGCGTTCGGGGCGGTTCTCGCCCGCTGCCGGGCGGGAGAGCTTTCCAGAAAGGCGGTCGGCTGCCTCGCCTGGGGGCGGGCCTCGGCCATGGCGGCGGGGGGAGCGGGGGCGTTTCTCGCGTTTCACGCGCTTTCGCTTCTCTCGGAGCCGGAGGTCGTCCGCCGGTTCCTCGGCCCGGCCGGGGAGGTTTTCTTCGCGGACCCCGACGCGCTTGGCTCCGCGGCGGCCGCCGCGGGGGAGTCCCTTCGCAAAAGCGCCCTCGCCCACCTCGTTCTCTGTCCCCTGCTGGGGTTTTTTCCCTTCCTCGCCTTTCGCCTCTTCGGGCGTAGGCGGCGGGGGGCGGGCGGCTTCGGAAGAATATTTCCGCGGCGGGGGATTTTCCGCCGCCGGGAGCGTCCCCGCGGGGAGGAAAAAACGCCTTGACAACCCCGCTTCAGTGCTTTAGTGTTAAGGGAGCGTTAAGAAAAAAGAGGACGTTTGCAGGAAAAAACGCTTGATATTGGGCTTGTCGCTGTAATAAGCTATTAGAGCGTTTATTCGCGTTCCGTTCGGGAGGTGGCTCGGGACGCGGGGGTTTTTCGATTGCGAATGCACAATTTTACTAGGAGGTAAGGAGAGATGATTCAAGCCAGATGGCTAATTATATTTTTCGCGGTTCTCGGCATGACGATTCCGTCTTTCGCGATAGACCTTTCGCTGGGCGGTTTCCCGAGCTACATGAGGACCCGCGCGCGTTATCTGTCGAACGCCACTTTCATGAACACCCTGACCGACACTCAGGCACGGGCGATGGGCACGGATGATGCCGACGACCAGATTTTCTTCGTGGACACCACCCTTAGGCTTACCCCGCAGCTGTCGCTCAGCGACGCGGTGACCGTAAGGGCGCAGGTTGACGTTGCCAACAATGCGATATGGGGCGGCAGGACCAGCGGTTTCTTCGGTGGTGCCCCCGGGCCGACGAACCATGACACCGTAGTACTGTCCGACCTGAGGCCGAACGACCGTTTCAGGGGCGCTATTCTGGATGGAGACAAATCGGTAAACAGGAACGCTGATTACTTCAGCGTCCGCATGCTTCACGCCGATATCGTTCTTCCGAACAATCTCGGCTTCGTCAGGATCGGACGCCAGCCTTTCGACTGGGGTCTCGGGATTCTCGCCAACGGCGGGCACGATCCCAAGTCCGACCTCGGTTTCGTGGTTGACAGGTTTCTCTGGCTGAAGTCCTTCCCCACGGGACCGGGCACTTTCACCCTGGTTGTGGTATCCGATGTGTTCAGCGGCGGCTCGGGACCGTTTTCCGGCAGCGGAACGGGCTACGACATAGGGGCCGTGGCGGCTATATACAACCAGCAGATGGGGGGCGTGAACATGACCGTCGGGGCTTACGGGTTCCCCTACCTGCATCAGAACAACATATTCTCTGGAGCAGCTCCCGGGGGCCTTCTTGGAAATGAGTACCGGTGGGATGTTGACCGCACCGGGCTGTACGCCGGTATGCTGGCCCTTAAGGCCGACAGCTGGAGCTTCAATTACGAAGTCCAGATGTTCGGTGGAGGAAAGCTGAAGAACGGAGCGCTGGGCAGCCTTCCCGCTGGAGAGTTTAAGCTGGGTTACGCTTTCAACATGGCTGGCCGTCTCGAATACTATCCGTCAATGATGGCCCAGGTGGCCACGATAGGTCTTGAAGGCGGATGGGCGCAGGGCGACGATGGTTCTACTGCTCTGACGATTGAAGGTAACGCCCTTCCGTTCAGCCCGGCCTACAATGTGGACAACCTGCTTTTCAAGCACATAATTCCTACCGTATACAACATAGAGGGAAGCGTTATAAACGCTTTCTACGGCAGGATATACGCCAACATGAAGCTCGCGGACAATCTGGGATTCACTCCTCAGGTTCTTACCGCTTGGAATCATGAGAAGAATGCGATTTCGGCTTTTGATTCCAACTATACGGCTTTGGAAGTTAACTTGGGTACGGGTATTCCGAGCACTCCAGTTGACAGCTACCTAGGTACCGAAATCGAGGGAACGCTCACCTGGTCGATTTACCCGGGAGTGGACCTTGATCTGATAGGTAGCGTCGTGATTGCTGGCGACGGTTTGAAGGACCTGATCGAAGCTTCCGGTAGAGCCAAGTCTGGCGAGGCCGTCGGAACTGCCTCGGGTACGCCTTGGGCGGTTCAGACCAGGCTGATGGTCTACATCGACCAGTTCATGAATTAAGAAACGAAACGAGAGCTAACAAAGCTTGAACGAAGCGGGCTTCCTTACAAAGGAGCCCGCTTTTTTTTTGCGCTTGGAGACTTTTCGGAAAAGATGTGCGGAGGACATATCCGTTACGAAAAACTTGCAGGTCAAGATTGCTCTGGATGGACCGCTGGAAGGGGTATGGGTCGTATTACCCTGTTATTCGTGAGTGGGTCGGAGCTCAGGATTGCGGTATTTTTAGAAAAAGTTGTTTCCTTTTGTTCTTATGATACCGTTGTTTTACCCGATCGGTCGCTAATGTCCGAGACAGACATCAATAACGTTTGGCGAAAAAGGAGGAAGGAGATAGGTAGAAGAAGTGATTTGCTGAAATCGATTGCTCAAATTATTGACGATTACAGGTCCGGAGAGATTGACAAGCCAACTCCGGAACATGTGAACCGCTGGGTAAATCAATTCTCTCGTGATGTTCAATTACCCATATTAAATGAGATTAATCATGTTTTCAAAAGGATGTATTTCTCTCGCAGGAAGGTGGCTAGATTCTTATATGGACTTGTTAATCTAGAGGACCTTGTCGGAACCGACCCGCGTTCGTTTTGGAAAGAAACACATTTTTTGAATATACAAAATCACGGAAACAGCCAGAAAATAATGCTTAAGATGTTTGATCAGGTTCTGCGGAAGCATTGTGGAATCGGCATTAACCAGTGTAAAAATAGTCCGGTTGCGTATATATATCTGGACGATGCCATTTTTACTGGAAATAGAGTTAAACAGGACATAGAAAAGTGGATTGAGACACATGCACCCGCGAATGCTAAAATTCATGTCATAACAGTTTTCGGGAGCACGGGTAGCTGGTACGCGGAAAAGAAAATACGGGAAAAAGCGGAGGAAGTTCAGAAGAACATAGATATTGAATGGTGGTGTGGGATTAGACTGGAGAATCGACTTTCTTACAAAAATGTTTCTGATGTATTGTGGCCAGTTAGTATTCCAGACTGTCCTGATGTAAAGACTTATGTGGAGCAGGAAGAAAAGTACCCTTTCATGCCACGTATACCAGTTAGAAGATCAAGGAACGACATTTTTTCATCGGAGGAAGAAAGACAGCTTTTAGAAAGAGAAATGCTCATCGCCGGAGTGAAAATACGCTCGTTCTGCCAGGAACCAACTCTACGGCCTCTTGGGTTCGGTCCGTTTGGACTCGGATTTGGCGCCATGGTGTTCACTTTTCACAATTGCCCCAACAACTGTCCGCTAGCTCTCTGGTGGGGCGACCCATCTGAATCTCCGGATCATCCTTTCAGTAAGTGGTATCCTCTTTTGCCTCGAGAAACCTATTCCAGTGCAAATACGACCAATGTCCTATTCTAGAAAGACATCCGAAAACAATTCGACTCGCAATTACGCTCGTAGCGACAGTGTAGTGTTTCGCAGGACGAGGGAAAAATTCGGCGGTCTCTCCAATATGGCTGGTGGCTATGGGCTTTGGGTTAACGGCACTCTGATTCTCTCGTCCGAGGCGCTGTATCAGGCCTGCAGGTTTCCCAGCCTTCCGGAAATACAGCGACTCGTTATCGCCCAGAAAAGTCCGATGACCGCGAAGATGAAGACAAAACCCCACCGAGACAGATCCAGGCCGGACTGGAACAATGTGCGGGTCAAGATCATGCGCTGGTGCTTGCAGGTAAAACTCGCGCAGCACTGGTCGACTTTTGGAGAACTTCTGAAGGAAACGGGTTCCAAGCCCATAGTGGAAGAATCCAGAAAAGACGACTTCTGGGGAGCGAAACCCGTAAACAAGGATACACTCACCGGGAGAAATATTCTCGGACGACTCTTGATGGAGCTGCGGGAGAAATTCAACAGCGGTCAGCGAGATTCCCTGCTTCGGGTCGAGCCTCCGCACATACCCGATTTTTTGCTTCTCGGTCATCCTGTCGAGACCATTGACGCATCCGTACTCGGCAAAACATTTCGTATGGAACCTTCCAAGACAAAAGAGATTCAACGGGAAACGACATACGGCGTGTGGATGCCGATACCGGAACAGCCCTTGCTGTTTGAACATCTCGAGAAAGCCCCCGCCGGGAACATGCAGGGTCTGACGGAGCGGGCGACCAGCCCCGTGGACAGGAAGAGTTTTATGAAGACCTGGGTGCTTGAGAGTTTTGCACTCCCGGGAAAACCTCCCAGCACTCTCTTCGAAGAAATGCTGTCGGCATCGTTTCCGACATCATGGAACTACTCAAATCCGAATGATGACAAAAGAAGTGACGAATCCGCTGCCGCATCTGATGATATTCTCTTTGTTCCTTCCGGTAAAAGCCCAGGGGAATTCTACGGCGCAGGAGAAGGTTTGGTCACATGGTGGAATCTGTGGGAAAAAGAAGAATTTGTCGCGATACAAGCCGAGCCTCCGGAAGGCAAAGAACAATACATCAGAGTCGGGAAACCGGTTTTTGCCAGAAGCAGGTGCCGTGCGCCGTTTTGAAGCCTCTTTAATGCACGCTTTTATTGTACGCGGACAAGGCCGCGTAAGCCCTCTCGCAGCGGGTCCAAAGACCGGGCACGATTTGGCAGAGATACCGTAATTGCAAAAGCAGCACTTCTCCGTCGCTGCCTTCTAATTCGTCAAACGCCAGCTCTTCCAGCCAGTTGCCGACAAATTCTCTCCAGTCGTCCAGGCCGCTCCGGCTCGCCGCGGCTTGAAGACAAATCATCAGTTCCGCTTCCGCGGAAATTTTATATTGGATGTCGTGTCTGTACGTGCGCGCTAGAATCCGCAGTTCGTCCGCAAGGGCGCGGTTTCTGGTAACGGCTGCGGTCGCGGCCAGCCCGTGAAGCGTTGCCAGAAGTTCTCCGGTGCTTGTTATATCGGCAAGTCGATATCCGCAAGACCTCATTACATTGGCCGCCAGGTCCGCGTATTTTGAGTCGAGATGGAAAAGGTGAGCCGAGTTGATAAGGGCGGTGAAAGAGGACGGACACACATGTTGCGCCAAGGTTTGCGCTTCAATGGAGTCGGCCATTTCTTTGGGCAATGCGGGTCGATTCTCCCCAGTTCCGTCCAGCGGCCCAGTAAGATATAGAAGCGGCGGATTGCCGGCGGAGAGAATGCTTCCGGCTTCGGTGCCGAAGACGAGCCTGAACAAATCCCCGCCTTTGACGTTGCACTCATATCTGTTTGTCGCGACCATGATGCGGCCGAGGAAGTTCTGCCTGATCTGTTCAGGCGTTTCTAAAACGGGATTCCAGTGAGGTTCCAGTCGCATATCGACAAATGACTGAATGTTGTGTTTCCATCTAAAATTTATGAACAGCGGTTGGGAAAACGAGTCGATGTCGACGCCCAAGTTTATCATCTGCCGATGAATCAGCGCGGCCTGCGACAACGCCGCCAGTCTTCTGTAGAAAGGAGGTTCCGACGACAGCAGGCGTGTTTGCGACAATTCCCCGTCCACGAGAAAGAACAATCCCCAAAGAAGCCTGAACCCGCTTTGTTCTCCTTCGACATTATCGTCGCGAATCCGCTTTACGATACGAACGAGACAGGACTCTATCTCGGGTCTTTCCGAAAGAACCCGCAGGCCTACCTCGACCGCTCCCAGTTGAGAGATTATGTCTCCATGCTTCTCCGTGTAATCTAGCGCCTTGAAGAGTTCCTCCTTATCTAGGCGGCCGATTTGTATTTCGTCGGTGAGAGCCGGATGCGCGGAGAGAAAAAGACTTGTCAGAAAACCATCGTACGGGTTCCATTCTGACAATCTCCGAAAAAGCTTTCGGCCTCCGCCTGCCGCATAATCCCGTATGGAACTGCTGCCGTCATATGTTCCCACGAGTCTTTCGAAGTACTTCCGCGAATTGGGAACAAGGGAATATATGTCGCCCTGTCTTTTCGCAATCCCGCCGCGCACGAGTTGTGCCATGTGGACGGGCGTGTCTGAAAAATCCCCGCTGAATTCCTCAACTTCGCCTTCTTCGAGAGTGCGTTTCGCGAGGATGTCGTTCCATCTTTTCAGGGCATCGCTCGGCAGGTTGAACCGGGAAGCCGATTCTTTGAGAAAACGCAACCGCATGTCCCTGTCTGAAGAAAGCACGGCGAGGTTGGATGTGCTGAAACGCTCCTTGCCCCTGGAAAGCACAATCCTCGGAAATTCACCCTCTTCGCCCGTGTTTTCCAGTTTCCATTTCCGGCCTTTCGTGTCGGGCAATTCCTCCGAAGACGAGTCCGCGAGAATCTTTCTGGTCGAATCGAACAGGGTGGAACGCTGAAAGCAGAACTCTGAGTCGCCGAAGCAGAGAATAGCGCTTCCGTCAAGCTTATGGTCTTTGCAGAAATTCGATTCCAGAATCAGGGAGTCTCTCACCAGCGGGGGTAGAAATTCCAACGCTATGCGCGCCAGCACGGACCTGGCATATGGACTGTCGGCCATTTCGGTTTCTTCTCCGGCTACGTATCCTTCTATCGATTCCGCGATTTTTTTCTCGTACCATTTGACGATCCAAGAGTACAGGTCGGCATGTTGTTCCTTTATGGGTGCCAAAATTCGCTCTTCCGCCCATTCCCAGTATTTTTCTCTGACTTGTCTCGGCATTCCGGGGGCGGACAGAATCGCCACCATGACCTGTTCTCCGAATTCGACTATATACGCATCTTCCTCGATTTTACTGTCGAGCCTGTTTACCCAGAACTGGATATTGACTTGGTCAATGATCCAATCGGAACGAGCCCGCGCCTCGGCGAAGTCAACCCCGACAGTCCACAGACTGCCGATCATCCAGACGAAAGCCTCTATGGACGCATTTACCCAGAACCATTCTTTCGGAAACTGCAGATGGGAATTCATCTGAACATAAAGGATGCTTTCCCTGATGGCTTTAAGTTCCGCCACTTCGACAACCTCGTTGTTCACGACCGTGGAATCGCCAAGATGAAATTTCAGTTCGTCTTTGGTTACGGGAATAAAGGAATATCCGGCGCTGCGAAGAGAAGCTCTGTAATGCATTCGCTCTTCCTCGGTTATGGAACCGGAAGAGTACAACGCGTCCAGAAGATCCAAAGTCGAAAATACTGGAGCCGACGTGTTCCCGTTCTCAACGCGGGCGTTCTGATTTATGAACCTGTCGTCCACGACAACGAAGTCGCAGTCGCCCCCGAGAGCAACTATGCTGGCGGCAGGGTGCCTCAACAGCATTTGGTCCGCCGGGTCGTCTGTGTCTACATCAACTTCTCCGGCCACTTTTATTTTTTCCGATTCTATTCGAGAGCTTAACGCGTTCCTAATGCGCTCTATGGCATCGTCAATGTCGTCGGAAATTTTCTCGTAAGAAACTAGGGCGTTTGCTTCGGATACTGTTCTGGATGAGACGACGAGCTTGAACCCTGCGGAGCGTAGGTCTTCAAGCATTCCTAGATGTAAAAAGTATTTTACGGCCAGATTGTCCAGATAGAGTGTCGCCCCGTCGGCGATTTCAGGCTGATTCGGCCAAAGTTTCTTCTCGCGAAGCCGTAAATAGGCATTTGCCTTGTCCAGCTTTTTTGACGTAAGTTGACCTTTTTCCCGTAACTTGTCGATAACGGGCCTGCAGCTGCTCAGCACATTCGCATGTGCCGTCAGATCGGCTTCCTCCTCCAGTAGAGAAGAAACACGGTAGACCGGTGCCGGTCGCACGACGAGGCGTTGGGCATCTTCGCCGTCTGTTGTCTTTTCCGCTTCCGCTATTAAAATCGCCAGACCCTCACCGACCTTAACGGAAAGTTCGCTGTCCGGAACGACATCCCGCTTAAGCTCTTCAAGCACCCGCGCGGCGACCAAACTGTTTATTTTGTGAGCGTCTTTTATACGACTGGGTTGGTGAAACCTGACTCTCAGTTTCTCTTGAAAAAGCCAATTAAGCGTTGAATGAGGAATGCAGACCGTATCGAAAGCATCCAGTGCGCTGTCGAGAAGGTCTAACAAACTCAGGGTAATCAGTGCGGTGGCGTCAATTCCGATAGTCTTCTTCATACCGATCCGCGTTGGAGGTCTCGCTCCGCTGTACGCGGGAATCATGTGTCTTCGGCGCGGGTCTTTCTGTCGCTGGTTCGACAAGGCGGGGAAAAGCGTCAGGTCTGCAAGAGACTTGCCGAGGGAATCAGCCGCGAGAAATATTGGAATTTCTCCACGGGTCAGATGTTTATGGGATTCCAAGACTCTTTGATTCCGGTCCGACTGTATGTCCAGAAAATTCCTAAGTTGAAACAGCTGGAACGGCCCGTCGTTGCCGGAAAGCGAAACGGCTTTCTCGAGCCACCTTTGAGCCTGCGCATCATCTTCCCATCCGGCTTGAGTAGCCAGCAGGTATGCGGTTCCCAGTACGCAAGCGTCATCGTCGCCTTTTTCCGCCGCCGCGACCGTTAGATCCTTTAATATTCGCGAACCCAGGTGCACGGCAAGCGTTGCGATTCTTATCAAATCCCCAGCGCTTCTTTCGCCCCTGTTCGAGTACTCGTTGTCTACGATGGCGGCGAGAGCGTTCCAGTCTCCGAGAGAAATCGAAAGATGGATCTGGAGCGTACGATAGTTCTCATTGTTCCAGTCACTATCTAGCTCTCTTAGTCTGGAACGGGCTTCAAGCAGGTTTCCGTTACGGTACAAGGCAAAACAATAAGCTCTTTTCAAACTCTCGGACTGCTTTAGCAGGTGCATGTTATCTTTTATAAACCGGATCAGTTGACTTGTACGCCGTGTTTTGATTAAAGCGTTTGCCAATTCCTCCGCATGTTGTACCGACTCGGCTTTTTCAAACAGAATCTGGGCATATTCGCACAATTCCTCCCATTTCTCCCTGCTCCTAAGCTCCTCTACAAGATCCATAAGAACGGGGAGAGAAGAATCTTTTTTTAACTCCTCTTTTTTGGCCTCAACAGAACCCGTTCCTTCAGCTTCGGCGACTATTTTTTCCAGGCGTTTGCGCTCAAATTCCGAAAGTCCTTCTTTCTCAAGAGCGTCCACGCACTTTCTCGCCTTCTCGGGTTGTCCCGCCTTGTAGAATATTTCGGTCCGGAGGGACAGTAGAGAATTTTTGTCAAGGTACCGGGCAATGTCATCCTGATACCGGTCTATATAGTCGGCAACATCTTTCGGCGAGCCTTGCTTCAAAGCAATGGTGAGACGCGCAACGCCAGCGTCATAAGTTTTCCCATTGACAGCGATTTGCCTTCTGATTTCCTGTTCGATCGCCCCCATGTCCATCTTAATTCCGAACTGAACTCCGAGTCGGACGAAACGCAGAGGAGGTTCTGGGTCGCGAAACTTTTTCTCCAGTTTTCGATTGGCATTGCTGGCTTTCTCCGTGTCCGGGTCTCTTAATTCCAGCCAAAGTGCGTATTCCTCGCATAGCTTCGCTACCTCATGGCAGTTCAGTTTCTCCGCAGCTTCGGTAGCCCTAACGAAATGATTGTGCGCTTTCCGGCGTTCTTCAATCGCAGACGGAGTATCGAATAGGGGGAAGGCTACCGCCTCAAAAGGCGGCTGGTAACGCATGCCGGCGCGAAACTCATCCGGTACCGCCGTTAAAAGATGGGTGATCGCGACCATATAGGAAAGAGCGGGCGTTTCTTCGGCTAAGCATTCTTCAGACAGTGCGTTAACGCAATCCCGTGCCTCTTCCCAACGGGAGATATCGATATAACACGCCAAGAGGAAATATTTGCCGTCAGAATCCAGGTCCGTGACGGCAATATTTCTGGTTCTGAGCCAGTCGATGGCTGTTTGAGGACCTTCGTGATTCGAGACGACCATAAGGGCCGCCGAGCGGGATATAGGCTGATCAATGTCGTTTAAAATCTTTAGGGCGGCTTCTTTGCCGTCTTTGCTTGAAGAGACAAAAGAATCTGCGACCTCGGTCTCGATGCAAGCTCCCAACTCTTTCGCCAGATCAAGGTACTTCTCCGCTACATCCAACTTTTCTGCACGTGACAAGAATCGTACGCACCATGCAATCGCACGGCTCCTTACCGCATCGGTACCAGTGGATAATTCTCCTTCCGCAAGTTTCTCGGCAAGTTGCGACGAATAACGAACACTGTCAAATTCCTCAAAAAACCGGGACTTTCGAAGTATGTTGACCTCGTCTTCAATCTTTTGATTTACGAGCTTTGCTGACGGATTGGACAAGGGGTCTTTCAGGTCTGAAAAACACCGCTTGTGCATTTCAGTTTCATGCTTACTCTTCCACTGTCTGAGAGTTTCAGCGGGATGGGACTCGTGTTGATCATCTACTATCGTATGGTGAGTCGGGCAAAGCAGGATGAGATTTTCGGGAGAATTCAGTTCTTCCGGGGTTAATTCCGGTTTCCACCTCGGCCCTTTCTCGCTGACTGAGCAGATGTGACAGACCTCACCGACGACGCAATTGTCAGATTCATTGGTAGACGGCTCAACAAGACGGATCTCGCATCCAGGATACGCGCATTTACCTCCACTAGAGCCAAACAGAATCTTAAGTGTTTTATGTGAAATTTTCTTTCTTGATTCGGTCACGTTCGTATCGTTTCTATTAGTCTTGTCTTAATTAGCATTGGAAAGCATGATAATTATATATTACGAACACACAACAGGCGGTGCAAGAAAAGAACTATAACCCCCCGGTCTGGAATTCCTTCCGGCTTCATGGATAATATGATTCATACTCAAGACCCGTGAATAAACATGCCTGTCAAGTGGACGAAGGAACAGAAAGAAATTCTGAAACACGAGCTGGACAAAGATGCCAGAATCCTCGCGGGTCCAGGGACCGGCAAGAGCGCGACGGTCGTCGAGTGGGTCGGACGACTCTTGAAAAAGACCCCGGAACTGAAGGTAAGATTGCTCACGTTCACCCGCGCGGCCACTGCGGAACTCGTGAAAAAGCTGGGAACACATCCCGCGGGGAAGAGGCTGAAACCGAGCACGATACATTCCTTTGCCATTTCGATTTTGCTGCAGAATTCGAACGTCGGCAACTTTCCCAGGCCGTTGAGAATCGTGGACGACTGGGAGATGGAAAACATAATCCACCCCGACTTTAAGAGTCTCTTCGGATTTCCGGTGAAGAAAACCAGGACTCTTTTTGTCGACCTCGCCTCGAACTGGGAATCGCTGAAAGCCGGCCCCCCTGGCCGCGACGTTAGCGATCGGGATCGCGAGAGATTCATGGCTGCTTGGAAAAAACATCGTACCGTGTTCGGATACACGCTTCTCGCGGAGCTGCCCTGGGCTCTTCTGAACGCCCTGTCGGACCGTCGGGACTTGAGAGGAACCGACTATGACCTGCTCGCGGTGGACGAGTATCAGGATCTCAACGCGTGCGACCTGAATGTCCTGAAACGGTTCTCGGCTCTCGGGTGCCGTATCGTCGGCATTGGGGACGACGATCAGTCGATCTACTCTTTTCGCCGGGCGGCCCCCGAAGGCATACGTCGCTTTCTCTCCGATTACCCCGGCGCGAACGATTACCCGCTTTCCACGACGCACAGATGCGGCGCCAACATCATTGAATGGGCAAAGCATGTTGTCGAACGGGATGAAACCCGTTTGCGGAACAAACCGCCGTTGACCCCCGCCTCCGGCTCTTCGCCGGGCGAGACGGCGTTGCTTGAGTTTGCCGGAAACCGTCTTGAGTCGGATGGAGTAGCGCGTATCGTCGAACGCCTTATCGATGAAGAGGGGATAGAGCCAAACCAGATCCTGATTCTGCTCAAGAACGACTTCCGAGAACGCTTCAGCGCTCCCATCAAGGAGAACCTTGAGGAAAGAGACATAGCTTACTCGGACTATAACGAGGTAAAGGAAATACTCAAAGAAAATGACAACCAGAAATTTCTTGCCTGCTTAAGGTTGCTTTCCAACGAACGCGATTCGTTGGCATGGAGAGCGATCATGAAGTTGACGGACGGAATCGGCGGGGGATTTGTCAAGGCGATATACGAAAAGTCTCTGGCAAGTCGAAAGCAGTTCGGAAAAGTGTTTCTGGAAGAATTTCGGAAGGGTTTTCCAGAGGCTCCGGCCAGAACGCGGACTTCGGCGTCGGAACTGGCGGACTCCGTCGTGCGCTGGGTCGAGGATGTAGATTTGCCGCCGGTAATTCCGGAAGGGGGCTGGGGGCGCTGGATCAACGGTCTCGACGAATTTCCCATACGGGAGCGGCCGTCCGACGAGCTGCGAAAGATGCTTTGCTCCGTTGACGATATATTCAAGCAAGGCGGCTTGGACCAGTTTCTCGGACAATTCAGTCCTCTTGCCCGCGACTTGGCCCAGGCGACCGGCGAAGGAGTTCGGATTATGACAATGGCGGCGTCGAAAGGACTTACGGTCGATGCGGTTATAATTCCCTCGGCCGAAGAATCTATTGTTCCGAGCTACAGGCCGGATGCCGACGTCAACGAAGAAGCGAGGGTTCTCTATGTGGCGATGACCCGGGCGAGGCGGTTTCTGTTCTGCACTTGGGCGGCGCGGAGAACAGGTCCTACGGCCAGAACGTCGCAGTCGGGACTTGTCGCCGACCGAGAGTATTCAAGTTTCCTGACGGATGGCCCCGTGGAATCGCAGGATGGTGACGACTATATTGAAAAAAGATGGCCCTGACCGTAACCCTGGATTATTCGTCAAGTCGGCAGGAATTCCGGACCGGAGGGTTTTCCTTGCGGCGAGCAGCTCGGGTTGCGGGCGGCGGAAAGCTTCGTTATGCGGCGGGCGGTTCCAACTTATCGAGGAAAGCCCCGTTTCTCTTCCCGGCCGAATTCACGAAACCGTCGAAGGAAATCGCTTCGACATAGACTTGGTGTTTCGAGTTAAAACCGAAACACTCCGTGTGGTCGCTTGTTTCCGCCAGACAGTAAAGATCGCTTCCTTGTTCCTGTCGGCTCGGTTAAAGGAAGCCCTGATTTAATCATGACGATTTGACCTATCACTAGCCACGAAAGGGAGACGACCTTGAAGTTTCGAAACAGGACGGCGACGGACTTGATCCTGGTCGGATGCGTCAAGAGCAAGATCGAGACCGACGCCACGGTGAGGGCAAAAGACCTCTACGATTCGCCGCTCTGGAGATGCCGCAGGGAGTACGCGGAACGGTTCGCTCCCTCCTGGTACATACTCAGCGCGAAACACCATCTGTTGCACCCCGAAGAGAAAATCGAGACGTACGACTCGACGATGACCGGCAAGAAGCTGTCCGAACGTTCTGATTGGTCGGATGAGGTTTGGGAGGGTCTTGCCGGGAAATTCCCAGACCTGCGGGGAAAGGTCGTGGAGATACACGCGGGCAAGTCCTATGCGGAGAGCGGTCTGGAAAAGAAATTGCGAGCGGCGGGCGCGATCGTTCACCGCCCCCTCGAGCGGGCGAGAGACGTCGGTCTTCAGTGCGCGTGGTATCGGGGATGTCTGGCTGCGTCCCGCTCCGGCGCGCGGGAAGACATCGAGCGGACGAGCTTCGCGGCACGGTCGGCAGAGGCCCTCGCCAGCGACTTTTACGGCGACAGATGGGCAGCAATGCCGGAGGTCCTGTATGCCGGGCTGCTTCGCGGCCGCGGCGCGACGGAACGGCAGGCGAGGCTGTTTCTGACTTTCATCTCCGCCATGGACCGCTTCCGGTCCTCCGAGGACCTGTGGGAGAAGGGCTTCGGACTCTTTGTCTCCCATCCGGAACTTTTCGACCCCGCGCGGATTCCGCGCGTCCGGTCGCTTGGAACGCTTTTGCGTGAAAGCGGGGTCAGCAAACTTCATGAGCAGGACGTGCCCGCCTGGAGGCGCATCGCGGAAAGCCTGCGCTCCCGGCCGCTCTCCCCCGTGCGGAGGGTGATCGACGGCGGGGTCGGCGACGCCGTGGAACTGCTCGAAGACCTGTGCGGCTGGGACAGGGCGGGAAGACCCCTGTTTCCGCTGCTTCGCGGTCCCAAGATCGGGGCGATGTGGGTACGGATGATGGCCTGTCCGGGCGGCGCGCGAATCGGAAGCCTGGATGTCGTCCCGGTGGCGGTGGACACGCACGTTCGCCGCATTACGGAGTGTCTCCGAGTCACGGATACCCGGCGTCTCTCGATGGAAAAAGCCCGGCCCACGATCCAGCGCTTCTGGAAAAAGGCGGTTGACGCGGTCGACATCGGAGGACCGGACGGGATAGCCGGCACGTGCGCGGCTCTCGACCCGGCCCTGTGGTACTTCGGCAAAAACTGTCTGGCCGACGCTCCGAAAACCAGGCGGCTTTTCGGGATGTGCTGAGATTGATTTGCCATGTCGACCGGAAGAACATACGAAGCGGAAAGAACGGAAATGGAAATTCCTGAAAAAGTCTCGATAAGTTTTCCATGGTTAAATGTCGGCTCGCTTCGCCATGTGTATGCATTTGCGATAAAAGGCAGTGCGGCGAATTTTCCGTAAATCCGGACATCCCGAGTCTTCCGTAGCGCAGAACCGCTGTTCCGCCCGTATTGCTTGACGGGTATAAGTATTATGGAGAAGAGATAGCGGGCGAATTCAATGAACGAAC
This sequence comes from Thermodesulfobacteriota bacterium, assembly GCA_965204795.1. Classification (GTDB taxonomy): domain Bacteria; phylum Desulfobacterota_D; class UBA1144; order Nemesobacterales; family Nemesobacteraceae; genus Nemesobacter. The sequence continues at coordinate 129,871 of OZ242012.1, forward strand.
CGAACGAACCGATACGTCAGCATTTCGTTCCCAGAATGCTGTTGCGCAACTTTACCGACACAGAAGGGTGGCTTTATTCCTCCGACGAAAACTTGCCGGAAGGAGTCGTTCGAAAATCCAGAGTGAAGAAGTTCTGCGCGGAGAATGACATTTACACGGTATACGACGAACATGGAAACAGGGATTTTTCTGAGGAGAAGGCTTTTTCCGACCTTGAGAATACCTGTGCTCCAATAATCAGGAAAATAATAAAAACTGCCAGGGCGGGAAAACCGCCCGGGTTGACTTCCCCCGAAAAAAGCGCTTTGAATTTGTTCCTGCTTTGCCAATGCTCGCGCGTGCCGGACTGGAACGACCCTATTCTGAACCGTCGCTTTGAGAACACTTTCAGCGAGAATCCCGAAATCTTGGAAATGCCCGAGGAAGAGATTGACAGATTCAAACGAGATGTCAGGGCGAGAAGCTTGGCTCACTACGTAAAAAATCCGGACAAAAAAATACTGTCGATTCTTGAAAATAAAGGTCTGACGATTGCGGTAGCCGCCACGGGAAACGAAAGTTTCGTCATAGGAAGCAATCCCGTCATTGTCGATCGTCCCGGTTACTACATGTTCGGCCGGATCCGCAAGGACTGGCTTCCGATTGCTTACGACATAGCCGTAGCGCTGTCTTTCCCCCGCGGAGCTGAAAACCTTATCAGGTTCGGAGACGCAAATATCCGTTCGTTCAACGAAGCCGTTCTCGGTCAGAGCAAGACGGTCGGCGGAAACTCAAGGGAACTGATCAGGCGCGTGATCGGCCCGTAGAAAAACGGAGCGGTCCCCGAGATTGGGCTTCGGGCTTGCTCATCGGGACAACGCCTTCAGGGCCGCGCAAGCTCTTCCGCAGGAAATCCACAGCTCGGGAACGATGTGACAGAGATACTCCAGTTGCGCAAGAAGCGGTTTCGCTTCGTCTTCCTTCGCCTTGAACGCCAGTTCCGTCATCCAGTCCCCGACAAATTCCGTCCACCCGTCCAGGTCGGCGCGGCTCGCGGCGGCCATTAGGCAGACCGCCGTTTCCTCTCCGGACGACAAGTCGTATAGGTCGCCGTTTCTGTAACCGCGCACGACGATTCGCAGTTCGTCCGCGAGAGCGCGGTTCCTGGTTGCGGCCGAAACCGTGGCCAACCTGCTCAGTATTTCCAATAGCCGCATTTTGTTTTCCACGTCCGCGAGGCGGTGGCCTCCGCGCATCAAGGTTTTCGTCGCCGTTTCCACCTGCTCCGAACCAATTCGAAAAAACCTCGCCGAATTCACAAGCGCGGTAAACGACTGTGGACGTACTTCGTCCCCTCCTAGCTGGTCGTTGATGGCCTCGGATATCTTTACGGGCAAATCCTGCAGACGATCTTCGGTTCCGTCCAGCGGGCTCAGCGAATACTGGGCGAAAGGATGTTCGGACGATATGCTCCCCGACTCCGCGCCTAGAACCAGGTCGAACAGTTCCCCGTCCTTTATGTTCCGCCGGTATTTCGTCGCCGCGCCGCCGATACGGCCGAGAAAATTCTCCCTGATTTGATGGCCTTCCCATGAACCCGGCAGCCATAAAGGTTCCAGGCGCATGTCGACAAGCGATTGCAGAGAATGGATCAATCCGCAAGTCGCGACCGCATAGTCGTGAAGTCTGTCGACGTCGATGTTCGAGCCTGCCAGCTGGCGGTGGATAAGCGCGGCCTGCGACAAAGCCGCCAGTTTTCTGTAGAAGGGCGGTTCCGAGGAAAACAGGCGGGTTCTCGACAATTCTCCGTCCGCGAGGAGAAACAGCGTCAAGAAGAGCTTGCAGCCTCCCGTTTTTCCGTCGGCTTCGTCGCCGCGGATTTCCTTTATCAGGCGAACAAGGCGGGGTTCGATGCTAGGCATCGAGGGGAGAACTCGAAAGCCCACCTCGACCGCTCCCAGTTGAGAGACCTTATCTCCCCGTTTTTCCAGAAAGTCGCATGCGCGGACAAGGTCGTCTTCGTCCAAATCGTCGACCGGTATCTCGGCCGTCATCGCGGGGTGCGACGAGAGAAGAAGGCCTGCCAGGAAACCGTCGTACGGTTCCCGCCTGGACAATTCCCGAAGAAACGCTCCGCCGCCCCGGGCGGCGTAATCTCTTACGGTCGCGCTCCCGTCGTATCCTCCCACCAGCCTGTCGAAATATCTCCGCGAGGAAGGAACGATAGAAGACAGGGGAAACTGCTCGTCTCTGATCTTGCCGCGTATCGTTCGCGCCGTGTATGTCGGCGTATCGAGAAAGTCTTCGTCGAACTCTTCAAGCTCGCCGTATTCCAGAGGGCGCTTTTCAAGGATTTTGCGCCACGCGTTGCCGGCATCATCCGGCAAGCCGAATTCGGAAGAAGATTCCTTGAGAAGACGCAGCCGTGTCTGCTTGTCGGGAGAGAGGCAAAGAAAGCCGGACGAAACGGAAAATCGCGTATCGCCCTGGGAAAGCGAAAGATTCGGCAACCGGTTTTCCTCGCTTAATTTTTCCAGCTTCCACTTGCCGCCTTCCATGTCGGTTACTTCTTCCGTCGAAGTTTCCGAAAGAACGCTTCGGACCGCGCGGAAAAGACCGGGACACTGAAACGAAACGGCGGGATTTTCAAAGCAAACAAGGTCAAGTTCGTACTCTTTGCGAAAAGCCGGTTCGTTGAGCAGCGTTTCCCTCAGTAGCGTCGGCACGGAGTTTTTCAGCACACTGATCACCGCTTCGGCCCTCGTCGTCGGCAGGCCCGCTTCCAGGTTCAAGTACATTTCCGTCCGCCGCGCGGTTTCTTTCTTGCAGAGTCCGGCAATCCAAGAGTAAGAATCGGGAGACTCTTCTTTCAGGGGACGCAGAACCCTGTCTTCAAGCCATTTCCAGTATTCCTCGGCGACCTGCCGGGATGTTCCCGGTCTGGACAGCAGGATCTCCATGACGTGTCTTCCGAATTCCTTTTCATCGGCGCAGCTTTCGTTTTTGAGGCCCAGCATGTGGATCAAGGCGCGGAAATTAATCTGGGCGGCAATCCAGTCGGAGCGAGCCCGCGCCTCGCCGAAGTCCGCGTTCTCGGTCCAGAGGTTGTACAGCGTCCGAGAGAAAGCCGTAAGGGATTTCTCCAGCCAGAACCATTCTTCCGGGAGCTGCCGCCAGTTGTTCATCTGGGCGCAAAGGATGTTTTCCCCGACGGCTCTGAGCGAGCATGTCTCTTCGACCTTGCCGTTCTGAACGGCGACGGCGCCGAGATGATATTGCAGTTCAGGGGGAACCACGGGAACGAAAAAATATCCCGCGCGGCGAAGCCGGGTTCTGAGTTTCCTCCACCTCTTCTGCTGCGAAGAGACCAGCTTATTCAGAATGTCCAAAGTCGAGAATACGGCAAGCCGGTCGCCGTCGATATTTGTTATGGCGGGATTCTGGTTGACCCACCTGTCGTCCACTATAATCATGTCGCAGTCGCCCGGCAGGGCGAACGTGTCGTCGATCGTGTGTAGGGTCAGCCGCCGGTCGGCCGTTTTTTCCGTATCGTTTTGTCTGGCCACTTTTATTCCCCCCGACTTTATTCGGGAGCTGAGCGAGGCGCGGATGCGCTCTATGGCGCGGTCGACCTCGTCGGAGATGTTTCGACAATACTCTGAAGCCTCGGTTTCGGTCGCCGTCTCGGGCGGAACGATGGGTCTGAATCTCGTCCTGCGTTTTTCCTCGAAAAGCCACGCGAGCATCGAATGCGGAATATAAACCTTGTTGAAGGCGTCAAGAGTCTCGTCGAGCAGGCCGAGAAAGTTCAGGGTGATTAACGCCGTCGCGTCGATTCCGACCGTGGCGTCCGCGTCAAAATAGGTCGCCAGTTTCTTGCCGCTGTACGCGGGAATCGGGCGTCTTCTCCGCGGGTCTTTCTCCGACGGATTCATCAAGGCCGGTAGCACCATGAAATCAAACAGGGAACCGTTGAGGGATTCGGCCGCCATCGACATGGGAATCTCTCCGCGCATCAGTTTCGGCCGTATGTCGGAACCCGGCTGTTCCAACTCCGGCTTTTCGTTCAGAATCCTTTCGACCGGCACCCGCCTGACCGGACCGTCTTCGCCGGAAAGCGCAAGGGCTTTCTCGAGCCATTGCCGAGCTCTCGCGTCGTCGTTCCATCCGGCTCTTGAAGCCAGCAGGTGTGCACCTGCCAGCACTTGGGCATCCGCATCGTCTTTTTCCGCCGCCGCGACCGTGAGGGCTTTCGCACACGGCAGATTCAGACACACGGCGATCTCCGCGTATCCGAGCAATTCCACGGCGCTTCTGCTGTTCTTCCTTGAGAATTCTTCGGCGACGATGGAGGAAAGTTCATTCCAGTCTCCCAGAGAAATCGCGACCTGCGTACGCAGTCTGCGGTAACCTTCGTCGTCTCTGTCGCAACCCGGCTCTTTCAGTTCTGCCCGGGCTTCAAGCAGCGACCCTTCGCGGTACAAAGCCAAACAGCGAAGCAGTTGCGGGTCGCTGGATTGTTGCGGCGAATCGGAATTTTCTTCCATGGTTTCAACGAATCGTTCAGTCTCGCGGGACTTCTTCAGGATGGTTCCTCGACCGCTGCGCGTCTTGCGGCATCACTTCTACCTCGAGAGTCCGCTTTATGCGGACTACCGCGGTCTTGTCCGGATGTGAGTCGAGTTCGCGTCCGTACACCTTTTCATGTCGCCTAATCTTGATCAGCAGGAGCAGGTCCGTCCCGTTTCCGGACAGCAGGTCCTCGAGAAGAGGCTTGGAGCACATGAGTATCGTCCCCCCGCGCGGTTCTTCGTAGTCTCCCTTGATTTCATGTCCCCAGGCGACGCTACGCGCCGTAACCCGCCCGTTTTGCCAGAGGCGTCCGAAAGGATCTTTGCGTTCCAGCGACATCGCCGGGAGGAATTTCTGGGCAATTCGCAGTCTTCTTGTCGCAGCGACCGAACCTAGGGGGTCGTCCTTGTCGAGTCTCGCCTCGCCGCCGGGCCACACGATCCAGGGTTCGCAGTCGTCTTTGTCGCTCCCCTTGTATTCCCCGTCGTATTCGTTTGAACAGTAGTTGGGAAGCCAGGCCAGTTCTCGGTCTTCCTGGTAAAGCTGCGTTGCGATCTTGCGGACATTCTCCGGTTTCACCAGCGCCGATTCGACGTGGACGCTCACCCGGTCCCCCGAATCCCACTCACCCGCGACCACCGTTTCTCCCAGGACTCCGGACTCTATGTTCAGGAGCTTGAGTATTTTCGATTCGTCTTCGGTAAGAATCAGAACACCCGCGTCGTTTCTTTCGAGAAGCATGGGCAAGGCGTTCAGGGGAGCTCTGTCAATCCCGTCGGACAACCACAGCCCGTCTTCCCTGGTAAGCAGGAAGGCGCGAAGCCACGCGTTCCAGGGGTCGTCGTAGAGACTGCAGTCGTCCGTAACGGGGTATTTCCCGAGAAGCCGCCCCGCGGCCATGAACCGCGCGTGCCAGACTAGATGCCATCCGTAAGTCTGGAAAGGCGAGCGCGTCGGTCCGCCGGCTGCGGGCGATGTAGACAGACCGGATACTTTCGCGAAATCCCGCATGCTCTTTATGCTTGGGTCGGCGGACCGCACGGTTTCGGACATTGTTTTCCTGACCTCCCGTCCCGGTTTCCCAAACACTCTGCCCAGAGATTCAACGTCGTGACGGTAGAAATGACTGCCCAGAAAAAACTCGGGATCCGACTCGGGAAGCGATTTCGACTGCCTTCGCATTATTTTCTTTCTCAATCGCGGAAACGGCGACTTGTTGACATGAGACAAGGATTCCTTGACGCCGTCCGATAGATCGACCTCTTTCGCTTTTACGCATGCCCGAATCGCTTCCGCCGCGAAATGCGCTGTCAGCACGTGCGGAGCTTCCTCGTCAAGAGCGGTTTTCAGCAGGACGTCCCGGTATCTGGCCGCGGCCTTCGGTTCGTCCAGAGCTATTCTGGCCAGGGCGATGAGAAGCCACAGCTTCGCGTGCATGAAGTAAAACGGCCGTTCGGCCGCCTGAAAGGCCCCGGCGTCCCTCCGGTCTATCTTGTCCACCAGCGCGTCCAGAACTTCCCATCTTTCGAGTCTGGCGAAACACCTTGCGCTGTGCGCGGCTCTCCATCTGTCTTCGGGGTCGGGAGAGCCGAGCTTTCTCCATACCATCCCGGAGAAAATATCGGGATTCTCGTTCGGATACAGACCTTCTCGCCATTCTCCGTCGGACGCTTTGTACGAGAGCTTCGCCGCGGGACCGTTCAGCAGGCGGACCAGAGCCTTTCGGCTTTCTTTTTTCCGCGCTTTCACGCTGAGCAGTTCCGCGAGACTGACCCAGACCTCTCTGGTGGTACTTGCTTTTCTTCCGGCGAACTTTTTAACGAGCTCAAGCGCCAGCTTGTGAATCGGAACGCGTGAAATTTCCGAAATTCTTTTTAGGTAATGTCCCGAAAGTTGGCCATCTCTCGTCAGGTCGTCCGCGTGGCGAAGCGTCGTCGGTATTCCCAGTTTTTTGTACTCGTCCGCGATAGATGCGGATGAGTCCTTCCATGAATCTCCGCATTTTTCCAGTTCTTCCAGTTTCCTGTAAAAATCCAGAGTTTCGTGTTCCGCCAGCATGCGCAAGTAATCCGTTCGTTTATGGTAAGGAACTTTTTCGCGGATTTTTTCGAAGAATTCTTCATACGGGTAATGGTGAAAACTGTTGATCTGTACGAAATCGTCAATTGCTTTCTCAAGCGATTCCGTGTCGGCGGAATCGGCGCCCGCGACGATTTCGGCGACTTCTTGTTTTTTCCGTCGTTGCGTCTCGAGATACCGTTCGGACACGCCTTCGTCTTTTTCGCCGCGGTAGTTTCTGTACTCTTTTCGAACACGGAAAACTTGTTCGAAGTGTCTGCGAGACCGCGCAATGTAATCGGCCGTTTCCGATTCTTTCCCGAGAACGTTTTCAACGACGGATGCGAGTTCGTCCGTGAGGCCGAACATCAGGGTGCCCTGGCGGTTTTCCTCAAACTGCCTGACGACTTCCGAAACAAGCTCTTCAGAGTTTTCATGGTGACTTTTCCTGATTGCGGTTGCCAGTGTTTCCGTGTTGCAGCCTTGAGAGAATTCCTCCGGGTAGGAAAGACGGTTCAGCGCCAGTGCGTCTTCCGGTTCGATTTTGCCGTGGCGGATCAGCGCCGTCAGATATGGCTGCAATGCGAAGCTTAAGGGTGCTTTCGAACGGTCGTTCCACCGGAACAGTTTTGCAAGTCCCCTGCACCCGGCAACCCGCGACAGCCCTTGCCCGAAAGAGGACCAGAAGAATTTCTCCGGTTCGTCCGGGATATTGAGCTCGCAGATGTTGGTCAGGTTGTGAAAGTGCTTTTCGTTGATTTCCCCGCCCTTTAGCGAAGCTGCGAAAAGAAGCAGCTCGTTTACAAAGTAGTCCCCGTCCGACCCGACGGCGTCCATTTCCTCTAGACCTCTTCGAAAATATGTCGCCGCTTCTTCCGAACTGGCCGGCAGGATGGCCCTCGCGAGCTCGGCGTAGAAGTACGCTCTGTTCCGAACATCGTCCTCGCGTTCGATCAGGGGACGTGCCTTGACGGCTTCCGCCCCGGCGAGCTTCCGCGTGGACCGGCGCTTCGCCAGTATGCCCGCGGCTTCGATTGCCGCTGCCGCTTTGACGGGCTCCCGCTCGTGCAGGCGCTTGGTGTACGCCTCGGCCGAGGCGTCGCCGAGGTCGCCGCGCGTCCACAAGGCGAAGGTCGAGACCTTACGGCCCAGTATTTGAAAAAAAAGACTGAACTCCTCCGTTCCGTGGCGGTTTACGGTCTTTTCCGAGTCCGCCCAGGCGGTCAGAAGTTCCGTGAAAGGATTGTCGGCTTTTCCTTCCGGCGCGGCGAGCAGTCTGGAAAGAGCCTTGACCAGAGACAGCAGGGGATTGAGCCTGTCGCTTAGAAACTGCCTCGCCTCCCGGGTTTTTTCGCGGCTAGAACCGCTTGTTTTGCTTTCGAGTTTTTTTCTGAACTCCGCATCCCCAACGTCGTCTTCCATGTCTCCGCAGAGGGACATCAGGTCCTCGGGCATGACATCTTTCTCCCGGATTTCCTTTCCCTCGGCCGCGGCGGTCAGGGCGACCCGAAACAAAAACAGGACGATGTCGAGCAGGACGATGTTTGAGGTGAAGCTGGAATGACTTTCCCTGAAGAAAGCCCACATGCCGGGACGGGTGTTTGACATGAGGCGCAGCATGGACAGAGATTCCCGGCGGGACCCCAGGGAAAGAGCGATGCCGCAAGCCTTGCACAATCCTTCCGCGAAATTGTATCGGCGCTTTCCTTGCCAACTTTCGTCTGTATTGAATTCCAGTTCGTCGAGGCTGTCGCAGGCTTCGGCGAGTTCGCCGACCAGTTTTTCTCGACTTGCTCTGTCTGTTTCCACAAACGACAACGCTGCCGTCAGTCCGGCGATGTCTCCTTTCATCTGATCGGGAAGGTCGGTCGCGGCTTCCGGCAATCCCGCCTGACTTGAGAAAGCTAGGACATGTTCCCAGACTTCGTAGGAATACCAGTCTTTCCATCTGTTCATGAACCTGACGGCGTTTTGCAAGTCTCCTTCCGCAGCCCATACGAAAGGAATCGCGGCGACATCCAGATGCTTCGGTTCGTCTCTTCCTGGTCTGACGGGACGTTCTTCTTCCGGTTGCCGGTACCAGTGATTGATCCAGTCTTCCGCATTCTCCGCGTGTCTGCGGGCCTCATTTAAGTCGCCGTGCAGGGCGTTTGCTATCGTAAGCCTCGCGTCGCGGGTCCCCTGCCATTTGTTCGGGCCGACCTCAAAGAGTTTTCTGGCCGCGTCGACATCCTTCGCCGCTGTTACGAGGTCCGGATGATCGAGAATATACTCCGTTCCGTGCCGGTCTGCGGATGTTATAGTCGCAGTTTCCATCAGAAGCCGGACGAGCCGGTCGTAATTCTTCCGGTCCGCCGCGTAACGCAGGGCGGCCTTGAGCCTTGAGAGACGTATGTTGACCTTGCCGACCGTGCCTGTTTCGGCTTCCGGGAATTTTTTTTCGTTGAGAGCCAGGTCGAACAGTTGATCCCCGTCGCCTATCCTGTAAAGCAGTTCGGGAAGAGCCCTCGCCGCGTATACGGATTGTCCTTGGTGATTCAGAAGATTCTCCGCGATCCGTTTCAAAGATTCTTTGGACGACCCGTATTCTTCGCGTATCAGGGTTTCGGTCGGTTCGTCCCTGAACGTCAATCCCTGTTCGGTAATTTCCAGCAACGGATACATGTCCGACGCAAAGCTTTTAACCGCTTCCTCTTCGATTCCTTGGGACTTGGCGTACTCTTCGGCAGGTACGGGCAGTGGCAAAACTACCAGTCCCGCCAGAAAAGAATCCGTATCGTTCCGCTCGTACCCTTGGGCGAAGGCATTGGAAAGAGCGGCGTCTATACGCGACTGGATCAGCTGATCAAGCTTTATTTCTTCGTCAACTTTCGACGGATCGAGAAGATCTCTATCGCTTTCGACAAGATATTCCAGGATCCTCGGGTTTCCCCTGGACCTTGCTTGCGCGACTCGTATTTTGACGTCGCTCGCGTTCGACAGGCGCGTCCGGAGATATTCCTTCGTTTCCTCGCGACTGAACGCGTACAGTTCGAATTTTTCGTACAGGGCGGAGTCTCCGGGAATGCGGTGAAAGCGGCTCGACGCCACAATCTTCACTCCGTCCGGCGGGTCGTGCCTGAAGCTTTCCAGAAGAAGCGTCGGGAAACAGTCTTCGCCCCTGTCTTGGGCGCCCACCTCGGCGTTGTCTATCGCGTCGAGAAACAGAAGAAGTTTTCTTTCCGGCGACGCCTTGGCGAGCGTCCCGACGCTTTGTTCGAGCCTGCGGCGGAAAGTCCTCAAAAGCGACGGGACATCATGACTTCCCGGAAGCACGGGGTCGCAAAGACCTCTGTACGCGAGCGTGTTGGCTATATGAATGAGCCCCATTTCCGGAAGATGTCGGGAGTCTTCGGACAAGCGGTACGCTCCTCCGGCGAAGCAGTCGAAGAACACCGCTTCGTGGCCGTCTTTCAGTTTTTCCTCAAGACTGCGCATGAACACGGTCTTGCCCATTCCTCCCGCCGCGTGAACCAGCAAGGGCCTGGCCAGACCCGGAACCAGAGCGACGGCCTCCGCAAGCTGCTCGCGCTCGACGATTTGTCCGACCTCCGGCAGCTTGGAAGAGCATGGCAGAAGGTCTTCCTCTCTCTCTATTTCCAAGGCGGCGAGAACGTCCACGCGCGTTATGACGTTTCTGCCTTCTCCCTTGGTTCCCGCCTTGTCTCGGACCATCTTTCTCATTTCGCCGAGGCGGGCGGAAGCCACGGCGTCTCGGGTCGCGGACCAGTCCGCCAGGATGTTCGAGAGGTCTTTCTTTATGTCCCTGAGATTTCCCGCAAGACCCGCGATATCGCACTTGCCGGCGAATTCGGCCAGCTGCTCATCGTCAAGGGGGGATGCTCTTTTGAACTGGTCCGCCTGTTCCTTCGCTTTGCCTGTTAATCCCGTTTTCTCCGCGAGACCCCTTATCGCTTCGGTCAAGGCGGGGAAGACGGGCCTGTTGGTGACAAGCCGGAAACGGAGCTTTTCCCGAACTTCCTTCGCGCCGTGCTTGTTTTTGAAGTCTGCGTAAGCCTTCGCGAATTTCTTGAAGGTTTTTTTGGCGTGCCTCATCCTGAAATCGATGTTCTCATGGCTTACCGAGTACTTGAACTGAACGATCTCGGTTCGCCGCGAGCTGGCAAAAGAGGGATGTTCTCCGTAGTAAAGAACTAGGTCCGCCACCTGGACGGTTTCCGAAGAGGCGTTTTCCTGGTCGGAGAGCGGAAGACCCTCCACGGCCATGCCCGCAAGCCCGCCGTCGGGAAGCAGGAGCTGCATGGCCTTTCTCGCGACCCAGGCTTCGTGGAATTCATGACCGTCGCGGGATGCTCTTGTCGAATCGGTTTTCTTCTTGGCTTTTGCCATCGTGGTACATTATCCTTGAATGCGAGGAAAACGAAGACGGACTCTCCCCTGAAGTCGCCTTCCCCTTCTGAGACGCCTCTTCGGGGTTCAGCGCGAGCCGGGAACTTCAGCGCGGCTTTCCCCTGGGTTCGCGGCGGCGGTTGCAAGGAGCGTCGGGCCGGGAGGCTCTTCAGCCGTCTCGCGACTTGCGGGAAAACCGGTGCCGTACGCGTCCCTCTCTCCGAGTCCTTCCGTCAGAACCTCTCGAAAGAACACTCGACGCCCAGCGAATCCTTGAATGATTTGTACGTCCCGTTCAGCATTTCTCGAACGGTGTTTTTCGCCCTGCCCAGCGCGGTTTTCCTCATGCGGGCCTGAAACACTCCGGATTCTCTGAAATTGAGCAGCATGGCGAAAACAAAGACCGACGAGTCCTTCCAGTAGACTTCCTTGCTGAATCCGACGGCGGCGGCCGCCCCGGCCGCTTTGCGAAACGAACTCACTTTTTTCCCGACTTCGCAGGTGTCGAGCACTATAATGGTGCGGTCGAGCTTCTCGTCCAGTTTCCGGATTTCCTTGCTGATGTCGACATCATTGTAGTCGGAGGTCTCGAGTTCGCGCCGATGTTTGCCTTTTTCGGTCATCTCGTAGGACCCGTGAGTGGAGAAAATCACGACGTTGACGCCCCTGCTGTTGCAGTCAAGGTCGACGAAGTCTTCAATGTCGTCTCGGTACATGTGGGATATCAGGGGGCGTCGGACGACCCGCACGGGAGGGTCTCCCAGACCGAGCAGCGTCTCGGCGGAGGAATATATATGACGTATCGACCTGGAGGCTTCAATCTCCTCCGCCTCGAACCAGTCGGTCTCGAAAATCAGTATTTTCTCGTTGGCCATGGCGTTGACGCCGTCCGACGCCCTTCGGGACGGCCTGGATTCTCTTGACGGTCAGAAACGGTCTTTCGCCGGGTTCCTTCCCGTGAACGCCGTCGCGTTCTTTTCGATTTCTTTGCGAACCGACGGGAATCTGCGGAAACAGTTTTGTCGCCTCGGAGAGGAAAAACTTTCGGCAAAGAATGTCAAATCATCACGGAGCACTTCATGTCCGTTTGTCCATAAAGACCAGATAGTGTTAAGCGAACGCGAGCGCGTCGTTAAGCAAACAGGTTGCCCAGCCGAAAGCGCATCGCGGCCGGACTTACCCTGAAACTTCTGGCGAGCGAGTTAACGGTTTCTTCTTCGTCTATGTCAAACGGTTCGTTGTTAAGCACTTCCGTCAAAAGATATCTGGGCATCAGTATTTCCGCGGCGAACAGGTTGGCCTCGATCTCTATTCTGCTTATTCCCGCCGCCGATAATGAATCTCTCATCAGCATGGGGAATCTTTTGTCCACATGAATTTCTTTCCCGATCAGACCCTTGTGGAGTGCTAGGTGACCGCATTCGTGCGCGATGGTGAACCTTTGCCTGTTCGGGTGATGGAGGGAATTGATTCCGATGATTGGAGTACGGCCTTTTACGTATACCATGCCGGAGAGTTCGCCGTCCAGAGGAGAAAAAATCACTCGCGCGTCTAGACTTTTCGCTATGCGTCGTACGGGCACGGGGGGACTGTCGATGTTGTTTTCTTGAAGGAGCCTCCCCGCTTTTTCAATTATTCGGTTTCTTCTTTTTGTGTTCATCCGTTCTCAGTTTTTATCGTTAGAAACTCTATTTATTCGAACTTTGGGAAATTAGGTGAATTACTTCGTTGCGCTGGGAATCGGTTAGGTCTTCACCGGAAACCGGTATGGGAGATGAAAGAACTTCCTGGTGTTCGCGAGATGGCACTGTCGGCAGAAGCTGGTCAGGAGAATCAAGCTGCAACGCATGGGCGATTGTGTAAAGGTGATGCACGAGAACCTGCTGGCGTCCAGCTTCAATGTTGGCCAGCGAAGCCCGGGAAATCCCGGCATCCTTGGAGAGCCGGACCTGAGTGTAGGTCGCCTTTTTGCGGAAACGCCTGATATTCTCTCCCAGCTCTAGGTAGATTCTCTTTTGCTCCACAATAACTTTATAACTGCGCACTTTTTACATGTCAACTCGATTGTTTGTCAGAATAGCGTTTTTCAAGATTTGTCTTCTTGACAATCGGTATTTGTTAAGGTAGGTTAAAAGGAGACTTGAAAGCTTATTCAATCAAGTTGTTGTGTCCAGAGCGAGTTATAAAAATTGCGGTTAAAGGTCATAAGAAAGTTCTGGAAACAGAAAAAAGACAATGGTTTTATCCAGGAAAGATATTTCCTGAAGGAGGAACGTATAATGGCTATAACGCCACCCGAAAAGGGATTTATTTTCTGGCCGGTCGGAACCGGCGACAGCACCACCGTCCGCATCTCGGAGTCCATGTATCTTCAGGTCGACCTGCGCCACATGGCCAAGTCGGAAGACGACGAAGACACCGCGTGGCCGGTTATCGACGAGTTGACCGGAATACTGCCCGAGGTTGACGGGGCTCCTTATCTGTCGGCCTTCGCCTTGACGCATCCGGACAAGGATCACTGTCAGGGATTCAAGGAACTTCTCGACAGGATTACCATATCGGAATTGTGGCTTTCGCCTCGCATATTCCGCGAGTACAGAAAGGATCTTTGCGAGGATGCAAAAGCTTTCGGCAAAGAGGCGATGCGCCGGGTCAAGGCAACCATCGAAGCGGGAGGCGACCCCGGTTCCGGGGACAGGGTCCGCATCATAGGTTACGATGACCTGCTGAGGGAAGAAGCCTTTACAGGATTTCCTCCGCAGTTTCTCTCGATTCCGGGACAAGCCGTTGCTTTTGTTGATGGCCGATATGTGGGTGCAGACTTCGAGGCTTTTGTCCACGCGCCGTTCAAGGACGACAGCCACGGCGAGCGCAACGACTGCAGCGTCGCGTTTCAAATCACTCTCAAATCCGAGTGCGGTGTGGGAAATGCGCTGCTGATGGGAGACCTTCAATATCCTGTCATTCGCCGGATATTCGACTGTAGCGACAGGGACACATTGAACTGGAACGTGCTTCTGGCTCCGCATCACTGCTCAAAGTCCGTTATGTACTCGAAAGACGAAGGAGAGGAAGAGGAAACCCTCAAGGCCGATATTGTCACGGATATGGCGAACGCCGCGCTTGACCCGGGATATGTCGTGTCAAGTTCCGAGCCGGTTCCCGACAGCAACGAGCCGGGAGACAATCCTCCTCACGCCTTGGCCAAGATTCAGTACAACAGCATAGTGCCGAACGAATTCATCTGCACGCAGGAGCATCCCGACGAAAACGACCCGCAGCCGATCATATTCGAAGTCGGGGAGAACGGTCTCAGGTATGTGGGCGAGGAAGATGTTTCCGAGCCCATTGCAGACACGCTTAAAAAAATAAGCCCCGGTGGTGTTCCACCGAGGTCGCCGAAGGGGTTCGGATAATGCCGATTACCGACGGACAGAAGTTTGCGCTGAACCAGCTCCGACGCATTGCCGGTGCCGAAGGATCTTCACTACGTATACGCAACAAACATAAAGAAACCGACAGCGACGGTCGGCTGATGGTGGATATATCGCTCGATTGCTCCCGATACGGGCACGAAGAAGGAGGGCTGAAGTTCCAATCTAGGGAAAGTGTTCGGATTTACATACCGCAGGAATTTCCACACGTCTTGCCTTGCGCGGAAACGGTACACACGCGTTTCCTAGGCTATCCGCATGTCCAGTGGGGCAGGCGCTTGTGTCTGTATCAGTCTCCAGACACCCAATGGGAGCCGAGTCTCGGGATGATAGGATTCATCAAGCAGCTCGCCGACTGGTTTGAGAAAGCCGCGCTCGGCGAGCTAGACGACCCCGAAGGACCTTTACACCCCCCTGTGGCTTACAGAAACGGCACCCAAACTAAAGTGGTGATTCATACCGACACGCCCGGTCGCGACCAGTGGCCCTGGTTCGGTTTCGCCGTGTTTTCTCGGACCGACGCCAATCTCATCGAAATAGACGGCTGGTCGCGTGTCCATACCTTGCGGACGGACAAGCGGTTTGCCGCCGCTCTACTGCTTGATTCTGAATTGCCCTTCGAGTACCCGAAGAATGTGTGGAACTTGTTTCGTTGCCTTGAGGACCGAGGTGTTAACACAGCATCCGTTTTGGTGCGCTTGATGCTGGCTTCCAAGAGCTTGAGCAAGGATGAACCGCTTTACATGGTGATCGGCGCTCCTTCACGCGGAACCGCTGGGAGCTTGGAACACAGGCTTCAGCATTTGAGCGTATGGGAAATTCCCTCCTCTGCGGCGTCATATCTACGCATCGCATCTGACAGTTGCGAGCTTCTGTCGAGATACAAGGGGCAGGAAACTCCTGAGGAGATTCACAGGCTTTTGCACGATGTTCTCGACACAGTTCACAAATGGATGACCACCAGCAAAGTTAATTGGTGTCGCGTGATGGAAAACAGAAAGGAAATTATTCAACGCAGGGATCTCGGAACGCCGATGGACAAATTACACGGCAGGTCGGTTGCCTTGTTCGGTTGCGGCGCGCTTGGGAGCGCCGTGGCTGAATATCTAATTCGCGGCGGCGTGAAGCGTCTTTCCCTGTACGACAATGCCGTCGTAAGTCCGGGCATTCTCGTGCGTCAAAATTACGAGCGAAGAGACATAGGGTTTTCCAAGGTTAGTTCCCTCAAAAGGCGATTGGATGCTATTGGGACCGACTGCGAAACCGTAGCTTACAGCCAAGACATAGTTCAGACGACGTTGAGAGATACTAAATTTGCGGACGGCATCGATCTGGTCATTGACGCTACCGCGTCGTTGCGCGTACGCCATCGCTTTGAGGAGTTGCGGAAAACCGAAAAATTACACGTTCCAGTGGCGGCGATGATGGTTAGCGGGGCGGCTCTTCATGGTGCTTGGGTATTGGCTCCGGCGGAATATTCGGGCGGGCCTCGGGATGTCTACAGACGGTTGGGTCTTGCGGCGGCCAACCGGGACTGGATGAAACATTGGTCGGACGCGTTCTGGGATTCCGACTCCGAGGAAGTTCCGAGACAGCCCGAACCCGGCTGTTCCGACCCTACCTTCGTCGGTTCGCATGTGGATGTGGCCGCCCTGGTCGCGCGTATGCTCAACCATGTTGCTGCCGGCCTGTCGGATGCTTCTGCTTCTGCGAAAGGAGGGTTTCTGGCGCGGGATGCAACTTCCCATTCCGATTTCGTCGCCACTTTTTCTCCCGACATAGTTGTCGCAGGTGGCAGCTGGGAGTTTCGAGTAGCGGCAAACGCTTGGCGGGACGCGAGAGGCTGGATTCGCGCCGGCGGACGGGAACGGACGACGGACTGCGAGACAGGGGGAATTTTGTTCGGCCATCTGGACGAAAGCCTGCGCGTTGTGTGGATTTCTGCCGTAAGCGGTCCGCCGGAAGACAGCGGGTTCTCTCCACGGCTGTTCACCTGCGGAGTGGAGGGAGTCAAGGATCTCGGCGAGCATTACTCGGCTCATACTTCCGGGGCGGTCGGTTATCTGGGGACATGGCATTCCCATCCCGTAAGCGGTCCGAGCCCAAGCCGTACCGACTTTGAAGGCATCGCCGGCATATTCGCCGAGTCTCCGACAGAAGGCGTTTATCAGGTCATGATGATCGTTGGTCGCGCCGCGGACAAAGCTCCCGAGCTCGGCCTGTATCTGTTTGAAAAACAAAAGATGAACGGCCTCGGCGACTTGAATAAGTTGACGATGACTGGTTGCGGCGGGTCCGTGAAGGCTCCGTCGCCTAGACCGTATCCGTTTTCCATGGGACTGGCTTTGTCCGGAGGCGGTTCCCGCGCGGTCGCGTTTCACTTGGGCACGTTGCGGGCTCTTGAAGACTTGGGGCTGCTTGACGACGTCAAGGTGATTTCCGGCGTTTCTGGCGGGGCCGTGACGACCGGACTTGTCGGATACAGTCAAGATCCCTTTGCTTCGATCGACGCGTTGACGGTCAAAACGCTGCGCCGCGGGCTGCTCAAGCCGTCTTTGCTTAAGTTGCTGAATCCGAAGCGTCTGGTTCCCGCTCTTTTCAACTGGGTTTTCGTGGCGGTCCCGAGCCTGTTTTTGTTTCTGATCAGACTGTCGCTTAATCAGGGAGCGGGACTGATGCCCGAGGGAATGCGTGGATGCAGAAAGTATATTGATCGGCTTCAATGGCCTTTTTCGCGGCGGTGTTCTCGAACTCACGCACTTGCCGACGCGGTCGCTGACATCGTCGGCGACGGCACCTGCGCAGCGCCGACTAGGCAGAACAAGGATGTAGTGTTGAACGCTTGCGAACTGCGCACTGGAACCGCATTCCGCGTGAGCAACGAGCGGTTCGGGTCGTGGCGATTCGGCTACGCTCCCGCAAGCGACCTCCGTCTTGCCGAGGCCGTCACCGCTTCCGCGGCTTATCCTCCTCTGGTGCCTCCTTACGACTGGAAGCATGTTTTCCAGCGAAACGGCGAGTCGCGGCAGGAGCGGGTCATCGTGACCGACGGGGGAGTTTTTGAAAATCTGGGCGTCAGCGTAATGGAGCCGGGTCGGGATACGAAGGTGAGCGGGATATCGTATTCACCAGAAGTCATCATAACCAGTGACGCCGGGGTCGGTCAGTTCAGCGGCGGCGATCTGCCGTCCACATGGCCGGAACGCATGGTTCAGGCGGTCAACAGCATCATGCGCAAGGTTAACGACGCTACCAAGAAACGGTTGCACGACTGCGCGAGACGCGGCGAACTGAATCGATTCGTTTACGTCAATCTGGGGCAGAAGGACGAGAAGGTTCCGTTCAAGTCGCCCGGATGGGTTGACCGCGAAGCCGTCATCGATTATCCGACCGATTTCAACGCCATGTCTCAAAAGGACTTAAACCTTCTCTCGAACCGTGCGGAAACGTTGACCCGGTCGCTGATCACTCAGTACCTGCTGTCAGACTGACCGGGTTATTCGGAGAAAAAATTTTTGAGAATTGGACGGGATTGAAAATTAAGGAACGAAGGTGATTCAATGAGCATTATCAAATCTTTTTCCGTGGGAAACGGGGACATGTTCTACATAAAGCACAATGCCGACAGCTTCTCCATAATAGACTGCTGCATGAACGAGGAGGACAGGAGGGAGATTACGGAAGAGCTGAAATATCAATCTGGGTACAAGACCATCAAGCGATTCATATCCACGCACCCCGACTATGACCACATAAGAGGACTTGCGTACCTCGACGGACAGATGCCCATAGTGAATTTTTACTGCGTGGCTAACAAAGCAACCAAAAAAGACGAGACCGACGATTTCAGGGAATACTGCTCCTTGCGGGATTCTGACAAGGCTTACTATCTGAAAAAAGGATGCAGTCGGAAATGGCTGAACGAATCCGACAATCAAAGGGGTGGAGCCGGAATTCACATACTCTGGCCGGACACGGGCAATCAACATTACAAAGACGCGCTCAAGCAGGCAGCAGACGGAGGCAGTCCCAACAACATTTCTCCTATCATACGGTATTCGCTTGAACATGGAGTCACCGCTCTGTGGATGGGCGACTTGGAAACCGACTTCATGAAGGCTATAGGAGCGCCGCCGGGCCTCGGCAAAGTCGATATTCTCTTCGCTCCCCACCACGGAAGAAAGAGCGGAAGGGTGCCGAAATCCTGGCTGGACATCCTGAACCCCGGGGTCATAGTCGTCGGAGAAGCTCCTTCCGAAGACCTGCACTATTACGGTTCCTATGACACGATAAAGCAGAATTCCGCCGGAACGCTGCTTTTCGAATGCGTACAGGGCCGGATAGACATATACGTGGAAAGTTCCTCGTATTCGGAATCCTTCCTTGAAAGTAAAGGCTTGCCAAGGATGAATCATGGCATGTTTTACATCGGCAGCTTGAATTGCGGCTCGGGGCAGAGAGTCTGACTCGCGAAAGATAGCACACACTGACAGATAGGAAAAACGGATGGAATTGCTGACCTTATATGTGGGCCAGGGGTCCTTGGCGGCGGTCAAGGAAAAAGGAAACCTGGAACCTTACATGCAACAGTTGAGGAATTACGACGCCCGGGACATTGAAGAGCACCTGTCCGCGTTGGATTTATCGAGAGACATCAGCGTAAGGGCGTTGAAATCCGGCATGTTGTCCGACATGGCCGAGTCTTCGATAAGGAAGAAAATAAAAAGTTTTCTTACGCCGGTGAAAGCCAAGTCTCATGGCCGCGCTATTTATGCCGAACAAGCGAAGGAATGCGGTTTGGAAGTTGAAATCAAGCCGCTTGAAGATGACGCGTGGTCGAAAATCTATGAGTTATGCTATTGAACAAACGACAGGCCGACTTCCGCTCCGACCTCGAAGCTGATCGAGAGCGGGAATTCCGGCTTTTTTCGTTGAAGCGGGAGGACGAAATGAAAGAGAAAAAAGACATGCCCGAAGAGCGGTCGAAAAAGCCGTCCGACGCGAAGAAGAGCCTCGACGACATCATGAAGAGAATCGAGCCTTTTCTGCCCGAAGAAACCCAGGTTCTTCACAAGCAGTACAGCGAATGGAAAAGCGGCGGGCAAACCCGATATTGAGGAAAAGAACAAAACCGCCCCCGGGCGGTCAGTCGGTCTTCCGACTCGCGTGCGTCCTCTCGTACCTGCGCACGGCGTCGTCGAGTCTTTTCATTGCCCGGGCGATGTCGTCCGGCGGCCCCGCGCAGTCGGTTTCCTCTTCCCTGAATTCGCCTGAGGGAATTTTTTCCGGACGCGCGCTTTTTCCGCTTTCTTCGGCTTCGCGTTCTTTTCCTCCCGAAGGAAGTCTCGTTGCCCTTCGGGCGTAGCGGGTCAGCTTGTCGGGAACGACCTCGTCGACCGCCGCTAGGAGTTCGTCGTTCTCCATCCCCGTGCGCCCGAACGCCTCTTTCAGTATGGCCTTGACCAGATGTCTTGAGCTTTGGTCGATTTCGGATGCGATATGGACCAGTTCCTTCTCGGGAGGATCTTCGGGCCGCGGCTCTACCACTATCCTTGAATCGTCGGAGAAATAAGCTTGAAGAGTGGCGAACAGCTTCTCGTAACGCTCGAAGGGGTCGCCTTGGGGAAAATTCCTGCGCGAACTCCAGAGCTTCAGGATCAGGTCCGCGCATTCGTCTTCGAGCGTCGGGTCCGTTCCGGCCGCCTCGATCTTCTCGGCCAGGTGATGAGCGATCCACTGACCGGTAACGTTGCGATGCTCCTCAGCCCCTATGTCCCTGGCTATCAGGGAGCCAAGTTCCAGCAGTTTTTCCGTCCGAGTTTTCGACGGTTCCGTTTCTTCTGAGGATGTAGACCCTGACGAAACGGACTTCTTTTCTGTCTTTTTCATTGTAGTCACCTTTGGATTTTCTTGTTTTGACTACCGCTACAAGATCGTTTTCCAGATACTCCAGCGCCCGCGCGAGCGACTCGGCATCCATCGCGAGCCTGAACCCGTCGGTCGCCGTGTCGGACCGACTGCGCGCCCAGAGGTCGTGGTCGTCGTTGGGTTGAGTGCTCCACGCTTCGTAACGGCAGATTTCCCTTTCCGATTTGTCTGAACGCCACGTACCGCTCCACGGGCAGGGTCGGGAGAGTTTCAAGGATTCCGCGATTCGCGTCCCCGGTTCCCTGTCCACTCCCGTCGTTCCGTACCGCATCGGGTCGAACGAATCAAAGCCGTCGTAAGAATGGCTTGCGATAAGCGCGCCCGCCCGCGCGGCGAATTTTTCAATCCGTTTTTCGTCGTCGTCGTCGAGATCTTCTTCGTTCGGCACTTCCATGTACCACGGGTCCCGCGCCGCCTCGAACGCCCTGAGAAGCGCCCCTGCCGTTTCCGGCGGCACCAGAGAACATTCCACCCGGACGGTTTGCGCGGCTTCCCGTTTTCCCGAAAGATACCTTATCGTTTCCCGATACGAGGAGATGATCGGTTCTCCCCGCGTCTCCGTGAACAGCTCGGCGAGCGAGTCTCGTTCTTCCGGAGGTTTCAGGCAGTCGGGGTCGGACACGCCTGGTCGCAGCCAGTATCTGGGTTCCGGCGGTATTGGCCCGCGCAGGTCGGAGAGCCACGTGCCCGCGTACAGAGTGTCCCAGCGCTTGATCCATTCCTCGAAAGGAATTTCGTCGCAGTCTTCATGTTCCGCGAGCTTCCGCGTTTTCAGGAACTCGCCGACAACGACGCACATGGCGTGCCATTCGAGATACCGCGGGTACGGTTCCGCGGGGAGGTAGCTTCCCCCGTGTCTCGACATGGCCGATTGGCTGAGATGCCTGCGGCGGTCGTTGAGCCGATATTCGTCGTCCTTGTTTGCGAACCCCTGCTTGACGATCCAGCTGTACGCCCGCTCGAGAAATTCTTCCGCGGACACGTCCGCGAAAACCTCCAGGGCCGGATCGTACCAGTACGGCAGAGTGTCCAGAATATCGAAACTGAGACGTACGCCGTCCGGCATTTCCATGGAACCGAGAGCGCCTCCGACCCGTCGCTCGGACAGTTTCGAGCTACCCTCGAGAGGGTGGGCAAGAAGCTTCGCCCGGTCGGCGGACACTCTGGGCGTTCCCGCGGTCTTGTCCGTCTGCGTCAGCGCCCGTTTCACGTAGTGCTCTATCATGACGTGGGGCGGACCGTCGGTCGCGAGCCGCAGGACGTCGCTGTCGACCGCCGCTACGGTTTCGGGAGATTCGAACGCGATGCGGGCCAGGGTCATCGCCAGAAACAGCCGCGCGGTCAGTTCGTGAAACGGCATGTCGCCGAACGCGTAGGTTCTGGGCTCGGCGGACAGTGCGTGTCGAACGAGAGCCGGGACGACGCCTGTTTCGCCCAGCCGGACGAACGCCCGGACGGAATGCGCGGCGCGCCAGCGGAGGCGCACGTCCATGTCCCCGAGAAAGCGGTAGAGAAACGCGGCGGCGATTTCGTCTGGAGCGTCCGGCAGGTCGTCAACCGGAATGTCGTGTCGCTCCGGCGATGTCTCCCGAACTTTGACTCTGTCGTCCAGCCTCGAGACGTACCAGTCGAACACTTCTCCCGCTTGCTCCTCGGGCAGGGCGCCGACCAGCATCGCGGTGTATTTCAGAAGACCGTTCGAGCTTGCCCTGTGGGCGTTTTTCTCCACCGCGGCGACGATAGTGTCCCTGAGCTTCTCGCCTGTAAGGCCCGACTCTTTGACCAGAGACTCGAAAGTCTCGGTGCCGTGAACCATAATCGTCGGACTCAGTTCGACGAGCAGACCGGGAAGGTTTTTTCTCGCCCACCCCTTCACGGCTTCTCCTTCCCACTTCTTCAGGCGGTCCGCTATGTGCGACGCCTTGTTCGCGGGATAAGGTTTTGACTTGGCTATGCGGGCGAGCGCGTCCAGATGCCCGATTCGGTCGCCGGGCTTGACTCGTGCCGCCAGGGCGGAGTAATAGGTCTTTTCGTCGCGATAGCCGGCGGCCCGGTTGGTCTCCATCGTAGCCGACATAGAGTCGGGGTCAAGAACGTCGACTCCCGACCAGTTGGGTTTTTGCTGGTTTTCGGCGCCGGTTCCGGGAAGCGGGTAGGAGTCCGTCGCCGGTTTTTCCGCAAGAGAGTTGCTTTTCAGAAACGCATGCGCGTCGGCCAGATTCCTGAATGCGGCGTTGGGTTTCCCGAGCGATTCCGCCAGGCGTTTGAGCTGTCCGCTCATCTCCTTCGGCGCGTCCGGAGCGAGATTCGTCAGTTCGCGTCCGGCGACCTCGGTAAGAATCTTGTCGCCGACGCTTTCGGGGAGTTCTTTTGCGGACTCGCATATCGAATCCGTCAGGAAGGGGCCGTGGTCTCCCGCAAGCAGGGAAAGCGCCGCTACATGAGACGCGGGCAAGGTCTTGCGGCTGAGAGCCTTTCGCAAAAAGATTTCCACGTACATGTCCGTCTCGACGAATCCCTCGTCCGCCCACCGGTTGAGGACGCAGGCGGCTACGGGAGTCGACAAGGAGGCGATGGCTTCCATTGACCTTGCGTACGGGAAGTTCTTTTCGTCTCCCAGAAGCATGTCGGCCCGCCTGACGAGCCTCGCGGTATCTTCGGCGCGCTTTCGGTTCCCGGGAACGTCTTTGGAGAACCTGCCCGCCATTTCCAGAAGGCAGTCGAGCTGATGAATCAGTTCATAGTCGATGTCCTCGACGGTCTTCAGGGCTTTTTCGAAGTACGTGCGCGAATAGGCGTCGCTGACCGGAAGCAGGAGACGGCTGATTCTTATCAATGCGGAGGCTTTTTCCATGGGGCGCGAATTGGAATTTTCAAGAGACTGGACATAGTCGTCGAGGAGGTTTATGACCTTGTCGAAGAAATCGCCGCCGCACGTCGCAAGCTGCAGGCTGTCGAACGGCCAGGCTCTTGGAGTCAAGTTGTCGAAAAAGTCGAGCGCATGGCCGACATTCGTTCCGTTTATGATATGAAGGTCGAAAACTCGGCGGCCGAGCATTTCTGCGGTAAGTTCGAGTTCCCAGGAGCGTACCCTTGAAAAAATGGCCTTGGCCTTTTCCAGCAGGCCGCCAGCGGCTCCGTTCGGGTCCTCGTCCGGTTTCTTTGCGTACCCGGCCGCGAGAGCCGCGTAAAACGGTAGCAATAGTTCGGCATCGCGGATGTTTCCTTCAAAAGGTCGGGGGCGTTTTGTACCGGAATCACTGTCGGTATCTCTTTGAATCTCGGGAAACTGAAAAACATTCTTGACTTCAAGAGCAACATTTTCGCCGGGGTTTTCCAGACGGGCCGCTCTGAAACAGAAGTCGATAAGATAAGGTCTGATTAGCATCGCATGCTCGATTTTGCGCTCGTTTCGCGGCAAGATTTTTCCGACGAGTTCGGCGATGCGTCCGCTGTCGACTCCGCGTCTTCCACAGAGCTCGGCGAAGAAAAGAAGGTCATCGACCAGCAGGCGGCTCTTCGATCTTTCGAACTTTCGAAGGTCGCCGATGTTGATGCATCCGAAGTTGAAGTCCATTAGGGCTTCTAGACCGTCTTCAAGCTCTTCGGCCGAAATTTCTCCTCCGCGCCGCTTGACGAGCACGCAGGCGATCCAGCGTTGCCGCCGGTTCATCTCTTGCCTGATGCTTCTTATCCGTTCGCAGCCTTCGCTGAGCGCGACGAATTTGAGGAGTTCATATTTCAGAAACACTGAAAGTAACTCCGAACAGCGCTCGCAATGCTTCTCCGCCTTTTTCCAGCCGTCGTTCTTGTAAAATCCCGTGACCACGGCCACAACCTCGTCTTTTTCAGGGTTCCAGCCGTCTTGATCTCTTGAACGGTTTTTCTCCTGAACTCGGCGAAACGCTTCGCGGGACGCCGGGGCATTTCCAGCGAGCGCGTACTCCCTGCTCAGGTACGCGAGGAGAGGTCCCTGTCTCCCCCGTTGCTCTAGGTCGTTAAGAACGAGTCTGCATATTTCTTCTTGGCAAAATCGCGCCGACAAGTCCAGATTTTCAATCAGCGTCTCATTGGTTTTCCAGTCGGTTTCGATAGCTTCGGAACCGATGAGAATTCTTTTAACCGCTTTGACATCGTCGTTGTACAGGGAAATGACCGACATGGAAATCTGCAGTCTTGCGAGATCGGTTCGGCGACGAACTCCGATGTCCTCGATGGCCCGCGTCGAATCTTCTTCGTCAAGCAGATTGAAAATTTCTTCATTGCGCCCCGCGGCCAGCAGGGCGTCAAACAAGTGAATCGCCGCGTATTCCGAATCGAAACGGTTGTCGTGCAGTGTGTCCGCGATGCGCTGCCTTGATTCGTCCGTGCGGTTGGCGCCTCGCTTTTCGCAGAAATTTTCGAAATCCTCGTTTGCGAGCTCGACTCCCCGCCCGACGGCTCGAAGGTTCGGAACCAGTTCTCCGCAAATTTCTTCAATGCGGTTCTCGTCCGTACCGCAGACGGTACCGAGCAATCTCGCCGGAATGGGAAAAGGCATGATCGAGACCGCGGCGCAGAAAAGCTCTTGAAAAGCATCTTCGCCGCCTGCCCGCAAAAAAGCCTCGTTCATCTGGTTTCTGTAAATGTCTTCCAGAGATTTTCCGTGCGGTCGGAGAAATTCCAAGGCTTCCGCGAACCTGTCGCGGCCAGCCAGGGCGGACGCCTGAACCCTCGGGTTGCCGCCCGACAGGTGATGAAAGTCTTCAACTGAACTGCGGGGCAGGCGGGGAAACCGTTGCGCCAGAAATCTCCCGGTTTCTTCCGGTGAAAAAGGCGGGCAGGCGACTTCCTTACGTTCAAGCGGCAGGTTCAGGGAATTCTTGCGGCTGGTTCTCGTGCTGATCACGATCCGGACATTGTCCGGCAATTCACTCATTCGCACCAGGTCGTGGACGAAGCATTCGTCTGCGGGAGTGGGTATCTGGGACGCGGCGACGGCGTTGTCGGCCGCGTCGATCAGTATTACCAGAAGGGCCCCGGTTTTGCCGGTTTCAATCAGCTCCGCCGCCTGTTCCAGGCGCCTTCGAAAAGATTTTATGACATCTGGGTCGTCTGTGTTCGGTACCGGAAACAGAGAAGGCGTTTTCGTCTTGCGGGCCAGTTCGTTCGACAGCTGCGTGAAAGCTTCCCGAGGACGATGACGGTATCGCGACGGGTCTCGATAGCCCCCTGCTCCGTAGCAGTCGTACAGGACGACTTTCGACCCCGGCAGTAAGGCTTCGAGTCCTTGGACGACGGAGGTTTTCCCGTGCCCCCCGCCTCCATGAAAACAGACCAGCCCGCTGTTTCTGACCGCCTCGGCAAGACCGGAAGCGACGGACCTCTCGATGAGATTCTCCGCGGTTTCCAGTCTCGCCTCGCATGGAAACAGTCCTGACGACCAGCCGACGCCTAACCAGCTCTCGACCGTAATCCGCGTAATCCGCTCGCCCCGTCCCTCCGGCAGCATCCGCTTGTTTACTTCCATCAGGATTCTGCTGGAAGTGTCTCTGGCGTCGGTGTCGATCATTTTACCGATCTTTCTTGTTACGTCAGTTTCAAGCTCGGCCCGGGACCGCTCCCCACCCTTCAAGTCCAGGCACTCGCAGAACAGTCTCGGTTTCGTCTTTGGCAATCCGGTCGCCTTGCGCAGTTTTTCGGCTTGCTCGGAGTCCATTTTTCCGTCGCTGATTCGTTTCACAATATCCGCCAGAGACGGTGAAATAGACTGATTGGTGACGAGGGAAATCGTTACGGTCTTTCTTGCGTCTTCATAATTCAGCCCGCACTCTTTGATAATCCCGTTGAAGGCGTCGGCCAATCGTCGGGCGACCGAGTTGTTCCCTCTTTGTTTCGTGTTCCTCGTAAGTCGTCCCAAGGTCCAATTCTTTTCTGGAGCCGTAGGCGAATACCTGAGCTGAACGATCTCTATCCGGTCGAACGGATCCTCTTCCGATTCTCCGTAGAATAATGCGCAGTCGACTCCGTCCCATGACCGGTTGTTTTCTCCTGAACTTGCGGCGGGTATGCCTTCGACCGTCAGGCAGACCAGCCGGGACTCGGGGTCAAGCAACTCCAGCGCTTTTCTCATTGCCCAGATTTCGTGAAACGCGTCCCCCGCGTTCGAGGCGCGCGCTCCTAGGAAATCTATATTGCCGGCTTTCGGTTTCATGTTCCGGGAAAAGATCTGTTTGAAGTCGTATTCGCGGATTTCCGCAAGGTTCCTCTCCCCCCTATTATACCGTGCGGGGCCGTTGAGACGGACGCCGGAGGGTCGTCGCTTCCCGAATTTCCGGCAAGGCGCCGCCTTGGCGGGCCTCTCCGCTTTGCGTCTTTCGGACTCTGCGATAAGCTAGAGACGGGGGAGAGGTTTGGGGGTTGTCGGAGCGCGTTTCGCGGCGGGAGGTTCCGCAATGAATGAAATCAGACCGCTTGAAGAAGAAATAGGAACGGACGATTATTTGCGGGGCATGAATGAAGGAAATACGGGAATATTTTCCTCCATCTGTCTTCAGAACAAAAAACCCGTGGCGGGAAAAAGTTTTGACGTTCTGAAAAACCGGAACACCAATTACCTTCAGCTTGTTCAGTCTTTCGCCAGAATAACGGAAGTGGAGGGTTTTACGCCGGAAAGAAAAAGCGACCGGATATGGGAGGCATGGCTCAACTTCGTCAAACACAGAGAAGGCGCGTTCCTTTTCGGAAAACCCGACGGCGACGTGTTAAGTTCGGAAGAGAAAAAGAGAACGAAGACCGGCGGTTTCGTACACTGGATGGAAAGTTCGCCCTCGCTCGACACGATCATCGACGTCAACGGGCATCTGTCGGAATCCCTGTTCATGGAATTGATTGCTCCTTTGATACGCGACAAGCCCGGAGGGGAAGACTCGAGGATAGTCGCGATATGCGGGTCCGCGGCATGTTACTCGCTCGTCATGCTGTTTCCGGAAGAAGCGACGGTCGGCCGCTGGCCTCTCCACTGTCCCTACCTCTGGAGAATCGGAATTTCTGACAATGTCCGGTTGGAAATTTACCGGCATTTGCTTCTCGACAGCTACGGTTACGAAAACTCGGTATTCCTGATAACTCCCGAGGATGTGGGGATGCGGGCGCTGGAACATTACGGTTGCGACCCGTGCATAAGGGATATAAGCCGCCCGGAATATCATTATGTGGAAGAAGAGATTTTCGCGGTGGAGGGCTTCTGGATGGATTCTCCCGAACTGCACAGGATTGTCAGGAACGTGAAACCCTCCTGGTAGCGAGGTCAGTCATGACGATTCGATTCTCCTCTCTGAAAGTTCTCGCTCTTTTCGGTCTGCCCGTCCGCCGCTTGCGGACTCGCGGGTCGAATCATGATGACTCTTTTGATTCTTGTGATACTCTTATCGGTGCTTTATTGACGGTTAAATTCCGAAGGACTTACTTAAACGGACAAAGAAGGAAAAGCCTGATTTTTAAGGAGGTTGAAGTTACATGACAAGGCAACCGAGCGTAGAAATTAAGAACGACGCGTGGTTTTGGCGTTGGGTATATAATCGAGCGCCCATAGACAACGACCCTAGGGGAGACCTGATAAAGCTCGTACAGAAACTCAATGTTACAGGAACAAGGCCAGGGGTGCTTCCGTTACTGCCCGACTTGACTGAACACCGAGAAGCGGTCGAAAGGCTACGGGAACAGTATAATAGGGAACGGCAAGACATGAAGGATTCTCGGGACAGGGGCGCAATAGATATGGGAAGCGAAGAAAGTCTGGAGATTCTAAGAAAATCGTTTGGCCCCGAACACAAAGATGATGTGCCTCCTGACCCGGACATGTAAGGAACCTCTGCAAGGCTTGCGGTTCCAACGATCAAACCGGACACGTCGCTTTCTTCAACCCCCGTACACAAAATTCAAACACGACTCATCCTGTCTGCCATGGAAATGTCAACTCCGCCACTGACGAACCGAAGCGTAAAGTCGACGGGAGGAGGGAGAAAATTGATAGAGGGTCTTCGAGCCAATCTAGAAACCATAAAAGACGACTCGATACGCTCTTTCATCCAAGACGCAATCAAGTGCTACGAAGGGGAACTGTACCGCCCCGCAATTCTAATGTCTTGGATGGCGGCCATTTATATATTGTACAAGCATGTGCATAACAAGTGTCTGAAGGAGTTTAACGAGGAAGCCAAAAGCAAGGACGGCAAATGGAAAGCCGCCAAGGAGATAGACGACTTGGGAAGAATGAAAGAAGTCGTCTTTCTAGACCGACTTGAAGCTTTGGCCGTCATTGATAGAACCAGAAAAAATCAACTGGGAATTTGCCTTAAACTACGCAACATCTGTAGTCACCCGAGTTCATTGGAAATCAGTTCTACGATTGCGGATGCACACTTCGAGATGTTGCTTCACAATGTCTTCAGCGAGTCTCGGTTCACAGACGACATTGTTCAACCACCGGAGACAATTGGTATAGAATTAATTCAAAGAAGGGTAGGCGCATTTTTCGGGGTGAGGGTGGGTGACCTGAAATCCAGCAAGAAACAGAAAAGCATTTCGATGCCAAGGCAGGTAGCAATGTTTCTGTGCAGGGAGCATACACGTTGCTCCTTTCCCGAGATTGCAAGAAAATTCGGCGGAAGGGATCATTCTACAGCTGTTCATGCGGTGAAAAACATAGAAAGGAAAATCAAGGAGGATCCGTACATTTTCAACGCCGTGTCAGAAATTTCCCGGGAGCTGAAAAGAAATTAGGCTCGACGGCTTCAAAACCCGATTCTACAGTGTCTTGGCAACTCAATTTCAACGACTGACTCCAGACTTGATGAGAAAGTTTAGTCATGATGACCCGACCTTCGAGTCTGCGAGCGGCAGACGAATAAGCTGGAGACGGGAAAAACTTTCAGCAAGGGATGTCAAGTCGTTGAGAAGCGCTACCTGGTTTTTTCGCCGGCAAATCGTTCTGCTGAAATACCGGACCTTTCTACGATGTATTTAATGGTTCCTGCCGGGATGTCCTTGCCTTTGTGTTGCGGAACGATAACCGTTCGCCCGCTTTTTGTTTTCGTACTTGAAATGACTGCCTTCTGAGCTTTTGAAAGCGAATCTAGAAGTAACTACGACCCTTCCGCGGAACGAACCACCCGCCTCGCGAAGAACCGCCTGCGTGGAAAAGACGGTATAATTCCCCGAATGCCCATGTCGCTCAACATCAGGCCGCTTGAAGTCGACCCGGAAAATCCCCACGCGAACGACGCGCTCGGCAGGGAAGGAGACTGCCTCATGCTGGCGGACCTTATCGGGGAAACCGGCGGGCCCTTCACCCTGGCCGTCGACGCGGAATGGGGAGACGGGAAGACCGTCTTCGTAAGGATGCTGGGAGCTCATCTCGCGGGGCGGGGCTTTCGCTGCGTGTCGTTCAGCGCGTGGGAATGCGACTTCCACGACGAGCCTCTCGCCCCGCTGATCGCCGAAATCGGCAGGCAGGCTTCGGAAGACGCTCCAAAGATAAAAACTAGGGGAAACAAGCTGTACGGATGCTTCAAGAAAGTCGTCAAGGTCGCCCACCCCGCCGCGGGAGCGGTTATCGAAAGTGTCGAGGAACTGGCCGGCGGGGAAGAAACGGGCGGTTACGACTTCATGACGCCTTACGAAGAATACCGCTCCGCACTGAAAGGATTCAGGGAATGCCTGGAAATCTTTTCCCGGAAAGAGGGAAACGGCAAGTCGCTGGTCGTGTTCATAGACGAGGTCGACCGCTGCCGTCCCGACTTCGCCGTCAAGACGCTCGAGAGGGTGAAACACATATTCAACGTTCCTTCACTGATTTTCGTCATGGCGGTCAACAGGAGGGAGCTTGCAAGCGTGGTGAAGTCGTTTTACGGATGCGAAGACGGGGAGAAGTATCTCGAGAAGTTCTTCGACCTGGTGTTTCACTTGAGAAACGAAAGAACTCTCGTCGGGGCGTCCCTGGCAGAGGTAGGCATAGGCCGTTTTCTTGCCAGGGTAAAGCTGGCAACGGGATACGTCTCACCAAACCGACACGTGGAATGGTTCAACGGTTACCTGACGTCCCTTTCAGAAACTTTCAATTTTTCCCTGCGGGTTCAGCAGAAGCTCGTCAGGATGCTGTGCATCGCGTTGAGAACGGTTGATTACGATTTTGCGTCCAGAGGAATCCCGGCGGAGGGTGGTCATGTCGACGTTTATTGGCAACTTGTGTTCAGATACCCGATTCTCTGCTATTTCCTCGCTCTTCGGGTCGCGAACCCCGACCTGTTTCACCGCTCGGTCGAAAGCGACACCGAGGAGGCTTTTCCGTGGGAAGAACACATCCGTTTCTATCTTTACAAGCTAGGCCTGGAGAAAACACCGAATACGGAAAATCCTATCAATCTGCACCTGCTGCGTCCCTTGAAACCGGATACAGACAACGCTTGCTACCGGCAAGACCATTCTCTCGCTCCGCTGGAAACCGTGAATTCCGACGAAAGAGTTCTAATCAGTCTTTCTCTTGTGGCTCTTGCCTGCTTGTTGACCCCATCGTTTACGATACACAATCTAAACGACGGAAACCGCTTCGCCACGCAGATAGAAGCTATCCAGAAAATCATGCAGGTCTCAATGAAGGACTACGCTTCCTTCCGTGAATTTCTCAGGGCGGTCGACTTCGCGGGGAAGTTCTACCAGCGGGGAAGCTGAACTGGCCGCGGTTAGAGAGCCTGCGGGGACCTGGATTTGCGAAAGAATTGGCGCTTTGTTTTTCACCGCTTACACTTTTCTTTATAATCTGCAGTGGGCGATCAATTCCGCCGTTCATTACAATTTCTGGGCGAATCTTCAGGCGGAAGAGTTTCGACTCGTCGCGGAGGCGTTTTCCGATATCCTGGACACCATGAAGTGCGGAAATTGCGAAAGTTACGTGGAGACGCATCGCCATAAGGGCGAGGACGCGGAGATACGCTGCGACTGCGGGGAGCTTTTCGTAAACCTCAGGAAAAAGAAAGCCGGATAGCCGTCGCCGGTGAACCGGCACGGAAAAAGCGACCTCTCCCGTCCCCACCGATAGTCACCCCCCCCCCCGCCGTCGCCGAAACCTTCGAAAACCGCATGCCGAGCTTCGGGACGGTTTTTGACAACCGTCATTGTTGCATTATGTTTTTTGCCTGGCGGGAGATTAAGGATGGGCGGGGCGGCGCGGTTGTCTCGGAATGTTTTCCCCCGTCCCGCCGTCGCCGACCGGGACCGCAGGCCTCCGTACCGTTCCCGCTTCCGTGACGGCGTTGGTTGCGGAGCCCGGTGCGCCCGGTCGTCGCGAGCCGCTTGAGGAGGAGATGATGACCGACCCGTCGCTTGGACAGGCCGACCTGCCGATGTCCCGTTCCGCCCCGCAAGTCTCCGTTCCGGTCGCGGAGCGCCCGGACGGCGACGCCGTCTATCTAGACTACGCGGCGACCACGCCCGTGGACCCCGCGGTCGCCGTCGCCATGAACGATTTTCTCACGGCGGACGGGGCCTTCGGAAATCCCGCTTCCGCGACCCACGCGTTCGGCCGCGAGGCGGCGGAGGCCGTCGAGCGCGCAAGGGAGGAAGTGGCCCTGCTTCTGTGTTCCCGGCCCGGGGAGATAGTCTGGACCTCGGGGGCGACCGAAGCCATCAACCTAGCCCTGAAAGGCGCCGCGCTAGCCCGCCGGGACCGCGGCGGCCACGTCGTCACGTCGCCCCTGGAGCACAGGGCCACTCTGGATTCGGTCGCCTGGCTCGAGACGCGGGGATTCTCGGTAAGCTGCGTCGAGCCCGACGGTTCGGGGAACGTGACGGCGGACGGTCTCTCCAGGGCGCTTCGGCCGGATACCGTCGTCGTGTCCCTTATGCACGTCAACAACGAGACGGGAACCGTCACCGACATCGCCTCGCTGGGGCGGGCGGTGCGCGAGTGCGGAGCGCTGCTGCACGTGGACGCGGTCCAGGGGGCGGGGCGGCTTCCCATGGACGACGTCGCCGCGGTCGCCGACCTTATATCGGTCAGCGCGCACAAGATATACGGGCCGAAGGGAGTGGGCGCCCTGCGCGTCCGAAGGTCTCTTATGGCCGAGATGGTTCCGCAGATTCACGGGGGCGGGCACGAATCCGGACTGCGCTCCGGCACCATTGCCACGCATCAGGTCGCGGGCATGGGCCGGGCCGCCGCCATCGTGCGCAGGCGTCGCGAGGTCGACGCCAGGCGCGTTCGCGCTCTCGACCGTCGTCTTCGCGCCCGTCTCGAGCGGATCGAAGGGGCGGAGATAAACGGCGACCCCGACAATCGCGTCCCGGGCATTCTCAACGTCGCCTTCGCAGGCGTCCAGGCGGAATCGCTGATGATGGCTCTCGGCGGAGTCGCCGTTTCCTCGGGCTCCGCCTGCACCTCGGCCGACGTCGAACCGTCGCACGTTCTCCTGGCCCTCGGCTGCGGTTCCGACCGCGCCCTTTCGTCGGTCAGGTTCAGTTTCGGGCGTTTCACGGCGGCCGGGGAAATCGACCGCGCGGGACGGCTGGTCGGGGAAGCCGTGACGACGCTGCGGAGGCTCGCGCGATGACCGCGTCCGCGACCCCGGGCGGCGCTCTCGCGACCCTGCCCGACCGCCTCGAGGCCGTGCGGAGCGTGATCGGGAAGGAATACGCGAAGAGGCACCGCCATCCGTGGGTAGTCGCCTACTCCGGCGGTAAGGACTCCACGCTGCTGCTTCATCTGGTGTGGGAGGTCGTGGCGGAACTTCCCGCCGGGGAGCGGAGGCGCCCCGTGCTGGTCGTCGGAAACGACACACTGGTCGAATCCCCCCTGGTCGTCAGGCACATGAAGGACTCGCTCGGGAAGATCGACAGGGCGGCGGAGAGACAGGATCTTCCGATAGAAACCGAGATCACCGAGCCGTGCATAGACCAGACGTTCTGGGTAAGCGTCATAGGCCGCGGCTACATTCCGCCCACGAGGAATTTCCGGTGGTGCACCGACAGGATGAAGATACTGCCCACGAACCGGCTGCTGGAGCGGCTCGCGCGGGAGGCGGGGGGATGCGTTCTGCTCGTCGGCACGCGGCGGGCCGAATCGCAGAACCGCCGCCGGGCGATGGACCGCCGCCGGGTCGTCGCCCACGGGATGAACCGGCACGACACGGTGGACGGATGCAGGATGTTCGCCCCGCTCGCCGACCTCGACGACGAGGAGGTGTGGATGACGCTCATTCAGCGAAAGCCCCCCTGGGGCGGGACCCACCGTCGCCTTGTCACGCTTTACCGCGCCGCCGGAGGCGGGGAGTGCCCGCTTGTGATAACCAAGGAGCAGGCTCCGTCCTGCGGAAGTTCCTCCCCCCGCTTCGGGTGCTGGACCTGCACGGTGGTCCAGAAGGACCGCAGCCTTCGCGGCCTCATAGATTCCGGCCACGCCGAGGCCGGGATGATGGAGGCGTTGTTCGATTTCCGCGAGTGGCTGATCGAGATCAGGGAAGACAACGCCAACCGGCTGCCGGTTCGGAGAAACGGGGACGTGAAGACGAGAGACGACGGTTCCCGCGTTTTCGGCCCTTTTACTCTGGAAGTGCGGCGCGAGATACTGAAGCGGCTGCGCGCTCTGGAGAAGCGGGTCGGGGAACGGCTGATCCTGCGGGCGGAGATCGACTCGATCGAGGATATCTGGTGGCGGGACGAGATCCGTGAGGACGCGCGCAGGTCCCTCGACCGGAGCGTCTTCGGCACCGGAGAATTCGAATCGGAGGGGGTCGCTGGATGACCAAGATCAAGTCGGAAGTGCGTTTTGTCTCGGACATCCTGTACTCGGGCCGCTTCGAGGTTCCATGGCACCAGCGCTACTACGACTGGGACGGGGAGGAGGTCGAAGCGCTTCTTTTCGACCTTGAGAACGCACTTTCGGCCGGCGCTTCCTGCTATTTTCTCGGCTCGATCATGCTGGTCGACCCCCCACCCTCTGCCCCGGAGTCGGCGCCTCAGAGGATAAACGACGGCCAGCAGCGCCTCATCACCCTGTCCCTGCTGATCGCGGCGTTTTGCCGGCGTTTCGCGCGACGGCCCCGCGACCCGGGCCGTGAAACTCTGGCGTTGCGGGCGTTGTTTGACCGCTCCGACAACGAGGT
The DNA here is from genome assembly GCA_965204795.1 of Thermodesulfobacteriota bacterium. Taxonomy (GTDB): domain Bacteria; phylum Desulfobacterota_D; class UBA1144; order Nemesobacterales; family Nemesobacteraceae; genus Nemesobacter. Next base: position 164,369 of record OZ242012.1, read on the forward strand.
CTCCCGACTGACAGATGCCTCAAGTTACCGGCCGAGAATCGAACCGCCGAGAGACAACAAGGCCAACTATTTTCAGATCGTCCGCGGATACGACATCGGAACCAACGGACTGCTGACCACCGCGTGGAACAGAATCGACGCTTTCGTCCGGGAGATGAGCAGCAAGAAGAGGGAGAAGTTCTTCGATTTTCTCATACGGAAGGTCGAGATTTCCGTGCTGGACATACCGGGCGACGTCGACGCGAATTCCGTGTTCGAGTCTCTCAACGCCCGCGGTAAAACCCTGGATGACGTCGACCTGATCCGGAACCGTCTGTACTCCTATTTTTCGGAAGCGGAGGACGCGGCGCGCAGGGAAGAGGTTCACGAAAAGCTGGAAGCTCCTCCCGTGATCATCCGCGGTCAGCAAAAGGTACGGGAATATTTTCGCTGTTACCTGCAATGCCGGTACGGCCATCTTAAAAAAACCCGATTTTACCGCAACGTCCGGGCTCAAATCGACAGATTCGCGCCGCCCCGCGACCCGTCCGGTTACGTCTACGACCTCGTGGCGGGACTGGGGCGGCGGGACAGCATAGAACTGTTTCGAACGATCACCTCGTCAAGCGTCAGTCCGAGCCTGGAAAAGCGCCTGCCTTCGGTTTCAGGGAAGCGAAACCTGACCGTCCTGCTGCGCGAACTGCGGAAATATTCGGTTTCGCATCCCATAGTGTTCGCCTTGCTGCACAGGTTCATCCGCGAGACGGACAAAGACAAGAAAAGGCAAACCGGAAAGGCCGTCGCGCGCAGCTTGAAGAACCTCGCGTCGTTCGTTCTGAGGACCGCGTTCGTCTCTCCGAAATTCGAGCCGTCGAAATTCGAAGACGCCTTCGCAGACTGCGCCCGGGAAGTTTTCGCAGGGTCGAGTCTCGAGTCGCTCGACATCATGGACGACCTGGAACGCAACGACGAATGGGGCGTTATTGAAAACAGAAACTTCATCCGGCTCATGAGCGTGGTAGAGTTCAAAAAAGACAAACAGAGGGCGGTTCGCTTCCTCTTCGGCATCAACGCCAGGGAACAGGTGGGGGCTGGCGCGGTGATGGAGAGCAAGTGCAGTCTGGAGCACATACTGCCGGAGTCGGAAGCGCATTGGGGCGGGTGGTCCGGTTTCAAAGGAGAAGACGCGGGGATATGGGTTTACAGAACCGGCAACATGCTGGTGGTTCCGAAGGACGAAAACCGCGCGGACGCCGAATACAACGGAAGCTTCGACGCAAAGAAGCGAGCCTTCGCTGGAAGCATGCTGAAGATGCCGCGGACTCTGGCGGAGGACTACGACGAGTGGACTCCCCGAGAGGTCGAGAAACGCTCCAGACAACTGGCCGAACAGGCCGCCCAGACATGGGCATTCCGGCGTAGCGGGCCGCCGTAATGTCCGCCCGGATTCATCACGCCTCGCGTCCCGCCGACCTGAAGGCGGACGCGCTCGAGCTTCGTCGCGGCATCGAGGGCCGGTTGCGGCTGCCCGGGGAACTTCACCCCTACCAGTGGGAAGGCGTGGCGTTTCTTTACCGCTCTTCCGCCGCCCTGCTCGCCGACGAGATGGGGCTCGGAAAGACGGTCCAGGCATCGGCGGCGCTTTCCCTCCTGCTGGACGGGAGGGAGGGAATGGAAAGGGCGCTGATCGTGGCTCCCGCCGCGCTGACTGGAAACTGGGTGTCGGAACTCGAAAAATGGGCTCCGTCGCTGACGGTGCGTCGTGTACGGGGCAGCCAGCGGGAACGCGAGATGTTCTACCTGCTTCCGGTTCCGGTTCTCGTAGTTTCGTACGAGCAGATCAGGCAGGACGGCCTGGACCGGATTCCGGCGGGCGCTTTCGACATAGTCGTTCTGGACGAGGCGCAGCGCATCAAGAACAGGCACTCCAGAACCGCGCTGGCCTGCCGGCTGCTCCCCCGCAGACGCGCGTGGGCACTGTCGGCGACCCCTCTTGAGAACAGCGGCGACGACGTCGCGTCGATTCTCGGATTCCTGGACCCGTCGATTCGAGGGGACATAACCGGTCCGCGGATGGCGGCCAAGCTGGAGTCGATGATGCTGCGCCGCCGAAAAGCCGATGTTCGGGACGACCTGCCGCCCGTGATCATCCAGGATCTGAAGCTGGACCTTGCGCCGTCCCAGAGAGAGAAATACGACGAGCTTTGGGTCGACCGCCGGACGGAGGCCGGCGCGCGCGCAGGCCAAAACGCGGGAGCCGTTCTTTTGGGCCTCATAACGCGCCTCAAGACGATCTGCAATCTGGACGAGGCCTCCGACGCCTCGTCGAAGCTCGACGCTCTGCGCGGGATCTGCGAAAACTCGGGAGAGCGGGCCAGAATACTGGTGTTTTCCCAGTTCGTCGAGACCCTGAAATGGATCTCCGGCAGGCTGGAGCTTCCGCACGACGTTCTGACGGGCTCGATGTCGGGCGACGAGCGGCAGGACTCCATCGACCGGTTCCGGACGGAACCCTCGCCCCGCGCGCTTCTGGTATCGCTTCGGGCCGGGGGAGTCGGCCTCAACATGGGCGAAGCCACGCACGTCGTCGTCTTTGATCGTTGGTGGAATCCAGCAGTCGAGACGCAGGCTATTTACAGAGCGCATCGCTTCACCCGGGACGATCCCCTGCATGTCGTCCGGTTTCTGATCGCCGATTCAATCGAAGAGCGGATAGCGGAAATACTCGACCGAAAGGAGAAAATGTTCGAGAATGTGGTCGAGACCCCGGAAACGTCCGCGCGAAGCTTCAGCCTCCAGGAAATGATGCGGATTCTTGAGCTTTCGACGGGAGATGTGTACCCTATGAAGAGGGAAACGGAGGAGGGTCGACCTCATGGCGAAGATTGTTGAATACAAAGACATACCCCTTGACGATCTGGTAATCGGAAAGGGACAGGCGCGCACACAGAATCTGGACAAGGAAATAGAAGAGCTGGCCGCGAACATTGAAGTACAGGGACTTCTGCAGCCGATCGTCGTCTGTCCCGCGAGAAACCGGAACAAATGGGAGATACTCACGGGCCAGCGTCGCTTCCTGGCGCACCAGATGCTCAAGCGGAAGAAGATTTCGGCGGCCGTGCTGGAGGAGCGCATTGACGGGAGTCAGGCCAAAGCGATCTCGATAGCCGAGAACCTGATCCGACGCCAGTTGTCCGGCAAGGAACTCAAGGACGGCATCCTGTACTTGCACAAAATTTACGGAACCGTCTCCGACGTGGCCCGGACCACGGGCTTGCCGAAGAACAAGATAGAGAAGTATGTGAAGTACCCGAGGCTCGTTTCCGAAGTGAAAAAGCTGGTTGACGACCAGGATGTTGATATTGACGCCGCATTGAAAGCACAAGACTCGTCGAAAGACCAGAACGGAGAGGTGGATGTCGAGGTTGCTGTAATGCTTGCGCGGGAGATGTCGCCGATGTCGGGGGTCCAGCGCCGCAAGATCGTCAAAGAACGCAAGGAAAATCCGGACAGACCGGTTGACGAGGTGATCGAGCATGCGAAGACCGGAGGGAAGGTGACGCAGTTCAACGTGACAGTCCACCGAGACACGCATGCCGCTTTGCGGAGATTCGCCGCGGAGGAAGGCACCAACCAGAACGACGCGGCGGTCATGCTGATCGAGGAGGCCCTGACAAACAGGGGATTCCTTGAGGAATAGAACGAATGCTGGCCGGCTTGAATGCCTTGGAGCTCGGGCGTCTGCGCATGTCCGTCGGATACGGAAGGCAAAAGAAGGGGCGGCCTCTGTCTCCGGTAGAGGTAGGCTTGCTTCTTCGCAAGGCCCGTGACGAAGGGACCTCCCTTCAGGATTGCGCCGAGGCGGTCCAGCTCGACGGTACCGGGCACATCGGCCGTTTTCTGCGCATCTTGAAACTGCCCGAGGATGTCCGACACCTGGTGGACTGGGGTGCGGGGGAAGGGTTCATCGGCTTCACGTCGGCCGTCGAGCTGGCGGGATTCCGGGACCCCGAAGACCAGCGAGCCGTCGCCGAATCCATACTTTCGAAGGGACTCAGAAGCAAGGAAGTTCGTCAGGTCGCGCAGCTCCGGAAGCGTTCGGGGCGGCCCGTCGAAGACTGCGTAGACGAAATTCTGGGCATGCGGCCTACCATAGAGAGACGCTATGTCTTTATAGGTTCGGTGGCGGAGGAAGACGTTGCGCAACTAGTCGCCCTGACGCAGACGGCCAAGGATTCTATCCTGAAGTCAGGCATCGAGCGGTTTAACCTCAGGGGAGCAACCGGCCGTCTGGGGACCAGATTCTTCACTCTCGTCGGCGACGAGCGTTTCAACGCCTCTATGCTGGATGTAGGGAAGGAAAACGTCGAGGTTCTGCTTCGAACCCATGTCTCGGAGACTGTAAATAATGGCGCGTCCGGTCGTTGACGTCCTAGAAAACGGCGCGGTGCGTCTTGGACCGAATACCGTCTGCGACGGCTACGCGGGGGACTGCCCGGTTCGGGTCCAGACGCACATTCACGACGATCACATGGGAGATTTCAACAGGAGCAAGGGACAGCAGGATTTGTTCATGAGCCCGGAGACGCTCGCCCTTCTTATCGCCGAGTATGACGCCGACTTGGAATACCGCGACAACCTAATACCGACGGAGCGCGGCGGCGAGTGCTTTCTTGAAGACGGTTCCGTATTGACTCTTTTGCCGTCCAGTCACATGCTCGGGTCAAGCCAGGTCGCGCTTACGCTTCCCGACGGGACGCGATGCGGCTATTCCGGCGACTTCGGCTGGCCGATCGACGACGTGATACAGGTGGACCAGCTCGTAGTGGACAGTACCTACGGAAGCCCGAAAAGCGTTCGTCGGTACTCACAGGCCGAGGCCGAGGAATGTCTTCTGGAAGTGGTGTGCAACCGCCTGCGCCACGGCTCGGTGCATATCAGGGCTCACAGGGGAACCATCGAACGCGTACTTCATGTTCTCGGACCTGAATTGAATGTTCCGATTCTGGCCAGTGAGCGTCTCATGAGGGAAATAAAGGTGTATCAGGAGCACGGGTTCGCGGTTGGCCTCCTGGGAACGCTGGATTCGGAGACCGGGCGGTCCGCGATAAAAGAACGGTCTTACGTGCGGTTGTATTCTAAGGGCGACGGCTTTCGCAACGAACTGATTGAAGGAACGAGCGTGACCTGCAGTGCGTTTATGGTCAATTCCGACAATCCGCTGATGGAATTTTCAGACAGGGCCTATAGCGTCGCACTGTCCAATCACGCCGATTTCGAGGGGACGCTCGAGTTCGTTGAAGCGACGGGAGCTAAAACCGTTGTTACCGACAACACCAGGAATTACGGATGCGATCTTGCTGTCGCGATCAACGACCGTCTCTCGGGCGTACACGCCGAGCCGTCAACAAACGCTCTTGTTCGAGATTGAAGAAGTGACGGTTCATGGGCTAACCTATCCACAAGTCACCATGATTTGACCTGCCTGTGTGGAGACGCACGGCTGGGACTTTTGAAATTTGTAGAAAAGGATAAATTCGCTTGGCAGGAGAGGATAGGTTACAGCCCGCCGAACCCGCTTTCTTTCTCCTCTCTACGTATATTCTCGATTTGGCTGTCGATCTTTTCCAGCGTTTCGTCCGCCCATTGCCGCACGGGCTCTTTTTTGTGGTTCCTGATTCTCATCAGAGGCTTTTTGTAAGGGACAAGGGCGTCTGCCAAGGAACCGTGCCAGACGGAGCCGGGTATGTTTGATTCCAGTCCGTCCAGCACGTCTCCGCGCTCGCCGAATTCATCCAGAAGACGCTTGGCCACTGGATGTATTTCTTCCTGTCCGTCTTCTCTGAGTATCGGAACGGCTTCCGCGACAAATGCTGGAGCGAATTCGGGGTTTGCGTGACACCACCCGAAAAGAAGATTTTCCGGAAGGATGAGGACCGGAGGTCCCTCGTCTCCGTAAGAAGGTTTATCTCTCAAGGCGTACGACAGTCGCCATTTGTCGGGCCTCTCTTCTAGGGCTTTGCTTATCAGAGGCCACGCAATCTCCCCCAGGTTCGACAAGAGAGCAGGGAGAATCTGTCTGATTATCTCTATTCCGTTGTTCTCAAGGTTCTCGTCGACGAGTTGTTTCGCAATGACAACCGCCGCTTTCCGTGCTTCGGAATCTTCGCTCCCCCTGGATATGAATCGCTCCATCAGGGATTCATAGTGATACAGCGATTCGCTGTTCCAGTCTTTCGCGATCGACGGGTACTCCGCCGCGAGCAGAAACTGGGGTGCCAGCTCGTCCAAACGTTCTTCTTTGTCATGCATGTACATTTCCATCAGCTTGAGTGCGACTTCAAAGAATTTCGGCTCTTTTTTCTCCAGCATGAAACTGAACAGAGGGGCAACATCGGAAGGCCGCAGCCGGGTCAAAGCCGTCCTGCACCATAAATTCATTGCGACGGGTTCTATGAGGCCGCTCTCCAAAGCCTTGATCGCCGCGGACACGTCTTCGGAACTGATGCCGGTACACGCGGTCAACGCCAGCAGGACGGGAGCGAAGCCGGGAGATTCTCCCGCTTCCCGCTTGAATTTTTCGAACTCCTTCGGAGCTTTATCCTCGATCCCTATCAAATATCCGACCAGCAGTTCATGACTCCGCTCGGCTGCCGGGGCGGATTTGAACTCTTCCATTATCAGTTTTTTCCAATACAGCGGTTTTTCGGTTTTTTCCGTGAGGAACAATCCGAACTGCAAAGCTCTGCTTTGGTATCCCAGGGATAGGTCGGGGATGAATTTCGCCAGCTTGTCTTCGTCGCCGTCGAGCAGTTCTCCCGCGAGCTTTTTTAGTTCTTCGCTCTGAAGTTCGTCCATTGTCTCGATATCCATACCTTTTCTACGGAGATACTCGCCCGGCATTTCAGTTACGAGAAATCGAACGCGGTCCTCCAGACTTTCGGGTTCGAGCTTGGAGACAAGGGCATCTACTCTTTTCTTGATGGAAGGCGAAAGCTTGTTCGAACCGTAACTTAGAAGCTGTCCGAGAGAATTGAGCGCCTCGGGCCAGTACGGATGCGTTGCCCTTACCTCCTGCGTCCATCTTTCAACGTCTTCTATCAGTCCGTCCAGAACGTACGGATGCCAGTTTCGGGCCAGACCGGTTCGGGCCCGAGCGCCCGTGTCGTCGTTTCGTTTTGCCAGTTCGACCAATCCCTCCGCGCATCCCCTGACGTAATCAAGATACTCTTGCCTCGTTTCCGGCCACCATGGTTTCAGAGCGGGTCGGCTTCCGTGAATTTTCGGACCGGGCTCTACCGAAGAATCGGTCGTTTTCGCGCCCTCGAGCAAAGAATCTGTTATGACGGACAGGCGAGCATCGGCACGGTGCTCATCAATGGATTCTGCTTCTTTCTTCAGCTTGTCAATAACTTTGAGACGCTTCTCCGGACCGGCGGCGGTTCTGGAATGTTTGGCTGGAAAAAGAGATTTGAACTGATCCGTCGCGTGTCCGCGCGGGCGGGTTTCTTCGACCGCGAACCTGAATAGAAGCAATGCGGCTTTTTCAAACGCGTCGCTGTCCAGGGACGTGATTATCGAGAGAGCCCTGACGATATTGTCTCGCTCGTGGCCCATATTGTTAATCTCCGTTTGTGTCAGCGGGCTGATGATATTTTCCAGCAGGTCGACGACACGCCGCGCATCTATCTGCACGAGCGAGACGAGAATTCCCGAATTGCCTTTCCATTTTTCCGGCGAAAACCATAATTTTCTGTTCCCGCAGATATTACGGGCGACCTTGGCGGCTATCTCGGTATTGTTGATCATGGCGAGTTGGTTGGCCGTCTTTTTGATCAGTTCTTCGGGGAAAGTTTCATCCAGAATCTCGTACCATGATTCCCATTGCAGCTCGGCGAGCTTGATAGCTATGAGCTCGGGACGTAGGATTGCCGAGTCTCCGTATCGCGAAACGACCCCGCGTCTTTTCAGTTTTGTGATCGCGTCGTGAAAATCTTTGACCGAGATACCACCCCGAAGTTCTGCGGCCAGCTGTACCAGGTGGTCTCCGTGCGGCTTTACCGAGACCTCGCCGAACGCGCTTATCAGCATCGCAGCTTTGTACAGGTGGTCGGATTCAGAGCTGCCGCGGCCGATAAATTTTTTCACCAGCATCTCGTCGCCCGCCGAAGCTGCCAGTCCGGTTTTGTTCCAGGACTCGGAAATCACCCGGGCGCACAGAATGTTTCCGTCCGAGAAATCCGCTATGCGTCGACGGTCCAGCAGCTCCGAAATGCTTGGGTCAACGTACTGCACCACTTTTTCGATGAACGAATGTTCGGCCCGGCCCACGACGAGCGTGTCCTTGGATTTTTCCGCGTGACGGGGAACCTCGTCGTTTATGGTCACAAGTGATGTGCGACTATCCGAATGTCTCACTATGCCTTCAAGGTCTGTGCGGGTTTCTTCCGAGCAGCAGTCGATGACCAGCACAGACCGTCTTTTCGAGTTGACGAGTTCCCACGCGAGTTTGTTTATTTCGGACGAGCCCGCTTCGGACTCCACGACGTATAGCACAAGGTCGCTCATCTGCACTCCCGAGGTGCTCTCTTCCCGCGTCGGCCGAAAAGCTTCGAGAGCGAGCCGGGATTTGCCTGTGCCGTACGGTCCCACCACCTTGGCCGCTCCCTTGGGAGTCCGCACTATGGAGAGTAGCTTTTCCCTGAAATCTGGCAGGCGCGGGTCTTCGACCCACGGCGAACGGGAATGCTCCGCCCTGCGGGACCAATGGCTCCAGCTTCCGAAAGAAGGATTCGCTAGCGGGGAACCGATTTTCCTCAGAAGCCAGAACGCCGCGGAGGGATGGCTGGCCGTCCAGGTCGCGATCTGTCCGGAATCTCGAAACTGTATTCTGGCTTCTTCTGTTTGCGGACGGTGTTTCTTGATGTTTTCCAGAATTTTACTCTCACGGATCTTTATAGCTTTTTCCGTGTATGGCCGGGAACAGAGCATTATGTAAGAGCCGCCTTCTTCCAGAACTTCTCGGATCATCGGCTTGAGTTCTTTTTTTGAGTCCAAGACCTCGTTTCCGGCCTGGGCCGGACCGACCTTTCCCGTCTTCATCTGAAACTGGCAGAGCCTATTTGGCAAAAAGCCCGTACGTGCAGGACCTCCCCTCCATTCTATTCGTGCATCTTCGCCACCATCGGGAGCCTCAATCCTGTAGCAGACGTGGATTCCGTCCGAAGGAATGCCCGATTCCTGGGCTTCGGAGCTCAGTAGCTTTCCTATCAGGGTACTGAATTCCGGAGCTTTTAACCTTGAAATATCTTCACTCGCGACCTCGAAAGGAGTCGTTCCCGCTTTGCCCGAGGCGTTTACCCGCCCGGTCGTCAGCGCCTCCAGTTCTTCCGGCTTGGAGTGCAGAAATTTCAGCATCTTCACCAGACAGGCGGAAGGTCTGACCGAGCCTTTTTCATACTTCGCGAATGCGCTCGGTCCGCCGCCCAGCAGTTTTCCAGCTTCAACTTGGGACAGGCCCAACGATTCCCGTATCCGCTTTATTTCTTCTGGGGAAAGCTCCCGCATGTCATCTTCCATAGTCATAACAGTTTTTGTCATAAAGGTATTGAGTTTGTATTGTATACCTATGTGGTAGTCTTCATGTCAAGAAAATTTAATTAAGGTTTCTGATGCCGTGCAAACCGTCCGCGGTTTCCTGCAAACTTCTTTTCGGGCTTCGCTCCGGTAAACTACGCTTGGTACGACATCATGAAAGGTCGGCAATGTGTGGCTTTGCGCCGACGGGAGCGGGCGAAAATTCTGTCCATCGCCAAGGAAAAGATACGAATGATAAAACTGAACATTCCCAAAATCGACGGAGAACAGTTGTCGTTGAAGCTTGAAGCTAGCGATCAATTGTTCGTGGTCGGTGCCAACGGCTCCGGAAAGTCGGCCTTGCTTCAGTACTGGATATCTTCGGACGACGAGGAAAAAATCAGTCGCATATCCGCCCACCGGCGTACGTGGTTCGAGACCGGAAGTATTCAGTTAACCCACGACGGCCTCCGACGTTTTGATAGAATGGGCGGAGTCTACGAACGCCGGCCCGATGCGCTATGGAAAGATCGTGATGCAGCGCGTAAACAGTCGGCCGTCCTTTTTGGCTTGGTTGAGGAGGAACGCATCAGAACTCGGAGCATTGCCAGCCATGTTGGTAGTGGAGATGCTGAAAAAGCTGCCAAGGTTGCTTCGGAATCCCCATCTCCCTTTGACAGGATCAACGAATTGCTTGAGAAAGGAATGCTTGACATCTCTATTCAAGAGTCCAGTGACGGAGGAGAGATGCTTGCGAGCCGCGGAAACGCCGGACAAGCCTTCAGTATCGTGCAAATGTCGGACGGAGAAAGAAACGCTTTCATTATCGCGGCCACCGTGCTTACCGTCAGACCGGGAACCGTGCTGCTGATCGACGAGCCGGAACGGCACCTGCACCGTTCGATTATTGAGCCGTTTCTGTCCGCGTTGCTCGAATGTCGCGACGATTGCGCGTTCGTCGTATCGACGCATGAGATCGCCCTGCCGGTCGCAAATCCGAATGCGCGCGTTCTGATGCTCAGATCGTGTGCGTGGGAAGAAAACAGGCCGAAAGCTTGGGATGTGGAGCTTCTCGAGCCGAACGAAGGTCTGCCCGATGAACTCAAGTTCGCCATACTGGGAGCTAGAAAGAGAATTCTCTTCGTGGAAGGCGTGAAAGGAAGCCTGGATTTTTCTCTTTACAGCGTCTTGTTTTCGAATCTCTCGGTGGTACCGAAAGGCGGCTGCAGAGATGTCATGGAAGCGGTGAAAGGTCTTCAGGGGTCGTACAACCTGCATCGTGTCGAGGCGTTCGGTCTGATTGACAGGGACGACCGTACTCACGACCAAGTTAGAAAACTTGCCGAAGGCAACGTATTCGCCTTGGAAGTGTTTTCCGTCGAAGCGCTCTACTATTGTTCGGATTCCATCAGAGCCGTCGCCGCAAGGCAGGCGGACTCCCTTGGTTGCGATGCGGATAAACTGGCCGGGTCCGCGAAACGGGAAGCGTTTGATTCAATCCGGAGAGACAACAACATTGCCGGGAGAATGGCCGCTCGAAAATGCGAACGCCGGCTACGCAACGAAATGCTGTCCAAACTTCCAAAGTGGAAACAGATTCAATCCGACCCGGATTTCAAAATCCCCGCAGGAGGCAACTCCCATTATGCGGACGAACTGAACCGTTTCAACGAGCTTGTCAGCGGAGGAGAAAAACTGGATGATCTTATCGCGCGTTATCCGCTTCGCAAGAGCGGCGTGTTTGATGCCATTGCCAAGGCTCTCGAATGCCCCGGAAAGAAAGAGTATGAGCGTATGGTCCTTTCCATGGTTCGAAAGGACCAAAATCAAGATCTGACCCGGGCGATCAGGGAGCGTATCGGGCCCCTTGCCGACAAGCTTGAAACTGATCCCGCGTAGGTCTTGGACGTGACTGTCCACCCCGCGAGTATGCGGGCGGGCGGACGGGCAACCTCGGGAGAGAAAAACTTTCGGCAGGGAAGATCGGGTTGTCGCGACCCATCGGCCGAAGAAGAAACGACCGTCATGCGAAAAAAAACATCCTGGCTGCCCTTCCTGAAAAATGTCGCTCACGACAATCGCATAGTAGTGTTGAGACTCGACGATGACGAACAGAGGCATCTCGAATCCTCCCGACACGGCGTAAACGAGTTCACGATCGCCCGGCCCAGGGACTCGCTCAAGGGCGTGAAGGGGACTCCGCTGTGCCTGATTAGCATGGGAACCGGAAACGGGGAAAACCTGTATCTGGGTCTGATCAGCTCGCGAAACAAAAACACGACCGTCAATGTGAGAATCAAGATCAAGCGGGCGGCCGAAATTCAGCCGCGCTCGACCGCCAGACTCCTTCAGCTGGTTACAGAACAGCCGCATGCGGGGAACCTGAAGAGGCGGTTGCCTACCTCCGGATCCGTGGAGGTGCTTTCCCCCAAACTCGGCGCGCATCTGGTGGAGAGACTCGCCTCGATTGACGAGAACCGAGGTGCGATGAGAGTCGTCGCGGAGTTTCTCTCCGCTCCGAAGAGGTTTCAGGGGCCTGCGGCCTTGCAGGAAAGCGCCGTTCGGGGGGCTCTTAAGACGTTCGGGCTGTACTCCGGCGATCAGGCTTCTTCCGTGAAACTTGTCGAGGGTCGCGAGACAACGCTTTCAGGTATGGGAGGAGTCACGGAAGACTTCGTCATTGAACACGACGCGAGAAGCGTTCCGGGCTATGACTTGTTCGAAAGCGACCTTACGGGCCGCGCGGTCTTTCAGTGGAAAAATGAACAGCTGGAAATTTTCACGGCTAACCGAGGACCGCTCGAACGGGTTTTCGGCGTCGATCTTATCTATCTGAACCTGACTCGGCGTAACGTCGTTATGGTTCAATACAAGATGCTCGAGCCGTCGCGGCCGGGATCGGCGGCCACGGACTGGATTTACAGACCGGATTCCGGTCTTGACGAGCAAATTCGCCGGATGCGGAAGTTTACGACGACTCATCGGCCAGCGGGTCGAGAATACCGGCTCAATCCCGCCGTTTTCTACCTAAAGTTCGTCAGGCGCGACAGTTTGATTAACGAAGGAGGCTTCATACTTCCGGTAGAGCACTTCGAGAAACTGCGCAACGACCCAATCTGCAGAGGGCCGAACAACGGTCTGCGCGTTGGCTGGGAGAGTCTTGACGGGCGTTATCTCAGGGAGGCCGCGTTTTTTGATTTGATCCGCTCGGGTTACATTGGTGCTTACGCAGAAACAACAACAGACATGAAAGTATTGATTGAATGGGTTCTCAAATGCGGCAAGTCGGCTGTCGCCGCGATTCAGAACCCCATGGAACCGCTATAACGTTAAGAAAGCGGAGAGTTTCCCCCGGTGGATTCAAGGCAATGACTGCTGTAAACTAACAAGATAATCGGAAGGTTATTACATCTGGAACATTCCATGTCTAGCAATAGCTCTGACCGTTACAGATCGAGATTTTCCCAAAGATACGGTTACAAAGAAATCCCCGAACCCGTGAAGCCGGGGGAAATCAGCGACAGAGCCCGAAATCGGATATGGGACAAGCTGTACGAAGCCGTACCGTTTGCTTGGGAAAATAAGTCTCTCTCCCAAGATTTTCCCGACCCACACAAGGTGGTGAACGGTCCATGGTACGACATACTAAAATACCTGCACACCGAGTTTTTTGAATTGACTCTGGATGAATTTTCGGCTTCCTACGGATTGTTTTTTCGCGAATACAAAGACCTTATATGCGGCTCTGAAAACGCACTGCCGCCCGAGGAACTCCTCGACCTGATCGAATACATAATCGCCCATCCGACGTGTCCTCCCGAATTCATCGACGACATGGAGGAAACATTCAGGGAATGCCATCTTCCCTACGGGGTGAACAGAACCCCTTCGGCCAGCATCTACGTCGCCGAGGACGAAGCGACGCGGAAACTGGCGCTGGAACCGGCTCTGGCCGTTTTGGCGGAACCGCGTTTCGAAGTCGCCAGCGAGGAATTCCGAAGCGCGATGAACGATTACAGAAGCGGCAATTATGCCAACTGTCTGGCGAACTGCGGAAGCTCTTTCGAGAGCGTTCTGAAAGTGATATGCAGGAGCAACGGCTGGTCCTTCAACAAAACCGCTACCGCGGGGCAATTGATAAGGACAGTTGTCGAGAAATCCTCTCTCGATTCGTTTTTCAAGGAGCCTCTCGCCCTCATTGCCACGATGCGAAACCGTCTGAGCAACGTTCACGGCGGAGGGGACGAATTCCGTGCTCCGCAACGCCATGTCGCCCGGTACGCCGTATCGAGCACCGCCTCCGCCATAGTTTTGATCGCAAGCGCGGTTGACGGGTTGGAGTTTGCCGGAGAACCCGGCGACGAGTGAATGCGCGATGACGACGGGAACAATCCAGAATCGGTATCCCGGAGGCTCGAAAGGACGGGTGAACAGGGCGGGAGCCAATTTTCGGACCGGCGAGGAAACGGACGAAGACGTAAAAATTCTGGAGGAATGGCGCAAGGCGCACGGGCATGTTCTGGACGCGTTCTGGAAACTTTTGGAAAGGCGTACGAGGGATACGGAAGTCGTCCTGGCCCAAAGGCACAAGCGCAGGTACACCATCATCGACAAGCTCAGAAGACCCAGCAAGCTCGGAGAACCCACGGTGAGGAATCTTGCCGAGATGAACGATGTGGCCGGATGCAGGCTGGTTTTCGAGGACGTGGAAGCTTTGTACGGATTCCGTGAAAATTTTCACAAGGCGAAATTCAAACACAGGCTGAAACACGACGCGGACAGGTACGACTACGTCAAACGCCCGAAAGATGACGGATATCGGGGCGTTCACGACGTCTATTCTTACGTCTCCGGTTCCGGGGCGGGAAAAAGGTACGGCGGGCTGCTGGTGGAAATCCAGTACCGGACGCGCGTTCAGCACGCCTGGGCGACCGCCGTTGAAATCCTGGACAACGATCTCAAGTTCGGACGCGGCGACGGGAACCTGTCGGAAATATTCCGACTGGCGAGCGAAATGCTGGCACGGGTTTTCGAAGCGAGACGGTCGTGCTTGGGCGGTTGCGGAGACGAGGAAATCGTCGAGCGGTTCGACGAGCTGGATTCCGAAATCGGTTTTACTCCCGGACTGGATGAACTGGAAAGAAACGACGAAGAAATATCCGAACGAGGCGAGGTCATCTTGGAACTGGGGAAAGACGGGCTGCGCATGGAAAGCTTCCGGGACTCCGCCGGGGAGACTTTCGACAGTTTGTTCGACAGGGAAAGGCGGGAACCCGACAAGAACATCGTGCTGGTCAAGGCCGACGAAGCCAAGGATATAAGGTTCGCCTTCCGGAACTATTTTTCGGATGCGAGCGAGTTTGCCGAAAAAATCCGTCGAGGTCGCGACATGCTCCTGAGAGATTCAGGTTCGCATGGTGGATACAACCTCGAAGCACGGCGGGCGGACGGTGGTTGAAACGGAAAGACGGGGCTTCGACGGGGCGCGGATCAAAGAAACGAAGGAACCGGAACGTCGTCGTTTCGTTCCCGAAACGCCGTTTGGGAACTTCGCGGACGAAAAGGGACAGCCGTGTTTTTTTGACGAACGTTCCGAAGAGAAGCGCGTTCGGCCGACAGGTCCGGATAGTTTCCGCGCGGAAAAAAACCTCTGCGCTCGCCGCGACGAGCGCGGAAACGAGGACGTTTTCCGTTCCTCGGGAGGATGAGCTCCTTTCAACGGAAGAAACGGAAACAGGGGGTTTTTCCCGTTTTCGCGACCGGGCTTGAGACACGGCGTCCCAGAAACGAAAAACGGATTGCCGATCTTGAATTCTTTTGCTTTAATATGGTCGCATATGTATGTGGAGCGTATCTTGCGAGGAGATTGAATTCCAATGAGCGTATCCATACTGGACCGTCCTTTTGAAGGGCCGTTTGCGGATACTTTTTCCCTGAAAAACCAGCCGGGCGTTTACGTTATTCTCGGCAACAACGGCGGCGACAACTGGACGGTGGTGGATGTCGGGGAGTCCGGGGACGTGCGGCGGAGAGTTGAGAACCATAACCGCAAGAGAGACTGGCAGGGGCAGAAGCTGGCGACTATCGCGGTCGCGGCTTTGTACACTCGGGGCAACCGCGAGGGGCTGGAACGGGAAATTCGGAATTTCTACAAGCCTCTTTGCGACGTGAAGTGAGCTGCGGAGAAACGGACTGGGTTCTGAATCTCGTTTCCCGCGCCCTGCGTCGGGAGCCGCTTCGCAAGTGGTTGCGGTGAGCTGGTCCCGCCGACCGCGGGATTGCCGCCGAAGATGTAAAGGACGCGGAGTTTGCCTGGCCGATAGGAATGCCTCCGGTGCGTCCGTTGGGCCGCGGTCTGCGGGAGGTGCGCGGCCGTATCGGCGGCAAGACCGCGCGGGCGCTTTTTTGCGTGGACGCCGCGCGAGTTTTCCTGCCGTTCTTCGGGTGCGGGCGGGAGTTGATTGGGAAGGAACATGAGCCGATTCCGGCTTGAAAGCGATAGTCACGTCTGATTCTTTCGTCCCGACAGTCGACCGGTTCGCGAGTCACGGTCAGTTTCCGATTTTCTTCGGACTCCGCCAATTCTTTCATGGTCGCAACATTGACGACCCCCGGTTTCCCGTTGGAGCCGGTATTGGGAGGTATGTCTCTCTTCAGATATTCAATCCGGCTTTCGACGTCGCCGCCCTCAATCATGTCGAGGCAGAAGACTGACAGGCAATCGTCTCCGTTCAACTCGTTGCCGTCGATGTTGGTTGGACTCGCGTAGCGAGCTATATCGCTGTCGTCTGGAACCAATGCCAGGTTAAGCGACTAGCTCCTGTGGATGTCCGGCGGCTCCGGAATGGTAGCCGCTAAAACCTGTCGCCGGCGCGCCGCGGAAAGTTTTCGATGTTTTCTCCTTGGAAGAATGATACAGACGAGAGAACATTGAACGAGCCTCCAGATCCCTCAGAAACTCCAAGGCTCCGGGATGGCCGTCAAGAAAATCTTCGACAGACCAGCTCCCCGAAGTTCTGTGTGTTTTGTCGGGAGAAAGAGGGTTCGGGCGAAAGAACAAGAACTTCAGCAGGTACGGGCTTGCAAACTCCAATGCGAGTCTCTCGTCGGGAGAAACCCGCCACTTCGCTTTCAGGTTTCCCTCGTACGTCAAGGTCAAGCCGGGAATCAGGTTCAAGCCCAGACCGGCGATTTTGTTCAGAAAACAGACCAGTCCGTCATAGGAGTCGTTTGACAACGGCAACCGTCCCTCCGGCCCTTCTTCGAAAGCAAGTCTCGAGAGCTCCCTGATTCGGGGTTCGATCTTGTTCAGAATTTTCGTCGCGCGCAGGTAGTCTTTCAGACTCGGAGACCTTTCAGTCCGCATCGCATGACAGGGAAGGACGTCTATATAGTTTGGATGGACCGAGAGGTGCCGGTTCTCGGAGGAGAACGAATCCGCCCTGTATTCTTCCAGCGGCTTGTCGTTTTTAATCGCAAGAGCTTTGGACAAAGCGATTGTGAATTTTTTCTCGAATCGGATGTCCGACGGATATTGAGGAAGGGAACCCGCTGAATTTCCCGACGAGGCGCCGTTGGTTATATAATCGGTCTCCAGACGCATGATCAATCCGTGTTTTAATTCGTTATGCTTGAAACGGGGGACTGACAAGCCGCTCAATCCTCGCATGTCAAATCTAAATATTGATGATTGAGTGTCAAGGTTCCGCGGGAAACGAATCCTCGTACTCGCTGAACGTGTTTTTATCGATTGCGGCCAAAGCCGCGCAGGCTCTGCCGCACGTAATCCACAGCTCCGGAACTGAATGAAGCAGATACCGCAGTTGCGAATGCAACATGTACGCTTCGTCGTCTTTCAGTCCGTCTGTAAAGGCCAGTTCCGTTATCCAGCTACCTGCGAATTCCGTCCAGTCCTCCAGACTGGAGCGACTTGCGGCGGTTGTCAGGCAGACTATTGCTTGTTCGGAGATTATTGGCATGAAAGAGCCCACGGCGTCGACGGACTTGTGGAAATCTACAAGGAGAAGCTCGCGGAGCTTTTCGGCGACAGGTTCCTTCAAAAATCCCGCGCTTTGAAGAACTCGAAAAATTCGGCGCTGTTCGAGTTTCTGTTCTGCGTCGGCAACGAAAGAGGAATCGGTCCCGCGAAAAGGATCGCGAACCATATTCCGGACCGCATGTAGCCATGTCTTCACATTCCTCCATAGAGTGGACCGAAGTCACCTGGAATCCGGTGACGGGCTGCGCGAAGATCAGCGACGGCTGCAAGCACTGCTACGCGGAGCGGATGGCCGGACGGCTCCGGGCGATGGGCGTGGAAAAATACCGCCGCGGGTTCGAAGTCGCCGTCCACGAAAACGCCCTGAAGGAGCCGCTCGGATGGAAAAGGCCGAGGCTGGTTTTCGTGAACTCTATGAGCGACCTGTTTCACGAGGCCGTTTCGGCGAAGTTCGTGGAATCGGTTTTCGACGTGATGAACCGCGCGCGGGAACATACCTTCCAGGTGCTCACCAAGCGGCCGGAGCGGGTTCTGCGCCTCGGCGCCCGGCTCGAGTGGCCACCGAACGTCTGGCTGGGCGTCAGCATAGAGTCCGAAAGATGGCTTGGCCGTCTGGAAGCGCTTGCGGACACGGGCGCCCGCGTGAAGTTCCTTTCCCTGGAACCGCTGCTGGGGCCTCTTCCCGGGATCGATTTTTCGGGCGTGGACTGGGTGATAGTCGGCGGGGAATCTGGACCGGGCGCGAGACCCATGGAGGCGGACTGGGTGAGGGACATACGTGACGGCTGCGCGGAGAGCGGGGTTCCCTTTTTCTTCAAGCAGTGGGGAGGGGTGTTCAAGAAGCGCCGCGGGCGGGTTCTCGACGGCAGGACATGGGACCAGATGCCCGCGAGGTTCTCTTTCTTGGAGACAAATCGCGGCCGCGCGCGGTCGGGCCGGGATTTCTGAAGGCCGTTCGTCCGCCGGTTAAACGAGTCTCGCCGGTTCCTTTCGGTATAATCAAGGTGTGTTGGAGAAATCGGGAATTTCCCGTGCAACCACCGTAACGGTTCTCGGGTAGGCCGCCGCGTTGCGCGAGGCGTGCGTGTCGAGTTTGGCGACGGTCCTGAAAATGAAACCGGACGCGAACATGGAAAATGAGCGAAGACGATTCGAGTATGGAAAAAGTTGAACCTAGCGTTCTGGACGCCGACGTGACCGCGGATGTTGTCATAAAGGCGGACAGTCCGATAAGGGCGAAAGAAGGAGATCTACTCGGTCGCGACCGCATGGCGGCCAGTGCGGCCGGGGTGATAAATAGTTCTCTCGGCCATGAAGCCGCCGGCGATGAAAGTCTCGTCGTGGGAATCGAGGGCGAGTGGGGTTCCGGCAAGACCTCGTTCATCAACCTGATTCTGGAGAATCTGGAATCCTTCGAACAGCGGGATTATTTGATAATCGAATTCAATCCGTGGAATTTCTCGGACCAGAACGAACTCATAACTGATTTTTTCGAGTCGATTGTCAACGCACTGGAATCGGAGAAGACGTTGGGTGAAAAACCCTTCGAAATTGAAACTGCGGCAAGAAGGATAAGGCGCTATTTTCCGAAGTTGCTGGAGAGAAGCAGCGTGAATTTTGGAATCCCCGGAGTTGCAAATTTCGATCTCGACTTGAAGGGAATGACCGGCGACCCGTTGGAAAGGCAGAAAAAGGAGATTAACGGTCTTTTGGCGGAAATCGGCAAACCTATGGTCATAGTCATCGACGATATCGACAGGCTCGACTCTCGGGAAACCAGGCTCGTTTTCAAGCTGGTGAGAATGACAGCCAATTTCGCGAACACCGTTTTTATTCTCGCTTACGACAGGGGCAAGGTGGGCAAGCGAATAGCCGAAAATGGAATCGAAGGAGAGGAGTTTCTGAAAAAGATCGTCCAGCTTCCCTTTCCCCTGCCGAGAGTGGACCAGCAGGATCTGTCCCGGATACTTTTCAAGGAGCTTATCAAGATAATTATAATCGGAGAGTTTGATAACGAGAACTGGAATCAGGGTCGGTGGGAATTTTTTTTCTACTCTTGCCTGAAAAAGTTTTTCCGCACGATTCGCGACATAAGGCGCTACGTCAACGGTCTGCGCCTCGATCTGAAGATAATGTCCGCGGAGGAAGTGAATCCCATAGACTTTCTGGCAATAGAGGCAATCAGGATATTCGCGCCCGATGTCTATTTCGCAATGGCGAACGAAAAGTCCACCTTCGTTTTTCCCGCCCGCTACAGAGAAAATCTTTTTGAGGGTTTTAGCGAACGTTCTGAACAAGAGGAGGAAACTCGCAGAGAGACATGTGAACATGTTATCAGGAAAGCTCCGAAGGACTTGACCGAAACTGTTAGGGAAACCGTCAAATGGCTTTTTCCTCAGGTGGCCGATCTTTATCCAGACGGCCGTGCGTCCCGAGAACACGACAGGGCGACATGGAGAAAACGGTTGATGGTCTGCTCCGAAGACGTTTTTGACAAGTACTTTTCACTTTCCGTTACTTCTTTGACTCTCTCGGAGAAAAGCCTGAAAGACTTTTTGTCGACCCTTGACGATATATCCGCGTCCTCGCTTAAACTCGGAAAATTTGAAGAAGAAGGCAAATCGGTTCTTGTCATCGAGAGATTATTCGATCATCTGGACGACCTGAACGACCGGCAACGGGAAAACCTGATGGTTCTGGTTTTGGACTTCACGGAAAGCACCACGGGCAGAGGACCTTTAGTCTTCAGTTCGGAAAGCAGGGAAAGCCGAGCAACCCATCTATGTTATGGAATCCTTAAGAGAATACCGAGTCAAGAGAAGCTTGAACTTGCCGCAAGAGTTATTGATTCGTCGCGGGGCGTTTTTTCACCCGCCTATCTTCTGGGAAGTTTTTATCAACATCTTAAGGATGTTGAAGAGGGAAAGTTGCAGGAGTCCCCATTGTTCACAAGGGAAGACATGCGCCATCTAAACGGAATTTGCATCCGAAAAATAGAAGAAGCAGAGAAGGACGGTTCGCTGTCCGACAACAAAAGATTACTCTACGTGCTGTTGTACTGGAATAAAAGGGGAACGGAAAACGCGGCGAAGGATTACGTCACCGGGCTGCTGAAGACGAAAGACGGTCTGTTTCGCTTCCTGACGGCATTTGTTTGCGAAGAGTCTTTCCAGACGGTGGGGGATCCCTCGGTGGAAATAACGAGAAGGATACTCAGGGAAGAAATCGTAAAATTCGTTGGTCCCGGCGAGCTGGACAGGCTGGTGGACGGTCTCGACCGAGGGTCCCTGACCGAGGAGCAGACCGATGTAATCGAATTGTACAGCAGTCCCGCACCGCCTTTTTCCCGTTGAGTTTCGGACGGCCGTGCTTCTTCAGATTTGCGAAGCCAGCGGCGGCGACGGTAATCATGTTCCCATGGAACGCGAAGATTCTCTCCGCTTCACGCCCCCCAAACTCCGCGATAAGCTAAAAGCGGGGGAAAGGATTGGGGATTCGGCAAAGTGCGGTTCACGGTGAAAGTTCTGGCGACCAAGTCGCGGGAAGTGGCGGTCAGGGTTCCCACCCCTCCATCTTCTCTCTCTTTCTGACCTTCATGAAATATCCGGGCGAGCCGCGGAGACCTCGCAGGAATTCCATGGCCTCGGGATGGCGGTCGAGAAAATCCGACACCGAACCGTCGCCGGAAACCCTGAATGTTCTGGAAGAAAGGGGATCGGGATGGAAAAATACGAACTTCAGTCGGAAGAAGTCCGCAAATTCCAGTATGAGAAACTCGTCGTCGGAAGATCCCCACTCCGCCCTGATGTTTCCCGAATAGGTTAAATCCAGCTCGGGAACCGCTTCTATGCCAGAATCGGAAACCCGCTTCAGAAAGTTTAGCAGGCCGCGGCGGGAATCTTCCGACAAGGGCATTTGTCCTTCCCCCTCTTCTTGCAGGGCGAATTTCGAAAGCTCTTCGATCCGAGGATTGATTCCGTCCAGAATTTTCTTCGGCGGCAGGGGACCTTTCCGTTCCTCAAGAGTCGTCATGCAAGTGCAGAGCTCCTTTTTCCCGGGAGAATCCGGATATGACGGGACTGGCGCGAACGGATTTTTCCCCGAAAACAGATCCGCGATACGTTCTTCCGATGCCCCGCCGCCGACAACGCGAATCCGGATTCCCGATTCCTTCTTGACCAACCGGACGCGCGGGAGCCGGCCGCGTGGAGAACATGCGAAACTCCCGCTCGGAGTTTCGTTGCTGACCGCACAATCGGTTTTTCAGAGCTCATTGGCAAGCATGATCGACCCGCATCATCATGGCAACTCGCGTCTGCCACTTAGTCGGAGCGAGCCTCGACGCCTGTCTTGTCCCGGGTCGCCAGCGGCGTCAGTATTTCCATCGTATCTTCTTCGGACTCTCGCGCGTCGAGGGAAAGCTGGCGAGCGGACTGGTTCAGAACATCGTAAAGCGTGCCTCTTCTGTGACAGCTTTCCACAAACAGCGTTGCGACTTCGCGGAAATTGGCCAAGGCTTTCTCTTCGCTCTCTCCCTGGGCGACCACGTCCAGAGCGTCGTTGGACACTATGAACCATTCCCTGTCTTTTCTGATCGAGTAACGCAGAAGCAGGCGAAATTCCGCCGGGTTTTTATTCATGACGCGCGCCTCCTGACCGGTCACAGATTACTACATCCGCCGGGAAGAAATCAAGCCCCGGATTTTTCCGCCCTCGCGGCGGCATGAACGTTGCGGGCCCGGCGCGCGCTTTGAGGCGCGGACCGGTTCCGACAGATTTGCAGGGTGGGGAAAGGGATGGAATATACTCGCTTCGGATCCGGCGGCCTTTCCTCTGGAAACGGCCGGGCAAAGCGTTATATTTGATACCGCTTGTCAAGACAAGAAACGGGATGGGCGATTGATGGAGGGAGACGGGATATGAATAAAAGGAAAAAGTTCATGCTTTTTGCGATGTCGCCCGCCGGCACCGGCTCTTTCTCGCCGGTACAGATACAGAAACTGTTTTTTCTTCTGGACGAAAACGTCGCTACGCAGACCGGGGGACCTCACTTCAGCTTCGAGCCGTACGATTACGGTCCGTTTGACAAGGATGTCTATCTGGAACTTGAGAAACTGCACCTGAAAGGACTGGTGGAAATTCTAATGTCCCGCGGTCGCGGTTCGAGAATATACAAGCTGACCGACAAGGGGTTCGAGACCGGCGAAAGGGACTTTGAAAAACTTCCCGAAGACATTCGGCGATACATCCGCGAAGCCGTGAGTTTCGTCCGAGATCTGTCGTTCGCCGAACTCGTGTCGGCCATCTACGAGGCGTATCCCGAAATGAGAGTGAACAGCGTGTTCTTTCAGGAGGAAAATTGACGACAAGTTCGACAGGATTGGAAACAAGATTGACAGGCTGACGGAGCGGATGCGCCGCAACGAATGGAACGCGAGGGTTTTCAGCGGCCAGTCACGATTCCGAAATACTAATGAAGTGGAACTGGACATAATTCGCAGGAACATGAGTACGGCGAACATGACCGGAAAAGAATATCTGAGCGTCCTGCCCTGTTGTGATTCCGCGGGATATCCGAACGCAGACCCGAGGCTGTGCCTTCGGTCATGCCGGACAATACACTGATGGCCGACTGACGTTGCCGTTGCGTCAAGTTCTCCGCTTGGGAAATCCAGTTCTGGTAGGTAAATTGTAAATCAGTCAACGCGTTGCCTTCGGCAAATCGTTTGCGCTTGAACGAAGCCGTGGAAAAATTGATAACATCCGCTGGAAGTACGTAACGGGCTGGGTTCGTCGTTGTCCCGAACGATGCGTCTCGGAACGGAGAAGCAAAGACATGAAAGACCTGCCATCTCGAGGTTTTTCCGAACTTGAAGTGAAAAATTTCGGACCAATCGTCGAAGCCAAGATCGACCTGCGTCCGCTGACCGTGCTTGTGGGACCGAGCAACACGGGAAAGTCCTATCTGGCGATTCTGCTCTACGCGTTGCACAGGTTTTTGAGTGGAGGCAGCCTGTCCAGGGACCCTTTTCTTCCCTTTAGCGGCGTATTTAGACGCGGCAGGGAACGGAAGCTGTCCAAGAGAGAATTCGATGCTCTTTTGCAATGGGCGGAGAAAGTGCTTGACGAGATGGAGTTGCCGAAGAGCGATATTGCGCTCGACCCCATCTCAGACTTGATCGGATCTGTATTTACTGAATCCTGCGGGGAGGTGGGGCAGGGTCTTTCCGAGGAAATTGGAAGGTGCTTCGGAATCGGGAATGAGATCGGAAGTCTTGTCCGCAAGGAAAGCGGCGACGACATGCACGTTATTTTCCGAAAGCCCGTTCCGAATGATTCGGAGTCTTTCGTGCGTAGCGGGTTGACGGTTTCCAAGCGGGGAGCTCCTACTTTCAGCACCGCAATACCTGAAGAAATGTCCATGCGGCTTGGGCCTGAAAATCCTAGGAACTACGATTTCATGCGTCACATGGCGATGGACCTGCTCTCCTCGTCTAGCGGGAACGACAGAAAACGCGAATACGAAGTATGGGGACTGATCGACGCTTTGGCCTCCAGCCAATTACCCAGCGTGTTCGGTCCATTGCATCTTCCGGCATTCTATCTTCCGGCCGACAGAACCGGGGTGATGCACGGACACAACGTTGTGGTCAGTGCGCTGATCAAGAGTGCCACTATGGGGGGAGTTGTTACCGACATTCCTACTCCGACGCTTTCAGGTGTTCTAGCCGATTTTCTCCAACAGCTTATAAGCCTTGGCAACGAGTCGGCCCGACGATACTGGAGTCGTGGGTCCCGCAGGTTCCGAAACAAACTCGGCGAGCGGTTCGAGAAAAAGGTTCTCCGCGGGTCCGTGCACACGGATGAATCGGAAGCCGGATATCCGTCTTTTACTTATCAACCCCAAGGATGGGAAGCGAAGCTGCCCTTGATGAACGCCTCTTCCATGGTATCCGAACTGGCGCCGGTGGTGCTGTATCTCCGCCACATTGTTCTTCCGGAAGACCTGCTTATCGTCGAAGAGCCCGAATCGCATCTGCATCCCGCCATGCAGGTCGAGTTCGCCCGTCAGCTCGCGGCGGTGGTGAATTCCGGCATCAGGGTGATAATTACGACTCACAGCGAATGCCTGCTCGGAGCTCTTGCCAACCTGGTGAAGTCGTCCGAGCTTTACAAGGGTCGCAAAAGTAAAACCGGCGAGGACGACGCGGCACTGCGGCCCGACCAGGTGGGGGTATGGCTCTTTCAGCCGAAACGGCGGCCTAAAGGGTCGGTCGTGAAGGAAGTTCCCCTTGACGAAGAGACCGGCCTGTTTCCTTCCGGCTTCAGCGACGTCACCGTCGCCTTGTACAACGAATGGGCGGACATTTCCAACAGGGTCGAAGAAAGGAGATGACGGGACTTGTGGAAGCGGTTCGCGCCAAAGTCGGCGACGGGTGTCTTGACAAGAAGTGCGAAAAAGACGGTTGCAGGGTATCTCTTAAAGGCGCACCGCAACCGCACCTGATTATTGATTTCGACGAACCGGACTCGCCCCTCGGCAAAAGCCAGATCCGCTGCGATTATCTTTTCGTGGCGGACGGAAACCGTAACGGAGGCTGGGTTGTCCCGCTGGAACTGAAAAAAGGCAGGTACGATGCCAGCGAAGTCGTCAAGCAGCTCGAGGCTGGCAGAAAAGTTGCGGAGGATATTGTTCCGGGAAAGACAAAAGTCAGGTTTCGTCCCGTTCTGGTTTTTGGAAGAACTCCGCACTCGGCCGAGATACTGGAATTGAGACACAGCAAAATACGCTTTCGCGGGAGCGAAAAACGCATCGAATCGATGAAATGCGGCGGAGGGTTGACGGAAAAGCTCAAAGGGGATTCTCCCTGAACATGTGTTTTCACGGGGAGACAACCTGCGGACCCGGGAACGAAGAAGAACAACGTCAGGCCAACGTTCCAGATAGTCAGCGGCGGCCGACGGGATTTCCCTGACAGACGCGACGGTTGGTCCGTCCGGGTCGAGGGCGCTTCCGCGTATTTCGTTTTCGCGTCGTTCCTGTCCGAGGTCGCGGTCTCGGAACGCGAAGGCGCAAGGAGAGGTCCGATGAAACGAAAAAACAAGGGAACGTCTTTTGACGGCTGGCTGGACGAAGAAGGCATCAGGGAAGAAGTCACCGTCGCGGCGATCAGGCGCGTGCTGGCTCGCCAGGTCGCGGCCGCGATGAAGCGGGACGGCATCACGAAGACGGAGATGGCGCGGCGGATGCGCACCAGCCGCGGCACTCTCGACCGCCTGCTGGACTCTGAAAACGGGTCCGTCGCTCTCGCGACTCTGCGCAAGGCCGCTTCGGCGGTCGGGCGCGAGGTGCGCCTGGACCTTGCGTAGACGGTGGAGTGCGGGATTTACCCGATTTTCGGACTCCGCTCGGTTTCGTTGGAATTTTATCCCTTTGCGGATGATCCGGAACCTCTGGACGGACGTGGGCGGAACGTTATCCGGAGCTCGCCGAATCCGGATTTCATTGATACGCGTCGCGTACGGATGCCGGTTCGGCTATAATTTCATTGCGTCCGACGATTTGCCGGACGTGGTCGCCCGGGGAGAAAACGGGGCTCGGCCGATAAGGGAGATGTCCTGATGGACGAAAACAGACGGGAACTGCTTGAAATATATAAGCTTCACGCCGGTCTGGCCGACCGGGCGAGCCGAAGGCGCGCGAGCGCCAACAGGCTTTACGTGAGCCTGCTCACCGGAATCCTGGTTCTCCTGGCGGCTTTTCTCAGGTACGAGACCGGGACCGTCCCCCTCTGGATGATTCTTACGTCGTTCTCCGTCGTGGGAATGCTTCTTTCCGCTTCGTGGTTTTTCGTCATCCGTTCCTACCGCCAGCTGAACTCCGGGAAGTTCGGAACCCTGATAGAGCTCGAGGAGAAGCTCTCCTGGCCGTTTTTCAGGCGCGAATGGGAGATGCTGGAAGAAGGAAAGAACAGAAGCCGCTACTGGAAGCTCACGGTCGTCGAGTCCTTTCTGCCCCTGGGCTTCTTCGCGCTGTCCCTGGCCCTGTTCCTGGCTGGCTTGTTCAGGCTCGTCTGAACGGGCCGGGAGCGGAGAAGGTGGCGGTTTTCGTTCCCTCTCGGTGTCCATCGAATATGTTTTATCGTCAGGTGCCGTTTCGGTATGGTTTTTAGGAACGACAAGCGACAATACTTTGCTTTTCGGTTCAAACAGTACTACTTTAGACATTTTGCCTCTTAAAATCTGGTTGATAAACCGGGGCG
Organism: Thermodesulfobacteriota bacterium; assembly: GCA_965204795.1. GTDB lineage: Bacteria > Desulfobacterota_D > UBA1144 > Nemesobacterales > Nemesobacteraceae > Nemesobacter. Next base: position 191,186 of record OZ242012.1, read on the forward strand.
TGTTAACGTTATCGGACTCGCGGCGGCGGGAATGAACAGGAAAGTAAAAATTATAGCGTTTCTGGCGTTCGTCGTCATCAAGGCGATATGGATGGCGCGTCTGGTGATAGAGATCGTCGGCCGGGGAATGGAGCGAGGATGGTACGGCGGACTCGATGCCGTCCTGATCGGCGTCACGGCCATGCTGGTTTTGCTGGTCCCCTCGTTCGTGGTATGCAGGGGAATTGCCAGGAGGTTGGGAATTTTCTGAAAGCCGGGTTTCCGGCCTGGGTTCGCGGCGGCGGGAAAACGCGACCCGCGTCGGATTTCAATTTTCGAAGGCATTGTTCCGGCGAAGCGGTTTTCCCGGCCGCGGCGATGTCGGACGCGTTTTGATTCCGCCCGCCTCTCGGAGTATAATTCGGAAAGACCGTATCGTAGCGGAGGTTTCATTGGGAGCCGAAAGACATATCTGGCGTTCATGCCGAGGAAAGTCCGCGGACGGAGGGACGGCCGGTGGCTGATTTCTCCTCCGCCTACGAGAGGCTTCTGCGGGCCGAGGGCGGCTACCGCGAAACGAACGTCGCGGGAGACCGCGGCGACCACACGTGGGCGGGGATATCCCGCAGGTATCACCCGAACTGGAAGGGGTGGGAGCTTGTGGATTCCGGCGCGGCGGACACAGACGAGCTCGTCCGCCTGACCCACCGGTTCTACAAGGAGAACTACTGGGACGGTTTTCGGGGCGACGACATGGGCTCGCAGGAGATCGCCGAGCACCTTCTGGTCGCGAGCGTTCTCTCGGGACTGGCCACGGTGGTCAAGATGGCCCAGACGCTGCTCGAGGTGGACGCGGACGGGATTTTCGGTCAAAAGACTCTCGAGGCCGTGCAGGGACTCGGGTCCCAGGAAAAGATAGACAGGTTCGTGCTGTCTTTTTGCCTGCTTCGGATATTCCGCTACAACAGGCTGGCCGGGGACCCCCGGCAGCTCAAGTTTCTCCGCGGGTGGATACGGCGTGTGGAAAACAGCCTGAAGGGGGACTGACATGGGACTGACGGCCATATTCAAGACCGGAGCGAAGCTGGTGGACCATCTTTTCGCCAGCAAGGAAGAGCGCGCGCAGGCGGAGCTTGAGGAGAGAAAGCTCGACCTCGAGCAGAGTCGCCAGCAGACCGAGATAGACACCCAGGAGGCCAGGAGCAGGTCCGTGTTCGTTGCGGGCTGGCGGCCGTTTATCGGCTGGATATGCGCGATAGGTCTTGCGTGGAAGTTCATACTTTTCGGGTTCGTCCACATGATACTGTCGCTTGCGGGCCAGGATCCCTCGATACTGCCGGTACCGGACACAAACGACATGATGACGCTGGTGCTGGGGATGCTGGGGCTCGGGGGCATGCGTTCGTACGAAAAGCTCAGGGGAGTTCACAAAGACGGTTGAAAGGACAGGAGGCGAGAAGATGAGCAGACTGGAAGAGCTGGTTGAAGGCGTTCCCGAGAAGGTGAAGGAAGCCAAGGGGATACTCTGGAAGAACAGGGTTACGGCGTTTCTTTTCGGCATAGCAGTGGGCTACATGGTCAAGGCGTTTTTCTGATTCCGGCGCGTCTCCGGAATGTTTTTTTCCCAACGCGGTCGGTTTCCGGACGACAGCCCGCCGCGGGCGAGGAAAACCGTTACGCGGGAGGCACGTTTCGCGGCGTTCTGAGCGGATCCGGCGGGCGCGGAGGAGGCTGAGGAATATGCTGCGGGAATGCCGACGCTTCAGGTAACCCGGGAAGAAGCGGCCGTTGAGATTCGCCTTGACTAAACGGCGGCCGCCGTTCGCGATATCGTGGGAAGCCGGTCTTGCGGAAATCGGGGAAACTCCGGTGCTCCCGCCAAATCCCATCCCTGCAACCGGACGAATTTTTCGGTAAACTTCCACCGTCCCCATGCGAAGGAAACTCCACATCTTTCTGGCTTCCGCCGCGGCGCTCTTGCTCGCCCCGGCGGCCGGGGGGCTGGAACTCACCCTCGAGCGCGCCAAGATTCTCGCCCTCGAGAACAACCGCGACGTCAGGATCGAGATGCGGAACGTCGACGCCGCGAGAGGAGACCTACAGGAGAAAAAAGGCGCCTTCGACCCGGTGCTCGGCTTCTCCTCCTCCTACAGGGACGCGAAGATTCCCACCAACAACACCCTGATAGAGGACGGCCTTGAGCGGCGAAAGGTGTTTTCCTTCGGAAGCGAGCTTTCGGGAAGGCTCCCGACGGGAACGTCCTACAGGCTCTACGACCTGGACGCCAGGAGAACCGAGACGGACTCTCCCCTCGAGTCGCTTTCCCCTTCCTGGAACGCCTCTCTGGGGTTCAGCGTGGGGCAGGAGCTTCTGCGCGACTTTCTGCAGAACTCCGACGGGGTGTCCGTCGCGGTTTCGAGAAGGGACAGGAACATGTCCGCGCACGAGTTTTCCCGGGTGGTGTCGAGGACGCTTCACGAGGTTGAGCGCGACTACTGGAACGTGGCCGCGGCGCGGCGCGACCTTGAGCTTGAGCGAAAGGCCCTCGAGCTTGCCCGCGATCTCGAGCGCAGAACCAGGACGCAGGTCGAGGTCGGGGTTCTTCCCAGGGTGGCGCTCACGCAGGCGAGGTCGGAGACCGCGGCGCGCAGGGTGACGCTCATAAGCACCGAAAACGCGCACGAGCGGGCGAAGGACGCTCTCAAGAACCGCCTCGCCCTTCCTCTGGGGGAGGAGATAAAGACGGCGGACGTCGCCGCTTCTCCCTATGTCGAGATCTCGGAGTCGCTCGCCCTCGCGCAGGCGCTCGAGAAGCGCCCGGAGCTTTCGCGGGCGCGGGAGGAGATAGAGAGAAACGAGGCTCTCAAGCGTTTCCGCTCCCGCCAGAGGCTTCCCCGCCTCTCGGTCGAGGGCAGGCTGGACTACGTGGGAGTGGGAGGGGAGGAGAACCCCGGCAGGATAGTGTTCGGACAGCAGGACGCCTCCGACGCGCGGCCGCTTCCCTTCAACGATCCTTCCGACGCGTTCGACAACCTGTTCGACCGCCGGTTTCCCGACTGGAGGGTTACGGGAACGTTCAGCTTTCCGCTTTTCAACAGGGCGGCGCGCGGGGCCTACGCCAGGGCGCGGGCGGAGCTCGACAGGAGCATGGTGAACTACGAGAAGCGAAAGGACGCCGTGCGTCTGGAGGTGAGAGACGCCGTCAGGAACGTGCGCGACGGGCGAAAGAGGATCGAGGCCGCCTCGCTTTCGGTCAAGCTCGCGCGGGAGGTGCTGGGAAACGAGGAGGAGAAGCTCAAGGCCGGACTTTCCACCACCAGGGAGGTGCTCGAGGCGCAGAGGGATCTCATACGGGCCGAGGCTGGCGAGATAAGGGCCGTGGTCGACTACAACGTCGCTCTTTCGGAGCTTGAGCGGGCGAAGGGGACGATACTCGAGAGCAACTCGGTGGTCATAGAGGGGTCGGAGGCGGAGGCTTATCTCGAGGTCGAGTGAGTTCTCGCCGGACACGAGCAGGCCGAACTTGTGAAACCGGAATCTCGCCGGGCGTTCGATTTGGTTTTCAGCCGGTTTGTTGTCTGCGGTTTCAAGTATGTGGGTGGAGTGTGTCTTGCGAGGAGATTGAATTCCAACGAGCGTATCCATATTGGACAGTCTTTTTGAAGAGTCGTTTGCGGATACTTTTTCCCTGAAAAACTTGCTAGGCGTTTAAGTTTTTCTTGGCAACAACGGCGGCGACGGCTGGACGGTCGTGGATGCCGGAGAGTCTGGGGATGTGCGGTGAAAATAACGGTGCCTCTGACGGCTTGAAAAAAACGAGTCTTGGCGGCCACTCCGGCTGAACGTCAAACGACGGGCCACTGTATCTTTGCCCGACCCTTCCGCGAGACCGATTTTCCAGGGCAAGTTGGTTCTTTGCGCGGGCTCCCTGAAACATTTGAGTTATTCTCCGACGCAATCGATGTATTTGCGATAACGTATTACTAGACCTTTCTCAAATTTAAGAAGCAAAAGCGGCATTTCTTTTAATCAAAGCCATTATTCCCGGTTTTCGTCTTTCGCAGCGTCGAGCTCGCCGGAAATCTCCTCCATCCACGCGTCGATGTCTCGCTCCGGAAGCCCGGGACGTCCCGCGACCTGCAGGTAAGCCCACGACACCATTTCCCGAAAGGGGCTGTCGAGGGAAGCGACCCTCACGTATTCGGCTTCTTCAGGACATTTGGAGTTGGCTATTCCGTCTGCGGGAATGAGTTCCAGTCTTTTCAGGTCGGTTGCCATTGAAGGTATGAGATCGGTCAGTTTCGGAAGAGGAATTATTCCGTTGGAGTGTCCCGAGGGGAGAAAGGACCGTATTTTTCTCTTTTCTCCTTTTGTGGCCGCCTTTTTAACACTGACGGCCTTTCTCATTCCTTCGCCTAATGGACAGCACAGGCTGACAAGAACGTTTTCGACCCTGCGTTTTCCCTCACGTCGTTCCAGATCGCACGACGGCGTGAGAACCAGCCGGAACGCGGTCGGGTTTTCGGCAGGCTCGAACCGCTTTCTCAGTATGTCTCCCGTGCGTATCTCCCCGCTTATGGGCGGAAAGACGTACTGCTCCCACGGGGCAAGCCTTTCGTCGGCGCCTGAAAGTTCGTCCATCCAGGCAGCCAGACGACGCCTGGCTGCCTGCTTTATGGCGCTGGCCCGCCGTTCCGCGTCCTCTTCTCCGTAGGTGCGAAACACGTGCGGGGCCACTTCCTTCATCACCGAGGAAAACGTCTTTTGGACGTACTCCCGCACATCTCTCAGCGACTCCACGTACCGCCTGATTTCCCTGAGCTTTTCGGCGACTTCCTCTTCGCTGTCCTTCCTCTTGGCGACGTAACGGACGAATGGGTGCTCGCCGTAGTCTTTCTTCACTTTTTCGGGGTTCGCCGAATGGACGATTACCGGACAGAAGTGTTCCCTCCAGACGAAATCCAGGGACTTCGAGCCCTCGTCTATTCCTTTCGCAGGTTTTCCCTCGTATATGTCGAGAACGACGGCATCCGGTCGCTCGGCTTTGATTTTCTCTTTCGCCCCGTCGAATCCCGTTTCCAGAGGCTGCTCTTCCGACAGCTTCTCTTTCTCTATGATTTTCCTGAGGATTCTAATGAACCCTGGGTCGTCCTCAACCAGAAGAATTTTCATGGGTTCCGCCTTCTCGCCTTCACTTTTGACTTTGAACGGGGAGATCGAAGACGAACGAGGCTCCGCCCATGACGCCCGGGTGAATCGCGGACATGTTGCCCCCGTAAGCGGCGACCAGTTCCGAAGCCACGGTAAGTCCCATTCCTATTCCGTCCGGCTTGCCGGTCACCCCGGGCAGGAATATTCTGTCGATATCGTCGTCGTCGACGCCCGGTCCCGTGTCGTGAACGTACACTCGGACCCGTTGTTTCTTGTCTGCGGGGTCCAGACGGAAGTCTATCTCTCTTCGGCTCTGCGATTTGTCGAGCCAGTACTCCGCGTTCTGCAGAAGGTTGAGTATGATCGCGTCCAGCTCTCCGGGGTCCACGGCCACGGGGGTTTCGGATTCCGGCACGCGGCACGTGATGTTCCTTTCCGCCATCTCCGATTCTCTTATTTTCACGCAGTCCCTTATTTGTTCTTCCAGTATGGAGACGGGACGCGTTCCCCGCGCGAAGTTTCGGTTCGCCAGGGGAAGGAACGTGTCGGTCAGGCGTTCCAGCGCGTCGAGGGAAGAATACGCCGTGTCGTATTCTTCCTCCAGTGTCCCGTTCCGGGAAGCTGCGTGGGACTTGATCTGTTTCAGGGCGAAGCCTATCAGCGCCGTCCGGTTTCTTATTTCATGCACCAGCATCTCCGCTATGGTGCCGATGGTGGCCATGCGGCTGTAGTCGACGAACCGTTTCCGGATGTCTTCCTTGGTCTCTTCCAGGTTCCTGAAGTGCTCCTCGACCGAGTCCTTCAAAAAGACATCGACCTTTCCGTCGGCCAGGAGTCTTGAGACCTTGTCCAGCAGGTCTCTGGCCGAAAGCTTCTCGAACAGCGATTCGAGCTTCTGCTTCTTCCTGTCTCCCCTGTCCTTGTCCCGCTCGGTTTCCAGAAGCGCTACCACCGTTGCGACTATTGCCTCGAATTCCGCCACTTCGGGGCTGGATATCAGGCGTTCCCGGTCGCTCGTGTCCCTTATTTCCGGGTTTCCTTCCGCTGAGACCGACACGTAGCCCAGAATCTGGTTCGTGCTGAGTCTCGTTCCTATCCGGCTTACCCGCCTCAGGTCAAGACCCAGCCAGTCGCGGTTCTTGTCAGATTTCGGCAGCACCAGTACGCCGTCCCTGTATATGGAGAGACCCTTATGCACCCTTATCGCCTTTCGAATCTGGCTTCTTTTGATTCCGAACCTGTCTGCCATCTTTCCCGTGTCGTCCGCCGACAGGTCCCACGCCCTTATCTCGAAATCGAATGGTCCACAGCTCGCCCTTTCGGGAGAGGAGTACTCGAGACCGCCGCGGTTGCTTCTGGAGCCGTAAATGTTTCCCCATGTTTCGTAGACCGTTTTTTCTCTCGCGGGTTCCGCGGAGGAAACCGGCGTGAACCTGTATTCAGCCCTCACGTTTCCTTTTTCGTCGACGCGGCCGCGGATCAGGTATTTGGGATTCTCCAGGAATTCCGGAGCTTCGATTTTTATTTTTTCAGGGAAAAAACCGTCGGTGTACTCAAGGGAAATGTTGAACTCGTCGGCCAGTGTGAAAGGAGAAATCAGGCGGCTCAGGTTGTTTCCGAGATCGGATATTTTGTTTCTTTCCCAGCGGTCGCTCATATCGTGTATGGTGAGGCGCGTGCCGGAACCGGTTTCCGGAAACGGCGACTTTCCGGGATGTTCCCTGATGTCCGCGAAGCTCTCCGACAGGGAATCCGACTTCCCAAACGCGGGCCAGTCGATTTTGACTTCCCAGCACGGAGAGTTTTGTGCCTGCGTCAGCATGTGAAGTCTTTTGCCTATACGGAGGGTGGACAGCCGTCCGAGCCCCTTTTCTCCGACGACCCGACGCTTGCCGCCTGTGCCCTTCGCCAAGGGGTTTTCCGCCTTGAACGGAGTGGCGACCACGCACCATGCGTGTTCCAGTACGTCTTTCGTCATTCCCTCGCCGTCGTCCTCGACCTCAAGGCAGTAGCCGAAGGAATTGTCCGTATAGAATCTTATCCGGACATTGCGGGCGAGAGCGTCGTACGAATTCTTGACGAGTTCGATCACCGCCACGATGTCATCGGTCACCAGATCTTTTCCCAGCGATTCGAATACCCTGGGATGTATGCGGAAGGGAAGTCTGTCAAAACCGCCTTCCCCTGCGTCTTGCGTCTGGCCCGCATGCGGTTTTTCTTTCTGAAGGACATTCATGAGGATCCCCGGGCACATTGAAAACCCATGCAGAATTATAAGTCAGGGTCGTTTGATGCGCAACAAGAGAGTGTTCAGTTCCTTTTCCCGCTTTGCTGTTCTTCCAAGACGGCAGGTTTGACAAATCAGAGAACGAGTTTGACAGATTATAGTGGAGCGGATGCTCCGCCGCGAGATAAAAATCTGCGGCATCCCGGCAATCATAGCGCTCTCGGTAAGCGGGGCGGCGGGATATTTCATAAACCGAAGCAAATCTCTTTCACTCCGAAGCATGCTGACGCTCGTCATGACGAAGTAGCGCGTTCCGCTCGGCTTGAAGTCGAGATTTCCCGACTCGTCGGGAAAGATATAGTCGCAGTCGGCCGTCGCGTGTTTCTGTCGTGTGCGGCGAGGCTGTCTCCGGCGCGCGAGGAAAAGATTCAGTGCCGGAAGTGTCGTATCCCGGTGAACACCATCGCCATGCCGTGCTCGTCGGCGGCCGCCACGGTCTCCTCGTCGCGCACCGACCCCCCGGGCTGGACTATCGCGGTTATCCCGGCCTTCGCGGCCTCGTCCACGCCGTCTCTGAACGGAAAAAAAGCGTCCGAAGCCAGAACGCATCCCCCGGTCGGCTCCCGCGCCTTCATCGCGGCTATCCTCACGGAATCCACCCTGCTCATCTGCCCGGCCCCTATGCCCACCGTCCGCCCGTCCTTCGCGTACACTATGGCGTTCGACTTCACGTGCTTGCAGACCCGCCAGGCGAACTCGAGGTCGGCCGTCTCCTCCCCCGTCGGCTTTCTTTCCGTGGGGACCTCGAGCTTCGGGAAATCCGGCGCCCCGCCCCTGTCGCTCTGCTGCACGAGAGCGCCTCCTGTCACTTTCTTCAGGTCGTAGCCCCCCGCCAGGCCGATGTCCGTGCCCCCGGTTTCCAGGACCCGGAGGTTCTTTCTCTCCGAGAGCGTCTCGAGCGCCCTTTCGGAAAACCACGGCGCTATCACCACCTCGGCGAACATGCCCGCCACCTCGGCCGCGGCGTCATCGTCCACCTGGCGGTTGAAGGCGATTATCCCCCCGAACGCGCTTTCCGGGTCGCAGCTTCTAGCGCGGACGAACGCCTCGGCGGAAGTCGTCCCCAGGGCCGCCCCGCAGGGGTTGTTGTGCTTGACTATGACGCAGGCCGCGGCGTCGAACTCCCTCGCGAGCTCGAAGGCGGAATCGGTGTCGTAGATGTTGTTGAGCGAAAGCTCCTTTCCCTGCAGCTGCCTCGCGGTGGCCACGCAGTGCGCTCCCCCGAGGCCCGTCTCCACGTAGAACGCCCCCCGCTGGTGCGGGTTCTCCCCGTAGCGCAGGTCGGTCTTTTTCTCGAAGTAGAAGGTGCGCGCTCGGGGAAAGCCGCCCTCCTCCCCCCCGCCGCCCGCCGCGCGGGACATGTAGTTCGATATGGCCGCGTCGTATCTCGACACGTGGGAAAAAGCCTCGGCCGAGAGCCGCAGGTTCGTCCCGGGCGATATTTCCCCGTCGTTTCGGCGAAGCTCCCCTAGCACGGCCTCGTAGTCCTCCGGGCGGGTGACCACGGTCACCGACCCGTGGTTCTTGGCGGCCGCCCGAAGCATGGCCGGCCCCCCTATGTCTATGTTCTCGACGGCTTCGGCGAAGTCCGAATCCTCCCTGGAGACCACTTCCTCGAACGGGTAGAAGTTCACCACCAGCATGTCTATCGGCTCTATTTCGTTTTCGGCCATCTCCCTTTCGTGCGCGGGGTCGCCGCGAAGTCCCAGCAGTCCCCCGTGGATCTTCGGGTGCAGGGTCTTTAGCCGCCCGCCCAGTATCTCGGGAAAGCCCGTGAACTCGGATATCCCGCGGACCGCGACGCCCGCGTCGCCGATGGCCTTCGCCGTGCCTCCCGTGGAGAGAATCTCCACCCCCAGGCGCGAGAGCCCTTTAGCCAGTTCCCCTATGCCCGTCTTGTCGTGGACGCTTATGACCGCCCTTCGTATTTTCGTCACCGTGAACGTTCCTCCGGATGGCGGGAATGTCCCGCGCGGGGACTCGCGGGAAAAAGACCCGCGAAGACGGGGCGCCTCACCCTCCGCGCCCCGGGCATTGAAGTTATCACAGAGTTTCGGATTTTCAATCGCGGGTTTACCAACGGGCGGGTTTGCCGGTAAGATTACGGGGAAGGAGCCCGCGCGCTTCGGGACAGGCCGTCATGAGAAAGGAAAAATCCGTTCAGACCAAGGTCGGGATATTCGTTCTGGTCTCCCTCGCTGTTTTCGTCTACGGGGTGTTCACCATAAGCGGCCAGGACGAGCTCTTCGAGAAGGAGCACACGGTGAGGACCTACTTCGACAACACCGCGGGGCTTCTGGAAGGGGCGTACGTGAGGCTCTCGGGAGTGGGCGTCGGGACCGTCTCCTCGATACGCTTTTCCGACGACCCCGACTTGGGAAAGGTGCAGGTGGTGATCTCGGTCACCCGCCGCGCGCTCGACCTCATCTCCCCCGATTCGCTCGCCACGATAAGAACCGAGGGGCTTCTGGGGGCGAAGTACGTCGAGATCATTCCCGGAAAGGAGCCCGCCCTCGGAATCGCGGGCGACGGGTCCGTCATAGAGGGCTACACCTCGCCCGAGATGCAGCAGATAATAAGCCAGTCCGAGGAGCTCATATCGAACCTCACGAGCATCTCCAGGGACCTCAACAAGATAGTCCACTCGTTTTCGGACGAGAAGTTCTCCTCCGACGTGAGCGCGCTTTTCTCCAACCTCGCCTCCATATCGGAGTCGATAAGCCAGGGGGAGGGCACCGTGGGGGCACTCATAGTCGACCCTTCGGTACACGACGCGCTGAAGGGCGTTCTGGGGGAGGCGCAGAGAAACAGGTTCGTCAGGTCCGCGGTGAGGTACATGCTCGACGAGAGGGAAAAGAGGGCGCTTCGGGAGCGCGGTTCCGCCCCTGAATCGAACTGAGCTTTTCGCCCGGGGTTGATTGCCCCCGCCTTTCAATGCTAGAATATCGGACGAAACAAGGTTAAGGAGGAGTTTGCTATGCAGGCAAGAAAAATTTCCGTCTTTTTCGTTCTGGCCTTTTTCCTGGCGTTCGCGCCGGGAGCCGGAGCGCAGGATTCCCCGGCCACTCCCGACCCGCTGCCCGGGCCGCAGCTGGTGGTGGGGGCCGACATGTTCATAGCGGCCTACAAGGCCGACCCCGAGGTGCTGAAATCGCTTCTTCCCCCGGGTCTTAAGCCCCACCCGAGCAACCACGTCGTCATCAACATGTACACCGTTCCCGACCCCTACCAGACATCGGGATTCGGAGCCTACACCCTCACCTATCTCACCGTGGAGATAGACGGGGACGATTCCTACGTGATGGGGGCGCCCGAAGTCACCTACCCGGGAAGGTACTTCGTCCACTACTTCAACAGTTCCCCGAAGATGAGGAAGTTCGCCCTGGCCGCCGGAATTCCGGCCACCGCGACCGACGGCGTCACCACCACGGAGGTTAAAAAGGGCGTGCTCACCGCGAAGCTCGACGTGGGCGGAAAGACCCTGATAGAGAGCACCGCGAAGGTCGCGAAGGAATACGGACCCCTGGGGGGAGGCCACCTCAATTATTTCGGGTTTCTCAAGGGCAAAAAGAAGGTGGTGAAGTATCCGATTCCGTGGAACGGCAAGGCGGTCGTCGCGGAAGGGGCGAAGATAAAGTTCAACGTCCCGAAGGACCATCCGCTCGCAAAGCTGATACCCCTTTCGGACCCGACCTGGGCCGTGTGGATGAACGGAAGCTTCGTCTATCCGCAGTACCAGATCGTTAACTGAAACCTCGCGGGAAAATGATCGAAAAGGTCCCGGGCGCGCGGCGGCGCGCCCCGGCGGCCTTCCACGCTTCTGACCATGTCAAGATCGGATTACGCGGTCTCGTTCGTAATAAGCCAGATAAACGCGGTTTTCGTGCTGCTGCTTCTGTTCACGCTGCGCATGGAGATTCCCTACGGGTCCGCCGTGGCGCTCGGCGGGGCCAAGTGGTGGATATTCGTCTTCAGTCCCGTCGTCACGTTTCTTTTCCTGCGGTTTTTCTGCAGGTGGGCGGCGCTCTCCCAGTTCGGCAGGTTCTGGCTCATAAGCGTCTCGAACTTCATGATCGACTTCGGGGTGCTCAACCTGCTCATGTACCAGTTCGGGGTGGCGGAGGGACTCTACTACTCCGTTTTCAAGGCCGCGTCCTTCATTCTCGCCAACATGAACGGCTACGCGTGGAACAGGTTCTGGACTTTCGGTTCCTGGGGAGCCGAGGGGTGGACGAGCCAGTTCATGAAGTTTTTCGGCGTGGTGGGCGTGGGGCTCGTGATAAACGTAACCGTGGCCTCGGCGGTCGTGGCGAAGTTCAGCGGCTCGGGGCCCCTCTCTCCCACGGCGTGGGCCAACATAGGGGCGCTAGCTCCCATGGTGGTGACTCTTTTCTGGAACTTTTTCGGGCTCAAGCACCTGGTTTTTGACAGGAAGCCTGAACCTGCGTATGGTTCCTCTCGCGATTTTTGGGATTTTTTCCGTGTGCGGCAAAAAAATCCGGACGTTCCCGTCGCGCGTAATTCTCTTCTCTTGATCAATACGTATAATTTTTCAGGCAAGGAGGTCTTGGCAGTGAAACTCGCGGTCGTAATTCACGAAGCGGAGGAAGGGGGTTACTGGGCGGAAGTTCCGCCCGTTCCCGAATGCGCGACTCAAGGTGAATCCTTTGAAGAACTGCTTGACAATATATACGAAGCGGTTCAAGGCTGTCTATCTGTAGACATGCCTGTAGCGACCCGTTGACGAGAAAGAGATTTTTCGTCGTAGAGAAACTTGCGTGCTTTCGAAGCAAAGATTAGGAACGGGGAACGCGATTATTCTTTTCTGCAGGCTTCCCTGCAGAACTTTTTGTAGCGGGAAGGGGAATCCTCAAACTCGAAAAGCCCTTTGCAGATGCGTTTTATGATTTTCGGCTCGGCTCTCTGTCTCGGTGATATCTTTTCATCTCTGTTAGTTGCTTTTATACCCTGCTCTATTTCTTTCACCGACATTATCTTGGTTTTTGGATAATTGATGTAGCTTTTGTGTCTGATGAAAGGATGGTCGCCCTCGTCAAGCGTGAAGTCTGGGTCGATTTTGGTAGATGTTATTCCCACCAGAAGCACTCTTTCAATGTTTCGCTTGCGTAGCGGAGGAGTCAGAATGAAATGTAGATGAAACCCTTTTTGGGATGGAAGCATCAGCGTGCTGCCTTGTTGCGGAATGAAGGGCATTTTGATAAAGGACGAGGTTATTCCAAGGAAGAAAGGAAAAACTACGAAAGGAGAATTTCGTCAATTTCTCTTTGTGCCTCAAGTTCCGTTCCCGCTTCCGCCGCCTTTTCGCAGCTGTAGCCCAAGGCGTAAAGAAGTCGCTCGTAAGTGATTTCAAAAGAAGAGTTTCCAGGGTTCTTCCACTCCCGGCAGTTTCTATGAGTATAGTCGCTGAGCCCCCACCGGTTCATGTGACCGAACCGGCGCCGTACCTGCGCCAGGATTTCCAGAGTTACGTTACCCAGAAGATCCAGGTCCTCCGGTTCGCATTCTTTCATCAGGAAGACTTCGTGGTTTTTTATCGGCGATACCCACATGGCCCATCCATTGTCCGAACGTCCATGTCCTTTCATGTGGTTCAAGGTATTGCCGAGAACGGGGGCCGCAGGGCATGGCGACCAGCCTGTCTCCCAGAACAGGGTAGCTTCTTTGCCCGATGGAAGTTCTTTCGGACAGGTAAAGCAGCTTCATCAGCTTCGTATGAGGCATTGAATTCCCCGGACTCTTGCGCAAAAACCAGGCGGCCGTCTGTCCGGCGATCTCTATGTCGAACATTCTGATTCGCTCTCCTCGCGTATACCGAACCTGCCGTAAATACCGTAGCGTTGCGTTTACGGGAAGGAAAATCAAATTTCCCCGAGAAAGTTACGAAAGAGCGGGCGACGGGATTCGAACCCGCGACCCTTAGCTTGGGAAGCTAATGCTCTGGCCAGCTGAGCTACACCCGCTTGATACATCGCCGAGAATTTTAGACTTATACGGCCGGAAAATCAAACGACCGGCCTGCGATTCCATGTTGCGCGAATCAATCCGCGGGCGTTCGGTATAATATAGTCCCCGTGGAAAAGACCCGAAGCACAGGACATCTGCTGACGGAGAGGACGAACCCGAGAACCGTCGGCATAGACGAACTTTCCCGCCCGGCGATAGTCGACCTCATAAACGCCGAGGACCGCGCCGCGTTCGACGCCGTTTCGGATGCGAGGGAATCCGTCTCGGCGGCAGTTGACATAGTCTTCCGCTCGCTGAAGGAAGGAGGCAGGGTTTTCTTCGTCGGGGCGGGCACCAGCGGTCGCCTGGGGGTTCTCGAAGCCGCGGAGTGTCCCCCGACTTTCGGAACGGACCCCGAGATGGTGCAGGCGGTGATGGCGGGCGGGCGCGACGCGGTGTGGAGTTCCGTGGAAGGAGCCGAGGATTCCGCCACGGCTTCCGTCGAAGCTCTTCGCGAAAAAAATCTCTCTTCCCGCGACGCGCTCGTCGGAATCGCCGCGAGTTCCGGAACTCCTTTCGTCGTGTCGGCCCTCGACTACGCCCGGACCGTGGGCTGCCCGACGGTTCTCGTCGCCTGCAACGAAACGGACCCTTCGGCGGCCGACGCGGTGGTGGTCCTGCTCTGCGGTCCGGAGGTGATAGTGGGCTCCACGAGGCTCAAGGCCGCCACCGCGACCAAGATGGCGCTCAACATGATCACCACGGCCTCCATGGTCCTTCTCGGCAAGACCTACGGAAACCTGATGGTGGACCTGCAGCCCAGGTCGGAGAAGCTCGTCGACAGGTCGGAGAGAATAATAATGGACATATGCGGCGTCGTGCGCGGCGAAGCGCGGGAGCTTTTCTCCCGGGCGGAAGGAAACGTCAAGGCCGCCGTGGTGATGAAGCTCATGAATCTTCCGCTCGGCGAGGCCCTCTCGCTGCTCGAAGAAAACGGGGGCTTTCTCAAAAAGGCCCTCGGCGGGGAGTCCGGCGGACGGGGAGGAGCGAAGTGAACTGGCTTTCCTCCCTGCTTTCGAAAAAGGAGAAGCTGGTCGTGGGCCTGAGCTCCGGCACCTCGATGGACGGCATAGACGCGGCGCTCGTGGCGATTTCGGGCTCGGGGGCGGACACCGAGGTCCGCATCAAGGATTTCATCTGCCGGGACTATTCCCCGACGGCCAAGGGGATTCTTTTCGCTCCCCACGCGCTCGAGGCCGCCGACGTGTCCGACCTCAACTTCCAGCTCGGAAGCGAGTTCGCCGAGGCCGTCGTCGAGATTCTCCGCAGAAACGGTCTCGAGACGACGGACGTGGACCTCGTGGGAAGCCACGGACAGACCATATTTCACAACCCGCCGTCGCTTAACTTCGACATTCCCTCCACCCTCCAGGTCGGAGAACCCGACGTTATATGCGAGGAGACGGGAATCACCACCGTGGCCGATTTCAGGACCAGGGACCTGGCCGCGGGCGGAGAGGGGGCGCCGCTGGTTCCCTACGCGGACTTCATCCTGTTTTCGGGGACGGGGAAAAACATAATAGCCCAGAACATAGGCGGAATCTCCAACTGCGCCCTCGTCACCGGAAAGTTCGAGGAACTGATCGCCTTCGACACCGGTCCCGGAAACTCGCTCGTCGATTCCGTGGTGCGCATCGACTCCGACGACGAGATGTTCTACGACAAGGACGGGTCCATGGCGTCGGAGGGCTCGGTGGACGAGGGGCTTCTGCGCGAACTCATGAGGGATTTCTACCTTCGCCGGAAGCCCCCCAAGTCGACCGGCACGGAGCGCTTCGGAATGGAGATGGCCGACCAGTACTTTCTCCTGGTGGAAAACGGCGAGCTCGCCGTCGAGGACCTGCTGCGCACCCTCGTGGAGTTCACCGCCCGCTCCATAGCGGACGCCTACGAAAGATTCATCTACCCGTCGGCCGACGTGGACGAGGTGGTGCTCAGCGGCGGCGGGGCGCGAAACCCGCTTCTGGTGTCGAGGCTCGCCGACAGTCTCGGAGAGGTTCCTCTCGTCTTTTCGGACGACTACGGCATCCCCGTCGACGCCAAGGAAGCCGTCGCCTTCGCGATTCTCGCCAACGAAGCCGTGTGCGCCAACAGGGGAAACGTCCCCGCGGCCACGGGGGCCCGAGGCCCGACCATTCTCGGGAAAATCTCGATAGGAAAAAACCACGCCTAGCCCCATGTACGAAAATCCCGCGGTGTTTTCCCTGAAGGACGTGCCGCCCGCCCGGAGGGCGGGGCAGTTCGTCATGCCGAGAGTGGATTTCGCCGACCCCGGGTCGGTCGCGCGGGCGGAGGAGCTCGTGCGGGATTTCGGAGTCTGCGGGTTCATAGTGTTTCGGGGGGAGATGGAAGAAGTGAGGCGGACCGCCGAGAGGCTGAACGCCCTTTCGGATTTCCCGCTTCTTTTCGGCTGCGACGTCGAAAGGGGCCTCGGACAGCAGGTCCGCGGCGCGACTTATTTCCCGTTCGCGATGTCCCAGGGAGCGGCGGACGACCCGGACCTCGTCCGCCGCCAGGCAGCCGCCACGGCGGAGGAGATGAAATACTGCGGTCTCAACCTCGCCTTCGCCCCGGTTCTCGACGTGAATTCCGAGCCCCGAAACCCCATAATAAACGTGAGGGCGTTTTCCGACGACCCGGCCGCGGTTTCGCGCCTGGGCGGAATCTTCGCCGAAACCCTCCAGAAAGAGGGCGTCATGGCGTGCGGAAAGCATTTTCCCGGTCACGGGTCCACGACGCGCGATTCCCATGTCGAGCTTCCGGTGGTCGGAGGATCCCTCCGAAGTCTCATGGAACGCGACGTCGCTCCCTTCCGCGAGGCGGTCGCCAGAAGGCTCTGCTGCGTCATGCCCGCCCACGTCTCGTATCCCGCTCTCGACCCCGACGGGCTTCCCGCCACGCTTTCGTCCCGCATACTGAAGGACCTTCTTCGGGAAGAGCTGGGATTCGACGGTCTCGTGGTCTCGGATTCCTTCATGATGGACGCTCTCGGGGGAGCGGGCGGCGAGGAGGAGAACATGCTCGCCGCGATTTCCCGGGGCGTGGACGTGGTTCTCGACCCCAGGGACCCCGCCGGGTTTCTCGAAAGAAACGGGCGGAGCGGGTTTTTCTCCGACCCCGCCCGGGCGGAGTCCCTGGCCAGGATATTCCGCGCGCGGGGACTTTTCGCCCCGGGCGGGGCGGACGCTCCCGCGCCCGGTCTCGGGCGAAACCGCAAGCTCGCCGAAGAGATATCGCTACGCTCGGCCTGCCTCCTGCGGGGAGGGCCTCTTCGCGGAGAAAGGACGTTCCTCTGCTGTTTCGGAACCGCGGAGAACTCCGAGCTTCTCGACGAACTCGCCGCGGCGCTCGAGAGGGGAGGAAAGCGTGTGGAGAAAAGGTTCGCGTTTCCCGAAACCCCCGCCCTTCCCGACGGCGGCTCGCTTCTCTGCGTGGTTTCGACGGGAGTTTCCGCCTGGACCGAAAACTGCCTCGTTCCCGACGAAGCCGTCTCGTGGATAAACGGGTTTTCCCGCTTTTCGGGCGAAAAGGCGCTTCTGTGCTTCGGCTCTCCCTATCCCGCGGGGCGCTTCGGCTTTTTCGACGCGGCGGTCGCGCTTTTCGATTCCATGCCTTGCGCCGGCCGCGCGGCGGCCGAGGTTCTTCTGGGAAAGAGGAGCGCCGCGGCGAAGCTTCCGGTGGACATAGGCCGATGACCCTTCACTCCGTCGACTGGATTCTCGTCGGCTGCTACCTGGCCTTCTCCCTCGGGGTCGGGTTCTGGTTCTCGAAAAGGGCGTCGGGAAGCGTCTCCTCCTACTTCGTTTCCGGCAGAAAGCTTCCGTGGTGGCTTCTCGGAACCTCCATGGTCGCCACCACCTTCGCCGCCGACACTCCTCTCGCCGTGACCGGGTGGATAAGGACCGAGGGGATATGGAAAAACTGGTTCTGGTGGAACTACGCGCTGAGCCACGCCCTGGTGATAATCGTCTTCTCGAGGCTCTGGAGAAGGGCCGAGGTGGTGACCGACAACGAGCTCATAGAGCTTCGCTACTCGGGGCGCCCCGCCGCGTTTCTTCGGGGGTTCAAGGCGTTTTACTTCTCGACGGTCTTCAACTTCATAGTCATGGGGTGGGTGATAACCGCCATGACCAAGGTGTTTTCCGTCTTTTTCGGGGTGGGGCAGATATACGCGGTATGTCTCTGCGTGGGAGTCGTTCTGGTCTACACGGTCTTTTCAGGGCTATGGGGAGTGGTGGTGACGGATTTCGTCCAGTACGCCGTGGCCCTTTTCGCCACGGCGGCGCTCGCGGTCATAGTGATAAACTCGGACGCCGTCGGGGGATACTCGGGGTTTCTCGCGAAAATCGGGGAACTGGACCCCGAAAAAACCTCCATGTTCATATCCCCGCCCGCGGGCGGAGGGGAGTTTTTCTCCTCCGACTTTTTCACCTTCGCCGTCTTCATGACCGTGGTCTGGTGGTCTTCCCACAACGCCGACGGCGGCGGCTACTTCATCCAGCGCCTGTGCTCGGCCCGCGACGAGCGCCACGCGCTTTGGGGAACGGCGTGGTTCGCGCTCAACCACTACGTGCTGCGCTTCTGGCCCTGGGTGCTGGTGGCTCTCGCCTCCGTCGCCGTCTTTCCCGACGCGTCCCCCGCGGGAGGGGACGAGGAGGCCATGTACCTCGTGATGATAAACGAGTTTCTCTCCCCGGGACTGCGGGGTCTTCTCCTCGTCTCCTTCCTGGCGGCCTTCATGTCCACGGTGTCCACGCATCTTAACTGGGGAGCCTCCTACCTGGTGAACGACGTGTACGGAAGGTTCGTGCGGAAAAACGCCTCCCAGGGGCACTACGTGCGCGTCTCGAGAATCGCCACCGTGGTCCTCGCGGTCTGCGCCGGGGCCGTGGCGCTTCGGATAAAAAACATAGGGGACGCGTGGATATTTCTCTGGGCCATGAGCTCGGGAATAGGACTCGTTTTGATTCTGAGGTGGTTCTGGTGGCGGATAAACGCGTGGAGCGAGATAGCCGCCCTGGGCTCCTCGCTTCTCACCATGACGGTGCTGGTCCTCTACACCGGGGCCGCGGGGACGCCGCTTGAGCTCCGCCACCAGATACTGGTCGTCCCGGTGTCGATAGCCTGCTGGGTGGCGGCCACCTTTCTCACCGCCCCCGAGCCCGCCGAGAAGCTCCGCGCCTTCTGCGAGAGGGTGAGGCCCCCCGGGTTCTGGTCCCCTGTGCGCCCCCCGGCGGGCGCGGCGAAAGGGGGAACGGGCTTCGGGAAAATCGTCGCGAACTGGCTTCTGGCGGCGTCCTTTCTTCTGTGCCTCATGCTCGGGACGGGAAAGCTGCTTCTGGGCGAAACGGCCTCCGCTCTCGGTCTTCTCGCGGCCGCCGCCCTGGGGCTCGTCGCCATCGTCGTCCGCCGCCGCGGTTTTTTCCTCTAGCGCGGGTTTAATGTTCTCCCTTTATGTGTTATATAGAAGAGTGCCGTGTCCGTAAGCGTGAAAGTGATGAAGCGCCCCCGCCTTTCCTTCTGGGAGAAGCTCTACCTGCCCCAGGTGCTGAGAGGGCTCGCCATCACCCTTAGGCACATAACGCGCTTTCGGCCCATAACCGTGAAGTATCCCGAAGAGGTGAAGGCCCTTCCCGAAAACTACAGGGGGCTTCACGTGATGCCGGGAGACGACGAGGGGCGCATAAGGTGCGTGGCGTGCAAGCTCTGCGAAATCGCGTGTCCCACCCAGGCGATCTCCATAGTGTCGGAACCGGCGGACGACTACGGCGTCGAGAGGCGTCCCAGGGTGTACAACATAGACTTCATGCGCTGCGTTTTCTGCGGGTTCTGCGTGGAGGCGTGTCCCTGCGACGCGCTTCGGATGGGAATGAAGTACGAACTCGCGTCCTACAGCCGCGCGGGGCTCGTTCACACCAAGGAGGTTTTCTTCGACCCCGACGTGAAGAGCCTGGCGCCCAGGGACAACGCGAACTTTCTCTACGGCATGGGACTGGGAGAGATACTGGATTCTTCCGAAGAAGTCTCCGAAGCGAAGAAGCTTGACGGCACCTATTCCGTGAAGCGGAGTTCCTGAAGCCTTCCTCGGCTGATTTTTTGACGACTTCCGCGAAACTCTTTGTTTTAACCGTTACGGAAATTTGACATTTCCGTCAAGTGCGTTTAACTTTGCGGAAAGTTTAGGGAGCAATGTACTTCAGTTCTATTTGAGAGCGTTGAAGTTGAGTTATGCGGATCATATCCAAAAAGACGTTAAGGAAGTTCTGGGAGCGTTACCCTGACGCCAAAAAGGGTCTTGACAGTTGGTATCATGAAGTTAAGAGAGAAAACTGGGACAGTCCGGCCAAAGTTAAAGCCAGGTACAACGACGCCAGGATTATTGGAGGGAATCGCGTGGTTTTCAAGATCAACGGCAATAAATACAGATTGGTGGTGGAGATTACGTATAAATACCGCATTGTCTACATATGTTTTGTTGGTACCCATGCGGAGTATGACTCTATAAACGTAAAGGAGGTGTAAAAATGGCCGATATTAAACCGATTCGCACCGAAGCGGATTATGAGGCCGCGCTGGCGCGCATCAGAAAGATTTTTCATTCCGACCTTGGAACTCCCGAGGGCGATGAGCTTGATGTTCTGGCCGACTTGGTTGAACGGTATGAAGACAGACATGAAGTGGTCGACTGTCCCGACCCCGTCGACGCGATCAAGTTCCGCATGGAGCAGGCGGGGCTGAAGCAGCGCGACCTGATTCCTTACGTGGGAAGTCGTGCCAAGGTTTCGGAGGTTCTTTCCGGCAAGCGTGCTATAACGATGTCCATGGCGCGCGCGCTGCACGAACATCTGGGCATTCCTGCGGATGTTCTGCTTCGGAAACCGGGCGGGACGTTTGAGAATCCGTTGAGTGATATTCAATGGAGCCGATTTCCGCTCAAGGAAATGGCGAAGCGTAAATGGATTCCCGATGCTCCCGATCTTGAGGCGCACGCGGAAAAATCCGTCGGCGAAATGATGAGAAAGGCCGGCGGATGGGACGAGACGCGCGCCGCCGCGCTGTTCAGAAAAAACGATCACCGGTATGTCAACTCCAAAACGGATTCTTACGCTCTTAAGGCCTGGTGCCTGCAGGTCTTGGTGACCGCAACCCAGAATCCCCCGCCGGCAAACTACAGGTCGGGCACGGTCACTCCGGATTTTCTCAATAAAGTCGCCCGCATCAGCCGGTCGGAAAACGGCCCGCGGCTCGCGAAAGAGTTCTTGGAAAAGCACGGGATTTCCCTGGTGACTCTGAAGCATTTACCGAGAACTTATCTGGACGGGGCCGCCTTGCGTCTGGGCGACGACCGACCGGTGATCGGGCTTACCCTGCGTCACGACCGCATAGACAGTTTCTGGTTCTGCCTGCTGCACGAGCTCGCGCATCTGGGACTTCACATGGACAAAGACGACGGGGAAGCTTTCGTCGACGATCTGACTCTGCGCGAAACCGGAGCGGCGGCGCGGGATTCGAAAGAAGCGCAGGCGGACCAATGGGCGGAAGAAGCGCTGATACCGGAATCGGTCTGGGAAACAAGCGAGGCGCGACTGCGACCCACCGCCATGGCCGTTATCGACCTGGCGAATTTTCTGAATATTCATCCGGCTATAGTCGCGGGCAGGGTGCGCCGCGAACGGGACAATTACCGCCTGCTCTCCCAGTTCGTCGGAAACGGCATGATCAGGCCGCAGTTCGATTTTTCCTGACGGCTAAAGCCAGTCTTCTCCGCCGAAGATGTCGGCTTCCTCGTGGCGAAACCCGGGTTCCGGGTCGCTGTTGCGAAATCCCCTGAACTGCAGGAGTCCCGAAACGGCGGACTTTATCTGCCTTCTCTCGGCCACCAGGTGAACCCCGCCGTTGTCGTCGTAGAACTCCGAAGACATTATCTTCGGGTCGACCCCCCGGCCGCCGCTCGTGAGCTTCACCACCCTGTCTCCGGCAAACGCTATGGTCGCCTTTTTCTCCGCTATTATGAAATCCCCCTGCACGGCGTAGCTCGCGAGCGCCCCTCCGGTCGTCGGGTGTCCCAGAATGGAGATGTTCGGAAGCCCGTGCTCCCGAAGTCTCATCAGCGCCTCTATGGTCTTGGCCATCTGGTAGAGCGCGACGGTTCCTTCCTGCATGCGCGCTCCTCCGCTCACGGTGACCGTTATCAGGGGAAGCCTGTGCTCCACGGCGTAGCTCACGACCATGTTCATCTTCTCCCCGAAAACGCTGCTCATCGACCCGCCCATGAACCGGAAGTCGCAGACGGCCACCGCCACGGGCATTGCGAACATCGTGCCGTAGCCCGTGACCAGGGAGTCCCTGGAGTCGGTCTTTCCGGCGAGCTTCTGCCTGGAGGACGCGTAGTTGAAAAACTTGTACGCGGGGTCTATGTCCTCCACGGCCAGCTCGGGCTCTATTTCGTGAAACGACTCCCCGTCGAGCAGGAAGTCGAGGTAGTCGTCGGAGCTCAGCGCCTCGGGCCTGTGGCAGTAGGGACAGGAGGAGTTGTTGGCGTGAAGCTCTTCCTTGGTGAGCTGGCTCTTGCAGCCGGGTCGGATCGTCTTGCCCTGGCCGTCCTTTTCGTCGTTGCAGAAGTGGGGCTCGGAGCCGTAGATGGCTATCTGCATCTCCGATATGTCGTGGCTCTGCCTGCTTCCGCTGAAGTAGTTGGGAAGCCAGGCCTTTATCTTTTTCGATATTCCCTCGTAGATTCTCCGCTGCTTCTTTACCCGCCCGCACCTTCTTATCTTTTCCCGAAGCTCCTCCGAGAGGCGCCTCGTCTCCGAGTTCTCGAGCTCCCGCACGGCCGCGGCGAGCGACTTTCCCAGGCTTTTCAGCGTCTGGGTCATGTAGCCGGGTTTTCCGAGCGGCGCCTCCTTCACTATCTCGTCTATTATTCCGTAGCGCTTCATGTGCACGGCGGTGGGCTGGAGCACCTCGAGGGCCTCGGCCACCTTGTCCGCGCTTCGAAACAGTATCGCCGAGCACCCCTCGGCGGTTATGACGGAGTATTCGGCGCGCGACAGCATGAGCCTCCTGTGCCCGAGCTGTATGGCTATGGCGCCCCCGCTTCCCCCGAGTCCCAGCACCGTGGTCACGGTCCTCGTGCGAAGCGAGATCATCTTCGACTGGCAGTAGGAGATGAGCCACGACTGGAGCTTCTCGGCCGAGTACTCGTAGGGATCCCCTCCCACGGTGTCGACGAACGTGAAGAGCGTGAGGCCGTTTCGCTCCGCGTAGTCCATCATGCACCACGAAAGCCCGTACCCGTCGGCCTTCACCATTCCGTAGTTGAGCGCCGCCCTTTCCTTTTCGCCCGAGGGCGTCTGCTGGGCTATCACGGCCGAGAGCGTTCCCGTGGGCTTGAACCTCGCCGTTCCCACTATCACCGAGGGGTCGTTGACGAACTCTATCTTTTTTCCCGAGGGGGCGTGGATGAAGCTTCTGAATCCAGAAAGCTCGTTCCAGGGAGTGAAGTCCGTGAAAAGCGCCGAGAGCACGTGCTTCGACTTCACGCGGTCGTAGGACTTGGCCTCTTCGTGGGACTGGAGGATTTTGGGGGTCTTCGCCATTTCGGGTTTCGGGGGCTTTCGACCGCGCGCGGGCTTTTAGCCGTTTCTTCGGGTCCGGCGGTGCGCCAGACGGCGGCGGGTCCGCTTTTTCCCCGAAGGGAGGCACGTGGCGCCGGCCGGGCGTCCGCGCCGGGTCTCGGCCTTCTTACGCCGTGAAAGACTGTCCGCAGCCGCACGAACCGGTCGCGTTGGGGTTTTCGATGGCGAATCCCTTTCCGTTGAGACCGTCTTTGAAGTCGAGCACGGCTCCGTCGAGATATGTGTAGCTGAGTTCGTCTATGGCGACTTGCACGCCTCCCGATTCGATCATCCTGTCCGAGTCCCCGGTCTCGTCGTCAAATCCCATCTCGTAGGAAAACCCGGAGCAGCCCCCGGGCACGATTCTCACCCGAAGAAACGCGTTGTCGAAATCGTCTTCGGCAAGCAGCCTTTTAATTTCGCTTACGGCCTTGGGAGTTACGGAAAACATCTCTTTCCTGCCTCCTCTCCATTGTTTTTCTTCCCCTGCCCCTGTAGGACTAAAATACAGTTCCGGCGGGGGATTGTCAAAGCGGTGTCGGTTCAGACGCCTCAGGATGCTTTTCCGCTTCCACGGGCCGCCGCATGGTGTATGTCGTGAACGATTGAATCTGCCCGGCAATCATGCGTCGGATTCCGCCGTGACGGCAAGCCGTTGACAAGACGGACGGTTATCGACCATACTTAAGAACGATTACGGTTGCGCGGGAGAAACTCTTCTTGAGTAACCAGGGGGATTGGCATGAGCAAAAAGGAGAAAGTCCAGGACAACTATCTTGAAACGTTGGAAAAGGTTAAACAGCAGTATCAAGAATATATCGAGGTCAGCAAAATTTACGAACTGCCCACGTTTGAAGAAGAAAAACCGATAGAATACCAGCCCCCTAGCCCCGAACATCCACTGACGACCAATACCTTCGACGTAAAGTAAAATGGCTTCTTGGAGTGAACTGGCAAAGGCTCTTGCCAATCAGGGAAATGTTGTCAACTGGCTCTACGGTTCTCTGGCGGGTCGGCTGGGGGAAGTATCGAAGCTTCGCAAAGGAACTTCCGTCATTTTCTACGCCTCCGCTTTTCTGCAGAAAAAAAACTCCACAAACGTGTCAATCGACCGTGAGGACATCAACGGTTTTATGGACGCAATATACAAAGCTCAAACCGATAATGGCCTTACCTTGATACTTCACACGCCTGGCGGGGACATTTACGCCGTTGAGAGCATAGTTGATTATTTACACGCCAAATTCTCCAAGATTGAAGTCGTAGTGCCGTACTTGTCCATGTCCGGCGGGGCCATGATGAGTCTTGCTAGCGACCTTGTGATACTAGGCAAGCAAAGCCAGCTTGGTCCAATTGATCCTCAGTTTTCCGCGGGAAACAAATCGTATTCCGCCAGAGCGATTGAGGAGGGATTCAACAATGCGAAAAAAGATATAGAGAACGATACCAGTCTGGCTCACCTGTGGGCTCCTATCCTGCAAAGCATGGGACCTTCGCTCATCACGGAATCTCAGAGAGCCTTGTCTTACAGCAAGGAATTAGTAAAGAAATGGCTCAAAGAGCGAATGTTCAAGGATGAAGACGAGAAGGAAAGAGAAAGAATCATCAACGACATAGCGGGATATTTTAACGCTGAGAAAAAAGACGGCGACGAGGGAACAAAACTCGGGCAAGTTCACGTTCACGGGCAGAGGATAGGATTTCAAAAGCTCGAAGAACTTGGAGTAAGGGTGGAAAAGCTTGAAAAAAGCCAACCGTTGCAGACCGCCGTATTGACTGCATACCATTTGATGACTCTGATTTTTGAGAGGTCTCCTTCCCTGAAATTCATATCCAGCGACCAAGGCACTATGTGGTCTAAACAGCAACAAATTCGTACGCAATGACAAATTCTTGTAACGCCAAACACTTTCGCATAGTCAAAAAAATTAAGAGAATTCTTGGTTCTCGCTGATTCGCGAAAAATCCACAGCGCAATATTTCCACATGAGCAGGACCGCCTACCTCATAATCGATTCGAGCGAAGCCAACTCGGACCTTTACCACAGAACGGGATTCTTCGTTCCGGACCCCGTCATATTCTTCGAACGCGACGGAAAGACCACGCTCGTTCTGAGCGACCTCGAGCTTGAAAGGGGCGAAAAGCGGGGCGCCGCCGACGAGATAGTCTCCTTCTCGCGCTGCGTCGCCGGGCTTCGCGGCAAGGGAAACAGGTCTCCCTCGACGGCGGAGGTCGCCGCCGCGGTTCTTCAGGAAAGGGGAATAAGAAGCCTCGTCGTCCAGAGAACCTTTCCCGTCTTTTTCGCCGACGCTCTCCGCGAGGCCGGTTTTTCCGTGAAGACCGCGAAGACGCATTTTCTTTTCGAGGACCGTCTCGTAAAATCCCCCCGGGAGGTCTCGTTCATAAAAAAGGCGCTTTCCGTCACGGCGCAGGCGATGAGACGCGCGGTCTCGCTCGTCTCGTCCTCGACTCCGAAGGGAGGACTTCTTTTTCTCGGGAAAAAGCCTCTCACCTCCGAGACGGTGAGGTCGGAAATCGACTCCTTTCTCGCCGCCCGGGGCTACCTCGCCTCGAACACCATAGTGGCGGGAGGGGTTCAGGGCTCGATGCCCCACGAGAAGGGCTCGGGACCGCTTCGGGCCGGGTGGCCCGTCGTGATGGACATATTTCCCCGCTCCCAGGAAAACGGCTACTTCGGCGACATGACGAGAACCGTGGTCAGGGGGGAGCCTTCGCGGGAGCTTCTGCGGATGTACGACGCGGTGCTCGGGGGTCAGAAAACGGCGCTTTCGATGATAAGGGACGGCGCGAGGTCGAGGGACGTGCACGCGGCGGTGGAAGAGTTTTTCTCCGGGCGGGGTTTCGAAACGGGAGTTTCGGACTCGGGAAAGCCCCGGGGGTTCATTCACTCCACCGGACACGGCCTCGGCCTCGACATCCACGAGCCGCCGAGGATTGGTCCGGGAAAGGAGATTCTCAGGGAGGGAAACGTCGTCACGGTGGAGCCCGGGCTTTACTACGAGAGTCTCGGGGGAGTGAGGATAGAGGACGTGGTGGTGGTCGGGCGCGGGGGGTGCGTTAACCTCACGAGATGCTCGAAGAGATTCAGGGTGTAGACGGGAGAAGCTCGATGCGGGAGAAAAAGACTTTCGACGACGTGGTTTCGCTCTCGAGGCGGCTTCGGGCCCCGGACGGCTGCCCGTGGGACAGGGAGCAGACGATGGAGTCGCTTCGTCCCTACGTTCTCGAGGAGGCGTACGAGGTGATACAGGCCATAGAGAGCGGGGACGCGGCCAATCTCGTCGAGGAGCTCGGAGACTTTCTCTTCCAGGTCGTCTTCATATCGCAGATAGCCCATGAGGAAGGAAAGTTCTGCGTGGACGACGTTCTGGCGGAACTCTGCGACAAGCTCGTCAGAAGACATCCCCACGTGTTCGGGGAGAAAAAGGCGAAAAACGCGCGGGAAGCGGTCGACTCCTGGAACTCGCAGAAGAGAAAGGAGAAAAAAGGAAAGCCCGCCCTGGAGGAAGTGCCGAGAGCCCTGCCTTCTCTCATGAGGGCGCAGAGGGTCGGGGAGAAGGCCGCCCGCAGGGGATTCGACTGGACCGGCGCCGCGGAGGTTCTGCGCAAGGTGAGGGAAGAGCTCTCGGAGCTTTCGCGGGAGATCGAGTCCGGAAATCTCGACCGCGCGCGCGGTGAGTGGGGCGACCTCGTTTTCTCCATGGCGAGCCTCGCGAGACACCTCGGCATCGACGCCGAAACCGCCTCCCACGAGGCCGTGGGGAAGTTCTCGGAGAGATTCTCGCTGCTGGAAAAAGCGGCCGAAGCGCAAGGCGGGGACATGGACGGCATGTCCGCCGAACGGCTCGACCGGCTCTGGGAAGAGGCCAAAAAATCCCGGCCGTAAGTTCTAGAAACTCAGGCGCAAGCCCATGTCGAACGCGTGAAAGGGCTTTGCGGTCACGGAGACGGGCGCGGTCAGTCTTTCCGCGGCGAGGGCCAGATTCAGGGAAGGCATGTGGACGAAGCGGTAGCCCGCCTGAAGCGCGAGGGACGGGGACAGGCGGAATCCGGCTCCCGCCTGAAGCTGCCAGATAAAGCCCCACCGGTCGCTGGCTTTGTGGAACACTTTCGCCGGGGCGGTGTTCTGCTCGAGAGCCTCTCTGAGGTGGTCCAGATCTTCGAGAGGGGCTTCCGCCCTGGTCCTTATGTCGAGGTGAAACGTGCCGTGGACCGTCCCGGCGCCCGCTCCCACGTAAGGGCGAAACGCCCCGCCGACCGGAACGTCCCAGTAGGCGTTGACCATGCCGGCCCAGACATCGAGGCGGCCCGAATCCCGGATGTCGCTCCCCGTGCTCGCCGACTGCTCGGGCGTGAGAGGAATGTTTCTGCCCCGCGCGTCCAGAAAACGGTGCGTGCGTACGATGCGGTCTATGCCCGCGCGCTGCCAGAACGCCTCGGTCTCGATTCTGAAGTCCCCTACGCGTCTGCCCGCGGCGAGCGCCGCTCCCCAGCCGGTTTTGAACTTCACGTCGGCGAGAAGATCGATCCTGGTGTTCGAGAATATCCCGTAGGGCATCGCGAGGTCGGCTTTTTCCGCGAGGGAGACGCCCCCGCGTCCCGACACGTACCAGTTTTTCTCCTCGCTTTCCCGAGCGGCCGCCGGGAACGCGGCCGCCAGGCACAGAAACACGGCGCACAGAACCGCGGTCCGCGCGCCCGTAGGCGACGTTTTATTCATCTTTTTCTCCCGTCCGACCGGCGCGGGATTTTTTTCTCGGGGAAAAGGGCGCGGAAACGGACATGATGAAATGATGACGGACGGCGGGAATTTTTCAAATTTTGGTACACGTCATTGAAACTGTTCATTTATGGAGTAAAATTTAAAAGGGAGATTTTATATAATGCGGGAAAGCATTTGCAAAGCGGCACACATCGCGAATTTGATCCTCAACAGAGCGGATGCGGAAGGGCGAGATATAAGCATTTTGAAACTGCTCAAGCTGGTCTACATATTTTTCGGCTGGACAAGCGCCTTTCATACCAACCGCCCCGACCTCTTTTCAGACCGCATAGAAGCTTGGAAATACGGTCCCGTGATTCCCTCGCTTTATTACGAATTGCGCAGATTCGGCAGAAAGCCTATTAAAAGGGATCGCGCGCTTGTCTACGACCCTTCGGCCGATGCATCTCCCAGAGTGGCGCTGGAAAGCGAAATTGATGATAAAGAAGTACTTAAAACTCTGGAACTTCTCTGGAACTCGTATAAGGATGCCCCGGCGGAGCACATAGTCGCCCTGACACATCAGGAAGATACTCCATGGCGGAAAGTTTATGACGAGAAAAAATATGGTACAGAGATTCCGAAGAATCTTATTCGGGATTACTACAAAGACTTGTATGAAAGGTTTGCTGCTAATTGATTGAAGGTAATAATAAAAGAAGACTGGTTGCCCGAGCTCTGCGGGAATTGATAGAAGAGCAGAGCGAGCAAAATGAATCGCACTACGAGGGTCTTGCCGATGAGCGCTACAGGGAAGAAACTGCCGTAATAAAGCAGGAACGGGAATTACAAAAAAGAGTTGCGCGCTGGGTGATGTGGGTGGTTTCTGTGTGGCTTTTTTTCATAGCCGTCTTGTTGGTTTGCGTCGGGAGTTCTCAGCTCAATTACTCCGACGGCGTTCTTATCGCCTTGCTTGCGACGACCACCGCCAACATCATAGGCTTGGCGTATTTCATGGCGAAGGGATTTTTCCCAAACAAGTAGCTTTTTGCTGTTGACTTCAATCTCCCGTTTCAGGGGCCTACACAAGGGTGGCAGGTTGTTGCGTTGGGTCGTTTCGCGGAGAAAAGCGGTTTTTTCAGGACGGCGCGTTCGACGCGGGCTTGAGAACGAAATTTCGGAAAAAACGGAGAAATCACCGCTTCCCGCGCGGAGATTCCGAGCCGGGTGGGATTGATTTTTCCTGTTCCATCCTTTATTATTGGTCGCATGTTTGCCGGCGGGGTCGCCGGACGGAAATGCCGCTCCGCTCCCGCAGGCCCTTTCCGGAAAGGAGGTATGCAAAGTTGAGAAAACATTGTTTTGAAACGGTCGCGGGTTTCGTGCTGGGCGCCCTGCTGGTGGTTTTTCAGGCGGTCCCGGCCGCCGGAGCCGCGGACGGAAGGAACGGAAGCGGATTCTACGTGGGCGTCGAAGCCGGAATCTCGAAACCGCAGAATTTCAGGATCGCGCAGTTCGCGGTCAACCACCCGACGCGCTGCGACGTGCTGCTCTACTCTAATCCTTCCGACGCGCCCTCGGGCGGCGCGTGCGCGAACAACACGTCGTCCGAGCTTGTCGAAAACAGGTTCGGTCTCGGCGCGGGCTTCGCCGGAGGCGCGACTCTGGGATACTCGCTCGGCAATTTCCGCTTCGAGGCGGAATACCTGAACCGCCGCCAGGGCCCCGTAAGCAAGCTCATCAGTCTGGGCTCCGGCGGAAACGACCCTCTGGCCACCAAGCAGAACGAGTGGAGCGAGGTGGACCCGCCGTCGGAGAGAGTGAGCGACTTCACGGCACAGCATTTCTTCCTCAACGCCTACTACGATTTTCGAAACGATTCGCCGCTGACGCCGTATCTCGGCGGGGGAGCGGGCTTCGGCCTCGTGGACATGAGGTACACGGCCCGCTTCACGCGAAAGGGCAACCTCGGAACGGCCGAATGGCAGCAGGCCGCCTCCGGCACCACCAGCATAGTCGACACCAAGCTTCGGGGCACCCCTTTCGGTTTCCAGGCCGTCGGAGGGGTCGACTACGGGCTCACCGAGCGCACTTCGGTCGGCGTGAAGGTGCGCTGGACGCGGTTTCTGGGCTTCAAGGACAACGACAAGCTGTGGAGGACGATTAGAAGTCACGCCCCCGTCCGCGCCGACGGCACGACGCCGTTTACGAGCGGATTCGATCTGGGCGCGATGAACGTCTGGACGGTTACGGCTGGAATGAAGTATTACTTCTGAGCCCGCGCGTCAGGAAAGCAGTTTTCCCATGAGTTTCCATCCCCGCGCCTCGAAGACTCCGGTCGACCTCGCGCAGTCCTCGGTGTAGACCAGGGACTTTCGCTCTCCGGCGTCCGCGTCCGAGGAGTCGAGTATGGCGAAGGGCACGGGTTCGTTCACGTGGGTTCTCACGTCCACCGGAGTCGGGTGATCCGACATGACGAGCACCCTGTATTCGCCGAACTCCCTTATCCCCTCGAGCGCCGGGCCCACCACCCTGAAGTCGAAGTCCTCGACCGCGCGCACCTTGAGTCCCGCGTCTCCCACGTGCCCGGTTTCGTCGGTGGCCTCTATGTGTATCATCGCCAGGTCGACCCGGCGAAGCGACTCCAGCGCGTACTCCACCTTTCCCTCGTAGTTGGTGTCGAGATATCCCGTGGCCCCGGGAACGTCGATCACTTCCATTCCCGCGAACTTTCCTATTCCCTTCACCAGGTCGACGGCCGACACGACCGACCCGGAAATTCC
Organism: Thermodesulfobacteriota bacterium; assembly: GCA_965204795.1. GTDB lineage: Bacteria > Desulfobacterota_D > UBA1144 > Nemesobacterales > Nemesobacteraceae > Nemesobacter. The sequence goes on from OZ242012.1 coordinate 221,751, forward strand.
GTAAAGCTCCCGCAGGGAGGGCATCTCGGGCCTGGTTCCCTGGCCCCACAGCCATATGGAGTCCGCCGTGTTTTTTCCCGACGCCCTTCTCTTGCCGTTCACGGGATGGTCCGCCAGGACGTCCTGGGATTTTTCCATGAGGGCCACGAGCTTTTCCGAACCGTCTCCCGAGGGAAGCCACCGTCCCGTCTCGCTTCCCGGAATGTCGTGGGGCGGAGTGGTTCGCACGTCGGGGTTTCCTCCGCGCCAGAGCAGAAGGTGGCGGTAGCTCACCCCCTGGCTCAGGGAGAACTCCTCGCAGTCGATTTCCTTCTTCAGGCTCTCGACTATCTCTCCCGCCTCCTCGTCCGTTATGTGTCCCGCGCTGTAGTCTTCGAGCAGCGTTCTTCCCCGTCTTCGCCGGAACGTGACGAGGTTGCAGCGCACGGCCACGTCCCCCTCGCCGAGCTCCACTCCTATGTTCGCCGCCTCGAGGGGAGCGCGGCCCGTGTAGTAGAGCGTCGGGTCGTAGCCGAGCACGGAGAGGTTTCCGACGTCGCTTCCCGGCGGAAGGGAGTCGGGGATGGTCTTGGCCGTTCCGAACGCCCGCGCGTTTCGGGCCACGAAGTCGAGGTTCGGGGTGCGGGCGGCCTCGAGAGGGGTCTTTCCCCCGAGACTCTGGAGCTTGTGGTCGGGCATGCCGTCGCCCTGGAGGATCACGTATTTCACGGGAAAAAGATGGTATACGCAAATCGGGAGTAATCAAGACCGGCGGCGGGACGGCCGCTCACGATATGTCGACCGCGTGCTTCTTGAGGTCCGAAACGGGGATCACGTCGAGCGCCGCGGCGTGGGTCGAGCACAGGAACACGGGAGGGGCCGCGCCCGCCTCGAACGCCTCTTTCCAGCGAACCGCGCAGAGACACCACCTGTCGCCCGCGGCGAGCCCCGGGAATCCGAACTCCGGTCTCGGGGTCAGAAGATCGTTTCCCCGCGATTTCGAAAAGAGCAGGAACTCCTCGGTCATCTCCGCGCACACGAGATGCCTTCCCGGGTCCTCGGCCGAGGCCCGGCAGCACCCGTCCCTGAAAAACCCCGTCGCGGGGTCCGAACCGCACTCCTCGAGAGGCTCTCCGAAAACGTTTCTCTGGCCGCCTTCCATCGTTTCTCCCCGGCGCTTTGCCGTCCCGACCATTATATACTTATTCGCCCGCTTCGAGTATATAATTTTCCCGATCGTTCCATGTCCGACTTCGCGGTGAAGCAAAAACCCTGGGTGTTTCGGGGCGAAACGACTCCCCCGGGGGACAAGTCCGTTTCCCACAGGGCTGTTCTGCTGGGCGCCCTGGCCGAGGGAAAGACCCGGGTCCGGGGATTTCTCGCGGCGCAGGACACCCTGTCCACCGCCTCGGCCGTGAGAAGCATGGGCGTCGGGGTCGCGACGGGCCCCGGGGAGGCGGAGATTTCGGGCAACGGTCTTTTCGGACTGCGCGCCCCCCGGGGCGCCATAGACGCCGGAAACTCGGGAACCACCGCGAGGCTGCTCGCGGGAATCCTAAGCGCCCAGAACTTCGCTTCCTCGATAACCGGAGACGCGTCCCTGCGCTCGCGTCCCATGTCCAGAATCACGCTTCCCCTGCGCCGGATGGGCGCCCGCTTTTCGGGAAAGGGCGATTTTCTTCCGCTCGGGATCGAGGGGGCGGACCTCGTGGGAACGACCTACGCTCCTCCGCAGGCGAGCGCCCAGGTGAAGTCGGCCGTTCTCCTCGCGGGACTCTACGCCGAGGGGGAGACGCGCGTCGTTGAAAAGGTTCCCACCCGCGACCACACCGAGAGAATGCTCCGCCACTTCGGGGTCGGGGTCGGGGTCCGCGGAAACGAGGTCTCGGTCTCCCGCGCCGCGCCGTTTCGCGCCGCGGACGTGGAGGTTCCCTCGGACATTTCCTCCGCCGCGTTCTTCATGGTGGCGGCCGCGATAAATCCCGGCTCCGAGGTGCTTGTGAGAAACGTGGGAGTCAACCCGCTTCGCGCGGGCGTGCTCGACGTTCTGCGGGAAATGGGAGCGGACATCTCCGAGGAGAACCGGAGGGAGGTCTGCGGGGAGCCCGTGGCGGATCTGGTCGCCCGCTACGCGCCGCTTCGCGCGACGCGCGTGGACGGGGATCTGGTGTCCCGGGCAATAGACGAGCTCCCCGCAGTCGCGGTCGCCGCGTGCTTCGCCGAGGGAGAGACGGTCATAACGGGGGCGGGAGAGCTTCGGGTGAAGGAAAGCGACAGGATAAGCGCGATGGTGGGGGAGCTTCGCGCGCTCGGGGCGGACGTCGAGGAGCTTCCGGACGGAATGGCGATAAACGGGGCGGAAGACGTCCGGGGCGGGCGGTGCCGTTCTCTCGGCGACCACAGGGTCTGCATGTCGCTTGCGGTCGCGGCCACGCGGGCGCGGGAGGAGACGGTCGTCGAGGGCGCGGAGTGCGCGGCCGTTTCGTTTCCCGGGTTTTTCGAGACCTTCTCCGCCCTCGGAAGCAGGGGATGAGCGCGGACGACAACATAATCACCATAGACGGGCCCGCGGGAGTGGGCAAAAGCACCGTGTCGCGGCTCGTGGCCGACGCCCTCGGGTTTTTCTGCCTCGACACGGGAGCCATGTACAGGGCGGTCGCGCTCAAGGCGGCCGCGACGGGAACGGATTTCCGCGACCCCGCGGCGCTGGAGGCGATGCTTCGGGAGACGACCGTGGGGTTTTCCGAAGCCGGGAGGATTCTTCTCGACTCCCGCGACGTGTCGGGCGCGATAAGGACCGCGGCCGTCTCCTCCCTTTCCTCCGAGCTCGCGGCGCTCGGAGAAGTGAGGAAGTTTCTCGTCGCGGTACAGAGAAAGATCGGGGAGGGGGGGCGCGTCGTCGCCGAGGGCCGGGACATGGGAACGCACGTCTTTCCCCGGGCGGCGCACAAGTTCTACATCGACGCGCCGGCCTCCGAGAGGGCGAAAAGGAGATTTCTCCAGGACGCTCCGGCGGGGGCGGGCGTCGGGGAGATAGAGGCGGGGCTTCGCGAGCGGGACCGCCGCGACGCGCGTCGGGAAAAAAGCCCGCTGCGTCCCGCTCCCGACGCCGTCGTGATAGACACCGCCCGCCTAGACGCGCGGGGGGTGGCCCGCGAAATACTCGCCCGGACGGGGAACCTCCGCCCCGGGGACGGAAAATAACTTTTCCCCGCCGTCTCCCGCGCTTTATTTTTGGCGGTTTTCGTGTACTCTCTTGCTTTCAAGCACCCAAAAACTGACACAAGGCGGCCGACCGACATGATCCAGGAAAACGAAATAACCGATTCCGGCGAGAAGAGCTTCGAGGAGCTGCTCGACGAGAGCATGGAGTCGAACTTCAGCGAGCCCGAAAACGGCGAACTCGCCGTGGGAAGGGTGATAAGGGTGGATTCCGACTCCGTCTTCATAGACCTCGGGTTCAAGTTCGAGTGCATGGTTCCCCTGGGCCAGTTTCCGATGAAGGACGGGCGCCGCGAGGTGGAAGTGGGTTCCGAGATAGAGGTGCTGGTCGAGCGGCCCAATCCCAACACGGTCAGGGCGTCGAAGCACAAGGCCGACCAGGTGCGGGAGAAAAGGGCCATAGGGGAGAAGTTCAGAAACGGGGAGCCCGTGGCGACGAAGATACTCAAGCGCGTCAAGGGCGGCTTTTCCTGCGACATAGGCACCGACACGTCCTTCAAGGTCTTTCTTCCCGGTTCGCAGGTCGCGCTTCGCCCCATCGGGGATTTCGACCAGATGGTGGGCCGCACCATCGAGACCCGCATAATCCAGAACGACGACCACGGGGTGGTGGTGTCGCGAAGGGTCATTCTGGAGGAGGAGAGGGAGGAGAAAAGAAAGCAGACGCTCGCCACCATAGCCGAAGGCCAGACGGTGCCGGGACGGGTGGTGAAGATAATAGACACGGGGGCGTTCGTCGACATAGGGGGCATGGAGGGCTTCGTTCCCATAGGGGAGATTTCCTGGGGAAGAGTGAGGCATCCCGGCGACGCGATCAGCGAGGACCAGGAGGTCGAGGTGAAGATCCTCAAGCTCGAGATCGAAAGCGGGAAGATGACCCTCGGCATAAGACAGACCACCGAGGACCCGTGGGAAACCGTCGCGCGCAGGTACTCGGCCGGCGCCAGGGTGAGGGGAAAGGCCGTCTTCGCGGCGGATTTCGGCGTGTTCGTGGAGCTTGAGCCCGGCGTGGAGGGGCTTGTGCACGTAAGCGAGCTTTCCTGGCTCAAGAACTTCCGCCATCCCAAGGAGGTCGTGGAGGCCGGAAGCGAGCTCGAAGTGGCGGTCCTGGCGGTGAAGCCCAGGGAAAGAAGGATATCTCTCAGTCTCAGGCAGATACAGAAAAATCCCTGGGACGAGTTTCGCGAAACCCATCCCCCCAACACCAGGATCAAGGGCACGATAAGGAACGTCACCGACATAGGGATTTTCGTCGAGGTCGCTCCCGACATGGTGGGGCTGGTGCGCCCCGAGAACATAAGCTGGGAGGGGGACGCAGACGCCCTCGGGACGTTCTCGAGCGCCGACGTCGGAAAAGAGATAGAGGTGGCGATCCTGAACGTCATTCCCAGGCAGAGAAAGATAGGGCTCGGAATAAAGCAGCTCACGCCGGATCCGTGGAACAAGGTGCTCAGGGAATACAAGGTGAACGAGACCGTCGTCACTTCGACCGTGGAGGAGATACTCGACGCGGGAGTCACGGTGGTTCTCGGGGACAACGTGCGCGGCTTCTACGGCATCCGCGAGTTCAGGGGCGACGCGGGGGAGCCGGGACACCGCTCCCTCAAGGTGGGCGACGAGATAAGCGGTCTCGTCACGGGCTTCAACAAGCCCAAGCACCAGGTCAACCTGAGCCGCAGGAGACTCGAGAAGAAGCAGGAGAAGGAAACCGTGAAGAACTTCGCCTCCTCGGGCGAGGACGGCTCCTTCAAGCTCGGGGACATACTGAACGAAAAACTGAAGGCCCTCGACTAGCCCAGGAGGGGGGAGGCTTCGACCTGAACCGCTTTCTCAAAACCTTTCTCTGCGTGCTCGCCGTGTTCTTCGCCGTCTGCTTCGGGATCGGAATAGGGTTTCTCGTTTCGGGGGAGAAGGGCGATCTCGGCCGCCCGGGCGTGGCCGTCGTGAACGTCGAGGGAGTCATACTCGACTCCTCCGCCTACCTCGAAAGCCTGAGGCTCATACGCCGAAACGACTCGGTCAAGGCCGTGGTGGTGAGGATAAACTCCCCCGGCGGGGCGGTGGCGGCCTCCCAGGAGATCTACGAGGAGGTGGAAAGGCTCGGCGAGCTGCTGCCCGTCGTGGCGAGCATGGGGAACGTCGCCGCTTCGGGAGGCTACTACGTGGCGTGCGCGGCCGACACGATCTACGCGAACCCCGGGACCGTGACCGGAAGCATAGGAGTCATAGCCCAGTTCGCCAACTACGAGCAGCTGCTCGAGTGGGCGAGGATAGACGTCGAGGTGATAAAGAGCGGAAAGATGAAGGACATGGGTTCGCCGCTTCGCGAGATGCCCGAGGAGGAGAGGGCGTATCTCCAGGGTCTCATGGACGAGGTTCACGAGCAGTTCAAGGGCGCGGTCGCCGAGAGCAGGAAGATCGACCGCGCGAAGGTCGAGTCGTTTTCCGACGGAAGGATAGTTACGGGAGCCGCGGCCAGGGAGCTCGGGCTGGTGGACGAGACTGGAAACCTCGAGACCGCGGTCGCCGAGGCCAGAAGGCTCGCGGGTCTCGAAGACGACGCGCCCGTGGTCGAGTACCCGAAAAGAAAGCACCCCCTGCTGGAGCTTCTCTTTCCCGAAGGCTCCGTCGCCCGCGGCATCTTCGCCTCTCCCGTCGGGACGGGCTTCGGACTTTTCTACCTGGCCGGCGTCGCCCCCTAGGCGGGAGCGCCGCGATTGTCTTTCGCCGCGAAAGCTGATATTCTAGGACGAAACGGCCGGGGCGCGCCGCGACGGCCGCCCGCGACGTTTTCGGACTGCCCATGAAGCACGTAAAAAGATTCTTTCTCGTCCTGCTGCTCGTTTTTCTCGCCGTCTTCTACTTTCAGAACAGCGGGGCGGTCGGGGAGATGTTCACCAAGGTTTTCCTGTTCAGGCTGGATCTCCTGGTGTTCGACCAGTTCGGCCCCGTGGGCGTCTACAACGCCGGCCTGATGGCCGCCGTGTTCGTTCTCGGCGCGCTTTCGGTTTTCCTCCTGGGTTTTCTCAGAAAATCTTCGAGCCGCTCGGAGCTCAAACGGAGCAGGGAAACGGTCGGGAAACTCGAGCGCAAGGTCGAGGAGCTTGAGAAAAGTCTTCTCGAGCAGAAGGTCGAGCGTCTCAGCGAAAAGGCTCCCGAAAGCGGCGGGGGGCGAACCCCCTTTCAGTCTCCGAAATGAGCCGCGCGCTTCGCGAAACGCGCTCCCGCGGCCCGGTCTCCGGTTTCCGCGCGAAGCCCGAATGGATAAGGGCCAGGATTCCGGGCGGGGCCAACTACTCGAGGCTTCGGGGACTCGTGCGGGAACTCGGCCTCCACACCGTCTGCGAGGAGGCCAGGTGTCCCAACATAGGGGAGTGCTGGGGCGCGGGCACCCTCACCTTCATGATTCTCGGGGACGTGTGCACGAGAAGCTGCGGATTCTGCCACGTGAAGACCGGAAGGGGAGGGCCGCTCGACCGGGAGGAGCCCTCGCGGGTGGCCGAGGCGGTGGCGCGGCTTCGGGAAAGCGACGCGCGCGTCTCCCACGTGGTCGTCACTTCGGTGAACAGGGACGACAGGAACCTTGAAAGCGCCCGCATTTTCGCGCGCACGGTGAGGGAGATAAGAAAAACCTCCCCCGGCGTGAACATAGAGGTGCTGATTCCCGACTTCAAGGGCGAGGCGGAAGCGATAGAGCAGGTGCTGGACTCGGGTCCCGACGTGCTAAACCACAACGTGGAGACCGTGCCGAGACTCTACTCCCTGCCCCAGAAGACTCCCTCGGGCGCGACCAGGTCCGTGAGGCCGCAGGCGGTATACCGCAGGTCCCTCGACCTGCTTTCGAAGTCGAGGAGGGAAGGACCCGCCGCGATGCTCGTCAAGTCGGGCGTCATGGTAGGTCTCGGGGAGAACTGCGAGGAGCTTCTCGGGACTCTCGGGGACCTTCGGGACGCGGGCTGCGACATAGTGACCGTGGGACAGTACCTGCAGCCCACCGCCGACCACATACCGGTGTCGCGGTTCTATCATCCGGTCGAGTTCGAGTCGCTTAAAAGCTACGGAGAGAATATTCTGGGAATTTCTCACGTGGAGTCGGGACCGCTGGTGAGAAGCTCCTACCACGCCGAAAGGCAGGTCGGGGAGCTTTCGCGCGCTCCGGCGGAGGCCGTCCGCGAGGCGGCTTCGGCCGTCAGCTGAGAAGCTCTGCCAGCTCCTCCGCCAGGGCCTCGAGCTTCTCCCCGGGGATTTCGTATTCCTCCGAAATTCTTCTTGCGTCCTCCCGGGAAATACGCGTCCCCCGTACCTTCTCCGTCACGGGGTTCAGTCCCCGCCTGTCGAGAACAAGCCTCGCCACGTCCCACCTCGAGTAGTGGCCGAGGGAGTCGAACACGGCCTTCACGGCCTTTATCTGGTTGGCCCAGCAGTCCGCGTACAGTATCTCGTCCTTTTCGAAGCTCGGACCGACGAGGTATCTTCCGGCGGGATTCACTATGGAGCTTCCCCCCGCCGCCCAGTCGTAGTTGATGTGGTCTCCGTCGCGCACCGCGCTCCATCTTTCGGGAAAGTCCTCCGGCCCGAGACATCCGCACGCGCTCAGAACGAACGCTCCCGCCTCGAACGCGTGAACCCTCACCAGCGACTGCACGTTGCAACCCGCCCCCAGGTTTTCCGTCTCGGCGGCCAGAAGCTTCTCGTCCCCCCTTTTCCAGTTTCCGGGCCACACCGCCGCGTGAAAGTCGGCCCCGCTGTAGACCATCGCGGCTCTCACCAGCACCATGTGGTTCTCCCAGCATATGAGACCGCCGATTCTTCCTATGTCGGTGTCGTAGGCGACGAGATCGCTTCCGTCCCCCTGGCCCCAGTAGATTCTCTCCGTGTAGGTGGGCACGAGCTTCCTGTGCCTGCCGAGCACCCCGCCCTCGCGCGATATGAAGAGAAGGGAGTTGTAGACCGTGCGGCTTCCCTCGCGGTCGGAAAGCTCGTTGCACCCCATCACCAGGTGCAGGTCCGCCGCCCTGGCGGCCTCGCACAGCGCCCCGGTCTCCTCGCCCGGAATCACGATCGAGTTGTCCTGAAGGGCGATCATGAAGTCCGTCCACTCGTGGGCGCCCGTTTCGTAACCCACGGTGTAGTAGGCCGGATAGCACGGTATGAACGCCTCGGGAAACACCAGAAGCTCCGCGCCGCCTTCCCCCGCCTCCCGTATCAGCCCCAGGGCCTTTTCGAGGGTCCTCTCCCTGTCCATGAAGACGGGACTCGCCTGGGCCACGGCGACTCTTACCTTTTCCCTTCCGCCGAGAACTTTCTTCATGAACCCGCCGCCCCGAGCCCCTAGGTTATTATCCTGCTTCCGCCCGCCGGCTCGGCGTCGCCTCCCGCCTTGCCCTGGTTCTGCTTGGCCCTTCTGTAGATGAGCTCGAAGAGCCTCTCCTTGAAGTCGTTGTCGAAGGCGCACACGCTCGGGATTATGTATCCCATGAGCGATATCTGCAGGAAATACTCGGTGTTGGCCTTGAGAAACGACTCGTTTATCTCTCCCCCGTATCCCTGCACGAAGTTCTGGTATATCTGCTTGCCGAGATCCTCGGCTATCTCCACCACGCTCTTGGACTGACCGGCGGCCTGGTTGGCCGAAACGCCCAAGTTGAAGGCCATGTTTATGGAGTTCATGAAATTGTCCTCCGCGGCCTGCTCGGTAGCGCTCTGCTGGTTGGAGTTCTTTTCTTCTTCCGCCATTGCTGTCTCTCTCCCTTGGATTTTTGTGTGGTTAATTTCTCCCGCCGTATTATATTATATTCGCACTCTGAGTTTTTAACAATTTCTGGAGGAACATGAATGAAAGCCGACCACCTTATACGCAGACTGGGGCTAAAGAAGCTCCCCGGCGAGGGAGGATACTACAAGGAGACGTACAGGAGCAGCGAGACGGCCGGGGGGGAGCGGAACCTCTCCACGGCCATCTACTACCTCGTGACTTCCGAGGCGAACTCGAAGATGCACAGGGTGCGTTCGGACGAGATATTCCACTTCTACTTCGGCGACCCGGTCCAGATGCTTCTTCTCTATCCCAGCGGGGAGTCGCGCATAGTGTTCATGGGCCACGACATGCCCTCCGGGCAGAAAGCGCAGATGGTGGTTCCGAAGGGAACGTGGCAGGGGTGCATGGTGGTGGAGGGGGAGCACGGCTACTCGTTCATGGGAACGACCATGGCCCCGGGATTCGAGTTCGACGATTTCGAGCTCGGGGCGGCCGAAAGCCTGGTGAGCAGGTTTCCCCAGCACGAGGGCATGATACGGGAACTTACCTGAGAGGCGGCGGAGCGTTCGCGATGGAAAGACGGGAAATACCGAAGCTTCCGGGGCCGGTGGTGTTTTTCGACGGCGTGTGCGGGGGCTGCAGCAGGTTCGTCGATTTCGTGATGGCGGCGGATGCGGACGGGGAGATCATGTTCTCCCCCGCCCAGGGAGAGACGGCGGGGAAGCTCGGTCTTTTCGCGGGCGAGGACCCGGGGGACTGGGCGATCGCGTACGTCGACGAAAGCGGACTCCGCGAGGGAGCCGACGCCGTTTTCGCCATACTGGCGAGGCTCGGGGGGTTGTGGAGGATTCCCGCTCTCGCGGCGTACCTGCCGGGACCTCTCAAGGGATTTCTCTACGGAGCGGTCGCGCGAAGCCGCTACCGCGTTTTCGGCAGGAGGGATTCGTGCCGCTCTCCGACGCCGGGGGAGCGGGAGAGATTTCTGCCCTAGCGGACTTTTTCGCGTCCGCGCGCCCGGGATTTCGGAGATGACCGAAGAAAAGGAAGCTTCCGCCGCGCGCTGGGACCCCGATCGCTACGCCAGGTTCTCCGCCCACCGCCGCCGGGCGGCCGTCGAACTGCTCGCCCGGGTGCCGCCCGAAGATCCCGGACTCGCGTTCGATCTCGGATGCGGCGCGGGGGACTCGACGCGTCTTGTCGCCCGGCGATGGCCCTCGGCCGTCGTGTGCGGAGTGGACAGTTCGCCCGACATGCTGGCCCGCGCCCGCTCGCAAGACTCCGCGATCGGGTGGATCGAGGCGGACATAGAAAAGTGGGTCCCGGATTCTCCCCCGGGTCTCGTCTTCGCCAACGCCTCCCTGCAGTGGGTCGAAGGACACGAAGCGCTGTTTCCGAGACTCATGGGCTTTCTCGCCCCGGGAGGCACTCTCGCGGCGCAGATGCCCGTGAGCCGCGACCTTCCCTCTCACGTCGCCATGCGGGAGATTCTCGATTCCGGCGGACCCGGCGGAACTCCCCTCGGTCCGCGGGCGCTTCGCCGGGAGATCGCGCGGCGGCGGACGCTCGACCCCGCGGACTACTTCGACCTCATCGCGCCTCTTGCGGCTTCGCTCGACGTGTGGGAGACCGAATACATGCAGGTTCTTCGGGGCGGGGACCCCGTGCTGGAGTGGATGAGCGCGACGGGCCTCCGTCCCGTGCTGAACGGTCTTTTCGGGGACGACCTCTCGCGGTTTCTCGACGCCTACCGCCCGGCGCTCCGCTCCGCGTACCCCCGCCGGCGGGACGGTACCACTCTCTATCCCTTCAGAAGACTCTTCATCGTCGCGGTCGGATTCTGAATTCTTTTCCGGGTCCGGCCGCGTCGGAGACGGAGCGTTTCTCTTTGATAAAAGTTTCCGCCGGATGTATATTGAAGCGAAAGGAGACCTGCCGCTTTCCATGCCCACGCTCGAAGAGCTTGTCCGGGGTTCCGGTCCCTCGGACGAAATAGCGCGCGCCGCCGGGATAGCCCGCGTCGAGTGGGAGAACATCCGCGGTTCCCTGTCTCTTTGCGGCGACGCGGGGGAATTTCGGGAAGAGGACTTCATGCTGGGGATAATTTCGGACGACGCGATAGCCAGAAACCCCGGGCGGAGTCCGACCAAGTCCGTCTCGCTTGGCTCGCCGACCTACTATCCGATGTATCTGGTGGACAATCTCCTGGCGTTTTCGGAAAAGTTCCCCGAGAAGAAGTACCGGACCACGGAGGCCCTCTACGTGTACGTGGAGCTTGTGACGAAGGCGGCCGCCCGGCTCGGGCTCGAGGGAAACCTGGGGATGGGGTTCGCCTGCGGCTACTCGAACGCGAGAACGGGCTGGGTCGCGGAGAAGGGACTGGCCGAGCAGAGCGCGGTTTTTCGCGATATGTTCTTCTCGCAGAGACCCGAGGGCCACGACTGGGATTTTCACTGGACTTCCGTCCGCCGCGACCTTCGGAAAGTTTACGACAGGTTCGTTCTCTGGAGGGACCGCCCCGACATCCGCTTCGAGGAGTCGAAATCCTCCGCGACGGTAAAACCCTTCATCGTCTAGCCCCGCTCGCTCGCCGGCTTCGGGGAAGGAAACGGCCGCCGCCCGGCGCTTCGGTTCACCCGAACGTTTCGCGCATGCGGACGACCGCGTTTTTCAGGGAATCCAGGTCTTTTGCGCATGTTTCCCATATCACGTCGACCCCGACCTGGTGATATCGGTGTCGGAGAATGTTTCCCAGTCCCGCGAGCTTGCCCCACTCGACTTCCCGTTCTTGCCGCTTGAGTTCGTCGGGAAGCCTGCGGCTGGCCTCGGACAGAATTTCCAGATTCCGTTCGACCAGCTGGCGTGCCCGCCTGTCTTTTCGGAAGCTCTCGAAATCGTGGCCATCGATGTCGGCTCTTATGTTCTCCACGGCTTCCAGGATGTGGTCCGCCGCCGAAGAGGGATCTTTGGCCATGTCAGAAAATCTTCTCCGCTTCTTTCAGTATGCCTTCCTTCATTTTCGGATCAAGTCCTTCCCGCATCGCGACGTCCGCCTCGCGCCGAAGACCGTCTTCGAGGATATTCTTCACTCCGACCAGGTTGAGCAGAGTGAAGCGGGCCCGCGGGTCGACGTCGATGAGAACGTCCACGTCGCTTTCCGGACCGGTCTCGCCGCGAACGACCGACCCGAACAGACTGAGGGAACTGACTCCTTCTTCGCGAAGCGGTTTTTCCAGAGACAGTATCCGTCTGCGTATTTCGGCCTTCGAGGCGGACCCGGCCGGTCGTCCGTCCCCGCCGAACAGGAGCCTCAGGGCCTCGCGCACCACTTCGCTCGAGCTGTTGTAAAGCCCGGACGAGACTTTCTCGCGAATCATCTTCTCCAGCTCGGGAGTCAGAGAAACATTCATGAACCTGCGCCTCCGCGGAGAAAAAAATACGCTTTATGACAAGCTTTGTCAATTTTTGCTATGATTTCGGTAAAGACGCCCGGCCGGCGGGAGTCCGGTCCGTTTCGCGGGGAATTCCCGCTAGACGAACCCTTCTTCGAATTCGTCCGACGGGTTCTCGAAGCTGGGAACCCCGTTTCGCTCGAGAAAAACGAGCTTCACCACTCCCTGGGGCCCGTTTCTCTGCTTTCCGATTATGAGTTCCGCCGTTCCGTCCTTTTCCTCCGGGTCCTTTCTGTATATGTCCTGGCGGTGAATGAACAGAACGACGTCGGCGTCCTGCTCTATCGCCCCGCTTTCCCTCAGGTCGGCCAGCTGGGGTCTCCGGTCGGTTCTGGTCTCGGTCTGGCGGCTGAGCTGCGAGATGGCTATGACGGGGATGGACAGCTCCTTGGCCAGCGCCTTGAGGGAGCCCGATATCTCCGCTATCTCCCTCTCCCTCGACTCGTTTCTCGAGCCGCCGCCCCTCATGAGCTGCAGGTAGTCGACGATCAGCAGGTCGAGGCTGTTGTCCTTTTTGAGTCTTCTGGCCTTGGCCCGTATCTCCATGACGGTGAGCGCCGGCGTGTCGTCTATGAATATGTCCGCCCCGGAGTAGCGTTCGGCGGAATCGAAGAGCCTGTCGAGCTCCTCGTCTCTCATGTGGCCGCTTCTCATCGCCGAGAAGCTCACCTTCGAGTTTATGGAAAGAAGCCTCAACATCAGCTGCTCCTTGGTCATCTCCAGGGAGAACATGCCGACGGAGAGTCCCTCGCCGAGCGCGACGTTGCTTATTACGTTGAGACACAGCGAGGTCTTTCCCGCCCCCGGCCGCGCGGCGACGATCACGAGGTCCGAGTTCTGAAGGCCGGAGGTCATGTGGTCGAGCTTTTCGAACCCCGTCCTCACGCCCGTTATGAGCTCCTTTCTGTCGTGCAGCCGCCTGATGTTCTCTATGGCTTCCGGCGCGAGGTCCTTCGAATGCCAGAAGCTTCTCTTTATCTTGTCCTGCGCTATCTCGAAGATCGACTGCTCGGCGCGGTCGAGAAACTCGTCCACGTCGAGGTCGGCTCCGTGGCCCCTGTGCGCTATGTCCGTCCCGGCGAGTATGAGCTTGCGCAGAACCGACTTGTTCTTCACTATCTGGGCGTAGTGGCGCACGTTGCGCGCCGTCGGCACGGTGGACGTGAGATAGGCCAGGTAGGCCGCGCCGCCCACGTCCTCGACGGTTCCCTCCGAGTCCATCCACTCGTATAGCGTGAGAACGTCTATGGGGCTGTCCTTCTTGTAGAGCTCCATCATGGAGGACAGTATCTTGGAGTGGTTCTCGTTGTGAAAGTCCTCCGCCACGAGCATCTCGGCGACGTGGTTCATGGAGGAGTTCTCTATCAGTATCGAGCCCAGGACCGCTCTTTCGGCTTCCTCGCTCGAGGGAAGCGGGGCCTTGGCGAGGCTTTCCATGTTCCGCTCGCGTCCGCTCATTTTCCTATGAGAACTATTCCTATGTCCATCACGTTGGTTCCCGTGCTGCCGGTCTTTACCAGGTCTCCCAGCTTCTCGAAAAAAGTGTAGGAATCGTTGTCGGCGAGATGGTCCCTCGCGCTTATCCCCATGGCCCTGGCCGCCAGGCGCGACTGCCCGTCGCACACTGCTCCGGCGGCGTCTGTGGGGCCGTCTATGCCGTCGGTTCCGGCGAAAAGCCCCACCATGTCGCTCGTCCCTATTATCTCGAAGCAGAACGAAAGGGCGGTCTCGGTGTTTCTCCCCCCCCTGCCCCTGCCGAGCACGTTCACCGTGGTCTCCCCTCCGAAAAGTATGCAGGCGGGCTTTTCGACGGGCCGGCCGAACCTGCGGACGTCGAAGCAGATTCCGGCGAGCGCCTTGGCCACCTCCCTGGCCTCCCCCGAGATCTGGGAGGAGAGAAAGAGGGTGTTGTACCCCATCTGCGCCGCCGCCGTCTCGGCCGACGCTATGGCCTTGCGGTTGCTTCCGACGACGACGGTCACGGCCCCGCTTTCGAGAAACCTCTCGCGCGTTATGTGGTCGGGAATCTCGTTTCTTCTTCCCTTCTCCAGGTGCACGACCACCCTCGGGGGAATCCTGTGCTCGAGCCCGAGCGCCTCGATCACTCGCCACGCGTCCTCGAACGTCGTGGTGTCGGGAACCGTGGGACCCGAGGCTATGAACTCCGGGCGGTCTCCGACCACGTCCGACAGAATCAGGGTGACCACCCGGGAGGGAAGGGCCTTTTCGAGAAGTCCCCCGCCCTTTATCCGCGACATCTTCTTTCTCACGGTGTTGAGGCCGTAGGTGTCCACCCCGGAGAGCATGAGCTTTTCCGTGACGGCCCGCTTGTCCTCTACGGTGAGTCCCTCGCGCGGCATGGCGAGCATGGAGCTTCCGCCCCCGGAGATCAGGAATATCACCAGGTCCCGCTTCCCCGACTTTTCTAGAAGGGAGACGGCTTTTTCGGCGGCCGCCACGCTTCTTTCGTCCGGCGCGGGATGGGAGGAGAGGTGAAACTCCATCCTGCGGAAGGGGGTTTCGGGTTCGACGTTCGAGACCACGAGTCCCCGCGTCACGAAGTCTCCGAGAAGCTCCTCGAGCGCCCCGGCCATGGCCGGGGCCGCCTTTCCGAACGCGACCGCGTACACCGACTCGAAATCCTCGAGATCGAAGACGGCGTCGGCGACGAAAAGCCTGCTTCCCCGAAGCTCGAGACGCTCGAGGACGCATTTTCTCGGGTCGGCCTCCTCCAGCGCCCTGTCGAAAAGCTCCCTGGCGTCCTTTCTCAGTTTCTCTCGCATGGGCCTCCGCGCTCGGCAAGTCAGCTTTTTTCGATCTCCTCCACTATCCGGTCGACTTTCGGCTTCGTCAGGTTTTCGTGCAGGGTGTCGTCCACGAGCATCGCGGGCGCGGTGCCGCACGAGGCCAGGCACTCGGCCTCCATCAGGGTTATCTTTCCGTCGGCCGTGGTCTCTCCCGTCTTCACGCCGAGTCGCTCGCACAGGTGATGCTCGAGGTGCTCGGCCCCGCGAAGCGCGCACGAAAGCGTCCGGCAGAGCCAGATCACGTGCCGGCCCGCGGGCTCGGTGAAGAACATCGTGTAGAAAGTCGCCACGTTCCGGACCGAGGAGGGGGGAATCTCGAGCAGCCGCGCCACCTCCTCCATGGACTCGGCCGAAAGCCAGCCGAACTCCTTCTGAACTTCCCGAAGCGCGGGAATGAGGGACGAGAGCCTCGTTTCGTGCTCCCGGGCCATGTCCAGTATTCTGCTTCTTAGGTCTTCGGAAAAGGGCAACCTGGGTCTCCTCGAGGGCGGCGAAGCCGGAAGTTAAAGCTAACACCATTTGCCCCGCCGTTCAAGGCGGGTTTCTTTCCCCGCGGCCCCCGCCCGGCGGCGTTTTTCCGCCTCCGCGCCCGCCGAGCGATTGAAGCCGCCGAAGAGGCGGTTAAAATTTCCGCGATGGCCAGAAGAAGGATAACCAGGGTGTACACGCGCGGGGGGGACGAAGGAAAAACCTCCCTGGTCGGGGGGACGAGGACGAGGAAGTCGTCTCCGAGGGTCGAGGCGTACGGAGAGGTCGACGAGCTGAATTCCGCCGTGGGGGCCGCGGCCTGCGCGGCGCGCGACCCGCGCATGGGAAAAATCCTCCTGGGCGTGCAGAACGACCTTTTCATCGTGGGAAGCGACCTGGCGGCGCCGAGGGAGGAGGAAATTTCCGCGCCCAGGGTCACGGGGGAGATGTGCGCCGCTCTTGAGAGGACGATAGACGGGTTCGTGGCGGAAACGGGAGATCTCAGGGAATTCATCCTTCCCGGGGGAAGCGAGGGGG
Organism: Thermodesulfobacteriota bacterium; assembly: GCA_965204795.1. Classification (GTDB taxonomy): domain Bacteria; phylum Desulfobacterota_D; class UBA1144; order Nemesobacterales; family Nemesobacteraceae; genus Nemesobacter. The sequence continues at coordinate 237,971 of OZ242012.1, forward strand.
CGGCGCGCCTTCACCTGGCGCGCGCGGTGTGCAGGAGGGCGGAGCGGCGAGTCGAGGCCCTTTTCGGAAGCTCGCCCGGGGGGCGGGACGTGCTGGTCTACCTCAACAGGCTCTCGGACCTTCTTTTCGTTCTGGCCAGGGCGGAGAACCGCGCGGCGGGAACCGGGGAGGTTTTCGCGGACTTCGGGGAGAAGGACGGATGAGCGGGACCGGCGCGCCGATAACGGACCCGCAGATCGAGGACTACATGTCTTCGCTCTATCCCCGCGTCCCGGAGGTGCTGCGCGACATGGAGAAGCGGGCCGAAGGAAGCGACGTCAGGATAGTCGGGCCGCTTGTGGGAAGGTTCCTGGCCTGGATGTGCCTGGTCTCGAAACCCCGGAGCGTTTTCGAGATGGGCTCGGGCTTCGGCTACTCCGCTCTGTGGTTCGCGCTTTCGCTGGACGCGGGGTGCTCGGTCACGTGCACCGACACGAGCCCGCGAAACGCCGAACTCGCCGGGGACTATTTCGCCCGGGCGGGAGAGTCGGAGAAGCTCGAGTTCATCGTCGGCGACGCGCTGGAGGCTCTTGAGAATTCCGCCCGCGGATTCGATATTATATTCAACGACGTCGACAAGGAGCTCTACCCCCGCGCGCTTTCCGTCGCGCGGGAAAAGCTCGCTCCGGGAGGTATCCTGATAACCGACAACGCGTTTTGGCACGGAAGGGTCGTCCGCGACGACGGTTCGGAGAGCGCCAGGGGGGTCGCGGAGTTTAACCGCGCGGTCTTTTCCGACCCGGGGTTCGTCTCATCGGTCGTTCCCCTGCGGGACGGACTCGTGCTGAGCCTGAGAGTATAGGAGGAAAGTCATGTCAGATGTTTCGCCAACCGACGAAGCCGCAAAAAAGCGTCTCGTGGACTTTTTCTTCGAGTCCTACGAGGGACTGCGCGAGAAGCACTACGCCAGGAGAAGGAAGAACAAGGCTCTCATAGGCTTTGAGCTGGCGGGCCGGCGCTCCGACGTCGTGGACGAACTCATAAGGAGAGCGCTCGCCGAGTACGGCTACCCCCGGCTCGCCGGAGTCTCGGTGGTCGCCCTCGGGGGCTACGGCAGGAGGGAGCTTTGCCCCTACTCCGACATAGACCTTCTTTTTCTCTACGCCGACGGTTCCAAGGACCTGGCCGAGGAGGTGATAGAGAGGCTTCTCTACCTGCTCTGGGACCTTCGGCTGGACATCGGAAACTGCATGAGAAGCGTCGGGGAGTGCGCCGAGCTCTCCATGGACAGAAGCGACACGACCATACTGAGCTCGCTTCTCGACGGCAGGTTCGTCTGCGGCGACGAGGGTCTTTACGCCGAGCTCGAAAAGGAGATATACGGCGAGGTGCTTCCCAAGATATCGGGCGATTTCGTCAAGAGAAAGATCGAGGAGCGGGAGCGGCAGGCGGAAAAGCACGGGCAGACCCTCTACCTGCTCGAACCGAACGTGAAGGAGGGCAAGGGAGGGCTTCGCGAATTCCAGACGGCCATGTGGATAGCGCAGGCCAACTACAAGGCGGGAAGTTTCGAGGAGGTGCTCCACAGGGGGTTCGTCTCGGACAAGGAATACAGGGTTCTGCGCAAGTGCCTGAACTTCCTGCTGCTCGTGCGCGCCGAGATTCACTACCAGGCCGGGAGAAGACAGGACAACCTGAGCTTCGAGTTCCAGCAGGCCGCCGCCGGGTCCTTCGGCTACAAGGACGGAACTCTCCGCGCAGTGGAGAAGTTCATGAGAATCTACTATCTTCGCGCCGCGGTCGTCACCCAGCAGTCGAGAAGGGTGATAGAGAAATGCACCAGAAGCTACGCGCGGAAGAGAACCGCCAGAAAGACTGTCCATCTCGACCACGGGTTCACCGTGCAGGGCGACCGGCTTTCGGTCACCAGCCGCAACGTTTTCAAAGAGGACGTGTGCAACTTCGTGCGCGCGTTCGAGTACGCCGACCGCCACGGCATCGAGTTCAGCGAGCACATGGAGTTTCTCATGAGCGAGCAGGTCACGCTCATAGACGAGAAGGTGAGAAACGACCCCGGGTTCAACACGATATTCAAGAGGCTGCTCCGGTTCGGAAAGAACGTCTCGAAGATGCTTTTCAAGATGAACGACATACGCCTGCTCGGCCGCTTAGTTCCCGAGTTCGGAAAGATAGTCTGCATGGTGCAGTTCAACTCCTACCACATCTACACCGTGGACATCCATTCCATATTCATGGTGAGGGAGATAGAGATGCTGACGGGCTACGAGTACGAAAAGGAGTTCCCGTTTCTCACCAAGGTGGCCGAGAGCCTGGTGAAAAAGCACGTCCTTTTCCTGGCCTGCCTTTTCCACGACATGGGAAAGGGACGGGGCGGAAGCCACGCCCAGAAGGGAGCCGCCATGATTCCCAAGATAGCGGGGAGGATGGGACTCTCGGAGTCCGACGCCGAGCAGCTGGAGTTTCTGGTGAGGCACCATCTGGCCATGGTTCACTTCTCGCAGAGAAGGGACATATCGGACCCGGTGGTAATAAAGCGGTTCGCGAAGTCGTTCCAGGACGAGGAGACCCTCTCGCTTCTCTACCTGCTCACCTTCGCCGACATAAGGTCGGTCGGTCCCGACGCGTGGACCGACTGGACGGGAATCCTGCTCCAGGAGCTCTACATAAGGACCCTTCGGGAAATGTCCGGGGAGACCTACAGGAAGAGCACCGACGAGGAGAGGGTGGAGAGGATGACGCGGGACGTCGCGGCGTCCGTGGAGGGAGACGTCGACGCGCGGGCGGCCGAAAGGATACTCTCGAAGATGCCCGTTTCCTACTTCCGGGGATTCTCGAAGACGAGCGTCGCGCGCCACGTGAGATTCCTCGCCGGTCTCCAAAGGGAGTTCGGAATGGAAGTCGTCCACTACCAGGGCTACTCGGAGGTGACGGTGGTCGCTCCCGACAGCAAGGGGATATTTTCCGTGTTCTGCGGGGTTCTGAGCGCCAACGGGCTCAACATTCTCGGAGCCAGGATCGTGACCACCCTCGACGGAAAGGCCTTCGACACCTTCTACGTGGAAAAGGTCGACCACTCCCTGCCCGAAGAGGACGAGGAGACGTGGGACAAGGTCCGGGCGAGCCTCGAGACGGTGCTCGAGGGAGACGTCGAGGTCGACGAGCTCGTGGAGAAGAGAAAGAGAAACTACCGCTCCTACGGAATGAAGGTGCCGGAGTATCCTCCCGAGATCGCGTTCGACGACGAATCCTCCGAAGCGGCGACGGTGATAGAGGTCTACGCCAACGACAGGGTGGGGCTTCTCTACGACGTCACCAGGACCATCTCCGAACTGGGGCTCTCCGTCGACTACGCCAAGATTTCCACCAGGGCGGACCAGGTGGCCGACGCGTTCTACGTGCGCGACTCGGAGGGACGCAAGGTGACCGACCCCGGGAAGCTCGAAAAGATAGAGACGGCCCTCGTGGCGGCGGTGAGCTGAGGGGCGGGGCGGGGAGCTTTGCGGTGAAAGAGGGAATCATCGACCTCGAGTTCGACTTTCTCATCGTGGGGGGAGGCCTCGCGGGTCTCTACGCGGCCGTCTGCGCCTCCTCGCTCGGCCGCTGCGCCGTCGTCACCAAGCAGACGCTCGTCGAGAGCAATTCCTACTGGGCCCAGGGCGGCATAGCGGCCGCGGTCGACCCGGGCGATTCTCCCGTCTCCCACGGCGAGGACACGGTGAAGGCGGGAAGGGGGCTTTGCAACGAGCGGGCGGTGGAGGTCCTGGTGGAGGAGGGAAAGGAGAGGGTTTCCGACCTGATGAATCTCGGCATGAGGTTCGATTCCGACGACGGGGGTCTTCTGCTGGGTCTCGAGGGCGGCCATTCCAAGAGAAGGGTTCTTCACGCCGGGGGCGATTCCACGGGAAAGGAGATGGTGGAGTTTCTGATCTCCTTCGTCGGACGAAGCGGGTCGATAACGACGCTCGAGCTCACCACCGCGACCGACCTGATCTCCGACGGGGACAGGTGCTACGGGGTGTGGGGCTACGACCAGGGACGCGGAAGCTACGTGAGGATTCTCGCTCCCGCCACCATACTGGCCACCGGCGGGGCGAGCGCCCTTTACGGAAGAACCACCAATCCCGAGGGCGCCTCGGGAGAGGGGATATCGCTCGCGTGGCGGGCCGGAGCGGAGATCTGCGACATGGAGTTCGTCCAGTTCCATCCCACCGTCTTCGTGGGGGAAAAGGGGGAGGCGTTTCTCATAACCGAGGCGGTGAGGGGCGAGGGCGCTTACCTGCTGAACGCCCGCGGGGAGCGGTTCATGCGTTCTCACAGTCCTCTCGGCGAACTCGCTCCCAGGGACGTGGTCTCGAGGGCGGTTCACGCCGAAACGGCCTCGGGCGAGGACCGCGTCTACCTCTCCCTAGCCCACCTCGACCCCGCCTTCGTGAGACGGAGGTTCTCCACCATAGGGAAACTCTGCGCGGATTCGGGATTCGACCTGGCCGCCGACAGGATTCCCGTGGCCCCGGCCGCCCACTACACCATAGGCGGAGTGAGAACCGCGCTTTCGGGGGAGACGAGCCTCGGGGGGCTCTACGCCTGCGGGGAGGTCTCGAACACGGGAGTGCACGGGGCAAACAGGCTCGCGAGCAACTCCCTTCTCGAATGCCTGGTGTTCGCGAAAAGGTGCGTCGACGGGGCCGCGGCGGCGGGGTTTTCGGAGCGCGGCGGCGGGGACTTCAGGGGATTCGCCCTGGCCGACTCCGGGGGCGACCTCGGGGATTTTCCCGCCGCCGCCAGGGACACCGTTCTTCGCGGCATGAACAGGCGCCTGGGAATAGTGAGGGACGGAGACGGCATGAAGGAGTTTCTCGGCGAACTCGAGGAGCTTTCGGAGCGCGGCCGCGGGATTTCCGGCTGGTTCGGCTTCAGGCTCGGCGCCATGGTGGACGTCTGTTCCCTCGTCGCGCGGGCGGCCCTCGAGAGAAAGGAGTCGCGGGGGGCGCACATGAGGTCCGACTACCCGGAGGAGGACGCGCGGTACGAAAGACACATAGTTTTCAGAAAAAATCCCGGCGCGGGGGGAGGGGACGGATGAAGGAGCGGGGACCCGACCCGAGGGAAGTGGAGAGAATAGTAGACCTCGCTCTTCGCGAGGACGTGGGAAGCGGGGACATAACGTCCGGGAGCGTGTTCGGAGAGAACGAGGTCCTCTCGGCCGCCGTGCGGGTGAAGGAGAGGGGGGTGATCTGCGGCCTCGGCGTCGCGGGAGCGGTCTTTCGGAAAATGGACGGGGAGTGCGAGTGGGAGGAGATGACCCGTGACGGCCTGGCGACGGCTCCGGGCGACGTCGTCGCCCGCGTGACCGGCAACGCGCGGGGAGTTCTTTCCGCGGAGCGCTCCGCTCTCAACATCCTGCAGCGGATGAGCGGCATATCGACTCTCACCTCGCTTTTCGTCGAGGCCGTGCGGGGAACCGGAGTGCGGATAATGGACACGAGAAAGACCGTTCCGGGTTTTCGCGCGCTGGCCAAGTACGCGGTCGCCGCGGGCGGAGGCCGGAATCACCGAAAGGGGCTTTACGACGGCGTGCTCATAAAGGACAACCACGTGAAGGCGGCGGGCGGAGTGGCCGTCGCGGTCGGCAAGGCGCGGGCGACGACGGCCGGAATGTTCGACATAGAGGTCGAGACCGGGACGATGGACGAGGTGCGGGAAGCCGTTTCGGCCGGGGCGGACGTGATAATGCTCGACAACATGTCCGTAGAAGAGATGACCGAGGCCGTGCGTTTCGTGGACGGCCGCGCGCTCGTGGAGGCGTCGGGGGGAGTGAACCTGGCCACCGCGAGGGAAATCGCCCTCGCAGGGGTGGATTTCATATCGGTCGGCATGCTCACCCACTCGGTCCCGTCTTTAGACATTTCCTTCGATGTGTTAGACTGACGAGGGAAGTTTCTTCCGGCTTCTCCCCAGTTGCGATGACCGACGTATACGAAGAGATAGACGCCCTCAGAAGGGAGAAAAACGCCGTAATCCTGGCGCACAACTACCAGATACCCGAGATACAGGATCTCGCCGACTACACCGGGGATTCCCTCGGGCTCTCGCAGAAGGCCTCGGAGACCGACGCCGAAATAATAGTTTTCTGCGGGGTCCATTTCATGGCCGAAACCGCGTCCATCATCTCCCCGGACAAAAAAGTTCTCATTCCCGACCCCGGGGCCGGCTGCTCCCTCGCCGAAACGATAAACGTGGAGCAGCTTCGGGAGTGGAAGGCGCAGCACCCCGACGCGCTGGTGGTCTCCTACGTGAACACCTCGGCCGCGGTGAAGTCCGAAACCGACTACTGCGTCACTTCCTCAAACGCCGTCAAGGTGGTGGAGTCCATTCCCCGGGACAGGGAAATACTTTTTCTGCCCGACATGTATCTCGGCTCCTTCGTGGCCAGGACCACTGGGAGAAAGATCCATGTCTGGCCCGGGGAGTGCCACGTCCACGCGGGGATAAGACCGGCCGACATAAGGGAGATGAAGGAGAGCCATCCCGGGGCCGAGATGATCGTTCACCCCGAGTGCGGATGCACGACGACGTTTCTGGCCGCGGCGGCGCGCGACGAAGAGCTCGCGGGAGAGATAAAGTTCTTTTCCACAGGCAAGATGATCGATCACACGCGCAATTCCGACACGGAGGAATTCGTGGTCGCCACCGAAACGGGGATTCTCCACACCCTGAGAAAGCAGAGTCCGGAAAAAAAGTTCTGGCCGGCCAGGGAAGATGCGGTCTGCGAGTACATGAAGATGATAACGGTCGAGGGAGTGGCGAATTCCCTCAGAAAAGAGGTCCACGAGGTCAGGGTTCCGGAGGAGATAGCCGCGAAGGCGAAAAAGTCGATAGACAGAATGCTCTACATATCGGCTCAGTAACCTGCCGCTGCGCCCAAACCGGTCCGTTCGGAGGAATGTCGGCTCCGGCGCTGGCCGTAAGCGAGCGGAAAAGCGCTCCGGCGGTCTTTACTCCCGCCTAGCTTTCAGGGACAGGCTGATACAGTCTTTCGCCCGGCTCTTTCCTATGAGACCCACGACCCTGTCCTCGATTTCCCCGGGAACGTTCATGTGCGCCTTGCGGAGAGCGTTGTATACGGCGTCTCTTTGCCCCTCCTTTCCCAGTGCCCGCCTTATCCTTTCATTGAACAGCAGGTCGATGGTCATGACCGTCGGGACCCGCGGAAAGCTCTTTTCGCATATCTTTTTGGCCTTTTTTTCGTCTATCATCGCTACCCCTCCGATTTCCGCGGCGTGGGCTATGACCGACGCTTCTCCGTCGTCGAGCGCGTGGAGAATCTCCCCCGAGACCAGGGATTCGAAGATTTTCTTCCCGACCTCGCCGAGGTCAGCCAGGCCGACGACCCCGCTCCCGGTCAGGGACTGAAGCTTCTCTCCGGTCCCGTGTCCTTTCTCCGCGCCTCGCGCCAGTTCGCGTCGCACGTCGCCCGTCACGACCAGGGGATTGCGCAACGCCGCGACGATTCGTTCCAGGAACCCGGTGGCGGCCAGGTTGATCACGACGCTTGTATCGGCGACCAGGACGGCGTTCGGGTCAGTTGGGAAGTCTGAAGAGCTCATTGGCTTCCTCTTGACCCATGTCGGCCAGTATCTTCCTGACCGCGATGCGGCCTAGGTCGAGGAGCCGGGCGAGCTGACCTTCGCTGTAGAAATCCCTTTTCCACGCCTCTCTCGCCAGAAGGACCAGCCGAGGCGGCAGGATGTCTCCGGCGACCGAAGCGCTTACGTGCCTGGGAGGCAGATGTCCTAGCACTTCCTTCGCCTGCCTGTCGGTGATTTTTCCGTTGGACTCGAACCATTCCCAGGTTCCTTCCCTGATCAGGGAAAGTTCCTCGAGTCTTCGCACCATGGCTTCGCGGGACACTCTGTGCTCGTGCGCGAGCAGTATGACATGACGCCGGGTGAAATGAGACTGGCCGTCGGTTATCCTGGCGAAGCTTTCGGCCACCCCGCGCGCCGGAGTCAGAAACGCGCGGGCGAAGCGGTCCGCGTATCTTTCCTCGCGGGAGCGGAATTTCTCGTCCTCGGTCAGGACTTCCGCCTGCTCTCGCGTCGAACAGAAGTGCCCGAGTTCGTGGGCCGCGGTCTGCCGTATGCGGTCGACCGGGTGGTTGGCGTTCAGCAGTATGCAGGCCCCGACGCTTTCTTCACAGGTGAACAGTCCCGATATCCTGTGGTCGATCTTCCTCGCGTACACGCGGATTCCCAGTCGCCGGTCGAGCAGCGATATGATGTCCGGCGCCGGTCCCGCCCCGGTTCCCAGCCAGTCGCGCAGTTCCTGCGCGTTGCTCTCGGCCTGTGCCTCCACGTCGCCCGGAAGGATGGGACGCTGCGGCGGATATCGCCTCGTCCTGCCCGCCCCGAGCACGTTCTCAAGCTCGGTTTCCGCCTTGGCGAGCCTGCTTAGAAGGGCGGCCGCATAGTTTACGGCATCGTCCTCGCTCCGTCGCAGCTTGCGGAAACGCGGAACGAGGTCGACATGTATCGCCTCGCGGCGCAATATGGCGTTTGCCGAAGTTCCGTAGAGCGCGGCGAGCCTCTGCAGTTCCTCTATGCCCGCGCGGCGGAGTCCCCGTTCCACGGCTACGAGGGTGGTCCGCGACAGGTCTGTTCTTTCCGCGGCCGCGGCCTGGGTCATGCGCGCCGACTTTCTGGCGATGCGAAGCCTTTCGCCGATCTCCCCGTCGCCGAGTCTTCCGGTTCCGCGCGATGCGGGAAGCCGCGCCGGGGGAGCCTTGCCGACCGCTGCGCCGTCCTGCTTTGTGATTTCTTTCGTCATTCTGCCGTCCTCCCTAGTTTCCCGACAAACGATCCGGGTCCCGGAGATTTCACGTATTGTTTCCGTTCGGCCGCATGTCCCGCCGCCCGCCCGTTCGTTCTTTTTTCCGCTTCGTCCCTCGAAATGCCCGGGACGGGCACCGGAACCGTCGCATGTCTCCTGACCGGTTCGGACGTAAGGTTCTGCGGGGTCCGTCGCACATGATTCAAACTTTATGTCAAAATAATGCTGTTTGTCGGTTGAAATGTCAAACCCTGCCATGAAACTGAAAAATTCTTTCATAAGAGAAAATCACATTTTTCATTTCGGAATCGTTATACGGGAAAATCTTGGAAATGTTGTTATAAAAAAAAGTTTATGATTATTTTGCGGGTTGGCCAACATGAAGAAATAGCCGGCCTCGGAGGGTCGCTGGCCGGAATTTTCGGTCCGGGCTTGGAGATGTTTCGCCGCGGGGAGTCGTTATGGCTGCGGCGCGGACCGGTCCTGGGCGGCCACGGCGGCGGGGAAGTCCGATGTCGGGCGAGAGGGAGCGGGAAAAGATTCCGTCGGGCGGTGCGGAAAAGCCGATGGACGGAATGTTCCGCGTATCCGCCCGGCAGCCGTCAAAAACCCGAAGCCCACGCTCCGGGCCGCCGTGCGTCCGCGGCCCCGAAAAGCGTTTTTCCGCGCACCGAGAGGCTCTGGGCCTTGCCTATGGAGTCCGCGGTCTTTACCGTGTGTCCTTTCCTGCGAAGCTCCGCGGCCACGTCTTTTCCCACTCCCGGTTCGAGGTAGAGAACGTCGGGAAGCCACTGATGGTGCGCCCTGGGGGCGTCCACGGCGCGACGAACGTCCATCCCGTGGTCTATCACGTTGAGAATCACCTGCAACACGGTGGTTATTATCCTGCTCCCGCCCGGGCTTCCCGTGGCCAGCACCGGCCGCCCGTTTCTGGTCACTATGGTGGGAGTCATGGAACTCAGCATTCTCTTTCCCGGGGCTATGGAGTTTTTCTCGCCGCCCACGAGGCCGTAGGCGTTGGGCGCCCCCGGCTTGGAGGAAAAGTCGTCCATTTCGTTGTTGAGCAGAATGCCGGTGCCCGGGACCGAAAGTTTCGAGCCGTAGGGAAAATTGAGCGTGTAGGTGTTGGAAACCACGTTCCCGAACCTGTCGGCCACGACGAAGTGGGTGGTGTCCTCGCCCCCGGCCGAAAGCGGGTCGCCGGGACTTACCGCCGCGCTAGGCGTCGCCCTCTCCGTGTCGACCAGCGGGAGGAGCCGCGCGGCGTATTTCTTCGAGGCGATCTCCCTGGCGGGAACTGGAGAGAAGTCGGGGTCGCCCAGATGCTTGGACCTGTCGGCGTAGGCGAGCTTCATGGTTTCCGCCAGAACGTGCAGGTATCGGGCCGAGTTGTGCCCGTAGTCCGAAAGGGGGTGGCTCTCGAGAATGTTCAGCATCTGCACCAGGTGCACTCCGCCCGAGCTCGGAGGCGGCATGGAGTATATCCTGTGGCCCCTGTAGTCTCCGACGGTCGGGCTTCTTTCGGCCGGGGAGTACGCCGCGAGGTCCCGGCGGGTCACGAGGCCTCCTTCCTTTTCCATGTATGCCGCTATTTTCTCCGCCACCGCTCCCCTGTAGAAGGCGGCGGGTCCGTTTTTCCTTATTTCTCTCAGGGTCCAGGCGAGGTTTTTCTGCGCGAGAATCTCCCCCACCCGCGGCGGCTTCCCGTTTTTCGGGAAAAAGACCTCCATGCTCTCCCCGGATCTTTTCATCCCTTCTCTCGCTTCCAGAAGGGACTCTCTGAGTTCCCGGTCCACGGGGAATCCCTTTTCCGCAAGCTCTATCGCGGGCTCCAGAGCCTTTTCGAGCGGGATGGTTCCGTATTTCTCGAGCGCCGTCGCGAGCCCAGCGACCGTTCCCGGAACCCCCGAAGAGTAGATGCTGTTTCTGGCCTTCTCGTTGTCGACCTCCCCGTTTTCGTCGAGAAACATGTCCCTCGTCGCTTTTTCGGGCGCCTTCTCCCTGTAGTCCACGGCCACGGCCTCGCCCCGGTCGGCAAGGTAGATCATCATGAACCCGCCGCCCCCCAGGTTTCCGGCTCTCGGGAAAGTGACCGCCAGGGCGAATCCCATGGCGACCGCGGCATCCACGGCGTTTCCTCCGTTTCTGAGCACCTCGAGTCCGGCGAGGGTCGCCAGCCTGTCGGCCGACACCGCCATGCCGTTTTCGAACGGGCCGGACTGCCGCCCGCCCTCGCCGCGGGAGGAAAACCTGGCGCAGGACGTCGCCGCCAGCAGAACGAGGCACAGGCAGAGCGCGGCGGCCCGTATTCCCGCGCGTCCCGTCTTTTCGCCGTGCCGGCGGAAGACGTTCAGAAGGAAAGGGCGTGGGCGTAGCGCCTCGACATGTTCATCCTGTCTTCGCATATTCTTATCTTCTTCGAGTAGAAAGCCTTTTCGAAGGGTTCGCGGGCGAGGTCCGTCGCCCGGCGGAAGTTCGATATGGCGTCCCGGTAGCTGTGAAGCTCGAAATGAAGGTTTCCCAGAGTCGAGTACAGAAGGCCGTGCGACTCGAGCCGCTCTATGCCCCGGATTTCCCTCACTGCCTCCAGTCCTTCCCGCGGCCCGCGCTTTTTCGATACGGCTATCGCCTTGTGAAGTTCGACCACGGGGCAGTGCCTGCACGCCAGGTAGCTGTCGTAGAGGGAGATGATGCGGTCCCAGTCGGTGTCGCCGTATCTTTTCGCGAGGGAATGGACGGCTTCCACCCCGGCCTTCAGATGAATTTCCGTGACCTCGTTTCCGTCTTCCGCCGAAAGGGAGAGATGTTCGAATCCCCGCCTTATCATGTCCCCGTCCCAGAGGTCCCTGTTCTGCTCCCTTATGCCTACGGGTTTTCCCCCGGAGTCCCGCATGGTGTCGAGCCTCGCGGCGTTGAGAAGCATGAAGGACAAAAGAGCGTGCGTCGCGGGCCTTCTGGTAAGGGAAAAGCCGCAGAGCATCTCCCCGAGCCTTATCGCGGCGAAGCAGAGACGGGGCTCGGGAGACGTCTCCCCGCCGCGGCCGCCGAGTCCCATGGCGAAGATCTCGGAGACGTTTCTCGTCGCCGCCCCGAGATTGCGCTCCACGCCCCCGGGCGTCGTCATGGAGGCGGGAACGACCGTTCCGGAGATTATCTTTTCCTTTTCGCGGGAAAGCTCCCTTTCGAGCGCCTTTTCGCTTTTTCCGAAAATCCTGGCCACGGAGGCGCAGGAAAATCCGCACAGCACGTCCAGCAGAAGCGGCTTTCGCAGCGAATCCCTTATCCGCGGCGAGCACAGCGAGAGAAGAAACCCGACCTGGCGTTCGGCCGCCTTTTCCTTTTCCGGAAAGGCCGGGCGGAACTTCGACACGTCGAACCTTTCCCCGCCGCGGCTTCTGCCCGCGAGATAGTTGACCTTGGCGCAGAAAAGCTTGCTCGAGTCTTCCGTTATCTCGTTCCAGACGGCCGCCCGCGGGTCGCGGGGAATTCCGTTTCTCCCCCATTCGGCCCTGGCCTTTTCGAACGAGTTCCGACAGACCCTCTGCACGTGCTCCAGGCTCCGCATGCCGAAAACCCCGACCAGAGTGCATACTATCGCCCCGTAGTCGTCCGTCGTCTGCTTTTCTATCAGCCTGTTTACTTCCGGACTGTGACGCTTTATTCCCAACCTGGCTCTCCGCGTTCCCAGCTTCCGCCATGGTCCGGATGTTCGTTTCCGGGCGCGCCGGCGGGGCGAGGAAAGTGCAAAATTTCGGGTAAGGAGAGTAAAGCATAAAGCCCCGTAAAGCAAGAAAGAGGCGGGGCAACCAACCAAATTTAAAAAACCGGACATTTGTTTTGCTCGCAATTGACACTCTCTGCTGGAGGGTTTAGATTTTCCATGCGCGGCTTGCCGCAAGGTGCCGTAGCGGAAACGGGTCGCCGGCTCTCGTTAGGAACGGTTATGAATCTCATCGGATCGAGTTGCGTTGTTGTTGCCAACCGGCATAACCCGTCCATTCTCAATCCGGGCTGGCTTTCCAGAATGAAAATTGTTGACGCCGAGCGGGAAACGGCGGAACCGATCACAGTCACGCCCGCTTTCGCCAGATGCGCGCATTCCAACGATGTGGAGATAGCGTTGGACCCCGGCAAGCTGACCGTCAACCTGTCCTCGGAACTGCCGAAAATAGCGGGAAGGTACGCGAGAACCCTGAAACGCGTACCCTGCAAACATCAGGGCAACAATTTCAGGGTTTCGACCTGACCGGCCCGTGAAACTTTCCGGCTCCAACGATTATTCGGAAATCCTTGGCGGGATTGAAAGCCAGGTGAAGGAACTTTCGCAAGACGCTCTCGAAGAAGAAGCAGAGGGTCAGCTTCCCTTGTCGGAACCTTCCCGTCTCGGGCTGGTCGCGTTCATGGACAGAGTAGCCGCTCTTGTTCCGCTCAACTCCGAGCTGCTTCCGGGCCTCGCCCTGACGTATGAAGGAGAGATCGTGGCGGAGTGGCGTCGCTCTTCCGACGAGAAGCTCGTGCTGGAGTTTCTCAATTTGGAAGACCTGAAATTCATGTTTTTTTATCCCGATTCCGCCGACCCGGCCAGGATACGAAGGATCTCGGGAAGCGACTCCGTGGAGAGTTTTCTCTACGAGTATCCCAAGGCCCTGGATTTTCTGCGAAGCCTCAAGTGACCGGACCCGTTTCCGATGACAAAGATATAGCGCGCTACGCAAGTCCTTCCAAGATAAACAAGAAAACCGGAAAGCTCTATCCAGCCCCGCCTGTTTGAGAATTTCGCTTGCGGCGCGTCTTTTCTTGATCTTGGAAACTACTATGAAGCTTCGGAAAACGACTGAAGCGAATTTTACCGACATCCTTCACTTTCCTTTGGTTCTTGTGATATTGTTATTGTGCGGCTGACGGTTAAAACGGACTCGGAACGAAAACGCTTTCCCGACGACTCGGGTATCTCTTCATGATGGAGAACAGAACGATAATTCCGGTGAAAAGCTCCTTCAGCGCCCCGCAGCCTATTCCTTACCAGGGAAGCAAGCGCCGGGTCGCCCCGACCATTCTGGAGTGCTTTCCTCCCAGAGTATCCCGTTTCGTGGAACCGTTCGCCGGTTCCGCCGCGCTGTCCATAGCGTCCGCCGCGCATTGCCGGGCGGACAGCTTCTGGATTAACGACGCGCATTGCCCGTTAATTCAGCTGTGGCGGAAAATAATTGACCGTCCCGAAGAACTCGCGGGCGAATACGCATGTCTGTGGAAAGAGCAGCACGGTCGTGAACGCGAGTACTTCGACGAAGTGCGCGCCCGCTTCAACGACCGCCACGAACCCGCCGACTTTCTCTACCTGCTGGCCCGTTGCGCCAAGGCTTCGGTTCGATACAACGTACGCGGCGGGTTCAACAACACGCCGGACAACAGAAGAAAAGGAGCCCGCCCACAGGAAATGCGGCGGAGAATAGTCGAAACGTCCCGTCTGCTGAGCGGAAAAAACCGGCTCACCTCCCTGGATTACAAGAGTGTTCTCAGTGAATGCGCCGAGGGCGATCTGGTTTACATGGACCCGCCGTATCGGGGCGTCTGCGGAAATCGGGACCAGCGTTACCTTCCGAAAATCGATCATGACGAATTCTGCGAGGAACTGTCGAATCTCAACGACCGGAACATCATGTTCGCCGTATCTTACGACGGCAGGACCGGCGCCAAGACGTACGGCGACCCGCTTCCGGGTTTTCTGGAACTGACCAGGCTGGAAATACGCGCGGGCAGGTCGACGCAGGCGACGCTTCTGGGTCGGTCGGAGATGACGTACGAGTCGCTGTATCTGTCTTCGGCGCTGGCCTCTTCGCTCAAGCGGACGGAACCCGCGAACGGGTTGCAGCTGACTCTGCTGTAGAAAGAGCGGGAAGATGGCGAAGAAAAGAACCTCGGGAAAACCGAAACTTCCGAAGGAATTTCTGGACCGCCTGGAATCGGTAACCGCGAGGCGGGCCAGGATTGTTATTGACCATATCCTGAAACACGGCTTCGTCACGACCGAGGAATTGAGAGAAGAATACGGATACAGTCACCCGCCCCGGGCCGCTCGCGATGTGCGGGAACGGGGCATTCCCCTCGAGACTTTTCGCGTGACCGGAAAGCGCGGCAGAAGAATCGCAGCGTACAGATTTGTCGACCTGGACGATACCAAGGGTAGTGGATTCTCGGGTCGCAGGGCTTGGCCGAGAAACTTCAGGAAGACTCTGGCTAAACTTCACGGTTCGCGTTGCGGCATCTGTTTTTCGGAATACGAGTCCCGTCATTTGCAAATAGATCATCGCGTCCCGTTCGAGATTTCAGGAGACTCCCCGGGAACCCCCGACCCGTCTGAATTCATGCTGGTCTGCGGTTCCTGCAACAGGGCGAAATCGTGGTCGTGCGAACACTGCCGAAATTGGTCGGCAGACAGGTCGGTTGAAGTATGCAAGTCATGCTACTGGGCCGCCCCGCGTAATCACGTTCACGTCGCCTTGATGCCCGTCCGCCGCCTTGACCTGGTATGGTCGGATGATCAGGTGTCTCAGTATGAACGCCTCGTCAGGGTTTCAAAACGAGAGGGAAAAAGGCTTCCAGAGTTCGTGAAAGATGTCTTGCGCCGCGCGCTTGACGGAAAACCCGATTAGCTTTCCGTTAGATTCGCGATGCTCGGCCGTAAAGGACATTTTCCTCTTCAAAACCGGCACCGACGAAAAACCGCAAGTATCAGCCGGGACTTCGTTCTCAAGCCTGCCCCGCGGTTCTTTGAAGTCGGAAAACCGGTTTGAGGTTCCGGCGTCTTCACTCGCCCTGCCTGGATCCCAGCTCCGCGTCGAGAATCATGAGCGCCGCCCCGTTGTCCGAAGCGAGCTTGAGCTTCTCGACGACTTCCTCCGCGCTTTTCTCCTCTTCCACCTGCTCCTCTATGAACCAGTGAAGGGAGACGGCCGTCGCGTGGTCGTTCTGGGAGACAGCGAGGTCGTAGAGACTGTTTATCATTCCCGTCACTTCACGCTCGTGCTCCAGCACCTCCTCGAACACCTCGAGAAGGGTTCCGAACTCCGAAGGGGGCTGGTCTATGGATTCGAGCACCACCCTCGCGCCCCTGTCCACCATGTAGTCGAAAAGCTTCATCGCGTGGACGAGCTCCTCCTCGCTCTGCCTGCGGAGCCAGCTCGCGCAGCCGGGAAAATTCCTCGATTCGCAGTAGGCCGACATGGACAGATAGAGATAGGAAGAATAGTATTCGTTTCTTATCTGGGTGTTTATCGCGTCCTGCACGTCAGAGTCAAGCATTTTTGCGCCTCCTTGGTCTCTGGTTTCTGCTTTCGGCGTAATAATAACCGTTCCGTTTGAAATTGCTACTACATGGTAAGAATTTCCAACAAGGGGAAACTCCGCGTACTTCGCGCCGCGTCGCGGGAAACCGCCGGGGTCCGGGTCAGACCAGAAAGACGAAGTTCGCGATTCCGACGAGGGCGAGCGCCACGATGGAGGGATTGAGGTCTTCGGTCCTGCGGTAGATGATCTTCAGCAGAAGATAGGAGATGAATCCCAGAAGGATGCCGTTTCCGATGGAGAAGGTGAAAGGGATCATCAGTATGGTGATGCCCGCCGGGACGGTCTCCGTCACGTCCGAAAAGTCGATGCTCTTCAGGTTTCCGAAAAAAAGCAGCCCCACGTAGATGAGCGCCGGGGCGGTCGCGTAGACGGGTATGGAGTTTATGAGGGGAAAGAAAACTAGAGAGACGGCGAAAAGCGCGGCGACGGTGACGGCCGTGAGTCCCGTTCTGCCTCCCGCCTGGATTCCCGTGGTGCTCTCCACATAGCTTGTCGTGTTGGATGTCCCGAAAAGAGAGCCCATCACCGTGGCCGTCGAATCGGCCGCGAGCGCCTTCACCGAGAGCTCCCTCTCGTCTTTTTCGTCCATCATCATCTTCACCGAGGTGAGCGTGCCCGCCGTGTCGAAAAAGTCGACGAAGAGCAGGGAGAGGACCACCGACACGGTGCCCCACTGGACGGCGCTGGCTACGTCGAGTTCGAAAAGCACGGGCGAAACGGAGGGAACCGCTCCCGCCACGCCCCCGAACTGGTTTATTCCCAGGACGAACGAAACGGCGGTCACGGCCAGGATGCTCAGGATTATGGAGCCCCGCACGCGCAGGCTGTCGAACAGGGCTATGAGGAAAAATCCCGCGACGGAGAGCAGCACGGTGAGCGAGGAGAGCTTGCCTATGCCCACGAAGGTGGCCGGATGGTCAACCACGATTCCCGCGGACTTGAGTCCTATGAACATGATGAAGAATCCCACCCCCGTTCCGATTCCGAGCTTGAGGTTCGGGGGAATGGACTCGATGAGGTACCTCCGCAGGCTCGTCACGCTGATTATGAAGAACAGGACGCCGCTCCAGAACACGGCTCCCAGGCCCACCTGCCAGCTGTGGCCCATGCCCAGCACGACGCCGTAGGTGAAAAAGGCGTTCAGGCCCAGTCCCGGGGCGAGCGCCACCGGCCAGTTGGCGAGCATCCCCATCACGAGGCATCCGACGATGGCCGCCGCCGCGGTGGCGACGAACACCGCCCCCTTGTCCATGCCCGTTTCCGAGAGAATGGAGGGATTCACCGCCAGTATGTACGCCATGGTGAGAAACGTCGTCGCGCCGGCGACCACTTCCGTCTTCGGGTCGGTTCCGAACTTTTTGAGGGAAAAGACTTTTTCCAGAAGATTCATGATGCCGCTCCCGCCCGGCCGCCGCGCAGCGGCGCCCGCGCCGTCAGAAATGATACTTGACCAGGGCGTTCAGGTTCTTTTCGTCCACGTCCCGGATGCCGAACTTGTTGAGCCAGAACACGTACTCGACCCCCACGTAGATCCTCTTTTTCAGCCCCGCGAGGCTTCCGACGTTTATCTTGAGCTGCGAGGTCCAGTTGAACTCCCCCTCGCGGTCGCTGTTTTTCGTGTACCAGTCTATGAACCCGTCGTAGAGAAGCTCCGCTTTTCCGAGGTCGACCCCCGCGGCCCACACGGGAGTGAACTGCCAGCTGTCGGCCTGGTCCTGGTTTATCCTGCGGTAGAAGTTGAGCTGAAGGAACCGCAGGCCGGGAACGTTCACGTCCACCGCCCCGCCGCCCAGAAGATGCGTGAAGCCGTCTCCCACCTCCGCCGTCGTCGAGAGGCCGAACGACTTGACGAACCCGCTCTCGAAGGACGCGAGGCTCAGCCGGGGCGAAACCTCCATGTAGGTCTCCCCGTCGCCGTCGTCCGACTGCAGGCGGTCTATGAAGACGAAGACGTCTCCCCAGGTGTGGGCGCTGAAGTGCTCGTAGGTGAAGACGGTTCTCTTGGGGTCGCCCACCTCGTAGTCGTGTCCCCGCAGGACCGAGAGGCTGTTGTCGGCGAAAAGGGTCTTCGCCCCGGAGGGCGCTGCGGCCAGGACGAGCGCCGCGAGAACCGGGAGAAAGATGGCGAGTTTTCCGATCATGACGTTTCTCGGGCGCCGCGGACGCCCCGCCCGTATATTGATAGCACGGATATTTGGGGTTGTAAATACCCCGATCGGTATTATATACTTTATAAACCTGTTTCGTTCGGGAGGAAAAATGTCCGATTCACCCCAAGGCGGCGAGAAGACCCTGCCGCTTCTGCCGCTTCGCGACGTCGTCGTCTACCCCTACATGCTGGCTCCCCTTTTCGTGGGCAGGGAGAAGTCCATAAAGGCCCTCGAGGAGGCCGCCAAGGAGAGCAAGGAGATATTCCTCTCGGCCCAGAAGGAGGCCAAGGTGAACGAGCCCGCCGCCGCCGACATGTATTCCGTCGGGACCGTGGGCACGATCGTGCAGATGCTGCGGCTTCCCGACGGCACGGTCAAGGTTCTGGTCGAGGGCAAGAAAAGAGCGCAGATAACGGATTTCGTCTCCGAGGGCGACATGTTCGTCGTGCGCGTGAGGGAGATGGAGGAGCCCCCGGGGGAGAGCGTCGAGGTCGAGGCCCTGATGAGGTCCGCCACGAAGCTTTTCGAGGACTACGTCAAGCTCAACAGCAAGATTCCCTCCGAGACGCTGGTGACGTTCATGTCCATAGACGAGCCCGGAAAGCTCGGCGACACCATAGCGTCGCATCTCAACATGAAGCTTTCCGACAAGCAGGAGGTTCTCGAGGTGGTACATCCGCTCGAGAGGCTCGAGAAGCTCTGCGAGAAGATGCAGTCGGAGCTCGAGATACTGCAGATGGAAAAGCGCATAGGAAAGAGGGTCAAGAAGCAGATGGAGAAGGCCCAGAGGGAATACTACCTGAACGAGCAGATGAAGGCCATCCAGAAGGAGCTCGGAAACGGCGACGAGATGAAAAGCGAGATCGACGAGTTCGAGGAAAAGCTCAGGGAGAAGGAGCTTCCCGAGGAAGTCGAGCAGAGGGTGAAGAGGGAGATAAACAAGCTGCGCATGATGTCCTCCATGTCGGCCGAGGCCACGGTCGTGAGAAACTACATAGACTGGCTTCTGGACCTGCCGTGGATAAAGGAGAAGACCGACGACCGCCTCGACCTCAAGGAGGCCGCCCGGATACTGGACGAGGACCACTACGGCCTGGAGAAGCCCAAGGAGCGGATTCTCGAGTACCTGGCCGTGCGGGTTCTCACCGAAAAGCTCAAGGGCCCCATACTGTGCTTCGTCGGACCTCCCGGGGTGGGAAAGACCTCGCTCGCCAAGTCCATAGCCCGCGCCATGGGAAGGAAGTTCGTGAGAACCTCCCTAGGCGGCGTGCGGGACGAGGCCGAGATAAGGGGACACAGGAGAACCTACATAGGAGCCCTTCCCGGAAAGATCATCCAGGGGATGAAGAAGGCCGGAACGGTCAATCCCGTGTTTCTTCTCGACGAGATAGACAAGCTCGGAATGGATTTTCGCGGGGACCCCGCGTCGGCGCTTCTCGAGGCCCTGGACCCCGAGCAGAACTCGAGCTTCAACGACCACTACGTGGAGGCCGACTACGATCTTTCGAACGTGATGTTCATAATGACCGCCAACGTGCTTCACACCATTCCGTGGGCCCTCCAGGACCGCATGGAGATAATCCGCCTGCCGGGCTACACCGAGCAGGAAAAGCTCGAGATATCGAAAAAGTTCCTCGTGGGCAAGCAGACCGACAGCCACGGCCTGGGGGACGGGAAGCTCAAGATAAGCTCCGAGGCGCTTCTGCAGGTGGTGAGAAGGTACACGAAGGAAAGCGGCGTCCGCAACCTCGAGAGGGAGATAGCCACCCTCTGCCGCAAGGTCGCGAGGGAGATAGTGGAGAAGGGAAAGAGCCACAAGGCGTCGGTCACCGCGAAGAACGTCCGCAAGTATCTGGGAACCCCCAAGTACGAGTACGGCGAGGTGGAAAAGACGGACCAGGTCGGGGCGGCCACGGGACTGGCGTGGACGGAGCTCGGGGGGGAACTGCTCACCATAGAGGTCTCGATAGTTCCGGGCAAGGGGAACTTCACCGTGACGGGCAAGCTCGGGGAGGTGATGCAGGAATCCGCCCGGGCGGCGATGAGCTACGTGCGAAGCCGAGCCCAGCGCCTCGGGCTCGAGAGACTTTTCTACCAGAACGTCGACATTCACATCCACGTTCCCGAGGGGGCCACTCCCAAGGACGGGCCGAGCGCGGGGACGGCCATGGCCAGCGCCATAGTGAGCGCCATCACCAGAAAGCCCGTGAACAGGGAGATGGCCATGACCGGGGAGATCACGCTTCGCGGCAGGGTCCTGCCCATAGGCGGGCTCAAGGAGAAGATTCTCGCCGCCCACAGGGGAAGGGTGAAGGAGGTGCTGATTCCCGCCGACAACGCCAAGGACATGGAGGACATACCGGAGAACGTGAGAAAAGAGGTGAAGATAAGGACGGTGGAGCACATGGACGAGGTCGTCGAGAGGGCGGTGGTTTCCGACGAGCCGGTGCTCAAGAACTTCGTCGTTCCGAAAACGGGCTACGCGCTTGTGGACGAACAGGCGCCGAAGAACATAAACTGAAGCCGCGCGGGCGCGCGGAAGGTTCGGGAAAAGCCCCGGGGCGGCCGATGCCGCTTCGGGGCTTTTCCGGTTCGGGAAGAGGGACTTGGAGAGACGCGCGAAAAGACCGGCCGCGAAGGGAAGGGGCTCCCCCGAAAACCCCGCGGGCAGGTTCGAGAGAATAGAGTTCGTCGCGGAGGACGACTGCCCGGACGCCCCGCCGCGGTCTCCCGCCACCGTCTACTACAGGGACGACGCGAAGAGGATAATCTCGAGAAACGACAGCCCCGACGTGCCGTTCGGCGCGAGCATGAATCCCTACAGGGGCTGCGAGCACGGGTGCGTGTACTGCTACGCGAGGCCGACGCACGAGTACCTGGGACTGTCGGCCGGGCTCGACTTCGAGACGAAGATATTCGTCAAGGAAAACGCGGCGGAGCTTCTGCGGGCGGAGCTCGCCTCGCCCGGGTGGACTCCCGAGCCCGTGGCGGTAAGCGGCGTCACGGACTGCTACCAGCCCGCGGAGCGGCGCTTCGGAATAACGAGAAAATGTCTCGAGGTCTTCCTTGAGTTTCGAAATCCCGTCGGGGTAGTCACCAAAAGCGGACTCGTCGCCCGAGACGCCGACGTTCTCTCTGATCTCGCGAAGGTCGGCTGCGCGAGCGTGATCGTGTCGATAACGACGCTCGACGGCGAGCTCGCCCGCAGGATGGAGCCGCGGGCGTCGCAGCCGCGCCGCAGGCTCGAGGCCGTGGAAGCCCTCGCCTCGGCGGGGATTGCGGTGACCGTTCTGGTGGCGCCCGTGATTCCCGGTCTCACCGACCACGAGATTCCGGCCATACTGAAGGAGGCCCGCCGTCGCGGGGCCGCCGACGCGGGCTACGTCATGCTCAGGCTTCCCCACGGGGTGGGAGACCTTTTCTTCGATTGGCTCGGCAGGAACTATCCGCGCGGAAAGAAGAAGGTTCTCGGAAGGATTCAATCGGTTCGGGGAGGGAAGACCAGCTCCGCGCGCTACGGGGAGCGCATGAGGGGCTCGGGAGTGTTCGCCGAGCAGATAGAGAGGATGTTCCGCGTTTCCTACGGCAGGCTGGGCTTCGAGGGGAAAAAGCCTCTCGACGTCTCCCGGTTCAGAAGTTCCCGTCCCGCGCAGATTCCGCTTCTGTGAAGGACTCCCGGTTCCTTCACGCGCCGGACGGTGGACATTCTCCCGGGTTCGACGGTCCGGAACCGTAACGCGGCGGAACGTCTATTTAAAAGCGCGATCGAGAATTCTTCCGTAACCTGAAAAGCCGTTTTTTCGCTCTTTTCGTCGGTTCCGCTCGCCGCATCCGGTCAGAGGCCAAGCTCCTTTTCTATCTCGGACAAGGGAATCGTTTCTTCTCCCGAAGCCAGGAACTCCTCGTAAGCGCGCATGCCTTCCTCGTAGTCCTCCACGTCCTCGAGCTTTTTCATCAGAAACAGCTCGAGACCCTTTCTCACGTAATAGCTCTTGGACCTCTCCTCCGCCTTCGACACCCTGTTTAGAATCTCGCCCAGGGCGGCGGGGATCCGCGCCGAAACGCCTACCGTTCTAGGTTCCTTGACTGCGCTCACGTCGCCGTCTCCTTGTCGGCTTTATTCTCCACATCGGGTCGTCGGAGATTCAGTTCTTTTTTTACCTCGGTCCAGGGGACGGCTTCTTCTCCCGAAGCCAGGAACTCCTCGTAAGCGCGCATGCCTTCCTCGTAGTCCTCCACGTCCTCGAGCTTTTTCATCAGAAACAGCTCGAGACCCTTTCTCACGTAATAGCTCTTGGACCTCTCCTCCGCCTTCGACACCCTGTTTAGAATCTCGCCCAGGGCGGCGGGGATCTGCGCCGAAACGCCTACCGTCCTCGGTTCCTTGACTGTGCTCACGTCGCTGTCTCCTTGCCCGCAAATATAGCGAGGTCCGGCGGTTTCCACAAGGCAAGGCTTGCGGGGGCGGTTGACCCGAGATAATCTTTGTGTCTTGCGGGTGCCGTGCGTTGCGTTGCCGCATCCGGCCGCGGAGCGTCTCGGAGGGAGAAAATCTCATGTCGGAACTGCTGGAACGGAGAATAAGCCATATTGAAAACGACGTGGGCGAGATCAAAAGCGCCGTGAAGCGGCTTTCCGCCGGCGTCGAGAGACTTTCCGCCGCCGTAGAGAGAATAGAGACCAAGATAGACGAAAGAGAAAAAGCGACCGAAGACAGGTTCGAAGACCAGGGAAAAGGAATTGACGGGCCGGGTTTTTGGTTCCGGGCGCTTGTCGTCGCAATAATCGGGGGACCGCTCTCGCTCATACGTAAAGTTTATTTCTAGGAAAAATTCCCCGGCGGGTCGGAAGCGAACGGCGGGAACGGACGCAGGGGAAGGTGTAGCGGCGCGAAACTGCTCCGCGGCGGACTATCTGGCCATCTCGAGCCTGGATATGAGTTCCTTTATCTCCCTCGACTTTATCTTCATGCTCACCTTGTTGACGATGAGCTTCGCGCTCACGTCGGTTATCTCCTCCACTATTTCGAGATCGTTCTTGCGGAGAGTCTCGCCGCTCGCCGTGAGATCGACTATGGCGTCGGCAAGACCTATGAGGGGAGCCAGTTCGACCGACCCGTAGAGCTTTATGACCTCGGCGCTTATTCCCTTGCGGTTGTAGAAGTCTCCCGCGATTTTCGGATACTTGCTCGCGATGCGGACCGACGAGCGCTCTCGCTTTCCGAAGTTCTTCGGGGCCGCCACCACCATCTTGCACTTGCCTATGCGCAGGTCGAGCGGTTCGTAGAGCCGGCAGTCCTGCTCCATGAGCGTGTCGCGCCCCACTATTCCGCAGTCCGCCGCCCCGTACTCGACGTAGGCGGGAACGTCGGTGGGCCTCACCACGAGAAGCTTGAGACCCGACTTGGCGAACTCGAATATGAGCTTTCTCGAATCCCCCACCACTTCGGTTATGTCTATGTCCGCCCGCTCGAAAAGCTCGACCGTCTCCTCGAGCAGTCTCCCCCTAGCCGCCGCTATGGTTATCACTCCTTCTCCCTCCAGATGTCCGCCCCGAGCGAGGCGAGCTTCTCGTCCAGCCTCTCGTAGCCCCGGTCGAGGTGGTATATCCGCGACACCTCCGTCCTTCCCGACCCGAGAAGTCCCGCCAGAACGAGCGAAGCGCTCGCCCGAAGGTCGCTCGCCATGATCGGGGCGCCCCGAAGCTCCGCCACGCCTCTCACCACCGCGCTGTTTCCGACGAGCCTTATGTCCGCTCCCATCCTGCGCAGTTCCGCCGTGTGCATGAACCTCTGGGGAAATATGTTCTCCGTTATCACGCTCATCCCGTCGGCCACGCACATGGGGATCATCATCTGCGCCTGCATGTCCGTGGGAAATCCCGGGTAGGGCAGAGTCGCGAAGTCCACGCTCCGCGTCTCCCCCGCCCCTCGCACCCTGACCGAGTCTTCCGTCTTTTCTATCTCCGCTCCCGTCTGGAGAAGCTTTCCGGCGAGCGCCCCCAGGTGCTCGAACCTGCAGTTCGCGATCGTCACGTCGCTTTCGTTGAGAGCCGCCGCTATCATCAGGGTCCCGGCCTCTATCCTGTCGGGCATGATCCCGTAGCCGCGAAGCGGGCGAAGGGAGGAAACCCCCCTGACGGTCACTATGTCGGTTCCCGCTCCCCGGACGTCGGCCCCCATGGCGTTTAGGGCTTCGGCGAGGTCCGCGACCTCGGGCTCGCAGGCGGCGTTCAGCAGCACGGTCTCTCCCTCGCAGAGACACGCCGAGAGCATCAGGTTCTCCGTGCCCGTCACGGTGGAGAGGTCGAAGGGAACCGTGGCGCCCCTCATCTTCCGGGCCAAGACCCGGACGTAGCCCTCGTCGATTTCGACCTCCGCCCCCAGAATCCGAAGACCCTTTATGTGCTGGTCTATCGGCCGCTCCCCTATGGCGCATCCGCCGGGGAGGGAAACCTCCGCCCTGCCGAACCGGGCCGCCAGGGGACCCAGAACCAGAACCGACGCCCTCATGGTCTTCACCAGGTCGTAGGGAGCCTTCCAGCCGCCGGCGTTTCGGGAGTCGATCGAAAGGTCGCCGTTTTCGTACCCGGTCTTCGCCCCCAGGGTTTCGAGGAGCTTCATCATCGTGCGCACGTCGGCGAGGTCCGGGACGTTTCGAAGCGTGCTCTCCCCCTCGCAGAGAAGACACGCGGCCATTACGGGAAGCACGGCGTTTTTCGCTCCGCCGACCGGCACTTCCCCCGAAAGCCTCTTCTTTCCTTCTATGACTATCTTTTCCATGTCGCCTTCACCACCCTTCGCGCCCCGCCGGGGTCGGAGAAAAACTCCACTCCCCCGAAGCCGCGCGCCCTGAAAATCTCCCCGACCTCCCGCGCCCGCCCGTCCGCCGTTTCGACCAGCGCGAGCCCGCCTTCGCGAAGCACGCGCCCGGCCTGCGCGGCGATTCTCCTGGTCGGCCCGAGCCCGTCGGGGCCCCCCACAAGCGCGAGCGCGGGCTCGTGCTCCCTTATCCCGGGGGGAAGCTCCGCGTACTCCGCTTCGGACACGTAGGGAGGATTGGAAATTATCACGTCAAACGAAGATTTTGCAAAGGCGCCCAGCATGTCCGCCCTGACGAAGCGCGCCCGCGCGCCGTGTTCGAGGGCGTTTCGGCGGGCCACGGCCAGCGCCGGGGCCGACGCGTCGGAGGCGAACATCAGGCAGCCCGGCGCCTCGAGGGAGACCGTGACGGCCAGGCATCCGCTTCCTGTCCCGAGGTCGAGGACGCGCGGTTCCCGCATCCGCCCGGCCGCCTCGACGCAGGCCTCGGCCAGCGTTTCGGTTTCCGGTCTCGGTATCAGGACGTCGGGACTCACCGCGAAGGTTCTCGAGCAGAACTCCCTTCGGCCCGTCACGTACGAAAGCGGCTCCCCGCCGAGCCTGCGCAGCAGGAGCTTTTCGAACCCCTCGCGCGCCGCGGCCCCGACGGGCCTTCGCGGGCGGGAGTAGATCTCGAGGACGTCCGCGCCCAGGCTTTTCGAAAGCAGCGCCCGGGCCTCGGTTCCCGGGCTTTCGAAGCCGCCTTTCTCGAAGCTTCTTTTTCCCTTAAGGTAGAGTTCTCTAAGTTCCATCTGGCTGGGAACGATGATTGTATACGCGCCGCGGGGGTTTTCAAGCTGCGCACGCCCCGGGCCGAAGACGGCCGACGCTCCCGGAGACTCGGCAGCTTCGCGGAGGCCGGCCGGCGTTTCCCGCCGCTCCCGCGCGCCGCGAACGTCCCGGTTCGGCTCGGGAAACGCGGAAAATCGAAAATTCGAGAAAATTCCCCGCGCCGTCCCGCGCCCGACATGGTATGCTTGGAGCTGTGCGGACGAAGCATCGGCGCGCCTCGGAGGGGATGTCCCGGCCGCCGGCCCCGGTGGATGCAAGACGGACGGATATGGCGGCCGCGCCGACCGCGTTCGGCATTGACGTTTCCTAGCGCTCGGGGTCTCGGGCGGTTCTTAACGAGAGGGGAACGGAAGAAGCGATGGCAGTTCGTCGTCCGCATCCCGGGTCCGAAACGCGAAGGGGAACGGTACGGGAAATCGTCAGGTTTCTGAAACACTTGGGGGTAGAGCCGTGATTGAATACAAGGGATACGTCGGCATGGTCGAATTTGACGATTACGCGGGGTGTTTTCATGGAAGAGTGGTGAACGGCGGTCCCTATTCGGTCGTCACTTTTGAAGCGACCGACGCGGAAGGAGTTCAGCGTGAATTCCGCCGGTCGATCGACGAGTATCTTGCCTGGTGCGAAGAAGAGGGCGTTGAGCCCGGGAAGCCTCGTTCGGGCAAGCTCGACATCCGGCTCGATTCGGACCTGCATCGCAG
Organism: Thermodesulfobacteriota bacterium; assembly: GCA_965204795.1. GTDB lineage: Bacteria > Desulfobacterota_D > UBA1144 > Nemesobacterales > Nemesobacteraceae > Nemesobacter. Next base: position 264,649 of record OZ242012.1, read on the forward strand.
AGTTCTGCTCTCGGCGGAAAAAAGCGGCATGAGCCTAAACGGCTGGATTGCGCAGGCCCTGGAGAAAAGCGTCTCCTGCTGACTCCGCCCGCTCCGCCGGTTTCCGTTTCGCAGACGCGTTCCGCTCCCGCGGAAGCCGGTACCGGCCGTGGAGGGAACCGTTTGGTTTTACTGAGAATTGGACCTTGTTGCCCGCGGGGTCTCACGTTGACTGGTCCACTTCCGGTCCTTTTGCAAGTACCCGCCGAGTCCGTCGGACTTAATGAAAAACTGAGCAACGAGACATCACTGCGCCGGACCGTCAATTCCGGCGGTTTTCATGCGGACCGTTCGGGTATCTCCACGGACAAACAGCCTTCAACCGCTTCGTATATGTTGTCGAGCAGTTCTTCAAGGGATTCGCCTTGAGTCGCGCATCCGGAAATGGCTGGAACTTCCGCCCAGTAACCTCCTTCCTCCGCTTCGTGAATTACGACCGCGAGTTTCATTGCCGAGACCTCCCCCGCCTGAAAAATCATGCGTACGAATCCGCCGGATTTTACGGATCAATCAAGCCGAGACAAGATTATCACAGGAATCGCGGAAGAGAAAAGCGTGTCCAGCCGATTGTGCCCGCTCCCGCGGGTTCCGCCCCCGCGGAGGCCGGACCCTCGCCGCGGAGAGACGCTTCGGTCCGCGATGCCGTCCTCGCGCGGCGGTCCCGCCGCCCCGCCCGCGAGGCTTCTTGATACATGGCGGATGCGGCGGTACATTAAGGCGGCGGTCGGGAGATACGGATCCGGTGAAACTCGAAGAGAACATAGAGCGGGTTTTCGGGAGAATCGCGGATGCGTGCCGAAAGGCCGGCAGAAGCAGGGAGGAAGTGACCCTGGTCGCCGTGTCCAAGAAGTTTCCCGCCGGGGCGGTGGCCCGCGCCCGCGCTTCGGGACTTCTGGACTTCGGGGAGAACTACGCCCAGGAGCTTCGGGACAAGAGCCGGGAGCTTGAAAACGGCGCGGGAGAGCCCGTCAGGTGGCATTTCGTCGGCCGTCTCCAGAGAAACAAGGTAAGGTACGTGGTACCCCGGGCCGCGCTGGTGCACTCGGTGGACGGCATCCCTCTCGCGGCGGAGATCGACAGGCGGGCCGCGGCGGCGGGGACGCGCGCGAGGGCGCTTGTGGAGATAAACTGCGGGGAGGAGACCAAGGGGGGAATACGCGGGGAGGAACTCGGGAAGTTTCTCGAAGACGCCTCGGAGTTCGAAAACGTCTCCTTCGAGGGACTCATGGCGATGCCTCCCCCGGGCGGCGGCCCGCGGTGGTTTTCCCGCGTGAGGGAGCTTCGCGACGGGCTTTCGGGAGACTTTCCCCGCCTTCGGGAGCTTTCCATGGGAATGAGCGCGGACTTCGAGGAGGCGATAGGGGAGGGGGCGACCATAGTGAGGGTGGGCTCGGCCGTGTTCGGTCCGAGGCCCGGGACGAGAGGAGCGAAATGAGAAAGACGTGTTTCATAGGAGCGGGAAACATGGCGGAGGCCCTCGTGAGGGGTCTTCTGGCCTCGGGGCGCTTCGGGAAAAAGGACATGGCGGTCTGCGACGTGAATCCCGGGAGGCTTTCGCTGTTTTCTTCCGAGTACGGAATCGCGGGCGACGGGGACGCGAGAAGCGTCGTCGCCGCCTCCGACGTCGTGGTCTTCTGCGTCAAGCCCGGGGTCGTTCCGGCGGTCTGCCGGCGGATACGGCCCGCCGCGGGAAAGAAGAAGCTCTACGTCTCCATAGCCGCCGGTGTGAGGATGTCTTCCGTTCTTCGGCTTCTGGGAGAGGGAACGAAGCTCGCGCGGGTCATGCCCAACGCCCCCGCCCTTTCGCTTTCGGGAGCGTCGTGCGTGTGCTTCGGCGAGGGGCTTTCCGCCGGGGAGGAGGATTTCGTGCTCGGCATGTTCGGGTGCCTTGGAAAGGCGTTTCGGGTGGAGAGCGAGGAACTGATGGACGCCGTCACGGGTCTCGGCGGAAGCGGTCCCGCGTTCGTCGCGACGTTCGTCGAGGCCCTTTGCGACGGAGGGGTGAAGGCGGGGCTCGGGCGGGAGCTATCGCTCGCCCTTGCCCTGCAGACGGTTCTCGGAACCTCGAGGATGATTCTCGAAAGCGGAGCGCACCCGGCCGAGATAAGGGACATGGTCGCCTCTCCGGGGGGGACCACCATGAGCGGAATGCATTCGCTCGAGCGGGGAGGATTCCGCGCCGCGGTGATGTCCGCCGTGGAGTCGGCGGCGCTTCGCTCCGCGGAACTTTCCGCGGGGGAGGACTGACGATGGACGTACTTGGAGGAAACTTCATCAGGGCCGCGGCCGAAGCGTTGAACATTCTGCTGTCGGTCTACATATGGCTGATAGTGGGAAGGGCGGTGATCTCGTGGGTGAGTCCCGATCCCTACAATCCGATCGTTAGGTTTCTCTACTCGGCCACCGAACCCGTGCTGGGCTTCGCGAGAAAGCGCCTGCCGCCCCTGGGCGGAACGCTCGACCTGAGCCCCGTGGTGGTCCTGGTCCTGATAATCTTCGTGAAGCGCGCGGTCGTGACCTCGCTCGTTCAGCTGGCCTCGGGACTCTGAACCGCGTTCCTCGCTTCCGCCGCCGCCCGGAAGATTGACGCGCGGATATTCTTCAATCATGCCGGAGAACCGGAGCCGGCCGCGGCGCGTTCTGGTTCCCCGGGCGCGGGCCGTCGCGTCCGCGGGACGCGGAAGCCGGTGTCGGCGTATATTTCCGGGGAGGGGGGAGTCTTGACGAGCCGGTCGGTCGGGGATAGTCTTTTCCCTGTACGGACGAGAAGGAATTATCGAGGAGCCCCGGCCCGGATTCGACCGGAGCGCGGGCGCGAGAGAAATGAACGACCTCGGACGCAAGGAAAACCCGCATGATACCCCCCCCCCCCTATTTCGTTCCGGTAGAGCGGGGCTTTCCCGCTTTTCCGCGCGGGCGTTCCTGCTGATACTGGTTCTGGCCGGAGCGCTTTTTCCCGCGCAGCGGATTTTCTCCCAGACGGCTCCGAACCCGTCGGTGTGGAAAGACGGGATTACCCAGGGGGCCGATTCTACGCTTATCGATACCGAGTTTCTTTTCGCCGTCCAGACGCCCCAGACCGTCGTTTTTCGCCGGACCAACGTTCGTGAAGCGTGGCAGTATATTGCGATCCACGCCTGCGGAGACACGAAGGTGAAGCCCCCGAACCCGGCGCAAAGCATCCCGAGCAACTTCAGCAACTGCTCGCTGCTGATCAGCGGCGTCCCCACCGGCAGCCTCGAGTATACGAGGTCCTTCACTCCGACCGCGGCCATGATCGCAAACGGCGGGGTCGTGTTCGCGTTCCGCGCGATAGGCCAGCAGAGACCGGCGTTTCTGGTGAAGTGGGTTCCGGTGGTCGGCGCGGCGATAACCTCGACGAATCCCGTCTCCCTGTCGGAGTCGAACATAGACGGCGCGACGGTTACGGTGAAGATCGGCACGAGTTACGCGGCGGCCGGGAGCCTGGACAAAAACGACTTCGAACTCGCCAGGGCTCCCGCGGGAGTGACCGTAAGCTCGGCCGAGAGAAAAAGCGCGACCGAGGCGGTGCTGACGCTCGCTTACGACGACGGGAGCGATTTCGACGCGGCGGCGAAGCTAAGCGTCAGGGTGAAGGCGTCGGGACATTCGGGCTCGGGCGATTTTACGTCGGGGGAGGTGGACGTGGCCGCGGTGGTGGAGACGAGGCCTGCCCGTCCGACGGGACTTACGGCGACGGCGGCGAACCTGAGCGCGGTTCTCGGGTGGACGGACCCTTCGGACGCGACGATAACGGGCTGGGAGTACCGTCGCAAGCTTGCGAGCGCTTCGAACTACGGTCCCTGGACGCCGATGACCGGAAGCGGGGCGGCGACCGCCTCTTACACGGTGGGCGGGCTCAGCAACGATCTCGCTTACGATTTCCAGGTAAGGGCGGTGAACTCGCGGGCGCCGACGGAAGCGTCGCCGGCCAGCGCGAAGGCTTCGGCGACGCCGGTTGCGGCCGCGGCACCGACTTCCACGGAGTGGAGATACGGCCAGAATATCCAGCATTTCTGTCATAATGCGGTGTTCTACAGCGTACCGACGACGTCGCTTCTGCCCTCCGCGACCCCGCAGACCGTCACGTTCCACCTTAGACAAGTAATCGTCCGCTTCACCTGGCCGAGCCTTGAGCTTTACGCGTGTCCCTGGACGTCGGCCACTCCGGCGGGCGATACGTCCGTCCGCCCGACCGGCTGCCAGAAACTGAAGGACCTCTGGGCAACCAGCAACTCCAGGGACTGGTCGGTCAATTTCACTCCGACGCAGGCGATGATAAGCAACGGCGGGGCGGTGATGCTCTCGTACTGCTTCAACTCGGGATTCCATGCTGCCAGACGGATTATGCACACCAAGTGGGTGCCCATGACCGACGGCGCGTCGATAACGGGCACCGGCCCGGCGACGCTGGGGGAGGGGAACCTAAACGCCGCGACGGTCACGGTGGACCTTACCGGCCTCACCTTCCTGGCGGGAGTGGCGGCGGGAGACTTCGAGCTTTCGGGAGTTCCCGCGGGGGTGACCGTTTCGGTGCAGTCGGCCACGCGCCTCGCGGCCACCGACCAGGCCAGGCTCACGCTGTCTTACGGAGGGGAGGACTACGACTCGGATTTTTCGCTGGAGATAAAGGCCAAGGCGAGCGGACACACGGGCTCGGCCGACCTCCTAGCGGGGACGGTCCTGGTGGCCGCGACGGAGGAGACGGCCGCGATAACGGCCCAGAGCGCGGACCCCCTGACGGAGGCGAACGTGGGCGGCGCCACGGTTACGGTTACGCTTTCGGGGGAGACCTACGTCACGTCGGGTTTCGGCAAGGAAGATTTCGAGCTCGCGAGCGCGCCTTCGGGCGTGACGATAAGCACGGCCGCGAGGAGTTCGGCGACGGCGGCTGTGCTCACGCTCGCTTACGACAGCACGGATTTCGATTCGGACGCGAAACTGGGCGTGCGGGTTCTCGCGGCCGGCCACTCGGGGCCGGAGAACCTCGAGACCGGGGAGATAGACGTGGAGGCGGTAGTGGAGGCTCTGTCGGCTCCGACGGGTTTTTCCGCGCTCGCGGGAGACGGCCGGGCGGGGCTCAGCTGGACCGACCCGAACAACGCGGCGATAGAGGGCTACGAGTACCAGAGGAGGAATTCGGGCGACGGCTGGCCGGGAACGTGGACGGCGATTCCGGGGAGCGGGGCCGGGACGACTTCGTACACGGTGACGGGTCTTTCGAACAACCAGGCGTACGATTTTAGGATAAGGTCGACCAGCTCGAAGGCGACGGCGTCCGCGGCGAGCGCCGCGGCGTCGGCCACGCCTTCGGCCATGTCGGCGGCGATAACTTCGCAGAGCGTTGACCCCCTCACGGAGACGAACGTGGGCGGCGCCACGGTTACCGTGACGCTCACGGGCACGACGTACGCGGCGGCGGGGAGTTTCGACAAGGACGATTTCGCTCTCGCTAGCGCGCCGCCCGGGGTGACGATAGGCACGGCGGCCAGAAGTTCGGCGACGGCGGCGGTGCTGACGCTCGCTTACGACGGCACGGATTTCGACGCGACCGAGCAGATCGGGGTGCGGGTCAAGGCGTCGGGGCACTCGGGCGCGGGGGATCTCGAGACCGGGGAGATAGACGTGAACGCGGTCGTGGAGGAGGCTCCCGGGAAGCCTTCGGGCCTGAGGGCGGAGCCCAGGGACAGTCACGTGGTGCTGAAGTGGAACGACCCGGGGGATTCGACGATAACGGGCTACCAGTACCGCGCGTTCTACGACGGCGAAAGCAGCTGGCGGGCCTGGGCGGCGATTTCGGGGAGCGGGGCGACCACCACGCAGTTCACGCAGAATCTCTACTCGAACGCGAGGGGCGTGAGATACCAGATAAGGGCTTTGCGGGCCAAGGCCCCTCCGTCCGCGGCGAGCGTCGAGGTGCACGCCCATCCCGCCGCCGTCTGGGCGGCGATAAGTTCCACGAATCCGTCTCCGCTCGCGGAGGCGAATCTCGGCGGCGCCAGGGTGACGGTGACGCTCGGCGGCACGACGTACGTGGCGACGGGGCTGGACAAGGACGATTTCGAGCTCGCGAGGGCGCCTTCGGGAGTGACGATAAGCGCGGCCGCCAGGAGTTCCGGCACGGCGGCTGTGCTGACGCTCGCGTACGACGACACGGATTTCGATTCGGACGCGAGGCTCGCCGTGCGTGTGCTGGCGTCGGGTCACGCGGGTTCGACGGCGCTTGTGACCGGGGACGCCGGCGTGACGGCGACGGCGGAGAGGGTGCCCGCGCGTCCGACGGGATTTACGGCGACGGCCGGACACCTCAGGGCGGTTCTCGGGTGGACCAATCCCGGGGATTCGGGGATAACGGGCTGGGAGTACCGTCGCAAGCTTACGAGCGCGTCGCAGTGGGATCCGTGGACGGCGATAACGGGCGCCGGGGCGGCGACGACCACTTACGCGGTGACGGGGCTTGCGAGCGGCAGTTCGTACGATTTCCAGGTGCGGGCGGTGAACTCCAGGGCTGCGGGGCAGGGGAGGTCCGCGGCGAGCGCGACGGCTTCGGCGACGCCCTTTACGCTCACGGCTTCCATAACTTCCACGAATCCGTCGTCGCTCAGGGAGGACAACCTGGACGGGGCGACGGTCACGGTGACGCTTTCGGGGGCGACGTACGCGGCGGGACTGGACGAGGAGGATTTCGAGCTCGCGAGCGCGCCTTCGGGGACGACGGTGAGCGCGGCCGTCAGGAATTCGGCTTCGGCCGCGACGGTGACGCTCGCGTACGACGACACGGATTTCGACGCGGCGGCGAAGCTCGGCGTGCGGGTTCTGGCGACGGGCCACTCGGAGGCGGAGGCGATTGCGACGGGGGAGGTGGACGTGGCGGCGGTGGCGGAGACGACGCCGGCGGCTCCGACGGGACTTGCGGCCGCGGCTCGCAACCTGGGGGCGGCGTTGAGCTGGACCGATCCCGGGAACTTCGCGGTGACGGGCTACGAGTACAGCTGGAAGCTTGGGAGCGAGAGCGGCTGGGGGCCGTGGACGGCGATGGCGGGGAGCGGGCGGAGCACGACGTCGTACCTGGTCGTGGGGCTGAGCAACGGGCTTGCCTACGATTTCCGGATAAGGGCCGTGAGCGCGCGTGTCGCGGGGCAGGGGAAGTCGGCGGCCAGCGCGACGGCGTCGGCGACGCCGGTTGCGGCCACGGCGCCGGTCACCTCCAATCGCGAGTGGCATACTCCCGATACGGGCTGGGATGTTCATTATAACGGGTGGGCTGTGCGCACGACGTCTCTTGCGGCGTCGGCTGCGCGCCAGACGGTGGATTTCACGTTCTTTCCGACAAACGTCAACGCCCGTTATCAATCCTCCACGTACCGTTACACGGTTCTGGGGTGTCCGTTTACCAGCGCCGTTATAAGTCAGTACGAGACTCGGCCGAGAGGTTGCGAGACGGTGGCCGGCTCTCCTATAAATGCAAATGCGCACCACTTCGGCTATTTTTCAGGGAACCTGACGCCGACGCGGGCGATGATAGCCAACGGCGGGGTGGTGTTCGTGATGTGGTACGCCAGTGGGAGCCTGGTGGAGGCCGTGTACGCGAAGTGGGTGCCGCTGGAGGGCGGGGCGGCGATAACGAAGACGAATCCGTCGGCTCTGGGAGAGGGTAACCTGAACGGGGCGACGGTGACGGTGGATCTTACGGGGTCGACCTTCAACGCTGGCGTGGGCGTCGGAGACTTCGAGCTCACGGGGGTACCTGCGGGGGCGACGGTGGCGGTGGCGTCGGTCGCTCGCGGCGCGACGGATACGGACATGGCTACTTTGACGCTTTCGTTCAGGGGGAACTTCGACGCGGATTTTTCTCTGGGAGTGACGGCTAAGGCGAGCGGTCACACGGGGACGAAGGATCAGACTACGGGGACGGTGCGCGTAGCGGCGACGGCGGGTCTTGGCGGGCTCGAGGTTGTGGATACGACGCTGGAGATCAGGCAGGGGCGCACTTTCGAGTCGCAGCGGGCTTTGGCGTTGAGTCCCGCTTTTTCGAGCGATACGACGAACTATGCGGTGACGGTTCCGGAGACGCTGGAGCATGTAAGAATCCGGCCGACGGCGGAGCGGCCTTACGCGGTGACGATCACTGTGGACGGAACGGCCTACGGGAGCGGGTACCTGACGGGGCGTATAAAGCTTGCGGCGGTGGGGACGGGCAAGACGATAAACGTTGTGGTGACGCCTAACGACCCGAGCCTGTCGGCCGGGACGTACACGTACGTGGTGACGGTGACGCGGGAGGCGGCGACGATAACGCCGAGCGCGACTTCGCTGGACGCGACGGTGGGGACGGCCATAACGGACGTGACGTTCAGTTCCGGGGGCGCGGGCTTCAGTCCGACTGGCTGGAGCGTGGATCCGGCGCTTCCGCAGGGTCTTTCGATGGATTCGGGGACGGGGACGATAAGCGGGACGCCTCGGAGCGCGGCGGAAGCGACGGACTACACGGTTACGGCGACGGGGGAGTCGTCGCTTACGGCGCTGGGGGTCGAGCGGACGCACCGGGCGAGCGCGACGGTGAGGATAAAGGTGGACCCGGAGGTTGCGTTAGCCGGGGCGACGATTTCTCCGGGGACTTCGCTGACGGTGAACGAGGGGAGCACGGCGAGCTACACTGTAGCGCTTTCGGCGCGGCCGACGGGGCCGGTGACCGTGACGCCTTCGGTGAGCGGTTCTGGGGACGTGACGATTACTCCCGCGTCGCTCGAGTTCGAGGCGGACGACAGTAACAACAGGATATGGAGCACGGCGCGGAGCTTCACCGTAAGGGCGGCTGCGGACGGGGACGCGGTGGACGACGCGGCGGTGATTTCGCATGCGGCCACTGGGGGAGGCTACGACGGGACTTTGATAGAGGGCGTTACGGTGACTGTGGAGGACGCCGAGGAGCTGGGGCTTGAGATAACGACGGGGACCGTGGTGACGGACGGCAGTCACGGGCTTACGGTGACGGAGGGGTCTAACAAGGTCTACAGCGTGGCGCTGGGAAGCGAGCCCGGGTCTTCGGTGACGGTGACGCCCGTTGTTCCCGCGGGGACGGACGTGACTGTGACTCCGGGATCTCTGGAGTTCGATTCCACCAACTGGGAGACGGCGAAGAGCTTCACGGTCAGTGCGGGAGAAGACGACGACACGGCGGACGACACGGTAAGGATCAGGCATTCGATGAGCGGCGACGATTCGGACTACGACGGGAAGTCGGGTCCCGTGGTAACGGTGACGGTTGACGACAACGACGATTTCGGAGTGACGCTTGGGATTACGCCGGCGACGGACGGGACTTACGGGCTTTCCGTGAACGAGGACTCCACGGCGAGCTACACGATAAAGCTCGACGCGGAGCCGACGGGGGACGTGACGATAAGGCCGACGGCGGGGGAGAGCGCTTCTGTAATCGTGGAGACGAAGTTTTTGAGTTTCACGGTGAACGACTGGAGCGTCGCGCAGTCGGTGACGGTGAAGGCTTCGGACGACGGCAACGCTTCGGACGAGAGCGTGGAGATAACGCATTCGATAAGCGGAGGGGGCTACGGGTCGGTGGCGGTTCCGGCGGTGACGGTTACGGCGGTGGACGACGACAGGTCTTCTGACAACGATTTGAAGGCGCTTGCGATATCGTCGGTGACGCTTTCTCCCGCGTTCAGCCGGACGAGAACGACGTACGCGGCGTCTGTTCCCAACTCTGTGTCTCGCGTGACGGTTGCGGCGGTGGCCAACGACGGGACGGCGGAGATTTCGATAACGCCGGCCGACGCGGACGCGAACACGCGGGGACACCAGGTGAACCTGGAGACGACGGCCGTCAATACGATAACGGTGAAGGTGACGGCGCAGACGGGAGGGGTGAAGAACTACGCGGTGGCGGTGACGCGGGCGAAGAGCACTACGCCGGCTGGTTTCAGTTTCACGGACGCGACGGGAGCGGAGCCCGGGGCGGAGGTTGCTAGCGACGCGATAGAGGTGGACGTGGAGGACACTGGGGCGGCGATACCGATATCGGTGACTTCGGGCGGGACGCTGGTGGTTGACGGGGCGGATTTCACGGGCAATACGGTGAGCGACGGACAGAGGGTGGCGGTGAAGGTTACGGCCAGTTCCGAGTTTTCCGCCACCAGGAGCGCGACTGTGACGATAGGCGGTGTGAGCGACGAGTTTTCGGTGACGACGCGTGCGGCGAGCGGCAACGCCAACTTAAGCTCCATAGGACTTTCGAGCGGGACTCTGGACCCTGCGGTGAGCGCGGAGCGGACGTCGTACACCGTCAGGGTCGGAAGCGGCGTTAACAGGATAAAGGTGACGCCGAACACGGCGCACGCGGGGGCTCGGGCGAAGGTGAGCGGCGGCCACGTCCGGAGTTCTTACGCGGCTAGCGGGACGCAGAGCGGGGACATCTGGTTTCCGCCGCGCAGGTTCAACCGTTTCGCGATATTGGTGACGGTGAGGGCTGAGGACGGGACGGAGAAGCGGTACACGCTTCGTGTGGCGAGGCAGGGCAGAAACGCGCATTTGAACGGGCTTGTCGTGGCGGCCGGCGGCGGGGAGCTTACGCTGGGGCGTTCGTCGGGAGGAAGCACGGTTGCGGGCTTCGCCGGGCGGACGACGGCCTACACGGTCCGCGTACCCCAGGCGACGACCGGCGTCGAGGTAACGCCGACGACGACCGATTCGCGTGCGACGGTGACGGTGAACGGCGCGGCGGTGACGCGTGACGCGAACGGCAAGCTGGGCGCCACGACCGTGAACCTCCCCGGCCCGTCCACGACGGTGAGCGTAGTGGTGACGCCCGAAGACACGGGCGCGCCGAAGCAGACGTACACGGTGACGGTGGAGAAGACGTCGAGGCGGGTGATCGTCGCCCCCGTTTCGCTCGTGGTGAGCGAGGGGGGCACGGCGACGTACACGGTGAGTCTTGCGGGAGCGCCGACGGGGCCTGTGACGGTTACTCCGGCGAGCGGGAACACGTCCGCGGCGACGGTGAGCGGGGCTCTTGAGTTCACCACGGGCAACTGGAGAACGCCGCGGACCGTTACGGTTACGGGAGTGGACGACCGGAAGAACAACCCGCCGTCGGGCCGCGGGACGACGGTGACGCACACGGTGACGGGAGGAGGCTACGGCGGGGCGGCGGCGGCGACGGTGAGGGTGAAGGTGACCGACGAGGCTGCGACGATAGCGTTCACGAATCCCGCTTCGCTGTCGGAGGACAATCTGGACGACGCGGTGGTGACGGTGGACGTTTCGGGCGGTCTGGCGTTTTCGGACGGAGTGGACAAGGACGATTTCGAGATTAGCGGAGTTCCCCGGGGGATAAGCGTTTCGATATCGGAGGCGTCTCGCGACGGGAGCAACCGCTCGAGGGCGGAGCTTACGCTTTCTTACAACGGGGTGGATTTCGATTCGGACTTTTCTCTGGGAGTGACGGCGAAGGCCGGCGGGCACACGGGGGCGCGGGACCTGGCGACGGGGACGGTGCGGGTCGCGGCGGTGGTGGAGCCGCCCGCTTTGAGCGGGCTGGAGGTTCTGGGCGTAAGGGGGACGCTGGCGGGGGGGCGCGTTACGGAGTCGCGGAGCGCGCTGGCGGCGAGTCCGGCTTTTTCCGGCGAGACGAGGAGCTACGCGGTGACGGTTCCGGCGACGATGGAGCATGTAAGGATTGTGCCTACCGCGCGGGAGCCGTGGGACGTCACGATAACGGTGGACGGTACGGCCTGGGGGAGCGGGAACCTGACGGGGCGCATAAAGCTTTCGGCGGTGGGGACGGGCAAGAGGATAAACGTTGTGGTGACGCCGAAGGACCCCGGCCTGTCGGCCACGGCGTACACGTACGTGGTGACGGTGACGCGGGAGGCTGCGACGATAACGCCGAGCGCGACTTCTGTGGACGCGAGGGCGGGGACGGCGGTGACGGCGGTGACGTTCACTTCCGGGGGCGCGGGGTTCAGTCCGACTAGCTGGGTGGTGGATCCTGCGCTTCCGCAGGGACTTTCCATGGATTCTGGGACTGGGAGGATAAGCGGGACGCCCGGGCGGGCGTCGGCGGCTGCGGACTACACGGTTACGGCGACGGGGGAGTCGTCGTATACTGCGCTGGGGGTCGAGCGGACGCACCGGGCGAGCGCGACGGTGAGGATAAAGGTGGACCCGGAGGTTTCGGGAGCGGGGGCGGCGATTTCTCCGGGGACTTCGCTGACGGTGAACGAGGGGAGCTTTGCGGACTACACCATGGCGCTTTCGGCGCAGCCGACGGGTGACGTGACGGTGAGGCTCTCCGCGAGCGGTTCGGGGGACGTGAGTATCGACAAGTCGTCGCTTACGTTCACGAGACAGAACTACGCCTCGGCGCAGAGCGTCAGGGTAACGGCGGGAGAAGACGGAGACTCGGTTGACGACAAGGCGGTGATTTCGCATGCGGCCACGGGAGGAGGCTACGACGGGGTAGCGATAGAGGGCGTAACGGTGACTGTGGACGACGACGAGGAGTTGGGGCTTGAGATAACGGGGACTGCGGTGACGGGCGGGAGTCACGGGCTGGTGGTGACGGAGGGTTCGACGAACACCTACAGCGTGGCTTTGGGAAGCGAGCCCGGGTCTTCGGTGACGGTGACGCCGGTGCTTGCGCCCGGGACGGACGTGACGGTGACTCCGGGATCTCTAGAGTTCGATTCCACCAACTGGGAGACGGCGAAGAGCTTCACGGTGGAGGCTGGAGAAGACGACGACACGACGGACGACACGGTAAGGATCAGGCATTCGATGAGCAGCGCCGGAGATTCGTACTACGACGGGAAGTCGGGTCCCGTGGTAACGGTGACGGTGGACGACAACGACGATTTCGGAGTGACGCTTGGGATTACGCCGGCGACGGACGGGACTTACGGGCTTTCGGTGAACGAGGACTCCACGGCGAGCTACACGATGAAGCTCGACGCGGAGCCGACGGGTGACGTGACGATAAGGCCGACGGCGGGGGAGAGCGCTTCTGTAATCGTGGAGACGAAGTTTTTGAGTTTCACGGTGAACGACTGGAACGTGGCGCAGTCGGTGACGGTGAAGGCTTCGGCCGACGGCAACGCGGTGGACGAGAGCGTGGAGATAACGCATTCGATAAGTGGAGGGGGGTACGGGTCGGTGGCGGTTCCCGCGGTGAAGGTAACGGCGGTGGACGACGACAAGTCTTCTGACAACGACCTGAAGGCGCTTGCGATATCGTCGGTGACGCTTTCTCCGGCGTTTGGCCGGACGAGAACGACGTACGCGGCGTCGGTTCCCAACTCCGTGTCTCGGGTGACGGTCGTGGCGGTGGCCAACGACGGGACGGCGGAGATATCGATAACGCCGGCCGACGCGGACGCGGGCACCAGGGGTCACCAGGTGGATCTGGGGACTGCGGCCGTCAATACGATAACTGTCAGGGTGACGGCGCAGAACGGAGCGGAGAAGGACTACGCGGTGGCGGTGACGCGGGCGAAGAGCACTACGCCGGCGAGTTTCAGTTTCACGGACGCGACGGGAGCGGAGCCCGGGGCGGAGGTTACGAGCGACGCGATAGAGGTGGACGTGGAGACGGGCAGTCCCGCGATATCGGTGACTTCGGGCGGGACGCTGGTGGTGGACGGGTCGGATTTCACGGGCAACACGGTTAGCGACGGACAGAGGGTGGCGGTGAAGGTTACGGCGAGTTCCGAGTTTTCGGGCGTGAAGAGCGCGACGGTGACTATAGGCGGTGTGAGCGACGAGTTTTCCGTGACGACCAGGGCGGCGAGCGGCAACGCGAACTTAAGCTCCATAGGACTTTCGAGCGGAACTCTTGACCCTGCGGTGAGCGCGGAGCGGACTGAGTACACCGTCAGGGTCGGAAGCGGCGTTAACAGGATAAAGGTGACGCCGAACACGGCGCACGCGGGGGCTCGGGCGAAGGTGAGCGGCGGCCACGTCCGGAGTTCTTACGCGGCCAGCGGGACGGAGAGCGGGGACATCTGGTTTCCGCCGCGCAGGTTCAACCGTTTCGCGATATTGGTGACGGTGAGGGCTGAGGACGGGACGGAGAAGCGGTACACGCTTCGTGTGGCTAGGCAGGGCAGAAACGCGCATTTGAGCGGGCTGGTCGTAAAGGCCGGGGGGAGCGAGCTAACGCTGGGGCGTTCTTCGGGCGGAAGCACGGTGGCGGGCTTCGCCGGGCGGACGACGGCCTACACCGTCCGCGTGCCCCAGGCTGCGACCGGCGTCGAGGTAACGCCGACGACGACCGATTCGCGTGCGACGGTGACGGTGAACGGCGCGGCGGTGACGCGTGACGCGAACGGCAAGCTGGGCGCCACGACCGTGAACCTCCCCGGCCCGTCCACGACGGTGAGCGTGGTGGTGACGCCCGAAGACGCGGGCGCGCCGAAGCAGACGTACACGGTGACGGTGGAGAAGACGCCGAGGCGCGTGAGCGTCGCCCCCGTTTCGCTCGTGGTGGGCGAGGGCAGCTCGACGACCTACTCCGTGAGGCTCGAGGGTCAGCCGACGGGGACCGTGACTGTGACTCCCTCAAGCGGGAACACGGGCGCGGCGACGGTGACCGGGGCTCTTACGTTCACCACGGGCGACTGGAACACGCCGCAGACCGTTACGGTTACGGGAGTGGACAACCGGTTGGACGATCCGGCGTCGGGCCGCGGGACGACGGTGACGCACACGGTTACGGGAGGAGGCTACGGCGGGGCGGTCGCGGCGACGGTGAAGGTGAAGGTGACCGACGAGGCGGCGCTGATACAGTCTACCAGTCCGTCTCCGCTCACCGAGGAGAACCTCGCCGGGGCCACGATTACGGTGGACCTTGCCGGCGGGCTGGACTTCAAACCCGGCGTGGACAAGGACGATTTCGAGCTTACGGAAGTTCCCTCGGGTGTGACCGTTTCGATTTCGGGGGCCTCTCGCGACGCGACCAATCACTACAGGGCGGCGCTCACGCTTTCCTACGACGCCACGGACGCCGAGAACGATTTCGACTCGGACTTCTCGATGAGAGTGACGGCCAGGGCGGGCGGGCACACGGGCTCTTCGGACCTCGTCACGTCGCCGGTGAGCGTGACGGCGACCGACGAGACGCCGGCGGCCAGGCCGACGGGACTCTCCGCCCGGGGCGCGCCCCAAAGCGCCGTTCTCACGTGGACCGACCCGACGGACTCTGCGATAACGGGCTACCAGGTGAGCCGCAAGCTCTCGACCGCGCAGAGCTGGGAAGCGTGGGCGACGATTTCCGGCAGCGACTCGAGCACCGTGACGCACACCGTGACGTCGCTCACCAACGGTACACGTTACGATTTCAGGATAAGGGCTCTTGTGTTCAAGGCCTCGGCGTCGGCCGCCAGCGCCTCGGCGTCGGCCACGCCCGAGGCCGAGGGAGCGGCCATACAGTCCACCTCTCCGACTTCGCTCTCCGAGGCCAACCTCAACGGGGCGACGGTTACGGTGGACCTCGCCGGCGGGCTCGACTTTAACGGCGACGCGGAC
Source organism: Thermodesulfobacteriota bacterium (assembly GCA_965204795.1). GTDB lineage: Bacteria > Desulfobacterota_D > UBA1144 > Nemesobacterales > Nemesobacteraceae > Nemesobacter. Next base: position 280,249 of record OZ242012.1, read on the forward strand.
AAGGACGATTTCGAGCTTACCGGACTTCCCTCGGGCGTGACCGTTTCGATTTCGACGGCCTCTCGCGACGCGACCAGTCACTACAGGGCCACGCTTACGCTTTCCTACGACGCCGCGGCCGCCGCGGATGATTTCGACTCTAACTTCAACCTGGCAGTGAAGGCCAAGGCGGCGGGACACACGGGCGCTTCGGACCTCGACACGGGGACGGTCGAGGTTACGGCGACGGCGGAGGCCGCGGCGGCCAAGCCCTCGAACCTGAGGGCTGCGGTAGGAAACGCGCAGGTGGTGCTGACGTGGGACAACCCGACGGACTCTGCGATAACGGGCTACCAGGTGAGCCGCAAGCTCTCGACCGCGCAGAGCTGGGGCGCATGGGCGACGATTTCCGGCAGCGACTCGAGCACCGTGACGCACACCGTGACGTCGCTCACCAACGGTACAAGTTACGATTTCAGGATAAGGGCTCTTGTGTTCAAGGCCCCGGAGTCGCCTGCCAGCGACTCCGCGTCGGCCACGCCCTCGCCGCAGTCGGCGTCCATACAGTCCACCAGTCCGACTCCGCTGACCGAAGCCAATCTCAACGGGGCGACGGTTACGGTGGACCTGGCCGGCGGGCTCGACTTTAACGGCGACGCGGACAAGGACGATTTCGAGCTTACCGGACTTCCCTCGGGTGTGACCGTTTCGATTTCGGGGGCATCGCGCAACGCGACCAGTCACTCAAGGGCGGCGCTCACGCTTTCTTACGACGCCGCGAACGCCGCGAACGATTTCGACTCCGACTTCAACCTGGCAGTGAAGGCGAAGGCGGCCGGGCACACGGGCTCTTCGGATCTCAGCACGGGGACGGTCACGGTTACGGCGACGGTGGAGACGGCGGCGGCCAAGCCGACGGGACTCTCCGCCAGGGAAGGACCCCAAAGCGCCGTTCTCACGTGGACCGACCCGACGGACTCTGCGATAACGGGCTACGAGTACCAGCGGAGGACCGGTTCGAGCTGGCCCGCGGGCTGGACGACGATGACGAACAGCGGGTCGGCCACGACGACGTACACGGTGACGGGACTTGACAACGGGACGGCTTACGATTTCCGCATAAGGGCACTTAAGTTCAAAGCCCCGGAGTCGGCCGCCAGCGACGCGGCGTCGGCCACGCCCGCGCCCCTGGGAGCGTCCATAGCCTCCACCAGTCCGACTCCGCTGACCGAGGCCAATCTCAACGGGGCGACGGTTACGGTGGACCTCGCCGGCGGGCTCGACTTTAACGGCGACGCGGACAAGGACGATTTCGAGCTTTCGGGAGTTCCCTCGGGCGTGACCGTTTCGATTTCGGGGGCATCTCGCAACGCGACCAATCACTACAGGGCGGCGCTCACGCTTTCCTACGACGCCACGGACGCCGCGAACGATTTCGACTCCGACTTCAACCTGGCAGTGAAGGCGAAGGCGGCCGGGCACACGGGCTCTTCGGATCTCGACACGGGGACGGTCGCGGTTACGGCGACGGCGGAGGCCGCGGCGGCCAAGCCGACGGGACTCTCCGCCCGGGGCGGACCCCGAAGCGCCGTTCTCACGTGGACCAACCCGACGGACTCCACGATAACGGGCTACGAGTACCAGCAGAGGACGGGGTCGAGCTGGTCCACGGGCTGGACGACGATGGCGAGCAGCGGGTCGGCCACGACGACGTACACGGTGACGGGACTTGTGAACAACCAGGCTTACGATTTCAGGATAAGGGCGCTTAGGTTCAAGGCCCCGGAGTCGGCCGCCAGCGACGCGGCGTCGGCCACGCCCGCGGCCCTGGGCGCGTCCATAGCCTCCACCTCTCCGTCTTCGCTCTCCGAGGCCAATCTCAACGGGGCGACGGTTACGGTGGACCTCGCCGGCGGGCTCGACTTTAACGGCGACGCGGACAAGGACGATTTCGAGCTTTCGGGAGTTCCCTCGGGCGTGACCGTTTCGATTTCGGGGGCCTCTCGCAACGCGACCAATCACTACAGGGCGGCGCTCACGCTTTCTTACGACGCCACGAACGCCTCGAACGATTTCGACTCCAGCTTCAACCTGGCAGTGAAGGCCAAGGCGGCCGGGCACACGGGCTCTTCGGACCTCGACACGGGGACGGTCGAGGTTACGGCGACGGCGGAGGCCGCGGCGGCCAGGCCGACGGGACTCTCCGCCCGGGGCGCGCCCCAAAGCGCCGTTCTCACGTGGACCAACCCGACGGACTCCACGATAACGGGCTACGAGGTGAGCCGGAAGCTTTCGACCGCGTCGAGCTGGGACGCATGGGCGGCGATTTCCGGCAGCGGCTCGAGTACCGTGACGCACACCGTGACGTCGCTCACCAACGGTACACGTTACGATTTCAGGATAAGGGCGATTAGGTTCAAGGCCCCGGAGTCGCCTGCCAGCGCCTCGGCGTCGGCCACGCCCGCGGCCCTGGGCGCGTCCATAGCCTCCACCTCTCCGTCTTCGCTCTCCGAGGCCAATCTCAACGGGGCGACGGTTACGGTGGACCTGGCCGGCGGGCTCGATTTTAACATCGGAGTGAACAAGGACGATTTCGAGCTTACGGGAGTTCCCAACGGGACGACCGTTTCGATTTCGGCGGCCTCTCGCAACGCGACCAGTCACTACAGGGCGGCGCTCACGCTTTCTTACGACGCCACGACCGCCTCGAACGATTTCGACTCCGACTTCAACCTGGCAGTGAAGGCGAAGTCCGGCGGGCACACGGGCTCTTCGGACTTCGACACGGGGACGGTCACGGTTACGGCTACGGCGGAGACGGCGGCGGCAAAGCCCGCGAACCTTACGGCGGCGGTAGGAAACGCGCAGGTGGTGCTGACGTGGGACAACCCGTCGGACGCCTTGATAACGGGCTACGAGTACCAGCAGAGGGCGGGGTCGAACTGGCCCACGGGCTGGACGACGATGGCGGGCAGCGGGGCGACCACGACGACGTACACGGCGACGGGACTCACGAACGGGACGGCTTACGATTTCCGCATAAGGGCGCTTAGGTTCAAGGCCGCGGCGTCGGCCGCAAGCGACTCCGCGTCGGCCACGCCCGCGCCGCAGTCGGCGTCCATACAGTCCACCTCTCCGACTCCGCTGACCGAGGCCAATCTCAACGGAGCGACGGTTACGGTGGACCTGGCGGGCGGGCTCAACTTTAACAGCGACGCGGACAAGGACGATTTCGAGCTTACCGGACTTCCCGGGGGGACGACCGTTTCGATCTCGACGGCCTCGCGCGACGGGAGCAACCAGACAAGGGCGGCGCTTACGCTTTCCTACGACGCCGCGGACGCCGCGAGCGATTTCGACTCCGACTTCAACCTTGGAGTGAAGGCCAAGGCCAGCGGGCACACGGGCGCTTCCGACCTCGGCACCGGGACGGTCACGGTTACGGCGACGGCGGAGACCGCGGCGGCCAAGCCGACGGGACTCTCCGCCAGGGGCGCGCCTCAAAGCGCCGTTCTCACGTGGACCGACCCGACGGACTCTACGATAACGGGCTACGAGTACCAGCAGAGGAACGGGGCGAACTGGCCCACGGGCTGGACGACGATTTCCGGCAGCGGGGCGGCCACGACGACGTACACGGTGACGGGACTTACGAACGGGACGGCTTACGATTTCCGCATAAGGGCGCTTAGGTTCAAGGCCCCGGAGTCGGCCGCCAGCGACGCGGCGTCGGCCACGCCCGCGCCCCTGGGCGCGTCCATACAGTCCACCTCTCCGGCTTCGCTCACCGAGGCCAACCTCGACGGAGCTACGGTTACGGTGGATCTCGCCGGCGGGCTCGACTTCTCAAGCGGCGTGACCAAGGACGATTTCGAGCTTACCGGAGTTCCCTCCGGGGTAACCCTCTCCGTGTCGGGGGCCTCTCGCGACGCGACCAGTCACTACAGGGCGGCGCTCACGCTTTCCTACAGCGGCGATTTCGGCGTGAGCTTCAACCTGGGAGTGAGGGCCGGGGCGGGCGGACACACGGGCTCTTCGGACCTCCTCACGGGAACGGTCGAGGTTACGGCGACCATGGGAGTCACGGTTTCTCCGACCAGCCTGACCATAGCCGAGTCGGGGACGGGCAATTCCGCAAAATACACCGTGAAGCTCGACAGCAGACCCTCGGGACAGGTAACGATAACTCCCTCCGCCGCGGCTAACGTTGCGGTGAGCACGGCTGACCCGGACGACAAGCTGCGGTTTACCGCCCAGAACTGGAACGCCGAACAGGAAGTGACGGTAACCGCGGAGGACGACGACGTGGACAACGCGAACGACCGCACGGCGACGGTGAGCCACACGGTGGAAGGAGCGGACTACGGTTCGGTTACGGCGTCGGACGTCTCCGTTACGATAACCGACGACGACACTGTCGGAGTGAGCGTGAGCGAAAGCTCCGTCTCGGTGAACGAAGAGTTAGGCGAAGCGCAATACACGGTGGTTCTCACGTCGAAGCCCAGCGCCGACGTCACGGTGACGATTTCAAGCGGCGACAGCTCCGCCGTCCAGGTGGCCAAGGCGGGCGGAAACGCGGGCGGCAACGTTACTCTCACCTTCACCCCGTCGGGCGCGGGCATATGGAGCTCTCCCCAGACCGTCACGGTCACGGCGCCGAACGATGCGGATACAGCGAGCGAGACGGTGACGCTCACGCAGGCCATAGGATCGGGAAGCGCTTCTGAATACTCTTCCGAAAACGTGGAGAACGTCACGGTGAACGTTACGGACAACGACGTCGCCAACCTGCTGGTGAGCCGGGGGACGGACCTTTCCCTCTCCGAAGGGAGCAGTTCCGATTACAGCGTGAGACTGTCCGTTCAGCCCGCTTCTTCGAACGTGGTGGTGGAGATTTCAAGCGACAGTCCCGCCGTGACGGTGCAGTCGGGCTCGGCAGCCGCCGCGCAAAGCGTAAGGCTCACGTTCACGCAGTCCGGAGCGGGCATATGGAGCGCGGCGCAGACCGTTACGGTAGCGGCGGTCCCCGACCCCGACTCCGAAGACGAGATCGTGAGGATAACGCACAGCGTGGTGGACGAAGACAGCGACGACGGCTACGACGGGGTGTCGGACAGGACGTTCGCCGTGAACGTCGACGACACCACCCCGGAGGCCCCGCCCATAGCCGAAACTCCCGAGGACCCCGGAGCCGGCGAGGACCCGGGAACCGGCGACCTGCCGGTTCTCTCGGTGAGCGGAGGAGGAGAGGTGGCCGAGGGAGACTCGGCAACGACGACGCAGGCCGCGTTCACCGTCTCTCTCTCCCCGGCCGCGAGCCTGGAAGTATCGGTGAGCTACGCCACGGCGGACGGCACGGCGGAGGCGGGAAGCGACTACGAATCCGCCTCGGGAACCTTGACGTTCTCCCCGGGAGAGACCTCAAGGACGGTGTCGGTGACGGTAAACGGAGACGACGAGGCGGAGGCCGACGAGACGTTCACGCTGACTCTGGCCTCCTCGCCCAACGGAAGTATAGACCCGCAGAACTCCTCCGCCCAAGCGGTGATAGCCAACGACGACCGAAAGACCGTGGACGCCGGCATGTCCGGAGAGTTCTCCGTGGGAGAGACGACGGTGACCGTGGAATCCTCCCTTCCCCGGGACACGGGACTAGAAGTCGTCCTGCCCCCCGAGCTTGAAAGCGGCGGGTCGGACATAGACGAACTTACGGTGACGCTCGCCCCCACCGACGCGCAGATAGACGCCGAGCGTTTCGGATACACCGGAAACGGACAGGACCACGTGCTGGTAGACATAGACGTCTCGCCCGTGCCCGACGCCGCCGTGCGCGTATGCCTCCCGATAACCGAGGGGCTTCGCCGCGCCGCGGGTCGCCAGAGGCTCTACATGATAAGATTCTCCGGCGGAGAGTGGGAAGAGCTTTCCTCCGAGACCGAAGACGACGCCGTGTGCGCCGACGTGAGCGGCTTCTCCCCGTTCGCCCTGGTTTTCCAGATAGACCACGCCAAACGTCGCGTCGGCAACGTCAACCGCGCCATACTGCCGGAGCTTGCCCGCGCCGTGACCGCCTCCACGCTCGAAGCGATAACGTCGCGCATGGAAGACGCCAGGACGGGAGGAGGAACGGCAAACGCCCTGAACGCCCAGGCCCCGCCCGAACCCGAGCCCGGACACCAAAAGCCCCAGCTTCGCCTCGGCGAGCTTGAGAACGGAGAAACGCTCTCGCTCACGGAGGCCGTGGACGGCTCCTACTACTCCGTCTCCCTCGCCGGAGGATACGACGCCCCGCCGGGAGAATCCGAAGCCGAACCGTCCCCCGCGCCCCGCTCCGGCGGTCTTGGAATGTGGATCTCGGGAGACTACCGAAGCATCTCGGGCAAGGGCGGAGGCCTCGCGGACTGGAACGGGCGGCTTATCTCCGGCCACCTCGGCGCCGACTACAGGTTCGGACGCAGCTTCCTCGCCGGAGTAGCCACCTCGTGGTCCCGCGGATCGTTCGACTACACGGGCGGCGGAGAAGGCTCGACCCGCGTGAGCGGAGACTACTCGAGCCGCATGAACAGCTTCCATCCCTACCTCGGCATCTTTCTCTCCCAAAGACTGGACCTTTGGGCCTCGGCCGGCTGGGGCTTCGGAGAGATAAGGATGGACGACGGGGAGATACCCGCCCGCCAGAAAGCCTCCGCGAGGCTCGGAACGCTCGCGACGGGCGCAGACCTCGCGCTGCTGGGCGGCGGAGCATCCTCCCTATCGCTCAAAGGAGAGGCGTGGATTTCCCGCGTGAAGCTCAAGGGCAACGGCGATCGCATAGAAGGAATCAGGGTAAACGCCAACCGCCTGCGCGCCGCCCTCCAGGGCTCCCACGCCCTCTCGCTGGGCTCCGGCTCATCCCTCGTCCCCTCCCTCGAGTTCGGAATACGCCGTGACGGCGGAGACGGGGAGACGGGAGTGGGAGGAGAACTCGCGGGAGGCCTCTCCCTCGCGTCCTCCTTCGGGCTCACCCTCGAGGCCAGGGGCCGAGCCCTTCTCTTCCACCAGGGAGACGCCAGGGAGTGGGGAGTGGGAGGCTCCGTCACGTTCGACCCCGGAGCAGACGGCCGCGGACTCTCCATGAGCGTGCTTCCCTCCTGGGGCAACGGCTCGAGCGGAGTCCAGGGCCTCTGGGACGCCGAGACGGCCGCGGACCTCGGAACCTCCGCCTCCACGCGAAACTTCGGCCTCGAAACCGAAGTGGGCTACGGTTTCCCCGCGCTCGGCGACCGAGGACTGCTCACTCCCTACGGAGCCTTCGGCCGCCCAGACCCCGACAGCAGAAACTACAGGCTCGGAAGCCGCTTCTCCCTCAACCGCGCACTAGACCTCACCCTCGAAGGTCAGCGCAGGGAACTCCGCGCCGGCGACCCCGAACACGAACTCACCCTCCAGGGCAGACTCAACTGGTAGACGATGTTACCGCTGCCGTCGCGCCGGAACCAACGGCCGGAAACGGCGAACCTCGAGCAACGGGCTCGAACGACCTTGTAAAATTTCTTGAGGCATATAGGATAGAAACTTTCAAATTTTTTCGGAAAAGGAGACGCGACAGATGAAAATTTCGCTTTTGGGTGGAACGGGAGACATAGCGGAGGGACTCGTCCTGCGGTGGTCGAGGGCAGGACACGAAATCTACATAGGTTCTAGAAGCGAGGAAAAGGCTCTTGGAATAGCCGCCGGACACGCCGAAACCCTCGAGGGTCTCGGCATCGAATCGAACATACACGGCATGGCCAACGCCGACGCCGCGGCCGCCTCCGAAGTGATAATAATAAGCATTCCCCCGGAGTACGCTGCCGCCACCGTGGCGGGCTGCGGCGGCAGCGTAACGGACCAGATAGTCGTCACCCCCGTGGTTTCCATGAAAAGGGAGGGAAAGACCTTCGTTTTCGACCCTCCGGCCCAGGGCTCCTCGGCTCTCGAGATAAGGGAGGCGCTTCCCGAAACCGCGAGGCTCGTTTCCGCCTACCACAACCTTCCCGCCAAGGGGCTTGCGAACATAGCGGAGGACCTCGACTACGACGTGGTGATATGCGGAGACGACGAGGACGCGAAGGAGGTCGTGAAGAACCTCACCGAGGAGATGAAGAATCTCAGGGTTCTCGACGCGGGCGCCCTGGAGGTCTCCTCGATGATAGAGGCGATGACGCCCCTTATCGTGAACCTCAACGTGAGGTACAAGCCCGCGCATTTTTCCGTGAAGTTCGTCTGAAGCGGGGGGCTACTCCCCGGCGACCTGCACGACGACCTTTCTCGTCCGGGGGCGGTTGTCGAAGTCCACGAGCACTATCTGCTGCCAGGTTCCCAGCAGGAGCCGTCCGTCGGCGAACGGGACGGCGAGCGAGGGTCCCAGCATCGCGGCCCTCACGTGGGAGTGGCCGTTTCCGTCGCCCCATCTCGCGTTGTGCGCGTAGGGGATGTTCTCGGGGGCCGCTCTTTCGAACGCGTCCCTGAGATCCTCGAGAGCCCCGCTTTCGTATTCTATGGTGGTTACTCCGCAGGTGGAGCCGGGGACGAAGACGGTCGCCGTTCCGCTCGACATTCCCGTACTCGAAACCTCGCGTCCGACCAGGGACGTCACGTCCAGCATGTCGCAGCGACCTTTCGTCTCGGCCTCGAAGTATCTCGTTTCCACGGGCATTTTCCGGTTCTCAGAACAGCGCGAGCTGCGAGGGTTTCCTCACGGGTCTCACGTTCCAGCCCTCGGAGCGCAGGGCCCGGGCGAGGTCGTCTCCGAAGTTTCCTTCCAGCACGACTTCTTCCGGCCTCGAGATGCTGAGATAGTCGAGTATCTCGTCGTACCCCGCGTGGTTTGTGAGCGGAAACGCCACGTCCGCCCGAAACGACGACCTCACCATCGCCCCGTTTTCCATCGCCCCGCCCGAGACGGCCGCCACCTTCTTTCTCTCGAGGTTTTCCACCACGGGCGAATCCCTGTAGTGAAACGGGGCGAGAATCGCTCTGTTCTTGAAGCTCTTTCTCCTCACCCCCCCGTACCCGGGAATCCCGACGCCCAGTTCCCCGTACGCCTCGAGAATTTTCGCTATGGAGGGATGGAGGCCGAGCTCCACGTTTCTTTCCCCGAGAAAGATCGCGAGGTCCTGCGCCTTTCCCGCGGGATTTACGAGAATCACCGGGGTGCTGTCCTCGAAAAACGCCTCGTTCACGAACTCGAGCACCGAGCGCATCACGGCTTCGGGCCGCGGAAAGACGGATTTCGAAGACCCCCAGGCGCAGTTCACGACCAGCGTGTCGCATCTTCTGAGCTCGGCGTGGCGGGCGGAAGGGGCGTTTTTGAGCTTGAAGCTTCCGGCGTACACCAGTCTCTTTCCGTCCTTTTCCACCACCACCTGCGAGGCCCCCAGCATGTGTCCCGAGGGTATGAGCTCGATTGCGTGGCGTCCCAGGGTGAAGCGCTTGCCGTAGGGGGAGGAGAGCACGTCCGGGCTTTTTATCTTTTTCCCCAGCAGCCTTATCGTTTCCGGAGTGGCTATGATCTTTCCGCTTCCTGGAAGGCTCTCGACGTTCGCGCTGGTGACGAAGGAAAGGGGCACGGCCCTTCTGGAATCGAAGTACACGTCGGTGCCCGAGAGCCTGGTTTCGGAGCTAGAATCTATCTCCAGCATTCTGGGTGAAATCTACTTTAGTTTCTCCCGCGTGACAAGAAAAGGGAAGTTCGGGGCGCGTCGCGCGGGAGGATGAAAAAAAAGGGAGCGCCCTCGGGCGCTCCCTTCGGGTTTCGGCCGTCGCCGCCTCGTCAGTCGACCTCGATTTTCTTCGAGACCTCTTCCCGCTTTCTCGGAAGGGTGAGGCGCAGGACTCCGTCCTTGTGTTCCGCCTTTATGTTCTCGGCGTCCACCTTGTCGTCGAGAAAGAAGCTTCTCTCGAACGACCCGTGGGATCTCTCGACCCTGACGTAGCCGTCGGTCTCTTCCCTGTTCTCGATGTCCTTCTTTCCCCTTATGGTAAGCCTGTCGTTCCTGAGATCTATGTCCAGGTCGTCCTTGCTTACCCCGGGAAGCTCGGCGGACACGATGAAGCCGGCGCCGTCGTCGAAGATGTCGACTTTCGGCGAAAGCGCCGCGTCTCCGTCCGCGCTCGCGGAACCGAAAAAACCGGGAGCGGCCGCGGGAAAGCCGCGAAACACGTCAAGCGGTTCCCAAAGGCTCATTGCGTATCTCATTGTCTCTACCTCCTGTCCTGAATTTTTCCGCGGGCCTTTTCCCGCCCGCACTTCCAAGTTAATCATCCGCGGCCGGGACCCAAGGAAAAAATTTCCGCCCGCCCGCGAGGTTGTATTTCTCCCGAAATAATGGTTTGTTTCATCGGGGAGAAACATTCCATGACGACCAGGGTACAGGGCGGATACCTGCTTTCGAAAACCCTTCTCGACCTGGGGGCGAAGGACGTGTTCACCCTCGGGGGCGGGCACATAAATCCCGTGTACAGGGCCTGCACGGACCTGGGCGTGAGGCTCGTAGACACGCGCCACGAGCAGGGAGCGGCCATGGCCGCCGACGCCTACGGGCGGCTCACGAGAACCCCCGGCGTGTGTCTCGTCACCGCGGGCCCGGGATTTACCAACGCGCTTACCGGGATCGCCGGCTCCTACCTGGCCAACTCCCCGCTGCTGGTGATTTCGGGAAGAAGCGGCGTGGAGGAAAACGACCGGATGTCGCTCCAGGAAATAGACCAGGAATCCATGGCGAGACCCGTGACCAAGTGGGCGAGGACGGTTTACGAGACGTCCAGGATACGGGAATACGTCTCGGCCGCGTGGGCGGCGGCGGTGTCGGGGCGGCCGGGTCCCGTGTACCTCGGAATGTCCTACGAGGTTCTCTACCCGGGCTGCGACGAGAAAGATGCGTCCCCCGCCAGGTCTCCCGTTCCGGACACCGACTGCGAGCCCCCGCCCGGGAAGGTGGCCGAGTTTTTCCGGCTGCTTCGGGAATCGAAAAGACCGGTGGCGGTGGCGGGAAGCGGAAGCTGGTACTCGGGGGCGGAGCGGAGCCTGGGGGAGTTCGCGAAGATGCTCGGGGCGCCGTTTTTCACCCTGAACATGGGAAGGGGCGTCCTTGCCGACGACCACCCCCTGTGCTTCGGAATCGCGAGTCCGGCGGGTCCGGGAGGTTTTCGGGAGATCACCGCCGCCGCGGATCTCGTGATCCTTCTGGGAGTCCGCCTGAGCATCTACTCGGGGTTCGGAAAGACCGTCAGTCCCTCCGCCCGGGTCGTCCAGGTGGACATAGAGCCGGGGGAGATAGGAAGGAACCGCCCGGCCGACCTAGGCGTCGTCTGCGACCTCGACGCGTTCTGCCGCAGGGCCTGTGTGTTCGCCGCCGAAGAGTCCCCGGCCTTCGACTTCGGCCCGTGGCTCGGGGAAGCCGCCTCGGCCAGGTCGAAAAGCCGCGCCGCCTTCGCCGAAGCCGTTTCGGGGGGAGAGGGGATACATCCGGCCGCGGTCGCCCGCGCGGTCTGCGATTTTCTCGGAGGGGAGGGAATAGTGGCCGTCGACGGAGGGGACTGCCAGTCGTGGACGGACCTTTCCTGCGAGGTGACGAGACCCGGACGCTACCTCAAGGGAGGTCCCCTGGGATGCATGGGCGTGGGAGTGCCCTTCGCCCTCGGGGCCAAGGTGGCCTTTCCCGACACGCCCGTCGCGCTCGTCACTGGGGACGGGGCGGCGGCGATGAACTTCATGGAGATAGAGACCGCCGTGCGCCACCGCGCTCCCTTCGTGGCCGTCGTCTGCAACGATTCGGCCTGGGGAATGACCAAGCACCAGCTCGAGATAACGTACCCCGGGGCGGGGCGGACCCAGGGGGTCGACCTGGGCTTCGTCGATTTTCACGAGATCGCCCGAGCCATGGGAGGGCACGGGGAAATGGTCGAGGAAGCAAAGGACCTGCCCCCCGCTCTCGAGAGGGCGTTTTCCTCGGGACTTCCGTCGGTCGTGAACGTGAGGACGGATCCCGACGCCGTGAGCGGGGCCACGCGCGTCATAACGGAGACGATGATGAGGGGCATGGACTGACCGCCCGGGGCGGCGTCAGTTTTTTTTCAGCACGGCCAGAAACGCCTCCTGCGGTATTTCGACCCTGCCCACCTGCTTCATTCTCTTTTTGCCTTCCTTCTGCTTCTCGAGAAGTTTTCTCTTTCTGGTCACGTCCCCACCGTAGCACTTGGAGGTCACGTCCTTTCTCATCGCCTTTACCGATTCCCTGGCTATCACGCGGCTTCCCACCGCGGCCTGTATCACCACCTCGTAGAGCTGGCGCGGTATGAGCGACCGCAGCTTCGCTATGAGCTCCCTTCCGCGCTCGTAGGCCTTTTCCCTGTGGGAGATGATGGAAAGCGCGTCCACGGGAGATCCGTTCACCAGGATGTCCAGCTTCACGAGGTTCGAGTCCCTGTACCCGGCGGGTTCGTAGTCCATGGACGCGTAGCCCTTGGTCACGGACTTCAGCGTGTCGTAGAAGTCGTAGACGATTTCGGCTAGCGGAAGCTCGTACTCGATTATCGCCCTGTTTTCGGTCGCGTAGCTCAGGTTTTTCTGCGCGCCCCTTCTTTTTTCGCAGAGATCGAATATCTGGCCGAGGTAGCGCGAAGGGGTGTGCACCGAAACCGACACGTAGGGTTCCTGGAGACGCGCCGAGCGGTCCCCGGTGGGAAGGTCGCTCGGGTTGTCGACGTACACTTCCCTCCCGTCCGGGTACACGGCCCTGTAGATGACCGTGGGGGCGGTGGTTATGAGGTTCACGTCGAACTCCCTCTCCACCCTCTCTCTCACGATCTCCATGTGCAGGAGCCCCAGAAAGCCGCACCTGAATCCGAATCCCAGGGCCGCCGACGTCTCGGGCTCGTAGACGAGGGACGAGTCGTTGAGTTTCAGCTTCTCGAGTCCTTCCCTGAGCTTGTCGTAGCTTCCCGCGTCTATCGGGTAGAGCCCGCTGAAGACCATGGGCTTTACGACCTTGAACCCTTCGAGCGGGCTTTCGGTGGGATTTTCGCGGTCCGTCACGGTGTCTCCGACTCCGGCCTCGCCGATTTCCTTTATGGACGCGGTTATGAAGCCGACTTCCCCCGCCCCGAGCCGCGAAAGCTCCACGGCCCGGGGAGAGAACGCCCCTATCTTTCTCACCTCGTACCTCTTTCCCGTGGCCATGAGCCGTATGCCCGCCCCGAGCCTCACCTCTCCCTCGTATATCCTGACGAGCATCACCACGCCCTGGTAGGAGTCGAACCAGCTGTCGAACACCAGCGCCTTGAGAGGGGCGTCCGCCGCGCCCTTCGGGGGAGGCACGAACTTCACTATGGATTCGAGTATCTCCTTGGTTCCCGTTCCCTCCTTCGCGCTCGCCAAAACGGCGTGCTCCGCCGAGATTCCCACTATGTCCTCTATCTCCCTCTTCACCCTTTCGGGCTCGGCCGAAGGAAGGTCTATCTTGTTCACCACCGGCACGAGCTCCAGTCCCGAGTCGGCCGCGAGGTAGGCGTGGGCGAGCGTCTGGGCCTCCACTCCCTGGGACGCGTCCACGACCAGCAGGGCTCCCTCGCACGCTATGAGGCTTCTGGAGACCTCGTAGCTGAAATCCACGTGCCCCGGGGTGTCTATGAGGTTTAGCTCGTAGGCGCGGCCGTCGTCCGCGGCGTAGCGCAGCCTCGCGGCCTGGGCCTTTATGGTTATCCCCCTTTCCCTCTCTATCTCCATGTTGTCGAGAAACTGCTCGGTCCTGTCGCGTTCGCCGAGCGTGCCGGTGAACTCGAGCAGCCTGTCGGCCAGGGTGGACTTTCCGTGGTCGACGTGGGCTATTATGGAGAAGTTTCGGATGAGGCCGGTTTCCATGGCGGGAGCGTAAAGTATAAAGCAATGTCCCCGCGTTTCAAACGGACTCCCCGGCGGCCTTGCCGGGAGGTTTTTTGCAAAACCGCGCAAAAACTTTTAAACTGGTTATTTAGGCCGACCGCGGCGGGGAACGTCGCGGCGCGTTCAGGTTAAGGAGGATGCTGTCATGAGGAGAGGTATTGCGAGAGGATTTGTTTTTCTGGCCGTTCTGGTTTTATGCGGTTCGTGGTCCCATGCGCAGGAGCTTGAAAAGCTCGTGGTTCTGGGAAGCCGTTTCGAGGAAAGGAGCGTTTCCGATTCCCCCGTTCCCGTGGACGTCATAACCGAAGAGGAGATGCTGGCGACGGGACAGACCGAGGTTGGGCGGGTCATTCAGGAGCTCATACCTTCTTTCAACTTTTCGAGTTCGACCATAAGCGACGGGACCGACGCGCTTCGCCCGGCGACCCTCAGGGGACTCGGGCCGGACCAGGTGCTGGTGCTGGTAAACGGCAAGCGGCGCCACAAAAGCGCCCTGGTGCACGTGAACACCTCGGTGGGCCGGGGCACCTCGGGAGTGGACATGAACTCCATCCCGCTCAGCGCCATCAAGAGAATCGAGGTTCTAAGGGACGGCTCTTCCGCCCAGTACGGCTCCGACGCCATCTCGGGAGTCGTGAACATAGTGCTGAAGGACACCTACGAAGGCAAGGCCGCGGTGTCCATGGGCCAGCGCAGGGAAGGAGACGGAGACACCTGGGTTGCGAGCGTGAGCAAGGGCTTTTCCCTGTGGAGCGAGGAGAGCGTCCTCAACGCCACTCTCGAGATCAGGGACAGGGAAAGGACCAACCGCGCGGGTCCGATGGGCGACATCCAGTATTCCGCGAGCCAGTGCCGGGGCGAGGACGGAGCGGCCGTCAGCTGCGGGGACGTAAGCAGTCCCAGGACGCTTACGGACAACTCCGTGAACGACCCCGAGCGAAGCATAAACCGCTCCCAGTTCCGAGTCGGCGACGCGGACTCCAGGCACACGAGCCTCGTGCTCAACATGGAAAGTCCCGTCGACCTTCTCGACGACGGAAAGATATACAGCTTCGCGGACTTTTCCGTGAGGAACAACGAGAGCGGAGGTTTCTACAGGAGGGCCAACCAGCTCGACCGCAACCCCGTCGGGTCGGACTACCCCAACGGGTTTCTTCCCCTCATAAGAACCAGGATAAACGACTACGCCTTCGGGGCGGGCTTCGAGGCGAACGTCGCCGGGAACGTGAAGATGGACGCGAGCTACGTGACGGGAGGGAACACGTTCGCCTACAACATAACGAATTCCCACAACGCCACCTGGGTAGCGTGCAAGGTTCAGCCCAACGACGCCTCGGGCGACCCCCGCTGTCTGGACGGCGTGGACTACGGCGGGGCGATTCCGTCTTCGGCCGACGCCGGAACCCTGAAGCTTTACCATCACCTCGTGAACCTCGATTTTTCGACTCCCATGGCCTGGGGAAATTTCGCCCTGGGCGGGGAGTACAGGAGGGAGAAGTTCGAGATAGAGGCGGGGGAGAGATATTCGTACGAAAACTACCTCGGACTTAACAACGACGGAAGCGCCACCCCCGGCATCCAGGTGTTTCCCGGGTTCGCTCCCGAAAACGAGGTCTCGGAGACGAGGAACGCGTTTTCGGCCTACGCCGACGCTGAGTTCGACGTGGGGGAGAGACTGCTTCTGAGCCCCGCCGTGCGCTGGGAGAACTACAGCGACTTCGGAAACACCTTCAACGGCAAGATTTCGGCGCGCGCCGCGGTCGCCGACTTCTTCGCCCTCCGCGGTTCGGCCAGCACGGGCTTTAGGGCTCCCTCGATGCAGCAGATCTACTCGAACCACACCTCCACGCAGTTCAACCCCCTTCCCGGCGGCGGCTTCGGACCGTCCCAGGTGAGGACGTACAGAAACGACAGCGCCGTGGCGAAGCAGATAGGCATACCGCAGCTCAAGGAGGAAACCTCCAACAACTTCAGCGCCGGTTTCGTCCTCAACCCCGTTCCGTCCCTCACCGTCACGACCGATTTCTACTACATAACGATCGAGGACCGCATCGTCCTGCCGGGCAGGATAGACGCCGACGACGAGGACATCTCCGCGGCCGCGAGGGCGGTGCTGCGCAGGGAGAACGTTCAGCAGGCCCAGTTCTTCATGAACGCCGCCGACACGAGAACCAGGGGCGTCGACATAGTCGCGAGCTGGGACTACTCGTTCGCCCCCGGTTCCGACCTCAACGTGGTACTGGCGGGAACGGTGAACGAAACGGACATCACCGCCGCCAACCTGCCGGAGTCTCTCGACAACAAGCTTTTCAACGAGCAGAGCCGCTCGATCATAGAGGAATGGCAGCCCAAGGACAGGTTCTCCCTCTCGGGAACCTACTCCAGGGGGGTCGCGGACCTGACCCTCGCGGTTCACCGCTACGGCAAGTACACCGTCATCGACGGAAATGACAGGCAGACCTTCAGTCCCGAGTACCTCACCGACGTGAACCTCAACGTCAGAATGGGCAGGGTGGGCACGCTCAAGGTCGGAGCGAACAACCTCTTCGACGTCAAGCCCGACAGGAACAAGATCGGCCAGTCGAGGTCCGGCACCATATACGACCACGACGGCTCCACCATAGTGGATTCCCCGGGAGTTTTCACCTACTCCCGCCGAGCCGCGCCTTTCGGCTTCAACGGCGGCTACTACTACCTGGCCTACGAGTACGCGTTCTAGGGCGGGCGCCGTTGCGACGGCCTGATTTCCCGAAGCGGGACCGCGACGGTCCCGCTTCGGATTCTTTCCGTCAGGGCGTTATGGAGGCAGATCTTACGACCATGAGCTTTTCGTGGGTCATCTCCCGCATGGTGTAGGGAATTCCGCCCGTTCCGATTCCAGAGCGTCCCGCTCCCCGAAAAGGCATCCAGTCCACGCGAAACGCCGTGTGGTCGTTCACCAGCACCGACGACGCCTTTAACTTTCTCACGACTTCCAGGGCCTTGTCGACGTTCTTCGTGAACACCGCCGCCTGAAACGAGTAGGGCGGGCCGTTTGCCAGGGAGACCGCCTCGTCCGTGTCGTCGTACGCGTACACCGCCACGACGGGTCCGAAAATCTCCTCGCGGGAAAGCCTGCACTCGCGGGGAGGGTCGAGAATCACGGTCGGCTCGTAGCACGTCTTTCCGATTCTTCTCCCCCCGCACAGGAGCTTTCCGCCCCCGCCGACGGCTTCCCTCACCCAGCGGTCGACCCTCGAGACGTCCGCCCGGCTTATGAGGGGACCTATGTCCGTGTCCTCGGCCAGCGGGTCTCCGACCTTCGCCTTCGACGCCAGCCTTCGGAGCCCCGAGGCGACCTTCTTCACGATCGAGCGGTGCGCGAACACCCTCTGGACGGAAACGCATACCTGTCCCGCGTGGTAGAAGCCTCCCTTGGCTAGAAGCGGAAGCATGTCGTCCACGTCTGCGTCGGGCTCCGCTATCACGGGAGCCGCTCCCCCGTGCTCGAGCGCGCACCTGGCCCCGGGCGCGAGTTTCGACCGCAGGCGCCATCCCACCTCGGCCGAGCCTATGAAGGTCAGGTAGTCGACCCTGCGGTCCGTGGCCAGCCTCTCCGAAAGGGAGTCGTCCACGACGACCGCGCGCGCCCACTGCCCGGGGAGGCCGCTTTCATGCAGGGCTTCCAGCAGGTTCAGGCACGACAGGGGAGTCTCCAGGGCGGGTTTTATTATCACGGGACAGCCGACCGCGACCGCGGGTATCACCTGGTGTACGGCCAGGTTGAAGGGATGGTTGAAGGCCGAAACGGCGACCGCCACCCCTATCGGCTCCCTGAAGGTGAACGCCATCCTGTTCATGGAGGCCGCGTTCATCCCCATGGGAATCTCCTCCCCGGCGAGTCCCGCGAGGGACTCCGCCGCCACCTTGATGCCGTTTACGGCTCTCGTTATCTCCGCCCTGGTGTCGACCAGCGGCTTTCCCCCCTCGGCGGCGGCGTCCGCGGCGATGCGGTCGTAGTTTTCCTCCACGAATCTTCTCGTTCTCTCGAGAATGGCGGTTCTCTCGGGAACGGGGATTCTCTTCGTCGGGTCGTCCGCCAGGGTCCTGGCGTCCTCGAGCGCCTTTTCCATTCTCCTTTTTCCGGTGAAGGGGACCTTCCTTATGAGTTTTTCGTCGTAGGCTCCGAGAACCTCGAGTGTCGCGGCCATGGTTTTCACCTCCGTTCGCGCGATGGTTTTTTCTTGAAACAACCTTATTTTCGGGGGTTTTACAAGGCGCACGGCGGCGTTTATACTGGTTTTGAAGGTTGTTCCGGTTATGACGGCGTTTCCGAAAGCACCGCTTTTTTCCCTTCTGCTCGCGGCGTTTCTTCTTTCGTCTCCCGCCGCCTCGGCGGGAGACGGGGAGAGCGGTGCGGAGCCTCCCGAGGGAGTCATGGGACTCACCGCGGAGCAGTGGAAGGAAAAACTCTCTCCTCTCGAGTACAGGGTGCTCTGGGAGAAGGGAACGGAGCGGCGTTTCTCCGGCGACCTTCTTCACAACAGGAAAAAGGGAGTCTACGTCACGGCGGGCTGCGGTCAGCCCGTGTTCAGTTCCGAGCACAAGTACGATTCGCGCACCGGATGGCCGAGCTTCTGGAAACCCGTGAGCGAGGACGCCGTGAAGATAGTTCCCGACCGTTCCTTCGGGCTGATGCGCTACGAGGTCGTGTCGAGCAGGTGCGGCGAGCACCTGGGACACGTGTTCAGGGACGGGCCTCCCCCCACCGGCCTGCGCTACTGCATAAACTCGGCCGCTTTGGACTTCGTCGCGGAGCCCTGAACGCCTCCCGCGCCGTTTTTCCGAAATTCGCGGAAAGCAAATACTCCTTGACAATGTAGTCGTGGTTGCGATATAAGATTAGTTAGACCCCTTTGGGTCGGGAACACAGTTTAATCACAAAGGAGGTAGGATTGGCATGGTTCCAATAGAAGCTTTGTTAGGTTATGTCCTGCTGCTGGTGGGATTCGTGTTCTTCGCAAACGGAATGACCCTTCTGGGAAAGACCGGTGCGAAGGAAGTCGGAGTGCTTAACCTGGGCGTGGGCGTGCTTATAGCCATCGCGGCCTGGAAGCTGCACACCCTGGGTCTTACGGCGGCGACGGCTCTCGTGTCGGTGTTCGCTCTGATATACCTGATAGTGTACGCGGTGTTCGTGCACGGACACGACGCAAAGGGGCTGGGAGTGTACTGTCTTTTCGCCACGGTGGTGTTCGTATGGTACGGGGCGCATTTCCAGAGTCTGGGTCTCGCGTATTTTGCGTATTTCTGCTGGGCTTGGGCGCTGCTGGTGCTTCTTTGCTTCTTCGCCTTCGCGCAGGGCAAGGATCTCGGCAAGCCGATAGCGTATCTGTTCATAATAGAGTCGGTGCTGACTCTTCTCATACCCGGGATGCTTCTTCTCACCGAGAAGTGGAATCCCCTCGGCGGAGTCCCCGGATAAGGGCTTTTCAATAGTTCACGAAAACGAAAAAAGGGGAACCCGTCGGGTTCCCCTTTTTTTGCCTTCTTCCGAACGACCGCCGGTCCGGAACCTGTTCTGTTTTTCTATCCCTCTTCCTTTCTCTGGACGAGTATCACCCACTTTCCTTTCTGGACGGGTTTTTCGGCGTCCTTGTGAGTGAACACGTTCACCTCGAAGATGAAAAAGCCCATGTTCGGGCGCTTGTGCTCCCTTTTCTCGACGAGCTTTCTGGTTATGTGGACGGTGTCGCCGGGAAACACCGCTCCCGAGAACCTCCAGTCCTCAAGCCCCATGAAGGCGACCGTCGCGAGCCTGGGCATGGTGAACCACAGCCCGGTGGCTATCGAGGTGACCAGCATTCCGTGAGCGACGCGCGTTTTGAACACGGTTTTTTTCGCGAACTCCTCGTCTATGTGCATGTTGTTGTAGTCGGCGGAAAGCCCCGCGAAGTTCACCACGTCGGTTTCCGTGACCGTTCTTCCCGAGCTTTTGTGCTCGGCTCCCTCTTCCAGGTCTTCGTAAAAGATTCTAGACATCTTGTCCTCCTTCTTGTTATCCCGCGGGTTTGAACTTCGGCAGGGTGACTTCCTCGGTCACGTCGTCGAAGACGACCTGAACCCGCATGCCTACGGAGACGTCCTTGGGGTCCACGTCTATGATGTTGGACATCATCTTCACCCCTTCGTCCATTTCCACCAGGGCCACCACGTAGGGGGGCTCTCCCTTGTACGCCTTGGAAGGTCCCATGTGGTGAACCGAAAACGTCCACACCTCTCCCTTCCCTTGGGACTCCACCCACTCTATGTCCTCCGACATGTCCTCTCCGGGGGAGAGGGCCCTGGGGTAGAAGAAAAACTCCCCGGTCTTCTTCGACTTTGGTATGACCAGTCTGTGTTCCTTGGCCGCCTCCCAGAAAGGTTTCGTCTCGGGACGAAACTCGGGAAGCGGCTTGTTGTAAGCCTGCTGTTCCGACATCTTGCTGTTTTCCTCCGTGTTGGTTTGGTTTGCTACGTAAGCGGCTGGTTTCCCAAAACCACCGTGCTGTGGGCAGACACTATGCCCCCGTTTCCGTGAACCACCGCGACCTCGGCGTCCTCCACCTGCCTGGCTCCCCCGTCTCCGCGAAGCTGAAGCGTGGCCTCCACCACGTGATGCATGGCTCCCAGGTGTGCCTGGGACAGAAGTCCCCCGTGAGTGTTCACCGGAAGGTCCTTTCCTATCTCCATCCTGCCCTCCAGGGCGAAAGCTCCTCCCTCTCCCTTGGGAACGAATCCCAGTCCCTCGAGCTCAAGCAGCACCGTTATGGTGAAGCAGTCGTAGAGAAACGCTATGTCCACGTCCCCGGGCTCTATGCCGGCCGTGGAGAAAGCCTTTTTCCCCGACCTCTCCACCGCCCCGTATATCTGGTCGAGGTCCCGAAGCGTGGTGAGATACTGGTGGGAGTATCCCTGTCCCATTCCCCACAGGTATGCCAGGTCGTTCTCTATGCCCAGTTCCCTGGCCTTCTCCTCCGTGGTCACTATGAACGCCGCTCCCCCGTCTGATATGATGGAGCAGTCGTACTTGTGAAGCGGCTCTGCTATTACCCTGGAGCCCAGAACGTCCTCTATGGAAAGGGGCTCCTTGTTCATGGCGTTTTCCTTGTCCGCCGCGTGCTTTCTCATCGTGACGGCCACGGCGGCCAGGTGCTCTGGCCTGGCGTTCCAGTCGTGCAGGTATCTCTGTGCGGCCAGGGCGTATCCCCCCGGAGTGGTGAGTCCGTAGGGAAACTCGAACTCCGCGTGGCACATCTCCCTTATGAGGGCTAGCATGCCGGAAGAGGATATTCCCGAAAGCGTGTTGTCGCCCCTGACGCAGAGCACCACGTCCGACTGCCCCGAGGCTATGGCCATGGCGGCCTCCGCGGCCATCCACACGGCCGTGGCTCCCCCGACGGCGACGGAGGAGAAAAACCTTGGGTTCATTCCGAAGTAGTCGGCGAAGGTGGTGCAGTGCATGAAGGTGTGCTCGACGAGGGAGAAGGCGGTCACGAGACCGTCCACGTCGCTTTTCTTTATTCCCGCGTCCTCTATGGCCAGCTTGGAAGCTTCGGAGAGGAAGTGAAAGGAGCTTTTGTCGGGAATCTTTCCCTGCTCCGTCTCTCCCACTCCGGCGATGACAATCTTTTTGCTCTTCAGCAGTTCCCGGGTCTGTTCTATGCCCGAAAGGTCGTTAGACATGATGAAGTTCTCCTTGTGACTGTATTGGAATTTAAGGCTTCCTATATTATAGCAACCGAATCTAAATGCCAAGTTCCCGCGATATCACGATCCGCTGTATCTCCGAAGTGCCTTCCGTTATCGACGCCAGCCTGGCGTCGCGGTAGTACCTCTCCGCGTTGTATTCCACGCTGTAGCCGTAGCCCCCCAGGACCTGCAGGGCTTCGGTGGCCACCCACTGGACCGCCTCCGCCGAATAGAGCTTGGCCATCGAGGCCTCCTTCAGGCACTTTTTCCCGGAGCTGTAGAGCCAGGCGGCCTTGTACACCAGCAGCCTGGCGGTCTCTATCTTGACCGCCATGTCCGCGAGCTTGAAGCTTATGGCCTGGAATTTCGATATCGGCCTTCCGAACGCCTCCCTCTCCTTCGAGTACTGGAGGGCGTACTCGAAAGCCGCCTGGGCTATTCCGACGCTTTTGGCCGAATGGGTTATGCGGGCTCCGAGCAGGGTTTCCATCGCTCCCTGAAAGCCTCCCTCTCCCACCAGCATGTTCTCGGCGGGAACCTCGCAGTTTTCGAATATGAGTTCCGATGTGTCGGCCGAACGGTGACCGAGCTTGTGCATCTTTCCGCTGACGGAAAAGCCCGGGGTGCCCTTGTCCACTACGAATATGCTTATTCCGTGACCCTTTTTCGTCTTGTCTGTGTAGGCCGCCACCACGGCGTAGTCGCACATGGTTCCGTTGGTTATCCAGGTCTTGGTGCCGTTTAGCACGTAGCTGTCCCCTTCCTTCACCGCCTGCGTTCTTATGCTTCGGGCGTCGGAGCCCGCGTTGGGCTCCGTGATGCCGAGCGAGCCTATCTTCTTGCCCTCTATCCCGGGCACGAGGTACTTCTGCTTCTGCTCTTCGGAACCGAACTTGTATATGGGGAACATCGAGAGGCTGGTGTGGGCGTTTACGCACATGGCTATGCCCGCGTTCACCCTTCCCATCTCCTCGGAGAATATGCAGTCCATCAGCTTGTCCTGCGCCACTCCCCCGTATTCTTCCGGAAAGACTATTCCCAGCAGTCCCATTTCCCCCAGCATGGGAAACAGCTGCCTGGGAAAGGTCTGGGTGCTTTCCGCCTCCTCGACCAGGGGCTCTATCTCGTTCTGGGCGAAGTCCACTATCATTTCCCTGAACATGCGCTGCTCGTCTGTGAATTCGAAGTCTATGGGCAATTTGCTTTCCTCCCTACCGACATCCCGCTTCGCGGAAGGTTTTTAGGGAACGCAGTATAGCCGTTTTGCCCCGCTCTGGCAAAGGAAATCGCCGCCCCGTGCAAAAACTGGTTGACATTCCGTGCGAATAGATGGTAAGATGGGAAGCGTTCCACCTTCCGGTTGCCGCCGTAGCCGTTTTTTCTTTCACGAGATAAAGTGGCTTCGGCGGCTTTTTTTCGCCCTTTTCCTCCCTGCGCCGTGAAAAACCCGCGGATATCCGACGCGTTTTTCGGGCCGCCGACGGGAAGCGCGCGACCGGCGTCGGAAAGTTTTGCGAATCGGCCAAAAACTCCTTGACAAGGAGCGGTGGTATTTGATTAAATAGTAACGGGTGAGGCTGGAGAATTAATCCGCCACAGGTTGACGCAGGCCGGCCGCTAGGGAACGGGGAAGAGAGCCGTGGTCGGCAGAGGCGTGAAGCCGCCCGAAAATCATATTTGAGGAGGCTTACATATGAGCCATAGTCATTTGAATGTTCCCCTGAAGTACTGGGAGCTGACGAAAGAGGTTCCGCCCCCGCCGATAGAGCGGGACATCAAGTCGTGGATCATAGCGAATCCTTCGGATCCGCTGTGGGACATAGACGTGCTGCCGCTGACGTACACGGACAGCAGGTGGTCGGCGTTCATAGTGAGGTGCGACGAGGCGACACGCCGTCGTCTTTGTCCGAATCCGCCGTTGGAGGTATGGGACGGAGAGGATGCCGATCTGGTGGAGTTCTGGTACGTGGATCACAAGAACACGATGCTGGGGCCGTACCTGGAGTTCGGCGTGACGATTTCGGCCACGTACAAGGACGCCAACGGCAACGTGTGGAAGGCGGGATACTACCCGTACATGTATCTTACGGGAGACGCGCCTGTGGACGCGGGACGAGTTCTCGGATTTCCGAAGAAGATGTCTTACATTCGCTGCACGGTACACGGCGGGGAGAAGGAGACTGACTTTTTCGGATTCGCGATGAGCAGGAACGGATACCTGATGCACAGCGCGACGGGCAAGTTCGACGACAAGCAGGTGACGCCGCCGTATTTCTACGGGAAGACGGACTGGGGCAAGTTCAACATGAAGGTAATCACTCGTCCGGATGTATCTAGTTCGGAGTGGCAGCTGACGTATCTGCCTTCTGCTTTGCCGCCGCCGTTCGACACGATGATAGAGGGTCACCGTTTCAAGATAAAGCCTGAGCACACCAGGACTGCGTCCGGAGACGCGATCAACTGGTTCATGCAGGCTACTCCTTTCGACAACATGGGAGCGGAGCTTAAGATCCAGGAGGTGACGGGACTTATCTCGTTCGTGTTCGACCTGGTGATACCGCCCGCGCAGGTTCTTTGGACGGAGACATACGAGAGGCCTGCCAGTTATCGTGGATACGCCACTCCGTACAAGTACGGGTTGAGGCAGCAGTTCCCGATAAGTCAGGGGTCGTAAGGAAAGAGATAAACTTAAGGAGGTTCAAGCAACATGGGATTGCAAGCAAACGAATATAGTTACCCGTGGCTGGACGAGGGAGAAGTTCCGCCTTTGCCTTTGGACAGGGACAGGATCCACATAATCAGCCAGGGAGTTGCGGACCCGGTGTTCGACTACGACATAGTGCCGCTCACGTATACGGAGAGCAGGTGGATGGCGTATGTGATAAGAGCGGACCTGAGCGCGATGAAGGCTGTGGTGCCGGAGCCCATAGAGGTTCAGGACGACGTCATCGAGTTTTGGTACGTGATACACAAGAACACCATGCTGGGTCCATACATGGAGATGGGCGTAACGTTTTCGGCGACAGTAGACGACGGGAGCGGGCACATCTACAAGGCGGGATACTATCCTTACATGTATCTGTCTAACGATTCGCCGATATTCGCTGGGAAGGAGCCGTTCGGGTTTCCGAAGAAGGCGGCGTACATAGCCGGTTTCGAGCACGGGACGAACAACAACTACTTCAACCACTTGATGGAGAGAAGGGGTTACATTCTTCACACTGCGAACGGTCGTTATTCGGACAGGCCGTTGTCTGCCCGTCCTACGTTCTACGGCAAGACTGACTGGGGCCGTATGAACTACAGGATAACGACGAGGCCTGACGTGGCGAACAGCATCCACGAGGTAACGTATCTGCCGTCGGATCTGCCGCCTGGATTCGGGACTGGACACAGGTTCCAGCTCAATCCGGAGAGCGTGCGGACCGCGATAGGCGAGGACGTGCGTTCGTGGTACATGTCAGGGACGCCGTTTGACTACATGGGCGGCCAGATACCCGCGACCGAGGTTGTCGGATTGATCAGTTTCACGTTCAACCTGATAATCCCACCGGCGCTTACGATCTGGACGAAGACTGTGGAGCGCACCACGGACGACATGGGACACGTTGTGTATTCGACTCCGTTTGAGTACACGATGCGTCACAGGTTCCTGCTGCCGCAGTACAGTCAGGGATAAAAGAGGAAGCAGATGCGCCGCGAGGCGCGTTGAAACCGAAGAGGGGAGGGATTGCCGACAGGGCGGTCCCTCCCCTCTTTTTTTGTACGGAATCCCCAATACGCTTCCGCGGAGCGCCCTGAGGCGGGAGGGCGATTCTCGCGGCGGGTCCGGTTCCTTCGACGGGGATATTGCGTCCGGTGAGGGTTTTCAGCTGTCGCGGTTTTTTTGGAATGCGGTTTCAGACACGAGGTCGTCATGATTTGAACTGCCCGTGCGGAAGCG
Organism: Thermodesulfobacteriota bacterium; assembly: GCA_965204795.1. GTDB lineage: Bacteria > Desulfobacterota_D > UBA1144 > Nemesobacterales > Nemesobacteraceae > Nemesobacter. The sequence continues at coordinate 305,784 of OZ242012.1, forward strand.
GATGGTTAGCGGCCGCTACGGTCGGTCGTCGATGAAGCGCGGAACGGAGCGGACGGTCCGTGAATTTCCGCAGGCGGCGTCCGGGGGTGATTTGGTTTGCGTAATTGTCGTTCCGTGTATATACTGATTCGCAGGAGACGGGTTTTTTGGAGAGATTCGTGACTGGCCGTATAGTGATCTTCATGCTTTTGCTGTCGCTCGCTCTGGTTTCGTGCGGGGACGGGATATCGGATACGGGCCCCCCCCCTTGCCCCGTTCCTGAAACGCGGGTTGAGGACAATGATTGTACGACCGCGAGCGTAGTCGCGGCGGTCTGTTCCAAATACTGCTTCGATTCGTTGCGCAATCAGCTGAATGGCCTTGCAAGGCAAGCATTCATTAGCGCGGACCTCACTGACGCGCTTAGAGCCTGGATTGATGACGTAGAGCGTCCGTTCGAAAACGCCTTGGTTCGTCATCACGATCAGTTCTGCGCGTCCCAAAGCGATGTCTCCGAAGATATTTTCCAGGTAGCCGACCTGGATAACCTGCCGTCTCCCGTTTTTTTCGATACACCGGTAGCACGGGGTTATTGGTGGTACAACGTCAGAGTGATCATTCGCGACGACGGCACCGTGGGTTGCAGTGCGAACAGCGTTCGCAATACGGAAAACGAAATTGATCTCGCGTCGGGTACGACTTCTCCTCTAATTACGGGTCCGGGAGGGTATCATGTTTGCGATTAGAAGCGGATTCGGGCGAATCGCTGCCTTGACTGGACCGTGTTTTGGGATGCTTGTCGGAAAACGGACGAGAGTTTGCATGGCCGATTGTTTGTCGTTGTCCTCGCCCGGAAACTTTTCGTGGCGGGGTCTTCTCGCGGTTCTGGCGTTTTTGGCGTCGTTCGGGCCGGTTTCGTGGCCGGGCGGAGAACGGTGGGCGGGTACGGCGGTACCTTCGGCGTTCGCTCAGGAGGAAGGCGCTTCTTGCCCCGCGGGCCGAACCGTGGACGTTGAGGAAGACAACTGCAGGACCGCGGGCGTCGCCGCGGCGGTCTGTTCCAGATTCTGCTTCGACGCGCTGCGCAACGATCTGTCCGTAGAGATCGGGTTGAGGTTGATTGACAACCAGGATTTTGAAAACCTGTGGGGTTGGCTGAACGACGTGGAACCTCGATTCGAAGCCGCCGTGGTTCGTCATCACGATCAGTTCTGCGCCGAGCGAAGCGGCGTTTCCGACGATGTCTTCGAAACGACCGACCTGTCGGGTCTGACGCCCGTCGATGCCAGCGCCTCTATTAACCCCGAGGCAAGCGATAACAGGTGGTGGTGGTACGATATTAAGGTGATTATTCGCGAGGATGGCAAAGTGGGTTGCAGGGCGTCCATAGTGAAAAGAGCATCCGAAAATATTTATTCTCCGCCCGCTTCTTCCGATCAGGTCGAGCCCGTGATCAGCGACCTCGCCGGCGACGGCTATCATATCTGCCGTTAGAAACTCGCCGCGATTTCTCCTGCCTCAGAGCTTCGGATTTCCTACCGGAGAGGATTGAACACCAGTCCGGACAGTATCTTGGGATAGAAGTAAGTTGTCTTGTGAGGCATCTTGTTTCCCTCCAGCACCACTTCGAATATGTCTTCGGACCTGAGTTTCGGCAGGAGAAATCCGGCATGGAACTCCCCGCCGCGGACCTTTTCGAAAACTTCCTCCGGAAACTTCGAGTACCTCGCTTTCGTTTCTTTCCCGCCGGGAAGTTCGTCGAACGCGAGATCGTGGAGGATTATCACGGCCAGGTTCTCGTGGTTTTTCTCCCGTCTTTTTCTGGGCGTCAGCCGAAAGACCGCCCCGGGATCTCCCGTCACGACGGATATCTGGTTCGAGCGCAGGTCGAGCGATCTTTCGGGCGTCGTTTTTTCGACCTCGAAATTCTTCGCCAGCTTTTCCGGAAGATTTTCTCCCGCGTCCTTCACCATCCTGTGCGTGGGATTGATTATCAGTCCCTCGCTTTCCCCTCTAGAGAGGTACATTGCCACGTAGTCCCAGGGCATGGGGCCGGAACCCGCGCCCGCCTCCTCTCTCCTGATGTTTCTGAAGTTTACGGAGGTTTCGTAGCGGTGATGGCCGTCGGCTATAAGAAGGGAGCTGTCCTTGAGAAGGGAGCGCACCCTGAGTATCGTTTCCGGGTCGGACGTCTTCCACAGCGTGTTTCTCGTTCCGTCGTCCGAGTCGATCTCCGCGATCGGCTCCCCCCTGGTCTCGTCCACGACCCTTTCCACTTCTCCCGACGCGTCGGGATACACGCAGAACACCTGGCTCAGGTTCGAGTCGCAGGCGAGCGTGAGCTTCAGGCGGTCCTCCTTGTGCTTGCTGAATGTCCGTTCGTGAGGCAGGACCACCTTTCTTTCGAAGTCCTCGACCCTAACGTTCGCTATGAATCCCTTTCTCGTGAAGCGCCGCCCCTCGAATTCGAAATCCTGGTAGCAGGGATAGATGGAGGGCTCCTCGTCCCGGACGAGAATCCCGTCCGAAAGCCACCTGGAGTAGGTCTCGGCCGCGTTTTCGTAGCGGCGGTCTCCCTCTCCTTCCGGAAGCTCGAGCCTCACGACGTTGAACGGGCTTCTGGAAAGAAGCTCTTCGCGCTGCCGCGGGCTCACGACGTCGTACGGGGGAGCGGTCACGTCCGCCAGGTCGACCGCGTCCCCGTTGTATCTTACCGCCCTGAATGGCCGTATCTCAGCCATGAAGGAATTCCTCTATCTCGTCTTCCGACAGGTCTCCCCGTCTCACGATTTCGGGAGGGTCCGCGGTCAGGTTCACTATGGCGGACCCGGCCGACGGCGGAAGGTCGCCGGAATCCACTATCAGGTCGACCGCGCCGTCAAAGTCGCGGCGCACTTCCTCTATCAGGGTCGAACCCCCGCCGCCGCTCATGTTCGCGCTGGTCGAAGTCACGGGCTCGCCGACGCGCCGAAGGAGTTCCCTTACGAAGGGGGACGGCGAGATTCTCGCGGCGACCGTGTTCCTGCCTCCCGAAACCTCTTGCGGGAACCGGGATTTCGGCTCGAGTATCAGGGTGAGTGGTTTCGCGGTCGCCGCGTACCTGCCAAGCGTCTCCCCGCCGATGTGAAAGTGGTCGTCGAGCATCCTTTCGTCTCTCACCAGAACTATGAGTCCCTTCGTCCCGGACCTGCCCTTCATCGCGATTATCCTCCGGCAGGCGTCCCCGTCGAACGCGAGGCAGCCCAGCCCGTAAAGCGTTTCGGTGGGATACACGACGACTCCTCCGTCGCTGATCGCCCTGCTCGCCTCGGCGGGCGCCCGGGGGTCGTCTTCTTTTATCAGTCGGGCCAATTTATCGCGTTTGGGATTCGGGAAATTCGGATATATTATAACGCTAATCATGAGTTATCAAGCCGAGACGCGGTCGCGAAGCTGGAAATCCCTGTTCGTCTCCCGGCTGGAGGACATTCTGGGAGAAGACGCGGTCGTGTCGGCCGACGAGGAGCTTCTGGCCTACGAAAGCGACGGGCTTTCGGGCTACAGGGTAAAACCGCTCTTCGTGGTTCTTCCCTCCAGTTCCGAACAGGTCCGCGACGTGGTGAAGCTGTGCTGCCGCGAAAAAGTCCCCTTCGTCCCCAGGGGAGCGGGAACGGGACTCTCCGGGGGAGCCCTTCCGACCGAGGAGGGCATTGTGGTTTCGCTTTCCAGGATGAACAGGATTCTCGAGGTGGACGTTCCCAACCGCGTGGTCGTGGCCGAGCCCGGGGTGGTGAACGTCTCGGTGACCGAGGCGGTGAGCGCCGAGGGATTCTACTACGCTCCCGACCCCTCGAGCCAGATCGTCTGCACCGTGGGGGGCAACGTCGCGGAAAACTCCGGAGGAGTGCACTGTCTCAAGTACGGGGTGACGGTCAATCACGTGCTCGGCGTGGAGATGGTTCTTCCCGACGGGGAAACCGTGACTATCGGGGGCAGGACCCCCGAGAGTCTCGGCTACGACCTTCTTTCTCTCGTGGTGGGAAGCGAGGGGCTTCTGGGCATAGTCACCAGGGTCTTTCTTAGGATAATCAGAAAGCCCGGCGCCGTTAAGACCCTTTTCGCGTCTTTCGAGAGGATAGAGGACGCGGGGGCGGCCGTCTCCGGCATCATCTCCTCGGGGGTGATTCCCGCGGGAATGGAGATAATGGACAATCTGAGCATAAGGGCCGTGGAGTCCGTCGTGGGGACGGTGTATCCGCGCGACGCGGCGGCGATTCTGCTGGTGGAGCTCGACGGGCCCGCCGCGGAGGTCGACGCCGAGCTTCCCGCCGTGAGCGGGATGCTTCGGGAGAACCGCGCGGTCGAGATAAGACTCGCGGCGGACGAAGAGGAAAGGCAGCTTTTCTGGAAGGGAAGAAAAAGCGCGTTCGCCGCCATGGGAAAGATAAGTCCCGGGTACTACGTCCAGGACGGGGTGATACCCAGAAGCCGCCTCGCCGACGTGCTCGGGGAAATAGGGAGGCTCGGGAAGAGCCGCGGTCTTCGGGTCGCCAACGTCTTTCACGCCGGAGACGGCAACCTCCATCCCCTCGTGCTCTACGACCCGGACAGGGAGGGGGAAGCGGAGGTGGCCGAAGAGCTTTCGGCCGAGATTCTGAGAGCGTGCGTCGACGCCGGGGGCAGCATCACGGGGGAGCACGGCGTGGGTTTCGACAAAAAGAGGTTCCTTCCGCTTCAGTTCGGCGAGACGGAGATAGACACGATGAATCACGTCCGCTGCGTTTTCGACGAGCGGGGGCTCTGCAACCCGGGAAAGGTGTTTCCGACTCCTAGAACCTGCGTCGAGCCCGGGACGCGGGAGGGAGGCGGCCACGGCGCTTTTTCGGAAAACGAGACGGGAGTGCTTTTCTAGCCGTGGACGGAGGGGAAACGTCCGCCGGTCGAATGCCTAGATGAGTCGCGCTAATGAACTTTCAGGGATGGTTTCCCGTTTCTCCGGCCCCGGTTCCGGCGACTGGGAGGCCGTTGCGGCGGCGTTTGCCCGCCCTCCCGAGATAATCCTCTATCCCGAAACCGTGGAGGAGATATCCGAGGTGCTGGGATTCGCCTCCCGAAACGGCCTGCGCGTCTTTCCCTTCGGCGGGGGCACGAAGCTTTTCCTGGGAAATCCTCCCGCGGCTCCCTGCGCCGCCCTCTCCATGGGGAACCTCGACGGGATCGTCTTTCACGAGCCTTCCGACATGGTCGCCTCGGTGCGCTGCGGCGCGCCGGTGCGGAGTTTCCAGGAGACGGTGGGCGTCCACGGACAGATATTTCCCGTCGACCCCCCGTATCTCGATTCCGGGGCGACCGTGGGGGGACTGCTGTCGTCGAACCTCTGCGGACCCATGAGCACCAGGTACGGCACGTGCAGGGAGCTTATACTGGGGGCCAGGGCGGTGCGGGCGGACGGGGAGATCATAAGCGTGGGGGGCAGGGTGGTGAAAAACGTCGCGGGATACGACGTGGCGAAGCTTCTGGTCGGGTCTCTCGGAACCCTGTGCGTCGTCGCCGAAGCGACTTTCAGGCTCTACCCGGCCCCGCGGTCTTCGAAAACGGCGCTGCTGGGTTTTTCCGATCCCGCCCGGTGCCGCCGCGCCGCGGGGGCGGCGCTCGACGCGGAAATGGTTCCCTCGTGTCTCGAAGTGCTGGACGGCAACCTCTCGTCCGAAATCCTGCCCGAGCTGCCCAGGGCGGCGGCCGCCGTCGCGATCAGGTTCGACGGCTTCGAGCGGGCGACGGCCGAACAGGCGGCGGCGGCGAAGGAAATCGCGGCGGCCGAGGATGCGGTTTTCGTCGAGCCCGACGGCGGACGGTCCTCGAGCATATGGGAGAGGATAAGGGAGTTTCCGTTCGACGAGGCGGCGGATCTTTTCTGCAGGATGACCCTGCCGATAAGGGACTCGATCGGGGTAACGGAAGACATAGCGAGGGAAGGGGCCGTCCCGGGAGCCCGTCTGCGCTGTCTTTCGAGGCCCGCCAGGGGGGTGGTGCTGGTTTCGGTCTCGGGGAAGGAAGCCTCGGCCGACGCGGCGCGTTTTCTCGAAAATCTTGCCCGCTCCCGCTCGGGCGGTATCATGTTCTGCGCTCCTTCCTCGAAATTTCCCGCGGGAGTGGGCGCCTGGGGAGATTTCGGAGACGCGGTTTCTCTCATGAAGAACATGAGAAAGCGCTTCGACCCCTCGGGGGCGCTCTGCGGAGAAAAGATGTTCGGCGTCGGGGGAGCGGCGCGGGCGTCATGATAAGAAGGGAGTCGGAAGACGGGTGGACGCTGTTCGCGCAGCACGACCACGCCCTTCTTTCCTTTCGGATAATGAGTTTCTGGGGCAACGAGAAATTCTCCGGGATAGTTCCCGAAGAGGAGGTCATGACCGCGATCAGGGAACACGACTGCGGGTGGCGGAAAACGGATTCTTCGCCGGAACTGAATCCCCGAAACGGTTTCCCCAGAAGCTTCACGGAGATGCGCACCGAGGAGCAGTTCCGGATATGGTCCGACTGTTTCGAAAGCCGCGCGGAGAGCCGCCCCTACGCGGCGGCGCTGATAGCTCTTCATTTCTCGACGTTCAACGAAAAGAACATAGCCAGAGACCCCGGCGACCCGTCGGCGCTCGCACTGAGGGAAAAGATCAGGGAGTTCGTTTTCGAAAACCTGGCGGTTTCCCCCGCGGGCGGGGACCTAAACGGCGGCCTTCCCCTCGACGTCAGGACCAATCTCAGGCTTCTCCAGGTGGGAGACGTGATATCGCTCGCCCTCTGCCACGGGTGGAGGTCGCTTGCGATCGCCGGCGTTCCCGTGAATTACGCGGGCGACTCGGTGGACATGACCCTGGCTTCGCGGGACGGGCTTAACTACTCGATTTCGCCCAATCCCTTTTCGGAGGATTTTCTTTCTTTCGACCTCGCGGGCGCGAGGCTCGGGAAAAAATCGTTCGGCGGACGGGAGGAGCTTGCCGCCGCCTTTCGCGGCGCCCCGGCGGAAACGCTCGGGTTCACCGTCCGCTCGGGAGGAGAAGGATGAACGCGCCTACGCGGACGGCTTTCGACGGCGAGGACAGGCCGAGCGGGAAGATAATGCAGGACTGCGTTCACTGCGGGTTCTGTCTTTCGGCCTGTCCCACGTACCTTGAGACCGGAAACGAGCTCGATTCTCCCAGGGGGAGGATTCACCTGATAAAGGCCGCTTCGGAGGGGCGGATTCCGATGGGCGAGTCGCTGGTCAGGCATCTCGATCTCTGTCTCGGGTGTCTCGCGTGCGAAACCGCCTGCCCCTCGGGCGTCAGGTACCGCAACCTGATAGAGACGTCCAGGGGGCAGATAGAAAGGAGGTTCAGGAGGGGATTTCGCGAGAGAATGCTGAGGGCGTTCATCTTCGGGGTCTTTCCCCACGCGGCGAGGCTCAGGCTGCTTGTTCCGGCCGCCTACCTGGTGAGCGCGCTTCGGCTGAAAAAGCTGTTTCCCCCGCGGCTTCTCGAAAAGATCAGTCCCGCGCTCTCCTCCATGTTCCACATGCTCCCCGAGGTTTCCTCGCCCGTGCCGCGGCCGCTCGCGCGGTTTCATCCGGCCGAGGGAGAAGCGAAGAGAAAGGTCGCCCTTCTGAGCGGATGCGTGCAGGGGGTGTTCTTCCCCGAAATAAACAGGGCGACTGTCGACGTCCTTCGGGCGGGCGGCTGCGACGTGCTGGTCCCCGAAAATCAGGGATGCTGCGGGGCGCTTTCCCTGCATTCGGGAAGGATCGGGGAGGCGAGGAAGTTCGCGAGGAAGCTCGTGGACGTTCTGGCCCGGACGGAAGTCGACGCGGTGGTGGTGAATTCCGCCGGGTGCGGTTCCACGATGAAGCAGTACGCGGAGCTTCTCGAGGGAGACCCCGATTACTTCGAAAAAGCCGTTGCGCTATCGGAAAAGACGGTGGACGTGATGGAGTTTCTTCCCGAGACGGAAATAGCTGGCAGGCTCGGCGAACTGCGCGTCAGGGTGACTTATCAGGACGCCTGCCACGCGGTTCACGGCCAGGGCGTGAGGTCGCGGCCGAGAGAGCTGCTGCGAAGCGTCCCGGGGCTGGAACTGGCCGAGATGCCGCGCCCGGACGGCTGCTGCGGAAGCGCGGGGATATACAACATGGTGCAGCCGGAAATGTCGGCGAGGCTTCTCTCGCGGAAAATACGCGACGTGGAAAGCGTCGGAGCCGACTGTCTGGCCGTCGCAAATCCCGGATGCATGATCCAGATCCGCAGGGGCCTCGCAGGGTCGGACTGCGGAACCGAGGTCGTGCACCCCGTGGAAATTCTCAACCGGTCCCTGGGCGCGCGCCGGGGAACCGGGGAGGATTCTTAACCCAGAACGGAATCCTTGCAGGACTTGGAAACCCTGAACTTCACGACTTTCTTCGCGGGAATGCTTATCACTTCTCCCGTCGCGGGGTTTCTTCCCATCCTGGCCTTGCGGTCGTCGAGAACCAGCTTGCCGAGACCGGGAAGCGTGAATTCTCCTTTCGACTTCACCTCGTCGCAGGCGATCGAGGCGATCGAGTCGATCAGCGTGGCCGCGTCCTTTTTGCTTACCCCCGTTTCTTCCGCGATGCGGCCAGCAAGCTGAGATTTTGTTAATGGTCGTTCTTGCATTAACATCCTCCTTGAGATTTTCTGACATCAATTGTCAATGTTTAAGATGTAAAAGTCAATCACCTTTTGCGTTATCGCTTCAATGCCGTAAATTTCTGATGATGCGCGGCCGGGCTCGCCTTGCGTCCGAATCTTCCCGAGCCGCGGGGTGGCAAGCCGCATGAGATCCGGTTTCGGAAAAGTCAGGAGAAAGCGCTGGCTGGTCTTTCTCCTCATATTCTCGGGATTCGTTCTGCTCGAGGTCTTTCTCTACGCGAGGCTCGTCTCCGTGAGGGCCACCGCCGCGGGGTCTTCGCCGGACCGCGGGGAAAGACCCGTGAAGGTGATGGTTCCCGTCGCGGCTTCGGGTTCGGTGTACGCCGAGGTTCTAGGAAGGGTCAGGGCCAGGCAGACGGTCGAGGTGCGCGCGAACGTTCCGGGCCGGGTGAAAAGCGTGAATTTCGCGCGGGGCGCGGAAATCCGAAAAGACGACGTCATCGCGAGCATGCGCGACTACAGGACCGAAGCACGGCTCGAGGAGGCGGGGTACAACCTCGAGTCGGCCGCCAGGAGGCTCAGGGAAACCGAGAGGGTCTACAGGAAAAACGTCCTTCTTCTCGAAAAGGGAATAGTGTCCGAGGACCGGACCGAGGCGTCCCGCAGTCTTTTCGAGGCCGATTCGGCACGGGTCAAGGCCCTTTCGGCCGCCTACGAGAGGGCGAAATGGAATTACGACAGCCTGCGGATACGCTCCCCCATAGACGGCGCGGTCCTCGAGGTCGTTCCCGACGTGGGACAGGAGGTCAGGGACGGCGACGTGGTGGCCAGGGTCGTGAGCCTGGGCGGAATAAAGGTCGTGGCCGGCGTGGACGCGTCGGTCGCCAGGCTCCTCGAGCGGGGAACGCCGCTTCGGATGTCTCTTTCGGCGGGCGGCGGGACGGAAACCGCCGCGGGCGAGGTCGAGGGGGTGAGCCGCGGGTCCGACGGCGTGTCGGGCACCTACGAGGTCGAGATCGCCGTGGCGGACCCGGGGGTGGAATGGTGGCCCGGGGAGATAGTGTCGGTCAGGGTTCCCGTGAGGAAGCTCGACGGCGTGGTCGGGATTCCCAGGACGGCCGTCGTCTCCCGCGGCGGGGCGGATTTCGTGATGGCGGAAAAAAACTCGGAGGTCTCGAGGGTTCCGGTGACCGTGACCTGGGCGGACGACAGGACGGGCTACGTGTCTTTCGATTCCCTTCCGAAGGGATCGAGAATAGTGGTCGAGGGAAATCTCGGACTTCGCCCGGGAGACCGGGTCAGGGTCGTCGACTGATCCGTCATGCACGTCGCCGACTTTTCAGTGAGAAACTCCGTTCTGGTCAACCTGCTCATGGTGACCGTTCTGGCCGTGGGACTCTGGTTCTCCTTTTCCCTTCCGCTCCAGATGTTTCCTTCCGTCCAGCTCGAAGCGGTGACCGTGAGGACGGTTTTCCCCGGTTCTTCGGCCGAGGACATGGAACGGCTCGTAAGCGTTCCCGTCGAGCAGGAAATAAAGAACGTACCGGGAATAAAGATCGTGAAGTCCGTCTCCTCCGAAGGGGTTTCGGTGGTCACCGCGGAGATCTACCCGGGCGGGGACGTGGGGAAAATCGCCGAGGAAGTGGACTCCAGGGTCTCCTACGTGAGGGACCGGCTTCCCGAAGACGCCCGCGAACCCGTGGTGGACGAAATGAGGGGAAGCTTTCCCCTGGTGAGCGTTTCGGTCTCGGGAGACGTGCCGCCGCGGGTCCTTCGCGAGAGCGCCAGGAGGCTTCGGGACGAACTCCTGCTGGTCGACGGCGTGGAGAGCGTGACGTCCTCGGGACTCGGAGACCCCGCCTTCTGGGTGTACCTCGACCGGGCGAAGATGAGGCAGTTCGGACTGGGCGTAGACCGGGTCTCCGCGGCGATCGCCGCCAGGAACCTCGATCTTCCGGGAGGAAGCGTCGGCCAGGGCGACGTGGAGTTTCTCGTCACCACGAGGGGAAAGATAAGGTCGGCCGACGACCTGCTCGGCATTCCGGTCGGCGGGGATTCGGAGGGAAGACAGGTGCTGCTCCGCGACGTGGCCGCGGTCGTCCTAGGAGAGGAAAAGCCGGTCTCGAGAGCCAGGATAAACGGAAGTCCCGCCGTCTCCTTCTGGGTGACCAACAGCAAGAACGTGGACGTCGTCGACACGGTGGAGGCCGTGAGGCGTCTTGGCGAGAAGTACGAGAACGGACACGCGGAAGGCGTCAGGGTCACCCTCACCAACGACATGTCGCGGCGGGTGCAGAGCCGCCTTTCCACCATGATCAAGAGCGGGAGCCTGGGACTGGTTCTCGTCCTGGTGCTCCTGGGACTCTTTCTCGACCGCACCGCGGCCTTCATCGCCGCCCTGGGGATTCCGGTTTCCTTCATGGGGGCCGTGATACTGATGAAGGCGACCGGCGTGACGCTCAACCTCATCTCCATGTTCGGCCTCATAGTGATACTGGGGATAATAGTCGACGACTCCATAATAGTCGTCGAGAACATACAGAGGTACATAGCCAGGGGAATGGAGCCCGCGCGCGCGGCCGTGGTCGGGGCCAGGGAGGTGGCGCTTCCGGTGATCGCGACGATACTGACCAACATGGCGGCCTTCACGCCGCTTCTTCTGGCCACGGGGCTCATAGGGCAGTTTCTTTCGATAATTCCCAAGGTCGCGATCTTCGCCCTCTGCTTTTCGCTTCTCGAGGCGCTTGTGATCATGCCGTCTCACTGCGCCGACTGGATAAGGCCGGGGGCCGGACGGCGCCGCGGCGTCGCCGAAGGGGCGCTTTTCCGCGCGAGGCGGCTTTACCTTTCGGGACTTTTCTTCGCGCTTCGAAACCGCTACGCGGTGATAGGCTGCTTCATGGTGATTTTCCTGCTTTCGGCGGCGGTGTTCATGCGGATGCCCAACGTGATGTTCTACCTCCACGACACCGACGAGATGGCCGTCAGGGTGGAAACCCCCGCCCGCTCCACCCTGGAGTACACGGCCGCCTCCGTGGCCCGGGTGGAGGAGGCCATACGGAGAAACGTTCCGCCCCGGCTCGTCAAGAACGTGACGTCCATGGTGGGAGTCGATCTGGTGAGCGAGGACGGCGCGTCGGCGGGAGACCACGTGGCCACGATCTTCATCGAGTACGAGGACTATTCGGAGAGGACGGAAAACGCCCTCGACATCTCCAGGGCCGTGGAGAAAAGGGTCAGGGAGACGGTGGCGGGTCCCAAGCAGGTGGACTTCATAGTCACCGTGGGACCTCCCGCCGGAAAGCCCGTGAGCGTGAAGGTGAGCGGGCGGGACGTCGACACCCTGATGACGGTAGCTTCGGATATCCGCGACTACCTCGAAGACCTGCCCGGCGTGAGCGCCGCCGCCGCGAACCTTCTCTACGGAAAACCCGAGGTCAGGGTGGAGGTGGACGAGGCGAGGGCCGCGGCGTTCGGTCTCGACACCGCGCGCGTCGCCCGGGAGGTCAGGGCTCTCGGCGACGGTCTCGCGGTGGCCGAGACCAGGGTCGGAGACGAGGAGGCGAACGTGAACCTGGCTTACGCCCCGAGACCGGCCGGCGTTTCCTCGCTTCTGGCCCTGCACCAGATCCCGGCTTCCGACGGGCGCTGGGTTCCCCTGGGCTCCGTTGCGACCGTAAGGGAAGTCAGGGCGCCGCTCGAGATAAGAAGGGAGGACCTTCGCAGAACCGTCACGGTCACGGCGGAGGTGGACTTGAAAAAGACGACTTCCAGGGAAGTGAACGCCGGCCTTTCCCGCCACGTGGAGCGGCTGCTGGAAAAACATCCCGACTACGATTTCCGCTTCGGGGGACAGGAAGAGGAGTACAGCCAGGCGATGAGCGACATAACCAGGGCGGCCCTTCTGGCCGTCATTCTCATCTACGTCATCCTGGCCACCATGCTTCGCTCCTACTTTCAGCCCCTCATCATAATGAGCGTCCTTCCCATGACGATCACGGGGGTGCTGGCCGGGGTTCTCGTCCGGGGCGAACCCATGAGCCTTCCGGCCATAATAGGAACGGTCGCCCTTCTGGGAATCGTCGTGAACGACAGCCTGATACTCATGGACTTCATAAACAAGAGGGCGGGAAAGCTGCCGGGGCGGGCGGCGGCCGTCGTGTTTTCCGCCAAATACCGCTTCAGGCCCATAGTCCTCACCACGCTTACGACCTTCGCGGGACTTTTCTCGCTCATGTTCGTCTACAGGGGCGAGGCGGCCTTCCTGGCTCCCATGGCGGTGGCCCTGGGATTCGGACTCCTGTTCTCGACCGTCATAATTCTGTACCTGGTCCCTTCCCTCTACCTGGTTCTGGGCGACGCGGCGGGACTCGTCCGCGGGCTCTCGGCCCGTTTCGCGGGGCCGGGGCCTACGCGCGGCTCCTGAGAAATTCGCACTTCCCGCGGATTATCTCCGCCGCCGCCTCGACTTCCTCCTCGGTGTTTTCCGGGCAGAAGCTGAACCTCACGCTCGAGCGGGCGTGCTCCTCGCCGAGCCCCATGGAGGTGAGGACGTAGGAGGGAGCGGGGTCGAAATTCGTGCACGCCGAGCTCTGCGAGCACCTCACCCCGGCCTCGTCCAGAAGCCCGACTAGGCGCCTTCCGTCGATTCCCCCGAAATGAACGTTGGCCGTGTTGCAGACCCTGTCCGCTCCGGCCCCGTTGATCGAGGTCTCGGGAACCGCCCGCGCGACCGCCTCCTCGAACCGGTCGCGAAGTTCTCTCATCTTTCCGGTCAGGCGGGAAAAACCCGCCCGCCTAGTCTCGCATGCCTTCCCGAAACCCGCTATTCCCGGAAGGTTCTCCGTCCCGGGCCGAAACCCCTCTTCCTGGAAGCCCCCGAACATGAAGGGCTTCAGAAGCAGCCTGTCCCTGGCGTAAAGCGCCCCGCAGCCCTGGGGTCCGCTTATCTTGTGCGCCGTGAAGGAAACAAAGTCCGCGGGAACCTCGCCCAGGTCGATCTCGAGCTTTCCGGCTGCCTGGGCGGCGTCGGTGTGAAACGCCACCCCCTTCTCCGCGCAGAGCCGGGAGATCTCCCGCACGTCCTGTATCACTCCCGTTTCGTTGTTCACCCACTGCACGGAGACCAGGTCGGTTTTTTCGCGAAGCGCGTCTTCGAGCCTGCCGATGTCGAGAATCCCGTTTTCGTCCACCTCCAGGATCTCGACCCGCACCCGGTCCAGGCGGAGGAAGTCGCACATCTTCATTACCGAGGAATGCTCGACTCCCGTGGTGACGACGCGGGGATTTTCCTTCTTCCTGGTGGCGGAATAAAAGACGATGTTGTTCGATTCCGTGCCGGAGCTTGTGAACACCAGGTCTTCGGGCGGGCAGCCCACGAGTCCGCACGCGCTCTCGCGGGCGGAGCGCAGAAGCCGCCTCGCGCGCTCCCCCGCGCCGTGGGCGCTCGAGGGATTGCCGAACCCTTCCCCCATCGCCTCGCCCGCGGCCTCTATCACTTCGGGAAGAGGCCGCGTCGTCGCGTTGTTGTCAAGGTAGATTTCGCCGGAAATGTCCTCTGCACGCCCCATCGCACGGTTAATGATACACGATTCGGGGACTACCGGGTTTCCTCGGGCAGGTCTTCGGGCAGAAGCAGGGTTATGCAGGGGTCCCCGGAGTCCTCTCTCACCGGACCCAGGTAGGAGATGACGTGAAACTCCCGGTTCTTCCCCTCCCTGGTGACCGAAGCGGAGAAGTTTATGATGTTGGTCTTCCTGCTCTTCCTGTCCGACCTTATCGACGACACGAGAGGAGAAAGTATCTCCCTCAGTCTCGTCGTCTCGTCCTCGCCGCGCGCCAGAGCCTCCGGGTCGGGCTCCATCATCTCCCTCTTTACCGACGACGTGACGAACACGGAGATCATGAGGCCGGATTCCCTGGCCGTCTGCGAAACGTCGAACTGCCTTTCTTCCTCGAGATCGGCGTCCCTTCTCGCGTGGAATTTCTCCATTTTCCCTCTCCGGTAATATATAGTAGACGTTTTCGCCCGCGCATACAAAGCGCCGCGGCGGACGGAGGAGGGTTTTCGGGGTGAGCGAAGCGGGAGAGATAAGACTCGTCCCCGTAAGGGGGATTCCCGAGGTGCGGGAAGGAGACCGCCTCGGCGCGATGATAGTCGAGGCGGCCGAGAGCGCGGACTTCGAGCTTGCGGACTCCGACGTGGTGGTGGTGGCCCAGAAGGTGGTTTCCAAGGCCGAAGGCAGGGTGGTGAACCTCCCGTCGGTCGAGCCTTCCGCCTTCGCGCTCTCCGTCGCCCGGCGGGTCTGCAAGGACCCGAGGCTCGTCGAGGTGATACTGGGAGAGACCAGGAGGGTGGTCAGGATGGATCTCAGGGAGGCCGGAAAGGGAAGGCTGATAGTCGAGACCGCGGGGGGTCTCGTGCTCGCCAACGCGGGCGTCGACGCATCCAACGTTTCGGGAGGGGAGGACGTGACGCTTCTTCCCGAGGACGCCGACCTCTCCGCCCGGCGGATAAGGGACGAGATAAGAGAGAAAACGGGAAGGGAAGTCGCCGTGGTGGTGAGCGACACGGTGGGACGTCCCTGGCGCGAGGGTCTTTCGGACATCGCGATCGGCTGCTGCGGAATCAGGGCGCTTCGGGACCGCAGGGGGGAGACCGACGGAAGGGGGCTTTCGCTTACGGCGACCGAGATGGCCGTGGCCGACCAGGTGGCGTGCGCGGCGGGAATCCTCATGGAAAAGACCGCCGCCGTGCCGGCGGTGGTGGTCCGCGGGGTCGACTACCTGCGCGGGGAGGAAGGCTCCGGGGAGCTTGTGAGGGATCCCGCGCTGGATCTTTTCAGGTAGCTTTTCCGGCGGGGAGCCTGGTGAAGAACATGTTCGGCGACGGATTTTTTCTCGTTTCCCACCGCGGCGCGAGCCGCCGCGAGCCGGAAAACACCCTTCGGTCCTTCCGAAGGGCGGTGGAAATGGGCTCCCGGGCCATAGAGTTCGACGTGAGAAGGAGCCTCGACGGGCGCGCCGTCGTCATTCACGACCGCAGGGTCGACAGGACGACCGACGGAAAGGGCCCCGTGTCGGGCAAGACGTTCGCCGAGCTTAGATCCCTCGACGCCGGGAAGGGAGAGAGGATTCCCGCTCTCGAAGAGGTGTTCGAGGCATTCGCTGGAAAATGCGGACTCGTCGTGGAGCTCAAGGAACCGGGCGCGGAAGAGGAAACGCTTCGGCTTGTGGAAAAATACGGCGTAGCCCGGCAGGTGGCCGTCGTCTCCTTCCGCAAGGACTGTCTTCGCAGGGTGAAGGAAATGCGGGGCGACGTCGCCACGGGACTCATAACCGTTTTCGGCGCGGGGTGCGTCCGCGCGGCGCTTTCTCTCGGCTGCCGGGTCGTGGCGACCAACCACCGGTTCATGACCCGGGCTCTGGCCGAGAGGGCAGGGCGAAGCGGACTCTCGACGTTCTGCTGGACGGTCGACGACAGGGAGAAATGCGAGAGGCTCCGCGACATGGGAGTGAACGGGGTGATCACGAATGTGCCCGACCTGTTGGCAAACCGCCTTTATTAACTTGCTACCTGATTCACGTCTTCTGTTTATGTAAGCCTTGAAGTTCCGCGTCGCACGAGGTGCAGCCAGTCTTTGTTGGGACGTGTATTGCTTTGATGAAAAAACCATTCGAGAAAGGGGATAATGTATAATCAACCGGGGTGGAGAAATATAAGTTAATGAGTGATAAAAAACTGAAAAGAAAAGACCGGAACCGAATGAAACCGAAAATTGCTCGTAGAGCGGTTGAGTGGAGGGATGCGGCCCGAAGGAATGAATGGGAAAGTCGGTACGTATGCGTGGGAGGTATTCCTAGGATTCTTCAGGAACAAATCGTTGGTGACGGAAGGACCAACAGAATGATCAGGCGTGCGTTGTCGCAATGTTGCGTACTTACGCGAAGGGAAGAGTCCGAAGGAGCTGGCGGAGATCAGCGGAACACGGCCATGATTATTCAGAAAATCTTGCAACGGGGCGAAATTCCGTGGGTAAGTCTGCGCGTGGAAGCTCATGCACTGGAAGAGACGGGTTTGATGAAATGGGCGCGAAAATGGGGAGATTCGGAAGCTGAAACGGGGTGGGAATGGAAAACCGGAACAAGTTGCAGAACTGAACTTGGAGAAGCTGCGGAGAGTGTTTTGGCCAACACAAGCGAGCGCGGGGAGTTTAGCGTTGACAAGACCCTGACGCGAGAAGCTCTCTACGACAGCCACAGGGAGGAACTGTTTCTTGAGCAGTGGGTAAAAAACACGCTTGGCGGAACTGCGGGACACTGGTTCATACCGCAGGCGGACTTGGACAGTTTGCTTAATTCTGCGGGGATATCAGAACAGGGAAAGCGACGAATAGATTTTCTGCTGGCGCATCCGGGATGCCTGATGGGGGTCGAAATTGACGGAGAGGAGCATGCGGCTTCCGCGTCGGTTGATAAAGCGCGGGACAGAGCAATGAGAGAAATCGGCATTGAAGTGTTGAGAATACCGAACAGGGAACTCGAAGCGAGGAAAGGGCCGACCCTGAAGCAACTGGAGGAGCGCTACAAAAAGGGAGAGTCTAGGATAAGAAAAGCGGGAAAAAGCGAAAGTGTTGGAAAACTGGCTCGGGTATGTGCGCAGGCCGCACAGGTGCAATGGGTGATTGCTGACCGCATGTGGCACGGAAAACTGACTGGCGATAGATGGGAGATTACGGTAGAAGGGCTGGAAGAGACTGGGCAAGCCGCCATTGAAGATATTCTGGATATGATGGAAAGCTTGGATGCACTTTACGGGACACGGACCGCACCGGGCAGTTGCATCATAAAGACGACCGAAGGGAAAATAAAGGAGTGGACCAATGGAAGGGAACTGGAAGAAAAGAAGGGAATATGTTCTCTCCACATCAAGGTTGACGGAAAAGCGTCAAGCTATCAAGACATAGGTGAAACTGATGCAGACATAGTCCTACGACCCGCGTGGATACCTGTTGACATCTCAACCAGTCATACAGGAGGCTTGGTCCGAAGAAAGATAGAGGGGAAAAAGAAAAAAGAAATTGAGAAAGGACTCGTGTTCTGGTTGCAGACGGTTTTCAGGAAACGAGCCTTTCGACCGATGCAGAGGCAAGCGGTTGAGAACATACTGCGAGGCCGTGACTGCGTAGTCCTGCTTCCCACAGGAGCCGGCAAGAGCATCATCTACCAGCTTGCCGGAATGCTCTCACCGGGAATGACGATCGTAGTTGATCCGATAGTTGCTCTTATTGAAGACCAGATTGAAGGTTTGAGGAAAGCAGGAATTACGCGTGTGGCCGGGCTGTCACGAGAAGGAAATTCCCAAGCCGAACAGGATGAAATACTGGAAGGGATGAGAGGCGGCAGATACCACTTCGTACTACACTCTCCAGAACGGCTCCAGACGCCAAGATATCGTGAAGCACTTAGGGTGGTAACAGAAAGCATGTTGGTCAATCTAGTGGTGGTGGACGAGGCACACTGCGTTTCGGAATGGGGTCACGATTTTCGCCCGGCGTACTTGGGCTTGGGACGGCGTTTGAGAGAATTGTGCAAAAAGTACGAAGAGAAGTTCCCGCCGACCGTTATAGGACTGACCGGTACCGCTTCAAGAGCAGTGTTACGGGACTTGCTTAACGAATTGGACATAGGGCAGGACGACAGTCGGGGAGTCATACGGCCGACATCGTTTGACCGCAAGGAACTTAACTTCGAAATAGTGCGAGGGCGCAGAGGAAAGGATTGGAAAGTACAACTCCAAGGAATGATGAACCGGCTCCATGAGGAGCTGGGGGTAGCGAAGAGCAAAGTATTTGAAGAAGACGGAGAGCAGACTCAATCTGGAATCATCTTTGTGAGAACCGTGAATGGAGAGAGTGGGATACTGAAAACGCAGCAAGCTGTTGCGGAAATCATACGAAAAAGACCAGTGGTCTATTGCGGCAAGAAACCAAAAGATTTGAGTTGCAACGAGGAGGAATGGATACATCAGAAGAAAGAAAACGCACAGGCATTCAAACAGAATGAGGAGAGCATGTTGATTGCCACTAGTGCTTTTGGAATGGGTATAGACAAAGCCAACATCCGGTGGACAATTCACACCAGCATGCCAGAGTCGCTGGAGAAATTCTATCAGGAGGTAGGCCGTGCGGGGAGGGACGGGAAGAAAGCGGTCTGTAAAGCTGTTTACAACGAGTACGACGTAAAACGTAACGACAGTCTATTGGACGCGAACGAGAGCGTTGAGGAACTTCAGGAGCGAAGCGAACAAATGTCAAGTAGACGGACGGCCGACAACGTAACCCAATCGCTATATTTCCACTTCAACTCATTCGTCGGACAAGAAAAAGAGCTGGAGAACATTGAACGAGTATTGCTTGAAATAGAATTAGGAGACCGCCGAGACGAGAAGGAAGTGGGATTCTGGAGAAAGGAAGAAGGAGAAAACGCCCTCACCCCGGAGGTAGAGCAAGAGAAAGCGCTTGTGCGGCTGGAACGGATGGGAATCATTAGCGATTATCAGAAAGACTGGGGAGGCAGAAAATTCATAATCACAAAGGAGCCGGTTGATGAGAATCTGTGGAGAAAAAAGCTGCTTGAATATGTATGCACCGCTCAGCCAGCTCGGGCAAAACCGTTTGAGGAAGAATTGAATTCGATACGAGGTGCGACGCCGTATGAGACGGCGGTGGAACTAGGACGGTTGCTCATCGGGTTTACCTACGAGGTCATTGAACGAGCGAGACGACGGGCGATTGAGGAAGTGGTTGAGCTGTGCAGACACGCCGCTGATGACACGGAAATCAGGGAACGGTTACTGGATTATCTCCAAGAGGGTGTAGGGTCGGAACATATCCACAAGCTCATAAGGAACGAAGCTATTGAATGGGAAGCTTGGGAAGAACTCATCTGGAAGACTCAAACTCCCGTAGAGGCCGGGGGACTGCGCGGAGAATGCATCAGATGGCTGGAATCATACCCCGATCACCCAGCTCTGCTTCTGATTCGCGGGTTTGCTGAAGCGATGTGTTCGGACCATGACGAAAACACTACGAAAACTGAGATACAACGGGGGATTGAAAGTGCGCTGACACAGTACCGAATTCCAAAGGAAACGGTGGAAAAATGGATCGAAAGACTTTTTGAGCAGGGACGTTCAAGAAACCGAAATGTTGTCCTGCCATTGGTACTGGCTGTAATGGATACGGGACGGAACGTAGGAATGGACTTGGTAAAGAAAGAGGAGACGAGAAACGATCTGGTCAGCACGGTCATGAAACTCAGAAACTTTGAACGAAGTATGCAAGAGATGGAAGGAACCGTAACAACCATGAAACGGTATTTCGATGAGAAGACTGAAAGGAGGCCTAACGTATGAGTCTGTTAGAGGACATCACAAGGCGTGTGGAGGAAACCGGAAAACAACTCACTCGGCAGATGGAAGAGCTTAACGCCTTGGGAAACGCGGAGAAGACGACGCATGAATTGCGTAAGGCACTAGAGCAGAGTGCGGGAAATCTCTCGAAGGCGGTACATGAAATATCCATGATACTGTCCAAGACAGAAGAACACATGGCAGGGATACGAGAAGAAACGCGCAGGTCGAGAGAAGAATTGCAGAAAATTGGAAAAGGAACCGAAAGCGAAATAGACAAGGCAGTGCGACAAATGGAAACAGCTTTGGAAAGTATGACACAACAAGTTGGAAACGCGGTTCAGCGACTTCTGAAAACCGAACCTGCTCTGGTAGAGAAAAGCTTGAGAGACTTGTTGGACGGTGTGGAGGAGGTCAAACGAAGAGAAGAGGAAAACCAGCAGAAAACAAAGGGTCTGGTCACGGACATGCAAGAATTGCTGGGTGATGTCAAACGGGATGGAGAGCATCTTGCTGAAATGGCAAAAACAGTGGAGCAATTCAAAGAACAGATGAAGAACTTTGAAGCGGAGATGAGGCAGCAAATTGGGGTCCTAATGAAACAGACGGAAGGAGGATGGAAACGATGGCTGAGGTGGTAACTTTCGGAGAAAAAGCGTGAAAGAGGTTTGATGGAGGCCGATTCCATATACCTAGACTACAACGCCTCGACGCCTCTCGACCCGCGCGTTCTGGAGGAAATGATCCCGTACCTCGAGAGGCACTGGGGCAATCCCTCGAGCATTCACTCCCCCGGAAGCGCGGCTCGCGCGGCCCTGGATCTCGCCCGGGAGAGAGTCTCGGGCCTGCTCGGCGCCCGTCCCTCGGAGATAGTCTTTACGTCCGGGGGGAGCGAGAGCAACAATTTCGCGATAAAGGGCGCCGCGCGCGCTCTTTCGCACAGGGGAAACCATCTAGTCGCGACCGCGGTCGAGCACGCGTCGTGCCTCGAGACCTTCAGGTTTCTGGAGAGAAACGGGTTCGAAGTCGCCTATCTTCCGGTGGATTCGCTGGGGCTCGTCTCTCCCGACGACCTGCGCGGGGCGATCACCGAACGGACGATTCTCGTTTCCTGCATGTACGTGAACAACGAGACGGGCGTCGTCGGCCCCGTGAGGGAGATGGGAGAGATCGCCCGGGAAAGGGGGATTGTTTTCCACACCGACGCCGTGCAGGCTCTCGGCAGAACGGAGATCGATCTTTCTGACCTTCCCGTCGACCTGGCGTCCTTTTCCTCCCACAAGATATGCGGCCCCAAGGGAGCGGGAGCCCTCTACGTCGCCAAGGGAGCGGGGATCGAACCCTTCGTGCACGGAGGGGGACAGGAGAGGGGAAGGCGGTCCGGCACCGAGAACGTGGCGGCGGTCTGCGGGTTCGGCCGCGCCTGCGAGCTTCTCTCCGGCGGGACGAAGGTCGAGGCGGAGCGGCTCTCGGGTCTCAGGGACCGTCTTTTCGAAGGGCTTTGCGAAAGAATCGACGGCGTCGCGCTGAACGGCCACCCCGAAAAGAGGGTCTGCAACACGCTCAACGTCGGTATCTCCGGCACAAGCGGCGAATCGGTGGTCATGAACCTAGACGCCGAGGGCGTTTCGGTCTCCACGGGTTCGGCGTGTTCGGAGGGAAACGTGGACCCTTCGCACGTGCTGCTCGCCATGGGGCTCGGAAAGCGGGAGGCTCTTTCCTCTGTCAGGTTCAGTTTCGGGCGCTTCACCCGGGAGGAGGAGATCGAAAGGGTGCTCGAGATACTTCCCCCGATAGTGGAGAGAATAAGGTCGCTTCGGGATTTCTGAGCCGGGAAGGCGCTACGGAAAGAGGGGAAGGGACTCGAGCCCCATGCTCTCGGGAAGGTCCATCATGACGTTCATGTTCTGCACGGCCTGGCCCGAAGCTCCCTTCACGAGGTTGTCTATGGCGCAGACCAGTACCGCGGTGTTCTTCCGCGGGTTCGCCCTGGCTCCTATGTCGCAGAAGTTCGAACCCCGCACTCCCGACGTGTTCGGAAAGCGCCCCTCCGGGCATATCCTCACGAAAGCGCAGTCCCCGTAGAATTCCTCGAGGGCGGCCAGCAGGTCCGCCGTTTCGCACCCGCCGCTGGTCCTCGCGTAGACGGTCGAGAGCATTCCCCTGCTCATGGGGACTAGATGCGGGGTGAAAACCACCTCTATTTCCGTTTCTAGATAGTCCGAAAGGGCCCGCTCCATCTCCGGGGCGTGGCGGTGCTCCCCGACCTTGTATGCCTTCACTCCTTCCTCCACCTCGCAGAAGTGAAGGTCGAGCGAGGGGTTTCTTCCCGCCCCCGATGCGCCGGACTTGGAATCGACGATTATCCCCTCCTTCTCGAGCATTCCGTTTCGAAGAAGCGGGGCGAGCGGAAGCATGGAGGAGGTGGGGTAGCACCCGGGATTGGCGACCAGGCGGGCCCGGGCTATCTCCTCGCGTCGAAGCTCCGTGATTCCGTACACCGCCCCGTCCAGAAGCTCCGGGCACGGATGATCCCCGTACCACTCCCCGTAGACGTCCCTCGGCAGGCGAAAGTCCGCCCCGAGGTCGATTATCTTCGCGTCCCTTCCGTGAATCTCCCTTATTATCTCCCCCGACGCCCCGTGGGGAAGCGCGGCGAACACCACGTCCGCGTCGTCCGGGATGCCGGAGGGGTCCGGGTCGCCGAGCGCAAGGTCCGTCACCCCTCGCAGGTGCGGAAACACCTCGGCAAGCGGCCTGCCCGCGTGCCTCGCGGCGGTCACGCGCGAGATCCTCGCCCGGGGATGTCCCGAGATCAGGCGGACCAGCTCGGCTCCGGCGTAGCCGCTGGCCCCCAGAATGCAGACGCTGAGCTTTTCCATGGCCCGAAAACGATACTACGGCGAAGCGCAAAACTCAATCCGCCTCGCCCCGGCGCGGTTCTTTTCCCTCCACTGGCTAACGCGCCGTTATTCTGTATAATCTCTCGCAGCGTTTTCGCGCCGCGCCGCGGCTTTCGCCCACGGGCGGGACGCCCGCGGCGGGGGCGGGAGGACGGAATGTTTTTTAACCCGCGGTTTCAAAGTCAAGTTTCGGAGGTTTCTGAATGTCTATCAAGGTTGGAATAAACGGTTTCGGAAGAATCGGCCGGCACGTGCTCAGAATCGGTCTCGAAAGGGGGGACCTGGAGTTCGTCGGGATAAACGACATTACCGACAGGGAGACGCTTGCCCATCTTTTCAAGTACGATTCGGTGTTCGGCAGGTATCCCGGGGAGGTCGCGTGCGACGGGGACGCGATGGTGGTCGACGGGAAACGCATAGCGGTCTTTTCGGAAAGGGACCCGTCTAAAATTCCGTGGAGCGACACCGGGGCGCAGGTCGTGGCGGAGGCAAGCGGCGTCTTCAGGACCCGCGAGGCGGCCGCGGCGCACCTGGGAGACACGGTGAAGAAGGTCATAATCACCGCGCCCGCCAGCGGCAAGGTCGATTTCACCACCGTGATGGGCATAAACGACGGCGATTACGACCCCGGTGCCCACGACGTGATCTCCAACGCGTCGTGCACCACCAACTGCTTCGGCATGCTGGTCAAGGTTCTTCACGAGAACTTCGGCATAAGGCGCGGAGAGATGACCACCATACATTCCTACACCAACGACCAGCAGATACTGGACGCTCCCCACAAGGACAAAAGGCGCGCCAGGGCGGCCGCCCTGTCGATCATCCCGACCAGCACGGGAGCGGCCAGCGCCATACAGATCGTGTTTCCCGAACTCAGCGGCAAGCTCTCGGCGGTGGCCGTGAGGGTGCCGACGCCCAACGTCTCCATGGTCGATTTTTCCTGCGAGGTGGAAAAACCCACTTCCGCCGGGGACGTGAACTCCAGGTTCAGGGAAGCCGCCGCGCGGGGGCTTTCTGGCTACCTGGCCTACGTGGAGGACGAGATAGTTTCTTCTGATCTCGTGGGAGACACCCACTCCTGCTCCTTCGACTCCATGCTCACCTCGGTCGTCGAGGATACGCTGGTCAAGACGGTCGCCTGGTACGACAACGAGTACGGCTACACCTCGAGGGTGGTCGACCTGATGAGTCTCGTCGGAGGTTCGCTTTGAGCGGAAAGCTTCTCGTGACCGACCTTCCCGATTCCGCTTACGCGGGGAAAAGGGTATTCGTCAGGGTCGATTTCAACATCCCCATGGAAGGCGGGAAGATAACCGAGGACTACAGGATAAGAAGCGCGATTCCGACCATAGACTATCTCGTGCGGCGCGGCGCCAGAGTGGTGCTAGCGTCCCACATGGGAAGGCCCAGGGGAATAAAGGTGGAGGCGCTTTCGATGGCGCCCGTGGCCGCTAGGCTGGAAGAGTCCCTGGGGACCAGGGTCAGGTTTCCCGGCTCGGTCGTCGGAAAAAAGGCCCAGAACGCCTCGAAAAAGCTCGAACCCGGCGAGGTGATGCTTCTTGAAAACCTCAGGTACCACGCCGAGGAGACGGAAAACGACCCGGTTTTTTCGAAAAAGCTCGCGTCGCTCGCGGACATCTACGTGAACGAGGCATTCGGCACGTCCCACAGGGCGCACGCGTCCACAAGCGGCATGGCCGTTCACTTCGAAAAGCGCCTCGCGGGATTCCTCGTGGGAAACGAGATGAAGTTTCTCGGCCGCCTGGTCAGAAACCCGAAGAAACCCTACGTGGTAATCGTCGGGGGAATGAAGATAAAGGACAAGATAGGGGCGCTTCGAACATAATCAAGAAGGCGCAGACGGTGCTCGTCGGAGGCGGGGTCGCCTACACCTTTCTCGCCGCCCGGGGAGAGAGCGTCGGGCGGTGCTCGGTGGAGCGGGAGATGCTCGGCTGGGCCGGGGAGGCCCTCGAGACCTACGGGGACAAGATAGTTCTTCCGGTCGACCACGTGATGGCTGAAAGCGCCGAGGGCAGGAAGAAGACCGTGGTCACCGCCAGGGAGATTCCCGACGACCTCACCGCGTTCGACATAGGTCCCAAGACGGTCGCCGAGTTCGTCTCCCGCGTAAAGGGCGAGGGAACGATCTTCTGGAACGGCCCCATGGGGTTTTTCGAGGTGGACGACTTTTCCAACGGAACCGCGTCCATCGCCAGGTCCTTCGCGCTGGCCAAGTGGAGAGGGGCGACCACCGTTCTCGGCGGAGGGGACAGCGTGGCGGCGCTTCGCAGGTCGGGGGTGAATTTTTCCGAGGTGACTCACGTGTCCACCGGCGGCGGCGCCTCGTTCGAGTTTCTCGGAAGCTTCGACCTTCCGGGGATATCCGTTTTAAGCGACGGGTAAAAAAGGTATTCTACCGGCAGCGGTGAAAGACGGTTTGCGGGAGGCGAACTCATGGCTGTAAAGGAAATCAGGGGAATAGACGGAATACGCGAGGCGCTCGGGGGGGACTCGGGCCGCCTGCTGGACCACAAGTGCCGGACGATCGGCTCAAAGAGCCTGTATCTTCCCGGTCCCGGCTACGTGGACGAGGTCTTCATACAGAACGACCGCTCCTCGGTGGTCGCGAGAAACCTCCAGACCATACTGGATCACGGCCGCCTGGGAGGGACGGGATACGTGTCCATTCTTCCCGTCGACCAGGGAATAGAGCACTCGGCCGGAGCCTCTTTCGCCGTGAATCCCGCGTACTTCGATCCCGAAAACATAGTGAAGCTCGCCATGGAAGGGGGCTGCAACGCCGTGGCCTCCACGCTGGGCGCCCTGGGTTCCGTCTCGAGGAAGTACGCCCACAAAATCCCGTTCATAGTGAAGATCAACCACAACGAGCTTCTGAGCTATCCCAACACCCACGACCAGATTCTTTTCGGGCACGTCGAGCAGGCGTTCGACATGGGGGCCGTAGCCGTGGGCGCTACCGTGTATTTCGGCTCGGAGGAAAGCTCCCGCCAGATACAGGAGATATCGGAGGCGTTTCGCCACGCCCATTCGCTGGGTCTCGTGACCATACTCTGGGCTTACCTGAGAAACCCGGCCTTCAAGCAGAACGAGGCGGACTATCATCTCGCGGCCGACCTGACGGGCCAGGCGAACCATCTCTCCGTCACGGTGGAGGCCGACATAGTGAAGCAGAAGCTTCCGGAAAACAACGGGGGCTACGACGCCCTTTCCTTCGGAAAGACCCACGAACGGGTTTACTCGAAACTCACTTCCGGCCACCCCATAGACCTGACCCGCTACCAGGTCGCCAACTGCTACATGGGAAGGGTGGGGCTCATAAACTCGGGGGGCGCCTCGGGTTCGGACGACCTGGGGGACGCGCTCCGGACCGCCGTGATAAACAAAAGGGCGGGTGGAATGGGACTCATAAGCGGCAGAAAGTGCTTCCAGAGACCCATGAAGGAAGGGGTCGCGCTTCTCAGAACCATCCAGAACGTCTACCTGGAAAAGGAGATCACGGTCGCCTAGGCCGCTCGGCTCACGAAAAGTGGCCCGTTATCTCCTTCGAAAGCGCGTCTAGGGAATACTCGAGGTCGGGGCTGAAGTCCCTGACTATGAAGTGGGTCACCCCGGCGTCGGCGTACTGCTCGAATCTCCTTATCGCGTCGGCGGCGGTTCCGTATACGACGAAGTCCGAGAGTATCTCCCGGGTGTAGTACTTCTCTCCCATCTCCCTGAACCGCTTCAGCATGCCGGGGTCGTTGGGCATTATCTTCGTGTAGGAAAGCTCCCTGTACTCCTCGGCTATCTCAAGGTCGTAACCGGCCTCGTCTATCACGTCGGGCCAGATTATCGCGTGCTTTATCGCGTCGAGCGTCCCGTAGGCGTCTTCCCTGTCGGGGGCTATGGAAACGAAGATGAATATGCACTTCTCGAAGTCGCGGGAAGGGTCGGGACTTGCGCTCACGGCCTTTTCCACCTCGCCGAGCTTTTTCGAGAAAACCCGGGCGGGCATGGCGTTGGTGACCCACCCGTTGCCTATTTCGCCCGCCACGCCCAGGGCCACGGGGCCCGTGGCCGCCACGTAGACCGGCACCTCGTTTCCGTTCACGGGGCTTATTCTCACCTCTGCGTCAGAAAGACTGTGGAATTCCCCCCGGTGGGTGACCGCTTCGCCCGCCCAAAGACGCCTCATCAGGGTCACCGATTCCCGAAGCCGCGCCAGCGGCCTGTTCCACTCTATGCCGTAGTAGTCGAGGTTCATCTTCTCCCCGTAGCCGAGGCAGCTTATCACTCTTCCCCCCGAGAGGTTGTCCACCGTGGCGAGGCGGTGCGCGAACATGGCGGGGTGGGACCTGTGGGGGTCTCCTATGGCTCCGAGGCGGATTCTCTGCGTCTTCGCCGCCGCGGCCGTTATCACCGACCACGCTTCCGGGGTCAGCTTCTTGGCCATGAACAGCACGTGGTCGGGAAACCACACGGCGTCGAGTCCGGCCTCTTCGCATCTGACGGTGAAATCCACAAGCTCGCCGACCGGCTTGCCCGGAAGGGGCGCGGCGAGTCCGAAGGTCGTTTTCCTGCCCATCTTCTACTCCTCCTCCGAATCCTCGGAACTGTTTACGAAGTTGAGAAACCTGTTGACCATGTTGTAGGAACCGATGTATATGGGGGTTCTCTGGTGAAGTTCGGCCGGCTGGATGTCGAGCGTTCTTTCCGTTCCGCTCGAGGCCGCCCCTCCCGCCTGCTCCACGATGAAGGCCATCGGGTTGCATTCGTAGAGGAGCCTCAGCTTTCCGTCGGGAGATTCGGCGGTTTCGGGGTAGAGAAAGATTCCCCCCTTGAGAAGGTTCCTGTGAATGTCGGCCACCATGGATCCCACGTAGCGGAGCGAAAGCTCCGAGCTGTCCTCGCCGTCCCTTCGGTGGTCGAGATACCGTCTAACTTTTTCCGGGAACTGGCCGTAGTTGTAGTAGTTGACGGAGAATATCTTTCCCTGGCTCGGGATTTTTATGTTCGGATGGGAGAGGCAGAACTCTCCTATCGAAGGGTCGAGAGTGAACCCGTTCACCCCGTGTCCGGTCGTGTACACGAGCATGGTGGAGGAACCGTAGATTATGTATCCGGCGGCGGTCTGGGCCTTGCCCGGCTGCAGGAAATCCTCCTTCGCGCAGGGGGAGAACATCTTGGACGTTCTCCTGTATATGGAGAATATGGTTCCCACAGAAACGTTAACGTCTATGTTCGAGGACCCGTCGAGAGGGTCCATGGCTATCACGTACTTGGAGGATTTGGACGCTTCCTCAGAAAAGGCGATGAAGTCCTCGTTTTCCTCGGAGGCCACTCCGGCGCATTCCCCGCCGAGCTCAAGGGCACTCAGGAACCTTTCGTTGGCGTAGGTGTCGAGCTTGCGCACTTCCTCGCCCTGAACGTTTATCTGGCCCGTCTTTCCCAGTATCTCCGCCACGAGTCCCGCCTGGTTCACTTCCCTGTGGACTATCTTGGCGGCGAAGCCTATGTCGCGCAGGAGTCTTGATAGTTCTCCGGTCGAATACGGAAATTCGTACTGGTTTCTTATGATGAATTCGTCTAGGGTGGTTATTCCTTCCATGGCGCGAGCTGTTTTTCGGGAAAGCGGTGGGAAATGCTTCCTTTCATAAAATTCTAACTGAATTTGAGGGCCTGATTAAGAGAGCTTGGGTAAAATAACGCGGATTACTTTGAAATCTGAACTGTTTATTTACTGATCAATACCTTTGCTTCTTTCAAAGGAAGAACTCGAACTTTAACAAGGTCACCCAAGGAGCCTCTTATCCGAGACCCCAAATTGTGGAATGCTCTAAATTCCTGCTCTTGGTTATCCGAGATGTCATTTATTATAACAACAAACCATATCTGTTTGTTTTCCATCAATTCTTTCGCTTCAGTATTCTGTGAAACCAAACGACATAGAAGCCACAAACTTGCATAAGCTTTCAGAAGCTGTTCATTTTTAATAATGCCAAGGACTTTTTCTCGCAGTTTTTTCGAGAAAATATTTTTGATTTCTTCTTCTCTTATGAATTTTCCAAAGTAAAGCCATTCATATTCCAATTGCTTCTTTTTCTCCTTAAGATTTGAATCTTCCAGCAGTAGAACTTCATCTTTTCTGGGAATGATATAGTCGCAACAGTGACAACTGCCCATTTTAAGTTCGTTTCTGAGGACAGGACCTTTTTTGCAATCATCTGCAGGCTTGTCGACAGCATAAGCTGCTTCTACTTGAAACCGGGATGGTTGGCCACTGTTTACCACTTCGATTTCTACGTATTTTGTCGAGAAATCTTTAAGGTTAAGGGGTTTCAAAGTTACAGACCTTCCAGATACAATTCAGAAAATGGGTTGGTTAGCTCTTCTTGTATATTCATTAGTTTGGAATTGAAATCATCTTCGTAATTTTTGACTCCGCTGTATGAAAAATGATTCAATGCAATAAACTTTTCGTTCTCGGGATTTTTGTCAATTTCCACCTCAAGAAATTTGAGAATTTCTATGCTGTGAGTGGCAATTACGACATTTATACCCGAGTTAGAGAGTTCAAAGAGTGTTTTGGCAATTTTGACCTGCCATGACGGATGCAGATGAGCCTCCGGCTCGTCAATAAATAGAAAAGTCCCCTTGTCTATAATCTTGCGTTCAATGAGCAAAGCAAGGATGCCGAGGTTGACAATTCCCATTGCGGTTATAGGTAATGGAAAGTTGCGTCCATTCTCCTGAAAACTCAATTCTCCAGTCTTAGAAATTATTAGTTTTCCACCCATGACTTCTTTTGAAGTTAATTTTTCGTATAGTTTTGGAAATACGATATCTCCAGGATATTCTTCTGTTAAAGCCCACGCCAAATCGTAAAAATAGCCAGGTACCCCCATTAACCTGTCTCTGCCTCTGTGCAGGAAACGCGGAGATGTTCTAACACTTTGCAATGCCGATTTCAATTTCCAATAAATGGGTGATTCTAAATAGATAACTCCAGAATAATCTTGGAGTTGTTGGAAGCCCGCTTGCTCAATGCTAAAATCGATAGACTCGCTGTTCATAAACTCAAACGAGCCCACACCATCAATAAAAACTTCGGAAGATTCCTCTAGCTGTTTTTTTAAAAGTGAAAGATTACGTACTTGAAAATTCTGAGTTAAATTGTGAAAGATTTTTTGTTTTAATCCAGTTACAGCAAATTGATGACCATCTGTTTCTTCAATTGTTGAGCATAGTTTTTCTACTTCTTTTTCCATATCCTTTAAAACTCCTGCAATATAGTGAGTAGGATAAGAACTTTGTTCATGTGACCATTTTTCAATGCTTGGCTTAAATTCTTCATATTTTTTGCGGAATTCAGTGGCACAATTGACAATTTGGTTCCATAGTTCTTCTATGTGTTCAGAATCATCAATAGAACATGATTTAACAAGGTCTTCCATTGCATCTATATCATCGTTTAATAGAGACAGTGGCAAATCTTCACTTTCGTGTCTCCATCTTTCTAATCTATTTAATCTTCTTCGTAAAATATTTGCTAAATCATAAAAACGTACCAAAGCATGGTTGACATTCATTGCATCAAACAACGAATACAATAATTTTGATACAGTGCTCTTGCCAGTGTTGTTGGGTCCCGCAAATACAGTGAATCGTCCAATGTTGATTTCTTCATCAGACAACTTTCCAAAATTCTTTATTTTTAACTTAAACGACATTTTTCTCCCTTAGAAAATCTTGTATAAAGCTATTAAACAGAATAAATAAAGCAAACAAGCATATTCACACGATATGTTTTTTCACAGTACGGATATGATCAATCGGAGTTGAACGGTTTCTGATTTTCTTCCTGAAAATTCCTGATTTTCTCAAGCGGTTCTTCAAGGTTTCCCGGTGCTTGTTCTCTCAGGACATTGTATCCGAAGACTATTTTCGGCGCCAGCACCGAATTTTCCATAAAGGCGGAGTCTTCGTCCGCAAACTGCGAGACCCCGACTATAGTCAGGTAGCAGAGCAGCACTCCTACGACGGCTCCCAGGGTCGCGCCCATAAGGTTGTTCACCCATCCCATCTTTAGCTTTTTTATCAGGTCCGTTACAAGCCAGGAGGCGACCTGTATGAACAGATAGGCAAGCGAGGCGACGATCACGAACCCCGCCCCGGACGCTATCGTCGGGTCGGCGATCACGTTGTTCTCCACCAGGTAGGTTCCCAGAGACTTGCGGAAGGCGATTCCCAGCGCCAGGCCTCCCACTACGGAAACGATGAAGAACACCTGCCTTATCAGTCCCGACTTGAGGCCGGCCGCGAAACACACGAGGATTATGGACAGGAGCAGAACGTCGAGATTGTTCAAACAGGATTACCGCCGCGTTGGGATAGCGCTATTCTATACGAAATTTCCCGCCGGAAAAAGGGATTTTCCCGCGCTGCGAGTCTTTGACTTATAAAGTCCGTTTGTATAGCTTAACGGCCTGATGGAACTTTCGGAAATTCTTGAAATAGTTTCCCCCGGTCTGGAGGAGGTCGAAAGGGAGCTTGAAGAAACCGTAAAATCCCAAATCCCGCTCGTTTGCGAAATATCGAGATACCTGCTGGGAGGAGGCGGAAAGAGAATAAGACCTTCCATTCTTCTTCTCTCGAGCGGTGCGTGCGGGCTTCTGGAGGGAAAAAGGAGAATTTCCGCCGCCGCGTCCCTGGAACTCATACACACCGCCACGCTTCTCCACGACGACGTGGTCGACCAGGGAGAACTCAGGAGGGGAAGCCCTTCCCCGAACGTGGTGTGGGGAAACAAGCCCACGGTGCTGGTCGGGGACTTCATGCTGGCAAAGGCCCTCGAGCTCATACAGAGCTGCGGCAGCATAGAGCTTGTCAAGGTGGTCACCGACGCCTCCTACAGGCTTGCCGAGGGACAGATACTCGAGGTGATGAGCGGGAGGAGCATGATCGAGATTTCCGAAGACGCCTGCTTTTCCATAATCGACCGAAAGACCGCCTCTCTCATCGAGGGCTGCGGCAGGGCCGGGGCGCTTCTGGCCGAGACCTCAAACGGAGCCGTCGAGGCTCTGTCCGGCTACGGACGGAACATAGGCATGGCGTTTCAGCTCGTCGACGACGCTCTCGACTACTGCTCGGGGGAAAGCGAGTTCGGAAAACGGACCGGGCAGGACCTTGTCGAGCGCAAGATGACGCTTCCCCTTTACTACTCCGTGGAAAAGGCCCCCGAGGGCGTCAGGACAAAAGCGCTTTCGATTCTCGAAAAAGAAGAGCTCGAGAGTTCCGACATAGCGGAGATAAGGGAAATCGTGAGCCGCTACGAGGGCGTCGCCCTGACCAGGCAGACGGCCAAGAGATTCGCTCTAGACGCCAAGAAATCGATAGGAGACATGAAGGACAGCGGCTACAAGAAGTCTCTCGGTCACCTCGCCGAATACGTGGTGGAGAGGGATTTCTGATAGTATCTCTCGAGCGCGACGCCCATGACGAAAGCGTCTTCCCGCGTCGTCGAGTAGTAGTTCTCCCGCGTTCTTATCACCTCGAACCCCAGCTTCCTGTAAAGGGCGACGGCGGCCGCGTTCGTCGTTCTCACTTCCAGTATGACCGAAAGCGCCCCCCTTCGCCCGTAGAAGTCGAAGGTGTCCGAAAGCAGCGAGGCCGCCACCCCCTTTCTTCTGTGCCGGTCGGAGACCGCGATTTTGAACACGTGAATCTCGTCGTGGATGAGCGTGGATATGGAATAGCCCGCCACCTCTTCGTCTTCGTCCGCGGCGACGCGGCAGAAGAACCTGGGGTCCTCCGCGTGGGCCGCGAGCACCTGCTTCGGCCACGGAGCGACGAAGGAACGGCTCTCTATTTCCGCCACCTGGTCCACGTGTTCGGGTGTCAGGGTCTTTACGGTCATCGTTTTTCGGGTCTCCCGCGGGCGGGCTAATTCACCCGTCTTTCGAATAAAGATCGAGCAGGCGGCGCGCCGCGGCGTAAGGGTCCGTCTTTCCTTCGGCGACCTTTTTTTCCAGTTCTCCGAGCGTCTTTTTCACGGAGGCGTTTTCGTAGAAGCCGTCTTCGAGACCCTGGAGCAGGGTTTCGCGCAGGCGGTATTTCGCCTGGCCCTTTCTTTTCTCCTCGAAGTATCCGTTTTTCCTGCAGAAGTCCTCGTATTCGCGGACGCATTCCCAGACCTCCCTCGTTCCCTCGCCCGTGAGGGAAGAGCAGGCAAGCGCCCTCGGAACCCAGCCGGATTCCGGAGGCCTGTGAAGCCCCAGGGTGTTTTCCACCTGTTCCCTGGCCGCAAGCGCGGCCTTTCTGTTGCTTCCGTCCGCCTTGGTTATCACCACGGCGTCGGCAAGTTCGATTATCCCCCTCTTTATACCCTGTATGTCGTCTCCCGCTCCCGTGATCATGAGCAGCATGAAAAAGTCGACCATGGAATGGCAGGCGACCTCCGACTGTCCGACCCCGACCGTTTCTATGAATACTGTGTCGAACCCGGCGGCCTCGCAGAGAATCACGGCGTCGCCCGTTTTCCTGGAAACTCCCCCGGGGGACCCGGACGAGGGAGAAGGTCTTATGTAGACGTTCTCCATGCGGGAGAGCTCCTGCATCCTGAGCTTGTCGCCGAGCACGCTCCCCCCGGTCCGGCTGCTGGTCGGGTCGATGGCTAGCACGGCCACCTTCCTTCCCCGCTCGCGCGCCAGGTAAAGCCCCAGCGATTCTATCAAGCTGCTTTTTCCGGCTCCGGGTATTCCGGTGATTCCCACCCTCACGGATTTTCCCGACAGCGGAAGACATCCCTCTATTATCTCCCGCGCGAGTTTCCTGTGCCCGGCGAGGGTGCTTTCGCAAAGCGTTACGGCCCTGCTGAGAACGGGCATTTCTCCCGCCGCCACGCCTTCCACGTAGTCCGCCGCCCGCTTCGTTCCGTCCGCCGTCTTCATTCGAGGTTTTCCACGAGGGGCGCGAGTATGGCGCTGGCCGCCTCCGACAGCACCGTTCCCGGGCCGAATATATGGGAGACTCCCGCGGTTCTGAGGTACCCGTAGTCCCGTTTCGGAATGACTCCTCCCGCCACCACCGTCACGTCTCCCGCGTCCATTTTCCGAAGCTCCTCGACCAGCGCCGGTATCAGGGTCTTGTGACCCGCGGCCAGGCTCGAGATTCCGATCACGTGCACGTCGCTTTCCACCGCCTGCCTCGCCGCCTCCCCCGGCGTCTGGAAAAGCGGACCTATGTCCACGTCGAAGCCGATGTCCGCGAACCCCGTCGCTATTATCTTGGCCCCGCGGTCGTGTCCGTCCTGTCCCATCTTGGCGACCAGTATCCTGGGTCTTCTTCCTTCGAGTTCCGCGAACCGGTCGGCGAGTCTCCTGGCCTTCTCGAACCCCCGGTCTCTGGAGATTTCCGAGGAGTACACCCCGGAGATCGTGCGGTGGCCGGGACGGTACCTGCCGCACACCCGCTCGCACGCCTCGGATATTTCCCCCAGCGTGGCGTTTTCCCGCGCGGCTTCGACCGAGAGGGAAAGCAGGTTGCCCTCGCCCGTCCTCGCGCATTCGGTGATCCTGGAGAGGGCGCGGGCGACGGCCCGGGAGTCTCTTCGCTTTTTCAGCCTTGCGAGTTTCTCCGCCTGGCTTTCCCTTACCCTGCGGTTGTCCACCTCCAGTATCTCGAATTCCCGTTCCTCGTCCGTCCTGTAGCAGTTCACCCCCACTATGAGGTCTTTTCCGGCGTCTATTCTCGCCTGCTTTCTCGCCGCCGCCTCCTCGATTCTCATCTTGGGCACGCCCGTCTCTATGGCCCTGGCCATTCCGCCCAGCTCCTCGACTTCGATTATGAGATCCCACGCGCTTTCGGCGAGGTCGCGGGTCAGGCTCTCCACGTAGTAGGACCCCGCCCAGGGATCGACCGACCCGCATATGCCGGTTTCCTTCTGCAGGTAGAGCTGGGTGTTTCTGGCTATTCTCGCCGAAAAGTCCGTGGGCAGCGCTATGGCCTCGTCCAGGGCGTTTGTGTGAAGCGACTGGGTGCCGCCTAGCGCGGCGGCAAGCGCCTCCACGCACGTTCTCGCCACGTTGTTGAACGGGTCCTGCTCCGTGAGGCTCCACCCGGAGGTCTGGCAGTGGGTGCGAAGCGCGAGCGATTTAGGGTTTTTCGGCGAAAAGCCGCTCATCATCTTCGCCCACAGCATTCTCGCCGCCCTCATCTTCGCGATTTCCATGAAGTGGTTCATCCCCACTCCCCAGAAAAAGGAAATCCTGGGAGCGAAGTCGTCTATGTCGAGACCCGCCCCGACCCCCGCCCTCACGTACTCGAGACCGTCGGCCAGGGTGTAGGCGAGCTCTATGTCGGACGTGGCCCCGGCCTCCTCCATGTGGTAGCCGCTCACGCTTATGGAGTTGAACTTCGGCATGTTCTTCGAGGTGTATTCGAAAACGTCGGAGATTATCCTCATGGAGAACTCCGGCGGATAGATGTAGGTGTTTCTTACCATGAACTCCTTGAGAATGTCGTTCTGTATGGTGCCCCCGAGCTTCTCCGGTCCGACTCCCTGGCGCTCGGCCGCCACTATGTAGAAGGCCATGACCGGCAAGACGGCCCCGTTCATCGTCATGGAGACCGTGATTTCGCCGAGCGGTATGCCGTCGAAAAGAATCTCCATGTCCGCCACCGAGTCTATGGCCACCCCCGCCTTTCCCACGTCTCCCGAAACCCTCGGGTGGTCCGAGTCGTATCCCCTGTGCGTCGGAAGGTCGAAGGCGACCGAGAGCCCTTTCTGTCCCGCCGCGAGGTTTTTCCTGTAGAACGCGTTCGATTCCTCTGCGGTGGAGAACCCCGCGTACTGCCTCACCGTCCAGGGCCGGGTCGCGTACATCGTCGCGTACGGTCCGCGCAGGTAGGGAGCAATGCCGGACACGAACCCCAGGTGCTCGCAGTCCTCGACGTCGGCGCTCGCGTAGAAGCTCTTTACGTATATGTTCTCCGGGGTCTCCCACTCGTAGTACGCCTCCTCCCCCGCCTTTTTCTTCCGCCGCCCCCCGCGCCCGTAGAGCCTTATTTTCGAAAAGTCCGGTCTCGGCCTCAAGACAAGCCCCCTTTCGTCCGTTCCGCGTTTTTTTCGCCGAGCGCCCTCGTCAGTTCGAACCGCCGCGCCGCCCGCGACGGCGGGAGGGGCCGCACGCCGGATTTCCTCTTCGGGACTTCTTTCGCGACGGCTTTTTCCGCTTCCTCGAAAAGACCGTCGGGGATCTTTTCCAGGGGATTCGGAAATTCGTTGGTTCCGACGAGGATCCTTTTTTTCGCGCAGACGTCGTCCGCGGCCCTCCGCCCGCTGCGTTTCACCTCGCTCTGGATGAATCCGCTTCTCGCGCATTCGAGAAAGCCGCCCTCGGCCTCTACCCGCTGGAACAGTTCGAGAGATTTTCCCGCGATTTCCCGCGTGAGCTTCTCCAGCAGATAGGAGCCGCCCCCGGGGTCGGCCACGGCGTCCATGCGCGCCTCGCGCATCAGGAGAAGCTGGACGTTGCGGGCGATTCTCCTCGAGAATTCGTCCGGCTCTCCGCCGTGGAAGTCGAAGGGGTCCACCGCAAGGGAATCCGTTCCTCCGATCACCGCCGCCAGGGCTTCGGTGGTCGCGCGCAGCATGTTCGCGTGAGGGTCGAACACGGTCTTGTTGAATCTCGAGGTCCGGCAGTGAATTCTCATTTTTCCCGACGATTCGTCCTTGGGGTCGAACCGCCTGACGACGTTCGCCCAGAGGACCCTCGCGGCGCGAAGCTTCGCTATTTCCTCGAAATAGCCCGAACCCGCGGAGAAGCAGAAAACCATGTGGCGGCAGGCGTCGTCCACCCCGATTCCGTAGAAGCGCAGCCGCACCAGGTATTCCACCGCCGCGGCGACGGTGAAGGCGAGTTCCTGCACCACGGTCGCCCCCGCGTCCCTGAAAGTCGAGCCACCGACCGTGAACGCTCCGTAGTCCGGCGACTTGCCGGAGAGATAATCGATCGTTTCCGCCGTTTTGTAAATCGGTTTTACGAGAGAAGAAATCGTGTCTCCCACGGCGAGAAACGCGCCCACGGGGTCGAAGAAGATTCCTCCCCGAAGTTCCGACGCGTCCACTTCCTCTCTCTCGAAGTTCGAGACGAAAAGCTCGGCGGTTCTTTGCGGGTCCCCCGAGACTTCGAAGCCGAAGCTGGTCCGAAGCGGATAGACGTACCTCGTCAGGGTTCTCATCTCCCTGCGTTTCATCCTTCCCCCCAGCCGGAAGATGACGTAGTCTGCCCCGCTTTTTACGGCCGAGGAAGCCCGCTCCGCCGCTTCGGAGGGATCCGTCGCCTCCACGTATTCGGCCACGAGCCAGCGGTTGTTTCCCCGGCGGGTTCCGCGCGCGAACGGAAACTCTCCCGGCGGGCCGTTTCGTCGTGGAACGAAGTCCGCGGCTTCCTCCCTCGTGTAGAGAGGTTCCACGGCTATTCCGTCCTCGGTTTCCCATACGAGATCCTCGTAGGAACGTCCCTTTCCCAGGGTTCTTTCGGCCTCCTTTTTCCAGGTCTGTTTGGATACCCGGGAAAACCCGCCGAAAAGAAGATCTTTTTCTTCAGATTCGCTCATCGCGGCCGCTCCGCGCGCCGTGGCGCGCCTGTCCGTTTCGCCGGAAGTCTTTCCGCCCGTTTTTCCGGCGGTTGAATTTTACTCTTTATGCGCGGTTTCCGTCAACGGCCGCCGGACGCGGCGGTCCCCGCTCCCGCGACCGGGAAATTGTCATTTGCTCCCCGCGGCTTTAATATAAACGCGTGTCCGGAAAAGCCGTTGTCATGGTATCGGGCGGCATAGACAGCTCGACTCTCTGCTACAGGGCGGTGCGGGAGGGGTTCGCGGTTTTTCCCCTGACTCTCGTCTACGGCCAGAAGCACGAAAGGGAAATCCGCTCCGCCGCCGCCGTGTGCGAGGACCTCGGCCTCTCGCCCAGGGTTGTCGACATTTCCTCCGCGAGATCTCTTTTCGGGGCCTCGGCGCTTACCGACGCCGACGTTCCGATTCCAGGGGTATCGGCTTCGGAGGAAAACTACGAAACCCTCGCGGTAACGGTCGTTCCGAACAGAAACGCGGTTTTCCTGTCCCTGGCGGTCGCCTATTCGCAGAGCGTGGGCTGCGACGTGGTGCTCTACGGCGCCCATCACTCCGACAGGGGGGTCTATCCCGACTGCAGGCGGGAGTTCGTCTCGGCGTTCGAGGCGGCCGAAAGACTCGCGACGGACAACGAAAAGCTGGTCATAGACGCGCCGTTTGCGGAAATGGACAAGTCGGAGATAGTCGCCCTCGGGGCGCGGCTCGGGGTTCCGTTCGAGCGCACCTGGTCGTGCTACGCGGGCCGCGGGATTCACTGCGGTTCCTGCAGCTCGTGTCGGGAGAGAAAGAGGGCGTTTGAGGAGGCGAAAGTTGCCGACCCCACGGAATACGGGACGTGAGATGAAGGTAAGCGAGATTTTCTTTTCGATACAGGGCGAGGGAATTCACATAGGGCTCCCCACGGTCTTTCTCCGGCTCTTCGCCTGCGACCTTCGCTGCTCGTGGTGCGACACCATGTACGCGGTGGAAGGAAAGGATTTTCGGGAAATGACGACCGCCGATGCGCTCGAGAAGATTCTCGGGTTCGGATGCCGCCGCGTCTGTCTGACCGGCGGAGAGCCGCTTGTTCAGCGCGACGCCGTGGAGGAGGTGGCGGGCTTTCTGCTCGAGAGGGGTTTTTCGGTCGTTCTTGAGACCAGCGGTCACAAAAAGCCTCCCGGGATATTCTCGCATCCCGGATCGGTAGTGAGCATGGACTGCAAGTGCCCCGGTTCGGGGATGGAGGAGCGGATGGACTTTTCTCTTTATTCCGCTCTCGGGGAAAAGGATCAGCTCAAGTTCGTCATCGCCGACCCCGCCGACTACGAATACGCCAGGGGGGTTCTTCGAAGATGCGACGTCAGGGCCGCGGTGGTGTTTCAGCCCGTCCACGGCGTCCGGGCCGGCTGGATGGCCGAGAGGATCCTTCGCGACGGCATGGAGAACGTGAGGATACTGCCGCAGCTTCACAAGATGCTCTGGGGAGAGAGAAGAGGGGTATAGGACTCCCGGACTTTTTAGGGCCCCGGCGCGGCCGCGTCGGGAACGTTTGACTTGTCCGCGCCGCGGCGGGAAACTGTAGGCGATGCGGAAAATGTCGAAAATACCGGCGGTTCTGTTCGCGGTTTTCATGTTCGCGTCCTGCGGCGGAAGCGACGGAGAAGGCGGAGGGGAAACGGGAACGTTTCCCGCGGCGATGCCGCAGTGCGCGCGCAGCGGGGAGGTCTTCCTCTTTCCCGGCGGGACCGCCTGCCCCGAGGGCCCCGGGATCTCCAGCGGGCAGCTGCTGACGACGAAACGGGGGGAATACTTTGAGAACTGCGGAATCGACGGCGAGAGCAGAAGCTACGCCTTTGCCGACGAAACGGGCGGGGACGAGGGAACCGGCAGAGACGAGATAGTTCGCGGAAGCCTCGCTCTCGGCGGCGGCGAAACCGCCGAGTTTACCGGGAAGCGGCTCAACTTCCGATGGACGTTCGACGCCGGGACCTGCAGCCTGCGGGTCACGTACGACAGGTCTTTGTGCGGGATCACTTTCGAGTACCGCGTGGCGGGGGTTTCGGACGACTCGATCACGCTTGAAGCCGCGAACCCGAACGACCCCGGCGAGGTCGTTTCCGCGACCTGCATGCGGAGACGGGCGGTTTCGTCCGAGTGAATTTCCGCCCCCGGCGGGATGTTCCGCGAGCCCGAAGGACGGCCGGAATTTTTTATTTCTGTAACGCTTGCGGCTTTATTGTGTTACAATCTAGAGTCCTCGGGGATTCGAGCGACGGTTCCCTGGGCCAGGAGAGAGAACCGACATGGAAAAGAGCACGGAAAAATACGATTACGAGCCTTTCGCCGATACCGACGAGTACAGGAAGGTAAACGGCGACATAACCAGGATGTGGATAGCCACGATGGTCGACCGCGGGATGAAGAGTCTCGACAGGTTTCTCGACATCGCAACGGGAGCGGGAACCATGGCGCAGCTTTTTTTCGATATGCTTCCCGCGAACCTGAAGCAGTCCGCCGTGCTCTGTCTCGACCAGTCCGCGGGCGCTCTCAAGCTCGCCAAGCGCAGGCTTGAAAAGGAAGTCGGCAGGATAACTCTCATCAACTCTCCCATACAGGAGCTCGACCTTCCTTCGAAAAGCGTCGACGTGGCGATATGGGGAAACGGCATACATTACCTCGACGAAAAAGAGCACCTGGAGAGTCTCGGCAAGATAAGGGAAGTGCTGAAGCCCGGCGGCTGGCTGTTTTTCAACACCTCCTTCTACGAGGAGGGAAGACCGGCCGAAACGATTCCCTTCTACAGGACCCAGGTTAAAAACGCCGTGCAGTTTCTCAAGCAGAAGGGCATAAAGAGAGAGAAGATCGAGAAAAAGGCCGAGGCCGCCAAGTTTCACCCGCGCTCGTACTACGAGGAACTCGTGAAAAACGTGGGTTTCGACCTCGTGGAAGCCCGGGAGTTCGCGGCCGACCTCAGCAAGGAGGCGTGGGAGCACATAAGCTCCTTTCAGCAGTACGCCGCGGGAGCCCTTCACGGCTACCCGAACGAAGCCGCTTCGGACGCGATGAAAAACGCCGTCGAGCCCGCCATACTTCTCCACGGGGAAGTGAGCGAGGACGGCACGCATTTCGTCACCAGGAACTGGCTCGCGATAAGCGCGCGGGCCTGATCTTCCGGTACAAATACCCGATTGAACGCCCGCAAGTTCGCCAAAGGCGGCCGGACCGCCGCCTAAAGGAAAAGCACGCGTGATGAGCGATATTGCTCTCGCCCGTATTTTCCCGAGACGAAGAAAGCGTGAATGCAGTCGCAGGCCGGTTGCCGTCCCGTCTTCCCGACAAAACGACCTGGCAAGAGTCGCTACGAAAAGAAAGTTCTTCTGATTTCCCGCCAGGCTTCAAACTCCGCGGCATCTTCCTTCGCTTTTTCTTCGCTGTACCCCAGTACCGTAAGAAGTTTCTCGTAGGTAATTTCAAAGGGAGAATCCGTCGGGTTCTCGCATTCGGGGCAGTTCCGACGAATGTGGTCGCTGATTTCCGACAGGTTCATGCCGCCAAACCGGCTCCACACTTCGGCAAGCACCTCCAGATTCACGTCGCTTAGAAGATCCAGATCTTCCGGCTTGTATTCTCTGGCCGGAGAGACTTCGCGGTTCCTGACGGGCGATACCCACATGTTCCATCCGTTGTTCGAGGTTCCGCGTCCTTTCATGTGGCGCAAGGTCCCTTCGAGAATCGGACCTTCGGGCGTGGAAACCAGCCTGTCGCCCAGAGTCGGATAGCCGTATCTTTCAATGAAGCTTCTTTCGGCCAGGTAAAGCAGCTTCATCAGTTTCAGGCAGTTGACGGACCTCCCGGGAATCTTGCCCAGAAACCAGGCCGCCATCTGCCCGGCGATTTCTACGTTGAACGCTTCGGGTCCGCTTCTCATTGTCTACAAGGGCGAATAAAGCTCAATGCCGTTTACGGCGCGGTCCGGCGGGAAAATCATGACCGATCTTCCGCGGACATGTCGTTTTCTCTCAGAAAGTCGAACGTGTAGAATCCCGTTTCGCACCAGTTCGTTCCCACGAACCTTATCGCGTAGTTTCCCACGTACTCTATCCGCTCGGGCGTCATGCCGCTTTCTCCCAGGGGAATGCGTTTCTTGAAAGGAAGCTTTCCCGTCCTGCTTTTCTTCCGAAGTCTCCTGCAGGTGGCGCATGGACAGATCTCCCGAAGCTCGTCGTAGAGAAACACAGTTTCCGCCCCGTCGTCCCAGACGATCTGAAGGGCCTTTTCGGTAAGCTCGCTTATTTCCCTCGGTCTGGCTCCCATGACGCCGTATTCTACCCGCCGCGGCACGCTCAATCGAACCTCCGCTCCCGCTGGCCGTTTTATTGCCTTCAATCGAAGCAGGCAGTATAATCAACTCCTGAAATGAGCGGACAGGAACAGGACGCCGTCTCCGCGGCGATAGAATGGATAGGACAAGCCGCCCAGATAGTCGTTCTAACCGGTCCCGAACTCGCTTTAGAGGTCGGACTTCCCGACGTCGCGGACCTAAGCTTCAATCCCGACATAAGACAGTTCAAAAACGACCCCGAGGTAAGAAAGGAATACTGGGAGAAGATAAAGGACTTCTATCCGAAAATATCCGAGGCACGTCCTTCTCCCGCCCACGAGGCCATTTACGAAATGGAGCTTCTCTGCAACGTGGACTGCGTGCTCACGCAGGCGGCCGACGGCCTCCACTCCAAGACCGGAAGCGAGAAGGTTATAGAGATATACGCCTCCATAAACTGGGTGAACTGCCCGGAGTGCGGGCAGGACTACCGCATGGACGGCGTTTTGCTTTCGCTTGAGGACAGCAGGACGGGAATTCCCAAGTGCATGGAATGCCAGAGCGACCAGATGAAACCTCCCCTGTCCTTTCCCGGCCAGGCCCTTCCCCACTGGGAGATAAGGGAGTCGTGGATGAGGCTTCAGCACTGCGACCTTCTGGTGGTGGTGGGGGCGAATCTCGAGCTCGAGCCCGTGGCGTCCTTTCCCTTCCAGGTCATGAACAAGGGCAACAAGGTCGTCATAGTCGGCGAACGCCAGACTCCGGCCGACGAGTACGTGAGCGCCGTGATATACGGAGGCCCGAGCAGGGTCATGCCTCACATAGTGGGCAAGCTCAAGGAAGCGCACATAGTTTCCTGAACGGCGCGCGCGCCGGAAGTTTGCGGGAGCGACGGGAGCTGTTCCGATATGAAAATGGACGATAAAAGCGTCGGCGAGGAGATGAAACGCTACGTTTCGAACCTCGACAGAGACATCTACACGATAAGCAACATTCCCGAAGAGGTCGTCGCCGTCATCTTCGCCTACGTCAGCCGAAGCCCCAGGAGCTTCAGGGAAAACATAGGCACCGTCGTAAGGGAACGGGAGATGGGCAGGGAGAGGGCCGAGAAGTTCCACGAGAAATGGGTTCTGAACTACGGGCACGCCTCGGTCGCCGAGCACGCCACGGTGCACGTGGGCGTGGAGAGGGTTTCACGGCTTTTCTCCTCGCTTCTCGAGTGCGCCAACGAGTTTCTCTCCTTCACCGAGTACTCCCAGAGATACCAGAGGC
This sequence comes from Thermodesulfobacteriota bacterium, assembly GCA_965204795.1. GTDB lineage: Bacteria > Desulfobacterota_D > UBA1144 > Nemesobacterales > Nemesobacteraceae > Nemesobacter. The sequence goes on from OZ242012.1 coordinate 348,903, forward strand.
CCTCAAGCGGGGACAACTACGTTCCGCGGGAACTCGACCCGGTCCCCTCTCTCAGAAAGGAGTTCGAGGAGCTCTGCGCCCTCCAGTACGGGATCTATTCGAGGTTAAACTCCGAGCTTCTCGATTTTCTGGTCAGAGAAAGACCGGTTCCCGAGGGCAAGGACGAAAAGGCCCACGTGAGGGAGCTTGAGAAAATAGCGTTCGAGGACGCTAGATACGCGCTCAATCTTTCCACTTTCACCAACCTCGGCATGACCGCCAACGCCCGGGCCATAGAGGAGACCCTGAGCGGGCTTCTTTCGAGCCCTTATCCGGAGGCGCGGGAAAGGGCGCGGGAGATAAAGGACGAGGTCAGGTTCTCGGTTCCCACTCTCGTCAAGTACGCGGACGAAAACGAATACATAATGAAAACCCGGAAGGCCTTGGCAGGGTTCTGCCGAAAATTTCTCCCCGAGGAAAGAAACGGGCCGGCGGACGGTTCTTCGGTGACGCTTCTGGACTACGCGGGGAAGGGAAGCGAAGACCCCCAGCGCGAGGCGCTTCGGAAGATAGCCGAAGGCCTTCTTTTCGAATTCTCGGGGATTTCCTGCCGAGGAATGGAGGAGTATGTACGCTCAGGGGAATGCGACCTCGAGAGAATTTTTTCGCTCTCCGCCGAAGCGCTCGGAAAGCACGACAACCCCGTCCGGATATTCAGGTCCGTGAGCTACGCGGCGGAGTTCGTTCTGAGCGAGGCCGCGTGGCACCAGCTGCTGCGCCACAGGAAGGTGAACTGGGCGGCGCAGGAGCCGTCCGTTGGGAACGGCGTTACGGTTCCGCCTCACGTGAAGGAGTCCGGGACCGAGGACCTTCTGCGCGAAGCCGCGGCGGCGAGCGAGCGGCTTTACGAAAAGCTTGCCGACGCGGGGCTGGGGAGCGTCGCCCCCTACGTCGTGACGAACGCCCACAACAGGAGAGTCCTTGGCGGCTTCGATCTCTGGGAGCTTTATCATCTCACGAACCTTCGGCTCTCCGAAGCCGCGCAGTGGGACATAAGAAACGTGGTGAGACAGCTTGTCGAAACAGTGAGGGAAGTCCATCCGCTCTTTGAGGAGTCGGCTCTTCGCAGGGCGGGACGGGAGGCGTCCGATGCCGTTTGAACCCGAGACGACCTGCGGCGAATGCGGTTACGGGGGCACGATAAAGACGGACACATGTCCCGGCTGCGGGGAGAGGATCCGAAGGAGAAGCGGCGGCTTTAGGGGACTTCTGCGAAGCGTGCTCTTTTTGCTGATCGCCCTTTACGTGCTTTTTTCCGCGTTCAAGGATTTTGACTTTGGCGACTGGCGGTGGTGACGCTCGTGGCGGACTCTGAGTGCGTGGAGAGAATAGGGCGGGGAGTTTCGGAGTGGAACGCCTGGAGGGCGGCCGCGCCCGACGCCCCGGCGGACCTCGGCTGGGCCAATCTCAACGGTCTTAACCTCGACGGAGTCTCGTTCGCCCTCTGCGTTCTGAAGCTCGCTTTCTGCAAGGGATGCAGCTTCGTCGGCGCGGATTTTTCCAGGGCAAGGCTTCGCGGAATAAATCTCGAGGGATGCGACCTCCGCTCCGCCGCGTTTCGGGAAGCAGACCTCGAAGGCGCTCACATGATCGGAGCCGACCTAACGGGGGCGGATCTTTCTGGAGCCAACCTCAAGCTCGCGAACCTGGACGGCGCGGTTCTGAAAGACGTCGACCTCACGGGAGCCGGGAAGCTTCGTGCGACGCAGCTTTTCAACGTCGCCGTTTTCGAAAACGTGAGGGTTTCGCCGGAGATTCTGGAGAAGGTGAGGGAGAAGGCGCCGGGGCTTTTCGGGTGAGGGGCGGGAGAAGGATATGGGCGAGAAAATCTACGGCGTTTCGGAACTCAACTCCGCGATAAAAAGGGCGATCGACCTTCAGTTCGGGGGAATTTCCGTGCTGGTCGCCGGAGAGATTTCCGGGTTCAGGGGACATTACTCGAGCGGCCACTGGTATTTTTCCCTCAAGGACAAGGAAAGCCAGATATCCGCCGTATGCTTCAGGACGGCGAACCAGCGCATAAGGTTCGACCCGGAAAACGGGACGGAGGTGATATGCGGCGGCAGGGTGGGCGTCTACGAGCAGAGGGGCTCCTACCAGCTCTATGTCGAGACCATGGACCCCAAAGGGGTGGGCGCGGAGGCACTCGCGCTCGAGAAGCTCAAGCAGAAACTTCTCGAGGAAGGACTTTTCGACGCGTCGAGAAAACGCCCCCTTCCGTTTCTTTCCAGAAGAATAGGGGTCGTGACTTCCCCCTCGGGCGCGGCGGTGAGGGACGTGATAAAGGTCGTCCACAGGCGATCTTCCAACGTCGAGGTGATAGTTTCCCCGACTAACGTCCAGGGAGAGACCGCCCCCGCCGAGATAGTCCGGGCGCTGGACAGGCTTTACCGGATGGAGGCTCTCGACCTTGTCGTCGTGACGAGGGGAGGGGGCTCCAAGGAGGATCTCAAGGCGTTTAACGACGAGTCCGTGGCGAGGAAAATCGCCGCGTCCCCGCTTCCGGTCGTCTCCGCCGTGGGTCACGAGATCGACGTTACGCTCGCGGACCTGGTGGCCGACGTGAGGGCGGCGACCCCGTCCATGGCGGCCGAGCTCGCCGTGAGGGAGAAAAGCGAGATCGCGGACGACCTAGCGCTGATGAGAAAAAGACTCGACCGCGCGCTTTCCAACCGCGTCGAGATGTTCTCCATGCGCCTCGACTCTCTGTCCGGTGCCTTTCGCCACCACATGACCTCGCGTCTCGAAAATCTCGAGCGCGACATGGAGAACTGTTCCGGCAGGCTCGAGTCGCTGAACCCCTTCAGGGTTCTCGAGAGGGGCTACTCCATAGTCTCCGAGGAGAAGACCGGGCGGGTGGTCGAGGATTCCTCCACGCTTCGGAAAAGCGACGGTCTGGTAGTGAAGTTCCACAGGGGAAGGGCATTCTGCACCGTGGACGGGACCGAGGATCCGAAGGACGCCTGATATTTTCAGAACACGGCCGAGAGGGTTTTCAGCTCTGTGGTCGATATGCCTTCCGCGAGCAGGCGCCTTGCGGTTTCTTCTCCGGGCGCGGAATCCGTCAGCACGAGTTTCGCTCTTCCGCCGAGGGACTTTTTCAGGCTTTTTCCCGAGCCGCCGAGTTTTTCCACCACGTCTTCGAGTCCCCCGCTTTCGAGAACGAGCGTCGAGGGCATTATCTCGAGAACGTCGGAGAAAAAGTCTTCGGGGCACGACGCCACCGCCCCTCTCGCCGCCGTCTGTAGGGTGAGCATGTTGGCGAATTTCGAAAAGGAGCCGCAGAGCGGAAGATAGGAAAACACCTGCTCCTCCTCCGACACCGGACCCAGCGTTTCCTGCGAGCCCCGTAGAATTTCCAGAACATCCGCCTGGGAGAATACTGCGGTTTCCCCGTTTGCCGCGCCGAAAATCACGGCGGGGGCGGTTTCTTTCACCGAACTTCCCATCGACGCTATCTCGTCTTTCAGTTTTTTTCTCGCCAGAAAGCCGAACTTGACCGCGCTCGAGTAGCTCGCCGTTTCCTCTTCCACGGGGATTCTGGCGTCCACCGTGAGAAAGGCTTTTTCGATTTTTCCTCCGAGGGCGGGGTCTGTCGCTAGAGAACGCGCGCCGTCTGGGTCGCACGAGAGAAGAAAACAGCTTTCCTCCGAGTTTTCCAGAACCTCTTTCGCCTTCCCCGTGTCCGCGGCCGGAACGCAGGTTCCTCCCGTCATGAGGACCGCGAGCTCGAAGAAAAGGCACTCAAGGGTGTTCGGGGAGGAAACGACGACCCTGCTTCCCGGGGCGAATCCCGAGTTCAGAAGAAAGCAGGCGATGCTTTCCACCTCGGTCAGCATGTCGGGCCAGGTGATCTGCTTCCAGCTCCAGCCGTCTTTTTTCTGAAAGACGAGCCTCGAGCCGTTTTCCTTGGTGCTCTGCGTAAGAAAATCGTGGAAGTTTCTGTGGTTCATCCTTCTTTTCGCGGCTCTGCGACCGGACGGCGTAGCGGGTAAGATTTAGAGGCGTATTTTAACCGTTTTGGCGCGCATGGTGGCGGATTTTGAAAAGGAAACTTGATTTCGAGGAGAAAAACTTCGAGGCGGCGCTCCGCATCGTAAGGACCCTCGGGGAAAAGGGACACGAGGCGTTTTTCGTCGGGGGCTGCGTAAGGGACGCGCTTCTGGGCGGCAAGCCCGAGGAGATCGACATAGCCACGAGTGCCGAGCCCGGGAGGGTTCAGGAGATTTTCCCGAAGACGGTGGAGGTGGGCAAAAGCTTCGGCGTCGTTATCGTGATGGAAGGCGGCAAGTCGTTCGAGGTGGCGACTTTCAGGAGGGAATCCGGGTACGGAGACGGAAGACACCCGGAAAACGTCGAGTACACAGAAAGCGCCGAAGAGGATGTTCTCAGGAGAGACTTCACCGTGAACGGCATGCTCTACGATCCCGTCTCGGAGGAGCTCTACGACCATGTCGGGGGACTGGGAGACCTTGAGCTTCGGGCGGTGAGGACGATAGGAGAACCGGAAAAAAGGTTCGGCGAGGACAGGCTTCGGATGATGAGGGCCGTCCGGTTCTCCGCGTGCCTGGGTTTCGAGCTCGCCCCCGAGGCGCTGTCCGTCATCCGCCGGGACGCTTCGGGCATATCCGCGGTGAGTGCCGAAAGAACAAGGGAGGAACTTGTAAAAATACTCACCGGCAGAAACCCGGGAGACGGAATAGGACTTCTCAGCGACTCGGGACTTCTCGAACATTTTCTCCCGGAAGTCGAGTGCATGAGGGGAGTGGAGCAGCCCCGGCAGTTTCATCCCGAAGGAGATGTGTTCGTCCACACGTGTCTCGTTATGGACATGCTGTACAGAAACACCGAGGGCGGCTACTCGGAGGAACTCGCCGTCGCCGCGCTCCTCCACGATGTGGGAAAGCCGCCCACCTACGAGGTGTCCGACAGGATAAGGTTCAACGGGCACGACAAGGTGGGGGCGAGAATGTCCGAGCGGATATGCGGAAGGCTCAGGTTTTCGAAAAAGCAGATAAAGAGAATTTCCGAGCTCATAGCCGAGCATCTTCGGTTCAAGGACGTGTTCAACATGCGAAAGAGCACTCTCAAGAGATTTCTCTCGCTTCCGCATTTCGACGAGCACATGGAACTGCATCTGGCCGACTGCATGGGCAGTCACGGGAAAACCGACGCCTACGATTTCGTGAGGGCGAAGATGGAGGAATACGGGCGGGAGGAGATAAAGCCTCCCAGGCTCATTGACGGAAAGGATCTCATAGCTCTCGGCTACTCTCCCGGTCCCGTTTTTTCCAGGATACTGGGGGAAGTGCAGGAACAGCAGCTTGAAAACAGGATTAGTTCAAAGGACGAAGCATTGGATTTTGTGCGGGAAAATTATCCTGTCAGTAGCGGGTCGTAACAATAATACAATCTTGCTTCTACCAACCTAATCACGGAAGAAAAAAGAATATCAAATAAGCCCAAAAGATTGTACAGTTTGACAGTATAGCAAATAATTTAACGATAACAGAGAGTTAAAAGTGTAAAATAACAGCGTCAATCAAAAACTCTAGTCATGCTGACCCGATTGGCACTATGAATTGCTTATGTCAGGAGCGTTTTCTCTGCCGTAAGGAAAGGGTACAGCAACCGAGTCGCCTTTGGCGTTCTCTGGAATTGTATCCAGATGGTCCAAGGACCGGCCTGTCTGCTCTAGCTCATTTTTAGCGTCATCAAGAAACTTTTCGTAAGGATTTTCTTCCAAAGTTTTTTTCTTCATAATAAAAGACCTCACCTAATTACAAGTCTCATTCCTCCGTTATCGTGTATGAACCCGCGAACACCCAGCTTCTCCAGATAATAGTTTACACAATAACCGTGATAGTGCCTAATGGCGTCACTTAATTCCTTACTAACTCCGAAATTGTCAATCTTAAGATTGATTTCAGAACTCTCAAGCTCTTTAATTGAAATTCCTCGACCATGAGAATGCCAACGATTAGCATCGCTCAAAACCTTTGCGACTTCTTCAGCTCGGTCCTTTTTCATCTTCCAGGTGACTTTTCTCTTTGACGTATTGGTTTTTTTCCAATCCTTGAATTTGTATTTCGGCAACCATTCGGTTATCAGCGATATGCCGTGCGCGATTCCCTGCTCTATATAAAACAAGAGAGCCGGATCAAATTTTCCGACCAAATAAGCTAACTCGGCTTTCGTCTCTTTTCCTTCTGTGTTGTTAATTGTTGAAACAAGTTCTTCGAACTTCTGTAAATATCCAGTGCCGGGCAGGAGTTTTCCCTCCTTTTGATATTGTGGGTCAATAGGCCCGAGTACGGAATAGTAATCCATCCATATATTGTCTCCTGACAACGCTAAAACGGTCCCTGCCGAATATGCATGATTTGGAATTACGAAGGAAACTTTTTTGTAATGAGTTCTCATGACGGAAACCAGTCTTTCAACGGTTTCCATATATCCACCCCCGGTTTGCAACACGACAATCAGGTGATTTTTGCCGCTTTTGGGAATACCTTCAATAACGACCCTGAATTCATCATCCAGAGGCGGAACCATTGGACAATGAATGAATACGCAGTCTCCTTTCATCAACTCACCCAATTTCTTATTCATGTCTGATAAGAATTGGTGAGAAACCTGATCTGCATTTATTGCTTCCATTTCTTACAAGGTTCTTTAGGGAATTTACTCTGGTTGCTCATGCTTGTCTCAAGGTCAGTTTGAACAACCGGTTTTTGCTTATCCCAAAATATGTTTGTAACACGTTAATCTTTACGATGGATTCTTTTGGATAGATAAGTACGATAAAGATAATCCGCGTTAGCGATAGACCTTATTCTTTGCGGACCATGTCTTGCAAGAATGCGGGAAGTCCTTATGGGACTTCCCGTTCTTACAAGATGTCAGATCTTTCCCTGAAGCAGAAACGCTATGAGCAGGGCGTAGATTACGAGAGACTCGATCAGGGCGAGACCGATGATCATCGGCGTCTGAATCTTGGCAGAAGCTCCCGGGTTTCTCGCTATGCCGTCGAGGGCGGCCGCCGTGGCGAGTCCCTGTCCGACTCCGGCGACCCCGGCTGCTATTCCTATTCCCACTCCGGCGCCGATGCCGAGTCCCATCTTCGCCGTGTCCCCCATCTCCGACGCGGCGTGCGCGACATCGGGAACCAGGGTGGCGAGCGAAGCCAGCGCGATCAAACCTATAAAAGAAAACAACCTTTTCATTTCTTACCTCCTGTACTTGCTGTCCTTAGCAGAATTTGATTTCAGTGTTCGTGTGATTCGGCCAACGCTATGTATATGGTCGAAAGAATCGTGAATATGAAAGCCTGGAGGAAGCATACGAAAAGTCCTAGTCCGACGAAGAGCATCGGGATGAAGATGTGCGTCAGGTTCGTAAACACTCCAAGCACCATGTGGTCTCCGGTGATGTTCATGAAAAGCCGGAGGGAGAGGGAAACCGGTCTCACCAGGTGGCTTATGACCTCGATTATCACCATGAGCGGCGCGAGAAAGATAACGGGACCCAGAAAATGCTTGAGGTAGCCGACGCCGTGCTCCTTCACTCCATAGTAGTTGTACATGATGAAGATGAGAAGCGAGCAGGCGACGGTGGTGTCGAGAACGCCGGTCGGGGGAAGAAACCCCGGAACCATTCCCAGCAGGTTCGCGAACAGCACGAAGAAAAACGATCCGGCCAGAAGGGGAAAGTACTTTTTGGCCTTCTCCCGCGAGCCGAACACGCCCTCGATCGTCGAGAAAAGAAACTCGACCCCCACGAGCTCGTAGAAGATGTTCATCGACAGCTTCTCCTCGGGAATCACCGAAGACTCTCTGGAGTAGTGCTTCCGCGCCCGAAGCCCCGTGAACAGGATGAACAGCACGACGATCACCCCGCCGATGACGTGGTCGTAATGAAGCAGACCGAGAAATGAGAACCAGCTGTAGTGCTCCACGTTTTTAGCCCTTGAGTCCCTTGCCTATTATCACTATCACAACGGAAGTTAAGCCTATCAGTAAACCATAGATATTGAGTTTTGCAAACATCAGGAGAACCGTCACTATTCCCAGAAGCGCGAGCAGCTTCGTCACGATTATGAATATGGAAAAGGCGAGGGTGTACCTCTTTTCCGAAAGCGCCCTGACGACGAATCTTATGGCCACGTAGTCGGCGAGGAAAAGCGCGCCGCCGACCGCGATTCCCACGGCCACCTGCGTCTGTCCGATCAGCATGTTCACGGCGAAAAAAAGACCGGTTACCGCGAGGGACAGCTTTTCCACTCCCATGCTAGGATTTCTCATCCGGTTCGTCGTGGCTCTTCTCCATCCTCTTCAGTATTCTTACCAGCGCCAGGAATCCCACCGTCACCCCCAGCACGAGACCCAGCAGGGTGAACGCGGGAAACGACATGTCGAGTTTCGAGTCCGCGTATCCGCCGAGCTCGAGCCCTATTATGACCGCCAGGGCGAACTCCACGCCTATTATCGAGAAAGAAAGCCAGCTTGGACGCTTCTTCATTGCGCACCTCCGTCAGGAAAGTTCCCCGAGGGATTTTCTGATCGCCCCGAGGGTCTTGTCTATGTGCCTTTTCGTGTGAGCCGCGGAAACGAACACGGCCTCGAACTGCGACGGGGGAAACATCACTCCGTTTTCGAGAAGTTTTCTGAAAAACCTCGCGTGGGCCCGGGTGTCGCACCCGAGGGCTCCCGCGTAGTCCTCCACTTTTTTTTTCGTGAAAAACACCGTGAACATGGAGCCCGCGCGGTTCACCCTGGCCGGAATCCCGAGGTCAGATATTATCCTTTTCGTTTCGGACGCTAGAAGTTCCGCCGTGCTCTCGAGCCTCTCGTAGGTTCTCGCGTTGAGCCTTCCCAGGGTGGCCAGACCCGCCGCGACGGCCAGGGGATTTCCCGAAAGCGTTCCCGCCTGGTACATGGGACCTTCGGGAGAGACCATGCTCATTATCTCCTTCCCCGCTCCGTACGCCCCGACCGGAAGACCTCCCCCGATTATCTTTCCCAGACACGTTATGTCGGGTCTTACGCCGAAAAGCTCCTGCGCGCCTCCCTTCCCCAGCCGGAAACCCGTTATCACTTCGTCGAAAACCAGAAGCGAGCCGTGTTTGTCGCAAAGCGAGCGCAGGCGCCCGAGGAAGTTCTTTTTCGGAAGCACCACTCCCATGTTGCCCGCCACGGGCTCGAGTATGACTCCGGCGATCTTTCCCGGGTACCTGTCGAAAAGAGCCTTCACCGATCCCGCGTCGTTGTAGCGGGCGAGGAGAGTCTTTCCCACGAGCGATCTCGGGACTCCCGCGCTGCTGGGACTTCCGAAGGTGGTGGCGCCGGAGCCGGACTTCACCAGCAGAGGGTCCGAGTGTCCGTGGTAGCATCCCTCGAACTTCACCACGTAGTCTCTTTCGGTGTACGCCCTGGCGAGCCTCACGGCGCTCATGGTCGCCTCGGTTCCCGAGCTGGTCATGCGGACTTTCCCGATCGACGGAAAGTTTTTCGTCACAAGTTCCGCGAGCCTGGTTTCCGCCTCGCAGGGAGCGCCGAAGCTCGTTCCCATGGGAAGCGCCTCTCCCACCGCCGCGACCACCGCCGGGTGCGAGTGGCCGAGGATCAGGGGACCCCACGAAGCCACGTAGTCGATGAACCTGTTTCCGTCGGCGTCGTAGACGTAGGCCCCCCTGGCCCTGGATATGAAAAGCGGGGATCCTCCCACGGCGGAAAACGATCTCACCGGGCTGTTGACTCCCCCCGCCAGGACGTTTTTCGCCCTCGCGAAGAGCTTCTGCGAATTGGCGGTGTTCATCGGAGTTCGGTTCGGGCCGAGCGGGGCCGGAGTTCTCATTCCGCCGCTTTCGGAGCCTTTATCTTCTTCAGGTATTTTCGGGCTTCGGCGGCTTCGGGAGACCGGGGATGGGATTCGATCAGCGATTCGAAGAAAAGCGCGGCCTCGTTGGGCTTTTCTATCTCGAGAAGCGCGATTCCCTGCTTGAGCTGGGAAGTCGTCACGCGGGGGCTGTCGGGGTAGATGTCGATCAGGTTCTGGTATTCGAGAATCGCCTCTTCGTAGAGCTTTTCCATGAAGTAGGAATCGGCGATGAGAAAGACGGCTTCCGGCGCGTCGGAGGCGACGGGATTGGCGTCCGCGTATTTTCTGAACAGGACTCTCGCGTCGCCGTACTCTCCCTCGGCGAGCTTCTTTTTCCCGAGGTCGTAATACGCCCCGGTCCCTTTCGAGGCGTCTTCGGGTTCGGCGGGCGTCTGCGCGGAAGTTTCGGGCGCGGGAGATTCAGGTTCGGCGGGTTCGGGCTTTTCGGCGGGAGCCCGGTCCTGCGCGGCCTGCTGTTGCGCGGGCGTCCGCGCGGAGGTTTCGGCCGCTGGGGCTTCGGGTTCGGCGGGTTCGGGCTCCTCCGCCGGAGTTCCGGACTGCGCGGCCCGCGGCTCCGCGGGTTCGGCCGCCGCGGTTTCGGACTTCACGGGTTCGGGCGTCTGCGCGGAAGTTTCCTGACGCGGGGGCTCGGGCTTTTCTCCGGCGGCTTCCTTTTCCGAGGCGGGTTGCGCCGGAGGCGCCGGCACCGCCGCGAGAGGCTTTTCCGTTCCCCGCTCGAGCTGCGAAACCCTGGCCTCGAGTTCCCCGATCCGTTTCATTAGGGCCGCGGACTCGTTCCCCTCGGCGGCTTCCGCCCCCCGCCGCCCGGCGACGTTTGACGATTCGAGGATGTCCGTCTTCATCGTTTCCACTCCCGAATGGACGGCTCCCACGACCTGTTCGAGTTCTAGCATCTTGTTCTGGACCTCGTAGATCTGTTCCTTGATCTCCAGGTTGGCGTCCTCGTTTGAAACTTCCGCCTTAAGCCACTCGATGTCCTTTTCGGCCTTCTTGAGGTTGGCCTCGATGTCCTTCTGCCTGGTGTAGATGAACCCCACGTCCCCCTCGGACGCGACGCATCCGTACATGAACAGGGAGCAAAGCAGCACCGCCGCAGTAGCCAGATACCGTCTTTTCATTTTCGTTCCGTACCCCTACTTGAAAAGGACGCGGAAATGCGCGCGGCGGTTCTTGCCGTACGACTCCTCCGACGTTCCCTTCTGCCACATGTCCGTCTCTCCCTTGCTGACGGAGTGGATGGTCGACGGGGACACTCCCCTGCCGATCATGTATTTTCTGACCTGCTCGGCCCTTTTCTTGCCGAGCGAGAGGTTGTATTCCTCGGTTCCCCGCGTGTCGCAGAAACCGGCCACCACGACGAACCTGACGTTCTCGGCGTCCGCCGCCAGGGCGTCGGCGTTCGAGTTGAGAGTCCCCCGCGCTCTTTCCGATATCTTCGAGCTGTCGAATTCGAAGAACACGTCGGAAACGCCCGGCGCGTCGGCGGCTTCGGAGGAAAACGCCTCTTCGAGCATCGATTTCTGAAGTTCCTGGGCGTCTTCGTCGACGCCGCTCATGTAGGTCATGCTTCTGGCCGCCCCGAGCGCCATGACGGCGTTTATCTCGGCCTCAGAAAGCAGGGCGGCCGCGCCCTCGAAATCTCCCTGCTCCATGAGCGCCCTCGCCCGCTCCAGAAGCCTCGCCGCCTCGCCGTATTCCCAGGTGTCCTGGGCCCCCTCCGCGCGAGCGCGCTCGAGCATGCTCTCCACCGAGACGATCTTTCCTCCCGCTTCCGCCCGAGGGTCGGGAAGCTGGGTCCGCTTGGCGCATCCCGACAGGTAGAAGACGCAGAGAAGCGCGCAGGCTAGGGCCAAGGCCGTTTTCGTTCTTTTCACTGTCGGATCCTCCGGTTTTTCGTCGCCGCCGCAACGGGCGTTTCGGGAAACGCCCCTTACGCGCGGTCCGGTTTTCAGTGTAACATACAGGTAACCGTCCTTCAATTTTTTCCGGGGCGCAAGTCCCGAAGCGAGGTGCGCGCGATGAACGAAGCTTCTTCGGTGGCCGGAATCTTCTGGCACGACTCTCCGGTCGTGGTCATAACGAGCCACAGGGGAGAGGAGATAAACGGGCAGGTGGCCGTCACTCTCGTCACCTCCTCGATAGTCCCCGCTGTGCCGCGCCTCGTCGTGGGAATCTGGAAGGGAAACCACACCCACGGATTCATAACCGAAAGCCGGAAACTTGTCGTCCATCTTCTCGGAAAGGAGCAGATCGGCCTGGTGCGCAACTTCGGCTTCTACTCGGGGCGGGACAGGGACAAGTTCTCGGGCGTGGACCGCTTCCGGGGAAAAAACGGCTGTCCGGTGCTCGGGGATGTTCACTCCTACGCAGAGTGTTCGGTGATAAACGCCATGGACGGCGGGGACATGACCGCCTTTCTGGCGAGCGTCGACTACGGCGGGATCGTCAGGGGAGGAGACTGGATGACGCTTTCTGATTTCTACGAAACCGCGCCGGAGGAGTGGGTGGCGGAGTACGGACGGAAGCTCATGGAGTCGGTGAGATTCTCGATGCCCATCATACACGACATAAGCCGCGAGCCGTTTTGTCCGTAGACAGGGACGGGGCGTCCCGTTTCAGCGGATTATTATCGTCGTCCCCCCGCCCGCGTTTCTCGCGGCGCGGTCCCGAAGCTTTCTGAGCAGCTTCGCGCGGAACCATTTTCTCGTCGCGGGAACCAGAAGGCAGAAGCCCAGCGCGTCGGTGAGAATCCCGGGGGTGAGCAGCACCACCCCGCCGACCAGTATGAGAAGACCGTTCACGAGACTCTCCCCGGGAGGTCTTCCCTCGCCGAGCTCGCGCCTTATCGCGGCGACGGCGCCCGTTCCCTGGCTTCTGGCGAGCGCCGCTCCGAGGGCTCCCGTGGCCACCACCACGAGCACCGTGGGCCAGAGACCTATAACGTTTCCGAGCTTTATCAGAAGGGCGAGTTCCACCAGGGGAACCGCCGTGAACAGAATGAGAAGTCTTGCGAACATGGCAATCGCCGTTTCCGTATATAATATAACGGCTCGGGGGAGGAAATGTCCGCGTCATGAGAAAAAACAGGATTTCGGGACGGAGATTCTTCATGTTTCTTTTTCTGCTCGCCTGCGTCGCGGCGGGGGGATGCCGGCTCTTCAGGTTCCTCGAGGTGAAGGACCAGCTCCGCGACTTCGCCGCGAACTTCGAGACAAGCGACCGCGACGGCCTTCGGCTCGCGTTCAAAAATCCCGTCCTGCTCGCAGACGACGTCTCCTGGCTCATGATCCACTCTCCTCCCCGAAAGACCCCGCTAGGCGGGGACTCGGAGATGTGGACGTACACGCTCGTCAAGCGGTATCCCGCGAAGAAAAACGAGACCGGAAACTTCGACCTTCCCCTCGGCATGAGGTTCGTCTCCGGGAAACTCTCCGAGGTCGTCTTTCCGAAGAGCCTGACGAAATACCTAAACAGCGACGTGTTCGCGAAGATAATGAACTCCATGGGCGACGCCGACGTGAGCAAGCTCTCGCAGACCAGCACGGGAACCGTGCGGTCGCTTCGCCCCGCGGACATTCCCACCTCGGCGGAAGCCGCGGACGTCCTGGGACTTCCCTGGGAAACGGCCTCCGTTCCCGAGGGCGGGACCTACACCTATACCTACAGGTACAGGCTCGAGGAGAAGACTCCCGAGGGCGGCTACGTTACGTTCAGGCTCGTTCTGGGATTCGACGCCGGGACGAAAAAGCTCGTGAGCCTCTTTCTTCCGCTGCGAAGCGTGAAGCTCACGATGAACTTCGACCCCAAGGCCGAGAAGCGATGAGCTCCGTGCGGCTTCTCTCGCCCGCCAAGGTGAACCTGTTTCTTCGGGTTCTGGGGCGACGCCCCGACGGGTACCACGAAATCCAGTCCCTCGCCCAGCCCGTGAGCCTGTTCGACGAGATCGCGGTCTCTGTCGGGGAGGGCGGAGGGGTCTCGCTCTCGGCCGCGGGAAAAGAGGTTCCTTCGGGCGGGGACAACCTGGCCGCGGCGGCCGCTTCGGCCTACCTGGAGGAGGCGTCTCTCGAAAAAAGGGTCTCGGTCGCGATAAGAAAGAAAATCCCCCTCGGCGCGGGACTCGGCGGGGGAAGCTCGAACGCCGCCGCGGTGCTCGCGGGTCTCGAAAGGCTTCTCGGGAAGCTCGGCGAAGAGAACCTCCTGCGGATCGCGGCCCGCCTCGGCGCGGACGTTCCGTTTTTCGTGAAGTCCGCGTCCTCCTTCATGGAGGGCGTCGGGGAGAGAGTGGAGGTTCTCCCCGACTTTCCGCTTTTTCACTACGTGATCGTCTTTCCCGAAAAGAGCGTCTCGACACGGGAGGTCTACCGAAGATGGAGAGAGCCCGAAACTCCCCCCGAAAGGGTCGATCCCGCGGCGCTCGCCGGGGAGTTTCGCCGCGGCCGGTTTCCTCTCGAAAACGGTCTCGAGGAGCCTCTTTTCGGGCTTTTTCCCGGGGCGGCCGCCGCGAAGGAGCTTCTGCGCTCGTTCGGCGCCGAGCGCGTTCTCGTTTCCGGAAGCGGGTCCTCCGTCTTTTCCGTCTTCGGGGAGCGGGAGCCCGCCGAGGAGATTTACGAGTACCTCCGCACTTCGGACGATTTCGAGGTTTTTCTCGCCGAGGGAATAAGCGGGAGGCATTTTCTCGCGGACTGAATTCCGGCCGCGCGGCGGGATTTTCGGCCTGTCACGGCCGCGCGGATGTGGTAACATAGAAGTCTCTTTTCGCTGGGGCGTCGTCTAACGGCAGGACACCGGGTTTTGGTCCCGGTAGTGAGGGTTCGATTCCTTCCGCCCCAGCCACTCCTAACTGAAACGGTTTCGAAGCGTCCGTGGAACAGGATTTTCTCAAAGGACTGAACCCTTCCCAGGCCGAGGCGGTGAGTTACGGCGAGGGACCGCTTCTGGTGCTCGCGGGTCCCGGTTCGGGAAAGACCAGGGTGATAGCGCACCGCATCGCCTACCTGATAAAAAACAACGGAGTCTCTCCCCGGGAGATCCTCGCCGTGACCTTCACGAACAAGGCCGCGCGGGAGATGAAAAAAAGAGTGGAGACGCTCGCGGGCGGAGCGGCGCTCGGGCTCTGGATAGGCACCTTCCACTCGACGTGTCTCAGGATACTGAGAAGGGAGATCGATTCTCTTTCGGACTACGCGGAGGACTTCGTCGTCTACGACAGGGCCGACCAGCTCGCTCTCGTCAAAAGATGCATGAAGGAACTCGACTACGGGGAAAGTCTCGTCACGGCCGAGTCCGCCCTCGGCAGGTTCGACGGGGCGGAAAACGGCCCGGAGGTCTCCTTCGGAGAGGGCTTTTTCGCCCAGGCGCTAGAAAACCTCTACCTTCTCTACAAAAAGGAGCTCGTCAAGGCCAACGCCATGACGTTCAACGACCTGCTCCTGGTCGCGAACCGCCTCCTGCGCGAGGACCCCGAGGTTCGCCGCCGCTACCAGGAGATGTTCTCCCACGTGCTCGTGGACGAGTACCAGGACACCAACGCGCACCAGTACAGGTTCGTCAAGACTCTTTCGCAGTTCCGCCAGAACCTTTTCGTCGTGGGCGACGACGGCCAGTCGATCTACGGGTGGAGAGGGGCGGACATAAGCAACATACTGAACTTCGAGAGGGATTTCGGCGAGGCGAAGACCGTGAAGCTCGAGCAGAACTACCGTTCCACGAAGACCGTGCTCGGCATAGCGAACGGAATCATGAGCAAAAACCTCCGCAGGAAGGAAAAAAGGCTCTGGACGGAAAATCCCCGCGGGCGGAAGGCCGTCGTGTTCCGCGCGGAAGACGACGTCGAGGAGGCGGCGTTCGTCGCCGGGCGGATTTCGGAGTTCGCGGATTCGGGGGATTTCGGCTTCGGCGACGCGGCGGTTTTCTACAGGGCGAACTTCCAGTCGAGGGCGGTGGAGGAGGCGCTTCGCGCCGCCGGAATTCCCTACGTCGTGGTCGCCGGCACGGGCTTTTACCAGAGGGCGGAGATAAGGGACATGCTCGCCTACCTGCGCCTGGTCCGCAATCCCGCGGACGCCGCCAGCTTCGCGAGAATAGCCAACGTTCCGCAGAGGGGAATAGGAAAGGTGACGGTGGAGCGCGTGCTCGAAGTCTCGCGGACGCTGGAACTGGCTCCTCTCGACGCCGTGGAGGAGTGCGGAAAGAAAAAGCTTCTTCGAAGTGACGCGGTCGAGAGGCTCGGGAAGTTCTCGGCGCTTGTGGGCGAACTTCGCCGCGAGGCGCGAAGCGGCCCCGCGGGAAGGGTCGTGGCGAGACTTCTCGACCTCACGGACTACGTCGGCTGGCTCGGGGACGACGCCCCGCGGGTCGAAAACGTGAAGGAGCTTCTCAACGCCGCGTCGCTTTACGGCGACCGGCCGCTCTCCGAGTTTCTGGACGACGTGTCTCTTGCGACCGACCAGGACAGGGAGGGTCCCGACGGAGACAGGGTCTCCCTCATGACCATGCACGCGGCCAAGGGGCTCGAGTTTCCGGCCGTCTTTCTGGTGGGACTGAACGAAGGGCTGCTTCCGCACGAAAGGTCCTCCGAGACCCTCGAGGAAATCGAGGAGGAAAGAAGGCTTTTCTACGTCGCGGTGACGCGCGCGGAAAAATTTCTCTGCATGAGCCACTGTTCGTGGAGAAGACAGTCCGGGGCGCTTCGCCACTCCCTCCCTTCCATGTTCCTCGGCGAAGTCCCCGCCGAGCACGTGGTCCGCGAGACGCCGGACGAGGAAACCGCTCCCGAAAGGCTTCCTTCCCTTCCCGCCGAAGCGGCCCCGCGGGCACAGGCCGCGGATTGCGGATTCTCCCCGGGACAGGCTGTAAGCCACATGCATTTCGGCCGGGGAGTGGTGAAGAAGGTGGAGACCTCGGGGAAAAACGTCGTGGTCACCGCGGTCTTTCCGCGCTACGGCGCGAGAAAGATAATCTCCGACTTTCTCTCCCCCGCTAGGAAGAGCAGCTGACCGAAAGTCCTTCGGCCCACTCGGGGGAAGGTCCCGCCAGGTCCCCGCAGCCGGGCCTGGGGGTGAAGGGGTCTTCGAATATCCTCCTCACCCTGTCTATTTCCGAGAAGTCTCCCCCCTCCGCCTTTCTCGCGGCGGTTTCCATCACGTGGTTTCTCATAACGTAGAGGGGGTTTGCGGAGTCCATCCGCTTTTTTCTCTCGGGGTCCGCCGCGGCGTTTTCCCGAAGCAGCGCCGCGTAGTCGGAAAACCACCGCCGCCACTCGGGCGACGACGCCCGGAGCCGCTCGAGCCCCGCGTTTCGCCCGAAGGAACCGTCCTTGCGCGCGTCGGAGAGGTCTCGGAAAAAGACGTGGTAGTCCGCCCCGAGCGCCTCGAGCGTCCCGAGGGTCTTTTCCATGAACCGCAGGGTCTCTTCGTTTTCCCTCTCGAAGCCGAACCTGCGGAGCATGAGCCCGCGGTAGGTTTTCGAGAAAACGGAGTTGAATGCCTCGGGAGCTTCGCCCGCCGCCGCTTCGCCCGCGAGGGGTCGCAGGCACGCGGCGAACTTCCCCAGGTTCCAGCGCGCGACGGCCGGCTGGTTTCGGTAGCCGTAGCGGCCGAAACGGTCGGAGGAGTTCGACACGTGGTCTCTTTCGAACTTCTCGATGAAGCCGAACGGCCCGTAGTCGAGCGTTTCTCCCGCGACGGACATGTTGTCGGTATTCATCACGCCGTGGACGAATCCGAACGCCTGCCACCCGGCGACCGTCTCCGCGGTCCTCTCCGCCACGGTCCGAAGAAACAGTCCGTATCTCCCGGGGCCGCCGCGGGGAAGTTCGGGGAAGCTGCGCTCCATCGCGCGGTCGGCCAGCAGGGCGACGTTTTCAGTCTCTCCCGCCCGGGAAAAAATCTCGAACGAGCCGAAGCGCACGTGCGTTCGGGCGACGCGAAGCAGCACGGCCGCCGTTTCCGTTTTGTCCCTCTCGATCTTCTCGTCGCTTCCGACCACGGAGAGGGCTCTCGTCGTCGGGATTCCGAGACGGAAGACGGCCTCGCTTCCCAGGTACTCCCGCACGCAGGAGCGAAGCGCCGCGCGCCCGTCGAACCCCCTCGAAAACGCGGTCCGCCCGCTTCCCTTGAGATGCAGGTCCCGCTTCCGTCCCCGCCCGTCGCAAAGCTCTCCCAGGAGAAGCGCCCGCCCGTCGCCGAGGCGCGGGTTCCAGACTCCGAACTGGTGGCCCCCGTAGCGCATGGCCGCCGGCCGCGAGCCCCGAAGGAGCCTTTTTCCGCAGAGATACTCGGCGAGCAGAGGGTTTTCTCTCTCCCCCGGGTCTATTCCCAGGCTCTCCGCCAGGCTCTCGTTCCACGCCGCCAGACGCGGGCGCTCGAGAGGCTCGGGGCGGGTTTCGACCAGAAACGCCGCCGGGAGCCCCGCGCGGGAGATCTCCAGGCGTATGTCGCTTATTTTCTTCATGGCGCGGGCGGCGGTGCCGATAAACAAGTATATTGTTTCGGGAGAGATTCATGAAATACAGAAAGAACAAGATAAAGAGAGAGCATTCGATAATAAAGGGACTCCGGCGTTTTCTCGAGGACAACGTCTCGGTGCTTGACCACGTGAAAAGCGTGATCCCCGGCGAGATAAAGGTCGGCAGGAAGACGGGGGAGAACCTCGCGGTGAGCTACAAGTACGAGACGGGAAGCGGGGCGAAGCTCATAGCCAGAAGCGGCACCTCGGTCCAGGAGGTGTTCGTCACCACGAGCGACCCCGAGGCGCTTCGCAGGGTGATAGAGTCTTCAGGGAAATAGGTTTTCCCCGAGGCTCACCGTTCCCTCGCCGAGCAGCCCCTCCACGCTCTCCACGAGTTCCGCGCCGAAGCCCACCCTGCAGTTTCCCGCCCGCAGCAGGGCCTCCGAGTCCGGGGTCCTCAGGTTTATCACGACCGTCGACCCGCCGGGAAACTTCTCCAGTATCTCCCTGAGGCGCGATATGTTCTCCTCGGTCGCCGATTCTCCCGCCACGGCGATGCGCACCGAGGACGCGGCGCCGTTTCCGCGAAGCCTTGAGATTTCGCTCGCGAGCAGCCTCGTCCTTTCGTCCGAGTTCTCCACCTTTCCCCTCACCACCAGCGGCTCCACTTTCTGCTTGAGCAGGTAGTCGCACCTGTCGAGCGTGTCGTTGAACACCACCACCTCGGTGAAGCCGTTCAGGTCCTCGAGCGTGACGTAGCCTATCCGTCCCGTTCCCTTCTTGGTGTTTTTGGTCTCAAACGCCCTCACCACCCCGGCCGTCTTCACCTCCTTCCCGTCGCGCGCCTGGCTCACCGCCTCGCTGTCGCGAAGCGAGGAGTCCCTGTCGAGCTCGGCCGAGTATTTCATGAGGGGGTGGGAAGAGACGTAGAAGCCGAGTATGTCGAGCTCCCTCTCGAGCTTCTCGCCCTCGTCCCACCCTTCGCTCTCGGCGAGAGCCGGCTCCCTGACCGATTCCGAGAGGTCAAACAGCGTGGCCTGGCCGTCGGAGTCCCGCCGCTTCATCGAGTTGTAGGCCAGAAGCGCCTCGCAGGAGTCGAAAAGCTGCGCCCTGTCGGGATTGAGCGAATCGAACGCCCCGCCGGCCACGAGGCTCTCGAACGCCTTCCTGGTGAGCTTCCTGGAGTCCACCCTGGCGCAGAAGTCCGTCACGGATTCGTACTTTCCGTTCTTTTCCCTCTCGCTCACCATCTCCTCTATGATCGCGTCCCCGACGTACTTCACGGCCGTGAACCCGAACCTTATCTTTCCGCCCGAGACGGTGAATCCCGAGGAGCTGAGGTTTATGTCGGGCTGCAGGACGTCGATTCCCGCTCTCCTGCATTCCGTTATGCCGGAAACCACCTTGTCGACGTTGTGCGCCTCCACGGACATGAACGCGGCCATGAACTCGGCGGTGTGGTGAACCTTTACGTAGGCCGTCCGGTAGGTGATCATGGCGTAGGCCGCGCTGTGGCTCTTGTTGAAGGAGTACTCGGCGAACTTCTCCATCGTGTCGAAAAGCTCCCTCGCCTTTTTCGGCCCGACGCCGTTTTTCTCCGCTCCGGTGAGAAACCTCTCGCGCTGGGCCTTCATCTCGCTCGCCTTCTTCTTGCCCATGGCACGGCGCAGAAGGTCCGCCTCTCCCATGGTGAACCCGGCGATCTCGCTGGCGGTCTGCATTATCTGCTCCTGGTAGACGAAAAGCCCGTAGGTCTCGGCCAGTATCTCCCGAAGCGCCGGGTGGGGAAAGGATATCTTTCCTCCCTTCTTGACACGGATGAAGTCCTCGACCATGCCGCTGTCGAGCGGCCCCGGGCGGTAGAGGGCGAGCGCCGCCGTTATGTCCCCGAACTCCGTGGGCTGAAGCTTGGCCAGCATGTCCTTCATGCCGGAGGACTCCACCTGGAACACCCCCCGCGTCATGCCGTCGGAAAGCAGTTTGTACACCCCGGGATCGTCGAGGGGTATTTTCCTTATGTCGAAATCCTCTTCGTCCGGCCCCTGGTTCTCGCGTATGAACCCGACGGCCTTGTCGATTATGGTGAGGGTCTTCAGGCCAAGAAAGTCGAACTTCACGTAGCCGAGCTTCTCTATGGAGTTCATGTCGAACTGCGTCACGGTCTCGTTTTTGCTTCCCCTGTAAAGCGGAATGTAGTCGGCTATGGGCTCGTTGGCTATCACTATGCCCGCGGCGTGGGTGGAGGAGTGGCGGACCATGTTCTCGAGAGACTTGGCCACCTCCACCGCGCGGGCGAGTTCCCCGTTCTCTTCGAGCGCGCGCTTCACGTCCCTCACCTTCTTCACCGCCTCCTCTATGCTGAAGACCTTTCCCCTGAAGGTGGGAATGAGCTTGGAGAGCTTGTCGACATCCCCGTAGGGAAGCCCGAGCACCCGGCCGACGTCCTTTATCACGGCCTTTGAGGACATGGTTCCGAAGGTGCCTATCTGGGCCACCTTGTCCTCCCCGTACTTGTCGGTCACGTACCTTATTATCTCGTCGCGGTGCTCGGCGCAGAAGTCCACGTCTATGTCCGGCATGCTTATCCTCTCGGGATTGAGGAACCTCTCGAAGATGAGCCCGTGTTTTATGGGATCTATGTCCGTTATGCCGAGAGAGTAGGCCGCGAGGCTTCCCGCCGCGCTCCCGCGCCCCGGTCCCACGGGTATGCCGTTTCGCTTGGCGAAGGATATGAAGTCTGCCACCACGAGAAAGTATCCCGAAAAGCCCATCTGGCGTATGGTCTCCAGCTCCGTTTCTAGCCTCTGCCGGTAGGTTTCCGAAAGCCCCGGGTCCGCTTCGCCCTCCGCGAGGATTTTCCCGAGACCCTCGCGCGAGACGTCGTTCAGGTACTCCTCGAGCGACCGCCCGTCGGGAGGCTCGTAGAGGGGAAACCTGTAGCCCTCGTTTCGAAACTCGAAGTCGCAGCGCTCCGATATCCGGAAAGACTCCTCTATGGCGTCGTCGAATCCCCGAAGGTCCCGCTCCATCTCCTCCCTGGTCTTCACGTAGAAGTCGTCGCTCTGGAACCTCAGTCTCTTTTCGTCCGCCACCATGCTTCCGGTCTGTATGCAGAGAAGCGTGTCGTGGGAGCGGTAGTCCTCTTTTCTCAGAAAGTGGCAGTCGTTGGTGGCGGCGAGCTTTATGCCCAGGCGCTTTCCTATCTTCTTTATCTCGGAGTTCACCCTCTTCTGCTCGGGAAGGTCTATGGCCTGGACCTCGAGGTAGTACCTGTCGCCGAAAATCTCCCTGTAGAGAGACGCGGTCTTGAGCTGCTCCTTTTTGTCCTTTCTGAAAATCGACTGGCAGAGCTCCCCGCTCATGCAGCCCGAGAGGATTATGAGCCCCTCGTTGTGCTCGGAGAGCATCTCGTGGTCCACCCTGGGGCGGCGGTAGAAACCCTCGAAGTATCCCCTCGTGACCAGCCGGGAGAGGTTCCTGTAGCCGGTCTCGTTCATGCAAAGCGCCGTGAGGTGGTAGTTTTTTCCGTCCGCCGGCCTCTCGAGCCTGAGAGTCGGGGTGACGTAGAGCTCGCAGCCTATTATGGGCTTTACTCCCGCGGCCCTTGCCTTTTCGAAAAACTCGTACGCCCCGAAAAGGTTTCCGTGATCCGTGACGGCCACCGCGGGCATGGAGTGCTTCTTGGCCCTCTCGATCAGCTCCTCGAACTTTATCGAGCCGTCGAGAAGCGAGTACTGCGAGTGCAGGTGCAGGTGGACGAAGGAGTCTTGCATGGGAAACGGGGTAATTATACATTCTTCCCCCGTTTCATCCAGAGGCCGGCGGGAAAACGACGGCCGCCGGGCTTTGGCCAAACGGCTGCGCGTTAAGCATCGCATCCCGCGCCATGCCTCGCGCTCGCGTTACGGTTGCGGATGGCGGACTGCCGTTGTTGGGCGGTGTTCGGAAAACGGCAAAAGAGAGACGGAACTTATTACGACCGCACGGGAGACGCGATGCGTATAGAGCACGATATTCTCCGGCAGGGAAAGAAGCCGTACTGCTGACCCGGCCGCTATGATAATGACCCCCCTCACTACTCCATCGCTGGAGAGAACCCCCGGGTTCTTGTCATCAAGGGGGTACCTTTGGAACGGCGAATAGCTTACCACTTCCAGAGTTGTTAATTCAAGGGGTGTGTTTCGCTATCCCGCGCAGGGTGGATTTTCTTTCAGTCAAGCCAGGCAGCCGGACACGGAAATTTCCCCTCGACGTTTTCGTCCCCAGGGAATTAAGTCGGGCGTTTTGGAACCTCTCCGGATTTTCCGGCAACCGTTTCGGCGGCCTTCAGTCCTTGAAGACCGTTATAAGTATCAGAAGACTCGCCAGGAAGCACAATATCCCCGCAAGTCTGATCCTGAGGGACAAGCCGGTGAAAAAAATCATCGCGAGTCCCAGCACGAGCCCGCCGCCGGCCGCGACTCCGAGAAACACATCCAGAGGTCCCGAAAGCTTGTAAGGCACCATATCCATATACGTATCCTCTCAACAGCGATTCAAGGGCAAATCTCCTTCGTTTCGGAAACGGAATTTTATTGGAAAACATGGCGTCTTGTCAATCGGTTTTTCCTGTTTGGGCTTATCAGGCTTCTGATTGTAATACGAAATGACCGCCGAACTACAACGGGGATGTACGGTAATTGGGTAGAGAGGCAAAGTTTGTGTAGAATTCAATCGGACTTCCGGAGGCCGTGCGGTACTGATGAAACTGCTTGACGCGATTGACAGTCTTAAGGTCTCGACCAGGGGAGACATAAGATCTCCTCACAAGCCTCTGTTTCTTCTGTACGCACTTGCGAAACAAGCGCGGGATTCAAACGCGAAGTTTGAGTTCTCGAAAATAAGAAAAGATGTTCAAACGCTTCTGAAAAAATTCGGACGGCCCGTTAAGTCCAGCAGTCGAGTATATTATCCATTCTGGCGTCTACAAAACGATGGAATCTGGAAAGTGTGTTCGGATGAAGAGATAAGGCTGACTGGACAGGGCGACGCCTATGCGCCCGACTTGATAAAGTACAACGCCACAGGTTGCTTTTCCGCGGAGATTGCTCGGGAGATAAGAGAAAATCCGAATCTTGTTCCAAT
Organism: Thermodesulfobacteriota bacterium; assembly: GCA_965204795.1. Classification (GTDB taxonomy): domain Bacteria; phylum Desulfobacterota_D; class UBA1144; order Nemesobacterales; family Nemesobacteraceae; genus Nemesobacter. The sequence continues at coordinate 372,414 of OZ242012.1, forward strand.
GGCCGCTCAGAAGTTGCTGGACGGGCATTTTCCCGAAACGTTGCACAGGGAAATTAGAGATGAGCTGGAAAGCATGGGTTTGTCTTGGGAAATGGATTACCACAAGCCGTCCCCGAAGACTAAAAGAGATCCCAAGTTTCGTAAAAAAGTTCTCTACGCTTACAAGTACAGTTGCGCTGTGTGCGGCTTCGACTTGCACTTGGGAGACATGCCGGTCGCGCTGGAAGCGGCGCACATAAAGTGGCATCAGAACGGAGGGCCGGATACGGAAGACAACGGGCTTGCCCTGTGCTCTACCCACCATGCGCTTCTTGATTCTGGGGCACTTGGTTTATCTGATGATTATCAGGTTGTTTTGTCAAAATCCGCGCATAGTCCCAGCAACAGAAAGAGCTCCATAATGGAGCAGAAACTCCGAAAACGGAGAATTACTTTGCCTGCGGACGAGCGAAACTATCCGAACGTGAAATACATTCGCTGGCACAGAAGAGAGGTGTTCAACGAGCACGAAATTGCTCTTTAGAGTATTAAGGAAGTAGTTTCTTGACAGATGGTCAGGCTGGGTTGAGGAAGATGAAGTTACTGGATGCGATTGACAATCTTAAGACTTGGAAGCGGGGAGGTGAAAGAGCCCCTCACAAGCCGTTACTTCTTCTCTACGCCCTTGCTAAATATACTAACGACCCCGAAGCGAAACTCGAGTTTTCCCTTATAGAGGATGATATTCACGAGCTTTTGAATGAGTTCTGGAAGATAAGACCGAGTAAACATCACGTGAATGACCCGTTCTGGCGTCTTCAGAACGACAAAATCTGGCAAGTGGAGGCCGATGGGGAGATAAGGCAAACATCTTCGGGTTCCGCTTATGTCGCCGACCTGAAAAGGTACAATGCGGCAGGTTTTTTCTCTCATAATGTTGCCAAGGAGATAAGAGACAATCCGAATCTTGTGCAAAGAGCTGTACAGAAGCTTCTGGACGAACATTTTCCCGAAACGTTGCACACGAGCCTTCGGGAAAGTGTAGGGCTGTTTCATGGAACGATTTCTTATGAGAAATCTTCCAAGAAGATCAGGCGAGACCCTAAGTTCCGCGAAAATGTTCTTCACGCTTACGGATACAGTTGTGCCGTATGCGGCTTTAATCTTCGAGTAAAAACCCTCCCTGTGGGACTGGAGGCGGCTCATATAAAATGGCATCAGTACGGAGGACCGGACACGGAGAACAACGGCCTTGCGCTTTGCGCTACTCATCACAAGCTTCTCGACTCGGGGGTGCTGACACTTTCTGAAGACTACAGGGTTATCCTGTCGAAGTGGGTACACAGCCCGGACGACTCGGACAAGTTCATCGAGCGACATCAAGAACGGGAAATCAGATTGCCGACGAACAAGAAACATTCCCCCGGCAAAGACTATATTCGCTGGCACAGGAAAGAAGTGTTCAAAGAACCTGAAATTGCTCTTTAGTCAAAGTCGGGTATATTAAATTCCAGTGTTCTTTTGTTTTTTCCACTTCTGCCGATTATGACGGGAACTAACAGTTTCGCATCTCTCCAATTTACCGGCCTGTCCTCCCCTGAAGGTTTTGCATCCAAGAGTTTAGCCACCGAGAACACCGTCGAGCCTGGTCCCATAGTGCGTGAACTCATACAGAATTCACTAGACGCGGGGCATCTGGCGGGACGGGAGCAAGTAAAGGTCTGTTTCGCTCTGGAAGAAGTCGCGACATGCGACTTGCCGGGGATAGAAGAGTACGAAAGGGCGTTTGACGCCGCGAAGAAAACCCACAAGGATCATCTGGGAAATGTCGGAGCGCAGATTTCCCGTATAGAAAAAAGCCTGGAGGCGAAGGCCGTAAGAATTTTGAACGTGCGCGACAACGGGATAGGTCTCGACCCTGAAAAGATGAATTCGCTCCTGGGAGACGGAACGACGAGCAAGAACGAGGGAGGATTGGCCGGTTCATACGGACTCGGTCACTTTACCGCGTTCCCGGCTTCGAACCTTCAATTCGTTCTCTACGGCGGAGTGACGAAGGATTCAACGCGGACGGCGTCCGCGCACGCCATACTCGCATCACACGAAATCGACGGTGGAGTGAAGGGAAAAGACGGTTTCCTGATCAAAAGCATTCATGAAGAAAAAGTGCGCGACCGCTATGTCTTTCCGACAAATGGTGAAATTGCCCCCTTGCTGGACTCGCAGCTCGATGTTGTTGAAAGAGACTATGGTTCGGGTTCCGTGATTTCAATCACGGCTTTCAATAATTTCCTTGAGAACGACGAGGATTCTTCCGTAATGGCGATTCTTACCACGGCCGCCATGCATTTTTCTCCTGCCGTCCATAACGGTTCCCTTGTAGTCGAGGTGGTTAGAAAAAATGGCTCCGAGCGGAAAATTTTGGACAGACAGTCACTAGGTTCCATAATTCAGGAAAACAGAAAAGGCAGAAGAAGCGGTGAAGACAAGCTTTCACCCAGAAACGCGTATAATGCATACGAGACCCTCGTACGCGGCGAGAAACGTGAAGTCGAAACAAGTTTCGGGAAAGTGACTCTATGTATCCGTCAGTCTCCTCAGGACACCACCCAAATCAATCTTTTCCGTAGCGGCATGTGGATAAGTAACAACCTGCCCAGGAACAGACGCTACAACTATTCGGACTACAAACAATTTAACGCGTTGGTGCTTATCAATCCCCCCAGTGAAGCCTTTGATTTAGTGCGTCTCTCCGAGGGCGAAAAACATCTGGACATAAATTCCAAGAGACTGGTTGACGAGCAAAAAATCAGGTTTGACAGCTTCTGGGGGGAAATCAGAAATAAGATTACCGAAAGTCTGGAGAAGTCGGAATCTGACGAGTTTTCTCCCAACGTTTTCATACTTACTCCTCCTGAAAGAAAAGAACCTAGGTCGACCGTACGTCGCAAGTCTTCCACGCCCGAAACCCCGGAAATCAATCTGGAAGAGCAAGTGCCGGAACCCGCTTTTGCGCCCGCCGACCCGGAAGACCCGATTTATCCAGACCCCGGCCCCGGTCCGCGCAATCCAAAAAAATCTTCGGGACCGGGCGACGAGCCTGGCGATGTTCCGTCTTTTAACCGGAGCGGTCGAGTCGCGGATGTTCTAACCGCCGCCAAGTTTGACTCAGAACGGGTGAGGCTGGTCATACGCAGCAACGAGGACATGATAAACGCGGGAGTCAGATTGTGTCTGGATAACGGAGCCGACGCTTCCTGCGAAAAACCCGCAGCGGACCAATTCATTCCGTTCGGGAAGAACGCTCTTCTGGATGGAATTCCTCTTGAAGACGATTACTACCGAGAAGGTCGCGAAGGAGCGTTGGAACTTTTGATAGGAGCTATAGCAAAGGGTCAGACTAAAACGGTGACCCTTCCTCTTGTGAGCGTACTTCCTCAGGATGCCGTCGTGAAAGTAAACATAGTGAGCAGGGAAAAGGAAAAGTAGAGGGCGATTCCGGTGGCATCCGTACTTCCAAGGATTCATTCTTATCCGGTACTGGCGAAAAACAGTTTGGATTATCTGCCGGAGCATCAATACGAAACGCAGCACAGCCGCACTGAGAGCAAGGACAGTCCTTTCATAACAATCGACCACCAAATTTCGGAGAGCAATCTGGTGGCGAGGTTCATATCGGAAGGATATGCGGCTTTTGCATGTACTCTGACATCAGCTCATTCCGCTTACAGAGAAGTTTTTGTTGAAAAAACGAGGGACCTGAAACACATCCAGAAACTCGCATGGGATAATCGAAAGGTGTTGTTTCCTCTTCTTTTTCAGCCCGCGGTCGTAGTATTGAGGGAAATAAAAGACTGTTATCTCGGCGGAGCTGACGGAGTGCATGAAATATGGAGGGGCAGTAGGGCATCCTTTCCAAAAGGTTCGATACTGGCGATCGCGCCTTTCTGGCAGTCTCAAAGCACGGCACAGAGCATCCTCCGCATACGCAAGGAGGAGGAAATTCCGGAGGGATGTTACGAAGTGATTGAATCGGTAGAGGAAGGATTCTATTTTCTGGTCAAAGCAAGCCCCAAGCTTTTCGACTCTCTTCAGAACCCGGGCAAGCACAGTCTTCGCCACAGAGACAGCATATATACGGCTGCATTTGCCGAAGGACTGGGTATCCTGAACAGAGAGTTCAAGGACGAAGAAAAATGGAGAAACTATCATAACCTGAGGTCTCTTCATGCTGAGTTGAAGAGAAAAAAGCTCAAGGCATGGTACGACGATGATTTCAGTCCGAACCGTGCCGCGGCGGCTTTTCTTCCGCACAAAATAGATACGGAGGCTTCTTCTGATGATTAAGGAAATTCTGGTCTCGGGGAATCTGGGCAAGCTCAGAAGCGACCTCATCGGAAAATCGTCTGATGAGAATGGCCTTCGCTTAAAAAAACAGAAGGAACTTGCCGAGTTGGCAATAGACTCAGATAGCCGAAAGTTCGTCAACTACTTCAAATCTCATTGCAAAACAGAAGTTCTAGCGCAATGGGGTAATGGTTCTACCCCCCCCCCTAAAAATCGGCGTTTAACCGAATCAGAACTTTTCGAACCGCCTCAAGACACCGAAGAGGCGGTTTTCAATTCGTTAAGAAATCTTCCCCGGAGGCTGGCCTCCTACCCCGCGTTCTGGACGAGCTATCACCTCGACATGATGGAGTCCGGTCTTGTGGAACCCAGTTACTTTGCCAAGGTGCAGATCAGCGAGGCCGGCCAAGCGCGCACCGAGAAAGCATTGGCTTTAGTCTCGGTTGACGAGAAACCTCTTGACCGGTGTATCCGAACGATTCTGCGTCGCATGGGCGGATTGCCGGAAGCCCGGGGTTCCGTAAGCGTCTTTCAGGATTGCAGAACGGCCAGATCTTGGTGGAGAGGCTTGTTTGTGGATGAAGTTTGCGGGGAGTTAGGGACGGATAGGGACAGGGCATGGAAGGTTTTGAGGACAAACCAGATATGGGAGCAGTTAACGGGTTACGTCGTGCAGAAGCTTACGGTTCTGGGAGATACGAGGATCAGGATTGCGCTGATAGCTTACTTCGCCGAGATGGATTCCGTTCCCAACGACCGGGACAAGGTTCAGGACATTCTCAACCGCATAGGACGAAGAACCGCGTACCAGATGATGGGGGTACTGTCGCCCAAGGAAAATCTGGAGATTATAAGGAGCATTTGTCGTGAGTCCTGACATCGGCAAGATCAGGTTGAGCAAGGTGCCGGACCTGTCCATTCAGTACGAGATGGATGAACATAGAACATGGCCGCACGTGCTCAAGTTTTCGGGAGGAAGGTCAAGCGCGATGCTGCTCGTTTCTCTTCTGAAGAACCGCCAGCTGAAACCGTCCCGGGGCGATGTGGTCATCTTCAACAACACGGCCGCGGAGCACCCTGCCACTTACGAATTCGCTTCCATATGCAAGAGGCTCGCTGAAGAGCGCTATAACATCCCGTTTTTCTGGATAGAGTTCAAAACTTATGAGGATGCCAGAAGAGGAAGGTGGACGCGTCTTTCAAACTACAGGCTGGTAAAAGATCATCCATTCGCGGCTAATCGTCCTTACGGCTATCGGTACAAGGGCGAAGTGTTTGAGGAAATGCTTTCGTGGAAGCAGCGTCTTCCAAACCATCTGCAGCGACTCTGCACACAGCACCTCAAACTGGAAACCACGATTAATTTTCTCGGGGACTGGTTCGCTTTCAAAACCGGCACTCCGCGTCTGGGGCACTGGCACGGTGGGAGTCGGGTCAATTTTCTCGGACGGGGCGACCTGAAAAAAATCGTAAGTTATCACCTTAGCACTTCCGTGGAGAGACCCGCCCAGAAGTTTCGGGATTATACGAAAGCGTCTCCAATACGCATAAGAAATTCCAGTATGCAAAACAAGAGTTTCGGTGGGACCGCAGAGTTGAAAGGAGATAATCCGGTGGACTTTGTGACTCTCGTGGGTCTTCGAGCCGATGAATTTCGCAGGGTTGCCAGAGTGAAGGCCAGGAACAACGGCGGACTTGCGGAAGACAACGCCGACAAGCTGGCTCACGGAGAACACATCTACACGCCGCTTGCGGACCATGGGATTACCAAGAACGACACTATGGAATTCTGGCTCAGGCAGTCCTGGGATCTGCGAATTCCTCACTCCGTCAATTTTTCAAACTGCGTTTACTGTTTCATGAAAGGAAAAAAAGCTCTCACGCGAATAATAAAAGAGCAGTCGGAAAACCCTATTCCGGTCAGGTACCGCAAAACTCCGGTCGATATTGCTTGGTGGATAGACATTGAAAACCGTTACGCCCGCAGGGTCTCCAGCACTAAAGAAGAAAACTCGATGACACGGTTCGGCTTCTTCGGGGCGAATTCACCCACAACATACTCCTCTCTCTACGAAGACGCAGAGGAGGATGAAGGCGTATTTATAGATGATGCCATGCCTTGTGACTGTACCGATTAGAGAAAAGTGGATTATGGAACAATGAAGAACGGTTTGAAAACAGTGTATCTGGATCATCAGGCGACGACGCCTGTAGATTCCCGAGTGCTTGCCGCAATGAAGCCGTTTTTCAGGAATTTTTTCGAGAATCCGCATACCGATAATTATCGCTCCGCGGTCCAAGTGCGTGAAGCGGTGGAGAAGGCGAGGATACAGATCGCCCGGGCAATCGGCTCGCGCAGTGCGGCGGCGGTTGTATTCACTGGAAGTGCTACCGAGGCAAACAATCTCGCCATTTGCGGAACAGCTGCCGCTGCGAGAAGAGGACGCAACCGGATCGTTACCCTAGCTACGGAACATAAGGCTGTGCTGGAACCCGTGAAGGCGATGGTCAATGCCGGATTTGAAGTGTCTATTCTTAAGGTTCAGCGCAACGGGATAGTTGACTTGGATGTTGTCCGCAAGTCTGTTGATTCGCGCACTCTTTTGCTGTCGGCAATGATGGTCAACAACGAAACAGGGGTCATACAACAGATAAAGGAAATAGCGGGAATCTGTCATGAACAGGGAGTCATTTTTCACAGCGACTGCGCCCAGGCTCTCGGCAAGATTCCCGTTGACGTGTCGGAACTTGATTTGGACTTGGCGACTTTTTCCGCACACAAAGCCTACGGTCCGAAAGGAATAGGGTGTCTTTACGTTCGCCCGCGCCCGAGAGTGAGGATAAAACCCGTAATTCTAGGAGGAGGGCAAGAAGGAGGACTTCGTTCGGGAACTTTGCCAGTACCTCTATGTGTCGGTTTCGGTGTAGCTGCAAAAATAGCTAGTGAGCAAACAGATAAGGACATGGAAAAGATTACAAAGCTGACCGATATGCTGTTTCACGGCATCAGGAAAATCAAACCTGATGTGATGCTTAACGGAGACCCTGAAAAGCGAGCTCCAGGATGTCTTAACATTATGTTTCCTGGTTACAGAAGCGATAGTTTGCTTCAGGCTATTCCTCAAGTTGCTGCATCCACGGGTTCTGCCTGCGCGGCAACGGAAACTAACCCGTCTCATGTATTGCGTGCTTTAGGTCTTTCAAAAGATCAGGCTAACAGTTCGGTGCGTTTTGGGGTCGGTCGCGGGACGACCCGAAAGGAAATATTGAAAACATTAGATGTTATAAATGAGGCAATTAGTTCTAGGGTGGAAAACTACTAGGAGGGAATCCAATGTCTGGTATTGATCTGCAAGGCTATGAATCTCGCGTATACAATATCCATCATCTTTTTGATAAAACGGAAGAAGGTTTCTTCGTCCCGTTGTATCAACGGGAATACACTTGGGTAGACGAGAATATAAACCAGTTTTTTGAGGATCTTGTATTAGGTATATGGGAACTTTCCAATAAAAATGATAAAAATGCAGTAACTTTCTTCGGCACTCTAATTTTTACGAATTTAGTTGACAAGACAACCACTGTGAAAAAGGGTGAAGACAATGCTCAGCCTACGGCAGTTCAACTTGTTATTGATGGTCAGCAACGTATTTCTACAATAGCCCTCTTGGCAATTCAGTTAAGGGAACGACTTAAATCGTTCAGAAGCAAATTACCGGATGGAAACCTCTACAAAGTTCTGAGAAATCATTGTGATGATCTGAAGGACGAAAAACTTCCCAAACTCTATACGATCAAGCTGGGACGTGGTGCAAATCCACCAAAGAAACCCAAAATTATTTCCGCTAAAGGAGAAGATCGGTGGACATATGACGGTGGTGATGAGTCGTATGGTTCTCCTGTGGCACATTATATTGCAACTTATATACGTGAAGAGGATCTTGAGAAAGCGTTTGACTCAATTGTCTCTGTACGTGTACACAAGAACGTTAAATTGATAAATCGATGGCTTGATGGAATTTGCTCTAACGAACCCGGTTCTTTGCATGACGGTCAGTTTCCGACGGATACAGAGATCGTTTCGGATAGGATGCAAGAATATATTCTCGGCTATAAAAGCGATCAGATAAGAAATGTCATTGGACAGAATTGTGATAATAGCTCACATATTGCCACACAGACTTACCGTCTTTTTTTACTTGCTTACTATCTACTAAATCGTTGTGCAGTAAACCGCCTGCAACCTCCACATGAGGATTGGGGCTTTGATATGTTTCAGGCCCTTAATGCAACTGGTACACCGCTTACGGCTATGGAAACATTTCTTCCCAATGTTATGCGAGCTGAAAAGAGAGTTGGAAACGAATGGGAGAAAACACCATCTTCTGAACATATGGACGAAATTGAACAGCTTTTTAAAGCGACAAATAATAACCAACAGAAAAGCCGTCGCACCAATGAACTTCTGAACACTTTCGCTTTGTGCTATGAGGGTAAAAAACTCGGAAATAAATTCAGCACACAGAGAAGGTGGATAACAGATATCTATGAAAACAATTTGCAAAATCTTGAAGAAAAACGTGAATTTCTTCGTCATCTTGCAGATGTTGGAAAATTTTTTTATGTCGCTTGGTACATGGAAGATAATCCCGGTCATATCATGGGGCTTGAACATCACGAAGAGGAGGGGAATTTAGTTCCTTTTCTCATTCGCTACTTGAAGGATGCAAATTCCAAACTTTCCGCGCCAATACTGGCACGGTATTACAGTCAAGCAGTTAGGGATGAGAAATATATGGATGAGTTTGTTGAAGCTGTTAAGGCCTGTGCAGCCTTTTTTACATTATGGCGGTCTGCGCGGTCTGCAACGGGACTTGATAAGAATTACAGGAATTTTTTCAGAGGTGACAAAGGTAACAAACATAACTGGCTACAACCCAAACAGGTTTCATCAAAAAGTCTAAAAGAACATTTTCTTGATGTTCTCAGAGATAATCAAATTTACGAAAAAGATTCATGGATTGAGGAGTCGAAACGTTTCTTGCTTTATACGGAAGTAAAGGTTATCTGTCGTTTCGTGTTGTTTCTTGCGGGGCATGACCGTGCTGGTGATGATACAAGGCCAGGGCTTACGACTTCCGGTAACACGGGAGTCTGTTCGCTTCTTAATCTTGAAAAATGGCTCTCAAAAAATTATAAATCGTTGGAACATATTGCACCCCAAAAGCCTCCGAAAAAACATAATTGGGATAGGGGTATCTATACGGGAAATAAGGTGCATGAAGTTGGAAATCTTTTACTATTGCGGACGGAAGTTAACAGACTTGCTGACAATAAGAATTGGGTCGAAAAATTTCTTTACTACTCTCATGTTGGCAAAAGTAGGGACCAAGACATTAAGGAGCTCAGAGAAGAAGCGGAAAAAGAAGGGATAAGGCTTAGCGAAAAAGCTATTAAAGAATTGTTAACAACTCCTTATGCCCGTGTGGTAGAACCTGTACTGACTTTAGGCAAAGGGGGTCGTTGGGATGCTAGAATGATTGATGAAAGGACAAATCAGATCAAGGAAATAGCTTGGGAAAAACTCACGTCTTGGTTGAAAATTTGAGTACGCTAACGCTGGCAAACAAAGGCTAGCGGGAGTTTGTTGCGAAACGAGTCAAGCTTCCATGTAAGAACAATCTAGCTCGCTGAAACGCTCTGTATTACCCTAATTATTACTTCCAACAATATACTTTATCCTGGCCTAGGGAGAATGGTACTGCTCAGAACTGCTAAGTTCTTGAAGAAGAAAATCCTGTTTCAACAGGCAGTTGTAAAAGGACTGGAGCCATCCCAGTTAATATGAACCCCAGTGGGTAATAATGCCCAATTCTCAATAAAACCAGATTCCCTCCCTACCTGCACCTTCTCTCAATTTCCCCAATTCTCTCTCTTTCACGCGAGTCGCTTCCGAGTCCCCATATCCTCTTGACCCGTTTCCACGAACGAACGTACTCGCAGTGATAGGTTCGATTCGACGGAAGCCATCTCGCGGGATCTTTTGCTCCCTTCGCTCGATTTTCCCTTCTTGAAACGGCGATGAGAGTGTCGGGGTAGGAAAGATCGTTAGCGAAACTCCGTTTCCTCGCAGTGCTCCAGTACGCTCCGCCGCTTATATGGGCTTCCTTCAGCGGAACGAGATGGTCCACGTCAAGCTCCTTCGGATTTGTAAAAACTTTTCCGGAGTAAGGGTCCGCCCACTTCCCCGAAACCACCCAGCAGCCGTCGGCGGAAAGAGTAACGGGAACGAGCGATTCCTCTATAAGCACCTCGTGCCGCGTGTTCTGGCAGTCCCCGTCGGCGTCTCCCCATCTCGGAAGCCATTCCTTCCGGTTGTACCTGGAACCTCCGTAGGATTTCTTCCGGTTCTCGGCTTCGGGACCCCGGTGGCAGTGACGCTCCCCGGTTTTCCTGTCGGCGTGACATCCCCGCTTGTCCAGCCCTCCGCCGTGCCCAAAAGCGGAAGAACTCCAGAACAGGAGGGCGCAGAGCGCCGCGAGCGGAATAACCAGGCTTCTATTGTTCGGCAACCGCCCGTCCTACCTCTTCGGCTTGTAGCCGGCCTTCACCATGTCCCAGGTGTCCTTCGTCACGCCCTGTTCCCGAAGCTTGTTCTTCTGGGTCCTCTGGGTGCCGGTCTTTGGAAACGAATCCACGAACCTTATGAACCTGGGGATCATGAAGTAGGGCATCCGGGGTTCCAGATAGGCGAGCAGCTTTTCGGGTTCTACCTTTTTTCCCGTCTCCGCTATCACCAGCACCATGAGCTCGTCCTCGGCGTATTTTCCCGCCTCGGACTTCACTCCTATGGCCGCCGATTCCTTAACGTCCGGGTGGGAATTCACGATCTTCTCGACCTCGAACGAGCTTATGTTCTCCCCCCGCCTCCTTATGTAGTCCTTCACCCTGTCGACGAAGTATATGTACCCGTCCTTGTCCATCCTTCCCGCGTCGCCCGTGTGAAACCAGAAGTTCCGGAAATCCTCGACGGTCTTCTCCGGCATCTTGTGGTAGTAGTGAAGCATCACGTTCGGTATCCTCGGGCGAACTATTATCTCCCCTATCTCGCCCCTCGGAACCTCCTCGTCGGTTTCCGGATTGGCTATCTTTATCTCGTAGTTCGGAGCCTCCTTTCCGCAGGAGCCGACGCGGAAGGGCTCCCCGGGCCTCATCCACGTGCACTGGCCTATTTCCGTGAGGCCGTAGCCCTCCATGAACTTTATCCCGAACCGCTCCATGAACTCCTCTATCATGTCGTGGGGGGCGGGGGAGCCCAGCACGAGCTTAACGCCGTGGGCATTCTCCTCCGGCGCGGGAGGCGTGTTCCAGAGAAAGTACGCCATCGTTCCCACTATGTTGAACTTGGTGACCCCGTGGTCGACTATCCATTTCCAGAAGTTGCTCGAGCTGTACTTCTCCTCCACCACGGCCCTGGCCCCCTTTATGAGGGCGGGGTAGACGGTCATCACCATGGCGTTCGAGTGAAAAAGGGGAAGGCAGGTGAAGCACACGTCGTTCTCCCCCACGTCCATTATCTCCGCGTAGTTCCGCGCACTGCTGTAGTCGGCCGCAGAAGGTCTCATCACTCCCTTGGACCTGCCCGTGGTCCCCGACGTGTACATGAGCCTCGCGTAGTCCATGAACGTTATCTCGACCTCGGGCTCCTTCGCCGAACCCGACTCGAGAAACTCCGCGTAGGAGATCATCTTGCGAAACCTGTAGCCGTGTCTTTTGAACTTGCGCTCCCCGCTTCTGGTCCACACCACGACGCGGCGAAGCTTCGGCAGGTTCTTCGCTATGGGAGGCATCCTGTCCAGGTACTCCTCGGCTATGAACAGCACTTCCGAGTCCGAGCTGTCTATTATGTACTCTAGGAAATCCATCTTGTAGGCGGTGTTCACGGGAACCATCACCGCCCCGGCCTTGAGGATTCCGAACCACGTTATCACGTAGTCGTCGGAATTGGGCATGTAGACTGCCACCTTGTCCGCCTTTTCGACTCCCATGCCGCGCAGGGCGTTGGCCGCCCTGTTCGCCAGCCTGTTGGTCTGGTAAAAGCTCAGGGGCTTTCGGTAGCCGAACTGGAGAAAGGGCTTTTTGCCGTACCTGGCCGCCTGCTCGCGAAGCACCGTCGGAAGAACCCAGCCCGTCCGCTCCTCCTTGAGGTACCAGTCGACGTCGAACTTTCCGTTCTCCCGCCTGTAGGCGACCGGGTGTCTCAGGTCCTTCGGTCTTTTCCTCTTCGCCATCTTCCTTTCTCCTCCTTCCTGTCTTCTCGCGCCCCGCGCGGGACGTTTCCGCTCACGGGGTCAGGTCTTGCGTCACTCGAACGTCCCGTCCTCCGCCTCCCCCGCGTCGGGCCTTTTCTTCGCAAACGCCCAGGCTATCAATATTCCCAGTTCGTAGAAAATGAAAAGGGGAACCAGCATGAACATCATGGACACGGCGTCGGTTGTGGGGGTGATGAAGGCAGCCAGCACGGAGCAGAGAAGCACGGCGTACCTTCTCTGCCGGGCGAGAAATCCCGACGTAACCAGCCCCAGCCTCGCGAGTATGAATATCACCAGCGGAAACTCGAACACGAGCCCGAACCCTAGCATGAGGGCCGTCAGGAACGAAAACGCCTCCCGCACGCTGGGAAGGGCCTGCACGTACTGCGTGGTGTACTCCCCCAGCAGGAAGCGAAGTCCCTGGGGAGCGGCGACCAGGTAGCAGAACGCCGCCCCGGCTAGAAAAAACAGCGTCCCGAAGACCACCAGCGGCACCACCACCCTGCGCTCCTTTCTGTACAGAGCGGGGGAGACGAACTGCCACGCGTTGTAGAGAACGAACGGAAAGGAAAGGCAGAACGACGCGAAAAGCGACACCTTGAGGTAGACCAGGAACCCTTCGGCCGGGCGGGTGAATATGAGCGAGCTTCCCTCGGGCAGGCTCCTTATCACCGGTCCCATCAGCAGGTCGAATATCCGCCCGGAGAAAAGGTAGCAGGGCACGAAAAACGCCGCCACGGGCAGAAGCGAGTATATGATCCTTTTTCGAAGCTCCTCGGCGTGCTCGAGAAACCTCATTCCCGTTTCCTCTTTCATTACGGCAGGTTAGATTAACCCAAATCGCCGTCTTTAACAATCCGCCCGCCCGGGACCCCCGCCCCCGCCCCGCGGGGCGGGAGCGATTGACATTGCGCCCCTATTGACCTATTATCTTATCCCGTTTGAATTCCGCACCCGCCGGAGGAATCTCTTGAAAATACTGGTGACCGACGGACTCGCCAAGCAGGGTCTCGAGCTTCTCGTGTCCGCCGAGGGAATCGAGGTGGACGAACGAAAGGGCGTCTCCCCCGAGGAGCTTCTCGAAATAATAGGCGGCTACGAGGGACTGATCGTGAGAAGCGCGACGAAGGTCACGGCCAAGGTCATAGAGGCCGCGGGGGGGAGTCTCCGCGTGATAGGCCGCGCGGGCATAGGAATCGACAACATAGACGTGGAGGCCGCGACGAAAAACGGCGTGGCGGTCATGAACACCCCGGAGTCTAACTCCGTCACCACCGCCGAGCACACCATAACCCTGCTGCTCTCGCTCGCCAGGAGGGTTCCCCAGGCCCACGCGTCGGTGAGGGCCGGAAAGTGGGAGAGGGGCAGGTACAAGGGAGTCGAGGTCTTCGGAAAGACCATAGGGCTCGTCGGCCTCGGGAACATAGGAAAGCTCGTGGCCGAGAGGGCCAGGGGACTTCGGATGAAGGCCGTGGCGTACGACCCGTATCTCAGCCGCGATGCGGCGAAGAAGCTCGGAATAGAGCTCGTTTCCCTCGACGAGCTTTTCTCGCGCTCCGACGTCGTGACCGTGCACACTCCTCTCAATTCCGAGACCGAAAACCTCATAAACGCCGAATCCTTCGGGAAGATGAAGGAAGGGGTGATAGTGATAAACTGCGCCCGCGGGGGAATAGTGAACGAGGCCGACATGGCCGAGGCCGTCAGAAGCGGAAAGGTCGGGGGCGCGGCGTTCGACGTGTACACCACCGAGCCCGTGTCTTCGGAAAACCCGCTCGTGTCTCTCGAGGACAACGTGGTGCTCACCCCGCATCTTGGAGCCTCCACCGAGGAGGCCCAGGTGAAGGTCGGAACGACGATGGCCCAGCAGATAATAGACTTCGCCAGGGACGGCGTCGTGAGAAACGCCGTCAACATGCCGTCTCTCACCATGGAGCGCCTCGCGGTGATGAAGCCCTATCTTTCCATCTGCGAGAAGGTGGGAAGCCTGCACGGACAGCTCATAAAGGGCGCGGCGCGGAGAATGGAGATAATCTACGAGGGCGAGGCGGCGGAGATGGAGACGGGGCACATGACCGTCGCGGTGCTCAAGGGCTTCCTCGGCCAGATAATGTCGGCGGCCGTCACGTACGTGAACGCCCCCTCGGTGGCCGAGGAGAGAAAGATAAAGGTCGTGGAGTCCGTGTCCCGGGCCCCGGGCCGCTACAGGAACCTCGTCACCGTGAAGGTTAAGACCCGCGGGGAGACCAGCAGCGTCTCTGGAAGCGTGCTCGGGGAGCGCGACGGGCGGATAGTGAACGTCGACGGGGTGGACATAGACGTGGTTCCCCAGGGGTTTCTGCTCGTTAGCCACAACTACGACCGCCCGGGATTCATCGGCTCCATGTGCTCGGTTCTCGGAGAAAACGGCATCAACATAGGGCGCATGCATCTGGGAAGGGAGTCGGTCGGGGGCCAGGCCATAGTGTTCACCAACGTCGACACCGAGGTGGGCCAGGAGGTGATGGACGAGATATCGTCCATACCGCACATCATTTCCGTCGCGCAGGTGAGCTTTCCCGATGAATAAGTTTCTCACGCTTCCCCAGGGGGTGAAGGACTTCGGTCCCGTGAAGGCGGAGAACCTGCGAAAGATCGAGACGGGACTGCTCGAGGAGTTTTCCTGCTGGGGATACCGAAAGGTCGTCACGCCCCTTTTCGAGCATCTCGACACCCTGTCGCTGGGCATAGGGGAGAACTTCAAGCACAGGCTTATGAAGTTCGTCGACCCCCACACGGGGGAGATCGTGGTGCTTCGCCCCGACATAACTCCCCAGATAGGCAGGATGGTCGCCACCCGGCTCCGCGACCACAAGTACCCGCTCCGGCTCTGCTACTCGGGAAGGGTGGTGAGGTACGAGGAGAAGGGAAGCGGAAAGGAGAGGGAGGTGTTCCAGCTCGGCTGCGAACTGGTGGGACTCGAGGCCGCGGAGGGGGACTCCGAGATAATAGCCCTCGCGGTGAAGTCGCTCAACCGCCTGGGACTCAGGAACATAACCCTCAACCTCGGCCACGTGGGGGTCCTGAACGCCATACTGTCGCGGGCCGGGGACCTCAGGGAGGAGCTTGTCTCCGCCCTGGTTAAAAAGGACCAGGAGCGGATAAGGAACATGGTGGAGCCCTCCGACATTCCGGGCGACATAAAGGACGTGCTTCTCTCGCTTTCCGACTACTACGGCGACGCCGGGGTGCTTCGCCGCGCCGCCGGGGTGGAGAGCTTCCGCCCCTGGGTGGAGGAGATTCTCTCGGTCATCGCCGTGCTCGACGAGTACAAGGTGGAGTGCGACATACTGGTCGACCTGGTCGAGGTCAAGGGATTCGACTACTACACGGGAGTGACGTTCGAGGTGCTGTCCTCGGCCGCTCCCGACTCCCTGGCCACGGGCGGCAGGTACGACGGCCTCACCAGCCGCTTCGGCCACAGCGTGGCGGCCGCGGGCTTCGCCATAGACGCCGAGGTGCTCATGGCCAACACGAGAAACGGCGCGGACGAAAACCAGGTCCATTTCATAGTGGTGCCCCGCGACGCAAGGCTCCGCGGAAAGGCCATAAGGCTCGCCGAGTGGCTCCGCTCGAGCAACTTCAAGGTCATACTCGACCTTAACCGCAACTACGCCGACTTTGCCGATTCCCCCGGGCTGTCCGACGACATAGGCTCCTTCACCACCTACGGCGTGATAAAGCTCGAATCCTCCTCCAAGATAAAGCTGGTCGAATCGAGAAGCGGGTCCACCAGGGAGTTTTCGAACCTCGAAGAGCTCATGCGGGGAGGGCTCTAGGCTTGGCGGGCGTCGTGGTTCTCGGAACCCAGTGGGGGGACGAGGGCAAGGGAAGGATAGTCGACCTCATGGCCGAGCGCGCCGACCTCGTGGTGAGATACCAGGGGGGAAACAACGCGGGCCACACCATAGTCGCCGACGGCCGCAAGACGGTGCTCCACCACGTCCCTTCCGGAATACTCAGGGAAAACAGCGTCTCCCTCATAGGAAACGGGGTGGTGGTCGACCCCGGGGTGCTGGCGCGGGAGATGGAGGCGCTTCGGGACGCGGGCTACCCCGTGAGTCCTTCGAACTTCCTGGTGAGCGCCAGGGCGCACGTCATAATGCCCTACCACAGGAAGATAGACGTGCTTCGCGAGGAGCGTCTGCGCGGCCGCAGGATAGGCACCACGGGACGCGGCATAGGCCCCGTCTACGAGGACAAGTACGCGCGGCGGGGTTTCCGGCTGCTCGACATCGCCGAGCCCGAAAGCTTCCGCGCTAGGCTCGAGACGGTGATGGAGGAGAGAAACGCCTACATCGAAAAGGTTCTCGGCTCCGAGCCCGTAGACCCCCTCGAGGTCTGGGAGGAGTACTCGGCCTACGGGGAGGCGCTTGGGCCTTTCATGGCCGACGTGTCCGCCGTCGTGCGCGCGGGCCTGGAGGAGGGAAAGCGGATTCTCTTCGAGGGCGCCCAGGGCTCGCTTCTGGACGTCGATTTCGGCACCTACCCCTACGTCACGTCTTCCAACGCTGGCCTCGGGGGAGTGTTTTCGGGAACGGGGGCCGCGGCGGGCGCGGTCGGCCGGGTGGTGGGAGTCTCCAAGGCCTACACCACCAGGGTGGGGGAAGGTCCCTTTCCCACGGAGGAATCGGGAGAGATACAGGAGGCGCTTCGAAGGGAGGGGGGAGAGTACGGGGCCACGACGGGGCGGAGCAGGAGGTGCGGGTGGCTCGACGCCGTGGCGCTCAACTACTCGATCAGAACCAACGGCGTTTCCGCCCTGGCGCTCACGAAGCTCGACGTGCTTTCCGGCTTCGGCAAGGTGAAGATATGCACGGGCTACAGCCGAAACGGCTCGGTCACCGGCGAGTTTCCCGCGAGCCTCTCCGTTCTTGAGGACTGCGAGCCGCGTTACGAGGAGCTCGACGGCTGGCCGGAGGACCTGGGAGCGGCGAAAAGCCCGGACGAACTTCCCGAAAACGCCCTTCGCTTCGTAAGGAGGGTCGAGGAACTCACGGGGGTTCCGGTGTGGATGGTTTCGGTGGGACCCGCCCGCGACATGTACGTCGAGCTTACGGACCCCTGCTTCTGATCCGGTTCCGTTTCCCCGTCCCCGAAGCGTCCGCGGGACCGCGAAGAGCCTTTACTTGACCTCTTTCAGCCTGTCGTCTTCGTCGTAGACCACGATGAATCCGTAGCAGCCGTCCTTCATCTTCGCCGCCTTCTTAACGCGGGAGCCGACGACTTTCCACATTCCCCCGGTCGCGATAGACGCTCCGCGTCCGAACACCTTTCCGAGAAGTCCCCTGTGCTTGCACTCCTCGTAGATGTCTATTTCCTCGTAGGAGTACTTCGGCTCCCCGAGCTCCGCCTTGACCGTCTCTCTTGACGCTCCTTCTTCGAGAATCTCAAGGTTGGGCTCCTTCTTTCCCCTGACGGCTTCGACCGTACCTTCCTTGACCGTGCTGACCGCGGCGCAGCCGAAAAGCGCCGCGCACGCGGCGAGACCCGCTATCAGAACGGGCATGCGGGTGAAAAGTCTCATGTCTGCTGACCTCCTTGACGACCGGGATTTCGACATTATACCGGAAATCCGCCGTCCGCGGCGCAAGTTCCATGTCCGTCGCCCCTCGCCGTGCGGGCCCGGGCCTTCTCCCGACTCCGGCCGCTGCGCCCCCTCAGCGGTCGGACTTCAGCACCTTTATCTTTTTCGCCGCGAGGGTGGGGTCGAACCTGCTTTCGGACGATACGTAGTTGTTGTCGAAAAGCCCCTCGGCCTCGATTATGTCCCCTTCGGCGAAAGACGCTTCCCGGCTCCATGTCACCTTTATGTAGTTTCCGTCGCTGTCGGCGAGCTTAAAGGCGGTCGGTTCTCCCGGCTCCTCGGAAAGCGCCATCTCCCAGACCTTTCCCTTCACGCGCACTTCCTGCATGGAGTAGACGGAAGGGTTCAGCAGCAGAACCGCTATTGACTTGTCGACCGACACTATCGAGGTCGACGGGTCCTGCCATTTTCCGCAGGAAGGGGCCAGAAACGCGAGCGCCAGCATAAATGTCGCGATTGTCTTCATTGTTTTCTCTCCGGTCGTTTCGGACCGCCGCGGGTCACGTGGCGCGGTCCTTAATTTTTTCGTAAGCGTCTATTATGTTCATCACTAGCGGATGCCTTATGACGTCCGCCCTGGAGAAGCCGACGAACTCTATTCCCTTTATTCCCCCGAGAATGTCCGCCGCCTCCACGAGTCCCGAGTGCTGCTCCCGGGAGAGGTCTATCTGGGTCACGTCTCCGGTGACCACGGCCTTCGAGCCGAATCCGAGCCTCGTGAGGAACATCTTCATCTGCGTGGCCGTCGTGTTCTGCGCCTCGTCCAGGATTATGAAGGCGTCGTTCAGCGTCCTTCCCCTCATGTAGGCCAGGGGCACGATCTCGATCACGTTTCTGTCGAGGAGGCTGTTGGCGCGCTCGAAGTCCATCATGTCGTAGAGGGCGTCGAAAAGGGGCCGGAGGTAGGGGTTCACCTTCTCCTGGAGGTCTCCGGGAAGAAACCCTAGCTTCTCTCCCGCCTCCACGGCGGGTCTTGTGAGCACTATCCTGTTCACCTTCTTGCTCGAGAACGCCGAGACCGCCATCGCCATGGCCAGGTAGGTCTTTCCCGTGCCCGCGGGTCCTATTCCGAACACCATGTCGTTTCTTCTTATGGCGTCTATGTAGAGCTTCTGGTTTATGGTCTTGGGGCTTATTATCTTCTTTCGCACGGAGATGCAGACGGTGTCGAGGAAAATCTCCTCGAGCGAGGCGTTTTTCTCCTCCAGGACCCTCTTGGCTATCTTTATGTCCGAGGGGTGGAGAACGTAGCCCTTTTCTATGAGGGAGTACATCTGCCCCATGAGCGCGCCTGCCCCGGCGGTCTTTTTCTCCTCTCCCCGGAGGGTGATCTTGTTTCCCCTGGTGTGGATGCTTACGTCGAACTCGCTTTCTATTTCCTTGAGGTTCGAGTTCAGTTCCCCGTAGAGAACCTTCACGGCCTCTATGTTTTCGAGTTCTAGCTCCCTGACTCCGTCCATGGACGCTTCGGCCGTTTCTCTCAAGGCGCGGCCCTTTCCCCTCCGGAGATTCGGTCGCGGGTTTCGCTTCTTCGCGACGGGCGGATGTAGGTTCGACGGGTCCTGGATGTGCGGAAAGTTCTTATGTCGTTTTCACCTGCTCGCGGTCGTGGGGAAATTATAACCAAAATTTTTCCGCGAAAAAATTCTCCGCGGAGAAACGGGCGGTCCGCGCCGCGGCTTTCGTTTTCAGGGCAAGAGGCATTGAAACTCCGACGCGCGGGAGGAGTGTCCGTGGTTTTTCCCGCCGTCGACAGTCTCTGGAATTGGGTGCTTTGACAATTCAACTTGTGCGCAATATTCTTTACGCGACTTCCCTGCCACGTGTAGGAGGAGCATTCGAGGTCGTCCAGCGGGCGACCTCCGCTTTTTAAAGTCTTTTCGTTTCTCCCTCGCGAGACATAAGGAACGGACACAATGTCGGAAAAGATAGAGATAGAATTCCGCGAACTCAAAGGCAGATTACCGGAAATACTTGACCGGGTGCGGGCGGGGGAAGCTTTTACGGTCACCGAGCGCGGAGAACCTGTCGCGGATATTCTGCCCTGCGGGTCGGTATCCGGACAAAAAACCTTGTCCAGACAGAAAATTGCGGAGGCTATTGCGGACATCAAGGCTGGGATGTCCGAAACGGCCGTCTCCGACGACCGTCTGAAAGAATACAAGGAGTGCGGCCGCAAGTGACGGTTCCTGAATAATTCCCGGACCTCGGGCTTGGAGTTCTTCCGACCGTCTGTCTGCATGAGATACTTTGAAGGGACTACCGGGTCAGGCCCATTTCCACCAGGAATCTGGATGCTTCCTTCGGATAGCCCGAATACCGGCCGGCCCTGCTCAGGATGAGGCGTTCCTTCGCGCGCGTGATGGCGACAAAGCAGTTTCTCCGCTCCTCTTCCATTTCGGGACTGTCGTCGCCTTTTTTAAGACTTTGGTAAGAAGGCATGATTTCTTCCGCGAGGCCTATGACGTAGACGATGTCGAACTGCAGTCCTTTGGCGGCGTGGATCGTCATCAGGGTGACCGATTCGGGGTCGGGGGAAGGCTCCTTGGAACGCAGCTGAAGCTGCTGGAGGAACTGGTTCAGCGGAATTTTCCTGCCGTGAAGTTTTCCGATGTTATGGGTGATTTCCCGCCATGCCGCCATATCTTCCGAAAGGTCGCCGTCGCGACCCGCCCTGCCGTTTGACAAAAGCGAGTCGAACTTGCCGACAATATCGTTGATCGGTTTTCTCGCGGACGACGAGTTGAGGGAGAGACTCCTGACGGATTCAAGCAGTAAGCTACGCGGGAAAGCGCCGTTTCCGCTGTTTGCGTTCTCGGCTTCTCCAATCCATGCGTCAAGATAGCTTTCGCCGCTTATTTCCGCCCGGGAGACGACATGATCGACATCGACCTTAATCCCGGCGACCCGGTTGTAAGCTTCAACCAGAACTCCCACGTTGTGCCGGTCAAGAGGCCTCAAAGCCTGCGTTATGCAGGCTACCAGCCATCTGAATTCCGGAGAAAGGAAATCTTCCCTGCGTTGCGAGATGACCGCAGGAACTTTTTGTCTCAAAAGCGCTTCCCTCATGTTTTCGAGCAACGCGCGGGTTCGCGCTAAAACGGTTATGCAGCTCCATTGACGCGACCCGCAAGCGGCTATCTCTCCAGCTATTTCGTCGGCTTCCTCCTCTTCGGAGACGAACTCGCGGACCTGTAAGCGTTCTTCTTTAGGAAACTTGAAATCGGTCTTGCCCGTAGCGAGCGGTTTTTTCTTTTCCGTGCGCTCGACGTTGTAGGCGACGAGGCGGTTTGCCGCTTCCACTATGATGCCCGGACAGCGATAGTTGGTCGGAAGCTGTATCAGTTCCGGAGAAAAATCCCTGCGCAGGCGCTGAATCTGGCGGAAACTGGCTCCGTTCCATCGATAGATGATTTGATCGTCGTCGGCGACGGCGAAAACATTTTGGAATTCTTCTCCAGCCATGGTGCGAACGAGCTGATACTGTGCTTGGTTGGTGTCCTGAAATTCGTCTATAAGCCAGTAGGGATAGGATACTTGGTAGTGTTCCGCTATGACGGGAAACGTCTTGACGAGCTCATGCGCTTCGAATATAAGAGAGTTAAAATCTAGGGCGTTTAGCGTTCGAAGCTCTTCTTCGTACATGCGATAGATTTCGGCGGCACGTCTTGGATCAGGCAGATTCTTAAATCTTTCTTCAATGTCGTCCGGTTTGATCAGCCGCGCTTTCATTCGGTCGACAAATTTGAGATAACCAGAGTAATCAATGTTTGGAAGCCCGTATGAGGAAGACTCTTTTGCCAGAGCGTCTTCAAGCACCGCAAGGCGGTCGTTTTCTCGGGAGTAAATTGTAAAATCGGGTTTGATGCCTATGTGCACTCCATGCTGACGGAGAACCTGCGCGCAGAAACTGTGGAAGGTCCCGATAGTGGCGCGTTCTTCAAGCCCGGGAACGAAAGCTGCGACGCGTTCTTTCATTTCATCCGCGGCCTTGTTGGTGAAGGTAAGCGCGAGCACCCTGAACTTCTTGCCGCGCGAAGAATCGAGCAGACGCGCGATGCGGCAGGTGAGAACCTGGGTTTTTCCCGAACCGGGCCCGGCGAGCACAAGCATCGAACCGTCATTCCAGTCCACCGCTCTGCGCTGTATTTTCGAGAGGTCTCCCAGAGCTATATCCAAAGAACGGGCGTTCATTCAAGGCTCCCCAGATCTTTTATCGCGTTGCGGAAAGCTTCGGGCATGTAGGATGCAAGCGCCGAATTACCATGAAGCATCAGGGCCAGTTCCGCCGCATATTCCGTTTTGTGTTTCTTGAGAAGACTTTTAAGGTTTTTCGAATCTATCTCTTCGGCGTCTTTGTGTCCCGTGTTCAGGAGGGCGTCGCGAAGTTTGGATTCCAGCCCGTCGGACAGAAGCTGCTGTTCGAGATTTCCGGCTGAATGTGTGCGGCACCGCTCTTTTGCGAGGTCGGCATCGCCGATTCGTGATTTTATTTCCCGAATTCTCTTTTTGCCTGCGCAATCGCCGTCAAGCACCACGAGCCATGGAATTCCGAGAGCCTGGGCCAGCGCTGTGAAAAGCTTGGGGTTTCCGTTGTTCATCGAATCGATAAGGGATACTCCATGCTCGTCTAGGTCGTATCCAATCTCCCGAGCCAAGGCACTGACCAGCAGGTATTCCGCCTGACCTTCTACGATAAGCCACCTGTGCGCAAAAAATATCTCGCCTCGAATCCGGCGGGCAAACGTCTCAAGTTTTCTCAGTTCGTCATTATTTATAAAGAGCGAAGAACGGTCCAGCAGTTCCCGCAGTCTTTCGTGTATTTTGGTCTTTTCAGGATGTTTGCTGTAGCAACGGAGCAACTTTTTGTAGAGATTCTTTTCGAGCTTGCCGTGAACCGTAAGCGTTTCCGCCACCCTTTCATATCTTAAAAACCCCTTGCCGTTGCTGACAACGGCGTCAATACCCTCGACGTGAGGAATGTCTTGTGCTGAGAAACTTTCCGGGAGCGACCTGACTTCGGTTCCACTGTCTGTGAGCCGGACTAGGCGAAGGTCTCGAAAGGAAACATGTTGGACGAAGTAGGGAGAATGAGTGGTGATGATTTTCTGACCGGGCAGGTTGTTAACATGAGCCCACAGCGTCCGTGCCGCGTGAGGATGCAGATGGGTCTCCGGTTCCTCAAGAGCTAGAACCGGAGCACTGTCGTCTTCGTAGAGTTCGGAGAGGAGATGCTCGACGAAAGCCTGAAAAAGAAAAATGACGGAAAGACTCTGCACCCCTTGGCCATGCCGCTGAAGCGGGAGCCATGGCCAGCTCCGTTCGTTCCGCATTATTATCTGTGCTTTCGACAGCAAATCCCAGGACTTGAGCGGAACGAGGCGAAGATCAACTTCACCGTCGCCGCTTCTCGCGGCGACCCGGGTCGCGCCGGAAAGCGTATCGGCGATTTTCTTCAATCGGGGATCGGCTTTAAGAAGCTTGCTGTTTAGCTTGTCGAGAGCGCTTTGCACCTGAGTCTCAAGCTCCGAAGGTATGTTCATCGCCTTGAGCAAGCGTCCCCAGAACTGAGAACGCGAAGAGAACTCGTCGTCCGCGTCACGCAGGGCTCCTAGGTAGAATACAGGAAGGTAGTGCCAGAAGCTCTCCAGATTGATCCGCCGCGCCGAGTCTCCCGTCAACGGTTCTCTCGCGGCGTTTAGAAACTGCCAGACGGGCTGAAAACTTTCATCTTCGGCGTTCCAGGCGCAGCTTACGCGCAGGACTATGGAGTTTTTGCCTGTAGCAGGGTCGGGCTGGTAAATGCCGGTAAGATCCTGCCGCAGTTCGGCGGACCACTCGCCTTTTTCCCGCTCTTCCGCATGAAGCTCAATGGAAACTCCTGGCGACTGTTTCGGGTCGCTTTCTTCGTTCTCGAGATGGATGTCATACTCGGTAAAGCCTGTTCCTCTCTGCCCCCATCTTCTGGTCAAAGCTATTCGTACCGCATCGAGGATGGCGGTTTTTCCCGCGTTGTTCGGACCTATAAATACGGTTGTGTCCCCGAGTTCTATGTCAAGGACCTTCAGCGACCGGAAATTCTTTATGTGGAGACGAGTAATGCGCATCAGACATCACGACCCAGTACTTGCGCCTTCGGGCTCACGATCATAACGGTCGGGAAAAGTCCGGTTGACGAATCTGGCCCACCCGAAGTATAACACGAAGCCCCGTCAATTATAATATGGAACTCCCTAACAAAACGGTTGATATTTTAGTCCGTCAGTAATATATTTTAAATGACTCACCTGCCATGTGTAGGAGGAGCATTCGAGGTCGTCCCAGCGGGCGACCTCAGTTTTTTTGTCCCGTCTTTTCTCTGAAGTAATTCTCGCGCTCGCGGCGCAGTCTGGAAGTTCCTCGGTGGGACGGGTCTGTAACAGTAGGCGGTTTTCAGTAGCCGGTGATTCTTACGTTCCGCCAGCACCACGAGATATTCCTCGCGGTATCATAGCAGAGTGCTTATCTCGTCGCCGCGGGTTTTGGATAATCAATATCCTCATTCCGTTATGCGAAGCGGGTCGGGATGGACGAATTCGTATCCGAGCGTCTTCTTGAGCTTTTCGTTCGAGACTATCTTGTACCGAGGTTTCTCTCCGCCGCTTTCGAAAGCCGGAAGATCCACGCCGAGCCTGAGAGCCTCGCGGGAGTAGTACTCCCTTCTGGTCGGATGATGGTCGCAGACGGCGTTAAGCGTCGTGTTCCTCGCGTCGAGAGCGATTGTTCTGAGCGCCACCCCCACGCAGTCGTCGCGGTGTATGAGGTTGAGCGGACAGTCGGGGTCCATCACGAGCTTCTTTTTTCTTATCGAGTTTATCGGCGCCCTGTCGTAGCCCACCAGTCCCGCGAACCTGATCACGGTCGTATCCGTGGGCACGTGGTCGAAAAGAACTTTCTCCACGCGCAGAAGGGCTTTTCCCGAAGGCTTGTCGGGGTTGACCGCGTCTTGTTCCCTCACGACGCCGTTTGTGTTCGGATAGACGGAAGTCGAGCCGGCGAATACGACCCACTTGCCCCCGGGCTTCGGAATCGCTCCGAGAAGACTCCTGACCTGCCTTTCGTAGTAGACCTCCACGTCGTCTCTTCTGGGAGGCGGGAAGTTGACGAAAAGTATGTCCGAGGAAAAAAATCGGCCGGTATCCTCTCCGCCCGTCTCGGGATCGAGGTTGACCAGATACGGTTCTATTCCCTTTCCCTCAAGCTCCGCGAGTTTTCCGGGGTCCCTCGAAGAACCCCTTACGAAAAATCCTTCCTCGAGAAGCCTGACCGCGAGCGGAAGCCCGAGCCACCCGCATCCCAGAACGCTTACCGACCTCATGCGTCCCGCTCCGTCTCCCGCTCGGATATCCTCTCCATGACTTCCTCCCGCTCGGCGTCGGAGAACTCCTCCCATCCCGCTATTTCGTCCGACGTGCGAAGGCAGCCGACGCAGAGCCCCGTGTCTTCGTCGAGAATGCACACGCCGTTGCAGGGAGAGGACGTTTTTCCCATCGGCCGGCTACCCCAGAAATATCCTCGTTATCTCGAGATATTTCTCCCCGGTCTTCTCCACTATGTCGTCTGGAAGGTCGGGCGGGGGAGGCTGCCTGTCCCAGCCCGAGGACCTGAGATAGTCTCTCACGAACTGCTTGTCGAAGCTTTCCTGCGCGCGCCCCGGACTGTAACTTCCGGCGGGCCAGAACCGGGAGGAGTCGGGGGTAAGAGCCTCGTCTATCAGCAGAAGCTCTCCCGTGTCCTTCGCGAGTCCGAACTCGAACTTCGTGTCCGCTATTATCACTCCCTTTTTCTCCGCGACGGCAACCGCGGCCCGGTAGAGCGCGACGCTCGTCTCTCTTGCCCTGCGCGCCAGGTCGCCCCCGACCGTTTCCACCGCCTTTTCGAAAGACACGTTCTCGTCGTGGCTTCCCCGCTCGGCCTTGGTGGCCGGGGTGAATATCGGCTCCGCGAGCTTCTGGGATTCCAAAAGCCCCCCTGGAAGCTCTATCCCGCAGACCGAGCCCGTCTCCAGGTACTCCTCCCATCCCGAGCCGCTCAGGTAGCCCCTCACCACGCACTCCACGGGAAGAGGTTCCGTTTTTCTCACCAGCATGGACCTTCCGGCGAGTTTCTCCGAATGGGCCCGGAACCGTTTCGGAAAATCCGCCGGGTCCGTGGATATCATGTGGTTGGGAACGATGTCCGCGGTCTCGCGGAACCAGAATTCCGAAAGGCGGGTCAGCACCACTCCCTTTCCGGGAACGCCCTGGGGAAGCACCACGTCGAAGGCCGAGATGCGGTCGGTGGCCACTATCAGGAGCGTGTCGCCCAGGTCGTAGATCTCCCGCACCTTGCCGCTTTTCGGCCGGTCGGATTCAATGAAGTCGGTGGTGAGTATGGTCTTTCGGATCGCGACGCTGTCCCTGTCCGGGTTTTTCCTCTCTTCGTCCCGAAGGAATCCGCAAGCTACCCGAAACCGCGGATGTTCTCAAGCGCTTACGGGCGTCCCGCGCGGGATGTTCCCCCGGCCCGGTTTCTCGGCTTTTTCCGTCGGAACCGGCGTTTTGCCGGAGGCTTCCGACCCGCTTGACAACCGAACGCCCTTAAAAGAAAATACAGGGTTTTTGAGCACGTAGCTCAGGGGCAGAGCACTTGCTTGACGTGCAAGGGGTCGCAGGTTCAATTCCTGCCGTGCTCACCATGCTTTCTGAAGGACGAAGGGATATTGGACGTAAAAGTGAGTTTTGAAGGCAGAAGCGCCGAGCTTCCGTCCGGCTCTACGGTCGGAGAGGCGCTCGACGCCCTGGGCGCGAAGAAAAACGCCGTCGGCGCACTTGTTGACGGAAAGCCGGTCGACTTCCACCACCGCGTGGAGGGCGACTGCGAGATGGTCGCGGTCAAAAAGAACACCGAGGAAGGTCTGGGACTCCTTCGCCACACCGCCGCCCACGTCCTCGCCGAAGCCGTGCAGTCCCTTTTTCCCGAGGCGAAGGTCACGATAGGCCCCGTCATAGAAAACGGCTTCTACTACGACTTCGACTTTCCGAGGGGATTCACCCCCGAGGACCTCGAAAGCATCGAGGCCAGGATGCTCGAGATAACGAAGAAAAACAGCCCCGTCACGAGAAGCGCCGTGTCGAGGGAAGACGCCGTCGCGATGTTCTCCGAGATGGGGGAGAGCTACAAGGTGGAGATAATAAACGACCTTCCCGAGGACGAGGAGATAACCCTCTACGACCAGGCCGGCTGGTACGACCTGTGCCGGGGACCGCACGTTCCCGAAACGGGACTGGTCAGGGCGTTTAAGCTCACAAGCTCCGCGGGGGCCTACTGGAGGGGAAACGAGAACAACCCCATGCTCCAGAGAATCTACGGGACGGCCTTCTGGAACCCGAAGGATCTTCGCGCGCACCTCAAAAGCCTCGAGGAGGCGAAAAAAAGGGACCACAGGAAGCTCGGGCGGGAGCTCGACCTTTTCAGCGTAAGCGAGGAAATAGGCCCGGGGCTGGTTCTCTGGCACCCCAGGGGGGCGACCGTGCGGGGGATAATCGAGGATTTCTGGAAAAAGGAGCACCTCTCGCGGGGCTACGAGATGCTCTACACCCCCCACATGGCGAAGCTCGACCTGTGGCGCTCGAGCGGCCACGTGGACTTCTACAGGGAGAACATGTTCTCCTCCATGGAGGTCGAGACCTCCGACTACCAGATAAAGCCCATGAACTGTCCCTTCCACATACTGGTGTACAAGACCAGGACCAGAAGCTACAGGGACCTGCCGCTTCGGTGGGCGGAGATAGGCACCGTCTACAGGTACGAGCGCTCGGGGGTGCTCCACGGCCTCATGAGGGTCAGGGGGTTTTCCCAGGACGACGCGCACATATTCTGCCGCCCGGACCAGATACGGGAGGAGGTCTCCGGGGTGCTCGCCCTCACCATGGACTTTCTCCGCACCTTCGGCTTCGACGACTACGAGATATTCCTCTCCACCCGTCCCGCGAAGTTCGTGGGAAGCGAGGAGAACTGGGAGAGGTCCGTGGAGGCCATAGAGGAGGCGCTTCGCGAAACGGGTTTCGACTACGACGTGGACGAGGGCGGCGGGGCGTTCTACGGTCCCAAGATAGACCTCAAGATAAAGGACGTTCTCGGCAGGGCTTGGCAGTGCTCCACAATTCAAGTAGATTTCAACCTGCCCGAGCGGTTCGGAATGGAGTTTGCGGGCGAGGACAACGCCAGGCACGTCCCGATAATGATACACCGGGCGATATTCGGTTCCCTCGAGCGTTTTTTCGGTATACTCATAGAGCACTACGGGGGAGCGTTTCCCCTGTGGCTCAGTCCCGAGCAGGTGAGGGTGGCGTCGGTCGGCCGGGAGCACGCCGGTTACTGCGAGAGCGTCTGCGAGACGCTTCGAAGCGGCGGGATAAGGGCGCGGACCGACACGAGAAACGAGAAGCTCGGATACAAGGTGAGAGAAGCGCAGACCATGAAGATTCCCTACCTGCTTGTGGCGGGAGACAGGGAGGCGGAGTCGGGGACGGTGGCCCCGAGGCGTTACGGGCAGGAGTCCATGCCCGCGCTTTCGGTCGGGGATTTCCTCGAGACCGTCTCGGCCGAGAACGACCCTTACCGTTGGACGGAGGTAAAGCGGCATAGCTAGAAGGAGAAGCAGTCCCAAGCCGCGCGAGCCCGAGGTCCGCGTCAACAGGAGAATCAGGGCCAGGGAGGTGAGGGTGATAGACACCGAGGGGGAGCAGCTTGGAATCATGAGCATCGACGACGCGCTGCGAAGCGCCGAGGAGAAGGGGGTAGACCTGGTCGAGGTCTCCTCCGGCGCCGCTCCTCCCGTCTGCAGGCTCATGGACTACGGCAAGTACAAGTACGAGCTCAAGAAGCAGAAAAGCGCGAGGAAGCACAAGGACCGCTCGATAAAGGAGATAAAGTTCCGTCCCAACATCGGCGCCCACGACCTCAACGTCAAGGTCGGCCGCATGAGGGACTTTCTCGAGTCCGGTCACAAGACCAGGCTCAGGATATTTTTCAGGGGAAGGGAGATAGTGCACCCCGAGCTCGGCCGCAGCCTGGCGGCGAACGTCTGCGAGGAACTCGCCGACGTGGCGTCGGTGGACATGGAGCCGAAGATAGAGGGGAAGAACCTGATAATGGTTCTGGCCCCGACCAGAAAACAGTGAGGTCAGCGACATGGCGAAAATCAAGATGAAGACCAACCGCAGCGCGGCGAAGAGATTCTCCGTGACGGGAAGCGGGAAGGTGAGAAGGAACAAGGGCGGAAAAAGCCACATAAACGTGAAGAAAAGCTCGAAGAGAATGAGAAGGCTTCTGAGCCCCGACTTCATCGAGGGCGCCGCCGCCAGGAGAATAAAGACCTACGTTCCCTACGGCTAGGCCGGCGCGGAGCGCAGACGGAGACCCGACATGAGAATAAAAAGAGGAGTGACTTCCAGGAAGAGAAAGAAGAAGGTTCTAAAGCTCGCCAAGGGGTACTGGGGAAGGAGAAAGAGCAGCTACAGAAGGGCCAAGGAGACGGTGCTTCGGGCGCTCGCCTATTCCTACAGGGACCGCCGGCGCAGGAAAAGGGACTTCAGGGCGCTGTGGATCATGAGGATAAACGCCGCGGTGAGACCCTTCGGGCTTTCCTACAGCGCGTTCATGGGAGCGCTCAGAAAATCGGGAGTGGAGATCGACAGGAAGTCCCTCTCCGAACTCGCCGTGAGAAGTCCCGAAAGTTTCGGGGCCGTGGTGGAGTTCGCGAAATCGGCGAAAAAGTAGGAGAGCTTTCGCTCCTCACCCGACGGGACTTCGGTGCGGGTCGTGGGGGTCGCCCTCCAGGGGACATCCCGCGCAGCTGGCCTTTTTCGAGCAGTGAAGCTTTCCCGTCCTGACTATGAGGGCGTGGTATTCGTTGAATGTCCGCGCGTCGGGCGCGAGGCTTTCGGTGAAAAGCTTCTGTGTTTCCCCGTAGCCCGCCCGCCTCGGTACGAGTCCGTGCCGCGAGAGGATTCTTTTTGTGTACGCGTCGACGACGAACGCCGGTTTCCCCAGGGCGTAGAGCAGTATGGAGTCGGCCGTCTCCTCTCCCACGCCGTTTACCCGAAGCAGCTTTTCGCGAAGCGTTTCTGTGTCCTCCCCGAGCATGTTTTCCATCTCGCCCCCGTATTCCTCGAAAAGAAAGTCGGCGAAGTTCTTCAGGCGCGCGGCCTTTAGGTTGTGATACCCGCAGGGGCGTATCAGGGCGGAGAGACGCTCCGCGGAAGCGGACCTTACTGACCCGGCGTCGAGCATCGAGTTTTCCCGAAGGGCGCTCACCGCCCGCTCCACGTTTTTCCACGAGGCGTTCTGGGTGAGTATGGCGCCCGCGGCGCACTCGAACCTGGTTTCGGCGGGCCACCAGCCCTGGGGACCGTAGGCGTCGCGGAGGAGGTCGTAGAAATTCCGTATTCTTCTTCGCGCCTCCGGCGCGGGATTTCCCGCGCGCCCGCTCAGCTTGTTTCCCTCCCCCGAAAGGACACGGCGAGGAAAAAGGCGGAGGTGAGAGCGTACCCGGCCGCCCACTTCGCCCCGGCGGCGAACCCCGGGGAGTAGACGAGCGTTCCTTCCGGCGAAAAGCCCCCGGCGTGAATCAGGCCGAAAAACGCCATCGCCGCCCCCGCGGCCATCCACGCCGCGGCCCGGGCGAACCTGCGCTCCACCAGGCACACGGCCGTCGCCGCCCAGACGATGGAAGAGAGCATGAATCCCTGGGACAGGGCCGCGAGTCCCGGAAGCTGAAGCCCCGCCGCGACGAACGCCCCGGGATTTTCGAACGCCCGGGCCGCGGCGGAAAAGTCCCCCGCCGCGCCCGCCAGTACCGCGGCCGTCTGGGAGACCAGAAGCGTCGCCCACGCCGCGAGCGCGGGCATGAATCCGAGAGCCACGGCCGGGGCGTGGGCGCGGGGAGTGCTCTGAAACGCCTGGGCCGCCATGACGAGTCCTATCCAGACCAGTATGATTCCCGCCGCCTCCACGGGCACCAGGGCCGCCACCAGCGACCCCAGACCGAGAACCGAGACCGCGGTGTAGAAAACCCCGTTTATGACCGAGTATCCTCCCCTGGCGCCCATCTCCTTCCACCCGGGATGGCCTATGTAGATGGTCGTCGGAAAGCACGACCCGAAAAGCGACGCGGCCACGGACCCGACGCCGTTTGCGGCCAGGCACCGCCCCGTGGGGTAGGAGTCTCCCGCGGCCTCGGCCGACTCTATGTTCTGCAGGGAGCCCAGGATGTTGAAAAGCCCCATGGGAAGCACGACGGGAATCAGCGCGGAGCGCACCACGGGGTCGGAAAGACCGGCCACGAGGTCGCCCACGACGGGCACGGGAACGTGGAAGCCGAGGTCTACCGCCGCTTCGGACACCGCCCCCGCCGAGACGGAAGTCGCCGACTCCGCCCCCGCGGCGCAGAGCGCCCACGCCGCCGCCGTGCCGAGAGCGAGGGCGAGACCCACGCCCGGGATTCCGAACGGAAGCCGCGTCCTGGAGAGCAGGGCGAAAAGGAGCACCCCGAAGGAAAACAGCGCCACGAGCGGATAGGCGAAGCATCTCGCGGCGAAGTCCATGCAGAGAAACACCATGGCTATTCCCGCGAGCGACGCGAGAAGGGCGGCGCGGGGAGTGGCCTTTCTCACTCTCTCCGCGACCGCCGACCCCAGAAGTTCCATCGCGCCGGACACGAAGCACGCGGCCACTCCCGCCCTCCACGCCACGGTCGCCGCCTGCTCTTCGTCGAGCCCGCTTTCAAGCGCCAGAAGCTTAGCGGGCAGCATGACCAGAAAGATGAACGCGAACATCGAAATCGTGTTTATCCCGTACGGAAGCGCCGTCACGTCCTTTCTTCCCGTCTCGGCGGACAGCTTCTGGGCAAGCCACGCGTAGTAGAGATTTCCGATCAGGAGGGACACGGCCACGGCGGGCAGCACGGAGGAGATTACGGACTCTCTCGGCATTCCTATCAGGCCGGTCAGCAGTATCACGATTATCAGGAACTGGACGAGGTTGTCCACCATGAGGCAGAAAAAGCCCTCGGTGTCCGAGAGGGAGAAAAGCGGCTGCGCTCCCGCGGGAAAAATGGAAAAAGACGTCCTGTTCATCCTTGATCCGGAAAAGGGGTCCTAGGACCCCACCTTGCTCGCAAGAAACCTCTTCGCTCCGTCTCTGAAAACAAAAGCCCGCCCGTCTCTATCCGGCGATCACCGTCGCTTCCCGCTGTTCGGCGTTGTTTTCAAGCCTGATGAGCGTTTCGTTCTCGGCCAGCCGATACCGGGGCGAAGGAAGCCCCAGCGCCGTCATTTCCTCCAGCATCTGTTTCGTGCCTTCGCTTATCGCCTGGATATAGGCGATGCCGCCGGGATCTCTCATGAGCTTCAGCCATTCGAGCAGCTTCGCGTTTCTCGGCATCGAGTCGAGCGCGGTGTCGGAAAGCGAAAACTCCTCCGGCAGGTCCCTGTCCCGCTGAAGCATCCGCCCCGGATTTTTCACGATAAACGCGTCCGAGTAAAGCTCGCACTCGATTGGAAGACCGGTGCGGTAGTCGCGGTGAGCGACCGCGTTCACCAGGGCCTCGTCTATCACCGTCCGGGGAAATTCCGGTTCTTCGATGAACCCTCCGCCGCACTTTCTTCTCTGGTATTTTTTGAAGAAGGCCGATTCCGCGAAGAAAGTCCTCGCCTCCCGGATCTGTTTCGTAAGCGGGCCCGTAAACTTTCGGTCGAAAGTCGGAAGCCTCCGTTTCCCGGCCGACCCGAAGGCGACCCCGAATCGGAGTACGCGGATATAGGACGCCGCCAGAACCCGTTGAGGGTTCGATCCGAAAAACAGCAGGCCGGCGTTGGTAAAGCCGTATTTGCCGTCTTTCCTGACGATGGCTCCCGCTTCGTAAAGAAGCCTTTCGTCGTCGAATCCGCCCGTCGAATCGGGGTGGAACACTTTTCTGAATTCCGCCACAATGTCTTCGTCGAGGTCGTCGTCGTAAAACGGGCAGCAGAAAGCGGTCTCAAAATCCAGCAGATTTTTCCCGACCCTGATCCGGTCTCGTATTTCCTGCGTCATCGGAACGCTCTGATGTCCTCTCCGGATCCATGCTCTGGGTATCCGCTCCGGCGTCTCGCAGACGCCGTTTTCGGCGTAGGGCGCGAAGATCAGGCAGATGTCCCTGCCGTTGCCGGAAGGGTCCCTGTTTTCATGTATCTTCGCTTCCGCCGCCTGATGGTAGAGAAGCGACGCGAAGTCCGTCAGACTGTTTCTTTGTTCCTCGGAAAGATGATTTACGCCCGTCACGGTTCCGTCGGAAGCGATTCCGAGAACTAGCAGTCCGCCTTCGACGTTGCTGTTGGTGAACGCGGAAATCGTTTCTTTAATCCTGTTTCGTATGTCGTTCAGCGCTCCGCGTCCGACGTTTCCCCGCCCGGCTTCCTTGCGGTCGAAATGCTGACCTTCGAAACCGTCGTCGGAATCCTGAGTCAGGAAGTCCCAGTAAACGGACGGATTGTCGAAAACTTCTCTGGGAGACGGTCGGGTCATTCCAATCCACTGCCTCGCTGCGAAAACGCTCGCGAACTGTCGCGGCGCCCGGACCTTTCGCGGTCGGAAGAATCGGGCCGGAAAAAGTCTAACACGGATACGGGGCAAGTCGAAATCGCTCAAATGCCCGCGATGAATCGACAAGTAGCCGCGGTAAATCGCTAATCCGAGCGCTCCGCCGAGGGAAAAACCCGCTGATGTACAATCCCTTCAAGACTCATGAACAATATGGGCTGATATGTTATTATACTGTTCCGCAGAGCCATGCTTATTACCTCCTGTCCATGTAAAACCATCAGAGAAAACGAAGAGCGGAAAGATTCCGATGCGGAAAGGTTGCCTGTCGAGGAGGCGTTATGGGTGTTCTGATTGACACCGTGAGAATCGCGGGTTTTCGGGGAATTCGGAATGTTGAGATAAGCTTGCCCAGAGTTGCGGTGCTTATCGGTACGAACAACTCGGGGAAGACTTCCGTCATCAAGGCATTGCAGCTTGCCCTCGGCGATTACTCGCGGTACTTGACCGACGAAGACTTTCATATTGATTCCGCCGATGTTCGGAGCGAAGAGATTGTCGTGGACATTCGCGTCGTATCCGTTGACAAGAGTGGAGCACGGCTGCCGGACTTTGAAACCGGCTGGGCCCGGGAATTCGGGGATGGGATTAAACCGGAAGCCGACGGGCGATTTCTGGGGATTAGAACGGTCGGCAGACCTGACGAGGTCAAGGGTGGTTTTGTGGTTGAACGTTACACCCTGGACGAATGGCCCGAATTTTCGTCCTGGCTCTCGAAGAACCCGGTAGATAGGATATACGGTCGATATGAGGCGTTGCCTTTTGTGTCCGTAGAAGCGCAGAGGGATATTCATAAAGAGCTGAGAGACAAGACATCTTTCGTAGGCAAGATACTGTCCGGCGTCAGGTACGATGAATCCGATGTCGCTGGCCTTGAGGAACTGGTCGCCGAAATCAATCAAGAAGCCGTGGAAAAAAGCGAGCACCTGAGAGGGTTGAGAAAGCATTTGAACGGTCTGAACCGTTCTTTCGAAGGCACAGGTCAGGCCGAACTGACTCCTTTTCCCAAGAAGATAAGAGACCTTTCCAAAAGGTTCAGCGTGCACTTTGGAGAAACGGATGAAAATTCCTTTTCCATGGAGTATCATGGAATGGGCACGCGCAGCTGGGCGTCGATGTTGACTGTCAAGGCGTTTGCCGACTTGATGGCTGAAAGTTACGGACGGGAAGAAATTCCTTTTTCGCCTGTTCTGGCAGTGGAAGAGCCCGAAGCGCACCTGCACCCCAACGCCCAGAAGACACTGTATGGACAGATGGTTGACACACTTGGTCAGGTAATAATAAGCACTCACTCGCCACATCTGGCTACGATGGCGTCTCTTGAGGAAATACGCAGGCTGAACAGGCGGGAAAAGGGCGTAGAAGCTGCGTCTCTTCCGGCCAGCTTGAGTACTGAAGATGTCAATTTGCTCAACCGGAAAGTAATGATGTCGAGAGGAGATGTGCTTTTCGCAAAAGCGCTGATTTTATTCGAAGGGGAAACTGAGGAGCAGCTCATTCCGGCAATGTTTGAGCAATATAATGAGGGTCGTTCCACTTTCGAAAAGGGGGTAACCTGCATAGGCGTAACCGGTCAGCAATACAGACCTTTTGTAATTTTCGGATGCAGTCTCGGCATTCCCGTCTGTATAATCAGCGACAACGACGGCAACACAAAAACAAAGATAGAATCTCAGGTTGAAAAAATGAGAGAAAAAGATGGACTTGCACTCGATAGAAACATTTTTTCCCTCGAGTTCCTGAGTCAAAACAACGATATTGAAACCGAATTGGTTAATGTTCTTCGGATTAGAGAGGAAATCATCGAGGCTTTGGTTTCCGTGAAAACCGGCGGGAGCGATAATCAGAAGCGTATCGATAGCGCAAAGAAACGAATAAATGCTCTTAGCGAAAAAGGCCTATTAAAGGAAATAAAAAAACACAAAGTTCCTTTTGCAGGCTTCCTGTCGGACGTCATACGCAGAAATCCGAAGCGACGGAAAAAGAGTGAATTGTGTCCTAATGCTGTAAGGAGGACGTTCAGGAAGGTTGAAGGGTGGGTTGCATAGTGATCAAGTTATCTCAAAATCAAAGAGAAATTGTCGAGTCGCCGACCGCGAAGTCCATTCAGGTTCTTGCGTCGGCGGGCTCGGGCAAGACCAGGGTGCTTACCGAGAGGGTGAGGTTCATACTCGAGAACACCAAGAAAGAAGGCGTTATCGCGCTTACTTTCACAAACAAGGCCGCCGAAGAGATGCGAAGCAGGTTGCTGGATTGCGACAGCTTGAAAGACAGGGCATGGATAGGGACCATACACTCGGTCGCACAGCATATTTTCGAACGATACGGTCACACTATAGGCTTGCCCAGAGAACTGCATATTTACGAAAGAGACAGAGACCGTATGGAAGTGTTTCTTCAGTCTCTTCGGGACAACTTGACTGATGTAGACGAATATCTTGAAATCAACAATGGCAATGAGAGCGAGAACAGGGAACGTGTTCTGAAAGGTTATATGGACGCGTTTTCAAGCATAAAGAGAGAATTTTTAACCAGAGAGGACATTGAAGAACGTTTTCCGGAAACGCCGAACTTATGGAAAATGTTCCAGGACTACAAGACCGCGCTGTTAAACAGCGGCGGTATAGATTACGACGACCTGCTCGTATACGCGCGGGAACTGCTTCTCAAGCATCGCTGGATAGCAGGTGTTTACGGTGCCAGATACAATCATTTATGCGTTGACGAGGCCCAGGACCTTAATCTGGCTCAATATGAATTTATAAAAGCGTTACGCGGAGATCTGACCGCAAGCGTAATGATGGTCGGCGACCCTAATCAGATGATTTACGGATTTAACGGGTCCTCGTCGGTTTATCTCTGCGAACATTTCTTAAGGGACTTCTCTCCGGTCAGGTACGAGCTGAAGGAAAATTATCGCAGTACCAGAGAGATAATAAAAGTCGCCAACAGGCTGAAGCCTAAGACTCAAATGGAGTACGACTTAGCTCTGGACGGAAAATTCGCCGTCAAGTCGTTGCCCGATGAAACCGAAGAAGCCAAGTGGATAGTTTCTTCGATAAAGAAATTCGTCGGCCGCGAAGATCCAGACATTGAAGGCAGGATTTCTCTCAATCATATGGCAGTTATCGCGAGAAACCGTTTCGTATTCTCGAGTCTCGAAAAAGTCCTGAACGAAAATTCGGTTCCTTTCGTACTGGCAAAGGGAGAACGGAATGCCGCACCCGAATCGCTCTTCGGAAAGATTCTGGACTACGGCATCAGGGTCAAGCTGAATCCCAAAGACTGGGTGGACGGCAGGAAACTGTGCGACCTGCTTGAGCTTAAGCGTCCTGACGAATGGAAGGACGCAGACATCCTTAAATACTGGGCGGGCAAGATGCCCGGTAAAAACGGTTTTTCAAAGCTTCATTCCGACTTGCTGGTCTCCATTTACAATATGGATTCGGAGAATCCCAATATCGGAAACTTTGAGAAACTGCTTGAAGGCAAAATGAAAGAGCTGGCCATGGCGGAAACCGGGGAGAAAAACAAACTCGAGCTGGAAAGGAGCGTGGAGGAGTTGAACGAGTTCGGCAGACGCTGGACCAGATTCAGGCAAAAAGGTCTAGGAAACTCCCTGCGGTCCTTCAGAAACGCGCTTGCTCTGGGTCAGTTGACCGAAGATATTCAGCCGAATGGACTTACGTTAAGCACGGTTCATTCCATGAAGGGTCTTGAGAAGGATATCGTATTCATCATGTCCATGTGCGAGGGTGTTTTTCCCGACTACCGTTGCAAGTCGGAAAAGCAGATGGAAGAAGAGCGAAACAACGCGTTTGTCGCCGTGACTCGGGCCAGGCGCTGGCTGTTTATGACTTATCCGGAAAAACGGACCATGCCTTGGGGAGAACAGAAACATCAGACCGAATCCCTGTTCGTCAAGGAGATCAGGAAAAAGGAAAGTCGGCCGAGCCGGCCGAAGAAAGCGAGGGAAACCAGACGGGGACTTCAGGTCGTCTCGTGAAACCGCGCGGACAATCCGCGCGACATAGAACCGCGATGGAACGAGTATCTGCTTGCTTGAAAATATGCTGAAGACCCCTTTACATGAAACCCACAAAGAGCTCGGCGCGCGAATGGTGGACTTCGCCGGATGGAAGCTTCCCCTTCAGTTCGAGGGAATACGGCGGGAGCACATGGCGGTGAGACGTGCGTGCGGCGTTTTCGACGTGAGCCACATGGGCGAGATAGAGGTTGAGGGTCCGGACGCCGAAGCCTTGTGCCAGAAGCTCAACACGAACGACATGGTGAAGCTTGGCGACGGGCGTGCCCGGTACGGTTTTTTCTGCTACGAAGACGGAGGGACGGTGGACGACCTGATAACCTACAGGCTCTCGAGGGAGCGTTTCCTTCTCTGCGTGAACGCGTCGAACACGGAAAAGGTCCTCGGCTGGATGCGGAAAAACGTCGCGGGAGAGGACGCGGACGTGAGGGACGCGAGTTCACGGTACGCCCAGATAGCCGTTCAGGGTCCGGCCTGCGCCGCGGTCATGGAAGCGGCCCTTCCGGGAGCCGGCGTCGGGGAAATGCCGAGGTTTTCTTTCCTCGTGCTCGAGAGCGGCGGTTTCGAGGCGGTGGCGGCCAGAACCGGCTACACGGGCGAAGACGGCTTCGAGGTCTTTCTTCCCCCGGCGGCCGCGGAGGGGTTCTGGAAAAAGGCGTGCGGGGGCGGCGGCGTGCCGTGCGGCCTGGGGGCGCGCGACACGCTTCGCATCGAGGCGGGATACCCGCTTTACGGACACGAGATCGACGAGAGCACGACTCCCGTGGAGGCCGGCCTGGGAAGATACGTGAAGACGGACAAGGGAGACTTTGTCGGCCGCGCCGCGCTTCTCTCGCAGGTCGAGCGCGGTCCCGCCAGGGAGCTTGTCGGATTCCGCCTGCTCGAGCGGGGGGTGGCGAGACGGGGCCACGCCGTTACGGAGAACGGAAAAAGAATCGGGGAGGTTACGAGCGGCACCATGTCTCCGGTTCTCGGGACGGGAGTGGGCATGGCGCTTGTTTCGAGGGGACATGCGGCCCGCGGCGGAGAAGTGAAGATCGAGATACGCGGGCGGGAGAGGAGGGCCGAGGTCTGCGGCTTTCCGCTTCACAAAACCTGAACACTATATTGGAGACATCAAGGAGAACTTTGCAGAGATGAGCATACCGAAGGACCTCAGGTACACGGAGGAGCACGAATGGATCAGGTTCGAGGAAGACGGGGCGGTGGTCGGGATCACCGACTACGCCCAGGAATCGCTGGGCGAGATAGTCTACGTCGAGCTTCCGACCGGGGACGAGGAACTCACGCGGGGAGACCCGTTCGGCGGGGTCGAGTCCACCAAGGCCGTGTCGGAGCTTTTCGCCCCTATCTCGGGAGAGATAGCGGAAGTCAACGACATCCTCGTGGATTCCCCCGAACTTGTGAACGCCGACCCGTACGGTGACGGGTGGATAGTGAAGATACGGACCGAGGAACTTGACCCGGACGAAATGGAAGGACTTCTCGAGCCCGCCGATTACGAAAAGCTCGTGGAAGCAGGGGAGGGCGGCTGACGCGTTTTCGCCGTCCGTGCCCCGGCGGTTTTTTCTGGAGACCTGATTGAAAGAAGACAGCGGAATTTACGAAAGGGAGGATTTTTTCGCGTCGAGGCACATTGGCCCCTCCCCGCGGGAGCGGGACGCCATGCTCTCGGAAATAGGGGCGGACTCGATGCGCGGCCTCGTGCGGGAAACCGTTCCCCCGGACCTGCTCTTCGAGGGCGATCTCGATCTTCCCGCCCCGATGACCGAAAGCGGCTACCTCGCCCACATGAGGAAGATCGCCCGCCGAAACGGGACGTTCCGCTCCTACATAGGGCTCGGCTACTACGGCTGCGTGGTTCCCTCCGTCATATCGAGAAACATCCTTGAGAACCCCAGCTGGTACACGCAGTACACCCCCTACCAGGCGGAAATCTCCCAGGGGCGCCTCGAGGCGCTCCTGAACTTCCAGACCATGGTCTCGGAACTCACGGGCATGGAGCTCGCAAACGCCTCGCTGCTAGACGAGGCGACCGCAGCGGCCGAGGCGATGACCATGTTTCTCAGGCTCCGAAGCGGGGAGCGGGGAAAAAACGCGGCCTCGCGCTTTTTCGTCTCCCGCGGATGCTTTCCCCAGACCGCAGACGTGCTGGCGACCCGCGCCGGGCCGCTCGGAATAACCCTGGTAGAGGGCGACGAGAACGACGCGGAGCTCGACGAAAGCTTTTTCGGAGCCCTGATTCAGTATCCCGACGCCTTCGGCGAAGTGAGGGACTGCTCGGAGTTCATGGAGCGCGCGCGCGCTGCCGGGGTGAAAGTCGCCTTCGCCGCGGACCTCATGAGCCTCGCGCTTCTCGTTCCCCCCGGGGAGCTTGGAGCCGACGCCGTCGTCGGAACCTCGCAGAGACTCGGGGTGCCGGTCGGCTACGGGGGGCCCCACGCCGCGTACTTCGCCACCCTGCGCCGGTTCCAGAGACAGGTGCCGGGAAGGATAATAGGGGTGTCTCTCGACAGGGACGGAAATCCCGCCTGCAGGATGGCGCTCCAGACCAGGGAGCAGCACATACGCAGGGAGAAGGCCACGTCGAACATATGCACCGCCCAGTCCCTGCTCGCCATAATGTCGTCCATGTACGCCGTGTACCACGGTCCGGGCGGGCTTCGGCGCATTTCGAGGAGAATAAACGCGCTGGCCAAAAGACTCGACCGGGGACTTCGCGCCATGGGGGTCTCTAGGCGAAACGGCTCGTTTTTCGACACGCTCACGGTCGATCTTTCGGAGCTCGGGGCGGGAGCGGCGGAGACTCTTCGAAAAAACGCGCTGCGCGAGAAGATCAACTTCAGGTACCTCGAGGGGGAGAGGGTTTCCGTATCGCTCGACGAAACCGTCACGGAGGACGACGTGGCGGACATACTGGACGTTTTTTCCCGCTCCCTGGGACTCGGGGAAAAGGCTCCCGCGGTTTCCCCGCCCGGGGCGGACGACCCGCCGTCGGTTCCCGAAAACCTTCTTCGGACCGGCGAATTCCTTCGCCAGCCGGTGTTCAACGGCCACCACTCCGAGACCCTGATGCTTCGCTACATAAAGAGCCTCGAGGGCAGGGACCTCTCCCTCTGCCACTCCATGATTCCCCTGGGGTCCTGCACCATGAAGCTCAACGGCACGACGGAGATGGCTCCCGTCACCTGGGAGGAATTCTCGGGGATTCACCCCTTCGCTCCCGCGGACCAGGCGGGGGGATACGCCCGGGTGATACGCGAACTCGAAGACTACCTGTGCGAGATAACGGGGCTTCACTCCTGCTCCCTTCAGCCCAACTCGGGGGCGCAGGGAGAGTACGCCGGGCTCATGGTCATACGCCGCCACTTTCTCGAGAGGGGAGAGGGGCGAAGGGACGTGGCGCTGGTTCCCTCCTCCGCGCACGGAACCAACCCGGCGAGCGCCCGGATGGCGGGAATGCGGGTCGCGGTCGTAAAGTGCCGGGACGGCGGGGACGTGGACAGGGAGGATCTTGTCCGGCTCTGCCGCGAGCACGAGGGCAGGGTGGCCGCGCTCATGATCACCTACCCGTCGACCCACGGCGTTTTCGAGACGGACATAAGGGAGATATGCGACATAGCGCACTCGAGCGGCGCGCAGGTCTACATGGACGGGGCGAACCTCAACGCCCAGGTGGGGCTCTGCCGACCGTCGCGCATGGGGGCGGACGTGTGCCACATAAACCTGCACAAGACCTTCAGCATTCCCCACGGGGGCGGGGGTCCCGGCATGGGTCCCATATGCGTCGCGCGCCACCTCTCGGAGCACCTTCCCTCCCACCGCGCCGCGGGAGGGACGGCCGGGAAAAAGTCCTGCGGGCCCGTGGCGGCCGCGCCGTGGGGAAGCGCGAGCATACTGCTCATATCCTACGGATACGTGAGGCTTCTGGGGCGCGGCGGCGTGAGGGAGGCCTCGGAGCACGCGATACTGAACGCCAACTACCTGAAGACCAGGCTCGAGGGCCACTACGACGTTCTCTACGAGGGAGAGAACGGAAGGGTCGCCCACGAGTTCATACTCGATCTCCGCGACGCGGCCAGAAGCGCGGGCGTCACGGTCGAAGACGTCGCCAAGAGGCTAATGGACTACGGGTTTCACGCTCCCACCATGTCGTGGCCCGTGGCGGGAACGCTCATGGTGGAGCCCACCGAGAGCGAATCGAGGGAGGAGCTCGACAGGTTCTGCGAAGCGATGATAAGGATACGGGAGGAGATCCGCGACATAGCCGGGGGAAGAAGCGACCCCGCCGACAACGTCGTGAAAAACGCCCCGCACACGCTTTCGGACCTGGTTTCCCCCGGCTGGGGACATCCGTATTCGAGGGAAGAGGCGGTCTTTCCGCTCCCGCATCTCAGGAAAAACAAGTTCTG
The DNA here is from genome assembly GCA_965204795.1 of Thermodesulfobacteriota bacterium. Taxonomy (GTDB): domain Bacteria; phylum Desulfobacterota_D; class UBA1144; order Nemesobacterales; family Nemesobacteraceae; genus Nemesobacter. Next base: position 414,798 of record OZ242012.1, read on the forward strand.
GCCGCCGGTTTCGAGGATAGACAACGCCCACGGGGACAGGAATCTCGTGTGCTCGTGCCCCTCGCCGGAGGATTTCGCCGGGGACGACTGAGCGGGGCGGGCGGAATCAGAGCTTGGTTTCCACGTAGGAGTTTTCCCGAAGGTCGGAGAGCCAGGAGCTTACGAACTCCTCCACCTTGCGCATGTATATCTCCTGTCTTATCCTGTTTCTGTACCGGGAGGCCGAGGCCCTGCCGTCCTCGCTTCTCTCGAGCACCTTGATCACGTGGTAGCCGAGACCGGTCTCCACGGGTCCCGATATCTCTCCCACAGGGGTCTCGGCCGCCGCGCTCTCGAGTTCGGGGACTAGGTCTCCCTTGGCGAAGTACCCCAGGTCTCCGCCCCTCTGCGCCGACGCCTCGTCCATGGAGTACTGCGCGGCGAGACTCTCGAAGGGCTCTCCGCCGCGGGCAAGCTCCATCACCCTCCCGAGCACCTCGGCGGCGTCTTCTCTCTCCCGGGCGATCAGTACGTGGGCGATTCTAGTTCTCTCTCCCGAGGCCAGGTCCTCCTCCCCGTAGTGCTCCCTGTGGTGGTCCTCTATTTCCTTCTCGGTGACCGCTATGCTTCCCTGCATGGAGGAGTCGAGAAGCTTTCTTGAGAGCAGCTGGTATTTCCACTGCCGGAAAAAGCTTTTCTCGGTCATGTTCTGCTTGCGAAGCTCCTCCTCCACGCTTTTTTCGTCGAGCTTGAGGTCTTCGCGGCGCCTCTTCATGCTGGTTTCGACCTCCGCGTCGGTAACGGAGATCTTCCTCGCAAACGCCTGCTGGTCGAGCAGTATGCGGTCTATCATCTCGTCCAGGGCCTTTTTCCCGTCGACTTGGGAGATGTCGCGTGCCGAAGACCGTACGTCCTCGCGAAGCTCGCTTAGCGTGATCACCCTCTCGTTCACCACCGCCACCACCTTCTCCACTATCTCCGCTCTCGGGGCGGGGGAGTGGACAAGCGCCGCGAGGGCGAAGACCGCGAGCGCCGCCAGATGTCCGTGTGCTTTCATTCGGAATCTCCCCGCGCGGGGCCTTGCTCCACCCGCGCGGACTGTACTATACGGTTTTGCCGGGGTTTTTCCACCCGCTCCGCCGCGGCCAGAAGCGCCTCGTACCTGCCCTCGGCCGGTAGTGGAACGTCCATCCTCGCGCCGTCCCGCGCGAAGACGAGCGTCGCCTCGGTTTTCCGCACCTCGGCTTTCCTCACGAACTTGTCCCCAAGCTCGAGGCGGAGTTCCGCGACGAGAACCAGGCGGCGAAACTCCTCGGGGGCGGGGCCGAACCTGTCTTCGGTCTCCTCGGCGATCCCGCGGATTTCGCCGCGCTCGCGGGCCGAGGATATTCTTTTGTAGCAGAGAAGCCTCTCGGAGCCGCTTTCCATGTAGTCCCGCGGGATGAACGCGTCGTCCGGCGTCTTTATTTCCGTCGCGGGCTTTTCGGGAAGGCGTTTTTTTCCTTCCTTTTTCGCCCTTACGGCGTCGTTTAGAAGTTCCAGGTAGAACTCGAGTCCCACGTCCGCCACGTGTCCCGACTGCTCCTTTCCGAAAAGCGTGCCCGCTCCCCTTATCTCCAGGTCGGAGAGGGCGAGCTTGAAGCCGCTTCCGAGGTCGGTGAGGCGCGAGAGCACCTCGAGTCTCTTTCTCGCCTCCTCGGTGAGCGAGCCCGCCGACGGTACGAGAAAGTGGGCGTAGGCCTTCACGTCGGAGCGCCCGACCCTGCCCTTTAGCTGGTAGAGGTCCGCAAGCCCCATCGCGTGGGCGTCGTTCACCACTATGGTGTTCGCCCGCGGTATGTCCAGGCCGGATTCCACTATGGCCGTGGTGACCAGCACGTCGGTCTTCCCGGCGGCGAAATCCTCCATGGTCCTCGAAAGCTCCCTCTCGCCCATGCGGCCGTGCGCGACGCCCACCGAGGCCTCCGGCAGCAGCTCTCTCACGAACCTCGCCTTTTCGAATATGTCCTCTATCCTGTTGTGCACGAAAAACACCGTTCCGCCCCTGGCGATCTCCTTTTCCGCGGCGTCCCTCACCGCCCCGGGGCTGAACTCCCGCACGTACACCTCCACCGGCTGGCGGCCCTCGGGAGGGGTGTTTATCACGCTTATGTCGCTTACGTCGGCGAGCGAGAGCTGAAGCGTCCTGGGAATCGGGGTGGCCGAGAGCGTAAGCACGTCCACTCCCTTTCTGAGCGCCCTTATGGTTTTTTTGTGGGCGACGCCGAACTTCTGCTCCTCGTCTATTATCACGAGCCCGAGATTCCTGAACCTGATCCTTTTCCCCAGCAGCTTGTGGGTTCCTATCGCGATGTCGACGGAACCGTCTTCGAGACCCCGCAGTATCTCCTTCTCCTTCACTCCGGTGACGAAGCGCGAGAGCGCCTCCACCCTGACGGGACAGCCGTCCAGTCTTTCGAGCGCGCTCGAGAGGTGCTGGCTCGCGAGAAGGGTGGTGGGGGCGAGCAGCATCGCCTGCTTTCCGTCAAGCGCCGCCTTGAAGGCGGCGCGAAGCGCGACTTCCGTCTTTCCGAACCCCACGTCTCCGCATATGAGCCTGTCCATGGGTCTTTCCGACTCCATGTCGCGCATCACGTCCTCTATGGCGGCCGCCTGGTCGGGCGTCTCGCTCCACGGAAACGCCATTTCGAACTCGCCGAACATCCTGTCCCTGGGCGAGAACCTAAATCCCTTCTCGAGCTTTCTCTCGGCGTAGAGCTCCACGAGGTCCTCCGCCACCCGCTCCACCGCCTTCGCGACCCGCCCCACCGTTCTTTTCCAGCCGGGGCTTCCGAGCTTCTCGACCCTCGGGGAACCGCCTCCCGCGTATTTCTGCACGAGGTCGGCCTTTTCCACCGGGACGAACACCTTGTCGCCGTCCCTGTATTCGCACTCGAGAAACTCCCCCGTTCTTCCCCCGAAGGAAAGCCTGCGAAGACCCCTGAATATTCCAACGCCGCACTCCCTGTGAACCACGTGGTCCCCGGGCCGCAGGCTGGCGAAGGAGGTGAGAAACGCCGAAGGCGCGTCGCCCGCCTTCCACGCGGGGGCGCGCGCGGCGGTTTTTTCGAACAGGCTTTTTTCCGTGAGAAGGGCTGTCCTGAAGTCGTGAAGCGCGGTGCTTTCGAAAAGCTCCCCGACCACGTGCGAGACCCGCCCGCCCGGCCGCCCGTCGGAGAGCTTCTCGAACTTCTCCCTTTCCTTTCGCGAGGAGAAAAAGACGAAGACGTCGTAGCCCCCGGCGGCGAGATTTTCCGCTTCTTCGGCAAACGCCGCCACCGAAGGCTCCCGAAACGACACGGTCCCGGTCGAGAACCGCACAATGTTTCTTTGCCCCGCCGCTTCCGCCACGCCCGCCACTCGCGCGACCTTTTTTCCCGCGAGCTTCGCCTCAAGCTCCTCTTGCGCCAGGTAGAGCTCCCCGAACGACGGGAGGGACCTCGAGAGAGCCCCGAGAGAGCCCTTTCTCGACTCGAACTTCTCCCGGAGCCTTTCCAGCGTCCGCGCCGGGTCGAATTCCCCCGGAAGAACGACTATCAGGTCTTCGGGCGGATAGTCGAGCAGGCAGTCTTTTCGCTTCCAGAAAAACGGCGCGAACCACTCTTCTCCCCTGAAGCGGCGGCCCTGCTCCACGTCCCGAAGCAGCGGTTCCGCCTCGCTCGAGGTGAGACCCCGCCCGTCGGCCGCGCGCAGCAGCCTTTCCCGGGCGGTTTCGGCGTTTTTTCCCCGGCGAAACGCGAACGAGGCCGGAACGACGGCCGCCGCCCGGATCTTTCCCGTCGATTTCTGTGTGGAGGGGGAAAACTCCCGGACGGAATTCACTCTGTCGTCGAAAAACTCCACCCTGGCCGGAAGTTCCGCGCCCGGGGAGAACAGGTCGACTATAGCTCCCCTCACGCTCATCTGTCCCCTTCTCTCCGTGAACTCCGCCTCCCCGTAGCCGATTCGGGAAAGTCTCTCGACGAGCGCGTCCCTTCCGGTCTCCGCCCCGGTCTCCACGGAGAAGCACTCGGCCTCGAAGTCGGCGGCGGGGGCCGTCGCCTCGAAAAGCGCGGCGGCCTCGGCGAATAGCACCCCCGTTTCCTTCCATCGCGCGAGGGAGTGGATTCTCTCGGGTTCGGCGATTTCCCTTTTCTCGAAAAGCGAGCGGCTTTTCTCCATTCCCCGCGACGGGAAAACCGGCGCCCGCGTTCCCCTGATGGAGGAGACGGCCACGGCCTCGCGTTCGCACTCCTCCCCGTCTTCGCAGACGCGGAGCACCCTCGCGCGGGGCGTTTCGCAGAGAAGGGAGACGACGAATCCCGGGGCGTCCCCGCGAAGGCCCACGAGGTCGACGGGACCTTCGCCGAGGGCACCGAGCAGTTTTTCGATAGCGGGATTCCGCGCGAGGGCGGAGAGTCGGATCGCGGGTCTTTCCTCGTTCAACGTTCCGGACCGCCGTGGCGGGTTCTCAGAGCTTCTCCGTTATGAGGGAACCCATCTCTTCTGTGCCCACCACCGCCTTTCCCTCCTCGCGTATGTCGGCCGTGCGGAGGCCCGAGTCGAGAACGTCTCTCACCGCCCGCTCCACCCGCTCGGCCAGCGCGTCCATGCCGAAGGAGTGGCGAAGCATCATCGCCGTGGAGAGAACCGAGGCGACGGGATTGGCGACGCCCTTTCCCGCTATGTCGGGCGCGCTTCCGTGAACCGGCTCGTATATGGCCCCGCTGTCTCCGACGCTCGCCGACGGGAGCATGCCGAGAGATCCCGTGAGCTGGGCGGCCTCGTCGCTTATTATGTCGCCGAACATGTTTCCCGCGAGCATCACGTCGAAGTCCCGGGGTCTTCTCACGAGCTGCATGGCGGCGTTGTCGACGTACAAATGCTCGAGAGCGACGTCGGGAAATTCCCGCGCCCCGATTTCCGCCACCGTGTCTCTCCAGAGCACCATGGACTCGAGAACGTTCGACTTGTCGACGGACGCAAGCCTTTTCTTTCTCTTCCGCGCGATTCCGAACGCCGTTCTCGCCACCCTCCCTATCTCCGAGGTCGAGTAGCCGAGGGTGTTAAACGCCCTGCGCTGCCCGTCTCCGAGATCCTCCGTCCCCCTTGGCGTCCCGAAGTATATTCCCCCCGTGAGCTCCCTCACGACCATTATGTCCACGCCTTCCACCACTTCCCTCTTGAGGGTGGACGCGTCGGCGAGGGCGGGGTAGACGACGGCGGGTCTCAGGTTGGCGAAGGCGTCGAGGCGCTTTCGCAGGTTGAGAAGCCCCCTTTCGGGCTTTAGCTCGTGCGGAAGGTTCTCCCACTTCGGTCCCCCCACGGCTCCCAGCAGTACGGCGTCGCTGCGCTCGGCCTTTTTCGCCGTCTCCTCCGTTAGGGGCGACCCGTGGCGGTCTATCGAGCAGCCGCCGAAAAGCTCGGTCTCCAGCGTGAAGTCTATTCCGTTTTTCTCTCCGAGCGTCTTCAGCACCGCCACGCTCACCTCGGTCACCTCTACCCCTATTCCGTCTCCCGGCAGGACAAGTATTCTCGGCAATTCGCTGTTCTCCCTGTTTATGTTTTTTCCGCGAGCCGTCCGGGTCGAGGGTCCCGGCCGCAAAGCTCCTTCACCCGCCGCCCGCCCGCGAGACCACGCGGTTCTCAAGTCTTCCCACTCCCTCTATCTCCACCGCGGCTTCGTCCCCGGGGCTCATGGGGCCGACTCCAGCGGGAGTTCCCGTGGCTATCACGTCCCCGGGAAGAAGGGTCATCACCCTGGAGACGAAGCTCACGAGCTCCGCCGCTCCGAACACCAGGTCCGCGGTGGAGGAGTCCTGGCGAAGCTCTCCGTTCAGGTAGGTTCTGACGCGGAGGTTTCCCGGGTCGGCGTCCGTTTCGATGAACGGCCCGAGCGGGGCGAAGGTGTCGAATCCCTTTCCTCTCGTGAACTGGACGTCCTTTGCCTGGAGGTCCCTGGCCGTCACGTCGTTTACGCAGGTGTATCCGAAAACGTGCCCAAGGGCGTCCCGCGGCGCGACCATGCGGGTCTTTTTTCCCATGACCACCGCGAGTTCTCCCTCGTAGTCTACCCTCTCCGACATGTGCGCGGGGTACTCTATCTCGTCTCCGTGCGCTATGACGGCGGTTGAGGGCTTCATGAACAGCATGGGTTCTTCGGGAAGCTCTTTTTTCATCTCCCTGGCGTGGGCCCCGTAGTTCAGTCCCACGGCTATTATCTTGGTCGGAAGGCAGGGGGCAGCGGTCTTGTCTCTTCGTAGCCGTACCTTCTGTCCGTGACGGAGTGTTCTCCGAACACGTCTCCCTCTATTTCGAGGACCGTTCCGTCCTCGTATTTTCCGAACACGGCGCGCCCGCCGGGGTTTTCGAACCTCAGAATCTTCACTCGGCCTCCTCGCTCCGGCCCCTATTATATACGGGAATCGCGGACAAGTGTATCGCTGCGGACCGCAAACCAGAAGTGCTTCCGGCTCGCACGCAATCCAGCCGTTCAGGCTCATGTCGCTTTTTTCCGCCGAGAGCGGAACTCTGCGATGCAGGTCCGAGTCGAGTTTGATGTCAATTGTCCGAACAGGGCTTCTCGGGCTCAATGCCGTGTTCTTCGCAGCAGGCCAGATACTCGTCGATTGACCTGCGGAATTCGCGCCGAATTCCTTCCGTATCGGTCGCTTCAAAAGTGACGATCGAATAGTCGCCGCTGTTCACCACTCTTCCGCAGAGATGTCCCGTGGAATCGTCAAGTTCCACCGCGCCGGTGTATCCCTTGTATTCGATCATGACGACTCCTGCTTTTTTCGGGACATCTTTTCCGATGTGAGCCGATGCTTCGACCGCATGGCGTTATGATACCATGCCAAGCGCCGGACGGCGCGGGGAGCTTTCGGCGTTTCTTCAATCGAATCCGAATTGTTCACCGCGGGTCGGGCTCGCCGGAAACGTTGTCAGCTACCGTGAAGTTCCTGAGTTTTTCGGGAATGTTCATCGTCTCCGGTTCTGTGAATTTTCATCTCGTGCGAGCAAGGCAGAAACTTGATTCCACGGGTAGATGAAACGTCGTCCAAACGGCCTTTTCTTTCGAATGTTTTTTCCGCGTGATAATATATTTGCGGGTAAAGACCTAGACTGCGCGAGCGATCTTATCAGGTATTGATTGAAGCGGCTTGAAGACAAACCAGGCATGTTTGACGGCACGGAAGAATTACTGAAAAAGGTGCGATTAGGGGAAGATTCTTCGTTTGGAGTCAGGACGGTACGGTTTAGGGGAGACAAGGTCGCCGGACCGCGTCGAGATGACCTGGCCGATGAAATTTCCGCCTTCGCCAACACCCGCGGCGGCGTCATCCTCATGGGCGTGGACGACAAGAACCGCGAAATCGTCGGCATTCCCCCTGACCGCATTGAATCTGTAGAACGCTGCATATTCGAAATCTGCGAAGACAGCATCAGTCCTCCCGTTCACTTCCTGTCATCTCACTTGTGGCTTCCCGATTCTGCGGGTACCGAACGGAATGTGATCAAGGTGGAGATTCCGCGCAGCCTCTTCGTTCACGAAAGCCCCGGCGGCTATTTCCGCCGGCAGGGAAGCTCGAAACGAAAAATTCCTCCGGACTATCTCGCCCGCCTGTTTCAACAGCGCAGCCAGACGGGGCTGACCAGGTTCGAGGAACAGCCGGTGCATCGGTCCGGCATGGACGACCTGTCCGAGCCGCTCTGGAGAAAATACACGACCCGGTCCGACGACCCGCCGGAAACGGTCTTGCTGAAACGTTCCCTGCTGTCCAAGGAGGAAAATGGAACCGTTGCCGCTTCCGTGGCCGGCGTACTGCTTTGCTGCGAAAATCCGGAGCGCTTTCTTCCCAACGCGTTCATTCAGGCAGTCCGCTACAGGGGCGTAATACAGGACGGAAATTACCAGACCGACGCGCAGGATGTCCGCGGACCGCTCGGGCGTCAGGTAAAGCACGTCATGGCCTTTTTCAAGAGAAATCAAGCCGTCGCGGCCACCAAGGAGCCTCACCGGGTGGAAAAACCGCAGTTCAGCGAACGAGCCGTTTTCGAAGCGGTGGTAAACGCCGTGGCTCATCGCGACTACTCGGTCTGCGGTTCGAAGATCCGTTTTTTCATGTTCGACGACCGCCTGGAAATCTACTCGCCGGGCGGCCTGCCCAATACCGTGACCGTAGACAGCATGGCGCTTCGCCAGTCCACGCGAAACGAGCTCGTAACGAGCCTGCTCGCCGAGACGCCGGTAGCGGAAACTATCGGCGACGTCGGCGGAAGTTCCTACATGGAGAAGCGGGGCGACGGGGTTCCGATCATCCTGCGCGAGAGCGAGCGATTGTCCGGAAAAACTCCGGTATACAGGCTTATCGACGATTCGGAACTTCTGCTGACCATTTACTCCTGGAATGAAAACGACCGGGCGGGGGACGGCTGAACGGCTTCGCGCGATTCCCGCGGCGATTTGTCGCGCTGTCCCCGCCTCAAGGCAATTCCGAGTTTGCTTCAAGCACTTCGGGAATAATCACCGAGAGTTTTTCCGATAACTCGTCAAGCGTGGGGGCTTCCGCGAGCGCCCCCTGAATCGGGGTCTCCGAGGTGTACCACACCCTGGCTTCGTCATCCCAAAGCACCTCGAAGACGAGAGCTTCTCCGGTCAACGCAACATCCTCCGTATCCGCCAAAAATAACATGCAACAGGGAGAAAACAACTTTCGGAGTTTTCAGCCGGGAACACGAACACCGACCGAGCGTTCCGGGAACTCGTCCGGCCGGAACTTCCGTCTCAGTAGACCACCTTCTTGAGAAAAAGCCCTTGGGGAGGAGCCGTGACGACGTTTTTCGTCTTCCGGCCGCTTCGCAGTATCTCGGCGAACTGTCCTGGGTCGATCTTTCCCTTTCCCGTCTCGACGAGCGTTCCCGTTATCATTCTCACCATCCTCTTCAGAAAACCGTCCGCCTCTATCTCGAAAAGGACGACCCCCTCGCGATTCTTTCTGAGCGAGACCCGCCTGACGGTGCGCACGGTGCTTCTTACCGTTATGTTCGCCGAGGCGAAAACGGAGAAGTCGCGCGTTCCCACGACGTGCTCCGCGGCTTCCTTCATGCCGGCGAGGTCGAGTTTTCCGGCAACGTGCCACACCCTGTTTCTCATGAGGGCCGGGGGATGTGAAACGTTCAGTATCCTGTATTCGTATACCTTGCTCCTGGAACTGAACTGGGCGTGAAATTCCGCGGGAACCTCCCCGACGCCCGTCACGGATATGTCGTCCGGAAGGGTCGAGTTGAGCGCCTTCTGAAGCGTCCGGGCGGAAAGCGGCGACGCGGTCGGAAAGTTCGCCACCTGGCCCATGGCGTGCACGCCCGAGTCCGTCCTGCCCGCGCCCGTTATCCTCGTTCTCTCCCCCGTGATTTTCTCGAGGCAGCGCTCTATGGTCGCCTGCACGGTGGGAAGCTTTCCCTGGGACTGCCATCCGCAGTAGGCCGTTCCGTCGTACTCGATAACGATCCTTACGTTTTTCATGCCGCTTTCGAAGCGCCCCCCGTCCGCGCGCCGCTATTTTCGAAATTCTATTCTCGGGTCGAGCAGCACGTACAGCAGGTCCACCACCAGGTTCGCTATCACCAGTATGAGGGCGTAGACGATCGTTATCCCGAGCACCACGGAGTAGTCGCGGTTCGACACCGCGAACACGAAGAACCTCCCGATTCCCGGTATGGCGAATATGTGCTCGACGACGAACGATCCCGTGACTAGGTAGGCGGTTATCGGGCCGAGCACCGTCACGACGGGTATCAGCGCGTTTCGCAGAACGTGCTTCACGAATATCTTGGTTCTTCCGAGTCCCTTGGCCCTGGCGGTTCTCACGAAAAAGCGCCCGGAGACGTCGAGCATGTTCGAGCGCACGAGCCTCGATATGTAGGCGAAGGGAGCCAGGCTGAGCGTCACGGCCGGAAGCACCGCGTGCTTGGCGTCTCCCCACAGCGCGGCCGGAAGCACCCCCCATCTTACCGAGAAAAAGTATATGAGCGCCGCCCCCACGACGAAGCTAGGCACCGAGACGAGCGAGGTCGAAACGACCACCGAGACGGCGTCGTGGACGCTTCGGGGAAAAAGCGAGGAGATCATTCCCACCGTCGTTCCCATGAAAAACGCTAGCCCCAGGGCGATCAGTCCGAGCGCCGCGGAGACCGGAAGCGTCTCTCTTATTATGTCCGCCACCGGCCTGTCCTCGTACTTGTAGGACGGCCCGAAGTCCCCGCGCAGGAGGTTCCCCATGTATATCAGGTACTGCTCGTGTACGGGCCTGTCGAGGTGGTATTTTTTCTCCACGGCCTCGAGTATGGCGGGGGGAATCTTCTTTTCCGCGTCAAACGGCCCTCCCGGCAGTATTCTCAGGAGAAAAAACGTGAGGGTCGCCACGACGAAGACCACGAGCGCTCCGGTGAGCAGGCGGGAAAGTATGAATCTCGGCATCATGGGGCGGGCGGAACCTCTTTTTCCTTTTCCGTGTCGGGCGCGGGGCGGAGCATGTCGTCAGGAAAAATCCCTTCTCACGGCCAGGGTCTTTTTCGAGACCATGCCCCTCTCGTCCCTGGCCACTATGGTGAACAGGTTCATTCCTTCTTCGAGCTCCAGGGGGAAAAACAGCGGGGCCTTTTTCTTTCCGGGGGTGAAAAGCCTCACCTTGTCGCCGCCCCTCCACACCGCCACGCTGGCCACGCGGTCGTCGTCCGCCACGGAGCCCTCGATTCTGAGCTCGGCGGCGGCCGTTGAGAACGGGACGTCGCCGACGGTAAGCGCGGGGGGATTTTCGAACGTCTCCTCCAGGGCGGAGACCTCCGGCGCGGCGTCCCCGCCGGGAGCCGTTCTCAGGGCCTTTTGCGAAACCCATCCCGAAACGGAATTTTTCCCCTCCACTCGCGTCCACCCCTCCGACGTTCCAAGGACCCTGACCCTGGAGTTTTTCCCCGCCACCCCCCTCGGGCGGGCCCCGGCGAAACTCCCCCCCAGCAGCCGCGTCTCGCTTCTGAACACGGCCGTTTTGCCCGCGAGCGGGGCGAATGGCCTTTCCCCCCCGGCCGCCGCGGGGATGGTTATCTTCTGGGTTCTCACCTCGCGGAAGTCCTCGTCCGTGAGGACGAGCTCGAACCGCGCCTCGCCTTCCCCGCCGCTCTGCCTGAAGCGAAACGGCGCCTCGCGCGTCTCCCCGGGGCGGAAGTCCTCGAATTCGAACCTTCCCTCCTCGAGAAACACGTCTTTGCCCGAGAGGTTTCGAAGCGTGGCCACGGTCTTGGAGGAATCGGAGGTTCCGACGTTTCTGATCCTGACCCGAAGCGCCACCCTCTCGTCGGCCTCCGCGAAGCCGTTTCCGTTCCCCCCGCTTCCAAGCCTGCCGTCGTCGACGACCTCGTAGTTGTAGGAGTAGATGGGAGGTTCGACGCCGAGGGTTCTCACCGCCAGGCTTCGCTCCGGCATGGATACCGCCCCGGAGCTCATAACCAGCTTCAGGCGGTCCTCCCTGGTCGCCGACCACCTGGGGACGGAAAACCCGACCCTGGCGGTCCTGCTCTCGCCGGGAAGCAGCTTTCCGAAAAGCATCTCCCCGTCCCGGTAGACCGCGTTTTCGCAGTCCGTGACGGCGCGGAGCCTGTACACCGGGCTCTTACCGGTGTTGGTCACCCTGACGGTAAGGAAGTTCTCCTCCCCCGCCTCGAACACCGTCCGCGGCGGAACGGCCTCGACCGACAGGGAGGGATTCTCCGTTTCGCCCGCGGACCAGTCGATTCCCGTCTTTTCTATCTCGGCCCTTATCTTCTCAAGCTCCGCCGCGGCGAGGCCGCGGGCGGCCGAGAGCATCTCCCCGCGGGTTTCGGCCGAGAGCATTCCCGCGGCGAGCTTCACGTGAAAGTCGCTTCTTATCCTCTCGAGCTTCTTCTCCCTGCCGAGCGCCTCGTCCGGGCGCGGCTCCTCCCCGTCGTCGCGCTCCCCGAGCGAGGGGTCTAGGTGCCTGACCGTGAGGGAGGGGGTTTCGTGCCGCTCCGCCGGGGCGTTTTCCCTTTTCTCCGGCAGGGGGTCGTACACCACCTTCCGTTCCGTTACGAGCGCTCCCTGGACCAGCACGTCGGGGGTCACCCCCCTGTCCTGTATGGAGACGTCTCCCGGGGTGAGGTAGTTGGCTATGGTGAGCTTGAGCGCCGAGCCGTCCTCGAAGTCGAAAACCTTCTGGACCGATCCCTTGCCGAACGACCTGCTTCCGACCACCAGCGCCCGCCGGTTGTTCTTTAGCGCCCCGGCCACTATCTCGGAGGCGCTGGCGCTTCCCTGGTCGATGAGCACCACCACCTTTCCCCCGTACTCGGGCCGCCTGGCCGAGGACACGTGGGTCTGGGAGTAGTTCTTCGCCCTGGTGGTCATTATGGTTCCCGAGGAGAGAAAGAAGTCGGCCACGTCCTCGGCCTGGGAGAGAAGACCCCCGGGATTTCCCCTGAGGTCGAGAATTACTCCGCCCGGGCCGCCGGGGCGCCCGGCGATCTCCTTTCTTAGATCGGAGAACGTGTTTTTCTGGAAGTTTCTTATCCGCAGGTACAGGATCCCGTCTTCCAGGTCGAACCCCTCCACGCTCTCTATCTTTATGGTGTTTCTCACTATGGAGAACTTGCGGGGCCCGGAGAAGTTCTTCCTGGAAACCAGTATGTTCACCCTCGTTCCCTTCTTTCCCCGAAGCTTTCCCACGGCTTCCAGAAGGGGCATGCTGACGGTCGACTCGTTTTCTATCTGCACTATCCTGTCCCCGGCCCTTATCCCCGCCCCGTGGGCCGGGGTGCCCTCTATGGGGGAGATCACGGTGAGCTGTCCGTCCCTTATGCCGACCACTATTCCGAGTCCCCCGAAGCTTCCCTCGGTGTCGACCAGAAACTCCCTGTATATCTCGGGAGAGATCATCGCGGAGTGGGGGTCCAGGGCCTTGAGCATGCCGTCCACCACGGAGTACTCCACGTTTTCGATCCTGTCCTCCGCGGCTCCCGTGGACGAAAGGGCGAAGGACACGGCCTTGCCGAGGGCGCTTTCGAGCTCGGCCGGAGAAGACGGGTCCGCTCCGCCGAACTTCCTGGTCCTGTCCCCGACGCGCACGGTGAAGCCCTCGCGGGAGCCCCGCGGAAATTCCACCAGCACGTCGTCCAGCGCGACTTCCAGACTGGAGACTCCCTTCTCGAGCATCTCCGCGTAGTCGACCCCGCCTTCCACGTAGAACCTCTCCACGTGTCCGAGGGCGTTTTCCGCGATCTTGAGACTCCGCTCCCCGCGTCCGCGGTCGAGGCTCACGGGCTCGGCCACCAGGAAGAAGGACGCGACTACGCACGCTCCCAGAACGAGGAGGAAATAGCGGTTCGCCAGGAAATTCGAGATTCTTTCAGGCATGGATCGCGGCCCCTAAAATCATGACCGCTAATTATACCACGGGCGGAGGGAAACCGCTTTTTTCAGGGACGGGGAAAGACGGCCGGGCGGGGCGCCCGGGGCCGAAAAAAGCGGCGGCGGGAAAATCCGGAGATTCCGCCCGCCGCCGCAAAACCTGGAAACGAAAAGCCCTTATCCGGGGACTCCGCCGAGGGGATTCCACTTCTCGGTGAGAAGAAGCATCCCGGGTATGAGAAGAGTCAGCACAGACTCTACTATGAACAGATACGCTATCGGCTTGCCCAGATCCTTGCCCTGCGCGAAGGCGAAGAAGCAAAGAAGAACCAGCAGCGCCCAAGCCCAGCAGAAATACGCGAAATACGCGAGACCCAGACTCTGGAAATGCGCCCCGTACCATACGAACACCACCGTGGCGAAAAGACAGTACACTCCCAGCCCCTTCGCGTCGTGTCCGTGCACGAACACCGCGTACACTATCAGGTATATCAGGGCGAACACCGACACGAGAGCCGTCGCCGCCGTAAGACCCAGGGTGTGCAGCTTCCAGGCCGCGATGGCTATAAGCACGCCCACGCCCAGGTTAAGCACTCCGACTTCCTTCGCACCGGTCTTTCCCAGAAGGGTCATTCCGTTTGCGAAGAACACGAATCCCACCAGCAGCAGGACGTAACCTAACAAAGCTTCTATTGGAACCATGCCAATCCTACCTCCTTTGTGATTAAACTGTGTTCCCGACCCAAAGGGGTCTAACTAATCTTATATCGCAACCACGACTACATTGTCAAGGAGTATTTTTCGGGCGGGCTTTTAAGATGAAGTATTAAACTTCATAAGTCAAAAACTTCTCATCATTGTAACTTAAGACCGGATTTTCGGAGTTCAGGGAGTAGTTTCAGGCGGTTCGGAAGCGGATTTTCCCGTTTTGCGAGATGGTCCGGGGAACGGCATGAAGAACCGCGGTTCGGGGGAAATCCAGCTCCCTGTTCCGCCGTTCACATTTGGGAAGACGGATGCCCGGCTTTTCTGGCTGGATAAGAGACCTTCCCTCAAGGTGCGTTTCCGTACTTGGTGGTGGCGGGCGGCTGCCTGTTGATTTTTCCCCTACTGTAGTGATACGCTCTGATCTTGAGGAGAATGCGGATTGGCGGTCGGCCATGCTTTTAGTTGACATAGTAAATTTAGCTGGTATGCTAATTTCATCTAATCAATTAACAGGAGAGAACAATGTCTGGAAGATTTCAGAATCCGTTTCGTCCCGGAGCTGGACACCCGCCTCCCTATCTTGCCGGTCGGGAAAAACAAAAGGAAGAATTTATCAGACTTCTCGGCCAGAGGATAATCACCGATAACATGATCCTGACCGGTCTTCGGGGTACGGGAAAGACAGTGCTTCTGGACTCCTTCAAGCACCTTGCCTTTGACGCCGGGTGGAAGTGGGCCGGGTCAAACCTGTCGGAATCGGCCGTCATAAGCGAAGAGAGCATGGCCGAGAGACTGCTCGCCGACTTATCCGTCATCACTTCGGATGTAACCGCCCACGAGCTTAATGTCAGGCGTCCCGGTTTTACGGATAGCGGTGAATCCGTGGATATCAAGCTTGATTATAAAACGCTGCGTCAGCTCTATGACGAAACCCCGGGACTTGTGCTGGACAAGCTCAAGCTCGTAATTGAGACCGCATGGGAACTGCTTAAAGGGTCCGGCGTCGAGGGACTCGTATTCGCTTACGACGAAGCCCAGAATCTCTCCGACAAGGCTTCCAAGGAACAATTCCCCGCGTCGGTTCTTCTCGATGTTTTTCAGTCGCTTCAGAAAAAAGGAGACAGAGTGTTTCTGGTTCTGGCCGGTCTTCCCACGCTGTTTTCCAAGCTGGTTCAGGCACGTACGTATTCCGAAAGAATGTTTCACATAGTTGAAGTAGGGAGACTTCCCGCGCAAGCCAGCAAGGATGCTGTAGTAAAGCCCATAGAAGATGCCAGCTGTCCGGTAAAGCTGACGGACGAGAGCGTGGACAGGATAGTCAAACTTTCCAACGGTTACCCTTACTTTATTCAATTCATCTGCAGGGAGGTCTACGACGCTTTCCTGCAGGGTGTTCAATCCGTTCCCACGCGCGGGATTATGAGAAAGCTTGATTCGGATTTTTTCGCCGCGAGATGGGCCAAGGCCACTGACAGGCAAAAGGACCTGCTCACATTAGTGGCTTTTCTTGACGGCAACAATGACGAATTTACCGTTAGAGACATCGTAACTTTGTCCAACGGCAACAAAACGGGAGTAAAGCCTTTCAGCTCAAGTCACGTTAGCCAGATGCTGTCAACCCTGACTGATGTCGGTCTTGTGTATAAGGATCGTTTGGGCAAATACGCTTTGGCCGTGCCCCTGATGCGCCGGTTCATCCGTCGCATAACCGCAAGACGTCAGGAAACCGGCTTTGACGAATAAATACGGTAAAGTTGCCGCGACGGTTTCTCGAAAGCGTATTCAGTATCCGCGACGGTACCCGCGGTCGTCGTGAATTGCCGTTCAAAGCCCCCCGAGTCTTGTCGCATGAAAATTCCTGCGGGTCCGCAATTGCAATTGACGAGCGGGGCGGGAAAGCGTACGGTTGGGCTTGCGGACTTGAAACCACAGAGAAGCAATACGCTGCTGAATCTATTGACCGGAAAGGTATCCGATGGAAACGGATACGGCGGAAAGCACGATAATGCCCAACATCCATTTGATGATCCCCAGTTCACCTCTCACCTTCTGCAAGTCCTTGGATGTTGCCAGATGTTTTATTCGTTTTTCAATCCTCGACAGTCTTTTGCCGAAACCGCCGACGTCGTTGCCGTCACTGCGGGGGCGTCCCTCTGCGAATGAAACGGGAACGAATTTGTACCTGTCGCCGTTACTCACTTAACCACGCCTCGAACTGTCGCCGTCATAGACCTGAGATCGTATCCGCCGTATCGACCCGACTTTTGGATTCGGCTCTGGAAGATACGAGAAACAGCTTCATGGCCCACGACATCTGCAATTTTCAAAACAACATTATACATATACCGTAATTTTCCCGGAAATGCCATCCGGTGGTTGCGGGACTGCGGAAAATTTCTCCCGAAGCTGTTTCCCGACTCCGGAACGATTTACGGAGAACCGCATTGCCTTCACTACACTCGAGAGGAATTCGGAAAACCGAGGGTGGTGGTTGTGGCGGACGGGGCGATGGGCAGCGCGAACAATCTTGGGACTCTGGCGGACATGGGACACGACTGGGTGGTGGCGGCCTTAAACACCCAGTTTTTCGCGAGCTCGTCATTGGGAAAATTCCGGCAAGGAGCCGGCCCGGAACATAATCTTTCTCGATTAAGCGTGGATTTACGCCGAACCTGTGCGCGGCGTCCGGAATCTCCCGTTTGTCGACCGCTACGGAAGTCCGTCCTTCCATGATTCCGGTACGCGCAACCGCCATCTTGTAATCAGCCACTCGCATTCGAAGGCGGGATCCAGCTTCGCGTGGCCCTTTGGTGAGACGAAGTTTCTCCTCCGGCACGAGATCTCCGGCGAGCGGTTGCCGCTCGGCGAGAAATCCGAGTCTTTTGAATACCGCGCCGTTGCCGAGACGGTCAGCGTAATCGACGAGTTTTCCCGTAGGTAAGCGTCGAAGCACTCGGCCGCGTGCACGATGTTGCGGTCCAGGGACGGATCGTCAAGCATATCTATTGTCGTGCGGTGGGGGTCGGAAACCAGCACGTTGCTTCGAGACCGCCGGAGTTTTCTCGTACCGAAAATCATCTCTTCCCGCGCATGCTTCAGCGTGAAGACGGTGTTGTGCCTCTTGACCGTCTTTTTCCTCGTCGGGCGCGCGGTGCAGACGACCATGTCCCTGAACATCTGGTCCGTCATGCCCCAGTGCTCGGCGGCGGTACGGCCGCCGACATAGGCGGGTCCGAACAGCGCCGGGCATCAGGGGTCGCAGACCACGTTCGGGGCGCCGAGAAGTTCAAGTTCCACGGGGACGTACTTCCCCCTGGCGACCCGTCTCATCCATCCCTGTTTCTCCCAGCGGGAGAGAATTTTCGCCGTCCGCGTCCGCGACATACCCAGCGCGTCCGTGCCCGCGAAATTGAAATGGCAAAGCCCGATTAAGTTTGTATACTTAAAATAAGGAGGCAGAAAGTCATGAACGATAAGAATGACCGCAAGACGAACACAGAGAATCTAGGCAACCAGAGCCTTGAGTCCTTGCATCGCACTCTTTTCAACTATCCGGATGATAAGAACTGGGAAGCGACGCGTTCTCTTGCCCAGCCGTCGTTTCTTAAGCAGATTGACAGCTGTGGAGGCGCGCACAGCACTCCTGCAAGAATTTTCTCGGGCTCATCCCGGAAACAGTAATGCCCAACTGGTCTGAAGTACTCCAGGAAATAAGCAATCTTGACGCCCAGATAAAGTCTCAGTCGGCGGTCGACTTGGTGCGTCGCAATCACCTCAACAATTTGTTTGAGAAAACTGGCCGAAACGTCATTGCTTACTATTCCGGCTGGTTGTCGAAACCGGGCATAGAAGGCGATATTTTCGTCGCGCGGTTGCGGGACATGACGGCCGACGAAGTCTATCCGGGAGAAATAGCGGAATTTCCCGTCGGAGATGTTTCGGAGGACGACAGGGAGTTGTTTCGGGTCGGAGCCGTATTCTACATTATTACGTTTGGGCCGACGGCCGCCGCGAACGTTTCGGGCGCGTGGTGTTCCGTCGTCTGCCGGGCTGGACGGCATCCGCCTTGGAGCGCGCCAGGGAACGCGCGCGTCGTATAACGCGCTTTATGAGACTGGAATGACGACGCGGCGCCTCAAGCGGTTTCTCGGGATTTCCTTCTGGATACGACTATCAGGTCTCCGGACGGCACGTAGATCATGAGAGTGAACACCGCGCACAGGAATATCTTTACGTGGTTCCATACGCTTTTCTGGCTGTTCACGACCGACACGATCTCGTAGCCGTCCTTTTCCAGCCGGTCTATCTTGTCCTGAAGAGCCCCGACCTGGTTCGAATTCGTAAGCAGCGCCCCGAGCCCCGCGTTGATCGTTATTCTCTCCACGACGACCGAGGCCGAACCTCCCGGGTTTTCGTTTCGCGGACGGAAAAGACCGCCGCGCTCAGGAACGGACATCGGCCGTTATCCCGCGGGTTTGAACTTCGGCAGGGTGACTTCCTCCGTCACGTCGTCGAAGACGACCTGAACCGGCATGCCTACGGAGACGTCCCCGGGGTCCACGTCTATGATGTTGGACATCATCTTCACCCCTTCGTCCATCTCCACCAGTGCCACCACGTAGGGGGGCTCTCCCTTGTACGCCTTGGAAGGTCCCATGTGGTGAACCGAAAACGTCCACACCTTTCCCTTCCCTTGGGACTCCACCCACTCTATGTCTTCCGACATGTCCTCTCCGGGGGAGAGCGCCCTGGGGTAGAAGAAAAACTCCCCGGTCTTCTTCGACCTTGGTATGACCAGTCTGTGTTCTTTGGCCGCCTCCCAGAAAGGTTTCGTCTCGGGACGAAACTCCGGAAGCGGCTTGTTGTAAGCCTGCTGTTCCGACATCTTGCTGTTTTCCTCCGTGTTGGTTTGGTTTGCTACGCAAGCGGCTGGTTTCCCAAAACCACCGTGCTGTGGGCAGACACTATGCCCCCGTTTCCGTGAACCACGGCCACCTCCGCGTCCTCCACCTGCCTCGCTCCCCCGTCTCCGCGAAGCTGAAGCGTGGCCTCCACCACGTGATGCATGGCTCCCAGGTGTGCCTGGGACAGAAGTCCCCCGTGGGTGTTCACCGGAAGGTCCTTTCCTATCTCCATCCTGCCCTCCAGGGCGAAAGCTCCTCCCTCTCCCTTGGGAACGAATCCCAGTCCCTCGAGCTCGAGCAGCACCGTTATGGTGAAGCAGTCGTAGAGAAACGCTATGTCCACGTCCTTGGGCTCTATGCCGGCCGTGGAGAAAGCCTTTTTCCCCGACCTCTCGACCGCCCCGTATATCTGGTCGAGGTCCCGAAGCGTGGTGAGATACTGGTGGGAGTATCCCTGTCCCATTCCCCACAGGTACGCCAGGTCGTTCTCTATGCCCAGTTCCCTGGCCTTCTCCTCCGTGGTCACTATGAACGCCGCCCCGCCGTCTGATATGATGGAGCAGTCGTACTTGTGAAGCGGCTCTGCTATTACCCTGGAGCCCAGAACGTCCTCTATGGAAAGGGGCTCCTTGTTCATGGCGTTTTCCTTGTCCGCCGCGTGCTTTCTCATGGTGACGGCCACGGCGGCCAGGTGCTCTGGCCTGGCGTTCCAGTCGTGCAGGTATCTCTGTGCGGCCAGGGCGTATCCCCCCGGAGTGGTGAGTCCGTAGGGAAACTCGAACTCGGCGTGGCACATCTCCCTTATGAGGGCTAGCATGCCGGAAGAGGATATTCCCGAAAGCGTGTTGTCGCCCCTGACGCAGAGCACCACGTCCGACTGCCCCGAGGCTATGGCCATGGCGGCCTCCGCGGCCATCCACACGGCCGTGGCTCCCCCGACGGCGACGGAGGAGAAGAACCTTGGGTTCATTCCGAAGTAGTCGGCGAAGGTGGTGCAGTGCATGAAGGTGTGCTCCACCAGCGAGAAGGCGGTGACCAGACCGTCCACGTCGCTTTTCTTTATCCCCGCGTCCTCTATGGCCAGCTTGGAAGCTTCGGAGAGGAAGTGAAAGGAGCTTTTGTCGGGAATCTTTCCCTGCTCCGTCTCTCCCACTCCGGCGATGACAATCTTTTTGCTCTTGAGCAGTTCCCGGGTCTGTTCTATGCCCGAAAGGTCGTTAGACATGATGAAGTTCTCCTTGTGACTGTATTGGAATTTAAGGCTTCCTATATTATAGCAACTCGGCCTGAATGCCAAGTTCGCGGGACGGACCTCCCTGTTTGTACGGGATTTTTCGGCGGGTTTTTCGCGCGACCCGAGTGGCGAAGTTCTTAACTTCCCGTTTTTGTCCGGTATATTTCGGAAGAAGTTTACCGTTTCGGAGGAAACCGCGATGGCGGACGAGAAAAAAGGCGGGGGAGTCGACCCGAACATCTGGATAAGGCAGCCCGAGACGGGGCCGGACGGCGGCGGCGTCCCGGGGGCCGCCCCCGACGCCGGGGACGGTCCCGCCCCGAAGTACGCGGCCCTGGAGGTTCTCACGCTCAGGATAAGCGAAGAGGACCTGGAGTTTCTCCGCAGGCTCGAGAGGGACATAATGAAGGGGCGCTCTTCGGGCAACAGGAAGGAGAGGATCACCAAGAACACCATCATAAGGGCCATGCTAGGCTGCTTTCGAAACGTCGGCTTCGACAAGAAGGAGGTTTCGGACGAAAAGGAGCTCCGGGCGAGGCTCATGAAGGGTCTTCGGGACTCTCCGCCGAAGCTTTTCTGATCGCTTCCCCGCCCCCGGTTTCCCGCGAAAAACGCCCGGAATCCCCCGCGGGCGGAGCGTGTCGGCGTCTCGTCTCCGGGCGGTTCAAAAATTCCTTGACAAGGAGCGGCGGTATTTGATTAAATAGTAGCGGGTGAGGCTGGAGAATTAATCCGCCACAGGTTGACGCAGGCCGGCCGCTAGGGAACGGGGAAGAGAGCCGTGGTCGGCAGAGGCGTGAGCCGCCCGAAAATCATATTGAGGAGGCTTACATTATGAGCCATAGTCATTTGAATGTTCCCCTGAAGTACTGGGAGCTGACGAAAGAGGTTCCGCCCCCGCCGATAGAGCGGGACATCAAGTCGTGGATCATAGCGAATCCTTCGGATCCGCTGTGGGACATAGACGTGCTGCCGCTGACGTACACGGACAGCAGGTGGTCGGCGTTCATAGTGAGGTGCGACGAGGCGACACGCCGTCGTCTTTGTCCGAATCCGCCTTTGGAGGTATGGGACGGAGAGGATGCCGATCTGGTGGAGTTCTGGTACGTGGATCACAAGAACACGATGCTGGGGCCGTACCTGGAGTTCGGCGTGACGATTTCGGCCACGTACAAGGACGGTCAGGGCAACGTGTGGAAGGCGGGATACTACCCGTACATGTATCTTACGGGAGACGCGCCTGTGGACGCGGGACGAGTTCTCGGATTTCCGAAGAAGATGTCTTACATTCGCTGCACGGTACACGGCGGGGAGAAGGAGACTGACTTTTTCGGATTCGCGATGAGCAGGAACGGATACCTGATGCACAGCGCGACGGGCAAGTTCGACGACAAGCAGGTGACGCCGCCGTATTTCTACGGGAAGACGGACTGGGGCAAGTTCAACATGAAGGTAATCACTCGTCCGGACGTATCTAGTTCGGAGTGGCAGCTGACGTATCTGCCTTCTGCTTTGCCGCCGCCGTTCGACACGATGATAGAGGGTCACCGTTTCAAGATAAAGCCTGAGCACACCAGGACTGCGTCCGGAGACGCGATCAACTGGTTCATGCAGGCTACTCCTTTCGACAACATGGGAGCGGAGCTTAAGATCCAGGAGGTGACGGGACTTATCTCGTTCGTGTTCGACCTGGTGATACCGCCCGCGCAGGTTCTTTGGACGGAGACATACGAGAGGCCTGCGAGTTATCGAGGATACGCCACTCCGTACAAGTACGGGTTGAGGCAGCAGTTCCCGATAAGTCAGGGGTCGTAAGGAAAGAGATAAACTTAAGGAGGTTCAAGCAACATGGGATTGCAAGCAAACGAATATAGTTACCCGTGGCTGGACGAGGGAGAAGTTCCGCCTTTGCCTTTGGACAGGGACAGGATCCACATAATCAGCCAGGGAGTTGCGGACCCGGTGTTCGACTACGACATAGTGCCGCTCACGTATACGGAGAGCAGGTGGATGGCGTATGTGATAAGAGCGGACCTGAGCGCGATGAAGGCTGTGGTGCCGGAGCCCATAGAGGTTCAGGACGACGTCATCGAGTTTTGGTACGTGATACACAAGAACACCATGCTGGGTCCATACATGGAGATGGGCGTAACGTTTTCGGCGACAGTAGACGACGGGAGCGGGCACATCTACAAGGCGGGATACTATCCTTACATGTATCTGTCTAACGATTCGCCGATATTCGCTGGGAAGGAGCCGTTCGGGTTTCCGAAGAAGGCGGCGTACATAGCCGGTTTCGAGCACGGGACGAACAACAACTACTTCAACCACTTGATGGAGAGAAGGGGTTACATTCTTCACACTGCGAACGGTCGTTATTCGGACAGGCCGTTGTCTGCCCGTCCTACGTTCTACGGCAAGACTGACTGGGGCCGTATGAACTACAGGATAACGACGAGGCCTGACGTGGCGAACAGCATCCACGAGGTAACGTATCTGCCGTCGGATCTGCCGCCTGGATTCGGGACTGGACACAGGTTCCAGCTCAATCCGGAGAGCGTGCGGACCGCGATAGGCGAGGACGTGCGTTCGTGGTACATGTCAGGGACGCCGTTTGACTACATGGGCGGCCAGATACCCGCGACCGAGGTTGTCGGATTGATCAGTTTCACGTTCAACCTGATAATCCCACCGGCGCTTACGATCTGGACGAAGACTGTGGAGCGCACCACGGACGACATGGGACACGTTGTGTATTCGACTCCGTTTGAGTACACGATGCGTCACAGGTTCCTGCTGCCGCAGTACAGTCAGGGATAAAAGAGGAAGCAGATGCGCCGCGAGGCGCGTTGAAACCGAAGAGGGGAGGGATTGCCGACAGGGCGGTCCCTCCCCTCTTTTTTTAGCCGGTTGACCGGCGGAGCGGGTTGTTCCCGCGACTGTTTTTCTGACGAACCCGGACCCGGGCGGTTCTGGAGGAAAGCTTCACTTTCCGTAGAGATTGGTTATCGGAAAACGCCTGTCCTTTCCGAAAGCGAGGGACGTTATTTTCACTCCCGGGGCGCTCTGCCTTCTTTTGTATTCGTTTCTGCCGACCATCGCGACGACTTTTTTCACGACGCTTCTTTTTTCTCCCCCCGCCGCTATGTCCTCGGGCGCGAGGCCGTCTTCCACGTAAGCCTTGAGTATCCTGTCCAGGACGTCGTATTCGGGAAGGGAGTCGGTGTCCTTCTGGCCGGGGCGAAGCTCCGCCGAAGGGGGCTTTTCGATTATCGCCTCCGGTATTCCCCGTTTTCCCTTCATGCGGTTGTAGTGGCGGCAGAGTTCGTAGACCGTGGTCTTGGGCACGTCCTTTATCACCGCGAATCCTCCCGACATGTCTCCGTAGAGGGTGGAGTAGCCCACCGCGAGCTCGCTTTTGTTCGAGGTGGCGAGCACGAGCCATCCGAACTTGTTCGAAAGCGCCATGAGAATGTTTCCCCTTATTCTCGCCTGAATGTTCTCCTCGGTCGCGTCGGTCTCCATACCGGAAAAAAGCTCAGAAAACATTTCTTCGTAACAGGCGAAGGCGTTTTCTATGGGAACGCTTACAAGCCTGATTCCGAGGTTGCGACAGAGCCTGCGCGCGTCGGTCACGCTTCCCCCGGAGCTGTACTTCGACGGCATGGAGACTCCGACGACCTTCTCCGCGCCCACCGCCTCCGCGGCTATGGCGGCCGTGAGGGCCGAATCTATCCCGCCGCTTATCCCCAGCACGACTTTCTCGAAGCCGTTTTTCCTCACGTAGTCCCCCGTGCCCAGAACTAGAGCCGAGAAAGCTCCTTCCACCGGGTTCGTCTTCCCGTGGGCCGCTACCGGCGGGATTTTCCCGCGGGTCTTTTTCTTTGCGGGTTCTAGGGCGAAGGTCTCGACGGGGTTCTCGGAGAAGGACAGCTCGTACCTGGTCTTTCTTATGGTGGGGGTGTTGAGCCTCGACCTGTACACCTTCTCGGTGTTGAGGTCGCAGACCAGCAGGTCCTCCTCGAAACTTTTCGCGCAGGCGGTTATCTCTCCCTTTTCGCTTATCACCATGCTGTTTCCGTCGAACACCAGCTCGTCCTGTCCTCCGACGGCGTTGCAGTAGGCTATTATCGAGTTGTAGTCGACGGCCCTGGTGGCGAGCATCCTCTCCCTCGCCAGCGGTTTTCCCATGTAGTAGGGAGAGGCGGAGAGGTTGAAAATGAGCTGCGCGTTTCCCAGCAGCACCTGGCTTCTCATGGGGTCTCCCGGATACCATATGTCCTCGCAGATGGTGACCCCGAAGGTCATCTTCTCCATTCTGTAGACGGGAAACCTTCTCCCCGACTGGAAGTAGCGGTTCTCGTCGAACACCCCGTAGTTGGGGAGCCTGAGCTTGTGGTACACGTCCGCTATCTCCCCGTTCTGGATGACGGCGGCGGAATTGAATATGTCGTCTTTCTTGTCGACGAAACCCGCTATGACGACCATGTCGGCGCAGCGTTTCCTTATTTCGTCAAGCGCCCGGATGTTGTCGTCGATGAACTCGGTCTTGAGAAGAAGGTCTTCCGGGGGATAGCCCGTCACGGCGAGTTCGGGAAAGCACAGGATGTCGACGTCCATGGCCCGCGCCCGCTCCACGCTCTCGACGGCCTTTTTCGCGTTTCCGGCCACGTCGCCGACGCTCGAATTTATCTGGGAAAGTCCCACGCGCAAACGCTTCATTCAAAAACTATACTCGCAACCGCCGGACATTTCGAGATTTCTCCCGCGGCTCCTCATCCCGGGGCGAACGCGAGCGAAAGATAGACGACGTTGGCGGCGAAGTGGAAGAACACGCTCGACCAGAGCGTTCCCGTCTTCATGTAGAGATATCCCATCACGAGCGAAGGGAAGAAGGTGAGCACGTTCTGGGCGCAGGCCCCGCCTCCCGAGAACACGCAGATCACGAGAAAGTGCGCGAGGGCGAACATGGCGCTCGACGCCGCTATCGCCCCCGGTCCTCCTCCCAGTTTTCTCTGCAGGTATCCCCTGAAGAAAAACTCCTCGGGAAACGCGACCGCCAGCAGGTGGGTAGCCGCGAGAAGGGGCGAAACGGGCCTGATCTCGACGGTTTTCCCGAGCCAGCGCGCCGCGAGGTAGAAACAGGCCGCGTACAGCAGAAGCGCCGCCAGGGAAATTACCGCCCCCCTGAGAAAACCGCTTGTGTTCCACCCGAGCGTCTCCCCCGCCCCCCGGTCCAGGAGGAAGGGAATCCAGAGCATCGCGGCCGCCGACGCGACGAAAACGTAGCCGTGGCCGAGGAGGGATTTCGAGAGGATTATCACGGCCACCAGCATGGCGTAGGCGAAAAGTGGCGTTCTGAAATTTCCTGCGGCGGGCGGTTTCACTCTGGTTCGGGTCCTTCTCTCGCGGTCGGTTCCGCATTATAATACTCGAACGTCGCGGAAAAACTTTCGCGAAGGACGCGTTTTCATGGAAATTTCGAAAATAAGGAAGCGGCTTTCGCCCGAAACCGCGGGAAACGGACTTTTCGTCTACGGGGAAGTCGGTTCGACCAACGACGTTCTAGCGGAACTTTTCGGCGAGGGCGCGGCGGACGACGGAGCGGTGGCGATCGCCGATTCGCAGACCGCGGGCAGGGGAAGGCTCGGAAGGAAATGGGCGTCTCCCGGGGGAAGGAATCTCTACCTCTCCGTTCTTTTCCGCCCCGACGTCTCTCCCCGGACGTCCCCGGTGTTCACCTTTCTCGGGTCCCTGGCGCTTGAAAGCGTTTTTTCCGGCTACGGGGTGGACGTTTCGATAAAATGGCCGAACGACATCCTCTGCGGAGGCAGGAAGATGGCCGGCGCGCTCACCGAGATGGGATGTTCGGACGGGAAGGTGGATTACCTGATAATAGGCATGGGGGTCAATCTCAATCTTTGCGAAGAATTCATACGCCGGGAAATGAAGGACGTTTCGGACAAGGTCACTTCCCTTTCCATACTGCTGGGCGAAGAGGTGGACAGGGAGGAGTTCGCGGCGGCGCTCATAGATTCCCTCCACCGGTTCCGCTCCGTGTTCGACCGGGAGGGAGCGGGCGCCGTGGCGGAGCTCTGGAGCGGGAAATGGGGACTGGTCGGAAGGGAGATGTCGATAGACACGGGCGACGGGATTTTTCGGGGAACGGCGGAGCGCGTGGACGAAAGCGGGTTTCTTCATCTGAGAACCCGGGACGGGAAGCTTCTGAAGGTGACCTCGGGCGACGCGGTTTTCTGACCCGCCGCGGCCGTTTCGCGCCGCTTTCCGGGATTTTCCGTCCCCCCGCATTACGCGACGCCGCGTAATGCGGGATTCGATATTTATGTTATAATTATCCTTCTAGGCCGTCCGACCGGGGTTTCGGACGCCGCCGCCGGTTCTCGGACCGGTTTCTCAAGACACGGATTTACGGACGGATTGTCATGAGCTCAAGGAAACTTCCCTCAGACGAAGGGCTTTACGACCCTGCCTTCGAGCACGATTCCTGCGGAATAGGATTCGTCGTGAACGTGAAGGGCGCGAAGTCGAACTCCATCGTGAGGCAGTCCCTAGCGGTGCTCAAGAACCTGGAGCACAGGGGAGCGTGCGGATGCGAGGCCAACACGGGCGACGGCGCCGGCATACTTTTCCAGCTGCCCCACGCGTTTTTCGAAAAGGTCTCGGGAAACCTGGGTTTCTCCCTTCCCCCCGAGGGGGATTACGGAGTCGGCATGGCGTTTCTCTCCCCGGACCCCGCGGTGGAGAAGGCGGTCAGGGAGAAGTTCGAAAGCATGGTCTCGCTGGAAGGGCAGACGGTTCTGGGCTGGCGCGAGGTTCCGACCGACAACTCTTCCCTGGGAGCCACCGCGGTCGGATGCGAACCCGCCGTGCGCCAGGTGTTCGTCGGCCGCGGCGCCGGGACGGGAAGCGGAATCGAATTCGAGAGAAAGCTCTACGTCATAAGAAAGCGGGCGGAAAACGAAATAAAGCTCTCCGGGACCGACGACTTCTTCTACGTCTCGAGCCTCTCCTGCCGCACCATAGTGTACAAGGGGATGCTCACGACCTGGCAGCTCGAACTCTACTTTCCCGACCTCGGAGACGACCTAATGGAAAGCGCCATAGCGCTGGTGCACTCCAGGTTCAGCACCAACACCTTTCCGAGCTGGGACAGGGCGCATCCCTACCGGTACGTGATACACAACGGAGAGATAAACACCCTCAGGGGAAACATAAACTGGATGCACTCCAGGCAGGCGATTCTCGAATCTGGGCTCTACGGCGACGACATGGCCAGGATTTTCCCGGTGATAGCTCCCGACGGAAGCGATTCGGCGTCGTTCGACAACGCCCTGGAGTTTCTCTCCCTCTCCGGCTACTCCATAGAGCACGCCGCGATGATGATGATTCCCGAGCCGTGGTCAAGGCACAGGACCATGCCCCGGCGGAAAAAGGATTTCTACAGGTACCACAGCTGTCTTCTCGAGCCGTGGGACGGGCCCGCCTCCATAGCGTTCACCGACGGAGAGAAGGTGGGGGCGGTGCTGGACAGAAACGGACTTCGCCCGACCAGGTACTACCTTACGAAGGACGACATGGTGATCCTGGGTTCCGAGGTCGGGGTGCTCGAGGTTCCTCCCGAAAACGTCGAGTACAAGGGACGGCTGCTTCCCGGAAGAATGCTCCTGATAGACACCGCGGAGGGGCGGATCGTGGACGACGAGGAGCTCAAGGAAAGGCTCTGCGCCGAGAAGCCCTACGGAAAGTGGCTCGGGGCAAACATGGCGAGCTTCTCCGACGTGATGAAGGGAGAGCCCCCGGAAGCCGAACCCGACTACGACGCCGAAGAGCTTCTCACGAGACAGAGGGTCTTCGGCTACACGTTCGAGGACCTGCGGGTCCTCCTGGGACCTATGGCCTCAAACGCCGTGGAGCCCGTGGGAGCCATGGGAGTGGACATTCCGCTGGCCGCTCTTTCCGACAGGCCGAGGCTTCTGTACAACTACTTCAAGCAGCTGTTCGCCCAGGTGACCAATCCCGCCATCGACGCCATACGCGAGGAACTCGTCACGGGGACCATGGTCGCGCTGGGCGCGGGGGCGAACATCCTCGACCCGACGCCGCGAAGCTGCGAGAGGATGGAGCTCGAGACGCCGTTTCTCACCAACCCCGAAATCGAGAGGCTGAAGGGCCTTCGCGCAGGGAAGTTCCGCTCCGCCGTGGTGCCGATCGTCTTCGACCCGAAGAAGGGAGCCGGGGGACTCGAGGACGCCCTTTCGGGAATCTTCGAGCGGGCCGACCGGGAGATAGAAGCGGGGGCGAACATACTGATTCTCTCCGACAGGGATTTCGACTCCGAGAGCGCTCCCGTTCCCGCGCTTCTGGCGGTTTCGGGACTTCACCATCACCTGATAAGGAACGGAAACAGGATGCGCGCGTCCATAGTGCTCGAGTCGGGAGAGCCCAGGGAGGTTCACCACATGGGCCTTCTCATAGGCTACGGGGCGAGCGCCGTGAATCCCTACATGGCCTACGAGACCCTAAACGGCATGATACGCCAGGGACTGCTTCCCGGCGTTTCGTACCGCGACGCCGTGGCGGGCTACGTGAAGAGCCTGGTGAAGGGCATAGTGAAGATAATGTCGAAGATAGGCATCTCCACGGTGCAGAGCTACCACGGGGCGCAGATATTCGAGGCCCTGGGCCTCGGCGAGGAGTTCGTCGAAAAGTACTTCACGTGGACCGTCTCCAGGATACGGGGAGTGGGAATAGACGTGATAGCGGCGGAGGCCGCCGAGCGCCACTCGAAGGCGTTTGCCGAAAGAAAGGTCGAGGCCGACACCCTGGACACCGGGGGCGTCTACAAGTGGCGGCCCGACGGGGAGCGTCACATGTACCATCCCCGCACCGTCCACGCCCTGCACGACGCGTGCAGGGAGGGCAGCTACGAGAAGTTCAGGGAGTACTCGCGCCTGGCGAACGACGAGGAGCGGGAGCATTTCACCCTGCGCGGCCTGATGGAGCTTCGGTTCGCCGAAGACCCCGTCCCGCTCGACGAGGTGGAATCCGTGGAAAGCATATGCCGGAGGTTCAAAACAGGGGCCATGTCCTACGGGGCCATAAGCAGCGAGGCCCACGAGAGCCTGGCGGTGGCCATGAACCGCATAGGGGCGAAGAGCAACACGGGCGAGGGCGGGGAGGACACAGACAGGTTCACTCCCGATCCCGACGGGGATCTTCGCAGAAGCGCCATAAAGCAGGTGGCCTCGGGCCGCTTCGGCGTCACCAGCGAGTACCTGGTGAATTCCGACGAGATACAGATAAAGATAGCCCAGGGAGCCAAGCCCGGCGAAGGCGGGCAGCTTCCGGGAAAGAAGGTCTATCCGTGGATAGCCAAGGTGAGGCTCTCCACTCCCGGAGTGGGCCTCATATCGCCGCCCCCGCACCACGACATATACTCGATCGAGGACCTGGCCCAGCTCATCTACGACCTAAAGAACGCGAACCGCCGCGCGAGGATAAACGTCAAGCTCGTCTCGGAGGCGGGAGTGGGAACCATAGCGGCGGGCGTGGCCAAGGGTCACGCGGACGTGATACTGATAAGCGGAACCTCGGGAGGCACGGGGGCTTCGCCCCAGAGCAGCATACAGCACGCGGGACTTCCATGGGAACTGGGAATAGCGGAGACCCACCAGACTCTCCTGCAGAACAACCTGCGAAGCAGGGTGGTTCTCGAAACCGACGGGCAGATGAAGACGGGGCGCGACATCGCGATCGCCGCCCTCCTGGGAGCCGAGGAGTTCGGCTTCTCCACCGCTCCGCTAATAGTTCTCGGGTGCATAATGATGAGAGTGTGTCACCTGGACACCTGTCCCGTCGGGGTCGCCACCCAGAACCCCGAGCTTCGGGCGAAGTTCACCGGGGACCCGGCCCACGTGGTGAACTTCATGCGTTTCGTCGCGACGGAGTTTCGGGAGATAATGGCGAAGATGGGATTCCGCTCGGTAAACGAGATGATAGGCAGAACCGACAGGCTCGGGACGAGAAAGCCGGTGGAGCACTGGAAGGCGAGGGGGGTGGATCTCGCCAGAATCCTGTTTCGCCCCGAGGTGCCCGAACAGTGGGGAACCTACCGCAGCATGGACCAGGACCACGGCCTCGCCGAATCTCTCGACGAGACCGTTCTGCTGGACCTGTGCCGCCCCGCGGTGGAAAACGGCGAGCGGGTGGAAGCCGCCCTTCCCGTAAGAAACGTGAACAGGACGGTGGGAACCATAGTGGGAAGCGAGCTCACCAGGAAATACGGCCTGGACGGCCTGGCGGAGGACACGGTGAGGCTTCGTTTCTCGGGTTCGGCGGGACAGAGCTTCGGGGCGTTCGTTCCCCCGAGCATGACGCTCGTTCTCGAAGGCGACGCCAACGACTACATAGGAAAGGGACTGTCGGGAGGAAAGATAATAGTCTATCCCCCGGAGGGCTCCACTTTCACGCCCGAGGAGAACATCATAATCGGAAACGTCGCGTTCTACGGCGCCACGGGAGGAGAGGCGTACGTGAGGGGCGTCGCGGGCGAGAGGTTCTGCGTCCGCAACAGCGGCGTGCGGGCGGTGGTGGAGGCCGTGGGCGACCACGGGTGCGAGTACATGACCGGCGGGCGCGTCGCGGTGATCGGCCCCACGGGGAGGAACTTCGCCGCTGGAATGTCGGGCGGCATAGCCTACGTCTACGACCCGGCGGGGGACTTCGAGGAGAGGTGCAACGCCGAGTCGGTGTTCCTCGAGCCCGTGGGGGAAGAGGACGAGGCGGAACTTCGGGAGATGATCGAAAGACACCTCGAGTACACCGAAAGCGGCGTCGCGGGCGCGCTTCTCTCCGACTGGCCGGCGAGCCTCGACAGGTTCGTCAAGGTGATACCGAAGGACTACAAGAGGATGCTCGCGCACATACGGCGGGCGCGGGAGAGCGGTCTTTCGGGAGACGACGCGCTGATGGCCGCGTTCGAGGAGAACAAAAGAGACCTCGCGCGCGTGAGCGGGAACTGACCGCGATGCTTCTGACGGAGGACTGAGAGCGATGGGCGACCCCACGGGTTTTATGGAGCACGGAAGAAAGCTGGGAGAGGACAGGTCCCCGGCCGAGAGAATCGGCGACTGGAGCGAGTTTCACGGACATCTTTCGGAAAAGGACCTCGCCCTGCAGGGATCCCGCTGCATGGACTGCGGCGTGCCTTTCTGCCAGACGGGCGGGATAATCGGCGGAATGACCGCGGGGTGTCCCATAAACAACCTCATACCCGAGTGGAACGATCTGGTGTGGTCGGGGCTCTGGAGGGAGGCTCTCGAGCGGCTTCACAAGACCAACAACTTTCCCGAGTTCACCGGCAGGATCTGCCCCGCTCCCTGCGAGGGGTCGTGCGTCCTGGGGATAAACGAGCCGGCGGTGACCATAAAGAGCATAGAGTGCGCCATAGTGGACAGGGGATTCGAGGAGGGATGGATCGTCGCCAGCCCCCCGGCGCGAAGGACGGGAAAGAAAGTGGCGGTCGTGGGCTCGGGGCCCGCGGGACTCGCCTGCGCCGCGCAGCTCAACAAGGCAGGCCACCTGGTCACGGTGTTCGAAAGGGACGACAGGGTGGGCGGACTTCTCATGTACGGAATACCCAACCCGCATCTCGACAAGAAGGTGGTGGAGAGACGGGTCGGGCTTCTGGCCGAGGAAGGCGTCGAGTTCGTCACGGGAACCGAGGTGGGAAAGGACGTCGACGGAAACGAGATCAGGCGGCAGTTCGACGCGGTGGTGATCGCCACGGGAGCGACCCGGCCCCGGGATCTTCCGATAGAGGGAAGGCGGCTCGGGGGAATCCACTTCGCCATGCGGTTTCTCAAGGCCAACACCAAGAGCCTGCTCGACAGCGGCCTTTCGGACGGCAACTACGTCTCGGCCGCGGACAAGGACGTGATAGTTCTCGGCGGTGGAGATACGGGAACCGACTGCGTCGCCACTTCCATGAGGCACGGATGCCGGAGCCTGCTTCAGTTCGAGATACTTCCGAGGCCTCCCGGGAGCAGGTCCCCGGACAATCCCTGGCCGCAGTGGCCCAGGGTCTACAGGCTCGACTACGGGCAGGAGGAGGCCATGGCGGTTTTCGGGGAGGACCCCAGGAGGTACCAGGTGCTCACCAAGAGATTCATAGGGGACGAAGACGGCCGGGTGGCGGAGCTTGAGACCGTCGGGATCGAGTGGGAGAGGGGAGACGACGGAAGGATGTCCTTTCGGGAGGTGGAAGGCTCGGAGCGGCGGTGGCCCTGCGGGCTCGCGCTTCTCGCCCTCGGGTTTCTCGGGCCCGAGCAGGGGCTGCTCGAGCAGATGGGCGTTGAGACCGACGAGCGTTCGAACGCCAGGGCCGAGTACGGAAAGTACGCGACCAGCGTCGAGGGGGTTTTCGCCGCGGGGGATTCCAGGAGGGGACAGAGCCTCGTCGTGTGGGCGATAAACGAGGGCAGGGAGGCGGCCAGGGAGTGCGACAGGTACCTCATGGGATCGACCGACCTTCCCTGATTCCGCCCGCCCCGCCAAACGCGCAGGAGGAGTCCGGATGGCTTTCGCCGATCCGCGAGAACAGCTAGAGCTCATAGAGAGGGGAACCGAGGCGATAATCCCCGGGGAGGAGCTTCTGGGGAAGCTCGAGGCTTCGAGAAAGGAGAACCGCCCGCTCAGGGTGAAGGCGGGATTCGACCCCACCTCTCCCGACCTCCACCTGGGACACGGCGTCGTTCTCAGGAAGCTTCGCGATTTCCAGGACCTCGGCCACCAGGTTCTTTTCCTGGTGGGGGATTTCACGGCCCGCATAGGAGACCCTTCGGGGAGAAACGAGGCCCGCCCCCCGGTTTCCGCCGAGGAGATAGCCGAAAACAGGGCGACCTACGAGCGCCAGGTGTTCCGCGTTCTCGACGAGGGAAAGACCACGGTGCTTTCTAACTCCGAGTGGCTCGACGGCCTGGGCTTCGGGGAGCTTCTTGGGCTCGCCTCCCTGGTGAACGTCTCGCGGATGCTCGAGCGCGACGATTTTTCCAGAAGGTACGGGGCGGGAGCGTCCATTTCGCTCAGGGAGTTTTTGTACCCGCTCGTGCAGGCGTACGATTCCGTCCGCATGGAGTGCGACGTGGAACTCGGCGGCACGGACCAGACGTTCAACATCCTGCTCGGGCGCGACTTCCAGAGGCATCACGGACAGAGTCCCCAGGTCGGAGTGTTTCTTCCCATACTCGAGGGAACGGACGGAGAGAGAAAGATGTCGAAGTCCCTCGGAAACTACATAGGTCTCGAGGAACCGCCCGCCGACGTCTACGGAAAGGTGATGTCGGTCTCCGACGATCTCATGTGGAGGTACTACCCGCTTCTGAGCTTCCGCGGGGGGAAGGAGATGGAGGAGATGAGAGCCGCCCATCCGATGGACGCGAAAAAGGCTCTCGCCCTGGAGATCGTCTCCTGGCTTCACGGTCCGCGAAGCGCGGCGGAGGCCTCGCGGGATTTCGAGACCAGGTTCTCGCGGAGAGACTTTCCCGAAAACGCCAGGGAGAAAACGTACGGGTCCGCTTCCCGCAAGGTGGCCGATCTCGTTTTCGAAGTTTCCGACGCTCTCTCCACGAGGGGAGAGGCAAAGAGGCTGATATCCCAGGGAGGGCTGGTCATAAACGGGGAGAGGTACTCGGATCCGAACTCGGCTTTTCCCGACGCCGGCGCCCTCGAGGTCAGGATAGGAAAAAAGGAATTTATAAGGGTGCTGCTCGACTGAAATGGCCGCGACGCGACCGTCCGCCTCCACCCCGAAACGTCCGCCGGAGAGCCGAAGCGGGCATCCTTGCGGGAGATTCGCCGAAGCTCCGCGGTCCTCGTTTGCGGATTTTCGCGGTTTCCGGAGAAAGAAGGAAGCGAGCCGGCCTGTAAGCCGAGTTCCGTCGAGCACGGTCATCCATCTGAGACGCCCGTTGCCGGGCACCTTTAGCGACTACCCGAAAACACGGGCGGGCGACCCTTTCGGGACCTTCGTCCCTGCGTTTTCCTATTTGTCTTTCTTCAGGCGGGGTTTGCCCTGCCTCCTCGATCGCTCTCGGAGCGGTGGTCTCTTACACCACCTTTTCACCCTTACCGAAGCGCGGGGCTCCGGCGGTATTCTTTCTGCTGCACTTTCCGTTGTCTCGCGACACCTGGCCGTTAGCCAGCGCCTTGCCCTGTGAAGCTCGGACTTTCCTCCCGCGCGCCAAAGGCCCGCGGGCGACCGTGAAGCCGGCTCGCTAGGCTTGAGAATACATGTCGATCGCCTCGTTCGCAAGCCTGTCGGCTTCCGCGTTGCGCTCCCTGGGTATGTACCGTATTTTCAGCCCGGGGAGCGCGGCGGCGAGTTTTTTCGCCTTCGCGTGGAGAGCCTTTAGCTTCGGGTCCCTTACCTTCCAGTTCCCGTTCATCTGGTTGGCGACCAGCTGTGAATCGGTGTGGATTCTTACGTCCCGGCTTTTTTCGCCGGAGAGATGAACCAGGGCCTCGATCAGGGCCCCGTATTCCGCCTCGTTGTTGGTTCCCCTGCCCAGATATTTTCTTATTTCCCGCCTGGCCCCGTCTTCCCGGACGACGAGAACCCCTATGCCGGATTCTCCGGGGTTGCCCCTGGAAGCGCCGTCCACGTAGACTTCGGTGTTCTTTTCGGGGGACATGTTTTCCGTTCGGAAGGCGGGCTTCAGTTGGTGTACAGGATTTTCCTGCAGCTCGGGCACTGGATCAGCTTGATGCGCTTGAGTATCTCGTTGAAAAGCTGGGGAGGGATGTTTATGTTGCAGCTGGTGCATTTTTCGTTTTCGGCGAGCGCGAGCGCCCTTCCGTTTCTCTGGAGAATGCGTTCGTACACCGGCAGTATCTTCGGGTCTATTCTCGACGCCAGGTCGCTTTTTTCCTTCTCCACGGGCTTTCGGGAAACCTCGAGTTCCTCTATCTTCCTTTCCTTTTCAGTTATCTTCCCCCCGTATTCTTCTTCGAGAGCCGAGTAGGCGGTCTTTTCCTCCCCGAGCAGTTTTTCGGTTTCCTCGGTCTCTTCCATTATCGAGATGGTCCGGTCCTCGATCTCGAGGTTCTCTTTCTTGGTCTGCGTTATTTCCTTCTGGATGGCCTCGTATTCCTTGTGGGTCTTTATTTCGAACAGCCTGGCTTCCGACTTCTTTATGGAGTCGAGATTCAGCCCGAGAGAGGACTCGAGACTTTTTCTCTCGCTCCGAAGCTCCTCCACCCTGCTCTCCTTGAGTTCTATGGATTCCCGCCTGTTTCTCAGGTCTTCCTTCAGTTCGCCGATTTCGCTCGGGTATTTCTCGAGACCGTCTCTTATTTCCCTGATTCGTATGTCGACGCTCTGGAGCTTGCGCAGGTTCTCAATGTACTCTTCCATGGCGGTTTCCTTCGGGCGGAACGTTTTGCCCGTTTTCGGGGGAGGGGAGGCGTACGATGATTTTTTCGGTTTCGGAAGGCCCTGTTTTTCGCTCTTTTCTGCTGACCTTCATGGACTGAATTCTCGATTTGGGCCCACCCGGACTCGAACCAGGGACCGACGGATTATGAGTCCGCTGCTCTAACCAACTGAGCTATGGGCCCTAATAAAATCGGAAAAGAAAATATAGTTAATCGCGGTCTTTTGTCAAATTTCCGCAGAACAGGTCCGCGGAAGCCGCTCTCACCCCGAACACCGACGAAAGAACGTTCTCCCCGAGCGCGAAGGAAGGTTCGCCGAAAGCCGCGTTCTTTCCGTTCTCAAGCACCAGTATCCTGTCGCAGAACCTGCGGGCTAGACCCAGGTCGTGAAGAACGACCGCGACCCCTTTCCCCTCACCGGCGAGCGATTTCAGCAGTTCCATCACCTCGAGCTTGTGATGCACGTCTAGGTGCGAGACGGGCTCGTCGAGGAAGATGAAGTCCGTTTCCTGCGCGAGGGCCCGGGCTATGGACACCCTCTGCTGCTCCCCTCCCGAAAGCGTCGTGACGTCCCTTTGGGAAAACCCTCCCATGTCCACGAGCCCGAGGCACCTTTCCGCGAGCCGCATGTCCTCGGGACTCTCGTTCTCGAACGTTCCCAGGTGCGGGTACCTTCCGGTAAGTACGACTTCCACCGCCCGGAACGGAAAGTCGAAATACGTGTTCTGGGGAACGAAGGCCACTTTCGCGTAGAGCCGCTTCGCTTCGTACCGGGCGATGTCCTCTCCGTCTAGGAACACTCCGCCTCCCGACGGGCGGAGTATCCCGGTCGCCAGGCGAAAGAGCGTGGATTTTCCAGCCCCGTTGGGTCCCACCACGCCCAG
This sequence comes from Thermodesulfobacteriota bacterium, assembly GCA_965204795.1. Taxonomy (GTDB): domain Bacteria; phylum Desulfobacterota_D; class UBA1144; order Nemesobacterales; family Nemesobacteraceae; genus Nemesobacter. Next base: position 451,398 of record OZ242012.1, read on the forward strand.
AAGCTCGTTTCCGCGGAGCTCGAAGCCGACCCCGTCGACTATGGCCCTTCCGCCTATTTCGTAGCGAAGGTCCACGGCCTCGATGCGCGCTCCTTCTCTCTTCATTCCTACGCGCCTTCCTTTCCGCTGAAGTTCTTCCTGAGCAGGAACACGAAAAACGGAACCCCGACGAAGGAAGTGATTATTCCGAGCCTGATCTCCCGGGGGTCCATGACGGTTCTCGCCAGCAGGTCCGCCGCGGGAAGAAACGCGGCTCCGCAGACGAAGCTGGCCGGAAGAAGACGGCGGTGGTCCGCCCCGACGACGAGTCTAACCATGTGCGGAACCACGAGTCCCACGAATCCCACTATGCCGCTCACGGCCACGCTCGCTCCCACTACGAGGGAGCTCAGCACCATGAGGCGTCTCGTGGTCCGCTCCGCGTCCACGCCGACCGTTTTCGCCGTTTCGCGGCCGAGAAGCATCGCGTTCAGGTCCCTGGCGTGGAGGGCGATCAGGGCGGAGGCCGCCGACACGGGGAAAAACGCCGCGGCGAGGTGCGTCCACGTGCGCGAATCCACTCCCCCCATTATCCAGAAAAGCATTTCCTTCATCGACCAGGCGTTCGACACCGAGAGCGTGAAGGTGGTGAGGGAGACCAGAAGCGTTCCGAGCGCCACTCCCGACAGGAGAAGCGTGGTGTTCTCGACGAATCCCCTGTAGGAGGATATCCTGTAGACCGCGTACGCGGCCGCGAGGGTGCCCGCGAAGGCCGCTAGGGGAAGGGCGAAGAACCACCGCTGGTGGACGCCCGCGTAGATCGCGAGAACCGCGAAAAGGGCTCCTCCGCTCGACCAGCCCAGTATTCCGGGTTCGGCGAGGGGGTTTCGAAACATCGCCTGCATCGCCGCCCCGACGATCGAGAGGCCTCCTCCCACGACGGCCGCCAGAAGAACCCTGGGAAGCCTCACGTTCCAGACGATGAGTTCGTGGGACTTCTCGACGGGACCTCCGAAACCCAGACCCAGGCACTTGTCGGCGATCACGGAAAGCACGTCCCGAAACGGAACGTCCGCGGTACCCAAGGAGACGCAGGCTAAAACCGCCAGGGGAAGCAGGACGGCCGCGGCGGCGTATCCCGGGACGTTTTTCCTGTAGCTCGGGGACGTCTTCATTTCTCGGCCGTCTTCAGGATCGAGTCGACCAGGTCCGACACGCCCCGGGCGGCGTAGTGGGACGCGGCGTCCAGGTGCTTTCCGGGAAGAACGACGATTCTCCTTCCCCGAAACGCGGAACCCGAAAACGTTTGCCCGACGAAATCCGGATGAGAGGGATTGTAGCTGCTGGTGAGCACTATGTCGGGGTCGGTCCCGATTATGTACTCGGTCGATATGTTCACGTGTCCCCGAAGTCCCGCCCTGGCCGCGACGTTGACGCCCCCCGAACTCTCTATTATGTCGTTTATCGTCGTTCCCCCGCCCACGGTGAACCCCGGGGCCCCGTAGAAGAGGATCGCGGGCCGGGGGGCCGCGGGCGGAATCCTCCTTGCGGCTTCCCGTATCCGCCGTTCCATGTCCTCCACCAGTGCTTTGGCCGCCGCGGGCTCGCAGACCGCCGCCCCGACCTTCATTATGTTCCTTTTTATGCTCTCCAGGGAAACCGTCTCGCCGAGCACCAGGGTCCTTACGCCGGCTTTTTCGAGATGCTCGCGTATGTTGGGGTTCGTGTGCCCCGCCGCTATCACCAGGTCGGGAGACTTTCCCAGCACCTGTTCCAGGTTCGCCCGGGTCTGGGGGATGTCCCGCGCCTTCTCCGTGACGTTGGAGATCGAGGGGTCCGCGGCGAAATAGGTGAGAGCGGCTATCCTGCTTCTGTCGCCGAGCATGTCGACCAGCATCTCGTCCGAGGCCAGGGCGAGGGAAACTATCCTGGAGGGGCATCGGGATTCCGCCCGGCGGAGGGGGGCTAGGACGATCAGGAAAAGCAGGGTCGCCGCGAGCAGTTTTTTCCCGGTCATTATCGGGCGGTGAAATCCTCTCCTACGGATTCAGGACGACTTTTCCGAACTGCCGGCGGTCTTCTAGAATCTTCTGGGCCGCGGCCGCTTCGCTCAGGTGAAACCTGCTGTGGATCGACGGGCGGAGTTTTCCTTCTTCGGTCAGCCGGGCCACTTTTTCGAAATGCTCCGCCCGGGCGTTGAACACCGTCACTCCCAGCACGGACAGGTCCTTCATTATCAGCGGACCCAGGGCGGCCTCGGCGGCTCCGCCGCCCGCCACTCCGATTAGAAGAAGCTTTCCCCCGGGGGCCAGCGCCGAGACGTTCTCCTTCCACACCGATGCCCCGACGGGGTCGAATATCGCGTCTATCTTCCTGTCCTTCGCGATCTTTCCTAGCTCTTCCCCGAGGTTCGAGGAATTGTAGTTCACCGTGGCGTCGGCGCCGATCTCCCTCGCCTTCTCAAGCTTCTCGTCGCTTCCCGCGGTCGCTATCACGAAGCAGCCCAGAAGCTTCGCCACCTGGATGGCGGCGCTTCCCGTCCCGCTTCCCGCGGCGTGCACGCACACCGTCTCTCCTTCCCCGATCTTCGCCCTCTCGCGGAAGGCGTACCACGCGGTGACGTAGCAGGTGGGAAGCGTGGACGCGTCGTCGAAGGAGAGTCCTTCGGGAATCTCGACGACGTTCGACGCGGGCACAGCCACGTATTCGGCGAACCCCCCGTGGAGGTTCACTCCCACTATCTCGAGCCCTCTCTCCGACCTGACGGCCGGCATGACCATCACGCGCCTGCCGACCTCCACGCCCTCCGCGCCGTCCCCCCTGGCGCGGACCACGCCCGCCACGTCGACTCCTCCCACGTGGGGAAGGGGCACCGGGCGGGGAGACTTGCCGCTTCTCAGCCTGAGGTCGATGAAGTTTATCGAGGCCGCCTTCGTCTCTATGAGAACCTCTCCCGGTCCCGGCTCCGGATCCTTCACGTCCTCGTATTTCAGGACGTCCGTTTCTCCGAATTCATGGTAGACTATCGCTTTCATTTTCGCCGGCTCCTCCGAATATCCGTCGGAACTAGGATACTCGGCTCCCGGGATTTGGCAACACACACAAACGTCGCCGGCGTGGCTCGCGGGCTGCGGGTCTGCCCGACGTACTTTCGACCGTTTCGCGGTTTTTCCCACGATGGAGTCTTTCGGACTTTGGCGTCGATCAAGGTAAAATAGCGAGTCGGACGGGTGAGGGTTCTCTGCGGAGCGACAGGGGTTTCGTCATCGGCTCTTCGGAACGGACGGTCCGACGGAAGGACAAAGGCATCGATGGAGGAGTCGGACCGAGGCAGTGCTGACGGGCGGAGGGAAAAACCAGAAGAAAATCTTCCGGAATCCTGTATCCTCGCTTCGGAGTTTCTTTTCCGGCGGTCTTGCTTGCGGCCATGGCACGGGGAACGGTCTTGCCCGGAGGCCGCCTTCGGGGCCGAGACCGGGTTCGCTTCTCGCGGCAGGTCCCGAATCCCGCGTCCCCGGGTTCCGCCCGCGGTCGTCTCCGCACAACGGCGGACGGCGGCCTTTTCCCGTAGCGAACGAGATGGCAAAAGGTTCTTGACTTTAGAGGCGGGAGCTTGTATCTTGAATTATGAGCGGGGAGGATTACATTAGTTGTCGGGATTTTACAATTCTTAATTATGACGGTTGAATACAAACGGAGGAGGCTAACGGTTATGCATTCGCAGCATAGAAATTTTTTCAGTATAGGGATTTCATTTTTGTTCGTTCTCGCGATGACGCTTGCGGGAAGGGGGCTTGCGGAGGCGGCCGTCATCAACGTGACGCCGGCCAACGTGAAAGCCGCGGCGGACAGGGCCAACGAGAACAAGGCGGAGGGCGCCGCCGACATTGACGACATTCAGGATATTCTGGCCGCCGACGCCACGTACGTAGGAGACGAAGATATTCTCAATTTCGCCCCGGGCGAGTACAAGGACGCGGGCGAGCTTCTGATAACGAGACCGATAACTCTTCGCAAGGACCCGGACGCCGACGGCAAGGTGATGTTCACGGGCAAGGTTCTGATCAACGTAAAGGCCGACGACGTGGTGGTCGAGGGTCTTGATTTCATGAACGTGACGGTTCCCGACGCGGTGACCATGACGGTCGATAGAGACACCGGCACGACAGGAAATCAGCCTCTCATGTACGGCTTTCCCGGAAGGACGATAAAGGAAATGCTTGTGGCTGAAGGGTTCACTGTCTCGGATACACAAGCACTTTCCTCAACATTTCTAAACGGCATTCTGGACGGCACCGACGGCCTATGGGACTGGGTAGACGTGAAGTTCGTTGCGGTTACCGGTTCCAGCACCACCGCTGACAACGGCAAGGTAGCCAACAGAAATACCGGCGCTCCGATTGCTGGAGCAAAGGACAGCGGCGCCCAGACCGCTACGCCTAATTATGCCATTACAACCGCCGTTGCTGCTGGCAGGGTCAAGAGTGTTCTGGGAGTGGTATGGGTGGATTCCACCGTTGCCAACGGCGATACCTGCGAGATGAGCACCGGTACTCCTCAAACACAGCTTCCCGAGATAAAAGGCGTGGTGATCAGGAACAACGTGTTCAACGGTACCGAGACCGCGGGAGTCAGGGCCGGAGGCATGAAAACGTTGGTGGTTACAGATGGGGTGAGATGCAGAGCGCAACTGGATGTTATAGGCAACACGTTCAGCAACATCGGAGGGACGGGAGGTTTCGTCAAGACACAAGATGTCGGCACCAACCTGCCAGATACGACGGACACGAACGGAAACAAGATAGCCGAGCTAGGGAACAACGCGCCCGCGATATCGGTTGCGAACCCCGCCGGAACCAGCGACGCCAAAACCCGTATCCTGAGCAACACGATAACTGGCGGGCTCGGGGACGGGATCGAGTTGCGCTGGACTCCGAAAGACCAGAAAGTCGACATCAAGAACAACCTGCTGGAAGACATTCCTCTTGACGGAATAACGGTTATAGGGAGCAGTTTTGACGCTACCGACACGACGACGGATATAAGCATCATGGGCAACAAAATAATCGGAACCAGCGACAACAGGTACCTGACGATACACCAGGCGATCTCCTACGATTCTGCTGATCCTATCCTTTATGGTAGGCATTTTCCTGAATCTCCTGCTGCTAACAGCATCTTTTCGACAGGTACCCCTTCTGTATGGAGTCTAGCTGTTCCTGGTGCCGGCGGATGTGTGGGCGCCACTGCGGTTCGGCTAGGCGTATCATCGCCGGCTTGGAATTCGGACGCGCAGAAGGAACTGAGAAGGGCTATGGTTGAACGCGTGGAACTGGAACTATGGCGTTCGGGAATTCCTGAAACCGCAACCGGCGCCGTGAACTTTGATCGGGGCGTCAAATTCTTGCCTGCCTATGCCGACTCCTCCGAACTTGCATCAGTGTTTTTAAGTGGTTCTCTGTTTAGTGGAACTGGTGCTAGTTCCTTAGTCTCCCGTTCCGCTTTGTACAGGATTGCGGCCGACAGGTGTTTCGACCTTGCGAGGATAAAGGTTTACGATCAGGCCGGGGTGAGCATAACGGGCAACGACCTGGGCTACAATCCCCCGGAGACGCCGGAGAAAAGGTTCGACGTCATTGATTACGGAATCGTGATAGCCGGCGCGACTACAGGGATGAAGCTCAAGGCTCTCAGCGGAAACAACATAGACTACGCCACCGTGAATCCGATAAAGAACGGCGGGGCCTCTCTGTCGGTTGCGGGGAACTATTTCGGTCCCAGGGAACCGATATTTTCAGGAACGATAACGGGCAGCGACGACGTATCGGACAGCGCCCTGGAGACGATGGCGGGTCCCAGGGACGAGGATATCAACCCCGACACGGCCGCTCCCGCGCTGACCACGTCCGGGGACGACGCTCCCATGGTTGACGGAACAACGCTGACTCTTACTTTCGACGAGAATCTCGACGGGGAATCCGTTCCCGCCGAGAGCGCCTTCAGGGTGGTGGGAGTATCTTCCACCAGATCCGGAAGCCGGACTCTATACACTGTCGACGACGTCGGGGTGGCGGGCATGAAGGTCACGCTGACGCTGGGAGAGACGGTTGACCCGGGCACGACGGGTCTAACCGTTACCTACACGAAGCCCGCGAGCAACGCTCTTGCCGATGCGTCCGGGAACGAGATTGCCGGTTTCAGCAACCGGGTGAATGTCGCGAGTACGCCGCCGGTCGATCCGGCGGGTCCGGCGGCCACGCCCAGCAGCGACGACGGAGGTTGCGCCCTGGCTTCCGCGGGAAGCGCGGGAACCGGCATGAGCATTATGTTGTTGCCGCTCATGCTGGCGGGACTCGCTTTCGTCTTGAGAAGAAGGGCGGTAGCGGACTGAAAAAAACGACCGGCCGAATGATTCGGCAGATACCGCAGGGCGGGGAGAAAGAGATTTCTCTCCGCCCTGTTTTTTATATGAGCCGCGACCCGCGCCGCAGCGGCGGCTGCGCATGAGGGGCTTTTCGGCGGAAACGTCCTTTCAGGTTGTACGAGAGAAGCCGTCTCGCGGGGAAGTGTCCGCCGGATGCGGCTGCGCTTCCGGTTTTTCCCCGGTCGGGATTTGCCCGGCCTCTTCCGTCGTTTTCGGAGCCGCGGGGCACTGCGTCCGTGCGAAGAAAGGAACCCCGGATTCCGACGGCATGGGTTCGGGGACATGGAGGAGAACCGTATCGAGGAGTTCCCGGGACGCGCGTTTTGAAAGAGAACGGAAGGCGCGCGAAGAGGTAGAAGCGGGGTCGGTCTTCGTAGAGCGGTCTTGCCAGAAGGCCGCCTTCCCGACCAAGACCGGGTTCGCGTCTTGCGGCAAGTCCTGAATCCTGCGTCGTAACGCGAACAACGGTTTTTTCCATTGTGAAGGAATCTGCGGAAAAGACTGTGACTTTGGCGGCCGGAGAGTTATACTGTCTGTCGGCCGGCGAGGAGTTGCTCCGGATGTTTATTAGGGTTTTGAAGTCCTCGCATTTTGCGGTTTCAAACATGAAGTGCAACAGAGCAAGAGGAGGTGAACGGTTATGCATTGGAAGCATGGAAGAAGCTTTTTTGGCGTGGGGATTCTATTTTTGTTCGGGCTCGCGATGACGCTTGCGGGAAGGGGGCTTGCGGAGGCGGCCGTCATCGGCGTGACGCCGGCCAACGTGAAAGCCGCGGCGGACAGGGCCAACGAGGGCAAGGCGGCGGGCGCCGCCGACAGGGTGAAAACCATTCAGGACGTTCTGGGGGAAGACGCCACTTACGCCGGCGACGAAGATATTCTCAATTTCGCCCCGGGCGAGTACAGGGACGCGGGCGAGCTTCTGATAACGAGAGCGATAACTCTTCGCAAGGACCCGGCCGCAAACGGCAGGGTCGTGTTCAAGGGCAAGGTTCTGATCAACGTAAAGGCCGACGACGTGGTGGTCGAGGGTCTCGAGTTCATGGACGTGACGGTTCCCGACGCGGTGACCATGACGGTCGACAGAGACCCGAACACGGACGGGGATCAGACAGTCATGTACGGCTTTCCCGGAAAGACGATAAGGCAAATGCTCGCGGCCGACGGGTTCACCGGCCTGGATACGCGGGAGCTTGTCGCGTCGTATCTGGCCCCCAGGCTGGATCTTGGCAACCCGGCCTATGACAGTTTTTACGATTGGTCCGACCGGATGTTCGTTACGGTTGCCGGTTCCGCCACCCCTTCCGACAACGGCAGGGTAGCCAACAGGGAATCCGGCCTTCCGATCGATGGAGCGAGGGACAGCGGCGCCCAGACCGCTTCGACCACTCCTTATGAAATTGACGAATCCGTCGTTGCGGGCAGGGCCAAGGGCGTTCTGGGAGTGATATGGGTGGATTCCACCGTCGCCGACGGCGCCGACTGCAGGACGAGCGCCGCCACTCCTCCGGCGGAGCTTCCCCAGATAAAAGGCGTGGTGATCAGGAACAACGCGTTCAACGGTACCGAGACCGCGGGAGTCAGGGCCGGAAGCATGAAAACGCTGGTGGTTACGGATGCGACGAGATGCAGAGTGCAGCTGGATATCATAGGCAACAGTTTCAGCAACATCGGAGGGACGGGAGGTTTCGTCAAGGCGAGAAACGCCGGCGCCGCCCCGCCGGACGCGACGGACGCGGACGGAAACAGGATAGCCGAGCCGGGCAACGTCGCGCCCGCGATATCGGTTACTCGACCCGCTGGAACCGCCGACGCCAAAACCCGTATCCTGAGCAACACGATAAACGGCGGGCTCGGCGACGGGATCGAGCTGCGCTGGACTCCGACGGGCCAGAAAGTCGACATCAGGAACAACCTGCTGACGGACACTCCTCTTGACGGAATAACGGTTATAGGGACCTCTTTCAGCCCTAGCGACGCGACGACGGATATAAGCATCATGGGCAACAGGATAATCGGGACCAGCGACAACAGGTACCTGACGATGATGCATACTGCGCTTCTCCCCAGCACCAATCCCGTCTTCTACGGCAGGCATTTCATTATCCACGGGCCGCGGAACTACCCTAACGTATGGACCCTGTCCGGTTCCGGCGGCGGCGGATGCGTGGGCGGCGCCGCGCTGATACCGGAGTCGGGAGTGCCCTGGAACACGCCCGCGCAGAAGGAACTGAGAAGGGCCGTGATTGAACGCGTGAAGATGGAACTGTGGCGTTCGCCGGTTCCCGAAACCTACGACTACGCCGTGAAGTTTCCGCGGGGCGTATTGTCCCTTCCCGCTTACTCTTCCGAAGCGGGCGACGTGCTGGATTCAGGTTCCCGGTATGCCGATGTCGGGACGGCTGACGGTATGGTGGCCGGACGATTCGCCGTGTACAGGATTGCGGCCGACAAGTGTTTCGACCTTGCGAGGATAAAGGTTTACGACCAGGCGGGCGTGAGCGTGACGGGCAACGACCTGGGCTACAATCCTACCGGAGCCGCCGGCGACGTCATCGATTACGGAATCGTGATAGACGGCGCGGCGACGATGAAGCTCAAGGCTCTCAGCGGAAACAACATAGACCTCGCCTCCGTGAGTTCGATAAAGAACAACGGAGCGTCTCTGTCGGTCGCGGGGAACTATTTCGGTTCAGGGGAACCGATGTTTTCGGGAACGGTAACGGGCAGGGACGACGTATCGGGCAGTCCCCTGGAGACGATGGCGGGTCCCAGGGCCGCCGACATCGACCCCGACGCGGCCGCTCCCGCGACGACGCCCGGCGGCGGAGGCTGCGCCCTGGCTTCCGCGGGAAGCGCGGGAGATGGCACGAGTGTTACGTTCCTGCCGCTCATGCTGGCGGGACTCGCTTTCGTCTTGAGGAGAAGGACGCTGACCGGCTGAAGAAAACGACCGGCCGAACGATTCGGTAAATACCGCGGGGCGGGGAGAAAGAGATTTCTCTCCGTCCTGTTTTTTTATGAGCCGCGGGTGCGCGAAGAGAGGAACCCCGGATTCCGGCGGCGCGGGACGCGGCCGGGGCGAAGGACGCGCGCGGTTCGGGAACCGGCCGCCGGCTTCTGTCCGAAGCGGAGGGGAAGAGCCCCGTGACCCCGACGCCCGCCGTTTCTTGGAAAGCGCGTCGTACCGTATATAATGGTTGTCGCGATGGACCCGAGCCGTATCCGCGAGATGATAGAGAAGGGCATTCCGACCTCGTTTGTGGAAGTCGACGGGGACGGGACTCATTTCGGGGCGGTGGTGGTGTCCGAGGAGTTTCGGGGAAAGTCCCCGGTCGAGCGCCACAAGCTCGTCTACGGAACTCTCGGCGACGCCATGGGCGGGGAGATACACGCCCTCTCCATAAAGGCGTACACCGCCGAACAGTGGGAGAAGCGAAACGATTGAAGGAGCGGACGATGTCGGAAGTGAAAAAAAAGATAGAACGCCAGGTCGCGGAAAATCCCGTCGTTCTCTACATGAAAGGTTCGAGGGAAACGCCCCAGTGCGGTTTCTCCGCCCGGGTGGTGAACATCCTCGACTCCTACGGGGTGGAGTACGAGACGGTCGACGTTCTGGCGGACCATGAGATGCGCCAGGGCATAAAGGACTATTCGGACTGGCCCACGCTCCCGCAGCTCTACGTGAACGGCGGCTTCGTCGGCGGGTGCGACATCTGCACGGAGATGCACGAGAGCGGGGAGCTCGGGCGGCTTCTGGGCGGTTCCGCCGGCGACGCGGAGTGAGACGCCGGGCGGGCGGCCGGGAGTATTAACATTTCCCCGCGATTCGGTATAATTGCCTTTTCCCGGCGGTCTTCGCCGGGGTTCGGAGGTTCTGCGAATTGAGACACACCATATCCATAACCGTCGACAACGAGGCCGGAGTGCTTTCGAGAATAGCGGGACTTTTCAGCGCCAGGGACTTCAACATAGAAAGCCTCAACGTCGCCGAGACCCACGAGCCGGGAACGTCCAGGATAACGCTGGTCACCACCGGCGACGAGTTCATAATCCAGCAGATAATAAAAAGATTCAACAACATGGTGAACGTGATCAAGGTCGTGGACATGACCGAGCTCGAGCGGGTGGAAAGGGAGATGATTCTCATCAAGGTCGAGGCCAAGGCGGACTCCAAGGCGGAGGTTCTTAGAATCGCCGACATATTCAGGGCCAAGGTGGTGGACATATCCCCGAGGTCCTACACCTTCGAGCTCACGGGGGACGAGGAGAAGCTCTCGGCCTTCATGGAGCTTCAGAGACCTTACGGGATAAAGGAGATCGCGAGAACGGGAACGGTGGCCATGGTGAGGGCTAACAAGAAGACGAAATGAGGTGACGGACGCGTGAAGGTTTACTACGACGGCGACATAGATTCGAAGAAGATAAGCGAAAGGAAGGTGGCGGTGGTCGGCTACGGAAGCCAGGGACACGCCCACGCCCAGAACCTTCGCGACAGCGGGGTCGAGGTCTCGGTCGGACTTCGGGAAGGCTCGCAGAGCTGGAAGAAGGCCGAAGAAGCCGGCTTTTCCGTGAAGACCGTTTCCGCGGCCGCGAAAGAAGCCGACGTGGTGGTCATGCTAGCTCCCGACACGAGCCAGCCGGCCGTATACTCCGGGCACGTGGAAGACGGCCTCGGGGCGGGCGACGCGCTGGTGTTCTCCCACGGCTTCAACATTCACTACGGACAGATAGTCGTCTCCCCGGACGTGGACGTGTTCATGGTGGCGCCCAAAGCCCCGGGTCACACCGTGAGAGGACAGTATCTCGAGGGCGCGGGAGTGCCGGGACTGGTCGCCGTTCACCAGGACCCGACCGGCGACGCCATGGATCTCGCCCTCGGCTACGCCCGGGCCATAGGGTGCTCCAGGGCGGGAGTCATCGAGACGACGTTCAAGGACGAGACGGAGACCGATCTTTTCGGCGAGCAGACCGTTCTCTGCGGCGGGCTCTCGGCCCTCATAACCGCCGGGTTCGAAACGCTGGTCGAGGCGGGATACCCGCCCGAAATGGCCTACTTCGAGTGCTGCCACGAGGTGAAGCTCATAGTCGACCTGATATACGAGGGCGGAATAGCCAACATGCGCTACTCCGTCAGCGACACGGCCAAGTACGGAGACGTAACCAGGGGTCCCAGGGTCGTGAACGACTCCGTCAGGAGCGAGATGAGGAAGATCATCGGGGAGATACAGAACGGGGAGTTCGCCAGGGAGTGGATACTTGAGAACCGGGCGGGTCGCCCTTCCTACAACGCCCTTCTCAGAAAAGGCGAGGAGCATCCCATCGAGAGCGTGGGAGCGGAGCTTCGGGGGATGATGGGCTCGCTTTTCGGGAAAAAACTGGTGGACAAAGCCAAGAATTGATGCGTTCCGGGCTTCCAGGAATCGCCAGGGAAGGGTTCGGCCTGATCTCCGCCGCGGGCGGCCTGTGCTTTCTCTGCCTGCTTTTCGGCTTCTCGTTTCTCTTTTTCGTCTTTCTCGCGGCGACGCTTTTTCTCCTCTTTTTCTTCAGGGACCCTCGCAGGGAGATTCCCGCGGCGGCGGACGGGTCGGTTCTCTCTCCCGCGGACGGAAAGGTGGTGGACGTGTCGGAGGCGTTCGAGAGGACGTTCCTCGACGGGAAGTCGAGAAGGATAAGCGTCTTCCTCTCCGTCCTCGACTGTCACGTGAACAGGTTCCCGGTTTCGGGAAAGGTGGCCGGGACCAGGTACTTTCCCGGAAAGTTCGATGCCGCCTTCCGGGCGGATTCCCCGAACTCGAACGAGAGGCTCTCGACCCTGGTCGAGCTTGAAAGCGGCGCGCGGATCGTGGTCGTGCAGGTGGCGGGATTTCTCGCCAGGAGGATAGTGTCGCGCCTGAAGCTCGGAGACGAGCTGGAGACGGGAGAGAAATTCGGCATGATAAGGTTCGGCTCCAGGGTCGACCTGTACCTGCCCCTCGGGACGAAGGTCGCCGTGCGGGCGGGACAGAAGGTGAGGGCCGGCGAGACGGTCGTGGCATGGCTGAACTGAAGAAAAGAAAAAGGCGGGGGCGCTCCCCCGGGCGCAGAAGGCTCGTTCCCATACTCCCGAACCTGCTGACCACCGTCGGGCTCGTACTGGGCCTCGCGTCCGTCGCGGCCTCGGTGTCGGTGCTGGAACTTCGGGGCTTTGCCGGGGATTCCCCTGCGTGGGCGTTCGACCGGTTCTGGTGGGCGGCGGCCTTCATAGGGATGGCGGTGGTGGTAGACATGCTGGACGGAAGGGTGGCCCGGGTGCTGAATTCCGAGAGCCGCTTCGGCGCGTCCTACGACTCTCTCTGCGACCTCGTGTCGTTCGGACTCGCTCCCGTGGTTCTTCTCTACGCCTGGGGGCTTTCGGACTACGGAAAGCTCGGGTTCATGGCCATGCTGCTCTACGTGGTGTGCGCGGCGCTTCGCCTCGCCCGCTTCAACGTGCAGTTCGCCACGAAGGAAAAGAGCGCGTTCACGGGTCTTCCGAGTCCCATGGCCGCGGGTCTGGTGTTCTCCCCCATACTGCTTCTCTCCGAGTTCCACGTCGCCCCGACGCCGCTTGCGAAGTCTTTCTATCTTTTCTTCGTGCCGCTTGCGGGCCTGGTGATGGTCAGCGAGATTCCGCACAGGAAATTCCCCGAGCTCGCCGGGCTGGGGCCGTTCAGCACCCTGGTCGCGGGAGCCATAGTGATCACGGCGCTCGTCACCAATCCCGGGGTGGTGGCCGTGGCGGTGACCTACGGCTACTTTCTGCTGGAACTCGGGCTCTGCGCCTGGAAGCTGGCCTTGAAGGCGGCGGCGGGGAAAAAGGAGCCCGAAGACCTTCGAAGCGGCGGTTTCTAGGTTTTCTTCTTATGAAACGGACCTCGTTGAATGAAAGGAGTTTTGAAACCGTTTTTTCTCTGTTTCCTGTTTGCCGGAGCGACAGTTATGAACCTGGCAGGTGAATCCCGGGCGGCGGCCGCCGCGGGGGTTGAGAAGTACTCCCTCGAAAACGGCATGACCGTGCTGCTTGAGCGAAACGACTCTTCTCCCGTCGTGGCGGTCAACGTGTGGGTGAGGACGGGAAGCGCCTGCGAGGAGGAAGGGGAGTACGGTCTCGCCCACGTGCACGAGCACATGCTTTTCAAGGGCACGGAGAAGAGGAAGGTGGGAGAGATAGCCGGGCTCGTGGAGGCGGGGGGAGGGGACATAAACGCGTTTACGTCCTTCGACGAGACCGTCTACTACGTGGTCGGCTCCGGGAGGTTTCTGCCCACGGCTCTAGACGTGCTCTCCGACGTCGTCGAGAACTCGACTTTCGACCCCGGGGAGCTTGAAAAGGAGCTCGAAGTGGTTCTCGAGGAGATAAGAAGGGGGGAGGACTCTCCCTCCCGCGTACTGAGCCAGAAGCTTTTCTCCACCGCCTACCGGGTTCACCCCTACGGAAGGCCCGTGATAGGAACCAGAAGCAGCGTGAAGAGCTTCACCAGGGAGAAGATCCTCGACTTCTACGGAAAGTGGTATTCCCCGGACAACATGATCCTCGTGATAGTCGGGGATTTCGACCCCGGGGAGATAAGGGACGCCGTGGGGAGGACTTTCGGGAAGATAAGGAAAAGAAACACCCCGAAGTGCGAACTTCCCCTCGAACCGGCCCAGGACGGAACCAGGACGTTCGTTTTAGGGCGGGACGTGAGCACGGGATATTTCAATTTCGGGTTTCACATACCTTCGGCGGGACACGAGGACGCTCCCGTTCTGGACGTGATAAGCGGCGTGCTGGGGGGCGGGGAGAGCTCCAGGCTCTACAGGAGGCTGAAGGAGGAGGCGGGGCTCGTGAGCGACATATACGCCTACGCGTACACTCCCAGGGAAAGCGGTCTTTTCGTGGTGGGAGGAGTGGTCGAGCCCGCGAAGGTCGGGGAAGCGTCGAAGCGCATACTGGCCGAGGTCGAGCTCATGAAAAGCGCGCCCGTGGGCGCCCGGGAGCTTTCCCGCGCGAAGATAAACATAGAGAGGGATTTCGTGCGCGCCAGGGAGACCATGCAGGGACAGGCGCGGAAGCTCGGCTACTTCGAGCTCGACGTGGGAGACTACCGCTACGAAAAGGAGTACCTCGAGCGGGTGAGGGCGGTCGCTCCCGCGGACGTGGCCAGGGTTTCGAAAAAATATTTCGGCCGCGCGAACCTTACGGCGGGAGTGGTGGTTCCCGAAAGCGGGAGAGAGGGAATCGAGAGGATTTTCGAAAAGGCCGTGACTTTCCCCGCGCCCGCGGAGAGGAAGAAGAAAAAAAGCTCCGCCGCGGCGGGGGAGTTTGGAAGATACGAGCTTTCGAACGGGATCAGGGTTCTCGTGAAGGAGAACCGGTCTGTTCCGCTGTTTTCCGCCCAGGCCGTGTTTCTCGGGGGGCTTCGCTACGAGGAGGAGAGCACGAACGGGATTTCCAACTTCCTGGCGGAAATGTTCACCAGGGGCACGGCGAGCCGCTCGGCCGAGGAGATAGCCGCGCAAACAGAGGGGATGGCGGCCGGCATCGACGGGTTTTCGGGCAAAAACAGCGTAGGGGTGAGCCTCTCGGCGTTCAGCGAGAATTTCGACGAGGCCATGGATATTTTCTCGGACGTGATACTGAATCCCGCTTTTTCGGAGGAGGAGATGGAGAGGGGCAGGAGGGAGATTCTCGCGGCGCTTGAAAAGGAGCGGGACAACCTTACCAGAAAGACCGTGAAGAATTTCCTCGGCGCTCTTTTCCTCGAGCACCCCTACAGGTTCAACGTTCTGGGGACCGAGGAGAACGTTAGGGCGTTCGCTTCGGCGGACGTATCGGCCTTCTACGAAAAAATCGCGAGACCGGAGAACATGGTGATTTCCGTGGCGGGCGACGTGGACGCCGACAGGGCGCTCGCCTCGCTCGAGAAACTGTTCGGTTCCATGAAGACGGGCGGTTTCCGCGGGGTCGCCCCCGCGGCGGAACCTCCTCTTTCCGCCGTCAGGCGAAGCGTCAGTCTCGAGAAGGACAAGGAGCAGACCCACATCGTTCTCGGCTTTCACGCTCCCGGCTTCCGAAGCGAGGACCGCCACGCGTTCGAGGTGCTGAATTCCGTGCTCTCCGGCCAGGGGGGAAGGCTTTTCATCGAGCTTCGGGACAAAAAAAGCCTCGCCTACTCCGTCACGTCTTTTTACGTTCCGGGAATGGAGGGAGGATATTTCGGCATCTACATAGGCACCTCTCCGGAGAAGGAGAAAGAAGCCCTCTCGGCGATTCGCAAGCAGCTTGAGCTTGCGCTCGGGGGAGCGAGTGAAGAAGAGATCGCAAGGGCCAGGAACTACATAGTGGGCAGTTTCGAGATAGGACTTCAGAGAAATTCCGCCCAGGCGTCCATGGCGGCGTTTGACGAGCTTTACGGAATCGGTTTCCGCGAATACAGGGAGTATCCGGAGAAGATCCTCGCCGTGACGGCCGAAGACGTGAAAAGGGTTGCCAGGAAGTACATAGACCCGGAAGTTTTCGCCGTCGCCGTCGTCAGGCCCGGCGGGAAGAAAACTCCTTGAACGGAGGCTGTCGGACTTTAGCCGTGGCAATTACAATGCGGTTTCAAACATGAAGTGCAACAGGCGAGATAGATGAAAAAGGCAAGATTAGGCATCTGGGAAATCAGATTTTTCTATTTCCAGTAGCCGGAGGATTCTCGTGATGGCGCCCACGCTGAATTCCGTATTCTTTCCATGATTTTTTACGGGACGCTGGAGACCTTTTTTGGAACCGGGTTTCTCCGGTTTAAAAAGCACTATGTGATTTCCTTTTCCCCTGTCCGGTATGACTTGTACGCCCAGTTTCCCGAGCTTTCGCAACAATGCCCGTATCTTGAGAGGGCTTAGTCTCCGAGGCGTTTACGCGACGGCCGGCGAGTGAGGGTAAACAGACAACTGAGGCTTGAAACTTCTATCTCGGACTTCTATGGTCTTCGGATTGTCTCGACCGTAGGACTCGGACCGATGGAACATGTTCCAGTACTTTGCCGGGGCGGGCTTGTACAAGTATTCCAGGTTGTCGTTTTCATAGGCGTATTCTATGTGTACCTGAATCAGTTCGTTAAGCTCGTCGCAAGCGTCTTCGAAAGACTCCTTCGACGTGCCCGCTATGTCGAACTCCAGGCAGTGAGCCGCGTACTCTCCGTCCTCTTTATAAAGAAGCGCTCTTAGAAAACATTTCTTCAAGGCTGGTTCCTCTGGATTCGTATTGTCCACAACCACACGGACTCCGTTGTCGACGAACATCCCCGCAACCCAAACAATAACATACTTCGCACCTCGCATGTCAAGCGAAACCATGGCAACCGATTTGTCGACTCTGTTGTTAGGAGCAAAACGACTTGTCCGGTTTTCACTTTTTCACTTCAGCCTCGAAGGGCGGAGCCCGAAGAGGCTGAAGTGAAACGCCGCCTTCGAATTTTCCCCGACCGCTTCTTTCCCTCCTCGCATCTCCGAGTCAGCAACACGCCCTCGGAATCGTAAATCCCAAGCCTGTCACTTCCGTGAAACACCGACATCCGCCCGTCGCTGTGCTCGTGCACCATCACCCTCTGCTCTTTCATACACAGTATGTCGTCAAGATTCACTTCTTTGTGAAGCGCAATAAACCCGCTGTCTTCCTCGAACCGCAAATCTTGGAACCCGACAGTCGTTTGTCGTTTTACCGATACTTCGTTGCGAAACGGGTCGGGTGTCCGAATTCATCGGAAAATCCGAAACGGCATCACGTGCCTGCGGAAACCAGCGGCGCGACGTGACGAGTCGGACGATTTACGGAAAGGTCGTGAATCGCCTGCAGGTTCAGCCAGAATTCCGGACTCGTGCGAAAAGCCCCGGATAACAGCCAAGCCGTTTCCGGAGTCACTCCTCGCCTGCCGCGGACAATTTCATTGACGTGTCGAGTCGGAATACCGACATGCGCCGCAAACGCTTTCCGGGTAAGTCCCAGGGGCTCGAGAAATTCCTTGAGCAGAATTACGCCCGGATGCGTAGCTTCGCGATTGCTCGGAATCATAAAAGCACCTCTTTTCTCATTCGGTTGCGGTTTGCAACAGGAGGATCAGTGCCGAAAAATAACTGATTCGGTGTTTTCAAACCAAGCCCTCGTCTCGCTCTGTTGTTCAATTTTCCACTTCACGGCACAGGACTGGTGGAACCTGTCCGCGGTCGCTATCGCCCGTAATTCAAGCTGGCGTTACCGCAAGGGGTTTTGTCTCGAGAGTCGCCCGTATTCCCATTTCATTCAGGAACCTGGAAGGAGTTTTCTCCCGTCCCTGAACCCGTTTCGCCCACGACAGGCAAAGGGATTTCTGCGCCCGGGTAATGGCCACGAAGCAGTTCCGGCGCTCTTCCTGCATCTCGCGACTGGAATTTCCCTTCTCCTTCTTTATCGCTTGCCAGCTGGGGAGCTGGTCCTCCACCAATCCTACCAGATAGACATGATCGAATTCCATTCCTTTGGATGAGTGAATCGTAAAGCAAGGTACGGCATTGTCGGGATGGGGAGGCGTCTTTGAACGAAGATCAAGTTCTTGCAGGAGCAGGTTCAAGGTAATTTCGTCTTTTCCGTACTGGGCCGAGATTTCGTCGACAAGGTTCCGCCATGTATTTTTTTCTTCCGTGTATTCGTCAAAAATTCCGCCTTCGTCGGGAACTGTGTCTGGAAGCTTGTCAAGCCATTTGAACGCGGCATCCTGAAACGCCCAGAAATCAAGACGTTCGGACAGTCTGCGCAGATGGTTCGAGACTAGATTCCTGCATTCTTCGGAAAGTCCGCCGTTCTTCAACGCAGCGCACATCCATGCGCGAAGATAGTCTCCGTCGCAGGAGGCGGCCTGCGCCGCAATGTCCTTGACGTTAAAGCCGATACCTTCAAGCGAATAAAACATCTTGCACGCGACGTGCAGGTATTCGCGGTTGCCGCGCGCGTTGGCAAGCCGCAGAATTGAATGAAGCCACTTGAGAGAAGCGCTTTCAAACTCGTTTTTCCCGACGGCCAGATAGCCTTCAATTCCCTGTTCCTCAAGCGCTTCGACAATTTTTTCAAGCAGTTTTCTCGTTCTGGCCAAAACGACGCAGTTCGGCAGGGAGTCCGCCGGGCGTTTCGCCATATGCCGCGCTACCCAGTGCGCTTCTTCCTCGAAAGTTTCAAATTGCCGCGCCGTTACGCTGGAAACTTCATCGGTCCTTTTATGCGCCGCGGCGTCTTTCTTGGATTCAAAACGACCGGAATTGTTCCTGATAAGCCGGTTCGCCAGCTTCACCACATCGGGCGGACATCTATAGTTTTCGGGCAGCTGGAGAATTTTCATGTCGAAGTATTCCTTGATTGAGAACAGTCTCTCGGGGCTGGCTCCGTTCCATTGGTAAATGATCTGGTCGTCGTCGGCGACAACGAAGAGATTCTTCGTCTCCGGATTGACTATGTGCTGAAGGATCATGTACTGGGAAAGATTGGTGTCTTGAAATTCGTCGACGCAGATATACGGATATATGCGCTGAATCTGCTTTCCGACGCCAGGCAGGCTGATTAGGAGGTTGAGCGCTTCCCCGATTAGACCCGGAAAATCCAGAGCGTTTCTTTCGATCATGAGAGAACGGTATTTATCGTAAACGGCCGCTATCTTCTCGGCTTCGGGATTGTCGTAAGTGTCTTGCAGAACCTTGACGGCGCTCCTCCGCCCGACATTGGTTTCCGCCAGTCTGGAAACCAGCGGCAGCAGTCGCTCGCTTCCGCTACGGCCGTCGTGCCCCAGTTTGACGCCGTGCAACGCTTCGTCCAGAAGGGCCAGCCGGTCCGCATCCTGGGAAAGAACGGTAAAGTCCGGCTTTAAACCCAGGTGATGGCCGTGCTGTCGAAGCATGTCCGCCGAGAAAGAATGAAATGTCGTCAGAAGCGTTCTTTCGTGGGAAGCCGGAACAAGAGCCGAGATGCGTTCGCGAATCTCCGCCGCCGCCGTGTTCGTGAAGGTCAGGCCGAGAATATTGAAATGTTTTTGAGGCGTTTCTTCAATAAGTCTGGCGATGCGACAGACGATGACCCGGGTCTTTCCGGACCCCGGCCCGGCAAGCATGAGAAGCGCCCCGCCGTTCCAGTTTACCGCCTCGAGCTGACTTTCGTTCAATGTGGAAGAATCGATCATCACGCGGTACTTCCCGCCAGTTTCAGCGATTGTTCCACAACTTCCCGAAGGAGTCGCGGTACCGGTTTCTTGTTTCTGGATATCTTTTGCGCAACTTCAAGGGCGTTCCCTGGTTTTGTTTTTTCACTTGAATCTGTGGAACGTTAGCATCAATCAAGGTGAAATAAGAGTATCACGAGAATATCAGCGGGAAAGAGCCGGGTCAGGAATCGCGCGACGCGTCGCCGCCTAGGGGGTCCGTGGCATAGAAGCGCGTGGTGGGGTACGCCAGGTCGATGTCCGGGTGTTTTTCAAACTCCTCGAGTATGGCTTCCCAGAGAATCTGCTCGGTTCCCCTCCGCTGCCTGGGATCCACGATGTACCTGATCGTGAACAGCACCCCGCTGTCTTTCGCCGAAAGATAGACGGCCGGGGTCAGTTTGTTGAAATACACCATGTACTGGGAGGCCGCGCGGTGAATTTCCCTCTCCGCCGAGCTAGAGCAGTGCTCTATCTTTTCCTTCGCTATGTCTTCGAGAATTTTCCGGGTTTTCCTCCAGTCGCTTTCGAACGTTACGAGAACCGGAATCTCGTTCCAGATGTAGCGGAAGCCCGAGTGGTAGTTGGCGGTCTTCTCCTTGATCACCTGGCTGTTGGGAATGTGCACCACCCTGCCGGTGCTCTGCTCGGCGTCGACCCAGTTGCCGACCTCGGCCAGGGTGAACTGGAAAACCCTTATGTCAATCACGTCCCCCTTGGTGTCTCCTATCTGCACGCGGTCGCCTATCACGAAAGGTTTTTTCGAGATTATGAAGAACCAGCCCGCGATGTTGGCGAGCGTTTCGTGAAGCGCTATGGCGAGACCCGCGCTCGTGAGACCGATGTAGGTTCCTATGGAGCCGAAACCCTTTATCCACACGCTGCTCAGCAGTATTATGAGAAGAAAACCGTGACTGTAGCCGATGACGCGTCTCGAGTAGTAGATGTTCTTCGGGTCCTTGAGTTTCCTGGTTATCAGGGACAGAAGGATTTTTCTCAGGGAAAACAGGACCGCCAGTATGAGCAGGGACAGCCCCGCTTTCTTAAGAATCACGGGAGAAACATCGAGGTAGGTTGCAAGAGCGTCCATTTAGCCGAAAAAACTATATGATTTCACGCGGTAATTCAAAAACGCGGGACAGGCGCCGGTCTTGCGTCCGGACTCCCGCCGCCCGCCGGCCGGGTTGATGGCGCCGCGCGATGTTGTACGATATCTCCGGCGATGAAGGTAATAACTTGCAGCGAAGCGAGACGGCGTCTCGCGGAAACCATGGATGAGGTCTGCAACGACAGAGTCCCCGTGATAATAACCAGAAGAAACGCCGGTTCCGTGGTGATGATGTCGCAGGAAGAATACGATTCGCTCGAAGAAACGGCTCATCTGATGAGGAGTCCAAAAAACGCGAGGAGACTGCTTGAGGCCGTGGAAGGAATCGAATCCGGAAAAGGCGGGGAGCGGGAGCTTCTAGAACCTTGAGTGAAAAGTATCGCCGGGGAGTGTGAGGACGGCACGCGGGGTTGAAGTCGGCGCTTTATACGGCGCGCGGTCAAGGTGTCGTCGCCGCGACTCCGGTCGTCCGTATTTCAGTTCCCGCCCTCTCTGCCGCTTGCGGAATCGGGCCGCTTCCCGACTTTCATTTCTCCGTTTTTCTGTTACCCTGTTGCCGGGCTGTTAGCTCAGTCTGGTAGAGCAGCTGACTCTTAATCAGTCGGTCGTGGGTTCGAATCCCTCACAGCCCAGTTTCGTTCTGAATTTCGGACTCGTCGAAAAAACGCCTTCCGGATGCGGGTTTCCGGATCGCGCGGCCCGCTCCGAGTTCTTTTTCCGGGCGAGAGTGGCGGAACTGGCAGACGCGCTAGATTTAGGATCTAGTACCCTAGGGTGTGGGGGTTCGACTCCCCCCTCTCGCAGAAAGGCCGCCCGGGCGTTCACGTGTCGGGACATGCGATTTCTTCTGCTCCCACTTCTCCTTGCCTGTTCCTGTTCCCATAACGCGGAGACCCTCTACGAGAGGTCGTTTCACGTCATGGGCTCCCGGGTGGAACTCAGGTTTTACTCTCCGAACGAAGAGCTTTTCCACGACGTCGTGGAAGCTTCCGGGAAGCGGATGGAGGAAATAGACAGGCTTTTCAGCAACTACAGGGAAGACAGCGTTCTGGCGGAGGTGAACAGGTACGCGGGCGTCCGTCCCGTGACGGTCCCGCCCGAGTTTATCCGCCTGACGCGCCTCTCCGTGGAATACTCGGAACTCACGCGGGGAGCCTTTGACATCACCGTCGGCGGTCTCTACGAGCTCTGGAAAGCCAGAACGTCTTCCGGAACCGTTCCCTCCGAGGCTGAAATCGAACGGGAACTCGAATGCTCGGGCTTTCGGAAAATAGGAACGGACGCGGAGAAATCGCGGATTTTCTTCGCAAGCGACTGCGTCCGCCTGGACTTCGGAGCCGTGGGGAAGGGCTACGCCGTGGACGAGATAATGGCCGTCGCCCGCAAAAGAGGAATCAGCAGAGGACTCGTGAATTTCGGGGGCAGCATATTCGCGATGGGCTCTCCCGAGGGCCGCGAATCGTGGAACGTACGCGTCTCGGGGCCCGGAGGAGTCCTCGTCTCGCGGCTGGGTCTTCGGGACAGGGGCGTTGCGACTTCCGGGGGTCACGAACGGTACTTCGAGCACAGAGGCAGGAGGTATTCCCACGTAATAGACCCGAGAACGGGACGGCCCGCGGAGAACGTCGTCCTGGCGACGGCGATTTCGAGGACGGCGGCCGGGGCGGACGTCTTTTCGACGGCGGTTTCGGTCCTCGGGGCGGACGCCGCCCGCGCGTTTTCCGAGAGGGACGAGTTTCTGGGTTTCGTCGTGGTGGAGCGAGACGGGGAGAAAAAGTCCTACTTCGGCGGTTCCCTTTTTCCGCAAAGATAGAACGTCACGACGGCCATCAGGTACAGGAGACTCGCCTGCAGAACGACGAAGGAGGCGATCTTCAGGTAGGCGAACTCGGGCGCCGCGTACCGCACGAGCCATCCTCCGGCTATGTCGAGAAAAGCGGAGCCGTACGACGACGCCACCACCAGAAGCTTCTCGCCGTTTCCCCTCTTCGTGAAAAGAAACAGGTGGTTGAGCGTGACGAGAAGCACCGCCATGGAGAAGAAATGGAAATGCGCCTCCTCGAGCAGTCCCATGTAGCTTCTGGGAGGCCTGAAGGTTTCTTCCGACCCCCTGTAGTATTCGACGACGCTTTCGTAACTCAGTCCCACCTTGAGAAAAAGCAGCAGGTTGGTGACCCACAGAAAGACGAAAAAGACGGTCGTGAGCAGCACCACGAGCTTAAGCAGGTCGTTTTTTCTTATGTCCTGCGATATGAAGAATTTCATTTTTGTTTCTCCGGCGGTCTCCGGCCGTCGGGGTCTGCGAACGCGACCCGGAAAACCGCGAGAACCCTCCTGGCGGACCTTGAAAAGGAGTCGGCGCTTATCGTCGCTCCCGTGATGTTGGGAACGTCTGCCCCGGACTTCATCCGGTCGCGGCGGACGTCCTTTCCGCGA
Source organism: Thermodesulfobacteriota bacterium (assembly GCA_965204795.1). Lineage (GTDB taxonomy): Bacteria > Desulfobacterota_D > UBA1144 > Nemesobacterales > Nemesobacteraceae > Nemesobacter. The sequence continues at coordinate 474,550 of OZ242012.1, forward strand.
AACAAGTTTATCCACTTTTCGCCGGGCATGTAGTCCGCGGGCTCGAAAAAGGCGAGAATCTCAGAGTGCCTGAGAGTTCCGTCGGGATTTATCACGAACATGACGGTTTCCGTGAGCGTCCGAAGCGTGTGGGTGTCGATCACGGCGTAGCCCGTTTCCTTTCCGCCGGAGCGGGCTACGTAGAAGGTGTAGAACCTGGAGTCCGCCTCGGTTTTCGCGACGGACCGCACGGCCTCCGCCTGGCGCTCCGTGAGAAACACGTGTCTTTTCTCTATCCGCTCGGCTTCGGGGAAAAGGAGCGCAAGCGCCCGGGTCCTGGTGAGAAAGACCTTCGCGTCGCAGATGTCCGCCCCCTGGACGAGAAACGCGAGCAGTGCGATAACGGGAATTTTCGCCTTCATGACGGAGAAAGGGCAATAATACCATGTCTGGAAATTATTGCCCTCGAGAGAGAAAAAAGAGAGATGAATCCTGTGTTCCCTTTCGTCAGAACACGTAGCCGAGACCGAAGTTGAACTGTCCCTTCGCTTCCTCCGCGGCGTTGTCTAGCCTCTGGTATTCGGCTTTCACCACCACGTTGGAAATCGGCTTGTAGTTGAGCCCGAAGGTGTATTCGTTCCTTCTGTTCTTTGCGTCTCTCGCGAACCCGGCGGGAACCGCCTTCTGCGTGTCGTATCTTTCGTACCGGACGAAAGGCGCAAGGTATTCCAGGTACCTGCTGCCGGAATCGAAAGCGGAAAGCAGGTTGTACGCTCCCGTGACGTACCAGCCCGACTGCTTCGACCCGACGGACTCGTCGCCCTCGAATCCCAGGTTGGCGTTTATGAGCTCCGCGTCCTTGAGTCTCGTCCACACAGAAAGCGCCCTCAGGTCGAATCCCGCGTACTGAACCTGCGCGTCGACCTCGTACATGCTGAACCGGCCGCCTATCTTTCTCCCGTTGAGCGCGTGACCGCTGACCGCGTTGCCGTCGCCGTCTTTCGCCGCGACCGTCACGTCCTGTCCGGTGTTGCCGTAGAAAAGCGACCCCCCGATCCTGATTCCGGGAAAGGGGTCGTACTGAAGTCTGGACACGAGGGCCATGTCCTCGAACCTGGCCCTGTTGCCCTTGACTCTCAGGCTCCTGTTGTTCGACGCCTTGAATCCCCGCGAGTCGAGACTCGACATTCCGTAGACCTTGTACGCCAGGGTCCCCGCGCCGCCCATGTCGAACTCTCCGTGCGCGCCCACTCCGGCCTCTCTCCAGGTCGTCGGAATTATCTGCCGTTCCACCGAAGGTCTTATCACCCCGTAAAACGTCGTCGGCTCGTGAATCTCGTTCGTGAGACCCACAGGCGCCAGCAGGAGTCCGCCTCTCAGGTTGAACTCGTCGCGGATGAGGAAATCGAGAAGAGCGAACTCGACCGAAGCGGAACCGGACTTTCCGTCCTGGTTCGCGCCGGTGGTCGCGTGTTCGAATTCTATCTCCGAGTTGAACACTATGTTGTCGTTGTACTTGTATCCGTTGTAGAGAATCACCCTCTGGGTGTCCACCACGTTGTTGCCGTCGCCTTCCTTGACCTGGCTTATCAGCAGTTCGCCGTATCCCCCGAACGACACTCCCCGGTCGGCCAGATAGACCTTCGAAGCCGCCGGAGCCGCTCCGAACTTCATCTCGTAGGTGGGAGGCTCGGTCACCGCGGCGGATTTAAGCTTCTCCACCTCGTCGGCCAGAACCTTTATCTGTTCCTCGAGCTCCTCTATTCTTTTTTGCGTTTTGGTCTGGGCGGAAGAAATGTCCGCCCCGGCGAACGAAAAAAGAAGAAAGACGGCCAGAACCGTCTTCCACGTGCTTGCTGTTCTCATCTGAAAAAACCTCCTTTGTATCTGTGAAATCTGTCATGGATATTAAGGACTGTTAATATCCATGTCGCTAATTGATAACATCTTGGAGTTTGGATGTCAAGAATGAAAACGAAAGATATTTTGGAGAGGCTGGCCGGGTGAATTCAAAACATATTTCCGAGGAAAAAATTACGCCGCTTCGTATTGGGTGGGGGGAAACTTATTTATTTGCAAACAGGCCTTTGATAACGATTATCACCATCCCGAGCACGTTTACGGTGGTTGCCGTAAGTAGAGTAATCAGGACCTTGTCGGAGAATATCTGTGATTGCCTGAGAAAGGATGTCACCGCCGCGGCAACTAACAGAATAGCAATAAAAATCAGCCATAGAGAAACTATCAGCTTTGCCCACTTGGCGAACTCTTTTTGTAATTTTTGTTTCTGTTCTTCGGACTCGTTCTGAAGTTGCCGTCTCCTGTTGGCTATTGCCTGCTTCTCGGCGGCGTGTCGAGGACTCGCTTCATCTGCGGTGTGTTGCAGTTTCTTGCTACCTATTGCCTGCTTCTCGTGGGTTAACTGCGGTTCCCTTTCTCTCTGGATAAATTCCCTGAGGGATTCTTCAACTTTTTCGGAAGGATTCTTCTTCACGCCACACACCACAAATCGCGTTTGCCGCCGGCAGTCGGTTAATTCAAGTTCTTGTTGAGCTCTTGGTAGTAGCCTCTGATCAGGTCCTTGGGAATCTCTTTATTCCGCGTTCCGTCGAAAGTGTTCCACCAAGGAGTGCCTTTTTTGTGTGTGAGAGCAATTAAATGTTCGGCCGGCGCATCTTTGTAGGCACCCCAGATGATGTTCAGAGTCTCGAGTATTTCCTTATCCGCAATGTCCTCTTCAGTCGGACGTTTCGGATCTTCTTCGCTGAACGGGTCGTACAAGGTTGCCCGTCTCGTTACCGCTTCTTTGCCGGATGCCCTCAACTCGTAATAAAGGGAGGGAACAACCGGACCATATGTCCAAGCCTCTATCGGATCGGAAAACAGATAAATTCTTGGATGAATCGCGCTGACCCAGCCGAAAAAAATGTAAACGAGCTTGAGGAGTTTCAGAATGCTTATATCCGGAACTCCGTCTTTTTTCGCTTTGTCCAGGATGAAATTCGCTATGTGGGCGGCTTTGTAAGGAGTCTATCCCGTCGGGACAGTCGGGCGTGTTGACCGAGCTTCGCAGGGCAGAAAATCCCGCGTCGCGGAACCTGTGAGATTGCTTGCCGTTTTGGGATTTTTCACGCGCTCCCGTTCCCTTCCGAAACCCCGTGAGTTAAGAAACCCGACGGGCTTCAAGATTATTGACAACGAAGGTCTAAAATGGTAGAAAATGCGCTCTTGGAATCTTCCGCGAGGAAACCCGGTAGCCGACATGCTGAAGAGAACTCTTTTCAAGGCGTTGCTTGCATTCTTCCTGTTTTCCCAGTCGGTTCTCGCGGGCGGGATGGAAAGAATCCTTTCCATGGTGGACTACGTGGGCGGAGACTACGTAAACGCCGTAAGCGAAGGGAAGGTGATCAATGAATTCGAGTACGCCGAGATGGTGGATTTTTCCTCCACCGCGATCGGTCTCTGGGAGCAGACGGCGGAGAAGAAAAACCCCGAGTCCCTTTCCCGGAAGTTCGCTCTGCTGGAATCCCTGGTGGCGGCGAAAGCCCCCGTTTCCGAGGTGGAGAGCCTCGCGAACGAAATCAAGGGCGAGTTGGTCTCCGCCTACGGCCTCAAGCCCTATCCCCCGGACTTTCCCGACTACGAGAGCGGAAAGGCCGTCTACGAGACCCATTGTTCCGGCTGCCACGGTCTTTCGGGAAAGGGCGACGGAGTTCTTTCGGAAAATCTCGAACCTCCCGCCACGGACTTTACGGCAGGCGACGTGAAGCCGGGACTTTCCCCCTTCAAGGTCTTCAACACCGCCACCTTCGGAATCGAGGGCACGTCCATGGCCTCCTTTGACGAGACGCTGGGCGAAGAGGAGAAATGGGCCGCGGCTTTCTACGTTCTCTCGCTCGGGTATCCGGACGGGGGGCTCGGCGATTCGCTTCCCGGGGACGCGGCGGGAGTGCGCGATCTCAAGAGCCTCTCGGCTCTCAGCAACAGGGAACTTCTCGCGGCCGCGGGAGTCGACGGCGCCCGCGGCGAAGCGGTCCTTTCGTACCTGCGGACGACTTTCATAAGGGAGAGAGCCGACGGGGACTTCTCCGTCGCGATAACCCACACCGTCTCCAGGATAGACAGGGCTCTCGACCTCTACGAGGAAGGGAGGAAGGACGAGGCCTTCGCGGAGGTGATAGACGGCTACCTGGGGGGCTTTCAGAGGGTGGAGCCCGCGCTTCTTGCGAAGAAAAAGACTCTCGTGCGGGAGGTGGAGAGAAAGATAGGTCTTCTCCGCGCGCGGATAAGCTCCGAGCGGGACGTTTCGGAGCTTCGCGACCTGGGAGCCTCGATAAAGGCCGACCTTCGCGAGGCCGAGCGGGCGCTTTCGGGCGGCTCGTCCCTGGGCGGTTACGTGAGTTTCGCGAGTTCCTTCGCGATAATAGTGAGGGAGTCTCTCGAGGCCCTGCTCATAATCGCGGCCATCATCGCCTTTCTCGTCCACTCGGGAAACCGCCCCATGGTGAGGTACGTACATTTCGGATGGGCGGCGGCCGTCGCGGCCGGGGTCCTCACGTGGTTTGCGGCCGGAACCCTGATAGAAATCTCCGGCGCCCGCAGGGAAATAGTCGAGGGGGCGACTTCGCTGCTCGCCGCCGCGGTTCTTTTCTACGTGAGCTACTGGCTCGTCTCCAAGACGGACGTCAAGCAGTGGAAGAAGTACGTGAAGTCCAAGACCGAAGGCGCGGTCGGCGGCAGAAGCGGACTGGCGCTAGTTTCGGTATCGTTTCTGGCGGTCTACAGGGAGGCGTTCGAGACGATGCTTTTCTACCAGGCCCTTTTCTACCACGCCGGCGACTCTTCCGGGGCCCACATCGTCTACGGCTTCGCGGCGGGCGTCGCGGTCGTGCTCCTGGCGGCCTTCGCGATGTACAAGTTCGCCCTCAGGATACCGGTCAGGCATTTCTTTTCCTTCACCAGCGTCTTTCTCTACCTGCTCTGCTTCATACTGCTCGGCAAGGGACTGGCCGAGCTCCAGGAGGCGGGAATCGTCTCCTCCACCCGCGCGGACTTCGTTCCCTACGTGGACCTGCTGGGGCTGTATCCCACGTACGAAACCGCGCTTCCCCAGGCGGCGCTCGTCCTGGCCGCCCTCATGCTCGTTCTCCGCGTCTGGCGGCGCGGGGGGCCCGTGGCCTGATTTTCGGCGGCGTATTCCAAGATTCGCCGTATCGGGTATTTTTTAACGGCCGGCGTCTCGCCGGACGAATTTCTTCCCGAGAGGTTTTGTCCCGATGAACGTAGATGTCGAAGACCTGGACAGCACGAGAAAGAAGATGAGCGTCCGCGTCCCCGCCGAGCGGGTTTCGGAGAAAAGGGCCTCGGTGTTCCGCGCCGTGGCGGGAGAAGCGAGCGTGAAGGGGTTTCGGAAGGGAAAGGTGCCCCGCGACCTGATCGAATCCATGTACGGAAAGGAGATCGACCAGGAAACGGCCTCGGCGCTGGTTTCCGAGACTTTCAGGGAGGCCGTCGCCGAGCGTTCCCTCTCTCCCGTGACGCGTCCCGACGTGACGGACATGGACGCCCTGGAGGCCGGAAAGGAGTTCGGCTATTCGGCGCACTTCGAGGTGATGCCCGAGTTCGAGCTTTCGGACTACGGCTCGATGAGCCTTACGAAAAACGCCTACGAGGCGACCGAGGAAGAGATAGACGGGGAGCTTGAGTCCCTGCGCGAGCGGTCGGCGCAGACGAGCCTGCTGGAGGACGACCGCCCCGCCCGCGACGGAGACTACGTGGTGGTGGACTACGCAGGGACGCTTCCCGACGGCGGGACGATAGACGACCTCAACAGGGAGGGCGTCGCCCTGGTTCTGGGAAAGGAGCAGTTTCTTCCCGAGTTCGAGGAGAACATACTGGGGAAAAAGGCCGGAGAGGAGTCGCGGTTTTCCGTCTCCTACCCCGAGGACTTTCCGGTTTCGGAGGCCGCGGGCAAGGAAGTCGGGTTCACTCTCGTCTTAAAGGAGATTCACGAGCGCACCCTGCCCGCCCTAGACGACGATTTCGCCGGGGACTTCGACCTGGAAACCCTCTCCGAGCTCAGGGAACGGATAAGGGAGCGCCTGGTCTCCCGCCACGACGCGGCGGAGCTTTCGCGCATGAAGGACCAGGCGGTGGAAAACCTTCTCGAGGACAACAGGTTCGACGTTCCGCCTTCCATGCTGGAAAAGCAGAAGGACTATCTTCGGGCGAAGTTCGAATCGGACATGGCCGCGTCCGGAATCGAGCCTCCCGGGACGGGGGAGGACGCGGACGCGAAGTTCGCCGAAAAGGCGGACGAGAGCGTGAGGACCGCGATAATTCTCGACAGGATATCCAGGGAGGAGAACCTCGCGGCGACGCAGAACGAGATCGACCGGGAGATAAGCGCGGTCGCCGCCGCCTACGACGCTCCCCCGGATTCCGTGCGCAGGGTCTACCGCGAGAGGGGAATGATGGACGACCTGCGGACGAACATAACCCACCGCAAGGTGCTCGACTTCCTGGTCGAAAGAGCCAGCGTCGAGGAGGTCCGCGGGACGGCGGAACCGATTGACAACGAAAAGCCCAGTTAGTACAATCAACGAGATGACTACCGGCTTCATACCTTACGTTATCGAGCGCACCAGCAGGGGAGACCAGGGCTACGACATCTACTCCAGGCTTCTCAAGGACAGGATAGTGTTCATAGGCTCGGAGATAAACGACGCGGTCGCCAACGTGGTTATAGCCCAGCTTCTTTTCCTCGAGTCGGAAAATCCCGAGACCCCGGTCTATCTCTACATAAACTCCCCCGGGGGACACGTGACCTCCGGTCTCGCCATCTACGACACGATGCAGTACGTAAAGCCCGAGGTCTCGACTATCTGCATAGGCCAGGCCGTGAGCATGGCGGCCGTGCTTCTCGCCAGCGGGGCCGGGGGCAGAAGGTACGCGCTTCCCCACTCGAGGGTCATGATCCACCAGGTGCTGGGCGGAGTGCAGGGCCAGGCGAGCGACATAGAGATACACGCCAAGGAAATCATGAGGGTCAGGGAGCAGCTGAACTCCATACTCGAGAAGCACACCGGACAGACGCTCGCCAAGATAGCCAGCGACACGGAAAGGGACTATTTCATGACGGCGCAGAGCTCCATAGACTACGGCATAGTGGACGCCATAATCACCGAAAGGGAGGAGGCGGCGGGATGAGTCCGAGGAAAAACGGAGAGGAAACCAGGCACTACTGCTCTTTCTGCGGCAAGAACCAGGAAGAGGTTCACAAGCTCATAGCGGGCCACGGGGTCTACATATGCGACGAGTGCATAGATCTGTGCAACCAGATCATAGCGGAGGAAAAGACAAAGGACGACGCCTTCGTCAAGCCGAAGAAGACCTTTCCGACCCCGAGGGAGATAAAGTCCTTTCTCGACGGCTACGTGATAGGCCAGGAAAACGCCAAGAAGGTGCTTTCCGTCGCCGTCTACAATCACTACAACAGGATGCAGTTCAACGACTCCAGGACCAGGAGGGGCGACAAGATCGAGGTGCAGAAAAGCAACATACTGCTAGTCGGCCCCACCGGGTCGGGAAAGACGTTGCTGGCCCAGACGCTGGCCAGGATCCTCGACGTTCCCTTCACCATAGTGGACGCCACCTGCTACACCGAGGCCGGCTACGTGGGCGAGGACGTGGAGAACATGATCGTGAGCCTCCTTCAGGCCGCCAACCACGACGTCGAGAGGGCTTCCAGGGGAGGCATAATCTACATAGACGAGATAGACAAGCTCACCCGCAAGTCGAGCGACAGCCCCTCGATCACCAGGGACGTCTCGGGGGAGGGCGTGCAGCAGGCGCTTTTGAAGATAATGGAAGGCACGCTCGCCAACATCCCCCCCAAGGGAGGCAGGAAGCATCCCCAGCAGGAATTCACCCAGGTGGACACGACCAACATACTTTTCATATGCGGCGGCGCTTTCTGCGGTCTGGAAGACATAGTGCGGGCGAGAATCGGGGAGAAGTCCATAGGCTTCGGAGCGAAGATATCGAACGCCGCGACCGAAGACGGGCAGGATCTTCTGGAAATGGTCCAGCCCGAGGACCTCATCCAGTTCGGGCTGATTCCCGAATTCGTGGGAAGGATACCGGTCGTCGCGAGTTTGAGCGAAATCACCGAGCAGCAGCTGGTCGAGATTCTGACCGCGCCCAAAAACGCCATCGTCAGGCAGTTCGAAAAGATGATGGAAGTCGAGAAGGTGGAGCTCGAAGTGACCGAAGGGGCAATAAGGGCGATTGCGAAGGAAGCGGTCAGGAGAAAGACGGGCGCCAGGGGGCTTAGGGCGATAATGGAGTCCATCATGCTCGAGGTTTTCTACGAAGTGCCTTCCCTTGAGGGGGTGAACCGCTGCGTCGTGGACGAAAGCGCGATAGCCGGGAAAAGCGCCCCGAAGTTCTACTTCGAGAAATCCGCGGAGAACCGAAAGCTCCTCGGAACCTGAGGTTTTCCGCGCCTCGGGGACCCTCGCGCCGCCCGGCGGCCGTTTATCCGGAAGCGCGCGTACCGTGCGAAAAATGCTTGACGGAAAACTGCTTGAAGTTCTCGCGTGTCCCGAGACCGGAGAGTCTCTTCGGGAGGCCGACTCCGGTCTCGTGCGCCGCCTAAACGGCATGATCGAGCTCGGAACGCTTTCGGACAGGTCGGGAAAACCCGTTTCCCGCAAGATGGACGGCGGTCTCGTGTCCAGGGGAGGGAGACATCTCTACCCCGTGGTGGACGGCATACCGGTTCTGCTAGTCGGGGAGTCGATTCCGCTCGGCGGGAAGCCGTCCTGAGAGAGTCCTACAGGCTCTTTGAAATCATGCGGTCGAGGGAGTAGCGCCCCGCCCCGCAGACCATCACCACGAGCCCGAGAGTTATGGCCAGGATGTGGTATTCGTATCCCTCTCCCTGCTTGGTTCCGAACCAGTTCATGAAAAATCCGTTCGAGGCGTGCGCCATGAATATCGCTCCCAGCATTATCACGGTGATCGCCGCGGCGCAGAATCGGCTGAACAGCCCTATTATGAGAAAGGCCGCGCCCACGGATTCTCCTACTATGACGAGCACGGCCAGGAAAAACGGCATGCCTCCCGTGGTCGTGAAAAACTCCACCGTCTGCGAGAAGCCCGCTCCTCCGAACATTCCCAGAAGCTTCTGGAGTCCGTGCGGCAGGATGACCGCTCCCAGTCCGAGCCTCGCCAGCGCGCCGCCCGCGTTCGAGTCCGTTCTGTACAGTAGACCCAAGTCTTTCCTCCCGAATTCTTATGGAATTTATCTCGATATATGTTATATATTAAAAAGAATTTATACAATTCGATACCCACCGTAGCTTCGATTCGCCGGTCCGGATTCAAGGGGAAGGGGGAACTTTTCCGTCTGAACGCGCCGGCTCACTAGCTGTTGTTTGCGGATTCAAAGGAGGATTTACATGAAAAGTCTACGATCAGGCGTCGCGGCCGTCTTTGCGCTGGTTCTGTGTCTCTCCGTTGCCTCTCCCCGAGACGCGGCCTCGCAGGAGCCGGGCGACGTCAACAGGGGATTCTACGTCGGCACCATGATAGCCGTCCCGTTTTCCCAGAAGCTCTATCACCGGACGTCCGTCGGCGGCATGACGGTTTCGGCGGACCTTGAACTGGATTACGGAATAGGGTTCGCGGCGGTTGCGGGCAACAGGATTTCCGACTACCTGGGGGTGGAGCTCACGGGCACCTGGTCGAGACAGTCTTCCGACCTTCGCCTTCCCCTGCCGCCCGCCCTGGCCGGGGCGCTTCCCGCCGCGGCGGGCGGCGCGAGCCTGGCTTACGCCGGGACGGTGACCGCGCTTCAGTCGAAGCTCGACCTTCTTCTGTATCCCGTGAGAATCCCGATAACTTCGAGCGGCGTCGCGGAACCTTACGCGGGAGGCGGAGCGGGCGTCGTGAGGTCGGACGTCGACATGGCCCTCGTCCGAAACGACCGGACGCGGGCGATTACCGCCACTCCCGCGGGACGGCTTATACCGGGGAAGGTCTCCAGCAAGGCGACAGATTTCCAGATGAGTCTCCGGGCGGGCGTGAACGTGCCTTTCGACCGCCTGGGAGCCGACCTGGGATGGCAGTTCTACAGGACGTACAACGAGGGAAAAAACAGCAACTCCCACGTCCTGGGTCTCGTGATAAAATACGCGCTCTGACCGCAAGGCGGCCCGGCGGTCAGCTCTCCGCGAGAAATTCCAGCACCGTCCTGTCGGCCTCGGCCCGGTGCTCCTTCCAGAATCCGTGGGCCCCGTCGGGGAATTTCTTCTCCACCGCTTCGGGAATGAGCTCCGCGAGCTTCGCCGCCCTTTCGGGAGGGGTGATGAAATCCCTCCCGCCGTACATGACGAGCGTTTTCGCCGAAATCCTGTGAAGCTCTCCCAGCACGTCGTGGTTCTCGCAGGCGTGGACCTGGTTTCTGTATCCGGCGACCGATTCCGGGTCATGGGGGATTTCCCCGGGCGTCCGGATTACGGACTCGTAGTTCTCCTCTATGTACTTTCTTCCGTACCCGAGAAACAGAGCGAACAGCCACCCTTGGCCGGCTCCGAGCTTTTCCGTTATCTCCCTTCCCGTCCTGAGAATGAGGTTGCCGACCTCGTCCCGCGACGCGGACGTGCATCCCATCACGAGCCTGAGGACCCTCTCGGGGTACTTTATCCCGAGCCACTGGGCCACCATTCCTCCCATCGACTTTCCCGCGAAGTGGGCTTTCGGTATCTCCAGGAAGTCCAGGAGCCCGGCGACGTCGTCGGCCATCTGCTCCATGGTGTAGGGATAGTCGGGCTTGTCCGAACGCCCCGACCCCCTGTTGTCGAACGTTATCACGCGGAACCGCTCCGAGTAGAGAGGAACCTGCGCCGACCAGCTCTCCAGCGTGCTGCCGAGACCGCCGATCAGCACGAGGGGGTCCCCCGCGCCGCTGGTCTCGTAGTAGATTCTTATTCCGTTGGTTTCGGCGTACGGCATGTCCGTCCCGCGGCGGCTCTTCCCTGTCTTCCGCTTAGAAGGTACTCCTCCAGTATCACCGCGGCCGCCATCTTGTCCACTACCGCCCTGCGCCTCTTTCGTCCCAAGCCGGCCTTTACGAGGGTCCCTTCGGCGGTCCTGGTGGAAAAGCTCTCGTCCCAGTACCTGACCTCGAGTCCAAGAAAGTCCCCGACGCGCCTGGAGAATCTCTTTATTCTCCTTCCCCTTTCTCCGAGCGAGCCGTCCTGGTCGTAGGGAAGACCGACCACCAGCCGCGAGGGAGAGTATCGCTCCGCGATTTTTTTCAGTTCGGCCAGGTCCGCGTCCTCGTTTCGCCGGCGTATCGTCTCGACGCCGTTTGCGGTGATGCCGAGCTCGTCGCTCACGGCCACCCCTATGGTTTTCGTTCCCACGTCGAGGGAAACGGTCCTGCCGCTCTCCGCTACCCGATGCTTTTCGCCGCTGTCTGGCATTTTCCGCAAGGTTGCCGGTTCGCGCTTCTCCCGAGAATGTCTTCCCGGGATTCCGCCGGGCGGCGTCACGCCGCGCTTTCGTCGGGTTCCAGCTTTTCTATCACCGCGGCTCCCACGCTGTCTCCCCAGACGTTCACGGTGGTGCGGAACCTGTCGAGAAACCAGTCGATCGCCAGGATCATCCCGATTCCCTCTATGGGAAGTCCGACGGCCTGCAGGACGAGCACCATGGTCACCAGTCCCGCCTCGGGTATTCCCGCGGCGCCTATGGCGGCCAGCGTCGCCGTGAGGAACACCACGACGAGTTCCGCTCCCCCCAGGTCTATTCCGTAGCTCTGCGCGATGAATATCACGGCGACGGCCTCGTAGAGGGCGGTTCCGTCCATGTTGATGGTGGCTCCGAGGGGAAGTACGAACTTGGATATCTTGGGCGACACGCCGGCGTTTTCCGTGGCGTTGGTGATGGTCAGGGGAAGGGTCGCGGAGGACGAAGCGGTGGAAAAGGCGGTGAGCAGCGTCTCGCTCATGCTCCTGAAATAGTCGATCGGGTTTCTTCCCGAAAATATCCGCAGCATGAGAGGCAGAACGACGAAGCCGTGAACGAGAAGTCCGACCAGGACGCAGAACACGTACTTGCCGAGCTGCATCGCTATTCTCACCACCTCGTCCCCTCCGCCCGCTTCCCCGATCTTTCCGGCTATGAGTCCGAAGATGCCCACGGGGGTCACGGCTATGATCCAGTGGACTATCTTCATGATCGCCTTGTCGGTGATCTCGAACAGGTTCAGGATCGTCTGGTTCTCTCCGCGCAGCTTTCCGAACGCTATTCCGAAAAGAAGCGACGCTATTATGAGGGGGAGAATCTGGAACTCGTACGCGGACTTGAATAGGTTCGGGGTCGATATCTGCTTCAGGATGTCCGTCACCCGGAAGTTCTCCTTGCTCTTTACGACCTCGGGCATGCTTCCCTTCAGTATCTCGCCCCCGTCTCCGGGGTGCACCAGGGTGACTATGGCTATGCCGATCGAGACCGCCACGGCCGTGGTCGCGGCGTAGTAGGCGATGGTCTTGAGTCCCATGGAACCGAGGTTTCCGACCTTCATTATGCTGAGGGTTATGGACACTATTATGAGGGGCAGGACGACCATCTTGAGGGCGTTCAGGAAGAGTTCGCCGACGATTTTCGTCTTCGCTCCGAATTCCGGCGCGAGGGACCCGACCGCGCCGCCGATCAGGACTCCCGCGATTATTCCGAGAATCAGCCTGTTTTTCGAGATAAATGATTCCATGGCGTTTTGACGCTCCGCGTTTTTTGGTTACGCTAGTTTAAACACGCCGGCTCGCGTTTGCAAGCCGGATTTCCGAGAGATGAACTTTTACCTGAACATGCGTTCGGTCCTGATTCCGTCCTTCCTGCTGCTTCTGTGTTCGGCGGGCTGCGCCGTGGTCGTGGGCGGCATGATCGGCGGCGGCGTCGCGGGCTACTTCAAGGGGGTTCTAAAGACCGAGGAGAACGCCTCGTTCGACAAGGTCTGGCTCGCCGTCGTGGAGACCATGGAGCAGGAGGAGTTCGAGATAGTCGCCAAGGAAAGCGGCATCGGCAAGGCGCTGATCGAGGCCAAGATTGTCAGGAAGCAGGACGCCGTGGCCTACGTCACCGTCGCCTACAAAAAGCCCGCAATCACCAAGCTCAGCATCCGCGTGGGCGTTTTCGGCGACGAGGGCGAATCGAGGCGGATACTGGAAATGATCCAGGAAAAGCTCTACCGGTCTTCGCCCGAGTCTCCGTAAAGCTCCGCGTCGATGTCGAGCTCCGTTCTTATCCCCTCCGCGTTCAGGGCACTGCTCGCTTCCTCTATCGTCCGGCAGCCCGACACCGCCCGCGCGGGTCTCGATATCTTCTCGTAGACCACCCTCGGGTCCACGTAGAAAGTCGCGGTGGACCTCATGTCGGGTTCCACCAGCCTCGCGCCGCCCCTTATCGAGAACCTCCGCGCCGCGCCCCCCGCGTATTCGACCGGACACCTGCTGGCCTCGGTGGGAATTTCCTTTACGGCCTTTTCCATGAGCTTCAGGGTGTCCGCGGAAATTCCCCAGCTTCCCAGCAGCCCGCCCTCGCGGGCGATCGCGGCGAAGGATCTTTCGAGCTCCTCCTTGGTGAGCTCCCCGTCGCTTCCGAAGCCGAACACTCCCATCACGGCGGCCGTCCGGAAGCTCAGCCTGTAGAGGGCGGCCGTCATGACGGCGTCCGCCAGGGGACTCATGAGGCCTTTTTCGTCCCCGAAGCCCAGCACGTCTCCTCCCACGTCTATTCCCGCCACCAGGTCGGCTCCGAGCTTCTCCGCGGCGTCGGCCACTCCCTCGAAGACCCGTTCCGGTCCGTAGCTCACGTCCACCAGAAGAGTCTCCCTTCCCAGCACCCGGGCCATTCCCGCCTCGGCGAACCTGGCGCCCGACGTCGTGGACGAGTTTTCGCCGCACTTCCAGACGACTTCGTTTATCGCCCGCACGCCGTGCGTTTCCCCGAGCTTTCTGGGCCCCGGCCTGGGGTCTATCTCGAACCGCTCCCAGCTGAGTCCCCCCACGACGCACCGCGCGCCGAACGTCTCGAGCAGGTTCGCCGTGGGAAGGGTTCCCACCACGTCCCCCCCGCCTCCTATTCCGAGCACGATGGCCTTTTTCGAATTTCGAAGGATGTTCTCGAGCGTCATGACCCCACCTCTACCTATTGTCATGGCGGGCGGCTCTTATTTCAAGTTTTGCCGGGAATAAAAGGACTGTTCCCGAAGCGTCGTCCTGCTCCGAAGCCGTTTCCGGCACTCGTCCGCCGAGGCTTCCGCTTCGCCTGTCATGGGAACGAACTCCGTCGGCCGACGCGAACCGTCGCCCGGGCTCGTCTTGCCGGTCGGCAGGCTCGTCTTATGATCGGAGAAAACTTCCATCGTCTCTCCGCCGGGAAAGAAACCGCCCCGCCCGAAAAGGCCGGGCGTAAAATTCCCGTCGGGGTTTCGACCGAAGGGGGAAAGCGAAAGGGCTTTTTCAGTTTATGAAATATCTGACCGCCCCGCTTACCGCGAGGGCTATGATTACCGAGATACCGTAGATTTTCATTTCGTTGCGATGCATCCGCTCCGTCAGTCTGTCAATCTTGCTTTCAATCTTGTCGAACTTGTTGTCAATCTTGTCGAACTTGCTTTCAATCTTGTCGAACTTGTTGTCAATCTTGTCGAACTTGTTGTCGATTTCCTGGTTTCTGGCCTTGTAATCGCTCTTAAACTCCTTGATTTCTCTTTCCAGGTTCTTTTCTATGCTCTTTACGTTCTGTTCCAGGCTCTTTATGTTCTGCAGAATAATCTCGGTCGCGGCGGTTTCCATCTTTTCTCTCCTTGCTCAGACAGCTCACTGGCAATTATAAACCATTGCGCGCAAACATTCCAGCCTTCCGCCCGAGGAACCGGACCACGCTCTCAACAGCGGCTGGCGAACAGGTCGAAGATTCTCGTTTCGCCGTTCAAGCTCGATTCGCCGCGCGGGCGCCCCGGTCTTCTTTCGACGGGTTTTCCGATTTTCCGCAATTCAAGACCGAGACCGCACGTCGAAAAAAAAGCGCCATGCGGTCAGGCCTGAATATTTCATGAAACCGCAATTCGAATTTGAAACGGTAACGCAACGAATTTTTCACAAGTAGGCAGATCCGCAGAAGCGACCTTTTCCCGCCAGCCCACTTCAGGGTTTTGAGGGATTTTCCGGCAGGCACTATGCTAATATCCTGTGCGGTTAAATCCGAGTTTCCTTGAAACCGCAAAACTATTCCGTAAAACACTAAACTGCGGCACCGACTGGTGAATCCGTACCGATTGTTCATATACTGTCCGCCGTTTTGGAATAAACGGGATTTTGTATTAAGGTAATAACGATTTTCCTTGCGGGGGAGAGCATAATGAACCGGCGCCAATACAGCAATCCGCCGATTGAAGAGGCTATTTGCGAGTTTCATTTCCATCCGAGCCAAGAGTGGAATCTCACCGTCCCCGGAAAACTTCATGCTAAACTGGACGATGAGTACTCCGGAAAACCGCAGGAGCAAAGAGGTGTTGAGGTAGTACTCGAGCCTCGAAAAGACGGTCATGCCAGTCTGAAATACGGCGAGGGACTTGCGAGAGTTCAGCTCGTGACGAAAGACGGCAAAAGAAAAGTTGGAGTTGGGCAGGATGTGCTGAGCGTTCACATGCTGCGTCCTTATAATAGTCCATCCGGTTCTCCGTACGGTGGTTGGGATGAATTCAAATCCAGGATCCGAAAGGCTTTTGATCATTATTGGGATATAACCCGGCCGAAAGGCGTTAGCGGAATCAGCGTTAGATATATAAATAAAATCGTTATACCGCGAACGGTAGCGAAGGTTGAGAGTTACTTGAAATGCGCCTTGCCGGATGTGAGCGGACTGCCGGACCGAGTGAACAGTTTTATGAGTCGAGTTGATTATGCGTATGAAGACGGAATACGTCTCGTCTTGTCGCAAGGTTCAATCGACGCGTCGGCAGACCGTATCGAGTTTCTTCTCGATCTTGAAGTCGTTTGGGAGAATTCGGAACTGGTCGCAAGAAACGAGGCGTTGAAAATGGTCAACGAACTGCGCGACCGTGAACGAGAAGCATTCGAAGACGTGATTACGGATGAAACGAGGGATTTATTGCATGCAGATTGAAAATTCTCCGAAAAACTCCGAATCTGCCGTCCCCGTACATCGTGGCCGCGGCTTCCCCGAAGGAAGAGAAAAGACCGGAGCCGCTCTGTTTATGGTTGATTACAGCAGGCAATCGCTCGCAACGTCTTCAGCGTCAATCGATCTTGTAAACCGCATGCTCAAGGGATGGTTGGAAACATTTTCAACCGACGCGCCTCCAGTTATTCGTCTTACGGTATCCGCCGGTCAGTCTCGTTTCGGTCAGTTGTCGGTAGGACGGAAACATGAGGATGAACGAGAACGACGACTCGCGTCCAGATTGTGGGCGGCTTTCGAAGCTGACCCCCTTGAAGACGGAATGGACCATCCGGCGGAGAAAATCATTGAAAAAGCACTGCAGTCCGAGGGCGGCGGCATCCTTGGTTGTTTGAAAAAGTTGAGTCTGGATGTTTCGGAACCGAGCTTCGCGGCGTCGGTCATGCGTTGCCTGGGACGTCAGAACCTCCCGGGAACAAGTTCGTGGAGGATGGAACTTGTGCGTGACGGACTCGCAACAAAAGACGTGGAGATCAGGGATGCCGCCGTGCAAGCGGCTGAATCTTGGGGCGGGCGGGAAATTCTGGATGTTCTGAAGCGCCACAAGGAGCCGGAACGATGGATTCGGGACTATATTCGGGATGTGGTTGAAGACCTGCGGGAGTAGAGAATGTACCTGGCCAGAAAGATCACACTTTCAAAGTGGGAGGCACAGCATGGATTGTCGGAGGAGGAAATCGCGGCCGACGCGGTGACCGCCGACTTGAGAACGCAGGGAAACAGTCTTTCTTTCTGGCGGTGTCGCACCGAAACAGACGGTGACGTTGAGAAAGCGGTGCTGGCGATAGCCGCGGCGGGCAGACGTGTTGACAAGATCGACATGATTTGGCTGGCCGACGGCGAATTGCGAAAAGACAACCAGACGTTGGAAAACACCGAAGCGAAAACGCCCGCCAAGGGAGTGGACGATATCCACTTTGATGTGTGTCGGCTTGATTATGTTCGCCTAGGGAAGATTGCGCGTTGCGTCGTTAACGCAATAAGGCAAAAACGGTATCGCCGGTTCACGAGAAAGCACGTCGAGCGACTTCTGACGACGGCGGTCGAGCAAGGCCGTATTGATTTTGACGAACTCGACGACGGCATTAAGAAAGCGCTGAGGACAAACGGGTGAGTTCTCGTGCCAATGATGTTTTCAGGCAGAAACGTAAAAACTTTCTTGACCGACAGCACACAAGTCGGCGCGGCGAAGCAGAAGACAAGCCGTATTGTCGTCTCCCGTTCTTGATGAAACCTTTTTTCCGCTATCTTGCTTCCGCGGCGGCCTCGCCTGAGGCCGGTTCATGAAAAAGATGATAAGCGGGTGGAAGCACTCAAAGGGCGTGCACTGCGGTTCGTCCGCGATCAGGGACGTCTGCCGCCGCTGCGGACACGATTTCTCCGAGCAGATGTGCTTCGGACTCGGGGGAGGTCTCGGTTTTTACTACACGAGGGACAGAAACACCGACCCCTCCAGGCTCATACACCTTCGCGGTCCGATGATGGAGGTCAGTTTTCTGAGAAGTTTCGGGCTCGACGTCCGGGACTGGAAATACGAAGACGACCCCGCCAGGGCCATGGACGATCTCAAGGGGCTGGTCGCGGGGGACGTTCCGGTGCTCATACAGACGGACATCCGCTATCTCGACTACTACGACTCTTCGACGCATTTTCCGGGACACGTGGTGGCGGTCTGCGGGTACGACGATTCGGAGCGCGTTTTCTACGTGGCCGACAATTCGTTCGAGGACGTCCAGCCCGTCTCCTACGAGAGCATGGAGAGGTCGAGAAACTCGAAGGCCGAGCCGTATCCGCTTTCGAACAACTGGCTGGAAGCCGATCTCTCGGGAAGGGAGTTCGATCTTGAGACGGCGGCCGCGGCCGCGATCCGAAGAAACGCCGAGACGATGCTCGGCGGCTACGCGACCCTGAGAGGAACCTCCGGCGTCGGGACCATGGAGAGATGGGCGCGGGAGCTTCCGGGGTGGAAAGACCTTCCTGACTGGAAATGGTCGGCGAGATTTTCCTACCAGGTCATATGCAGAAGGGGGGTGGACGGCGCGGGCTTCCGGTGGTTCTACAGGGATTTTCTGAACGAGGTGTCCCCCCTGGTTCCGTCCGTCTCCCGACTGGGTCTCGCGGAGAGAATGGACGCGCTGGGAACCAGGTGGTCGGAAATGGGACTGCTTCTGCGGGAGATAAGCGAAAGCTCCTCCTGCCGGAGCGGATTCCTGCGGGCGTCCGAACTCGCCTCCGAGATATGCGGCCTCGAGAGGCGCTACTACTCAGAGGTGGTGGAGAACCTGCCCGCCGCCTCGGGTGCCTGAGAATTTTCGTTTCCGTTTTTTTCGGGGTTAAAAAACCTTGCGGGGAGTTCCCGGCTTCGGAAAGATTCTTCTTTACCGCAAGTCGGAGTCAGGGCCAAAACGGCGACGCGTAAAGGGTTTTAGGTCTGGTTGACTTCCGCCCATCTTGGCGAGCTGCCACGCGCTTTCTTTCTCCACAAGGGCTTTCAGAGCTCTTCTGATCAGCTCCGACTTTGAGGTAATATTCGTTAATTTCTGTGCCTGCTCCAGAAGCTCGTCGTCTATGTTGAGCGTTGTTCTCATTTTTCCGCTCCCGTGGTTGCCTGCGGGATGATAAAATATCTATAATAACAACCTACATCAAATCAGCGCGAAAACCAATATCCCGCCCCGAGCGCAACGGTACGCCGGGGAGACGCGTCTCGAAGGCTGTACGAACCGCGGGGAAGGTCGAACCGTCGCACGGAACCATGAGCGGTCGCGGGTCCGCGCGGCTTCGGAGGGTCATTGAAACCCGCGCAGGGCCTTGGTCGGGTTCGCGGCATCTCCATCCCTCGCGACGGATTCTCGGTCCGGCGCCGCGAACTTGATCCGCAAACCGCGGACATTCCCGTCTTTCTTTTTGACTCTCTTTTGTGATAACATGATTCAATGCGAAAGTGGAGGTGCGCTTCCGAAAATAGAGTCCGTCCGGTCGAGGCAGCCTGCGGATGCGGACAAAAATAAAGTAAGTCGCTTTATTTTTCGCCGCGGGCCCAGGGCTTGACTATATCTTCTTTTTTCTGGAAACTTCCTGAAATGTTTTTTATATGTTACGCTGTCGCAATGCGGTTTCGCTTCGAAAGTCCGGTTTTCTCCGATCCCCGCGCAGGGGGGAGGACAGCCCGAAATAAAGTAACCGGCTTTATTTCCGCCCGGGGTGCGCGCGTCTGACCATGCTGCTTTTTCTCCTGAAAAAATACGTCTGGGTCGTAAACGCCCTGCTGATAGTCGCGATCGCCTATTCGCTGGCGGGCATGATAAACGGCGCGCTTCGAGACAGGATAGAGTCGGGAGCCGCGTCGGGGCCGGGCGGCGAGGCGTACAAAAGCAGGTACGAAGGCGTGAAGGTTCCCTACCGCGCGAGAAGCTACTACGACCCCATAGTGACGACGAACCTGTTCGGAGCGGCCGCGTCGGGCGCCGCGCCGCCGGGAACCGGCGCCGCTCCCGCCGCCTCCGCCGGAGGCGCCGCTCCGAAGACCTCTCTCAGCCTCGAGCTTCTTGGAACTTTCACGCGGCGCGCCGCGGGCTTTTCTTCCGCGGGAGACATGGCCGTGATAAAAAACATGGATAATGGTAAGATAAAAGGTTATTCTCGGGGGCAGAGGATCGACCTGGTGGATTCCGAAGTGGTGGAGATGGGAGAGGTCGGCAACTGCAGGGCGATAATACGCCGCTCCGGCGGCCCCGAGTCGATAAGCTGCAGGAAGGACATCGGTTCCGTCGCTTTCCTCGGCAAGGGCTCTTCGGGTTCGGGGAGCGGAAACGGGCTCTCCCGCCCTCCGGCCGGCGCGGCCGGCCAGGGAGTGAAAAAGATAAGGGACGGCGTGTACCAGATAGAGAAAAAGATGTTCAACGAGTTCCTGGACAAGCCCAACAACCTGATAAACCAGGCCAGGATAGTGCCGCGCGACGACGGCATCAGGGTTTTCGGCATAAAGAGCAGGAGCGTGTTTTTCAAGATAGGACTTCGAAACGGAGACACCATCCACAAGATAAACGAAGTGGCGCTAAACGACGTGCAGAACGCGCTGCTGCTTTTCAACGAGCTCAGGCACCACAACGAGTTCACCATCGATTTCACCAGGAGAGGAAAAAGACGCAGCAACCGGTACTCGGTTCACTAGAGGTTTTCGGACGGAAAGATCCGGTTGTTCCCGAATCTGAAGGATTTCATGAGACACTTTCTTAACAGCGTTTTCCTGTCGCTTGCGGTCGCGTTTCTCCTATCGTCCGTTCCCGACGTCCGCGCGCAGGAGGCTTCCGCTCCCGCGCCCGAGGCCCCGGCGCAAAACCCCGGCGGCCCCGAACTTCCCGAGGCCCTGTCCGGCCCCGTGGCCCCCGAGGCTTCGGCGGCCGAGATGACGGCTCTTCCCGAATCTTCTCCCGGCGAGAGGGAGCGGGAGGCGGAGCCGCCCGCGGCCGCCGGGGACGGCGGCATAGTGAATCTCCAGTCCGGCATGTCTCTCGAGGACATGGTGAAGACGATAAGCGAGATAACCTCGGAGGTCTACCTTCTGGGCGAGGAGATAAAGGACAAGAAGGTCGTCATAATCACTCCCCAGGAAGGCTTCACCAGGGAAAACGCGTTTCGCCTCTTCGAAATACTCCTCGACATGAACGGCTATTCCGTCATCGGGATAAACGGGGTGAACAAGATAGTCCGCAAAAAGGGCATAAAGACCGAGACCCTTCCGCTGAGGCTGGACGAGGATCCCGGGGAATCCTCCCACAAGTACGTGATGAGGCTCATCAAGCTCAGAAGCGTTGAGGCCAAGAGACTTTCCAAGGTCCTGCGTCCCATGGTGAGCAAGCACGGCACCCTGAAGGCGTACGAGCCTTCCAACACGCTCGTGATAATCGACAGCGAGGACAACGTGAACAAGGTGGCCGAGGTGGTGCAGAGCTTCGATTACGACAAGAAGATAGAGTTCGTGAAGGTGAAAAACACCGACGCGGCGAGCGTCATGCTAAAGCTCGTGGAGATATTCAATCCCAGCGGCGGCAAGACGACCAGGAAGAAATCCCTCAAGGCCGACTCCGACGGCTACATTTCGGGAAGCTCCAAGCTTCTCGGGTTCACGGCGATAGCGGACGAGAGGACCAATTCCATAATAGTGGTGGCCCGCGCGGGAGACATGCCGCTCATAAAGGAGACGATAGGCGTTCTCGACGTCGAGAGCGAGCACGCCGGGCGGGACGTCTACGTGATAGGAGTCAAAAACGCCGACGCCGAGCAGATAATGGAGGTTCTCGGCAACCTGTTCTCCGACGGCCGGGCGGGGCGCTCCGGCGGGGCGGCTTCCTCCTCCCGCCGCGACAGGACGGCCGGAGGTTCTTCGGGCGCCCTGGGCAAGGGCGGCGAGATAGGCGGTCTCGGTTCGGGAGGGAGGAACATCGACAGGGACTCTTCCGGCGCCGCCGGCTCCTCCGTGATATCGGTGGCCGACGGGTTCCGCATAACCTCGGACCCGGCTACCAACTCCGTCATAGTGGTCGGATCCGTGGCCCAGTACCGCATGGTGAGGAGGGTGGTGGAGAAGCTCGACGTGAGAAGAAGGCAGGTGTTCGTCGAAGCCGCCATACTCGAGGTGGGTCTCGACAACCTGCGCTCCCTCGGGGGCAACTTCAGTCTCGGGCTCAGGATAGAGGGCGACAACCTCGGTTTCGTCGGACAGCAGGTTCCGGGCGTGCCGAGCCTGCTCGGAGCCTCGGCCAACTCCCAGAGCGTCGCCACCGCCGCGGGAAGCCTCTCGGGACTGTTCCTCGGCGTGGTCGGGAAGGAGGTAGACGTGGACGGCTCGGGGCCGCTTCCGGCCCTTCCCTCCTTCTCGGCGGTGTTCCAGGCCCTGAACTCCGTCACGGACGTAAACGTTCTCTCGACTCCCAGCATCATCACCACCGACAACGAAACCGCCGAGATAGTAGTGGCGGACGTCATACCGTTTCCCACGGGAAGCACCGTGGGGACGAGCGGCGTCACGGTGCAGACGATCGAGAGGCTGCCGGTCGGAATAAGGCTAAACATCACTCCCCAGATAAGCGACGGGGACTACCTGAACCTCAACATAGTCACCGAGGTCTCCTCCACGAGGGAGGCTCCCTCGGGACTGAACACCGCGCAGTTCGGCATAGCCACCACGACCCGAAGCGCCGACTCCTCGGTGATAGTCAAAAACGGCCAGACCCTCGTCATAGGCGGCCTCGTCCAGGACAGGGAGGAGGTGCTTCAGAACAAGACCCCGCTGCTCGGGGACATACCGGTGCTCGGCAACCTGTTCAAGTTCCAGCGCAACCAGAGAAGAAAGCTCAACCTCATGATACTTCTCACCCCGAGGATAGTGGAGACCGAAAACGACATGAAGCAGCTGCTTCGGGACTACCAGAAGAAAAAGACCCTGCTTCACAAAAGGGATCTCAGCACTCTCGAGTAGGCGGTTTCGCGGAAATGAAGTCCCTTGACGAGATAATAGGCGCGAGGCATCCCGAGCTTGCGGGAAAGGTGGAGGAGCTTCGGGAAAAAAGCGGCGCGACCACCGAGGAACTGCTGCTGAGAACCGACGTTCTCGGGGACTCGCCGACGCTCGACGTGCTGTCGGAGTTCTACGGGATTCCCAAGCTCGAGTCCATCCCGGAAGACGACATAGACCAGGAGCTGGTGAAGCAGTTCCCCATAAGCTTCGCCAAGAAGTTCAGGATACTCCCGGTGGGCAGAAAAGACGGGGAGATCAGGGTGGTTCTGGCCGCGCCGCCCGACCTCTGCGCTCTCGACGAGATAAGGTCCCGCTTCGACTGCTCCCTCGAACCCTACCTGGCCCTCGAGCGCGTGCTCGGCGAGAGCATCAACAGGGTCTACGAGCAGGGAAAGGACGTGGCGGACGAGGACATAAGCGAAAGCTCGGGGATTTCCGACGCGGAGTTCGCCGAACCCGAGGACCTCATCGAGGCGCGGGACGAGGCCCCGATAATAAAGTTCATAAACACGCTTCTTTTCCGGGCCGTCAGGGAACACGCCAGCGACATCCACATAGAGTGCTTCGAAAAGGAAGTGTCGGTCAGGTTCAGAAAGGACGGCATTCTCCACGACGTCACCGCGGTTCCGAAAACCGTGCAGTCCTCCGTCATCTCGCGCGTGAAGATCATGTCGGAGCTCGACATAGCGGAGAGAAGAAAGCCCCAGGACGGGGGCATAAGGCTCAGAATCGGCGGAAGGGACATAGACGTGAGGGTCTCCACCGTCCCCACGTCGTGGGGAGAGAGCGTGGTGATGAGGCTTCTGTACAGGTCGTCGGTGCTCAAAAGCTTCGAGGACCTGGGCCTGGAGGGAGAGAAGCTCGAACTCGTGGAGTCCCTGGTCCGCCGCCCCCACGGCATAGTGCTGGTGACCGGGCCCACCGGAAGCGGAAAGACGACCAGCCTCTACGCGGCGCTTCAGAGAATCAACCTTCCCGACAAGAAGATCATCACCATAGAGGACCCGGTCGAATACCAGATACAGGGGATAAACCAGATACAGGTGAACGCCAAGGTGGACCTCACCTTCGCAAACGGACTGCGCTCCGTGCTGAGGCAGGACCCCGACGTGATACTCGTGGGGGAGATAAGGGACAAGGAGACCGCCGACATCTCCATGAACGCGTCGCTCACGGGACACCTCGTGTTCTCCACCCTTCACACCAACGACTCGGTGAGCGCCGTGACCAGGCTCACCGACATGGGGGTGGAGCCGTTTCTGATAGCGTCCACCCTCTCGGCCGTGATAGCCCAGAGGCTGGTGCGGGTTCTCTGCCCGGGGTGCAGGGAGCGCTACGAGCCGCTTTCCGACGAACTCGCCCGCGCGGGTCTTTCCCGGGAAGCGGTTCCCGACGGGGGGCTCTACAGGGCGCGGGGGTGCGCCGGGTGCATGGACACGGGCTTTTCCGGAAGGATAGCGATCTTCGAGATACTGGTCGTGGACGAACGGCTGAAAGCCGCCATCGTCTCAAGCCCCGACTCCTCCACGCTCAGAAACGAGGCGCTGGCGAGGGGACTCGTGACTCTCAGGATGGACGGCGCCGAAAAGGTGGCCAGGGGGATAACGTCGGTCGACGAGGTGCTTCGGGTCACCGAAGAGGAGACGGCGGAGAGCTAGGCCCGCCGCGGCCGCGTGTTGACAACGCGGAAAATTAAGTTATCTACTTAAATAACGGAGGAAGTTTCCGCCGCGGCCCGGGCCGCGGGCGGTTTTTCGCGATGCCTGTCTACAACTACACCGCGGTCGACGGCGAGGGCAAGTCCGTGAAGGGCGTGGTGGACGCCGAGTCGGAGAAGGCCGCAGGGGAGAAACTGAGAAAGGCCGGAGTCTACCTGTCTTCCATAAGGGAGGCGGCCGGGGGCCGCCGCTCGCGCCTTAGCCTTCCGTTCACCGGCGTCTCGGCGGCGGAGCTCGCGGTGACGACCAGGCAGTTCTCGACGCTCATCTCCTCCGGTCTCACCCTCGAGTCCTCCCTGGCCGCCCTGGCCGAGCAGAGCGAGGACCAGAAGCTCAGGGAGGCGCTGTCGCGGGTGCGCGAAAGGCTCGCGGAGGGAAGCTCGCTTCACGCCGCGCTGGGCGAGCACCCGGCCGTTTTTTCGGATCTCTACGTGAACATGGTCAGGGCAGGGGAGGCCAGCGGCACCCTCGACGTCGTGCTGGGGCGCCTTGCGGACTTTCTCGAAAAGCAGACGGAACTCTCCTCCAAGGTGAGGGGGGCGATGATATACCCGGCCATAATGTTCCTGGTCGGGGCGGCGGTGCTGGCGTTCATGATGACTTTCGTGATTCCCAGGGTCTCCGACATATTCGAGACGAGCGGAAAGGCCCTTCCGCTGGTCACCGTGATCCTGGTCGGGGCGAGCGATTTCCTCCGCCAGAACTTCGCCCTTCTGCTGCTCTTCTCGGCCGCGGCGCTTTTCGCGGCGGGCAGGTACGTCCGGACCCCGGGGGGAAGGAGGTTCGCCGACAGGGCGCTTCTTCGGATTCCGGTGCTGGGAAAGGTGCTTTCGAAGGTGACGGTCGCCCGTTTCACCAGGACCCTCTCGACGCTGCTTTCGGGCGGCATTCCCCTCCTGGACTCCATAGAGGTGAGCGGAGCGGTTCTCGGAAACAGCTTCTATTCCGACAGGCTGGGCGAGGTCCGCGCCAGGGTGGCCGAGGGCGCGGCGCTCGGAAGCTGCCTCGCGGCGACCGGAATCTTTCCGCCGCTCATGGTGAGAATGGTGTCCGTGGGGGAGGAGGCGGGGGAGATGGAGACGATGCTCTCCAAGGTGGCGGACATGTACGACTCCCAGGTAGACTCCACGCTCTCCGCCCTGACCTCTCTTCTCGAGCCGGTGATGATACTGGTCATGGGAGCGGTCATGGGCTTTATGGTTTTCGCCATACTTCTTCCGGTACTGAATCTTACTTCTACGATAGGCTGAACAAGGAGGTAGACTCGAATGAGATCCCAGGCGGGATTTACTCTGATTGAAATCATGGTGGTCGTGCTCATCATAGCCGGCCTCGCGTACATAGTCGGCACCAACGTCATAGGCCAGGGGGAGAGGGCGAAGGTGAAGCAGGCGGAGATCCAGATAAAGCAGTTCGAGCAGGCGCTTTCGCTGTTTCGGTTCGACAACGGCTTCTACCCCGAGACCCAGCAGGGACTGGACGCGCTGGTGAATTCCCCGGGCGTGGGCCGGGAGGCGAAGAACTGGAGGCGCTACATGGGGGCCTCGAGCGTGCCGCTCGACCCGTGGGGGAAGGAGTTCGTGTACCTGGGGGCGGACGAGACGCGGGACGGACTCTACGACCTGCGCTCGAGCGGTCCGGACGGGACGGCCGGCTCCGGCGACGACATCTCCAGCAGGGACAGATGAGAAAAAACTCCGCGGGCTTCACCCTGATAGAGATTCTCCTGGTCGTCTTTTTGCTGGGGGCGTTTCTCTCCGTCGCGGCGCCGGGGCTTTTCGGAACCGACGACATGAGCCTGCGCCGCGCCTCGCGGGGACTGGTCACCACGATACGGCATCTCTACGCCAGGGCCGCTTTCGAAAAGCGCGTCTACAGGCTTTCTTTCGACGTCGATTCGGGGGAGTACTGGACCGAGGTTCTCGTCGAAAACAGGTTTGCGGCCGAAGGGGATTCCGTCCGCGGAAAAAGGAAGCTTCCGGCGGGAGTCTCCTTCGCCGACGTGCAGACGGAGAGAACCCGCGGCAAGGTCACCTCGGGACGCGAGGCGTTCATTCTCTTCCTGCCGACGGGATTCGTAGACCCCGCGGTCGTTCACCTGGCGGCGGGCCGGGACGGCTTCTACACCCTGTCCACCAATCCCCACACGGGAGTCGCGAGGGTTTTCGACGAGTACGTGGAGTTCTCCGACCTGTTGCTGCGGACGGCGCGCCGGGCGGGCGGGGAGTGAGACGTGGCGCTGCGCGGCGGCAACGGTCCGGGATTCACTCTGCTCGAGGTCATGGTGGCGGTGGCCGTGCTGTCTTTCGCCCTGGCGTCGATTCTGGGCGTCGCGGCCCACAACGTGAGTCTCGCGACCCGCGCCGCGGACCTGCGCGCGGCCGCGGGTCTGGCCGACGACATGGCTTCGGAGATAGACGCGCGCGGCCTCTCGTCCGTTTCGGCCGAAAGCGGGAAGTTCGAGGAGCGCCCGGGCTTCGAGTGGCACGTCTCGGTGATTCCCTACGACATACCGCAGCTGGGAACCAGGATGAGGATAGTGAGCATCCTGATAACCTGGGACGGCGGGGAGGAGAGCTATGAAGTCAGCTTCGTCGCGTCGGACGCGTGACGGCGGATTCACCCTCATAGAGGTACTGATATCCGTTTCGATAACGGCCGTCGTCCTCACCCTGCTCTACGGCTCCTTTTTCCAGCTGATGGAATCCAGAGACAGGGTGGAGGCGAGAAACCATGCGGGAGGGGAGGCGGACGCCGTTTTCTCCCGCATGAGGCACGACCTCTCGAACGCCTTCGCGAGGGGGAGGGTCAGTTCCCGGGCCTCTTCCTCCTATCCCCACGACTATTTCGTCGGGAGAATGAAGGACGGAAACAGCTCCATCTCCTTCACCTCGTTTCCGACGGACCCGTTTCACCGCTCCGCCCGCTCGGGCCACAGCGAGATATCCTACTACGCGGTGGCGATCCGCGAGGAGCCGCGCAGGCTGTTCGCGCTCGTGAGAAGGGACAACCACCGGATCGGAGACGAAGGGGCGGGAACCGCCTACCCGGTCTCGGAGAGGGTCCTGGGCTTCCGCGTGAACTTTCACACGCGAAGCTCCCTCGGTTTCCCGGGAGCGGAGAAGGTGCGGGAGTGGAATTCCTCGGTGACCGAGAGTTTCCCCCGGGCGGTCGAGATAGAGATAGAGTTCGAGACGGAAGACGGCGGCGCGGAGACCCGTTCCGCGCTCGTATCCATACCGGTGGCCGAATGACATGAGCGGGACGGACGGAGAGGCGCGGCAGAGAGGAATCGTCCTGGTCGCGGTCGTCATCGTGATCGCCGTGCTCTCGGCGGTCGCCGTCGACTTCATGTACTCGACCCGGGTGAGCTACGAGATTTCCGCCAACGGGGCCAGGGACGTCCGGGCGAGGCACATGGCCAAGTCGGGGATAAGGGTGCTGCAGAGCGTGATGAACTCCGCGACCCTAGAGGACATACCCCCGGGCGGCGGGTCGCTTTACCGCGTGGAGTCCCGAAACGGGGAGGAGGGATGGGAGCTTTCCATTCCCTCGATCGCGGTCGGCGAGGGAACCCTGTCGGTCAGGATCAGGGACGAGAGGTCCAAGGTCAACCTAAACGCCCTCGTGGACCAGAAGTCGAACAGGGTGGATTTCCAGGTGCGCACCCAGCTTCTCGAGCTTTTCCGGCTGCTGGGGGTCGCGGAGGAAAAGTCGGAGCTTTTCGTCGCGAGCCTCGTCAACTGGCTCGACAGGGAGATGAGAAACCTCGAAAACGACCAGGACCCCGACGGCGCCTCCGCGGCCCATTACGCGGGACTCGAGGAACCCTACTACATAAAGGACGGTACGCTTGACAGCCTGGAGGAAATTAGGATGATTGAGGGGATGGACGAGGAGTTCTTCCTCGCGGTCGGGGACTACCTGACCGTCTATCCCGGGGACAAGAAGGTAAGTTTCAGCACGGCCTCGAAGCTCGTGATGATGGCCACGCTCAAGGCTTCCAGGGTCTCGGTCAGGGAGAGGCGGAACATGCCGAAGGAGATAAGGGACGGCGTCCTTGAGAGAATGGCCGAAGCCGTGATAGAGCGCAGGCAAAAAGACAGGGTCGTGTCCCTCGAGGACGCGAAGGGGATCCTGGCGGAAGAGGATTCGGGCTCGAACGTGGGCCCGGGCCTTTCGGGAATGTTTCTCAAAACCGGCGAGAGCGACTTTTTCTCCGCGACCTCGGTCGGGGTCGTCGGGGAGTCCCGCCCCGTGACGAGACGCGTGGAGGCGGTGGTGGGCAAGGGCGGGGAGGAGGGCGGTTCTCCCGCCGCGGTGATTTCCTGGAAAGAAAGATAGCGAGACGAGAGCCGAAGTGGCGGAACTGGCAGACGCGCAGGATTCAGGATCCTGTGGGCATTGCGCCCGTGGGGGTTCGACTCCCCCCTTCGGCAGACACGCCGGCCCTCCGCGGGCCGAAAAAAAGGGCGCCCGAGGGGCGCCCTTTTTTTTATCGCTTTTCCCTGGCCTCGAGTCCGCGTCACACGTCGTAGTAGAGCATGAACTCGTACGGCACGGGTCTCAGCCTGATGGGGTTTATCTCGTTTTCCGTCTTGTAGTCGATCCACGTCCCTATCACGTCTTCGGTGAACACGTCTCCCTTGAGGAGAAACTCGTGGTCGTCCTCGAGGGACTTAACCGCCTCCTCGAGCGAGCCGGGCACGGAGGGAACGTTCTTTAGCTCCTCGGGTCCCAGGGCGTAGATGTCCTTGTCGAGCGGGTCTCCGGGGTTGATCTTGTTTTCGATTCCGTCGAGTCCCGCCATTAGCATCGCGGAGAACGTCAGGTAGCCGTTGCAGGAAGGATCGGGAAACCTGGTCTCGATTCTCTTGGCCTTGGGATTCGGGGAGTACATGGGAATTCTCACCGCGGCGCTTCTGTTTCTGGCCGAGTAGGCCAGGTTGACCGGCGCCTCGAATCCCGGAACGAGCCTCCTGTAGGAGTTCGTTATGGGGTTGCTGAACGCGCATATGGCCTTGGCGTGCTTGAGGATTCCCCCGACGTAGTGCATCGCCATCTCGCTCAGTCCCGCGTAGCCCTTTCCGGCGAAAAGGGGCTTTCCGCCCTTCCACAGGGACTGGTGGATGTGCATGCCGGAGCCGTTGTCGTCGAAAACCGGCTTGGGCATGAAGGTCGCCGTCTTTCCGTGTTCCCTCGCGACGTTCTTCACCACGTACTTGTACCACTTCATGTGGTCGCCCATCTCGATCATCGGGGAGAAGCGCATGTCGATCTCCGCCTGCCCGGCCGTGGCCACCTCGTGGTGGTGGGCCTCTATGGGAATGCCGAGGCTTATGAGCACGCTCACCATCTCCGACCGTATGTCGTGCGTGACGTCGGTGGGAGGAGTGGGGAAGTAGCCTTCCTTGTGCCTGATCTTGTGGGCGAGGTTCGGGCCCTCGTCCTCTCCGGAGTTCCAGATTCCTTCCTCGGAATCGATGAAGTAGTACCCCGCCCGGGAGTTCTGGTCGTATCTCACGTCGTCGAGAATGAAAAACTCCAGCTCGGGTCCGAAGTAGGCCATGTCGGCCACCTTGGTGCTCTGCATGAAGGACAGGGCCTTCATCGCTATGTTCCTCGGGTCCCTCGTGTAGGGCTCCCTGGTTATGGGATCCTCGATGTTGCATATTATCACGAGGGTCACGGCTTCCATGAACGGGTCGATCTTGCAGGTGGTCGGGTCGGGAATCAGAAGCATGTCGCTCGCGTTGATCGCCTTCCATCCCCTTATGCTCGAACCGTCGAATCCCAGGCCGTTCTCGAAGAAGTTCTTGTCCACCTCGTCGACCGGTATGGTGAAATGCTGCCACGAGCCGATGAAGTCCAGGAACCTGAGGTCGACGAACTCGACCTCGTAGTCCTTTATGAATTTTATTACCTCAGCCGGTTTCTTGGGCAAAACAGGCTGGCCCGACTTGCTGTCAGTAGGCATGTCTTGTAATCCTCCTTGAAGTTTTTCCGGAAAAAAGCGCTCCGACGCCCCCGCTCTCCCCGCTATATGGCGTCTTCCCCCCTTTCCCCGGTTCTTATTCTCACGACGTCCTCGGCGGGGAAGATGAATATCTTTCCGTCCCCGATCTTTCCCGTCTTGGCGCTCTCCCTTATGGTCTCGACCACCTTGGGGAGCATCTCGTCGGAAATCACTATCTCGAGCTTGATCTTGGGCAGGAAGTCTATTACGTACTCCGCGCCCCTGTAAAGCTCCGTGTGTCCCTTCTGCCGCCCGAAACCCTTCACCTCGACCACCGTCAGTCCCTGGACTCCTATCTCTCTCAGGGCTTCCTTCACGTCCTCAAGCTTGAAAGGCTTTATGATCGCCTCTATCTTCTTCATAACAGTAAAACCCTCCTGATGGTATATCGTTCACCCGCCCTGTCGTATCAAGAAATATACCACTTGTTTCGCCGCAGGGTGAAGCGGGTTTCGAAAACTTCCCGTCATGCTACCCGAGCCGTTCGGAAATGGCAACCCCGGGGTTGCGCAACCCGCCGTTCTCGCTGGATGTTCGCGCCTTGCGCCGGCTGCGTCCTCCGGGAAGGAAGCGGAAAAAAATTTTTTCCGGCCGGCTCCGGGCGCGGGGTTTCCGTGCACCATAAACGTGCACGGAAACCCAAAAACGAGGCATGAACGCGCGCGAAACGCGGCTTGACGGACACGTCGGCCGGGCATTCTCCCGCAATCTTTAGCGTTCGTCTCTCCATATTCGAAGAGTTTTTTCGCTCCTTTTCCGCCTCGTTCGGTCGAGCCCTGTTTTTTTCCGGCGGGAGGTCAATAAGGGCGGGGAGCGCGACGGGAAGGCGGGAGCCGGAGCCGTCGGGAGTATGCGTAAAGAAGTTCGGACATGGCCTTGGCGGTGAAGAAGCCGGCGAACGAGCCGTCGGGAGCCGCGGCGGATCCGGCGGAGCGAAGAGCCATGGCCGAGGGGAATCGGCGAAGACAAGGCGCCGGCGGAACGCCGAGTCGGGGAACCCGTGAGACCCGGGTCGGAGCGGATTACGGGTACGGAACTGCCGTCATATACCCGAGGTTGGGAGCCGTATGTTTTATCGGGCGCGTACGGATCCGCGCGGGAGGCGTCGGGCAACCGACGGCCCTGTCGCGACATGACTCGTAAAGAGGGAGGAAAGAACGCCCTGCGCGCGCGCATCTTGACCCGACCTCCGCCCCGCGTTATCACGAAACGGCAGCGCGTGTCCTCGGCGAAAGACTTCGCAAGAAACGCTTGACTTGGCGTGAGTATGCCTCTATTATTGAGAAGGGTTTGTTTGGATGTGCGTTTTCACTGGTAGTTTGAGGGTAAAGACAAATTCAATGCTTCGAAAGAAGCCTTTGTCGGAACAAGGAGGTTGAAGTCATGCGGTTTCAGCTCAGACATTTTTTCGGATTGGCAGTTTCGGTTCTGTTCGTTTTTTGCGTGAGTTACGGGACGGGGAACGATGCGCGGGCGCAGACTGGTCCCAAGACCATTTCGGTGTTCCCCGATAACGCGAGCAAAACGGCTAGGGACAAGGTGATTGCGGGCGCGGACGGCAGTCTCACGGCGACGGACGACAATGTGAGTTGCGGTCTCACCGGCACCCGCAAGTCGCCGATGGCATGCACGGTGCAGGAGCTTGTCGACCTGGCGGACCCTGGGGATACGGTGATGTTCAAGCCCGCGCCTTCGGGCGACGACCCTAACGTGTATGACGACGTGGGAGAGATACTGGTCACCAGGAACGGAGACAACGACGCGACGGCCGCTCCCGCCGTCGAGACGATAACGATCCGCGGCATGGGAAGCGGCGACGACATGATCACCTTCACGGGCAAAGTGATGTTCAACGTGAAGACCAGCAACATAGTGATAAGGAGTTTCAAGTTCAAGGACACGGAGCCTCCCGACGTCGCCACTATGAGAGCCACCGCCGGCACGACCGCCCGAGCGGCCACCAAGACGGTCCAGTACGGACTTTCAGGGAAGACGATTCCGGAATATCTCGCCATTCCCAATATAAAAAACAATTTGGACGGCACCGGTTGGACCGCAACGGATGCTCTCACCCCTGCGAATATCAACACTAATCAACAGATTCTCATACACGGTGAGGTCTCTTTTCTTCTGAAAGGTACTACTGGGACTACGAGAGCTAACTCGACTCTTCGGGATATTTTCTGGAGCGACTACCGTTATGTCACGATCCCGGAGGGACTGAACCTGGTGGGCCAGGGCGAGCTATCGACCGCAAGCGGAAGTCCAATATCAGGATACGCCAGAGTTGGCCGGAGGGTTTACGAACAAGCACTTCCGGTCTTCTCGGCGTTGAACGCAATGGGTACCGTCTGGATAGACTCCGCTTCTTCGTCGAATACGGAAGCCTGCGCCGACGCAAACCGGACGAATGTTCAGGTCAGGAACAACGTGTTTGAAAACACTTACCTTGCGGGCGTAAAAGCGGGAAACCACTCTATTCAAGAAATGTTTTTTATCCGTAGTGGATACGCAGGAGGTCCATTTATTCCCGGAAACAACTGCACCGCGCAAGTGGAGATTATAGGCAACACGTTCATGAACGTGGGAGGAAACGGACCTTTCCTCCGGAGAGGGGATTCTGCTATCATGGACGGCAACATGAACAAGATAGCCGATGTAGGAAACCACGAGGCGGCCATAAGCTTCTCCAACGTGACCAGCGCGGGCACGGGCGCCGCCGCCGTTTCCTCCAAGATTTCGCACAACACCATCTCCGGCGGGACTTACGACGCGATCATCGTAATGAATACGCCGGCGAGCGCGAAGGTCGAGATAAGCCGCAACAACATAGCGGCCTCGATTCTGAACGGGATACACATTCTGGGACCGACGGGAACAGCTGATGGCCTAGTCATCCCGACTGCGGACATAACGGTCGAGGGCAACCGGATATGGGGGGGAAGCTCCAACAGGTTCCTGACCAAGGCTTTTTGGGGTGCCGCCGGAGAGGACGAAGGATTTAATGTTGTCGTTGACCCGAAATTCTATAATCCCGCCAGCAACATCGTATTCAAAAGAAGCGCGCCTCCCAATTCGGGCAGGAGTTTTCGCGATGACGTCGTCCGAAGTTGCAAAGGTATTGTTCGTAACGTATCGGACGATAGTCCCCCTGCTGTAACGTTCAGCGGTGCCTCCGAAATCTTGAAGAACATAATGCCCGAAGTATGGAAGTCGAACGTGCCAAATTTCCCGTGGCCCCCCTCCGGCGCGCCCAAGTCGATAATAAATGCCGACGGCGTGCTTCAATTTGATATACCGGCGGAGAGCTTTACTCCGATTACAGGGGCCACCAATGCAGCAAGGGCCGACTCTACTTTGGCGGCTCAGGACCTGATTCGATATCGGGCGGACAGGTGCAACGACCTGGGAAGGATCAGGGTCGTGAACCAGAAGGGGGTAACCATAGACAACAACGACCTGGGTTACGTGATGGACGCTTCGGGGGTTTCTTTACCGCTTTCTCCCGACAACGGGGTGGTCATGAGCGGAACCGGCGTGGTTCCCAAGTCCTTTGAAGGAAACAACATAGCGTTCTACAAGGAGTTCGCGGTATTGTCGGACGCCGGTTTTTCGGTCGCGAAGAACTATCTGGGCGTGGCCGACAACTGGAGAGTGGGCAGCGGCGTTACCGGGGCTGACAACAACGGCGGCGAACCGTTCGAGCCGAGCGACGAGAGAGAGATCGGACCTGATCCGGACATCATGATGCCTGACGAGGAGCCTCCCGCGCTGGTGGAAAGCGGCGACGGCGCTCCCGCGGTGAACGAGAGCGGCACTACTCTCACGCTTACGTTCAACGACATGCTTGACGCGACGTCGAAGCCCGCCGTCGGGGCGTTCGAGGTCCGGGCCGGCACGACCGCACTGCTTCCTGTCACGGCCGTTAGTATTTCGGGGAGTACCGTCGTTCTCACGCTCGGGGCAGCCGCCAGGCGGGGCGAAACGGTAACGGTAACCTACACCAAGCCCGCCAGCAACGCGATCATGGACGACGCGGGGAATGACTTGGAGAGCTTTACCGCCACCGTGGTTACGAACAACATCACTGCTACTGATGATCCTGACGATCCTGAAGATCCTCGTCCTGCTGCTGCCAGCACGGACGGAGGATGCGCGCTGGCTTCGGCGGGAAGCGGAGCAGGTCTGGGTGCGATCGTTCTGCTGCTTGGAGCGGTATCGTTCGCCTTCGGACTGGGGAGGAAGGCGAAAGCCGAGTAACGACATCCGAGAGAGCGGGGGTGGAGACGACTTTTTCCTCCTCCGCGACCGCAATGACGGCATCCGCCGCGGGAACGGTTTTTCGACGGTTTCCGCGGCGGTTGCTTTTTCCGGAGGAACAAACCGCTTTCCCGTCTCTCCGCGACCGTGAAAGACGGTCTCCGCATGACCGGGCTAAAGCTCCCTTACGATGATCGAAAGGAAACTCCGATACAGGTTCAAGGATCCGGCCCTTCTCGAGACGGCTCTCGCTCACGGCTCTTACGCCAACGAATTTTCGTGCGAGAGCAACGAAAGGCTCGAATTTCTGGGCGACGCGGTTCTGGGATGCGCGGTTTCCCGGATTCTCTACGACAGGTTTCCTTCCCTGTCCGAGGGCGACCTTTCGAAGATCAGGGCCCGGGTCGTAAGCGGCGCCGGCCTGTGCGGGTACGCCAGGGAGATCGGCCTCGACGGGCACGTAAGGCTCGGAAAGGGAGAGGAGGGAAGCGGGGGAAGGGAAAAGGACTCGATTCTCGCCGGCGCCTTCGAGGCGCTTCTGGGCGCGGTGTACCTCGACGCGGGCTACCCGAAGGTTTTCGAGATGGTGTCCGAACTGGTCGCCGACGCGGTCGAAAAAGGCGATTTTTCCCCCGACGCCAAGACGGAACTGCAGGAAATTTCCAGAAGCCGCTTCGGCCGGGAGCCCTCCTACAGGGTGGTGGGGGAAGAGGGGCCGCCGCACGAGCGGGTCTTCGCGGTGGAGGTGACCGTCTCCGCCGGCGTGACGGGAAGGGGAAGCGGCGGGAGCAGGAAGGAAGCCGAGAGCCGCGCCGCCGGGGACGCGCTCGGCAGGCTCGGCTACTGAGAGCCGCCCATCTTCCTCGACAGGGTGTTTCTGTTTATTCCCAGTATCTCCGCCGCGCGCTTGGCGTTTCCCCCGGTGCCGTCCAGCACGATTTCGATCAGCTTTTTCTCAAGCCCGCCGATGATCTCCCTGTGAACGTTTCGCGAGGAGAGATCCGCTTCTTCCAGCATCGCGCGCAGAAGCCGCTCCGCTCCTCCCCCGGCGTCCTTTTCGGGATTCCCGCCGCCGCGGATCTTCTCTATGGCGTTTTCCGCGTCTTCGGCGCTTATCACGCCGTCGGGGGAAAGAACCAGCAGACGCTTTATCGCGTTCTCAAGCTCCCTCACGTTTCCGGGCCAGTCGTGGGCCGCCAGCGTTTCCCCCGCCTCGGGGGAAAGCGTCTTGCTCCCGCCCCCGAGCTCCGCCGAGTACTTTCTCAGGAAATGCCCGGCGAGCTCCCCTATGTCTTCCTTTCTCTCCCTGAGCGGGGGGAGGCTCACGCTTATCACGTTCAGCCTGTAGAACAGGTCTTCCCTGAACGACCCCTCCGCGACGGAGTCCCGCAGGTTCCTGTTCGTGCTGGCTATTATCCTCGCGTCCACCGAGACGGGTCTCTCGGCCCCGAGACGGTATATCCTCTTTTCCTCGATGGCGCGCAGCAGCTTCGACTGCAGGTCGACGGAAAGCTCCCCTATCTCGTCTATGTGAAGGGTTCCGCCGTCGGCTTCCTCGAACCTTCCCTTCTTCGGCCCCGCGGCGCCGGTGAACGCCCCTTTCTCGTATCCGAAAAGCTCGCTTTCCATGAGGTCCCGGGGAATGGCGGATATGTTCACCGAAACGAGCCTTTTCTTCCTTCTCGGGCTGTTGGAGTGTATGGCCCTCGCCACGAGCTCCTTGCCGGTTCCGCTCTCTCCAGTCACCAGGACGGTGATGTCCCTGCCGGCGGTCCTGCCGACGAGCTTGTAGACCTCGAGCATCCGGGAGGAGCTTCCTATCATCTCCTCCAGCGGGACCCGCTCCGCCTCCCCGCCGTCTTCCGGCCGTTTCGTCTTCGCGGAGACCTCGCGGTTCCTCGTCGCCTTCTCGGCGAAGCGGTTGACCTCCTCGAGGTCGAACGGCTTGGTTATGTAGTCGTACGCCCCGAGCTGCATGGAGTCTATCGCGTTGCTCACGGTGTTGTGGGCGGTGATGAATATTATGGGCGAGTCGACTCCCCCGTTCCTTACCCGCGTCATGACCTCGAAGCCTCCGAGGTCGGGCATGTTTATGTCGAGAAGTATGAGCGAGTAATTCCTCTCGAGGGCCTTCCGGACGGCGTCGCGGCCGCTCGGGGCGCAGTCCACCTCGAACCCCGCCCTGCCGAGCGAGGTCTGGAGTATCCACCTGATGTTCTCCTCGTCGTCCGCGACGAGAATGCGGCTTTTCATGACTTCTCCGTTTCGGGAATTCCCGCGAAAAACATTATATTGGGTCGCGGGCGCGGGCGCAAAGACGGCCGGTCAGCGTCCCGCGGGCAGCCGCACCCGAAACACCGAGCCCTCTCCCTCCGCGCTCTCCGCCGTGATGATCCCCCCGTGCCTGGCCACCACCTGTCTCGATATGAAAAGCCCGAGCCCCGTTCCGTCCTTTCTTCCGGAAAAAAACGGGGTGAATATCCTCTCGAGGTTCTCCCGCGGCATTCCCTCCCCGTCGTCGCTCACGGATATGAGAACCATGTGCCTGTCCCGTATCCTGTAGTCGGCGACCCACCTGGTGGAAACCGTTATCTTCCCCTCGCCGCGGACGGCGGCCGCGGCGTTTCGTACGATGTTCAAAAACACCTGCTTGAGGGAGTCGTGGTCCCCGGGCACGGGCGGAATGGTGACGTCGAGATTCTGGCGGAACTCTATGTTCCGGTGAACGTTCGATTCGAGGAACACGGTGTCGATCAGTATCTCGTTCACGTCCACGGGCCCGCGGGGACGCGCGGCGAGTCCCGACGGCTTGGCGAGCCTGTCGAGAAGGTTCTTCAGCCTTTCCGCCTCCTTCACTATTATGCTCGAGCAGCGGTGTCTCTGCTCGTCCGAAAGGGTTCCGTCGAGCAGCTGGGCCGCCCCCTTTATGCCGCTCAGGGGATTTCCGATCTCGTGCGCGAGCCCCGCCACCAGGTTCTCGTAGCTCTTCCCGTGGCCGACGCTCCCGTCGATCGTCGAGAGCACTCCCGTCCTGTCCGCGTCCCTTATCTGGAGAACCAGTCCCCCGAGGCTCCCGTCGCGGCGGTGCGCGGGAGAGGCGGTGCACTCGACCCGGGTGGAGGCGCCGGCGGCCGCGGTCACGGAAAGACCGTCTTCGTGGACCACCCTCCGTTCCCTTATCACCCTCGCGCAGAGACTGTTTATCCCCGCGGGAAAGAATTTCGACAATCGCTCCCCGACGGCCTTTCGCCTGGAGACGTTGAGCATGTTCTCGCAGGGTTCGTTCAGGGAGACGATCCGGAGATCCTCGTCCGCGACCACGACCCCCTCGGGCATCGAGTCGAGAATTTCCCTGTAGAACGCGGGGTCGGCGACCGGTCTTTTTTCCATGGGGCGTTCCGCCGAGAGGCCGGCGGGCCTATATTTCCTCGATCTTCATCGCGACCGCCTCGGACGCGGGAGCGACGGAGTCCGCGATCTCTCCGAGCGCCTTTCGAAGGTCCCCTCCGGCCGCCTCGTGGGTCATCATCACGATGGGAACCTCGCCGCCTCCGGCTTTTCTCCCCTCCTGTATCACGGACTCGATGCTTATCCCGTTTTTTCCCAGAACCGTCGTTATCTTCCCGAGAGTTCCGGGAACGTCGTCGCCGCGGAACCGCAGGTAGCGGCGGCCGGCGGCGTCCGAGGGGTCGAGAACGGTGAGCCTTTCCGCGGTTTCGCGGCCGGGTCCCGGCCCCGGGAACTCCGCCGCGTTTCCGACGCTCCCGGCTATCGAGACCGCGTCTCCCACCACGGCGCTCGCGGTCGGAAGCATGCCCGCTCCCATTCCGTAGAGCATGGTCGGCCCCACCACGTCCCCCACCACGTGTATGGCGTTGTACGCGTCCTTCACGTCGGCTAGCTGGGTGTTTTTCCGCACCAG
Source organism: Thermodesulfobacteriota bacterium (assembly GCA_965204795.1). Classification (GTDB taxonomy): domain Bacteria; phylum Desulfobacterota_D; class UBA1144; order Nemesobacterales; family Nemesobacteraceae; genus Nemesobacter. The sequence continues at coordinate 513,240 of OZ242012.1, forward strand.
CGCGGGGTACACTCCCGCCTCCACCCCCCCGTCCCTGAGCTTGGCCGCGGCCAGCAGCTTGATCCTGTAGCCCAGGCGGTCGGCGAACTCCACGTCGGTCGGCCGGACGTTTCTTATCCCCTCGACGCGAATGTCTCCCAGTTTCGGAAAAAACCCGTAGGCGAGCGCTATCAGGACCGAGAGCTTGTGCGCCGCGTCCGTGCCGTCCACGTCGAAGGAAGGGTCGGCCTCGGCGTATCCCTCACGCTGGGCCATGAGAAGCGCTTCCTCGAATCCCTTTCCGTCTTCCGACATTTTGTGGAGCACGTAGTTGCACGTTCCGTTCATGATGCCGTGCATGGACAGGATGTTGTTGGCGACGTAGCTTTCCCGCACGGCCTTTATCACGGGTATTCCTCCCCCGACGCTGGCTTCGAAGGCGACCCGGACGCCGTTTGCCGAGGCCTCGGCGAGGATTTCCTCGCCGCGGTGGGCGAGAAGGGCCTTGTTGGCCGTGACGACGTGCTTTCCGGCGCGTATCGCTTCCAGGACGATCTCCCCGGCCGCCGCGGTTCCTCCCACGAGCTCTATTATGATCGAGATGGAGTCGTCGTTTACCAGTTCCCGGAAATCGGCGGTGAAAAGCTTCCTCGGTATCCGCACCGGACGCTCCCTGTCCATGTCGGGATCGGCTATCTTCCCGAGACGCAGCCCGACGCCCGTTCTTTTTTCTATCAGACCGGCGTTTTCGCTTATCGTTTTGTAGACTCCGCACCCTATGGTTCCGGCGCCCACGAGACCTATGTCCACCGAGTTCATTTCCGCAATGTCCTTTTTCCTCGCGATACGGAAGCGGAAGTATACACGATCCGTCCCGGGATGCGCAGGGAAACCCCCGCGGGCGGTTCGTCGTCCGCGGCGCCCGCGGGACCGGGCGCGGAAAGAGCGGGAAATTCCCTGAACCGCGATTCGTAAAGAGGGGGGAACATGGCCTGGTTCGCGAGCAGAACCGGGAGTGCGTTTGCCGTTCGGCATCAGCCGGAGAAGGGAAGACGGGAGAATATACGCGTCGGCGGAGCGGCGACGCCGACGGCCGCTTCGTATTGTTCGGCGAAATTTTCTCAAGCGGCGGGGACGGCGCCGGCATGTATCTTCATCCCAACCCGGACGATGCCGGGGCCGAAGCGTCTCCCGGGAGGTACGGACGGCCCGTCGGCGGGACTGCGCGACGGAAGCGGGGGTTCCTGCTCGGGACGGATCGGTCTTCCGTCCACCGCGACCTCGTACGCGGTTTCGGGTCTTCGCGGCGGAACTCCCTGCAGGTTCGAGCTGTGCGCGCTGGGGACGCCGGGAAAGGGAGCGGGTTCCTTCGCGACGGCGCCTCCGCTTCCCCGCTCTTGCGAGAGCCCGGCCCGCTCGCCCGCGCCGCCCGCGGGTCCTCCCGACGACGGCAATCTCGAGGACGCGTTTCCCGCCGGGGAACCGACGCCGTACGGGCCTGCGCCTTCCTCTCCGGTAAACCGCCGAACCGCGCCCGGGAGTCCGGAAGGAGGACGGAAAACGCATGGCCGTCTGCGACAAATGGGGGGGGGTCGGGTACTTTTTCCATGCGGTCATGGCTGGAACATCGCTTGACAATGTCTTTTACGAGTTGTTACACTATGGCTAGTGGTATAGTAAAAACAGTGCCAACTTTAAGAGGAGCGATGTGAGTGAAATGCTAATTCCATTAATCAAGCCCTTGTTTGCGGTCGTTTTTTTCCTGCTCGTTTCCGCGGGTTCGTCGGAGGCCGCGGTCGTAAAGGTGAGTCCCGCCAACGTGCAGGCCAGCATAGACAGGCTGCCGGAGAGCACGCCGGATTCGGCCAAGCCCAAGTCCCTGCAGGCGATCATAGCGGATTCGGCCACGTACGCGGGAGACGAGGACGCTATCGAGTTCGCCGCCGGTACGTACGACGACGTCGGGGAGCTTCTGATCACGCGTCCGCTGACGCTTCGCAAGGACCCGGCCGCGGAAGGAGACGCGGTGATAACCGGCGAGCTTCTGATCCATATAAGGAGCAAGGAAGTCAAGGTGGAAGACCTGACGTTCAGGGACCTGGAGCTCGGCGACGCCACGGTTCTTCGGGACGGGGAGGTCAACAGGGGCCTGACGGGACCGTACGGGTACTACTTCGGGGACGTGACGATACAGAGCTTTCTTCTGGACAGGAAGGCGAAGGTGGCCGCGTGGAAGGCCGCCGGCGGTACCGGCGCCTGCCCCGAGAACCTTCCCGACTGCGCGCACGACTACAGTTCGTACACGGGACAGCTTCACTACACGGAGCTCGCGAAGCACCTGGTCCCCGCCGCCGCGCGGCGTTTCGAATTCTTCCCTCAAAAACTTATAAGCGACAAGAAAACCGGCATTCCCAAGCACCTTCGTCAGGACAGGGGAGCCAGCACATTTTCAGGGGACGAGGACAGATGGAACAACTACATGTCCGTCCAGGCAGTGATTAGAGATTCCTTCGGCCACATACTGATAAATCCCAGATGGAATGTTGGCGAGCAACCTGACCCCCGCATCAACCCTGCCCCGACCCCCCCCCCGTGTCCGGCCTCGGAGGCGTTTACGGGAATAGAGATCACGAGAAACTCGTTTGACGGGACCGAGGTGAGGGCGATCTTCTCGATCAAGAAGGAGGACTGGAACCTCACGCGCACGCCCACTGACCCCGACACTCCCCTCTATTTCCCGGGTGTGGCCAGCGGGGTGTGCGACGTGGACATCAAGGTGGTCGGCAACACGTTCCGAAACATAGGAGTGGCGGACTACGCGTATCTCGTCGCCAGGGACGAAAACGGCCTTCCGCGCACGGACTCTTCGGGCAACCCCGTTTTTATCATGGACGGGAACGGAAACAGGGTGCCCAACCACGCCGAGGACGAGAACACGATGCAGTTCTGGGACGTGTACAGGAAAGTCACGATTTCGGACAACACGTTCGAGGGAAGCACCTTCTCCCCCATAAGGTTTAGGACCAGGCAAGGCTACGCCCCGAAAGCGGAGATTACGATCAGCAACAACCTGATCAGGGAGTTCACGTCGGGGGGCAACAGGGCCGGCGGCTCCCTGATAGGCATTCGGGGAGCGAGAGCGGACACCAAGATAACCATAAGCGGCAACCGCCTGCTTGCATCCGACAACGACGCTGTTTACAACACCGTGTATTACCGGGATTTCTTGGGAATAAACGGAAGAGCGGCGGGGTGTCCGGACATCGACGGTACCACCACCATCACCCGGCTGGACGAGTTTCTGCGGCCCGTGATAGCGCAGTCGTACGTGCCGAGTTTTCCATATCCGCCCCTCGACGGCTCGGGCAACGTGGTCGATGCCGACGACCCCTCGAGCGTGGGGACCAAATCCGGCGCCCTGGCGACGCCCGTTCGTCTCGTAGAGCTGGCCCGCTCGAGCGCCACGGTCGGGGGTTTCGATATCACCGACGCGGATGACGGCATACTGAAATCGGACGACATCATGATAGGCAAATACGACATCGTTCTGTACAGGCTTTGTACCGCGGTATCAAGGATAGCGGCGATATTCATACAGGGCGACAAGGATGCGAAGATAAGCCTGGTCGACAACGACATCAACTACGGCGAGGGCGCAGCGCTGATAAGCAGCCCGATAAGCCTCTCGGGCGTAGGAGGCGACCCCGCCCCCGGCTTCGAGGCGTTCAGCGGGAACAACATGGACAATTACCGGTGGCTGCTGCTGGGAGGGCCGTTTTCGGGCAGTCTTGCGGTCAAGGGAAACTACATAGGACAGAGGCCCAGGGTTCCCCGCGACGTAACCCTGGACAGGACCGGAGAGATTCTGGAGCCCATAGCGAGGGAGGACGGGGCGTTAGGGCCCAGGGCGGGGATGAACGCGGACAGTCGTCCTGAGGTTCCGCGGATTGCGAGCGCTTCCGTGAGCCCGACCGCCAGGAACATGATCGTGGTTACTTACGACGCGGATCTTGCCGCGGAGTCGGTGCCTCCCGCCACCGCGTTCACCGTTCAGTACCGGTTGGAGGGAAGCGAAAGAATCGAGATTGTAAATGCCAGCGGAGTCAGCGTGAGCGGCATGACGGTAACGGTGACTCTCGCCAGGGAGATTCCAAGCGGCGCGGTCGGGGTGACCGTGGTCTACACGGCGCCCGACGGAGACGCCGCCGTCAGGAGCATGCTGGGCAGCGTCGCGGCCGGGAACCAGAGAAGCCCGGTAACGACGGGCGACGACGACGGCGGGGATACTGGCGATCCGGTTTCCCGTCAACCTGACGGAGGGTGCGTTCTGGCTTCTTCGGAAAGCGGAGGAGCCGGCCTCGGGATGCTGCTGTTTCTGACGGTCGTCGTTTCGTTCGCCTTCACGGCGGGGAGAGAGCGGCGGCATAACGCCTGACAAGGAACTACGGCGCGGGAGGACGAGGCCTCGTCCTCCCGCGTTCACGAAGAGCCGTCGCGTCGTTTCGCGGCGGATGTCGTTTCGTACAACGCACAAGAAACACTTGACTTGGCGCGAGTATGCTTGTATTTTATCGGGAAAGGTTTGTTTGGATGCGCGTTTTCACTGTTGGTTTGAGGGTAAAGACAAATTCAATGCTTGAAGAAGCTTTTGTTTCAGAACAAGGAGGTTGAAGTTATGCGGTTTCAGCTCAGACATTTTTTCGGATTGGCAGTTTCGGTTCTGTTCGTTTTTTGCGTGAGTTACGGGACGGGGAACGATGCGCAGGCGCAGACTGGTCCCAAGACCATTTCGGTGTTCCCCGCTAACGCGAGCAAAACGGAGAGGGACAAGGTGATTGCGGGCGCGGACGGCAGTCTCACGGCGACGGACGACAATGTGAATTGCGGTCTCACCGGCACCCGCAAGTCGCCGATGGCGTGCACGGTGCAGGAGCTCGTCGACCTGGCGGACCCTGGGGATACGGTGATGTTCAAGCCCGCGTCTTCGGGCGACGACCCTAACGTGTATGACGACGTGGGAGAGATACTGGTCACCAGGAACGGAGACAACATCGCAACGGCCGCTCCCGCCGTCGAGACGATAACGATCCGCGGCATGGGAAGCGGCGACGACATGATCACCTTCACGGGCAAGGTGATGTTCAACGTGAAGACCAGCAACATAGTGATAAGGGGTTTCAAGTTCAAGGACACGGAGCCTCCCGACACCGCCACTATGAGAGCCACCGCCAGCACGACCACCACCAGAGCGGCCACCAAGACGGTCGAGTACGGACTTTCGGGGAAGACGATTGCGGCATATCTCGCCGAAGTCGACAACGATTGGGAAACGGGTGATGCTCTTACCCCTACGAAGATCGAGGAGAATGAAGGGATTCTCCACGTCGGCGTTGCCACTTTTGGTCTGAATGCCGTTAAGAATGTTTTCTGGAACGATCACCTTTTTGTCACGATTGTCCCGGGAGCAACAGATGCGGGCGAGCTAGCGCTCGTACCTGGAGGTCGAATACAAGCAGATGGCAATGGTAACCGTCAGATTGTCGGACGAGCGTTACCGGTCTTCAATGCGTTGAACGCGATGGGGACCATTTGGGTGGACTCGGTGGTGGCGTCTTGCCCCTCCGACGGAATCAGCGTGAAGAATGTGAATATCCGGAACAACGTGTTTGAAAACACTTACCTTACGGGCGTAAGAGCAGGAAACCACTCTTTTACAGGGATGCTGATTATCCGTGGTAGATGGAACTCGTCGCCACACATTGCCGGAGCCGACTGCGCCGCGCAAGTGGAGATTATAGGCAACACGTTCACGGACGTGGGAGGAAACGGACCTTTCCTCCGGAGAGGGGATTCTCCTTTGATGGACGGCAACATGAACAAGATAGCCGATGTAGGAAACCACGAGGCGGCCATAAGCTTCTCCAAAGTGACCAGCGCGGGCACGGGCGCCACCGCCGTTTCCTCCAAGATTACGCACAACACCATTTCCGGCGGGACTTACGACGCGATCGTCGTAGAGAATACGCCGGCGAACGCGAAGATCGAGATAAGCCGCAACAACATAGCGGCCTCGATTCTGAACGGGATAGACATTTTGGGACCGATGGGAACAGCTAGTAACCTAGTAATCCCGACTGCGGACATAACGGTCACGGGCAACCGGATATGGGGGGGAAGCTCCAACAGGTTCCTGACCAAGGTTTTTGAGGGCGTGGATGGTGGATACGGAGAAGGAGCAGACTCCCGCAATGGCAATAGGCTTAGCGCTCCTCCCAATAGCGGCCAGGGTTATTTTAGAAATGTCACCCAAAGTTGCAAAGGTTATGTTCATGCTTCCGGTGATACATGGATCACGCTGAGCACTACGGATACTGTCCGGAAGAACACAATGCCCGAAATATGGAAGTCGGACGTGCCAAATTTCCCGTTTCCACCCTCCGGCGCGCCCAAGCCGTTGGTAAATGACGCAGGCGCGCTTCAATTTTCTCTTGTGGACGGTAACAACGATCCATTGTCAGGGGATACTACGTCGGGTGCGAATATCGGGATAAGTGTAGGTCTGCCAAGAGCCACCTCTACTTTGGCGGCTCAGGACCTGATTCGATATCGGGCGGACAGGTGCTACGACCTGGGAAGGATCAGGGTCGTGAACCAGAAGGGGGTAACCATAGACAACAACGACCTGGGTTACGTGATGGACGCTTCAGGGGTTTCTTTGCCGCTTTCTCCCGACAACGGGGTGGTCATGAGCGGAACCGGCGTGGTTCCCAAGTCCTTTAAAGGAAACAACATAGCGTTCTACAAGCAGTTCGCGGTATTGTCGGACGCCGGTTTCTCGGTCGCGAAGAACTATCTGGGTTCGAACTGGAGAGTGGGCAGCAACATTACCGGGGCTGACAACAACGGCGGCGAACCGTTCGAGACGAGCGACGAGAGAGAGGTCGGACCTGATTCGGACGTCATGATGCCGGACGAGGAGCCTCCCGCGCTGGTGGAAAGCGGCGACGGCGCTCCCGCGGTGAACGAGAGCGGCACTACTCTCACGCTTACGTTCAACGACATGCTTGACGCGACGTCGAAGCCCGCCGCATCGGCCGCATCGCCGTCCACGGCGTTCGAGGTCCGGGCCGGCACGACCGCACTGCTTCCCGTTACGGGCGTTAGTATTTCGGGGAGTACCGTCGTTCTCACGCTCGGGGCAGCCGCCAGGCAGGGCGAAACGGTGACGGTGACCTACACCAAGCCCGACAGCAATCCGATAAAGGACGACGCGGGTTTTGAACTGGACAGCTTTAGCAGGGTCGCCGTTACGAACGGCAGCACTGTTACCGCTGATCCTGATGATCCTGACGATCCTGAAGATCCTCGTCCTGCTGCTGGAAGCACGGACGGAGGATGTGCGCTGGCTTCGGCGGGAAGCGGAGTCGATCTGGGCGTGCTTGTTCTGCTGCTTGGCGCGGTATCGTTCGCCTTCGGACTGGGGAGGAAGGCGAAAGCCGAGTAACGACATCTGAGAGAGCGGGGGTGGAGACGACTTTTTCCTCCTCCGCGACGACCGCAATGACGGCATCCGCCGCGGGAACGGTTTTTCGACGGTTTCCGCGGCGGTTGCTTTTTCCGGAGGAATAAACCGCTTTCCCGTCTCTCCGCGACCGTGAAAGACGGTCTCCGCGTGACCGGGCGAAAGCTCCCTCGCGACGGTCGAACACGGAAACTCCGATACAGGTTCAGGAACCCGGTCCTTCTCGAGACGGCTCTCGCTCACGGCTCTTGCGCCGACGAATTTTCGCGCGAGAGCGACGAAAGGCTCGAATTTCCGGGCGACGCGGTTCTGGGATGCGCGGTTTCCCGGATTCTCCACGACAGGTTTCCTTCCCCGTCCGAGGGCGACCTTTCGAAGACCGGGGCCCGGGGGCCGCAAGCGGAGCCGGCCAGCGCGGGTACGCCCGGGAGATCGGCCTCGGCGGGCGTGTAAGGCTCCGAAGGGGAGAGGAGGGAAGCGGGGGAAGGGAAAAGGACTCGATTCCCGCCGGCGCATTAGAGGCCGCTTCCGGCGCGGCGTACCTCGACGCGGGCTGCCCCGAAGGTTTTCGGGACGGCGGCCGCGCTGGTCGCCGACACGCTAGAAAAAGGCGGTTTCTCCCCCGACGCCGGGACGAAACCGCGGGAAACGTCGCGGCGCGCGGAAAACCGCGTCGGGCTCGTTTCACCCGCGGCGCATCGGCGGCGCAAGGTTCTCGTCTTACTCGCGAATCTGGAACGCGCCTACCTTTCCGCTCCCTCTTCATGCATAATATAAGGTCGTTCGCGGCGGATGCCGTCTCGCTTCGCCCGGGCGAAAAAACGCGTTTCCGAAGGAGGAATTTCCAATGTCCGCATGCCGTCCGGCTTTCCGCGTCCGCGTGGTTCTCGCCGCGTTCCTCGTCGCCCTGCTCTCCGCCGCCCCGCCGGTTTCGGCGCGGCAGGAGCGCCCTTTTCTGATAGTGCGGGAGGATATGTACGAGGAGCTTCGGGGCAGGGCCGCCGCCGAGCCCTGGAAAAGCATCGCGAAAGGCGCCGTCGAGGGCTCGCGCGGTTCGCTGGGCTACAGGCCCGGCTGGAGTTTCCTGTACACGTGCCAGCGCCTGACCGAGTTCGCGAGCGACGCCGCCCTGGCCTACATCCTCGAGGAGGACGGGACGAAAAGACAGGGCTACGTCGACTCCATAGTCGACGCCATAACCGTCTCGTTCCCCAAGATAGCGAAGGGCGCCAGGGCGGGAAACCACGATACGATGGTGGTGCCGGGCTGGACGTTTTTCAACGCGGTGCTGGCCGCGGACATAATTCACGACGACATGACTCCTTCCCAGAGAACCGCGGTGGACGCCGCGCTTCGGCCGGTGGCGGAGTTTTTCATAAACGCTCCGCTCCAGTGGCCGCTCAACGTCTACGGCGCCCGGCTGATCTGGGGTCTGTACCAGGACGATGAGACCCTGGCCGAGGCCGCCGCCGGAGACTACGTCGGGCAGCTTTACAGGGAGATATCCCCCGACGGCGTCTTCAGGGCGGGGCCGTCCTACTCGGCGTTCAGGATGGCCGGCGCCAACCTCGCCAAGACGTACTCGATCGACGTGCTCGCGTTTACGGGCAGGAAGAACCTGTACGAGGACCCGAGGCTGGTCTCCCTGTACGAGTGGACGTACGGCTACGGGGTCACTCCTTTCGGAACGTTCTACACTTTCGGCGACTCGGGGACAAACGGGCCGGACGGGTGGTCTCCCAGGGCCCGCTCCGCCCACAGGTTCTCACCGACGGCGGCGACGAGCGCGGCCTGGGCCATGCGCAACGTCGAGCGGCCCGATACCGAGACCCGAAACGCCCTGCTGGCGTACGTGCTGATGGACGAGCCCATGCCCGCCCCCGCGGCGCCTCCCGGCAGGATATTCCCCGACGGCGGGGCCTGGTTCCTCGAGAGGAAAAACGGCAGGGAGGCGCTGGGCGGGGCTCTCAACAACCTCAAGACGCAGTACCAGGACCACATGCACAAGGACGCCAACGCCGTGCACCTGGTCGCGTACGGGGAAGACGTCGTGCGCAACTCGGGATACAGGGGATGGGGACAAGGAGGGCTGGGCTTCGGCTGGGAGTACGTAAACGCCACGGCGAAGTCGTCCAACACCGTCACCGTCGACGGTCTGGATTTCGAGAGCAGGCCCGGAGGGGGAATCACCGAAGGCTTCACGGGAACCTCGTTCGACTACGCGAGCGGCAAGTCGGGTCCCGGGCTTTCAAACGGCGTGCACGAGCGGAATTTCTGCTTCGCGCATCCGACCGGCGACGCCAACGGCTACTTCGTACTGTTCGACGAGGTATTCTCAAGCGGCGGGGGCAGCGCCGACATGTATCTTCATCCCAACTCGGACGACGCCGAGACCGAGGCGTCTCTAGAGAGGTACAGGTGGCCCGTCGGCTCCTTCAAGAGAAAGGACCTGGACGTTCGGAGGACGGACAACGACGTCAACGTCACCGTCTTTCTGGCCACGCCCCCCGACGCCGCGGAGATAGAGAACGGGCTTCTGGCGTCCTGGGACAGCAGCTTCGTCGGCGAATATCTCCACGCGACCTATCCGGTGAAGAACCAGAACGCGAGGTTCGCCACGGTGATTTTTCCGCACGACAGGAACCACCCGCGTCCCGGGATGGCCCGCATCGGGGTTTCGGGGAAGTATACGGGAGCGAGGATAGAGCACGGAGGGGACGGCGGGGCGACGGATTTCGTCGTGCAGCCCCTGGCGGACTTCGCGGAGCGGACGATAGGCGACATAGACGGCCGCGGGGTGTCGGCAAGCGGCGCGGCGGTCTGGTTCAGGATGAAGGGAGAATCCGTGGAGTCGTTCTTTTTCAGGAAGGGGAAGCTTTTCGAGGCCGGGGGGACGAGATTCGAGACCCGAGACGCGGCGAGCCTTCTAGTCGAGGGAGACGGGGGGAGGATAATTTCGGAGGGAACGAGTCTGGAAGTCGAGCGGGCGACTCCGACGGGGTTCGACGTATTTCTCGACGGGAGCGCCAGGCCTCTCGGCGTGGTCGATTCGGGGGAGAACTGGATCGAGGTGGCGGTTCCCGCCGGTTCGCACGGGTTTAGAATCGCGCGTCGTCCTCCGGCGGCTCCCGCGGGTCTTGCGGCGACGGCGGGGGCGGGGAAGGTGGATCTCGCGTGGGACGCCCCGGACGACTCCGGCGTGACGGGCTACATGCTACGGGACTGCGCGATGGAAGCCGGGGGTTCCTGCTCGGGGTGGATCGGTCTTCCGGCCGCCGCGACCTCGCACGCGGTTTCGGGTCTTCGAGTCGGAACTCCCTACAGGTTCGAGCTGTACGCGCTGGGGACGACGGGAAAGGGAGCGAGTTCCTTCGCGACGGCGACTCCGCTTCCCCGCTCTTACGAGAGCCTGGCCCGCTCGCCCGTGCCGCCCGCGGGTCCTCCCGACGACGGCGATCTGGAAAACGCGTTTCCCGCCGGGGAACCGACGCCGTACAGGCCGGAGCCTTCTCCTCCGGTAAACTACTGAACCGCGCCCGGGAGTACGGAAGGAGAACGGAAAACGCGTTGCCGTCTGCGTGTGTGTGTGCGTGTGTGTGTGTTGACAAATGGGGGGGGGTCGGGTACCTTTTCCCGCGGACGCGAAGGCCGGAATCGCTTGACAATGTCCTTGAGAATTGTTATTATCTGCAAAAATAGCCATTGCTTTAGGGTAGCGACAGGAAATACCTGAAGAGATTTCAAAGTGAAAGTCAGGAGGATATTTTGAAATGGTGAGTCCGTTAATCAGATTTATCGGCATGGTTGTTCTTTTTCTGCTTGTTTCCGCGGGTTCGTCCGAGGCCGCGGTCGTAAAGGTGAGTCCCGCCAACGTGCAGGCCAGCATAGACAAACTGCCGGAGAGCACGCCGGATTCGGACAAGCCCAAGTCCCTGCAGGCGATCATAGCGGATTCGGCCACGTACGCGGGAGACGAGGACGACGAGGACGTTATCGAGTTCGGCGCCGGTACGTACGACGACATCGGGGAGCTTCTGGTCATGCGTCCGCTGACGCTTCGCAAGGACCCGGCCGCGGAAGGAGACGCGGTGATAACCGGCGAGCTTCTGATCCAGATAAGGAGCAAGGAAGTCAAGGTGGAAGACCTGACGTTCAGGAACCTGGAACTCGGCGACGCCACGGTTCTTCAGGAAGGGGAGCGCAACATAAACCAGGTGGGACCGGACGTGTTCTACTTCGGGGACGTGACGCTGCAGAGTTTTCTTCTGGACAGGAAGGCGAAGGCGTCCGCGTGGCAGGCCAGCAACGGCTGCCCCTCCGATCCCAGCACTTGCACCGCCAGTTGTCCCGACTCCCTCCCCGACTGCAAGCACAACTACCGTTCGTACACGGGGCAGTTTCACAAGACGGAGCTCGCAAAGCACCTGCGCGAAGACTCGGACAGCTGGTGTCAAAGTCAAAACAACCGGTGCCAACAAGATGCGACAGCTAGCGAATTTACCCCACAACAATTTGTAATCAACAAGGAAACCGGCATTCCCGTGGACTATGTGGGGGGTACAAGCCTCTATGGATTCCGGGATCCCGAAACCAGCACCACGATATCCAAATGGGATATTAATCTTTCAGGGGCCAGTCTGTCATGGATGAAAAACGTCTTCGGAGGCCACATACTGATAAATCCGAGATGGAACAGCGTTCCAAGTCCAGCCCCCTGTCCGGCCGCGGAGGCGTTTACGGGAATAGAGATCACGCGCAACTCGTTCGACGGAACCGAGGTGGGGGCGATCTTCCTGTTTGAGGAAGGAGAATGGGTAATGTCGAGAGGCGCGAAGTCTTGCGCCGTGGACATCAAGGTAGTCGGCAACACGTTCCGCAACATAGGAGTGGCGGATTCCTCGTATCTCGTTGCCAGGGACGAAAACGGCCTTCCGCGCACGGACTCTTCGGGCAACCCGGTTTTTCTCATGGACGAGAACGGAAACAGGATACCCTACAACAACGAGGACGAGACCGCGGTGCAATTGCAGGGCACGGCCAGGAAAGTCACGATTTCGGACAACACGATCGAGGGAACCACCTTCGGCACCTTGAGGTTCAGGAAAGGCGTCGCCGCAAACGCGGAGATTACGATCAGCAACAACCTGATCAGGGCGTTCACGTCGGGGGGCAACAGATACGCAGATGCCCTTGTGGTAGTCGATGACTGCCCGAAGGTAGATAGGAATGACCCTGACCGCCCTTGTATTGAATCGGAGGAAGACGCCAAGATAACCATAAGCGGCAACCGCCTGTTTGCATCCGACAGCAACCCCGTTTACTCAACCACGTTTTACAGCGCTGTCTTGAGAAGGATGCAGTGGTGTAGCAACGACGACGATACCAAAATCGTGGCCGCCACCACGATCGCCCAGATAGACAGGTCTCTGCAGCCCACGATAATGCAGTCGTACGTGCCGAATTTTCCATATCCGCCCCTTAGCTCGGGCAACGTGGTCGATGCCGGCGATGGTGAAACCGAAGGTCCCGCCCGGGCGACGCCCGTTCGTCTCGCGGAACTTGCCAGGGCGAGCGCCACAGCCGGGGATTTCAGGCTCTCCGCGGCGGATGACGGCATACTGAAATCGGACGACATCATGATAGGCAAAAACGACATCGTTCGATACAAATCATGTCACAGAAGAGTAGGGATCTTTCTAAGAGCCAACGAGAATGCAAAGATAAGCCTGGTCGACAACGATATCAGCTACGGCGACGGCGCCGCGCTGGTCGACAACGCGATAGAGCTTTGGAGTGTAGAAAAGGCCGCCGCCCCCGGCTTCGAGGCGTTCAGCGGGAACAACATAGGCAATTACGCGAAGAATCTGGTAGGAGGGGAGTTTTCCGGGCAGCTTGCGGTCAAGGGAAACTACATAGGACCGAGGCCCAGGGTTCCCAGCTCCGTGACCCTGGTCCTGGCCGGAGAGCTTCTGGAGCCCATAACAAGGGAGAGTGGGGCGATAGGGCCCAGAGCGGGGATGAACGCGGACAGTCGTCCGGAGGCTCCGCGGATTGCGAGCGCTTCCGTGAGCCCGACCGCCAGGGACATGATCGTGGTTACCTACAACACGAACCTTGTCGCGGAGTCGGTGCCTCCCGCCACCGCGTTCACCGTTCAGTATCGGGTTGAGGGAAGCGAAAGAATCGAGGTTGTAAACGCCAGCAGAGTCAGCGTGAGCGGCATGACGGTTACGCTGACGCTCGCCAAGGAGATTCCAAGCGGCGCGAGCGGGGTGACCGTGGTCTACACGGCCCCCGACGGAGACGCCGCCGTCAGGAGCAGGCTTGGCAGCATCTCGGCCGGGAATCAGAGAAGCCCGGTAACGACGGGCGACGACGGCGACCCGTCGCCTCCCGTCGATCAACCTAGAGGCGGTGGCGACGGAGGATGCGCTCTGGCTTCTTCGGAAAGCGGAGGAGCCGGCCTCGGGACGCTGCTGTTTCTGACGGTCGTCGTTTCGTTCGCCTTCACGGCGGGGAGAAAGCGGCGGTATAACGCCTGACCAGGAACGAACCGACGGCGCGGGAGGACGAAGCCTGTCCTCCCGCGTTCACACACACGAAGAGCCGTCACGTTGTTTCGCGGCGGAACCGACGCCGTATAGGCCGGAGCCTTCTCTTCCGGTAAACTGCTGAACCGCGCCCGAAGTTCGAAAGGAAAACGGAAAACGCATGGACGAGACGGCCATGCGTTTTTCTTGAAATGGAATAAACGGTTTGTCGCGTGGGGCCGTAGCTCAGCCCGGGAGAGCGCATGAATCGCACTCATGAGGTCGTGGGTTCGAATCCCATCGGCTCCACCACGAGACTTCGTCGCCGTTTCGGGGATGCTTTCCCGGAAGCCGCGACCGGTTTTTTTCCGCCCAGGGGCCGTAGCTCAGCTGGGAGAGCGCATGAATGGCATTCATGAGGTCGTGGGTTCGAATCCCATCGGCTCCACCACTCCCCCCGCCGTGAATCCGGATTCGGCGTGTTCCCGGGGGAATATTATCTTCTTCTCCCCGTCTTGCCACTGCGTCACCAGCATGCGGTGTCCGGTCTGCCCGAGGGTACGGGGGTCGAGGCGAAAGTCCCCGTAGAAGGTTCTGAACCGAGAGCGCAGCGCCTCCTCGAAAAGAACCCCGTCGTTCCTGCTGGAGGTCCGCTCCGCGAGCTTCGCGACTATGAGTCCCATGTTGCAGGACTGGGCGGCCGTGTAGTCGGGAACGTATCCGTGGGCTTTTTCGAACTCCCTGGAAAATTCCCCCGCGCTCGGGCCGAAGTCCACGGGCGCTTCCAGGGCCGGTTCCCACTGGCTCGTCGAAACGAATCCTTCGGATCTTCGCCCCAGGCGGTTTCCGAATTCGTTCACCGCCGCGGCGAGCGTCGCAACCATTCTGAACGACTCCCGCTCGTTTTCCGACACCCAGAGAGCCAGGTTGATGTCGTCTTCCATCCCTCCGCAGCAGAGCAGACAGTCCGCGCCCCCTTTCCCCGCCGCGGAAATCACCCGGGAAAAATCCCTCGTCCCCCCCTGGAAGTAAAGCGTCGGGGCATTTATTCCGAGGCTCTCGGCGCGCAGGCGGGCTCCCTCGCACACGCTTTCGGCGAAACCGCTTCCCGAAAGCCCCAGAAGGGCTATCTCCCGGGGGCGGTCGCGGAAGCCTCCCATCATGTCCACCACCCCGTGAAAGTAGGAGGAAGTGCCCGTTATGGCGCTTACCACCCTGGCTCCGCCCGCCCCCGGTATGTCTTCCGACGACCCGCCGTGGTTCCAGACCACTCTGCCCGCTTCGGCCGCGGTACGCGCGCAGGCCAGGGCGAGACTGCTCGAATACGGCCCCAGCAGCACGTCCACGCGGTCTTTTTCCAGGAGGCGAAGCGTGTTTTCGCGTGTTTTTTCGGGCAGGCTTCCGTCGTCGTAAAACACGAGCTCGGGGACGAAGACCTTTCCCGCACGCGTCTTTATTCCTCCTCGGTCGCGCAGGTTCTCGACAAGCAGTCTTATTCCCTTCAGGCTTTCTTTTCCCTGGACGCAGTGGCGGCCGGAGAGCTGGGCGGAAAGGCCTATCCTGAGGGGTTCGGAGGCGGGAGCCGTGGTCATGGTTTCAGCCGCAGAATAGCTCGAAGATATGTTTTACGTCCGTATCGTTTCCCGGATCGCCTAATTGGCCCCTCCGCGAATAGGGCAATCCCAGGAGTCTTACATCCGGATTTTCTCCGAACTCGACGATTTCGGCTAGGGAATTGCTCCTCCATTTGACGGGTACGGAAACAGGCTTCTTTTCTTGCAGACCGAAGACGCCGGGGACCAGTTTTCTCACCCTTTTGTAAGTATGTCCTTTGCCCAGACATATGATGTATTCCGGACGGGTCGATTCCAGTATCTTCTCCCAGATGCGTTCTGCCAGTTTTAGCTCGGAACCGTCTAAAAAAGGCGATCTGAAAGGTATGAAATACCCCGACAGTGTCTCTTCCAGCAGTTCTTCCCACGTACCCCGGTAGCCGAGTTTCTCGGCGAATATCTTGAACATTCCCTGAATTCGCGTCTGCAGCGGCGCCTCGCCGGGAGCGTGGTCTCTCCATTTCTCATGAAGGTACGCGTTGCCTTTCTCGCAACTTTGCCGTGGATGATCGGGCGGTATCTCCTTGCCGCCCGGATGAAAGTCGATCAACGCAAATTCGGGATTGCCGCGCAGAATTTTCCCGGAGCAGGTGAGAAACCGCCACCCTAGTTCGTAGCCGCGTTCTTCGTAGAACCGCTCTATATGCCTTACGGAGTCTTTGAACAGGTTTTCCATTACGGGGATATTGTTCCTGATTTCGGACCTAATCAGAAATTGAGACTTTCTACGGACGGAAACGACCGAAAATCACGACTTTTTGTCCTGCGGTATCGTGGAATTTCTTGCGCGTTTCACCCCTTTTTCGACCTGCCGGGGCAAAAGTCCGACAGCCTCAATTGAAAAACTACTCGCAAAACTACTCACAGCTCCCAACACACCTCTTGACCGACAGTCTTTTTTTCATTACAGTTACCCGTAATGGCAGTGATGATGTCGCCGGTTGTGGATCTGGTGGCCCGCTCTTGTTGACCGGAGGTCGAGACTGTTGGTTGCCATGCAACAGCATCTGTACCTACTCCCCATGGTGTCTCCCGATGCTTGTGCCGAAATAATCTAAATTGTTGGAATCTGGATAGTGAAGGAATGGTGTAACAATCAAAAAGGACAGGGAGGGAACTTGTGAGTGACGAAACATACAAAGCTCCTTACAAGGCGGCTCACATCGCCAACTTCATTCTGGACAGTGCCAAGGAAGACAAAATTCAGGACATAAGCATTCTGAAGCTGCTAAAGCTCGTCTACATATTTTTTGGCTGGACATGCGTGGCTCATCCCAGAATCTACTTATTCTCTGATCCCATAGAAGCTTGGGATTACGGTCCCGTTGTCCCTTCGCTTTACTATGAATTGAGAAAGTTTGGCAAGGATCACATAACGGACCGCGCCACCCTCTACGACCCATTCGGCGACAGGGACCCTAGGGAGCCGAAGAAAGACGAGATGGACGACGATGAAATACTCCAGACCCTGAACACCATCTGGGATTCGTACAAGGACGCATCGGCCAGTCACTTGGTCGCCCTGACCCACGAAAAGGGTTCTCCATGGTGGAACACCTATGACGGGTCGCGCAACATGGAAATACCCAAGGACCTCATCCGAAACTACTACACAGACCTCTACCGGAGTCTTGGCTGATTGCTCATGTCCGTTTTTTGTCCCAAGCCGGAGACTCCGCAAGGAGTCCCTCTCAAGAAAGAAGAGCTTGAGAAGGCCAAGAGCAAGAAACGTCTGGAGGAATGCCAATCCGACGAAAAGCGCCTCCGGCAGGTGAGGATTGACCATCTCCAAGCTTACACCAGAGGCGAGACGCAAAAACAGGAACTGCAAAAGGATTACGCCGAATGGGTCAAGAAGATTGTTTCCCGCTGGCTTTTTTTCATAGCGGTCGTGTTAGTTGCGGTCGCGGGGTCCGAGTACTGGCCCCGACCGATAAAACTTCCCAGCGGAGTTCTGATAGCACTGGTCGCGACTAACGTGATGGTACTGTCCGCAACCTTTATCAAGGGGTTGTTCGCTAACAGGTAAAATTCATAATCATAGGACATCCCGGGGAATGGTTTCTACTGGGACTCTTGGAGAGGCAAAATTCACGGCCCGCGTCGGTTCATACAATCGAGAGGGAACTGCGGGTGGGAGAGCTTTTCTTGGGTGCGTTTTCTATGAGGAAGCTGGTGAACAAGGCGGCGGGAGTCGCGGCGGAGTCGGTGGAGCGAAGGGCCGTGGCCGAGGGGAATCGGCGAAGACAAAGCACTGGCCGAACACAGAGTCGGAGAGCCCGTGAACCATGAGTCGGAGCGGATACGGAACTGAACAGCCGTCATATACCCGAGGTAGGAGCCGTATGCTTTATCGGGCACGTACGGATCTGCGCGGGGGGCGTCGGGCAACCGACGGCCCTACCGCGATACGACTAACGGCGTGTCGCGGGTTGGCCGGGCCGCGGAAAGATTAAAGCCTCTTATGGACGCTTCCGATTTTATTGCCGGCGTTGTTGCCGGACGACGCGGAAAGATCAGGCGAAAGCATTCTCGAGGAGCCCGCGCTGTTCGGCGTGTCTTTCCGGATTCTCGGACCTGAACTTCCGAAGGTTGAGCAGTTTCCACCGCACGGCCGGCAGGTTTTCCGCCTCGGGCAGGCCGATGAGGTCGAAGCGGGGTTCCGCGTCGTGAACCGAAAGCAGAAACTCCGCCACGTCTCCCGCGAGACGGCTCCTCACGTCCTCGAAAAGCCGGGCTCTCGCCGCCTCGAGCTCCGAGCGCTCGACGACGTCGTCCGTCATGCCCCTGAACTGCTCGAGGAACGGTCCTTCGACGGGCAGGAGGTTGGGAGCGAGCATTTCGTGTATGGGCCGGGGGGAGGAGCATACGTACACCAGGAAAACTCGAAACAGTTCGTCGCCTATCCCCTCGTTTTCGTAAAGCACCTTGATGTCGTAGAGGTCCCTCGGGTGCTGGCGGTCGAGAGCCGCGTTCATCTTTCCCGCGTACGCGTCTTCGAAGGAGACCACCTGCATTCTGGCGACATCGAAGTTCTTTTCGACCGAGACCGCGGTTTTAAGCAGGATGTGCGGCAGCACCGTTCCGCGCATGACGGGAGTCGTCTCGATCTTTACTTCCGTGGCGCCGGACATCGCCGTGACCCTGTGGCCGCTCGAGCGGCGGAACCGGAGTCTTTTATCGATCAGGGAACAGGCGGTTACGATCCGGTCGAACGCCGCGTGGATGTTAGCGGTGGAAGTCCGCCAATCCTCTATCGGCAGGTAGGTGAGGTCGATGTCGACCGACAGGCGCGGCATGTCCCTGTAGAAGAAATTGATCGCCGAACCGCCCTTTAGGGCGAACGCCTTTTCCGAGGATATCGCCGGCAGCAGCCGAAGCGCAAGCTCGGCCTGCTCAAGATAAAGTTTACTGTACATTCGCGAGGGACTCGTGATCGTATTCAAAGGGAGCTAGCAGTTCGTCCGGCACGTAGATGCGGTAGACGGGATGAAGTCTGCCGCCTTTCGCAAGCGCCCGGGGGCCGGAACCGAAGTCGACCGTCTTTTTGTCGACGTAATCAAGCCATATGTGAGAGTGTCGCTCGGCGAGGACGAAAAACAGGCGCTTCACCTTGACGCTTCGACACGTGCGGAGAAGGGGCGTTACGTGCTTGGGTCTCATGCCCGAGAGACTGAGAAACATCATGTCCAGGTCGTGAAAGGTTCCGCGGCCGGGAAAATCTTCCAGCGCTTCCATCGCGGCGCGCTCGGGAGTAGACACGTGTATCGGCCACCTCGGTTCGAGAAGCTTCCACTTCGTATAGCTGGCGGTTTCGTCGTCGTCGGCCGGGTCGCTTCCGCCGGTATCAGCGGAAACGGCGTCGGACAGCGCCAGCGGGACTCCGTATTCGGAGCAGAAACAGTTCTCGATCCCCAAAAGGTCGTCGCCGAACAGGGAGCGTGACCTGACGTGGAACCGCGCTCCCGATTCAAGGCGAAGCTGCGAGAGCCAGGGAGGGACGCTTCCGTAGAGATAAACAGGGTTTCCCTCTTCCGGCCACATGCAGTTTCCGTAACCACGGATTTTCAGGGCGCTCGACCCGCCCAGGTGAACTCTGTATCCCATGATCCGCTGGATGGACGCAAGCGCCGTATCCCAGTCCTGCATGTATGAAAAATCTTTCCCCAAAAGGGGCCGCCGGTAAACGCCCCTCGTCACTTTTTCGAGCCAGCCCTGTCTCACGTAGCCGCGTATGGACTTCGGACCTATGCCCTGGCGGTCCAGCCACGCGGAGTCGACCACGAAGCCGGGCGGAACGTGGCGCACGAGAGCTTTTAACCTGGATGTTATTTCAGTACTCATAGCCGTTAATATCCTGTATTTTCAAAATCATGTCAAGAATCTTTTTAGACTGATTTATATTAAACGGTTTTTAGCCGTTTTAAATGGAATATTCTGAAAGATTTTCCGGGCCGTTCCTTTTCGCGAAACGGCGTTCGTCGGGCGGGCGAGTTTTTTAATCCTGGCGTTTTTAAAAGGTGTATAGCCGTTAATTTCCTCTGTTTTCAAAATAACGGCGGAAATCGTTTTAGAATTATCTGTATCGGGAGGTTTTTAGCCGTTTAACTGAAGATATTTCAAAAGACCTTCCCGGACCGCCCGCCTCGCCGAACGGAGCGGCGCCCGTCATATGTTCGAGTCGTTGTTGTGCAGGTAGTCGTAATGGTCAGGAGCGAGCATTTCCTCCGGCACGTAGATGCGGTACTCGGGATGTATCTTGCCTCCCTTGACGAGAGCCCTGGGGCCGGAACCGAAATCGACCGCCGTTTTGTCCAGGTGCTTGAGCCAGTCGTGACCGTGGCGGTCGGCGAACACGAAAAACAGGCGTCTTACCTTGACGCTTCGGCATTCGCGCAGAAGGGCCGTCAGGAGTTTAGGCCTGAGGTCGTGGAGCATCTCGAACACCATGTCCAGGTTGTGGAAGGTTCCCCGTCCGGGGAGGTCGTTCATGGCTTCGAGCACGGCCCGCTCGTCGGACGACGCGTGGGCGGGCCACATCAGCCGCCCGGGGGGCGGACCGTCGGAGACTTCGGGTCCGTCGGCGGACCCTTCCTCTTCTCCGTTCCCCGGGGATGCGTCGTCGAACAGTTTCAGAGCGACTCCGTATTTGCTGAGAGAGCTGTTCTCGATGCCCAGGTGGCTTCCGCCGAACAGGGAAAGCGACCGGACGCGGAACCGCGCCGATTCGAGCGGCAGGCGCGAGAGCCAGGACGGGACGCTTCCGTAAAGATGCACGGGGTACGGGCCTCCCAGCCGCAGGTAGTGTTCGTGGCCGCGCATCGCCATGGAGGTCAGCCCGCCCAGATGAACCCTGTGTCCCATGATCCACTGAATGGACGTTACCACCGACTGCCAGTCCTCCTCCCGCGAGAAGCCTTCCGTCGGCGGGGGGAGCCTGTATACGCCCCTCGTCATTTTCTGGATCCAGCCCCCCTTCTCGTACCTGTATATAGACTTGGGGTCGAAGCCCTGGCGTTTTAGCCACGCGGCGTCGACAACGAAGCCGGGAGGAATGCCGTTTATCAGGCGCACCAGTCTTCGCTTTCTCTTGCGGCTCACAGCCGTTGATTTTACGCATTTTCAAAATTGAGGCAAGAGTTGTTTTGAACGTATCCGTATAAGGAGTCTTTTAGCCGTCGGGTTGGAGAAATTTCAAAAACCCTGACGGCTTCCTCGTCCGGGGTTTTCCGGGAAGTTCCGGGTTTTTTCCCTGCTCCGGCAAGTGCGGTCCGACCGTCGCGGATTTTTTCTGCGGTCCGCCTCCCTGGTTCTTGCGGGAAAGCCGGTTGCGCGGACTGGAAAGATTCTCTGGGTTTGATTTCTTCTGTGTGCGACACGACGGGAACTCGCGCCGCTTGCCGTGCGGTCAGCTTGGGTATTGTCAACGGATTTCGATTCGGCTGGCGTTACATTAAGGGGCCAGCTTGCCCGGTTCTTTTGCTTTTGTATACTTCTTTGGGGTGGGACTTTTCTACGATTTTACATCTGTCTTCTAACCGGATTAGAGTTAATACGGAATTTCATCGGTTTGCGGAGAAGTTGTGAAACCGCGGGGAACTTGGAGATGAAGATACTGAAATTGAGACTCGAGAACATTAAATGTTTCAAGGAAATTGAAATCCCGTTTGAGTCTGCCGACGGGAGCGCCAGAAACTGGTCTCTTTTCGTGGGAGACAACGGGCAGGGAAAGACGACGATTCTCAGGAGTCTCGCCATGGGACTTTGCGATGACGGCTGGGCGGCGGCTCTTCGGTCGGAGCTACACGGAGAATTCTTGAGATGGGGGGATAAGAAAGGCTCTATTGAGGTTTGTCTGGAGGGTTCCAATGGTGAAAAGTATACCGTCAGGACCCGCATCAAACTGGAAGGCAACAATGAATCTATTTCTCAGGATGTTTTTCACGGCGATTGCGTCAACAAAAAGGGTAAGCATAAAGAAGCCAAAGATTTTGAGAGGGACAGGATTTTCGCGGTGGCTTACGGCGCGGGCAGGTCCGTTTCGGGCACGGAATCTTATGAAGAATATACCTTGGTTGACGCTTTATACACTCTCTTCAATTATGAACATTCTTTACAGAACGCAGAACTGGGTGCGAGGAGAATCAGATTTCACTCTGAAAAGGAGTGGGAAAATCTGCGTAACATCCTGAAAAAAATCTTGATGATGGAGGATGGTGGAGAAATTTCTCTCGAAATAACGGGTTTGTATTCTAATACTCGTCGTGGGAAGGGTGTTTTTGATACCATGGGTGACGGATACAAGTCGTTGACCTCTGTTATTGTGGATTTCTTATGCTGGAACCTGACGCACAAGCTTGAAGATTTCAGTTTGGAAAATCTTTCGGGGATTCTCATCATTGACGAGCTTGAACAGCATCTTCACCCTAGGTGGCAAAGAGAGATAGTAAAAACTCTTTCGGACCAGTTTCCGAAGGTGCAGTTCATATGCAGTACGCACACTCCCATATGCGCCTTGGGGCTCAGCGATTTGGAATGCGAATCCCGGCTCTTCAAGGTTGCTCGTGTGAACAATCATAGCGAGGTTGAGTATGGATTCGATTTGAGAGAGGATTTTAAGGGCTACAGGGCCGACCAGATATTGACCTCGAACATTTTTGACCTTGAAAGCACGAGAAGCGTTTCCGTGGAAAACAAGCTTGAAGAGTACAGAAAAATATATCTGAAGGAAGAATGTGAAAGAAATAAAGAAGAACGGAAAAAACTCTTGAAAATTGAAAAAGAGCTAAAGGGTTTACCCATGTGGGATAATGAAAAAGACAGGATACATAGAGAAGAGTTAATCGCATTACTTAAAAATCAAAAAAAGTCTTGAAACCGCAAATGATAAAGATTGAGCGAGAAAAACTCCAAAAGGAACGGCTTCAGACAAAGAGAGAAAAGATGAGCTTTCGGCAATTAGGAAATTAGCGGAGTCTGGAAATCTGAACTTCATCAGAAACGGAATCAGCCTTTCTTCCGTGAGGCGGCCCTTCGGAACCTTGGATATTCCGGAAGATGCGAAAGAGAAATCGGAGAACGAGCGTTCCCGGTACTTCAGGAAAAACGGGCTGGTCGTACCCGAGGTTCTTCATGCGGAAGGATAGCGTTGCGTAATGGTGTATTTATAAATCATAATGGTTTAACTTGCGAGTCTGCGAGCAGACTCGTGGTCTGAAGAGAGAAAGACTTTCGGCGAAGTAGGTCAATTCATCATGACTAAAAACCAGTTCGCATGATTAAGAAAACCAGCAAAGCCAATGCGGAAGCTTTGCTTAGAAAGGCCGTGGGCGACTCAAAAGTTCTGTTTCGGGACGGTCAGTGGGAAGCGGTTGACGCTCTGGTTAACAAGCGCAAGAAGATTATGCTGGTGCAACGAACCGGCTGGGGAAAAGGTTCGGTCTATTTTATCAGCACTCGCATTTTACGCGACGCGGGTGCTGGACCCACTTTGATAGTGTCGCCGCTGCTTGCTCTTATGCGTAATCAGGTCGAGCAGGCGGAACGGCTTGGCATTCAGGCCGAAACCATCAATTCCACGAATGCTGACGACTGGCCAGAAATCAGCCGGAGAATAAGGTTGGATGAAACCGACGTGCTGCTGGTTTCTCCCGAGCGTCTCGCGAACGAATCTTTCGTGAAAGAAGTGTTACTGCCGATATCCGCCCGCATAGGACTCCTTGTCGTGGATGAAGCTCACTGTATATCGGACTGGGGACACGATTTTCGCCCCGACTACAAACGTCTGGTCAATGTTCTCAGGCACATGCCTTCGGGTATGCCTGTACTGGCCACCACGGCCACAGCAAACAACCGGGTCATGAGGGATGTCGTGGTACAACTCGGCGACTTGGGCATCCAGCGCGGAACTTTAAGGCGAAAAAGTCTCATGCTGCAAAATATTCGCCTGCCGGACAGAGCTTCCAGGCTGGCGTGGCTGGCGTGGCAAGTAGGCAAGTTGCCAGGGTCTGGAATCATCTACGTGCTTACCAGGCGTGACGCGGAACAAGTGACTGAATGGCTGAGAAAGAAGGACATTGATGCGAAAGCTTATCACGGCGGAACGGAAAACCATACAAGACTCCAGCTTGAGGAATCGTTGCAGAAGAACGAGACCAAGGCATTGGTCGCGACCACGGCTTTGGGGATGGGCTATGACAAGCCGGATATCGGTTTTGTCATCCATTACCAGGCACCAGGGTCAATAATTGCCTATTACCAGCAGATAGGTCGTGCTGGAAGAGCGATTTCCGAAGCATATTGCGTTTTGCTCGCCGGTGGGGAAGACGAAAAAATAATAGAGTATTTCCGTCGCGCCGCTTTCCCTGAAGAGAAAGATGTAGTTGCAATTCTTGATGCGTTGGAGTCTGGAGACGGAATGACCTTGGCCGAGTTGCAGTCCGAACTGAACATGAGCAAAGGTCAGATTGAAAAGGTACTGAAGGTGCTTGCGGTGGAAAACCCCGCTCCTTTCGTTAAGCAAGGTTCCAAATGGCTACGTGCTCCTGTTTCTTACGAAATGAACCACGAGCAAATAGAACGTCTGAACCGACAGCGGGAGATTGAGTGGAAGGAAGTGCAAGAATACATTGACAGCAAAACCTGTTTGATGACATATATCTGCGGTATTCTTGACGACCCGGAAACCGACGATTGCGGTCGTTGCTCTGTATGCCTTGGTGAACCTTTGCTTGGTCCGCGTCCACCCCGAGAGCTGATAATTGAGGCGAAACGTTACCTCAAGCGTCCAGAAACGATAATATTCAAGCCGAAGCGTCAAGTTCCAACGAGCGCGTTTTCCAAATACGGGCTTGTCAATACGGAACTTAAGGAAAACTGCGCGGAGGAGGGACGCATCCTGTCCCGCTGGGGTGACGCGGGCTGGGGCCATATGGTGGAAAATGACAAGAACAAAGGCACTTTTTCGGATACACTAGTAGAAGCCTTGGTGGAAATGATTGAAAAACGATGGCATCCCGAACCTCCGCCCGAATGGGTGGCTTGCGTACCTTCGCAGAATCATAAGACCTTGGTTCCCGATTTCGCCGAAAGGCTTGCGAAGCGGCTTGGACTCAGGTTTGTTAAGAGCGCGATTCTGAAGAAGCGGGACAACGAACTTCAGAAGATGCAGCAGAACAGTTTTCATCAGGCCCGGAATCTGGACGGTGTTTTCTCCGTGTCCGGAAACATTCCGAAAACCCCGGTGCTGCTTGTGGACGACATTATCGACTCCGGATGGACAATGACCGTGCTTGCCGTGCTTTTGAGACAGGCCGGAAGCAGCGCTGTTTATCCCGTGGCTCTGGCATCAACCAGCAAAGCATCGTGAACACGTTATGATTTCGGAAACCACGCAAGCAGTAATGCTTATGACCGCCCGATTCCCGGGCAGCGACGACAGCAAAGCAAAGCCGCTCTCGCTCACCGAGTGGAACAGGTTGGCCAAGTGGCTCAAGTCAAAGGAGCTGACTCCCGAGCGACTGTTGACGGGAACGGTCGCGGAACTGCTTCGGGACTGGCGGGACAAGTTGATTACGACGGAACGCCTGAAGTTGCTGCTGGAGCGCGGCGCGGCACTGGCCTTGTCTCTCGAAAAATGGGAAAGAAGCGGCCTCTGGGTCGTAACTCGCTCCGACCCGGATTACCCTGAAAGTCTGAAGAATCGCTTGAAGGGGCATTCTCCCGTTCTGTTTTTTGGATGCGGAGACAGGTCGTTGATTAACGCCGGTGGTCTGGCGGTGGTCGGTTCTCGCAACGCCGACGCGAAGAATGTATGCTACAGCACTCTGCTTGGAGCCAGGGCGGCGGAGAATGGCTGTTCCGTAATTTCGGGAGGGGCGAAAGGAGTTGACGAAGCGGCCATGTTCGGATCTCTGCTAAACGGGGGAACTGCCGTCGGGGTGCTCGCGGACGGATTGATGGGCTCGTGTTTAAGTGAAAGATACAGGGAGCACCTGATCGGCCGGAAACTGGCTTTGATCTCACCGTACAACCCGGAAGCGGGATTTCACTCTGGCAACGCTATGCAACGCAACAAGTACATCTATTGCCTGTCAAATGCCGCGGTTGTGGTTCATTCCCATCACGAGAAAGGAGGAACCCTGAACGGCGCGCTGGAGAATCTGCGGAAACGCTGGGTAAGACTGTGGGTCAAACATGCTAACGGTTCAGCAACGGGAAACGCGCGTCTTGCGGAACAAGGAGCTTCGTGGCTGCCGAAACAAATAGGAGAAATTGATTTTTCGGACCTGTTCGCAGAACGGGACACGAAAAATGCGGGGACTGTTTCCTACGAAACATTCATTGAGAAGCTCCAGGTCTTATGCGATTCCGAACCGCTCGGACTTAAGGAACTGACCGAGGCGGTTCAAGTTGACAGAAAACAGCTGACTCCCTGGCTGAAACAGGCCATGTCAGAGAACAGGATAGAAAAGCTCGACAGGCCAGTGAGATACCTGTGGACAAACCCCGAGGTTGCTTCTTACGAGGCGTTTCTCGAAAAGTTCAAGTCTTTATGCGGCATTGAACCGCAAACCCCCGGTGAATTGATGGAAGCTCTCCGAATCAGCAAGCCCCGCCTGACTCCCTGGCTGAAACAGGCCATGTCGGAGAACAGGATAGAAAAGCTCGACAGGCCAGTGAGATACCAGTGGAATGACAGGAGAATACAGGGCGAGCTGTACAGGCAGTGAGAATATTTCGTAAAAGGTCAATCGAGTAGGAGCAAGCTGGTACCGTATGCCGGTTAGAAGCGGAACCGGTCGGATAGGCGTATTCCCAGGAGTTTTAGAGGTGCCGCGGCTCCCGATGCGGGGATGCCGGCTGGCGGGTTCTGATCCGAAGCAAGAGATTTCCGAGGACTTTCCGGTGAACGAGTCGACCAGAAAATGGACGGTGGCGAAAACGGCCAAAGGGCCCGCCGGGAAAATTTCGAAAAAGCTCGGGGTTCTGCCCCTTGTCGCCCGGCTGCTCGTGAACAGGGGAATGCGCACGGTCGAGGAGGCGGAGACGTTTCTTCGTCCCGCGCTTTCCGACCTTCCCTCCCCGTTTCTCATGAAGGGGATGGACGAGGCCGTGGAGAGACTCAGAAAAGCCGTTCACGAAAAGGAAAAGATCGCGGTCTACGGAGACTTCGACGTGGACGGGGTCGCCGGAACGTCCCTTCTCCACAGCTTCCTCTCCGCGCTCGGGTGCGACGTCGCGTACTACATCCCCGACAGGTTCTCCGAGGGATACGGCGTGAACTCGAACGCCCTGCGCGGGCTTCGCGACGGCGGGACGGACCTCGTGGTTTCCGTCGACTGCGGCATAACCGCCGCGGATGAAGTGAAGGAGGCGAAGGAACTCGGCATGGACTTCATCGTGACCGACCACCACAGCCTGCGGGGCGAGCTTCCGAGAGCCGCCGCCGTTGTCAATCCCAAGCAGTCCGGCTGCAACTATCCGGACAAGAACATCGCGGGAGTCGGGGTGGCGTTCAACCTGGCGATGGGGCTCAGAAGAACCCTCAGGGAAGAAGGGTTTTTCGACGGCGGCGGGGAACCCAATCTCGGCGACTACCTGGATCTCGTTTCGCTGGGCACGGTTTCCGACTGCGTGCCGCTTGCGGGAGCGAACAGGATAATGCTGAGCGAAGGTCTTCTGAGGATGAACTCCCCGAAGCGTCCTGGACTCGCCGCTCTCATGAAAGTGAGCGGAGTGGGCGCCCCCGTGGAGGCTTTCGACATAGGTTTCCGCATGGGTCCCAGGATAAACGCCGCGGGGCGGCTCGGCTCCGCCTCGGACGCCGTCTCGCTTCTGGTCTGCGAAGACCCGGCGGAGGCCCTTTCGCTCGCCGAGAGTCTCGACCGGCGAAACACAAAGAGAAAGGAGATAGAGGAGAGGATAAGAACAGAGGCGGTCTCGATGGTCGAGGCCGCGGGAGGCTTCGGGGACGACCCCGCGCTCGTTCTCTGCTCGCCCGGCTGGCACAGGGGGGTTCTGGGGATCGTGGCCTCGTCTCTCTGCGAGCTTTACCAAAAGCCCGTGTTTCTCGTTTCGGTGGACGAGGCGGGGGAGGGCAGGGGAAGCGGAAGGTCCTTCGGCGGGGTGGACATATTCGGGCCCCTCTGCCGGTGCTCGGAACTTCTGGCGCAGTTCGGGGGACACAGGCTCGCCGCCGGAATCTCGATCGAGGGGGACTCGGTGGACGTTTTCAGGAAAAGGTTCTGCGGGGAGCTTTCGAAGACGGGGCAGAAGCCCGAAACCGCTCTCGGGATAGACTCGGAGATCGACCCGGGTTCGGTCACCGGCGAACTCGTCTCCCAGATCGAAAGGCTCGCCCCTTTCGGAGAGGGAAACCCCGAGCCGCTTTTTCTCTCCAGGTCGGTCGGGGTCGAGAACCCGAGGGTCATGAAGGAGCGCCACGTCTCCTTCGACGCCCGGGGCGGCGACGGCGCGCCGCTTCGCTGCGTGTGGTTCTACCCTCCCGTGGTGGAACTTCCCGGGAAAATGGATATGGTTTTCGCCGTCCGCTCGGAGCTTTGGAGGGGGGAGAGGAGAACCAGGCTTTTCGTAAAGGACGCGCGCACCGCCGGGGCCTGATCCGGGCGCGCTTATCTTTCCGGGGTATCCAAGTATAATACACCGCAACGGAAGTACTTAACGGAGGTACATCAAATGAGAGTCAGAAGACAGCTTCCAAGGCTTAACATTTTCTACCCTGTGATCTTCATCCTGATATTCTTTCTGGTCACGGGAGTTTTCGTCATAGTGGAAAGCGGACACGTGGGAGTCGTGAGGACGCTCGGCGCCGTGCAGCCCAAGGCGCTGGACGAAGGGTTTCATCTCAAAAAGCCCTTCATGGACAAGATCGAGCAGATAGACATACGTCTCACCGCCGCGACGGCCAAGGCCGTTTCCGCCTCGAAGGACCTTCAGACCGTGAAGACCCAGGTGACCCTCCAGTACTCGATCACCGGAGACCTCGCCCCGCTCATATTCCAGAAGATAGGAAAGAGAGCCACCGTGTCGCTCGCGCTCATAGAGCCCGCCATACAGGAATCGGTCAAGGCCATCACGGCCAAGTACACCGCCGAGCAGCTCGTGACCAAAAGAGCCGAGGTGAAGGTGGAGATACAGGAGGCCATAAACAAGTTCATATCCGTGACGCTCGCCGAAAAGGAGATATCCCCGTCGGCGCTCAAGATCGCCAACGTGGCCATAACCGACTTCGACTTCTCCGACGAGTTCAACAGGGCGATCGAGCTCAAGGTCAAGGCCGAGCAGGAGGCCCTGCAGGCCAAGAACGAAAAGATAAGAAGGGTGACGCAGGCCGAGGCCGCCGCGGAGGAGAAGAAACTGGCCGCGGGCGCCAGGGCGTTCGAGATAGAGGTGGCGTCCAAGGCCAGGGCGGAGGCCATAGAGCGCGAGGCCAAGGCGCTTCGAAGCAACCCGCAGATAATACAGCTGCGCGTGGCGGAGAAATGGGACGGCACGCTTCCCAGGTTCTCGGGAGGAGGCGCGGTGCCCTTCGTAGACGTGAATTCCCTGGTGAAGGAGTGACGCCGGGAGGCGCCCGCCCATGTATCCCGTACTTCTCAGGTTCGGCGAAGACTTCTACCTGACGTCCTACTCCGTGTTTTTCGCGGCGGGCTACCTGGTCGCCTACGCCGTCGCCGCGAGGGAGATAAGGCGAAGGGAGATGGACCCCGAACTCGCGCCCGCCTTCCTGCTGGCCTGCTTTCTGGGAGGAGTCGTGGGGGCAAAGCTTCTTTTTCTCTACCAGAACGCCACCATGGCCGAGTTTCTCGCGGACGTCCCGCGCTACTTCGTTTCGGGATTTTCCTCCGCCGGGGGAATCTTCGGAATCTTCGTCGCCCTGGCCCTGCTCTCGAAGACCGGGAAAATCTCCTACAGACGGCTTCTCGACGTGGTCTGCCCGGCGCTTGTCGCGGGCTACGGGGTGGGAAGGATAGGGTGCTTTCTAAACGGCTGCGACTACGGGGTCGCGTGCGACCTTCCCTGGGCGGTCACCTTCTCCGAGAGGGCCGTCGGAGTTCATCCGAGCCAGATCTACGACGTGCTTTGCATGGCGGTTCTCTTCGCCTTTCTCTGGAGGATCAGGAAAAGGCCCGCCCCGCCGGGGTGGCTAGCCTCGGTGGGCTTCACCATACTGGGAGTCCAGAGGTTCGCGGCGGAGCTTCTTCGGGAGACCACCCCGAGCTTCATAGAAGGGATCTCCCAGGCGCAGCTTGCGTGCGTGGCTCTCGTCGCGGTTTTCGGCGCGATGCTCCTCGGGACTCGTTTTCCGTCCCTCGGGGCGAAACTCAGGGGATAGCCTCCCATGCGAAGAATCCTTATAGTAGGTCTCGGGCAGGTGGGGGCGTTTCTCTCAGGGGAGCTTTGCGGGAGCCAGGAAGTCGTGGCCGTCGAAAAAGATCCCCGTCTCATAAGCAAGGTCAAGGAAACGCAGGACGTACTCGCCTTCGAGGGGAACGCCGCCAGCCCCGAGGTGCTTCGCCGGGCGGAAATAGAAAAGGCCGACGTCGTGGTCGCCGTCACCGGAGACGACAAGACCAACATCCTCGCGTCTCTCGTCGCCCACTCCTGCGGGGTGGAAAAGATAGTGACCACGCTTCGCGACCCTTCCTACGCCGAGTACGTGCGCGTCATGGACGCGGCGAACATCTCCGTGGTGAGCCCGGGGCGGATAGTCTCCGAGCAGATAAACGCGCTTGTGGGAGCCCCGTTCGCGGGCAGGGTCGAGTTTTTCGCCAGCGGAAAGGTCGAGCTTCTCAAGCTTCGGGTCGAGCGCGGTGCCCCCGTCATAAACACCAAGCTCAAGAACCTGGTCGACACCTTCAGGCACTGGATATTCGTCGGGGTGCAGAGGGACCACAGGATAACCATTCCGAACGGAGAGACGGAGCTTCGGGAGGGCGACCTGGTTTTCGCCCTCGGGATTCCCTCGGCTCTCGAGAAGCTCAAGCAGCTTTTCAACCTAAAGACCGAGAAGATAAAC
The DNA here is from genome assembly GCA_965204795.1 of Thermodesulfobacteriota bacterium. Lineage (GTDB taxonomy): Bacteria > Desulfobacterota_D > UBA1144 > Nemesobacterales > Nemesobacteraceae > Nemesobacter. The sequence continues at coordinate 544,425 of OZ242012.1, forward strand.
ACCGTCATCATGGTGGGCGGCGGAAAGGTGGGGTGCCGGGCCGCTTCGGGGCTCCGCGACAAGGGGCTTTCGGTGAGGCTGGTCGAAAGCGACCCCGAAAAGGCCCGGGCCGCCGCCGAGGAGCTTCAGGGGGTGATGGTGTTCGAGGGCGACGGAACTGACCTCGACGTGCTTCGGGAGGCGGGGGTGGAGAAAAGCGACTACCTTTTCGCTCTCACCGGAGACGACGAGAACAACGTGCTGAGCGCGCTTCTCGGGAAAAACCTCGGCGTGGAGCGCTCCATGGTTCTCTACTCCAACCCGGACTACGCCGGGGTGCTCGGGGCCATAGGCATAGACAGGGCCATAAGCGTTCGCATGGCCGTGGCGAACGGCATCCTGGGCTCCCTTCACCTGGGCGGGGAGGCCAACGTCTCGCTTCTCTACGAGGGGGAGGGAGAGGTGCTCGAGTTCGACGTCGGGGAGAGCACGAAGATGCTGGGAACGCCTCTCGGCGAGCGCCCGATGCCGCGGGGCTCGGTCATAGGGGTCTGCATAAGGGACGGAAAGCCGATATTCCCCAGGGGGGACTTCGTGGCCCAGATGGGAGACCGCCTGGTGGTCTTCTCCATCCCGGGGGCGGTAAAGACAATAGAAGAGATGATGGTTTAGTGAACCTCCGGTTCTCCTTTCACGTGACGGGAAAGTTCGTCGTCTGCCTGGGGCTTCTGATGCTCGTCCCGGCGCTCTGCTCCGCCCTCTACGGCGGGGAGGACCTGTTCGCCTTTGTCGCGTCCGCCGCGGCGACCTCGCTTGCGGGAGCGGCCGTCGCGCTCGGGTTTCGCACCCCCCGGGCTCCGGCCGACATGCGCCGCCGCGACGGCTTCCTCATAGCCGCCCTCTGCTGGGTGTCCGCCAGCGTCTTCGGGGCTCTTCCCTACTTTCTCCACGGGGTTTTCGAAAGTCCCGTGGACGCTCTTTTCGAGTCCACCGCGGGCTTCACCACCACGGGAGCCACGGCGCTTTCCGCCATAGAGGGTCTTCCGAAAGGGATGCTTTTCTGGAGAAACTTCACCCAGTGGCTCGGCGGCATGGGGATGATAGTGCTGGGCGTGGCGATCCTTCCCAGGCTGTTCGTCGGCGGGGTGCAGCTGGTGGGACTGGAGGCTCCGGGGCCCACCACGGAGAAGTTCGCCCCCAAGATCGCCGAGACCGCGAAAAAGCTCTGGGTGATGTACATGGCCCTCACCGTCGTTCTCTGCGTCCTTCTGCTGTTCGGGGGGATGAGCTTTTTCGACTCCCTCACGCATTCGTTCAGCACCATAGCCACCGGGGGCTTTTCCTGCAGGGACGCGAGCGTCGGGGCGTACGACAGCGTCTACGTGCAGGGGGTGATCACGCTTTTCATGTTCCTCGGGGGAACGAGCTTCGTTCTTCACTACCACCTGTTTTCGGGAAGGCCGGGGATGTTTCTTCGAAGCTCCGAGTTCCGCTTCTACCTGTTTTTCACTCTCGCGGCCACGACGTTCATAGCCCTCAAGCTTTTCCAGACCAGCGTCTACGAAACCTTCTCCGAGGCGCTTCGCTACGGTTCCTTCCAGGTGGTCTCGATCATCACCACGACGGGCTTCACGACGACCGACTTCGACGCGTGGCCTCCGTTTGTCAAGTGGATACTGTTTCTGCTCATGTTCTTCGGGGCGTGCGCGGGCTCCACCTCGGGATCGGTGAAGGCTGTGCGGCTCATGGTGCTTTTCAAGAAGGGCCACAGGGAGCTTCGAAGGCTCGTCTATCCGAACCTCGTGTCCCCGATAAAGATAGACGGAAAGGCGATAAGCGAGAAGGCGGTTTCCGGCGTGACGAGCTTTTTCATACTCTACGTGTTCATATTCGCGTTTCTGACGCTCGCCGTGCTCATGCTCGAGGACCTGTCCCTGGAGTCGGCGGTCTCGGCCGCCGCCGCGGCGATAACGAACGTCGGGCCCGGGTTCGACGAAGTGGGCCCGGCCAGCAGCTACGCGTCGCTGGGTTCGGCGACCAAGGTCGTGCTCTCGGCGGCGATGATAGTGGGAAGGCTCGAGCTCTACACGGTGCTGGTGCTTTTCACGCCGTCTTTCTGGAAGACCTAGGGGACGGCGGGTCTTTGAAAACCCTCGAAACGGAATGTAACCTAATGAAATGTTTCGCCGTCGCGTTCCGGTTCTCCGCGTCCCGCCCCCGGCGGGAATTTCTCGCGGCGGCCGTTTTCTCGGACAATGCGCATAATAACTGACCCGGTGGAGCCTCTCGACTTCGAGACCTCCGCCGGCATCGGAAATTTCGACGGTCTCCATCTGGGACACAGAAAGATAATAGAAGCGGCGAAACGCCGCGCGGGGCGAGGCTCCGCGCGCTCCTGCGTCGTCACCTTCGACCCCCATCCCCAGAAGGTTCTCGGCAAAAGCGACTTCTCCCTGATATTTCCGCCGCGGGAGCGGTTCGAGCTTCTGGAGTCCTCGGGGGTCGACGCGGTGGTCCGGCTGACCTTCACCGAGCGGCTCTCGCGCGTCGGCGCGGAGGATTTCGTCAGGGACGTTCTGGTCCGCCGCCTGCGTGTGAGGGACGTGGTGGTGGGTCCGGATTTTTTCTTCGGACGCGCCAGGGAGGGCGACGCGGATTTTCTGAGGTCCATGGGAGCCGAGCACGGATTCGAGACCGTGGTCGCAGCGCCCGCCCGCGTCGACGGCGAAGTTGTCAGCAGCAGCCTCGTCAGGGATCTCGTGGCGCGCGGAGAGGTCGGCCGCGCGGGCCGTCTCCTGGGCTACGACTACTACCTGCGGGGCGTCGTCGTCGAAGGAGAGAAAAGGGGAAGGAAGATAGGCTTTCCCACCCTCAACGTCGAAACCCGCTGGGAACTTCTTCCCGCCCCGGGCGTCTACGCCACCTACGTGCGGCTTCGCGACGGCTTTCACGGAAGCATAACCAACATAGGGGTCCGGCCCACCTTCGGGGAAGGCGCGCTTGTGGTCGAAACCCACGTGTTCGACTTCGACGGCGACCTCTACGGCGAGCGGGTGAGGGTGAACTTCGTCGAAAGGATAAGGGACGAGCGGCGCTTCGAAAGCGTGGAGCGGCTCACAGAGCAGATCGGGCGGGACGTGCGCGAAGTCGGAAGGATTCTCGGCTCCCGCCCGAAGGACGAACGGATTTGGAGATAAAAGCGACCACGGGGATATACGGCATATTCGGCCATCCGGTGTCCCAGAGCCTCTCTCCGGCCATGCACAACAGGGCGTTTTCCCTGCTGGGGATGGACTGCGTCTACCTGGCGTTCGACGTGGAGCCGCGCGACGCGGAGGCGGCCGTGGATTCCCTGAGGACGCTCGGCATCCGCGGCGTGAACGTCACCGTTCCCCACAAGCGCGCCGTCATGACCCGCCTGGACGAAATATCCCCCGAGGCGTCCCTCGCGGGAGCGGTGAACACCATAGAGAACAGGGACGGAAAGCTCGTCGGGCGCAACACCGACGTCTCGGGACTCCTCCGCGCCCTTTCCTCCGAACTGGGATTCGACCCCCGGGGGAAAAACGTGCTGCTCGTCGGGGCGGGGGGAGCGGCCCGGGCCGCCGCGGCGGGAATGTGCGCGGGAGGGGCGCGGGAGGTGGCGGTCGTCAACAGGACCCCCGGGCGCGCGGGGGAGCTTTGCGGGGAGTTCTCCCCCCGTTTTCCGGAAGTCGGTTTCCGCGCCGCCGCCCTGGGCGACGCCGCGCTGGTGGCGGAGACGGTCGCGCGGGCCGACATCGTGATAAACTCCTCCTGCGCCGGGATGGAAGGCCGAGAGCCCCTCCGTCTTCCCCTCGGCCTGCTCCCGAAGGATTCCCCCGTCTACGATCTCGTGTACAAGCCCCGCGACACTCCGCTCGTGAGAGACGCCCGGGCCCTCGGGCTTCGGGCCGAGTCGGGCCTCGGCATGCTCCTCTACCAGGGGGCCGACGCCTTTTCCATATGGACCGGACGCGACGCTCCCGTGGAGGCCATGAGGGAGGTTCTTCTCGCCTCCGGGTGACCGGCCGGGATTTTCCGTTTATACTTGCGGGGTATTCGGGCTTTCAGGTTCGGTCACGGGAGGGTCTTTGATGAAGGTAACCAGTCCCGCCGGGGACTTCGAGATAACGGTCAGGGAATCGTCGGTCGAGGACGGCTGCGTGGTGATAAGCGGACAGATGGGGGTCTGGGACTCGAAGATACACATGGAGCCTTCGGACCTCCTGGAGTTCGCCGGGGTGCTCGTGAACTTCAGGGTTCTTTTCTTTCTTCTCTCGCATCCCTTCAGGCGGCTTTTCGGGAAAAAGGCCGGCTGAATCCCGCAGGGCCGAAGTCCGCGCCCGCGCTTCGGGGTTGAAATGCGGATGCTTTTCGTATTATAATCATATGTTCGTAGCTGGTTGCGGTATGTTCCGGTTCCCGAAGCGCGGAAGCTGTCTTCGCAGGATGTGGAAGCCGGTTTTCAGGATGTCTGGCGAAAACGGACTCCGGGGGTTTTCGGGGAGCGGGTCTTAGCGTCTGGTTCGCGGCGGACGGTCAGTCTTCCCGGTACGGTCGGGGAGGGAGACGAAAAGTCCCGGCCGGAGCGGAATCGCCATGAAAACAAACAATCCCGAACACGCGGGTCGCCCACATGATGCCCCCCCCCAGTTTGATTCTGGAACGCGCGCGGGACTTTCCCGCTTCGCGTCGTACGCGCTTCTGATGATCGTGGTTCTGGCGACGGGAATACTCTTTCCCGCGCCGCAGTCTTTCGCCCAGGATGATCCCAAGGATGGTGGAGGTTCTGCTCTCCAGGCTATGTCGCAGAGTTTCAGCGTGGATCTGACTTGGAGCGGGTTGTCGAATCCCAATGACAAGGACAGCACCGTTTCCTACGAGGTGCGCTGGAAGCTCTCGATCGCCGCGGACTGGGGTCCCTGGACGGCGATTTCGGGAAGCGACGAGACGACCACGAGTCACACGGTGAGAAGGCTTAGCAACGATCTTGAGTACAATTTCCAGGTGAGGAAGAAGACGGACGGCGTCGCGGGTTCCGCGATCGGGCCGGCGTCTGCGACGCCGGTCTTCAAGACTCCGAGTCCAGCCGAGCAGAGACACCCGACAAACGTCCCCGGTGGTATTGCTTGGAGGGCTCAATCCTGGTCCTGGACCGTGAATACGGGGTCGCTTGTGGCCTCCGCGACGTCGCAGACGGTCTCTTTCTCCTATACCCATTCGTTTAATCGAGCGAGGGTGCGCAACTACGATGTCTTGGCGTGTCCCTGGACTTCGGTCACGGTGAACAACAGGGGAGCCAGGCCGGCCGGGTGCGCTACGGTCGTGGACGGAAGCACCCTGTCGGTGCCGACCTCCTTGCCGGCCTCCTCCCCTCATACGTTTTCCGGGAGTTTATCTCCGACGCAGACGATGATAGACAACGGCGGGGTGGTGTTCGTCATGTACCACGAAACCGCGTCCATGCAGGAGCGGCAGGTCGTTTACACGAAGTGGGTGGGCATGAACGAAGGCGCATCGATAACGGGGACCGCCCCCGCGACGCTCGGGGAGGGAAACCTGAACGGCGCGAGGGTCACGGTGGACCTTACGGGGTCCACCTTCAACGCCGGGGTCGCGACGGGAAACTTCAGGCTTTCGGGAGTTCCGGCGAGGGCCACGGTAACGGTGTCGTCGGTCGCCCGCAGCGCCTCGGATACGGACATGGCGACTTTGACCCTGTCGTTCACGGGGGACTTCGATTCGGATTTTTCGCTGGGAGTGACGGTGCTGGGGGCGGGACACGCGGGCACCGCGGACCTGGAGACGGGGACGGTTCTGGTCGCGGCGGTGGCGGAGGCGTCCGCGGCGGCCCCGACGGAACTTTCGGCCACGGCCGAAAACAGGCGGGTGGCCCTGACCTGGAGGAACCCCGGGGACGCGGCGATAACCGGCTACGAGGTGAGCCACAGGCTTTCGAGCGCGCAGGGCTGGGGCGCATGGACGGCGGTTCCGGGAAGCGGTGCGGCGACCACGAGTCACACGGTCACGGGACTTGCGAACGACAGCGGGTACGATTTCCGGATACGGGCTCTCAAGTCCAAGGCCGACCCGTCCGCGGCGAGCGCGACGGCATCGGCGACTCCCGCGGCGCCCGCGGCCTCGATAACGTCCACCAGCCCCGTTTCTCTCACCGAAGAGAATATCCACAACGCTACCGTGACGGTCACGCTGGCGAGGTCGACCTACGCGGCGGCCGCCGACCTTGACAAAAGCGATTTCGAGCTTGCGAGCGCGCCTTCGGGCGTGACGATAAGCGGCGTGGCGCGGGATTCGGACACCGCCGCCACGGTGACGCTGTCGTCCACGGGGGATTTCGACTCGGCGGCCAAGCTGAGCGTGCGGGTGAAGGGTTCGGGGCATACGGAGAGCGGGGCGGCGCTCACGACGGGAGAGGTGGACGTGGCGGCGACCGCGGAGGCCTCGGCGGCGAAGCCGACGAATCTCACGGCGACGCCCGGAAACAGGCAGGTGGCGCTGAGGTGGACGGACCCGTCGGACTCGGCGATAACCGGCTACGAGGTGAACCGCAAGCTTTCGAGCGCGCAGAGCTGGGGCACGTGGACGGCGATTCCGGGAAGCGGGGCGACGACCACGAGTCACACGGTGACGGGACTTGCGAACAACCAGGCCTACGATTTTCGGATTCGGGCTCTCAAGTCCAAGGCCGCCCCGTCCGCGGAGAGCGACACGGCGTCGGCGACGCCTTCTGCCCGGGGGGCGACGATAACGGCCACGACCCCGTCGCCGCTTACGGAGGCGAACCTCAACGGGGCGCGGCTCACGGTGACGCTTCGAGGGGGAGTGGTTTACGACACGCCGCTGGCTGCGGGGGATTTCGGTTTGTCGGGCATGCCCTCGGGAGTGACGACGCTGAGGATTCACAGGGTGCGGAGAAATTCGGACACCGGAGCGTACGTGTGGCTTCGTTACGACGGGGAGAACTTTGACGCGGACTTCAACCTCGGGGTGACGGTCAAGGGCGGCGGTCTCGACGGCGGGGGAACCGACCTGCCCGTGGCGAGGGTCGGAGTGTCTTACGAGGACGAGAGGACGGGGCTTTCCGACCTGTCGCTGTCTTCGGGGACGCTGAATCCGACGTTCGTATCGACCACCACGGAGTACAGTGCGGTGGTGCCTCTGGATACGGCCAGCGTGACGGTGACGCCGACGGTCAAGGTGAATACCTCCACGGTAACGGTGAACGGGGGTTCCTCGGCCGACGCGGTTAGCCTCGTTCGGGGAGAGAACACTATAACGGTGGTGGTGACGGCATCGGGAGGACAGCGGAGAACGTACACGGTGGCGGTGAGACGCGGGAGCGTCGACGCGGGTCTGATCGGGCTTGAGGTTCTGGGGATAACGGGGACGAGCGGTCAGGGACATGTTTCGCAGGCTCGGCGGGCGATGCCGCTGAGTCCGGCTTTTTCGAGCTTGACGAGGACCTACTCGGTGGCGGTTCCGGAGACGGTGAAGAGGATAAGAATCAGGCCGACGGCGAACCGGCCTTCCGCGGCGACGATAACGGTGGGCGGCGAGGGGGCGACGAGCGGTCGCATGGGCGGGCTGATAGACCTTTCGGCGGTGGGAACGGGCAAGGCGATAAACGTGGTGGTGACGCCCCGGGACACGAGCTTGTCGGCCAGGACGTACGTGGTGACGGTGACGCGGGAGGCGGCGACGATAACGCCGAGCGCGGCTTCAGTGGACGCGACCCCGGGGACGGCCATAACGGACGTGACGTTCACCGCCGGGGGCGCGGGGTTCAGTCCGACCGGCTGGAGCGTGGATCCGGCGCTTCCGCAGGGTCTTTCGATGGATTCGGGTACGGGGACGATAAGCGGGACGCCTCGGCGGGCGACGGGGGCGGCGGCTGTGACGTACACGGTGACGGGAACCGGGGGGCTTTCGGTAAGCGCGTTCGGGGAGCAGCTGGTGCACAGCGCCAGCGCCGAGGTGAGCATAAAGGTGGACACCGCGGTTTCGGACGCGGGAGTCGAGTTTTCTTCGGGTACCGCGGTGACGGGCGGCAAGCGGGGACTTACGGTGAACGAGGGGAGCTCGGCTGTGTACTCGATAGCGCTTACGAAGGCGCCGCAGGGGGGGAACGTGACCGTGACGCCCGCGGTGAGCGGTTCTGCGGACGTGACGTTCAGTCCGGCGTCGCGTGAGTTCACGAGTCAGAACTACGCCTCGGCGCAGAGTTTCACGGTGACGGCGGGTGCGGACGGAGACGCGGTTGACGACGCGGCGGTGATTTCGCATACGGCCACGGGAGGAGGCTACGACGGGGCGGCGATAGACGACGTGACGGTGACGGTGGACGACGACGAGGAGCTGGGGCTTGAGATAACGACGGGGACCGTGGTTACGGACGGGAGTCACGGGCTTTCGGTGAACGAGGGGTCGAACAAGGTCTACAGCGTGGCTTTGGGAAGCGAGCCGGGGTCTTCGGTGACGGTGACGCCCGTTGTTCCCCCGGGGACGGACGTCAGCGTGGATCCGGGATCTCTCGAGTTCGATTCGACCAACTGGGAGACGGCGCGGGACTTCACGGTCAGCGCGAGAGAAGACGACGACACGGCGGACGACACGGTAAAGATCAGGCATTCGATGAGCAGCGACGATTCGGACTACGACGGGAAGTCGGGTCCCGTGGTAACGGTGACGGTGGACGACAACGACGATTTCGGAGTGACGCTGGGGATTACGCCCGCGACGGACGGTACTTACGGGCTTTCGGTGAACGAGGACTCCACGGCGAGCTACACGATGAAGCTTGACGCGGAGCCGACGGGTGACGTGACGATAAGGCCGACGGCGGGGCAGAGCGCTTCTATAAGCGTGGAGACGAAGTTTTTGAGTTTCACGGTGAACAACTGGAACGTGGCGCAGTCGGTGACGGTGAAGGCGGCGGACGACGGCAACGCTTCGGACGAGAGCGTGGAGATAACGCATTCGATAAGCGGAGGGGGCTACGGGTCGGTTGCGGTTCCGGCGGTGACTGTTACGGCGGTGGACGACGACAGGTCTTCGGACAACGACCTGAAGGCGCTTGCGATATCGTCCGTGACGCTTTCTCCCGCGTTCAGCCGTGCGGCCACGACGTACACGGCGTCTGTTCCCAACTCGGTGTCTCGCGTGACGGTTGCGGCGGTGGCCAACGACGGGGCGGCGGAGATTTCGATAACTCCCGCCGACGCGGACGCGAACACGCGGGGACACCAGGTGGACCTGGATACCGCGAACGTTAACAACATAACGGTAAGGGTGACGGCGCAGACGGGAGGGGTGAAGAACTACACCGTGGCGGTGACGCGGGCGAAGAGCACTACGCCGGCTAGTTTCAGTTTCACGGACGCGACGGGAGCGGAGCCCGGGGCGGAGGTGACGAGCGACGCGATAGAGGTGGACGTGGAGGACACGGGGGCGGCGATACCGATATCCGTGACTTCGGGCGGGACTCTGGTAGTGGACGGGACGGATTTCACGGGCAATACGGTGAGCGACGGACAGAGGGTGGCGGTGAAGGTGACGGCGAGTTCGGATTTTTCCGCCACCAGGAGCGCGACTGTGACGATAGGCGGGGTGAGCGACGAGTTTTCGGTGACGACGCGTGCGGCGAGCGGCAACGCCAACTTAAGCTCCATAGGACTTTCGAGCGGGACTCTGGACCCTGCGGTGAGCGCGGAGCGGACGTCGTACACCGTCAGGGTCGGAAGCGGCGTCAACAGGATAAAGGTGACGCCGAACACGGCGCACGCGGGGGCTCGGGCGAAGGTGAGCGGCGGCCACGTCCGGAGTTCTTACGCGGCTAGCGGGACGGAGAGCGGGGACATCTGGTTTCCGCCGCGCAGGTTCAACCGTTTCGCGATATTGGTGACGGTGAGGGCGGAGGACGGGACGGAGAAGCGGTACACGCTTCGGGTGTCGAGGCAGGGCAGAAACGCGCATTTGAACGGGCTTGTCGTGGCGGCCGGCGGCGGGGAGCTTACGCTGGGGCGTTCTTCGGGCGGAAGTACCGTTGCGGGCTTCGCCGGGCGGACGACGGCCTACACTGTCCGCGTGCCCCAGGCTACGACCGGCGTGGAGGTAACGCCGACGACGACCGATTCGCGTGCGACGGTGACGGTGAACGGCGCGGCGGTGACGCGTGACGCGAACGGCAAGCTGGGCGCCGCGACGGTGAACCTCCCCGGCCCGTCCACGACGGTGAGCGTAGTGGTGACGCCCGAAGACACGGGCGCGCCGAAGCAGACGTACACGGTGACGGTGGAGAAGACGGAGAGGCGGGTGACCGTGGCCCCGGTTTCGCTCGTGGTGAGCGAGGGGAGCACGGCGACGTACACGGTGAGTCTTGAGGGTGCGCCGACGGGGCCTGTGACGGTTACTCCGGCGAGCGGGAACACGGGCGCGGCGACGGTGAGCGGGGCTCTTGAGTTCACCACGCAGAACTGGAACACGCCGCAGACCGTTACTGTAACGGGAGTGGACGACCGGAAGAGCAACCCGCCGTCCGGCCGCGGGACTGCCGTGACGCACACGGTTACGGGAGGAGGCTATACCGGGGCGGCGGCGGCGACGGTGAGGGTGAAGGTGACCGACGAGGCTGCGTCGATAGCGTTCACGAATCCCGCTTCGCTGTCGGAGGACAACCTGGACGGGGCGGTGGCGACGGTGGACGTTTCGGGCGGTCTGGCGTTTTCAAGCGGGGTGGACGAGAACGATTTCGAGCTTACGGGAGTTCCCCGGGGGATAAGCGTTTCGATATCGGAGGCGTCCCGCGACGGGAGCAATCACTCGAGGGCGGCGCTTACGCTTTCTTACAACGGGGCGGATTTCGATTCGGACTTTTCTCTGGGAGTGACGGCGAAGGCCGGCGGGCACTCGGGGGCGCGGGACCTGGCTACGGAGACGGTGCGGGTCTCGGCGGTGGTGGAGCCGCCCACTTTGAGCGGGCTGGAGGTTCTGGGCGTAAGGGGGACGCTCTCGCGGGGGGTCGTTACGGAGTCGCGAAGCGCGCTGGCGGCGAGTCCGGCTTTTTCTGGCGAGACGACGAGCTACGCGGTGACGGTTCCGGCGACGATGGAGCATGTAAGGATTCTGCCTACCGCGCGGGAGCCCTGGAACGTCACGATAACGGTGGACGGTACGGCCTGGGGCAGCGGGAACCTGACGGGGCGCATAAAGCTTTCGGCGGTGGGGACGGGCAAGAGGATAAACGTGGTGGTGACGCCGAAGGACCCCGGCCTGTCGGCCACGGCGTACACGTACGTGGTGACGGTGACTCGTGAGGCTGCGACGATAACGCCGAGCGCGACTTCTGTGGACGCGAGGGCGGGGACGGCGGTGACGGCGGTGACGTTCACTTCCGGTGGCGCGGGGTTCAGTCCGACGAGCTGGGTGGTGGACCCTGCGCTTCCGCAGGGACTTTCGATGGATTCCGGGACGGGGAGGATAAGCGGGACGCCGGGGCGGGCGTCGTCGGCGGCGGACTACACGGTTACGGCGACTGGGGAGTCGTCGCTTACTGTGCTGGGGGTCGAGCGGATACACCGGGCCAGCGCGACGGTGAGGATAAAGGTGGACCCCGAGGTCTTGCTCGCCGGGGCGGCGATTTCTCCGGGGACTTCGCTGACGGTGAACGAGGGGAGCTTTGCGGACTACACCATGGCGCTTTCGGCGCAGCCGACGGGTGACGTGACGGTGAGGCTCTCTGCGAGCGGTTCGGGTGACGTGAGTATCGACAAGTCGTCGCTTACGTTCACGAGACAGAACTACGCCTCGGCGCAGAGCGTCAGGGTAACGGCGGGTGCGGACGGAGACGCGGTTGACGACGTGGCGGTGATTTCGCATGCGGCCACGGGAGGAGGCTACGACGGGGTAGCGATAGAGAGCGTAACGGTGACGGTGGACGACGACGAGGAGCTTGGGTTGAGCGTAACGGGGACTACGGTGACGGGCGGGAGTCACGGGCTGGTGGTGACGGAGGGTTCGACGAACACCTACAGCGTGGCTTTGGGAAGCGAGCCCGGGTCTTCTGTGACGGTAACGCCCGTGCTTGCGCCCGGGACGGACGTCAGCGTGACTCCGGGATCTCTAGAGTTCGATTCTGCCAACTGGGAGACGGCGAAGAGCTTCACGGTGGAGGCTGGAGAAGACGACGACACGACGGACGACACGGTAAGGATCAGGCATTCGATGAGCAGCGACGATTCGTACTACGACGGGAAGTCGGGTCCCGTGGTAACGGTGACTGTGGACGACGACGACGGTTTCGGAGTGACGCTTGGGATTACGCCCGCGGCGGACGGGACTTACGGGCTTTCGGTGAACGAGGACTCCACGGCGAGCTACACGATAAAGCTCGACGCGGAGCCGACGGGTGACGTGACGATAAGGCCGACGGCGGGGGAGAGTACTTCTATAAGCGTGGAGACGAAGTCTTTGAGTTTCACGGTGAACAACTGGAGCGTGGCGCAGTCTGTGAAGGTGAAGGCTGCGGCCGACGGCAACGCTTCTGACGAGAGCGTGGAGATCACGCATTCGATAAGCGGAGGGGGGTACGGGTCGGTGGCGGTTCCCGCGGTGAAGGTAACGGCGGTGGACGACGACAAGTCTTCTGACAACGATTTGAAGGCGCTTGCGATATCGTCGGTGACGCTTTCTCCGGCGTTTGGCCGGACGAGAACGACGTACGCGGCGTCGGTTCCCAACTCGGTGTCTCGGGTGACGGTCGTGGCGGTGGCCAACGACGGGACGGCGGAGATATCGATAACGCCGGCCGACGCGGACGCGAACACGCGGGGACACCAGGTGGACCTGGAGACGACGGCCGTCAATACGATAACGGTGAAGGTGACGGCGCAGACGGGAGCGGAGAAGGACTACGCGGTGGCGGTGACGCGCGCGAAGAGCGCGACGCCGGCTGGTTTCAGTTTCACGGACGCGACGGGAGCGGAGCCCGGGGCGGAGGTTACGAGCGACGCGATAGAGGTGGACGTGGAGACGGGCAGCCCCGCGATATCGGTGACTTCGGGCGGGACTTTGGTGGTGGACGGGTCGGTTTTCACGGGCAATACGGTTAGCGACGGACAGAGGGTGGCGGTGCGGCTGACCGCCAGTTCGGAGTTTTCCGCCACCAGGAGCGCGACGGTGACGATAGGGGGAGTGAGCGACGAGTTTTCTGTGACGACCAGGGCGGCTAGCGGCAACGCGAACTTAAGCTCCATAGGACTTTCGAGCGGCACTCTGGGCCAGGCGGTGAGCGCGGACAGGACGACGTACACGATCAGGGTCGCCGGCGGCGTTAACAAGGTAAAGGTGACGCCGAATACGGCGAACGCGGGGGCGCGGGTGAAGGTGAACAGCGGTTCGTACGCGGCCAGCGGTACGGAGAGTCCGGACATCTACCTGCCTTTCAGGAGCAGTTGGCTCAGGGCCTTCCGGATACGGGTGTACGTGAGGGCGGAGGACGGGACGGAGAAGCGGTACACGTTTCAGGTGGCGAGACAGAGCATAGACGCGCATCTAAACGGGCTGGTCGTGGCGGCCGGGGGCGGGGAGCTTACGCTGGGGCGTTCTTCGGGCGGAAGCACGGTTGCGGGCTTCCACAGCCGGACGACGGCCTACACGGTCCGCGTGTCCCAGGCGACGACCAGCGTGGAGGTTACGCCGACGACGAGCGACCGGCGCGCGACGGTGACGGTGAACGGCTCGGCGGTAACGCGGGACGCGAACGGCAAGCTGGGCACCACGACCGTGAACCTCCCTGGCACATCCACGACGGTGAGCGTAGTGGTGACGCCCGAAGACACGGGCGCGACGACGGAGACGTACACTGTGACGGTGGAGAAGACGTCGAGGCGCGTGAGGGTGGAGCCGGTTTCGCTCGTGGTGGGCGAGGGCAGCTCCGCGACCTACTCCGTGAGGCTCGAGGGTCAGCCGACGGGGACTGTGACGGTGACTCCCTCAAGCGGGAACGCGGCCGTGGCGACGGTGAGCGGGGCTTTTACGTTCAACGCCGGCAACTGGAACAGGGCGCGGACGGTGACCGTGAGGGGAGTGGACGACCAGAAGGCCAACCCTGCGTCGGGCCGCAGGACGACGGTGACGCACACGGTTACGGGAGGAGGCTACGACGGAGTGGCGGCGCCCACGGTGAGCGTAAGGGTGACCGACGAGGCGGCGTTGATACAGTCTACCAGTCCGGCTCCGCTCACCGAGGAGAACCTCGACGGGGCCACGATTACGGTGGACCTGGCCGGCGGGCTGGATTTCAAACCCGGCGTGGACAAGGACGATTTCGAGCTTTCGGGATTTCCCTCGGGGATAAGCGTTTCGGTGCAGTCGGCGTCTCGCGACGGAAGCGACGACTCGAGGGCCGCGCTTACGCTTTCCTACGACGCCACGGACGCCGCGAATGATTTCGACTCGGACTTCTCGATGAGAGTGACGGCCAAGGCGGCCGGGCACACGGGCTCTTCGGACCTCGTCACGTCGCCGGTGAGCGTGACGGCGACCGACGAGACGCCGGCGGCCAGGCCGACGGGACTCTCCGCCCGGGGCGCGCCCCAAAGCGCCGTTCTCACGTGGACCGACCCGACGGACTCTGCGATAACGGGCTACCAGGTGAGCCGCAAGCTCTCGACCGCGCAGAGCTGGGAAGCGTGGGCGACGATTTCCGGCAGCGACTCGAGCACCGTGACGCACACCGTGACGTCGCTCACCAACAGTACAAGTTACGATTTCAGGATAAGGGCTCTTGTGTTCAAGGCCGCGGCGTCGGCCGCCAGCGCCTCGGCATCGGCCACGCCCGAGGCCGAGGGAGCGGCCATACAGTCCACCTCTCCGACTTCGCTCTCCGAGGCCAACCTCAACGGGGCGACGGTTACGGTGGACCTCGCCGGCGGGCTCGACTTTAACGGCGACGCGGACAAGGACGATTTCGAGCTTTCGGGACTTCCCTCGGGCGTGACCGTTTCGATTTCGGGGGCCTCTCGCGACGCGACCAGTCACTACAGGGCCGCGCTTACGCTTTCTTACGACGCCACGTCCGCCGCGAACGATTTCGACTCCAGCTTCAACCTGGTAGTGACGGCCGAGGCGGCCGGACACACGGGCTCTTCGAACCTGAGCACCGGGACGGTCGAGGTTACGGCGACGGCGGAGACGGCGGCGGCCAAGCCCGCCAACCTTCGGGCTGCGGTAGGAAACGCGCAGGTGGTGCTGACGTGGGACAACCCGTCGGACTCCACGATAACGGGCTACGAGTACCAGCAGAGGGACGGGGCGAACTGGCCCACGGGCTGGACGACGATGGCGGGCAGCGGGGCGGCCACGACGACGTACACGGCGACGGGACTCACCAACGGTACGGCTTACCATTTCCGCATAAGGGCGCTTAAGTTCAAGGCCGACGCGTCGGCCGCCAGCGACTCCGCGTCGGCCACGCCCGCGGCGCAGTCGGCGTCCATACAGTCCACCTCTCCGACTCCTCTCACCGAGGCCAATCTCGACGGGGCGACGGTTACGGTGGACCTGGCGGGCGGGCTCAACTTTAACAGCGACGCGGACAAGGACGATTTCGAGCTTACCGGACTTCCCGGGGGAACGACCGTTTCGATTTCCACGGCCTCTCGCGACGGGAGCAACCAGGCGCGGGCGGCGCTTACGCTTTCCTACGACGCCGCGGACGCCGAGAACGATTTCGACTCCGACTTCAACCTGGGAGTGAAGGCGAAGGCGAGCGGGCACACGGGCGCTTCGGACCTCGGCACCGGGACGGTCGCGGTTACGGCGACGGCGGAGGCCGCGGCGGCCAAGCCGACGGGACTCTCCGCCAGGGAAGGACCCCGAAGCGCCGTTCTCACGTGGACCAACCCGTCGGACACCTTGATAACGGGCTACGAGTACCAGCAGAGGGACGGGGCGAACTGGCCCGCGGCATGGACGGCGATTTCCGGCAGCAACGCGGCCACGACGACGTACACCGTGACGGGACTTGACAACGGTACGGCTTACGATTTCCGCATAAGGGCGCTTAGGTTCAAGGCCCCGGAGTCGGCCGCCAGCGACGCGGCGTCGGCCACGCCCGCGGCCCTGGGCGCGTCCATACAGTCCACCAGTCCGGCTTCGCTCACCGAAGCCAACCTCGACGGAGCTACGGTTACGGTGGATCTCGCCGGCGGGCTCGACTTCTCAAGCGGCGTGACCAAGGACGATTTCGAGCTTACCGGAGTTCCCTCCGGGATAACCCTCTCCGTGTCGGCGGCCTCGCGCGACGCGACCAATCACTACAGGGCGGCGCTCACGCTTTCCTACAGCGGCGATTTCGGCGTGAGCTTCAACCTGGGAGTGAGGGCCGGGGCTGGCGGACACACGGGTTCTTCGGACCTCCTCACGGGGACGGTCGCGGTCGCGGCGACCATGGGAGTAACCGTTTCTCCGACCAGCCTGACCATAGCAGAGTCGGGGACGGGCAATTCCGCAAAATACACCGTGAAGCTCGACAGCAGACCCTCCGGCCAGGTAACCATAACTCCCTCCGCCGCGGCTAACGTTGCGGTGACCACGGCTGACCCGGACGACAAGCTGCGGTTCACCGCCCAGAACTGGAACGCCGAACAGGAAGTGACGGTAACCGCGGAGGACGACGACGTGGACAACGCGAACGACCGCACGGCGACGGTGAGCCACACGGTGGAAGGAGCGGACTACGGTTCGGTTACGGCGTCGGACGTCTCCGTTACGCTCACCGACGACGACACTGTCGGAGTGAGCGTGAGCGAAAGCTCCGTTTCGGTGAACGAAGAGGGAGGCGGAGCGGACTACACGGTGGTTCTCACGTCGAAGCCCAGCGCCGACGTCACGGTGACGATTTCAAGCGGCGACAGCACCGCCGTCCAGGTGGCCAAGGCGGGCGGAAACGCCGACGGCAACATTTCGCTCACCTTCACCCCGTCGGGCGCGGGCATATGGAGCGCTCCCCAGACTGTCACGGTCACGGCGCCGAACGATGCGGATACAGCGAGCGAGACGGTGACGCTCACGCAGTCCGTAGCATCGGGAAGCGCTTCTGAATACTCTTCGGAGAACGTGGAGAACGTCACGGTGAACGTTACGGACAACGACATCGCCAACCTGCTGGTGAGCCGCGCGACGGACCTCTCCCTCTCCGAAGGGAGCAGTTCCGATTACAGCGTGAGACTGTCCGTTCAGCCCGCTTCTTCGAACGTGGTGGTGGAGATTTCAAGCAACAGTCCCGCCGTGACGGTGCAGTCGGGCTCGGCAGCCGCCGCGCAAAGCGTAAGGCTCACGTTCACGCAGTCCGGAGCGAGCATATGGAGCGCGGCGCAGACCGTTACGGTAGCTGCGGTCCCCGACCCCGACTCCGAAGACGAGATCGTGACGATAACCCACAGCGTGGTGGACGAAGACAGCGACGACGGCTACGACGGGGTGTCGGACAGGACGTTCGCCGTGAACGTCGACGACACCACCCCGGAGGCCCCGCCCATAGCCGAAACTCCCGAGGACCCGGGAGCCGGCGAGGACCCGGCAACCGGCGACCTGCCGGTTCTCTCCGTGAGCGGAGGAGGAGAAGTGGTCGAGGGAGACTCGGCAACGACGGCGCAAGCCGCGTTCACCGTCTCTCTCTCCCCGGCCGCGAGCCTGGAAGTATCGGTGAGCTACGCCACGGCGGACGGCACCGCGGAGGCGGGAAGCGACTACGAATCCGCCTCGGGAACCTTGACGTTCTCCCCGGGAGAGACCACCAGGACGGTGTCGGTGACGGTAAACGGAGACGACGAGGCGGAGGCCGACGAGACGTTCACGCTGACTCTCGCCTCCTCGCCCAACGGAAGTATAGACCCGCAGAACTCCTCCGCCCAAGCGGTGATAGCCAACGACGACCGAAAGACCGTGGACGCCGGCATGTCGGGAGAGTTCTCCGTGGGAGAGACGACGGTGACGGTGGAATCCTCCCTTCCCGAAGACACGGGACTCGAAGTCGTCCTGCCCCCCGAGCTTGAAAGCGGCGGGTCGGACATAGAGGAACTTACGGTGACGCTCGCCCCCACCGACGCGCAGATAGACGCCGAGCGTTTCGGATACACCGGAAACGGACAGGACCACGTGCTGGTAGACATAGACGTCTCCCCCGTGCCGGACGCCGCCGTGCGCGTATGCCTCCCGATAACCGATGGGCTTCGCGGCGCCGCGGGTCGCCAGCGCCTCTACATCATAAGATTCTCTAACGGAGAGTGGGAAGAGCTTTCCTCCGAAACCGAAGACGCCGCCGTGTGCGCCGACGTGAGCGGCTTCTCCCCGTTCGCCCTGGTTTTCCAGATAGACCACGCCAAACGTCGCGTCGGCAACGTCAACCGCGCCATACTGCCGGAGCTTGCCCGCGCCGTGACCGCCTCCACGCTCGAAGCGATAACGTCGCGCATGGAAGACGCGAAGGCCGGAGGAGGAACGGCAAACGCCCTGAACGCCCAGGCGCCTCCCGAACCCGAGCCCGGACACCAAAAACCCCAGCTTCGCCTCGGCGAGCTTGAGAACGGCGAAACGCTTTCGCTCACAGAGGCCGTCGACGGCTCCTACTACTCCGTCTCCCTCGCCGGAGGATACGACGCCCCGCCGGGAGAATCCGAAGCCGAACCGGCGCCCGCGCCCCGCTCCGGCGGTCTGGGAATGTGGATCTCGGGAGACTACCGGAGCCTGTCGGGCAAGGGCGGGGGCCTCGCGGACTGGAACGGGCGGCTTATCTCCGGCCACCTCGGAGCCGACTACAGGTTCGGACGCAGCTTCCTCGCCGGAGTCGCCACCTCGTGGTCTCACGGATCGTTCGACTACTCGGGCGGGGGAGAAGGCTCGACCCGCGTGAGCGGAGACTACGCAAGCCGCATGAACAGCTTCCATCCCTACCTGGGTATTTTTCTCTCCGAAAGACTCGACCTGTGGGCCTCGGCCGGCTGGGGCTTCGGAGAGATAAGGATGGACGACGGGGAGATACCCTCCCGCCAGAAAGCCTCCGCGCGTCTCGGAACGCTCGCGACGGGCGCCGACCTCGCGCTGCTGGGCGGCGGAGCCTCCTCCCTCTCGCTCAAGGGAGAGGCGTGGATTTCCCGCGTGAAGCTCAAGGGCAACGGCGATCGCATAGAAGGAATCAGGGTAAACGCCAACCGCCTGCGCGCCGCCCTCCAGGGCTCCCACGCCCTCTCGCTGGGCTCCGGCTCCTCCCTCGTCCCTTCCCTAGAGTTCGGAATACGCCGAGACGGCGGAGACGGGGAGACGGGAGTGGGAGGAGAACTCGCCGGAGGCCTCTCCCTCGCGTCCTCCTTCGGACTCACCCTCGAGGCCAGGGGCCGCGCACTCCTGTTCCACCAGGGAGACGCCAGGGAGTGGGGAGTGGGAGGCTCCGTGCGGTTCGACCCCGGAGGAGACGGCCGCGGACTCTCCATGAGCGTGATTCCCTCCTGGGGCGACGGCTCGAGCGGAGTCCAGGGCCTCTGGGACGCCGAGACGGCCGCAGACCTGGGAACCTCGGCCTCCACGCGGAACTTCGGCCTCGAAACCGAAGTCGGCTACGGTTTCCCCGCCCTGGGAGACCGCGGACTGCTCACTCCCTACGGAGCCTTCGGACGCCCCGACCCCGACAGCAGAAACTACAGGCTCGGAAGCCGCTTCTCCCTGAACCGCGCCCTCGACCTCACCCTCGAAGGTCAGCGCAGGGAAATCCGCGCCGGAGACCCCGAACACGAACTCACCGTCCAGGGCAGACTCAACTGGTAGCGCCGCGACGGACTCTTCCAGTCGGTTGAGTCCTCCGCTCAGGTTCGGGTCATTTTGCGAAAGGGTCGGGAATATCGGGATGCCAGTTCCTGAAATGGTTCCTGTGCGCCTCGGTGTACGCCCCGGGCGGGTAGTACTTGTCGTAGAAATCCAGGTCCAGATGATGGGCCTGGACCATGAAACGCAGAAACATGGGGTCGGAAAAAGCCGGAAACCTGCCGTAGGTGTCGTAGACGTAGTTGCAGATGTCCTTCACCACCTGGATCTCGTCCCTGCTCGGCCTTTCTATTTCCCCGAGGACCCCTGTCGGGTCCTTGTAGGGCAGCTTGTGCGATTCCCAGTTGGTCCACTTCATGTCGTTGAACGCCTCCACCGCCTCGCCCATGTCCTCGTAGTAGGGAGGGCAGAACGCCTGGAACAGGTCGTCCCTACCCACCGCCACGGGGTTGGGGTTTCCCGAGTCGCCCTGTATTTTCGGGGTGGCGAACCGGAATCCCAGTCCCCTGTGAAACGGGGTTCCGCCCAGCATGAACATGCTCGCGAACCCGCTGAAAAGCCACCCGCCGAGCCCGAGGGTCTGCAGGGCCAGCACCATGTTCTGCCCCATGAATGCCTGCTCGGCTATGTAGCCGTTGGCGAACCGGAGTTCCGCCTCCACCAGGGGCATTCTTTTCGAGGCGTCGAGAAAGCCCTTTTCGAGCCATCCGGCCGTTCCGGGGGGCCTGAGGCCGTGGAGTTCGTCGACGAAGTTGAACCTGTGGTCCGGTCTCATGTAGAAGAAGTAGAGGTTGATTATGCAGGCGGAAAGATCCGTCACGGGCATGAACACCGTGGTTCCCGGCTTGTTGACGTTCCAGAGGTTGTGGGCCGCGATTCCGGGGGGCTTCGAAGGAAGGTCGGCCCTTCCGTCGGAGAGCCTGATTTTCGATTCGCGAAACAGCTCCAGTATGCGGTCGGTTCTCTCGCGGCGGGTCATCTTCTCCAGGCCCTCGAAATCCTCCGGACGCTTGTCGTGCATCTTTATCATGTAGAGACCTTCGTCGTTGGTGTAGAAAAGCTCCGTTCTGTGCACGTCGCCCAGGGCGGGAATGGTCTTGCTGGTGAACTGCATCTCGAGGTCGAGTCCCACGTGCGGGGGAAAGTCCGAGAGGTTTATGTTCTTTATCCCGAGCCCCGTCCACACCAGTATGGCTTCTTCGAGCTCCGACAGGGGCACGGGGTCGTGCCTCGACTTGTACCGCAGGGGTCCTTTTTCTATTTCCATTCCCAGGCCGAAGCGCCGGGACCTTCTCTGGAAGACCGCGTCGTAGAAACTGTGCTCGACCGCCCGGTCGAGTCCTTCGGGGTATTCGCTCATCGGTTTCTCCTCATGGGGAAACGGCCGTTCCGCGCGTCAGTCGCCGCTTGCGGATGCCGTGTCGGCCGCAAGTTTTTCATATTCGTTTTCCGTGATTATTTCCGTGGTGTTCTCCACCCTGTCCAGAAACACGACGCCGTCCAGGTGATCGTACTCGTGCTGGAATATCCTCGCCGAAAAGCCCGAGAAGGTCTCTTCCACCAGGTTTCCGCCCCGGTCCCTGTAGACGGCGGTAAGCGAGGAGTGCCTGGGGACGAGTCCCCTGATTCCCGGCACGCTCAGGCATCCTTCCCAGCCTTTTTCCGTTTCCTCCGAAACGGACACTATCTCGGGGTTTATCACTACCCTGGGCTCCGTTTCCGACTCCCCGGGATAGCGCGGACTTTCCGCTCCCGCGATCACGAAGACGCGAAGGAGCTCCGAGACCTGCGGAGCCGCTATTCCGACGCCCCCGGCCCGCGCGGCCGTGGCTATCATGTCGTCTATCAGCTCCTGAACCCGCGGGTCGCGGGGGTCCTTGACCTCGCCCGCCTTGCGTCTCAGCACTGGGTTTCCGAGTTCCGTTATCTCGCGTTCTGTGGCCATGCGCTTCTCTCGGACGCCCCGCGGGATTGAGAGTTTCTCCCGCGGGGCTTATTATTATAGAACAAAACGAGGGCGGATTACAGCAAAGCGGCATGCAGGGCGTGGAACTCATAGAAAGGGTTGGAAGTTTCGGCGGGAGAACCGCCGTGGTCGACCCGCGCGGGAGCTACTCCTACGACGACCTTTTCCGCTCCTCGCGCTTCGCCGCGCTGAACCTTCTGGAGGGAAGAAAAAATCTCTCCGAGGCCAGGGTCGCGTTTCTCCTTCCTCCCGGTTTCGGCTACGTGGCCGTCACGCTCGGAACGTGGATGGCCGGAGGCGTGACCGTTCCCCTGTCCCCCCTCCATTCGCCGAGGGAGATTGAACACGTCCTGAGGGACAGCGGGGCGGCGACCGTGGTCTTTCACCCCGACTTCTCGGAAAAGCTCCGGGGCGTCTCCGGCTCCTTCGGAACCGTCGAGGTCCCGGACGTTCTGGCCGGGGCCCGCGGCCGTATTCCCCGCGTCCGCGAAACCTCCAGGGCCATGATCATATACACCAGCGGCACCACGGCCGAGCCCAAGGGGGTCGTCTCCACCCACTCGAACGTAAGGGCCCAGATAGGTGCCATGACCGCGGCGTGGAAATGGAGCGGGGAGGATTCGATACTGAACGTGCTTCCCCTGCATCACCTCCACGGGATACTGAACGTGCTTCTCTGCTCCCTGTGGTCGGGGGCCAGGTGCGAGATGGCGGACGGGTTCTCCGCGCGGGCGACGTGGGAAAGGTTCATGAAAAAAGACCTGACCCTTTTCATGGGCGTTCCGACGATCTATTCCAGGCTGGCGGACTTCTGGGAAGGGGCGGGCGGGGGCGAGAGAAGGCGGATGAGCGAATCCCTTCGGGGGCTTCGCCTCATGGTCAGCGGTTCCGCGGCCCTTCCCGCACCAGTTTTCGATAAGTGGCGGGAGATAAGCGGGCACTCGCTTCTCGAGCGGTACGGAATGACGGAGATCGGCATGGCTCTTTCCAATCCGCTGGACGGGGAGAGAATCGCGGGAAGCGTGGGATTCGCGATGCCGGGGGTGGAGGTGGAGATTTTCGGCGAGGACGGAGCGCCCGCGGCGGCCGGGGAGCCGGGAGAGATCGGGGTGAGGGGAGAGGGAGTGTTTCTGGAGTACTGGGGAAAGCCCGCGGAAACCCGCGCCGCCTTTCGCGACGGATGGTTCATGACCGGAGACGTGGCGGCGAGGGACCCCGACGGTTCCCACAGGATACTCGGCAGGCGGTCCGTGGATATAATAAAGTCGGGAGGGTACAAGATATCCGCCCTCGAGGTGGAAGCCGCGCTTTCGGGCCACCCTGCCGTCGGCGAATGCGCCGTGGTCGGAATTTCCGACCCGGACCGGGGAGAGAAAGTCTGCGCCGCCGTGGTCGCGAAGAACGGATGCTCCCTCGAGACGGAGGAGCTCGGGGACTGGGCGTCGCGGAGTCTCGCGCCCTACAAGCTTCCGCGGAGGATCGCGCTTGTCGCCTCCCTTCCGAGAAACTCCATGGGCAAGGTGGTGAAAAAAGAGATGGGGAAGTTTTTCGAAAATGATTTATGATTTACCCTGCGGCGGACGGAAAAAAGAGATGAGAGCGAAAAGGAACTCGCGCGCGCCGGGCGGCGTGCGCTACGGACCGGAGATGAGGATTCTCGTGGCGGGCGGCGGAGTGGCCGGGCTCACGCTCTGCGGGCTTCTCGAGCGAAGGGGCTTTTCGCCGGTTCTGGCCGAGAGGGCCCCGGGGTTTGGAAGCGTGGGCTACGTGATAGTCGTCTGGCCTTCGGGCTCCAGGATACTCAAGGGTCTCGGTCTTTACGAAAAGCTTCGGGACGCGGGTTGCGAGTTTACGGGCTACGACATCTCGAACTCGGCCGGAGAGATGATAAACCGCTACTCGATAGACCCCGTGGTCGAAAAGTACGGTCCCATAATAAGCGTCTACCGCCCGGATCTCATAAACATACTGAAGGATGCCGTGAACCCGGACTCGGTCAGGCTGGGCGCGGAGATTGTTTCCCTGGAGCAGGACGAAGACGGCGTCACGGCGGTTTTCGGCGACGGGACCCGGGAGACGTACGATCTTGTGGTCGGCTGCGACGGAATAAGGTCGGCCGTGCGCGGGGCGGCGTTCGGAGAGGTGCCTCTTTCCTACAGCGGCATGTCCGGATGGGGTTTCTGGGTAAGCCCCGGTCTCTGCGCTACGGACAGCATAGTGGAGTACTGGGGAAGAGGGAGGTTTCTCGGAATCTGGCCGACGCGCGGGCGCCTCGCGGTCTTTACGAGCGTAAGGACCGGGCGGGGCGGGCGGGACCGCGTCGACGCGAGGGTGGAGAACATCCGGCGCGCTTTCGCCGGGTTCGGGGGTGTCGTGCCCGAAATTCTCCGCGACCTGGGCGACCCGCGCGACATCTACTACGACGAGTACAGCGATATTCGCATGAAGCGCTGGTCGAGGGGCAGGGTCGTGCTGGTCGGAGACTCGGCTCACGCCGTGCTGCCCAGCGCCGGGACGGGAGCGTCGATGGCCATGGAGTCGGCCGCCGTGCTGGCCGAGGAGCTTTGCAGGACCGATTCGAGGCATCTCGCCTCGGCGCTCGAACTCTACGAGTCCAGGAGAAGAACCAGGGTCGAGAAGGTGCAGAACCGGTCGAGGCTCATGGGAAAGTTCATGTACACCAAGAGCGAAACGCTTTCCTCGCTTCGAAACTGCGCAATGAAGATATGTTCGAGCAAACAGCTTTTCAGGTACTGGGACGACATGCTGAGGGATCCCATTTGACGGCGTTTGTCGCGGCGTTAAAATTCTTGCTTTCCAAGGAGAGTGACCTTCAATGAGATCCGCCAGACCCTTTCTTTTCCCGCTGGTCTTCGCGGCCGCGCTTTCGGCCTTCGCGTCCGGCGCGTCGGCGCAGGACCCCGGGTCCATTTCGTCGATGGTGAAGCGGCTTTCGCCCTCGGTTGTGAACATAAGCACGACGAACGTGACCAGGATCGAACCGTTCGGCTCGCCGTACCAGGACGAGTATTTCAGGAAGTTTTTCGACAGGTTCTTCAGCGACCAGTTTCCCGGAAGGGAGTTTCGCAAGAAAGGGCTGGGCTCGGGTTTCATTCTCAGTACCGACGGGTACATACTCACCAACAACCACGTGGTGAGAAAGGCCGAGGAAATCGAGGTGATACTCCAGAGCGGCGACAGGTACAGCGCCGGCATAGTGGGCAAGGATCCCAAGACCGACCTCGCGCTTCTCAAGATAGAGGCCGAAAAACCCCTTCCCGCCGTGAGAATGGGCGACTCTTCCGCCCTCGAGATAGGCGACAGGGTGCTCGCCATAGGCAATCCCTTCGGTCTCGGTCACACGGTCACGGCCGGAATAGTGAGCGCCAAGGGCAGGGCGCTCGGGATCGGGCAGTACGACAACTTCATCCAGACCGACGCCGCCATAAACCCCGGAAACAGCGGGGGTCCGCTTTTTAACTTCGACGGCGAGGTCGTCGGGGTGAACACGGCGGTCATCGCCAGGGGGCAGGGACTCGGCTTCGCCATACCGATCAGCATGGCCGCCGTGGTGGTCGAGCAGCTGAAGACCCACGGAAGGGTGGTCAGGGCGTGGCTCGGAGTGATGATCCAGGACGTCACTCCGGAGATTTCCGAGGCGCTGGGAATAGACCGCAGGGAAGGGGGTCTCATATCCGAGGTCAAGGAGGGAAGCCCGGCCGACAGAGCGGGTGTCAGGAGAGGAGACGTGGTCGTTTCGGTGAACGGCGAGAAGATCGCCGACGCGTCGGCGCTCGCCAGAAAGCTCGCGCTTCTCGAGCCCGGGGTGCCGACGGAGTTCGTGGTGTTTCGGGACGGCCGGGAGAAGACCTACAGCATAAAGCTCGTCGAGCATCCCGACAACCAGAAGTCCGGGGAGGCCGAGGCGCGGCGGGACGACGTGGAGAGGGGTCTCGGCATCGAGGTGAGCGACATAACCCAGACGATCAGAAATCGTCTCGGCATAAAGAGATCCGAGGGCGTGGTGGTCGTGAGCGTGGCGCCGGGAAGCGTCGCGTCCGAAAAGGGGATCAGGGCCGGCGACCTTGTGCTCGAGATAAACGGAAATTCCGTGAGAGGACTCTCCGACTACAGGAGAATCCTGGCGGAGTCGGGGGAAAGAAAAACCCTGCTTTTCCTGGTCGAGAGAAAGGGGAGAACCCTCTACGTGGGTTTTAAGAACGGCGGGAGCGGAGAATGATAGAGCAGAGACTGAAGGAACTGGGGATAAGGCTCGCGGAGCCCGCGGCGCCCGCGGGAAGCTACGCTCCGGCGGTCGAGGCGGGTTCGGGGAAATTTGTTTTCGTTTCCGGCCAGCTGCCGGTCCGCGACGGCGAGCTTGTCCTCAGGGGCAAGGTCGGGGCGGAGCTGACGGTGGAGCGGGGACGCGAGGCCGCCGAACTCGCCGCCCTGAACTGTCTTTCGGCCGTAAGCCACGCGCTGGGGGGTCTCGACAGGCTGAAGAGGATTCTCAGGGTTACGGGCTACGTGGCGAGCGCCCCGGGTTTTCGCGAGCAGCACAAGGTGGTCGACGGAGCTTCGGAGTTTTTCTCCCGGGTGTTTCCTGAAGGCGGCGCGCACTCGAGAGTCGCCGTCGGCGTCTTGGAACTCCCGCTCGGTTCCCCCGTGGAAATAGAGATCGTGGCCGAGGTTTCTCCCGAAGGCGTTTCCTTCTGACGGTCTTCGGGGCTTTTTCCATGCCGTCTGTATTCGTCTATTCGGACAATCCCCCGAAACGCCTGGCGGGGGAGGAAGTGGCCGGTTTTCTCCGGACGCTGGGGCTTCGCGCGGAATTTCGGGGGGATTTCCTGCGGTTTCTTTCCCCGGGGCGGGAAAAAGCCGCGGAGTTCGAATCGCTTCTCTCGAGGGCCGAGGTCTGGGACATCGAAAGTCCCGTGGAGCTTCTTCGGGAGTATGTTCCGCCCCCCGACCCGGCCGGGACGTCTGTCCCCGAGCTTTACGACGGCTTCTGGGCGCAGAGGATATTCGCGAGGTTCTTTCTCCGGAGGTTTCCGGGGGCTCTTTCGGACGGCGGTTTTCACGTCGTTCTCACCGGCAGGCTGCTTGGCACGTTCGGGCGGAGAAGGTACCACGCCAGGGCCGTTCTCTCGGGGTTTCCGTCCTTCGTTTCGACCGCGGGGATAGCGGAGGGTCCCGCGAAACCCGGCGAATACTATTTTCTCAGGGCCGAACTGGCGAAGTCGGGTGGGGACCTAGGGGAGCTCGACGAGTTTTACCGCGGAAAGTTCGTCGAGCGGGACGACGAGAGGATCACCGCGATAGCGCGCTCCTACGTGCTCCAGCCGCTTCTTCACAATCTCGCGGGAAAGGAGTTCTGCGGCGACGGCGGATGCGCGCTTTTCAATTCCCACTGGCAGCGCGAGGTTCTCGACGCCCAGTACGGGGGAAAGCTGTGCGCGGGGTGCGCGGGGGAAATAGCCGCGATAGCGCGGGAGCGGTGAAGCGGGGCGCGGGCGGCCGTTCTATTCCATTTCGTCCAGTATGCCCACGGCCGTTTGCGCGACTTTCTTGCCCGAAAGCAGCATTCCCCCGAACGTGGGTCCCATCCTGGGAAGTCCGAAGGTGGTGTTGACCGACATTCCGCAGGCGAGCAGTCCCGGGTGAATTTCTCCCGTGTACTCCACGAGCGCTTCTTCTGACTTTTCCACCCACATCGACCCGTGGCCGGGGAGCTTCTTGTAGAGACCCTGCTGGGAGAGCCTCGAGACGCAGTAGGCGTCGTGGCCCGTGGCGTCTATCACGAGCTTGGATTCTATGGCCACGGGGTCCAGGCAGGTGATTTCCTTGGGCATGTTGGCTATCGGGGTCCAGTTGATCACGATTCCGGCGACCCTTCCGTTTTCCCTGTAGACCAGGTCGTCGAACATCGTCATGTTCCTGACCTTGGCTCCGGCTTCGCACGCCGTCGCGATGAGCTTGGAGCAGGCGTAGGGACCGTCGGCCACGAAAAGCCCTTCGGACACCTCTTCGTAGGGAACCTCTATTTCGTCGAGCACCGTCTGTCCAGGGGCGCGCACCGTGACCTTGTTCATCAGGTATCCGCCGATCCAGAAGCCTCCGCCGAGATAGTTCATTCTCTCGACCAGCAGGACCTTGTACTTCTTTCTGGCTATGTCCTTGGCCGCGACCAGTCCGCTGGGACCCGCCCCGACGATCACGACGTCGCTTGTGATGTACTCGCCGAACTCCTCGGAGAAGCCTTCGACTATCGCCCGCGTGACTTCCTTTTCTCCCACGGGGGCGAACTTCGGGGTCTTCATGCTGTCTGCCATGTTATGCTCTCCTTCGAAAATGTCCGCGGGGACGCTCGGTGCTCAGCCCGCGGCGGGCTCCCGTTCCTCCACCACGTTTACGGTTATCTCCTCGCTTACTTCATGGTGAAGCTTCACGGCCACCCTGTAGGTTCCGAGGGCCTTTATCGTTCCCTCGAGGTCTATGTCCCTTCTCTGGATCTCGAATCCCTTCTCCGCCAGGGCGTCGGAGATGTTCTGCGACGTCACCGATCCGAACAGCCGGTCGTTTTCCCCCGACCTGGCCTGTATGGACACCTCGGTTCCCCTGAGGCGTTCGCCGAGGGATTTCGCGTTTTCCAGAATTTCCGTTCTCCGAAGCCTGGCGGCCTCTATTCTCTTTTCCCACGCCTTGAGGTTCGCCTCGGTCGCCCGCACGGCGAGCTTGCGGGGAATCAGGAAGTTTCTCGCCATCCCGTTCTTAACTTCCTTCACGTCCCCCACGCTTCCCACGCCGTCGACATCGGAAATCAGGATCACTTTCATCTCTCTTACCTCCGGCGCCGCTCTACTTGTGAGTCACGGTGTAGGGCAGAAGGGCCATGAAGCGCGCCCTCTTTATCGCGATCGCCACCTTTCTCTGCTCCTTTCTGCAGAGTCCCGTGCTTCTCTTGGGCAGTATCTTCTTTCTCTCGGTTATGAACTGGGAGAGAAGCTCGACGTCCTTGTAGTCTATGCTCTTGCCTTCCTTGGCGAGGTTCCTGGGCTTCCTGCGGCGCGAGTAGAACCTTCGCCCGCCGCCTCCGGCTCTTCTTGCGCTCATTGCTTCGCACCTCCGTCGCCGGCCGGTGCCGGAGCCGAAAACCCGCTCCGCTCGTCGCGCGGCGAAGTTTCGGGCGGCCTGGCGGAGGCGGGCCCCGCGCCGGTCCCGGACCGCGGCGGCTCCAGGTAGTTCACCGTCATGAACCGCAGAACGTTGTTTTTCGAGAGGTTGAAATACTTCTCTATGTCCGTCACGGCTCCCGGCTCGGCCGAGTAGACCATTATGTAGTAAATCCCCTTCGTGTAGTTGTCTATGGGATAGGCGAGGTCTCTCTCCGCCCATTTCTCCGACTTTACGACTTTCCCGCCGTTGTTCGCGACGCTCTGCTCCATCCTGGCCAGGATGGTGGAGACGTCCTCGGGAGATATGTCGGGTCTCAGAAGATAAAGAGTTTCATACTTCCTCGGCTCCGCGTCCATCGCTCAAAGCCTCCTGTCTCGGTCTTGGGCCCCGGCAGCCCGAAGCGCCGGAGCAACAGAAAAGCATATTATATACTGTTTTCCCCAACTGTGTAAATACGCGCGGGGCCGGAATCTCGCCCCGGTCCCGCGCGCGGGCGTCGTTTCAGCCTATGAGAAGCGGGGCCACCACCAGCGACACTATGGACATGAGCTTTATCAGGATGTTCATGGCCGGTCCCGAGGTGTCCTTGAACGGGTCGCCTATGGTGTCTCCGACGACCGCCGCCTTGTGGGCGTCCGATCCCTTTCCTCCCTTGTTTCCTTCCTCTATGAATTTCTTCGCGTTGTCCCAGGCTCCTCCCGAGTTGGCCATCATGAGAGCGAGCATGACTCCCGCCACGACCGCCCCGGCGAGAAATCCTCCGAGGGCCTCCTTTCCCAGGGCGAAGCCTATGAGAAGCGGTATCACCACGGCGGTTATTCCCGGCAGTATCATCTCCTTGAGGGAGGCGTCGGTGCTTATCTTGACGCACCTGGAGTAGTCGGGCTTCGAGGTTCCTTCGAGAAGTCCCGTTATCTCCCGAAACTGTCTTCTCACCTCCTCGACCATCTTCTGCGCGGAACGTCCCACCGAGCCCATGGTGAGCGATCCTATCAGAAACGGTATCGTTCCCCCTATGAGCATTCCGGCCACGACGGCGGGACGGGTGATGTCGATGGAGGAGAGCCCCACGGCGTTTGTGTAGGCAGCGAAAAGCGCGAGGGCGGAAAGCGCCGCGGAGCCGATGGCGAATCCCTTGCCTATGGCCGCGGTGGTGTTTCCGAGCGAGTCGAGCTTGTCGGTGATCTTTCTCACGTCCTCCCCGAGCTCGGACATCTCGGCTATGCCCCCGGCGTTGTCGGCCACCGGACCGTAGGCGTCGACCGACATCGTTATTCCTATGGTGGCCAGCATGCTCACGGCCGCTATTCCTATTCCGTACAGTCCCGAAAGCCAGTGGGAGAGAACTATGGCCGCGGCGATGATGAGAACGGGGTAGGTCGTGCTGTACATGCCCACCGCCATTCCCTCTATTATGTTGGTGGCCACGCCGGTCTCCGACGCGTCGGCTATCCTGCGTATCGGCGGCCCCGAGGTGAAATGCTCGGTCACCTTGCCGATCAGGATTCCCGCCGCGAGTCCCGCGATGGACGTGATCCATATGCTCATGTATCCCTGCTTGCCCCACTGCGGGAGACCTTCGGCGCCCGCGAGAAAGTAGAGCACGGCGAGGGAGGCGGCGCAGTAGACCCCGGCGGCGAATATGGTGGACCCTTCGAGCGCCTGGCTCGGCTCGCGTTCCCTAAGCCACCCCACGGCCCTCGAACCCGCGAGCGATGAGAGGCTTCCTATGACCACCAGTATCACGGGAATGGACATCATGGCTATCTGGTTCGACGCCATGCTGGTCGCGATCACTATGGTCGCGATCACGGCTCCCACGTAGGACTCGAAAAGATCGGCTCCCATTCCCGCCACGTCCCCCACGTTGTCTCCCACGTTGTCGGCTATGGTGGCCGGGTTTCTGGGATCGTCCTCGGGAATTCCCGCCTCGACCTTTCCGACCAGGTCGGCTCCCACGTCGGCGGCCTTGGTGAATATCCCCCCGCCTATCCTGGCGAAAAGGGCGACGGTGCTCGCTCCCATGGCGAACCCGCCTATCATTCCTCCGAAGTCTTTCAGAAAGTCCGTGAGAAGCGCCCCGCCGGCGGGCTTTTCCTGGAGTCCCACTCCGGCGAAAAAGACGACGGACAGACCCAGAAGCCCGAGACCCGCCACGGACAGCCCCATGACGTTTCCGCCCTTGAACGCCGTTTCGAGCGCGCTTCCCTGTCCCTTGCTCGCGGCCGCCTGCGCGGTTCTCACGTTGGCCTTGGTGGCGGCCTTCATGCCGCAGAATCCCGCGACCAGCGAACACGCCGCTCCGCCCAGGTAAGCCGCGGCCGTGGCGGCTCCGAGAAACGCCCAGAGAAGCGCGAACACCACCGCCGCGAAGATGCCTATTATCTGGTATTCCCTTCTCAGAAACACCATGGCCCCCTCGTGAATCGCCGCGGCGATCTCCCTCATCTTGTCGTTTCCGTCGGGAAGGGCGTTCATTCCCCTGTACACCATGTACGCGTACAGGAGCACCACCGCTCCCACTATTATTCCTATCTGTCCCGCTATGACTTCACCCATCTTTAAGTTCCTCCTGGTAGAGAATTGTCGTTTTCGTTCAATCCGCGCCGTTGAACCTGTTCATCGCCTCGGCCGCGCCGTCGCTCACGACCGCGAGCGCCGCGGCGCAGGCCCTTTCCGTCATCTCCTCCGCCGCGTCCCGCTCGTCTTTCGAAAAGCGCGACAGCACGTGGCGGCGTCCGTCTTTCTTTCCCGGGGGCTTTCCCACCCCCACTCTCACCCGCACGAAATCGGCCGAACCCAGAGACTCCATGACCGACCTTACGCCGTTGTGTCCCGCCGCGCCTCCTCCCTCGCTTATCCTCAGGGTTCCGAGGGGAAGGTCGAGCTCGTCGTGGACGACTATCGCGCGGCGCGGGGGTATTCCGTAGAACCGCGCGGCCTCGCGAATCGCCTCGCCGCTTGAGTTCATGAAGGTCTGGGGCTTCATTATCAGCAGCTTCTCGCTGGAATGAAACGCCTCCCCGTACAGGCTCCTGAATCCGCTCCTGGAGATTTCCGCGCCGAGCGTCCGCGCCGCGCGGTCCGCGACGGCGAACCCCACGTTGTGTCTCGTGCCGTCGTACTCCGAACCGGGATTTCCGAGACCCGCGACCAGATACCGCATGGACGGGGACCCCTACTCCTCGGCCTCTTCGGCGGCCTCGACCTCTTCTTCCGCCTCCTCTTCGGCGGTCTCCTCCTCCTTTACCCTCTCGGCGATCACGTGGACCACCTTCTCCTCCCCGCTCCTGGTCGGCCTGACTCCTTCGCCGAGCCCCAGGGCGGCCACGTCCACCGAGTCTCCTATGTCGAGTCCGCTCACGTCTATTTCCACCGAGTCGGGAATGTCCGAGGGCAGGCATTCCATCTCGATCGCCCTCATGAGCTTTTCAAGCCTGCCGCCCTTTCTCTCTCCTTCCGACCTTCCGTTCGTGTTCACGGGAACGCTCACCGTGACGGGCTTTTTCATGTCTATGGCCAGGAAATCGATATGTATCACCCTGTCTCTGAGAGGATCCTTCTGGATTTCCCTGAGCATGGAGAACTTCCCGGCGGTCTCCTCCGAGCCCTCAATCTCAAGCTCCAGCACGGTGTTTCTGCCGGCGCTGTTCGAAAGAGCCCTCCGAAGCGCCTCGGGCTCCACCACCAGCGCCGTCGGCTCCATCCCGTTTCCGTAGAGTATGGCGGGGATGTTCCCTTCCTTCCTGATTTCCCTGGCTCCGCTTTTGCCTGTTCTTTTCCTGGGTCTTACGTTCAGTGTGCTCCGTACCATCTTCTCTCTCCTGGGGGGTTGTCTAGCTGAAAAGCGCGCTTATGGATTCTCCTCGCGCCGTTCTCCTTATGGCTTCTCCGATCAGGTCCGCGATGCTGAGCACCGTGATCTTGTCGGTGCGCCTTGAGTTTTCGGCCTGGGGAATGGTGTCGGTCACTATCACCTCGTCTATCTCCGAGGCGTCGAGCCTGTCTATGGCGGGGCCCGAGAGCACCCCGTGGGTGCAGCAGACCGAAACGCTTCTGGCTCCGCGCTCCACCAGCACCTTCGCCGCCGCCGTGGCGGTCCCCGCCGTGTCCACCAGGTCGTCGACTATCACCGTGTGCCTGCCTTCCACCTCCCCGATTATGTTGCTTATTTCCGCGACGTTGGGAGCGGGGCGCTTCTTGTAGGAGATGGCCAGTTCGGAATGGGTCCTGTTTGCGAAATCGGTGGCCCTCTCCACTCCTCCCGCGTCCGGCGACACTATCACGGTCTCCTCGTCGCCGTACTTCCTGCGAAGGTAGTCGCTTATGGCGGGAACGGCGTAGAGATGGGTCACGGGAACGTCGAAAAACCCCTGTATCTGTCCCGCGTGAAGGTCCATGGTCACTATCTTTGACGCCCCGGCCACGACTATGAGATCGGCGGCCAGCTTGGCGCTTATGGGCGCGCGGGGCTGAACCTTCCTGTCCTGCCTCGCGTACCCGTAGTAGGGTATCACGGCCGTTATCACCCGCGCCGAGGCGCGCTTGAGAGCGTCGGTTATGACTAGCAGCTCCATGAGGTTCTCGTTCACTGGGGGACACGTGGACTGCACCAGAAACACGTTTGCTCCCCTCACGCTCTCCCCTATCTCGACGCATATCTCCCCGTCGCTGAAGCGCGTTATGTCCATCCGTCCCGGGGAGACCCCCAGGTAGGAGCACACGTCCTCGACGAGAGGGGGATTCGAGGTCCCGCTGAATATCTTCGCGTCCTGCATCCGAACAAGGAAACCGGAAAATTATCAAACGCTCTATTATATGGGAAGATTCGGATAATTCAAGAAGGTTCCGGGGCGCGGGTCGATCGGCGCGGTAGGCGAAAACCGGGCGGTATTTTCCCTATCCCCCGTACCACTTCCCCGCGCCCCGGCCGGTGAACACGTTAACGCATTTCGTCTCGAGATAGTTGTCGATTCCTTCCCCCCCGAGCTCCTTTCCCATGCCGCTTTGCTTGAATCCCCCGTAGGGAGTCTCGGGGATTATCCCCCCGTAGGTGTTGACCCAGAGGTATCCCGCGCGGACGGCCCCCGCGACCCGAAGCGCCCGGTCGATGTCCCTCGTCCATATTCCCCCGGCGAGTCCGTACTCCGTGTCGTTGGCCATCGAGACGGCCTCCTCCTCCGCGCGAAACGGCACGACGCACACCACCGGTCCGAATATCTCCTCGCGGGCCAGGGCGGAGCCCGGCGCGACGTTCTCCATCACGGTCGGGGCGATGAAGTAACCCTTGTTATGTCCGGGCGGTCTTTTTCCTCCCGCCGCCACCCTGGCTCCCTCGGAAACGCCCCTCTCGACGCAGCCGAGCACCTTTTCGTAGTGCTCTCTTGAAATCACCGCCCCGAACTCGGTCCGCGGGTCCTCGGGGTCCCCGATCCTTATTTTCGAGACTCTCTCCAGGTAGGAGGAGAGAAAGGAGTCGTACACGTCCTCGTGGAGCAGCAGTCTCGTAACCGCCGTGCAGTTCTCTCCCTGGTTGAAAAACCCGCCGCGAAGACACGCCTCGACGGCGGCTTCTACGTCGGCGTCGGCGAACACCACGCACGGGGCCTTTCCGCCGAGCTCAAGCGACACCCTCTTTACGGTTTTCGCCGCGGTCGCCATCACCGTCTTTCCCACCTCGGTCGAGCCCGTGAACGCCACCTTCGCCACCGCGGGATGGCCGACCAGCGCCGCTCCCGCTTCCGCCCCCTTCCCGGGGACGACGTTCAGC
Source organism: Thermodesulfobacteriota bacterium (assembly GCA_965204795.1). Taxonomy (GTDB): domain Bacteria; phylum Desulfobacterota_D; class UBA1144; order Nemesobacterales; family Nemesobacteraceae; genus Nemesobacter. Next base: position 579,173 of record OZ242012.1, read on the forward strand.
ACCCCGTCCGGAAGTCCCGCCTCGGAGCAGAGCTTCGCCGCCTCGACCATGGTGCAGGACGTGAGTTCCGAGGGCTTCAGCACCATGGTGCACCCCGCGACGAGCGCCGGGGCTATCTTCCAGAAGGAGAGAAGCAGCGGGAAGTTCCAGGGAATTATCTGTCCCGCCACCCCGACCGGCTCCCTCAGGGTGAGGGAGAGCTGGTTTTCGTTCACCCGGATGGTTTCGCCGTTCAGCCGGGTGTGCGCCCCCGAGTAGTACTCGAGGGTCCTGACGGAGCCCCCTATCTCGACCGCCAGGCTTTCGCGGACGGGCTTTCCCGTCTCGCGGGTGTTCAGCAGGGCGATCTCCTCTCCTTTTTCCCGAAGTTTTTCCGCTATGCGGAGCAGGTATCCCGCCCGCGCCGAGGGAGCGGTGGCGGACCACGCGGCAAAGGCGCGCTCCGCGGCGAGGACCGCGGCGTCTACGTCCTTCGCTCCCCCCGCGGCCACCAGCGCCAGCGGCTCCTCCGTAGCGGGGTTTTCCCTCTCGAGGTACCCGCCTCCCGCGGGGGGCGTCTCCTTTCCGTCGATGAAAGGGTTGCACTTTATCGGGGTCTCGGGCATATTGCGTGTTTATACCATCAAAAGTCCCCACTAATCAAATGAAGAACATCTACGTGGCGAGCCCCCTCGGGTTTTCCGAATCGTACCGCGGTTTTTACGAAGGCGAACTGCTGCCGCTGGTGAGGCGCTGCGGTCTCGGGGTGCTCGACCCCTGGAGCCTTCCCCCCGAGGTTCCCGCTCCCGGCTCCCCGAAGCGGCTCTGGGAGGAGTTCAACATGGCCAAGGGTCGGGCGAACGCCGACGCCATAGCGTCTTCCGACGGGGTTCTGGCCGTTCTGGACGGCACGGACGTCGACAGCGGCACGGCTTCCGAAATAGGCTACGCGTTCGCTCTGGGAAAGAAGGTCGTCGGCTACAGGGGGGACTTTCGCCTCACGGGAGACAACCCGGGAAGCGTGGTGAACCTCCAGGTCGAGTACTTCATAATGGAAAGCGGGGGAAGGGTGGTTCTCTCCGCGGCGGAGATCCCCGGGGCGCTCGGGGAGATTTTCGGGGTCTGATACCCGTTATGCGCGGACCCCGTTTCGTTCTAGCTGCAAAGCTGTCTCCGGGAAGCCGTTACTGAATGGGGAGGTCCAGCTGTCGGATTGCAGGTTTGTGCTCGTTGACGCTTTGCACTATATGCTCGGTTTTCAGTCCTTCGACTCCCTGTTTCTGGATGGTCTTTACCTCGCATATCAAAACATCGCCTTTCGCAAACGCGGTCTCGTTGGAGTTGACGCGCCTCAGAAAATCCTGATCGGTGATAAGTGCGGTAATCTGGGTGTCTCCGTCCGTGAGCCGCCACTTGTTGTCGTCTTTGAATGCGAGAGAAATGATATGAAAAGCGGCTTCCCTGGTAGATTCGACGAGCACTTTTTCATCGGGTCCTTCTCTGATGGCGAAGTAATCGGATTCCGGCTTCGAGACGGTTTCCAGCGGTTTGGGAGGTTTTGACGGGTCGTCCTTGCCTCGCACCTCGAATTTTTCAATGCCGTCGCGCTTGAGAGGCTTCTCGATAAGTTCTTCAAGTGCCTTGCGGACGGCAATGTCCTTGTAGAGTCTCAAAAGCTCGGTCGGAACTTCGAAACTTTCTCCGTTGACCGTCAGCCTCACATGACCTTCATCCGTTTTCTCTATTTTGTCCGGGTTGCGTCCCCTTAGTTTTTTGATCAGCCAGACGATACTTGCCGTCCCCGCGACCCCGCCCAGTACAAGTTCCCTTAACTGCACGGCGGCCGTAACTTGGTCGCCGCTGAGAAGCTCGACTAGCTGCCCTCCGAATTTCTGGGTCAGTTCGAGGAGAACTTCGAACGACCCGGCTTCCGTGGCTCTGACATTGACATTGACCGTGATGTCCTCGCCGTTCAGTTCTCTGCTTGCCGCGTCGAAAAGTTTCCCGACGGCCAAAAGCGCAGGGGCAAGGTCGCGCACTTCCATTACCCCGTCGCGGACGGCTGGTCCGTCGTAAAGGATTGAAAACAAGGTGCGATTCATAACGGTTTTTTCCTCAAAGGCCGCTTGCGCCGCGCGATGTGAAGAATGGTCGCGGACTCGATGTTGAAATGCAACGACACCAACACCGACACTAAAAATACCCGATTCACAGGTTCATGGACAAGCGTCGTTCTTGTCCGAAGAAGGCTCCAAGCAGAACTCGGCTTCGGGACTCTCCGCCGTGCGCGGGGCTCCGTTTGGCGGACCCCGTTTCGTTTGACAACCCCTTCGGTTTCTGTAACTTATCTTTCCCTGAATCCGCATGTTCCGAGGCGTCCCGAAATAGACATTCTAGACACAGTTTCAGAGAAGCTTCTCGAAAAAGAGGAGAACATAACGTTTCCCGAGGCGCTTGAGCTCACGGAGCTTCCGAGGGAGAGGGTTTCCGATCTCATATCGCTTGCGAGAAAGGTGACTCTCAAGTACAAGGGCGACGGGGTGTTTTTGCGCTCGATAATAAGCGCCCAGACGGGCAACTGCCCCGAGGACTGCTCTTTCTGCTCCCAGTCGGCGCACTTCGACACCGAGGTGGAGGCCCACCCGCTCATGGCGGCGGAGAAGATACTAGGAGCCGCGCGCCAGGCGGAGAAGATGGGAGCCATGGACTTCTGCATAGTGATAAGCGCCAAGGGCCCGACGCCCAGGATATTCGGGAAGGTGCTGGAAGCCGTGGATCTCCTGCGCGGGGAGACGAACCTCAAGGTCGGCTGCTCGCTCGGCGACCTCAGCAGGGAGCAGGCCTACGAGCTTCGCGACCACGGGGTGTGGAGGTACAACCACAACATTGAGACCTGCAGGAGCCATTTCCCGAACATATGCACCACTCACGGCTACGACGACAGGCTCAAGACCGCTCTTCTGGTGAAGGAGACGGGGATGAATCTCTGCTCGGGAGGCATACTGGGCATGGGCGAGACCGTCGCTCAGAGAATGGAGTTCGCCTTCGAGATAAGGGAGCTTGACCCCACGTGGGTGCCGATAAACTTTCTCGACCCCCGGCCGGGAACCCCGTTTCAGGACCTTCGGCCGATACAGCCCTTCGAGGCCGTGAAGACCATATCGATTTTCAGGCTCGTGCTTCCGGACAAGATAATAATGACCGCGGGCGGAAGGGAGGTGACGCTCAGAGACCTCCAGGCCATGGGTCTTGTCGCCGGTGCCAACGCCATGATTCTCGGAAACTACCTCACCACTCCCGGGCGCTCTCCCCAGGAAGACCTGCGGATGCTCGACGACCTCGATATGCCCGTCAGGAAGGAAATTCTCAACTAGCGGCGTACTTTCGCAAGACGGACGTTCAGCGACAAACCCCCCTTACGTAAAGACGCTCCTGCGGAGCGCGGATTCTGCCTTCGGACACTGCAGTCAATCCGGAAGTTATCGGGAATCTGTCCGGAACTTGGATCTTCCGCGGGCCGTTTCGTAGAATTCTCTGTGGACTCTCAATGAATACCTGGACTCCATAAGTCCTCGGCAAACATGTTCGACGACATCCATGTCCGCCGTTTTTTTCGGAATGAACCTTTCGCGGTCGTCCGATGAATTCAGCTTTCTTTCGATTTCCTTCACCGGAACTATCTCCGCGGCCGGGTAATTGATGAAACTTTCGTGCCTGATGAATTCGTGGTCGCCCGGGTTGAGGGTGAAATCCCGGTCAACACTGCTGGAAGTTACGCCGACCACCAGAACCTTCCCGTCGAGAGGAGGAGTGATGATGAAATGGAGATGGCGGCCTTGTTCGGACGGAGCTAGAAAAGCGACGCCGGGTGCGGGGATAAACATACGGGGAGCGGAGAGATCTTTGCGGAGAAATCACGACAACAGGGCTTTTGCAACTTCCTGTTGCGTCCTGAACTCCCTCGCCATTTCCGTCGCTTCTTTCTTCCCGTGTCCCAACGCGGTCAGGAGACTTTCATACGTGATCGGATTGGACGAACCGCCAGGGTCTTTCCACTCCGGGCAATGTTCGTGCGTATAGTCCCGGATCTCCCACTGGTCCATATGACCGAATTTTCGCCAGACTTCTTCGAGAACCTTCAGCATGGCTTCGCTCATCGAACCGAGGTCGTCCTCGTTGTACCGTCTCGCCAGCGAGACTTCGTGATTCTCCTTCGGCGACACCCACTTGTCCCAGTCGTTGCCCGGCGTTTCGTATCCCTGCATGTGGTTCAACGTCACGCTCAGGACGGGACCGTGGTCCATCGAGACCAGCTTGTCGCCCAGGAAGGGATGGCGGTTTTTCTGAATATACGTTCTCTCGGACAGATAAAGCAGCTTCATGAGTTTCAGGTGAGGCATTCTCCCGCCTTGCCTGTGCAAAAACCAGGCGGCCATCTGCCCGGCGGCTTCTACTCTGAACATTTGTTCGCTCCTAGCTACGATGTGAATATTGATGCGGATACGAATATCCCGCCCTACGGTGATAATATACGAACAGCGCAGCGTTTTTTCAAGAGGTGTTTCGTGTATGTTTTTTCCGGCGGCCCGCCCGTCGCCCGGCGATGAGCCGCAAACGGCGAAGGCGGGTATGCTTTTGCGCCGAGTCTCGTTCGGGAGACCGCGAGGAACAGGGCAGAGTGACCGAAAGATCGAAACGCATAGGGTCCTACGACAGGGAATTCGTCTGGCACCCCTTCACCCAGATGAAGGAGTACGAGGAGAGGGACCCGATAATCATCGAGCGCGCCGAGGGTTGCCGCCTGACGGACTCGGAAGGAAACAGCTACATAGACGGCGTCTCGTCCCTCTGGGTCAACGTGCACGGCCACGGCGTGGAGGAAATAGACGAGGCCATAAAAAAGCAGGTGGACCTCGTGAGCCACAGCACCCTGCTCGGGGTGACCAACCCGCCGGCCGCGGAGCTTGCGAAGGAAATCGCGGACATCTGTCCCTCGGGACTGAAAAAGGTCTTTTACTCGGGAGACGGCGCAAGCGCCGTGGAAGCGGCCCTCAAGATGGCTTTTCAGTACTGGGCGCACAAGGGGTGCGCGGAGAAAAAGGCGTTTCTCTGCCTCGACAACGGCTACCACGGAGACACGCTGGGCGCGGTCTCCGTCGGGGGAATCGACGTTTTCCACAAGACCTTCGAGCCTCTTCTTTTCAAAACTTTCAGGGCCCCTTCCTACTACTGCTACAGGTGTCCGCTGGGAAAGACCTGGCCGGGGTGCGGAATCGCGTGCGCGGACGAGGCCGGGAAGATTCTGGAGAAACACGGCGCAGAGATAGCGGCCGTCATCCTCGAGCCCTGCGTTCAGGCCGCGGGGGGAATGATCGTCGCCCCCGACGGGTACCTTCGCAGGATCAGGGAGCACTGTGACCGCCACGACGTGCTCATGATAGTGGACGAGGTGGCCACCGGCTTCGGGAGGACGGGAAAGATGTTCGCCTGCGAGCACGACGGCGTCTCTCCGGACATCATGGTTCTCGGAAAGGGGATGACGGGAGGATATCTTCCGCTTTCGGCCACCGTGACCACGGAGAAGATATACGGGGAGTTTCTCGGAAACTACGAGGAGTACAAAACCTTTTTTCACGGCCACAGCTACGCCGGAAATCCCCTTTCGTGCGCGGCGGCGATGGGGAACCTCGAGGCGTTTAGAAACAGGAACACCCTGGAGGAGCTTTCGCAGAAAATAGAGTTTTTCGAGGACGAGCTTCGGGAGTTCGAGGGGCTCGCCCACGTGGGAGACGTGAGGAACAAGGGATTCATGGCGGGAATAGAGCTCGTGGAGGACAAGGCGACGGCGCGGTCCTACGACCCCGCCAGGAAGACGGGGTGGCGGGTCGCCGGGGCCGCCCTTTCCCGCGGGGTTCTCATAAGACCGCTCGGAGACGTGGTGGTGCTCATGCCTCCCGTGGGAATCTCCAGGGATGACCTGGGAGAGCTTGCGCGGGCCACGTACGCTTCCATAAAAGAGGTGACGGAAGGGGAATGAAGGCGAACGATGAAAAGACCTGACCCCCTCGCGTGGATAGACGGCGAGATAAAGGCGATCCGCGACGGCAATCTTTTCAGGACGCTTACCGAGATAGCCTCGGGGCAGGACCCCGAGGTTCTGATAGACGGAAAAAAGCACCTGCTTCTGGCGTCCAACGGCTACCTGGGACTCGCGACCGACCCCAGAGTGGTAAAGGCCGCGGCGCGGGCCCTTTCCATGTACGGGGCGGGCTCGGGGGGTTCCAGGCTCGTAAGCGGAAGCTCCGGTCTCCACGCCGAGCTTGAACGAAGGATAGCGGAGTTCAAGTCCACCGAGGCCGCCATTCTTTTCTCAAGCGGCTACCTCGCCAACGTGGGCACCATATCGGCCCTGGTCGGGGAAGGGGACACGGTTTTCAGCGACGAGCTCAACCACGCGTCCATAATAGACGGCTGCCGGCTCTCCCGCGCGGAGATTAGGGTCTACCCCCATCTCGATGTCGGGAGGCTCTCCGACATGGCGGCCGGAACGCGCGGACGGGGAAAGAAGCTCATAGTGACCGATACCGTGTTCAGCATGGACGGAGACCTCGCCAATCTCGCGGATCTCTGCGAAGTGTCGGAAAGACACGGCTGCATGCTCATGGTGGACGAGGCCCACGCCATGGGAGTTCTGGGAAAAAAAGGGAGCGGGGCGACCGAGCATTTCGGAGTCGAGAGCAGGGTTCCCGTGGTGATGGGCACGCTGTCGAAGGCCGTGGGGTCGCTCGGCGGATACGTGGCCGGCAGCCGAAAGCTTGTCGACTTCATACGAAACAGGGTCAGAAGCTACATTTTCGACACGTCCCTTCCGCCCGCCTGCCTGGCCGCGTCGCTCGAAGCCGTCCGCGTAATAGAGAGCGAGCCGCAGAGAAGGGAACATCTGATGAACATGGTTTCGTCGTTCAAGGCGGGGCTTCGGGACATGGGACTTTCGGTGCTTCCCTCGAGCTCCGCCATAGTGCCCGTGCTTACCGGGGAGCCCGGTCCCACGCTTCGCTTCGCCGCCGCGCTTCGAGAAAGGGGGATATACACCCCGGCGGTGAGGCCGCCTTCGGTGCCCGAGGGAAAATGCAGGATAAGAGCGTCTCTCATGGCCACCCACACGGGGGACCACATCTCCCGGGCGCTTTCGGCCTTCGGGGAGGCGAAATCGGTTCTGGAAACATAAGTGGGGAGAACTGTGTTGGGAACTCTTCGTCCGGCGTCCGTTCACGCCGTTTCCGGCCCGCCGTGCGCGTTCCTAAAAATAAGCTTTATGGACGAGCGAGAGCAGTCCCCCGATTATTACGATGACAAGCGCCCAGAAACGGAAGCCCAGCCTGTCGATCCTTTTTCCCTGGTCGTCAAGCCTGTCCTTGATCGCTTTTTCCCTTTCGTCCACCTTGGTCTCTATCCTCTCGACAGTGGTGGAAAGGTGCTTTACGGTACTTTTGATCTCGCCTACGTCGTTTTCGATACGGCTTATTCCCTGTTCCAGCAGTTCCGACATGGGATTTCCTCTCTCGCCCTTCAAACTTCTGTCTAAAGGTTGCCCGTATTTTGAGGAAAAAGAAAACGCGGCCCGCCGTGATTTTCCAGGCGCGGCTCATCCCTCTTCGCGGTTTGACACTCGGGGGGTATTGCTCTAAAGTTTAGCGCATTCCGCTTGAGCGAAGCAAGAGGTGAGATCATGGGCTGGGGAATGAAAAACAGGATGGCCAGGATCATAAGGCCGGAAAACGGGAGGGCCGTCATGCTCGCCCTCGACCACGGCTATTTCATGGGTCCGACCCATCGTCTCGAGGTTCCCCGCGACACCATAACGCCGCTTCTTCCCTACGCCGACACCATCATGCTCACGAGAGGGGTGCTCCGCACCTCGGTCGATCCCGAATCCGGGGCCGACGTGGTGCTCAGAGTCTCGGGGGGAACCAGCATCGTGGGGCCCCACCTCGAGAACGAGAGCCTGACCACCGACTTCGAGGAGGCGATAAGGCTTAACGTCGCCGGAGTGGGACTCTCGGTCTTCGTCGGAACGGAGTTCGAGAGGCAGACCCTCACGGGACTCGCCGAGCTTGTGAACCTGGGGGAGAGATACGGCATGCCCGTTCTGGGGATAACGGCCGTCGGAAAGGAGCTCGAGAAGAGGGATTCGCGGTATCTGGCGCTCTGCTGCAGGATATGCGCGGAACTCGGGGCCAGGGTGGTGAAGACCTACTACTGCGAGGATTTCGAGAAGGTCACTGGAAGCTGTCCCGTTCCGGTGGTGATAGCCGGCGGACCCAAGCTCGAAACCGAAATGGACGTCTTCGAGATGACCCACGCCGCCATATCGCGGGGCGCGGCGGGGGTGGACATGGGCAGAAACATCTGGCAGCGCGACAACCCCGTGGCCATTATAAGGGCCGTGCGGGGCATAGTCCACGAGAACATGACCCCGAAGCGGGCCCACGAGCTTTTCACAGAGCTTAAGGAAGAACATTCCTAGGGCGGCGCGACGTTCCATGCTTGCCGCCGTCTACCGAAGCAACAGCGACGTGAGGGTCGAGGAGTTTCCCCGCCCGGAGCCGGGCGAAGGGGAGATACTGGTCAGGGTCCGCGCGAGCGGAATCTGCGGAAGCGACCTCATGGAGTGGTACCGCCGCCCGAAGGCGCCCGTGGTTCTGGGCCACGAAGTCGCGGGGGAGGTCGTCGCGGTGGGCGAGGGGGTGGAAGCGTTCGGCGAGGGCGACAGGGTGGCGACGACCCACCACGTTCCCTGCGGCGAGTGCCGTTGCTGCCGCATGGAGAGGGAGACGAACTGCCCGACGATAAGGATCTCGGGTTTCGACCCGGGCGGTTTTTCCCAGTACCTCCGCGTCGCCCGGCCCAGCGTGGAACGCGGGACCTTCGTTCTTCCCGACGGAGTTTCCTTCGAAAGCGGGTCGTTCGCCGAACCCCTGGGGTGCGTGGTGAGGGCGGTGAGGGCCGCGGGCTTCCGCCCGGGGGAAAGCGTCCTGATCCTCGGAAGCGGGGTAACCGGGCTTCTCTGCCTCCAGTACGTTTCGTTTCTCGGGGCCGAAGCGGTTTTCACGACCGACGTGAACGGGTTCAAGCTGGAAAAGGCCGTGGAGTTCGGAGCCACCGGAGCCTTCGATTCACGGGGCGACGTGGCTTCGCTCGTAAAAGAGCGAAACTCCGGGCGTTCCTGCGACATGGTGATCGTCTGCACCGGCTCGGCCGCGGCGATAAAAAGCGCTTTCGACCTGGTTTCTCCCGGCGGAAAGATTCTTTTTTTCGCTCCTTCCGACCCGGAGTTCGTCCTAGACGTTCCCTTTAACCTCTACTGGTGGTCGGGCGCCAGGGCGGTGAGCTCCTACGCGGCGGCTCCCGGGGACATGCGCGAGGCTCTCGGCGTGATAGAGCGGGGAGGGGTGGACGTCGAGGGCATGATCACCCACAGGCTGTCTCTTTCGGACATCCAGCGGGGATTTGGCCTCGCGGAAAGCTCCTCGGAGAGTCTCAAGATCATGATAGACCCGTTCGGGTCAGGAGACTGAAGGTTTCTCGAGCTCCTTTATCGTGTCGAGAATCCTTTCGGCGAGCTCGAACTTGCTCATCAGCGGAAGCTCTTCGATCTTTTCCCTGCCCACCAGACAGGCGACGTTCGTGTCTTCGCCGAAACCCGCCCCCGGCGCGGTCACGTCGTTTGCCACCACGAGGTCGAGGTTCTTCTCCTCCATTTTCTTTCTCGAGTTCTCGACCAGGTTCTCGGTCTCGGCCGAAAATCCCACCAGCACCCTGTCTTGCTTCTTTTCTCCGAGGGACTTCAGTATGTCCTTCGTCCTCTCGAGGCGAATGGAGATATCTCCCTTCGATTTCTTCGTTTTCCGCGGTGATTTTTCGCAGGGCGTGTAGTCGCTCACGGCGGCCGACTTTATCACTATGTCGGCTTCTCCGAAGCGCTCGTGGACCTGCTCGTACATCTCCTCGGAACTCTCTACCCTGATGACTTTAACCCCGCGGGGGTCGGGAAGATGGGAGTGTCCCGAAACAAGCGTCGTCTCCGCTCCCCGAAGCCATCCGGCCGCCGCTATCGAGTAGCCCATTTTCCCGGTGGAGGGGTTCGATATGAATCTCACGGGATCCATGCGCTCCCTTGTCGCTCCCGCGGTCACCAGCAGGTTTTTTCCCGCGTAGTCCTGCGGCGTGAGGGCTTTTGCGGTTTCAAGCTCTATCGCGCCCGTTTCGGCGAGCCTTCCCTTTCCCGTCCACCCGCATGCCAGGTCGCCTTCCTCCGGCTCCACCACCGTGAATCCGTGACGCCCGAGCTTTTCCACGTTCTCTCTCACTATGGAGTTCGAGTACATGTTTACGTTCATTGCGGGACAGATTATCACGGGAGCCTTCGTGGCCAGTATCACGGTCGCCAGCAGGCCGTCGGCCATGCCGGAGGCTATCTTTCCGATGAAGGAGGCGCTTGCGGGCGCGACCACCACGCAGTCGGCCTCGTCGGCGATCTTTATGTGGCCTATGCGCGATTCCGAAGTCAGGTCGAACAGACTCCGGGGGACTTCGTTTCCCGATAGGGTCTGGAGCGTGAGCGGGGTTACGAAGCGCGAGGCGTTTTTCGTCATGACGCAGCGCACGTCCGCGCCGTTTCTGACGAACGACCTCGCGAGTTCGCAGGCCTTGTAGGCCGCGATGCCTCCCGTTATTCCCAGCACTATGTTTTTTCCGCTGACCGCGAGCATGGGATGAATTATATTGACCGCTCTGTAAATAGGCAACACACACATATGGCCCACCTCTGCTGCTAGTTGCCCCCAAGCGGACAACAAGTCCACCTCCCTTGACATCGTTAATTAAGTAGCAAACAATAAACAACAGGCCAAAGGAGAAGAGGTCTTATAGATGACCCCCCCCCCCCTAATTTTTCTTCCAGAACACTTTTTTGTCACGACAACCTCCCGGTCCTGCGGGGTGTCAACAGCAATTCCGTTGACCTGATTTATTTGGATCCTCCATTTAACAAGGGACGCAATTTCCATGCGCCTATCGGTACAACCGCGGAAGGCGCTTCCTTCCATGACATATGGTCTCCCGACGAGGTCAAGGATGAATGGCACAATCAGGTCAACGACCGGTTTCCCGAACTTTACAAGTACCTTGATGCGGTTGGAGATATCGGTAGCCAGTCGGCAAAGTATTATCTGATCTACATGGCGGTAAGACTCATCGAGATGAAGCGGGTATTGAAGGATGCCGGCAGTCTTTATCTTCATTGCGACCCGTCAGTTTCCCATTACCTGAAATTACTGCTGGACACCATCTTCGGACATGCGGAATTCGGATCTGAAATTTCGTGGAAACGCACAAGTTCTCATAACGACAGCAGAACATTCGGAAACGTTCGGGACGTGATCCTGCTTTACGGAAACTCACATATAAACACCGATTCAATCCGGGTTCCCTTGGATGACGATTATGTTTCCAAGTTCTACAGGCACAAGGACGAAAGAGGTCTTTTCCAAGTCGGTGATTTAACGGGTGCCGGAACGAGCAGCGGGCCGAGCGGACAATCCTGGAAAGGCGTTAATCCGGGAGATGTCGGAAGACATTGGTCGGTTCCGTTAAAGGGGGACTATGCCGAATGGATAGAAAAGAACGTCATCAGCGGCTACAGGTCTATCGAATCACCTCTGATGCGTCTGGATGCTCTTGAGAAAAACGACATGTTGAAATGGCCTAAAACCGGAAGAGGGGTTCCCAGACTCAAGCGTTATCTGGAAAGCGTCAGAGGGCAAATTCCTTCAAACTCGTGGGACGATATATTGAACGTACAAGCTAAGTCCAAAGAATCTACAGGTTACCCCACTCAAAAACCCCTTGCTTTGATGGAACGTATAATAAAAGCCAGTTCGAATTCGGGTGACTTGGTGTTGGACCCGTTTTGCGGTTGCGCCACCACCTGTGTCGCCGCAGAAAAGCTTGAACGAAGATGGATCGGGATCGACATTTCGGATAGGGCTTACGACTTGGTAAAAACGAGACTGAAAAAAGAAGTTCCTCCTGATCTGTTTCGGGGTGAACCGATTTTCAGGAAGGATACTCCGAAAAGGACGGACATTGAGTATAAAAGACAGCCCACGAAGGAGGATAAACAGCTTCTCTACGGGCGGCAGGACGGAAAATGTAAAGGGTGTTTGACAAATTTCAGCATTCGCAACTTGGAAATCGATCACATAATACCTCAGTCCCAAGGCGGGGGGCACGAACTGGAGAATCTACAGTTGCTTTGTGGATACTGTAACCGCATGAAGGGGGCTAGGCCCATGGAGTATCTGATGGCGCGTCTCAAGGCCGCCTGAATATTTTCAAGTTGAGATCTTTCTAGCTTCCACGAAATCCTGCTTGACGAGAGGCAACCCGCGGAGCTTCAGCCCGGGACCCTGTCGGTAACGGCGCCCTGCGAAGCGGAGGAGACGAGTCTTGCGTACTTGGCGAGCACGCCCGCTTTTTCCTTCTCGGCGGGTTTTTTCCAGAGCTTCTTTCTCGCCCGGAGCTCCTTTCCGGATACCTTGAGGGTTATTTCCCTTTTCAGCGCGTCTATGGTGATCTCGTCTCCGTTTTTCACGAGCGCGAGCGCTCCGCCCTCCGCAGCCTCCGGAGTTATGTGCCCCACGACGAAACCGTGGGTTCCGCCGGAAAAGCGCCCGTCGGTGATCAAGGCGACGTCCCCTCCGAGACCCTTTCCCATTACGGCCGCCGTGGGGGCGAGCATCTCCCTCATTCCCGGTCCGCCCCTGGGTCCCTCGTACCTTACGACCGCCACGTGTCCCTTTCTGACCCTGCCGCCCAGTATGGCCTTGAGGCTCTGCTCCTCGGAATTGAACACTACGGCCCTGCCCGTGAAGGAGGTTCCCTCCTTGCCGGTTATCTTGGCCACCGCGCCTTGCGGAGCGAGATTTCCCTTGAGGATGACTATGTGGGCGTTTTCCTTTATCGGTTTCCCGACGGGATGAACGATCTTCTGTCCCCTGGGATATCTCCTGACTCCCCTGAGATTCTGTCTGACGGTCCTGCCGGTGACGGTCAGGCAGTCGCCGTGGAGGAGTCCCTCGTCCAGAAGCATTTTCAGCAGCGGAGTGAGTCCCCCGATCTTGCAGAAGTCCGACATCATGTACTTTCCGCTCGGTCTCAGGTCCGCGAGAACCGGGGTCCTGCGTCCTATCCTGGTGAAGTCGTCTATCGAGAGCCTGACGTTCGCGGCGTTTGCCATCGCCAGCAGGTGGAGAACCGAGTTTGTCGAACCTCCCAGGGCCACGACCGTCGTTATCGCGTTTTCGAAAGCCTTTTTCGTCATTATGTCTCTCGGCTTTATGTCTTCCCTTATGAGGTTGACGACCGCCGCGCCCGCGTTTCTGCAGTCGGCCACCTTGTCCTTCGAGACGGCCGCCTGGGCGGAGCTGTTGGGAAGGCTCATGCCCATGGCCTCTATGGCCGACGCCATGGTGTTTGCCGTGTACATGCCGCCGCAGGACCCGGGTCCGGGAATGGCGCAGGACTCTATCTTCTTGAGCTCCGAGTCCGTGATGTCCCTGTTCGAGTGCGCCCCGACGGCCTCGAAAACCGACACCACGTCGACGTCCGTTCCGTTGTGGCTGCCGGGAAGTATCGTTCCGCCGTAGACGAACACGGACGGTCTGTCGAGTCTGGCCATCGCCATTAGGCATCCGGGCATGTTCTTGTCGCATCCCCCTATGGCCACCATGCCGTCGAACCCTTCTCCCGCGGTCACCGTCTCGATGGAATCGGCGATCACTTCCCTGGAAACCAGGGAATATCTCATGCCGGGAGTCCCCATGGATATTCCGTCGGACACGGTGATGGTGTTGAAGATTACGGACTTTCCGCCCGCCCTGTCCGCCCCCGCGGCCCCGTGCCTGGCGAGCTGGTCTATGTGCATGTTGCAGGGCGTCACCATGCTCCAGGTGGACGCCACTCCCACTACCGGCTTTTTGAAGTCCCTGTCGGTGAACCCCACGGCTCTCAGCATCGAGCGGCTGGGAGCCCTGTGGGCGCCTTCGACGTATATCGAAGAGTATTTTCTCTGCGGGGTTTTTTCTGGTTTCCGTTTCTTCGCCAAGGGAGCGTTCCTCCTCGGGTGGCCCGCGTGGCGCGGGACGGTCGAGTCTTTAATGAAAATCCCGACTAGGATACCTTACCGGCTCGCTCAAGGGAAAACGCCGCGGGCGGAACTTTCCCGATCAGGGGTCCTGCCACAGGAAACGGAGCGGCACGGCGTACATGCCGTCGCCGAAAGTCGCGCTCGTTTCGCCGTCGTAGAGCACCACGCCCGCCGTAAAGCGGTCCCCCGCGGCTTCCCTGAGCCTGCGAAGTCCCCGGAAGTCTTTTCTCGTTACGGTTCCCGACGCCTTGACTTCCACGCCCGCCACGGCCCGCGTTCCCCGCTCGATGACGATATCCACCTCGCCGCCGTCCCTGTCGCGGTAGTGATGAAACGACATGTGGTCGTCGTGCCAGCTCGCCTGCCGCCGCAGCTCCTGGAAGACGAAAGTTTCCAGAAGTTGCCCCAGCAGCCGCCGGTCTTCTTCCAGGCCGGCGGCGTCCACGCCGAGCAGCGCGCAGGCGAGACCGGTGTCGCCGATATGTATCTTCGGAGTCTTGACCAGTCGTTTCCGGCGGTTGCTGTGCCATGGAGGCAGTCTCTCGACCAGAAAGACCGTTTCCAGCAATCTGACGTAGGCGTCGATGGTCGGTCGGCTGAGTCGAAACGGCGCGGCCAGGCCGGACAGGTTTAAAAGGCTCGATGTTTCCGCGGCCGCCAGCGCCAGTAGTTCCGCCAGCGCGCCGGGACTGGCGACGCGCCGGATGTCGAGCGCGTCCCTCTGCATCTGCGTGGTGACGTAACTGCGATACCATTCGCGCCGCGGTCGTCCGGAAGACCTGCGGACGGCCTCGGGATATCCTCCCGCGGCTATCCGTTCGCAAAGTTCTTCGCCCATCCTCTCGGTTCGCCGTATCTTGAATCCGTTTTCAAAAAGAGCGCCGAGAAAAAAATGGGAGGTTTGTCTTTCCAGCTCGCTTTGCGCCAGGGGATGCAGACGGACGATCTGCATGCGTCCCGCCAGAGATTCTCTGAGTCTGGGGACAAGCAGCACGTTGGCCGAACCCGTGAGCAGGAAACGGCCGGGTACGCGTCCTCTGTCCACTTGCGTCTTTATCGAGGGAAAAATTTCCGGCACTCGTTGTACTTCGTCCAGAATGACGCGTTCGGGAAGACCGGCCACGAAGCCGGCGGGGTCGGTTCTCGCGTTGCGGTACGAGACCTCTTCGTCAAAGCCGATGTACTTGTATTTTCCCGGCGCGACTTTGCCGAGCGGCGGATTGTCGCGGGTTATGCCGTTTTTCCGCGATTTCAGAATTTCAGGTGCGCATACGGCTTGAGCAAGCGTGGTTTTTCCGCACTGGCGGGGGCCGTGAATGAGGACGACTGGAGAATATTTCAGTGCCTCGATCAGGTGCCGGGCAATGCGGCGTGGATAAAGGTCGGTTTCGGACATCGGCTGATTGCAACCTCGGCGCACGGCTGATTGCAGGTTTTATATACGGCTGATTATAACTTTAGGGCACGGCTGACTGCAAGTTTTATATGCGGCTGATTGCAACCTTGATGTGCCGCTGATTGCAGGTTTAACATACGGCTGATGTAACTTTAAGACACGGCCGATTGCAGGTTTTCGCGAACGGAAGCGAGTGAACGCGGCGTAATTCACTTTGTCCATTCCGAGGACAGAAGCTCCGCCTGTTCTAGGACGGTAAGCGTCGCTTTTTCCTGCTTGTCTGGCGGATAGCCGTACTTGCGGAGTATGCGTTTGATCAACACCCGCAGGTTCGCCCGCATGTTTTCGCACACCGTCCAGTCGATCGTGACGTTTTCCCTGACCGTTACGACCAGCTCGCGGGCTATGGTGCAGAGTACCTTGTCGCCCAGAACCTTGACCGTGCTGTCGTTCGTCTCCAGCGCGTGGTAGAAGGCGAGCTCGGTCTAGGCACGGTTGACGAAGACGACCTCTGCAAGGCCATGTACTGACTTTTGAAGTGTCAGGGCACTATAGAGAGGAATATTGCCCGAAGGCATATTCAAGACGGTTCTATTGTACTTTGCGATATTACCTCCACGTACGTGGAAGTACAACGCTGTTCTCTGGCCGAGAGGAGATGGTCCAAGGACGGGAGAAAAGACAGGGAGCAGATAGTGTTCGGTCTGCTTTGCGACGCAGAGGACCGTCCTGTGGGGGTTAAGCTGTTTCTCCGGAAAGTATTTCCCAGATTCGCTTATAACCTCTGCCGGAGAGCTCGGCGTATTCAGGGCGGACACTGTTCCAGCCGTCTGCGTTCAGATCTTTTAGGAATTCCCGTGCGCGTCGCACTGAATACCTGTTTTCCTTGTCTCCGTTGAACTCGTTGCGGTAGAGGGTTCCCAGTGCTTCGGCTGTACTTCGGGGAGCTGAGTTCATGCGCATCAAAACGGCGTCTTCGGACCGGACGCCATGGTATACCATTGCCGGAAGAACATTGATCTTGAAACGCTCCTGCTCCGACATCTGGTCGAAATTTATCCCTGAAACCTGTCTTAACGCGGACAGGCCCCAAGTGCCGTTGTTGACGATCGCGCGATAGATCGCCATGCAGGTTTTTGTCAGAGCATCGGTGTCAAGCTGGTTTTCGCTTTGGGTGAAATATTCTTTCGCAATATCTCCCAGACGTTTTCCCTCCACCCAGTCAAGAGTAATCTCGGATATGCGCTTGTTACCGAATCCACTCCCGGCGATTTTTTCTAGGGGTTGTCCAATTTGTTTTATGTTGAGCATTACGCCGAACAAGTCCGCGATCTTGCCGCCGTCGCCGAACAGTTTGTCCGGCATCCAGTCCGAGGACGAGAGTCCCTTTTCAAGGTTGCCGAGATCTTTCATGGCCTGCCTGACGCTTTCCGGGGAAAATCCCGTTGAATCGGCAAGCTCTGCTACTCCGTGCGGCATTTTCGCCAGTTCATGTACATATATTTTCGTTGCTTTCAGCAGGGCTTCCGCCTTTTCGATACGGGAGTCCCTGCGAAGACACCTATAGCCGTAAGTCTGGCGAAGGATGTTTTCCGAGTCGGACAGAACAGCCTCAAGGTTTTTCTTTTCCGCCCAGAGATGGGCTATGTAGCAACGGAAGTCCTCCCATTGATCTTGCCAGAAGACCTCAGACAGGTTGTCTAGAGAACCTTGCTCCGCGAGATTGTCGATCAGGGTTACGAGGCGCGAAACCAGCTCCCCGGTGTTGCGTTTCACAAACTCTACGATTTCCTCCCGGCTGTTTCCTTGAGCTATTCCTACAACGCCGACGGTATCGTGGTCAATGCGCCCGGCTCTTCCCGCGAGGTTCCAGAACTCGCGCGGTTCCATGGGAACCGGACGACTGCGATTCTTGGGTATTAGATGAGATGCGAGAAAGACCGAAGAAACCGGAAAATTTATTCCTTGGGAAATCGTTGAAGTGGCGCAGAGAACCCTAATATCTCCCGACTCGGCGAGCCACTCGATCAGGGAACGTACTTCGTCGGAAAGTCCGGCGTGGTGAACTCCGACGCCATGACTCAGCATGGAAACCAGTTCAAAATCGGGACTGATTTCTGTTTTCAGGAAATCCTGAACGAGGCGCACGTTATCAGGGACCGTTTCATACTGGGGAAGAGCTTGCACCACGTCTCTGGCCATCTTCCAGGCCAGGTCGCGACGGTTGGTCACGGCGACGCTGGTTGCGTTGCTGGACTTGCGACCGGAAAGCACTGCCGCCATTGCCGCCGTCTGCGTAGTAAAACCCTTCTGGTCTCCTTTTGCATCAATGACCTTACTGCGAGCGACAGACGGGATGGGACGAACATCTCCAACGAAATGGTTTCCGCATAGTGGCATGGCTTTTTCTGTGGCAGTGAGGGTTTCATATTCAAGACGCCAGCCTGCGCGCTCGTCGTCGTCCTTAACGGCTCTGTAAATTCCAATGATCCGCTCGTTGGGTTTCCAGGTCGTGGTGCCCAGGCTGATCGCCCTGCCTGCGTTGATGTCTTGGGCCAGCCAGCGGGCTATCGGTTCTATGTCGTCTACATAGGGCATCAGAAGCAGGAAGTTAGCCTGCGAGCAGTCTTGTTTAACAGTCGCCAATAGAAGTTCAATCCGAAGCCCGCGACCTTCCGCTTCAAGATTGTGCGCTTCGTC
The DNA here is from genome assembly GCA_965204795.1 of Thermodesulfobacteriota bacterium. Taxonomy (GTDB): domain Bacteria; phylum Desulfobacterota_D; class UBA1144; order Nemesobacterales; family Nemesobacteraceae; genus Nemesobacter. The sequence goes on from OZ242012.1 coordinate 597,457, forward strand.
CATGACGACCAGTGCTAGCGTTCGCTCGACTTTTTTATTTCGTATTACCAGAGAGAGTTTTTCGGGCGTGGCGACAAGCACGTCGAAGGATTTCCCGTCGGTTAGGATTTGCTCTTCAAACGCATCCACTTCAACCGCGGCCGTAAGTTGTTCTACCTTGATGTTGATCGGTTCGAAATCGCGGCGCAGACGACGGGTGATCTGAGATGAGAGTGCGCGGGTGGGGGCGACGTAAGCCACCCATCCTCTGTCCGCGAACTGGTTCAGGGCCTGGAGGATGCGGAATTGCGCCAGAAGGGTTTTCCCTCCGGAAGTGGGAAGTTCTACCACGATGGCCGTCTTGGCCTGATCCAAGAGTCCCTGCTCGAGAAGGGCGGCGCGCTGTGGTGGCAGAAGTTCAAACAAAGACCGGTGGCTTTCCCGCTTTGTTAGGGATCTTACGAAGTCTGTCGTTCTTGAGTTGACTGTGCGGGTCGCCCACCAAAGCGAGTTGGTCACCATTATTCTGCTGGAGGCGTGCAACCAGCGAAGAACAATCTCGTGTTGGATATCTCCCGACTCCGCGGCTGCCCTGATGCCAGCCTCAAAGTGTTTTTCGACTTGGCTGAATATATCTGCCGGTTCTCCCTGCAACATGTAGTGTGCCAGTGTTTCCGATGCCTTGGCCCAGTGATACATCGCCACAAGGCGCAAAGCTGTTGAGTGGGCACCGTTCTCGGAGCCATTTACTAGGCAAGACTTTTCGTAAGTTTTCTGATCGTTGCGCAGACCTGCGACAATCTCTCTGATGCGGTCGAGGTCGTCCCAGCCCTCTTTTCTGAACAGTCTTGTCCAGCAGTCGAACAGGCGATACAGAAGACGAAAGTCCCATGGTGCTTTCGCCGCACTAGGTACCTTCAGCGCTTCATGATTTTCGTTGTACCATCGGCGCAGGTCGGACCAGCGGTCGCCGCAATACGCGAGAGCCGAAAGCCGAAACACGAAGAACATGCGTTCGTGCGTTTCTTCAGGTACCTGAAGAGTACGATATATGTTAAAGGCTTTGTACGATGCGGCGACTGCCTGCTTGCGAAGTTGGTCGTCGCCGCCGGATGCGGTGCTGATTTCCTCAAGACCTTCGACCGCGGCCATCTCGTGGGCCAAAGCGACTCTTTCAAGCAGGGTATCGTCGCCTTCTGCCGGACCGAAAGAAAACTCAATCTGATTTCCAACTGCTTTCTGCGCTAGACGTTGATTTACGAGGTCGTCGGCACGGCCCAAGTCTTCCTTCTTAATTGAGGACACGGCCCAGTGGGCGTTGAGAAGATTGAAGTCTTCTTGGGAAAGGCTCATCGCTTACTCTCCGACCGTTGGGAAACCGTTTTGTTGCCAAGGTTAGCGATCTCGCCACACGGTATATAGACCGCAAGAAATTCTATGCGGGTTTCCTCTGGACAGTCGTCCACCAGTTCGTCCACTCCCTTTTGTATATCCCTGACGTCGGGCTTAACATCGCGGACCAGAACACCGTAAATTTGTACATCGGAGTTGTTTTTTAGAAACCGTTTGCCTGCGGATTGGAATCTCGGTTTCCACTCGGCGTGCTTGGCCCGGACTCCCAGATACTTGAAAAGGTCTTTGCGTATGGAATCCCCGTCGCGCAGGTTTGTCAGTTGTCGATTCAAGCCGCCCGCGTCGTCGTACATAACTTTTGGCGGATATCTTTTCTCGTTTGATGTCTTTACCTCGCCGAAAGCTAGACAATCGCCGTTGTCGTCAATTCCAAGACCCACGAGGTCCGTGCCCGGAAGGCTTGATCCGCTTTTTCTTTTGTCGCGGTCCGAAGGCCAAGGAAACGTGCAGGAGCGATAGTGTGTCAGATAAGTGTCGGCGATAGCTTCCCCGACTCTCCAGCCATCAACTTCGTTAGGGTCGCGGAGGGCATCTTCAATTCCAGCGGTTTCGAATTCGGTTTCACCGAGTGTTTCCCTGATGCCAGACTTGCCCTCTTCGTCAAACAGGATGGAGGCAACCGGTCCTTTGATGGCTTCATCAAGTTCTTCACGCGTCCAGACAACTCCTGTTCCGTGACAGGGTGGCCGCCCGTGAGTATAAACTTCTTTTCCGGCAGGCAAGCTCACGTCGGCGACTCCGTCCGGTTTCCCGCGTGCGCAGGATGGTTTTTGCCAGAGACAAATCCGGGTCTGGGTGAGTGCATGTTGTCCGTTGCGGCGCAACGACTGACTTCGTGGACATCGGAGACGACAACTTTCGTCGTTATAAGCTCCGTATTCACGGAAAGTCGTGCAATGGACTCTGAAGCAATCCTAATTTTGTGGCAGTTCATCGTGTTCCGATTGCAAGCCTTCAGGCAAAGAAGCTGTTTCCCGCCCGGTTTTTATCGAAGGTATGTCAATATCCCGCTGGCTGTAGTGTTTGTGAAGGACGAAAGATTTTTCAGGTACAAAAGGTTGGATTCCTTTCATCAAGTTCTTGAAACTCTTTTTCGCTCTGGACAGTTTTTTAGATGCTTTCTTGATTGATCGAGGTTTTCTTTCTGCTTCCCTCTTTGCGAATCTATAAAATGATAATACCAATGTGCTTGGAATTCAAACGAGTATCTTCAAAGTCCCTTCCCCCATCGGATCAACTCATTTCTCGTCTTCCTTTATTCTGGAAAAAAGATTTTCTCCCTTTTTTACTCCTGTACCGGCCTTGGTGTATCCCCAATCGGTACTCGCGGGACCCGCCTCCGAAGAAAGACCGAGCTTGGTACGGATTTCCCGGGAAGTCTCCGGAAGGAAGGGATAGATGAGAAGGGAGATTCCCCTTACGCTCTCGGCGAGCGTCCAGAGCACCGTCCCGAGCCGTTCGCGCTGTTTTTCCTCTTTTGCGAGTTTCCACGGAGCGGCGTTGTCCACGTACCTGTTTACGAGCCCTATGAATTCCCATATAGCCGAAAGCGCCCTGCTGAACGCCAGTTCTTCGAGATGCCCGGCGACCCGCTCCGCCGTTTCGCCGTAAGCCTTCTCTATTTCCCTTTCGCCCTCCGACGGCTCTCCGGGTCTCGGAACGGCTCCCCCGAAGTATCTCTCTATCATTCCCAGGGAGCGGCTCACCAGGTTTCCGAGATCGTTCGCGAGATCTCCGTTTACCCTTCCCACGAGCGATTTCCTCGAGTAGTCCCCGTCCTGTCCGAAAGGTATTTCCCGAAACAGGAAGTAGCGGAATATCTCGGAACCGAATTCCTCCACCACCCTGTACGGGTCCACCACGTTTCCGAGCGACTTGGACATCTTCTCCCCCTCGACCGTCCACCATCCGTGGGCGAACACCGTTTTCGGAAGCGGGAGTCCCGCCGACATCAGAAAAGCTGGCCAGTAGACGGCGTGGAACCTCAGTATGTCCTTTCCCACGAGGTGCATGTCCGCGGGCCAGAACTTCCCGAAGTTCCCGTCTTTTTCCGGAAAACCCAGGGACGTGAGGTAGTTTGTGAGGGCGTCGAACCACACGTAGATCACGTGATCTTCCGATCCCGGAACCGGGATCCCCCACGAGAAATCGGTCCGGCTCACGCTGAGGTCCCGAAGACCTCCCTCGACGAAGCTCACCACCTCGTTTCTCCTGTAGTCCGGCTTTACGAACTCGGGATGCTCCGCGTAGTGGCGGAGAAGCGGTTCCTGGTATCTTGAGAGGCGAAAGAAGTAGCTTTCCTCCTTTATCTTTTCGAGCTTCGGGCGGCTTTGCTCGGGAAGCTTCATCAGTTCTTCGACCTGGGTCTCGGTTACGAACGACTCGTTTCTGACGTCGTACCAGCCCTCGTATTCGTCGAGGTATATGTCCCCGCTTTTTTCCACCAGCCTCCATATTTCGCGGACCGCTTCCCTGTGGCGGGGCTCCGTGGTCCTTATGAAGTCGGTGTTCGATATTCCCAGGAGTTTCCAGAGGTCTTCAAACTTTCGAACGACCCTGTCGGCAAGCTCTGCGGGAGCCTCTCCGCTGGCTTCGGCGGTCTGCTCTATCTTTCTTCCGTGCTCGTCCGTCCCCGTCAGAAAATAGACTTCGTGTCCCGAGGCGGACCTGTGTCTCGCGATCGCGTCGGCCGCTATGGTGGTGTAGGCGTGGCCTATGTGCGGCACGTCGTTCACGTAGTATATGGGGGTCGTGACGTAGAAGCGTTTTTCATCCATGGTTTCTCCCTTCTGGTCGGAAGGCCGCAGCTGCGATTAATAAAACACAATCGCCCCGTATTTCAATCACCGGCCGGTTCGGCTCCGAATGTACGTGCCTTTGATTTTTCAACAATTAAAGCTATAATAATAACTGTTAAACAGGTAAAAATAAGATAATGGATACTAAAATATCTTTTAATATGCTGTCGTCGCAGGAAATCCTGAAGGAGATCTCTTCCCGCCTCAGAAGCCGCCGCCTCGCCCGCAACCTGACCCAGAAGGGGCTTGCGCGAAGAAGCGGGGTGGCGCTGGGCACTCTCAAGAAGTTTGAAAGCACCGGGCGCATCTCCCTGGCTTCCTTTGTCCGTCTGGCGGTCGCCCTGAAGGACGAAGCCGCCCTGGAAGGGCTTTTGCTCGAAGAAGAGTTCAGAACTCTCGAAGACGTTATGAGGGCGGAAAGAAAACCCAGAAGGGGACGCATCACGTGAAAATCGCTCCGGGAACCCCGCTTGATGTATTCCTGCGCTGGGACGCGGACGACGTTCAGCAGGTCGGCAGGCTCGCCTACAGGGACCGGGTCGCCTACCTTGAGTACGACGAGGATTTCATCAGGTCCGGACTTGAGATTTCGCCCGTCCGCCACGAACCCGAAGCGGGACTTTCGCGGCCGTACGTGGCGGACGTTTTCGAGGGTCTCCACGGAGCGTTCAACGACAGTCTTCCGGACGGCTGGGGGCGGCTGCTCGCGGACCGGCGGGCCCGCCAGCTCGGAACAGAACCGGAAACGCTCACGCCGCTTGACCGCCTCGCGTGCGTCGGAAGCGACGGAATAGGGGCGTTGTGCTATTCGCCTTCCGTCGAGGCGTGGGAGGAGGGTGAAAACCTGGTTGACCTGGACCGGCTGGCCGCCGGTTCGAGACTGGTTCTCGAAGGGGAAGTCGGCGAAGTGCTCTCGGTTCTCGGGCGTGCCGGAGGTTCTCCCGCGGGGGCGCGCCCCAAGGCCCTTGTGGCTCTCGGAGACGACGGCCGCGCGGTCCACGGAACGGACGAAGCGCCCTTGTCGTACGAGCACTACCTGGTCAAGTTTCGGGGACGGGGAGACCCGTGGGACACGGCCGCGGTGGAAAAGGCGTACTCCGCGATGGCCGAATGTTCGGGAGTCGAGGTTCCCGAGACGAGACTGCTTGAGGGTCGCGACGGAAATCTTTTCTTCGCGAGTCGCCGGTTCGACAGGGAAGGGAGCCGTCGCCTTCACGTTCATTCCGCGAGCGGGCTGCTGTATTCGGACATTCGATTTCCCGCGCTCGATTACGGGGACCTTGTTCTGCTTACCCGAATCGTGACGGGCGACCATCGTGAATGCAGGAAAATGTTCGCGCTGGCCGTCTTCAACGTCCTGTCGCACAACCGCGACGACCACGCCCGGCAGTTCAGTTTCATTATGACGCGCGACGGCGCATGGAGACTCGCTCCGGCCTACGACCTTACGTGTTCGCCGGGTCCCGGCGGGCAGCACTCGACTTCCGTTCTCGGGCGTGGCGGGGACGTTACGCGACAGTGCCTCGTCGAGCTTGGACTGAAGGCGGATATGGAACGTGCGGAAGTCTCCCGGGTCATCAAGCGGGTTGAATACGGCGTTTCAAAATGGCCGGCGTTTGCCCGGGAGTGCGGGGTCGGCGGCGACTCGACGCGCGAAACAGCCCGCTTTCTCGACGAAGCGAGACTTTGAGGTGATTCCGGCCGCCCGGTTCGACCGGGAACCGGACCCGCCCGGGCTTTCTAGGAATTCGTCCCGCTTTCCCGTTTTTCGGTTTCTCTCTCGAACCATTCTATCGCCCGAAGCACCTGTTCGGCTTCCTCGTGCTCGGAAGATTCGCGAAGCGCGCGGCGCTTTTCATGAAGAATGTCGTAAATCGTGTCGTAAATGTCCGCGGGGACGCTCTTTTTGCTCATGCCGTCTCTCCTTTAACCTGTTTTCAAGTTCCCATGCGTTTTATCCTAACGGGAAAACCGCAGAAGAAGATTCTCGAGGGAGACTTCGACGTTCGCGTTGTTGCCGGAAATCCTCTCCATGGTCTCCTCGAGGGCGCGGAACTTCTCGAGAAGCTCCCCCACGTCCCTTTTCTCCGCGTATTCCCCGATCTGCTCGAACATGTCGGCGTTCGTCATCTTCTCCCTGTCGCCGGAAGTCTTTAGAACTATCGAGTCCCGTATCCACGAGGAGAGAACGTCGAAAACGGTTCCGAGTTCCCCGGGACCTCCTCCCTTTATCTCCTTCCGGATTCTCTCCACCGAGTCGAAAAGCGTGAGCGGCTTTTTCGCGTCCACCCGCGCGGCGCAGCGAAGGTACTCGGTTCTTTTCCTCATGTAGTCCTCGTCCGTGCCCAGGGCCTTGCCGATGCTTCCTCCCGATATCCTGGAAACGAGGCCGGGATTTTCCTCTTCCGGTTTTTCGCTTTCGAGAAACTCCCTCACTTCTTCTTCCGCAAGCGGCTGGAACACGACCGCCTGGCATCTGGACCTTATGGTCGGGATGAGCGCGTCCGCCAGGGCGGTTATCAGGATTATCACGGAATTTTTCGGCGGTTCCTCGAGCGTTTTCAGAAAAGCGTTCTGGGCGTTGAAGTTCATCCTCTCCGCGCCGTCCACTATGAAGACCTTGTACGGGTTCTCGTAGGGGGAGAGATGCACCACGTTCTCTATGTCTTCTCTCACGTGGCCTACCTTTATGGTCTTTTCGTCGGGATACTCGAAGAGGTGAACGTCGGGATTGAGTCCCCTTTCGGTTTTCGAGCAGGAAAGGCACCCGCAGTCTCCGCCTTTTCCGCCGGGCTCCGCGCAGTTCACAAGCTTCGCGAACCCGAGAGCCACGCGCTTTTTCCCCACCCCTTCCGGTCCGCAGAAAAGGTAGGCGTGAGCGACGCGGTTTTTCGCTACGCAGCTAGCGAGAAACTCCTTCTGGGAGTCGTGTCCTCTTACGGCGCAAAAGCCCATGAACCTCTATCTTACCGGCAAGGCTTCAGGTTCTCCACAGTTTTATTCCGCTTCGCCGTCCGCCAGGGATTCTTCTAGAAGCAGCGCCACGTGAACCGGGGTCCTCTCCGTGAAATGGGATACCTGCTCCATGCAGGAGACTCCCGTCACGCACACCCTCTGCCCTTCGTCCAGGTTTCTTATCCTCGGAAAAAGCCCCTTCTCTCCCATCGTTCTGGAAATCTCGTAGTGCTCCTTCTCGTAGCCGAACCCGCCGGCCATCCCGCAGCACCCCGCGTTGCTCTGCCTCGCGTCGTAGCCCAGGCGCCGAAGAAGCGAGAGGGTATGTCCGAAACCGCCCCCGGACCTCTCGTGGCAGTGCCCGTGAACGAGCAGTTTTTTCCCCTCGGGCGCCGCCGCGGCTTTTTCCGGCGCTTCCCCCGTCCGGGCGAGTACGAATTCGCATACGGAACGGGCGTTCGAGACCACGGCTTCGAGGGCTTCGTCGCGGGGAAGCAGGTCTCTGTATTCGTCGCGAAACGCGGAAAGACAGCTCGGCTCGGAGAAAACCACCGGCACGCCTTTTTCGGCGTACTCCGAGAGAACGGCCACGTTGTGAGCCGCGTTTTCCCTGGCTTGTTCCACCATGCCGCGCGAGAGCATCGGCCGCCCGCAGCATTTCCTCCGGCTCTCCAGGGTCACCCGAAATCCCAGGCTCTCGAGCGTTCTCGTGACGGCCTCTCCGATCTCGGGGTAGAAAAACTCGGACCAGGTGTCGTGGAAATAGACCACTTCCTCTCCCCCCGCGGGCACGCCTCTTTTTGCGGACCACGCGCTGAAAGCCTCTTTCGCCATGCGGGGCAGGGGCCTTTTCGGCTCGATTCCCGCAAGCGACAGTATCCCGGACGAGAGAAACGTCTCGAACGCCCGGTTGACGACCCGGGGCAGGGCGCTTCGCCGCAGGCTCGCTTCGTGCACCCCGCCAAGCAGCCTGTCTCTCAGCGTGAATCCCCTGCGCGCCTTGTAGCCCGCAAGAAACTCCGTCTTCATCTTCGCCACGTCCACTCCCGAGGGACATTCGCTGGCGCACGCCTTGCATCCGACGCAGAGGTCGAAAACGTCGTGGAAGTCTTTTTCGTACAGGGCGCCCGGCGCGAGGTTTCCCGCCAGGACCTCCCGCAGAACGTTCGCCCTGGCCCTCGTGGTGTCGCCCTCGTCGAGAGTCGCCCTGTAGGACGGGCACATGATTCCCTCGGCGGTCTTCCTGCACACTCCCTGTCCGTTGCACATGACCGCGGCCGCGGCGAGACCTCCCTCGCGCGACCAGTCGAGCGCCGCGGGAAAGTCCCCGGGAGCCTCCCTCAGCCTGAGGTTGGAGTCGGGGGGCGCGCCGTCCACCACCTTTTCGGGATTCAGGATTCCCGCGGGGTCGAACGCGTGCTTTAGCTTCTTCATCACCGAGTAGACGTTTTCCCCGAAAAGCCTGCGGTTAAGGTGGCTTCTCTGCAGGCCGTCGCCGTGCTCCCCGCTCATCACCCCCGCGTGGCGAAGCGCGAGCTCCAGCGCGCCTTCGCAGAGAGCCGTCATCTCGCCCACTCCCCCCGGGGTCGCGAGGTCTATAAGCGGTCTTACGTGCACGCACCCGGCGCTCGCGTGTCCGTAAAAGGCCGCTCTCAGTCCGAACCCTTCGAGAAGCGAGGTCACGTCCCTGGAGTAGCTGGCCAGGTTCTCGGGGGGAACCGAAACGTCCTCTATGCAGGGAACGGGCTTTCGCCGCTCCTTTCCGCTCATCAGGATCCCGAGCCCCGCCCGCCTGGCGTCCCATACGTTTTTCTGATCGCCCGGCGAAGTCACCAGCAGCGCTCCCGCGCCGGGGAAACAGGACCGGGCCGACCGGAGAAATTCCTCCGCCTCGCGCGACGCCGCCCGCCCGTCGTCTCCCTGGAATTCCACCATCAGAACCGCCTCGGGGCTTCCCTCGACGAACGACACCAGGTGGGCGAATCCCCTGCTTTTTCTCGCGAGCTCGACGAGCGTTCCGTCCATGAGCTCGACGGCCGAGGGGCCACTGGAGAGAATTTCGGGAACCGCCTCCATCGCCTCGGGGATTTCCCGGAACTGAAGGACGCAGAGGGCGCTTGCGGCGGGCTTTTCGACGAGATCGAGCTCGAAGTCCGTCGAGACCGCCAGGGTTCCTTCCGAGGAGCCGAGAAGTCTCGCGGGATTGAAATCCTCGTCCAGGAAACGGTCGAGCGAGTACCCCGAGGCCCTTCTCCAGTGCTTCGGAAACTCCGCGGCCACCGTCTCCCTGCTTTCTTCCACCAGCGCCGCGAGCTTTGCGAACAGTCCGCCCGCCTCTTTTCTCCGCCCCTCGTAGTCCTCGCGGGAGAGCCGAAGCGCCGTTCCGTCAGAAAGCGCGACTTTCGAGGAGACGACGTGGTCGCCCGCCATGCCGTACAGTATGGAATGGGCCCCGGTGGCGTTGTTCGCGACGGCGCCTCCGACGGTCGCCACGTTCGCGCTTGACGGGTCGGGTCCGAACATGAGTCCGTAGGGCGAGAGTCTCCTGTTGAGGGCGTCGATGGATATTCCCGGTTCGACCCTGGCTCTTTTCGCCTCCCGGTCCACCTCTATCACCCCGTTCATGTACTTGGAGAGGTCGAGGATTATTCCTTCTCCCACGGCCTGGCCGGCGAGGCTGGTTCCCGCCCCGCGCGCCGTGACGGACACGCCCCGGGCGCGGGCCTGCGCCAGGGTGGCGGCCACGTCCCGTTCCGTTCTGGGGATTACCACGGCCTGGGGAAGGATTCTGTAGTTGCTGGCGTCGGTGCTGTAGATGGAGCGGTCGACCGGCGTGTTTCTTATCTCTCCGGCGATTTTCCCGCGAAGCGCGTCGACGAGGTCCTGTGCCGCGGATTTTTTCATCCGGATTCCCGTCCGCCCGAACGTTTCGGGGGAGAAGGCGAGGGCGGGACTTCAGGCTTCACCGTTTTCGAACGTCTTCAGGATTCCGTAGGTGGTGTCCCTCTCGGCGGGTATTCTGCCTATCTCACGTGTGAGCTTTCGGAATTCCTCGGGAGGAAAGTACTGCCCGTAGCTAGCCCCGGCGAAGCGGGATATCTGCTCCTCCATGAGAGTTCCCCCGAAGTCGTTGGCTCCCGCGGTGAGGGAGAACTGGGCGAACTCGGGGCCCTGCTTCACCCACGAGACCTGTATGTTGTTTATCCATCCCCGAAGCATCATGCGGGAGACGGCGTACATCTTGAGCTGGTCGAGGTCGGTGGGACCCTTTCGCACCTTTCCCTTCGAGTGGGTGAAAAGCCTCGTGTTCCAGGGGATGAACCTGAGGGGAACGAACTCCGTGAATCCACCCGTCTCCTTCTGTATGTCTCTCAGGATTCCCAGGTGTATGGCCCAGTGGTGGCGCTTGTCCAGGTGTCCGTACATTATGGTGGAGGTGGTTCTCATTCCCTCCCTGTGGGCCTTTTTCACCACCCTTATCCACACCTCGGTGGGAATCTTGCGGGGAGCGATGACCTTTCTCACCTCCTCGACCAGCACCTCGGCCGCGGTGCCGGGAAAGGTGTTGTGTCCCGCGTCTTTGAGCTTTCTTATGAACTCCTCCTCCTCGATTCCCAGGGTCTTGGCCCCGTAGTAGATCTCGTAGGGGGAAAAGGCGTGGGTGTGCATGTCGGGAACGGCGCGCTTTACGGTCTTTATGAGCTCCACGTAGAAGTCGCCGTCGATTTCGGGATGCATGCCTCCCTGCATGCACACCTCCGTGGCTCCTATCTCCCGCGCTTCCACTGTCCGCTCCGCCACCTCGTCCATGGAGAGAAAGTACGCGCGGTCGTCTCCCTCGTCGGCCATGAAGTTGCAGAACCCGCAGTACACGTCGCAGATGTTGGTGAAGTTGATGTTCCTGTTGACGACGTAGGTTACGACGTCGCCCACGTCCTGCTCTCTTATGCGGTCGGCGGCCAGCGCAAGGGCCGCTATCTCGTCGGTGTCCTCGAGGGAGAAAAGATGGACGCCGTCTTCGACCGAGATCTCCTCTCCGCGAAGCGCGTCGTCTATTATCCTTCCCGCGGCGCCGTTTATCCTGGACATCGCGCCGTCCAGACCGAGCGCCCGCCTCTCCTCTATCGAGTCGATTATCCGTTCTATGTCTTCCATTCTCTCGGTCAGCCGAGGGCGACGTATCCGTCGCCGTCCGTTCTCTCCCTAGCCATGGCGAGCACGCCGGGGTCCATCCACTCCTCGTCCATGTACTCGGGATACACGGGAAGCCTTTCGCGAAGCTCGTAGCCGAGCGCCCCGACCTCCCTCTCCATTCTCTCCACCTGCGGCCACGGGGCCTCGGGGTTCACGTAGTCCACGGTGAGCGGCGACACTCCGCCGAGGTCGTTCACTCCCGCCAGCAGGTAGAAGGCGAAGTTCCTGTTGTTCAGGTTCGGGGGTATCTGCACGTTCATCTCCCCTCCGAACACGAGTCTCGATATCGCGACGGTCTTCATCATCTCGAAAAAGTCCGCCGGGGGATGTCCCTCCATCCTTATTCCTTCCTTCGGACTGAAGTTCTGGATTATTATCTCCTGCAGGTGGCCGTACCTCCGCGAGAGCCCGCGCAGGGCGAAAAGCGAGTCTATCCTCTCCTCCCGCGTCTCGCCTATTCCGACCAGTATGCCGCTCGTCCAGGGAATGCGAAGCTCCCCGGCGCGCTCCATCGTCTCCATGCGGAGCCTCGGAACCTTGTCCGCGCAGCCGTGGTGGGCGTTTCCCTTCCGAAGAAGCCTGTCGCTTATGTTCTCGAGCATGAGTCCCATGCTGGGATTGCTTTCCCTGAATCCGCGAAGCTCCTCGGTGGTCGAAAGCCCGAGGTTGGTGTGGGGGAATATCCCGTGGCGAAGTCCCGCCTTTCCCATGTCCATCAGGTACTCGGCCGTGGTCCCGTAGCCGATTTCCCCGAGCGCGTCGCGGTAGACCCCGTAGACGAGCTCCGGCTTGTCGCCCGTGACGAAAAGAAGCTCCGTGCATCCCGCCCCGGCTCCCTTTCTCGCCACTTCCTCCACCTCGGCGGGGGTCATGAACAGCTTTCCCTCCCCGGGCTCCGTCTTGAAGGTGCAGTACCCGCAGCGGTCGCGGCAGAGCTGGGTCAGGGGGACGAACACGTTTTTCGAGTACGTGACCGTTTTTCCCTTCGAGCGGTTGCGCACGGCCGCCGCCGCGAGAAGCAGAAACGGTATTTCCCCGGGAGACAGCCGCGCGAGGTACAGGGCGTCTTCGCGTTCGAGAGGCTCGCCGTCCATGGCGTTCGATATCGTCTCCCGGAGCCTCTGCCCGGCTTCGAGGCGCCGGAGGTCTCCCGCGCCGAAGCCTTCGGCCAGCAGGGCGGCTTCTGACCGCCCGAATGTTTCTTCCCATCTGTCGGAAAACGGCGCCATGGCCCGAACTTACCCTCTGCGCGGAAAAACGCGGAACTTGAAGACAAAAATCTCTGGGTTAAGTATCTTATACGGGAAGCGTTCTTGTCAAGAGAAGCGCCCCCGCGCGGGCGCGGCGCGAACGGAGGAGACGACATCATGGCGAAGCCCGAAGAAGGCGTTTTTCCGGTTCCCGAGGCCATGGCCCGGGAAGCCCTGGTCGACAGGGAGGGCTACGAGCGCATGTACCGGGAGTCCGTCGACGACCCCGAGGCGTTCTGGGAAGCCCAGGGAAAGAGAATCGACTGGATCAAACCCTACGCGAAGGTAAAGGACGTGAGCTTCGGTCCGGGGGACGTGCGAATAAGGTGGTTTTACGACGGCACGCTCAACGTGGCGGCGAACTGCGTCGACCGCCACGCGGAGGCGACTCCCGACAGGGTGGCGATCATCTGGGAGGGGGACGACCCCGCCGAGGACAGGAAGTTCACCTACGCGGAGCTAAGAACCGAGGTCTGCCGCATGGCCAACGTGCTTCGGTCGCTGGGAGTAAGAAAGGGCGACAGGGTGACGATCTACATGCCCATGATTCCCGAGGTGGCGTTCGCGATGCTCGCCTGCGCGCGCATAGGGGCGGTTCACTCGGTCGTGTTCGGCGGCTTTTCTCCCGAAGCCCTGGCGGGAAGGATAGAAGACTGCGGCTCGGCCGTCGTCGTGACGGCCGACGAGGGGCTTCGCGGCTCCCGGAAGGTTCCTCTCAAGCGAAACGCGGACGACGCCCTTTCGGCCGGGGCGGGGGAAATAGTGAAGAAGGTTCTGGTGGTCCGCCGCACCGGCGCCGAAGTGCCGTGGGACGCAGGGCGCGACGTTTGGTATCACGAGGCGGCCGCCGGGGTTTCGGACGACTGTCCGGCGGAAGAGATGGGAGCGGAGGACCCGCTTTTCATTCTCTACACCTCGGGTTCCACGGGAAAGCCCAAGGGGGTTTTGCACACAAGCGGCGGATACCTCGTCTACGCGTCCATGACCCACCGGTACGTGTTCGACTACAGGGAAGGAGATGTCTACTGGTGCACGGCCGATGTGGGATGGGTCACCGGGCACAGCTACATAGTCTACGGGCCGCTCGCCAACGGAGCCACCACGGTGATGTTCGAGGGCGTGCCGAACTATCCCGACGTTTCGCGTTTCTGGCGGGTGTGCGACAAGCACGATGTCGCTGTGTTCTACACGGCGCCCACGGCCATACGGGCGATAATGAGGGAGGGAAACGAACCGGTCGAGCGTACCTCGCGGGCTTCGCTTCGCGTTCTGGGCACCGTCGGGGAGCCCATAAATCCCGAGGCGTGGACGTGGTACCACGAGGTGGTGGGGGATGGCCGCTGCCCGATAGTCGACACCTGGTGGCAGACGGAAACGGGGGGAATTCTCATAACTCCCCTTCCCGGGGCCACCGACCTCAAGCCGGGTTCCGCCACGCTTCCCTTTTTCGGCGTCCGGCCGGAACTTGTCGATTCCGAAGGCCGGGTTCTCTCCGGCGCGGCGGAAGGGAACCTGTGTCTGGCCGATTCGTGGCCGGGGCAGATGCGGACGGTCTACGGGGACCACGAGCGTTTCGTCGAGACCTATTTCTCCGCGTACCCGGGAAAGTACTTCACCGGCGACGGCTGCCGTCGCGACGAGGACGGCTACTACTGGATCACGGGCAGGGTGGACGACGTGATAAACGTGTCGGGCCACCGCATGGGAACGGCGGAGGTGGAAAGCGCCCTCGTATCACACCCGGGCGTGGCCGAGGCCGCCGTGGTGGGCTACCCGCACGAGATAAAGGGCCAGGGCATCTACGCCTACGTCACCCTGAACGCCGGCCGGGAGCCTTCCGAGGAGCTTCGGGGCGAACTGGTGAAATGGGTCAGAAAGGAAATCGGGCCCATCGCGTCGCCCGACCTGATCCAGTGGGCCCCGGGACTTCCGAAAACGCGCTCGGGCAAGATCATGCGCCGCATACTGCGCAGGATCGCGGCCGACGAGTACTCCGACCTGGGAGATACCTCGACGCTCGCCGACCCGTCGGTGGTGGACGACCTCATAGACAACCGAATGAACAGGTGAGGTTTTGCCCGTTACTTCTCCGATTCGCGAGTTCGAGCTTGCGGGCCGCTCCCGCGTCTTCATTTGCCTTGGTTGAACTTCCGCCTCGAGAAAGTCGGGGAAAACTTTACAAATTTGCATTTATGTTCTATAATTGCAAACAACATGATAAAACGGACGGTTGAAAGCAGGCTTCTCCGCCTGGCGGGACAGTATCCCGTCGTTACGGTCACGGGGCCCAGGCAGTCGGGCAAGACGGTTTTATCCAGAAAATGCTTTCCGGAACATCTCTATCTCAATCTGGAGAAACCGGATACGCGCGAATACGCCAGGAAAGATCCCGTGGGCTTTCTCGCCCAGTCGGAGAAAATGGTTATAGACGAGGTTCAGCGCGTGCCCGACCTTGTTTCCTACGTTCAGGCCGCGGTCGATGAAAGCGGCGAAGCGGGACGGTTTATTCTGACCGGCAGTCATCAGTTCGGGCTGACCGAAGTGGTCTCCCAGTCGCTGGCGGGACGCACGGTGCTGATAACCCTGCTTCCGTTTTCACTGAGGGAGCTGGGAGATACATCTCCGTATGAAAACCTGATTTACAGGGGATTCTACCCTAGGATAATAGACAGGAAGCTGAACCCCACCGAGGCGCTTTCGTTCTACGTCGATACGTATGTCCGGAGAGATTTGAGAGAGATAAAGGAAATCAGGAACCTGAGCCGGTTCGAAGATTTTCTTCGGCTTTGCGCCGCCAGCGTGGGACAGATGCTCAACATGTCCCGCATGGCGAACGATGTCGGCGTCGCCGTAAATACCGTAAAGGCGTGGATTTCCGTTCTGGAAGCGAGCTATGTTGTATATCTGCTCCGGCCGCATTACAGGAATTTCAGAAAAAGAATCGTGAAAACTCCCAAGCTTTACTTCTGCGACGTGGGACTTGCTTCTTATCTTCTGGACATAAAGAAGGTCGAGCACGTGAAGTCGCACCCGCTTCGGGGAATGCTTTTTGAAAATCTTGTCGTCGTGGAAAAAATCAAGCGGAAGTTCAACAACGTCGAACGGCCTTCCCTGTATTTTTTCAGGGACAACACGGGCAACGAGGTCGATCTTCTGGAAGAAGAGGGAAGTCATGTTGTTTCCTACGAGATAAAAATGGCGAAGACCCTGGACTCGAACCAGTTCAGGGGGCTTAACTTCTACAGGAAGCTCAATCCCGAAAACAGCAGATCGGTTCTTGTTTACACGGGTTCCGAGAAGACAACCCGGTACGGGCACGAATGCCTGCCTTTCCGGCATGTCTGATATATACTAATCGGTTGAACCCAAGGTGCTTGAGACCCTGCTACGGTCTTTGTTTCTTGGCGGATCGCCCGCAGGCCCGGTATACGGGTTGTTCGGAAGAATAACGGCCTGAACGGTTTCTGGCCGAAGCCGTCGAGAATAACGAGGAGGATATGAGATGGAAATGCCGGAGAAGTTTTCCTTTAGGGTTCTCGAAGAGAAAATTATCAGAAAGCTGTTTTACAAAAAGGATGTTATTAGGAAGCTGCTTTACAGGGAAGAAGGAGAATATGTAGCCCACTGCCTGGAGTTTGATCTGGTTAACACTTCAACGAGGTCGTTTGAAGAGGCTTCCGCGGAGTTGAATGAATTGCTGGAAGACTATGTGAGTTACGCGTGCGAGTACAACGAGTTCCAAAATCTCTACAGGTTCGCTCCCGTTAAATACTGGATAATGCTTCAGTTCGGGACGCGTCGCGAAGATTCCTCCGAACAAGAACATGTCAACGTCTGCGACATGACCTACAGAATTGAAACATCCGCCGTGTAGATGCGTCGGGCCGGAGGACTCCGCCCGAAACGGAGTTTTCCGCATGTGTTGAGAGAAGCGGCGAGGCTCGGAAAAGATTTACTACGGGGGAAGGTAGAGTTAGAATAATCCAGAGTCTGTCTTTGCGGAACTTGACGGAACTGTCCAATTTCTGTCAGGGCTGCGGATTGCCGGAGAAGCGGCGGGGGAATTGTGAAAAAACACTTTTTCAGATCTCTTGAGATAGAGAATTTTCGCGGTATCAGAACCTCCAGAATCGACAACTTTGCGAGGGTCAATCTTTTTGTGGGCGAGAACAGCTGCGGAAAGACAACCATTCTGGAATCGCTGTTCCTTCTGGCGGCCATCCGGGACCCTAGCAGGATGGTTAACATTCAGAATTCCAGAGGAATATATCTTACGGAGCCCAGAGACTTGGCAGATTTCTTTTTCGAACAGAAGCATGAAAACAATCTGCGTTTAACCGGAACTCATGAATCCGGGAAGAGAGAACTGACAATCAACGCTTTATACAGAGACTCGCGTGCTTCTCGAACAGACAGTCAGCAGGAAAATGGAAGCGGAAACAACCATATTCTCAAAGTAAACAACATGGATTCCAAAACGGATGACTGCCTGCTTGGATTGGGATACACATTCTCGGTTTCCTGCAACGGGGACGGGGGCCCCGACCAGCATAATTCCAAAGTTGTTGCGACTTGGAGCGGTTCTCCTGTCGAGAGGGCGAGATTCGAAACATATATTGACGAGAAATATAAAGAGAAATCTTTGAACAGCGTTGCCGTGATTAGAGGGTCAAAGGATTCATACGAACACCTTCCCGTTGACGGCATTGGTAAAATGCTTCAGGAAAAACGTAAAGATATTCTACTGGAAAGTCTTCAGAAGATTGATCCCAGAATCCAGGACATACAGGTCAGCACTGCAGGAGTTGTTCTCGCGGATATTGGAGTTAAAAGCTTCATTCCTTTGAATCTCCTGGGAGACGGATTGCTTCATATGGTCAATCTTGTTTCTCATGTTGACGATACCAGGGGTGGAATTCTGATGATTGATGAATTCGGTTCGGGTTTTCATGTCTCCTGCGTTGAATACATCTGGAAAGTTCTCATAGAGCAGTCGGGAAAATACGACACACAGGTATTCATGACTACTCACAGCAAGGATGTGGTGGAAGGTCTGGCGGGCTTGCATGAACGGGAACCCGATCTTTTTTCCGAAGATGGGGACGACGTCGCGTGTTTTTATCTGGGGAAAAACAGCGAGGGTCGAGTGAAAGGATACAGATATTCTCCTGAGGATATAAAGCAAGTTCTGAAATCAGACACAGATATTCGCCACTAAAATGTCTCAGAAAGTGTGTATTTTTGTTGAAGGGAAGGAGGATTCTAATTTCCTGGAATCCTACGTTGGTTATCTGGGCTATGAACTGCCGGAAATAAGACCCATAGGCGGGAAAGACAATCTTAAAGGGAATCGTCTGGAGATTGCCAAAAAATTAGATGAAGAAGACGCAAGGGTGCTGATTGTATTTGACGCCGATGATGATTATGGGAAGACGAAAGATGAGGCAAAGAGAACTATCCAAGACAAGGTGCAGGTAAACGACGGAAATTCCCGTCTGGATTTTTTTCTTTTCCCCAACAATCAGGACTCGGGAAACCTGGAAGACCTGCTCGAAAAAATCATAAAGTCCGAACACAAGGGTATCTTTGATTGTTTTGAAGCCTACAAGGAATGTCTGACGGAGCGGGACCCTTCTTACCTCCATCCGGACAAGAAGGCTAAAATTTATACATACAAGCAATCTCTGGGAGCAGTGAGAGAAGGGAGAGAATATCATTTCAGTCCGAAATACTGGGAATTCGAGAACAGTTCTCTCGACCCGCTGAAAAGTTTTCTTTGCGAGAATTTTCGCAAGAGCGGTCTGGAAAAAGTACGATAGAACTAAAAATTCATCTTCAAAGTCTCCGGCGGAGAGTCCCACTCTGCGAGGCGGGAAAATGATACGGGTAACAGACGAGATGCTTCGAGACATGGTGAAAGTCATAGTGGATGAAGTCGACCCCGAGCAGGTGATACTCTTCGGTTCACATGCCCGCGGCGACGCGTCCGCGGACTCGGACGTGGATTTTGTCGTTATTGAATCGTCTCCGTTCGGAGCGGGCAGGGACCGGCGTCTTGAAGCTGCGCGTCTGTGGCGCGCGCTGGCGGATTTTGACGTTCCAAAGGACATTCTGCTGTACAGCGGCGACGAAGCTGAGTACTGGCGCGACTCTATCAACCATGTCCTCGCGCGCGCACTTCGCGAGGGGAAAATTCTCTACGAGAGACCTTCAACCGATGAGGCTTAACAGATTTCTTTCCGCCTGCGGCGTGACGTCGAGAAGAAAGGCCGACAACCTGATAAACGCGGGGCGGATTACCGTAAACGGCGAGGTAATCCGTACTCTGGGACATACCGTGGACGAGTCTTCGGACACCGTGCTTCTCGACGGAAAGCCCGTGCGTCCCGAAGAAAAAAGATACGTGATGCTGAACAAACCTCCCTTTTACCTCACTTCGCTGAAATCCATGGAAGACGGGAAGGAAACGATAACGTCTTTTCTCAAGGGCATAAGACAGAGGGTCTATCCGGTGGGCAGGCTGGACTACGACTCGGAAGGGCTTCTGCTTCTAACAAACGACGGCGAGCTCGCGAACAGGATACATCACCCGAAGTACATGGTCGTGAAAACCTACCTTGCGGAAGTCTCGGTAAAGCCCGCGGCCGGGCTTGAAGAAAAGCTGAAAAGGGGAACCGAGATCGAAGGCCGGTTCACCGAGCCCGACGCTCTTGAAATTCTCGACCGCTCCCCCCGGGGCGCGCGGATAAGCGTCTCCTTTCACGAGGGGAGAAAGCACCTCGTGAAGAAATACTTCGAGGCGTTCGGTCTCAGGGTGACCAGACTCATGAGAATTTCCTGCGGCGACATAAGCCTGGGAGAGCTTCCGAAGGGAAAGTGGCGCGACCTCAGTCCCGCGGAACTTCGCGGGATACGGAAAATGACGGGACTTCTGTCCGTAACCGGAAACGGGACGCGGGAGGACGCGCCGTGAGATTCTTTACGCTGGAGGGCATGGACGGGAGCGGCAAGTCGACCCAGGCGGAGCTTCTGGTGCGGTATCTTCGCGGAAAAGGACGCGGGGTGGTTCTCACTAGGGAACCCGGCTGCGGGAAGCTCGGAGAAGTCATAAGGGATGCGATTCTGGAGCGAAGGGACATCGAGCTTGAGCCCTACGCGGAGCTTTGCCTTTTCTGCGCCGACAGGGCACAGCACGTGAGGGACTTCATAATGCCGAAGCTCGAAGAGGGCGTTACTGTCGTCTGCGACAGGTACTACGATTCGACCGTGGCTTACCAGGGATTCGGAAGGGGCCTCGATCTGGATCTCGTCTCCCGCATGGCCGAAGCCTCGACGCTCGGGATAAAACCCGACATGACGTTTTTTCTCTCGCTTCCGCCCGAAAAGGCGCTTTTGAGACTCAGGGAAAGGGAGAAGAATTCTGAAAAGAGCGACAAGATAGACGAGGAACCGCTCGAGGTTCACGGCAGGATAGCCGAGGGATACGCGAAAATCTCCGAGCGGAACCCCTCCAGGATAAAGCTCATAGACGCGGCCGCCGCTCCCGAAGACGTCCACCGCCGGATAGTGAGCCACCTCGGCTGACCGCCGTTCAGTCGAAGTCCTTCGTTTTCTCCAGAAGCTCCTCCGCTCTTGGATACATGTAGACCTGCAGTATGACGCCGATTGCGGAAAACGGCGCTATCGCCCAGGGGTCCTTGCTTATGAACGCGAGCACGAACCCCAGCAGCAGCACGCATTCGTTCATTCCCCAGGGAACCACGTGGGGCAGAAGGAGGCCGTCGGAGAACTCCTCGAGTCTTTTTTCGGGCGAAAGTCCCCGGGTCGCGGCGAACTTCTTTCGAAGCGATTTTTCCGAAAGAGAAAACCTGTATACGAAAAGGGAGCCCGCGCCCAGCAGGATTCCGCCCGCGAGAAGGGCGGTTTTCACGGTTTCGCCGAGGGCGGGACGGTCCGCCTCGAACAGAAACACGGTCGCCGTGTACGCGAACATGGCCAGCAGAAGCGCGAGCCAGACTATCACGAGGGCGCGCTGGTTTTTTTGCGCGAACGGCCTTCGGTTCTTGCGGTCCATGGTCCGGGGCGGGGGGACGGGTACCGTTGTCAGGAAGTGATCTTCGCGAAAATAACGCTCAGCACTATGAGCGCCGCGAAAATCCCCATCATGTAGAAAGGAACGGTGGGGTCGTATCCTTTCTTTATGTTGGGAACCCTTTTCTGGGACCAGATCACGGGAGACTTTTCCGGTTCCCCGGGTGCTTCGGCCTCCCGCGAGGAGACCTGCTCCCGCGGCTGTTCCGCGGTTTCCGCCTCCCGGGCGGACGCTTCCTCCGCGACCGTCTCCTGCGTTTTCTCTTCTTCGGTCTCCGCCATCTCGGTGGTCTCCTCGGCGATGCTTCGGTAGGAAATTATCACGCAGGGAGAGGAGAAAATCAAGCTTTCTCCGCGACCCGCACTTCGCGGGTCCGCGTTTCTTGAAAAGCCGGGGGCGTGTATTTATAATTACTCCACACTAAAGAGGCCGCCCGTGCATCGCGGCCGAACGGAGGTTTCATACCTATGGCGGATTACGCTAACCCGGATGTTCTTGTGAGCACCGACTGGGTGGAGAAGCATATCGACGACCCCGGCGTCGTCATCGTCGAGTCCGACGAGGACATACTTCTCTACGAGATAGGACACATAAGGAATTCTGTGAAATTCGACTGGCAGACGGAACTTCAGGACCAGCTCGTTAGGGATTACGTGAGCAGGGAGAACTTCGAGGAGCTGCTTTCCGAAAAGGGAATATCCAACGACCACACCGTCGTCTTCTACGGGGACAGGAGCAACTGGTGGGCGTGCTACGCCTTCTGGACGTTCAAGGTCCTGGGACACGAAAAGTGCCTCGTAATGAACGGAGGCAGGCAGAAATGGATCGACGAGGGAAGGGAGCTTGTGAAGGACGTTCCGAAAAGACCGAGAACCGATTACAGGGTCTCCGCGATCGACGAGTCCATAAGGGCGTTTCGCGACGACGTCATGGAGCACATGAAATCGAAAAGACCTCTCGTCGACGTGCGCTCCCCCAAGGAGTACTCGGGAGAGCTTCTCCACATGGAGGCCTATCCCCAGGAGGGCGCCCTCCGCGGGGGGCACATCCCGGGAGCGGTCAACGTTCCCTGGGCCACCGCGGCCAACGAGGACGGAACGTTCAAGTCCGCCGACGAGCTCTCCGAAATATACGAAAAGGGCCAGGGGCTCGGCAGAGACGACGACGTGATAGCCTACTGCAGGATAGGGGAGCGCTCTTCCCACACGTGGTTCGTTCTCACCTATCTTCTGGGATTCGAAAACGTCAGGAACTACGACGGTTCGTGGACGGAGTGGGGAAACATGGTGAGAGCTCCAGTGGAGAGGTAGGGAGGAGGCGCGTTTTTCATGCGGAAAAGAAGGATGCGGTCTTTCGGGGCGCGTCCTTTTTTTTTGAGACCGGGGCGACATGACCAGGCTTGAGAAAATAGTCGGGGAATTTCGGGAAGCGGACCGCCAGGGGATGATCGAGCTTCTGCGGGACTACTCCGAGGACCTGCCCGAGGTTCCGGGGAGGATTCTCGAGCGGATGGACCGCGACTCGAGCAGGGTGCACGAGTGCGAGACTCCCGTTTTCATATGGGTCGAGACCGAAAACGGTGCCGTCCGGATATTCGCCGACGTTCCCGGGCCAGATTTTCCCACCGTGAAGGGACTCGTTTCGATTCTCGTAAACGCGTTCGACGGTCTTTCTCCCGGGGAGATCGAGGCCGCCCCCGCCGACTTCATCTCCAGCATGGGGCTCGTCGAGCTGCTCGGAATGAGAAGGATATGGGGAATTTCCGCCGTCTACTCGAGGATAAGGGACGAGGTGAAGAGGATAAGGAAAGAGCCGTGATCGAGGAAGAGAGGATGAACGTGATCATGGACCACTACGACAACCCGAGGAACTTCGGGGCGATGGACGACCCCACGGTTACGCTTCGGGGAGGCAACCCCAACTGCGGCGACAGCATAAACATCTACATGAGGGTGGCGGGCGGCGTGATAGAAGACATAAGTTTCGACGGAAAGGGATGCATCATAAGCCAGGCGACGACGTCGCTTCTCTCGGAGTTCGTCAAGGGAAAGACGGTGGAGCGCGTGGGGGAGCTCGATTCGGACTACCTGAGGGAGCTTGTGGGAAAGGAGGTTCTGGTCACGAGGCCCAGGTGCAGCCGCCTCGCGCTTGAAACGCTCCTGTCGTGGACAAGGGAATTTTTCGCGGGAAAACCCGTCTGATTTTGGTTATACTTAAGGCATCTGTTTAACGAAGACAAAGGAGACTCAAGGATGAAAAACGGCAGACCCGACGAACTGGTTCTCGGCGAAAGGCTCGAGGAAGCGCTCAAGTACCCTCTTTTCGATTCCATATTCAACAGGCGTTCGAGAAGATTCGGACTGGGAATGGAGCTCAAGGACAGCACCCTCGAATTCAAGTCGGACTACGACCCCGTGCCGCTGAGCGAAATCGAGGAAGCGCTTCTGGTGTGGGCGGGCACGGGACTCACCGGAATGTGCCTCGCCGACCTTCCTCCCGAAAACGGAATAGACCTTCTCTGCCAGTGGACGGGAAGAACGTGGCCGTCCGCGTGCAACAACCACGGCACGGAGCTTTTCTTCACGAACGACGAGGGTCTGTACCACGTGGACGTTAAGAACATGCTTCCGAAGGAAAGCGAGCTCGACATGTTCTTCAGCCTCTCGCGCGAGGAGAAGATCGCCAGGGTCCTTGAGCTCTACAGGGAGAGTCTCAACAAGCTCGAGGACGGAAGGGCGGACATGCCCGACAAGATGCCGGGACTTTTCGAGTTCAACCAGTGGAACACCAACAAGCCCGGAACCACGCTTTTCGTTCCCGTCACGGACGTAACCGAGGAGTATCTTAACCTTCTCACCCTCTACTGCTCCCACAGCTACGGGTTCACGATCATAGACGACCTCACGGGCAAGCCCGCGGGAGTGGGGAAATGGGTGGAGAAGGGAAGGCTAAAGGACGAGATCAAGCTCTCGCTCTTCGACCTCGAGGTGAGAATACTCACGGGACTGAACGTCGAGCAGGCGTTCATAACGCAGAACATGGCCCTGGCCCTCCAGCCCCTGGGACTGGCCGGATGGGCGTTTACGGGCTTCATACCGAGGTTCGCGATGGGAGCGGCCCCGAACCTTTTCAAGGGACTCGGATTCCGTTTCATCCAGCCGAAAAAGGGCAGCATAGATCCTCCCACCACGGTTCCCGTCGGCAAGGACGGGGTGTTCGAGGCGTACTGTCCTCCCTACTACGAGAACATGGACTCGGCCATCGACCATTTCCTGGCCCACAAGTGGAAGGCGTGGGAATCCGACAAGCCTTTTCCGTACACCGAGCCCGACAGGCATCTCATGAAGGCCCCGAGACCGACGGACACCACCATACAGATCGTGAAGGACGTGGCAAACTACATCTACGACACCTACGGCAGGTTCCCCGCCTTCGTGGACCCCATGTACATGAGGCTCGTGTTCCAGGCCATGCACATAGACCTCGACTTCTACGACAAGTACTATCCGAAGGGTTCGTATTCGGACAGGCACGTGAGAACCTTTCTTGAGAATCACCCGGACCAGGCGGAGCGGTTCGGAGAATAGAGACCCTCGGGACGGGAAACCGAAAGCGTCTTCCGCGGTCGGGGGCGGAACTGCCATGCGGGTAGCGATCATAGGAAACGGCGTAACCGGGGTTTCGGCGGCCCTCGGCGTCCGCAGGCTGCGTCCCGACTGGGAAATCGTCATGATTTCCGGAGAATCCGCCTTCCACTACTCTCGCCCCGCGCTCATGTACATATTCATGGGCCACATGAGCTACCGCGACACCAAGCCCTACGAAGACGGTTTCTGGCGAAAGAACCGCATCGGCCTCGTGCGGGGATGGGTCGAGAGAATAGACGCGGCCGCGAAGAAACTCGTCATGCATAAAGGCGAGCCCGTTTCCTTCGACAGGCTGCTCATCGCCACGGGCTCGAAGCCCAACATGTTCGGCTGGCCCGGCCAGGACCTGGGGGGCGTGCAGGGTTTCTACGGCCTGATGGACCTCAGGCTTCTTTACGAAAACGTGAAGGGCGCCCGAAGCGCAGTGGTGGTTGGCGGGGGACTGATAGGAATCGAGCTTGCCGAGATGCTGCATTCGCGAAACATCCGCGTCACGTTCCTGGTGAGGGAAAAGTCCTACTGGTCGAACGTCCTTCCTCCCGAGGAATCGCGGATGATAAACAACGTGATACGGGAGCAGGGAATAGACCTCAGGCTCCAAACCGAGCTTTCCGAAATAGTCGACGACGGTTCGGGAAGGGCGAAGGGGGTGGTCACCGGCTCGGGCGAGTTTGTCGAATGCCAGGTGGTCGGACTCACCGCCGGGGTCAGTCCCAACGTGTCCCTGGCCAGGGACGCGGGCGTGGGAACCGCCAGGGGAATTCTGGTCGACCGGAGTTTCAGGACGGACGTTCCCGACGTGTTCGCCGCCGGGGACTGCGCGGAGATAGTCTCGGAAGGAGAGGGCGGAAATCTCATTCAGCAGGTGTGGTACACGGGAAAGGCCCAGGGCGCGGTCGCCGGAGAGGCGATCGCCGGAGAGAAGGTGGTCTACGACCCGGGCGTATGGTACAACTCGGCCAAGTTTTTCGATCTCGAGTACCAGACCTACGGAACGGTCCCGAGCTCGCCCTCGGAAGGGGAAAGCGTCTTTTACTGGGAGCATCCCGACGGGCGGCGCTCTATAAGGATGGTGACCAGGGAAGGGGCTCTTTCGGGCGTAAACGTCATGGGTCTTCGCTACAGGCACAGGGTGTGCGAGAGCTGGGTGGCCGAGGGACGGTCCCTCGACTACGTGCTCGGCAATCTCTCGGAGGCCAATTTCGATCCCGAGTTCTACGAGAGATGCGAAGAGGAAATGGTAAGGGAGATAAGGAGACAGGCCGCGTGATGGAAGCGGACGCGCCGACTTACGACTTCGACGAGGAAGGTCTTGGATTCGGCGAGCCCGAAAAGGCTCCCGCCCCCGCCCTGGGGACGGGCGAGAAGCTTTCCCTGGCGTTCGTGGGACTCGGGACGCTCATGTTCGCGCTTCAGACCCTGGGAGCCCCGATCGGGGGCTGGACGGGGTTTCTGGCGGTGGTGGTTCCGGTCTTTGCGGGCGCCTCGGCCTACTTCTACCTTAGCTTCAGGGACACCGTCCCCGGGATAAAGCACGACGGCGTGTATTTCAGGGGGATAACTTCGCGGGGAGCCCTAGGCTGGATCGTGGGCGTCGTGTTCACGGGCTTCTACATTGCCATCTACTGGTTTCCCGAGTACCTGGCGGGGGGCATAGAGATGGTGAACCCGCTTTCCATGGCCCTTTCGGGCTCTCCGGCCACGAACTGGTTTTTCTACGGCTTTCTCTACACCGTCGCCGTGTTCGTCTTCGGCGTCAGGATGTTCATGAAGTACAGGCACAACGGGTACCAGAAGATAAGAACGGCTTCGGTGATGTTCTTCCAGCTGGGCTTCGCCTTTCTCATTCCCAACGTCCTCATGATGTTCAACCAGCCGGAGTTCTACCTGAGCTACTTCTGGCCGCTCAAGTACGACTATCTTTTCCCCGGCACCTTCGGGTATTTCGTGAATCATCCCGGCGGTCTCGGCGTGTTTCTCATCTTCTGGGGAGCCGTCATGTCTTTTGTGGGAACGCCGCTTCTCACCTATTATTTCGGCAAGAGGTGGTACTGCTCCTGGGTGTGCGGCTGCGGGGGCCTCGCGGAAACGATGGGGGACCCCTGGAGACATCTCTCGGACAAGTCGAAAAAGGCGTGGCGGGTCGAACGCTGGATGGTGCACTCGGTGCTGGTTTTCGTGGTCGTCACGACCGTTCTTCTGTGGATCAATTCGGCCAGCTCGGGCGCGGTGTTCGGCGAGGCGTCCATGTCCCTCAAGAAATGGTACGGTTTCTACATCGGGGCGATTTTTTCGGGAGTCATAGGCGTCGGTTTCTACCCGATAATGGGAAGCAGGGTGTGGTGCCGGTTCGGCTGTCCGATGGCCGCCGTGCTGGGAATCTTCCAGAGGTATCTCTCGAGGTTTCGCATTACGACGAACGGCGGACAGTGCATGTCCTGCGGGAACTGCTCGACCTACTGCGAGATGGGCATAGACG
The DNA here is from genome assembly GCA_965204795.1 of Thermodesulfobacteriota bacterium. GTDB lineage: Bacteria > Desulfobacterota_D > UBA1144 > Nemesobacterales > Nemesobacteraceae > Nemesobacter. The sequence goes on from OZ242012.1 coordinate 624,264, forward strand.
TGAGGGCCTACGCCCAGAAGGGGGAAAACATAATCCGCGCGTCCTGCGTGGGGTGCGGGGTCTGTTCGGCCGTGTGTCCTAGGGGAGTGCTCAAGCTTGAAAACGGGGGAACCTTCAAGGACAGGTTCGCGGGGTCGGACAGGCCGCTGGGCGCCCTGATAGAATCGTTAAGACACGTTTAGTTCAAAAACAGACGCTTTCCGCATTTTAACGTATGGAGCGACGCTGGAAACCTCAGATGTTCAAAAACTCCACGCACTCCAGGCTTTCTTTTTTCCCCTTGTCCGTTCTTTCGAGTATCTCTCCGTTTTTTATGTCGAAGATGAAGGCCGATATTCCCGAAATTATCTCGAGATTGAACTCCATGAAGTTGTTCACGTATATCCTGGAATCCTCGAGTACTTCCTTCGGGTCCGCGTCCTCGGGGTCCTTCACCAGTATGAAATAGGCGCAGAGAAAGTCGGGCAGGTCGGGATTGTGGGCGAACACCGCCTTGGAGTCGTACTTGAGAATCACGTTCTGGTTGAAGTAGCGCTGGTATCCCGCTATGAGCGGCTGGTTGAGATGAGACAGCGCGTAGACGATCGCGCACGTTATCCTGTTCTGGTTCTCGAGCATGAAATCCAGGGCTTCCTTGTTGAACTGCTCAAGGCTCTTTTTCATTTCGTCGCTGCTTCGCGGCATGACAATCCTCCTTCGTGAATTTTTCCGTTAGTCGGACAGCGCCCGCCCGGGATTCGGGATGTAATATACCACAACCCGCCCGCCGGGCGTCCTAGGACGCGTAGGCCGTAGCCCTGCTTTCCCTTATGACCATCACCTTTATCTGTCCGGGGTAGACGACTTCCTTCTCTATCTTCTTCGCTATTTCGTGCGAGAGAACCGCTCCCTCCTCGTCGCTTACCTGGTCGCTTTCCACTATCACCCTGACTTCCCTGCCGGCCTGGATGGCGTAGCATCTCTCGACGCCGGGAAAAGAGCTCGCGACGCCTTCTATGCTCTCGATTCTCTTGATGTAGTTTTCGTACGTCTCTCGCCTTGCCCCGGGCCTGGCGGCCGAGATGGCGTCGGATGCCTGCACGAGCAGCGGCAGCACTCCCTGGGGCTGCGGGTCGTGGGTCTTTTCCAGGGCGTCCACGACCTCCGGCGGCTCGCCGTATTTTTTCACGATGTTCGCCCCTATGTCCACATGGGAGCCTTCCACTTCGTGGTCCACGGCCTTTCCTATGTCGTGGAGAAGCCCGGCCCTCTTGGCCAGCTTTTCGTCGTAGCCGATTTCCGCGGCCAGCATTCCGCAGATGAACCCGACCTCGATGGAGTGGTTGAGGATGTTCTGCGAGTAACTGGTCCTGTACTTCAGCATTCCGAGCATGTTCGTCAGTTCGGGGTGCATTCCTCCTATGCCCAGGTCGAAAAGGGCGTTTTCCCCCTCTTTCTGGATCTCCTTTTCTATCTCCTTCTCGACTTCGCCCACCACTTCCTCTATCCTCGCGGGATGTATCCTGCCGTCGGCTATCAGCCTTTCTAGGGAGATTCTCGCCACCTCGCGCCTGATGGGGTTGAAGCACGAGATCACCACCGTCTCGGGCGTGTCGTCTATGATGACGTCCACCCCGGTCCTGAGCTCTATGGACCTTATGTTCCTTCCCTCCCGCCCGATGATCCGCCCCTTCACGTCGTCGCTCGGAAGGTTGACCACAGACACGGTCTTTTCGCTGGTGTAGCTGCCGGAGTATCTCTGTATGGCGAGAGAGATGATGTCCTTGGCCTTCTGCTCGGCCGAGGCGTTGCAGTCTTCCTCTATCTGCTTGAGCCTTCTGGCCGCCTCGTGCTTCGCCTCGTCCTCGACCAGGCTCACGAGCTCGGCTTTGGCCTGCTCCCTCGTGAGACCCGCCACGTTCTCTATCTTTCCCTTTATCTCCTCCACGCTTTCGTCGAGCTCCGCCCGCTTTTTCTCGAGAGCGGATTCCTTTTCCTCGAACGCGGCCTCCGTCTTCACGACCTCCGCCTCTTTTCTTTCGGCGGCCTCGACCTTTTTCCGAAGGGCGTCTTCCCTAGACTTGAGCTTCTGCTCCGCGGCGGAAAATTCTCTTTTCCTCTCGCTGGCCGTCTTCTGCATCTGGGAGTTTTTGTCCTTGACGAGCTTTCTCGCCTTCTGCTCGGCCCTGTTTCTTATCTCTTCGGCCTTTTTCTCCGCCTCCTCCATTATGAGACGCGAGCGGCTCTCGCTCTTTCGGACGGCGTTTTTTTCCATGATCATCCTGTATGCCAGACAGGCCCCGAATCCCAGCACAAACAGCAGTATGAATAGAAGTATTTGCATGTCAGTCTCCTTGATTTTCAAAACAGTCCGTCACCCCGGTTTCGGTGACTATGCTTCCTACCCTGACGTCCGTTTCGAGAGAAGGGACGCTTTCGAGCACCTGGAACCGGTAGGCCAGGGCAATACGGTCGCGCCTCGGAACGTCTTTGAGAAATCTGTCGTAGAAGCCTTTTCCGTAGCCGACCCTGTTTCCCGACGCGTCGAAGGCCACTCCCGGCACCAGCACGAGGTCCGGCCCCCGGGCGTCCGCGGGCTCGGCGTCCTCGGGAGGTTCGGGAATGCCGAACGCTCCGGGTATTAGTTCGTCCAGGCTTCGGGTTCTTAGGAAAACCAGCCCGGAGCCCTTCGTTCTGGGAAAGAAAACCCTTTTTCCCAGCTCGGCGCATTTTTCGAATATTTCGCGGGTATCGACTTCGCCGTTCGCGGGAAAGTACAGGGCGACGCTCGAAGAGCGCGCAAAATCCTCCCGGGAGAAAAGAAACTCGCAGGCGCGGCGCGACAGGGAGAGGCGAAGGGAGGGAGAGAGGTTTTTTCTTTTCTCCAGAAGTTCTTTTCTGACAAGCGCCTTTCGCTCCGTTGCGGAGCCGTTCCCTCGCGGTTTCGGAAACGCTTCGGCGGGACCCGCGGCGCGGGGGGCGTCAGATTCCGCTTTCTCTCGTCCCGAAAGGCTCCGGGGCGGGCGGGGTTTCGCTGCCGGCTCCGGGGGCCTCGAGCATCCTGACCATGTTTCTTGTCTTCTCGTCGGCGGTTCTTTTAAATTCATCGAATTCCCTCTGCAAAGAGAAGAAATCGTCGATGATCTCGAGAGAAGCCATCAGAATGGGGGGCGAGATGGACACCGCGGCGTCGTCCGCTGTCACCTCTTTTACTTTCCGTTCAAGATAGTTCGCGACTTTCAGCACGTAACCTTCATCCGCGTCGGTGACAACCGAGTATTCCTTTCCGAAAAAAACCACCTTCACCGTGTCTTTCATGCCGTTTCTTCGCCCAGATGCTGTTCGATCGTTCCTATCATGCCGTCGACGCGCTCCACGAGGCTCTCCTTCTCGCTCTCGAGCGCGGCCACCTTCTCCCTGAGAACCCTTACCTCCTCGAGAAGGGTGCGGTTCTGCTCGGCGGTCTTGGCGTTTTTGTCTACGTACTCTCTGATTCTTCTCTCAAGAATCTCCAGCGATTCCATGAATGAAATTGTATACCGTGGCGGGATTATTGCAAGGACTTCGGTTTCGGAGTGGCAAATCAGGTATTTTTTAACTGTCGGTTTCTAGTCTGCGTTTCAAAGCCGAAAACGCGACGGATAAGGACTGTTCGGATGTCCGTACTTGTATGTGGCGATCTGGCGGGAAAATGGAATTCGGAAAACTTAAGACATTGATTCGCAAAGAATCAAAAAGCGATGACAAGACCTTTGATGAATCTTCAGCCCGTATTCAGGAGAAGATATTTGCCTTGTCAAAGAAGCAGACAGTTCCGCTGTTGAAAAATATAGGAATTATTCCGGAATCGATTCATCATGATTCATCTGAGGAAAAATTGTTTGCCAAAGTTGCCGATATTCTTTTAGCCAAGGCATTTCAGGAACTTGGACTTTCCGCGAATGTAAACGACGAACGTGCGAATTGCGCGGATGTGGTCGCGAAGAGTAAAATTCATAAATATTCACTGGTCGCCGACGCCAAGGCGTTCCGCCTCAGCAGGACTGCGAAGAATCAGAAAGATTTTAAGGTTAAGTCTATGGTAGACTGGAAAGGCAGGCACGATTATTCGGTCTTGGTCTGTCCCTTCTATCAATATCCCAGGAATAGAAGCCAGATTTACGGTCAAGCCCTTGATGGAAACGTATGTCTTCTCAGCTGGGAACATCTGGTTCTTTTTCTGGAAAACAACATCAAAGAAACAAAAAGGCTCTCTCTTCGAAAATTGTGGAACATCAGCGACGAATTGTCGTCAAAAGTCACCGTGAAAAACAAGGACAGGAATACAAACTTTCATCAGGATGGTAACTTGCTGATACAAAAACATGTTGGATTAAAGGAAGATATTTTCGGCAGCGTGTTTGAATTATGTAGAAAAGTAACAGTTGCGCGAGGCAGGTCCGAGATTAAATTCTGGAAAAGCGAAATAGACAGAATAAATGGATTCACCAGGAAACAAGCCATAACGGAACTATTGGACTCTATGAAAATCGGGAAAAAGATTTCCACTATTCAGAAATATATTGACTCACTAGCATAGGAATCAAGCGTGAAATTCAAAGACAAGATAAACACCGTGATAAATGCCGACAGCATAGAAGAACTGGACTTGTTTCCCGATGAAAGCGTACACCTTATCCTGAGCGACATCCCCTACGGTATTGGAGTTGATGAATGGGACGTGCTTCACGAAAACACAAATTCGGCATACCTGGGCAACAGTCCCGCCCAGCAGAAAGCGGGACCCGTATTCAAAAAGAGAGGCAAACCATTAAACGGATGGTCGGAAGCGGACAGACAGATACCGAGGCAATATTACGACTGGTGCATGAAATGGACGGCAAAATGGCTTCGCGTGCTGAAGCCCGGGGGCAGCGCGGTTGTATTTGCGGGAAGAAGGTTTGTCCATCGTTGCATCTGCGCTTTTGAGGACGCGGGTTTCACTTACAAAGACATGATTGCGTGGCACAAGGAAAAAGCTCCGCACAGGGCACAGAGGATTTCCGTTGTTTACGAGAAAAGAGGCGACGAGTTTAACAGGGAAAGATGGGAAGGCTGGAGAGTCGGGAACCTGAGGCCGGTTTTCGAACCAATACTCTGGTTTTCCAAGCCGTACGCCATTGGCGGAACGATCGCTGATAACATGCTGGAACACGAAACAGGCGCGTTTAACGAAAAGGGTTTCCTGAAATATACGCATGCTCCCGACAACTGCATCTCCGTTGCCGCTGCAAAAAACGATACGGGTTTGCATCCAACGCAGAAACCCCTGAAACTGATGAACGCGCTGATTGAGCTGACGACGAACGAAGACCACGTTGTACTCGACCCTTTCTGTGGAAGTGGTTCAACACTGGTTTCCGCTTACAATCTCGGGCGAAAGTTCATTGGAATTGAATCGGAGAAAACTTATTACGAGATTGCTTTTGAAAGAATTCGTTCAGTTGCCGACAACTTTGAACGCTCCCTCTTTAGCGAGATGCAGTTGCACGACCATGATTTCTGACCGGATCATATAAGATGAAGACCGGAGAAACGGTTTTGCATGTTTCGGCCGCGTTCTCGGTTTTTAAAACTTCGGAATTTCCTGCCATGCCGCTTAACCCGATAGAAGACGAGGCCCTTTTCGAGAAGCTGGAGACGCTCGAGAAAAGGTTTTTCGAGCTCGAGGAAAACCTGGGCGACCCCGACATCTCTCCCGCGGACATAATCAGGTATTCGAAGGAGCGTTCGGAACTCGAGGACGTGACTTCGGTCTACGGGGAACTGAAGGACGTCGCCCGGGACGTGGAAGAGAACCGCGCCCTGCTTGACGACGGGGAACTCGCGCCGCTTGCGCGCGAGGAGATCGAGGGACTCGAGCGGCGCAGGGGCGAACTCGAAGCGGAACTCAGGACTCTTCTTCTCCCGAGGGATCCGAACCTCGGAAAAAACGTCTTTCTCGAGATCCGCGCCGGGGCGGGAGGGGACGAGGCGGCTCTTTTCGCGGCCGACCTTCTCAGGATGTATTCGAGGTACTGCGAGAGCCGCCGCTGGAAGCTCGAGGTGATAACGGTCAGCGAAACGGGCATCGGGGGGATAAAGGAGCTCGTGGCGAAGATAGAGGGCGGAGAGGCCTACGGGGCCCTCCGGTACGAAAGCGGGGTTCACAGGGTGCAGCGCGTTCCTTCGACCGAGGCGGGCGGAAGGATACACACCTCGACCGCCACCGTGGCCGTGCTGCCCGAGGCCGACGAGGTGGACGTCGCGGTGGACGAAAAGGACCTCAAGGTCGACACGTTCCGCTCCTCGGGACCCGGCGGCCAGCACGTGAACAAGACCGACTCCGCCATAAGGATAACCCACGCTCCCACGGGCATCGTCGTGCAGTGCCAGGACGACCGCTCGCAGCAGAAAAACAGGGCGCACGCCATGGCGATGCTTCGGGCGAAGCTCTACGAGATCGAGGAGCGCAGGAGGGCGAGCGAAATCTCCCGGGAGAGAAGGACCCAGGTGGGAAGCGGGGACAGAAGCGAGAAGATAAGGACCTACAATTTTCCCCAGGGAAGAATAACCGACCACAGAATCGGACTTACCGTCCACAAGATGGAGGCCGTCTTGGGAGGGGGACTCGACTCCCTGCTCGAGCCTCTCGCGGCCCATTTCCAGGCCGAAAGCCTAAAAAACCCGCCCGGCGGCTGACGCGCGGCGGATTTGTATTTGCCGGGCCACGAAATAGAATATACGGCGATGAAGGTCATATACGCCATTTCCGCCCTTTACTTTCTCTCCTCCGTTCTCTACGGAACGTACCTGTGGTCGCAGAAGGCGAAAATCTCCAGGGCGGGACTCTGGCTCGCCGCGGCGGGCGCCCTCGCGCACACCGCCCTGCTGGCGGGTTTCCTCATGCGGGGAGAGGCGCTCGCCGGAAACACTTCGAGGCCACTTTTCATCTTCTCGTGGCTGATGGCGCTTGCGTTTCTCGCCTCGCAGACAAGGTTCAGAACCCCCGTGCTGGGGGCCTTCGCTCTCCCCGTGGCGTTCATAGGCACGGTTCCCTACCTTATCATTCCAAGCGGCGTCATCGCCGGGGACCCCACCCTAAGCAATCCCTGGATAGTCGCCCACATATTCTCCGTGTTCCTGGGGGAGGCGTTTTTCGCCATGTCCTTCATAGCGGGGCTGATCTACATGTTCCAGGAAAGCCGGCTCAAGTCCAAAAGGGTGGGAAGCCATCTCATGAAGCTTCCCTCGCTCACGACCCTCGACAGGATAAACCACCTGAGTCTCCTGATCGGGTTTCCGCTTCTCACGGCGAGCCTCGTCATGGGATTTGTGCTCGCCAGGGAGATATGGAGCGACAGCTGGACGTGGGGGGCGAAGGAGACGTGGTCGACCGTCACCTGGATTCTCTACGCCTTTCTCATAAACGGCCGCCTTTCGCTGGGCTGGAGGGGAAGGAGGGCCGCGGCCTGGGCCGTGGCGGGATTCTGCATAGTCATGGTGACGTTCGCCGTGGGTTACGTGTTTCCCGGTCAGCACAGGTTCGGATAGCGGGGCGGTTTACAAAAAACGGCCGGTGAAGTTATAATGTAGTGCCCCGAGCGGGACCAGAAACTGTTTAGAGGAGGAGTCAGATGGCAGTAGCCAGAGTGACCGAAGTGGTAGGATCTTCGGAAAAGTCGTGGGACGACGCAGTGCAGGCGGCCCTGGATAGGGCGAACAAGACGATAAGGGGACTTACGGGAATCGAGGTTACGAAGATGAACGCTCACATAGAAGACGGGCGCATCGCCGAGTACAGGGCCCACGTGAGAATCACCTTCATTCTGGAGGACTAGGTCTCCGCGTCCGTCGGTTCTCCCGAAGGACAGGAAGCGATGAACCGCTTTGTCAAGTCGCACGGGCTCGGGAACGACTACGTGGTTCTCGACGAGGCCGAAATAGACTTCGAGCTCGGCCCCGCCGCCGCGAGGCTCATATGCGACCGAAACTACGGCGTGGGCTCCGACGGGATACTTCTGCTGGTTCCTTCCGACGGGGGGGATTTCGGACTCAGGATACTGAACCCCGACGGAAGCGAGGCGGAGAAAAGCGGGAACGGGCTTCGGATTTTCGCGAAGTATCTCTACGAGAGGGGTCGCGCCTCCGGGAAGAAGTTTTCCATAGACACTCCGGGGGGACTCGTAGCGGCCGAAGTCGAGACCGAGGGCGGGAGCGTCCGCCGGGTCACGGTGGAAATGGGCCGCGCCACCTTCGCGTGCGCGGAGATACCCGTGGCCGTGGAAAAGAGCGAGGCCGTCGGGGAAAGGCTCGCCCTTTCCTCCGGCGAGATCGAGTTCACGGCGGTTTCCGTGGGCAATCCCCACTGCGTGGTATTCACCGGGGAGCTCGAAGAGGAACTCGTGAGAAGGCTCGGTCCCGAGATAGAGAACCACCCGGTTTTTCCGAACAGGACTAACGTCCAGTTCGCCCGGGTGCTTTCGCCCGGGAGCGTGAGCATTCTCATCTGGGAGAGGGGGGCCGGCTACACGCTCGCCTCCGGAAGCAGCTCCTGCGCGGTGGCGGCCGCGTGCGTCAGGTCGGGTCTCACGGACAGAAGCGTCGGGGTCTCGATGCCGGGCGGACGGCTCGACATAACCGTCGGGGACGACTGGTCGATCGCCATGCGCGGCGAAGTGGAGGAGGTTTTCTCGGGGACTCTAAGCGGGGACGTTCTCCGAAGGATTGGGGAGCTTTCTTCGTAGCGCCGCTGTGCGGGCGCGTCGCGCGTTTCCCGCGGGGCGGGTATGGACCGACTTCTCATTAAAGCCGATGTCGTTTGTCCGGTAAGCTCCGAGCCCCTTCGGGGCGGCGCGGTGGCCGTTTCGGGCGGGCGCATAGCGGCCGTCGGGGACGCGCGGAGTCTCGAGACGGCCTACCCGGGTTTTCGGAAGATAGACGCGCCCGGTTCGGTGATCCTTCCCGGATTCGTAAACGCCCACACACACCTGGAACTCGGCTGGACGGGAGACAGAATCGGGACCTTCGACGGTTTCACGGGGTGGCTTGAACGCATGATCGCCGTAAAGTCCGCCCCGCCGGACGACGGTCTGCTGCGGGAGTCAGTCGCGTCGGGGCTTCGCGAGACGATTTCGTGCGGAGTCACGACCGTCGGGGACATATGCACCCCCGGTTCCCCGGGCAAGGAGATTCTGAGAGACTCCGGCGTGAGGGCAGTGGCGTTCGTCGAGCTTTTCGACCGCCACTTGGGGGACGTGCCCTCCCTTGAGCTCGCAGCCGAAGACCTTTACGAGGAAAGGTTCTTTCCCCACGCTCCCTATTCCTGCAGTCCCGGGCTTTTCGATGCCGCGTTCGCTTACGCGGAGAGAACCGGAGTTCCCCTAGGCACGCACCTGGGCGAGAGCCCCGACGAGGCGCTCTTTATCAGAAACGCCCCCAACGGCTTCGAGCGCAGGATATTCCCCCTTATCGGAAAGGAAAGCTTCGCGCGGCCCGCCCGCCAGACGCCCGCGGGATACGCGGACGGATTGATGGGAGACCGCGAAGCGAAGCTCACGGCCGTCCACATGGTGCAGACGGACCCGGCCGACGCCGAGACGATCCGCGGCAGGGACATGGGAGTGGTTCTTTGTCCAAGGAGCAACGTCTTCATCGGGGTGGGGGAACCCGACATGCGAATGATGGCGGACTTGGGGAGGGTGGGTCTTGGAACCGACGGGCTTTCCAGCAACGCCGACCTCGACTTTTTCGCGGAAATGAGAGCCGCCCGCGACATGATGGAGAAGCAGGGAGTCGGGCGAAGCGAGCGACTGGCGGTCCGTTTCGCCACGCTGGGCGGAGCGGGGGCTCTTTTCATCGAGGAGAGGACGGGCAGTCTCGAGGTCGGAAAGGACGCGGACATCGTCTGCGTCGGGTGTGGCGAGGCCGCCGCTTCCGACCCGTACCGGGCGGTTTTGAACTCCGGGCCGCAAGACGTCGTTTTTTCCATGGTTAAGGGAAATTTTCTCCAAGGGGAGGAATCCGTCGGGGGCGGCCCGGGCCGGCCGTGAGCGGGCCGCGGCCGAAAAAGCTTTTCGTCTACGGAACCCTTCGCAAGGGAGAGACGAGAAGCGGGTGCCTCAAGCCGTGCCGGCTTGCGAGGGTCGTGAAAATCTCGGGCGCTCTCTACCTCACCCGCTTCGGCTATCCGGCCTGCGTGCTGGGAGAACCTTCTTCCCCGGGAATCTGGGGAGAACTCTACGACCTTCCCGGGGATTCGGAGAGTTTCATGGAAGAGATCGACCGCGTCGAGGGCGTCGGCGAGGGGCTTTTTTCAAGGGCGTCGGCGCGCCACGGCGGGGATTTTTTCTACGTTTACGAGGCGGGTCCGAAGATCAGGGGGAAAATCCGCGGGGAAGATCTTCTGGAAAGCGGCAACTGGCTTTTCGGTCCGAGTCTTTCGAGAAAGGACCCTTTTTCCTTCGCCCTGGGTTTCGAGAGCGTTCACGAGCGCTACTACAGGATGGAGCCCGAAGGCGGCCGCGGGGAGACGGTTTATCTCGAGGGGGAATCCCCTGTTCTGGTCACCTGTCCGCATTCCGCCGTCCACGTGAGAATGGGGAAACCGAAGCGTCACGAATTCTACACGGCGGCGCTCGGGACGATACTGCATTCCGCCCTGGGCTGCCACTGTCTTTACGCCGACAGGCGGCAGGAAACGGATCCGAACTACAGCGACGACTGCGGTTTCAAGGACGCCGTCGGGAAAATTCTTTCGGAAAGGAAAATAGAACTCGTCGTGGACCTCCACGGCACGGGCAACGAAAGGCCGGAGGATCTTTTTCCCGGTGCGGGCGGAGACGGAGAGTTTCTTCTGGGAAACGCGGGCATTCTCCGCGGGTTCTATTCGTGCGCGGAAAAGCGCGGGATCCCGGCCGGAAGCCCCGACGTGTTTCCGGCCGCGAGACAGATGACCGTGGCGAAGTTCGCCGCCAGGCGGTTTTCGGTTCCCTCAATACAGGTCGAGATAAGCGACAGGCTCAGAATGCCCAAGGTTCGGGAAGAGGAATTTCGAAACCTTGTAGGTTTTCTGCTGGAGTTCGTCGGGAATGCCTGCGGAGAAAGGATTCTCCGTCCATGAAAAAAACCCCGAACCGGCGTTGCGGAAAACGCCGTTCGGGGTTTTGATGTCGTGGGGCGGCGCGACGGCCGCTCCTTTGATTCAGAAGTACATGCGCGTGACCAGACCGAACGTGCGAGGCTGGATCACACGGTACGAGAGCCGGGCCCGTCCGCCTCGCTCGCGGTCAAACGAAAGCCGCGCGTTTTTGTCCGTGAGATTTTTCACGTAGAGCATGAACTCCAGGTTCCTGTAAACCAGACCCGTGCTCAGGTTGATCAGGTGATACGGGTCGAGTATCAGGTCCAGGGTCGTGGTCTCATCTCCCGTCAGGCCGCCGAATCCCGGCAACCTGTCGTTGGGGTCTGGAGTGCTGTGGTTGGGTCGGTGGAGGCTGTGTGTGAATGTTCCGGCGCCTTCCACCTGGTCGCCCGGCTGCGTGATCTGGCTGCCCACGTACTGCCAGGCGGCCGTCAGGTATCCCTCGTCGGCCTTCAGAATGCCAGGGAAGGTGTAAGTGGCGGAAGCCGAGAGCTGCCAGTCGGGCACCGAAGGCAGGCGGTTGCCCTTCTTGATTCCCAGCAGCGCGTTGTCTCCCGTGGTGTCTGTTATCGTTGAATCGAATCTCCCCCGCACGTAGCTTCCGGCGAACGTGAACAGAAGGGAATCGACTGGCTGCGTTGAAAGCTCAACCTCCGACCCCACCGTGTGAGCCTCGGGAACGCTGATGGTGACGCGCGAGGAACAGGAGCCCGCGTCCACGTTCACGCCCAGGTTCTTGATGTCGGTGTAGAAGACCGAGGCGTTGAGCGTTACCGGTTCGAACTGTGATTTGAAACCGAACTCGTAGTTCCAGAGGGTTTCGTCTTCAAACTCTTGGAACCTGCGGAAAGTGTCGTAGCTTTCTTGGCAGAGAAGCTGGTTCAGGGGATCGTTCACGCCGCCGAGACGAAATCCCCTTGAAACCTGTGCGTTTACGGCGACCTGATCCGCGACCTTGTAGTTAGCCATGAAACGCGGCGCGAATCCGTTGGAACTCGTGGTGACCTCCTGATTCTGCGCGGCCGAATTCGAGAATACTCCGCCGGACTTGAAAGTCTTGTCCTCCTTCCAGTCGTACCACCGAAGTCCCGCCGTCAGGTCCAGGCGGTCGAGAAGCGTAAGCGTCGACTCGCCGAACAGCGCGACCTGCCTCAGGTCGTACGTAAGGTCTGACACGTATGGAGAATCCGTGTCGGGAAAACCGTTTCGCGACCTGTCGTGCGCTTCTTTTCCCACAAGAGGACTTGCGTCTACAAAAACATCGTACCCGGGCGTGGGAAGCCTCTGTCCGTAGTCTCGGTCCGTCTTCGAGTAGAACACGCCGCCCAGCCACTGAAGTATGCTTTCGTTGTTGGAGGCGAAGTGCACTTCGTGGGTCATCTGCTTGAGGTCTGTCGTGTCGCGCAGGTTGGAAGGCAGAAGTACCGCCTCGTCCGCAAACGCGAGAGGATTTACGCTTACGCTTCCAGAAAGCGCGCTCGCGTCGCGGCTGACCAGTATGTCGCGCTTGGTATAGCTGAACATGTATTTTACGCTGAGCAGGTTTTCCAGCGCCATTTCCGCCACGGTGTCCGTAATCAGGGTCTTGTCCTCGAATCCCTCGTCGCGCAGCAGGTACTGCTGGCGCTTGCCCAGAGTGACAGGGGTGCGGGTGGTCGTGTAGGGATTGGCGTAAAGGTTGAAGACCTCGTCTCGGTTAAAGCCGTTCATGTCTATGTTCTGGTAGACGATGCGCGGGGTGACGGAGATATTGTCCGTGGGCTGAAACAGCAGGGACAGGCGGCCGCCGAAGCGTCTGCCGTTGTTCACGTTCTCTTTCGTTCCTCCCGTTTCGCGAAGCGCGTCGATGAAGCCCGCGTATTTCGTCCCGTAGGCGACCATGCGCACGGCCGCCGTCTCTCCCAGGGGAACGTTGAAGGCCGTTTTGAGATGACCTCCAAACGAGTCTTTGCCGACGAGGTTCATGTCGACTTCGGACTTGGTTTCGACGACGCCCAGCTGCGGCTGGTTGGTTATGTAGCGCACGGTGCCGCCGATGGAGCCGGAACCGAAAAGCGTGCCCTGAGGTCCTCTCAGGGTCTCGACGCGGTTCAGGTCGAACAGGTCGAGGTCGGGCGTGAAAAGCGAAAGCGAGATCGGAGTTTCGTCCAGGTAGACTCCCACCTGCTCCTTCACTCCCGGCTGGTCGCGCACTATCTGTCCCGAGGAAACGCCGCGGATGTTCACGACGCTCTGTCCGGGTCCGAGATTCTGTATGGAAAGTCCCGCAACGTTGTTCGCAAGCTCTTCGATGTTGGCGGTGTTGAGGCGCTGAAGTTCTTCTTCGGACTGCACGTTAACGGAAAAACCGACGTCCTGCACGTCCGACTCCCTCCTGGTGGCAGTCACTATCATCTTCTCCAGGCCGTAGCCTCCGGACATCCGCGGGTCCGCGTCGTCGCTCGAATAATCTTGGCCGGTCGAAGAGCTCTGGCCGTCCGAGGCTTTTTCGGCCTGCGAAACGACGGTTGAATCCGCGTCGTCCATACCGCCGGCGACGGCGCTCGAAGTCATGGTAAGCAGAATAAAAAACGAAACGACCGCGAAAATCCCCGCGGCCGCGTAAAAGCGAGCGTGTTCCTTCATCTCCAATGTACTCCTCCCTCGTAAATGTTTCCCGTCGGGACCTTCGGTAGTCGCGACGGCTCAACCTGAAAACCCATTATAACAGAAAAACTCCCCGTAATCCACAACGGAAATAGCGCCCTGCGGCGTCGGGGGGAAACGCGGGCGGAATTTTCAGTCCCGAAGAACGTCCAGTTTTCCTTTCTCCGGTATGACTCCCTTCTTCCACGCCTTCTCGAAAAGAAGCTCGAGAGCCGCGGTTCCGCTCTCTCCCATGTCCCTCGTCCATTCGTTGACGTACATGAGAACGAACTTCTCTCCGGTGTCCTCGGCCATCCCCCTTCCGAAGCGCATCGCGTAGCCCAGAGCCTCCTTCCTGTTTGAAAGCGCGTACTCTATGCTCTCCCTGTGAACGCACAGGACTTCGGAGTCGAGTCCGTCGCCTATGTCCCTTCGCAGTACGTTCAGTCCGAGCGGCATGGGAAGGTCGGTCTCTTTCGCCCACTCGGCCCCCAGGTCCAGCAGAAGCTCGAGACCGAGATCCCCGTACGTGAGCTGTCCCTCGTGTATCAAAAGCCCGGCGTCCGTCTCTCCCGCGAGCACCTTGTCCATGATCCGGTCGAAGGGAACCTCCACGGGAACGAAGCCGTCGGCGTGGAGCAGCAGCAGGAGGTAGGCTGTGGTGAGCTTTCCCGGCACCGCGACGGTCTTTCCCCGAAGACCTGTGAGCTTTTTCTTCGAGACCACCACGGGGCCGCAGCCGTCTCCCATGCTGGCTCCGCAGGAGAGAATCCTGTAGCGGTCCTGGACGCCCAGGTACGCGTGGGCGGAAATCGCCGTGACCTCGAGCTCTCCTCCGAGCGCCCTGCGGTTAAGCGACTGTATGTCCTCTATCACGTGTTCGAAATTGATTCTTTCGCAGGACACCTTCCCGCTGGCTATCGCGTAGAACATGAAGGCGTCGTCGGCGTCCGGGCTGTGTCCGAGCCTCATCTTTCGTTTTTCCATTCTCGTCTCCCTTGCGGTCGTTTCCGCGCTTCTGCGGGTTCGGAGTAGAAATCCACTCCGCCTCCGCCTTCCATCTCTCCGAGACGGGCGAGAAGTTCGCGGTACTTCGAAAGCCCCTCGATCTCGGGACCTCCGAGACCGTACCTTATCCTCCGCCCCAGGTAGGTCTCGCACTGCTCCCTCCGGAGTCCGAGTCTTTGCGCCTCCGCCCCGGCTATCTCGGATACCATCTCCACTCCCCTGTCCCTAGCCTCGAGAAGGCGCCGGTCGACGTCTCCGAGGCGGGCTCCCTTTCTGGCGGCGAAGAGGGCGTACACGAAGGGAAGGCCAGTCTCCCTGGTCCATATCTCCCCGAGGTCGTAGGCGAGGGGAAAGCCCTCGCGGCCCAGGTGAAGGGCCCTGAGGCCCCGGTCGCCTATGAGCATTCCGGCGTCCACCCCGTCGAGAAAGCCGTTTCCCGGGTCCCGCCTCGCGTACTCGGGCGAGACGCCGAGGAAAAGCTCGAAGACGATCCTGAGAAGCGCCGCCGAGCTTCTGGATCCCCCGTCCACCGAGACCTTTCTCACGGCGGTCATCTCCCTCTTGGAGACCAGCACGACGCTGTCGACCTTTCCGAAAGACGATATGGAGATGCCGGGCATCGCCGCCAGGTCGTCGCTTCGCAGAAGCTCAACGGAGGGAACGAGCCCCACGTCCACCGCTCCCCCGGCGAGCTTTTCGGTGAGGACCGAAGGCTCGAAGCGCATCACGTTGAAGCCGCCCGCGCCGCCTTTTTCGAGAGCGCGGACGAGGGGCGCGGCGTTTAGAAACGGCACTGTTCCCAGGTTTATCTGCAAGCCGGGTCCTCGGTTTCCTTCAGTTTCTGTTCCACGGGGAGGGAAGGAATATCCTTTCGTAGAGAGAAAGCGCGTAGAGGTCGCTCATTCCCGCTATGAAGTCGCACACCGACCTCTCGAGCGTGTCCTCCTCCCTCGCGGGCATCCCGCAGGTCTCCCGAAACGCCTTTTCGTTCGCGCAGAAGTACCCGTAAAGCTCCTGCACCACCTTTTTCGACCTCTCGTGAAGCTCGAGAAGCCTCTCGCTCGCGTAGACGTTCTCGTAGAGATACATGCGAAGTCCCGAGAGGGCCTCGAACACCCCGTCGCTCATCGCCACCCGCCTCTCTCCGCTCATCGCCGTGCGCTCCACTATGTCCCCGACCATCGTGTTCACCCTCTGCGAGGCCGTGTTCCCGAGAACCGACACGTACTGGCGCGGGACGTCGCCCGCGGCGATTATTCCCGAGCGGACGGCGTCGTCGAGATCGTGGTTGGCGTAGGCGACCAGGTCGGCGATCTTGGTCACCTGGCCCTCCATCGTCCCCGGCCTGTTCTCCTCGGTGTCTATTCCCTCCTTTCCCCATCCCTTGGAGTGCTTGGCGATTCCCTCCCTCACCTCGAGCGTGAGGTTAAGGCCCGCCCCTCCGCGCTCTAGCACCTCCACGACCCGCATGCTCTGGCGGACGTGCCTGAATCCCCCGGGAACCACCTCGTCGAGTCCCTCCTCGCCCGAGTGGCCGAAGGGGGTGTGTCCTATGTCGTGGCCGAGGGCGACGGCCTCGGTCAGGTCCTCGTTCAGCAGAAGCGCCCTAGAGATCGTCCTGGCTATCTGGGAGACCTCGATCACGTGCGTGAGCCTCGTGCGGTAGTGGTCGTTTGTGGGGGAGATGAACACCTGGGTCTTGTGCTTCAGCCTGCGAAACGCCTTGGAATGCACTATCCTGTCGCGGTCCCTCTGGAAGCACGTTCTTATGGAGCACTCCTTTTCCGCGACGGCCCTTCCCGCCGATTCGCGGCTGAGGATCGCCATGGGGGAAAGCGTCCTTCTTTCGTTCTCTTCTGTCCGTCGCCGTACGAGCAAGGTTTCCGTACCTCTCCTAGTCCGTTCTCACCGCCACTCCCGCGCGGGAGAGAAACTCCTTGGCCTCGCCTATGGAGTGCTTGCCGTAGTGGAAAATGGACGCGCAGAGCACGGCGTCGGCCTTTCCCTTCTCCACGGCCTCGAGCAGGTGCGGGAGACGCCCCGCCCCTCCGGAGGCTATGACCGGGACGCCCACGGCCGAGGACACCCCGGCGGTGAGCTCGAGATCGTACCCGTCCTCGGTGCCGTCGCGGTCCATGCTGGTGAGAAGTATCTCCCCCGCGCCGAAACTTTCCATCTTCCGTGCCCACCCGAGCGCGTCAATGCCCGTGGGTTTTCTCCCGCCGTGGGTGAACACCTCCCATCCGTCCCCGCTTCGCCTGGCGTCTATGGCCACCACCACGCACTGGCTTCCGAACTTGGCCGAGACCCGCCCGACGAAATCCGGGTCGGCGACCGCCGCGGTGTTCACGGCCACCTTGTCCGCCCCCGCCAGCAGAAGGGCCCTCACGTCCTCCACCGTCCTTATTCCCCCTCCCACCGTGAGGGGCACGAACACCTCTCCCGCCGCGCGCTCCACCACGTCTATCATCGTCTTTCTGTTCTCGTGGGAGGCCGTGATGTCGAGAAACGTTATCTCGTCGGCTCCCTCCTCGCCGTACCTTCGGGCCGCCTCCACGGGGTCGCCCGCGTCCCTGAGGTCGACGAAGCGCACGCCCTTCACCACCCTTCCGTCCTTCACGTCGAGACACGGTATTATTCTCTTGCAGACCATCTACCCGAACCTTCGTATGCTCTCGGCGAGATCTATCGAACCCGAGTAGAGGGATTTTCCGAGTATCGCGCCCGCGAGCCTCCCGCCGCCGATGGACGCCATCTCCTCGAGGTCCGAAACCGAGGCCACGCCGCCCGACGCGATCACCGGCAGGGGGCACTCGTCGAGAAAGCTCCTTATCGAATCCGCGTCCACTCCCTCCATCGTTCCGTCGCGGTCCACGTCGGTGCGTACGACGAGCGAGACGCCCATGTCGGCGAACTCGCGGGTAGTTTCCGCGACTCCCGCGTCGGTCACTTCCTTCCATCCGCGAAGGGCTATCTTTCCCCCCCTGGTGTCCACTCCCACCGCTATCTTTCCGGGAAACCTCCGGCACGCCTCCCTGAGAAACTTCCCGTCGGTAAACGCCGAGGTGCCCAGTATCACCCTCCGCGCGCCGGCCTCGAGGTACCTTTCCACCGATGCCATGTTCCTTATTCCCCCTCCCACCTGGACGCTCGAGGAAACGGAGCGGACTATCTCCTCCACCGCGGCGGAATTGACGGGACTTCCGCGAAACGCACCGTCGAGGTCAACGACGTGAATCCACTCGGCCCCGCACGCCTCCCACCGCTTCGCCGTCCGGGGCGGGTCGTCGGAAAACACCGTCTCGGTGCCTTCCAGCCCCCTGACCAGCCGCACGCAGTTTCCGTCCTTTAGGTCTATGGCGGGTATGATCGTCAACGCTGGGTCTCCTCGGGCGCCGGGGCCGCCTGCGGAACGCGGCCGGCAAGGGGTCTAAAATACCTGACCGCGCCGCCCGGTAAAACACGGCTTCGGGGAAATTTCCGCCCCGCCCGGCTCTGGCAATGGTCCCGCGCGCCGTCTATAATTACGGGGCGGTGAACCACTGGCTCGTGAAATCCGAACCCTTCAAGTACTCGTGGGACGAGTTTCTGCGCGACGGGTGGACGTACTGGGACGGGGTGAGAAACTACCAGGCGAGAAACAACCTCATGAGCATGAGGAAGGGGGACCTCGTTCTTTTCTATCACAGCAACGAGGGACTGGAAGTCGTGGGAATATCGAGGGTGAGAAGGGAGCACTACCAGGACCCCACGACCGAAGATCCCAGGTGGGTCGTGGTGGACCTCGAGCCCGTGGAGACCCTGGCCGCCCCGGTGACGCTCGCGAGAATAAAGGCCGAGCCGGGGCTCGGCGACGTCGCCCTCGTCAGGCAGAGCAGGCTTTCGGTGATGCGGCTCGAAAAGGAGCATTACGACGCCATAGTGGAGATGGGAAGGCGGGGGGAATGACCGCCCCCGCCGCCCGCTTCGCCTCCGCCCCCCGCGCCCGGCGTTTCCCGCCCCGCCCCGTTTGCGTTATACTTACGGCGGCGCGCGGTTTCCCGCCCTTCGCTCCATGAACACTCAACTCGTAATCAATTCCCTCTCCGGCGAGACCAGGATAGCGGTGCTCGAAAAAAGCAGGCTCAGCGAGCTTTTCATCGAGAGAAAGTCCGGCTCCTCCATGTCGGGAAACATCTACAAGGGGAAGGTGGAGAAGATAGTTCCCGGCGTTCAGGCGGCGTTTGTGGACATAGGTACGGCGAAGTCGGGGTTTCTCTCCGCCGAGGACGTGTACGAGGAGTCTCCTAGCGAGCTTTTTCTCGAAGAGGGGGAAGGGGCCGGAACTTCGCGAAAAAACCGCCAGCCCATACAGGAGGCGCTTCGCGAGGGCCAGGAGGTCATGGTGCAGGCGGTCAAGGAGCCCACGGGAACCAAGGGACCCAAGCTCACCTGCCGCGTGGGAATACCGGGCAAGTATCTCGTTCTGCTTCCCGCGTCGGACGCGGTGAGCGTCTCGCGCAAGATAACCGACGCGGGGCAGAGAAAGAGGCTTTCCGGGATAATGGAGAAAAGGCCCCGCAACATGGGCGTCATACTCAGAACCGCTTGCGCCGGGGCGGAGGAGGGGGAGATAAGGGCCGAGATGAAGTCGCTAGCCGCCAAGTGGAGGAGGATAAGGAAAAAGTACGAGTCCTCCAGGTCCCCGCGCAGGCTTTACGAGGAATCGAGCGTCTCGGTGAGGGTCGTGCGGGACGTCATGGGAAACGGCCTGAAGAAGATCGTCGTGGATTCCCCCAGGACCCACGCCGAGATATCGAAGTACTTTTCCGACGGGATAGAGAAGGGGAATTTCAGGGTCGACCTATACGGAAAGAGCGAGCCGATATTCGAGAGATACGGAATCGAAAGCCAGATAGAGAAGATGTACCGCAGGCAGGTGTGGATGAAGTCCGGCGGGTACCTGATCATAGACGAGGCCGAGGGGCTTACCGTGGTGGACGTGAATTCCGGCAGGTTCGTCGGCGAGGAGGCTCACGAGCAGACCATACTGAAGACCAACAGGGAAGCCGCCGTGGAGACCGCCAGGCAGATAAGGCTCAGAAACCTCGTGGGGATAATAGTGATCGACTTCATAGACATGCGGTCCCAGAAGTCTAGAAGGAAGATAGAGTCGCTTTTCTTCGAGGAGATGGCGAAGGACAAGGCGCGAAGCACCATCCAGAAGATGTCCTCTTTCGGCGTCGTGCAGCTCACCAGGCGCAGGGTGAGGGAAAGCGTGCTGTCGGACCTTACCGAACCCTGCGGGGAGTGCGGGGGAAGCGGCAGGGTGAAGTCCGTGATCACGCTCTGCTACGAGATACTCAGGGACATTGACCGCCGCGCGGGGGCGGGGGGCGCGGCGGAGCTTGCCGTGCGCGCCGACGGCAAGGTGATAGACGCGCTCAGGAAAACGGAGGGAAAGGCGCTGAGGAAAATTCAGAAGGAAAGGAGCGTCAGGATAAGGTTCGTGGAGACGGAGGATTCTCCCGAGGAGTTCAGCGTGACGGAGGAGCGGGTTTCCTGACCGGTTCGGGGGAGCGCGGAGAGCGGAAATGGAAAAAAACGGTTCTCTTCATCACGTGGCCTTGGCGGTGAGGGACATCGCCGCGGCCGAGGAGCTTTACTCGGAACTGCTGGGTCTTCGGGTCGCGCACAGGGAGGTCGTGGCCGACCAGGGGGTCAGGACGTCCATGCTTCTTCCCCCGGGCGGCGAGGGCGCGGCGGTGGAGCTTCTCGAACCTCTGGACGAAAACTCCCCGGTTTCGAAATTCCTGGAGAAAAGGGGAGAGGGAATTCACCACGTGTGCTTTCTGACCGAAGACGTCGAGGCGTCGCTTAGAAGGCTGGAAAAAAAGGGAGTCAAACTCATAGACGAGCATCCGAGACCCGGGTCCTGCGGCACGGAAGTCGCCTTCATACACCCGAGGTCGATGAACGGAGTGCTCGTGGAACTCGCGCGGAAGACGGAGGGGCGGTAGGTCCGCGCCAGCTTTTGCCGTCGGCCCCGCTTTTCCCGAGTTCGGCGGTCTGGAAAAGTAACATACCGACATCACGCGATTTCATTTTTCGCGAGACGCTGCGAAACGCCGTTTCCGGATTTTTCAGGCGGTCTAATCCGCCGAACTCGGGAGACGAGTAAAGCGCGGCATTGCCAAGGTCTTTACGCCAGCTTCAGTCTGCCTCCGCATTTGATCAATCTGATGGCTTCGGCTTTCCCGTGAAAACCCACCTTGCCGATACTCTTCAGTCTTGTCCTTTCCGCCTTGTTCGGCGACCTGCCGAAAACCAGGACGGGAAGGAATCTCGCTTTTATGTTCTCCGAAACGATCGTTTCCGCGAAACGGGCCCCGGCTTCAAGCTGCTTGACGACCTCGCCGGCTTTGTACCTGCCGCTTTTCAGTTCCAACGGCACTATCCAGCCCTTGTTCCCGGCACGGCCCGCCACGAAAAGATAATCGCAGCGGGGCCGGCCCTCGGGAAGCGGCGAACCCCGCTTGTCGAAATCGATAATCAATTGCGGGGTCGGCGTACTTTCGATCAGCAAACCGCAACCGTCTTTTTCGCACTTTCCACGCCTGCGCTCGATACACTTGCCGTCGACCTGCCGGCGAAACATCTCCGCGAGTTCCGTCACCGTTTTTGCTCCATTCCGCTGGAGATGTCGGCCCACTTGTTGTGCAGGGCGACGGCAACGTCGTCAAAATCCGTCGGAAACAGGCCGGATTCTTCGTCGAGAGGAATTTCCTTCACGACCGACCCTTTGGGCCGGCGCTTCCGCTCAAACAGCCACGCGCCCACCTGGTCGGGTCGCAGTGCTACGTCGTCCTTGTCTATTTTCTTTCTGGCAGACTTGGAAAGTTTGGACAAACGCACCAGGTTGGCGAGCTCTTCGAGCAGCCATTCGCTGTGAGTGGTGATCATTACCCTGACGCCGGAATTCACCACCGCCGCGATCTGCCGGGCGAACTCCACCTGCATGGCGGGGTGCAGGTGAGATTCCGGTTCTTCGACGATCAGGACATTTCCCGGAAGGACGATATGCCGAAGGTACAGCGCCACCGGGGCGAGTTCCGATACCATGGACGAGGCGTTCGTCAGAGGCATGTCCGCCTTCCATCCTTCCGGTCTGTAGGTGAAAACCGGAAAACCGGCCGCCGACCTGCCGACGCGCACCGACCCTCCGAGAACTCGGTTCTCGATCCGCTCGACCAGGTCGCTTCGGGATGCGCCCCGCCGCTTGCCGTTGGGTTCAATGCTGAAAAGCTGTCGAAGAAAATCCGTTATGACGCCCGAGGTCACCGGGTCCGGCCGCTGTCCCGTCGACGCGGAACTGATCAGTCCTTGTATGAAAGCCTTGTGCGTGGACATCACGCCGCCGCGGTCCGCCGGGAGATAGAACGCGGGAAGGTGCAAGGGACCGAATACTTCGGGCAGGTGGACGGCCGCCAGGTCAATGACAAGTTTCAAACACTCTTTCTCGCTCAGGTCGGTCATTGAAGACGCGGGGAACATCGCCAGGTCGGGCAGCTTTCCGACGCTGCCTGAATCGAGCCGCATCGGAGCGTTCTCGTCCAGGTCGACGTCAAGTCCGGTTCCCCGCGAATCGATCGTCAGGACATGCGAAAGCTTTTCCGAATCGTCGGGAAGAGGCTTTCGGAAGACGACGCGCGCTTCGCCGCTCCCTTTACGGACCAGTTTTCCGGTCTCGCCGCCAAGTTCAAAACACCTGTCAAGTTCGTTGCCAATAGAGTCGCCGAGCTTGTTAAATCCTCTGAATACGGAACGGACCGTATCCGCGACCCGGGAGGGGACCGAAACATTCCGTTCGTCCGGCGAGCCCGGTCCTCCCGCAGCTATCAGTTCCGCCCATTTGACAAGATCGTCCCTAGCCTCCCCGCTTAACTTCGATGTTACTCCCTCCGTCGACGACAGAGCGGCGCCCTGAATCGCAGTGTGCGCGTCCAGGCCGAAAAACCTGTGCAACGCGTAGAGCAGAATCGCCAGATACGACTTGCCCGTGTTGCTCGGTCCCACGAATACGGTCAGGGGACGAAGGTCTATCTTCGCCCTGACAATGGGCCCGAAATCGTTCACTTCGAGCTCGGAGAAACTTTGGGGTGACGAGTTCTTCATGTCTTCACTTCCTCGTCCCGACATGCGTCGACCGGACCGACAACGACACGAGTCGTTGGGCACTCTCGGCAAACGACGTCAATAGTTTAAACGGCTTCGCCTGATTACCAACAGTCTGCCGTTCCGGCCATGACGTTTCCTTGTTGCCCCGCGCTTCGCTCGCACTTTGCCATGACTGCTTGCTCCCGGCCTTCCGGCGAGCGGGCGAACCGAAGAAGGAAGAAGGCGGTAGGTCCGCGCTAGCTTTTGCCGTCGGCCCCGCTTTTTTCCCCGGCGCTCTCGGCCGGGTCGTCTTCCCTGAGAGACTTCCTGAATCCCCTTATTCCCCTGCCGAGGGAGGAGCCGATGTCCCCGAGCCTGCTGGGGCCGAAGATGACCAGCAGGATGGCCAGTATTATGGCCAGTTCCCATATGCCGAATTGTCCGAACATGATCGGACAATACGATACCCTAACCGGGGCTTATCTCAAATCCCGCCCGCGCCGGTCATATCTTCGAGAAGTCGGCCACGGAGAAAAACAGGTCCTTTACGTCGCCCAGAAGGGCGAGGCGGTTGTTCCTGGTCCTTTCGTTTTCGTCCATGACCATCACCGCGTCGAAAAAACGGTCTATGGGACCGGAAAGCGTCCCCAGGTGCCCGAGGCAGGCGAGGTAGTCCCTCTCGCCGGGAGTCTTCGAGGGAGCGGAGAGCCTCGCGTCGACGGCCTTACGGGCCCTCTCAAGGGCTTTCGCGAGATCCTTTTCCTCCTTCTCGACCAGGAGCCCTCGGCTGAGCTTCGCCGGGGGTCTTTTCTTCGCTATGTTGAAAACCCTCTTGAAGCCCGTGGAGAGTTTTCCGAAGTCCCCGCCGCCGGCGAATTTCGAAAGCGCCGCGGTTCTCCTGTACGCGTCCAGCGGACTGTCGAAGCCGGCCGAGACCACCGCTTCCACGACGTTTCTGCCGAAGCCCGATTCCGTCATCAGGTTCCTGAACCTCTCGGAGAAAAATCCTAGGACGTCCTTTTGGAGGTCGGCCACCGCCGCGCCCTTCGGTTTCTTTTTCCCGTTCATGGAGCCGGCGACCAGGCGCATGCTTTTCGCGAAGGCGTCGGAGAGGGAGAGGTCGAGCTTTTTCTCGACGCATATTCTTATTATTCCCAGGGCGCTTCGCCTGACCGCGTAGGGGTCGGAAGATCCCGTGGGCGCGAGCCCCGCGGCGAAGCAGGAGGATACGTTGTCGATCTTGTCGACCAGGCCCAGAAGCGCTCCGGTTTTCGTTCTAGGAAGCGGACCGTTTCTCGAAAGGGGCATGTACTGCTCCTCTATCGCGGCCGCCACGGCTTTTTTCTCCCCGCCGCGCAGGGCGTAGTGCCTGCCCATCACTCCCTGGAGTTCGGGAAACTCGAACACCATCTGGGTGGCGAGATCGCATTTCGAAAGTTCCGCGGCGCGCTGCAGGTCGGGGTCCGCGAACAGCGCGCGCGCAAGCGCCTTCATGCGCCCGACCTTGGCCCCGTAGCTTCCCACGTCGGAGAGAAACACCATGGCGTCGAGGTCTTTGGAGTAGCTTGCGAGATCTTTTCCCGCGTCTTCGGAGAAAAAGAATTCCGCGTCGCTGAGCCTTGCCCTTATCACCCTCTCGTTTC
Organism: Thermodesulfobacteriota bacterium; assembly: GCA_965204795.1. Taxonomy (GTDB): domain Bacteria; phylum Desulfobacterota_D; class UBA1144; order Nemesobacterales; family Nemesobacteraceae; genus Nemesobacter. The sequence goes on from OZ242012.1 coordinate 648,816, forward strand.
CCCTAACGACCGTCTTTTTGTTCCTGACCGGGGTTCCGCAGACGAACACGAAGTTCGAAAGCAGCTTGCCGGTTTTCTCCGAGCGTACGGGAAAGTACTTCTGGTGGGTCTTCATGACGCTTTCGAGCACCTCTTCGGGAAGGCGAAGGTACTTCTTCTCGAATTCTCCGACGAGCACCGTGGGATGCTCGACCAGGTTCACCACGGTTTCGAGCAGCCCGGGATCCTCCTCCACCGTTCCCCCGATTCTTTTCGCCGCCGTCGCCGTGCGCCTCGTCACGATCCGCTTTCTTTTCCGCGGGTCGAGCATCACGTCGTTTTTCCCGAGGGTCTCGACGTACTCCGTCCAGCTTCTCACGCGAAACGGCCCGGGGGAGGTGAACCTGTGTCCGAAACTCACGTCGGAACTGCCGACGTCCCCGACGGCGAACCTCACCGTCTTTCCCTCGTAGACGGCCGCTATCCACCTCACGGGTCTGGCGAAGACGGTCTTGCCGCCGCCCCATCTCATGGATTTTCTGAAGGGAATCGACGAAACGGCCCGGGGAAGGATCTCCCTGAGCGCGGACGAGGTCTTTTTCCCCCTGGAGGTTTTTCTCACGCAGAGAAACTCCCCGTTGTCCCTCCTGGCGACGACGAGGTCGTCGACGCCGACTTTGCGGGACCTCGCGAATCCCAGGGCCGCCGCCGTGGGTTTTCCGTCCTCGTCGAAGGCCGCCCGCACGGGCGGTCCGAAGCTCTCGGAGACGCGGTCCTTCTGCTTTCTCTCGAGGCCGCTTACCCGCGCCGCGAGTCTTCTAGGGGTGTAGAGCACCTCTATCTCCCCGAACTCGATGCCGTTGTCCCGAAACTCCCCCCCGAGCAGGGAGCGCAGGTCCGCGCCCGCCTTTTCGAGAAACAGCGCGGGTATCTCCTCCGTTCCGATTTCCAGTATCAGCTCTTTTTCCATGGGTTGTTCCCGAGAAGGGGAAATCCCAGGCTCTCCCTCGTGCGCAGGTAGGCCGACGCGCAGAGATTGGCAAGCGCCCTCACGCGGGCTATGTACGACGCCCTCTCGGCCACCCCGATGGCTCCTCTCGCGTCCAGGAGGTTGAACGTGTGGGAGGTCTTCAGGCAGTACTCGTAGGCGGGAAGGGGAAGGTCCTTTTCCACCAGCGAGCGGCATTCCTTTTCGTACATGCCGAAAAGCTCCATGAGCATCGCGGGGTCGGACTCCTCGAAGTTGTACCTCGAGGACTGCACCTCGTTCTGGTGATGCATCTCTCCGTAGGTTATCCCCCTGGTCCACTCGAGGTCGTAGACGCTTTCGGCCTCCTGGAGGTACATCGCTATTCTTTCCGTTCCGTAGGTGATCTCCGCCGACACCGGGTCGAGGTCTATTCCGCCCGCCTGCTGGAAGTATGTGAACTGGGTTATCTCCATGCCGTCGAGCCACACCTCCCAGCCGAGTCCCCAGGCTCCCAGGGTGGGAGACTCCCAGTCGTCCTCAACGAACCTTATGTCGTGCTCCAGCGGGTCTATTCCGAACGATTTCAGGCTGTCGAGATAGAGCTGCTGTATGTCGTCGGGAGAAGGTTTTATGAGCACCTGGAACTGGTAGTAGTGCTGGAGCCTGTTGGGATTGTCCCCGTATCTTCCGTCCGCGGGTCTTCTGGAAGGCTCAACGTACGCCGCGTGCCAGGGCTCGGGGCCGAGGCACCTGAGAAAGGTGGCGGGATGAAAGGTTCCGGCTCCTTTCTCCGTGTCGTAGGGCTGCACCACGAGGCAGCCCCTGGATGACCAGTAGTCCTGGAGGGCCAGGATGAGTTCCTGATAGGTCATGACGGGCAAAGATACTACCATCAAAACGCGATAATCAAACACCGCCGGGGGCGCGCGCCGCGCGGGCGTATTCGCGTATGCCCTCAAGCGACCTGCGCGCCACCAGTTCGCGTCGCCGCCGCCTGGACATCTTCCCCCCGACCCTCGGAAAGAGGCCGAAGTTTATGTTCATCGGCTGAAATTCCGCCCCGCCGCCCGAGCGGACGTATTCCAGCAGGGAGCCTATGGCGGTTTCCCTGGCGGGAAAGACGGGCGGAAGCCCCAGGGCCTTTCTCGCGGCGTTCGTTCCGCACACGATCCCCGTCGCCGCCGACTCCGCGTAGCCTTCGACCCCCGTTATCTGTCCCGCGAAAAACACGTTCCTTCGGGAGCGAAGCGAAAGATCCCCCTCGAGCAGCCGCGGGGAGTCCATGTAGGTGTTTCTGTGCACGCTTCCGTACCTGAGAAACTCCGCCTCCTCCAGTCCCGGAATCTTTCTGAACGCCTCTCTCTGGTGGGGATAGCGAAGCCTGGTCTGGAAACCGACCATGTTGTACATGGTTCCCGCGGCGTTTTCCGTCCGCAGCTGGACCGCCGCGAAGGGAATCTTTCCCGTCTTCGGGTCGACGAGCCCGACTGGCCTTAGGGGACCGAAGCGAAGCGTCTCCCGCCCGCGCTCGCACATGGTCTCCACGGGCATGCAGCCCTCGAAGTAGACGGCCTTCTCGAAATCCCTCGGCTCGACCTTCTCTGCCCGCAGCAGGTCGTCGACGAGCCCGTGGTACCCCTCCCGCGAAAGCGGGCAGTTCAGATAGTCTCCCTCTCCCGCCTCGCCGTACCTCGATCCCCGAAAGACCTTCGAGGTGTCTATGCTCTCGGCGTCGATTATCGGGGAGATGGCGTCGTAGAAATACAGGCGCCGGGCCCCGGCGAGCGAGGAGATCTCCCCGCAGAGCGCCTCGGAGGTGAGCGGGCCCGTGGCCACTATCGCGATTTCCCGCCCTTCGGCGGGCAGGCTGTCGGCCTCCCGCCTTATCACGTCCACGAGCGGGTTTCGCTCCGTTTCGCGCGTCACGTAGTCGGAAAACGCCTTCCTGTCCACCGCGAGCGCCTTTCCCGCCGGAACCCTCGACGCCTCGGCCGCCTCGATCACCAGGGATCCGAGCTCCCTCATCTCCCTTTTCAGTATTCCCGAGGCGTTCTCCACGGAGGACGACTTGAGCGAATTGCTGCACACAAGCTCGGCGAGTCCCGGGGTCGTGTGCGCCGCGGTGGTCTTCGCGGGCCTCATCTCGTAGAGCCTCGCGCGGATTCCGAACCCGGCGATCCGACGCGCCGCCTCGACTCCCGCGAGTCCCCCGCCGATTACCGTTATGGAAAGGTTTCTGGCGTTCATGGCGAAAACCCCGAATCCCGGGTCCTCCGCCCCGGCTCCGGCGGGGCGACGTCCAAGATTCTACCCGTTTTCGGAGCGCGGGGTTTTCGCCGGGAGCGGGGGATAATTGTTTTCTTTTTTCATATTGGTTATTTAATTCTGCTTGGGACGATGAGCTACGGAGCGGTTGTATTCGATCTTGACGGAACCCTGATAGACTCTCTCGACGACCTTGCCGACGCCGTCAACCGCGCGCTCGGCATGAACGGTTTTCCCGCGCGCGGCGTCGGGTGCTTTCGCTACTTCATAGGCGGGGGCACGGAGAACATGGTGCGCAGGGCGCTTCCGGAGAGCGGAAGGGACGAGAAGACGGTAAGGAAGTGCCTAGGCGACTTCAACCGCGTCTACGGCGAGAGGTTCAACGTGAAGACCAGGCTCTACGAGGGCATACCGGAACTTCTGGACGAGATTTCGGCCAGGGGAATGAAAAAGGCCATTCTCACCAACAAGCCCCACGGGTTCGCCGAAAAGTACGTGGAGGCGCTGCTTTCGGACTGGAGCTTCGAGGCGGTCGTGGGCCAGAGGGAGGAGCTGCCGAGAAAGCCCGACCCTTCGGGAGCCCTGGGCATATCGAGGGAACTCGGAGTGAGCTCCTCGGAGACGGTCTACCTCGGCGATTCCGGCGTGGACATGATGACGGCCGTGGGGGCGGGGATGCTTCCCGTGGGCGTTCTCTGGGGATTTCGCACGGGGGAGGAGCTTCGGGAAAACGGGGCGAAGCACCTCATAGAGAGTCCCATGGAGCTTTTTTCCGTGATCGGCTGAAAGGACGGACGACGCTATGGCTTGCGACCTTGGAGAGGTGAGACTCGGGATTCTGGGAGGAGGGCAGCTGGGAAAGATGCTCTGCCTCGAGGCGAGCAGGTGGAACCTTCGCACCCACGTGCTCGACCCTTCCCCCGACTGTCCCGCGGCGACCGTCTGCACGAGGTTTTTCCGGGGCGATTTCAGGGACTTCGAGGACGTCTGCGCTTTCGGCGAAAACGTCGACGTCCTGACCATAGAGATAGAGAACGTGAACCTCGAGGCGCTTTTCCGGCTGCGGGAGCGGGGAGTGGCCGTGAGGCCCGAACCCGGCGCCGTGGAACTCATACAGGACAAGGCGAAGCAGAAAGGGTTCTACGTCTCCCGGGGTCTTCCGACGGCGGATTTTTCGGTTTTTCCGGGAAGGGACGAGATAGCCGCGGCCGCGGCGCGGGGAGAGGTTAAGGTTCCCTTCGTCCAGAAGCTATCGAGAACCGGCTACGACGGAAGGGGAGTGCGGGTGGTGAGGGACGAGGCCGACCTGGGGGACCTTCTCGACGGGGAGTCTGTCGTCGAGGACCTGGTCGACGTGGAGAAGGAGATTTCCGTTATAGCGTCGCGAAATCCGGCTGGGCGGACCATGTGCTTTCCCCCGGTCGAGATGATGTTCGACGGCCGCGCGAACATAGTGGAGTTTCTGGTGAGTCCCTGCGATATTTCCCCGCGGCTCGGCGAGGAGGCCCGCCGTCTCGCCGAGCGCGCGATAGAGGCGTTCGACATGTGCGGCCTGCTGGCCGTCGAGATGTTTCTCCGCGCCGACGGGAAGCTGCTGATAAACGAGTCCGCCCCCAGGCCGCACAACAGCGGCCACCATACGATCGACGCGTCGCGCACCTCGCAGTACGAGCAGTGCCTTCGGGCGGTTCTCGATCTTCCTCCCGGAAGCACCGAGACCGGAACCCCCGCGGTCATGATAAACATACTGGGCCAGCCGGGTTTCGAGGGAGACGTCAGGTACGAGGGTCTTTGCGACTGCATGGAGATCGAGGGAGCGAAGTTTCACATCTACGGCAAGACCCGCACGAAACCCTACAGGAAGATGGGACACGTGACTGTGCTTGAAAGCGACGTCTCGCAAGCTCTGGAGAAGGCGAGGTTCATAAAGAAAAACCTGAGGGCGATAGCGTGAAGCCTCCCGAAGTGAGCGTCATCATGGGTTCGGATTCCGACCTCGAGGTCATGGCCCAAGCGTGCGAGGCGCTCGAGGAGTTCGGCGTGGGCTACGAGGTGACGGTGGTCTCCGCCCACAGGACCCCCGGGCGGCTTTTCGATTTTTCCTCAAACGCCCACCTGCGGGGAATCAGGGTGATAATAGCCGGGGCGGGAGGAGCCGCCCACCTGCCCGGGATGGTGGCTTCCGTCTCTCCCCTTCCGGTGATAGGAGTTCCGATAAGGTCCTCCAACTCGATCGACGGGTGGGATTCGGTGCTCTCCATACTGCAGATGCCGGACGGCGTTCCCGTTGCCACGGTCGCTCTGGGCGGCGCGAAAAACGCGGGAATCCTCGCCGTCGAGATTCTCTCCGCTGGCGACCCGACGCTTCTCGAAAAGCTGCTCGAGCGCAAAAAGAGGCTTTCTTCGGAAGTCGGAACAAAGGCCGCGGAGCTCGAACGTCTGGGCGCGCGTGCCTACCTCGAAAGAAAAAAGGCGGACTGACCGGACGGTCTTCACTGCGGTCCCGCGTACCCGTTTTCCGGCCCGCGGCGGGCTGCCACGCCGGCTTGCCAACATCCCACGAACAGAGTTATAATAAAAGCAGGTAGTTGGAGAGAGATTGTGGTTGTGGCTGAGGAAAGTTTTGCGGTTGCGGCGGGGGTAACCCCCCCCCTTGTATGTTCCGCGGGAGTCGCCGGATGAAATCCCGGCTCTCCCGCGTCGTTGCGAGCGTTCTGGTTGCGGCTCTCGCGCTTTTCTCGGTCGTCCTCGGTCCGGGCAGCCACGTCGCGGCCGCCGCCCAGCCGACCGTATCCATGTCGTCCCCCGCGGTCAGCGTGGGGGAGAGCGCGGGGACTGCGTCTGTCTCCGTTTCCCTTTCGGCGGCAAGCGGGCAGGCCGTGACGGTTCCCTACACGGTGTCTTCGGTCTCGGGCGACACTGCGACGGCTACCGACGACTACACCTCCGTGTCCGGCGGGAGTCTCACGATATCGGCGGGGGACACGGGCGGGACGATAACCGTGACGATAGCCTCCGACCTGACCGACGAGCACGATGAAACGTTCACGGTGACGCTGGGCTCTTCTCCGACCAACGCGGCTCTGCACGCCACGGCGACCAAGACCGTCGTCACAATTACCGACGACGATGCCGCGCCTCGCATAACTTCAAACAGACCGGCCGTCAGGGAGGGGGCGTCGGGCACCACGACCACCATGACGTTCAAGGTGGGGCTCTCTCGTGCCAGCGGCAAGACGGTGACGATGAACTACTCCGATATTTCTGGGGGTGGTGGGTACGATTACACGCCGGTAACGGCCGGCACGCTTACTTTCAGACCGGGAGAAACCTCGAAGGACATAAATGTTTCCGTAATTGGCGACGGAACCGCCGAGACCGATGAGGATGTACTTCTCCTCTTGGATTCCCTGCAAAACGTCTTCTCACCCACCTTCAGAAGAGTCCTTGCTGGGAAGATATACGACGACGATAATGTGGGGAGAGTGCATTCAATCGAAATAGACCCTGATTCAGGAACACTAGGGGTAGAGACTACTCCAACCAGCGCTGAATTCACCCGTGCCGAAGACATTGATGTCGTTGTGAAATTCCGGGACGCTATCTCTACTTCCTTCGATCAGATTATGACTGTCACCGGCAGGCCACAGTTGGCGCTGACCATCGGCAACGTCACCCGCTACGCAACGTATTCGGGTGTAGTGGATGGGGCAGCTTATAACGGAATTAGGTTTCGCTACACTGTGCAGGCCGCGGACAAGGACACCGACGGCATCTCCATTCCGGCCAACGCCATTAGGCTAAACGGCGGCACCATCCGTCTTCGCGACAGTACGTATGGCTCCGTCCAGCTGAACTCCCGCGCCGTTTCCTCCCGGCATACAGTGTCGGGCAGCACCCACAGTCAGGCCAGAATCTCCAGACTAGTGATTCTTTCTAATTCGTCGGGGCAGTATCGCCTCATCACTAGGCCGTCAGCTGCATTAGATGCAGAACCGTACTCTGAACATATCATCCGTGTGATAGTCCATTTCAGCAAGAGAGTGCGATTGACCGTCGGCGCGAGTATAGCGCTGAACTTCGGCACTCACGGACAGAGGGGGCAGCGCAGGATGCGGGCGGGCGCCTCAAGTACATTTGTTAGATATATCATATTCTCATACAGGGTGACTGCGAGGGACCATTCCCCCGACGGCTTCGCCATCGGCGGCTCTCTGTACCTCGACCCGGGCGCCACCCTGCGCGACGCAAGCGGCGCGGACGCGTTGCTGCATTCTAGCGTATGGGCCCGAAAAAGTTCAAAAGTGAACGCTGGTATCGGATTATTATGGAGGACTCTAGACTCCAACTGGCAGGATAATCAGGTCTACGTAAAAGACTCCCGAATTAGGCCTCTCGTTCTTCCCGGAGCGGGCGGCCACACCGGCACGCTGACCTACGAGCTGACGGGGCCGGGGGTACCGGGGGTACCGTGGGTAACCACCACGCTGACGCTGCCCGACGGTCTGACCTACGACGCGAGCACCAACACCCTGTCCGGTACGCCCACCGAGACGGCGGCCCGGCAGCTCTACAAGTTGGAAGCTACAGATACCAGAGATGACGGTACTACACCCGACATACCATACTACTTCACGATAGAGGTGAAAGACGACTCCACTCCGACCTTCGGCTCCGGCAGCATTCCGGCTCAGGAGTACACTCAGAATTCTTCCCTCGGCACGTCCGCCGTTCCGGCGGTCATCTTCCCGGCGGCCACCGGCGGCGACGGCAGGCTGACCTACAAGCTGACGGGGCCGGGGACTACGGCCACCACGCTGACGCTGCCGTCCGGGATCACCTACACTCCTCCATTATCCACGAACACGACCAGCGGCGGCGCGCTCACCGGCGCGCCGACCACGTCCGCGTCGCAGGCGACCTACAAGCTGACCGCCACCGATGTCAACGGGTCCACGGCGACGCTTACGTTTACCATGGTCGTGGCGGAGGATTTTATGCCGTCGTTCGGCACCGCGACCATTGACGACCGGTCCTGGACACACCGCGTTGAAATCAGCCCGTTCACGCTGCCGGCAGCCACCGGCGGCAACGGGACCCTGACCTACTCCCTGTCGCCGAACCTGCCCGCCGGCGTAGTACGTAGCGCCGGCACCAGCAGGGTGAGCGGCACCCCGACCGGGGTCATGGCCGCCACGACCTACAAGTGGACGGCCACCGATGCGGACGGCGACAAGGCAGAGCTGACCTTTTCCGCCGGCGTGCTGCCCGTGGTGTCGCTGGCGTCCGGGACGGCGAGCGTGGGAGAAAGCGACGGGACCAAGGACGTGACGGTGTCTCTTTCCGCCGCGAGCGCCAGGGACGTGACGGTACCCTACACGGTGTCGTCCGAATCCACGGACACCGCGGGGACCGACGACTACACATCGGTTTCCGACGGGAGTCTCACGATATCGGCGGGAGACACGAGCGGGACGATAACGGTGACGGTGGCCTCCGACACCGCGGACGAGACGGACGAGACCTTCACGGTGACCCTGGGATCTTCTCCGACAAACGCCGCACTCGGAACCACGACCAAGACGGTGGTGACGATAACCGACGACGACGACCCTCCGACGGTGTCCATGTCGGCGGCCACGGCGAGCGTGGGGGAGAGCGCGGGCACCAAGGACGTGACGGTATCTCTGAGCGCCGCCAGCGGCAAGACCGTGACGGTTCCCTACACGGTGTCGTCCGAATCCACGGACACCGCGGGGACCGACGACTACACTTCGGTTTCCAGCGGGAGTCTCCAGATAGCCGCGGGCAACGCGAGCGGGACGATAACGGTGACGGTGGCCTCCGACACCGTGGACGAGCCGGACGAGACGTTCACGGTGACCCTGGGATCTTCTCCGACAAACGCGGTTCTGCACGCCACGGCGACCAAGACGGTGGTAACGATAACGGACGACGACGCGGCTCCGACGGTGACGCTCTCCCTGGCCTCGAGCTCCATTTCGGAGAACGGGGGCTCCACCACGGTCACGGCCGCTCTGAGCCACGCCTCCAGTCAGGACACCACGATAACGCTCCAGGCGGTTTCCGGTTTCTACACGCTGGGCTCGGACAAGACCATAGCGATTTCCGCGGGGCAGACGACCAACTCCTCCGACACGGCGACGATAAACGCCGTGGACGACAGCATAGACAACGTGACGGCGCGCACGACGACGGTAACGGCCAGGGCGGCCAACTCCCAGGGAGCGGGGGCGGTGACGGGAGCCTCTCTCACGCTCACCGACGACGAGGCGACTCCGACGGTGACGCTTTCGCTTTCCGATTCCTCGATTTCTGAGAACGGAGGCAGCGCGACGGTAACGGCCTCTCTTAGCGGAGAGTCGAGCGAGAAGGTTACGCTTACGGTGTCCGCGGCCGCGGTCTCTCCCGCCGTGGCGGGAGATTTTTCCCTGAGTTCGAACAAGACTCTCACCATAGCCGCGGGCGGCACTTCGAGTTCCGGGGCGGTGACGATAACGGCCAACGACAACACCACCGACGCCGCGGACAAGTCGGTCAGGGTATCGGCTTCGGTGAGCGGGGCGAGCGGGGCGGCGAATCCCTCGAACGTCACTCTTACGATAACGGACGACGACGCGGCTCCGACCCTGTCGATTTCCTCGCCCAGCGTGACGGAGGGAGACAGCGGTTCGACCACCCTTACGTTCAAGGCGACGCTTTCGGCCGCCAGCGGCAAGACGGTAAAGGTGAACTACGCCGACGCCGGGACGGGGACGGCGACTTCGGGAACCGACTACACCGCCTTCACTTCCGGAACTCTCACGTTCTCCGCGGGGGACACGTCGAAGGACATAGACGTCACTGTGACGGGGGACTCTCTCGACGAACCCGACGAGACTGTGGTCGTGACCTTGAGCTCGGCGACCAACGCGTCAATATCGGCCGCCACCGGAACGGGGACGATAACCGACGACGACTCCCCGCCCACGGTATCGATGTCGGCGGCCGCGGCGAGCGTGGGGGAGAGCGCGGGGACCAAGAACCTTACGGTGTCTCTTTCCGCCGCCAGCGGCAAGGCCGTGACGGTTCCCTACACGGTGTCTTCGGAGTCGGGCGACACGGCGACGGCGGGGACGGACTACACTTCGGTTTCCACAGGGAGTCTCCAGATAGCTGCGGGGAACACCAGCGGGACGATAACGGTGACGGTGACATCAGACACCGTGGACGAAGACGACGAGACGTTCACGGTGACCCTGGGAACCCCGACGAACGCCGCCCTGGGAACCACGACCAAGACGGCGGTGACGATAACGGACGACGACGCGGCTCCGACGCTTTCCATCTCCTCTCCGAGCGTGACGGAGGGAGACAGCGGTTCGACCACCCTTACGTTCAAGGCGACTTTGAGCGCCGCCAGCGGCAAGACGGTGAAGGTGAACTACGCCGACGCCTCGACGGGGACGGCGACCTCCGGGACGGACTACGAGGCGATAACGGCCGGGACTCTCACGTTCTCCGCGGGGGACACGTCGAAGGACGTAGCCGTGACGGTAAAGGGCGACGCTCTCGACGAACCCGACGAGACGGTCGCGGTGAAGCTGAGTTCGCCCGTCAACGCGACGATTTCGGCCGCCACAGGGACGGGGACGATAACCGACGACGACGATGCTCCGACGGTGTCGATGTCTGCGGCGACGGCGAGCGTGGGGGAGAGCGCGGGCACCAAGAACCTTACGGTGTCTCTCAGCGCCGCCAGCGGCAAGGCCGTGACGGTTCCCTACACGGTGTCCACGGCGGCGGGCGACACGGCGACGGCGGGAACGGACTACACTTCTGTTTCCACAGGGAGTCTCCAGATAGCCGCGGGCAACTCCAGCGGAACGATAACGGTGACGGTGACATCAGACACCGTGGACGAGGCGGACGAGACGTTCACCGTGACGCTGGGAACCCCGACCAACGCCGCCCTGCACGCGACGGCGACCAGGACGGTGGTGACGATAACGGACGACGACGCGGCACCGACGGTAACGCTCTCCCTGGCCTCGAGCACCATTTCGGAGAACGGGGGCACCACCACCGTCACGGCCGCTCTGAGCCACGCCTCCAGCCGGGACACCACGATAACGCTCCAGGCGGTTTCCGGTTTCTACACCCCGGGCTCGGACAAGACCATAGCGATTTCCGCGGGTCAGACGACCAACTCCTCCGACACGGCGACGATAAACGCCGTGGACGACACCATAGACAACGTGACGGCGCGCACGGGGACGGTAACGGCCAGGGCGGACAACTCCCAGGGAGCGGGGGCGGTGACGGGAGCCTCTCTCACGCTCACCGACGACGAGGCGACGCCGACGGTGACGCTTTCGCTTTCCGATTCCTCGATTTCGGAGAACGGAGGCAGCGCGACGGTAACGGCCTCTCTTAGCGGAGAGTCGAGCGAGAAGGTTACGCTTACGGTGTCCGCGGCCGCGGTCTCTCCGGCCGTTTCGGGAGATTTTTCCCTGAGTTCGAACAAGACTCTCACGATAGCAGCGGGCGGCACTTCGAGTTCCGGGGCGGTGACGATAACGGCCAACGACAACACCACGGACGCCGCGGACAAGTCGGTCAGGGTATCGGCTTCGGTGAGCGGGACGAGCGGGGCGGCGAATCCCTCGAACGTAACTCTCACGATAACCGACGACGACGCGGCTCCAACCCTGTCGATTTCCTCTCCGAGCGTGACGGAGGGAGACAGCGGCTCGGTCACGCTTACGTTCAAGGCGACGCTTTCGGCCGCCAGCGGCAAGACGGTGAAGGTGAACTACGCCGACGCCGGGACGGGAACGGCGACCTCGGGGACCGACTACGAGGCGATAATGGCCGGGACTCTCACGTTCTCGGCGGGAGACACGTCGGAGGACATAGACGTCACGGTGACGGGAGACTCTCTGAACGAGACCGACGAGACGGTAATCGTGACCTTGAGCTCGGCGACCAACGCGTCGATATCGATCGCCACGGGTACGGGGACGATAAACGACAACGACTCCGAGCCCACCGTGTCCATTTCGTCCTCGGCGAGCGTGGGGGAGAGCGACGGGACCAAGGACCTTACCGTGTCTCTTTCCGCCGCAAGCGGCAAGCAGGTGACGGTTCCCTACACGGTGTCGTCGGAGTCGGGCGACACGGCGACGGCGGGGACGGACTACACTTCTGTTTCCACAGGGAGTCTCCAGATAGCCGCGGGCAACTCCAGCGGGACCATAACGGTGACGGTGGCCTCCGACACCATGGACGAGGACGACGAGACGTTCACCGTGACGCTGGGAACCCCGACCAACGCCGCGCTGGGAACCACGACCAAGACGGTGGTGACGATAACGGACGACGACTCCCCTCCGTCGCTTTCCATCTCCTCTCCGAGCGTGACGGAGGGAGACAGCGGTTCCGTCACGCTTACGTTCAAGGCGACGCTTTCGGCCGCCAGCGGCAAGACGGTGAAGGTGAACTACGCAGACGCCTCGACGGGGACGGCGACCTCCGGGACCGACTACGAGGCGATAACGGCCGGGACTCTCACGTTCTCGGCGGGAGACACCTCGGAGGACGTAGCCGTGACGGTAAAGGGCGACGCTCTCGACGAACCCGACGAGACGGTCGCGGTGAAGCTGAGTTCTCCCGTCAACGCGACGATTTCGGCCCCCACGGGAACGGGGACGATAACCGACAATGACGATGCTCCGACGGTGTCGATGTCGGCGGCGACGGCTAGCGTGGGGGAGAGCGCGGGGACCAAGGACCTTACGGTGTCTCTTTCCGCCGCCAGCGGCAGGGCCGTGACGGTTCCCTACACGGTGTCTTCGGAGTCGGGCGACACGGCGACGGTGGGAGGTGACTACACTTCGGTCTCCGGCGGGAGTCTCTCCATAGCCGCGGGCAACTCCAGCGGAACGATAACCGTGACGGTGGCCTCGGACACCGTGGACGAGCCGGACGAGACGTTCACCGTGACGCTGGGAACCCCGACCAACGCCGCCCTGCACGCGACGGCGACCAGGACGGTGGTGACGATAACGGACGACGACGCGGCTCCGTCGCTTTCCATCTCCTCTCCGAACGTGACGGAGGGAGACAGCGGTTCGGTCACGCTTACGTTCAAGGCGACTTTGAGCGCAGCCAGCGGCAAGACGGTGAAGGTGAACTACGCCGACGCCGGGACGGGAACGGCGACCTCGGGGACCGACTACGAGGCGATAACGGCCGGGACTCTCACGTTCTCGGCGGGAGACACGTCGGAGGACATAGCCGTGACGGTAAAGGGCGACGCTCTCGACGAACCCGACGAGACGGTCGCGGTGAAGCTGAGTTCTCCCGTCAACGCGACGATTTCGGCCCCCACAGGGACGGGGACGATAACCGACGACGACGATGCTCCGACGGTGTCGATGTCTGCGGCGACGGCGAGCGTGGGGGAGAGCGCGGGCACCAAGAACCTTACGGTGTCTCTTTCCGCCGTGAGCGGCCGGGCCGTGACGGTTCCCTACACGGTGTCATCGGAGTCGGGCGACACGGCGACGGCGGGGACGGACTACACTTCGGTTTCCACAGGGAGTCTCACGATAGCTGCGGGGAACACCAGCGGGACGATAACGGTGACGGTGACATCAGATACCGTGGACGAGGACGACGAGACGTTCACCGTGACGCTGGGAACCCCGACCAACGCCGCACTGGGAACCACGACCAAGACGGTGGTGACGATAACGGACGACGACACGGCTCCGACGCTTTCCATCTCCTCTCCGAGCGTGACGGAGGGAGACAGCGGTTCCGTCACGCTTACGTTCAAGGCGACTTTGAGCGCCGCCAGCGGCAAGGCGGTGAAGGTGAACTACGCAGACGCCTCGACGGGGACGGCGACCTCCGGGACCGACTACGAGGCGATAACGGCCGGGACTCTCACGTTCTCCGCCGGAGACACCTCGGAAGACATAGCCGTCACGGTAAAGGGCGACGCTCTCGACGAACCCGACGAGACGGTCGCGGTGAAGCTGAGTTCTCCCGTCAACGCGACGATTTCAGCCCCCATGGGAACGGGGACGATAACCGACGACGACGATGCTCCGACGGTGTCGATGTCTGCGGCGACGGCGAGCGTGGGGGAGAGTGCGGGCACCAAGAATCTTACGGTGTCTCTTTCCGCCGCCAGCGGCAAGGCCGTGACGGTTCCCTACACGGTGTCCACGGCGGCGGGCGACACGGCGACGGCGGGAACGGACTACACTTCTGTTTCCACAGGGAGTCTCCAGATATCCGCGGGCAACTCCAGCGGGACGATAACGGTGACGGTGACATCAGATACCGTGGACGAGCCGGACGAGACGTTCACCGTGACGCTGGGAACCCCGACCAACGCCGCCCTGCACGCCACGGCGACCAAGACGGTGGTGACGATAACGGACGACGACGCGGCACCGACGGTAACGCTTTCCCTGGCCTCGAGCACCATTTCGGAGAACGGGGGCTCCACCACGGTCACGGCCGCTCTGAGCCACGCCTCCAGCCAGGACACCACGATAACGCTCCAGGCGGTTTCGGGTTTCTACACCCCGGGCTCGGACAAGACCATAGCGATTTCCGCGGGTCAGACGACCAACTCCTCCGACACGGCGACGATAAACGCCGTGGACGACAGCATAGACAACGTAACGGCGCGCACGGGGACGGTAACGGCCAGGGCGGCCAACTCCCAGGGAGCGGGTGCGGTGACGGGAGCCTCTCTCACGCTCACCGACGACGAGGCGACTCCGACGGTGACGCTTTCGCTTTCCGATTCCTCGATTTCGGAGAACGGAGGCAGCGCGACGGTAACTGCCAGTCTTAGCGGAGGGTCGAGCGAGAAGGTTACGCTTGCGGTGTCTGCGGCCGCGGTTTCTCCCGCCGTGGCGGGAGACTTTTCCCTGAGTTCGAACAAGACTCTCACCATAGCCGCGGGCGGCACTTCGAGTTCCGGAGCGGTGACGATAACGGCCAACGACAACACCACCGACGCCGCGGACAAGTCGGTCAGGGTATCGGCTTCGGTGAGCGGGACGAGCGGGGCGGCGAATCCCTCGAGCGTAACTCTCACGATAACCGACGACGACGCGGCTCCGTCGCTTTCCATCTCCTCTCCGAGCGTGACGGAGGGAGACAGCGGTTCGGTCACGCTTACGTTCAAGGCGACACTCAGCGCCGCCAGCGGCAAGACGGTGAAGGTGAACTACGCCGACGCCGGGACGGGGACGGCGACTTCGGGAACCGACTACACCGCCTTCACTTCCGGAACTCTCACGTTCTCCGCGGGGGACACGTCGAAGGACATAGACGTCACGGTGACGGGAGACTCTCTGAACGAGACCGACGAGACGGTGATCGTGACCTTGAGCTCGGCGACCAACGCCTCGATTTCCTCCGCCTCGGGTACGGGGACGATAAACGACAACGACTCCGAGCCCACCGTGTCCATTTCGTCTTCGGCCAGCGTGGGGGAGAGCGACGGGACCAAGGACATTACAGTGTCTCTTTCCGCCGCAAGCGGCAAGCAGGTGACGGTTCCCTACACGGTGTCGTCGGAGTCGGGCGACACGGCGACGGCGGGGACGGACTACACTTCGGTTTCCACAGGGAGTCTCACGATAGCCGCGGGTAGCGCCAGCGGGACGATAACGGTGACGGTGACATCAGACACCGTGGACGAAGACGACGAGACGTTCACGGTGACCCTGGGAACCCCGACGAACGCCGCCCTGGGAACCACGATCAGGACGGCGGTGACGATAACGGACGACGACGCGGCTCCGACGCTTTCCATCTCCTCTCCGAGCGTGACGGAGGGAGACAGCGGTTCGGTCACGCTTACGTTCAAGGCGACTTTGAGCGCCGCAAGCGGCAAGACGGTGAAGGTGAACTACGCAGACGCCGGGACGGGGACGGCGACCTCCGGGACGGACTACGAGGCGATAACGGCCGGGACTCTCACGTTCTCCGCGGGAGACACGTCGAAGGACATAGCCGTGACGGTAAAGGGCGACGCTCTCGACGAACCCGACGAGACTGTCGCGGTGAAGATGAGTTCGCCCGTCAACGCGACGATTTCGGCCGCCACAGGGACGGGGACGATAACCGACGACGACGATGCTCCGACGGTGTCGATGTCTGCGGCGACGGCGAGCGTGGGGGAGAGCGCGGGCACCAAGAACCTTACGGTGTCTCTCAGCGCCGTGAGCGGCAAGGCCGTGACGGTTCCCTACACAGTGTCCACGGCCTCGGGCGACACGGCGACTGCGGGAACGGACTACACTGCGGTCTCCAGCGGAAGTCTCTCCATAGCCGCGGGCAACTCCAGCGGAACGATAACCGTGACGGTGACATCAGACACCGTGGACGAGCCGGACGAGACGTTCACCGTGACGCTGGGAACCCCGACGAACGCCGCCCTGCACGCGACGGCGACCAGGACGGTGGTGACGATAACGGACGACGACGCGGCTCCGACGGTAACGCTTTCCCTGACCTCGAGCACCATTTCGGAGAACGGGGGCTCCACCACCGTCACGGCCGCCCTGAGCCACGCTTCCAGCCGGGACACCACGATAACGCTCCAGGCGGTTTCGGGCTTCTACACCCCGGGCGCGGACAAGACCATAGCGATTTCCGCGGGTCAGACGACCAACTCCTCCGACACGGCGACGATAAACGCCGTGGACGACACCATAGACAACGTGACGGCGCGCACGACGACGGTAACGGCCAGGGCGGCCAACTCCCAGGGAGCGGGGGCGGTGACGGGAGCCTCTCTCACGCTCACCGACGACGAGGCGACTCCGACGGTGACGCTTTCGCTTTCCGATTCCTCGATTTCGGAGAACGGAGGCAGCGCGACGGTAACGGCCTCTCTTAGCGGAGAGTCGAGCGAGAAGGTTACGCTTACGGTGTCTGCGGCCGCGGTCTCTCCCGCCGTTTCGGGAGATTTTTCCCTGAGTTCGAACAAGACTCTCACCATAGCCGCGGGCGGCACTTCGAGTTCCGGGGCGGTGACGATAACGGCCAACGACAACACCACCGACGCCGCGGACAAGTCGGTCAGGGTATCGGCTTCGGTAAGCGGGGCGAGCGGGGCGGCGAATCCCTCGAACGTAACTCTCACGATAACGGACAACGACGCGGAGCCTTCGCTTTCCATCTCTTCTCCGAGCGTGACGGAGGGAGACAGCGGCTCGGTCACGCTTACGTTCAAGGCGACGCTCAGCGCCGCAAGCGGCAAGACGGTGAAGGTGAGCTACGCAGACGCCTTGACGGGGACGGCGACCTCGGGGACCGACTACGAGGCGATAACGGCCGGGACTCTCACGTTCTCCGCGGGAGACACGTCGGAGGACATAGCCGTCACGGTAAAGGGCGACGCTCTCGACGAGCCCAACGAGACGATAGCGGTGAAGCTGAGTTCGCCCGTCAACGCGACGATTTCGGCTGCCACGGGGACGGGGACGATAACCAATGACGACAACACTCCGACGGCGAGCGCGGGAGCGGATCAGACTGTGACGGAAGGGGCGAACGTGACGCTGGACGGAAGCGCAAGCTCGGATACGGATGGAGACACACTGACCTACTCGTGGAGCCAGACCTCGGGGACGACGGTGTCTCTCAGCTCCTCCACTGCGCAGAGTCCGACTTTCACCGCTCCCACTGAACTGCTGTCCAACGCCTCGCTGGTGTTCTCTCTCAAGGTTTCAGACGGAGTGAACACCTCCACCGCCGACACGGTGACCATAACCGTGACGGCGGGAGTCAACGACGCGCCCACGGCCGACGCCGGTTCGGACGCGACGGTGGCGGAGGGAGCAGGCGTCACGCTCGACGGAAGCGGCAGCACGGATCCCGAGAACGCGGCCCTGACCTACGCCTGGAGCCAGACCTCGGGAACGACGGTGTCTCTGAGCTCCTCCACGGCGCAGAGTCCGACTTTCACCGCTCCCACTGAACTGCTGGCCAACGCCTCGCTGGTGTTCTCTCTCACCGTTTCCGACGGAGTGAACACTTCCACGGCCGACACGGTGACCATAACGGTGACCGCCGGAGCGAACGACGCGCCCACGGCCGACGCGGGAACCAACCAGACGGTGGCGGAAGCGGCTACGGTTACGCTCGACGGAAGCGGCAGCGACGATCCGGAGAACGCGGCTCTGACCTACTCGTGGAGCCAGACCTCGGGAACGACGGTGTCTCTGAGTTCCTCCACGGCGCAGAGTCCGACTTTCACCGCTCCGACGCAGCTGCTGTCCAACGCGTCGCTGGTGTTCTCTCTCACCGTCTCCGACGGAGTGAACACCTCCACGGCCGACACCGTGACGATAACGGTGACCGCCGGAGCGAACGACGCGCCCACGGCCGACGCGGGAACCAACCAGACGGTGGCGGAAGCGGCTACGGTTACGCTTGACGGAAGCGGCAGCACGGATCCGGAGAACGCGGCCCTGACCTACGCCTGGAGCCAGACCTCGGGAACGACGGTGTCTCTCAGCTCCTCCACGGCGCAGAGCCCGACTTTCACCGCTCCGACGGAACTGCTGTCCAACGCGTCGCTCGTGTTCTCTCTCAAGGTTTCAGACGGAGTGAACACCTCCACCGCCGACACCGTGACGATAACGGTGACCGCCGGAGCCAACGACGCGCCCACGGCCGACGCCGGTTCTGACGCGACGGTGGCGGAGGGAGCCAACGTCACGCTCGACGGAAGCGGCAGCGACGATCCCGAGAACGCGGCTCTGACCTACGCCTGGAGCCAGACCTCGGGGACGACGGTGTCTCTGAGTTCCTCCACGGCGCAGAGTCCGACTTTCACCGCTCCGACGGAACTGCTGTCCAACGCCTCGCTGGTGTTCTCTCTCACCGTCTCCGACGGAGTGAACACCTCCACGGCCGATACGGTGACGATAACCGTGACCGCCGGAGCCAACGACGCGCCCACGGCCGACGCCGGTTCGGACGCGACGGTGACGGAAGGGGCTACGGTTACGCTTGACGGAAGCGGCAGCACGGATCCCGAGAGAGCGGCCCTGACCTACGCCTGGAGCCAGACCTCGGGGACGACGGTGAGACTGAGTTCCTCCACGGCGCAGAGTCCGACTTTCACCGCTCCCACTGAACTGCTGTCCAACGCCTCGCTGGTGTTCTCTCTCACCGTCTCCGACGGAGTGAACACTTCCACGGCCGACACCGTGACGATAACGGTGACCGCCGGAGCCAACGACGCCCCGACGGCCGACGCCGGTTCGAACCAGACGGTGGCGGAGGGAGCCAACGTTACGCTCGACGGGAGCGGCAGCACGGATCCGGAGAGAGCGGCTCTGACCTACGCCTGGAGCCAGACCTCGGGGACGACGGTGTCTCTGAGTTCCTCCACTGCGCAGAGCCCGACTTTCACCGCTCCCACTGAACTGCTGTCCAACGCCTCGCTCGTGTTCTCTCTCAAGGTTTCCGACGGAGTGAACACCTCCACGGCCGACGCCGTGACGATAACCGTGACGGCGGGAGTCAACGACGCCCCGACGGCCGACGCGGGAACCAACCAGACGGTGGCGGAAGGGGCTACGGTTACGCTCGACGGAAGCGGCAGCGACGATCCCGAGAACGCAGCCCTGACCTACGCCTGGAGCCAGACCTCGGGAACGACGGTGTCTCTGAGCTCCTCCACTGCGCAGAGCCCGACTTTCACCGCTCCCACTGAACTGCTGTCCAACGCCTCGCTGGTGTTCTCTCTCAAGGTTTCCGACGGAGTGAACACTTCCACGGCCGACACCGTGACGATAACCGTGACGGCGGGAGTCAACGACGCGCCCACGGCCGACGCCGGTTCGGACGCGACGGTGGCGGAAGGGGCTACGGTTACGCTCGACGGAAGCGGCAGCACGGATCCGGAGAGAGCGGCTCTGACCTACGCCTGGAGCCAGACCTCGGGAACGACGGTGTCTCTCTCCTCCACGGCGCAGAGTCCGACTTTCACCGCTCCGACGAACTGCTGGCCAACGCTTCGCTGGTGTTCTCTCTCAAGGTTTCCGACGGAGTGAACACTTCCACGGCCGGCCGTGACGATAACCGTGACGGCGGGAGCCAACGACGCGCCCACGGCCGACGCCGGTTCGGACGCGACGGTGGCGGAGGGAGCGAACGTCACGCTCGACGGAAGCGGCAGCGATCCAGCGGCCCTGACCTACGCTGGAGCCAGACCTCCGACGGTGTCTCTGAGTTCTCCACGGCGCAGAGTCCGACTTTCACCGCTCCCACTGAACTGCTGTCCAACGCCTCGCTGGTGTTCTCTCTCACCGTCTCCGACGGAGTGAACACCTCCACGGCCGACACCGTGACGATAACCGTGACGGCGGGAGTCAACGACGCGCCCACGGCCGACGCCGGTTCGGACGCGACGGTACGGAAGGGGCTACGGTTACGCTCGACGGAAGCGGCAGCACGGATCCCGAGAGCGGCTCTGACCTACGCCTGGAGCCGACCTCGGGAACGACGGTGTCTCTGAGTTCCTCCACGGCGCAGAGCCCGACTTTCACCGGAACTGCTGGCCAACGCGTCGCTGGTGTTCTCCCTCACCCTCCGACGGAGTGAACACCTCCACGGCCGACACGTGGTGACCGCCGGAGCCAACGACGCGCCCACGGCCGACGCCGGTTCTGACGCGACGGTCAGCGGCGTCACGCTGGACGCGATCCGGAGAACGCGGCTCTGACCTACGCCTGGAGCCAGACCTCGGGAACGACGGTGTCTCTGAGTTCCTCCACGGCGCAGAGCCCGACTTTCACCGCTCCGACGGAACTGCTGTCCAACGCGTCGCTCGTGTTCTCTCTCAAGGTTTCAGACGGAGTGAACACCTCCACCGCCGACACCGTGACGATAACGGTGACCGCCGGAGCCAACGACGCGCCCACGGCCGACGCCGGTTCTGACGCGACGGTGGCGGAGGGAGCCAACGTCACGCTCGACGGAAGCGGCAGCGACGATCCCGAGAACGCGGCTCTGACCTACGCCTGGAGCCAGACCTCGGGGACGACGGTGTCTCTGAGTTCCTCCACGGCGCAGAGTCCGACTTTCACCGCTCCGACGGAACTGCTGTCCAACGCCTCGCTGGTGTTCTCTCTCACCGTCTCCGACGGAGTGAACACCTCCACGGCCGATACGGTGACGATAACCGTGACCGCCGGAGCCAACGACGCGCCCACGGCCGACGCCGGTTCGGACGCGACGGTGACGGAAGGGGCTACGGTTACGCTTGACGGAAGCGGCAGCACGGATCCCGAGAGAGCGGCCCTGACCTACGCCTGGAGCCAGACCTCGGGGACGACGGTGAGACTGAGTTCCTCCACGGCGCAGAGTCCGACTTTCACCGCTCCCACTGAACTGCTGTCCAACGCCTCGCTGGTGTTCTCTCTCACCGTCTCCGACGGAGTGAACACTTCCACGGCCGACACCGTGACGATAACGGTGACCGCCGGAGCCAACGACGCCCCGACGGCCGACGCCGGTTCGAACCAGACGGTGGCGGAGGGAGCCAACGTTACGCTCGACGGGAGCGGCAGCACGGATCCGGAGAGAGCGGCTCTGACCTACGCCTGGAGCCAGACCTCGGGGACGACGGTGTCTCTGAGTTCCTCCACTGCGCAGAGCCCGACTTTCACCGCTCCCACTGAACTGCTGTCCAACGCCTCGCTCGTGTTCTCTCTCAAGGTTTCCGACGGAGTGAACACCTCCACGGCCGACGCCGTGACGATAACCGTGACGGCGGGAGTCAACGACGCCCCGACGGCCGACGCGGGAACCAACCAGACGGTGGCGGAAGGGGCTACGGTTACGCTCGACGGAAGCGGCAGCGACGATCCCGAGAACGCAGCCCTGACCTACGCCTGGAGCCAGACCTCGGGAACGACGGTGTCTCTGAGCTCCTCCACTGCGCAGAGCCCGACTTTCACCGCTCCCACTGAACTGCTGTCCAACGCCTCGCTGGTGTTCTCTCTCAAGGTTTCCGACGGAGTGAACACTTCCACGGCCGACACCGTGACGATAACCGTGACGGCGGGAGTCAACGACGCGCCCACGGCCGACGCCGGTTCGGACGCGACGGTGGCGGAAGGGGCTACGGTTACGCTCGACGGAAGCGGCAGCACGGATCCGGAGAGAGCGGCTCTGACCTACGCCTGGAGCCAGACCTCGGGAACGACGGTGTCTCTCAGCTCCTCCACGGCGCAGAGTCCGACTTTCACCGCTCCGACGGAACTGCTGGCCAACGCTTCGCTGGTGTTCTCTCTCAAGGTTTCCGACGGAGTGAACACTTCCACGGCCGACGCCGTGACGATAACCGTGACGGCGGGAGTCAACGACGCGCCCACGGCCGACGCCGGTTCGGACGCGACGGTGGCGGAGGGAGCGAACGTCACGCTCGACGGAAGCGGCAGCAGCGATCCGGAGAGAGCGGCCCTGACCTACGCCTGGAGCCAGACCTCGGGGTCGACGGTGTCTCTGAGTTCCTCCACGGCGCAGAGTCCGACTTTCACCGCTCCCACTGAACTGCTGTCCAACGCCTCGCTGGTGTTCTCTCTCACCGTCTCCGACGGAGTGAACACCTCCACGGCCGACACCGTGACGATAACCGTGACGGCGGGAGTCAACGACGCGCCCACGGCCGACGCCGGTTCGGACGCGACGGTGACGGAAGGGGCTACGGTTACGCTCGACGGAAGCGGCAGCACGGATCCGGAGAGAGCGGCTCTGACCTACGCCTGGAGCCAGACCTCGGGAACGACGGTGTCTCTGAGTTCCTCCACGGCGCAGAGCCCGACTTTCACCGCTCCCACTGAACTGCTGGCCAACGCGTCGCTGGTGTTCTCCCTCACCGTCTCCGACGGAGTGAACACCTCCACCGCCGACACCGTGACCATAACCGTGACGGCCGGAGCCAACGACGCGCCCACGGCCGACGCCGGTTCTGACGCGACGGTGGCGGAGGGAGCCGGCGTCACGCTGGACGGAAGCGGCAGCGACGATCCGGAGAACGCGGCTCTGACCTACGCCTGGAACCAGACCTCGGGAACGACGGTGTCTCTGAGTTCCTCCACGGCGCAGAGTCCGACTTTCACCGCTCCGACGGAACTGCTGTCCAACGCCTCGCTGGTGTTCTCTCTCACCGTCTCCGACGGAGTGAACACCTCCACCGCCGACACCGTGACGATAACCGTGACGGCGGGAGTCAACGACGCGCCCACGGCCGACGCCGGTTCGGACGCGACGGTGACGGAAGGGGCTACGGTTACGCTCGACGGAAGCGGCAGCACGGATCCCGAGAACGCGGCCCTGACCTACGCCTGGAGCCAGACCTCGGGGTCGACGGTGTCTCTGAGTTCCTCCACGGCGCAGAGCCCGACTTTCACCGCTCCCACTGAACTGCTGTCCAACGCGTCGCTGGTGTTCTCTCTCAAGGTTTCCGACGGAGTGAACACTTCCACGGCCGACGCCGTGACGATAACCGTGACGGCGGGAGTCAACGACGCGCCCACGGCCGACGCCGGTTCTGACGCGACGGTGGCGGAGGGAGCCGGCGTCACGCTGGACGGAAGCGGCAGCGACGATCCGGAGAACGCGGCTCTGACCTACGCCTGGAACCAGACCTCGGGAACGACGGTGTCTCTGAGTTCCTCCACGGCGCAGAGTCCGACTTTCACCGCTCCGACGGAACTGCTGTCCAACGCCTCGCTGGTGTTCTCTCTCACCGTCTCCGACGGAGTGAACACCTCCACCGCCGACACCGTGACGATAACCGTGACGGCGGGAGTCAACGACGCGCCCACGGCCGACGCCGGTTCGGACGCGACGGTGACGGAAGGGGCTACGGTTACGCTCGACGGAAGCGGCAGCACGGATCCCGAGAACGCGGCCCTGACCTACGCCTGGAGCCAGACCTCGGGGACGACGGTGTCTCTGAGTTCCTCCACTGCGCAGAGCCCGACTTTCACCGCTCCCACTGAACTGCTGTCCAACGCCTCGCTCGTGTTCTCTCTCACCGTCTCCGACGGAGTGAACACCTCCACCGCCGACGCCGTGACGATAACCGTGACGGCGGGAGTCAACGACGCGCCCACGGCCGACGCGGGAACCAACCAGACGGTGGCGGAAGGGGCTACGGTTACGCTGGACGGAAGCGGCAGCGACGACCCCGAGAACGCGGCCCTGACCTACGCCTGGAGCCAGACCTCGGGAACGACGGTGAGCCTGAGTTCCTCCACTGCGCAGAGTCCGACTTTCACGGCTCCCACGGAACTGCTGGCCAACGCCTCGCTGGTGTTCTCTCTCACCGTTTCCGACGGAGTGAACACTTCCACGGCCGACACGGTGACCATAACGGTGACCGCCGGAGCGAACGATGCGCCCACGGCCGACGCCGGTTCTGACGCGACGGTGACGGAAGGGGCTACGGTTACGCTCGACGGAAGCGGCAGCGACGATCCGGAGAACGCGGCTCTGACCTACTCGTGGAGCCAGACCTCGGGAACGACGGTGTCTCTGAGTTCCTCCACGGCGCAGAGTCCGACTTTCACGGCTCCCACGGAACTGCTGTCCAACGCCTCGCTGGTGTTCTCTCTCAAGGTTTCAGACGGAGTGAACACTTCCACCGCCGACACCGTGACGATAACCGTGACGGCCGGAGCCAACGACGCGCCCACGGCCGACGCCGGTTCTGACGCGACGGTGGCGGAGGGAGCCAACGTCACGCTGGACGGAAGCGGCAGCGACGATCCCGAGAACGCGGCCTTGACCTACGCCTGGAGCCAGACCTCGGGGACGACGGTGTCTCTGAGTTCCTCCACGGCGCAGAGCCCGACTTTCACCGCTCCGACGGAACTGCTGACCAACGCCTCGCTCGTGTTCTCTCTCACCGTCTCCGACGGAGTGAACACCTCCACCGCCGACACCGTGACCATAACCGTGACCGCCGGAGCCAACGACGCGCCCACGGCCGACGCGGGAACCAACCAGACGGTGGCAGAGGGAGCGAACGTCACGCTCGACGGAAGCGGCAGCGACGATCCGGAGAACGCGGCCCTGACCTACTCGTGGAGCCAGACCTCGGGAACGACGGTGTCTCTGAGTTCCTCCACGGCGCAGAGCCCGACTTTCACCGCTCCCACTGAACTGCTGGCCAACGCCTCGCTGGTGTTCTCTCTCACCGTTTCCGACGGAGTGAACACCTCCACCGCCGACACCGTGACCATAACGGTGACCGCCGGAGCCAACGACGCGCCCACGGCCGACGCGGGAACCAACCAGACGGTGGCAGAGGGAGCGAACGTCACGCTCGACGGAAGCGGCAGCGACGATCCGGAGAACGCGGCCCTGACCTACTCGTGGAGCCAGACCTCGGGAACGACGGTGTCTCTGAGTTCCTCCACGGCGCAGAGTCCGACTTTCACCGCTCCGACGGAACTGCTGGCCAACGCCTCGCTGGTGTTCTCTCTCACCGTTTCCGACGGAGTGAACACCTCCACCGCCGACACCGTGACCATAACCGTGACCGCCGGAGCCAACGACGCGCCCACGGCCGACGCCGGTTCTGACGCGACGGTGGCGGAGGGAGCCAGCGTCACGCTGGACGGAAGCGGCAGCGACGATCCGGAGAACGCGGCCTTGACCTACGCCTGGAGCCAGACCTCGGGGACGACGGTGAGCCTGAGCTCCTCCACGGCGCAGAGCCCGACTTTCACCGCTCCGACGGAACTGCTGACCAACGCCTCGCTCGTGTTCTCTCTCACCGTCTCCGACGGAGTGAACACCTCCACCGCCGACACCGTGACCATAACGGTGACCGCCGGAGCCAACCCTCCTGCACCCGACACGGCACCGCTCGACCAGACGCCGGAGTTCAGTCCCGACACGTTCGCGGACCAGGTTTTCGGGAAAAACCAGCCGGTCGACGTCACCCTGCCCCAAGCGACGGGAGGCGACGGAGATCTGTCCTACGGTCTTGAGCCGGAACTTCCCGAGGGACTCGGGTTCGACGCGACGACGCTCGCAATCTCGGGCGTTCCGACCGAAGCCATGGCTCCCACCCCTTATACTCTCACCGCCACCGACGCCGACGGCGATTCGGCGACCCTGACCTTCAGCGTTGCCGTGGAAGAACCGGTGCTGATTTCCGTAAGCGCCGCCGAACCCGTCGCCGAAGGCGCTTCGGGCGAAACCACGCTCGCGGAGTTCACAGTGAGCCTGAGCCGAAGCAGTTCTCTCGAGGTGACGGTAAGCTACTCCACTCGGGACTCCACGGCCGAGGCCGCAACGGATTACTCCGCCGCAAGCGGCATCCTCACCTTCTCTCCCGGGGAAACCGGCAAGACCGTCTCGGTGACGGTGAGCGGGGACGACGAGGTCGAAGCGGACGAGACCTTCGCGTTGTCTCTCTCCAGCCCGTCGAACGGTCAGGTCGACCCGCAGAACGCGGAAGCGGAAGCACTGATACTGAACGACGACGAAGCGGTCGTAAGCGCCGAAGCGTGCGGGGAAGCGTTTCCGACAGGTGATACGACGGTGAGAATCAGCTGTTCGTCGGGACTTCCTGAAATCGATCTCATAGTCGTCCTTCCGTCCCGCCTTACCCGAAACGGCGTCGCGATAGAAGAAGTCACCGTAACGCTCACCCCGAGCGACCAGGAAATAGACGGGGAAATGTTCGGATACACCGGAGACAGCGACCATCACTCCCTGATCGACATAGACATTTCTCCGATACCGGACGAGGAAGTGACCATAGGTCTTCCGGTTACGCCGCATCTGCGGGGGCATGCCAGAGGCCGACGCCTGTTTCTGATTCGCCACTCCGGCGCGTGGGAAGAACTGGAATCGTCGTCCGAAGACCACAGGATACACGCCGACGTGAACGGATTCTCTCCGTTCGCGGTGGCCTACGAAATAGATACCGTCAGGAGACGTCTCGGAAACGTCAACAGGACCATTCTGCCGGAACTTTCGCGTGCCGTGACCTCAAGCGCTCTGGACGCCGTGACGAGACGCGTCGAAGACGCGATTTCGGGGGGAGCCGAAAACGTGTTCACGATGCCTGCGCCGTACACGTCCGAATTCAACGAACCGGGTCCGAAACTCGGAGAACTCGAGGACGGACATTCTGTTTCGTTGTCTGAAGCGGTCGACGGGTCTTACTTCTCCGCCTCTCTCGCCGGGGGTCGGGATCGTCCGGGCGGCGGGGCCGACCCCGCGCCTCGCGGCTCGGACGGCTTGGGAGTGTGGGTTTCCGGAGATTACAGGAGTCTTTCGGGCGCCGGCTCCTCGGTATACTGGAGCGGAGACCTGTTCGCGGGGCATCTGGGGGCGGACTACAGGTTCGGGTCGAGACTCGTCGCCGGCATCGCCGCGTCGTGGTTTGAAGGGTCGTTCGATTACACCGAAACCGGCGCGGAGAGCGGCGTGAGCGGAGATTACGATGCGCGCATGAACGGTTTTTATCCCTATCTGGGTATTTCTCTTTCCCCGAAGGTCGATGTCTGGGCGGCGGGGGGCTGGGGCTTCGGAGAGATAAAGATGGACGACGGCGAGCTTTCCGGTCGTCGGAAGGGCGGGGTCGGACTTGCGACGGCGGCCGCGGGGGCGAACGTGCGGCTGTTTACTGACGGGGCGACCGCGGTCTCGCTTCGGGCGGAGACCTGGCTTTCGCGGCTCAGGATGAAGGACAACGGGGGCCGGATTGAAGGTCTTACGGTGAAGACCGACC
Source organism: Thermodesulfobacteriota bacterium (assembly GCA_965204795.1). GTDB lineage: Bacteria > Desulfobacterota_D > UBA1144 > Nemesobacterales > Nemesobacteraceae > Nemesobacter. Next base: position 676,844 of record OZ242012.1, read on the forward strand.
GTCTTCGCGCGGTTCTGCATGGCTCCCACTCCCTGTTTTTCGGTTCGGGGGCGTTGCTCGAGCCTTCCGTGGAACTCGGGCTCCGCCGCGACGGGGGAGACGGAGAGACGGGAACGGGAGCGGAGCTGGGAGCGGGAATCGGCTACATGTCTCCCGCCCTGGGTCTTGCCGTGGACATAAGGGGGCGGACGCTTCTGGCTCACGAGGGAAGCACGAAGGAGTGGGGCGTGGGAGGCTCGGTCAGGTTTGACCCGGGAGAGTACGGGCGCGGGATTTTCCTCAACGCGGTTCCGTCCTACGGAGAGAGCTCAAGCGCGGTGGACCGGCTCTGGGACAGCGAGACGGCCGTTGCGGACGCCGCGGGCTACGGGGCGGGCTACGGGAGAACATTGAGTTTCGAGACGGAGGTCGGCTACGGGTTCCCGGCGTTCGGCGGCCGCGGGTTTTTCACTCCTTACGGAGCTTTCGGCCGGCACGGGAGCGACGGCAGCAGCTACCGGGCGGGGAGCCGTTTCAGCCTGGGCTCTTCGTTCGACATAGGACTTGAGGGACAGCGCCAGGAGTTCCAAGGCGTCGAACCCGAGCATGGAATCACCCTTACGGGAAGCGTGAACTGGTAGGGGGCGGGGTTTCGCCGCGCGCATGTCCTCCGCCGGGAAAGCGGGCGGAAGAAAAACCTCCGCGGGAGGTCTTACTGTATGGTCTTGTTGTCCGGCTCGTAGCCGCGCACGGGAATGGGAGAGGCGTGGTGGAATATCATGAGCCACCGCCCGCTTTTTTTCTCGAAAATGTTGGTGGACTGCGAGAGGTTGAACATCACGGGGTCCCTCTTTATGTATATCATCTCCTGCAGGCAGGTGACCCACGCCACGTCGTCTCTGACGTCCACCGTCACGTTCGAGATGCTTATGTCGACCTGGTCCTGGGGGTCGAAGACGCTCTCCCAGCTCTGCCTTATCGCTTCCCAGTTGCGAAGCGCCGTCCATCCCGGGTGAACGCATCCGGACCTCGAGTCCTTTATCCAGACCTTGTCCATAAGCTCGAGGTCCCTCGTGCCCAGGGCCTCGTAGAAAAGACCGTTCACCCTGAGTATCTCGTCGCTGTCCTTTTCGGTCATCGCCCGTCTCCGCCCCCGCAGCATTCTACCGGAAAAGATCGAAAAGTCTGTTCAGCTGCGAAAATATGTCCTGCCGCATCCGCAGCACGTCGTTGTAGAGAGCCACCGCCATTATGAAGATCAGAAACGAAAATCCCGCCCGCTGCGCTATCTCCAGGGTTCTCAGGCTCAGCGGTCTTTTCCTTATCTTCTCTATGCCCATGTAGAGCAGGTGTCCGCCGTCGAGCATGGGTATGGGAAGAAGGTTTATGAGCGCGAGGTTCACGCTTATGAGCGAGGTGAACTGGAGGAGGCTCGATATGCCGCTCTGGGCGGCCGAGCCCGACACCTTGGCTATGAGAAGCGGACCCGCCACCGTTTTTCCCGCGGTCGCCAGGGTTATGTTTCCCGTCACGAGCTTGAAGAGAAACCCGAAGAAAAGAACGGTTATCTCCACGGTCATCCGCGCGGCCTCCGCCACGCCTCCCACAAGCGATTCGAAAAAGCCGTAATTCACGAGCACGGTCTCGCCTCGGGGAGCGATGCCGACCAGGTAGCGTCCGAACGCCTCGTCCATTTCCGCCGCGACGCCTACCGTCAGGCTCTCGCCGCCTCTTTCCACCGTGAAGTCGAGACTGCGGCCCCCGCTTGCGGCTATCGTGTCGGAGAGCTGCTGCCAGCTTGATATCCGCACCCCGTCTATGGCCGTTATCCTGTCGCCGGGACGGATGCCGGCCTTGTGCGCGGGACGGCCCGGGGACGCCTCGGCCACGACGGGGGAGAGGGGTTTCGTCAGGCCCGTTTCGACCCTGCCCTCGGCGGAGACTTCGGGGCGAAGCTCAAGCGTCTTGTCCTGCCCGCCGCTTCGGACTTCGAATTCGAGAAGGGAATCGGGATTGGAGTAGACGATCATGTCCACGTCTCTCCACGTCGCCACCTTCTTTCCGTTGACGCCGAGTATCCTGTCGCCCTCGGCGAAGCCCGAGACGTGGGCGGGGGAGTCTTTTTTCACGTACGTGACGTCCGGAGGACTGTCCAGGTGCTGCGAAACGCTTACGCCGAACATGAACGCGAGAGGCATGAAGAAAAACGGAATGACGAAGTTCATCGCGGGTCCCGCGGCCACGACCAGGAACCTGTCGAGAAGAGACTTGCTCGAAAAACCCCTCCGGTACTCCCGGTCGCAGTAGGCTTCCACGTCCCCGAGCGAGGAGCAGTCGACGGGAATCGTGAAGAACTTCCCGTCCCTCTCGACCCGAAACTCCCGCCACCCGCCGCCGAGGCGGCCGTGAATCTCCTTCCAGCTTCCGTGCCCGCCTATGTCCACTCCAGCCACGGCCGTGATCCTGTCTCCGGAGAGAAGTCCCGACCCTCCCGCTCCCGCGTTCTCGACTATGACGTTTCGCTCCGTTCCCTCGCCGTACATCTTCACGTACCCGCCGAGGGGAAGGGCGCAGACCATGTACTCGGTCTCGCCCCTGGTGAAGGAAAACAGCTTCGGACCGAATCCCAGGGAGAATTTCTCGACCCTGATGTTGCTTCTTTTCGCGAGCAGAAAATGCCCCAGCTCGTGGAAGAAAACGAGAATTCCTATTACGAATATGAAGGCTAGGATCGTACCCATGGCTAAAGCGCCCGGCCGCGCGCGACGGAGGAAGCGGCGTCCCTGGCCCGCGCGTCCGCCTCTAATATATTGTCGAGGCGGTTCGAGTCAAGCGACTCGTGGCGCTCGAGCGTCTCCCTGACGACGCGGATTATGTCGGTGAACCTTATTCTCTTTCGGAGAAACGCCTCGACCGCCACTTCGTTGGCCGCGTTGAGGGCGGCGGGGTAGGTGCCGCCCATCCTCAGGCACTCGGCCGCAAGCTCCGGCGCCTCGAACTTCTCGGTGTCGAGCCTCTCGAAGGTGATCTGCGGGAAGTCGGCGGGCGAAGCCTCGCCGTTTCCCATGTCGAGCCGCCCGGGGTGCGAAAGGGCGTACCCTATGGGTATCTTCATGTCCGCGGCCGAAAGATGAGTTATGAAGGAGCCGTCGGTGAACTCGAGCATGGAGTGCACCACGCTCTGGGGATGCACCCAGATGGATATCTTCTCGGGCGGCACGTCGAAAAGCCACCTCGTTTCGATGATTTCGAATCCCTTGTTCATGAGGGTGGCGGAGTCTATGGTTATCTTCGGTCCCATCTTCCACGTGGGATGACGAAGGGCCTGGGAGACGGTGACCTTCCCGAGGTCGCGACCGGGGGTTTCGCGAAACGGCCCCCCGGAGGCGGTTATAAGTACCCGCCTGAGAAACCCGCGGTCCTTTTCCCGAAGCGTCTGGAAGATCGCGCTGTGCTCGCTGTCGACGGGAATCAGGGCGACGCCGCGGCGCCCCGCTTCGGAAACCAGCAGTTCGCCCGCCACCACCAGGGATTCCTTGTTCGCCAGGGCCACGTCCTTTCCCGCCCGCACGGCCGCGAGCGTGGGCTCTAGACCGCAAAATCCCACCATGCACGACAGGACGAGGTCGCAGTCCGCGGCGGAGGCGACCGCGACGTTTCCCTCGTCTCCGCAATGCACCCGGGTTTCGGGGCCGGCGATTTTTCTTATCTCCTCGGCGTCTTCTCTCGATGCGACCGACACGTCCCCGGGACGAAATTCCCTTACCTGCTCCGCCAGCAGGGCGGCGTTTTTTCCCGCGCACAGCCCCGCCACCTCGAATTTCTCCGGGAACCTGCGTATTATCTCAAGCGCCTGGGATCCTATCGAGCCCGTGGACCCCAGTATGGAAATCCTCTTCAATCCGCCGCACCTTTTTCCCGCACCTGCTCTCCGGTGAGCCCGAACCTTCTTTCCCTGTCCCGAAAAGCGGCCACCGCCCTGACGAGGTGTCTTCTCCTGAAGTTCGGCCACAGCGTCCTGGTCACGTATATCTCCGTGTAGGCGAGCTGCCACAGCAGAAAGTTCGAAAGCCTCATCTCCCCCCCGGTTCTCACCAGCAGGTCGGGATCCGGCAGCCGGGAGGTGTAGAGAAACTTCTCGAAGCTCTCCTGGGTCACGGCCTTTTTGTCCCCGCGCGCGATTATGGCGTTCACCGCGTCTATTATCTCCTCCCTGCCCCCGTAGCTCAGCGCCAGGGTGAGGGTCATGGAGTCGCATTTCTCCGTCCTTTTCATCACGCGCCCCAGAAGCTCCCTCACGTCGCCGGGAAGGTCCGACAGTCTTCCTATGGCGTTTAGCCTTATGTTTTCCGAAAGCAGTTTCTCGCACTCGCTTTCCAGGTAGTGCCTGAGCAGGTCCATGAGCGCGCGGACCTCCTCTCCGGGCCTGTTCCAGTTCTGGGCGGAAAACGCGTAGAGGGTCACGTACCTTATTCCGATTTCCCTCGCGGCGCGCACGACCGCCCGCGCGGACTTCATTCCCTCCCTGTGACCCGCGAGCCTGCTGAGATTTCTCCGTCTCGCCCATCTTCCGTTGCCGTCCATTATCACCACCACGTGCCGCGGAAGATGGCTGGGGGAGGAAGTATCGGAATTTTTCTCCATTGCTGAAGCTTTTTCTGGCGCCCCGGGGAAAAGCCGTCGCCTCAGCTGAAAACCTTGTAGACCTGAGACACCGGGTAGGCGATGAAGGCGACGGTCGCGAACACTATCATGGCCACCACCAGGGCGACCGCGTATATGAGCAGCGCCCCCGCCTGGAAAGCGATTCTTTTTCCCACGAACCAGCCCTTCGACACCTCGGGGAGGTCGAAGACGTAGCTTTTGAAGAATCCCGACAGTATTCCGGCGAAAAGTGTGGACATGAGAGCGCCCCGGCTTTCCCCTAAAGCTATCCTATTCTGCCTTTTTCATCAAGGCGGCCGGGGCGGCGACCGCGGCCGTTGCCCCAAAACGGTTTCTTTCAGGTAGAGTAGAGACCCGTAGATTCCGATGACGAGATTCCGCTTTCTCCCCGCATGCGTGTTCGCGTTCCTTCTGCTTTGCCCGGCCCTGCCTTCCGCCAGGGAGCAGACCTACAGGGGTCTTTCCGATTTCGCCCGGGCTCTCAGCATCATAGAGAAAAACTACGTGGACGAGATCTCCTCCGAGGAGCTTGCGAGAAGCGCCATAAAGGGGATGTTCGATTCCCTCGATCCCTACTCCGCGTACCTGTCTCCCGGCAGTTTCAGGAACCTGGAGATAGGGACCATGGGAGAGTTCGAGGGAGTCGGCATTGAGATCACCGTAAGGGAGGGACTTGTCACCGTCATATCCCCGATCGAGGGAAGTCCCGCCGAGGAAGCCGGCATGAAGCCGGGGGACGTGATCGTCTCCATAGACGGCCGGAGCATGGAGAAGACAAACGCCGTGGAGGCTCTCGACCTCATAAGGGGCAGGGCGGGAAGCAGGATCACTCTCTCGGTCAGAAGGGAGGGCGAGGACGGGGTCCGCGACTTCGCCATCGTGAGGCGGGTGGTGAAGCTCAGAAGCGTGAAATCGCGCCTGGTGGAAAAGGACATAGGCTACATAAAGCTCTCCCAGTTCCACAGAAGCTCGGCCGACGAGTTTCTCAGCTCCTACGAGAATCTCGAGACGGAAAACGGCGCGGAGCTCGGGGGCCTGGTGGTGGACCTTCGCAACAACCCCGGGGGACTGCTCGAACAGGCGCTCGCGCTCTGCGACATGTTCATGGACGAGGGACTGATCCTCAACGTCAGGGGGAGGTTCCCCCACTCCTCCAGGGAGTATTTCGCGAGGAGGGGCGCGGAGATATCCGCTCCCTCGGTCGCCGTGATCGTGAACAGGGGAAGCGCCAGCGCCTCGGAGGTTCTCGCCGTGGCGCTCAAGGAAAACGGCAGGGCCAGGCTCGTCGGCACCAGGACGTTCGGCAAGGGGTCGGTGCAGTCCGTGATGGAGCTCGGCGGCGGGGCCGGGGTGAAGATAACGACCGCCAGGTTCTTCGCGCCCGGCGGAGACGCGATAGGCGACAGGGGAATAGAGCCCGACGTCGTGGTAGAGGACGGGGAACGGGACGGGGCGGACCTCCAGCTCGCGAGAGCCCTGGAGGTCGTAAGGCGCATGTAGGGAGGCGGGAGAAGCTTGAGCGGCAGGAAAAAGATCGGAAAAAAAACGGCTTCGCGAAAGACGGGCGGGAGGAAAACCGCTTCCGGACGGCTCGTGCGGGCGGCCTTCGTTCTGCTTTTCTTCTTCGCCTTTTCGGTCTTCGGCCTTCGCTACGTCGAGAGATTCGTTTACGACGGGCTGCCCGAAGACGCGGAGGAGGTCGTCGCGCCGGATACGGAAGAAGTCTCGAAACCGCGGAAAACCGCGCGGGAGGGGGAAATTCCGCGGGAGGAAAAGCCCGCGCCGAAGCGGGACCCGAGACCCAAGGTCGTTCTCGTCATCGACGATCTCGGCAACGACAGGGAGTCGGTCGACAGGCTTGTCGGGATGAAGCTTCCGCTCAACATTGCGGTGCTTCCCTATCTTCCGCATTCGGGCTACGCGGCGCGCCGGGCCCGCGAGGAGGGCATGGACGTGATTCTCCACCTTCCCATGGAACCCAAGTACTCTTCTGGCTACACGGCGGACGACGCGGGAGAGGGCGTGCTGCTTGTCGGCTACCCCATAAGCCGGGTAAAGGAGGAACTTCGCAGGAACATCCTCGCGGTTCCCAACGTCGTCGGGGTCAACAACCACATGGGTTCCAAGTTCATGGAAAACGAAAAGCTCGTGGAGACGGTGATGGACGAGCTGAAGACCAGGGACTTCTACTTCGTCGACAGTCTCACCACGCCCGACTCGGTGGGCTACGAAGTCGCCAAAAAGCTCGGGGTCAAGGTTCTCAGGAGGGACGTTTTCATAGACGACGCGAACAAGGGAAAGGACTATACCATGGACCAGATCGACCGGCTGGTGAGAATAGCCGAGAAAACAGGGATCGCGGTGGGAATCGGTCATCCCTACCCGCAGACCATAGAGGCGCTTTCGCAGTACCTGCCCGCGGTCGCGGAAAAGGTGGAACTGGTGAGGATATCTTCGGCCGGCATAGACTAGCGGCGGCCGGCAAGGGAGAAATATGGGCTGCGATGGGACTTGTGGACGAAACGAGAAGCAGGCGCGATTCCTGGACCGGCAGGCTCGAGGAGCAGAGAGCCTGCGAGCGGGAGTACGATCACGAGCACGAGAAGCGAAACGCCGAGAGGATCGCCGAAGAGATAGAGAAAAACCGCTCCATGGTCGGGAAATTTCCCCGCGGGGAGAAGGATTCCTGACCGTTTCGGGGCACGGGCGGTTTGACAATCACCCCCTCGTGCTTTAAAATCCGTTTTTTGCAGATATGGAGGTCAGCATTACGTGCCGGGAATAATAGTAGGCAGCAGCGAGAGCATCGACAGCGCCCTCAAGAGATTCAAGAAGCAGGTTGAAAAGGGCGGGGTTCTTTCCGAGGTGAGAAAAAGGGAGTACTACGAAAAGCCGAGCGAAAGAAAGAAAAAGAAGATGTTCGCCGCAAAAAAGCGCGTTTCGAGCAAGAACAGAAGGTAGAGATTTTCCCTTCCGCGGTTTTTTCCCGGAAGTTCTTTCCGAGGGTTACCGACAAAACCGCTTCCGATGAAAAATTCTTCTTCTAGGTCCGCGATAGAAGACATAAAGGCGAGGCTGAGCATAGTAGACGTGGTGGAGCGCTACGTCTCCCTGAAAAGGACCGGAAAAGACTACACGGGACTCTGTCCCTTCCACGACGACAAGAACCCCTCCATGCACGTGAACGAGGAGAAGGGTTTTTTCCACTGCTTCAGCTGTGGGGCCGGAGGAGACGTCTTCGGCTTCGTGATGAAATACAACAACATCGGCTTTATGGACGCCGCGAGGGAGCTTGCGCAAAGAGCCGGAGTCACGCTTCCTTCCTCGTCCCGACGCACGGAGAACAGGGGAGAGGATTCGGCGAGAAAAAAGCGGTTCTTCGAGATAAATTCGCTTGTCTGCTCGCTTTACCGCGAGCGTCTTCGCTCGGGAAAGGGTTCCGAATCCGCGAGAAAATACGTGGAATCCAGGGGAATCGACGCGCGGGCCGTGGAGGAATTCGGACTCGGGTTCGCTCCCGACGGCTGGGACACGGTCGTCAGGTTCGCCCGGGAGAAAAAGATAGGGATTTCCGAGCTTGAGAAACTGGGCCTAGTCGTTGCCAGGGATTCGAAAGGGCATTACGACAGGTTTCGCAACAGGATAATCTTTCCCATATACGGAATGGACGGACAGGTTCTGGGCTTCGGCGGAAGGGCGCTTGACGAGGACGGCGGGAAGAATCCCAAGTACATGAACTCCTCGGAGTCTCCGGTTTTCAGCAAAAAGAACGTCTTTTACGGACTCTACAATTCGAGAAGCGAAATCAGGAAAAAGAGACGGGCCGTTCTGGTCGAAGGCTACATGGACTTCATAAAGCTCTACTCGAGCGGAGTGCGAAACGTGGTCGCCACCCTGGGAACGGCGTTCACCAGGGACCACGCGACCGTTCTCCGGCGTTTCTGCGAAGAGGTGGTGATAGTCTACGACGGCGACGCGGCGGGGATAAGTTCCGCCGTGCGGGCGGGAGAAATTCTTCTCGAGCGCGAGGTTTCTTCGAAGATCTGCCGGATTCCCGACGGTCTCGACCCCGACGATTACGTGGAAAGACACGGGGCGGGGGGATTCCTGGAACTGCTGGATGCCGCCGCGGGCGTCTGCGACTTCATAATCGACGACACCTTCTCGAAGTACAGGGAAAAGAAAATGTCCTCGGGAGAGTCGACCAGGTTTCTCGCGGAACTGGTCTCGAAGACAAAGGACCCGATCGAAAGGTCGAGGGCGCTTTCCAGAATAACGGGAGTTTTCGGAATCAGGGAATCGGAGCTTCTGTCTCTCGCCAGGGTCTCCGGGGCGGGAAAGAACAGGGGCTCGCTCGCCCCGTCCCCGAAAGTCTCCGGCGGCGACGCCGTCGAGAGAATGATCCTCAAGATACTGCTGCGTTTTCCCGACCTCGTCGATGTTGCGGAAGCGGAAAAAATCGGGGACTATTTTGAAAACGGAAATTTAAAGGTTATTCTCACCCGCATAGGTGAAGTCGGGTTTAACGATGCTTCCTCGCTGATAAGCTCTTTTGAAGACGTTGACACGCAGGAGCTTCTGTCCGAACTGATTTTTTCCTCGGATGATCTGGCAGACGAAAAGACTTCGGAGAAGATTCTGGGCGACTGCGTGACGAGGCTTGAACTAAGGGGTATGAATTTTAAGCTTGGGGACTTGAGGGACAGGATTCAGAAGCAGCGGAATTCTTCTGACAAGGAGCAGGAAAAAAAGCTTGTCAGGAAGTACAGAGATCTCGAAAGGGAATACAGAGACCTGGAAAAAAGCATGAGAGGAAATATCAGTTGAACCCCGACGACAAGCTTGACGGGTTCGGGGGCGACATGTCGGGCGAAGGAAACAAGCCGTTTCCCGACCCCGCGCAGGGCTTCGCGGCCGGCCGGTCCGAGTCGGAAGGACGGGACGGGAAAAGCGCGGGAAGCCACGATCCCGACCAGGACCTCATACGTTCCTACATTCTCTCGATCGCCGAACACTCTCTTCTTTCCAAGGAAGAGGAGATCGAGATAGCCAGACAGATAGAAAAAGGCAAGAAGATAATAGCCAGAATGATAATAGAGAACCCTTTCATGATGAAGAAGGTTCTCAAGCTCGAAGAGGAAATCAAGCGGGGCGCGGCCGACGCCGAGGAAGCGGGCGACGGCGCGGACGAGTCCCAGTTCGCCGCGGGCGGCGCGGCGGTGGAAAAAACCTTTCACCCGGTAAGGGTGCTTTTCGCCGAGAACCAGAAGATGAGGGAGAAGCTCGGGGATCCCCTGCTGTCCGAGTCCGCCAGGACCAGGACTCTGAGGAAGATCAGGAGAAACAACGAGCGGACCGTGGAGCTTCTCGACGAAATAGATTTCACCTCGAACCAGGCCAGCAGGATATACCATCTAGCCGTGGAGCATCTCGACAAGATGCAGAACTCCTGCTGCGAGTGCGAAATGGACGTCGACGGCCGCTCGGAGCAGGAGGCGTATTCCGAACGGGAGATCGCCTCGCTCAAGAGGGTGCTCAGCAGGTTCGAGAAGGCGAAAAAGGCCACGAAGAGAGCGAGGAAGAAACTCATAGAGTGCAACCTGAGGCTGGTGGTCAGCATCGCGAAGAAGTACATGAACAGGGGAATTCCCTTTCTCGACCTGATCCAGGAGGGCAACATGGGTCTCATGAAGGCCGTGGAGAAGTTCGAACACGGAATGGGATACAAGTTCTCCACCTGCGCCACCTGGTGGATAAAGCAGGCCATTACCCGCGCCATAGCCGACCAGGGAAGTCTCATAAGAATTCCCATCCACATGACCGAGAACATCAACAGGCTCAACAAGGTTTCAAGGTCGCTCATGCAGAAGCTCGGAAGGGAGCCCAGACCGGAGGAAATAGCTCAGGAGATGGACATGCCTCTCAAGAAGGTCCTGAAAATCATGAAGGTCTCCCGCGACCCGGTTTCCCTGGAAGCCCCGATCGGAGAAGAAGACGGCAGGCTCATGGACATTATCTCCGACCCCGTTTCCTCCTCTCCTCTGGACATGCTCGAGACCAGGGAGCTTAAGCAGATCATGCGGGACGCCCTGTGCACCAACCTCAGCAACGGGGAGAAAGGAGTGGTCAAGATGCGTTTCGGGATAGACGAGGAGAAGGAATACACCCTCGAGGAAATAGGAAGGAAACTGAACGTCACGCGCGAGAGAATAAGGCAGATCGAGGTGAAGGCCATCAAGAAGCTCAAGAGGTTCGGAAGGGCCCTTCCCATAAAGGGATGCAAGAGAGGCTGACGGCTTTGTGCCGGCATGATTTGACATTTCCTTTCGCGGCTGTATCATAAAGGTTCTAGGGTGGCTATGCTGAAGGGGAAGCACCCGGTCCCATCCCGAACCCGGAAGTTAAGTCCTTATAGGCCGATGATACTGCTCCTTTCAGGAGTGGGAAAGTAGGTAGCCGCCCTTTTTTCTTCCCGTTTTCTCCTTTCTGCCGGTGTCTGCGATGTCCAAGACCAACGTTGCGGTTTTCGTATCAGGAAGCGGAACCAATCTTCAGGCGATAATAGACGCGGACATCGAGTCCGCGAACCTGGCCGTGGTCGTCTGCAACGTTCCCGGCGCCCGGGCGGTTTCCAGGGCGGAAAGACACGGCATTCCCGTGGAAGCGGTCGACAGCGCGAAGTTCGGGTCGAGAGAGGAATTCGAAAGGGAAGTGGCCGGAAGGCTTGAGCGCTACGACGTGGGACTCGTGGTGCTAGCCGGATTCATGAGAATACTTACTCCCTACTTCATAAACCTCTTCCGCGACCGCATCATCAACGTTCATCCTTCCCTGCTACCGTCTTTTCCCGGAACCGACGCCGTCGCCAGGGCCGTCGACTACGGAGTCAGGCAGACGGGCGCCACGGTTCATTTCGTGAGCGAGGAAGTCGACGCGGGTCCCGTCATTCTCCAGGAGGCGGTCGCGGTCTCCGGCGAGGACACGGAAAAGACCCTGCTCGAGAAGATTCACGCGCGGGAACACAGGATTCTGCCGGAAGCCGTGCGGCTTTTCTGCGAGGGCAGGCTGCTTGTTAGGGGCAGAAAGGTCGTCGTGTCTGACCGCGCCGGAGATTTCTAAAGAGACCTTCCCACGGCCTGCGCCACGGGTGTCGCTTTTTCCATCAGGGACTTGAACGTCCTGGGCTTTAGCGACTGCGTTCCGTCGCTTACCGCGGTCTCGGGGTTGTCGTGAACCTCGACAATTATTCCGTCCGCGCCCGCCGCTATGGAAGCGAGCGTCACGGGAATCACGTACTGCCAGTAGCCGGTTCCGTGACTGGGGTCGGCGAAAACCGGAAGGTGGGTCTTTTCCTTGAGAACCGGTATCGCGTTGAGATCGAAGGTGTTTCTGGTCGAGGTCTCGAACGTTCTTATTCCCCTCTCGCAGAGCATCACCTTGCTGTTGCCTTCCGAAAGTATGTATTCGGCGCACATCAAGAATTCGTTTATCGAGGTCGACATTCCGCGTTTGAGCAAAACGGCCTTGTCCGATCTGCCCACGTGCTTTAGAAGCGAGTAGTTCTGGGAGTTTCTTGCCCCGATCTGAAGCACGTCGGCGTACTGCTCCACCAGCTCCAGGTCGTCGGGACCCATTATTTCCGTAACCACCGGCAGGCCGGTTTCCTCCTTGGCCTTCGCCAGAAGCTCGAGTCCCTCCTTTCCGAGACCCTGGAAAGAATACGGGGAAGTTCTGGGCTTGAAGGCGCCTCCCCTGAGCATGGACGCGCCCGAATCCCTTATGGACGACGCTACCGACATGATCTGGTCTTCGCTTTCGACCGAGCACGGCCCGGCGATCATCTGGACCCTGTCGCTTCCCACGGTTACGCCGTCCACGTCGAAAACGGACGTTTCGTCGTTTATCTCCCGGCTCGTCAGCTTGTAGGGTTGCAGCACCGGAACGACCTTGTCGACTCCCTGGAGCTGCTTGAGGGTGTCGAGGTCCTCGGGTTTCCCCCTCTCGTCCCCGACCACTCCGATGACGGTTCTCAGTATTCCTTCGATCGGATGCGGCGAATAGCCCAGTTCCCTGATGACGGACTTGACGTTCTCAAGCTCCTCGCCGGTGGCCCCGGTCTTCATTATCACTATCATTCAGAAATCCTCCGTGGTTGCGCGGAAAAACACTACTTAATACATAGCGGATTGTTAATGTCAATTGCGCCGCGGCAAACGGCGGACCCGCGGGCGGCCCCTCATCGCAGGTTGACGAAGGCCGCCGTGAATATTTTCTCCGAGTTTTCCCGAAACAGCTTTTCGAACTTGGTCTTCGCTCCGCGCCCCGTGTCCTCCGTGAAGCCGGGCGGAGGGCAGACGGGGCGAAACAGGGAGCTTGCGCGGAATTGGCCCGCTATCTCCTCCATGTAACGCAGCTGGTCGGTCTTTACGACCGCCTTCGCGTTTCTCTCGAGCGCCCCGGAGAGGTATCCGATGAAGCGCCGGTTGAACATCCTGTGCTTCGAGTGCTTTTTCTTGGGCCACGGGTCGGGAAAGTTTATGAGCGCCAGGTCGAACAGGTTCCTGCCGAATACCTGCCTGAGGGCGATTTCCGCCTCTATGTGCGCGAACTTCACGTTTCGCAGGGAGAGCTTTTTCGCCGCCTCGACGGCCTTTCTGAATCTTCCCCCCTTGATCTCGAGACCCAGATAGTTCCTGTCCCCGTTCTCCCGCGCCTCGTTTATGAGAAACTCTCCTTCTCCGAAGCCTATCTCGAGCGCGAGGGGTTTGCGGTCGCCGAAAATGTCGTCCCTGCCTACGGGAAAGACGTGCGGGGAAAGGTCGAGCGCCGGGTCGAAGTCGCTCATTTTCCCCGCAGGGCTTCGAGAACCGACTTTATCTTCTCTTCGCCGACCCTTGTTCCGTAGCTTCCGTCCCGCTCTTCCATCTCCCCTACGCGTCTGGGAAGCGCCATCTCTATTTCCCCCCCGCGCGCCTTCTTGTCCATCTTCATGACGTCGGTTATTTCGCGGATGTCCGTGTCGCGGGGACATTCCGTCGGAAGTCCCGCCCTTCGCAGGAGTTCCTTAAGCCTGTTCTGCTCCCGCCCGCTCCACGAGGTCTCGCCCAGGGCTATCTCTCCCTCGACGGTCATCCCTATGGAAATCGCTTCTCCGTGGGAAAGCTCGTAGCCGGAGAGCTGTTCCAGGGCGTGTCCCGCCGTGTGTCCGAAGTTGAGAACCTTTCTCAGGTTGCGCTCCTTTTCGTCAAGCTCGACCACCCGCGCCTTGATCTCGCAGCTTGCCTCTATCACCTCTCGAAGGACGCGGTCGTCGAGCAGGTGGACTTTCTCGACGTTCTCCTCGAGGTAGCGGAAAAGCTCCTCGCTTTCTATCACCCCGTACTTTATTATCTCCGCGAGTCCTTCGCGAATCTCCCTTCTCCCCAGCGTCCTGAGGACGTCGGTGTCCGCGTACACGCGCCACGGCTGGTGAAACGCCCCGACGAGGTTTTTCCCGCGGGGCGTGTCCACGGCGGTTTTCCCTCCCACGGAGCTGTCCACGCAGGCCACGAGGCTGGTAGGCACCTGCACGCAGGGAATTCCCCTCATGTAGGTGGCGGCGACGAACCCCGCCACGTCTCCGACCACCCCTCCGCCCAGGGCTACGACGCAGGAGTCCCTGCCGAATCCCGAATCGAGCATCCTGTCCTCTATGAAGGACTTCGTTTCCCTGTTCTTGCTTTTTTCCCCCGCCGGGAAGACGACGAGCTCGACTTTCGCGAAGCGGGCCCTTGCGTCGCTCACAATATCCTCGGCGTAGAGCCCCGCCACGTTCGAGTCCGTGACGACCGCGAGGGAGTGGGCGACGCCCGCCTCCTCGAGGTCCCCGGCGACCCGTCCCAGCAGTCCGCGGCCGATCAGGATTTCGTAGGAGCCGTCTTTGTCTCTACCGAATGTGACTTTTATCTTCTTCAATTCTCATCCCGGCATTTTCAGCACCGACCAGACGGGGTGGGGGGCCAGCGAGCGCGCTCCCCCGAGTCCCTCCAGCTCTATCAGGAAAAGGTACCCGGTCACGGCGCCTCCGAGCCTCTCCACGAGGTCTCCCGTGGCGCGCGCCGTGCCTCCGGTGGCCAGAAGGTCGTCGACCACCACGACTCTGCTTTCGCTGCTCACCGCGTCCTCGTGAATTTCAAGACTCGCGCTTCCGTACTCCAGGTCGTAGGAAACGCTCGCGGTGGAATGGGGAAGCTTGCCCGGCTTTCTCGTCACGATCATCCCCTTGCCGAGCTTAAGCGACAGGGCCGCGGCGAAGATGAAGCCCCGGGATTCGGGTCCGGCGAAAGACGTTATCTCCCTGCCGTCGAGCATCCCGGCCATCATGTCCACGGACCTGCGGAAAGCCTTCGCGTCCTTCAGAAGAGTGGTTATGTCGTAAAAGACTATTCCCTCTCTGGGAAAGTCCGGAACCTTTCTTATGTGGCTCGCTATGTCCTGCATTTTTTCCTTCCGGCGAGGGGAACTCCCGTTACCGGCCCGCCCCGCGCGCGAGCTCAAGGGCGTTTCGGACCGCTTCTTCGGGAGTTTCGCAGGCGATAATTTTCTCCGAGACGCTCCACGTGTCAAGCCCGACGACCGGCACCCCCGACTTGAGTGCGAACGATATCTCCGACAGCGTGCCGAATCCCCCTCCCACCGCTATCACGCAGTGGCTGGACCTGGCCACTATGACGTTTCTGGCTTCTCCCATCCCCGTGACGACGGGTATGTCGACGAACCTGTTGGCCTCCGCCCGCCGCGCTCCCGGAAGGATTCCTATCGTGGTTCCCCCGGCCGACTTGGCCCCCTCGCACGCCGATTCCATCACTCCTCCCCCGCCGCCGCAGAGAAGAAGGCACCGCGCCTCCCCGATCAGCCTGCCGACCCGCCGCGCCGTCGTTTTTTCGCGCTCGCCGGGGTCCGCGGCTCCGATGACTCCTATGATTGTTTCCATTTCGGTCTTGCGGTATCGTATTCTCCGGGCCGCGCGAGCGGCCGAAACCTCAACCCCTTAACATACCGGGGTTTTCGGTATCGGGAGAACATGTCATGAGCCTGACGACGTTGCGCATTACGCTTGTTTTTTCGGTTCTTTTCTCTTTTCCCCTTTCCCGCCCGCTCGCCGAGGCGACCGCGGCGGCTCCGCACGGCTTCGATTTCGGAATTTCCAGAAAGGCCGCGCTCGCCCGCGCGGGACCGCTCGGCCTCGAGGTCGTTTCGGACAGCAAGTACTCCAAGGAACTGAAAAAGGTCGTTCTGAGCCCCTCCGCCCCCGATGCCGGACGCCGGATACTGCTCGAATTCTACGACGACAGGCTCATGTCCAGTTCCCTTCTCCTGACCTTCGAGGACGGGGAAGGGTTCGCTGCGGCGAAAAACCGTCTCGAGGGAGAGCTCCGCGGGAATTTCGGCGAATCGTTCAAGCGCGACAGGGTTTTTTCCTACGAGGTGCTCCGGTGGGAGCTTGCCGACGTTCTGGTTCTGATGAGCCTGAACCCCGACAAGAAAACCGTAAAGCTCGAGTACGTGAGCCGGTCCGTCCTGGGGAAAAAGACCGCCAAGGACCTCGAGCGAAAGAGAAGGGACGACCCGGGAGACCCGGCGAAGGAAATGTTCATAGACGGCGACTACTCCGCCCGATAGTCCGCGTCCGCCCGGAAACGGGGTCTTTCACTTCCTCTTCGAGTGCGGCCTGCCGTGGAGCCTGAGCAGGGTTCCCGCGTGAAAGGCCAGCGCGACGCATATTCCGCAGTAGAAAAGCACCTGGTGGCCGGGCAGGTACTTGCGGAAAAGAAACACCAGCGCCACGAGCATGAGCAGCCACCCGAACGTCTCCAGGAAGAAATGCACGAGGGTGCGCACCGGCGTTTTGGATTCGGCCCCGAGCAACTGCGGAAGCTTCATGAAGACCAGGAAGAAAAAGTTTCCGAGAATGAGCGTCCCGAGAAAAAACCCGAGAAGAACGAACAGTATCAGAAGCAGAAATTCCATGGTCCGGCCGCGAGACTTGCCGGAAGATAATACCATATTCCCCCCGCTTGCGTAAGGAGTCCCGACCGCGGGAACGGAAATCGCCCGCTTTCCCGCGACCGCGTTGCGCGAAACCCCGGCGCTCTTGTGATTTTACGCGCAAATCAGGTTACTATTTTCGCCGGGGCCGCCTTGTCCGCGTCCGTCCGCCGGGCCCCGGGACGCGCGGCTTGCAGAGACTTGCAGAGAATGGAAAAAAAATTCCTTATATCTCCGGACTGCCGGCGGGGGGGATTCGGGGCTCCTGTTCCTTTTTTCCCGGGCGCGCCCCGCGGTTTTCTTTCTTTCGTCCTGGGGGGGCTTTTTTTCCTTTCGGCGCTTCTTCCCGCTTCCGGTGCTTCGGCGCGCGACGCGGACAACGGCGGGCCGGCGGTCATTTCCTCTCTCAGGATAAGGGGACTCGAGGACATAAGCATGGGGACGGTGAAAAAGTCCATGCTCACGCCGTTTCCGTCGAGAAAGCCCTGGAAGAAGGACCCCGAGTTCGACCGCCAGCTTCTCGAGGACGACATCAAGAGGATAGAGCAGCTGCTGAGAGATCACGGCTACTACGCTTCTTCGGTGACGCGCGACATCGTTTTCGGTGACGGGGGGAGCAGGGTCGATGTAGAGATAACCGTGGACCAGGGCGACCCCGTGACGCTGAACGCGCTCGAAGTAAAGGTGCTCGCCGACTGGCCTGACGATTACGCGGCCGCCTTGAGAAAGGCGATTCCGCTCAGGAAAGGCAGGCGCTTTTCCCAGATAAAGTACCAGGAGTCCAAGGCCGTCATCGCCGAGATGCTCTCCGAGAAGGGTTACGTGCTGGCGGAGGTGAAGTCCGAAGCGATAGTGAATCTCAGGAGAAAAGGGGTCGCGGTCGAGTTCGTCATCGCCCCGGGCCGGCGCTACTCTTTCGGCGAAGCGACGTTCAGCGGAAACTCCAATATCGCCACCGGACTTCTCGAGCGGGAGATAGAGCACGAGAAGGGAGAGGTGTTTTCCCCGAGAAAGACCCAGAAATCGCGCTCCAACATTTTCAAGACGGGTTTTTTCAGCTCGGTCATAGTCGACCTGGACTACGACACCGAAGCGCTGGAGATCGACACCAGGTACAGCGTCACGGAGAGCAAGCTCGGAACCGTGAAGCTCGGCGCGGGGTACGCGACGGAGGACAGGTTCAGGGCCAAGCTCACGTGGACCCAGAAGAATTTCCTCGGGGGAGGAAGAATTCTCCGGGTGACCTCCGGCTATTCGTCCCTCACCCGCGGCGTCTGGACCAAGCTCGACCAGCCCCACGTGATCGGCCGCAATTCCAACCTCTCCTTCCTGGTCGACGTGAAGAGGGACGACTTTCCTGGCTACGAGGGCGTGAGCTACGATTTCAACAGCACGCTGTCCAAGGAATTCTGGGACGACTTCACCGTCTTCGGTTCCGCCGTCCTCATATACGCCGACATAGACTCCCAGGTGGTCAGAACGCCCGCCGAAAGGGCGAGGGACAACGTGTACATGACCCTGGCGGCCCTCGGGCTCGAGTACGACGGCACCAACAGCTTCATAAACCCGACCCGGGGTTTCAGGGTGTTTCTTTCCCTCGAAAAGCCTTTCCAGATAGCCAGCTCCAGCAATACCGACTACCTGAAGTCCCTGGCCGAGTTCAGGTACTATCGCGACGTTTTCGGATTCGTTCTGGGAAAAAGGTTCACCGTCGGCAACATAAACACCTTCGGGAGCACAGACGCGCTCGACGTTCCGATCTTCAAGAGGTTCTTCGCCGGCGGAAGCACCAGCATGAGAGGCTACTCGTTCCAGCAGCTCGGACCCCTGAACCCCTCCCGCGACCCGCTCGGGGGAAACTCCATGATCGTGGGAAACGTCGAGGTCAGGCTCCCTCCCCTGAAGAAGCTCGGAGCGGTGACGTTTGTCGACTACGGAAACGTCTATCCCGAGAGCTTCGGCTTCAGCCCGGGCGACATCAAGTACGCCGCCGGAGCGGGACTGAGGTATCACACGGCGATCGGTCCCGTCAGGCTGGATTTCGGCTACCTTCTGAATCCCGCGGAGGAGGAAAGGGACAGGAGACTCCGTATATTCGTGAGCATAGGCCAGGCTTTCTAGGCGGGATCAGCCGGGCGAGTCCCGAAGGAGCTTCTTCACTCCCCTGGCGGCCTGCGTTATCCTGTTTTCGTTCTCCACCAGCGCGAGTCTGACGAAGCCCTCTCCGCAGCTTCCGAAGCCCGCCCCGGGAGACACGGCCACCTTCGATCTCTCTATCAGGAGCTTCGAGAACTCAAGCGAGCCCATCCGCTCGAACCCGGGCGGTATCTTGGCCCACACGAACATGGTCGCCGGGGGCTTGGGGATTTCCCATCCCGCCCTGGAGAAGGATTCGACCAGCTTGTCCCTTCTCGACCTGTAGGTCTCCCGCACGCCCTCCACGTAGCTTTCGGGACCGTTCAGGGCCGTTATGGCCGATATCTGTATGGGCTGGAATATCCCGTAGTCGAGGTAGCTTTTTATTCTCTTGAGGGCGGAGACGATCCCGGGGTTTCCCACCATGAAGCCGACCCTCCACCCGGGCATGTTGTAGCTTTTGGAAAGCGAGTAGAACTCCACGGCGATTTCCTTCGCTCCCCTGACCTGCAGAATGCTGGGCGCCCTGTACCCGTCGTAGCACAGCTCCGCGTAGACCAGGTCGTGCACCACTATCAGTCCCGCTTCCCTGGCCAGGTCGCAGATTTTTTCGAAAAAGCCCAGGTCCACGACTCTCGTGGTCGGATTGTTCGGAAAGGAGATGATGAGAACCTTCGGTCTCGGCCGCGCTTCCCTTATCGATTTCTCGATGGACGCCGCGAGGTCCTCGTTCTCTCCCATCGGGAAGCTGTGAACGGTTCCCCCGGCTATGATCACCGAGTAGCTGTGTATGGGGTAGGTGGGGTCGGGCACCACCGCCACGTCTCCCGGGGAAAGTATGGAGAGCATCAGGTGAGATATGCCTTCCTTGCTTCCTATCGTCACCACGGCCTCCGAACCGGGGTCGATGTCGACGTCGTACTTTCTTTTGTACCAGTCGGCAACCGCGAGGCGGAGCTTGGGAAGTCCCGCGGAGGTCGAGTACCTGTGGTTTCTGGGTTCCTTCGCCGCCTCCCTCAGCTTTTCCACTATGTGCGGCGGCGTGGACTGGTCGGGATTGCCCATGCCCAGGTCTATTATGTCCTCCCCCCGCGCCCGGGCCGCGTGCTTGAGTTCGTTTACGACGCCGAGAATGTACGGAGGAAGTCTGTCTATGATGGGGAAATTGTAGTCCGGCCGGTTCATTCTGCACGCCTGTTTTGAAATGCAGTATTCTATTACGCTTGAGCGTAATCTCAAGCCGCCCCGCCCCGGCGGGCCGTATTTATGTTAGAATAGCACGGTATGAAGTGGGTGAATCCGGCACTGGCCGTCCTGTTCTTGTTCTCCGGCTGCATTCCCTTCGTCGGTCTGCCGAAGCGGGAGAGCCGCCCCGTTTCTTCCGCTAAACCGGCGGGAAAGGTCCAGTCGGGAAGCATCCAGTACGGAAAGGCCTCCTGGTACGGGGACAAGGAGCACGGCAACACTTCGGCCAGCGGGGAGAAGTTCAGCAGGTACTCCTACACGGCGGCCCACAAGGCGCTTCCCTTCGGAACCATAGTGCGCGTCACCAATCTCGACAACGGAAAGAAGGTGGTGGTCAGGATAAACGACAGGGGTCCGTACGTGGAGGGAAGGGTGATCGATCTTTCCTACGCCGCGGCCAGGTCCGTGGGACTTATCAGAAGCGGGGTGGCGAAAGTGAAGATCGAGGTGCTCTCCACCCCGTCGAAAAGGTCCCACAGTCTTTTCGTCGCCCTCTACACCGTCCAGGCGGGCTCTTTCAGCAGCAGGAGAAACGCCCTGGCTCTCGAGAGGAAGGTTTCGGGGGTCGTCGACGAGGACGTGAGGGTGGAATCTTTCGTCTCCGGGGGGAATACTTACTACAGGGTCAGAGTCGGCATGTTCCACAGGCGCGAGGACGCGGAGAACGTCCGGAGAACCCTGAGAAGACGGGGGTACGGGGCTAGCATATACGTCGAGTGACTGTCCGGAGAGCACAGCGGAGATGAACAAGATCAGGACGACGGATTTTCGCGCGATGAAGGAGCGCGGCGAGAAGATCTCCATGATAACCGCCTACGACGCCACCGTGGCGGCGATAGTGGACGGGGCGGGAGTGGACGCGGTTCTGGTCGGGGACTCCCTGGGAAACGTCGTCCAGGGACTTGAAAACACCCTCTCGGTCACTCTCGACGAAATGATCTACCACACCAGGGTCGTGTCCAGGGGAGTGAGGCGCGCCCACCTCTCGTCCGACATGCCGTTTGCTTCCTACCAGAAGTCCCGCGAAGACGCCGTGGGAAACGCCGCCAGGCTCGTGAAGGAAGGCCGGGCGGAGTCGGTCAAGCTCGAGGTGAACGACGAAACGTACGTGGACACCGTGCGCCACATCCGGAGGGCGGGAATTCCCGTCATAGCCCACGTGGGGCTCTGCCCGCAGTCGGTTCACGTGACGGGCGGCTACGCGGCTCAGGGCGGCTCCGAGCGGGAACGCAAAAGGCTCGTGAACCTGGCCAGGTCCTGCGAGGAGGCCGGGGCGTTCATCGTCCTTGTCGAGGGAGTTTTTCCGGAGGTCGCCGGGGAGATTACCGAAAGTCTCGGGGTGCCGACCGTCGGAATAGGCTCGGGACCCGGCTGCGGGGGCCAGGTGCTCGTCGTAAACGACATGATCGGTCTCACGCCTCCCCCGCTTCCCAGGTTCGTGAAGAAATACGCGGAAGTGGGAAGCGCCGTGTCGGACGCCGCGAAAAAATACGTGGAGGACGTCAAGAAGGGGGATTTTCCTTCGGAGAAGCATTGCTATGGAAAGCCGTGAAGTTCCCTCGGTGATCAGAACTTCCCGTGAAATGAAAAAGGTTTCCGGCGGCTGCGCCGCGGCGCGGGCGAAACTGGGATTCGTTCCCACGATGGGCGCCCTGCACGCGGGGCACCTCAGTCTTGTCGAGGAGGCGGTCGCGAGGGCCGACGTCACGGTCGTGAGCGTTTTCGTCAACCCCTCGCAGTTCGGGCCCGGAGAGGACTTCGACCGTTACGAGAGGGACTTCGAGGGAGACCTCGAAAAGCTGGCCGCCTGCGGGGTCGACTACCTTTTCCATCCGGCCGCGGAGGAGGTCTACCCCGACGGTTTCCAGACCGCGGTTTCGGTGGGGGAGCTCGGAGACCGTCTCTGCGGTCCCGCGAGGCCCGGGCATTTTGACGGCGTGGCGACGGTGGTGCTTAAGCTTTTCAACATGGTCCGGCCGGACTTCGCGGTGTTCGGAAGAAAGGACTACCAGCAGCTCGCGATCGTCCGCAGGATGGTCAGGGATTTCGACATGGACGTGGAGATAGTCGGGATGCCGACGAAGCGGGAATCCGACGGGCTCGCCATGAGCTCGAGAAACGCCTACCTCGGCGCGGAGCAGCGAACGCGGGCGGCGGCCATAAACAGGGCCCTTCGCGAGGTCGGCAGAAGGTTCGAAAAGGGGTGCGTCGACTGCCCGACCCTGCTTTCCGCGGCGCGGGAGGTGTTGCGCGCAGCGAAAATTAATGATATTGATTATCTTGAGATAGCCGATCCCGAAACCCTCGAGTACAGGAGCGCGGCCGCCCGGGGCGACCTGGTGGCGGTGGCGGCGAGGATAGGGACGACCAGGCTTATCGACAATATTTTGCTGTGAGAGAGGACCTATGCAGAGGGTGTTGCTGAAATCGAAGATACACAGGGTCACGGTCACCGACGCGGAGCTTGACTACGAGGGCAGTCTTACGCTCGACAGGAACCTCATGGACGCCGCCGACCTCTTTCCCTACGAGGAGGTCCACATATTCAACCTGACCAACGGCCACCGTTTCTCCACGTACGTGATCGAGGGACCCAGGGGGTCGAACACGGTCTGCGTGAACGGCGCGGCGGCCCATCTGGCCCAGAAGGGCGACTGCCTGATAGTCGCGGACTTCGCCGTCTACGACGAGAAACAGAGCGCGAGCCACAGTCCGAGGCTCGTGTACGTGGACGAGATGAACAACGTGACGGACGTGAAGTCCGGAATCGACGGCCTCAGGCTCGCCGCCGAGGAGTGATTTTCCGGGTCCGGACCCGCTCCCGATTTGACATGAAGAGCGTTTGTGGTTATAAATGCGCCTTAAACGCACTTTTCGGAGGAGAGCATGCTTCGTCGCGTCCGGCGACATGCTCTAGGATTTATACATGAAAGCTATAATACTCGCGGCCGGCAGGGGCAGCAGGCTGTATCCCTACACGCACGACAAGCCCAAGTGTCTTCTCGACGTCGGAAACATATCCATACTGGAGCAGCAGATAAACCATATAAGGGACTGCGGCATAAACGAAGTCGTGATCGTGGTCGGCTTCGGCTTCGAGAGGGTGGAGGATTTTCTCAGAAGCTACGACGGTCTGGGAATGAGGATAAAGACCCTGTACAATCCCTTCTACCAGTCCACGAACAGTCTCGTTTCTCTCTGGATAGCCAGAAGCGAGTTTGACGAGGACATAGTGGTGATGAACGGAGACGACGTTTACGAAATAGGCGTTCTGGACAAGGCCCTTTCCGTGAGGGACGAGAAAATCTGCCTTCCCATAAAGAGAAAGCCCAGGTACGACGGGGAGGACATGAAGGTCGTGGTCGACGGCAACAGGGTTGCGAAAATCAGCAAGAACATCTCCAAGAGCGAAACCTCCGCCGAATCGGTGGGCATCAGGGTGTTTAGGGACACGGGAGTGGAGCTGCTCAAAAGGTCCGTGGAGGAAGAGATGAGAAATCCCGGCGCCGAGGGCAAGTGGTACATTTCCTCCATACACAGGCTGATAAACAAGGGTTACGAGATCAGGCCCCTAGACATAGGCAACCTCTACTGGATGGACGTGGACTGTCCTCTCGACCTTTTCAGGGCGAGGAAGGAAGCCGACAGGTTCATGAGGAAGGAATACGGCGCGTCCAGCCTTCTCAGGGTCGTCGATTCCTCCGAATAGCCTTTCATGAAACACGCCATCGTTCTTTGTTCGGGCAGGGGAACAAACGGTCAGGACCTTTCCCTGTTCGCCGACGCGTCCGTGGCGCAGGTTCCCCAGCTCAAAAGAATCGTCATAAACTCCCAGAGGGCGGGAATCGAGCGCTTTCACATAGTCTCCGACAACGCGGATTTCCTGAGCGCCCTGTTTCTGGACGACGGGAGAATCACCTCGGAGATAAACTGGGTCTCTCCGGGAGAGTCGGTGTCCGCGGATTCCGCCGGGGCGCTTGTCCTTGAATCTTCCTTCGGTACGACGGGATACGGCCAGATAGAAAAGTTCCTCCGGGATTCGCTCGACCGCGGGGAAGGGGAGATTTCCCTTCTCGTCGAGGAAAACTCGGAACCGCTGGCGGGCGTGGACGCGCGGACAGGTCTGGTGGACGGCTACCTTGACGGCGCGAGGAGCGTCGCGGGCGCCCTGGTGGTTGACGGCGCGGACGTTCCCGCGATTCTCTCGGCTCCGGGACTCGACGCGTGGCTCGGCCGGGAGGCCGAACGCGGCCGCGTCAGGACTTTCGGGATCCGCCGCGGGCAGTGGTACCGGCTTTCGGATACGCGGGAGTCCGTGGAGGAAGCGGAGAGAATCATATTCTCCCACGTCGGAAAGACCGCCACGGGCTGGATAGCCAGGAAGATAAACGGCAGGGTGTCCCTGCCCCTTAGCAAGCTTCTGATAAGGACGCCCCTTACGCCGAACATGATAAGCGTCCTGATCAACCTGATAGGGATGCTCTGCGGACCGCTGTACGCGCTCGGACATCCGGTGCTCGGAGCCGTCTTCATGCAGATAGCCACGGTCCTGGACAGGTGCGACGGAGAGGTCGCGAGAATAAAGCTGATGGAGACCAAGAAGGGACAGTGGGTCGACACCATAAGCGACCAGTTCACGGTTCTTTCCTTCCTCATCGGCGTTCCCCTCGGGTACTACCTCCAGACCGGAAGCGTCGTTCCCGTGCTGCTCGGAACCTACAACCTGCTGGTTTTCGCGCTGTTTCTCGGCTGGTCTCTCTACTTCATAAGGAAGTACACGGATTCGGGAAGCCTGGTGGCCTACTTCGAGGTCGACAGGCACCTGGACCCCGGGGAGCTTTCCGGTCTCAGGAAACTGCTTTCCCGCCTTCGTTACTTGGGAAGAAGAAACTACTACTCGGCGATCCTGGTGGTCCTGGCGGTCTTCGGGGGAAACCCCCTGGTTCTTTTCGCGTCGTCTTTCCTGCTCACCACGTTTCTTCTGCACCAGGTCGAGGACGTTTTCAGGATGTTCCGTATCGGAAAGTCGGAAGAGGTTTTTCGGGAGGAAACGAAAACGGACCTTTGAGCCTGCGGTCCGCGCGTCGGCATGAGAACGCCCGGCCCCCGGGTTTTTCTCTTCGCCCCGGGCTTATTCCGGCCCGCCCTTGAACTTCTTCAGGCAGAAGGCCAGAAGGCAGAGGACGGATCCCCAGGACAGGAACATGAACAGCGCCGCGAAGGGTTCCATCAGGCTTTTCTCCTGCTGGCTACGTAAGTCAGGACCGAGAGGAAAATGAACAGCCCCGCTATGTAGAGCCTGGCGAACCACACGTTCCAGCCCGTAGCCTTGATCATCGACGGCAGGTATCCGTAGCTCCACCACGTTATGATCACGAGAAGGAAGATCGGAGTCACGTACTTGAGGATGTAGTAGAAGACGCGCGGTGCCTTTATCAGTCCTCCCGAGTTTATTTCGTTCCAGGCCTTTTCCGAACCGAACACCCACATGAACATCACCACCTCGATGAATCCGAAGACGACCAGCATTATGGTTCCGGCCCAGAAGTCCCATTCGTCGAGCACCTGGCTTACGAGTATCACGGGAAGGACGCTTACGACTATTACGCACATCGTGTAGACGACGGACCTCTGCCTGGAGATCGAAAACTCGTCCTGAAGGAACGTCACCAGCGGATACGATATCGCCACCGAGGACGTTATGCCGGCGAAAAACAGGAGGAAAAACCAGGTGAACCCGAGTATCCTCCCCATTTCGATGCCCAGAAGGTCTCCCGGTATGCTGCTGAACACGGCCGGAAGGCTTACGAAACCCAGGCTGAAAGCTCCCGACTGGGCGATGGCGACGACGCTCGCCGTTCCGAAAAACGCCACGGCGGCCGGAATGGCCAGCGAGCCTCCGAGAATCACTTCCGTGGCCTCGTTGACGGTCGCGGCGGTCAGTCCGCTGAGGGCGACGTCGTTTTGCGGCTTTATGTAGGACGCGTACACGACTATGGCTCCGAAACCCAGGCTCAGGGTGAAGAATATCTGCCCGGCGGCCGCTATCCACACCTTGGGATTCATGAGCGCCCCGAAGTCGGGATTCCAAAGGAAATTCAGTCCTTCCACCGCCGTTCCGTAATCGGTCTTCAGGGTCAGCGTCCTCACCACCAGCACTATGGCCAGGACGAAAAGCAGGGGAAGCGCGTACCTGACGAACACCTCTATGCCTCCCGATATTCCCCTGAGCATTATGTAGAAATTCGCCGCCACCGTCACGACGAACGCGAAGATCGCCATCGAGGAGGGAGACCGAAGCACCCCGTCTCCCGCGCCCAGGTATCTGCCGAGAAACTCGCTGTATGGCTTCACGTACTCCGAGGCGTTCGAAATCGAGCCCGGATCGAGTCCCGGGTTGCTTCCGAGCGCGAAATGCAGGGCGTATCCGAGCGTCCACGATTCGATGTAGATGTAGTAGATGGCAACCACGAGCGGTATCCACAGTCCTATGACTCCCAGCAGCCTCGAAGCGTCGCTCTTCCAGAAAAGATTGAATATTCCCGGCGTGGTTCCGTGTCCCCTGGATCCTCCGTACCGTCCCATGCCCCATTCCAGCCACATTATCGGGATGCCTATCACGATGAAGGCTATGAAGTAGGGAATCATGAAGGCGCCGCCGCCGTTTTCCGCGGCCTGCGTGGGGAACCTGAGGAAGTTGCCCAGACCTATGGCGTTTCCCGCCATCGCCAGGATCAGTCCCGTCTTGGTAGCCCAGGCGTCTCTTTTCGACAGTTTGTTGCTCATCCTAAAAGCGCTCAAACGAAGCAGGGGTGCAGTATAACCGCCGGTAGTGGTATGGCAACAGGGACGGGGCCGGCCGTATTGACAAAGAAATTTTCTTAATCTAACTTTAGAAACTCGAATATTCACCGCGGAGAGTAGCGCCTTGCCCACAGCCAGAAAAAAACAGCCCGGAGCGAAGACCGCGCCCAAAAAAGGCGGGGCGGGAAAAAGTTCTTCCTCCGGGACGGTCAAAAGCCCGTCTTCGGGGAAGACGGGTTCCAGGAAGTACGCAAAGAGGTTTCTTTCCCGGATGACCAAGATGCTCACTGAAATGAGAAAGGAGCTGCTCAAGGACGTGGTGAGGTCGATGAGGGAGGAATCGGACCACCTGCGCTTCAACGTCGGAGACTTCTACGACCACGCGTCGGAAGACAGGCAGAGGGAACTCGCCCTTACGCTTTCGAACAGGGAACGCGACAAGCTGCAGCAGATAGACGACGCTCTCAAGAGAATTGAAAGCGGGGAGTACGGCTTCTGCGAGGTTACGGGGGAGAAGATAGGCGAAGAGAGGCTCATGGCCATGCCCTTTACGAAGCTGAGCGTGGAGGCGCAGGAGGAAATCGAGAGGGGAAACTACTGACTTTTCCCCTTGAGCGCCGCCAGCGATTCGGCGTAGGGTTTTCTGAAAATCCCGACCTCGGTTACCAGGCACTCTATGTTTTCCCCCGGGGTTACGTCGAACGCGGGATTGATCGCTTCCACCTCGGCGCTTATCCGCCTGCGGTTCACGTGCGTCACCTCTTCTGGACTTCTCTGCTCTATCGGAATGTCCTCTCCGCTCGCGCACTTGACGTCTATGGTTGAGGTCGGAGCGGCCACGTAGAAGGGAATGCCGTGGTGTTTCGCCAGAACCGAGAGGGAATAGGTCCCTATCTTGTTGGCGGTGTCTCCGTTCATGGCCACCCTGTCGGCCCCTACCACGACCGAATCGATCATTCCCCCCCTCATCAGGTATCCGGCCATGCCGTCGGTTATCAGCCGGACGGGGATTCCGTCGCGCTGAAGCTCCCAGGTCGTAAGCCTTGCGCCCTGGAGCACCGGTCTGGTTTCGGACGATATCACGCTTACGTTCTTCCCGTCGCTAAACGCCGACCGTATCACCCCCAGGGCCGTTCCGTAGCCCGCGGTGGCAAGCCCGCCCGCGTTGCAGTGCGTGAGGACGACCGAATCGCGGCCGATAAGTCCGGAGCCGTGTTTCCCGATTCTCATGCAGGTCTCGATGTCCTCCCTCTGCATGCCGACGGCTTCGGCCACGAGAAGCTTCTTCGTCTCTTCCGTCCCCGCTTCTCCCGATTCGCGGACCAGCCGGTTCATCCTGTCGAGCGCCCAGAAGAGGTTCACCGCCGTCGGCCGGGTCAGGGACAGATGTTCGGAGATCCTCTTCATTTCGGCCTCGAATTCCCCGCGGCCCAGGTCGTCTCCCAGCCCCAGCGCGCCCAGCGCCATTCCCATGGCGGCCGCGATTCCTATGGCCGGCGCGCCCCTGATGACCAGGTCTCTTATGCATTCGGCCACTTCCTCGAAGGTGGAACATTCGACGTACGCCTCCTCGTTGGGAAGCTTTCTCTGGTCGATCATCACGACCCTGCCGTCTTTCCATTCTATCGTTCTGAAGGAATTCATGGTTTCGGTTCCTCCCGCGCGCTCGGCTCGAGCAGCGCCCCGGCCCACTCCCCGTCGACCTTCCAGCTAACTATATCATAGCCCGAGCTTTCGTACGCGTCGGCAAGCCCGCTTCTTTCGGCCGCCAGTACGCCGGAAACGACCAGGCGTCCCCCGGGAAGCAGCCGCTCCCTCAGCGAGTCTTTCATCGACACGAGGGTTTCCCTCGAGGTGTTGGAAACCACCACGTCGAATCTTCCCGATGTGCCGTCCATCGAGCCGCACCATACCCTTATCTTCTCGTCCACGGAGTTTCTTCTCGCGTTGGCCGCCGTCTCCCTGGCCGCGGCAAAATCCGTGTCGGCGCAGAAAACCGCCCCGGCCCCGAGCTTGGCCGCGCAGATTCCCAGGACGCCGCTTCCGCACCCGAGGTCGAAGACCGAGAGATTCCTGCGCCGCGCCAGGAGTTCGTCCAGGTAGGAGGCGCATATCCTGGTGGTTTCGTGGTGACCGGTTCCGAACGCGTTCGCGGGGTTTATCTCCACCACCGTCGTCCCGGGACCGCGCTCCCGTTTTTCCCAGGGGGGAACGACCGTCACGCGGCGGCTCACCCTCACCGCCGTCAGGTGGGATTTCCAGTTCTCCCAGTCCTTCGGCTCCACGCGGCGCGTTGTGAATACGAGCGAAGAGCGGGGCACCCCGAAAAACCCGGCGAAATTCTCGACCGCCGCCGCGACCGCGTCCATGTCCTCTCCTTCGTCGAAGTACGCGTGGACAAGCTGTCCCGGTTCCCGTTTTTCCTCACGGCTCACGGCCCCTGCGCCGAGACCGAGGAGCAGGTCGCAGAGACCTTCTGCGATTTTCCCCGGAGCCGCGACCGTGAGTTTTTCCGTTGCGCCCATTACGGGCATTAATTTTTAACCGTTCGTCAAATTTACAAAAGCCCGGGGCGGGTATATATTATTTTCGCCATGCGAAGCGAAACGAAGGAAACGGTAAGAACCATTCTCCTGAAGAAGATGTCCGACATCGCGGGCATCGCCTACGAGACTCTCGAGAGGATGGGCAGGGGAGCGAGCACCTTCCCCGACCCGCTCGACAGGGCGCTTTCCGAATCCAACAGGGTTCTGGAACTCAGGGAAAGGGACAGGGAGAGAAAGCTGCTTCGCAAGATAAGAGACGCGCTTTCGAGGCTCGAAGACGGCTCCTACGGAATCTGCGAGGTGTGCGGAGAGGGAATCTCGGAAGAAAGACTGATTGCTAGGCCGGAAACCACTCTCTGCATAAACTGCAAGGAAGAGCAGGAAGACATCGAAAAGAAGTTCGGCTAGCCGGCAGTCCCTCTGAATTCCGGCCCCGGCCCGCGCGTCCGACGCCGCGCGGCGCCCCACTCACGAGGATTTTTCGGACAGTTTCTTTCTGGATTTTTCCAGAAGTTTCGCGGCCTTGATCGCGTACTTGGTCTCGGGGTAGTTTTCCAGGACGTTGTTGAACCTTTCGATCGCGGCCTCGTAGTTCTTTTTCTTGTGGTAGAACTTGCCTATGTAGATTTCCCTCTCCGCGAGTATTTTCCTGCATTCCTCTATTTTCTCCCGCGTTTCCTCCACGTACGGAGAGTCGGGGTAGGTTTCCCGAAGCGAAATGAACCAGTTCATGGCCTGCAGGGTCTTTGAGTAGTTTCTGTCCTTTCCCGCTCTTCTCTCGTAGTGGGAGAGTCCGAGGCGGTACGTCGCGTAGTCGAGTTTTTCGTGGCCGGGGTGGTTGTTTACGAAGTTCTCGTACTCGGTCGCGGCCTGCGTGTACTCCCTTTTTCTGAAATAGACGTCGCCGGTTCTAAGCTCGGCCAGCGCCGCGTAAGGAGTGTACGTGTACCTGATCTGTATTTCCTTCAGTATCTCGAAAACCTTGTCGTAGTTGGTTCCGCCGAAGATGAAGCGGCCTTTCTTGTCGAGCTCCCGGACGACTTCGTCGTGCAGCTGCTCGGCGGTTCCCTCGTAGATCGCCTTTTTCCCGCCGCAGGAGACGAGAAGCGTCGCGACGAGGACGAGCAGAAGCGTTCTGGCGGGAATTTTCATGACCCCAATATTATTTGGCAAATGGTTTCCCTGTCAACACGGCTCGTTCAGAGCCCGAGATCCACCGCAAGCCTTCCGCCCTCGGTGTTTATTCCCCGAACTAGCGCCTCGTCCTTTTTAAGCTCTCCCCGGGAGATCTTCATCACGTAGGGGAGAATCTCGTTTGAAAGATACCGGGTCGAACTTCCGGCCACCAGGGACGGGATGTTGGTGACGCAGTAGTGGATCACTCCGCCGGCTTCGTAGACGGGGTCCCGGTGGGTCGTCGGCCTGCTGGTTTCCGCGCATCCTCCCTGGTCTATGGCGACGTCGACCAGAACGGTTCCGGGCTCCATGCGCGATACCGTCTCCCCTGTCAGCACCCTGGGGGCGGCCGCTCCCGTGACGAGCACCGCGCCGACGACCACGTCCGCGTTTTCGCACTCCTTCTCGATCGTTTCGGGGTAGGCGGGAAGGGAGACGACCCCGCCCGCGAATTTTTCGTAGTAGAAATTGAGCTTCGCCGTGTCGATGTCGAGCACCGTGACTTCGCTTCCGAGTCCGACGGCGGCGACGCACGCGTTGTACCCCACCGTTCCTCCGCCGATTATCACGGTCTTGGCGGGCTCCACCCCCGGAAGGCCGCAGAGAAGCTTGCCCTTGCCGCCGACGTTTTTGTGCGCGAGTCCCGCGGCTATGTGCATGGAAAGCACCCCGGCCACCCTGCTCATCGGAACGAGAAGGGGAAGCGAGCCGTCGGGGAGCTGCACCGTCTCGAATCCCACCGCGGTCACCGAGCTTTTCACCAGGTAGTCGGCGAGGTCGGGGTCGGCGGCCAGGTGCAGGTAGCAGAAAAGCACGTGGTCTTCGTTTATGAGGCCGTACTCGTCTCTCTGCGGCTCCTTTACCTTCACCACGAGCCGGGAGCTTTCGTAAAGCTCCTCGCGGCTTCCCAGCACCCGGGCGCCGCGGGCCTCGTAATCCGCGTCGGCGAATCCCGACTCCGCTCCCGCGCCGGTCTCGACAAACACCCTGTTTCCGGCCTTCGCGAGTTCCCCCGCGGCCGCCGGGGTGAGCGAAACCCTGTATTCGTGAATCTTGCTTTCCTTGGGTATTCCTATGTTCATCGGCAGCAGGCCTGAAACCCGGGAAAACGTCTCCCCGGGAAAAGCGTCAGTTTCCCGACAAGACCGTCCCGGTCAGGTGATCGTCTCTCCGGGCTTTACGTCGACCACCGTGAGAGAATCCATGTCGGCGGTCAGTCTTTTCAGTTCGTCGGGCGTTCCCACCAGCAGGGGAAAGGTCGCGTAGTGCATGGGAACCACCCATTTCGACCTGAGAAACCTGCACGCGTAGGACGCCTCCAGCGGAGACATGGTGAAAAGGTCCCCTATGGGAAGCATGGAGAGCCGGGGCTTGTATATCTCCGATATGAGCTTCATGTCGCCGAAGAGATTGGTGTCTCCGGCGTGGTATATCGTGTAGTCGTTCTCAAAGGTAATGACGAACCCCCCGGGCTCTCCCCCGTAGACCGTGGTTCCGTCTTCCTCCTTCATGCTGCTGCTGTGCTGGGCGTGGGTCATAACGAAGCTTATCCCGTCTATGGATAGCGACCCTCCCTTGTTGACCGGCATGCAGTTCTCGACTCCCTTCTGTCCCAGCCAGTCGCAGATCTCCCAGTTGGCCACGACCTTGGGACCGTGCTTTTCGCACAGGGGGATAACGTCGCTTGTGTGATCGAAATGTCCGTGGGTCACCGCTATTACGTCGACGCGGTCGATTTCGCGCAGGTGCTCGGGGCACGACGGGTTTCCCTCGAGCCAGGGGTCGATGATCACCCTTTTCCCGCCGGGGGACTTGATCAGGAACGTGGAATGTCCGAAATAGGTTATTTCCAGTCCGTTGTTCAGTATCTGCATCCGGTGTTCTCCTCGCCGGTTCCGGGGACTCCGACGCTCAACTAATAAACCCGAAAAGAAGGGGTTTTGCAAAGCCGCGGGCCGTTTGAAAATATCGCCCGCGAGTGTAAGTTACACATCCGGCCCCGGGAGTTTCTCCCGGCCTTGCGGAGACGCTGAAACGATGCTTGACCCCAGGTTCATAGAACGGAACATGGAGCTTGTGGGCGAGAGGCTCGCCCTTCGCGGGTTCGACGCCGACCTGTCGGAGTTCTCCGCCCTCAACTCCCGGAGAAAGGAGATAATAAGGAACGTCGAGGAGCTCGAGCACAGGAGAAACAGCGGCTCGAAGAGAATAGGGGAGCTAAAGAGATCGGGAGACGAGCGGGAGCTCTCGGAGCTTCTTCCGGGCCTCAGGGAGCTTTCGGACGAGATAAAGCGCCTCAACGAAAGCAGGGCGGGTACGGAGGAACTTCTCCGGAACTTCCTGCTGCGCGTTCCCAACGTGCCCCATTCCTCGGTTCCCGGGGGAACGGACGAGGAGTCCAACGTGGAGATAAGGAAGTGGGGAGAGCCCAGGAACTTCGATTTCGAGGCGAGGGATCACGTGGCGCTGGGAGCGGAGCTCGACATCCTGGACCTTCCCCGGGCGACCAAGATCGCGGGGGCAAGGTTCGCCCTCTACAAGAACCTGGGAGCGCGGCTCGAAAGGGCGCTCATAAACTTCATGCTCGACGTCCACGCCGGGCGGCACGGCTACACCGAGGTTCTCACTCCCTTCGTCGCAAACAGCGAGAGTCTCACGGGAACCGGCAACCTTCCCAAGTTCGAGGAAGACCTCTTCCGGCTCGACGGCACCGACTACTACATGGTTCCCACGGCCGAGGTTCCGGTCACCAACATTCACCGCGACGAGATAATCCCGGCCGACGCGCTTCCGATCAAGTACGTCGCCTACACCCCGTGCTTCAGGAGGGAGGCGGGTTCCTACGGAAAGGACGTGCACGGAATAATGAGGCAGCACCAGTTCAACAAGGTGGAGCTGGTGCGTTTTTCCGATCCCGAAAACTCCTACGAGCAGCTGGAGATCCTTACCCGGGACGCCGAGCGCGTTCTCGAGCTTCTGGGTCTTCCCTACAGGGTGGTGGTTCTGTGCGCGGGGGACATGGGATTTTCCGCCGCCAAGACCTACGACCTCGAAGTGTGGGTGCCTAGCGAGGGCAGGTACAGGGAAATATCCTCCTGCAGCAATTTCGAGGCGTTCCAGGCGAGGAGGGCGAACATAAGGTACAGGGCCGACGGCAAGTCCAGGCCCGCCTATCTCCACACCCTCAACGGTTCCGGGGTGGCGGTGGGAAGGGCGCTTCTCGCGATCCTGGAGAACTTCCAGACCAGGGAAGGGGAGGTGGAGATTCCCGGGGTTCTGGTTCCCTACATGGACGGGGTCTCGGTCATCGGCCGGTAGCGGCCGTCAGATCTCCAGGATTTCCTTTTCCTTTCTTTCCAGAAGCGAGTTGAGCTTCCTTATGTTCGCGTCGGTAAGTTCCTGGATTTCGGAGAGAGTCTTTTTAACTTCGTCCTCGGGAATGCCTTCCTTTTTCTCCGCCTTCTTTATCAGGTTGTTCGCGTCCTGCCTTATGCGCCTTATCGAAATCCTGTGCTCCTCGGCGACCTTGCCCGTGTGCTTCACAAGCTCCTTTCTTCTCTCCTCGGTCAGGGGCGGTATCGAAAGCCTGATGCTGTTTCCGTCGGTCGACGGCGTTATTCCCAGGTCCGACTGCGCGAGCGCCTTTTCGATCTCCTCCACGGCGCCCGGGTCCCACGCCTGTATCAGTATCGTCGAGCTGTCGGGAACCGACACGTTGGCCAGCTGGTTTATCGGGGTCTGCGCCCCGAAGTAGGACACCTTCACGGAGTCGACCAGGGCGGTGGACGCCCTGCCGGTCCTCGTCCTCGAAAGCTCCCTCTCGAACGCGCTCACGGTTCTCTCCATCCTGTCCTCCGCGTCCATCTGCAGTTCCTCGACGGAAAGTTCTTCACTCATCTTCCTCACCGCTCCTTATGATGGTGCCCACCTTCCGGCCCCGGATGATTTTTTCTATGTTTCCCTTTTCGAAAAGGTCGAACACCACGATGGGAATCTTCTCCTCCATGCAGAGGGAAACGGACGTCGCGTCCATCACCCTGAGCCCTCTTTTCAGCATCTCCATGTGGGTAAGCTCGGCGAACTTGACCGCGTCTTCGTGCTTCACGGGGTCCTTGTCGTAGACGCCGTCCACCTTGGTGGCCTTCATTATGATGTCGGCTCCCATCTGCAGGGCCCTGAGCGTCGCGGCGGTGTCGGTGGTGAAAAACGGGTTGCCGGTGCCCGCGGCGAATATCACTATCCTTCCCTTCTCTAGGTGGCGCATTGCCCTTCTCTTTATGAAGGGTTCGGCGACCTGCTTTATCTCGAGCGCGGTCTGCACCCTGGTGGAAAGCCCCTTTCTTTCCAGAAAGTCCTGGAGGGCGAGCGCGTTTATCACCGTCGCCAGCATTCCCATGTAGTCGGCGGTGGAGCGGTCCATGCCCCTGGACGAGCTCGACACTCCCCTGAAGATGTTTCCCCCGCCTATGACCACGGCGGTTTCCACTCCCATGGAGCGGACGCTTTTTATCTCGTCGGAGACAAGCTCTATGGCGGCGGAGTCGAGGCCCGAGCCGCCGGGACCCTGGAGGGATTCCCCGCTCAGTTTCAGAAGGACCCTTTTGTATCTCGGGGAGGTTTTGTCGGAGGATCCCATTTTCCGGTTTTTTTCAGTCGCCCAGCTGGTACCTTACGAATCTTTTCACCACTATGTTCTCGCCGATCTTGGCTATGAGGTTCTTGACCAGGTCGCCGACCTTCATCTTGGGGTCGCGTATGTAGGGCTGCTCGAGCAGGCATACGTCCTCGTAGAACTTGTTTATCCTGCCCTCGACCATCTTTTCGGCTATGTTCTCGGGCTTTCCGGATTCGACGGCCTCGGCCTTGAGGATTCTCCTCTCCTTGGCCACCTCCGCTTCCGGAACCTCCTCCCTGGCCACGTAGGTCGGGCTGTTGGCGGCTATCTGCATGGCGACTTCCCTGCACAGGCCCTGGAACTCCTCGTTTCTGGCCACGAAGTCCGTCTCGCAGTTTACCTCCAGCATGACGCCGATCTTTCCGCCCGCGTGCACGTAGGAGGATATCACTCCCTGGTCGGTCTTTCTCGAGGTCTTCTTCGACGCCTTGGCGCTTCCCTTTATTCTCAGTATCTCCGTCGCCTTCTCGAAGTCCCCGTCCGCCTCCGAAAGCGCGTTCTTGCAGTCGATGAAGGGAGCTCCCGTGCTCTCCCTGAGCTCCTTGACCATTGCCGCCTTTATCTCAGCCATTTTCTTCCTCTTTCCTGGATTCCGGTTTTTCCTGGCTCTCCTTTTCCGCCCGCGCCGCGCCTCTTTCGCCCTCGGAAGATTCCGAGATGGCTACCGAGACGAACTTCTCGGTCTCGCTTTCGTCGCTTTCGGCTTCCTTGAACACGAACACCTTTCTCTCCACCACCACCTTGTCGAGCCTGTCCTCTTTCTCCTCGGCCACCTCTCCGCTCACGAGCCTCTCGTCGTAAACCTGTTTTCCCTCTATGCAGGCGTCGGCCACTTTCGAGGTGAAGAGCTTTATCGCCCGTATGGCGTCGTCGTTGCTGGGAATCGGGTAGTCGGCGTTGGCCGGGTCGCAGTTGGTGTCCACTATGGCTATCACCGGTATGGAGAGGTTCCTCGCCTCCTTTATGGCTATGTGCTCCTTTTTGGTGTCCACGACGAACACGGCGTCGGGCATGCGCTTCATCCCGATTATGCCTCCCAGGAGCCCTTCGAGCTTCGCCGCCTCCCTCCTCAGGTTCTTCGCCTCCTTTTTGGGAAGCAGCTCCATCTGGCCGTCCTCTTCGAGCTTCTTTAGCTCGAGCAGGTAGTCGACTCTCGAGCGTATGGTGTTGAAGTTCGTCAGCGTGCCTCCGAGCCAGCGCGTGTTTATGTAGGGCATCTCGCAGCGCCGCCCCTCCTCCTCGATTATTCCCTGGGCCTGCTTCTTGGTTCCGACGAACAGGACCGTTCCCCCGTCGGCCACCGTGTTTCTCGCGTAGTTGTACGCCCTGGCGAACAGCTGGACGGTCTGCTGAAGGTCTATGATGTGAATGCCGTTTCTGGCTCCGAAGATGAAGGATTTCATTTTCGGGTTCCAGTGGCTTTTCTGGTGTCCGAAGTGCACTCCGGCCTCGAGCAGGCTCTTCATGCTGAGCTTCTCGGTTGTTTCGACTTCCTGCGTCATTAAAGGTCCTCCGATTCCATAATGCAAACCGCCTATAGATACCGGAAAAACAATCGTTAATCAAGTTTTCGCGTATCTCGTGTATCATAAGGTCCCGCGGCTGCGCGCGAGGAACTGTCGGAATGAAATACCTGGTCATAGTCAATCCCGGCGCGGGAAAGAAAAACGCGGGCGAGACGGTTCCGTTCGTCCGCCGCGCCTTCGAGACGAGGAAGGTTCCCTGCGAGATAAGGTTCACCGAAAGGCCCGGCCACGCCGCGGAGCTTGCCGCCGACGGCCTGCGGCGGGGATTCACCCACGTGGTTTCCCTCGGGGGAGACGGCACCTCGAGCGAGATCGCCGGGGCGGTCCGCGGCACCGACGCCGTCCTGGGAATCGTTCCGGCGGGAAGCGGGAACGACTTTCCCAAGGCCGCGGGCATTCCGCTCGGCACGGCGCGGGCCGTGGAGAACGTGTTTTCGGGCGAGGCCAGGCGGGCGGACGGGGCGCTTGTGGACGGAAAGTTCTTCATAAACGGCTTCGGGGCGGGAATGGACGGGGCGGTCGCCCGCTCTTTCGACGGCCTCGGCCTCCGGCGCCTCGGCCCGTTCGGCTACGTGGCCGGGGCGGTGATCGAGGCGTTTCGCTTCCGGGGCTTTTTGCTCGAGACCGGCGGCCCGGGTTCGGGGGAGTTTTCTCCCGAGGGGAAACTCCTTCTTTTCGGGGCCTCCAACGGGCCGTTTCAGGGAGGAAAGTTCAACCTGGCCGCGGGAGCCGACATATTCGACGGATACCTCGACGTCCATATAATACGGGACATGAGCGCCGCCGGCAGGCTCGTCAGGATTCCGAGGGTTCTCGAGGGAAGGCACGAGGGGGTTTCGGAGATAACCATGGTCAGGACCAAGGGTCTCGGGTTTCGCACCTTCAGGGACGTTCCCGCCCACATGGACGGGGAAACGTTCGTTCTTTCCCGGGGAACGCACCGCCTGGAGATAGCGGAGAAGGCGGTAAGCGTCATGGTTCCCCCGGGGGGAGGTACGGGTTGAGAAAGGTAAGAAGCGGCGTCTCGCTTTTTCTCTCCGTTCTTCTCACGGCCTTCTGGGGTTCGGTGGGAATGGTCGTCTCGCTTCTCTGCGTGCGCAACCTCATAAGGATCTCCGTTCGGCCGTGGGGCAGGACGGTTCTGTGGACCTGCGGAGTGCGGCTCGAGGTGAACGGGGCGGAGAACCTTCCGTCAGAGCCCTGCATAGTGATGTACAACCACCAGAGCTCGTTCGACATACCGGCGTTTTCCGCCGCGGTGCCCTTCGAGTGGAGGGCCGTCATGAAAAACGAGGTCGCCCGCATTCCGTTCATCGGCTGGGTGTGCTCGCTGGCGGGCCACTACTTCGTCGCCAGGGACGGGTCCGCCGGAGACACCAGCAGGGTCCGGGAGATAGTGAGAAAGATAAAGAGGGGACCGTCGGTGATGATAGCGCCCGAGGGAACGAGAAGCGAGGACGGGGAGCTTCTTCCCTTCAAGAAAGGGGGCTTTCTCATAGCGTCGCTCTCGCGGGTTCCCGTCGTGCCCATGGTTCTCTGGGGAGGAAAGGACATAAGGAGGAAGAATTCCTGGGAGCTCAACCCCGGCGGGACGATAAGAGTAAGCTTTCTTCCCCCGATAGACACCGGGAGCCTCCCCCCGGGCAGGAGGGGAGGAGACCTGCTCGAGGCCGCCGTCAGGGAGCGGATGCTCTCGGAGATTGAAAAACTGCGTTCGGCGGGTTAGAATGCGCCCGGACTTCGCGGTTCTCCGCGCGCTGTTTTATTTTCCCTTATGACTGTATCCTAATGGACGGTTCTGCGAGGCTGCCTTCTTACGATGAAAAACGATCACCGGATTGCCGATCTTGACGTGGACACCATAGCGTCCCTGGCCGGAATGCCGAGGAGCAAGAAGATGGTGAACCCGAAAAACCCCGCGGAGATGGGAGAGCGGGTCACGGTCACCTTCAAGCCGCTTCCCCGCGGCTACGGCCACGCCGAGATAATACGCTACAGGGAGAGGCTCAGGGAATCCCTTCTCAGGCACGGGGTGACGGTGATCGACTGGAAGGACGCGGTAAGCTCGGAGAACCTGGGACCGTTTTCCAGGCTGCTGGGACTCGGGTCCGTGAGGCGCAGGGTAAACGCCGTGATAGACGTGAAGAAGCGCCGCTCTCCCCTCAAGTGGTTTCTGAGCCGGGTGGCGGAGGGCATCTACGGCCTCGTCAGGAACGAGAGCCTCTCGGTGAGCGGCATACTGAAGATAAGCGGATGGGCCGACGACTTCACCGTGGGATGTCTCCAGGATCCCTACAACACCCAGGTCATCACCATAATGTCTCTCGACCCCGAGTTCGAGAACGAAGACACCACCTACGACGAGAAAATAGCCATAGGGCTCAGAAACCTTATCGCCAACATGTCGGAAATAGTCATAGGGGTTTCGCCCAGGAACTTCGCCATAATAAACATGAACCTCTCCGATTCCATCTACGCCCACGACCGCCTCGACGAGTTCGTCCTCTACTCGCTCGTTCCGAAGATGTACGCCCCGATAAAGCCGCCGGTGCTCACCCGTTTTTCGATAGGGGAGTACGACCCGAAGGAATTCGAGTACGCAAAGAAGCTCTCGGACCTGGGGGCTGACCTTCGGAGCACGAGCCTTTTCCCCGAGGGGTCCAAGTTCATACACAAGATAAAGCGCCGCTCGCACAGGGACGTCGTGAACAAGATACTCGACGGAAGGACCGGGGTTTCCTACGGATTCATCGCGCTTGTCGAGCCGCCGGAGTACCGCGGGGAGAAACACGTCGGCGAAGAGGAGTGGAATTCCTTCGGGGAAGTCGCGGACTTGAATTCCGAGGAGGTGAGGGAAGGTCCCGGGGGCAGGTGGTACGTGAGAACCTTCATGGGCGGGAGGACCGTCTGCCAGCAGGTTCCCGACATATGGATAGTCACTTCGAGGTCCGGCTGCGACAAGACCAACCTCAATCCCGATTCCGACATAGT
Organism: Thermodesulfobacteriota bacterium; assembly: GCA_965204795.1. Lineage (GTDB taxonomy): Bacteria > Desulfobacterota_D > UBA1144 > Nemesobacterales > Nemesobacteraceae > Nemesobacter. The sequence goes on from OZ242012.1 coordinate 716,614, forward strand.
GAGAATAGGACTCGCGAAGGGAAAGCTCCACCTGCAGATTCCAAGAGGGGTCGATCTCGGAAGAAGGGACATAAGACCGTCTTTCGACACCTACGTGATACTCTCCCAGGCGCTCGCCTCCGCTCTCTACGCCCCGTTTCTCGTCGAGAAGGAGATGTCCATACTGCATTTCCACGGCTACCCCGACCCGTGCTGGTTCTCCGGAAGCGAGTACCACGCCGGGGCGAAAAACCCCTCTCTTCCCTGCGGCACCATAGAGGCCGCGCTTCTCAACTATTCGGCGGTCTACGAAACCGCCAGCGAGAACGGAAGCGACATAAAGCTTCTCTGCCTCGTGGAATCGGACCACGGGGTCAACGTGATGGGTCCCGACGTGGACTACCTGGTGCGCAGGCTCAAGGACGGCTCGAGCGACGGCCACATACTGCTGGGCGGAAAGTATCTTCCGAAGCTCAAGCAGAGCGTCGCCCCGCGCTGAACACGGGTGGGATGAAGGACGTGAATCCGCAGCAGACTTCCGTGGGATGGATAGGGACGGGGATAATGGGAGCCCCGATGTGCGCCCACCTGCTCCGCGCGGGATACCGGGTGTCCGTTTTCAACAGGACCAGGGAAAAGGCGCGGGGACTTCTAGGGGAAGGAGCGTCCTGGGCGGATTCTCCGGCGCAGGTCGCGGCCTCGGCGGACGTCGTGTTCACCATGGTCGGCTACCCCGACGACGTGAGGGAAGTCTATTTCGGTACCGAGGGGCTTTTTTCCAGTCCCGCGCCCGGGAAGATCTTCGTCGACATGACCACGACGGAACCTTCTCTTTCCGAGGAGATATACGGGCGGGCGGCCGGTTTCGGCTCGTCGGCGATGGACGCTCCCGTCTCCGGCGGGGACGTCGGCGCCGCGAAGGGGGAGCTTTCCGTCATGGCGGGCGGGGACAGGGAGGTTTTCGACTCGGTGAGGCCGCTTCTCGGCCTCATGGGGAAGAACATCGTCCACCAGGGAGGCGCGGGGGCTGGCCAGCACGCCAAGATGTGCAACCAGATTACCGTCGCGGGGGTGATGATAGGCATCTGCGAGAACCTGGTCTACTGCAAAAAGGCCGGGCTTTCGCCGCGCACGATGCTTCGCTCCGTGGGAAGCGGGGCGGCCTCGAGCTGGCTTCTCGCCAACCTCGGTCCCAGGATCATGGACGGGGACTTCGAGCCCGGTTTCTTCGTGGATCATTTCGTAAAGGACATGGGAATCGCGCTCGGCGAGTCGGAGCGCATGGGAATAGAGCTTCCGGGACTTTCGCTCGTCAAGTCCCTCTACGAGAGGGCGAGTCGGCTCGGACACGGAAAACGGGGAACGCAGGCTCTTCTGCTCGCCCTCGAGGACCTCTGCGCCGACGCGGAAAAACGCGGAGGCGGGAAATGAGCGGGAAGACCTTCAGGGCTCTCGTCGTGAGCGAGGCCGGGGACGGAAAGTTCACGAGAGAAGTGAAGTCGAGGGAGATTGAAAGCCTTCCGGAAGGGGAAGCGCTGATAAAGGTGAAGTACTCGTCTCTCAACTACAAGGACGCGCTTTCCGCCGCCGGCAACAGGGGAGTCACCAGGAAGTATCCGCACACCCCGGGCGTCGACGTCGCGGGTGTCGTCGAGACCTGCGAGGGAGGTGAGTTTGGCCCGGGAGACGAGGTCGTAACGCACGGCTACGACCTCGGGATGGACACCTCGGGCGGTTTCGGACAGTACGTTAGGGTTCCCGCGAAGTGGGTTCTTCCGCTGCCCGACGGACTCGGCCTCGAAGAATCGATGATTTACGGCACGGCGGGATTCACCGCGGCGTATTCGGCGTCGAAGATCGCCGAAGGCGGAGTGGCGCCCGGAGACGGAAACATTCTCGTAACGGGCGCCACGGGCGGAGTCGGAAGCGTGGCGGTCGCTATTCTCTCCATGGCCGGCTACGAGGTGACGGCCTCCACCGGCAAGCCCGACCGCGGGGAATTCCTGAAGGACCTCGGCGCGGCCGAGGTGATAGGAAGGCAAGAACTGGTCGACACGACGGGCAAGCTGCTGCTCAGGGGGAGGTGGGCCGGGGCGGTCGACACCGTTGGCGGAGAGATGCTGGCCACGGCCCTCAAGTCCACCAGGCAGAGAGGCGTGGTCACGACCTGCGGCAACGTCGCCTCCCACGAGCTCAACATAAACGTCTATCCCTTCATACTGAGGGGCGTGAGCCTGGTCGGGATAGACGCCGCGAGCTGTCCCATGGAAAAAAGAAAGGCCGTGTGGGATAAAATCGCGGGGGAATGGAAGCTTCCCGGGCTCGGGCGGATATCGAAAAAGGTGTCTCTCGAAGAGCTCGGTCCCGAGATAGACAAGATACTGAAGGGCGGCCAGGTCGGAAGAGTGGTGGTCGACCTCTGGACCTGACCCGACCCCTGGGTTTCACCGGCTTTTGATGGAGCCCGGAAAATCTCTTTGCTCTTGCGCGCTTTCCCCAGTGAAGCCGGTTTATCCTGCTATTATCAGCACTTCTCTCGAGGATTCGTTGCTTAGGACGTACTTGTAGTCGATTTTTTTCACTTCGGTCTTTTTCCCGAGCTTTCTGAACATTCCGACCAGTTCGTCTGCGGTTGGAATTCCGTTGTCCCTGTAGGAAACGACGAAAATCGATTTCCTGAATTTCTCGAACAGCTTCTCAAACGCCTAGTGAATTTTATTCCTGTCGCACCATTCGTTTTTCGCGTTTTTCATTTTCTTGTGCTTGGAGTTTTCGTCAATCATGTCCGCCCACTGATCGTAGGAAGTGATTCCTTCGAGAAAGTGGTAGAAATTCAGATAGTCCACGCTTACGCCTTTTGCGGATATGTAGGGCGTGTCGACGTAAATCAGGTCCGCGTGAATTTCCAAGTCGAAGACATCGGAATTGAAAGCCCTGTTCTTTTTCCTGTTGTTGAAGACCGCATTGTTTCCCTCTTGTACGAATTTCCTGAAATGGTCTTCGAACGATGTGTCCCAGGTTTTCTTGTTTCCGAAACTTCTTTCTACTTCCGCAAGCCTGATATAGAGATTCTTTCTGTGAAACAGGTTGTAAGGACGTTTGATTATGCACGACTGGAATAACGCGTAATACGCCAGGGCCTTCTTGTACTTGTCCGTAATCAGACCGATGTTCGTGGCGACGGTGTCAAGCCATTTGTTCTCTTCGTCGGTGAAATAGATTTCGTGAAAGGTGTCGTAGATGAAGGTTGGGTATTTTGTCTCGGGATGTTTCTTCAGAATGAAGTCGACGTCTTCATCGGTTAGAACGGCAGTGGAATTTTCAATTATCGCGAGACCGATATGATAGTTGAATTTCAGAAAGTCATTGTAAAAAACCTGTTTCCCGTTTCTTTTCAACGTGTAGCCGACGCAGCCAGTGCCGCCGAAGGCGTCCAGAACCGTGTTGAATTCCAGGTCTTTCGTATAATGGTCAATCCATTTTAGTATCTTATGCTTGCTTCCCTGATACCTCGTGGACGGCAAAACACCCTGCTTGCGGGTGGGCGGACCGTTGAGAAGATCAGGTTGAAATTGCATGACGGAATTCACAATGACAAACTAAAACTTATCGGTCTGTTGGTTTTCAGGGAAACAGTATGCTCCTTGTCCTTGTCGGCACGCCGCCGGAATCGTACTCCAGGATGTCGTAAACGCCCTGGGACGGTTCTCCGTTTTCGTCAAACTCAAGCGGTCCCGACGGCCCGTCGTAGTCTATGTCCTTTCCCGCGAGAAGCATGTCGAGGCACTGCGAGATATCGAAACATTTTTCCCCGCCCCTGGTCACGTCGTTTACCTCGTCCGAATATACCGAGGGGTCCACGGACTGCGCGGCCACGGCCGCCAGGACCATGACCACCGCGGCGTCGTAGGATCTTCTGATGCATCCCCTGCAGCCGGCCTCTGCGGGCGGGACGAATTCCGCCGCCCGACGCGAAAATTCCGCGTACCTGTCTTCCAGGGAATAGCCCGCACGCACCGCCTTTATTCCTTCGACCAGCACTTCGTCAGTCGGTCTTCCCAGCAGGGCCGCCGTGTCCGCGTTGAGCGTTCCGGGAGCGACGCCGGCGAAGTACATCCTGACCCCGTCGGGTTTGACGTTTTGTTGATTAAGAGCTCCGACGATGGCCTGGCGCTCGGGCCCCACTACGGGAATTATCACCACGGCGTCGGGGTTTGCCGAGGCTGTTTCCCGTGCGGCGCCCTGGAAATCGGAAAGCCCGTAGCTCGTTTTTATCGGGTAGTCGATCTCTTCCGCCACGGTGGAGCCGTCTTCCGTAACGGCTTTTACCAGCGAGTCCTTGAGCGCCCTTCCGAACACGTCGTCGGCGTATATTATGGCTAGGCGTTCCGCTCCCCCGTCTCGTTCTATTTCTTCGGCCGCGACCGAAGCCCTAAACGCATCGGAGGCCTGGGTTCTGAAGAAAAAGCCCCCGTCCGAAGAGTCTATCGAAGGGTCAAAGCCCGGCGTCAGGTCGGCCGAGGAGCTCGAGGGCGACACGAGCACGATTTCTGACTGTGCCGCCTTTTGCAGAAGACCTATGGAGACGCTAGAGCACCCGGCTCCCACTATGCCGTTTGCGCCTTCGGCCACCAGCTGGTCGAACGATCTTCTGGCGGTATCGAGGTTGCATGCGGCGGATTCTCTCTCAACGAGATTTATCCTGAGCCCCGCGTTTTCCATCTCCGAAACCGCGAGTCTTACCCCGGGTCTCGTGTTTTTCCCAAGCTCGTACTTCTCCGTCGGAAGAATCATCCCCATCTTGAAGACGCCCAGGTCGTTCAGGCTGAAATCTTCGTCGGAACTGCATCCGGAAAACGCTACGGCAAAAACCATGGCGAGCAGCAGTGCCGCCGCGCGCCCTGAATGAAAAGCGTGTTTCATCCTCATTTCTGTTTCTCTCCTCGTTCTTGGTATGCGCCGGTAAGGCTTCGCATCTGGAAAATATACATGATCGCCGCCGTTTTTTTTATCCTGCACCAAAGCGGCATCCGGCTTCGCGTCTCCACGCTCAATGACGATTTCCGGAAAAGCGTGTATTTTATAGCGTGCGAGGCTTTGATATGAACAGGATACTGACAATTATTCTCGTTTCTTTCGTCATGGGGCAGGGCGAGGCTTTCGCGGACAAGCATTTTTCCGAGTCTCCGCCGGGCGCCAAGGCTTACATCATCTGCCCGGAAGACGGCCAGACCGTGGACGGGACTTTCACCGTGAAATTCGGTCTTTCGAACATGGGAGTGGCTCCCGCCGGAGTGAAGGTAGCCAACACCGGACATCACCACCTGCTGGTCGACCTCGACAAGCTGCCCGACATGGAGAAACCGCTTGCCTTCAGCGAGAGCGTGAGGCACTTCGGAGGCGGGCAGACCGAAGCGGAAATAACCCTTCCGCCCGGCAGGCACACCCTGCAGCTTCTGCTTGGAAACTACCTGCACATACCGCACAAGCCTCCCGTGCTTTCAGAAAAAATAACCGTTACGGTAAAAGGCAAGTGAAACGGCGACCGGTCCGCCGGGGTTTCATGTCCCGAAGGAAAAACCGCGTCGTCCGAATTTTCGACGGAGGGCTGGCAGAACGGCTAATGCACCGGTCTTGAAAACCGGCGTCCGAAAGGACTTGGGGGTTCGAATCCCTCGCCCTCCGCCAGAGTCTTATCAATTTGGGGCAGTGCAATGGAGAAACGACCTAATACCTCTCGTAGAAAATCTGGCAGTTGTCAACTTTCCCACAAACCTGCTAATAATACCTTTATAGATCTTTTTGCTGGGTGTGGAGGTCTTTCTCTAGGATTGTTGAATGCTGGTTGGAAGGGTTTGCTGGCCATAGAGGAAAACCCTGATGCATTCAAAACCCTTTGTCATAACCTAATTGATAGAGGAGAACACAATAGACAGACTCCGTTGATTATCTGGCCGCAATGTATAAAGAAGAAACCCCTTGAGGTTCGTGATTTCATAAATAATTACCGGGATCATTTAATAGAGTTACGCGGTTCCATCCAACTTGTTGCGGGGGGGCCGCCTTGTCAAGGTTTTTCTTTTGCAGGGAAACGTAATGAAAATGATCCTAGAAACGAGCTTTTCAAGTACCACATGGAAATTGTGAATATTCTCGAGCCTGAAGCAGTGCTTCTTGAAAATGTTAGAGGTATTGATGCCGTTTTTGGACAGAAGAAAGCCATTAAGAGAAAGTATGGAAGTGGGCTTGGTAAAAGTTACGCAAATCGAATTATGAATACATTGGGCAAGCAGGGATACCATGTTCAACAAGAGCTTGTAAAAGCTGCGGATTTTGGAGTACCACAATTACGGTCTCGTCATTTCACTGTTGGGGTTAGGCAGGATCTTTTTACAAAACATGAACTTCCTAATTTCTTTAAAGTTCTTCACGAAAATAGGCGTAACTTTCTCAGGACACATGGACTTTCCATAAGGCATCCTGTTTCGGTGAAAGAGGCAATTTCCGACTTGACCACAGATGGTAAGAAGTTGGTTGACTGTGAGGACACTGAATCTCGATCTGGATTTAAAGAAATTGCTTATGATAAACCAATCTCCAAGTATCAAAAATTAATGCATAGCGACTTAAATGGTGGTGCTATTAATAGTCTTCGGCTTGTGAACCATAGGCCAGAGACTGTTCGTAGGTTCAAAGAAATACTACGTACCTGCCACAAAGGAGTGCAACTTTCTGAGAGCGACAAACAACGTTTAGGGATTAAAAAAATCATAACGATTCCTTTAGATCCTCATAAGCCATCTCGTACTCTTACCACCTTGCCAGACGATCTCATTCACTACTCAGAACCAAGAATACACACAGTCAGGGAACATGCCAGACTCCAGTCTTTTCCCGATTGGTTTGAATTTAGAGGCAAGTATACAACCGGTGGAGACAAACGAGCGCACGAATGTCCCCGGTACACACAGGTAGGCAATGCGGTTCCTCCTCTTCTGGCCGAAGCCATAGGGAAAACCTTGATAGATTTTCTTGAGAAAAGCAATTATTCGTTGAACGGCAAGAAATCTTCCCAGAATACATGTCAAACACGGGGTAGACAGTTATGAGGACAAGTGGAGTTCGGAATGATTTTCTCTCGAGATTGTTAGAACTTCAGCAAGATGGAAAGGGTGCAATAAGTGCTCCTACAAATTGGGTCCGTGAGCCGCTTCTGGAGGTGGAGACCGAAATAGATGTGGGAGTGGTAAATTACCTAGAAGAATCCGTCCTCTTAAGAAACGACAACAATACGGCATGCTGGCATTTCTTTATAGGTTCTCCTGGCAATGGAAAGTCTGCAGCTGTGGGAAAACTGTGTAGACATCTCATGAACAAGAAGGAGTGTAAGATTCGTGATGATGATGATGTTGAAATAACGAAACTTGAAAGGGACAAGGTTCCATACAGGCTACGTGTCTACGAAGGTTCCAACAAGTTTCCAACTGCATGGGTCGTTCAAGATGCATCCGTTGTACCGAATCCGTTTTCACCAGATATTGATCCGGCCAAAGAATTACTAGATGTTATGAGAGATGCTTGGGAAAAGGGCGTTTCTCTAGTTATATGTGCAAACAGAGGTATTTTGGAGAAAGCACATAGAGACAATCATACCAATAATCAAGTTAATTCAAAGGAATGGTTTAAGATCTTATCGGAAATTGTTGGAGCTAAAACATCACTGCAAGGAACGCTTGATAGAGAGAGAAGCTTCTCTGGAAGAAAGACCGTTTTTGAGAAAGTAAAAGTTGGCTATAGCCATCTTGATAATTACAGTCTTCTATTAAGAGAAAGTCGTGTTTTTGAAAAGCTTCTCGAAAATGCTGCAAGTGAATGCCACTGGGAAGCATGTTCTTCTTGTCCTGTTCAGAATATGTGTCCTTTCAAGGCTAATAAAGATTGGTTACTTGACAGCGATGCTAGGTCTAGTGTTCTACGGTTATTGACTAGAGCAGAGGTCATGTCGGGTCAAGTTATAGTTCTTAGAGAAGCATTAGCAATAATATCTTTTATTCTTGCGGGATGCCAAACAGATTATGGCCCGAAACATCCCTGCGAGTGGGTTCAAGATGCAGTAAGTAGAAAAGATGTATTTTCGTTAGCTGTGCGCCGGATTTACATGTGTTTGTTTGCATCACATTCTTCACATGGGCTTGAAGCAACGGGAGTTGCGCGAGGTCAGCAGAAAAAATTCTTGAGACATTTGTTGGATTCCATGAATGGCAATAACTCGACAAGTTGTGCTGCTATGAAATGTGTCGTGCAGAAAGCAAATCCCCCCTCAACGGATGTTGGTGTAACCAGGCTATTGGGGCCAAGGGGGATTATTCCTAGCCTGGATCCCTGTCGAGAGGCTTTACCTGCAGATTTTTACGAGTGCTGGGATTATTCGAGTGAAATTGCCTCAAAGGTTGGACAGAAGTTATTTACTCAGATTGAAAAGGACTGCGTTCTTATTTGGAAAGAACTTGAGGAAGAATTAGAGTTGGCTTCTGACCACCTGGCTTCGGGTGCCTACTGGGCCTTACGTAGATGGAGCAGCAATTTCCTTCTACATTATGGAGCTCTTTTTGAAAGTCGTTCTGCTTGGGCTAAAGAATTGGACGATTTCACTGAACTTCTAGAAATTGTTGCTAAGGCACCTGGCAAGAGGTCTCCTCAAGAGAAGCAACGCCTTGGAAAATTAGATAACCAGATGGAAAAAATTCTCAACACCATTACTGAAAATAAAGGAGAAAGCGTCGTTAAACTTTCGGATGCTGTTACGCTTTCAGGGGAATGGGTTCAAGATGAACTAAAGCCAAAAATTGTTTCTAGCGAGGAATCTGGAAGCATTTCTTTGTCTATTAAATTTACTGGAGGAGAGCGGGCGGTGTTTGCTGCTCCTATGTATCTATGGTTGACTCGTCGTGCGGAAGGAAAACTTGATGCCCGCTGTTTTCCACAGGAGCTATTGCTGGGAGCTATGGATGCCCGGGTTCGAGCAGCGTCAAAGGGAAATTACGCTTTTGAAGATGATGGAGTCAAGTTAGAAATAAAAACGGACAAAGGTGAAGTATTCAAACTTGAAAGATTCGGTGGAGATGTAGTAGTGGAGGTATAAGTATTGGAAGAACCACTTTACATGCTGAGAGAAAACCGTACCGCCAATGAACCTAAGGTCCATGTCCTAGCTAGAAAGAGTTTTGTATTTGTGCATTCCGCTGGCATGAGGCTTGCTCCAGAGATACTTGTCTTGGAATTTATGCGGGAAGTATTTTTTAAGAAACGTTATGGACAAATAAAAAAGCGGGACTTAGAACCTGATGAGAAGATTGGTGACGACTATATCTTTACCAGGGAACAACGGGCAGTCCTGCATGCCTTGCGAGGTCGAAGGAAAAAGAGTAAGAACTCGCGTGATCAGTCATTCTTCGCACCAGTCTATCCTAGTCTTGCCAAACGGGCGTGGCTTGGGAAAAACCGCGAACGTATTATCTGTAATTTCCTGTTTTCAGGACCCGTATCCCAGTATTTGTGGGGTAGAGCCCCCAACTCCCAAGATGGAAAAGATCGGCAAAGAAAAATAGCCCATGAAATATCTTCCGCACTTCTAGGAAAGAAATCTTTCCTTGATGATGATGTGAGCGGGAAAGATTTTTTGGCTGCAACGCTTGGACACAAAGAATTTGATGAATACAAAGATCCTGAAATAGCCGAGAATAATGTGATTCGCGAGACAAACCATTCTTACGCAGTAATGCTCACTAAACACGATGAGTTGGCTACACGCATTACTAGGGACCTTTCCTCGATATGCAAAATCGAGGGAGAAATTCCCCGGATGCAATGGCTTCAACTGTTCATGACATTCCTACGTTTTGCTCTCCCCATGTGGTTACTCGCCCAGATGAAAATAACCAGACTTCTTCATTTCTGGCTGTTGGATGCCGTAGATAAAGGGAATGTTGCAGAGAGGGTGACCGTAGAACATGGGCTTGCGGGAAGGAACAAGAGTTTGTTACATCCTACACTTACTACAACGCGTGAATTATTTGAACATGTTGAACGTTACATAAAATGCCGCGTTGAATTAAGCATATTTTTATATTGCTTAGAGCAAGTTCGACCTGAACAAAAACTTTCTGATAAGAAACTTGTTCGCGAAAGGCCCGGCAGGAATGATGAACTTTCAATTGAAAACCTATTAATATTGGCAAGGGATGCTTCAAGGGACATTAGGGAATTGAAACGGTTTGAAACTGTTGCAAAAGGTTCAAGCATTCGGACATTTCTAACCCGTGAAGGAGAGATGTTTTCAGCTTGGCGGGATCCCTTGAGAAATGGGCAAGGTAAAAATATTGATGAGTTCTTTCGAGTGCTTTACAGGGCGGAGACCGGAGATGAGGAGGGTGGGTATTTGCTTACTCCTGAGGGCCGAGGAATAAAGCGCGGGTTTCGAGTTTTTCCAGGGCAACTACTTCTAAAGATGGTTACATATCTAGCAAACCAGAACAAGCACTGGGATAATCTGTCTAAAGGGGTTGGTAGGTTGGTACTTCAAGATGTTGAAAGGCTTTTTGACGAATACGGTGTTGATTTCTCTGCAACAGCGGCAGCACGTCCTCTTCTCATAAACGAGTTGCAGATGATGGGTTTGCTAGTTGGGAGTCCAGATGCGGGAAGTAGCGTGGATGTTGCTTGTGCATATTCACCGAAGGTGCGACAAGGGTCAAGATGAATAATCTTGTAATATCAAGTGTTCTAGGAGAATTGATTGAAAAGCATTTTCTTCTGGCGACAAGAGGAGGTAAAGACTGTCGCTTGCTAGTCCCTGGACTCACACGGAAAATAGCTAAACAAATACACCACTACTTGCAAAAACAGGGAATCAAATCATATTTTGTTATTGGGTCAGACGGTGCAGATGAACCTAGCGAGAAAGACCACTTTATAACAGCGGAAGGACTGACGAGCAAGCGTATAGGATCTTTCGTGGCCGTGGTAACTCCCGGCAAGCTAGTATATATTCAGGACTCTGTCAGGGGGTCGGGCGGTGCAATACGTTCTCTGAGTTTCTCTGAGGAATGGCCATGGATAGACCATGGTATTGAATCTTTGAGATTCAACGGGCCAGTGTTGGATTTGTTAGTTCAACGCTGGTCTAGCGATAAGGCCAAGCAGGATTGGTTGAGAGAGTTTACCCTTGAGTTGCTTGAAAATACCGGATCGAGTTCAAGTCGAGTTCATATATTTCTTGAAGAGATTGTAGGAGCATTCAACTCGAACTTGTATCCAGATGTCTCGGGTATAAGAGAAAAGTTTCTTTGTCACTCGGGAGTGCCTTACCCTAGAGGACACTTGTTGCCTGTCAAGCAACTAGTCAAAGATACCAATGAATTGTGTCGCAAAATAGTAACTCGTTGTCGCAGAGAAGACGGTCTTCGTAAACAGTTAGAAGAAAGAGTAATCGAAGTTGTTGAGGGAATTGAACGACAGAATGAAGTTAAGATTTCTCTTGCCCACTTTCTTGATGGGATTGGAATGAGCACCACTCATGACTTGGGCGTATTAGAGTTTTACAAGTGCTGGGGTCCTGACAAGGATGACACTAGTCACTGGAAAAAACTTGATACGAAGTTACTAGCCAGACTTTTTGACATCAACGACCATGATAAAGGCAGTTTGTCTTATGAAATTGAATGTGAACGTGGTATCACTGATGGGGACAATAAGAAATTAGCTACGTTTCTCGATGAGAACATAAAGTTAAAAATCACTTATGACATAGAACAGAGAGAATTTGTAGAGGGGGATTGGTCTATACAGGTTCTCAACCGGCAGCATGTTGTTTCACAATGCAAGCTTGCCGAACCCACGGGTCATGTTTATCTGGAATTAAACACTACGAACCTAGTAACCAATAATTACTTGCGCAAACTACCCATTCGTATTGCCCTGACACTTGGCGATGATGTTGAAGTTTATAAAAGGCTTGATGTACATCTTTGTGGAGAAGAAAGACCTGCATTCACGGTGGTTGATCAGCCTTTCGAGGTATTTGATGCGACTCCGGAACTTCCAGAAAGTGAAGAAGTTTTCGATAAGAAACTAACAGTGGATAGACCTGTTCACTTATTTCTTTTTAGTCATGAAATAAACAACAAAGTCGTCCTTTATGACGAGGATGAAAAAGAAATAGGCCTTGTAGATAAGATGAAGGGAATAAAGCGGTCTGCCCAACCCGTAGATGCGGGCATTGAACCCGGTGGATTAGTAACTAGAAAATGTAAATTTGGAGAGTTGATGTCAGTCCTTTGTTTAGAAGCTGACGATATAGAGAAAGGTGAATTTACGCTTGAAGACGAATTAAGAAGGACTATTTCCAGCGGCGAGAGAAACCGTCTTATAGAATTGACCAAGTTGTTTCAGGGAGTTAAAGATAAACCGTATTCTGCTCTTGGACAGATTAACGATGCATCTCGCCGTAGGATATTTCTAGCGAGTATCCTAACATCCCGAAAAGGGTGGCGGCCAGTGGTTTTAGCGAACTTGTTGTCAACAAGCAGCAAAATGGTTGCACGCCCGATAGGTAAATTTATTAATTGTGTTGGTCCCATAGAGGACGATGAGTTTCAGACTCTTACTTTGCCTCTTGAAGCATTGAATTTGCTTAAAAAGTATTCGGATGCTAGAGATACGGTACTCGAGGAAGTAAATTCGTTCTTTGCCCCCGGTGAACATCCAATCTACGCCAGCCATCCGATTTACGTGCATGAACGTTCGGACCAGATAGAAGATATTTTAAGCAACTATCTCAAGGCGTATCTAAACATTCTTGCTTATCTGGAAGACAACAAGGGAAAACTTGAATGGAGCCAGCTGTTTGTTCTTGTCCACATAGATTGCATTATCCACTGGGACAATAGTCGTTTAAGGAATACTTTTTTCCTAGTTGGGCCTTGGCACCCCCTGGTATTAGCACGGCGATTCATGGTGCAGGCAGCTCTATTTGCACGTGCAGAAAGGCTCCTTCATAACAGTAATGGAGAGCATTTTAGGAACCTGTGTTCCTTGCTTGGAAACGTGCAAGGTTTTAGGTGGGTTCTTGGAATGTCAGGCGATGACCGTATCGTTGAACCTGCGTATTCAATGCTCACGTCAGATCCGGGCTGGCACTTTGCAATGACGGTAAAAGTATTTGAATTGGTCGCATTGGAAGAAATCGATGGACTACAAGGCATAGCCCAAAGACTTCGGTTGAATCTTGGTTTGAAAATAGCTTCGGAAAATAGTGATAACAACGTATTGGTAACGACTTGCTTATCAAAGTATTTGCAAGCCTTTCCATCGCGACGCTCTATTGGAATACGAATACGAGGAGGCTATGTGGGGAGCGATATCGTCAAAACTGTAGATAGGAATATCCATGGGGATGGAGAACCAACAGAGCAAGGCCAGCAACTGCCTGGTGGTGTGCGACTATATTTTCAGGAGCCACTTGGCAATGAAATCAATGTTCGTTGGACGGACCCTCCTCTATATGCATATCAATACGAGAAAGATGAGGATTGTTTTTTGGAGGCTCATCCTGATATTTATATGTTGCCTCCAGTAAGTGACATTTCGTTTACCAGTGATGTATTAACTAGACAAAATACTCCTCGTGGCAATGCTCGAGAAGCAGTTTTCAGCAAGCAGTTATTCTGGCTTGCCGAGGGGAACACTCGAGTTCCCAAGAGCATTTCCTTGGAGCATGGCGGTCCATCTAATGCCCCGGATGACATAGGAGGAAAGTTTGCGAAGGCGATGCGAATAATAAGTGTCATCCTTGGCAATCCGGTTGCAACGGTGTGCGAGGTGGACCTTCCTCAAAAATTGTCTGTTCCATGGGTAGTGATATCTGGATACTCAATTGATCCTGCAATTCTGGTCAAATACGTTAAGGATGGTGCCGACCGCAAGATTCAAGACAGAGCTCTATGGGATTACAAGCTAGACGTGACAGGACAAGGAAGTTCTTATTTCGTGCTGTCTACTATTCCGAGAGGTTTTGAGATTGCTGTCAATGGTTTTTTTGGGAGGAAGGACTTTGCAAGTGACTTTATTGTTAAGCTTGGAAGAGTTGGTATTGCTATTGGAGGTGAAGCCCTCAAATCGGGAAGACATGCTCTAGGGGTCATTGGTCTTATCGGTGCTGTTGAAATGCTGATTGGGGAAACAGGTGATGGGAAATCACCTATTTCTTCTTCCTCTAGTACCGTAGGTTTTCTTATACCGGTAGATTCATTTTCATCTTTTTTCGGGAAGAGTAGCTCAAGGGAAAGGAAGAGAACCGACTTGCTTGCCGTACGACTAGTTTTACCTAACTCTGAGTCCCGCAAACTATGCATATCTGCTTGTGGCGTAGAATCAAAATTTGTTTCTGGGACATTCCAAATCATTGATGTACCCAAGGCATTAGAGCAAGCAGGAGAAACATGTAACGAATTCAAAAAACTTGTTGTGACGAGTCTTTGCCAAGGAGCAATGCCCGAACGCATGGCCCTTCTAAATATTTTGACTTTCGGACTTCGCATAGCTAGCCCGAGCAATCGCGATGAAATTGAAAAATGGGTTGAGAAAGAGAAAATCATCTACGACTTGATTCTTGCAGGAGACTACGAGTACCTTGATCTTAAATACGAAGGACTATTATTTTCAACCGAGAGCAAGCTCCAAGGGGTTGCCGAACATAAACCAATAGGTAAGGGGTTATGGGTGCGATTGACTAAGAGCCACTGGCCGGAAATATGCGAAACATCCCAAATTAATAATATAAGACATGCACTTTGCGAATTGTTTGACGCTCCGGAGAGTTCTTCTTTGCCCAGTGGGTTACGACCAAAAGTTTCTTTGCCAACATCTCGTGTTCCCTCGGAAGAAGAGCTATTAGAACCATACAAGACACCTATACCCAAACAGCCGAGTCCTGAGTATATACTCCGTGACCCAACAGGTTCTAACGAAACAGAACCAACTGAAAAGCAGGGGAAATTGCCTCTTAAGGGGATATTCATCGGAGTTGACAATTCTAGGAGAAAAGCTTACTTTGACCCCCAGTCATCGGTGGACCCGCTGGATAACCTTAATGTCATGGTTACAGGTTCTTCTGGAAAGGGAAAGACTCAATTCTTGAAGTACTTAATATACAAACTCCGTGAACAGGACAAGAATGTTCTTGTTCTTGACATGAAAAATGACTTTGCAAGCGACAAGAAGTTCTGCGAGAAAGCAAAACTCGAAAGAATATTTGTTAGCTTTGATGGGTTACCTCTAAATCCTTTAATTCCTTACCCTATACAGCATCCTGATACGGAAGAACTTGTTATACAATCTGGACAATACATAGCAGGTGTATCTTCTGTGCTCAGGAAAGTATATAGACTAGGAGTACAGCAACAAGTAGCCTTGAAAAATGCTATAGTAGAAGCGTTCACTGAAGCTGGAATTCCCGCGACGGGAACCGTTCCATTTGCGCAAGATTTTCATTTCCCAGATTTTGCAGATGTTGGAGACTCGCTTCAGAATGTCAATCCAACTGCTTACAACCGTCTTGACCCGCTGTTTACTCTGGGACTTTTTCGGCCAGAATTCCGAAATCAATCTTTTCATGGTCTTGTAAATCGTGCCGTTGTGCTGGACCTAAGCCGGATTCCCAGTGATGAAATTAAAAACACTCTTGCACAACTTATCGTGCTGTCTTGCCACTCCTACTACAATTCCCAACCTCACTCAGGAATCATTAGACAATTTCTGGTGTTTGACGAGGGGCATCGCGTTCTTGATTCAGACTACATGTCGAATCTAGTGCGCGAATGTCGTGCTTACGGTGTTGGCACGATTTTGTCCTCTCAGTACCCGTCCGATTTTCCAGGGGAAATTTCTGCATCAATGGCCACCAAGATAGTTCATGGAAACGACAAAGATACAGAGCAGGTCAAAAACATTGTTCAATTACTTGGTTGCGAGGGCAGGGAAGAAGAAATTGCTAGCATGGAACGGTTCCAAGCATTTATGGATAATCGCCATCACCAGCATACGAACCTACGCACCATGAATTATCCACTGTTCTTGGTGTGGACCAAACTTAAAGAACTTGATGGCTGTGCAACCCGCTATGAACTTTCTCAGGCAGAAGGTCTAGATATTTCTAAACTTCCAATAGGGACCCTTGTTCATCAACTTGAGTTGTTAGGATTGGGGGAGGAACGAGAAGGTCATGTATTGCTTATGGAAAGAAATTAACTTTTCATGTGAGAGGAATGTTGCCAAGAAGATCTGTTGGTAAAAATGGAACATGGATAAAAGCTGATGCTAGAATTTCTCATCAAGCATTAGAACGAATGAGACGAAGACTCCTTCGCTGGTTT
This sequence comes from Thermodesulfobacteriota bacterium, assembly GCA_965204795.1. Lineage (GTDB taxonomy): Bacteria > Desulfobacterota_D > UBA1144 > Nemesobacterales > Nemesobacteraceae > Nemesobacter. Next base: position 733,023 of record OZ242012.1, read on the forward strand.
GAAACGCATGGAAGGAAATTTCCATGGAGGGATTCATCCGTAACCGAGTACCAACAAATTATTGCGGAGGTATTATTGCAGAGGACCCGTGCAGAAACCGTTGCAAGAATTTTTCCTGAGTTTATTGAAGAATTTCCATCGTGGAAACATTTGCAGTCCACAAGTCTTTCTCGCTTGCAATTCCACCTAAAACCTATTGGCTTATGGAGACGCAGGTCTAGTTCCCTACAAGCCTTGGCCTGTACAATGGTCGAGAAAGACGGGTGGTTTCCCAAGGAGCGTAAAGAAATTGAGGCATTGCCGGGTGTTGGACAGTATATCGCAAGTTCGGTGATGCTATTTTTTCACGGGGTTCCTGAACCCTTGCTTGATATCAACATGGCTCGCGTGCTTGAAAGGATTTTTGGTCCAAGGAAATTAGCTGATATTCGTTACGATTCGTATCTTCAAAATTTATCTAGAAAAGTTGTTCGATGTAATAGGTCCATTCAGGTCAATTGGGCAATACTTGACCTCGCTGCGACTACTTGTTTGATCAAGAATCCATTGTGTGGTGAATGTCCTTTGTCAACATTTTGTTTAACTGCTCAGAACATGGGCATAGATGTGTAACTGGTGGTCAGGTTTGTTAGACATGATTAATGATACTATAAGGCAACGAGCCCCGCGCAATCGTACCATTGAACTAAATGACAAGGAACGTGAGAAGTACAAGAAAAGGCTTGTCAAAATTAACAAACCGGTTTCCATCAATGATGTCTTGAATAAGACTATACAACAGGATGTTTTTGAGGTGTTAGACCAGTTGCCCGGCGGATTTGTTGATGTTGCTTTTGTCGACCCTCCTTACAATCTCAACAAAGTTTTTAACATAACTACATTTCAGGAAATGGAGTCGGAGGAATACGAAGAGTGGCTAGATTGTTGGGTAAGCAAAATGATTCGCCTATTGAAACCGGCAGCATCAATTTATATTTGTGCGGATTGGAGGTCGTCAGGGGCGATTTTTAATGTTGCTAAGAAGTATTTTAAGATTCGGAATCGCATAACATTTGAAAGAGAAAAGGGAAGGGGTGCGAAAACAAATTGGAAAAATAATTCTGAAGACTTGTGGTTTTGCACAGTGTCAAACGATTATCATTTTGATGTTGACGCAGTGAAAATGAAGAAAAAGGTTATTGCTCCCTACCGTGACGATTTGGGAAAAGCGAAAGACTGGCATGAAGAGGAAACTGGCAGATACCGTTTGACTTTTCCTTCAAATATTTGGACAGATATAACAATTCCTTTTTGGTCTATGCCGGAAAATACTGATCATCCAACTCAGAAGCCAGAGAAACTAGTTGCGAAAGTTCTTCTCGCAAGTTCGAAACCTGGGTTTGTTGTTTTTGATCCATTTCTTGGGTCGGGAACCACCTCAGTTGTTGCCAGAAAACTCGGAAGAAATTATGTAGGAGTTGAAATAGACGAATTTTACTGTTGTCTTGCGGAGAAGCGTCTAGAGATAGCAGAATCGGACAAGACAATTCAAGGTTATTCAGACGGTGTTTTCTGGGAACGAAATACTCTAGGGAAATTAAACAGCAACGGGAAAAGAGACAGTAAGACACAAAAACAGACATCTTTGTTTGATAGTGGACTCACATGACTGTGAAAAGTCGAATTTTTTATACAAATACCCATAAGAAACTTGAAAGAAGAATCAAGAATTTTCTTAACGAACGAGGGGAGTTTCTATCGCCAGAAACAATCAACAGTACCCGCGCTGTTGGAGATGCAGTAGAAAGTATTCTTACCGAGAACCTTGGAACGATTTTGGGTGATTTATCAAAGGAGTATTCATCTAGATTTGCACGGAGGTCCATGGCTGATCTTGCTTTTACCGATAAAGATGACTTTTACTATGCAGTGGATGTAAAAACTCAACGGCTTGATACGAAATTCAACATGCCTAACCTCACTTCGGTTGAACGCCTTTCCCGGTTATATGAAGACGATAAAAATTACTTTGTCGTACTAAAGGTTGATTACAAGGTTGAGGATCTAAAAGTGGTAATTGATAAGGTCACATTCGTACCGATTGAATTTCTTTCTTGGGATTGCTTAACAATAGGTGCACTTGGATGGGGTCAAATCCAGATAGCGAATGCAAATATAGTTACGGTATTACCAAAGAATAATCACAACCGCAGGAACTGGATGATTAAAATGTGTGACAACTTGTTGAATTTCTACCCTAAAGAAATTCGTAAGATCAATGAAAGAATGGAACACTTTAGGAAACTGAAAAAGTACTGGCAGGCCAAAGAGATTAGATCCATGGAGTCTTAAATAACTGCATGTCCGGAAAACTCTTCGTGGTCTCCACTCCGATAGGGAATCTTGACGACATCACCCTGCGGGCCATAAATATTCTCGGAAACTCCGACCTGATAGCGTGCGAAGACACGAGAACCACGAAGAAACTTCTTTCCCGCCACGGAATCGAAACCGCTTTAACGAGCTATCACGAGCACAACGAGGCGGAAAAATCGGCTGACCTGCTCGAGGAACTGAAAAAGGGAAAAGACATCGCGCTGGTTTCCGACGCCGGCACTCCCTGCGTTTCCGACCCCGGCTACAGACTGGTGGTTCTCTCGATTGAAAACGGCGTGGACGTGGTGCCGGTGCCGGGACCTTCGGCCGCGGTTTCCGCTCTTTCGGTTTCGGGACTTCCCACCGACGGGTTTCTTTTTCTCGGGTTTTCTCCCAGAACGGTTGCGAAAAAGAGGCGTCTGTTCGAGAAAATAAGGGACTGTCCCTACACTCTGGTTTTCTACGAGTCGCCGCGACGGCTTCCGGGAACCCTCGAAATCATGCTCGAGACTCTGGGCGACAGAAACGTCTGCGTGGCGAGGGAAATGACGAAGATTTACGAGGAAGCTATAAGAGGACCGGTTTCCCGGGTCGTTTCGGTTCTTTCCCGGAGGGAATCCCTGAAGGGGGAGATAACGGTCGTCGTGGAAGGCGGCGGAAAGTCCGGACGGGAAACCCTGATCGAGGCGGAGAAGAGGCTTTCGGAAATGAAGGAGCGGGGCATGGCTTTGAGCGACGCGGTCCGCGAGGTCTCGCGCGACGAGGGGGTTTCGAGAAACGCCGCCTACCGGGCGGCTCTTCGTATATGGAACGGGTAGGGGGGCGTTACCGCCGCCTCGAGCGTCTTTCCGCCAGGTCGCCGCTTACCTTCACCTTTTTCTCGGCTTCCGATTTTTTGCCCGCGGCCTCCGACTGGATGCTCGACTTGCAGGACTCGCATATGAAGTCGTCGGAAGGCTTGCCGCACACGCCGCATGTTTTTTTCCGTTCGCTCATTTTCGCGTCTCCGCGGAAAGTATAATCGAACCCGCGCCTCGGCAAATCTCCTCACACCTCTGGCGGGGGCTTTTTTTCGTGCCACCGGGTCCCGCGCTCGTAGGCGTGAGCCGCGTTTAGCACCGTCTGTTCGTCAAACGGCTTTCCCGTTATCTGGAGTCCTATGGGAAGGTTCTCGGAGCTCAGTCCGCAGGGAACGGATATGCCGGGGAGTCCCGCTATGTTGCAGGGTATGGTGAGTATGTCGGAGAGATACATCTTCACGGGGTCGTCGGTCTTTTCTCCTATTCCGAACGCGGTTTCGGGAGAGGTGGCGCTGGCTATCACGTCCACTTTCTTCCACGCTTCTTCGAAATCCCCGATTATGAGGGTTCTCGCTTTCTGGGCCTTTAAGTAGTAGGCGTCGTAGTAGCCCGTCGAAAGCGCGTAGGTTCCGAGCATTATCCTTCTTTTCACCTCGTCTCCGAACCCTTCGGAGCGGCTTCTGAAGAAAAGGTCCCTGAGGCTTTCGGGGTCCTCGCAGCGGTAGGTGTATCTCACCCCGTCGTACCTGGCGAGATTGGAGCTCGCTTCCGACGGGGCTATTATGTAGTAGGTGGAAACCGCGTAACGGGTGTGGGGAAGCGATATCTCCACGATTTCGGCTCCCAGGTTCTCGAGTTCGGACACCGCGGCGCGGACGGATTCCGAGACTTCGGGGTCCATCCCGGAGACGAAGTATTCTTTCGGTATGCCGACCCGAAGACCCTTTATGTCCTCGCTGAGATCTTCGGCGTAGTCGGCCGCGGGCACGTTTGCCGAGGTCGAGTCGAGCGGGTCGTGTCCGGCTATCGAGGAGAGAATCACGCCGGCGTCTTCGACCGTCTTCGCTATCGGTCCCGCCTGGTCGAGCGAGGATGCGAACGCTATCATGCCGAAGCGGCTCACGCGTCCGTAAGTGGGCTTCATTCCCACCACCCCGCAGAGAGCCGCGGGCTGTCTTATCGAGCCCCCGGTGTCGGTTCCCACCGCCGCGACGCAGAGGCCGGCCGCGGTGGCGGCGGCGCTTCCCCCGCTGGAACCCCCCGGAACCTTCTCCGCGTTCCAGGGATTCCTGACCGGTCCGAACCATGAGGTTTCGTTGGAAGAGCCCATGGCGAATTCGTCCATGTTGTTTTTCCCGAGTATCACCGCGCCGCTTGCCCGCAGCCTCCCGGCCACGGTGGAATCGTAGGGAGCGACGAAGTCCCGAAGCATTTTCGACCCGCAGGTGGTCTTCGTGTCTTTGGTGACGAAGATGTCCTTCAGCGCGACGGGAACGCCGTGGAGAGGGCCGAGGTGGTCTCCCCTGGATATCCTCTTCTCCGCCTCCCGCGCGGCCGAAAGCGCTTCTTTTTCCCAGACGCTTATGTAGGAATTTATCCGTCCGTCCATCGAGCCTATGCGCTCGAGAAAAAGTTCCGCCAGTTCCACGGGGGAGACTTCCCTTTTTCTTATAAGCTCCGAGGCTTCCTTTATCGTTCCGGGAACGGACGCGTCTCTACTCATGGCTTTCTATCACCTTGGGGACGGTGAAAAAGCCGTCTTCCTCGCCGGGGGCGTTTCGGAGGGACTGCTCCGCCGTTATCGTCTGGTTCACCTCGTCCCTGCGAAGGGGAGTCGAGAGTTCCAGAACGTGCGACGTGGGTTCGACGTTTTCCGTGTCGAGTTCCGCCAGGTCCTCTATGTGCATGAGTATGTCTCCCAGCTGGCGGGTGAATTTCGAGAGGGTCTCTTCGTCGAATTCCAGTCTCGCCAGTTCCGCCGTGTCGAGCACGTCTTTTTTCGATATTTTCATTGAGGATTCTGTTTCGAGACAGATTAACGAGGTGAAGGTTCGTAACGCCTGGCCCTTTTTAACATACGGTTTCCACTGGTTTCCAAGAGACGGCTACATCCAACTCGTCGCAAGTCAAGATACCCGACGGAAACCTTAAATAAAGCTCCGGTCGACCGAGACGGCGCGAACTGACGAAACCTGAAATCCTTGTCGTTTCATTCTTCGGGTTGGGTGAGAAGCACCATTCTTTTCTCCGTTTTTTTCCACGGATTTCCCGGAATTTTTTCTATGAAACCGTGAAACACTTTCAGGAAGGCGGTCTTGAAGGTGGCATTATCCACTTTCTCCGCTTCGGGCGCGGGCAGAAGCGTAATGAAGTCGGGCAGCAGGTTGGGGTCCGCGAGCTTGAGGAACATGCGCCGTTCAGCCTCCGCCCGCGATATGCTTACCTTCGATTTCTCCGTATAACTTAGAAAAAATTCAATCACTCGCTCTATGTCCAACTTATCAAACACCTCGAGAGCATGCGCAAGGTCGAACAGGTCTCTTCCCTTGTTCCTTTGCAGAAGAGCGCGCAGCTTGGTCGCGAGCATCTCCTCTCTGGAGTAAGTGTGTATCGTTGCGGCTCCGCTGAACCATGAGTTCTCAAATTCGTAGCAAATGTACCTTGATCCGCCGTACGCCTCGGTTTCCCGTGTGTTGATTTCGAGTTTCAAGGTCAGCGGTGTTTGAACGGAAATATCTTCGACAGCTAGGCGAAACAGAAGCTTCGGCGAAATCCTGCTCTGTTTGAAGCGCGCGGGCCCCAGCCATGGTACCAGCAGGTCCTGAATCCTGTTGAGAATCGGTCCTATGGGACCATGGGTCGTCCTGACAAGGTCTATGTCTTCCGAGTAGCGAAACGGCGCGGGGAAGTGTAACTTGTTCAAGGCGGTACCGCCCCGGAACCGCATTTGCTCGTTGAGAAACGGGTCGTTGAAAAGCTCTATCAAGACCCGGCTGATGACAAGGTCCTGTTCGACCTGCCATGGCCATGTCCAGGGAACGACCTTGTCCCACTCTGAAATATTCTCCTTCGGAATCATCAGTCGGGGTCCGGCGGCTGGCGCACTACGATTTTCCAGCGTTGATTTTTTTCTATGGGTTCGCAAGTAAAGTCCGGGTCGAGACGGCCCCGCCAAGGTTCAAGCTCGGCCCAGGAAAGGGAGGAATTTCCCGAAATTGACGCATGAAGAGGTTCGGCCGTCTTGTTGAATCCCAGCCAGTCGAGCAGGTAGCCGAGACGCTGGAGGACCGACAGCTCAAACGCGGATGAAAGTCCGACGAGCCTGGAAGGATCTATCTGCTCCCCCAGGTCGGATATAACCGTCACGATATTGTCAAAACCCCCTCCGCCCCGTCGGTAGTGCAGCAGGTCGAGTACGGTGAGTTCGGCGGACGATATCTTCATGAAACCCGAAGGAGTTTTGCGCCGTACGATGCCGCTTGAAACTTTATCCATGTTCTTGCGATGGTAGAAGACGACCGCGGTGCGTCCTACCCTGATCCTGGGCAGACGTTTGTCCGCGAGCACCTGAAATTGCATTACCGCCTGATGGGACGCTCCGTGAAATGCCGCGGCATTTAACAGACCTACGTAATACCGGCAGTTTTCATGGCGCATCATGCTGTCTATGTAGTAACTGGGAGGAGGAGCTCCCCAGCTAATATATTCCGGCGGAACTATGGTGTAAAAACCTTGACGGGGTTTGACCAGACGACTGCGCCTCTGCTGCCGTTCGGCCGCGTCGAGGAAAGCTCCCCTGCTTATATCGAGAGCTCTCTGAGCCTCTTCACGCAAGAACGTGGCGCGGCCGTTTGAAAGCAGGTCCGTCATGTAAGACGAAAGGGTGGTTTTTTCTTCTGCCATTAATTATATTATCGGCTAATAATGCGGATTTTTCAACACGATTCCCAGAAAAAATCCCGCGTTCACATTCCGGTCTCAAACCGTTTCTACTGATCTTCGGCAGCACGACCGCAAAGGTTCTCGGCAAAATCCACTATGAGCGACTCGAGTTTCTCTCCGGTGAAGAAGTTTATTTCCTGAACGCATGTGGGGCTGGTGGTGTTCACCTCGGTCAGGTATCCGCCCACTACGTCGATTCCGACCAGGTGGAGCCCGTCCTGCTTGAGCCTTCGGCGAAGACCCCCGCATATCTCAAGGTCTCTTCGCGTAAGCGATGTCTTTTCCGGATGTCCTCCCGAGTGAAAGTTGCTCCTGAACTCTCCTTTCGCCGCCACTCGAAGCACCGCCCCCACGGGCTCTCCGTCGAGAAGTATTATCCTCTTGTCTCCCTCGGAGACTTCCTTTATGAATTTCTGGGCCATGACGTACGTGCGCCCGAAATCCGTTATGTTCTCTAAAATGACGTTAACGTTGGGGTCGTTTTCCCTGGCGAGAAATATCCCCTCGCCCCCGTAACCGTCGAGCGGTTTCACCACCATCTCTCCCCCGGTTTCCGAGAGAAACTCCCGGAGCTTTCCCATGTCCTTCGACACCAGGGTGGGGGGTACGTACTCGCTGAAATTGAGGCTGTACATCTTTTCGTTCGAACTTCTTATTCCCGCCGGGCGGTTGATTACCCGCGTCCGGGATTCGTCGACCATCTCGAGTATGTAGGTCGAATAGACGTAGTCCATGTTGAAGGGAGGGTCCTTTCTCATCCACACGACGTCGAAATCGTCCAGCGGACAGGTGCGCGTTTCGCCCTTCGAGTAGTAGTCGGTTTTCCTTCTGAGCTCGAGTGCGGTCGAATCGGCCCATCCGCGGGAGTCCTTCACGAAAAGATTCCGAAGTTCGCAGTAGCTCACCCCGTGTCCTCTCGCCTGGCACTCGAGCATTATGACGAAGGTGGTGTCTTTCTTTATGTTTATGGACTCGATGGGGTCCATCACGAAGAGCGTTCTCAGCATGGTGATAATCTATACAAAAGAGGGAGAGGGAACAATAAGGCGCCCGGGCTCCCGCGGTCTCGGAAAGGTTTTCGCCCTTCGCGCTATGAAAAGAACGAAAGCAGTTCCGCCGAAGTTTCCTCCGGTTTTTCCTCGGGCAGGAAATGTCCGCAGTCGAGCGTTCCTCCGCGCACGTCCAGGGCCCTTTTTCTCCACGAGTCGAGCACGTCGTAGGTTCTGTGAACGAATCCCCTCTCCCCCCAGAGAACCAGAAGCGGACACTCTATCTTGCGGTCCATGTCCTCTTCGTCGTGAACCATGTCTATTGAAGCCGCGGCCCTGTAGTCCTCGCAGCTTCCGTGAACCGCCGCGGGGTCGCCGAAGCAGCGGACGTATTCCCTTACCGCCTCGGGGTGAAACCGCGCCCCGGGAGCGCTCCATCTTCTCAGTTTTTCGCGAAGATAGTACTCCGGGTCGGCCCCTATCATTTTTTCCGGAAGCCCGTCAGGCTGTATGAGGAAAAACCAGTGGTAGTAGCCCGTGGCGAAGTTCTTGTCCGCGGTCCTGAACATGTGATGGGTCGGCGCTATGTCCATTACGCAGGCTTTTTCGACTTTCGCGGGGTGGTCGAGGCACATGCGGTGAAGAACCCTGGCTCCCCTGTCGTGGCCCGCGGCTAGGAAGCGTTCGAATCCGAAGGCGGCCATCACTTCTACCATGTCGTTCGCCATTGCTCTTTTCGAGTAGTTCGAGTGGTCTTTTTCTCCGGGGGGTTTCGAGCTGTCTCCGTAGCCCCGAAGGTCGGGACACACGACGAAGAACCTTGAGGAAAGTTTCTCCGCGACGGCATGCCACATGACGTGCGTCTGCGGGTAGCCGTGGAGTAGAAGGAGCGGTTTTCCCTCTCCGCCCGAGACGGTATTTATCTCGACTTCGCCCGTTCGGACAATTTTTCTGCCGAGGTTTCCCAGTAACATATCTTGCCTCGATAATGTGGACGAGATCTCCGCCGACCCTGACTATCCTTCTTGCTCCGGCTCAAGATAATTAGGCCATTTGTGATTGGCAACGGGGATGGCTCCGTAGGTCCAGTAGAAGCTCTCGATCAATGTCGCTTCCAGGTTCTGTGGGTTCTTGTCGTCGGCAAGATACCATACGCAATGCGCGCCGAACGCCGCGCCGTACTGGTCCCGTGGCCACCATGGATTCTCTTGATGATCGTTTTTTGCTCTGGACGTAGACTTCTTGTGCGTTGACAAACGGTTTCTAATATTACTTGCCTTGCCGATGTAGTAGATCGGGGAAGTGCCCCAAGGATAAACGATCATCGTGCCGTCCGCCGTGCCGAGGATATAGGCGCCCGGCTCGTCGGGAATGTCCGATTCTTCATCCTCCAGCAGGTCAAAGGTACTTACGCTGTCATTGGTGTCGAACCACACGTCCCGTCTTTTGCCGAACAGCTTTGCCATGGCCTTAATGCAGAACCTCAAGTGGAAGTCTCTCATACCGGTTTTCCTCCAACGAACGTGCCAAGCTTGATTTACACGGGTGCTTGGTCGCGTAAAATAATATCATATCACGTTGGAATGAGGATTGCCCCGCGTCGCATTGCAGGGGCGGCGGGGCGGAGAATTCCCAGTTCGTCCGTATCTTGTGAATCAGCTCCACCGTGTTCGGCGTTAACCCGCCCCGCGTGATTCTCCCGTCTTGTCATGAGAAGAAAAACCGGCCTTATGAAAGACCTCGAGAGGCTCTATTCGACCAGTCCCCCTCTCGCGAAAGAAGCTTTTCGCATACAGAAAGAGCTCTCGAAGATGGTGAAGCACGAACGCCCCGGGCCGATTCGCGCCGTCTCGGGGGCGGACATATCCATTCTCGTCGGGCGGAAAAAGCTCGTCTGCGGCGTGATAGTGTTTTCCTGGCCGGATCTCGAGGAAATCGAGAGGGCGTGGACGGTCTCGGACGAGGTGTTTCCTTACATTCCCGGACTTCTGGGCTTTCGCGAGGCTCCGTGCATAGTGAAGACCTGCGGGAAGCTCAAGACCGGTTTCGACCTCCTCATGATAGACGGCCACGGGCTTGCGCATCCGAAGGGCTTCGGACTCGCCTGTCATGTCGGGGTCGTTCTCGACGTGCCGACAATCGGCGTGGCGAAAAAGCCTCTCTACGGAACTTTCGAATGGCCAGGAGAGACGAAAGGGGAGAGGACGCCGATGAGGGAAGGGGACGGGGGAGAAACGATCGGCGTAGTCCTGAGAACCAGGGACCGCGTGAAGCCCGTTTTCGTGTCCGTCGGAAACAGGACGGATCTCGAAGCGGCCGTCTCCGTAACCCTCGAGTGCGCGAGGGGCTACAGGCTTCCGGAGCCGACGAGGCTCGCGGACAGGTACGTCGCTTCGCTCAAGAAAGAGGCAGTCGGATAGCGGGGGAGGGCGCCACGGCGCCGGCTTGTCGCGTCAGGAGGAGAACTCTTCCATCATGCCCGTGAAGTTTCTGAAAAGATAGGAGGAGTCGTGCGGTCCGGGCGAGGCCTCGGGATGGTACTGGATGCAGGCCAGGGGGTGTTCCTCGTGCCTGAGCCCTTCCACCGTCTGGTCGTTTAAGTTCACGTGGGAGACCGCGACGTTGCCCGGGAGCGAATCGGGGTCAACCGCGAAGCCGTGGTTCTGGGACGTTATTTCGACCTTTCCGGTTTCGAGGTTCTTTACCGGCTGGTTTCCCCCGCGGTGTCCGAACTTGAGCTTGAACGTCTTCGCTCCGAGCGCGAGACCGATTATCTGGTGTCCGAGACAGATTCCGAAAACCGGTTTTTTTCCTATAAGCTTCCTGACGTTCTTCGACGCGTATTCCACCGCCGCCGGGTCCCCCGGCCCGTTGGAAAGGAATATTCCGTCGGGGTCGCCGGCCAGTATGTCCTTCGGGTCCGTTTTCGAGGGAAAGACCGTGAGGTCGCATCCCAGGTCGAACAGTTTTCTCATTATGTTTCTTTTCGCCCCGAAGTCGTAGACGGCGACTTTGAATCTTCTCCCTGGCTCCGCGGCGGCATCTCCCTTGGGTTTCCATTTCCCCGTTCCCTCTTTCCAGGCGTACGGTTCGGCGCAGCTCACTTCCGTCACCAGGTCGCGGCCCACTATGTCGGGAGAACTGCGGACTTTTTCGACAAGCGCTGCGGGGTCGCTCTCGCCGGTCGAAATGATGCCCTTCATGGCTCCCTCGGTCCGTATCGTCCTCGTAATCTCCCTGGTGTCGATTCCCTGCACGGCCACTATTCCGTGTCTAGAGAGGAAGTCTCCCAAGGTTTCCTCGGACCTCCAGTTGCTCGGATGCTCCCAGTACTCCCTTACGACCAGGCCCCGCAGGCGCGGTCCCTCGGATTCTAGATCTTCGGCGTTCACGCCGTAGTTTCCTATCTCGGGGTAGGTCATGACTACGATCTGGCCGTTGTAGGAAGGGTCGGTGATTATTTCCTGGTAGCCCGTAAGGGAGGTGTTGAAGACGACTTCCCCCGCCGTTTCCCCTTCCGCTCCGAAGTTCGAACCTTCAAATATTCTGCCGTCTTGAAGGGCAAGATAAGCTTTTTTCATTATCGCGGGCTTACAATATATACACAGGTCGGAATAGTCAAATTGCGTCCCGCGTGTGTGAGTTTTTCAATTGACCGGAATTTTGAATTTTACATTTGGCCGGTTTTCGCCCGCCCGCGGGGAAATATCGAGAAAGACGGAAAAGACCCGACCGGCCGTTTCAGGCGGGAGCCGGTCCTACCAGTTGAGCCTGCCCTGGAGGGTGATGCCGTGTTCGGGGTCGCCCGCGCCGGTCTCCGTGCGCATACCCTCGAGAGACACGTCGAACTTCCCGCCCATGCTCAGACGGCTCCCGGCCCTGTAGCTGCGCCCGTCCCCGCCGGAGCGTCCGAAAGCCCCGTAAGGAGTCAGCAGTCCCCTGTCGCCGAGCGCCGCAAATCCGTAGCCGACCTCCGTCTCCAAGCTGAGCGACCGCTCCGTGTCCGCAGAACCGACTTCCGCCCCCTCGCTCTCCCAGATGCTCTGAACTCCGCTCGCGCTGTTGCCCCACGAGGGAATCACGCTCATCGAAAGCCCGCGCCCGTCTCCTCCGGGGTCGAACCGCACGGAGCCTCCCACTCCCCACTCCTTCGCGTCGCCCTGGTGGAACAGAAGCCCGCGCCCCCTGGCCTCCACGGTGAGTCCCACGGACGACACCAGGGAAATTCCTCCTCCGAGCTCTCCTCCCACTCCCGTCTCACCGTCTCCCCCGTCGCGCCTTATCGCGAACTCCAGCGAAGGAACGAGGGATGAGCCGGAGCCCAGGGAAAGAGCATGTGAGCCTTCAAGCGCGGCCCGCAGCCGGTTCGTCTTCACCCGAAGTCCCTCTATGCGTCCGCCGTTTCCCTTCACCTTCACGCGCGAAATCCACGCCTCTCCCTTCAAAGAAAGCGAAGAAGCCTCCCCGCCCAGCAACAAGAGGTCCGCTCCCGTAGCAAGCGTTCCAAGACGCGTGGAAGCTCTCTGGCGGCCAGTTATCTCCCCGTCGTCCATCCTTATCTCTCCGAAGCCCCAGCCGCCGGCCGCCCACAGTCCGAGCCTTCGGGACAGGGAAAGTCCAAGGTAGGGATGGAAGCTGTTCATCCGGCTCCCGTAGTCCCCGCTCACGCGGGCAGACCCTTCTCCCCTGCCCGTGTAGTCGAACGACCCCTGGGACCACGACGTCGCGACTCCCGCGAGGAAGCTTCGTCCGAACCTGTAGTCCGCTCCCAGGTGCCCCGAAATCACCCGCCCGTCCCAGTCCACGAGACCTCCACCCTTGCCCGACAGGTTCCGGTAGTCTCCCGATATCCACATCCCCAGTCCGCCCGAGCGGGACGCGGGCGCCGGCTCCGCCTCGGACTCCTCCTCTTCCAACAGCGGGTCGTAGCCTCCGGCCAGCGAAACCGAGTAGTAGGAACCGTCCACGGCGTCGGTGAGCGAAAGCTCCTCCCCGTCTTCGAACTCCCCGAGCCGCAGTCCCGGCTCCGCCCATCCGAGATCAGGCTCGGCCAGCGACGGCGCGCCGAACGCGCCCGTCGTCCCTCCTCCGGCCATCGCGTCGTCTATGCGCGACGTTATCGCTTCGAGCGTGCTCGCCGTCATGGCGCGGGAAAGCTCCGGCAGTATCGCCCTGTTTACCTCTCCCACGCGGCGCTTCGCGTAGTCTATCTCGAAAACCACCGCGAACGGCCCGAACCCGCGCACATCGGCGCACACCATGCCCCCTTCCGTCTCGGAGGCAAGCTCCTCCCACCGCCCGCCGGAGAACCTTATCAGGTAGAGCCTCTGCCGCCCCGCGGCGCGGCGAAGATTCTCCGTCACCGGAAGGCATATCCTCACCGCCTCGTCCGGCACCGGCGACACGTCTATATCCACCAGAACGTGGTCCGCTCTCCTTCCGGTGTATCCGAAAAGATCCCCGTCTATCTCCCGCTCCGTCGGCCCGAGCGTCACCGTGAGTTCCTCTATCGCCGCACCGCCGCTTTCTAGCTCCGAAGGCAGCACCACCTCTAGTCCCGTGTCTTCGGGAAGCGTAGAGTCCACCATGACCGTGGTCTCTCCCACGGAGAACTCTCCCGACATACCCGCGTCCACCATCTTCTCGTCGTCGTTCTTTATCACCGCCTGCGCCGAGGAGTTCTGAGGGTCTATCTGTCCGTTCGGAGTCGAAGTGAGCGCCAGGGTGAACGTCTCGTTGCCCTCCGCCTCGTCGTCTCCGTTTATCGTCACCGCCACCGTCTTCGACGTCTCCCCGGGGGAGAACGTCACGGTTCCCGTCGCAGACTCGTAGTCGCTTCCGGCCTCCGCCGTCCCGTCAGAAGTCGCGTAGCTCACCGACACCGCCTGCCTACTCGCCGAAGAAAGGGTCACGGTGAACGTCGCCCGCGACGTCGTCCCCGAGTCTCCTTCCGCAACCTCTCCTCCACCGCTCACAGACAGAATAGAAAGATCGTCGTCCGTGGTGCTCACGTCCACCGTCCGCGACGAAAGACCGCTGTAGTCCGTGTCGGTACTCGTCGGCGAAGCCAGAGTGACGTCCCAGTCCACGTTCCCGTCGACCACGTCGTCGTCCACAGCCGTCACAGTCACCTGCTGCGTCTGGTTCCAGTCGCTCTGCGTGAACGTCAGCTGCGACGGCGACACGCTCCCTTCCGAAGCGTCGTCGCCGCTTACCCCTATCACCACGTCCGCCGTGGGCCTCGTGGCGAGCTTCACCGTGAACGTGGCGGTCCTCCCCGACCCGGAAGCCTCCGTTACCGTCAGGCTCGTCGCGCTCAACAGCACCGCCGCGTCGTCGTCGGCCACGTTCACCGTCAAGTCCACAGTCGCCGCGCCGTCGTATTCCGCGGAGGTGTCGGCGTTCACCGTCGTATGTATGAGCCTCGCCGTATCGGGCAGGGAGTCGTCGTCCGAATCCGCCGAGACCGTCACCGTCTGCGCCGTGTTCCAGTTGCCGGGGCCGAAAGTAAGATCAAGCGTGGAACCGGCGGTCCCGGTCCCCGTCTTCACCTTTACTTCCGGGTTGTCGCTGGCCACTCTCACCTTCACGCTCCCCGTGGGACGCACTCTGATCTTCACAGTGTAAGTGGCGCTCGACCCCTCGGCGACGGGAAGCGCCGCGCTGCGGCTCAGCACTATCGCCGGAGCAGCCGTAGGAACCCACTGACCGAAGACAACACCACCGCCGCTAGTGGTCATTACGACGACGACTCCGCCGTTGGAGACCATGGCCGAGGTCATTGAGAAGGTCGAGTTGAAGCTGACTGAAGCAGTATTAGGACTGGGAACAATCGTACAATCCGACGATACATAGGAGGTGGCGGTGCTCGTCGGCGTCGAAGTTTTGGCACAGACCCTGACAGTATAAGTGATCCAGCTAAGGCTCTGAGTAGCTGTCATTCTGAAGCTCTCCGTACCTGTCGTGTTTCGGAAGGCCGAGGGGAAGGTGACGCCTCTTATCACGTGCTGTATGAAGAACGTACTCTTCCATGTATTTCTGTTCTGCGCGAAAGCCTCCGGCGACAGAAACGAAACTCCCGCGACAAGAACCAGCAGGAAAA
This sequence comes from Thermodesulfobacteriota bacterium, assembly GCA_965204795.1. Classification (GTDB taxonomy): domain Bacteria; phylum Desulfobacterota_D; class UBA1144; order Nemesobacterales; family Nemesobacteraceae; genus Nemesobacter. Next base: position 748,211 of record OZ242012.1, read on the forward strand.
GGAATGCCCGCGTCGGGAGGCGCGAGACTCCCGCACGCGTCGCGAAATCAAAACAGGGGGAGGGTATCGTGCGGGCGACCCGCGTCTCGTCGCTTGTTTCAGGGCTCCCGCGGGCTTTAGGGCCGGGTGGCTCATGCACCCGGGAATTCACTTTCACCGAAAGTTTCGCTGCAAGTTCCATTCGGGCCTCTGTATCACCAGACTTACGATAAAGCAAATCATAAGACAGACGCCATGTCAACCCGACCCCCCCCCCACATGTGTGAGGAGTCATCATCAATTGACCGGAATTTTGAATTTTACAATTGGCCGGTTTTCGCTTCTCACTTCAGCATCCGAGGGCGTAGCCCGAGGATGCTGAAGCAGACCTCTGCCGCCGACTCCCAGACGGCTTCCTTCTTCACGGCCCTTCTTCCACCAACCGTCCCTCCGAGTCATACTTTCCCACAAGCCTCCCCTGCGCGTCATGCACCCCCATGCCGCCGTCCCGATACTCGTGAACAACCGCAGGGTGCCTCACGAAATGATTGCGATACATCACCCTCGGCAACTGCGACCGTCGGTTCTTGTACCTCGCGCAGTTGTCGTTGCCCGCCTTCCTCGCGGGAACCGTAAAACGCCTGCTGAAATCAGCAAGAAACTTGTGCGCCGAAAACTCGTTAGCCTCCTCCATGCCCTCCCGTTCGCGTTTCTGCGGGCTGGACTTGGCGGAAACCCGCGTATATGCTTCTGCCGTATCCGGAAGTTTCGCCGACGCGCGTATGCGCGAAGCGTGTTCCCGCGCGGAGGCGGTCGTGGAAAAAGCCGAGATTTCCAAAAAGAAAAAGGATGAAGACCGGGAGACGTGGGACGAGTGGTTCGAGAACAAGGGAGTAGGGGACGATTTCATGAACGACCGGGACCAGCCCGGGCACCGGGAGCGGGAAGAATTCTGACCGTCCGTACCGTTACGCCTTCGCGGTCGCGGGGGACGGCGGCTTCCGCTGTCCTGTTTCAATCGCGAAAATCCGTTGTATCATGTTCGACTCCGCGGAGAATCCGCATTGGCGGAACTTGCCATGGATGAAAACCCGAAAGCCGACGACATGAACTGGGACCTCTCTTCCTATTTCCCCGGGTTTCCCTCGGAGGAGTACGAGAGGTTCAAGCGCGACCTCTCGGGGGAAATAAAGAGCCTCGGCGAGAGGGCCGCGGGACTCGATCCCCTCGGTCCCGGGAATCTCTCCGCGTGGAAGGACGTCTTTCTCGAAACGGAAAAGCTCGTCGGCAGGTATTCCCACATAAGCTCCTACGTGGGCTGCCTGGCCGCCGCGGACTCGAACCGCGAGGACTACCTGGGCGAGGAGGCCGCGGTTTCGCTCCTGGGGGCGGAGCTCGAAAAGCTCGAGGTCCAGCTCAGAAGGGCCCTTCGCGACACGGACGACGAGCTGTTCTCGGGGTTCGTCTCGCTTCCCGGCCTAGCTACCGCTTCCCACTACCTCGGGCGCGTGAGAGAGACCGCGCGCAGGGACATGTCCGCGCCGGAGGAAATCCTCGCGGCGGACCTCGGGGTCGACGGCATAAGCGCGTGGGGGAGGCTCTACGACACGATATCTTCCAGGATGACGTTCGAGATGGTCTACCCGGACGGAACCGCGAAGACGCTTCCGATGTCCCAGAGAAGATCGCTCATGGAAAGTCCCGACAGGGAGACGAGAAAGGCCGCCTTTTCTGGCGGAAACGCCGCGTGGGAGGCTTTCGAGGACGTCGCCGCGGCGGCCGTGAACGCCATATCGGGAACCAGGAAGACGCTTTACCGCCACAGGGAGATCGATCATTTCCTCGAGGTCGCGCTTTTCGACGCGGCGGTGTCGAAGCAAACCGTGGACGCGATGATGGAGGCAATAAGGGAGAACGTGGAGCTTCCCAGGGACGTGCTTCGCCTGAAGGCCGAAACCCTGGGGCTTTCCGCCGTTTCCTGGTACGACCTGGGAGCCCCGATGGATTTCGGGGACGGGGAGACGACGGACTGGGAGAGGGCCAGGTCCATGGTCGGGGACTCCTTTTCCTCCGCTTACCCGGGTCTCGGGGAGTTTTTCGCGGACTTGTGCCGAAGCCGGTGGATAGACTGGGAGGTCAGGCGGGGAAAAAGACCGGGGGGATTCTGCACGGGCTCCCTTCTCACCGGGGAATCGAGGATATTCATGACCTACAACGGGGCGCTCGGCGACATACTCACGCTGGCCCACGAGGCGGGCCACGCGTTTCACTCCCACGTCATGCGGGACATGCGTCCCTACGGGCGTTTCTACCCCATGACGCTCGCCGAAACCGCGTCGACCTTCGGGGAGATGCTGCTCGCCGAGGGGCTGCTTCGCGACCCGGCGACCGGGGCGCGGGACAAGGCGCGCGTGCGGGACGCTGAGGTAAACCACGGGGCGATATACCTTCTCGACATTCCCGTGAGGTACGAGTTCGAAAAGAAGCTCTACGAGGAGCGCGGGGAGGGAGAGCTTTCTGTGAGCAGGCTAAAGGAACTCATGGTCGAGACCCAGAGGGAGATCTTCGGCGACGTGCTTTCGGAGTGCGACCCGTTTTTCTGGGCCTCCAAGCTTCACTTCTACATAACCGGCGTGAGCTTCTACAACTTTCCCTACACGTTCGGCTACCTGCTCTCGCGGGCGCTTTTCGAGAGGTTCCGCCGCGAGGGAGCGGAATTTCTTCCCGCGTACGAGGAATTTATAAGGCTCACGGGAAGCGACGACGCCGAGGGGGCGGTGAGGAGATCTCTCGGGGACGACATAACGAAAAAGGAATTCTGGCGGGACGCCGTCCTTACCCTCTCGCGGCCGCTCGGCGAACTGAGGGAGCTTCTGCCCTCGGTCTCGCGGGACTAGAGCGTCGGTCCGATGACCCTCTCCACGGGGGAGAGCGACTTCACCAGTATGTCGACCACTATGCCCAGCATTATCAGCAGCATGTAGACGATCGAGGCCGAAAAGGCCTTTCCGTAGCCACCGCCCTCGCGGACGCTCCGTATCACCAGGTAGTTGAAATACGCTCCCGCCGCCGCGGCGAAGGCCGCGAAGTAGACGGTGTTTGTCCCTATGAGCCAGAGAACGAACGTGAGGGGTATGAGGGAGAGGGAGTATATGAGTATCAGCATGTTCGTGTACTTCGTCCCGAAGGCCACGGGGAGCACCTGCACTCCCGCCCTTTCGTAGTCGTTTCTGTATTTCTGGGCGAGCACCCAGAAGTGGGGAGGCTGCCAGAGCATCATGAACACGAAGACGACCATTCCGTCGAAGCGGATCTCGGGGCCGACGGCGGTGTAGCCCACGAGCACGGGCAGGGCGCCGGGAAGACCTCCGAGCACCGTCCCGAACGGGGAGGTTCTCTTGAGAAACAGGGTGTAGAGAAGCGTGTAGGACAGGATGGCGGCGAGTATGAGCGCCGCGTTCAGGGGGTTGAAGCACAGAAGCGACACCAGCAGGGCCGCTGCCATCATCGCGAGCGAGAGCGCCCACGCGTTTTTGTCCCCGAGGGTCTTAAGCGCCTCGACCCTCCTGTCTAGGCGGGACATCTTGCTGTCGATCTTCTTGTCGAGCAGGTTGTTCAGGATCGCCGCCCCGGCCGCGCTCAGCAGAAGGGACAGCGCGCAGAGAAAGACGGTCTTCGCCGGGGGAAGCGAGCGGGCGGCCACGACCATTCCCGCGACGCCCGTGAACGCCACGCTCGTTATTATTCCCGGCTTCGAGAGAATCACGGCGGAAACCGCCATCTTCCCCGCCGATTTTTTCTCTACGTCTTCCATGCCCCGCCGTATCCTTCGCCGTCTCCGGCCGCGTACTCGAACCACGTGAGAAGGCAGAGGGAGAGTATGACTAGCGCTATCGAGAGGTGAACGGCCGTCACGTAGAACGCAAGCCCGGTGGTGACGACCAGGACTCCGAGCCCGACCTGCGCAAGCACGCACGCGACGGCCCACGACATGTTCCTCCTGGCTTCCCGAAGCCTCCGCGACCTGGCGCAGGCGACCAGCAGGCACACGAGCGCCGCCGAGAGCAGGTAGGCGAGGGTCCTGTGGGCGAAGTGCGCGAGCACGTTTCCCGAAAGCGCGGGAGGAATCCAGTAGCCGAGACACGTCGGGAAGTCGGGACACGCGAGTCCGGCGCCGAGATGCCTGACGTAGGCGCCCAGGACCGCCTGCGCGAAGACGGCCGCGGCCGCCCAGAAGAAAAGTCCCGCGGGACCCGAGAGCCGAAAGACCGGCTTCCGGCGCCCGCCGTCGAAGTAGGCCATGTAGAGGGTGGCGGAGAAGATCGCCACGGCGTTTGCGAAGTGCACCGTGGTGAGGTTCACGGGAAGCCTTAGCAGCACCACCGCTCCTCCCAGCACTATCTGGAAGGCAAGAAGCGCGGCCACCAGAAGCGGAAGGGCCCTGGCGCCCCCGCGGTAGCTTCTGAACCTGCGCCAGCAGAGCGCGAAGAGCACGACGGACGTTATCGCTCCTATCACGCGGTGGGAGAACTCGACGTAGATGTCCCACCTCCAGGGCGGCACGACCTCGCCGTGGCAGAGCGGCCAGTCGGGACAGGCGAGTCCCGCCTGGAGCCCCGACACCATGTTTCCCCATACCAGGAGTATGAACAGCAGGGCGAGGGCGGTCTTTGCTAGCATTCTTCCTTCGGTCGCCCTCTTACCTTATCACCGGCACCCTGGTGAAGGTTTCCATCAGGGTGAAGCCTATGAGAAGGAAGAGAAGAAAAAGAGGGTAGAGCGCGTATATCCAGGTGAGCTTGTCCTCGAACTTCAGGTGCATGAAGTAGTAGGCGACTATCCCCGCCTTCACCGACGCTATCCCCATGGCGACCACGATGTTTATTATGTGGTGGCCGAAATGGATTCCGGCCACGTAGATCGTGATTCCCGTGAGGACGAACAGCGCCAGGCATACCGCCCCGTAGGTTTTGATTCCCGTGTGATGTTCCTCTGTGTGATCGTGCGAGCTCATTTTCTTTCTCCGTTCATCCTATCAGGTAAAGAAGCGGAAACAGGTATATCCATATCAGGTCGACCAGGTGCCAGTACAGGCCTCCCACCTCGACGGGACTGTACCTGTTTCCCTCCGAGAACCTTCCCTGCTTCGCCATTATCATCAGGGCCAGGATTATTCCCATTCCGATGAAGACGTGAAGCATGTGAAGCCCGGTCATGGTGAAGTAGAGGGCGAAGAATATGTTGGTGTCGGGGAATATGTGATGGTCAAACTTGTGGGTGTACTCGAAGTACTTGTTCACCCCGAAGGCCGCCCCGCACACGAACGTGACGCCGAGCAGTATCAGCAGCCATTTCCTGTCCCTTTTCTGCGAGGCTCCCACGGCCATGGCCATGGTGAAGCTGCTGAATATGAGCACTACGGTGTTTATGGCGCCCAGTTCCATGTCGAGCTTCTTGTGCGACTCGTAGAACAGTTCCGGGTGCTTTGCCCGGAAAAGGGCGTACGCGGCGAAAAGTCCCCCGAAAAGAAGTATCTCCGTTCCGAGGAAAAGCCACATTCCGAATTTCGCGGCGTTGTGCGTTACGGCTTCTCCCAGCCCGTGTCCGTGGGAGTGGCTTTCTGCGTGTTCTGCTGAGGTGCTCATTTTTTCGTCTCAGTCCTCCGGTCTATTTTTTCCCGTAAGAGTACGTCCAGTCCGTCACCGTCGGTATCTCCTCGAAGTTCTCGTGCGGCGGCGGGGACGGCACCTGCCACTCGAGCGAAAGCGAGCCGTAGGGATTCGGCGACTCCGGCCCTTTCTTTTTCCACAGGGGCACGAGAAGGTTGACCGTCATCAGAAGGATGCCGACGCCCAGTATCCACGACCCGTAGGTCGAAAGCGCGTGGTAGGACACGTACTCGGCCGGGTAGGTCGCGTATCTCCTGGGCATTCCCTGGAAGCCCATGAAGAACTGCGGGAAGAACGTGACGTTGAACCCGACGAAGACCAGGAACCACGCCGCCTTGGCGGTGGCCTCGTTGAACACCTTCCCGAACCATTTCTGGTACCAGAAGTGGAGGGCGCCGAAAAATCCCATGACCGTTCCCCCTATCATCACGTAGTGCATGTGGGCGACTATGAAGTAGGTGTCGTGCAGGTGCACGTCGACGGCCAGGGCTCCCAGGTAGACCCCGGTGAGTCCGCCCACCGTGAAGAGGATTATGAACGAAAGCGAGTACAACATGGCGGAGTGGAACTGTATGGACCCCTTGTACAGCGTCGCGACCCAGTTAAACACCTTTATCGCCGTCGGTATCGCCACCAGCATCGTCAGGAAGGAGAATATCGCCGCGGCGGTCTCCGATATTCCGCTCACGAACATGTGGTGCAGCCAGACGAAGAAGCTTATTATGGCTATGGCGAAGCTCGAGTAGGCTATGGCCCTGTATCCGAATATGGGCTTTCTGGCGAAGACGGGGATTATCTCCGAGATGATTCCGAAGGCCGGTATGACCATTATGTAGACGGCCGGGTGGGAGTAGAACCAGAAGAAGTTCTGGAACAGTATGGGATCTCCTCCCTTGGCCGGGTCGAAAAAGCCTATGTCGAGAGCCCTCTCGGCTATGAGCAGCAGAAGCGTGATTCCCACCACGGGAGTGGCCAGCAGCTGCAGTATGGCCGTCGCGTAGGACGCCCAGATGAACAGCGGAAGCCGCCCCCACGTCATTCCCGGCGCCCGCAGCTTGTGTATGGTCACTATGAAGTTCATGCCCGTGAGAATCGAGGAGAAGCCGAGCACGAACACCCCTAGGGTTATCAGGATCACCTTGGCGCCCGTCTGTATGCTGTAGGGGGTGTAGAACGTCCAGCCGGTGTCTGCGGGCTGGAGAAGGGCGAAAAGCAGTATCGCCGTTCCCACCAGGTAGATCCAGAAGCTTACCAGGTTGATTCTCGGAAACGCCACGTCCCTGGCTCCTATCATGAGCGGTATGAGGAAGTTGCCGAAACTCGCCGCGATGCCCGGGACTATGAAGAAAAAGACCATGAGCGAGCCGTGGAGGGTGAACGCCACGTTGTACTCCGTCGTGCTTCTGAAAAAGTCCAGCTCGGGAGTCATGAGCTCGTATCTCATCCCGAGGGCCGTTATGCCCGCCACGGCGAAGAAAAACGAGATCGCGAGCAGGTATAGAATCCCGATGCGCTTGTGGTCCGTGGAAAGTATCCACGACTTGAATCCTTTCTGCGCCAGAAACGATACGTGGGGGGTCTGCGTCATGACTCCGTTTGCCATCTTTTTCTCCTTCGGCTCTATCTAAGCGTTTTTATGTATTCTATGAGCGCCGTCACCTCGTCCTCCGACAGTATGCCCTTGAACGACGGCATGCTGGGCGCGTAACCCTTGACCATCTTCGCCTGGGGCTCGTAGATCGACTCCCTCAGGTAGTTCTCGTCGACCTCGACCGAGGAGCCGTCCTCCAGGGTCTCGGTCGCTCCGTAGAGGTTCTTGAAGGAGGGGCCTATCATCTTCTTTCCGTCCACGCTGTGGCACGCCAGGCAGCCTCTCTGCGAGTACAGGTCCTTTCCCCTCTCGGCCGGAGACGCGGTGCTCGCCACCGCCACGGAATCCTCCCCGAGCTCGTCTCCCTTCTCCCACCTGGTGAACGCCTCGGGACTAAGCACCTTGACGCTCGCGAGCATCTGGGAGTGTCCCGCCCCGCAGTACTCCGCGCACAGCAGGTCGAAGGTGCCCACCTTGGTCGGGGTGAACCACAGCTGCGTGTAGATGCCCGGCAGAATGTCCTGCTTCACCCGAAACTGCGGGACGAAGAAGCTGTGCAGAACGTCCTCGGAGCGCATTATCAGCCTCACGGGCTTGTTGAGCTGCACGTAGAGCTCGTTTAGCGACTTCTTGCCGTCGAAATACTCGAACTGCCAGATCCACTGCTTGGCCACGACGTTGACCTCCACCGCCTCGGGCGGGGGGTTTCTAAGCTCCTTGAACGCTATCCATCCCCACGCGAATATGACCATCAGCAGCACGGAGGGTATCACCGTCCATATGATCTCCACGAGCTCGTTGGAGGTTATGTACGCGGTTTCCTGGTCCTCGCTCCGTCTCCTGTACTTTATGGCGAAAGCCACGAGCACCGCCGAGATCAGCACGAAGAAAAACACCGACACGATCGTCACGAACAGGGTTATGTTGTCTACGCTTGCGGCGAGATTAGAAGCTGATTCCGGTATCCATGTGGACATTGTACGATTTGCAACCTCCCCGGATGATTAAGGTGTTTTTTTCTCCCTTCTCCACATCAGAGAGAGAAACGCGACGAGAACCGCCAGGGTGACCATCCCTCCCGCCTTGACGACGTTGAGCGCCGCGAGGGCGTATCTTTTTCCGACCGGATCGAACTGGTAGCAGAACATGAGCACCTTGTTCGCAAGTTCCGAGCCGCCTATCTTGCCCTCCGACGCCTCTATCAGGGAGAGCTTGAAGTTTCTGGGTTCGTGCTGCACCCCGTAGAGGTAGCGCGACACGACGCCCCCGGGCGTGAGAACCACTATTCCGGAAGGATGCGCGAACTCCTCGCCGTCTCTGGCGAAGCGGAATCCCACCGAACCGGTGAGGGCCAGTATGTTTTCCTCCGTTCCGCGAAGAAAGCGCCAGCCCCCCGCTTCCTCGCCGCCTCCCGCCAGCTCGCCTCCGTAAAGCGCGGCCTTGTCCGCCAGGACGGCGGGGGATTCCCGCGGGTCGAAGCTCACCGTCACGACCGTGTAGTCCGCGCCCGGTCTGAACGAATCCAGGGCGTTTACCGTTTCGAGCACGCCGTCTGTGGCCAGGGTGCAGAGCCTGGGGCAGGTGAAGTAGGCGAGGCTCAGCACCACGGGCTTTCCCCGCCCGAAGAAGGAGGAAAAAGTCACGGGCTCTCCGTCCTCACCGACGAATTCCGCGTCGAGAGCGGCGGGGGAGGAGAGCTTTTCGTCGAAACCTATCTCCTTTACGTCGTTTACGTTTGAAAGTGCCGGCGCCTTCGGCGCGAAAAGGGCGGGGATGGCGTTCGAGACTAGCATGACGCTTAGAAAGACGAAAAACCTCCGCATAAGGGAAAATGTTCTGTAAAAGTGAAAAACGCCTGAAACCCGAAGGCGGAATCACCCGATCCCGCCCGCGAAAACGCCGTGAATTTTATCCGATGCTGTTTGCCTGTCAAGAATCGCGGGCGATGCGTCCGCCGTCCGCTCCCGGCGCCCGCGCGCCGCTTATTTCTTTCTCAGGCAGAGCACGATTCCGATCCCGGCGAAGGCCGTTATGGTCGACGAGCCGCCGTAGCTTACGAAGAAAAGGGGAATGCCGATTATCGGAAAAAGTCCCGTGATCATGGCGAAGTTTATCAGCCCGTGCCAGAAGAAAAGCGCCGCGACGCCGAAGCACGCGATGGTGGCGAAGCGGTCTTCTAGGGACGTGGCCGTGTCGAGGATGATCAGGATTATCGAGAAATACAGCAGGAGGGCGAAGATGGAGCCCGCGAATCCCCATTCTTCGGCGAGCACCGAGAAGGCGAAGTCGGTCGTGTGCGCCGGAAGAAACCTCAGGTTCGACTGCGAGCCTAGCATGAATCCCTTGCCGTAGCCCCGGCCCGACCCTATGGCGATCTGGGACTGGATGGAGTTGTAGCTCGTTCCGAGCTCGTCGGAAGACAGGTCCATGAACGAGTATATGCGATCTTTCTGGTAGTCCCTGACGGCCAGGTGCCAGACGGGCAGGGCGACGACCGCGGCCGCGATCGCCATCTGCGCCAGGGTCTTTTTTCCGACTCCGGCGAAGAGCATGATGCTCGCGCCCACGAAAAGCAGCACCACGCAGGTTCCCGTGTCGGGCTGCATGCCGACCGCCGCGACGGGCAGGCACAGAAACACGAGGGGCTTTGCTATGTCCCGCAGCTCGTAGCTGGGCTTCACCGGGATGTCCTGCCCGTAGTAGCCGGCGAGCGCCAGTATCATTCCTATCTTCATGAATTCCGACGGCTGCACGGTGACCCAGCCTATCTGGAACCAGCTCTGGGACCCCGCCACGGTTTTTCCGAACACCAGGACCAGGACGAGCAGCAGGAAGGAGGCCGCGTAGGCGTGAAACGAGTATCTTCTGATCACCAGGGGCTTGAGAAAGGCGATGAACGTCATGAGCGCCAGCCCCGCCGCCGTCCACGCGAGCTGCTTTTTGAACGCGCCGGGCACGCCCGCCTGGGAGATGCTGTAGAGGTTCGCCAGTCCCACCGCGCAGAGCGCCAGGAGCAGGAGCGGAAATATGCGCGGGTAGTCCCGGGCGCTGGGTCTTTCAAACATCGTTCCGTTCGTTCTTGAGCCTGAAGTAGGTCTCGATTATCTTTCTCGCTCTCGGCGCCGCCACGCTTCCCCCCTGGCCCCCGTTTTCCACGAGGACCGTCACCGATATCTCCGGGGAGTCGGAAGGGGCGTAGGCAGTGAACCAGGCGTGGTCCCTGAACCGTTTCCGCGTCGATTCGACTTTCGCCGAGACGACCTGCGCGGTTCCCGTCTTGCCCGAAACCGACACCCGCCGCGACTTAGCCAGAACCCCCGTGCCCCCTTCGGCGTTCACCACGTCTTTGAGGGCGTTTCGCACGAAATTCTTCGATTCGGCCCCTCCGGGTCCTTCCCCGACGACTCTAGCCGCCGCGCCGCCTCCGCCCTTTCTGATCGTCGGCACCAGAACCCTGCCCCCGTTGGCTATGGTGGAGGTCATGACGCCCACCTGCAGGGGAGTCACGGTCAGGTGTCCCTGGCCTATGGCCAGCATGGCGGTCTCGCCCCGGTACCACGGCTCTCCCAGCGCGTCCCTTTTCCACTTTCTCGAAGGCACGAGTCCGGGTTTTTCGGGCAGTTCCAGTCCGGTTCTTTCTCCGAATCCGAATTTTCTCAGGTACCTGGAGAACTTCTCCATCCCGAGCTTGAGGGAAAGCTTGTAGAAGTAGACGTCGCACGACTTGACCACGGCGTCGCGCAGGTCGGTGAGGCCGTGTCCCTCCTTGCGCCAGCAGTTGAACCTCGTGTCGCCGATCACGTGATACCCGGGACAGTCTTCGACGGAGCCCGGGTCCTGCACCTTCTCCTCCAGGATGGAAAAGGCCGTGACCATCTTCACGACGGAACCCGGAGGATAGGTTCCCCGGGTCGACCTGTTGAGCAGGGAAAACGATTCCTTTCCCCTTATTTTTTTCCACTCGGCCGCAGAAAGCCCCTTGGAGAAGTCCTCGGGGTCGAAAGACGGACGGTTCGCCATCGCCAGTATCTCTCCGTTTCTGACGTCCATCACCACTATGGACCCTTTTTCCTTTCCCAGGGATTTCTCCGCGGCCTTCTGAAGCTCGAGGTCGATGGAGAGACTCAGGTCTTTTCCCGCGACCAGCTCCTTTTTCGTGCCGAATCCCTTGAAGCCGGAAAAGGAGTCCGACACCACCTTTCCGTACGCGTCCACCGGGACGTACCGGATTCCGCTTTTTCCGCGGAGCTCGCCGTCGAAAAATTTCTCCACCCCCATCTTTCCGACCTGGGCTCCCGGGACGACCTGCGCGTTGGCCCTTATCTCGTCGCCGCTGGCCTCCCCAGTGTATCCCAGCACGGCCGCGGCCGTCTTTCCGTGGGGATAGGATCTTCTGTACCCTATCTCGAGCATCACGCCGTGCAGTTCCCGCATGTTCTTTTCCACGAGCAGAAGCTCGTCCCTGCTTATGTCCGGGGCGACGGTCACGGGGGCGAACCTGCCCAGTCTTATCGGTTTTTCGAGCTTTTTCAGAAGGCCGTCCCGGGAAACGCCGAGTATCCCGGAGAGTCTTTCCGCGAGACCGTCCATGTCGGTCACTTCCCTGGGCAGCACCTGCACGTTGAAAGACGGCCTGTTGCGCACGATCTCCGCGCCGTTTCTGTCCAGGATCAGGCCTCTGGGCGCGGGAAGTCTCAGCACCCTCAGGACGTTTCTCTCGGAAAACCTCCTGTATTCCTCCCCCCTGTGTATCTGCAGGTACCAGAACCTTGCGGAGAAGACGAGAAAGAACGCGACGGGAACGAAAAGGAGTATTACGAGTCTACGTTTCAGTACTTCCATCCAGTTTCTTCAGCAGCGCCGCGAGAGGAACGCCGACGACCGTGTTAATGATAGCCTGATGGATCGCAAGATCAAGACCGAGGTTCGCCATGTCCGCCCCGCCCGGCTTTAGGAACAGCACCGCCCCGAGAACCAGGTGGAGAAAAAGGGTTCCGGCAAAGAGCGAAAACGCGGTCGCCCGGACGCCGTCGGTCTTCCAGTTGAGGTTCGGCATCACGCCCCGCAGGGCGAGAAACAGCGCCAGCCTCGTGAACGTGTTGATTCCGGGCGCTCCTACCGAAAAGGCGTCCATGAAAAACCCGTTCAGCGCGGCGAGCGCGAACAGGTACGGTATCCGCGTCCTGAGGGCCATGCAGACTATCAGGGCGAGGTTGAAGTCCGGGGCGAACTTGCCGAGAAAGGTCGCGGGGGCGACCGATACCTGGACCGCGAGAAGCGCGAAGGACGCCGCCAGGTAGAAAAAGAAGGGATAGGCCGTTCTCATTTACTCCAACCGGTCGGTTGGAAGGGAGTGTTCGCCGAGGGTCACCAGCACCTCCTCCACGGCGCTCACGTCGATTTCGGGCCTTATGACCGCCCTGTAGAGGCCGCCGTCCGGCTCGACCCTCTTTACGGTTCCGATGACGAGGTTTTTGGGAAAAATGCCGTCTTTTCCAGAAGATATTATCTTGTCCCCGGCGGCCGCCGCGTCCTCGCCTTCGATGTACTTCATCACGAAGTGGTTCCCCGAGCCCGTTATTATTCCGCGGGCGCGGGTTCTCTGTACCACGGCGTCTATGATGCTCATCGGGTTCATCGCCAGCATCACCACGGAGTTTCTTTCGGCCACGGAGTGAACCGTCCCCACGGCGCCCATGTTGGTGAACACCGAAACTCCCTCTCTCACTCCCGAAGACGCTCCCTTGTCTATGATGAGAAAGCCCGGGTCGGCGACCGAGGAGCTTCCTCCTATGACTCTCGCTCCGAGCACCTTCCCGGCGGAGCTCTTCCTGTAGTTGAGGAGCTTTCTCAGCCTCTCGTTCTCGAGCCTGGTTTCCGTCAGGCTCAGGTTCTCCCGCCTGAGCTCCTCGAGCTGCCTTCTCAGGTCGGAGTTTTCCCTGTTGGTGTCCACCAGGTCGACGTAGTCGTTCCAGGAGTCCGCTATGCCGTCTCTTATGCCGTTCGCCAGGCGCATGGAGCTGTAGTTGAGTCCCAGCATCAGCTTGGTGGCGTAGGGACTCTCCTTCGTTCCCAGCTCGAAGGCGACGGGCGCCGCCAGAATCGACAGCAGTATCATGAGAAAGGAGAGAATCAGGGGATGGTTGCCGAAAAATTTCTTCATGTCTTTTCTCCCTCCGGCGGGTTTTCCGGCCCTAAAGAGATACCGATTTCAGTATGTCTATGTTTTCAAGCGCCTTTCCGGAGCCCCTCACCACGCACATCAGGGGTTCTTCGGCCGTCTGTACGGAAAGCCCCGTCTTTTGCTCTATGTTGTTCCTGATTCCCCTGAGCAGGGAGCCGCCTCCGGCCAGCGTTATTCCGGACTCGAAGACGTCCGCCGAGAGTTCGGGGGGAGTCAGTTCCAGGGTCTGCAGAATCGCGTTTATTATCTGGTCTATGGGCTCTTCGAGCGCCTCGTCTATGTCTTCCGCCCTTACCTTGAGCATCGTGGGAACCCCGGAGGAGTTGTCCCTTCCCTTGACGTTCATCTCTCCGCTGAAGGGAGGCATGTCCTTCATTCCCATTCCCGAGAGGTTCTTTTTGAGTTCCTCGGCCGTCCTCTCCCCGATGAGTATGTTGTGCTTTCTCTTCATCCACAGCTGTATGGCCTCGTCCATCTTGTCCCCGCCGACCTTGATCGACTTGCTGACGACTATTCCCGACAGGGAGATGATCGCTATTCCCGTCGTGCCGCCCCCTATGTCCACCACCATGCTTCCCGAGGGCTGGGCCACGTCTATTCCCGCTCCTATCGCGGCGGACATGGTCTCCTCGATGAGGTACACCTTTCTCGCCCCGGCGGCCTCGGCGGACTCCCTCACGGCCCTTTTCTCCACCTCCGTGATCTCCAGGGGAACCGACACGACTATTCTCGGACGCACGAAGGACTTCCGGTTCTGGTGGGACTTCTTTATGAAGTGCTCGATCATTTTCTGTGTGGCTTCGAAATTGGCTATGACGCCGTCGCGAAGCGGCCTTATGGCCTTTATCGTTCCGGGGGTTCTTCCCACCATGTCCCTGGCTTCCTTGCCGACCGCCAGAACCTCCATGGGTCCCGAACTCTGGGACTGGCGGACCGCCACGACGGAAGGCTCGTTCGCCACCACTCCGCTGCCCGCGACGAACACGAGAGTGTTGGCGGTTCCCAGGTCGATCGCCAGATCGTTTGAGAAATACTCGAGCATCTTGTTTATCATCTTTCGGTTATCCTTTTTCCCTGAATCCGCCGCCGCTCCGCGGGCTCTTCGTGAAGCGAGCGGAGCTGAAACGACCGTTTGTTGAGGCCGAGTATAACATATTTTCAGCTACTTGAAAGGGTTATGTAAAGGTTTTTTTGATATTTTCGCCGTTTTTCCGCTTTTTTCGCTGCTTTTTCCGTCGAGAACATCCATTTCGCCCTCGTATTCCCGAAATTCCCGTCTTACGTAGCCCAGGGCGACGTTTTTTCCCAGCCCGGGGGAAAAGACCGCCGAGGTTATCCTTCCGACCTTTTTCTCCCCCGCGGCCAGCAGGTCTCCGGGAGCGAGTTCCGAGTCTTTTCCGGACTCGAAACGCGCGAGGTGCCAGTTGACCCTTCCCCTCCACCTGGTTCTCGCTATCACCTCCTGTCCCACGTAGCATCCCTTTTCGAAGTCGAGCGCGTTCCAGATGCCCGCCTCGATGGGAATGGTGGACGAGTCCATGTCCTTTCCGTAAACGGGAATTCCGGCCTCGATTCTCATGATTTCCACGGCGTCCAGGCCGACGGCCGCGGCCTCCGGCGGGTCCCCGCGCAGGGTTTCCCACACCCTCCGCGCCGAGCGGTTCCCGAACGCGACGTCGAAGCCCCCGGTTCCCGTCCTGTCGACCTTCATGACGACCGCTTCGCCCGCGTCGGCGTGGTCGTACTCCCGCATCGACCCGCAGTCGACGCCGAGACGCCGCCCGACAAGCTCTCCGCTGGCGGGCCCGCAGATGTGCGCCACGCAGTAGTCCCCGGTCGCGTCCGAAACTTCCGCCCCGTAGGAGAGCCTGTATCTTTCAAGGAGAAGCCTGAGGTCCGCGGCCGTGCCCGGCTCGGTGTCCATGTAGACCGAATCCCGTTTTCTGAACACCCTCATGTCGGAAACCATCTTTCCCTTCGGAGTGAGAATGGCGGCGTAGAGTCCCGACCCGGCGGGCGTCTTCTCGATGTCGTTTGTGAGCATCCCCTGGAGAAACTTCACGTGGTCCGGTCCCGACAGCAGGAGCTTTCCCCTGCCGGACACGTCCGCGAGTCCCGCGGATTGCCCGGCCCTTTTCGCCTCCGCCCCGGGGTCCCCGTAATGCTTCGGAAGCAGGAGGCCGCCGCTTCGGCAGAACGTCGCGCCCGCGGCGGCGTGGTTTCCGTAAAGCGGCGTCTTTTTCGCGGATTCCATGGCGTTTTCCTTTCGCCGCGGCGGATTTTCCTCCGCGGAGGTCGTTACGGCGCTCTCTTGAAAAACCTCCTAAATGTAGTATAAAATCCCCGTTCCGGCTACTGCAGGCGGCCGGACGTGCCGAAAGGAAGGCGCCTTTGGTGAGCGAACTCGGAGAAAAAAACGCGGTGGTGGTCATGGGGTCGGGTCCCGCCGGACTCACCGCGGCCCTTTACGCCGCGCGGGCGAACCTCGAACCCCTGGTGTTCGAGGGGCCGGAGGCGGGGGGGCAGCTTACCACCACGACCGACGTGGAGAATTTCCCCGGATTTCCCAGGGGAATAACGGGGCCGGAGCTTATGGACCTCATGCGGGAGCAGGCCGAACGTTTCGGGGCCAGGTGCCTGCGAAAGTCGGTCGTTTCCGTCGACCTCTCGGAAAGACCGTTCCGCGTCTCGACGGAAGAGGGCGAGACGCTCGCCTCGACCTTCGTAGTCTCTTCCGGGGCCACGGCCAGGATGCTCGGGCTTTCTTCCGAGCGCGAGCTTGTCGGCTACGGCGTTTCCACCTGCGCCACCTGCGACGGTTTTTTCTTCAGGGACAAGGAGCTTGTCGTGGTCGGCGGAGGGGACAGCGCCATGGAGGAGGCCATCTTTCTCACCAAGTTCGCGAGCGGCGTCACGGTGGTTCACAGAAGAGACCGGCTCCGCGCGTCGGCGATAATGCGGGAGAGGGCGGAGAAAAACGAAAAGATAGGCTTTATCTGGAACGGGGTCGTGCGGAAGGTTCTGGGTTCGAGGGAAAACGGGGTGACGGGGGTGGAGATAAACGACGTGGCGACCGGAGAGAGCTACGTGAAGGAGTGCCAGGGGATGTTCGTGGCCATAGGACACGACCCCAACACGGAAATTTTCAGGGGACAGCTGGACATGGACGAAAACGGCTACCTCGTCACCAAGGACGGCACTTCGGAAACCAACGTTCCCGGGGTCTTCGCCGCGGGCGACGTGCAGGACACGAGGTACAAGCAGGCCGTGACGGCCGCGGGAAGCGGCTGCATGGCGGCGATAGACGCGGAGAAGTTCATCGAGGAGCACGGACTCTAGCGGCGCGTCTTGGACAAAACCCGATTATCAGGTTATATAGTTGCTCCTGTTTTTCTGTTTTCCGGGGGCGGTTAGCTCAGCGGGAGAGCACCTGCCTTACAAGCAGGGGGTCATAGGTTCGAATCCTTTACCGCCCACCATCTCCCGGTTGCACGGGGCCGTAGTTCAGCCTGGTCAGAACGCTGGCCTGTCAAGCCAGAGGTCGCGGGTTCAAATCCCGTCGGTCCCGCCATCGGTTCAGAACTTGAATCTCACTCCCGCGTTCCATCCGTGGTCCGAATCGTAGACCCAGAGCGCCTGGAGCTTCTTGGCGAATTCCCACGAGAACGAAAACTCGTACTCGTATTCGCCCTCGAAATCCGTTTCCCATTCCCACTCGAACTCCGCGCGCGACGTGAGCTGAACGCCGGAGCCGAACTCGACTTCCGCCCCGCCGTCGGAATATATCCTGAGATCCGATTCCAAGAACATCGGCAGCAGGTACCGTACCCCCGCCATGGCCCTTTTTTCCGTTTTCTCTCCTTTCCCTTCGCTTTCGAACCGCGCCCCGGCGTAGGCTCCGAGAAACATCGAGAAAAAACGTTCGTAGTAGGGCTCAAACTCCCACGGCCTGTCCCCGTAGCCGTACTCGTACTCGGCCCCGAAGGCGTCGCGGATGTTGAACACCCCGAGGGAACCTTCGGTGAAGCGTCTCAGCGCGGAGATCTCGGCCGATGCGTACCGGGCCTGGTCGTGGGAGATCTTCCTTATCAGTTCCCGGTCCGCGGTGCCCGATTCCTCGTAGGAGATCACCCGCGACATTCCGGCCATCATGTGGTAGAGGTTGTGGCAGTGGAAAAACCAGTCTTTTTCGGTGTCGGCCGCGAACTCGATCGTCACCGTTCCCATCGCGGGCACGTCGACCGTGTGCTTGAGGGGGCTTCGGTCCCCCTGGCCGTTCAGCACCCTGAAGAAATGGCCGTGGAGGTGCAGGGGGTGGTGCATCATCGTCATGTTGCGGAGAACGAAGCGCACGTTTTCCCCCCTTCGTACGAGTATCCTGTCCGATTGCGACAGAGTCCTGCCGTCGAACGACCAGGTGTAGCGCAGCATGCTTCCCGTGAGGTCGAGGGTTATTTCCCGCACGGGCGCGCCGTGCGGCAGCGAGGTGTCCTCCCGCGCCGCCAGAAGCGAGTAGTCCTTCATGTGCCCGACGGGTTTTTTCTCCGCGCTCGGGCCGCGCGCCATGCCGTGTTCGTGTTTCATCCGGTGCTTTCGGTGGCGGGCTTCGGGCATGGTTTTTTCGTGTTCTTCGTGTTGCCCGGCATGGTGCGTTCCCTGCATCTTTTCATGTTCTTCATGTTGTCCGGCGTGGTGCGTTCCCTGCATCTTTTCGTGTTCTTCGTGTTGTCCGGCGTGGTGCGTTCCCTGCATCTTTTCGTGTTCTTCGTGTTGTCCGGCGTGGTGCGTTCCCTGCGTCTTTTCGCGTTCTTCGTGTTGTCCGGCGCGGTGCGTTCCCTGCATCTTTTCGTGTTCTTCGTGTTGTCCGGCATGGTGCGTTCCCTGCATCTTTTCGTGTTCCATGTGGCCGTGGTGGCGGTGAAGATACAGGTTCGGCTTCGGAACGTCGGGAGCCGGGACGTCTTTTCCCGAGCCTATGAAGACGCTCGCGTGGCCCGTTCCGTCCTCCGAGGTCGCCCGGAGTTCGTAGGAACCTTCGCCCGGCACCCTGATGAGAAGATC
Source organism: Thermodesulfobacteriota bacterium (assembly GCA_965204795.1). GTDB lineage: Bacteria > Desulfobacterota_D > UBA1144 > Nemesobacterales > Nemesobacteraceae > Nemesobacter. The sequence continues at coordinate 766,695 of OZ242012.1, forward strand.
GTAGGTTTCCGCTATGGCGATCTGGAGTCTCTTTACCTTGAGGGGCTGCGTTTCCGGGCCGTCGGCGGCCACTATGGTCATGGGTCCTCCGGCGAACTCCACGTTGAAGTAGGTGGACGCGGCGGAGTTTATCAGCCTTACCAGCACGGTCTGCCCCGGGGCGGCGGGAAGATTCCGCCTGGGTTCTCCGTTCGCCAGAAAAGCGTCGTAACCCACGTCCGATATGTCCATCGGCCCCATGCGGGACCACGATCCCCTGAGCCGGTTCGCAACGGCCGTCCATCCGTGCATGAGCACCTTGTCCCACGACTGCACGGTTCCCTTCTTGAGCGAGTAGTAGTCGTCGTCCTTCTTCAGGTTGGAGAGAACGGTCTTCGGATCCTCGTCCGTCCAGTCGGATAGAACAACCACGTGCTCGACGTCCGCGACAGGCGGGCCTTTCTCCCGGGGACGGAAGACGATCGGGCCGTACACCCCGCGCTGCTCCTGGAGACCCGTGTGGGAGTGGTACCAGTAGGTTCCGCTCTGTACCACCGGGAATTCATAGGTGAGCGAACCGCCCGCCTCTATCGGAGGGGAGTTGAGGTACGGCACGCCGTCCTGGTCGTTCGGAAGAAGAATCCCGTGCCAGTGAATGGAACTCGGAACGTCCATCCTGTTCGTGAAGGTGACGCGGAGGGTGTCTCCCACCGACGCCTCGATCAGTGGGGCGGGAATGGTTCCGCCGACGGCCATGGCCGTTACGTTCCTGCCCGTGTAGTTGACCGTCGCGTAGTCTATGTCGAACGCGTATTCGACAAGCTCCCCGCGCGCCGCGCCCGCTAGGAAAAAGACCGCCGCCGCCGTCAGGAGCGAAAGTATGGAGCTTCTCATTATCGCCAAACTATAAATGGTATTATTGTAAAAAGCATGTCCGCATTCGGACGGACGGGAATGCTGGTCATTTGGATATCGAACGACAGCTCGAGCGTTTCGAAAAGGGCTACCGCCCCAGGAAGCTTCTGCGTCCGGCCACGGTCGGCGACGGAATAAGAAGGCTGCAAGAAGACGAAGCCCGGCGGTTCGCGGAACTTTACGAGAATTCCCTCTCCGAACTCGATGTCTGCAAGTTCGTTCCGGCCTCGGGCGCGGCGTCCAGGATGTTTCGGGATCTCGCGGCGCTTCGCGGCGCTCTTTTGGAAAACCGGCCCGTTCTGGGCGCGGAAACCGAAAAGGTTCTGGAGAGGTTCGTTGAGAACGCGAGGAGATTTCCGTTCGCGGGGGCGCTCGAGGAATTGCTGGAAGGGGGGGTCGACGGGGCGCTTTCTTCGGGAAGCCCGGCGCTTGTGCTGGCCGCGATCCTGGACCCCGGCGGCCTCGGCTACGCAAACGTTCCCAAGGGGCTCGTGCGCTTTCACAGCTACGGCGGGGTCGGGAGGACGGCTTTCTGCGAACATTTCGCCGAAGCCCTCGGGTACGCTAACTCGCGCGGGACGTCCCGCATGCATTTCACCGTGCCGCCCGATTCCACGGAGCGGTTCGAGCGCGAGGAGAAAAGGGCGAAGGAGCTTTTCTCCTCCGCGGGAGTCGCCTTCGAGGTGACCTACTCGGCGCAGGACCCCGCGACGGACACCGTCGCCGTCACCATGGACAACGAGCCCGTGAGGGCGCAGGACGGTTCCCCGGTCAGAAGACCCGCGGGCCACGGGGCGCTGCTCGGCAACCTCGACGCGCTTTGCGAAGACTGCGTTTTCATAAAGAACATAGACAACGTCGCCAGGGAGGAATTTCTTCCCGAAACGGTTTTCTGGAAGAAAGCGCTCGGCGGGGTGCTGGTTTCCGTGAGACGGGAGATTTTCCGCCACCTCGACGCGCTCCGCTCTTCCGGTTTCTCCGAATCTCTCTCGGAGGAAATAAAATCTTTCTGCTCGCGGGAGCTTTTCCTCGACCTTCGGCCCGCGCTTCGGGGAATCTCCCCCGAAGGCGCGAAAGAAAAGCTCGTCCGCGCGCTCGACAGGCCCGTCCGGGTGTGCGGAGTGGTCAGAAACGAGGGAGAGCCGGGCGGGGGGCCCTTCTGGACGGATGCGGGGAGCGGGGAATCTCTGCAGATAGTGGAGAGCGCGGAGGTCGACGGCGGTTCTTCTTCCCAGATGAGCGTGTGGGAGAGTTCCACGCATTTCAATCCCGTGGACATCGTGTGCGGAACGAGGAATTTCAGGGGAGAGAAGTTCGACCTGTTCGACTTCGTGGACGGCGAGGCGGGAATAATCACCGAGAAGTCCTTCGGAGGGCGGAAGATAAAGGCGCTTGAGCTTCCGGGTCTCTGGAACGGTTCCATGGCGGGGTGGACAACGGTTTTCGTCGAGGTTCCGGCGGGCACCTTCAATCCCGTAAAGACCGTGTTCGATCTTCTGAGGCCCGCCCATCAGGTAAATTAACGCTTCGCGGTCGCATCCTTGGAACCGGTCCTCGCGAAATGTCCGATAAAAACCTCTACTGCCTCATCCTCGCGGGAGGAAAGGGAACGAGGCTCTGGCCTCTTTCGAGGGAACTTTTTCCCAAGCAGTTCCTGCGACCCGACGGAGAAAACTCCCTGGTCGGCCTCGCGCTCGGGCGAGCCGCCTCGCTCGTTCCGCCGGAAAACGTTTTCGTCGTTCTGGAGGAAAGACAGAGACCGCTTCTCGAACCGGAACTCTCCGCCGCGGGTCTTTCGGGGAAGGCGAAGACAGTGGCCGAGCCCCGCGGCAGAAACACCGCCCCCGCGATTCTGCTGGGAGCGCTCGAGATAGTCTCCCGCGACGAGGACGCTGTGATGGCGGTTTTTCCCTCGGACCACTTCGTCGGGGACGGAGAGGTTTTCTGTGACCACGTGAGAAGGGCCGCCGCGGTCGCGCGCGAGGGCCGCATCGTGACTTTCGGAATCGCCTCGTCTAGGCCCGAGACCGGCTACGGCTACATAGAGGCGGGAGAAGAGATCGGCCGCGGCGCGCTTGAGATAAGAAGGTTCGTCGAAAAGCCCGACCCGGAGACCGCAAAGAAATATTTTCGGTCCGGAAACTTCTTCTGGAACAGCGGAATGTTCGTTTTCCGGGCCGACGCGATGATCGACGAATACAGAACCCTCCGCCCGGACATATACGAGCCTCTGGCCGAAGCCTTCGGGGGAAAAGCCCTGGAAGACGCTTACGGCAGAATTCCTTCGGTTTCGGTCGATTACGCCGTAATGGAGAAAACTTCGCGCGGAGCGGTCCTGCCGTCTTCCTTCTTATGGAGCGATCTCGGGTCCTGGAAGCTTTTCCATGAATTTTTTCCCAAGGATTCCGCGGGAAATGCGCTCTCTGGGGATGTCATGGCGAGAGACACCGAAAACTCCCTGGTGAAGAGCACGTCGAGGCTTGTCTGCGTGAACGGTCTTCGCGACGTCGCGGTGGTCGAGACAGAAGACGCGGTGTTCGTTTCGGATATGGAGAAGTCTCGCTTGGCGGGCGAAGTAGCATCCGAACTGAAGGAGAAGGGCAGGGCGGAGGCCGTCCGTCCGCGCGCGGAGGAGCATACGTGGGGCCGCGTCGAGGAAATCGAGAACGGCGAGTTTTTCAGCTTGAGGAAAACGACCGTCTTTCCCGGAAAATCCCGCAGGTTTCCGAAAGATTCTTTCTCCTTCCGCACCGTCTGCGTCGTTCGGGGAGCGGCCGGGGTCAGCTCTTTAGGGGATGTGCGTCAAATCGGCCCGGGTCAAGGTCTGCTTCTTGAGGACGGCCGGGACTGGCTTATCGAAAACGCGGGCGACGACCTTCTGGTGTTTTTCGAGATGCTTTCCCGCAAAGAATAGTTTCCCGACGGTGGAATGTCGTCCGTGCTTTGACACGGCAACCCCTTAAGTTATTCTTCACTTTCCGTTTGAAGGGGAGAGATGGCCGAGTGGTCGAAGGCGCTCGATTGCTAATCGAGTAAGGGGTGAAAGCCCCTTCGTGGGTTCGAATCCCACTCTCTCCGCCATTCTATAGTCACTGAATTCCTCTCCTTGTTAAAATGGTTGGAGGTTAACGAGACGGCTATGGCGATTTTGAAAATACAGGGTCAGAAGTTGGTTCCGATCAAGGAAAGGGAATGGCCGAGCGAGAAGCATCTCCAGAAGTTGACCGAGGAAAACCTGGGAGCGGTTTTCCCCGGTTTGCAGCTTGTCGCTACGGAGTTCCCGGTCGAGAATTCTCGTATTGATACTCTTGCCTTCGATAAAGAAACAAGCGCCTTTACCATTATCGAATACAAGCGCGGCAGTAGTTTCAGCGTAATTGACCAAGGTTATTCTTACCTGTCTCTCATGCTTCGCCACAAGGCGGATTTTATTCTGGAGTACAACGCAAGGACCAAGAGCAGTCTGGGGAGAAAAGACGTGGACTGGTCGCAGTCGAGAATCCTGTTCCTTGCCGGATCTTTTACGACTCACCAGAAAAACGCGATAAACTTCCGCGACCTGCCGATCGAACTTTGGGAAGTAGAACTCTACGACAACTCCACAGTCTTATACAAGGAAATACTTCCTTCCGAAGCCAGCGAATCGGTCAAGAAAATCTCTGGAAACAAGACTATCGAAACGGTTAACAAGGAAGTGAAAAGCTATACTATTGAAGATCATACGAACAAGACAACGGAAGAAATAAAAAATCTTTTTCACGATTTCCAGGAGAGAGTTCTTGAGTTGAACGGAACCAAGGAGGAAGCGAAGAAAAGATACATTTCATACCGTGCGGAGGGTAAGGTTATCTTTGCTCACGTGAGTTTGAGGAAAAACTGGATAAGAATTCGTACACCTGTTCCGCGAAGCAAATTAAATGACCCGAAAAGAATATCCCGAGACATAAGGGGTAATTATGGCAAAACGGTAATACATCTGGCTAAACCTGCGGACTTGCTATATGTTTTGGACTTGGTAGAGCAATGCTACCGATATACAAACCAATAATTCGGGTTTGAGAAAGCTTTCTTCCCGAAACTCTCAAACGGCAGTCGCGTACGCGATTTCGTTTTCAACGTTTTTTATTCTTACTTTTATTTCTTCACCGGTATCGGGATTTTCTTCTACCAGCTTTACGTTTATGTAGTTGTCCGTGGTGCAGCTCGACCTGCTCTCAACGATCGCGTCAAGCGTTTTTCCGATGAACTTCCTGTAAAAGTCTTCCTTTTTCTTCTTCCCGAGGTCCCGAAGCGAGGCCGCTCTTTCCTTTTTCACCCTCGGGTCTACCTGGTCTTTCATGTTCGCCGCCGGGGTCATTTTCCTCACCGAGTAGGGAAACACGTGGAAGTAGGTAAGTTCCGACCTCTCGGCCACGTCGCGGGAATTTAGAAACTGCTCCTCCGTCTCCCCGGGAAATCCGACCATTATGTCCGTTCCTATCGACGCCTCGGGAATCTTTCTCCTTATCGAGTCGGTGCATTCCAAAAACCTCTCGGGACTGTATCTTCTTCTCATTCTCCTGAGAACGTTCCCGTCCCCGCTCTGAAGCGCTACGTGAAAGCTCGGACAGACAGTCTCGGAACCGGAGACGAAATCGATCAGGTCCTCTCCGGTATCGGCCGGGTCGAGGGAACTGAGCCTTATCCTTCTTACCGCCCCCGATTTCTCTATTTTCGCGAGCAGGCTCACCAGGTCGCAGCCCGTGTCCCTTCCGTAGCTTGCCAGGTGAACTCCCGTAAGCACCACTTCCCTGTAGCCTCCGCGCGCCAGGGTTTCGAGCCTCGAGATCACCTCGTCGGGGTCGAGGCTTCGGGATCTCCCCCGCGCCCTGGGTATTATGCAGAACGTGCAGGCGTAGTCGCATCCGTCCTGCACCTTGAGAAACGCCCTCGTCCTGTCGGGAAAAAACCTGATGTCCGGGGTGTCGAACTTTCTTTTCTTCTCCCTGAACATATCCGATACGAGGACCCTGGGCTCTTCCTGCACGGTGCCCCCGCGCACCGCGGGCAGAAGGGCGGAGAACTTGTGGGAGTTTCCTATCACGTAGTCGACCTGGGGGAGGGCGGCCAGGTCCTCGGAGGAGACCTGCGCGTAGCAGCCCGTCACTATCACCACGCCCCGCGGGTTGGACCTCTTCGCCCTGTACACGTAGTTTCTGGCCTCGGCGTCCGCCTTGTGGGTAACGGTGCAGGTGTCTATCACGTACACGTCCGCCGGGTCGTCGAAATTCTCGTTCCTGGCGAACCGGGACGACGGCAGGTGGTTCAGAAGCGCGGCGGTGTCGTACTGGTTCACCTTGCACCCGAGGGTCACGACCGAGATTCTCTTCATCAGGCCCGCGCCTCCTTTATCCACCCGCCGCCCATCACCTTTTCGTTCTGGTAGAAGACGACCGCCTGGCCGGGCGCGACCGCCTTCTGGGGCCGCTCGAAACGCACGACCGCCTCCCCGTCGCCGGTGACGGTGACTTTCGAGGGACTCGCCCCGTGGCGGTACCTTATCTTCGAGTGCACCTCGGTTTCCCGCGCAGGGGGCTCGCCCACCCACGAAAGGTCCCCGGCCGTGAGCGCCCCGCTGTAGAGATCCTTTTCCTCTCCCACGGTGACCTCGTTTCTCTCCGCGTCTATGCCGACGACGTACATCGGCTTTCCTCCCGCGAAACCGAGGCCGCGCCTCTGCCCTATGGTGAAAGAGGCTATTCCGCGGTGCCTCGCCACGCGGTTTCCTTCCGTGTCCACTATGTCTCCTTCCCTCTTTCCCCTGTCGAGGTAGGGCTCGAGAAACTCCCTGTAGCTCCCGCCGGCGATGAAGCACACGTTCTGGCTCTCGGCCTTTCTCGCGACCCGAAGCCCCATGCCCGCGGCAAGTTCCCTCACCTCGGCCTTGGTCTTGTCCCCGAGAGGAAAAACAAGCCTGCGAAGCTCCCGCTGTCCCAGGGTGAAAAGAAAGTACGACTGGTCCTTGTTCGCGTCGACGGCCTTTTCGAGGGAGCAGCTTCCGGTCTCTTCGTCCCGGGATATTCTCGCGTAGTGACCCGTGGCGAGAAAGTCCGCCCCGAGCTCGAGAGCGCGGCGGAGCAGGAAGTCGAACTTCATGAACTGATTGCAGAGAACGCACGGTATGGGGGTCTGCCCCGAGTCGTACTTGCTCACGAAGTCCGAGACCACAAGCTCCCTGAACGAATCCATGTAGTTCACCACATAGTGGGGTATTCCTATCTCGTGGGCGACGCGTCTCGCGTCGCAGACCTCGTCCGCGGAGCAGCATCCTCCCTCGCTCTCCCCGTAGTCCCAGAGCTGCATCGTGACCCCTATGACTTCGTGTCCCCGGGCCTTGAGAAGCGCGGCCGTGGTGGCGCTGTCCACCCCTCCGCTCATGGCCACCATTATTCTCTTTCTCATGACGGTGGAGATTCTACCCTACAACGGCGGGCGGACAAACGCCGGGATTTCGGACGCGTCCCGCTCCCCGTGTTACAATAAAAAGGCTATGGAAGAGGCGTCCTGCTGTCACAGCAACGAGTCCGGCGGTTCCGTCCGCGTGGGAAAAAAGCTCGCCGTTTCGCTCGCGGGGCTTCTCTGCCTGTTCGCCGTTTCCTTTCTTCCGCCCCTGGAGGCGCTGAACGCCTCGCTCGCGAACTATCTCGTGCTGCTCGCCCCGCCGCTTCTGCTGGGGTTTCTGCTCGGCGGGGCGATAGACTATTTCGTTCCCCCGGGAATCGTGCACAGGTATCTCGGCACGGGAAGAAAGTCTTCGATCCCCTTCGCGTTTCTGGGCGGCTTTCTCATGTCCGCCTGCTCCCACGGGATACTGGCCGTGGCGATCGAGCTTTACAGGAAGGGGGCCGGCGTCCCGGCCGTGGTCACGTTTCTTCTGGCCTCCCCGTGGGCGAACCTTCCCGTGACCGTCCTGCTGGTGAGCTTTTTCGGCTGGAAGGGGATTCTGTTCATACTCACCGCCGGGTTCATAGCCGTCGTCACCGGGTTCGTTTTCAGGGCGCTCGAGGGCCGCGGCCACGTGGAGAAAAACCCGTCGAGCGCCGCGCCCGGGGACTGCGAGTGGGAAAGGATAAGGAACTTTTCCCTCCGCGAAAGCGTCGCCGGGGTTCTTCGGGGAAGTCTCGCCCTTTCGAACATGGTTCTTTGGTGGATAGTGATCGGGCTTCTCGCGGCCGTGCTCATAGACGTGTACGTGCCGGGGGAGATTTTCGCGAGGTACCTGGGTCCCGACGCGCGGGGGCTTTTGCTGACCCTCGGGGCCGCCACGCTGATCGAGGTCTGCAGCGAGGCAAGCTCCGTCGTGGCGCTCGAGATCTACGACAAGACGGGCTCCTTCGGAAATCCCTTCGTGTTCCTGATGGCGGGGGTCGTCACCGACTACACCGAGATCGGGCTTCTGTGGACCGCCGTGGGGAAAAAAACGGCCCTGCTTCTTCCCGCCGTCGCCGTTCCCCAGGTTCTTTTCTTCGGGTTTCTCTACAACGCCGTTCTCTGACGCTCTGCGGCCGCAGGGCCTGGAAACGGACTCCGCTTTCCGGGCGGCGGATCGGGTATTATTTGCCTCCGGTTCCGCGCGTCCGTCCGCGACCGCGCGGGCGCGCCGCACAAGGGAGGTCTGACAGAAACCATGTCGAACACGGGAAGCGTCGCCCGCGTCGGGTTCTGGCTCGGCCCGGCTCTCGCGGGCGTCGTCCTGCTGCTGCCTCCTCCGGCGACGGTGTCTCCGCACGCCCACCTGCTCTCCGCCGTCACGGTTCTGATGGCGGTATGGTGGATGACCGAGGCCCTTCCGGTCGCGGTCACCGCCCTGCTTCCGCTCGCCCTGTTTCCGTTCCTGGGGATAGCCACCGCGGGCGAGGTCGCTCCCAGCTACGGGAACAACCTCATCTGGCTTTTCTTCGGGGGCTTCCAGCTCGCGTTCGCCATAGAAAGATGCAACCTTCACCGCCGTCTCGCCATGTTCATGATAAGGCTGCTCGGCACCCGCTCCGACCTGCTCGTGCTGGGCTTCATGCTGGCCGCCGCGCTGCTTTCGATGTGGATCACCAACACCTCCACCACTCTCATGCTTCTTCCGGTGGCGATGTCGGTGGCGGGCGTGATGGACAAAAAGGACTTCGGCAAGGCGCTCATGCTGGGCGTCGCGCACGCGGCTAGCGTGGGCGGCATCGGAACCTACATCGGAACCGCTCCCAACGGGATATTCAACCAGGAGGCCGCCGCCCGGGGCATCGAGATGAGCTTCGGACACTGGATGCTTTTCGCGGCTCCCCTTTCCCTCGTGCTCGTGTTCTACATCTGGTTCTACCTGACCAGGGTGGACGGAAAGCTCGAGCGGGTCCCTCTCGGCGCGGAGCATCCCGTGCGGAAGTCCGTGCGGGAGCGCCCCCCGGCGTGGAGCAGGGAGGAGATCGCCGTCGCCGTCGTGTTCACGCTCGCGGTGGTCGCCTGGGTGGGCAGGCGGTTCGCCATGGACGCGCTCGGAATGGATCCGAAGACGGTAAACGACGCGAACGTGGCCATAGCCGTCGCCGTTTTGCTCTATGTCGTGAGGGTGCCCGCGAAGGGAGGATATTCCGCGCTTCTCACCTGGCGCGAAACCGCCAACACCCCGTGGCACATCCTGCTTCTTTTCGGCGGGGGGTTCGCCCTCGGGGCGGCGTTCAAGACCACGGGACTTTCGGCCTGGATGGGCTCGGCGCTCGCGCAGGCGACTCTGGGATGGCCGCTTGCCTTCGTGATACTGGCGATAGTGCTCTTCATAACCTTCCTCACGGAAGTCACTTCCAACACCGCCACGGCCATCATCCTAATGCCCGTCATCGGAGACTTGGCCGTTTCGGCGAACCTCGACCCCCTGTTGCTTCTGCTTCCCGCGACCCTGGCGGCTTCCTGCGCGTTCATGCTGCCGGTTGCCACGCCGCCCAACGCCATAGTGTACGGGTCGGGATGGATACGCGGCACGGACATGGCCAAGGCGGGTTTCGGTCTCAACGTAGGCACCGGGGTGCTTATCACCCTGTGGACGCTTACCTGGGGCCGGGTCGTTCTCTGAACGAGCGCTTTCCGTGTTTCGGAGTGACCGCATGGACATTTTCGGTCTGAAAAATTTGTTTTTGTTGACATATTATTTTTATCAGCCGTATATAGAAGTAGAAGGTTTGTTATTTGTTTATGCTGGGAGGTCAGACAATGACAATGCGTCTTCGTGCAAACGATCAAAAACCGCTTAAAAAAAGTGGGTCGCCCGCTATATCCCGGTACGACTTGGGTAAACCGCTTGAGCAAGTGAGTACCGTTGTTGGCAAAGGGGGCAGAATAGTCATTCCCGCTCGTTATAGAAAGGCTCTCGGAATCAAAGAGGGAGATGCCGTATTCATAAGGCTTGAGGGCGAGGAACTGCATATTGTGAGCGATGAAACGGAAGTTCGGCGGGTCAGAGAGATGATCGACCGTTACGCTCCCGAGGGCGTAAGTCTTGTCGATGAACTTATTCGGGAACGTCGCAGGGAAGCCGCCACGTACAAGGTGAAATGAGCGGGGTGGTCTTTGACGCGTCATCCGAGCAGGCGACTTCGGCCGGTACTGATATGTGGTCCCATGGTGCAGGCATTCCATCTCCAATATCAAAAGAACGTCCGACTGTCTATGCCGACCGCTTCGGGGAATGCTATGTTGCGTCCAAGTCGGAAAAATACCGCAAGGAACACGGTCTCTACCTGACGCCTGTACCCGTTGCTGATTTTATGGCGCGGAGAATCGGAGCGCCGGGACCTGCGATGAGGATTCTCGACCCGGCTGCGGGATGCGGCATACTGTGTTGCGCCGCGGTTGAGGCCGTGGCGGCGCACGATCCTGCCCCCCGGGTTATCGAGGTTACGGCTTACGAGGTAGATGCCGAGCTGGTAAAACCCTTGGAAAAAGTGCTGAACTATCTGGCTTCATGGTGTCTCTCGAAGCACGGAATACTGCTTGAAGCACGGATCAGGAACGTTGATTTCGTCGCCGCTCACGCGGAAGCTCTGAGTCTCATGCATGGTCTCATTCCCTACGACTCGGACGATCAGCGTTTCGATGTGACAATCTCCAATCCTCCTTATTTCAAGATAGCCAGAACGGACCCGCGCGCCGTTGCCGCCTCAGCCGTGGTGCACGGCCAGCCGAACATCTACGCGTTGTTCATGGCCGTAGGAGCCGCGCTTACGAGACGGGGCGGGGATTTTATCTTCATCACTCCCCGCAGTTTCGCGTCGGGGCGTTATTTCAGGAGATTCCGCTCGGTGCTGTTTGACGTTATACGCCCCAAGGAGGTTCACGTGTTCGGATCCCGACGCGACGCGTTCGGTCGCGACGAGGTGCTGCAGGAGAACATCATTCTTTCGGGGGTCAGGCAGGACCACTGGAACGGAAACGCAACGCGGGATTTTCTTAAAGTCTCTTCGAGTCGCGGGATCGGAGATATAGGAGAACCTGATCGCGAAACGGTACCGATGAGCATGGCGCTTTGCCCGGACGACGAGGAAAGAGTACTTCGGCTTCCGCTCTCGGAGCCGGACATGCGTATTATGAAAACCGTGGACGCGTGGCCCAACACTCTTCGCAGCCTGGGATTGAATATCTCCACGGGTCCCGTCATTCCGTTCCGCGCGAAGGAACTTGTCGACAGTCGGGGGAATGTTCCCGAGACGCATGTGCCGCTGGTCTGGATGAATCACGTCCGCTCCATGAAAGTGGAATGGCCGTTGAACGGACGCAAGCCCGAGTACATAAGGCGCGACGGTTCCAGGGCGTTGCTCGTTCCAAACGCCAACTACGTGCTTGTTCGCCGGTTCAGCGCCAAGGAGGAAGCGAGCCGGCTGACGGCGGCGCCGCACATGAGACGAGACTGCGCTGTACCGGAGATCGGACTTGAAAACCATCTGAACTATGTTTACCGTCCGGGCGGGACGCTTTCCGAGGACGAAGCGTGGGGACTGGCTGCGCTCTACAACAGCAGTATTCTGAACGCTTACTTCCGGTGCATAAACGGCAACACCCAGGTCAGCGCCGCGGAACTGCGCGCTATGCCCTTGCCCTCGCATGACGCGATCGTAGCTCTTGGCAGGAACGCGAGACGACTGGACGATCCGCCGCGGGGCCTGGACGAATTGGCAATGAACGCGGTTTGCGCCTGGACGGGCGGCGAGGTGGCCGTTGGCCGGAGTTGAAAAAGCGCGGGAAATGCCGTCCTCTTCAGCGCAACCGCATGTCCGCGACGACCCTGCCGGCGCTTTGCGGTCTGAAGCCGGATTCTTCAGCGGGTCGTCAAGCTTGAACGAATGCCGGGAGAATCCATGATGCGCAGATGTCCGTGGTGCGAGGGAAGCGAGATTGAGAGGTCGTACCACGATCTCGAATGGGGAGTCCCCGTCTTTTCGGACGAAAAGCAGTTCGAGTTCCTAGTCCTCGAATCCGCCCAGGCCGGTCTCAGCTGGCTTACCGTTCTTCGGAAAAGGGAGAACTACAGGAGGCTCTACGACGGTTTCGACCCCGAAAAGGTCGCCCGTTACGGGGAGAAGAAAATAGAGAGCCTGATGGGCGACGCGGGAATAATAAGGAACAGAAAGAAGATAGAGGCTTCGGTGAACAACGCCGCGAGGTTCCTCGAGGTGAGGGAGGAGTTCGGAAGCTTCTCCGACTACCTGTGGGGTTTCACCGGCGGGCGGTCCGTTGTGAACCGCTGGGAGAAGCCGTCCGAGGTGCCCGCCACGACGGAGCTTTCGGACGCGGTCAGCCGGGATCTCAGGGAAAGGGGCTTTCGGTTCATGGGCTCCACGATAGTCTACGCGCACCTTCAGGCCGCGGGGGTGGTGAACGACCACCTGGCGTGGTGTTTCCGCCACGGCGAAGTCGGAGAGGGTCAGGCGAGGGAGTCGAACAGTCGCATCAGGTAGTCTCCGCTTTTCCTGCTGAACTCGACTATTCTTTCGATATCCTTTTCGTCGAGGGTCCGCTCGACTCTTCTCACCGTCTTCTTTATGGCGACCGAATGCGCGGGGTCTTCCTTCGCGTGCACTTCTATGAACATGGAAGGGTGGGGCAGCGGTCCCGCCTCGGGAAAAAGAAGTCCCGAGACGTTTTCGAAAAGGTAGGAATGTCCCAGCACGGCGGGGGGAAACTCCTCGGCGGCTCTCTGGAGAAAACCGTCGTATTCCCTGGCAGTCTCCAGGCTCGCCGGGTCCGGTTCGTCCTCCCCGAGCTCCCTGAGGTCCCGAAGGGCGATCTCCGCGTGTCCCAGCTCTCCCTGCGCGCAGGAGTGAAAGCGCCTGCTCATGTAGGGGTCGGAGTCCCTCGTGTTTATGCTCGCCATGTTGACCGCCCTTTGGCTTATGTGCTCGATTATGTAGAAGGTGCGAAGAAACCGCGAGTAGGTCTTCCTGTCCACGGTTCCGGAGAGCAGTTCCCGCATCTCGTCCCTGTCCCTTACCCTCCGAAGGTATGTCTCGACCTCGGCGTCGAGGAGAGATTCCAGCTTTCCCATGGCGTTTTTTCCCGCGTCGGAACAAAGCCTGCTATTATAATGAAAAAACCGCCGTTGTTAACAGTCCCGGGTTGACTGCGGCATTCGGCCGGGTAAACATAACTCCGCTTTTCGTTTCCGCGCCCGTAGCCCAACTGGACAGAGCGCTTGACTACGGATCAAGAGGTTGGGGGTTCGAATCCCTCCGGGCGCGCTCTTTCCCCGTTTCTCCGGCATCTTTTCCCGCAGACCAGCGCGAGGGCGGCGACGACGCAGTAGCTTGTAACGAGCACGGGACCCGCCGGGGCGTCAAGCAGGGTGGCCGCGGCTATCCCCGCGACGACCGAAACCGCCCCCACCGCCCACGCCGCTACCGTCGGCGAAGCCGCTCCGACCGCTCCCAGCGCGGGAAGTATAAGGCTCGCGAACACGACGTAGACTCCGACCAGCTGCACCGACGACGTTATGGCCGTGGCGAACAGGATATAGAACCACACGCCCCGGCGCGCCCGCGGACGGAGAATCCACAGAGCCGTTATCAGCGCGTAGACGGGCGCGTGGGTCAGTATGTCGCTCCACGTGACGAAAAGTATCTGCCCGGAGAGAAGCGATTTTATCTCCTCGCCGCCGAACGGCGAGTCGGCGAGCAGAAGCAGCGTGAGCGACGCGGCCAGCACGAAGCTCGACCCTATGACGGCTTCGAGGTGCCGGGGAGTGGGAGTGCGTTTTTCCGCCTCCCTGAAGAGGAACGCCGCCGCCAGGGCGGCGGAAAGAGCCGTCGCCTGCGCCGCCCATCCATGTCCCTCGCCCGAAAAAAACGACGCCGCCACGAGACCGAGTCCCGCTATCTGCGCTATGGTCAGATCGATGAAGATTATTCCCCGCCGAAGCACCTCGACTCCCAGAGGAGCGTGCGTGAGTGCCACCATCGCGCCGGCGGCGAGCGCCGGCGCCATTATCTTCAGCGTCTCAGCGTCGGGCAACGTCGAGCTTCCTCAGTTCTTCCACGATCCGGTCGAAAAGCGAAAACAGGTCGTCTGTCCCTTCGACCGCTCCCACCGTCTGGGGAAGCGCCGCGGCGGGAATTTCCGTTTTGCGCGACAGCCACTCGCTCGCGTCGTCGGGGTCGTAGACCGTGCGGATAATCGCAAACGCCCCCTTGTCCCGTGCCTCGGAAACCAGGGCGCTGAGGTGACCTCCGCTCGGCGGAATGCCGGGCTTGGGCTCCAGGGTGCCCGCGCGGCGAAGCCCGAGCCAGTCGATAAGGTAGATCCAGGACTGGTGATGGGTCACGACGTACTTTCCCCGAAGCGGGGCCGCTTCGGTTTCCCAGCGGCGTATCGCCTTTTTCCACCTGGCCGAAAAATCTCGGAGGTTCTCCCTGTAGACCCCGGCGTTTTCCCGGTCGAGAACCGCGAGGCGCGAGACGAGTTCGTCCGCCACGGCGAGAATGTTGCGCGGATTGAGCTGCACGTGGGGATTTCCCTCGGGATGGATGTCTCCCATGCTGCGGTCGAGACGCTCGGGCTTCTCCAGCGTCTCGACGAAATCCGCCGCCAGCAGGTAGCCCGTTTTTCCCGGCTGCACGTTCCCGCCCGCCTTCTGAACGAGGAGGGGAAGCCACCCGACCTCCAGCGAGGCTCCGGAGCAGATCACCATGTCGGCTCTCCTGATCTTGGATATGAGGCTGGGGCGGGCCCTGATGTAGTGGGGATTCTGTCCGGCGTGGGTCGCGGAGAAAATTTCGAGATTCTCTCCTCCGACCTCCTGCGCCAGGGCCGCCCATTCGGGGTGGCAGGCAAACACGTTTATTTTCGCCCGCGCCGCCTCGAGCGGCAGAAGCGCCATGGCGAAGGCGAATGCAATCAGTAGTCGTTTCATGTCGGTTCTCCTTATGATATAAGTGGCTGTAGCCGGTGCTGTCCTAGTACTTGTGCGCTCCGTGGGCCCCGATGCTCATCACGTACTGGAGGATGAACTGGTTGTCCGCGCGGTTTTTCTCGAAACTCTCGCGGTTGTACTGCAGGCGCCAGCGGCTGAACTCGCTGTTCGTCCAGTCCGTCATGAGCGCGATCGCGTAGGGGTCCTGTCCGGCTCCCGCGTCCCCGGGCGAATGGAGCCGCGAGTAGCGGACCCCCGCCCGAAGGCTTCTCGTGAACTTGTAGACTCCCTGCGCGTACCAGCCGTGGGCGGAGCCGTTGAGCCGACGCTCCGTGATTTCGTCTCCTTCCTCGAGGACGTAGAGTCCCTTCTCCGCCCTCCTGAAATACTCGCCCTGGAGAATGAGTTCCTGTTGCCGCGGGTTTCCCGTAGGCGCCCACGTGTAGCGCATGTCCGCGATGTAGAGCCTGGTGTCTCCCGTGAACGCGCCTTCGGAGAAAAGTTCGAGATTCCCGACGCCTTCCTCTTCTTCGTGTTCTCCATGTTCCTCGTCTTCTTCGTGTTCTTCGTGTTCCGCGTGTTCGTCCTCCCCGTGTCCGTGACCGTCTCCCACAGCCCGCCCGGACGCTTTCCCGTCAAGAATGTATCCGCCGATTCTGAACGACGAGTTCCGGCCGATGTCTCCCCCGACGCGCGCGAAGCCGCTGAACGTTTTTACGTCTCCGCCCGACGCTCCCCCGAACGGAAAATCGTCCCCGCGGAAAACGCCGCCTCCGACCTCGACGTAAAAACCCGTCGGAAGCACGTAGGAGACCTGCGCCCCGTCGTCGTTAAACGCCTTGTCGAGAAACGCCCTGTAGGGAAGGGGGCGGTCGGCGAAATCGTCCACGTGGGAGTGGTGTTCGTTCAGGTATCCCAGGGTCCAGAAAGCGCGCCCCGCCTTGATGCCGGCTCCCGCGGGAAGTCCGAGACCGGGCAGGGTCTCCACGTACGCCTCTTCGAGCTCGACCTCGATCGCTCCGCCGTGGTCGGCCAGCGCCGTCGTCATCGATCCGCGGAACTTGTCGTCTACGTTGGCGGTCAGGTTGACCTCCGTTTCTCCGATGGAAATTCCTTCCTTTCCGCGTTCTCCCTCGTGGCCCAGCGGAAAGCCGGGAATTTCTCCGTCGCCGGAAGAAAAGTTCGCGTAGCGCCCGCCGAACACCACTCCCACCGCCGGGTTGAAGTCGTTGTTGCGCACGGTCCTGCCCGCGAAGCTGCGGGAGCCGTCTTTCGCCGGGAGTTTCTCTTCTGCCGACTTTTTCTTCTCCATTTCGCGGAGCCTGCCCTCCATCTGCGAAATGCGGTTTTCGTATTCCGCCTTCATGGACTCGATTTCCTCGCGAAGCGAGCTTATCTCCGCGTCGGACGCCGCGAGCGCGGACGCGGTGAAAAACAGTGAAACTAAAGCGGCGAAGGCCGCGGTCGAAAGTCTGTTCATCGTCTTCTCCTCGTGTTTTCGTGCCGAAAACACCGGTTCTTAAATGAGAAAATTTCTCAATTAAGGCGTAATCTAACTTCCGCCGCGGGAATGTCAAGAGGGCGGTTCGGTTTGAGTACGACCGTCCGTTCGAGTAGTCTTAACGCCCACGTCGCCGTTTTCCGGAGGTTCCCAGTGAGCGAAAGACCCGTTCTCGTCACGGGAGACAGGCCGACGGGAAGGCTTCATCTTGGCCATCTCGTGGGTTCGCTTAGAAACCGCGTCAGGTTTCAGAACGAGTACGACTGCTTTTTTCTCGTCGCCGACCTGCACATGCTGACCACGCATTACGACAGGGCGGGGGAGGTCGGGGAAAACACGGTCGAGGTGGCGCTCGACTGGCTTTCGGTGGGAATGGACCCGGAGGCCTCGGTCTTCTACGTGCAGTCGCAGGTTCCGCAGATAACCGAGCTCTGCTCCATGCTCTCGATGATCTGCCCCGTGCCGAGGCTCCAGAGGATTCCCACTCTCAAGGAGAAGATCCAGGACATGGGGGTCGGGGACAACTACTCGGCGGGGCTGCTGGGATACCCGGTGCTCATGGCGGCCGACATTCTCATGTTCCGGGCCTCCAGGGTTCCCGTCGGCGACGACCAGCTGAGCCACCTCGAGCTCACCAGGGAGCTTGCCAGGAGGTTCAACTTTCTCTACGGCGACTACTTCGAGGAGCCCGAACCGCTCGTGAGCGATTCGGCCAGGCTCGTCGGAACCGACGGCAGCAGGAAGATGAGCAAGAGCCTCGGCAACTGCATATACCTTTGCGACGACGAAAAGGAGGTCGAGCGCAAGGTAAGAGGCATGTACACCGATCCCAAGAGGATAAGGGCGGACGTTCCCGGCACCGTGGAAGGCAACCCGGTTTTCATCTACCACGACCTTTTCAACGACGACGCGGGGGAGGTGGACGACCTCAAGGAGCGCTACGGGAAGGGGAAGGTGGGCGACGTCGAGGTGAAGAAGAAACTCGCCAGGGCGATAAACTCGGTTCTAGAGCCTTTCAGGGAAAGGCGGGCGCAGTACGAGAAAAAAGCGGGCGACGTGAGGGAGATACTCGCCCTGGGGACCCGCAGGGCGCGGGAGGCTGCGCGGGAAAACATGGAGGAGATAAGGGAGAAGGTGGGGCTTTTCCGCGGGTAGGGGACGGGCGCCCTGTATTTTCGCCCGGACTGCGGGTAGTTTTTCACTTGCGGTTTCGCGAAAACCGGCGCAAGGACGCGGCATGAATTCGATAGAAGAGATAATCGGGGACGTGAGGGAGGGAAAGCTCGTCATCCTGGTCGACGACGAGGACAGGGAGAACGAGGGAGACTTCGTCATACCCGCGGAGAACGCCACCGCGGAGATGATAAACTTCATGGCGACGCACGGAAGGGGTCTCATATGTCTTTCCCTCACGCAGGAAGACGCCGACCGGCTCGCGCTCCAGCCCATGAAGCCCGAGTACAGCGACGCGCCGGAGCACACTGCATTCACCATTCCCATAGACGCCAAAAAGGGCGTCACCACGGGAATATCGGCCTACGACAGGGCGGCCACCATAAGCCAGGCCATATCGGGGGACTCCCGGCCCGGGGACTTCGTGCGCCCGGGGCACATCTTTCCGCTCATAGCCAGAAAGGGCGGGGTGCTCGTGCGCGCCGGACACACCGAGGGCTCGGTCGACATATCGAGGCTCGCCGGTTTCCGCCCCGCCTCGGTCATCTGCGAGATAATGAAGGACGACGGCGACATGGCCCGCCTCGAGGACCTGCTGGTGTTTTCGAAAAAGCACGGCATAAAGATCGCCACCATAGCGGACCTCATAAGGTACAGGATAGGCAAGGAGAGCTTCGTGCGCAGGGTCGCCGAGGCGGAGGTTCCGACCGAGCACGGGATGTTTTCCGTAACCGTGTTCGAAAACGAGATAGACGGCCTCCAGCACATGGCCTTCGTCAAGGGGCGGATAACTCCCGACCGGGACACGCTGGCGAGAGTGCATTCGGACTGCGCGATAAGCGACGTGTTCGGCTCGTTTCACTGCCACAGCAGGGCCAAGCTCACGCGGTCCCTGCAGATGATAGAGAAAAACGGCTCCGGCGTGGTGGTCTACATAAACCAGGAGTCGAGCAACGGCGGGTTCGCGAGAAAGGTGGGGCACTACTCGAGCGGCAGGATGGGCGAGACGCCCGCGGGGACCGAGGCGGGGGGGATCAGGGCGGAACTTCGCCACTACGGCGTGGGCGCGCAGATACTTCGGGACCTCGGCGTGAGAAACATAAGGCTTCTCACCAACAACCCGAAGATAAAGGTCAAGGGTCTCGAGGGATTCGGTCTCAGGATAGCGGGAACCGAGGCCGTGGACATATCGGAATTTCGGCAGAAGGAAGCCGCCGCGGGAAACCCGGCGGATTACGGTAATATTCTTTCTATATCAAAGTGAAGAGGAAAGCAGATGCCTAAGACGACGGAAGGAAAGCTGGTCGCGGGAAAGATGAGGTTCGCCGTGATCTCGAGCAGGGTGAACGGCTTCGTTACCGGTCCGATGACCGACGGGGCGGTGGACGCGCTGCTTCGCCACGGGGCGGGCGAGGGGTCGGTGGACGTGATAAGGGTGCCGGGTTCGTTCGAGCTTCCGCTCGCGGCCAAAAAAGCCGCGCTTTCGGGAAAGTACGACGCGGTGGTGGCCGTGGGGGCGATAATAAGGGGGCAGACCTCGCATTTCGATTTCCTGGCCTCGCAGGTGACGAGGGATCTCTCCGCCGTCGCCCTGGAGACGGGAGTTCCCGTCTGCTGCGGCGTCATAACCACAGAGACCACGGAGCAGGCCATAGAAAGGGCGGGGGTGAAGGCCGGAAACAGGGGAAGCGAGGCGGCCCTGGGCGCCCTCGAGATGGCGAGCCTCCTGAAAGAGCTCTCATAAGACTCCTCCATGGGGAAAAGAAGGCTATCGAGAAGGGCGGCCCTCCAGTTTCTCTACCAGGTCGATTCCGTCCCCGGCGGGCGGTCCCCGGAGCCCGGGGACGTGGCCCGGGACTTTCGCGCCTTCTGCTCCGCGCATCACCGCTCGGCCGGGCGGGACGTGCTGGGCTTCGCGCTCGAGCTCTGCCGGGGCACACTGGGGAACCTCGACGCCATAGACGGTCTCATAGACGGGTGCTCGGACAACTGGAAGGTGTCTCGGATGTCTCCCGTGGACAGGAACGTTCTTCGGCTCTCCGTCTACGAGATGGTTTTCTTGAGCGACATACCGCTTCCCGTTACCATTAACGAGGCGGTCGAAGTGGCCGGGGAGTTCGGCTCGGAGGCCTCGGGCGCGTTTGTGAACGGAATCCTGGACAAGCTGGGCGAAGACGTAAGGAAGGACGTACCGGGCAGTGATAACTGAAGTCATCTCGAAGCTCGCCGACGGCGGGGACCTCTCGGAGAGGGAAGTCGCCGAAGTTTTCGGCCTCATGATGGACGGAGAGCTTCCCCCGAGCCAGACGGCCGCGTTTCTCGTCGCCCTTCGAATGAAGGGAGAGACCGTTTCGGAGATAACGGGCGTCGCGCGGGCGCTTCTTTCCAGGGCCGTGAGGATAGACTGCGACCGCGACTCGGCGGTCGACCTCTGCGGAACGGGCGGGGACCGGAGCGGAACCTTCAACATATCGACCACGGCCGCCTTCATAGCCGCCGGCGCGGGCGTCGTCGTGGCCAAGCACGGAAACAGGTCGGTTTCGAGTCCCGTGGGAAGCGCCGACGTGCTCGAGAGGCTCGGAGTCAGGATAGACGTTTCTCCCGCCGCGTCGCGGCGATGTCTCGACGAGGCGGGAATCGCCTTTCTCTTCGCCCCTATATACCACCCGGCCATGAAGAACGTGGCGCCGTGCAGAAAGGAGCTGGGAATCCGCACCGTGTTCAACCTAATAGGTCCCGTGGTGAACCCCGCGGGGGTGAAAAACCAGCTGATGGGAGTCTATTCCCCTTCGGTGATGCTTCCGGTAGCCACCGCGCTTCGAAACCTGGGCTCGAAAAACGCGATGGTGGTGAACGGAAGCGATTCCCTGGACGAGATAACGGTGACGGGAAGCACGGCGGTGGCGGAGCTTCGCGGGGGCGAAATCTCAAGCTACGAGATCTCGCCGGGGGATTTCGGCATGGAAACCCGCTCCGCGGAGGAGCTCGGGGGCGGCGCGGACGCTGGGGAAAACGCGCGCATCACCCTCTCCGTTCTGAGAGGGGAGGAAGGCGGCGCCAAGACCGACGCCTGTCTTCTCAACGCCATGGCGGCCATATACGTCTCCGGCATGGCGGCCGGCATGGAGGAAGCGCTTTCGCTCGCCCGCGACTCCCTTTCGGGCGGAGCGGCTCTGGAAAAGCTCGAGGCGCTTTCGGAGATCACGAACCGGGGCGGGGTTTTTAGCTGATACTTGAAAGCTGGTAGAAGTTGCTATATGATAGGTAAAGCTATGGGAAAACAAGGGCGGCTAGTGCGAATCGGAGAAGCGGCGGAAATGCTCGGCGTAAGCCGTGAATCTCTCCGCAAGTGGGAAAAGACCGGCGAGCTTCTACCAGCGCGGAAAACCGCGTACGGGACAAGGTACTACGCCGTCGCCGACCTGCTCGGCACGAAGAACGAATCCGCGCCCACGCTTTGCTACGCCCGCGTTTCTTCGCACGATCAGAGAGGAGACCTCGAGCGTCAACACGCCGCGCTGGAGGCGTATTGCGCTGCCAAAGGCTGGCGGTCGGAAACGATAAAAGACCTTGGATCCGGAATGAATTACCGGAAAAAAGGCTTGCAGAAATTGCTTGAGTTGATCCTCCGGCGGAAAATCCGGCGGCTTGTCATCACGCACAAAGACCGGTTGCTTCGTTTCGGCGCGGAGCTTGTTTTCGCGCTTTGCGAGATTCAAGGCGTGGAGATAGTCATAATCCATCAAGGCGAGCAACCTTCCTTCGAGGAGGAGCTTGAGCAGGACGTGCTTGAGATAATCACGGTGTTTTCGGCGCGTCTGTATGGAGCGCGAAGCAAGAAGCATAAGCGGCTGATGGACGATCTGAAACAGTCAACAGGTGGCGGCAAATGATGACGGCGCATAAAATCCGCCTGTCCCCGAACGCCACGCAGGCGACCGCGCTGGCGCGGCAAGTCGGATACGCCCGGGTTGGATACAATCACGCGCTCGCGGACTTCAAAGAGCAACTCGCCCTCGGTCAATTCTTAAATGACAAAGACCTTCGCCCGCGCTGGAACGCGAAAAAAGACGAGGTCGCGCCGTGGCACAACGACAAGACCGAAGGCGGCGACAAAATCCATTGTGAACTCGCGCCCAAGAACGCGATCATAGACCTTGGAAAAGCCATAACGGCATGGGGGGACTACCGGAAGAAAAAGAAAAAAGGCGTTCCGACCCGCCGCGTCGGTTTCCCTCGGTTTCGGAAGCGAGGCGGAAGCGGCGACGGCTGGCGCGTGTCGAACGGACCGGGAACCGTCCCGACGGACGGCCGCCGCGTTCAACTTCCCATGATCGGCTGGGTCAAGATGACCGAGGAACTCCGCTTTCCGGAGGCGGTCATCAGGGCGGCGACGGTAACGCGCAGGGCGGGAAAGTGGTATATCTCTTTTGCCTGCGAGGTCGCCGAGCCGGAGAAACCCGATCTCTCCGGCCGCCCCGCGGCCGCGATAGACGTCGGCGAGCGACGACTCGCAACGGTGCGCTATGACGACGGCCGCGTCGAAACAATCGAAAACCCGCGATCGCTTGAACGCGGCCAGGCGAAACTCCGCTTGGCGCAGAAAGCGCTATCCCGGAAAAAGCAAGGAAGCAAAAATCGCGAGCGAGCGAAGCTGCGCGTCGCAAAAATCCATGACCGAATTGCCTGTATCAGGCAGGACAACATCCATAAGGCCACATCCGCACTTGCGAAGACCGCTGGCCGGTTCGTTGTCGAAGACCTGAACGTGGCAGGAATGGCAAAGCGGCGGCGCGGGAAGAACGCTCGCGGAATCTATGACGCAGGCATGGCGGAGTTTCTCCGCATTCTTGGATACAAGGCGGAACGCGTCGGAATCCCTGTTGATCCCGTCGATCCCGCCTACACGTCGAAGACCTGCGCGGCCTGCGGCCACGTGAACCGCGCCCTCGGGAGCGCGGAGCGGTGGACGTGTCCGCAATGCGGAACGAAACATCACCGCGACGTGAACGCGACCGCAGTCATAGAGAAAAGAGGCAAGGACAAAACAACCGGGAGCTCCCCGGGGTTAGCGCGTGGAGACGGTGTTAGACGGTCAATTGCGGCCGCGACTGTCCGCGAAGCGCGAATTGGGACTGGTTAGCTTTTGCCATGCTTTGGCAACTTCTACCAAGTTTCAAAGAGCGGCGGATGATTCTTGACGACATAGTCGCAAACGCGAGAGAGGAGCTTCGGGAGAAAAAAAGGCGCGTTTCCCTGCGGGACCTCGCCTCGGCGGCCGCGGACATGCCCGAGCCGCTTGATTTCGCCGCGCTTCACGCCCGGACTCCCGGGGTGAAGATAATCGCGGAGATAAAAAAGGCGTCTCCTTCCCGCGGGGTCATAAGGGAGGATTTCGACCATCTCTCCATAGCCGCTGAGTACGAGGAGGCGGGAGCGTTCGGGCTTTCGGTCCTCACCGACGCGAAGTTCTTTCAGGGCGACGCGTCCTACCTGTCGGACGTGAGGGAGCGCTCGAGGCTTCCGCTGCTGAGAAAGGACTTCACGGTGGACGCCTACCACGTCTACGAGGCGAGATGTCTAGGGGCGGACCTGGTGCTTCTCATAGCGGCCGTTCTGGGCGGCGGGCGGATGGAGGAATACCTGGGGCTTGCGCGTTCGCTCGGCATGCGCTGCGTGGCGGAGGTTCACTGCGGGGAGGAGCTCGAAACCGCCCTTTCGGCCGGGGCGGAGATAGTGGGAATAAACAACAGGGACCTTCGCGACTTCAGCGTTTCGCTAGACGTTTCGAGAAAGCTCGCGCGGGAGGTGCCGGAGGGGAAGATAGTGATCAGCGAAAGCGGCATATCGTCGCCCGAAGACGTGGCGGAGCTCGCCTCGGCGGGCATAGACACTTTCCTGGTGGGAGAGACCTTCATGAAGTCGGAGAGCCCGGGAGCGGCGCTTCGGGGCCTGCTTTGCGGGGAGGGTTTTTCGGAGACCGCCAGTGGAAGGTAGAAAAAGGAAAAGACCCTACCTGGCCGCGGCGCTTTCGTTTTTCCTGCCGGGACTCGGACAGATATACAACGGGCAGTTCGCCAAGGGAGTGGCCGTTTTCGCTCTCGTGGTGGTCGTGAACACGCTGTCGCGCGCTCCGCTTGAAGTCGCCATGGGAGCCATGCAGTCGGGGTCGCCCGAAGACGTCTCCAGGGGCACGTGGGTGCTTATCTTCGGCTACGGAACGGCGATGATTTTCCTGGTCGGGCTTTCCATGTACGACGCTTTCGCCACGGCCGGAAGAATAAACGGGGAAGTGCGCGACGGGCGGGAATCTTAAACGGAGAAAAAAAACACAAGGAGGAGAGATACCGATGGAAAGACAAAACGCGGTGACCATGAAGGGCAGTCCGCTTACCCTGATCGGTCCCGAACTCAGGGCGGGCGACGACGCCCCCGATTTTACGTGCGTGGAGACGCTGGGAAGCGAGGCGAATCTCGCGAGCTTCGGCGGCGGAGCGGTGATATTCAACGTCGTAGTGTCGGTCGACACGCCGGTCTGCGACGTCCAGACGAGAAGGTTCAACGAGGAGGCGGCCGGACTTTCCGGCTCCGTGCAGGTTGTGACGATGAGCATGGACCTGCCCTTCGCCCAGAGCAGGTACTGCGCCGCCGCGGGAATAGAGAGGGTGAGGACGGCGTCGGACTACGTGAACGCCTCTTTCGGCGAGGCCTACGGGGTGCTCATAAAGGAGAACCGTCTTCTCGCGAGATCGATTTTCGTCGTCGGTCCCGACGGAAAGCTCGCCCACGTGGAGTACGTCGGGGAGATAGCCGACGAACCCGATTACGACGCGGCCCTAGCCGCTGCCAGGGCGCTGGTTTAGGAGACCGGGGCGTCGTCGCTGAAAGTCGGGTAATATCTACCCGTGGAGATCCGCGGCGCGTTTCGGTTTTCGCGAAGCTCGGAGCGGCGAAGGCGAGGGTATGGGAATGGAACCGGAAATGCTGCCTGTCTTGATCGCTTTTCTTGTGGGCTTCTGGGTCTACCGCGACGCGAAGAGAAGGGGCAAGACCACGGGCAGGGCGTTTTTATGGTTCCTGGGCGTGTTCATGGTGCTCATAGTGTTTCTCCCTCTCTGGTTTATCACGAGACCGCGAAAGAAAGACGGAAACGAGAAAGACGGAAACGGCAAAACGGAAGACAGCGATTCTTTCAGTCCGCCCGATCCCATATCCCCGTGAGAGGGGACGGGAAGGCGGCCGTGGAAAAAGACCGCGGAAAATGATATTTTCCCTTTGAGAGGTTTTGTTCCGATGAGCGAGACGCGGACAGACGGCGAGGTCACCGAGGGCAAGGTGATGGAGGTGCTCGGGGACATATACGACCCCGAAATACCGATAGACATAGTGAACCTGGGCCTGGTGTACGGAGTCAGGATAGAGGGCTCCACGGTGAACGTCGACATGACCATGACGTCTCCGGGGTGTCCTGCCGCCACCCAGATAGTGGCCGAGGCCAAGTACCTTCTCGAAGAGATGGACGGGGTTTCGGAGGTGAATGTGGAGATAGTGTGGGACCCTCCCTGGGACCCGGGCAAGATGAGCGAGGCGGCCAAGGAAAGCCTCGGCATGTTCTAGCCCCCGGGTAACGACCGGATCGAACGAAGGAGAACGGAGAATGGAAAAGCCTGAGACGGGAAGCGCGGCTCCCGATTTCGAAGCCGAAACGTACGGCGGGGAGAAGGTGAGGCTGAGCGACTTCTGCCAAAAAGGCGCCGTGGCCCTTTACTTCTACCCGAGGGACAACACCCCGGGATGCACGAAGCAAGCGTGTTCGCTTCGCGACGGACGGGAGGAGCTTTCGGCTCTCGGAGTGCAGGTTCTGGGGGTCAGCACAGACGGCGTGAAGTCCCACGAGAACTTCAGGGACAAGCATTCGCTCAACTTTCCCCTGCTGAGCGACAGGGCGAAGGAGATCGTCGAGCTCTACGGCGTGAAGAGCAAGTTCGGCTCCGCGCGCAGGGTTACGTTCCTCATAGACGGCGAAGGCCGCATAAGGCATGTATGGAACAAGGTTAAAACCTCCGCCCACGCCGAAGAGATAGCCGAGAAGGTAAAAGAGCTCGGCCTCTAGTCTCCCGCCCCGACTTTCGATGAAGGAAATTCCCAGAGCCGTCTTCGTAACGGGCACGGATACCGGCGTCGGGAAAACCGTCGTCACCGCGGCCCTGGCCTGCCTGCTTTCCCGCAAGGGTCTCGACGTGGGCGTACTGAAGCCTTTTCAGACCGGAACGGACCTCGAGGGACTCACGGACGCGGAATTCGTCTACGCCTGCCTGGGAAGGGACTTCGACCCGGACGAGGTCTCCCCGTGCCGCCTCCGGGCTCCGCTTTCTCCCTGCTTCGCCGCGAGGGCGGAGGGAGTCGAGATTCCGCTCGGCCGGGTCGTCTCCCGCGCGAAGGAATACATATCCCGCCGCGACGTGACCCTGATAGAGGGCGCGGGGGGGCTTTTCGTGCCCGTTACCGAGACCGTCATGATGGCGGACCTCGCGCTTTCCCTGGGGGCTTCCGCTCTTCTGGTCGCGCGCCCGGGGCTCGGAACCGTTAACCACACCATGCTGTCGCTCGGGTACGCGGAGCGGAAGGGATTACCCGCGCTCGGGGTCGTGATAAGCGCCTTTCCCGAGCCCGCCGACGTCGCTTCGGGCACCAATCCCGTCCTGTTTCGGGACCTTTTCTCCCTTCGGATACTGGGAGTTCTGCCCAGCCTGCCCGGCGTCTGCGTCGAGCGGGGAAAATTCCCGGGGCTTACCGAAGGGGTGGAAAACTTCTTCTCCCCGTTTTTCGGGGGAAAGTTTTCGGCCGAAAGGTTCGTTTCGGACCTCGAGCGGAAAACGGGAGTCTGAGTTCCCGCCGGCCGCGGAAAACGCGCTGGTCTTGCGGCTCCGAATCGGGTATCCTTGTTCATTGACCGTCCCGCGGGGATTTGCCGGGACCGCCCGTCCGCGGCGGGGCGGCTTCAGGACCGAAACTTCGAAGAGGCGGGGAAACAGGCCGCCTGCCGCCGGTTCCGGAAAAGCCGGACGGAAAGGAGATTAGTTGAGCCAGACTCCACAGTCCCCCCTTACGTACTCGAGAATCACCGAAGACGTCCTGAGGATGCTGGAGAAGCCGTCGGCCAAGTGGTGGGCGCTTTTCATTCCCACCGCCATGCTCGTCCTGGTCGGGGCCGCGTGCTTTTTCTACCAGGCCGTCACGGGTCTCGGCGTGGCGGGCTACAGCCACCCCGTGTTCTGGGGAGTCTACATAGCCGATTTCGTCTTCTGGATAGAAATCGCCCACTCCGGCACGCTGATTTCGGCCATTCTCTACCTTTTCCGCGCGAGGTTCAGGATGTCCATATGCAGGATAGCGGAGGGCATGACGGTCTTCGCGGTTCTCACCGCCGCGCTTTTCCCCGTGGTGCATCTCGGAAGGTGCTGGAACTTCCTTTGGCTCATACCCTATCCCAACTCCAGGGAGCTTTGGATCAACTTCAAGTCGCCGCTCGCGTGGGACGTGTTCGCCGTGAGCACGTATTTCACCGTCAGCCTCGCCTTTTTCGTGCTGGGAATGATTCCCGACATGGCGACCATAAGGGACAAGGTGAAGGAAGCGCCGAGGAAGGTGGTGTACTCGCTTCTTTCCTTCGGGTGGAAGGGAACCCACAGGCAATGGCTCCACTACACCAGGGCCTATCTTTTCTTCGCGGCCATCGCCACGGCGCTCGTGTTTTCGGTTCACAGCATAGTGTCCTGGGACTTCGCCGTGGGAAACGTTCCCGGGTGGCACACCACCATATTCCCCCCGTACTTCCTCGCCGGGGCGGTGCTTTCGGGAATGGCGCTCATAGTGATGCTCACCGTGCCCCTGAGAAAGATATTCCGCCTGGAGGACTACATAACGATCGACAGCTACGACGGCATGGCCAAGATGATAATGCTCGCCTCCTCCACCATCGCGTACTCCTACGCCTCGGAGTTCTTCATGGCGTGGTACAGCGGAAACCCCTACGAGTGGGGCCAGTTCGTCTACAGGGCGAAGGGGGAGTACGCGCTTTTCTGCTGGCTCATAGTGATATGCAACTGCCTGGTTCCCATGGCGCTGTGGTGGGAGAAGGTGAGAAAGAACGTGAACGCCCTTTTCGCCATCTCGATGGTGATAACCGTGGGAATGTGGTTCGAGAGGTTCAACATCATCGCCATATCGCTTTCGAGAGACTTCGAGCCGGGGGCGTGGGGCGTGTACAAGCCGTCGCTGGTCGAAGCGGGCATCACGGTCGGAAGCTTCGCGTGGTTCTTCATGTTTTTCCTGATATTCGTAAAGACCCTCCCGTCCATCCCCATCGCGGAGATGAAGGAAATGATTCCGGTTCCGAAGAAGGGAAACTGAAGGGCGGCGGAGCGGCGGGGCGTTCTTGACAGACAGGTAGGGCGTGCTATAAATACTAGCCAATCAAATTCGCCTTCCTGATTCAGAACGACCCGTTTTTCAGTAAGGTAGCATAAGAGAAAGAGAGAGAGATTGAGAGTTCTATCCGTCGTTGCGGCCGTTGCGTTTCTGTTAGCGGGTCTTTACCTCTTTTCCCAGAGCGCCCACAGCAGGGACGAGGGACCCGCCCAGCCGGTTCTGTTCAGCCACAAGATACACGCCGGCGACAACCAGATACCCTGCCAGACGTGTCACAGCTACGCCGAGATTTCCAGGTATCCCGGAATTCCGTCGGTGAAAAAGTGCATGGGATGCCATTCCTACGTGGCGGGAAGGGACGTCGAGTACACGACGCAGGGCGGACAGAAGATCAACATAAGGCAGGAAATAAACAAGGTGAAGGGCTACTGGAGCAGGCAGGAGCCGATACCGTGGGCCAGGGTCACGGGAATGTACGGGCACGGGGCCGCGGGACTGCCCGAGCACGTGAAGTTCAACCACAAAAGGCACATAAAGCGCGGGTTCGACTGCGCCACCTGCCACGGGGAAGTGGAGAAGATGGACGTGGTGTACAAGGCCAAGGACCTGACGATGGGCTTCTGCATCTCCTGTCACGAGGTGCACGCCGATGACGAGCAGCACAAAACGGAGCTCAAGGACTGTCTTACCTGTCACTACTAGGCAGGAGGAAAACGAATGTCTGGCGAAAGCAAAAGCGCGAAAGGCGGAATGAAAAGAAGGGACTTTCTCAAGGTGCTCGGCGTGGCGGGCGGCACCGCGGCGGTGGCCTCCGGCTGCTCGGAGCCCGTGGAGCAGATAATTCCCTACGTGATACCTCCCGAAAACGTCGTTCCAGGAATACCCAGGTTCTACTCGACCACCTGCAGGGAGTGCTCCTCCGGCTGCGGTCTCGTGGTGAAAAACCGCGAGGGACGGGCCATAAAGGTCGAGGGCAACCCCAAAAGCTCGATCAACAGGGGGGCGACGTGCGCCGCCGGGCAGGCCTCTCTCCAGGGACTCTACAACCCCGACAGGGTGCGCTCGCCGCTTCGGTGGAACGAGGAGACCCGCAGGCTAGAACCCGCGGGCTGGGAGCGGGCGGAGAAGATATTCGCAGAGAAGATAGACTCGCTCGGTTCGGGCAGGGTCGTCTACCTCGGCCGCGATTTTTCCGGCACATACGAAAAGCTCGCCGACGGGTTCCTGAAACCCCTCGGGGGAAAACGCTACGTCTACGAAACCTTCTCCTACGAGCCCGTGAGGAAGGCGAACTCGATAGTGTTCGGAAGAGACGAGATACCGACCTACAGGATAGACAGGGCCGACTACCTGCTTTCCTTCGGCGCCGACTACCTGGAGACCTGGCTTTCCACCGTCTCGAACTCCATGGGGCACTCGAAACTCAAGGAGGTCGACCACGGAAAGACCGGACAGATCGTGTACGTGGATCCCCGCTCGGGGATGACCGCCTCCAATTCCGACACGTGGATAGCCGCGCGTCCCGGCACCGAGCAGTACCTGGCCCTCGCCGTGGCCAACGTGATGATCTCGAGGGGACTGAACAGGGTCGCCCCGGGGCCGCTGGCCAGGACGGTTTCGGCCTACACTCCCGAAAAGGCGGCCGCGATGACCGACGTTCCCGCGGAGACCATAGAGAAGATAGCCCGCGACTTCTCGGCGTCGCGAAGCCTGGCCATAGGGGGCGGCGCGGCGAACTGCGGCTCCAACGCCACCGAGACCATGGTGGCGGTGAACATCCTGAACTACCTGGCGGGAAACGTGGGCGAGACGGTAGATTTCTCCGACCCGCTCTCGGTTTCGAACTCCCACGGCTTCTCGGACATGAAAAAGCTCGTGGAGGAGATGAGGTCGGGCGAGGTGGACATGCTGATCGTCCACGACGTGAATCCCGTCTTCACGCTTCCCGGGGAGCTCGACGCTGCCGGGGCGGTGAAGAACGTGCCGTTCGTGGTGAGTCTTTCCTCCTTTCTGGACGAGACCTCGGAGCTTGCCGACCTCGTGCTTCCCGAAAGCACCTTTCTTGAAAGCTGGGGCGACTACAGCCCGAAAAAAAGCGTCACGGGAATCGTTCAGCCCGTCATGAGACCGGTTTTCAACACCAAGTCCGCGGGCGACACGCTGCTTTCGGTTTCCGGGAGGAGCGAGCGGCTAAAGAACGTCTTTTCCGAGAAAAAATACTACGACTACCTGCGAAACGCCTGGAAAAAGAGGGCGAGAGCGCTGGCTCCGCAGAAACCCTTCGAGAAGTTCTGGAAAGAGCTTCTGGTCAGGGGATTCGTCGAGCGCCGCCCCGCTCCCGTGAAAGTCGCTCTTTCCCCCGCCGCCGCGTCGGTCTCCTTCAGGCCGCCCGAGTTCGGCGGAGAGGGGAAATTCCACCTGGTGGCCTATCCTTCCTACAGGTTTTTCGACGGAAGGGGGGCGAACAAGCCCTGGCTCCAGGAACTTCCCGACGCCATCACGACCTCGGTGTGGGACTCGTGGCTCGAGGTTCACCCCGACGTCGCCCGCAGGATGAGGCTCAAGGACGGCTCCTACGTGAAGGTGGACCTTCCCGGCGGAGGAACGTTCGAGGCGCAGGTTTTCGTCTACGAGGGCATAAGACCCGACACCGTGGCGATTCCCATCGGCCAGGGACACACTTCCTACGGAAGGTACGCCAGGGGCAGGGGAGTCAACCCCTTCGCGTTTCTTCCCGCCGCCGAAGACAGGCTCTCCGGAGCCTTTTCCCTGCTCTCGACCAAGGTCGACGTCGCCTCCATGAGAAAAAGGGACCTGCTCGTGAGAACCCAGTACACCAAGGTCCAGGGCGAGAGGCACGTGGCGCAGACCGTGGCCCTCGACCAGATAGGTCACGACGACTCCCACGGGGCGCACAAGGGGGAGCATCCCGACTTCTACCCCCCGAAGGAGTACGCGAAGTACAGGTGGGGAATGGCCATAGATCTCAACAAGTGCACCGGGTGCGGAGCCTGCGTGGCGGCCTGCTCGGCGGAGAACAACATACATTTCGTCGGAAAGAAGCAGATAGCCAGAAGGCGCGAGATGAACTGGATCCGCATAGAGAGGTTCTTTGAGAAAAACTCCGACGGAAGCCTGGACGTGAGGTTCCTTCCCATGCTCTGCCAGCACTGCGGAAACGCCCCGTGCGAACCCGTGTGTCCCGTCTACGCCACGTATCACAACCACGAGGGACTCAACGGCATGGTCTACAACCGGTGCGTGGGCACGAGGTACTGCGCCAACAACTGCACCTACAAGGTGAGAAGGTTCAACTGGTACACGTACAAGTTCCCCGAGCCGCTCAACTGGCAGCTCAACCCCGACGTGACCGTCAGGGAAAAGGGGGTCATGGAGAAGTGCACCTTCTGCGTCCAGAGAATAATCTACGCCAAGGACCTCGCCAAGGACGAGGGAAGGCTGCTTCGCGACGGAGAGGTGCTCACCGCCTGCCAGCAGTCGTGCGCGAGCGGGGCCATAGTGTTCGGAAACCTGCTCGACGAAAAAAGCAGGGCCTCGGTTCTCTCGGCCGGCGACAGGGGCTACAGGGTTCTCGAAGAGGTGAACACCAAGCCGGCGATCACCTATCTCAAGAAAGTGAAGCGGGAAAGAGTGTAATTGAGCCAGACGCAACCAGCACCGCTAACGTACGCGCGGATCACAGAAGACGTCGTCGGCATGCTCGACAAGCCGTCGGCCAAGTGGTGGGCGCTTTTCATTCCCACGCTCATGCTCGTGGGGCTGGGCGCGACGTGCTTTTTCTACCAGGCGTCGGTGGGCCTCGGCGTGGCGGGCTACAGCCACCCCGTGTTCTGGGGCGTCTACATAACCGATTTCGTCTTCTGGGTGGGAATCGCCCACTCCGGCACGCTGATCTCCGCCATACTCTACCTTTTCCGCGCGAGGTTCAGGATGTCCATATACAGGATCGCCGAGGGCATGACGGTCTTCGCCGTTCTCACCGCGGGGCTGTTTCCCATAATACACCTCGGAAAGCCGTGGAACTTCCTTTGGCTCATACCCTATCCCAACTCGAGGGACCTTTGGATCAACTTCAAGTCCCCGCTCGTGTGGGACGTGTTCGCCGTGAGCACCTACCTCACGGTGAGTTCGCTGTTTTTCGTGGTGGGGATGATTCCCGACCTGGCCGCCATAAGGGACAAGGTGAAGGAGACGCCGAGAAAGATACTGTACTCGATTCTCTCCTTCGGCTGGAAGGGCTCGAACTGGGAGTGGCTCCACTACACGAGGGCGTACCTCTACTTCGCGGCCCTGGCGACTCCCCTGGTTCTTTCGGTCCACAGCGTCGTGTCCTGGGACTTCGCCATGGGAAACGTTCCCGGGTGGCACACCACCATATTCCCCCCGTACTTCGTCGCGGGCGCCATCTTCTCGGGACTCGCCATGGTGATCACGCTCACCATACCCATAAGGAAGATATTCCGTCTCGAGGACTATATCACGCTCGACAACTACGACGGCATGGCGAAGCTCATAATGCTGACTTCCGGCATAGTGGCCTACGCCTACGCGGCGGAATTCTTCATGGCGTGGTACACCGGAAGCCCCTACGAGTGGGGCCAGTTCGTGTACAGGGCCACGGGAGAGTACGCGCTTTTCTACTGGATCATGGTGACATGCAACTGCGTGGTTCCCATATCGCTGTGGTGGGAGAAGGTGAGGAAGAACATAAAGGCGCTTTTCGCCATTTCGATACTGATAAACATAGGAATGTGGTTCGAGAGGTTCAACATCATCGTCATATCGCTTTCCAGGGACTTCGAGCCGGGTGCCTGGGGAGTGTACAGGATGTCGCTCGTCGAGGCGGGCATCACGATAGGAAGCTTCGCGTGGTTCTTCATGTTCTTTTTGATTTTCGTAAAGACTCTTCCGTCCGTCTCCATAGCGGAGATGAAGGAGATACTTCCGGTTCCGAGGAAGGGAGGTTAGCAGGGATATGAGTCAGGGAGTGGTAGGAATTTACTCGTACAGGGATTCGGTTCTTGAGGCCGTGGGCAAGCTCAAGGAGGCGGGCTTCGCGGCCGACATGAGGGTGTTCTCCCCGTTTCCCGACCACGAGATAGAGCACGCGGTCGATCTGCCCGAGAGCCCCGTGCGGTTCTTCACCCTGTTCGGCGGACTCCTGGGCGCCACCTGCGGCGTGGGGTTCACCGTGCTGACTTCGAGCGCGTGGCCAATAGCCGTCAGCGCCAAGCCCATAGTGTCGATGATTCCCTACATGGTGATAGTGTTCGAGCTCACGGTGCTTTTCGGGGCGCTTTCGACGTTTCTCGGGCTCATAATAAACTCGCTCATAAGAAACAGGACGCCCGTGCGGCTCTACGACGAGAGGTTCTCCGACGACAAGTTCGGAGTGGCGGTGGTGTGCGAAAAGGACAAGGTGGGCGCCGTGGAGGAGATACTCAGCTCCGCGGGGGCGGAAGAGATAAAGTTCGATGAAGCGTAGAAATCTTTTAAGGAAAATGGCGTCCGCGGGCGGGACGCTGGCCGCGGCGGCTTTCGCCGTCCTCGCGCCGCTTTCGCAGGCGCACTCGCTTCCGTGGTCGTTCGACATGTGGTCCCAGGACTCGATTCAGCCCTACGAGGAGCCGGTCATATACCCCCGCCACTCGGTTGCGACCGACGGCTCCGGGGTGAAGCCCGAGGACAGGCAGGAGGTGGAGGCGATAAGGAAAGGTCCCGTGCCTTCGACGCGGGAGTCGGTCGCCAGGGGGGAGAAGCTTTTCGAGTACAACTGCGTCGTGTGTCACGGTCCGAAGGGAGCGGGCGACGGAATCATCATAAAGAAGGGACTCGGCTTCTACCCCGTGAACCTGGCCGTGCCCGCCGTCAAGGCCAGAAGCGACGGCTACATATACGCCTACATAAGGTACGGGGGCAAGGTGATGATGCCCGCCTACGGCGAGAACATCTCCGAAGAGGACGCGTGGCACGTGGTCAACTACGTTAGAAAGCTACAGGGCGGGGCGCCCGGGGAATAAAAGGCGGGAAAAACGATGGATCAGTCCGTAAGCAAAGAGATACTGGCCAAGAGGAACCGGATACCGGGCTGGGTGTTTGCGGTTTTCGCGGGACTCGCGGCCGTGGGCGTCGCGGCTTTCGTCCTGGGCGCGCGGGGGGAGAGGGCGGAGGAAGTCTGGCGGCTTTTCCTGGTGAACTTCCTTTTCTGGACGGGAGTGGCCCAGGGGGGCCTCGTGTTTTCCTGCATACTCAGGATAACCAACGCGCGGTGGGGAAGGGGGCTTCTCCGCATAAGCGAGGGATTCGCCAGCTTCACCCTGGTTTCCTTCGTGCTCCTGCTGGTTCTTTTCGCGGGAAAGGAATTCGTTCTGCCCTACGCCACCCATCACTACCACAGTCCCAAGGACGTGTGGCTGGACATGAACTTCGTGATGGCGAGAAACGTCCTTGGCTTCGCCGTACTGCTGGTGCTAAACTACTTCTATCTCAAGACTTCCCTCGAACAGGATCTCAAGGGCAAACAGAGAATCGTGCGGCTGAAAAAGCTCGCCCCTGCCGTCGTGGTCGTCTACGCGCTGGTGTTCAGTCTTTTCGCCTGGGACTTCATGATGTCCCTCGACCCCCACTGGTTCAGCACGCTTTTCGGGCCCTACTACTTCATGGGAAGCCTCATAGCGGCCATAGGGGCGACGATAATACTTTCGGTTCCTCTCCGCCGCCACCTGGGGCTGGACGGGTACCTGACGGTCAACCACTACTGGGACATGGGCAAGATACTCCAGGGCTTTTCCCTCTTCTGGGTCTACCTGATGTTCTCCCAGCTGCTTCCCATATGGTACGCGAACATGCCCGAGGAGACGGTCTTCGTGATAAAGAGGGTCGTCGACGAGCCGTTTCGCTCCATGGCGTGGGCGGTGCTTTCGTGCTGCTTCATATTCCCCTTCGTGTCGTTTCTTCCCCGCACGCACAAGGTGGTCACCCCCATAGCGGTGTTCATCGCCACGGTTTCGTTCTCCGGCCTGTGGATGGACAAGTTCCTGCTGGTCGTGCCGTCGCTTACCGACGACATAGCTTTCGGCATAAACCACTTTCTGATAACCCTGGGATTCCTCGCGGGATTCGTCGCCACTTTCCTCGCGTTCGTGAACAGGTTCCCGGTGATACCGTTCGGCGATCCCTACTTCGACGGAAAATCGGGTCATGGAGGCCACTAGATGAAACTCACTCCCGAGCAGCTCGACAAGATAACGTGGTTTTTCGCCATAAAGGTGGCCATCGGCGTCGCGGCCTTCATGGCGGTGGTGGCGACCGTGGCGCTTTTCGGCACCATGATATCTTCCCACATGTCCAGGCTTCCCTGGTGAGCCCGGCGGCTTTTCCGGGGTTCTTCCCGGCAAGCCGGTCCCCGGGCGCGGACATCCGCCCCCGGCCGCGGTAGAAACGGATATAATCTTCCCGCGCGGGCGGGACGCGCGTTTCCGAAAAAAGCCCGCGGAGGAGACTTTCCATGCCGAAAGACGCGGAAATCAGGCTGACGGTTAAACTGGGAGACGACGGCGTTCCCGAGGAAATTCTCTGGGACGCGACCGAATCCGACGAGCCCGGAGAGAAAAGCTGCGAGGCGGCCTTCATCTCCATGTGGGACGCCGGGCGCAAGGACTCTCTCGTGATAGACCTCTGGACGAAAAAGATGGAAGTGGGAGAGATGAACACCCATTTCTACTGCACCATGATGAAGATGGCCGACACTTACGAAACCGCCACGTCGAACGGAGAGATATCCCGTAGGATAAGGGAATTCGCGGGCGAGTTCGCCGACATGGTCGTAAAATCTTTCGAGGGCCGGGGCGGTTCCTGACCCGGACCCTTCTTTCTCAATCAGCCGAAGAACCGATCGCGGAAACGACCCGTGGCCGCGACGAAAGAATGCCTGCTCCCGACTCGGGTTTCGAGGCGCCCCGGCGACCGGCTGATTTTTTCTTGCATGTGCGTTGACAAGTTGTTACTAATCTGGATATTTAATATCCATTATATTCTGGATGTTGAATATCTATGATTAACTCATAAGGGAGGATCAGCACATGTTTAACAGGAAAAGCTTACTGTCGGTTCTGTTCGCGGCGTTTCTGCTGGCGGGTTGCGGAGGGGAGGGGTCCGACGGAGGTTCGGGAAGTGGAAGTTCGAACTTGGAGGCCACGGCCATAAACAATTACGTGGACGACGTGGTAATAGCCACGTATGCCGATTTGCGAGAGAAGGCCACGGCCCTGAGAGTAGCCGTCGAGAGGCTCCAGACCAGCAAAACCCAGGCGAACCTCGACGCGGCGAAAGCCGCCTGGATCGCGTCCAGAATTCCGTGGGAGCAGAGCGAGGCGTGGCTGTTCGGACCGGTCGACAGCAGCGGTTACGACCCCGCGCTCGACACCTGGCCCGTAAACCGGACGGACCTCGACGCGGTACTCAACAGCCGCGATTCTCTTACCGAAGAATACATTTCCGGTCTGGACCCTGAGCTGAAGGGATTCCATACAACTGAGTACCTTCTTTACGCATTTTCACTGGACCGGCTCCAGGAAAGGCATCTCTCTTACCTGACAGGCACCGCCAAGGACATAGAATCGACCGCGATAGATCTTCACGAAAGCTGGACCGAGGGCGACAACCCCTATGGACAGGTAATGAAAGGCGCTGGAAACAACAGCGTGTACCCTTCGCGGACAAGCGCGCTGGAACAGATGATAGAGGGCATGTCGACGATTCTGGTTGAAGTGGGGACCGGAAAGATTGCGGACCCGTACGACGAGAGGGACACCGAACTCGTGGAAAGCCAGTTCAGTTTCAACTCGCGTGCGGACTTCGCGCACGACATAGTCGGAGTTCTCAATGTCTGGAAGGGATGCAGGGTCGCGGCGGATGGTGCGAACCTTCAGGGCAGGACATGTACCGGAACGGGACTTGACGATGTGGTTCGGGCGTCGGATTCGGCCTTGGCGACGAGGGCCGAAGCGGAGATAAACGACGCGATCGACAAGATTCTGGCTATTTCCCAGCCGTTCAGAGACGCCATCACGGATCCAGACCAGAGCGACGAAATAGAAGCCGCCCAGGCCGCTATAGCCAAAGTCGACGCGACCCTCAAGGGCAGCGGCGGCGTGTTGGAACTGATCCGGCGGTGAAGCAGATCGGCTCGGATACGACGACGGGTTGTCAATACGCGGGCATTCGCGACAGGCGGCGGTTTCGTCGGGAGACTTGTTGTTCATGTGCAGGATAAACTCGGGATTCAGGTTCCCGGCCATTGCCGGTCTGCTTTTGCTTGCCGCCCTTCTTGCCTGCGGGGGAGAATCGGAAAATGGCGGCCGCCCGGAGACCGAAGATGAGCCCGGGGACACTGCTTCCGCGAGAGCCGGGGGCGACACGAGCGTCGACAACAGAACGTCGTTCGCGTTCGAGCAGCCGGCGGAGAACCTGTCGGATGAGAACCTGGAAAGGCATCTTGACGGAGACGTGGAGTTCGGCAATGTTTTCGTGACCGCCCCGGCTCCCGTAAACCCCGGACTGGGTCCGCTTTTCAACAACGTGTCCTGCGAGTCCTGCCATATAAAGAACGGAAGGGGACACCCGGTGTTCCGCGATTCGCGTCTCAGAAGCAACGCCCTTGTCCTGATCTCCGACCCTGACGGAGAACCCGAAGTTCCGGACGGAAATCCGCTGGTCGAGGGTCTGGGCGGACAGATTCAGGACCACGCCGTGTTCGGAGTCAGACCGGAGGCGGAGATTTCTCTTAGATGGGAGGAGATTCCCGGCCGGTATCCCGACGGCAGCCGCTACAGTCTCAGAAAACCCGCGCTGGACATAACGCTCTCCGACGGCTCTTCTCTCGGAAAGAACATCCAGACCTCCATGAGACTTCCTCTTCCCGTGATCGGTCTGGGGCTGCTTGAAGCCGTCGCGGAGGAAACCCTGCTCGGGCTCTCGGACCCCGACGATTCGGACGGCGACGGAATATCCGGCAGGCCGAACATGGTCTGGAACCGGGTGACCGCGTCGACCGAGATCGGAAGGTTCGGACGCAAGGCAGGCAGCCCGGATCTAATGACCCAGACGGCCCGCGCGTATACCGAGGACATGGGCGTGTCGAATCCCGCTCTGCCCGCGGGAGACGAGGAAACCGACATAACCGAAGAACAGCTTGACCTGACGACGTTTTACGTCCAGACGCTCGCCGTTCCCATGAGGGCGGAGACGGACGACTCCGACGCGGCGCGGGGCGAAAGGATGTTCTCCGACATCGGCTGCTCTTCCTGCCATGTCCCGACTCTTCGTACCGGCGAACATCCCGTCGAGGAGGTCAGCAACCAGACGATACGGCCTTTTACGGACATGCTGCTGCACGACATGGGAGAAGGGCTCGCGGACGGACGGCCCGATTTTCTGGCCACGGGAAGGGAGTGGAGGACCCCTCCGCTCTGGGGAATAGGTCTTACGGAAAAGCTGCTCGTGACCCCGAATTTTCTTCACGACGGGCGGGCGAGAACGCTTGAGGAAGCGATTCTCTGGCACGGAGGCGAAGCCGAGGGAGTCGTGAACAGGTTCAGGAACCTGCCCAAGGATCAGCGCGAGAGTCTCATAAAATTTCTGAACACCCTTTGAGGAGAAGGCAATGAAAAACAAAAACTACCTGACATCGCTGCTTGTTCTTTGTTTCGTGGTTCTGTCCGCGCCGGTCTCGGCGGATGCGCGGGGACAGGAGGGAAAGACGGGCGAGATAGAAAGTCTCAGAAACGAAATCCGCGAGATAAAGCGGATGAGGGAACAAAGCGACGTAAGAATGAGGGCGATCGAAAGGAGGCTTGACGAACTCACCGGAGGAAAGTCCGCCGAGCAGGCCGAACCCGTTCGGGACGCGGCGGCGGTTCTTTCCGAAAAACCCGAGCGGGAGGCCGAGTCTCCTTTCAGGTTCGACTGGAGCGGGTATTCGGACATCAGGTTTTCGTACTTCAACCACGGGCCCAACCAGAACCGCCCGGGAGGATCGGAGTCGGACGACAGGCTCGAGTTCGATCTCGCCAGATTCGTCGTCGAACTGGAAGGGGAAACCGACGCGGGACTGGGCTTCGAGGCGGAGATCGAGTTTGAGCACGGCGGAACGGGTTCCGCGTTCGAGATCGAGTACGAGGAGTTTGGTGAGTTCGAGCAGGAGGTCGAAAACGGCGGAGAAGTGTACCTGGAGGAACTCTATCTCTGGAAGAGATTCGGCGACTGGGGCAAGATCAGGGCGGGACGGTTCTACCTGGGATTCGGACTTCTCTACGACATGTACAAACCCACGGAATACCTGGCCGCCGCGCGTTCGGAGTCCGAGACGATGGTCGTTCCGGCCGTATGGGACGAGATGGGAATCGGCTTTAACTACTACGCGAGCGAGAACCTTGAACTTGTCCTGCAGGTGGTGAACGGGCTTGATTCCTCGGGCTTCGGCTCGCTCAACTGGGTCGGGTCCGGACACCAGGGCAAGTTCGAGACCATTCGTGCGGACGGACTCGCCTTCGTGGGAAGGGTGGACTTCAAGCTTCCCGACATTGGTTTTCTGATCGGAAGTTCGGTGTATTACGGGCTCGACACCAACGCCAACAGGCCCAAGAGGGGTCTTGAGGACGTGGATTCTCCCCTGCTGCTGCTCGATGCGCACATGGTGTTCAGATACGGGAAATGGCACGCGACCGGCATGGCG
This sequence comes from Thermodesulfobacteriota bacterium, assembly GCA_965204795.1. GTDB lineage: Bacteria > Desulfobacterota_D > UBA1144 > Nemesobacterales > Nemesobacteraceae > Nemesobacter. The sequence goes on from OZ242012.1 coordinate 806,868, forward strand.
ATGTGGGGCCGTCTCTGGAACGCCGACGACATCTCCGAGAGAAACCGCAGGCTGTCGAACAATCTCAACGCTCCCAGGACTCCCGTGGGCGACAACGCCTTGGCAACGTGGGCAGAACTCGGCTACGACGTGGGTTCCTTCATCGGGCTCGGCGGAACTCACAGCCTCAAGCCTTTTTTCCGGGTGGACTATTACGACACGATGTTTCGGCCCCGGGAGTCGCTGTTTGACAATCCCCGTTACGAAAGGCTGGTTCTGACAAGCGGCCTGTCGTACGTGTTTTCGGATTCGGCCTTCGTCAAGCTCGACTATTCGCACAGGCGGGTGGGGGACTCGAGCCTTAACAACGAGGGTGCGGTGAATCTCGCGCTCGGGTGGGTTTACTGATCCGGATTCCCGAGTATGTTTTTCTGGAAAGTTTGAGTTTGCCAAAACATCTTGATACGAGCGGGTGAAGCGATGAAAAAATCACTGATCGCGGCGGCCGTGATTCTCGCGGCGCTGTTTTTTTACCTTCTGGGAATTTACGACATTTCGGCGACCAAGCCGCATTCCAAGGTCGTGAAGGCGGTCTTTCACAGCATCGCGGAGAGGTCCATACAGAGAAACTCGAAAAAAGAGACAAACCCCTACGACGTGAACGACCCGGCCCTCTACGCCAAGGGATTTGTCGAATACGACTCGATGTGCGTTCAGTGCCACGGGGCGCCGGGAGTCAAGCCGTCTCCGACGGGAAAGGGGCTTTACCCCGAGCCGCCCCTGTTTCCCGAGGAAGAGCTCTACGAGTATTCGCTGAAGGACATCTTCTGGGTTACCAAAAACGGCGTCAAGATGACCGGAATGCCCGCTTACGGACCCACTCACGACGACGAGGCCATATGGGCCATCGCCATATTCCTCGACAGATCGAGAGAACTGACCGAAGAGCAGTACAGCGAGCTCAGGCGCAAATATCCCCGCTCGCGTCACTGACACGGCCGCGGTTTGATGGAAATTGTCTCGATCTTCAACTGCAGGGAAACCGCGGATAGGAATCGCCTTGCCTGAAAGTTCTTTCCTTCTTCGTGTTTGTCGCTGCAGGTTCTAATAAGATGAAAAGTAGAGGAACATTCGGACGGTCGAATTTCGCTGTCGCCTTCAATTCATGTGACCTGTCTTCCCTGCCGGTATCATTACTGGCTTCGTCTCGGATGCATTGTCTGGAGCGAAACTCCGCCGTTTTTTGTTCCGGAGGTGAACAGACATGATTAACAGGGTAGTCATCGATAATTTTAAGAAGTTTGACAGAGCCGATTTCAAAACCAAAGGTCACCTCGTTATAGCAGGGCCGAACAACTCGGGCAAAACAACGCTTTTGCAGGCCATAGCGGCATGGTCGGAAATAGCTTCCATGTGGCGGAGCTACAACCCCGATATCTCAAGAGAAGAAGATGGAAACTATCCGAGCATCAACCTTAACCTTCTGAGGTTCTACTCGGTGCCTCTGGCTGATTTCGACCACTTGTGGAAGGACAAGAATGTCCGGAGACCCGCTTCTGTATGGTTGCATACTGGCGAGTGGGAAATCGGTTTTCAAATTCTTCACAAGGAGACGGAACTGGCATCCATTCGTCCAGCAAAAGAAGTTTCGGAAGACGATCTGGAAAAATACAGGCACAAACCTCTTCTGCCGGTCTATATTCCGCCTTTGTCAGGACCGGATATCAGAGAGCCTCTTTTCGACCCTGTTGTCATTCCCGCCCGGCTTGCGCGAATGCAGGCCGGTAGCGTGTTGCGAAACCTGCTTCTCGCGATAAGTCAGGACCAGGAAAAATGGTCGAAGCTGCAGGAGATTGTCCGAGATTTCTTCGGTTATGAGCTGATGCATCCAAGCGGCGGTGCGGAAGTACTTGCCCGTTACAGGCATTCTTCTAACGATGTGTCTTACGATATGAGCAGCGGTGCGAGCGGTTTTTTGCAGGTGTTGACGGTTTATGCCGTTCTTTTGTCCAGAGAAGCCTCGGTCGTGCTAATTGACGAGCCGTCCGCTCATCTGCATGTCCCGTTGCAGGATAAAATGTACCGCAGTCTGTATGAACACGCTCGCAAAAGCGGGTCGCAGCTGATTGTTTCTACTCATTCGGAGTCTCTTGTTAAAGCCGTCGACCCGCGCCACCTGTACGTTATGCGGTCCGACGGCTTGAAGGCGGTAGTGAACGGCATCGAGCAGGCGGCGCTCGTTAACGTACTCAAGGTGCTGGACAACGAGGAAATGGTTCTGGTGCAGGAAGCCGAGAACCCTGGAATTTTGTACGTGGAAGGACGTACAGATATTTCCATTCTGCGCGAATGGGCTAGAGTGCTGGACCACCGGCTGTATTCTTTTCTTGAAAAGCCTTTCTGGAAACCCGCCGTCTACGATGCTCGAGACCAGGGGGAGGGCATTGGATCTGGGGACCACTTCGAAGCGTTGAAACTGGTGCGGGGTGACGTAAAGGGCATAGAACTACACGCCAGCGACGGCAGGGAGTGCGAACCGCGAACCTTGAACAACGGTTTGGAAAGGATTTTCTGGAGACGCTACGAAATCGAGAGCTACCTTGTTCATCCAGAAGCAATAGTTCGTTTTGCGGAAAGTATTGGAGGTGAAGAAGCGGCTGGAAAAGCACGGGAATATATAAGAAACGTTTTTCCTCCCATTGTTCTCAGGACTCCACTTGAAGACGAAAGTCACTTTTTTCTTGCGGGAACAAAAGCTAAGGATGTTCTGTCCGCGGTACTGAGCAGGGCCGGCATCTGCGAAGCCAGAGATTATTCCCAAATAGCCGCGTTAATGAAAAAAGAAGAGGTTCACCCCGAAGTTACAGAGAAACTGGATAAAATCGCGGACTGCTTGGGTATTGAGAAGGAATAAAAACGGTCCTCATTATTTTTCCGTACAGCCGTACAGATAATAATCCGACCTGTCGATGAGGTCAGGCGGAAGCTTGTCCCATTCTTCGTCCGGTACTCGGGCGATCTTTCTCATTTCGTCTTCTATGCTCGGCACGGCATCAACGGCATTCGGTTTCGGCAAGTCCCTTGAACCCAAGACAGGGTTTTCTCGGGGGGAACTCAGTCTTGCCTTTCTGGTTTTACTCATCTGAATTCGGGAATCACTTCTTCCGCGAAAAGCCTTATCGTTTCGGGATTCATCACGTCGGAAAAGAAAATGGTGTATTTCGATATTCCCTTCTCCACGTCCGACCGGATCTTCTTCACGCAGTCTTCGGGTGTTCCTACGATTCCAAGCTTTGCTATGTCTCCGAAAAACCCGTAGCGTCTCTGGGCCTTTTCGAGCTTCTCAGGAAGGTCCTTTCGGTTCTCGACGAGAACGCAGACGGTCTGCTGGGATACCGTTATGTCTTCCACTTTCCGCCCCGCCCTCTCGCAGTGTCCCGCGAGCGTTTCGTACTTGCGGTCGAAATCCAGGGCGCTCGACGCCGGACAGTTCCACTCGTCGGCAAGCTCCGCGACGATTCTAAGAAGGCGCTTTTCCCCGGAACCTCCCACGCACACGGGGATGCGGGGTTTCTGAACTGGCTTGGGATTGCACGGCGCGTCCTTTACGCTGTAGTGCTTGCCGGAAAAAGTGGCGGTTTCTTCTGTCCAGAGAAGCCTGATCACCTCGACGGCTTCTCTCAGCATCTCCATTCTGGTTTCCGCCGGGGGAAAATCGTACCCGTAGGCCCGAAATTCCTCTTCGAACCACCCGGCGCCGATCGCGAATTCCACGCGTCCGCCGCTTATCACGTCTAGAGTGGCGGCCATCTTGGCCAGGAGGGGAGGGTGCCTGAATAGATTGCAGAGCACCATGGTTCCCAGCTTCACGTTTTCCGTCACCGTGGAAAGCGCCGACATGAGAGTCCACGGCTCGTATATGTCGATTCCGATCATTCCCTGGCCGAGAACGTGGTCGTAGAACCACACGGAGTCGTATCCGGTCTCGTCGCAGAGCCGCGCTGCGGCCTTTATGTCCTCGAAATCTATTTTCTGCTGTCTCAGCATGACTCCGAACTCGGGTTTTCCCATCTGTGTTTTCTCCTCCGGAAAGAAACGGGCGGCGGCGCGTTTTCAGCCCGCGACGGCCCAGATTGCCGTATTCAGTATATCATGATATTTTTCCGATGAAGTGGATGCGATGAACGCGGTTCCGACAAGCTTACGTAAAGCTTCCTCTCCGCCCGACGCCGGCGAAGGGCTCCGTTCTGTCCCGCGCGGGCCGATGAAAGAATATCGTTTCCCGGCGGCGCTCGCATCGCGGGGACTGAAAGCGTTTCTCGCGCTGGTTTTCCTGGCCGCGCTCGCCACGGGCTGCGGCGGCGAAGATTCGTCGACGTCGGCGGGAACGCCGAACGGGGATTCCCTGGGCGCACAAGCCCCCCAGGACCCCGCCCCGCCTCCGCCCGAACCGCCTTCCCCGCCGCGGAATCAGCCGGCCCCTTCCCAGTCTCCGGGACCGCAACCTCCGTCTTCATCCGCGCCGAACCCTGTCCCCGACCTCAGGTACCGCCCGGGGGTGTTCGCTCCCAGCGATGGTTTCCGCCACTTCTGCGCCGACCCGTCTTCCGCGTTCGATTCGGAAAGCAGACAGGGCAGTTCCTCCCACGAAAGACACTGGCTGAGATCCTGGAGTCACGAAACCTACCTGTGGTACGACGAGATAGAGGACGTGGACCCCACCGACGACGAACATGCCACGCGGCAGTACTTTAACCTTATGAAAACCGAGGGGACGACATCCTCCGGCGCGCGGAAGGACGACCACCATTTCTCGCAGCCCACGGGGGAGTACAGGAAATCTGCGGAATCGGGCGTTTCCGCCGGATACGGCGTTCGGTTCGCGGTTATAAAAGGCTCTCCCCCGCGCGAAGTGGCGGTGGCTTACATCGAGCCCGGTTCGCCCGCCGCGACGGCCGGTCTCGCGCGGGGAGCGCGGATACTGGAAGTGGACGGCACGGATGTCGTAAACGGCGCCCCGGCCGCCATAAACGCCGGGCTGTATCCGTCCGCCGTCGGCGAGCAACACCGGTTCAGCGTCCTCGACCTCGGGGCGGCCGCGCCCCGCTCGGTGAGCATGACGTCGGCCGAGGTGACCCGCAGTCCGGTCCAGCACGTGAAGGTCATAGAGACCGCTTCGGGCAAGCGGGTCGGCTACTTTCTTTTCAACAATCACATACTCACCGCCGAAGGTCAGCTCGCAAGCGCCGTGAACAGCCTGCGGGAAGGCGAGGGGATCGACGACCTCGTCGTCGACCTTCGCTACAATCCCGGCGGACGTCTCTTCATAGCGAGCCAGCTCGCGTTCATGATAGCGGGTCCGACGGCGACCGACGGGAAGACGTTCGCCAAGCTCGCGCACAACGACAAGCTGCCCGACGTCGTGTTGCCGTTTTTCTCGACCACCACGGCGGAAGAACCTCTCCCGAGTCTCGGCCTGGGCCGCGTGTTCGTTCTGACGGGAGACGGAACGGCGGGAGTCGGAACGGTCAGAATAACTCCGAGGACGTGCTCCGCGAGCGAATCGGTAATAAACGGTCTCGAGGGAATCGACGTCGAAGTCATACGGGTCGGCTCCACCACCTGCGGAAAGCCCTACGGCTTCTATCCCGCGGACAACTGCGGCACCACGTACTTCACGATTCAGCTGCAGGTACAGAACGACAAGGACTTCGGAGACTACCAGGCGGGATTTTCGCCCACGTGCGCGGTTTCGGGCGACGATTTCGACCACGGGTTCGGAGATCCCGAGGAGAAGCTCCTCAAAACCGCCCTGGCGTACCAGGCCGACGGCGCGTGTCCTTCGACCGAGCCCGAGGGAAGGGCCGCCGCGCTTCGGGGCGCTTCGGAGGAAACCCTGTCTCCCGGCTCCGTTCTCAAGCCGCCGCCGCTGGAGATGGAAGGTACCGTGATCGGCAGGTGATTTTCGCCGTTTCGCTTCTTTGTGCTATTATTACGGAGCGTCGGGCGGGGCGGTTTCGGACTCGTCCCCGACCGTCTCCGGGCGGGAACGTCCGTTTCGTTCCAAATTCTTGTTCAGGAGCTTTTATCTCATGAGACACGTGATTTTGCTTTCTTTCTGTTTCGTTTTCGTTCTGGCCGCTTTTTCCGGACACAGACACGCTTCTGCCCAGCAGGGAAAAAATCCGCCGCCGAGCGTCGGCGAAAAGGGAGGACCGATGGTTCTTATTTCAACTTCGAGTGGTGACATAAAACTCGAGCTTTACGAAAAGAAAGCGCCGATTACCGTGGCCAACTTTCTTTCCTACGCGTCGGACGGCTTTTACGACGGCACCATATTTCACAGGGTGATAAACAACTTCATGATACAGGGAGGGGGCTTCACGGCCGACATGAGCCAGAAGCCGACCAAGCCTCCCATAAAGAACGAGGCGGACAACGGCCTCAAGAACGAGCGGGGCACGATAGCCATGGCCAGAACCGCCGTGGTGGATTCGGCCACTTCGCAGTTTTTCATAAACCACAAGGACAACGCCTTTCTAGACAACGGAGCCCGGGATTTCGGCTACGCGGTGTTCGGAAAGGTGGTCGACGGAATGGAAGTGGTGGACAAGATAGCAGCCGTGAGGACCAAGGCGGGCGACGTTCCGGTCGAGACCGTGACCATCGTTTCCGTGAAGAAGGTCGACTAGCGGGTTTTTTCCTTTTTCCGTGCCGGAAGTCACCTACAGAAGCGCCGGAGTCGACGTCGAAGAGGGCGAGAGGTTCGTGCGCCTGATAAAGCCGCTGGCGGAGGCGACCTACGGGAAAAGGAAGGTGAGTCCGCTCGGCGGATTCGGAGCCGCCTTCGGGTTTGACCCCGGGGCCTTCCGCGAGCCGCTGCTGGTGTCCGCCACCGACGGGGTGGGCACGAAGCTCAAAATCGCGTTCGCCGCCCGGAAGTTCGACACCGTGGGCATGGACCTCGTGGCCATGAGCGTGAACGACGTGGCGGCCTGCGGGGCGGAACCCCTCTTTTTTCTGGACTACCTCGCCGCCTCGGCCCTGGACGTCGACCAGGCCGTGGAAGTGGTGAAGGGAATCTCGGCCGGCTGCGTCGAGGCGGGATGCGCGCTCGCCGGGGGCGAGACGGCGGAGATGCCCGGTTTTTACGCCGAAGGGGAGTTCGACCTCGCGGGTTTCTGCGTGGGGGTGGTGGAAAGGGACCTCTACGTCGACGGAAGCGGAATGGAGCCCGGCGACGCCTTGGTGGGACTCGCGTCGAGCGGTCTTCACTCCAACGGCTATTCGCTCGCCAGGAAGGTTCTTTTCGACATCGGCGGCTACGAACTCGACTCCAGCCCCGGGCGACTCGGAAGGACCCTGGGAGAAGAACTTCTCTCGCCGACCGCGATATACGTGAAGGCCGCGCTCGGGCTTCGCCGCGGCTTCGACGTGAAGGCGTTTGCCCACGTAACCGGCGGCGGACTCGCGGGGAACGTCTCGAGGGTCGTTCCCGACGGGCTTTTCGCCGACATAGACGGGCAAAGCTGGCCCCGCCCCGCCGTTTTCGACCTGATACGGGACACAGGAGACATCGATTCCGTCGAGATGTACCGGACGTTTAACTGCGGAATCGGGATGGTCGCGGTGGTGCCCGGGGAGCGGGCGGGGGAAGCCGTGTCTTTTGCGGACGGCGCGGGACTGCGGGCCTTCGTCATAGGCGGGATAAGGGAGGCGGGCGAGGGGGAAGGGAAGGTCGGGATTTCCTGACGGGACCCGGCCGGTCTCAGTTGTAGTATCTTACCCAGGTGGGAAGCCTGTAGTCGAAGGTGGCCGGTATCCTTATCGTGTCCTCTTCCCAGCTTTTCGGGAAGGGATTGTAGGGGGACGCGACCCTTATGGTGCGGATGACCTCCCTGTCCAGACTCTCGAATCCCGAGGAGCGGAGTATTCTCACGTCCTCCAGGTATCCGTCCTTTCTCAGCGTGAACACTATTCTCAGGTTTCCCTGCTCCCTTTTCATCCGCGATTCCCTGGGATACTGCCAGACCTGGTAGATTCTTTCCTTGAGCTTCGTGAAGTAGGAGATGTACTTGTATTCCGTGGTGTTGAGGTCCACGGTGATTTCCTTCTTGTCGACTTTCGCGCCCAGAAGCTTGTCGTCGGTGTTGTAGTCGTAGGGAACGTCGGCTACGTTCGGGTTCACCATGCGGGACTCCGCGCTTCGGGGTTCGCTTGCGGGTTCGCGGGAAGGTTCCGCTTTTTTCTTCTCCGCTTTTTCCCTCTCTCCCCGGGGAATGAAGGCGACCCGGTCTTTTTCGGGAGAGAAGCTCTCCCTGCTTTTTTCCTTCTCGCCGGGTTCCACCGCCCCGGGCGGTTTCGGTTTCGGGGCGCTGCTCTCGCTTCTGGAGGGAACGGACCTGGAGAGCTTGGTTGTGTCGTCCCTGGTGGTCTCCTTCTTCGCCCTGTGGGATTTTTCGGCGAGCCTCGCGGGCTTGTCGGGGGGTTCGGTTTCCTTGAAGGGAAGCTCCACCAGCTCTATGTACTGTTTTTCTTCGGAATCTTTCAGCACCTCGGGATCGACCTTGAGGTTCAGGAAAAGCATCTGAATCAGCAGGAAGTTCAGAACGGCCGAAACCAGGAGGAAAACCGGAAAAGGAATTTCTCTGTTCCTGCTCATGACTGCCTTTCCGTTTCGTTCCGCGGCCGCAGCGGTCCCGCGCCGCGGCTAGAGCCTGAGTACCTGCTGTATCAGCACCTGCGCGAAATCGGGAGTGTTCAGGTCGCCGCCCAGGTCCCGGGTCGTGCGGCCCTCGGAGAGCACGGTGTTGTAGGCCGTCTTTATCCTCTCGGCCGCCTCTCTCATGTCCTCCCTTCCTTCCGTGTCGGCCAGGTGGTTGAGCATCATCACGCCGGACATTATGATGGCCAGGGGGTTGGCTATCTCGAGTCCCGCGATGTCGGGAGCCGACCCGTGAACGGCTTCGAAGACCGAGTACTCGTCGCTTATGTTCGCCCCGGGCACCACTCCCAGTCCTCCGACGAGTCCCGCGCAGAGATCGCTCATCACGTCTCCGTAGAGATTTTCCAGAAGCAGCACGTCGAACCGCGTCGGGTCCTGGATCAGCTTCATGCACCCCGCGTCTATGATGTATTCCTCGTACTCGATGTCCGGGTACTGCTCGCTGGCTTCCTTGGATTTCGCTATGAAGAGGCCGTCTGTGATCTTCATTATGTTGGCCTTGTGAAACACGGTCACCTTCTTTCTGTTTCTTCTCTTCGCGTACTCGAAGCTCCATTTCGCTATTCTCTCGCAGGACTTCTCCGTGGCCACCTTCATGCTCATCACGACTCCGGGAGAAACGACGTTCTCGACCCCGCTGTAGAGCCCTTCGGTGTTTTCCCGCACGATAACTATGTTCACGTCGGAGAACTTGGTCTCCACCCCGTCCATGGTCCTCACCGGCCGCACGGCGGCGTAGAGGTCTAGTTCCTTTCGCAGCTGAACGTTCACCGACGAAAAGCCTCCCCCTATGGGGGTCATGCAGGGTCCCTTGAGGGCGACCTTGTGCTCCCTTATGGCATCTAGGGTGATCTCGGGAAGCACTTCCCCGTGCTTTTCGATGGCGGACGCGCCGGCGCTGCGGGGAATCCACTCTATGTCGGCTCCCGAGGCCGAGATGACCTCCTTGGCCACTTCGGTTATCTCGGTGCCTATTCCGTCTCCGGGAATCAGTACCACTTTTCTCGCGCTCATTTTCCCTTCCTGCTATGCGTCAGAATCCGTCCTTAAACATACCTGTTTTTGCCGCTCAAGTTTCATGCGCCGTCCGTCCGGGGCCCCGGCCGGGTCAGCCTCCGAAGCCCGTCTTTCCGAAAAGCAGGATCGCGAGCAGGACTAGAAGGAAGACCGCCGCCGTGAACGCGCCGAAATATCTTTCTATGAGCGCCCTGGCTTTTTCTCCGAAAAACCGAAGGACGGCCGCGACGGTCATGAATCTAGCCGTTCTTCCCAGGGCGCACGCGGCCAGGAATGAAAGCGGGTCAATGCCGAAGACCCCGGCCGTGAGCGTGAACGCCTTGAACGGAATCGGGGTGAAGGCCGCTCCCAGTACGGCCTTGAACGCGTTTTCCGAATACATGGAGTTCACCGCGTCGAAAGCCTCCGCGCTTATTACGCGGGAGAGGAAAAAACCGTCGACCGATTCCCACAGAAGGAGCCCCGTGAGGTAGCCCGCCAGGGCTCCCAGCACCGAGAAAAGGGAACAGAAAAGCCCGAAGCGCCAGGATTTTTTCGGGTTTCCGAGACAGAGCGCCGCCAGAAGCGGGTCCGGGGGCACGGGGAAAAAAGACGCTTCGGCGAAGGAGACCAGGTAAAGAGCCCGCGGACCGTTTTTTCTCTCGGCCCAGCCCAGGACCCAGTCGTAGAGCTTTCTAAACATGACTGTCGAAATTCTTTTCAAGCTCTTCCATGTAGGCGTAGTCGGTCATGTCGAGCTTTATGGGGGTCACCGAAACGTAGCCGTCCTCGACCGAAGCTATGTCCGAATTCTCGATGGGCACGGAGTCGAGCTTGTCTCCCCCTATCCAGTAGTACTTCTTCCCCCTGGGATCGGTCTTTTCCACTATGGGCGTCTTGTAGACCCTTTTGCCCTGGCGCGTGATGCGGATTCCCTTCACCCGTCCTAGGGGAAGGTTGGGCACGTTCACGTTCAGCAGGGTGTCTTCGGGAAGTCCCGTCTGCAGTACCAGCTCTGCCACGAGCCTCGCGTAGTGGGCTCCGGTCTGGAACACGAAGTCTTTTTTCGCGTTCATGGACACCGCTATGGAGGGAATCTTGAGAAGCGTCGCCTCCATGGTGGCGCTCACCGTTCCCGAATAGGTTATGTCGTCCCCCATGTTGGCCGCGGTGTTTATTCCCGAAACCACCAGGTCGGGCTTTCCGTCCTTGAGGATTCCGTTCACGGCCAGGTTTATGCAGTCGGTGGGCGTTCCGTCGACGGAGAACTTCCTCTCGGATATTTTCTCCATCCTGAGAGGCCTCGTCAGGGTGAGGGAGTGGCTCGAGGCGCTCTGGTCCCTGTCGGGCGCCACGGTGTAGACTTCTCCCAGGTGGGACAGGGCGTCGGCCAGCGCGCTCAGACCCTCGGATGTTACTCCGTCGTCGTTCGATAACAGTATTCTGCTGATCATTTCAAAGGAATGGTCGGGGTGACCGGATTTGAACCGGTGACCCCTGGCTCCCGAAGCCAGTGCGCTACCAAGCTGCGCTACACCCCGCCAAGAAAGTTCCGCAAGATTTTAACCCATGGGGGATTTCACGCAACAGGGAGGAATATAAGACAACGGGAATTCTAATACAGTATTATTTTTTCTTAAACGGGACGGATAAACCGATTATTACAGGAATTCCATTGAATCTGGCCTCCGGTAGCCCGTTCAATAAAAATATTCAGGTCGGGGTTTTCGATTTTCATTTTTTCGGCTAGGGATGCTGCGGTACACAGTACAGTTTGGAGCCTTGGAGGAAGGTTAAGGACGTGAAGAGTCTTGTTGGCGATGTGGTGGAATATATCAGCATAGGTATTGATTGGATCGTCTGGTCGGTTGATCAATTCGTTCAAGGCTTGGATTTCTTCTTCGCCGTTTTCCCTGATGTGTTCTATCCAAGCATCTTTGGTAATGAGGTCATAGATGGCAAGAGATAACCTGCGTTTGACATGAAATAACTTTCTGTCAAGCAGGATATCTTTAAGCGCGGACCATACTTCCATCATAGCACCCGGTGAGTTTTGAGGAGGTGGTTCTTCTTCGCTTTCCGTTAGGAAGTAACGCCAACTGGTGTAGCCATCGCCTATGTGATCTAGAAATTCGTCAAGTGTAGTTTTTGGAATGTAATCATGAAGTGATTGATAGATTGAATATGAATCTTGGAGACATTTTTGATTTTTTCCCGGCAGAACACTGAAAAGTTCTGAGATGTCATGGGTACGTGAAAGTTCTTCTGAGAGACCTCCGCCCGTTATAAGCAGTAATTTCATAGATTGTTCAATGCAAGAATAGGCTAGGGTGATGGTAGGCCAGGCGTTTATAGCGTTATAGTCGGGCAACAAGTCTATCTGAGAAGAATGTTGACAATACGATTCTAGAATGCGCTCGTGCACTGAGCTTAACAGTTCTACATAACGATTGAATTTCTCTTCTTGTTTTTGATCAAGTCTTTCAGGAGCTTTCATGATAAGTACTTTTGTTTGTTGTCCTGGAAGTCTTTTAGGTTCTCGACGATTGTGACACCACTATCTGTGTTTTGCGGGTCGAATCATATCAGTGAGAACGGTCATCCGATTTAATCTCTTCTAGGCGCTTGTCAATCTTCGCCTTCAGACCGTTTGAGTACTTTCCGGAGAGCGCACAGATTTTTTCTTCGATTGTCTCTCGGCTTTTCTCAGACATGTTCTGGTCGGGGTGACCGGACTTGAACCGGTGACCCCTGGTCCCCCAGACCAGTGCGCTACCAACTGCGCCACACCCCGTATCGAACAAAATCCGAATGTCGCGAGAAACGCGACGAGGACCGTTCAGAGGTCCTTCTTCAGGGATTTTAACTCATTTAGAATTTCACGCAACAGCGACTTGTCGGTGTGAAGAGGGACGATATCCGCGCTTCCGCTCTTTTCGTCCTTCAGCCTTTTCTGAACTCCGGCTATGGTGAACTTCTGGTCGTAAAGCAGGTCCTTTATCCTTTTGAAAAGGAAGATGGTGTCCTTGTCGTAAAGCCTCTGGGACTTCCTTCTTATGGGAGTTATCTCCCTGAACTCGGTTTCCCAGTACCTGAGCACATAGGGCTTCACCCCTATGATCTCGCTTACCTCGCCTATCTTGAAATAGAGCTTGTCCGGCAGGGACAGGCCCGAAGACACTTCAGACATGACTATATTATTCTGTCAACAGGCGGGTAAAGTCAAGATATAATTATTTTAATCAGTTACAAAACACCGTTAAAGGATTTTCTATGTATGGGGCAGGGCCCGAGCCTGCGCAGGCTTTCCCTGTGCTCTTTCGAGGGATAACCCTTGTGGCGGGAAAAACCGTAGCCCGGATACTCCGTTTCGAGCTCCTTCATGAGCCTGTCTCTGGTTACCTTGGCGACTATGGAGGCCGCGGCCACGGAAGCGCACCTGTCGTCTCCGCCCACCACGGTTCTCTGCTCGACCGCAATAGAAATCCTAGCGTTTCCGTCCACCAGGACGAAGTCCGGCGCGACCGAAAGACCCTCGACGGCCTTTTCCATCGCCCGAAGCGCCGCCCGGAGGATGTTCGTGCGGTCGATCTCCCCGGGTCCCGTCATGGCGACGGACCACGCGGCGGATTTTTCCCGTATCTCCTCGAACAGCTCCTCGCGCCTTTTTTCCGTGAGTTTCTTCGAGTCCCTGAGCCCCCGGACCGGACGGCCGGGGTCCAGTATCACGGCTCCCGCCGCCACGGGTCCCGCGAGACATCCTCTTCCCGCCTCGTCCACCCCGGCGACCGTTCTTCCGGCCGCGCGGAGTTCGTCCTCGATCAGGGTCATGGGGTCGGTCCGCGGCAATTTCTCTATGGCAGCAGTCCGTAGGCTCCGAGTTCCGCTTCCAGCTTCTCCAGGTTTCCTCCGGAAAGAGGGTAGAGCGGGGCTCTTATCTCCGGCTCTATCTTTCCCATGAGAGCCAGGGCGGCCTTTACGGGTATGGGGTTGGATTCGACGAACAGTACGCTGTTTAGAGGCAGCAGCCGGTAGTGAAGCCTCCTGGCTTCCTCGACGTCTCCTCTGGCGAAGGAATTGTAGAGTTCAGCCACGTCCCTCGGGGCTATGTTGGCCGTCACGGTTATGAACCCCTTCGCTCCCACCGCCAAAAGAGGGTAGTTCACCGCGTCATCTCCCGAGAGGACCGTGAATTCCTCCCCGCAGAGATGTATGATCCTGCTCGCCTGCTCGAGGGAGCCCGTGGCTTCCTTTACGCCGATTATGTTTTCGCAGTCGCGAAAAAGCCTCTCCACGGTTTCGGGCTCTGTGTTCACCCCCGTGCGTCCCGGCACGTTGTAGAGTATTAGCGGAAGAGAAGTTTTGCCGGCGAGGGTTCTGAAATGGCGGTACATGCCTTCCTGCGTGGGCTTGTTGTAGTAGGGCGTGACGACGAGGGCGGCGTCGGCTCCGGCCTTTTCGGCAAACTCCGTGAACTCCACGGCTTCTTCCGTGCTGTTCGAGCCCGTGCCCGCCACGACCGGGAGCCTTCCCCCCGCGGTATCGACCGTGAACTTCACGACCTCCTTGTGCTCGGCGTGGGAGAGGGTGGGGGACTCTCCCGTGGTTCCGACGGGGACTATTCCATGGGTTCCGCTCTCTATGTGGAACTCTATGAGCTCTTCAAGCCTCGGGTAGTCGACCGCCCCGCCCGAAAAAGGCGTCACTATTGCGACTATAGAACCGTGTATCAATTCCGCTTCCCTCCGAGAAGGTTATACCTTAACTTTCTTCCCGCAGGAAGAACAGAACACGCTCTGCGGGGGAATCCTCGCTCCGCAGTGCATGCAGAAAAGCGCTTCTCCGCTCTCCGAGTGCGACTCGAGGCTTCTTGAAAGCGCCTCGGGGAACTTCTCCGCGAGTTCCCCGAACCTGTTTTCGTACTGCCTGTGAAACACTATTATGTCTTCGGCGTCGACCGTCTTTATCTCCAGACGCAGGCCCTTTCCCTTCGCGGAGCCGAACCTGTGACGCACTACGGCGTCGAGCTCTATGTCGCGAAGAACGTTCGCCCTGGAGCCGCTTTTAAGTATGAGGACGCGTTTTTCGGTGAGCATGAAGACGCTTCTGAAGAAGGTGTTTCTGTCTATCCACGCCCTAGGCTTGTACGTGGAGCTAAGAGTCGGAATCTCGAGCAGAACGGAGTCGTCTTTTCCCAGCAGTTCCTCAAGATCGCGGGGTTCGACCCCGGGGGGCGAAACGAAGAAATCGAAAAGCCTTTTCCATACGCCCGTTTCAGCCATGTTCCCGTATCAGAAGTTCCGCTATCTGCACGGCGTTGAGCGCCGCTCCCTTTCTAAGCTGATCCCCGCTTACCCAGAGACTGAGACCGTTCGGGACGGTGTAGTCCTCCCTGATCCTGCCGACGAGGCAGATGTCCCTGCCGCTGCTGTCGATCGGCATCGGGTAGCCGGAGTTTTCCGGGTCGTCGCAGAGATCCACCCCGGGAAAACCCCTTACGGCCTCCCTCGCTTCCTCGACCGTCACCTTCTGCTCCGTCTCCAGGTTCACGGAGACGGAGTGCGAGCGGAAAACCGGCACCCTCACGGTCGTCGCCGCCACCGAGACGGAGTCGTCTTCGAGAATCTTTCGGGTCTCGTTGTGAAGCTTCATCTCTTCTTTCGTATAGCCCGTCTCCGTAAAGGAGTCTATGTGGGGAATCACGTTGAAGGCGATGGGGTGGGGAAACGCGCCGTTTTCCCCTTCGGAGGGGTCTTCGTCCCCCGCCCAGCTTCTCACCTGGCTTTCAAGTTCCGCTATTCCCCCGGCCCCGGCTCCCGACACCGCCTGGAAGCTAGTGGCCACGACCCTTTTTATTCTCGACACGTCGTATATGGGCTTTAGCGCCATGAGCGTCACCGCGGTCGTGCAGTTCGGGTTCGCCACTATTCCCTTCCTGTCGCAGAGCGCCGCGGCCCGGGGGTTTATCTCGGGGATTACCAGCGGAACGTCGGGGTCCATGCGAAACGCGGAGCTGTTGTCGATCACCACGGCTCCAGCCGCGACCGCACAGTCCGCGTACTCCCTGCTTCTCTGCGAACCGGCCGAGAAAAGGGCTACGTCGACGCCGACGAACGAGTCGCGCCCGAGCGCGGAGACCGTTATCTCCTCTCCGCGGAATTCGTACTTTCTTCCCTCGGACCTCTGCGACGCCAGGAGACGAAGCTCTCCCACGGGAAAGTCTCTTTCATCAAGTATCTTCATCATCTCCTGGCCCACGGCTCCCGTGGCCCCGGCTATGGCGACGTTGTATCTTTCCTTTTTCTTCATCTATTCGCGTGCCTGGATTCTATTTCGCCGACCTTGTCCACGTTTTTTTTCTCCGAAGGGTCCGGGCCGTTTTCAAACCACGCGTCCAGGATTTCCTTCGCCACGGTGGGGGAAGTGAGACGCAGGCTCATGGCGAGCACGTTGGCGTCGTTCCACTTGCGCGCTCCCGCGGCGGTCTCGGCGTCGGTGCAGAGAGCCGCCCTTATCCCGGGGACCTTGTTCGCCGCTATGCTGACCCCCGTTCCCGTCCAGCAGAAAAGTATCCCCTGGTCGCATTCTTTGCCGGAGACCTTTTCCGCCACCTGCCCGGCGACTTCGGCCCATTCGACGCTTTTGTCGGCAAGCGGCCCGAAAAGCTCCACCTCCGCGCCTCTTTCTTCGAGTTCCCTTATCACCTCGTCGGTGAGGCCGTTTCTCTCGTCGCTTCCTACCGCTATTTTCATCGAAACATAGTCCATCTCGTCGCTGACGGTCTTTTCTGGGATTACCCTGTCTTCGGCCTTGTACGCTCCCGGCGATACTACCACCAGATAACGTCTGGCTTCTTCCTCGGTGATTTGTTTTTTGCCGATCATCCGGTCGTATATCGTTTGGCTTACCTCCGCGGGTTCTTCAAGCAACTTGTCAACCTCGGCCTGGGATATCAAGCCGAGCTTGACGCACTTGTTGCTGTTGCTGATTCTGATGCTCTCTGGACCGTAGCCCGCGTTTTTAGCTGCTCGGGTAGCTTGTGGCCTCGTGGCAAACCAGCCGAGTTCCGGCCTGACCTCACCATTTACCAGCACGAGCTTGTGCAGCCACCAGCTCTTATTGGTTTCTTCTGTGTAGTAGTTGTTTTTTGCCATTAGATCGGTTTTCTCTCTTGCGTGTTCACCGTTTGTCACCGCCCAGCCCGCCCGCCTCCACATATAAGTTAGTGCCGTCAAAAAACCACGCAACGGCATCTTGACTATCTTTAGGTAACGCCTGGCCTGCTCTTCGGCGATTTGTCTTTTGTCGCAATTCAATTTCTTCCTGCTTCTAATTCTATACGATAAAGTCCACCCTGACATCATTTCCGCTTCGCCGGCACGGAAACTTAAGTGCTGTCTAAAACCAGTCGCTTGCCGGCACCGAAAGAAATTCCTCAAGCGGCATTCCGGTTTCACCGACCATTTCAGAACGCACGGGATTGAAGCGTTTCTCAAATTCTTTCATCCCCGTTAACATGGGAAAGTCCGCCCTGCTTGTTCCGACTTCAAAAACCGCGAGTTTTCCGTCAAGTTCCAGAACGAAATCAACCTGATGGTTTCCGTCTTTCCAGTAATAGAGACGAACTTCCGGCATTCCCGTATTGAACAGATGTGCCCCGACGGCGCTCTTGACCAGTTGTTTCCAGAAACTGCGGTCGGCCTTCGCTTCCTCAAACGTGTATCCGGAACGGACCGACATGAGCGCGGTATTCAGAACATTCAGCTTGGGGCTGGATGCTCTGCGTCTATGTGCAGTCCCGATGTATTTGGAAAGACCTCCAATCATCCCCTTGTCTTCAAGCAGTTCCAGATAACGTTTCAGGGTCGTTGTATTGCCCGCATCTGGAAGCCATCCCAGCATTTTGTTGTACGAGAGTACTTGTCCTGAATGCCGCATGGCGGTTTCAAACAGTTTCTTCAGCAGGGCGGGTTTCCTCACGCGTCGCGTTTCGAAAATTCCCAGTTCCAGCTTCGGCAGGATGAATGAATCGTAAATGTAATTTCGCCATATGTCCTGTTCATGAATCATGCCCGCCGCACCCGGGTAGCCTCCAAAATAAACGTAGCCGGGCAGGTCGAAACCGAAGGCTTCCGACATTTCGCCGAAAGACCAGTACGTGATACGGAAGACCTCGTGCCGTCCCGCCAGACATTCGTTCAAGTCTTTTTCTTTGAGCGGAGAAAACGGACAAATCAGGACGACGTGCAGGGGACAACCGTTGCGACGGTCCTCGTCCCACAGATTTCTTGCGATTTTCTCCCAGCTCGGGATTTTCTGAACTTCGTCAAACGCTATGACGAATCCGCGTTCCGAACGTTCGGCTTCAATCCGGGCTTCTTTCCATTTGCGCTTCATCCACCCCGCATCTTTTTTCTCGCACAAGGAGGGCGTCTTTCCGTCCTGCGTGCCGACTGCGTCCCGTCGGCCGTCGGAAAGCGCTTCGGAAACGCAGGGGTTGTCCGCCGCCAGATATCCATGGGGACGGTCAGTCTGTTTCAGCGCCTGCAGTACAATGGTGGTCTTGCCCGTCTGGCGCATTCCCGTCACGACGATCAGCCGGTCGGGTTTTTTGCTTAACCGACCTGCAATTGTCGATGTTACCGGTCTCCGGTAAGCGTTCATCAAGGGTATTTTACTCTATTGAGCAAATTTACTCAATAGAGTAGCCGAACCGTGTTTCATTCTTGACATGAAACATCAGGTATTTATAATGATGAGCTCAACAAGCCGAAGTAGTTCGTCCGCTTGTTCCTTTTGATCAAATCAGGCCAGCACGGAGGTAGAATCAGGTGAAAATAGTGGTTTTTATAACCCAGACCCAGGACACCGAAGCGACGATAAAGGTAGGTTCCTCGGGCGATTCGATAGACACGGAGGGCATGAAGTGGATCATGAATCCGTACGACGAGTTCGCCGTCGAGGAAGCCATAAAGACGAAGGAAACCTACGGAGGCGAAGTCGTTCTCATCGCCGCCGGACCGCCGCGCGCCAACCAGGCGCTGCTCCAGGGACTCGCCATGGGAGCGGACTCGGCCGTTCACGTCTCCGACGAATCGATTGGAGAGACCATAGACTCGTTCGTCGTTTCGAAGCTGGTCGCCTCGGAACTCAGGAAAATCGAGGGAATCGATCTCATCTTCACCGGCATGAAGATTATCGACGAGGAATCCGTGCAGGTCGGCATACAGATAGCGGAAGAGCTCGGAATACCCCACCTGGCCCTGGTGAGCAGGGTGATCGACGTTAAGCCCGACGAGAAAAAGCTCGTCTGCCAGAAGGAAATAGACGGCGGAAGCGTTTCGGTGGAGGTTTCCCTCCCGGCGCTCATCACCTGTCCCGACGCCATGAACGAGCCGCGCTACGCGTCGGTTCCGAACATAATGAAAGCCAAGAGAAAACCCATGAAGACCGTTTCCCTCGACGAAGTGGACTTCGACTCCGTCGGTCTTTCGAGGGACGCCGTGGGCAGGGGAGGAGCGAAGATCAGGACCGTCGCCCTAGAGGTTCCCGAGGTTACGAGAAAGCTTCGAATCATAAAGGGGGGCGACGACGCCACGGTAAAGGGAGACGAGATAGCGGAGTCCGCGAGGGAGCTTGCCAAGCTTCTCAAGGAAGACGCGAAAGTCATATGATCCGCACCAGGAGGAACTGAATCAGATGAGCAGCGAAATATGGGTCGTCGCCGACGTAAAGGCCGACGGACAGATAAGGAAGGTGACGTTCGAGGTTCTGTCGGAGGCCAGGAGAAAACTGAAAGGGACGGTATGCGGAGTCCTGCTGGGCTCGGGAGTCGAGGGGAAAGCCTCCGAGCTTGCGCGCTACGGGGCGGAGAAGGTCTACGTGGCGGACAATCCCAGCCTCAGGGACTTCAATCCCGACGGCTACGTGAAGGCTCTTTGCGAGCTTGTGAAAAAACACTCTCCGGCGGTCCTGCTTTCGGGAAACACGGCGTTTGCCGAGGACTACATGCCGAGAGTCGCCTCCGGCGTCGGGTCGGGACTCGCCATGGACTGCGTGGAGATAGGCATGACCGACGACGCGAGGCTCAGGATAAAGAGATACTCCCACTCGAGCAGGGCGATATCGACCCAGGAGTTTCACGGCGACGGAAGCCCGATGATCGCCACCGTGAGGCCGAACTCGTTTAAGGAAGAGGAATCCCCGGCCGCGGGCGAGGTGGTGAAGGAAGACGTTTCCGTCACCGAGGCCGACGTGAGGATCAGGGTGCTCGAGATGAAGACCAAGGAATCGGACCGCCCCGAGCTCACCGAGGCCGAGAGGGTGGTCTCCGGCGGAAGGGGACTCGGAAGCGAGGAGAATTTCAGGCACATATACGACCTGGCGGACCTGCTGGGCGCCGCCGCCGGGGCCACCAGGGCCGCGGTCGACGCGGGCTACTGTCCCTACGACATGCAGGTCGGACAGACGGGAAAGGCCGTTTCCCCCGTGCTCTACATAGCGGTCGCCATATCCGGTTCCGTGCAGCATTTCTCCGGCATGGGATCTTCCAAGGTGATAGTTTCGATAAACAAGGACCCCGAGGCTCCGATTTTCGCGAAGTCGGACTACGGGATCTGCGGAGACCTCTTCGAGGTTCTCCCGCCCTTTACCGAGGAACTGGGAAAGGCCCTTGCCGAGTAGCGCCCGGCGCGTTTTTCCGCGGCCCTGCCGCCGTCCGCTTCGCCGTCGCTAGCGGCGGCTTTCCGGTACGATGAAAATTGAACTGAACTGGCAGCCGGAATTCAAACCCGGGACCCCGCCGGTCGACGAGGCGGAGCAGATCCTGGCGTTTCCCTACGAAGACCGCCCCGGGGACCTGTGGCCGGAATACGTGGACGACGAGGGAGAAAAGCGCGGCTTCCCGCCCGAGTTTCGCCACATGGGGTTTCTCTGCCCCCGTCCCACCTCGAACAGCTTCGGCAAGGTCCAGAGCCTGTCGTCGGCGATCCGCGTCCTGGAAGACGACGAAGAGTCTTCGCTGGTCTTTCACTACGCGAGGGAGCTCGCCCGGGACTTCGCGTTCAACCTGGTCGAGAAAATCGCCTGGAAGGATCCCGAAACGGGAGAGGATTATCACGCCGACATGTCCGGGGAGGACAGGGAAAGCCTGGCCGTCTACCTGTCCTACATCCCGTTTCTCTGGTCCGGCGTTATGGACATCTTCCACGACGCCGACGGTTCCGTCGACGGCTACGAGTACAACGACGACGAGGGTTTTCTGGAGGCGGTCGACGCCTGCTTCGCGGCCCGCGCGACGGGTCTAGAGGTGGAGGACAAAAGCGGCAAGGCGAAGCTGTATTCCCCTGCGGAGCTGGGGGCGGAGATCGGGCGTTTCTCGGAACTCGCCCTGGAGAGGGATCTTTTTTCCTACGAGCGGGAGGAACTAGACGCCCTCTCCCTTGCGTGCGACCGGTTCCGGTCGGCCGTGGGCGGGATCACGCCCGGGCAGTTCGAGTGGATGGAAATGTGGAAAATCTGCAGTTCCCAGAGATACGACTGGGACCCGGTCGCGGGTGCGCTGATCCATTCGGAAGTCTGGAAGAATCTCGAGATGCTAAGGGACGACGAGACTCCCGGGGAAAGACGGGAGGCGTTTTTCAAGGTACTTGAGATCGACGACCTGTGGCGCGCGAGCGTAGCCGAGCCGGAGTAGGGCGCCCCTGTCCCGACCGCGGCGCTCTCACACTATGTCGACGACCTCGGCCTCCTCGACCGGACGGCCGAGAAATCTCGACGCCACGGAAACGAACGCGTCGGAGCCGTCGGTGAGATAGAACGACATGTTCCGCTCCCCGTCCCCGCCGCGGAGCAGCTCCCGCTCCGCCAGCATCCTTCGCGTTTCCCGGGCCGTCTCCTCGGCCGAATCCACGAGCGTCACGCCGTTTCCCATGACCCGCGCGATGGTGTTTTTGAGAAGCGGGTAGTGGGTGCAGCCGAGTATCAGCACGTCCACGGCTCGCTCCCTGAGCTCCGCCAGGTATTTTTCCGCGACCATAAGCGCCGTCTCGTCGTTTTCCCATCCCTCTTCGGCGAGAGGAACGAAAAGAGGGCAGGGCTTCGAGTGCGTCTCTAGGCCGGGGGATCCGAACTCCCGGAGCTTTTTCTCGTACGCCCCGCTTCTGACGGTGGCCTGGGTTCCTATGATTCCTATTTTTCCGTTAACCGTCGCCTCGGCGGCCTTCCTGGCCCCGGGCTCTACGACTCCCACGACGGGAACGTCGAGGCTCTCCCCGAGCGTCTCCACCGCGTAGGCCGAGGCCGTGTTGCAGGCGACGACCAGCATCTTCACGTTTTTAGAGAGAAGAAATCCCGCGGTGCTCTCGACGTATTTCCTGACGGTTCTTCGGGACTTGGTTCCGTAGGGAACCCTGGCCGTGTCGCCCAGGTACACGACGTGCTCCAGGGGAAGAACGTCCATGACTTCCTTGGAGACCGTGAGTCCTCCTATTCCCGAGTCGAAAATTCCTATCGGCCGGTCTTTCGGTTCGTCGCTCATGTCGATGCGCCGCGCCGCCGGGCGGCGGACGCGGAAAACGCTCCCGGAGGGCCCGGGGCTACGGCTTCTCTCCCGGCCTGGAACTCACCTTCTTGTACTCGTTCAGGTAGTCGTCGGCCGACTCCCTGGTTCTTTTCACCCTCTCGGCCCTCTTCGCCTTTCTTTTCTCCGCGTCCTTCCACAGCCGGATCTCGTACGGGGTCTCGGGGGCGAACTCCGGAACGGAGGAGGCGTTTCCCTTCTCGTCGATCTTGACGTAGGTGAGAAACGCGGTGCAGGCGTGGGAGGGCTTTCCCGTCTCCGTGTCGCGCGAATCGACCTTGATGGCCAGCTCGAGCGACTTGCTTCCGACGTGGGTTATTCCCGCCTTGAACTCTATGAGGTTTCCGACGTTGAGCGGGGAGTAGAAAAAAAGCTCGTCCATGGACCCCGTGACCAGCACCCCCTTGGCGAATCTCTTGGCCAGTATCGCCGCGCTTTCGTCTATGTGCTTCATGAGCTTTCCGACGGACATGAAGTTCCCGTAAAACGCGTCCTCCGGGAGTATCATCCTGGTGGTGTTGAACTTGAATCTCGTCTTTTCGGTCTCGTCCGCTATGTTCTGGACGTCGCTTCTTCTTTTCTCCATTTCGGGAAGCCTGCGCGTCTTTCTCTCCGCCGCCCTTTCTATGAGAGACTTCTCCAGGGTGTTCGACGCCTTGAGCTTCGTTTCTATCGCTCTCGGCCTCACGTCGCCGTCCACCGCCACGAACGCCATGTGGGAGAGGGTTATCAGCTTTTTCCGCCCGGTGTCGGTGTCCTCGGACTGCACGCGCACGGTTATCTCGATGGAGGAGTTTCCGATGTGCTCGACCCAGCTCTCCAGGATTACCACCTCTCCGATCTTCACCGGGTCGAGAAAGTCTATGCTGTCGGTGGCTCCCAGCACCGCCGTGCCGCCGGCGGTCTTAAACGCCGTGACGCTTCCCGTGAGCATCATCCAGTCCATCAGTATTCCGCCGTGGAGGGTGCCGTGGTTGTTCGAGTGCTCGGGGAGAACGAACTGGACCATCTTGTTAACGGTTTCGCGTATGGAGATCATGGGTTTTTCCGCCTTCCTGCGCCCGCGGGCCGAAAGCCTCCGGAAGCTCAGTCCTCGCGGACCTCCAGGACTATCTCTTCTCCCCGAAGCGAAAACGCGGCCGTGCCGCCTCCCTGGAGCTTTCCGAAAAGAATTTCCTTCGAGAGCTTCTCGGCTATCTCGGAACTCACCGTTCTCTGCACGGGTCTCGCGCCGAGCAGCGGGTCGTAGCCCCTGCGGGCCAGATGAAGCCTCGCCTCGGGCGAGAGCTCTATTTTCACCTTTTTCGGGACGAGACGCCCGGCGAGCTCCCCGACCGCCTTGTCCACTATCCGCTCCACCACCTCCATCTCCAGCGGGTTGAAGGCTATGATTTCGTCGAGCCTGTTTCGAAACTCGGGGGAGAAGTACCTGTCTATGGCCTCGGCGCTTCTGTCCTCGTACTGCTTTTTTCCGAACCCGACGGTCCTGTTCGAGCTCTCCCGCGAGCCCGTGTTGGTCGTGAGGATGAGGATCACCTGGCGGAAGTCCACCTTCCTTCCGTTCGAGTCCGTGAGCGTGGCGTGGTCCATCACCTGGAGCAGTATGTTGTAAATGTCTTCGTGCGCCTTTTCTATCTCGTCCAGCAGAAGCACGCAGTGGGGAGACTTGTAGACGGACTCGGTGAGCTGGCCTCCCTGGTCGTAGCCCACGTACCCGGGCGGCGAGCCTATGAGGCGAGACACCGTGTGCTTTTCCATGTACTCGCTCATGTCGAAGCGCAGGAACTCCACCCCCAGAAGCTCGGCCAGCTTTTTCGCGAGCTCCGTCTTTCCCACTCCCGTGGGTCCCGAGAACATGAAGCATCCCACGGGCTTTTCCGGCTCGCCTATCCCCGCCCGCGACATCTGTATGGCGTTCACCACCCTGTCCACGGCGTCGTCCTGGGCGAAGATGAACTTCTTGAGGTTGCCGGCCAGGTCGCCCAGGAGATTCCTGTCCTCGGCCTTCACGGATTTGGTGGGAATCCTGGCGACTCTGGCTATGAGCTTTTCCATGTCGGAGACCTTCACCTGGCGCGTTATCTCCGGGTTCGGGTTTCTGAGCTTCACCGCCGCTCCCGCCTCGTCCATTATGTCTATCGCCTTGTCCGGAAGCTTCCTGTCCGTTATGTACCTGTCGGAGAGCTCTATGCACGCCCGAAGCGCCGTGGCGGAGTACCTTACGTTGTGGAAGCTCTCGTAGTGCTCCTTCAGACCGAATACGATCTTCCCGCAGTCCTCGAGCGAAGGCTCGTCCACGTCCACCCTCTGGAACCTCCGCGAAAGCGCGTGGTCCTTCTCGAAGATTATCCTGTACTCCTTCACGGTGGTCGTTCCTATGCACTTTATCTCTCCCCCGGCCAGGGAGGGTTTCAGCATGTTCGAGGCGTCGAGGCTTCCGCCCGAGACCGCCCCCGCGCCTATCACCGTGTGTATCTCGTCTATGAACAGCACGTTGTCGGGATCCTTTTTCGTTTCGTTTATCACGGCGTTCAGTCTCTCTTCGAAATCCCCCCTGTACTTCGTTCCCGCGGTGAGGGTTCCCATGTTGAGCAGGTGAATCCTGAGGCCCTTCATCGCCTCGGGAACCTCCCCCGAGACCACCCGCAGGGCCACGCCTTCCACTATGGCCGTCTTTCCCACTCCGGCGTCGCCCACGAGCACCGGGTTGTTCTTCTTTCTCTTGCTGAGAATGTGGATGATCCTGGAGACTTCCTTCTGTCTGCCTATGAGCGGGTCTATGCCCCCGCGCCGCGCCTTCTCCACCAGGTTGGTGCAGTAAAGCTCTAGAGGGCTTTTGGGCTCGGCCTTCCCGGCTTCCCCCGAGGGGTCCTTTCCGTTCGCCGTCTTCCCGCGCTCGGCCGCGTCCGCCCCGACGCCTCCGTGGGATATGTGCCTCACGACCGCCAGGCGGTCCAGTCCCTGGCGGTTCAGGAAGTAGACGGCGTGCGATTCCGGGACCCTGAACAGCGCGACCAGTATGTTGCCGCCGTTTATCTCCCGCTTTTCGGCCGACTCGGCGTGCATGGACGCCACCCTGAATATGTACTTGCTTCCCTCGGAGTACGACGGCTCGGGAAGATGGGGCGAGTCGACGGGAGGCATGTTCTTTCTGAAATGCTCTTCGAGCTCGCTTGCCAGAAGCCCGGTGTCGACGTCGCACGCTATGAGTATCTCCGCGGCGACCCGGTCCCTGGTGAGCTCGAGCAGTATGTGCTCCGGGGTTATGAACTCGTGCCTTCTGGTCTTCGCCTGCTTGTAGGCGCGGTGGAGGGTCTTTTCGAGTTCTTCCGAGGCCACCATGTCAGCCGTCTCCGTTCTGCACTTCCAGTATGCACTTCAGGGGATGTTCGTACTTCTCGGCGAGGCTCTCCACCTGCTTCACCTTCGTCGCCGCCACGTCGTAGGTGTAGCAGTCCACGGGGCTTTTTCCCTTCGTGTGGGCTTCGAGCATTATCCTTCGGCTTTCGTTCTCGTTTTTGAAAAACACCTTCATGAGAATCCACACGACGAAATCCCTGGGAGTGTAGTCGTCGTTGAGAAGCACTATCACGTACATGTCCGGCTTCTTTACCCGGATCTCCTCCTTGACGGCGGTTCTCGTGTCCTCGACGCTGGCGGGCGGCTTTCTCTCCGGCATGGGAATTTATATTATATGATTTTTTCCGATTTGCCACCGCGCACCGCCTTGAGCGGGGAGTGGCGGTTGTAGCGCGATATGAGCGAACGCGTGTAGGGTCTTTCCGCCCGAAGAAAGTTCTCCACGACTTCGTGCGCCCGGCGGTTGAAGAAAAGGTGCGAGCTTCGCACCCCCTCGGCCCGAAAGCCCCGCAGGAACTTGTGCTCTCCCTGCGCCCCCGCCTCGAATGTCCTAATTCCGTTCTCTATGGCGAACTCTATGAGGCTGTAGTAGCAGCACTCGAAGTGAAGGTAGGGCACGTTCTCTCTGGCTCCCCAGTACCTTCCGTAAAGCTTGTCTCCCTTGCGGAAGTTTATCGTCCCGCCGGCGGGGCGGCCGTCGCGCTCCGCCATGACTATCACCATTCTCTCCCGCCAGCTCTCGTACAGCATGTCGAAAAACTTCCTGTTCAGGTACGCGTTTCCCCACTTCCTGGAATTCGTGTTCACGTAGAAATCCCATATGCGGTCCATGTGGCCGCGCGTTACGCCGTCCTTTTCGAAAACCGAGACCCGCGCGTTTTCCCTGACCGAACGCCGCTCCTTTCTTATCTGCTTTCTTTTTCCCGAGCGCAGCGCCGAGAGAAAATCGTCGAAATCCGAGTAGCCGTCGTTTCGCCAGTGGTACTGGTGGGTGAGGCGCGGGAGAAAGCCCGCCCGCCCGAGGGTTTCCTGCTCGCGGGGAGTCACGAAAAGAAAATGTACGGAGGAAAGACCCTCGTCCGCGCACGCGTCGGCGAGCTTTTCCACCAGCGCCCCGGCGCAGGACCCGTAGTCGTATTCCCCCGAGACCAGTATCCTCTCGCCGTTTGCGGGAGTGAACGGAACGCCGACCACGGCCTTGGGATAGTAGCGAAGCCCCGCGTCGTGGTATGCCTGGGCCCACTGCCAGTCGAATATGTACTCACCGTAGGAGTCCGTCTTCACGTAGAAGGTCACGGCTCCCGCAAGCTCCCCTCCTTCCCGCAGGAGGAGATGCCTGGGCTCCCACCCCGTGCCGGGACCCACGCATCCCGATTCCTCGAGGGCCAGAAGAAAGTCGAACTCGAAAAACGGGCTGTCGGCGGGCTGTATGGAGTCGTATTCGGCTTTTTCCACCTCGAGCACGGAGCGGCAGAGCTGGAACGCCGTCGATTTTCCAGATAGCTTTTTGCGCGACCTCATCGTTTCAGGACTCCCGCGGCGAAACCGTCCGCCGGGAGAATAGTATCAGGTTTATCCGTTTTTTCGTCGAAATGATAAGACTCTCCGGCATAAGTCATTCCTTTTCGGGAAAGGAGCTTTTCTCGGACCTCGACTGGAGCGTCAGGAAGGGAAGGAAGTACGGTCTCGTGGGACCCAACGGCTCGGGCAAGACCACGCTTCTTGAGATAGTCGCGGGGCTTCGAGAGCCGGAGGGGGGAAAGGTCTCGGTTCCCTCGGGACTTTCCGCGGGCTACCTGTCCCAGGAGACTGACCCGCGGGCTTCGGACTCCCCGGTGGTCGACCGCGTGCTTGAAAGCTCGGGCGCGCCCGCCCACGCGGCCGAGAGGATTCTTTTCGGACTGGGGTTTTCAGGGGAGCAGACGGAAGGTCCGGTATCGGCGCTTTCCGGCGGATGGAAGATGCGCGTGGAACTCGCCGCGATGCTTCTTCGCGAACCGGGGGTTCTTTTTCTCGACGAGCCCACGAACCATCTGGACATAAAGAGCATCGGGTGGCTCGAAGGCTACCTCGGGGGCTACGGGGGCACGGTGGTCATGGTGTCTCACGACAAGTACCTGCTCGACCGCATGGTCGACGCCGTGGCCGAGCTTCGAGGAGGGAAGATACGGGAGTTTCGCGGCGGCTACTCCTCCTACCTCGAGCAGAGGGAGCGTCTTTCGCGCACAGAGGCCGCGACGGCCAGAAACAGGGAGAAGAAGCTCCGCGCCCAGCGCCGCTTCATCGAGAGGTTCCGCTACAAGGCGTCCAAGGCGAGGCAGGTGCAGAGCAGGATAAAGATGCTCGAGAAAAACGAAGTTCCCGAAACCCCCGCGCGGTCTTCGCGGACCCTCGGGTTCTCCTTTCCCGAGCCGGAGAGGGCGGGCAGGGTGGTGTGCGAGATATCCGGCTTCTCCAAGAAGTACGAGCTCCCCGGCGGGAAAAGCAACGTCGTTTTCGAAAACTGCGGGGCGCTTCGGGTGGAGAGGGGAGACAGGATAGCCGTCACGGGGAGAAACGGGGAGGGCAAGACGACCCTGGCGAGAATGATAGCGGGGGAGGAGAGCTTCTCGGGCTCTCTGCGCCTGGGCCACAACGTGTCCCTGGCCTACTACGCCCAGAACCAGGAGGAGATGCTGGATCTCGAAAACACCGTCTACGGGGAATTCGCGGGCTCGAACCCCGGGCTCTCCGAAACCGAGGCGAGAACCCTCCTGGGCTCGTTTCTTTTCACGGCCTCGGACGTGGACAAGAAAGTCTCGGTTCTCTCGGGCGGAGAGAAAAGCCGCCTCTCGATTCTAAAGATACTGTTTTCCCGCTCGAACTTTCTCGTTCTCGACGAGCCCACCAACCACCTGGACATGGAGTCGAGGGAAGTGCTGCTCCGCGCCCTTTCGGAATACGGCGGAACGTTTCTCCTGATAAGCCACGACAGGTACTTCGTCGACAGCCTCGCGGCCGGGGTGTGGAACGTCGAGGGGGGAAGAGTAGAGACGTTCATCGGAAACTACTCGGAGTTTCTCGAAAGAAAGTCCCGCGACGGGGACGCCGCCGCGCCCGCGCGCGGGCGGAGGGCCGGGGGAAAGAGCGAAAAGGCGCTCGAGGCCGAGCGGCGAAACAGGCTTCACAGGGAGCTTCGGGAAAAGGGAATAGAGAACATGGACGACTGGACGCTTCTTTCGAAAAAGCAGATGGAAAAGGCCCTCTGCGACCTCGAGGGGAGGATCTTCGAGTGCGAGAGGGAAAAGGGCGAGACGGAGAGGTCCCTTCGCGACCCCCGGGCGCTCGGGCCGGACGCGGACTTCGAGCGGAGCGCGAGGCGTCTCGACGAACTGGGAGAGAGGCTTTCGCTTCTTTACAGAAGATGGGAGGAGGTGACCGAGCGCGTGCGCGAAAATTCCCCCTGACGGTTTCCGCGCGGCGGTTTTTCCCTTATAATATGCAGATTTTCAATTTCGGTTTTCCTTGGAGTCCTCTATGAATTCCGCTGTTGTGGCGGTCGCCGTAATAGTTCTCTACGTTCTTGCCTACAGGTTCTACTCGAGGTTCGTCTCGGAGAAGGTCTTCGGCGTCCGCGACTCGGAAACCACTCCCGCCCACGAGCTTTCCGACGGCGTGGACTACGTGCCCGCGGGAAGGTTCGTACTTTTCGGACACCATTTCGCGTCCATAGCCGGCGCGGCTCCCATAATAGGGCCCGCCATAGCCGTTTTCTGGGGATGGCTCCCCGCCGTCGTCTGGGTGGTTCTGGGCGCCGTGTTCATCGGGGCCGTGCACGATTTCGGGGCGCTCGTTCTCTCGGCCAGAAACAGGGGAAGGTCGGTCGGGGACCTCGCCGGGGACTACATAAGCCCCCGCGGAAGAACGCTCTTTCTGCTGGTGGTCTACTTTCTCGTCTTTTTCGTCATAGCGGTTTTCGCCTACGCCATATCCGTTCTTTTCGTGAACTTTCCCCAGAGCGTGCTGCCCGTCAATTTCCAGATACTGGTCGCCGTGGTCATCGGGTTTCTTTTCTACAGGAAGAAGGTTCCGATTCTCTGGCCCTCGGTGATCGCCCTCGCGTTTCTGTACTTCATGGTGTGGACGGGAACCAAGGTTCCGATAACCATTCCCGAGATCATGGGAAGCCAGGTGGTGACGTGGATAATAATTCTTCTGGTCTATTCCTTCGTCGCCTCGGTTCTTCCCGTGTGGGTGCTGCTCCAGCCCAGGGACTACATAAACGGCATCCATCTTTTCGTGGGACTCGCGGTGATAATGACGGGCATAATGGTCGCCCGCCCCGAGATGCAGGCCCCGGCGCTCAACTTCTCGGGGGGAGGGGTTCCGGTGTTTCCGTTTCTTTTCATAACCATAGCGTGCGGGGCGGTAAGCGGCTTTCACGGGCTGGTTTCGAGCGGAACCACGTCGAAGCAGCTCGACAGGATGTCCCACTCGAGGTTCATAGGCTACGGGTCGATGCTGGGGGAGGGCACCCTGGCCATGATAGCCACGCTGGCCGTGGCGGCGGGAATAGAGCGAAGCGAGTGGCTTCACCACTACGATTCGTGGGAATCCGCCTCCAGCGGGGGAATCGCCAACTTCGTCACGGGAACCTCCACCTTTCTCTCCTCCATCCACATTCCCGAGGTGCTCGGAACCACGCTCATAAGCGTGATAGTCATAAGCTTCGCCGCGACCACCATAGACACCGCGACGCGGATACAGAGGCTGGTGATAGGAGAGATAGGAAGCGCGTACGGGATAAGGGCGCTGGGAAACAGGTACGTCGGGGCTCTCGCGGCCGTCGTTCCGCCGCTTCTTCTCGCGCTTTTCGCCCAGGTTCCGGGCAAGGGACCGGGTTCGGGAGGATTTCTGCTCTGGCCTCTTTTCGGGGCGACCAACCAGCTGATAGGGGGACTCACGCTGCTCGTGATAACCCTTTACCTGCGAAGGGCGAAAAAGCCCTTCGTCTACACCCTGGTGCCGATGGTGTTTCTCGTGGCGATGACGACGACGGCCGTGGGCTTCAACATGAAGTACTTTCTGGGAAACCCGCTTCTTTTCTGCCTCTCGGGCGTAACGCTCGCGCTCGCGGCGTGGCTCATCCTGGAGGCCTTCTCCGCGTCCCGGAAAAAGGCTCCGGAAGGGTAGCTCCTACATTTCCTTTCTGTCGCGAAGGGCCTTTCCGAGCGTGAGCTCGTCTATGAACTCTATGTTTCCGCCCACGGGTATTCCGTAGGCTATCCTCGAGGTCCTGACCCCCAGGGGCTTTAGCGTTTTCGAGAGGTAGACGGCCGTGGCCTCTCCCTCGACGTTCGTACCCGTGGCTATTATTATCTCGCCGACCGAACCGTCGCGCGTTCTTCTCACGAGCTCTCCCACCCTCAGATCCTCGGGCCCCACTCCCTCGAGCGGAGAGATCGCCCCGTGAAGAACGTGGTAGAGTCCGCGGAACTCCCCGCTTCTCTCTATGGCCATCAGGTCGAGCGGCTCTTCCACGACGCACACGAGCGAGGAATCCCTCCGGGGGTCCGAGCAGATCCCGCATCTCGTTCCCGCGGCGAAGCTGAAGCACGTCTCGCACGTTCCCACTTCGGACTTGGCCGCGGCTATCGCCCCCGAGAGACTTCGGGCGTAGGCGTCCGGGGAGCGGAATATGTGAAACGCGAGGCGCGTCGCGTTTTTCTCGCCGATTCCGGGAAGCTTCGCCAGCTCCTCTACGAGTCTTCGGATCGGCTCGGGGAGACCGCCCTGCGCCATCTCAGACGAGTCCCGGGGGAAGTCCCATGCCGCCCGCCATCCGCGCGACCTCGGTTCTCATGATCTCCTGTCCCTTCGAGAGCGCCTCGTTCACCGCGGCGGTCACGAGGTCCTGGAGCATCTCGATGTCGTTTTCGGCCACTATCTCGGGGTCTATGGCTATCGAGATTATTTCTCCCCTGGCCTTGGCCGTGACGGTGACCATGCCGCCCCCGGAAGCCGCCTCGACGGTCCTCTCGCCGGACTCCTCCTGGAGCTTTTCCATCTGCTCCTTCATCTTCCCCATCTGCTTCATGAGGTTCTTTATGTTTCCGCCCATCTTCATGTCCGTTCACTCCTTTACCAGGTTTTTCGCGTTTATCACGACCGCGTCGAATTCCCGTATGACGCGGCTCACGAGCGGGTCGTCGGCGACCTGCCGCTTTCTGACCGCGGGAGCCGCCCCGCCTTTCGCCTCTCCGTTCACGGTTTCGATGTCGAGTATCACCCTGTCGAGAGAAAGCGCTTCCCGAAGAACCGTCCTGAGCTTGTCGTCCTTTCGGAGTTCCTTCGGGTAGTTCATTCCGTTTTCGGGAAACCTTATCTTCACGTTTTGGCCCTCGACCTCGAGAGAATGCGCCCGTTCGAGCGTTTTCGCCAGGAACAGGTTGTCGGGATTGCGGCGGACAAGCTCTACAACCTGTTCTTTGCCGAGAGTTCCCGCCTCCGCGGCGGCGGGGTCGGACAGCACGGGTCCCTCCCGCTTCCCGTTCGCCGCCCCGGCGGGCGGGGAGTCATCCCTCCCGCTTTGCGCGGGCGCGCCGCCCCGCCGCTCCTTTCGCCCGGGATCCCGCCTCCCTGCGGGCGCCCCGCCGCCCGAGAGCTTCTCGAGCCTCCTTATCATGTCGTCTATCTTCTCGACTTTTCCCATGGTGCTCATCTTCACCAGGCCGAGCTCGAGCACTATCTCGGGGTAGGAGGAGCCGCGTATTCTCTCCCCCGCGTCGATCATTATGTTGAAAAGAAGCTCGACGGTCTCCGCCGATTCGTCTCTCACGATTTCGAACAGGTCCTTTTTCTCGTCGTCCGAAAGCTCGGAGCGGAAGTCCCGCCCGCAGATCTTGAGGTAGAGAAGATTCTTGAAAAGGTGAATGAGGTCGTGGGACATCCGCCTCGGGCTTATCCCCTTGGCCGCCGCCCCGCGGGCGAGCTCGACGCATCCGGCAGCGTCTTTTTCGAAGACGGCCCGAAGCACGCTTTTCAGCGACTCTTTGTCCGGGATGCCCAGCAGTCCTATCACCTCGTCGTGCTTTATCTCGCCGGCGAAAGACGCCGCCAGCTGGTCCAGAAGGCTCAGGGAATCCCTCATGCTTCCCTCCGACTCCCGGGCGATCAGGTACAGGGTTTCGGCGTCTATCGCGAGTTCCTCGGCCCGGGTTATCTTCTCGAGCGACTGCTTTATCTTCTCCACGGGAATCTTCTTGAAGTCGTATCTCTGGCAGCGCGACATTATGGTCGGGGGGACCTTGTGCGCCTCGGTGGTGGCCAGTATGAAGACGGCGTGCTCGGGGGGCTCTTCCATGATCTTCAGGAGGGCGTTGAAGGCCGACTGGGAGAGCATGTGCACCTCGTCAATTATGTAGACCTTCTTTGCGGCCGCCGCGGGCATGTACTTGACGCTTTCTATTATCTCGCGCACGTCGGCTACGCCCGTGTGGGACGCGGCGTCTATTTCCTGCACGTCCAGGCATTTTCCCTCGGATATCTCCTCGCAGCTTCCGCACTGCTCCGCCCCGCAGGGATACCGACCCTCGTCCTTTTTCTCGCAGTTTATGGCCTTGGCGACGATTCTCGCCGTGGAGGTCTTGCCCGTGCCCCTCGGGCCCGCGAATATGAGCGCGTGGGCTATCTTTCCGGATTCTATGGAGTTTTTGAGCGTTAGGGCGGGAAATTCCTGGCCCACCAGGTCCTCGAAGGTCCGGGGGCGCCATCTGCGGGCGAGTACTTTATAAGCCATGGCTTTTCAAACCGGCGGCCAGGTGTCCGTAACGCACGGGGGTTTTTGCTACCGTTGCTCCCTTCCGGGCCTGGCGGGGTTCACAAGCCCTCGTCGTACGGGCCCGGCCGCTGGATTTTCGCTTCTCCGAAACGGGCGAACCGTAACCGGTTCGGCAGTCAATCAATCTACACAAAAAACGGGTCTTTGAGAAACGGGGAAGGACGGGTTTTCAGGTTCGCCCCTGTAAATAAAGGGTCGGGCGAGAGGTTGTTGAGCCCGAGTCGACTTTGTTTGCGTGACAGATATGGCTGGCGACGAAAATTCCGGAGGCTTCATTCCCCGCCAGCTTCAATCAGGATGCTGATGCCCAGCATGGCTGCTACATGGAGAGCCTTGCCCAAGTGACAGGATTCCTTCCCTTTCTCAAGTTCGCGAATGAACCGTGTTCCGACTCCGCAAACGGTTGCGAGCTGTTCCTGCGTCAGTTTCTGGTTTTTTCTGACCCTGCGAACGGTCTCTCCAAGCTGTTTCACTTCGGCAAGTGTTTTCATAGAATCATCCCTTACGGGACGATTCTATCCTGAAAAGCGTTGAAAGCAAGCAAATCGTCCCTTTCGGGATGTTTTTAAGTTTCATCCGTGTTAGTTGAAAAATCTTAACTAACAAAAAATGCGATTTTTGTTAGTTGATTGCTTTTAACTATCATTTGTGATAGTTGTTTTGCTCCGACTAACAAAAGGAGCAGTTTTTGTTAGTTGCGGTTTCAAGTATGGAAGTGCAACCTATGTTGAGGGTTGATTATGGCTGAATCTGGAAAACTTAAGCGTATAGAACTGTCCGGCTACAAATCCATCAGGAATTTGGACTTGGAATTAACCCCCCTAAATATCCTGATCGGTCCCAATGGAGCGGGGAAATCGAATTTCATTAGTTTTTTTCGCTTTATGAGCGAGATATTGGAGCGGGGCTTGCAACTTCACGTATCCACAAAGGGAACTGCCGAAGCTTTTCTACACTTCGGCAGCAGAGTAACAACCCGAATAAAAGTGCACTTGTGTTTCGATACCAACGGTTACGAAGTGGAGCTGATTCCGACGGAAGACGGGAGGCTTGTTTTCAAAAGCGAGTCACTTGAATTTCCTAACAAGAATGTTTGCGGAGAGGATTTCGAGCATCAGGAAACGGGAACCAAGCAAGGAGATTTGGAGAGCAACTTGGAGAAACTGCAATCTCCGGCCGCATGCTGCGCAAGAAAACATATAGGTGATTGGAAGATATATCATTTTCACGACACAAGCGACACGGCACTTGTAAAAAAAACTCATTCTATTCACGACAATATATCTTTACGTCCTCAGGGAGAAAACCTGGCGGCCTTTCTTTATTCCATCAGAGATACGTCAGAATACGAAATGATCGTGCGAGCGGTCCGCCGCGTCATGCCCTTATTCCATGATTTTTCTCTTCTTCCCGACAAAAACAACGAAGACCAAATTCGTCTCCGCTGGAAACATAAAAGGTCCGCCGCGTATTTTGACGCTAACAGCCTTTCCGACGGGACTTTGCGGTTCATGTGTCTGGCGACTTTGTTGATGCAGCCCGACCTGCCGAACGTGATCTTGTTGGATGAGCCGGAGTTAGGAATTCATCCCTACGCACTGGAAATTTTAGCGGGCATTCTGAAAACCGCCTCGCGCAGGTCACAGGTCATTGTCTCAACGCAATCTGTAACTCTCGCAAACAAGTTTGACTGGCAAGACATAATTATCGTCGACCAGACGGAGGATGGCGAATCTCATTTCAGAAGACTGGAAGAGGAAAATGTAAAGCTTTGGCTTGACGACTATTCCATCGGCGACCTCTGGGAGAAAGATCTCCTCGGAGGCAATCCGGAATGATAAGGCTTTATATCAGCGTTGAAGGTGCGACGGAAAGACAGTTCTGCTTAAAAATACTGGCCCCGTATTTCATGACGAGAAATGTAAGTATTACAACTGTCAATATGCGCGGTAATGTAAGTCTGGAGCGGGC
The DNA here is from genome assembly GCA_965204795.1 of Thermodesulfobacteriota bacterium. Taxonomy (GTDB): domain Bacteria; phylum Desulfobacterota_D; class UBA1144; order Nemesobacterales; family Nemesobacteraceae; genus Nemesobacter. The sequence continues at coordinate 842,298 of OZ242012.1, forward strand.
CTGTTTCGAGATTCGGAAAATCATTCATAAATGTGATATCGTTACGACCTTTTATGACCTGTACGGGTTTAAACGCAGAAACAGCCGTACCAAGGAAGAGCTGGAAAATATCTTGAAAGATGAAATCAATGAGCCTTACAAGTTTATTCCCTATATTCAGCAATATGAATTTGAAGCTTTGTTGTTCAGTGACCCGCATACAACTTCTAGAGTGCTTAAATTTCCGGATGTCTCTTCTGAATTGTCCGAGACCGTCAGACGCTTTGGCGATGTGGAGAAGATTAACGATGGACCTCATACATGCCCGTCACGCAGACTTATTAACTTGTTTCCTTCCTTTACTAAAGAGACGGATGGTCCGAATATATGTCGGGAAATAGGGATTGACCGGATTCGTCAGGAATGTCGAGGATTTAACACATGGATTGAGAAAATTGAATTGCTGGCACAAACCAAAAGCCGTAGTTCGTAGACAACAAACAGAACTGTCGTTTTGGTTCTTCTTCCAAGAGTCTTACAATTAATAATCGTCAAGGTATAGATAATGTAAACAGGTTCATTTGGTACAACATACAGGAGGTAAATCCAATGCATGTGAAGAAAACAGAGAACATAGAAAGCGAGGTTCTGAAATCGGGAGAGGGTGTTTCGAGGCAGATGCTTATCGGTCCGGACGAAGGTCCTAACTTCGCCATGAGGAAACTTGTCATCGAACCGGGAGGAGGCATGCCTTCCCATACAAGCGCGGCGGAGCACGAGCAATATGTTCTCGGCGGCAGGGCTAAGGTAGGAATCGGAGACCGTGTGTACGAAGTCGAAAAGGATGACGTGGTTTTTATTCCAGCAGGGGAGCCTCACTGGTATGAAGCTCACGGAGAAGAGCCTTTTGAGCTTCTATCCGTTGTCCCGAACGGCGACCACAGTATGGTTTTCGCGAAATAGGTTCGTCAGAAGTCAAAGAACGGCAGACCGCGTCAAAGACGGTGACATTGCCGCTCTGCTGAAATCGGCGGGCTTCAGAACCACATCAAGAAGCTGTCTTCTTATTTCCTCCGTGTTTGCCGAAAGGTCGACTGTCGCGAACCGTATTTGATGTCCTTGAATTATTACCGTCTCGTTTACCATATCGCCAACTGACGGGTGCAGCAGAAGTCCTTCCGCTTTGTCCGCGAGATGGTCCCCTCGTCCTTTCTGTGATTTCAGATAGGCGTAAATCTGATACATATAGGAGCTTCTCAGAGTTTCGTCTCTGTACCGGCCAGAGGTAATGATCGAATTGAATTTCGTATCAATAATTATTCGGCGTTTCTTGTCCCTGTGGTCAAGGACGATGTCTGTCTGCATGGATGGAAGAATTCTGTCAATACCTGAGGTTTTTCTTTCCGGTGACCAATTGATAAATTTCCCCGCTTCAACGGTCCATCCTTTTTCGGACAGAACTGTTCTATAAAAACCCGCCACTCCCTTTTCGTACAGATTTCTGACCCATGAAATCTCGCGATTAGGCAAAACGAGAAGTTTTGTTCCCTCAGACTCTGTTGGCAGACCAAGATTAAAAGCCAGATGAGCGGCATGCACCATCTTCTGGTCTGCTAAATCGTGGCGGCCGAAACGGTTAACTGAAACTTCCGCTCGTCCGGGTTTTTCTCCTGTGACGCCCATTCTTTTCAGTTTTAAGGCAAGAATCCTGCATCGTCGCGCAAGACCTTTGTGCAGCGTCTTTATTCTGGCTATCTGTTCCAACGCCGCCCGCACGAAACGGTTGCGGGGAGTATCGACGGTCATCTCATTGAAACGGCATGCTATCATCCCGAGGTCAAGGAGTCTGTGTCGTTCTGTACTCATCAGGTCGATTCGTCCGCGAACGCGTCTGAGGACCGCTTTTCGAGATTTGTATCCAAGACTCAGGTTTCTTTTCAGACGCAGACTTACTTCCCGTGCGAGAATTTCCGCTACTAGGTCCGGTATGTCGTCCGGGTTTTCTTCAACGGAGACTCTCTTATGTCTGTCTATATGGCGAAAAAGGTCAGATGCGTAGAGCATGAGCAACCAGATGTTGCGTACCGGGATACGGCCTATGTGTTCAACATCTTCCGCTTTTTCCGAGCCGAAACTGGCTGCTGATTTGGTCACTACTAAAATCCTTGCAGTAGAGTTTCTTTGGCTTTCTTGGCTCTATCAAGGTTGTCGAACCAGTATTCATCAAGAAGCGGACCGACCTCCGTATTGACCACCTGCCGAAACCAGTCGTATGCATCTTCAATAACGGTTCCGTTGGCCGGGGTAACGTAGCTGTGACCAATACGAAACTGGGGGCCGAGATCGGGGTCTTTGGAAATTTCATCGTTTAGAAGACTTATTCGGGTTTCAATTTCCGAAAGAGTTTTCCGGTCTATATTGAATTTGTCATGAACCCAGTTTTCCCACGGCTCTCCAAAGACGGGTTCCAGATCAACGAAAGCGAAACGCCGGCGCAATGCCAGGTCTACAAGCGCAAGCGAACGGTCCGCAATGTTCATGGTTCCGATAACATAAAGGTTTTCAGGGATGAAAAACCGCTCGCCGGTTTCTTTTGAATAACACAGTTCCAATGCCTCATCAGCGTTTCTTTTATCCGCTTCCAGAAGTGTCAGCAATTCCCCTAAAATCTGGGCAGGATTTCCCCTGTTGATTTCCTCGATGACGATAACGTGTTTTTCAGTCGGCTCTTTTCTGGCGGCCTCCGCAATTTGCAGAAACGGGCCGTCCACTAACTCAAGCCTGCCGTCGCCAGCGGGACGCCAGCCGCGCACAAAGTCTTCGTAGGAAAGATTCGGATGAAACTGTAACGCTTTTACCTTGCTATTGTCTTTTCGTCCGACCAGCGCAAAAGCCAGTCTTTTTGCTAGCCAAGTTTTGCCTGTGCCCGGCGGCCCTTGTAGTATAAGATTTTTCTTGGCTTGCAGACGATCGAGAATTTTCTCAAGTTTTGACCAATCAAGGAAACAATCAGTCGTCAAATTCTCAATAGTATAATCATCCTCTTGCTGATATGGTTTGTTGCTTTGTTCAACGACTCCGTGCACGAAGTCAAGTGCATCTTTTTGCTTAACTCGGCTGACAGTATATCGTGGAAGGTTAATTTGATGTGGTAGCTGTATGGTTTTCTCAATCCATTCAACAGGACGCGAGTTGGGAAAGTGTTCATCCTCATCAGGATCATAGCTGTAATCTCCAGATACTTTCCCAATAGCAACAGTGTCTGTTTTTTTGAATGGCATAATCACAAGATCGCCTGGCTTAATTGTGTTCACAAAACAGTTAATAGATCTAGGGTGGTCTTTAGATGAAAAAGTGCTGAGTTTTGAGATTTCATTACGATTGTTGGACTTACTAAAATCACCCGCTTCATGCCATCCAATGAATATTTTCCCCTGTTTAATTGCGTCTTGTTCCTTTTCGCCGTTTCTCCCTCCCCAAACATACCAGTAACCAGTCGTATCTGGTTTATTAGTTTTTCTTTTTTTCTCTGGCATTAATTTAACCTTGTCTATAAAGACATCTTAACTTCTTGGTAACACAGGGTTTTCACAGATTTTAATTGTGGCGGAGAGAGTGGGATTCGAACCCACGAGGGAGCGTAAACCCCCTACACGCTTTCCAGGCGTGCACCTTCGGCCACTCGGTCATCTCTCCGCGTTGACGGAATTTAGAGATATTCTTCCAATTTATACGCGCGAATTCAACTCCGAGACATAAACTGCTCGCATGTTGAAGTTGTGCTTGCGAGTCAAATCCGCGTATAATAAGCGACGATCTGCTGGGGCGGGTGGCGGAACAGGCAGACGCGACGGCCTCAAAAGCCGTTGGACTTCGGTCCGTGAGGGTTCGATTCCCTCTCCGCCCAGAAAAGAGCGGGTCGTTCCCTCTCCACCCTCGACGAAAAAACCGAACATCAGTACCTGGCCATTTCGGAGTCGAGCTTCTCCGCCCACTCGTCTATGCCGCCCTTGAGGTTCTTCACTTTGCCGAAGCCCTGCTCCGCGAGAAAGGTCGCGGCTCTCATGCTCCTTCTGCCGTGGTGGCAGTGAACGACGATGTCGTCCTCGGGGTCAAGCTCCCCGGTCCTGTCCTTGAGCTCCCCAAGGGGAATGAGCTTCGAACCCTCGATGCTGCATATATCGTATTCGTGGGGCTCGCGGACGTCGACCAGCACCACGCCGCCGTCGCTCTCCCTGATGGCGCTGAACTCCTCTACGGTTATCTCTTCTATCTTCGGCTTTTCCTCTTGCGCTTCCTGCTCTCCTCTGCCGATGCCGCAGAAAGCCTCGTAGTCCACAAGTTCCGTCACCGAGGGATTTTCCCCGCACACGGGGCATTCCGGGTCCTTCCTGAGCTTGAGAATCCTGGGCTCCATCTCCAGAACGTCCAGGAAAAGAAGCCTTCCTATGAGCGGGTTTCCTTCTCCGATCACGAGCTTCACCACTTCCGATGCCTGCATCGTGCCGACCACTCCGGGCAGTATTCCCAGCACGCCTCCCTCGGCGCAGCTCGGCACGAGTCCCGGGGGAGGGGGCTCGGGGTAGAGACACCTGTAGCAGGGGCCTCTTCTGGCGTCGAAGACGCTTACCTGTCCCTCGAACCTGAAAATGCTTCCGTAAACGTTGGGAATCCCGAGAAAGACGCAGGCGTCGTTCGTGAGATACCTGGTGGCGAAGTTGTCCGTTCCGTCGACGACGACATCGTAGTCCCCCATGATGTCCATCGCGTTCGCGGAGCTCAGCCTCTCGTTGTAGGTGACGACGTTCACGTCGGAATTGAGCTCCAGAAGACGGTTCCTCGCGGATTCCACCTTCGGCTCCCCGACGGTCTTTTCGCTGTGCAGCACCTGCCTCTGCAGGTTGCTGAAGTCCACCACGTCGAAATCCAGCATTCCCAGGGTGCCGACTCCGGCCGCCGCCAGGTAGAGAGCCAGCGGAGATCCGAGACCGCCCGCGCCGATGCACAGAACTCTCGAGTCCTTGAGTTTCTTCTGCCCCTCGAGTCCCACCTCCGGCATTATCAGGTGGCGGCTGTACCTGGTTATTTCCTGGTTGCTCAAGTCCATTTCAGATCCCTTCCTTTCGGTATCTTCGGTTTCGCGCCTCGCGCGGAAAACTAAAGATAGTACCCGAACGGGAGAATTTCAAGCTCCGGACGCAACTCTCCCGTCGGTCGAGAAACAGGAATTTTCCGGGGGACCGGAAATAACCGGATTCTTTTTTTACCTCAGGAGGTCTTTACGACGTTGGTTGCGGTGGGCCCTTTCTTGCCTTCAACGATCTCGAAGCTCACTTCGTCCCCCTCGTTGAGGCTCTTGTACCCCTCACCCTCTATGGCGGTGTAATGAACGAACACGTCTTCCGATACTTCCTCGGAAGTGATAAATCCATAGCCCTTGGAGCTATTAAACCACTTTACAGTTCCCTGCATGATGTAATGACACCTACCTAATGAAATTTAATATCACGGCATTATCCCCGAGTCCCGCTTCTTTGTCAAATGGATTGTATTTTTCCGTTCCGCGGCCGAAAATAAAACGACGGGCCCGCCGTCTTCCGGAATTTCCCGCGCTCCGTCGCGCCCCGCCGCGCGGGCGTCGTGACGGATTCCGGCAAAGAGCTCTGGCTATACGGGCTCCGTGCAGTATAATTGACGGGTTTCGGATTCCCGCGCGGAAGTTTCCGCCGGGGCGACGGTCGCATGGAAAACAGGAAGAAGAAAACAATCTACGCCCTATGCGTGGTCGTGTGTCTCGCGGGCGCCGGGCTTTTCGCGAACAACGTGGTGAAGAGCTTCGGCGGGCTCGGCGACACGCTGAGCGAATACGAGTTTCCCGGCGAACATCCCGTCAGGCTCTCCGAGAAGGGTCTTTACTCCATCTATCACCAGTACGAAAACCCGGGCGCCGGGGGCGGGGAGGCGCTGTCTCCCGGCGACGCATCCATAGTCGTTTCGCTCAGAAGGGGCGGGGAGGACGTGGAGCTTCAGGTTCCGGAGTCGAAGAAAAGGTACAGCTACATGGGCAGAAAGGGAGTGAAGATGCTCGAGTTCGAAAACCACGGCCCGGCCGACTACGTGATCGAGTCCCGCTCCCGCGGAGCCTCCGGCGACTTCACCTACACGCTCGCCCTAGAGCGCGGCTTCGAGATGAAAAGACTCAAGGGAATACTCCTCTCCCAGGCGTTTCTGCTCTTTCCGACGCTTTTCGCCATAGTGCTGTTCATGCGCACCTACATAAGGGGCTGACGGGGACGGAATGTTCAGGGAAGTGAAACCGAGCGTTTTGGCCTTCGACATGGAGTGGGTCCCCGACCCCGAGTCGGGAAGGGCCGTCTACGGGCTTCCCGAGGACATGGACGACGCCGACGTGATAGACCTCATGTGGAAGGAGGGAGGGGCCACAGAGGAAGACCCCATGCCCTTCATAAAGACGGTTCTCTCGAGAATAGTCTCGGTCTCCATGGTTTTCAGGAAGCTCGAAGAGGACTCGGGAACCCCGAAGCTCACCCTCCACTCCATTCCCTCCCTTCCCACCTCGGGGCAGGACTGCTCGGAGCCGAGGATAATAGGGGATTTCTTCAAGATACTGAACAAGCACCGCCCGCAGCTGGTGGGGTACAACTCCACGGGCTCAGACATTCCGATCCTGGCCCAGAGGATGATCAAAAACGGCGTCCCGGGAGGCTACTTCACTAGGAGGCCCGACCGCCCATGGGAGGGCGCCGACTTCTTCGTCCGGGGAAGCGACTGGAACGTCGACCTCATGCGCTGCGTGAGCGCGTGGGGAAAGGGCACCCCGTCGCTTCACGAGATATCCGTGGTGAGCGGAATCCCGGGAAAGATGGGCGGCGTCACGGGACAGAGCGTGGCTCCGATGTGGCTTGCGGGAAAGCTCGACGAGATAGTGGCCTACAACGAGTGCGACGCGCTCACCACCTATCTTCTCTGGCTCCGCATGGCGCACTCGGCGGGACACTTCGACGCGGAGCGCTACGCGGGGGAGCAGGGGCTCGTCCGCGAGATGGTGGAAAAACAGTCCGCCTCGGCCGGAAGGGAGCACCTTCGCGAATACCTCTCGCAGTGGGAGAGACTGTCGGGAGGGTCGGAGACGTGAGCGTGCCCGCGCGGGACGGCCGCGTCGCCGTGGTCTCCTTCTACAGGTTCGCCGCGCTTTCCGACCTCGAAGGGCTGAAATCCTCGCTTCTGGACGCAAGCGCTCGAAACGGCGTGAACGGAACCTTCATTCTCTCCGAGGAAGGGATAAACGCTTCGGTGGCGGGTCCCCCGGAGGGGGTGGAGAGGCTGATCGCGTTTCTAGAGTCCGGTCCGCTGCCCGGCGGGGCTGACTACAGGGTCGGCTACGATTCGAAAAGCCCCTTTCACAGGCTCAGGGTCAAGCTGAAAAAGGAGCTCGTCCCGATGGGAGTCGGGGGAATCGGCGTTCCCCGCCGCGTGGGCGAGTACGTCTCCGCAGAGGACTGGAACGGGCTTCTTCGCGACCCCGACGCGCTGGTGATCGACGTGCGAAACGACTACGAGTGCCGCGTCGGAACGTTCGAGGGCGCCGTCAGGCCGGAAACGGCCCGTTTCAGGGAGTTTCCCCGCTACGCGGACGAGAACCTCGACCCCGAAAGGCGCGGGAAGGTGGCGATGTTCTGCACGGGAGGCATAAGGTGCGAGAAGGCCACGGCGTATCTACTGGAGAGGGGATTCGAGAACGTGTATCACCTGCGCGGGGGGATACTTTCCTACCTCGAGCGGGTCCCGGAGCAAGAAAGCCTCTGGAGGGGGGAGTGCTTCGTTTTCGACGACAGGACGTCGGTGGTGCACGGACTCGGGAGGGGAACGTGGACCACGTGCAGGAACTGCAGGTCCCCGCTGTCTTCCGAAGACAGGCGCTCCGGGCTTTTCCGCGACGGAATATCGTGTCCCCGCTGCCACGGCTCCCTCACTCCCGGGCGGGTGGCGTCGCTTGAGGAGAGGCAGAAGCAGATGAGGCTCGCCCGGGAGAGAAACACCAGGCATCTCGGGGCTTTCGTCGGGCGGGGAAGGGCTGCGGGCTAGGCGCTTTCGGCCGTTTCTCCGTTTTCGATCCCGTCTTTCAGAAGCTTGTAGTCTATGCTGTCGACAAGGGCCTTCCAGCTCGCCTCGACTATGTTCTCCGAGACCCCGACGGTGCTCCAGTTCCTTTTGCCGTCGGTCGATTCTACTAGCACCCTCACCACGGAATCCGTTCCTCCCGACTTCGACACGACCCTCACCCTGTAGTCCCTCAGGCGAAGGTCCTCTAGCCGCGGGAAGAACTTCTCGAGCGACTTTCTGAGGGCTCCGTCTATGGCGTTCACCGGACCGTTCCCCCTGGCCACGGTGTGCTCCGTGACGCCGTTTACCTGCACCTCGGCCGTGGCTTCCGAGAGCGGCTCGTCCTCGCCTTCCTTCTTCTCGACTATGGTTCTCGCGCTTTTGAGGTAGAAGCGCTTGTCGTAGGTCCCGAGAGTCTTTCTCACCAGAAGCTCGAAGGACGCGTCGGCTCCCTCGAACTCGTAGCCCTGGTTCTCCAGGACCTTCAGCTCGTCCAGAACCCTGAGTATCCTTTCGTCCCCGGGGTCTATGTCTATGCCGAGCTCCCTGGCCTTGTATGCTATGTTCGCCCGCCCCGAGAGGTCGGAGATCAGCACCCGCCTCCTGTTGCCCACGCTTTCGGGATCCACGTGCTCGTAGGTGTCGGGGTTTTTCATTATGGCGCTCACGTGTATTCCCCCCTTGTGGGCGAACGCGCTTCTTCCGACGAACGCCTGCTTGCTTACGGGAGGAAGGTTCGTTAGCTCGTGGATGAAATGGGAAGTGGAGTAGAGCTTGCGGAGGTTTGCGGGCTCTATGGACTTTCTCCCCAGCTTGAGGGCTATGTTCGGTATTATCGCGCACAGGTTCGCGTTTCCGCACCTCTCGCCGTAGCCGTTCATCGTGCCCTGCACCTGGGTCGCCCCCTCGCGCACGGCGTACAGGGTGTTGGCGACGCCCACCTCGCCGTCGTTGTGGGTGTGTATTCCTATGCCCGCCGCGGAGAAGGTCTCCCTCACGTTTCTCACCGCCGTCTCTATCTCCCAGGGCATCGACCCGCCGTTTGTGTCGCACAGAACCACGGCGTCGGCGCCTGCTCCCAGGGCCGTTTCGAGAACCTTCATCGAGTACGCGGGGTTTTTCTTCCAGCCGTCGAAAAAGTGCTCGGCGTCGAAAAACACCCTGTCGGCGCGGCCCTTGAGGTACTCGACCGAGTCGCCGACGAGCTCGAGGTTCTGTTCGAGCCCTATCTTGAGGGCTTCGGTCACATGGAAGTCCCAGCTTTTTCCCACTATGGTGACCACGGGGGTCTCGGCCCGCACCAGGGCCTGTATGCTGGGGTCGTCCCCGCAGGTCGTCCTTGCGCGCCTCGTGCTTCCGAAGGCGGCTACGCGGGCGTTTTTCAGCCGAAGCTTCTTCGCCTCCTCGAAGTAGCCCTTGTCCCTTTCGTTCGAACCGGGCCACCCGCCCTCCACGTAGTGCACCCCCAGGTCGTCTAGCCTCTGCGTGACGCGTATCTTGTCGTGTATGGAAAAGGAGATGTTCTCCCCCTGGGTTCCGTCGCGAAGCGTGACGTCGTATATCTCCACCGCCCGCGCGTCACTCACCGGACTCTCCCAGGCCGAAGGCGTCGTGGAGCGTCCTCACCGCCTCTTCGGCGTCCTTTTCCTCCAGAACGCAGGAAATCTTTATCTCCGAAGTGCTTATCATCATTATGTTTATTCCCTTCTCCGCGAGCGCCTCGAACATCCGCGACGCCACTCCCGAGTGGGTCTTCATCCCCACCCCGACGAGCGACACCTTGGATATCGCGGAGTCTGAAAGCACCCGCCTCGCCCCGAGTCCTTCGGCTATTTTTTTCGAGATCTCCAGGGACCTTTTGAAATCCGCCTCGGGAACCGTGAACGTGAGGTCGGTCGATCCCTCCTTGCTCACGTTCTGGACTATCATGTCCACCACTATGCTTCGCTCCGCCAGCGAGGAGAAAATCTTGGCGGCTATTCCCGGCTGGTCGGGCACGCGGGTGAGGGTGATCTTCGCCTGGTCGCTGTCGCGCGTGACGCCCGAAACGACTATGTCCTCCATGGATTTCACGACTTTTTCCTCCTCTACGACCCACGTTCCCTCGCTTTTCGGCCTGCGGGTGGACTTAACATGTATAGGCACTTTAAATTTTTTTGCAAACTCGACCGCCCGGGCCTGGAGCACCTTGCTTCCGAGACTCGCCATCTCGAGCATCTCCTCGTACGACACCCGGGGAAGCTTCCTCGCGGCGGGACAGATCCTGGGGTCGGCCGTGTAGACTCCGTCCACGTCGTCCTTGTAGAGCTCGCAGGCGTCGGCCGACATGACCGCCGCTATGGCCACGGCGGTGAGATCCGAGCCTCCCCGCCCGAGAGTGGTGAGGTCCCCCCGCTCGTCCACTCCCTGGAATCCCGCCACCACCACCGCTTTTTTCTCTCCCAGTGCCAGCCGCACGTTCCTGTCGTCTATCGACTTTATCCTGGCCCTTGAGTGGATGTCGTCGGTGGTGATCCGTATCTGGTGTCCCTGGAAGGACACGGCGTCCTCCCCGAGCGACTTTATCGCCATGGCCAGCAGGCCGGAAGACACCTGCTCTCCGCTCGAGGTCACGACGTCGAACTCCCTCTCGTCGGGAGGGTCCATTACCCGCCGGGCGAGCCCCACCAGCCTGTCGGTCTCTCCCGACATGGCCGAGACGACGGCTATCACGTCGTTTCTGTTCCTTTTCGTGTCGACCACGTGGGACGCCACGCGTCTTATCTTCTCGACGTCAGCAACGCTCGTTCCGCCGTATTTCTGAACGACAAGAGCCATTTTCCACCACCGGTTATCCTGATTTCCCTTGAGTTCTCGTCCCCGTCCCGCGCGGGGCGGATATCAATTATAACAGCGTCCGCGGGCAATACATCACTTATCTTCTCCGCCCATTCGACGACCGCCACCCCGTCGCCGTAGAAAAACTCCTCGTAGCCTATGTCCTCGAACTCCGCGCTTCCCGAAAGCCTGTAGGCGTCGAAATGAAAAAGCGGGGTCTCCCCCTCGTAGCCGTTCATTATGACGAAAGTCGGGCTGTTGGGCTCCCTCTCCGTTCCGAGGCCGCGGGCGATGCCCTTGGTGAACACGGTCTTTCCCGCTCCGAGGTCTCCCGAGAGCCCGACGGTGGAGCCCGCGGGGATCATCTTTCCCATTATCTCGCCGCAGAGCATGGTCTCTGCGGGTCCCGTCACCGCGAGGGAAAATTCCGTTTTCATCTTGGTCTACCCGATCGTCCTGAAGTGCCGCTCTTCTGCGGCCGAAAGAACGGAGCTCGCAGAAGCGGGGATTTTATCCGATATGTCGGTGGCGGTAAAACCCGCGGCCCCTGTTTCCCCGAGCAGAAGGTCGGCGGCGTGGCCGTGAAGAAAGACCCCGAGGCGGCAGGCGTCCCGGGGGGAGTATCCCTGGGCCAGAAGCCCGCCTATCACTCCGGTTAGGACGTCTCCCGTTCCTCCGGTGGCCATGGCGGGATTTCCCGTGGGGTTTACGGAAATCTCTCCGTCGGGGGAGGCGATCACCGTCCGCGCGCCCTTGAGAACCACGTGACAGCCGCGGCGCCGGGCGAATCCCGAGGCGGCTCCGACCCGGTCCGCCTGGACGCTTTTCACGTCGGTTCCGAGAAGTCTTGCCATCTCCCCGGGGTGGGGGGTTATCACGACGGGGGCTTTCGTCTCCCGAAAGATCTCGGGGCGCCGCGCCGCTATGTTTAGGGCGTCCGCGTCGAGCACCAGGGGGACTTCGCATTCCCTCGCGACCGCCGCGACGAATTCCGACGCCGGGGCGGAAGTCGATACGCCGGGTCCCATGGCTAGCGCCGTCTTTTTTTCCCGAAGCAGACCGACCGCCTCTTCTCGCGCCTCGGGGGAGAAGGTTCCGTCCCCCGAGTCCGCTAGGGAAACGGACATCGCCTCCGTCGTCTTCTCCTCTATCGCTCCGGCTATGCTTCGCGGAACGCCGAGCGTGACGAGCCCGCTTCCCGCCCGGATCGCCCCCAGGGCGCAGAGAACCGCCGCCCCGCTTTTTCCCGGCGAGCCCGCGAGCGCGAGCAGGTGTCCGTGGGTTCCCTTGTGCGAATCCGCCTCTCTTTTTCTCACGAGTCCCGCGCACTGGCGAAACGTTAGAAGTTCGTGGGGAAGGTCGCGCTCGAGCGCCTTGGGGGTGGTTATGTCCGCCACGTAGAGTTCCCCCGCGTGTTCGACCCCGGGATGGACGCACGTGCCGAGCTTCGCGTGGGCGAAGGTCACCGTGGCGTCCGCCCGCACTGCGACTCCCATTGGCCGTCCCGAGTCGGCGTCGAGTCCCGAGGGGACGTCGACGGAGACCACGGGCTTTTCGGAGCCGTTGATGAAGTTCACGAGCTTTTCGTAAAAACCCCCGACGTCTCTCGCGAGCCCCGTTCCGAACAGGGCGTCCACGATCACGTCCGCGTCTTCCGCCCGCGGAAGCTTGTTGCCAAGTTCCCTCACGTCGGCCGACATCTTCAGCAGGGCGTCGAGATTGGTCTTCGCGTCGCCCGAGTAGCGGTCCTTTGCCTGCGCCAGGTGGGCGCTTACTTTTTTTCCGGCCGCTAGCAGGTGGCGCGCCGCGACGAATCCGTCGCCGCCGTTGTTTCCCCCTCCGCAGACGACCGCTATCTCGTCCGCCCCGGGGTATCTTTCTAATATCACCCGCGCCACCGCCCGCCCGGCGTTTTCCATGAGCACGACGCCCGGAACGCCGAATTCCTCGATGGTCCTTCGGTCTATTTCCCTCGCCGTTTCTCTCGTGCAGATTTTCATGGCCTGAATCGAATACGGTCCGCCCGAAGGGCGGCGTTTTTCGTCTTTTCCCGAAAGGAAGTTTCTATTTTCCCATGCCGCCCGCGGCCGTGGGTCTCGAATCTCCGAAATCCTCTATGAGCGTCTCCACGAACCGCTCTGCGTGGGCGAAGCAGAAGTAGTAGGAAAGAAGGATGCCCCCGCTTCTGTTCACGGTTATCAGCTGGTAGTGCCTGCTGCAGATGTCCATCCCGCACGTTATGCACTGCTTGATCGCCTGTCTCTCGCCCTTGAGCTCGCAACGCTCCCCCGAGCCGCTTTCGTGGTCGCACCGGTAAATCTCGACTTCTATCTTTTCTATGGACAATCGCCTTTACCTCCCTCTTTCTGGCTGACGCAACCGGAGCTAAACAGTTTTCATAAAAGCTGAACCTTCGTGATTTTCAGTAATTTTAGCGACCTCGGACTGTGCAATAGTAAATCAAGACCGAGGGAAGTGTCCAGACCGTGGAGACAGGATATAAAGCCTGCTTTGTCATCATCCGTTACGCCGGTGATATTTGAAAACCGCGAGCCCGTTTTCTGCAACCAGCCCGAATAATAACAGACTGTATTGCGACTGGTTTTTTCGTTGAGCTTTTTTAGATACCTACGACGTACTTCGTTACTGTAGGACTCATTGATTTCGATTAGAATCTGATTCCGGTTGCCCATTTGGTTTTTTCAGGTTTGTCCCGTCAGAGACGGAACTCGGTACGTACTCGTCGCTTCCCGGTATCGACGGCAAACCCTGGTCATTTACTATCGGAAGCATGTCTTCAAAAAACTTGCGCAACTCGTCAATGGATTTCCCGCTTGTCTCCGTTTCTTCGGTCATAGCTTTTCCCGAAAGACAAAAGAATAATTTCACTTTTTTCGCCTATAATTATAGTGCAGGAGAAAATTTATTTCAAAGTGTGAACGCTCTCGGTCCAGGGGTAAATTGACCGACGGGAAATTTTCGGGGTGATGCTGAATGTTCGGGCGGGGCACGGGAAAAACCTTGAAAGAGATGACGCTGAAAAGTTCATTGATCTGCCGCCCGCCTGGAAAATTTTCTGACCGGGAGGTCGAGTGAAAGTGACCAGGTTCAGGTATCCCAACTCGGACAAGACCGTCAATGTCGGCTGGGTGAACGGTCTGTGGATGTTTCTGTTCGGGGTGTTGTATCTTGTCTACAAGGGTCTCTGGCGGCACGCTCTGGTGTTTCTTGCGATTCAGGTGATCGGCGTTTCTTCGATGAACAGTCCGGAAGAATGGATGGAGATGGCGTGGATTCCGAGTCTCGTGTACGCGTTTCTGGTTCCCGGAATTCTGAAAAACCATTACAGGGAGAAGGGCTACGGAGAGGTTGAGTAGGAAGACGGTCCGTCCGGAACGGGTATCGCCTCCCACCCCGGGTTTTCGCCGTTTCCGTGCCGGTGCGCCGGTTTCAACCTCGGCCCCGGTTTGGCAATTTACCCTATTGGTTATAATAACGCCGAGTAACACGTCATGATGATATCCCCTCAGCAGGCCGCGGGCGGCGCTCTCAAGTATCTCTACACGAAGGCCACCGGAAGGCCCAAGCTGCTGAATCTCGAAATAACCAAGCTCTGCAACGCCCGCTGCGATTTCTGCGACTACTGGCAGACGAAGCACGAAGAGAGACTCTCCGACTACACCCCCGTGATAAAGAAGATAAACCCTCTGGTCACCGTCATCACGGGCGGAGAGCCCATGATCAGAAAGGATCTTCCGGACATCGTGAGGCAGGTGAAGGGATGTTCGATGTTCATATTCACTTCCATGGTCACTAAGGGGGACTTTCTCGACGAGGAGAAGACCGAGGAGCTTTTCGACGCGGGAATCGACCAGATAGCCGTCTCTCTCGATTTTCCCGGAGAGAAGCACGACTCCTACAGGGGAATTCCCGGGCTCTGGAAAAAGCTCTCCGAAACCCTTCCGCGGCTCTCCGAGAGGTTTCCCCGAAAGAGCTTGGTGCTCAACACCATAATAATGGAGGACAACCTGGACCAGATAGTCGAGCTTGCGAAAAAGGCCAGGGAGTGGGGCATATCGATATCCTTCAGCTCCTACTCCGTCATGAAGACCAACAACGACGACCACTTCGTGAAAAAAGAGGAGCTTTCCAGGGTGAGCGCCCTGGTCGAGGAACTCATAAGTCTCAGGAAGAAATGGAGGGGAACCATTCTTTCGACCGAGTACTACCTTCGCGAGATCCCTGGATACTTCGAAAAGGGCAGGGTTCCCGACTGCCTGGCCGGGATAAGCCACATACACGTGACCCCGAGCGGCCATCTCAAGCGGTGCTCCGAGATGCCGGTCGCGGCCCACTACACCGAGTACGAACCCGGACTCTTCCAGAAGACCGAATGCACTTCGTGCTGGTACAGCTGCAGGGGCGAGAGCCAGAGTCCCGTAACGATGAAAAGGGCCATGGAGTACATGGGAATCTACATGTAGTCCGCCCTAATGTTGTGGAATGTCATGAAACTCTTTCTAGTTTCTCCCAGGGCTGAATCCAAGGATCGAATCAGTCTGCTGGCCGAAGAACATTTTCCCGGTAGTGGTTTTGCTTTGCCCGAACGTGACTACGAGGTCTGGGTGTTGGCAGCTCCCGATGACCAAACCCCGTCAAATTGCCGAGAAGATCGGCATGAAATCCGGGGAGCGGAGCAGATTAGGTCTGGTGGTTCGGATAGCCGAATATGATGGATACGATTTCAGGTCTATATTGCAGAAGTTTGAGGTCTGGCTAAGTGGATAAGGACGACAGAGATGATGTTCTTTCTATTTCATCTGCGGAAGGGTCGCCCCTTGGCGGTGGAAACGGTGGCGGTTTCGGTGAAAGACTGGCGAGGATTGAGGAGCCGATGAAGCATTTAGCAACTTCCGAAGACCTGCAGAAGGTTGTTACAAGCGTGGAGAAGTTAAGGGGTGAGCTAAACACCATCAAATGGATGTTCGGGCTCCTTTTGGTTGCCATAATCTCTGTTCCTGTTAGAAATTTTTTCGGCGGGTGAGTCAGGGCGCTTCGAGAAGTTTCTTTCAGAAGAGGTTCCTGTTTCACCCCCGTCGTTATTGACGGGCTTTGTTTTCAAAGCTGCTTCCACGTCGGTTTCCGAAAAGTCGTTTCCCACGAAAAGAAGAGGTATGTCTTTCTGCTTCGCCAGAGCGTACCCGAAACAGTTTCCGAAGTTGAGGAATGCGGGACGTTTCCGCCTAAACCGCCGGATTCAGGAAAAGGGCCATGGAGTACATGGGAATCTACATGTAGTCTGGATTTTTCCCGGGGAAAGAAGGGAATCTTCGTCTGCGTCCCCGCGCGGTCCGCGTTACGAAGGCAGTCCGTCGTCGCCGTACAGAAAATTGTCGGCCGTCGCGGCGGAAACGCCTTTTTTAGCCTTGCGTCTGGCCTTGTCGACTATTTTCTGAATGATCGCCAGTTTCTCGGCCGGAGTTCTCTTGGCGGGCGTTTCGGAGAGGGGCGTTATTTCCGCCACGGGCCTGCCGCGTTTCGTAAGAATCACCCGTTCGCCGGAAAGAGCCGCGTCTATCAGGGCGGAGAGTTTCGCCTTCGCTTCGCTTATGCCTATCTTCATCGTTCAGTTCTCCGCCCGGTCGCGCTCGACTTTCCAGTCGGTGCCGTCCGCGCGGTCTTCCAGGACTATTCCCAGGGAATTGAGGTGGTCCCTTATCTCGTCCGCCTTCTTCCAGTTCTTTTCCTTCCGGGCGGAATTTCTCTCCTCTATGAACCTTTCTATCTCCTCCGGAACTATGTCCGGGAGGCCGGCCGCGGATTTTCTTTTCCGGAGATATTCCGCGGGTTCCTCCTCCAGTATACCCAGCACCGCCGACGCTTCCCTTATCCTTCTGACGGCGGCTTCGGCGCTTTCCGTGCGCCCGACCGAGTCGAGCGACCTGTTCACGGATCTCACCAGGTCGAAGATGTTCCCGACGACGTCGGCCGTGTTGAAGTTGTCGTTCATCGAGGAATGAAAGCCTTCGGCGAACTTCTCCGCCGCGCTCTCGAGCGCGGGGTCGGAGCCTCCCGACCCGGGCGCTTCGGCGACTCTGCGCAGGGTTACGTATATCCTCTCGAGCGAGGATTCGCTGTCGCGCATGCTCTTTTCCGAAAAATCCGCGGGATTCTGGTAGTGGTGCGAGAGGAAGAAAAGCCTTATCGACTCGGGAGACCATCTTTTCGCGGCCTCCGACAGCGTGAAGAAGTTTCCCAGAGACTTCGACATCTTCTCCTTGTTTATCCGTATGAGCCCGTTGTGAAGCCAGTACTTGGCGAACCTCTCCCCGGAGGCGGCTTCGGACTGGGCTATCTCGTTTTCGTGGTGGGGGAACACGAGGTCCTTTCCTCCCCCGTGTATCTCGAAGTCGGTTCCCAGGTACTCCATGCTCATCACGGAGCACTCTATGTGCCAGCCCGGCCGCCCGTCTCCCCAGGGACTAGGCCACGCGGGCTCGCCGGGCCTGGATTCCTTCCAGAGAGCGAAATCGAGGGGGTCTTCCTTGCGCTCGTTCACGTCTATCCTCACTCCTTCCAGCATGTGGTCGAGCGACCTTCCCGAAAGCGCCCCGTAGCCCGGAAACTTGCGCACGGAGAAAAACACGTCGTTTCCGGAGCGGTAGGCGAAACCCTTGTCCATTATCTTTTCTATGAGCGCCTTTATCTGCTCGAGATGCGTCGTCACCCTGGGTTCCGCGTCGGGGGTCTGCACGCCCACGGACGCCATGTCGTCTTTGTATTCCTTTATGTACTTTTCGGAAATCTCCTCGCACGAAACGCCTTCCCTAGCGGCACGGTCTATTATCTTGTCGTCTATGTCCGTGAAGTTCCTGGCGAAAAGCACTTCGTATCCCGCGTGGCGGAGGTATCTCTGTATGATGTCGAAACTCACCGCCGAGCGGGCGTGGCCGAGGTGCGCGGAGTCGTAGACCGTGGGGCCGCACACGTACATTCTCACCTTGTTTCCCTCGAAGGCGACCAGTTCCTCTTTTTTCTGGGAGAGGGAGTTGTAGATTTTTATCCTGGGGAGTTTTTCCATTTCGGATGGAGAGTTTCGGCGGTCTTGTACGCCCGCGAAGATTTTTTGAGGATGAAGATTCTACGTATTCGTTCCGCTAATTCAAGAGAGACGGTTTCGGGAGGAGAAGCGAATTTTTCGCGCGGCGTCACGGCCGGATTGGCACGAAGATAAAGGCGGGGAGCGAAAAAAGAAGCTGTCTCGGACCCGCGGTGTACCGGCAGACTGCCCGTTCTGAATTTTATCGCCCACACTTTCTGCTCATTGAAGCTGACCCCGCCTTTTCGTCTTCGTTAACAAATACTCTTGGGTTCTATCTCCTTTCACTCGGTTGCAATGTCCGCAGAGCAGCTGAAGGTTAGCCGGTTCCGTCTGTCCTCCCTTGCTCAAAGGAAGTATGTGATCAACTTCCAGATTTCTTTTTGCGAATTCATCCCCGCAGCCGTTACAGGTTCCTTGCTGTTTCTCATACAAAACGGTTTTCACTGTCGAGGGAACTGGTCTGCGAGCCGGCTTGTTACTCCGTTTCCACTTCTTCCATCCCCAAACCCCGATCTGAGCGGCGACAGCTCCGAATACCGCTATTACGGCTAGGACGCTCATCTCATTACTACCTCTTCATGCAATAGTTATATGCCTCTTTTCCTATTCTGTTTGCCTTCTTCTGTTCGATAAGGCAGGACTTAAGGCGAAGGGCCTCTTTCTCGCTTCGTTGTTCAGACTTGAGGGTGCACACATCGCTGGCGTGATTGGGTCCCTTGCCGGACTCTCTTTCCTCTTGAAAACACTTCCACCAGCTCCCAAGTCCTCGGCTTGCTCCCTTGCCGTAACATCCAGTTCCCAGCGTAAGAATTATCAGTACTGCCAGAGTCACGCCTCTTCCCATCCTACTCATCCTCCTTAAAACCCCTATTGAAATCAGCATGGTTTTTCGTGTACACGTCCAATTCCTTTTCTTTATCCGAAAACGCCTTGATGATGCCGTACACCGCCAACCCCACGGTCGCTCCGGCAACGGCTCCCACAGGTCCCGTGGCCGCGCCTACCCCGGCGCCTCCCCCGATCATGCCTACGGCAGACATCCCCGAAGCCGCAATCAATCCCGATGCGACGGTAGATCCGGTTCCGGCGTAAATCCCGGCGGAAACGACATCTCGACACTTTTTGCTTTTCACGCATTCCGCGCTCTTTTCGTTCAGAACCCTCACGCCTTTTTTCACCGCTTCGGAATTTACAATGTCCTTCATCGCTTCCGCCGCGGCTTCCAATTCTTCCATAGACGAAATCTCTTTGATCTTCTTAACGGCATCCGAATGCATGTATTCGTCTTTGTTCCTATACACCCTGCCGAATGCGTTCTTTATCACGGAGTAGGCCGAAGCGGTTACGTCTTTCACTTTATCGGCGACATACTCGACTCCTCTTTTTCCGCGTTCGAAAACCGTCACCGTTTTGTCTTTCACAACCGACGCTCCGCTCTTCGTGTGGTTCCATGCCTTTTCTCGCAAATCCATACTCACCTCCTCCGGATGCGCTTTTTCGCAGGTAAAAAAGAATCCCGCGAGAACCGACGCTACGACCAGAACCGCGACTGTGTACGCCGACAACCGCAATTTCTTATTCATGTTCGTATTCCTCTGTTTTTTCAGAAAGACCCGCAAAGCCGCCCAGAAACGGATTGTCGCCTCGCTCGTCTTACAGATTCTCAAGCAGTCCGCGGTTTTTCCCGGCAACGGTTTCTTTCGACGGAAAATCCAGCTTGCCTGCGGCCGAGTCTCTCTCGATTTCCCTGTCCCGCTCTTCCCGGTCGTTTTCGGAAAACCAGTCGCGCAGACGGGCATAATCCTCCCGGGAAAGCGAGGAGATTGCGGATTTTATTTCCTCTACGAACGACACGGCAAGCATTTTCTCCGCTTGAGCATATGGTTTATCCGTCTATTATCCATAGAATTTCCGGTTTAATCCACACCGGAATTTCTTTGCGACGCCCAATCAGGTACCATTGAGAACTGTACTTTCGTTCCATTCCGAATTGGACCTGCGATTGACTGTAAGATGGCTCCCGAAACTCCCCCGACTGAGGGCATCAAGTACGCGGGCTCCAAGCTGAAGCTGATTCCGCACATACTCCGGCTGGTCGGGAAAGTCGGAGCGAAAACGGTTCTGGACGGGTTTTCGGGCACGACCAGGGTTTCGCAGGCGCTCGCCAGGCTTGGTTACACGGTCGTCTGCAACGATATTGCCTTGTGGTCCGAGGTTTTCGGTACGTGCTACCTTCTCAACCGTAAAAAGCGGGAGGAATACCAGCCGCTCATCGACCATCTCAACGCGGTTCTCCCGGTGGACGGATGGTTCTCCCGCCACTACGGCGGGGAGCCGGGCGACGGCCGTTCCGCGCGGCCCGGCGGAAGCAAGAAGCCGTGGCAGATGCACAACACGCGCAAGCTGGACGGGATTCGCCTGGAGATAGAGAAACTCGGACTCGGTCCCGTCGACAGGGCCGTGGCGCTGACGAGCCTGATAATGGCGCTTGACCGGGTAGACAGCAGTCTCGGTCACTTCGCGTCTTATCTCAAGGAATGGTCCCCGCGCTCGTACAAGGACCTTGAGCTCAGGGTGCCGAACGTTTTCCCGTCCCCGCCCGGACATCGGGTGTTTCGAAAAGACATACTGGACCTTGCGTCCGACGTATCCGTCGACCTGGCGTATTTCGATCCACCGTACGGGTCGAACAACGAGAAGATGCCCGCTTCGAGAGTGCGGTACGCCTCCTACTACCATGTATGGAAAAGCGTGATCCTGTTTGACGAGCCCGAGCTTTTCGGCAGGGCCAACCGTCGCAGGGACACTTCCGACACCGTGGCCGCGTCCGAGTTCGAGGAGTTTCGCCGGGGCGACAGCGGCCGCTTCATCGTGGTCGAGGCGATGGAGAATCTCATAAAGGCGACCCGTGCGCGCCACATAGTGCTGTCTTACAGTTCCGGAGGCCGCGCGACGGCCGAGGAACTGAACGACGTGATGCGCAGCAACGGCGAGCTTCTGGAAGTGGTCGAGATTGATTACAAAAGGAACGTGATGGCGGGCATGAAGTGGACGAACGAATGGATAAGGGACGAAGACCGCTCCAACCGGGAGTTTCTGTTCCTGCTGGAAAAATCCCCGGATCCGCCCGCCCGGGCGGCGGGAGAAACTTCCCGTCCGGACCTGGCGGAGGGAACTCGCGACGGCATCGCGGCGACTGTCGAGTAGACCGCGCGCAACCTTGGCCGTTTTTCGGACGGCGCGAAAAAAATCCTTGCCAAAGCCGAACCCTCCGTTAGTATATCCCCCCGCGCCCGTTTTTCGGGGCGGAATTTGCGGGTTGACAATCCCTTCGGGACATGTATCATAATCAACCCTTTTTGATTTGCTGATCTTTGAAAATTTAATAGCAGACAGCAGCGGGCGAATTAGAGCAGCATCCGTAAAAATTTTTCAAATTTTTATGAAGAGTTTGATCCTGGCTCAGAGCGAACGCTGGCGGCACGCCTAACACATGCAAGTCGAGCGAGAAAGCGGCTTCGGTCGCGAGTAAAGCGGCGGACGGGTGAGTACAACGTGGGTAATCTACCCGAAGGTTCGGGACAACTCCGAGAAATCGGGGCTAATACCGGATAAGACCACGGTATCCGCGGATACAGAGGTAAAAGATTTATCGCCTTCGGATGAGTCCACGCCCCATCAGGTAGTTGGTAAGGTAAAGGCTTACCAAGCCTAAGACGGGTAGCCGGCCTTAGCAGGTGAACGGCCACATGGGAACTGAGACACGGTCCTGACTCCTACGGGAGGCAGCAGTGGGGAATATTGGGCAATGGGCGAAAGCCTGACCCAGCGATGCCGCGTGAGGGATGAAGGCCTTCGGGTTGTAAACCTCTGTCAGGAGGGACGATGGGACTTCGGTCTTGACTGTACCTCCAGAGGAAGCCCCGGCTAACTCCGTGCCAGCAGCCGCGGTAATACGGAGGGGGCAAGCGTTGCTCGGAATTACTGGGCGTAAAGGGTCCGCAGGCTGTCGGACAAGTTGGGTGTGAAAGCTCAGGGCTTAACCCTGGAATTGCATCCAAAACTGTCTGACTAGAGTCCGAGAGAGGTTGGCGGAATTCCCGGTGTAGCGGTGAAATGCATAGATATCGGGAGGAACACCAGAGGCGAAGGCGGCCAACTGGCTCGGCACTGACGCTCAGGGACGAAAGCGTGGGTAGCAAACCGGATTAGATACCCGGGTAGTCCACGCCCTAAACGATGGATGCTAGGTAGGGGGAATTTATTTCTCCCTGCCGTAGTTAACGCATTAAGCATCCCGCCTGGGGAGTACGGTCGCAAGGCTGAAACTCAAAGGAATTGGCGGGGGCCCGCACAAGCGGTGGAGCACGTGGTTTAATTCGATGCTAAGCGAAAAACCTTACCAAGGCTTGACATGTTAACTTAAGCCTGCACGAAAGTGCTTGGTGGATCAGGGCTTGCCCTGAACAGTTTTCACAGGTGCTGCATGGCTGTCGTCAGCTCGTGCCGTGAGGTGTCCGGTTAAGTCCGGTAACGAGCGCAACCCCTATCTTTAGTTGCCAGCGCTTCGGGCGGGCACTCTGAAGAGACTGCCGGCGACAAGCCGGAGGAAGGTGGGGACGACGTCAAGTCATCATGGCCCTTACGCCTTGGGCTACACACGTGCTACAATGGCCGGTACAATGGGTCGCGAACTCGCGAGGGGAAGCCAATCCCATCAAAGCCGGTCTCAGTTCGGATTGCAGGCTGCAACTCGCCTGCATGAAGCTGGAATCGCTAGTAATCGTGGATCAGCACTGCCACGGTGAATACGTTCCCGGGCCTTGCACACACCGCCCGTCACACCACGAAAGTCGGTTCTGCCCGAAGTAGCTGCGCTAACCTTCGGGAGGCAAGTTCCTAAGGTAGGGCTGGTAATTGGGGTGAAGTCGTAACAAGGTAGCCGTAGGGGAACCTGCGGCTGGATCACCTCCTTTTCACGGAGTGAACTGTCTCTTTTTCGCCTGCCGTCTGCTTTTTACGAAAAGTTGATTCCTAACGCTTGACAAGCGACAGGGGCCTATAGCTCAGCTGGTTAGAGCGCACCCCTGATAAGGGTGAGGTCGTTGGTTCAAATCCAACTAGGCCCACTCGGGGGTGTAGCTCAGTTGGGAGAGCGCCTGCTTTGCAAGCAGGAGGTCGACGGTTCGAGCCCGTTCACCTCCAGAACTGTAAAGAGTTCTGAATCTTTTTTTCGATCTTTGACAACTGAATATGACGCTGAGAAACAGAATTGATCGTGTCGTTAGTATCGAGGATTTTCACGCCTCGCAGATAAGATGTGCAGAGCAGAAGGTGGATGCCTTGGCGACGGACGGCGATGAAGGACGTAGTAGGCTGCGATAAGCCTCGGGGAGCCGCCTAACGGGCTTTGATCCGGGGATTTCCGAATGGGAAAACCTGACCGAGCAGACCTCGGTCATGCCATCGTGAACACATAGCGGTGGCAGGCTAACGGGGGGAAGTGAAACATCTCAGTACCCCCAGGAAAATAAATCAACCGAGATTCCCCTAGTAGCGGCGAGCGAACGGGGATCAGCCCAAACCGGAGGGAATTTCCCTCCGGGGTTGTGGGACTTCAGCGTGGGACTCGGAGAGGTAGCCGAACAGTCTGGAAAGGCCAGCCGCAGAGGGTGACAGCCCCGTAGGCGAAACCTCGAAGAGCCCTAGAAGTATCCCGAGTACTCCGGCACACGTGGAATGTTGGAGGAATCTGGGTGGACCACCATCCAAGGCTAAATACGTGCCGTCGACCGATAGCGAACCAGTACCGTGAGGGAAAGGTGAAAAGAACCCCAGTGAGGGGAGTGAAACAGAATCTGAAACCATCTGCTTGTAACCAGTGGAAGGGCTATGTCCATTTTATGGAAACGCCTGACCGCGTGCCTTTTGCCTAATGAGCCTGCGAGTTATCTTCAGTGGCCTGGTTAAGCCGAACGAGGTGTAGCCGTAGCGAAAGCGAGTCTGAACAGGGCGCTAGTCACTGGGGATAGACCCGAAGCGAGTCGATCTATCCATGGCCAGGGTGAAGCAGAGAGAAAACCTTTGTGGAGGCCCGAACCGGTCAGGGGTGAAAACCTGTCGGATGAGCTGTGGATCGGAGTGAAAGGCTAATCAAGATTCGTGATAGCTGGTTCTCCCCGAAATATATTTAGGTATAGCCTCGCGTGATGACCGGCGGAGGTAGAGCACTGATTGGACTAGGGGGTCGAAAGATCTACCAAACCCAGACAAACTCCGAATGCCGCCGGGTTAGCGCGGGAGTCAGTTGGTGGGAGATAAGTCCCATTGGCGAGAGGGAAACAGCCCAGATCGCCGGCTAAGGCCCCTAAATACGGACTAAGTGGTAAAGGATGTGAGTTGGCATAGACAGCCAGTAGGTAGGCCCAGAAGCAGCCACCCTTCAAAGAGTGCGTAACAGCTCACTGGTCGATGCGAATTTGCGCCGAAAATGAACCGGGGCTAAGTCCGTTGCCGAAGCCGCGGGCTACATTGTAGCGGTAGGGGAGCGTTCCCAGCGGGCAGAAGGGCTACCGTAAGGAAGCCTGGACTGCTGGGAAGTGAGAATGCAGGCATGAGTAGCGATAAAGGTGGTGAGAATCCACCTCGCCGTAAACCCAAGGTTTCCTGGGCAAGGCTCGTCCTCCCAGGGTAAGTCGGGACCTAAGGCGAGGCCGAAAGGCGTAGTCGATGGAAAACGGGTTAATATTCCCGTACCACTCGTTCTGAGTGATGGAGTGACGGAGAAGGATAGGTCATCCGGGTGCTGGATATCCCGGTTCAAGCTGGTAGGAGGAAGAGGCAAGAAAAACCCCTCTTCAATACTCCGAGAAGCGAGCACGAGAGGCGTAAGCCTCACAAAGTGATTGAGTCCATGCTTCCAAGAAAAGCTTCTAAACGTTGACGTTCGAGTGCCCGTACCTAAACGGACACACGTGGGTGAGTTGAGAATACTAAGGCGCGTGAGAGAACTTTGGCTAAGGAACTCGGCAAATTAACCCCGTAACTTCGGAATAAGGGGTGCCCGCGGTATGTGAAGGCCCTCGCGGCCGGAGCAGAGGCGGGTCTCAGTAAATTGGCGGTAACGACTGTTTACTAAAAACACAGGGCCCTGCAAACACGCAAGTGGACGTATAGGGTCTGACACCTGCCCAGTGCCGGACGGTTAAGGGGACGGGTTATCTTCGGAGAAGCTCGGAACCGAAGCCCCGGTAAACGGCGGCCGTAACTATAACGGTCCTAAGGTAGCGAAATTCCTTGTCGGGTAAGTTCCGACCTGCATGAAAGGTGTAACGATTGCCGCACTGTCTCGGCCAAAGACTCAGCGAAATTGTGGTTCCGGTGAAGACGCCGGATACCCGCTACGGGACGGAAAGACCCCGTGCACCTTTACTATACCTTAGCATTGAGTTTTGGTGCTGCATGCGTAGGATAGGTGGGAGACTGCGAAACTTTGCTTCAGGGCGGAGTGGAGTCAATGGTGAAATACCACCCTTGTAGTTCTGGAATTCTAACTTCGATCCGTTATCCGGATTAAGGACAATGTTAGGCGGGTAGTTTGACTGGGGCGGTCACCTCCTAAAGAGTAACGGAGGTGTGCAAAGGTTCCCTCAGCTTGATTGGAAACCAAGCGCAGAGTGCAAAGGCATAAGGGAGCTTGACTGTGAGACTGACAGGTCGAGCAGGTGCGAAAGCAGGTCTTAGTGACCCGGTGGTTCTGTGTGGAAAGGCCATCGATCAACGGATAAAAGGTACGCCGGGGATAACAGACTTATCTCCCCCAAGAGTTCACATCGACGGGGAGGTTTGGTACCTCGATGTCGGCTCATCGCATCCTGGGGCTGGAGAAGGTCCCAAGGGTTGGGCTGTTCGCCCATTAAAGCGGTACGCGAGCTGGGTTTAGAACGTCGTGAGACAGTTCGGTCCCTATCTGTAGCGGGCGAAGGAGATTTGAGAGGATCTGCTCATAGTACGAGAGGACCTGAGTGGACGAGCCTCTGGTGTACCAGTTGTCGTGCCAACGGCAGTGCTGGGTAGCCATGCTCGGAAAGGATAACCGCTGAAAGCATCTAAGCGGGAAACCTGCCTCAAGATTAGATCTCCCGAACGTAAGTTCCTTAAGGCCCCTTGAAGATTACGAGGTTGATAGGCTCAGGGTGTAAGTCCCGCGAGGGATTGAGCCGATGAGTACTAACCGGCCGTGAGGCTTATCTGCGGGGCTTGAAAATTCTCGATACCGATCACGGTTTCCCAGCGTCATAGTTCAGTCGTCAGGGATCTTTTCCTTCCGGAAGACTTTCTCCCGAGGCGGGTTACTTCGGCTTTTTTATCGTTTATAATAACTTTGATGGACATTTCCGATGTTTTTACCCATCTGGGTGTGGCGGCGATAGTCGCTCTTCCTCTCGTTTACGTGATTATGAAGGAAAGGAACCGTTCCGTCTCCACAAGGACGGAACTTCCCCTTCTCAGGACCGAGTTTGAAAAATTGAACGAGAAGAGTGCGCGACTCGAAGGGGAACTCAAGGCTTCGGAGGAAGCGAAGAGCAATCTGAAGGCCGAGGTCTCCGGACTTATGGCTACCGTGGAGAAGGAGAGGAAGGGCTTTGATGATCTGAGGGCCGAGCTTGAGAAGTCGAACGAGAAGAGCGCTCGCCTCGAAGGAGAGCTCAAGGCTTCGGAGGAAGTGAAGAGCAATCTGAAGGCCGAGATCTCTAGACTTACTACCACCGTGGAGAAGGAGAGGAAGGGCTTTGATGATCTGAGGGCCGAGCTTGAGAAGTCGAACGAGAAGAGCGCTCGCCTCGAAGGAGAGCTCAAGGCTTCGGAGGAAGTAAAGGGCAATCTGAACATCGAGATCTCTCGACTGAACACCACTGTGGAGAAAGAGAGGAAGGGCTTTGACAACCTCAAGATTGAACTTGAAAAATCGAACGAGAAAGGCACTCGCCTTGAAAAAGAGATCAAGACCTCGGATGAGGCCAGAGGCAAACTGAATGCGGATATCTCCCGACTGAACACCACTATAGAACAGGAGAGAAAGGGTTTTGCCGAAAAGACCGCCATACTTGACGAAGCGAAAAAGATCCTCGGCCACGAGTTTGAAAACCTCGGAACCAAGATATTCGAGAACACAACTAAAAAGTTTGCAGAAAAGAACAAGACGGACATGGAGAACATGTTAGTTCCGCTTCGCGAACGGATAACGGAATTCGACAAGAAAGTCACCGATACTCATACGCAGGCCACCGTCCAGAGAAAGTCTCTGGAGGACCACATAAAGAACCTCAAGGACTTGGGCGAAAAAATGAGCCGCGAAGCCATAAACCTTACCACGGCCCTCAAGCGAGAATCCCAGACCCAGGGAGCGTGGGGTGAAATGGTTCTCGAGCGGGCACTGGAGATGTCGGGACTCAGAAGCGGAGTGGAGTACCTATCACAGCCGAGTTACAAAGTAGAAGACGGCCTGCTTCGACCTGATGCGGTAGTTCGCCTTCCCGAGGGAAAAGACATCGTCATAGACTCTAAGGTTTCCCTTACTGCTTACGAAAGGTATGTGTCTTGCGAGGACCCAGAGCAGAAGAAGCATTTCCTCGAGCAACACTTGACCTCACTTCGCTCGCACGTGAGAGAACTCGGCTCGAAGAGCTATGAGGACATACCGGAGATAAGGACATTGAACTATGTACTTATGTTTGTTCCGCTCGAGTCCGCATTCATGCTGGCGATAGAGAAGGAAAGGGAGCTTTACCGCGAGGCGTTCGAAAAAAATGTCATAATGGTCTGTCCCTCGACACTTCTAGCTACGCTTCGAACCATACAAAGCATATGGCAGTTTGAGCGTCAGAACGCCAACGCCAGGGAAATAGCCGAAAGCGCTGGCAAGATGTACGACACATTTGTCACCTTCACAGAACATCTGCGGAAGATTGGCAAGCGCATCTCGCAGTCTCAGGATGCCTACGAAGAGGCGATGAGCCGTCTTTGCGAAGGAAGGGGAAATCTTGTGAAGAGGGCCTCAGACCTGAAGAAACTCGGGGTAAAGGCGGGAAAGGACATTCCCCCGGAAATCGAGGAGAGGTCAAAGACCGCTGCGGAGGTTGTTGAAGCCCGAGGTGACGGGAGCGAAGAGTCTTCTCCGCCCCCGCTTTAGAAAAAGAAGACGGAATCGTGTAGAATTCCGCCTTTCACAGTTCCAATCACAGACTTTCAGGGAGTAACGCTATATTGTTCGAAAATTCTCTCAAAGACAGATGGGCGCTCGTGCTGGGCTCTTCGAGCGGTTTCGGAGAGGCGTGCAGCCTTGAGCTCGCCCGCCGCGGAATGAACATCTTCGGCGTCCATCTCGACCGCAGGGGCACGATGCCGAAGGTCGAGGCCGTAGTGAAGGAAATAGAGGACTCGGGACGCAGGGCGGTGTTCCACAACGTGAACGTCGCCGACGCGGAAAAAAGACGCGAGGTCGTGGAAGACATGAAGCGGGTCGTCGGAGAGGACGGCTCCGGCGTGAAGGTGATGATACATTCCGTCGCCTTCGGGACGCTCAAAAGGTACGTGGCCGAAGAGCGAAAGGACGTCCTCAACCCGAAAAACATCGACATGACCCTCGACGTGATGGCCCACACGATCGTCTACTGGGCACAGGACCTCGTCATGGAGGGACTGATGGGGGAGGGCGGAAGGATATTCGCGATGACAAGTTCCGGAAGCCACAGGGTATGGCCGACCTACGGAGCGGTGTCGGCGGCGAAGGCCGCCATAGAGGCCCACGTGCGCCAGCTCGCCGCGGAGCTCGCCCCGCGCGGAATCACCGCCAACTCCATAAGGGCCGGGGTGACCGACACCCCCGCGCTTCGAAAGATACCGGGAAACGAGAAGCTCTCCGGACACGCCCTCGAAGCGAATCCCTCGGGCAGGCTCACCACGACCGAAGACGTCGCCAGGGCCGTCGCGCTGCTTTCCCTGGACGAGGCCGGCTGGATCACCGGCAACGTGATAGGGGTGGACGGCGGGGAAGACCTTGTTTGACTAATCGGCGGGCGGAAGGGACAATATAAATTCTATGTTCAGGCTGGACGGAAAAGACGTGGATCTGGGTCTTCTGGTGCTGAGACTCTGCATCGGTTTCTCGATGGCGTTTTTCCACGGCTACGAAAAGCTCGTCGGCGGACCCGAAAGGTGGGTCAAGACGGGAGCCAGCATGCAGAACCTGGGCATCGAGTTTTTGCCCGTCTTTTTCGGCTTCATGGCCGCTTTTTCAGAATTCTTCTGTTCCATATTCATCATGGCGGGGATTTTCTTTCGCCCGGCCACTTTCTTTCTGGCCGCGACGATGATCGTGGCCGCCGTGTTTCATCTCTCCCTTCCCGAGAGCTCGCCCGCCGCCGGCTGGAGCGGAGCGTCCCACGCGCTCGAGCTTCTGGCGGTCTACGTGGCGCTCATGATCTCGGGACCGGGAAGACACGCGGTAAGATTCAGGTAGTTCCGCGCCGAGCGGCCGGACTTTCCAGGTTTTTCCTTATCGCCCGAAGGAAGTTTCTTCCCATTATCTTCTCTACCAGGGCCGTGGAGTATCCTTTCCCGAGCAGGTGTTCGGAGAGCGCGGGAAGCTTCGACACGTGTCTCGTCTCCTTCGGAAAGTCCTTTATCGGCGCCCCGTCCATGTCCGTTCCGATTCCGACGTGATCCTCCCCGCAGACGTTGAGCATGTGGTCTATGTGGGCGTGCACGTCTTCCAGGGTGGGGGGGCTCTTTCCCTCCCTGAGAAAAGCTCCGTAGAATACCACCCCGACGACTCCGCCCCTTCGGGAAATCGCGCGGAGCTGTGCGTCGCGAAGGTTCCTCGGGTGATCCACCAGAGCCCTTGAGTTCGAGTGCGTGGCCAGGGGAACCAGCTCGGTGAGCTCTATGGCGTCGCGAAACGACTTTTCGTTGAGATGCGAGAGGTCAAGCGTGATCCCGAGCGAGTTCATCTCCCCGAGGAGCTTTTTTCCCTCCGCCGTGAGTCCGCCGTCGCTCTCGGGGCCCGAAGCGTAGGCGTTTCTGTTGTTCCAGGCGGGTCCGACCATCCTCACTCCCCTCTCGTGGTATTCGCGGAGATGTTCCGGCGACCGCACGGGGTCCGCCCCTTCCATGAGGGTCACAAAGCCGATTCCCTCTCCCTCGCCGAGGCGGTCCAGGTCGCGCGCGCTTTTCACCTGGAACACGCTTTCGGGGTGTCTCTCGTAGATTTCGTCGTAGACGTCGAGCTGGGCCGCGGCTTCGGCCACGGATCTTCGGGGCTTGTGCTTGGGGTGAATGAAAACCGTGTTGAAGACCATCCTCACGCCCGCGCTTTTCAGTCCCTCAAGCGTTATCATGCAGGGAACCGAGGGGTTCTCGAAGCTTCTTTCGTGGTGGCGCATGTGAAAGGCTATGTCCTCGTGGGCGTCCACGGTGAAGAACGTTTTAGCCCGTGGGGCGGCTCCCCATCCGCCTCCTCCCGGGGTCTCTATCCTCACGGCGTCTCCGGCCTTTACCTCTATGGAGCACTTGGAAGGCAGTTCTTTCTCCCCGCCTTCCGAAACGAGCGTGTTTTTTCCGCTTTTTCCGTCCTCTCCCCCGCCCGTTCCCCAAGGTCCCCCGCGCCTTCTCTCGGTTATTAGGGACAGGTGGGCGTCTTCCGAAAACCTGTATTCCCTCACGATTCCGTCTCCCCCGGGAAACTCCCCCGCGCCTCCCGAGCCCCTTCTCACGGAATACCTCTCCACCGTAACGGGAAGCTCTCTCTCCATGGCCTCGACGGGGGTGTTTAGCGTGTTGGTCATGTGCGTCTGGACGGCGCTCGCGCCGGGGGCCCCGAGGCGGCCTCCCATGCCGCCCGCCACCGTTTCGTAGTACGCCCAGGATTCTGCCGCCGCGGCGCCGCGCGGCGAGCCGAACGCGACGTTGCTCATCGTTCCCGCGCTCGCCGCCTGCACGGATTCCGGCGCCGCGAGGGCGAGCGCCCCGAACACCGCGTCCACCACCCTCTGGGAAGTCTCCACGTTTCCCCCCACGACGGCGCTCGGGTACCCGGCGTTTAGAACCGAATCGTCGTCCACGACTATCTCTATCGGCCGCAGGGTTCCCGAGTTAAGCGGCATGTCGCGGGACGCCAGGCACTGAAAGCAGTAGAGCACTGCCGAGGTCGTGACGCTAAGCGGAGCGTTCAGGCAGCCTCTCACCTTCTTCGAGCTTCCCCGAAAGTCGACCCGCACGGAGGACCCGCTCACCGTCACCTTCGTCTTTACGAGAATGTCCTCGGTTCCCGCCCCGTCGTCTTCGAGAGAGTCGGCGAACGAGTACTCTCCGTCCGGTATCCCCTCCACGGCGTTTTTCATGAGCGTCTCGCCGTAGTCCAGAAGCGCCCCCGAGGCGCGTTTCACCGTCGCGAGGGAGTATTTTTCCAGAAGCTCGCGCATCCTCCTCTCGCCCGTGTCGAGCGCCGCTATCTGCGCCCGCAGGTCTCCCTCCCGCTCCTCGTGGTCCCTGGTCGCGCGGATTATCTCCGCGAAAAGTCCCGTCTTTATCTCGCCTTCCTCCCGTATCCTGGTCGGGGGGATCACGATTCCCTCCTCGTGTATGGAGGTCGAAAGCGGCATCGAGCCCGGCGTGCTTCCCCCTATGTCCGCGTGATGGGCCCTGCAGGCGAGCAGAAACTCGAGCCTTCCGTCCACGAACACGGGCGACGCGCAGGTGACGTCGGGAAGATGTGTGCCGCCGCGGAACGGGTCGTTCATGATGAACACGTCTCCCGGGCGGAGGCCCTCGCGCAGCACGGCTTCGGCGGCGAACGACATCGACCCCAGGTGTATGGGAATGTGGGCCGCCTGGGCTATCATCTCCGCTTCCGGATTGAACACGGCGCAGGAAAGGTCCCTTCTCTCCTTTATGTTGGGAGAAAAGCCCGCTCTCACCAGCACGGAGCCCATCTCCTCGGCCACGGCGCTCAGCAGGTTCTTGAATACTTCCAGTTCGAAGGGTCCGGGTTCCACGGTGAAAAAAGGATAACCCAATTGTCGGGGTTGGGTAGGGCGGGGCGGGCTTTGCGGGGCGTCAGGACGCCGTCGCGCTTTTTAGCGCCTCTCCCATCTCGGCGGGGCTGTGGCAGGTGAGGACTCCGGCGCGCCCGAGGGCGTCGAACTTGTCCTTCGCGCTTCCGGAGCTTCCCGAGATTATGGCTCCGGCGTGGCCCATTCTCTTTCCCTTGGGAGCGGTGGCTCCCGCTATGAAGGCGGCTATCGGCTTTCTGAAATTCCCGCTTATCCACTCCGCTGCCTCTTCCTCGTCCGAGCCTCCGATTTCGCCTATCATTATCACGGCGTCGGTGTCGGGGTCTTCCTGGAAAAGCGAAAGGGCGTCGATGAAGGTCGTTCCGATTACGGGGTCGCCTCCTATGCCTATGCAGGTGGACTGGCCTATGCCTAGCTCCGTCAGCTGCCACACGGCCTCGTAGGTGAGCGTTCCGCTTCTTGAGATTATCCCCACTCTCCCGGGCTTGTGAATGTAGCCCGGCATGATTCCCACCTTGGCCTCTCCCGGGGTTATGACGCCGGGGCAGTTGGGTCCGAGAAGCCTCGAACCGCCGCCCTTCATGGATTCCTTCACCTTCACTATGTCGAGCGTGGGTATGCCCTCGGTTATGCATATGACGAGCCCGACGCCCGAGGCGACGGCCTCGAGTATGGAGTCCATGGCGAACGCGGCGGGAACGAACACGAGAGACACGTCCGCCCCCGTTTCCCCGACCGCCTCGTCCACGGTGTCGAAGACGGGAAAGCCCTCGACCTCCGTTCCGCCCTTTCCGGGCGTCACGCCTCCGACGACGTTCGTTCCGTATTCGCGGCACTGGGTCGCGTGGAAAAGCCCCGCGCTGCCGGTGATTCCCTGCACGAGGACCCTGGAATTCTTGTCAACCAGAATGCTTATCCGTCTTTTCTCCCGAATGGGTTGGCGGGTTTCGCGTCTCGGCGAAACTCGGGCGGTAACATAACACGGTTTCGGGGGTTTTTCAAAATCGAAAGAGACCTTAAGGCGCGTTCCGATTACCTCGCGTCCAGGTAATCGCTGTACCAGAGCCTGCCCAGCGGCAGTTCTTGTTCGACCAGGCTCGTTACAGTATCGTCGTCGCTTGCCCGTCCTGCGGTCGAAAAACCGTCGGGACCTTTTTCGAGAATCCATACCTCGTCGGGGTTGAGCCCGTCGACGAAATCCGGCTGATGCGTGGTGACGAATATCTGCGTGTCGGCGGAGCGTTCCCGAAACTCCATGGCGAGAGATTCGAGAAGCTTGTGGTAAACGTTGTTTTCAGGCGCCTCCACGCACAGAAGCGGAGGCGGTTTCGGATCTTCCAGCAGAAGCAGAAAGAAAAGAATCCTGAGGGTGCCGTCGGACACCTGCTGCGCGTAGAAAGGCTTTCGGAATCCCTTGTCGTCAAACCTTATCAGCAGCTTGTCGTCTATCGTTTCCTCGGTGCTTATCCTGCTTATTCCGGGAATTTTCTTGGCGATCTTTTCAACGACGGACAGGAAACGCTCGGGGTGCTCGCGCTCCATGAACCGCACCACGTTGGCGAGGTTGTCGCCGCGGACGTTCAGATGCTCGTGAGAAACGGCGGGAGGCAGGCCGCGCGCCGCGTCCGGCGTAAAGCGGTTCAGATGCCAGTTCCGAACGAACCTGCGGAACGCTGAAATTCTGGGATGTTTCTTAAACGACCCGAGGACTTCTATGCCGGTCACCCGCGTATCGTCGAGCTTCACGGCTTCGGCTTTCCCCGACTCTTTTTTCTGCTTGCGCGGTCTTTCGCGTTCGGCCGGCGCCTTCGGGCTTCCGTCTTCGGTGTCGATGTGACGGCCTCCGCGGCTTCCTTCCCATACCTCTCCTTCTCCGTTTTCCAGAAGCAGAAAGGAGCGTTTTCGGACTTCGCCGCTCTTCGGCGCCTCGACCACTTCGCTCATGCGCTCTTTCAGGACGCGGGGCCGTTCCGACCCGTCGAGACCGACCGACAGTTCGTAGACGACGGGGCGCGCCCTGTCGTTTTCCCTGTAAGTCACCTCGAATTCCATCGGTCCTTCTTCTCCCCGGGAAAGGATGTTTCCGAAACCTCCCCGTCCTCCCGCGGAGCATGCCTCCTCGACTCCGAACCTGATGCTGTCCGACAGAAAACCGAGCGCGTCGAACAGGGCGCTTTTGCCGACCCCGTTTTTGCCGATCACGGCGGTCAGCGGGGCAAGAGGGGACCCGCCGCGACTCCACGCGCGGCCGAGAGACGCGTCTTTCAGCGTCCTGAAATTCCTTATCCTGAAACCTTCCATCTTCGCCATCGTTCGCTTTCTCCATTTTCGGGGTCGTCCGATTCCGCCGGATTTTCCAGGGCGGGACGTACCGGCGATTCGTTGCCCGTTTAGTAACCGTCGCTTGGTTGTATGTGGTAAAAATTCCGGGTCTCTGAAAAAAGTGCCTGCCGTGCGGCTCGGCGGGTTACGTATAGACGGGGGTCCCGTCGGCTTCGAGCCGGATTTCGTAGGCTTTCGAGGCGGCTTCCCATGTTTCTTCCGAAACCTCTCTTATGGCCTGCGCCAGAGCTTTTCCGTTATCCTTACGGGAATAGGAAATCTTGAGGGCGACGCATACGCCTCGCAGTCGCGAGATCAACGAGGGGTCTTCTATCGTTCTGGACATAACAGCGATGATACTTTTAAGGAGTCGAATCGTCAAATCAGAAATAACTAACCTTCCTTTCCGTCACGCTTGAGATTCTAATGCTCTTTCCCTGCCGAACCTTTTTTCTTCTCTAAATGCGACACGAACGTAAAGCGGTGGAAGCGTGCGACGCCTGACGGCGAAAGAATTCTACTCTATGTTCTGAATCTGCTCCCGTATCTTTTCAAGCTCTAGGCGTATGTCTATGGTAAGGTGAGAAATCCCCGCGTCCTTGCATTTCGCCGAGACGGTGCCCGCCTCCCTGTTCATCTCCTGAACGAGGAAGTCGAGCTCCTTTCCGACGGGACCCCTTTTCTTCACGATCTTCCTGAACTTGGACACGTGGGTCTCGAGCCTGACTATCTCCTCGTCGATCTCGCTTCTCTCGGTCACGAGCGCCGCGGCCTCCTGCGAGATCACTGGGTCCATGTTCTCCCTGGAGGAAAATATCCTTTCGATCTTCTCCCTGGTCTTTTTCTCCGACTTCCTTACGAACTCCTTTCTCTTCGCCTTAACGCCGTCCACGGTCTTTTTTATCCTTTCGAGACGCGCCATTATCTTTTTCTCGAGCTTCTCCCCCTCGATCTCCCTGCTTCGGTTGAACTTCGAAATCGCCCGCTCGACCGCTTCCCTTATCTTCGCCTCCTCCCGCTTCGAGACCCGGGACTGTAGCGTTCCGTCGAGCGAATCTCCCATCATGAGCAGGTGCTCGATTCCGACCTCGGACCCTAGCCCCAGGGAGGAAACCAGTTTCCGAAGCGACCTGTGGTTTTCCCGAAGCATCTCCTCGGTCAGAAGCCGCTTTTCCTTCGGACCCGTCTGGACGGAGAGGCGAAGCCTGATCTTCCCCCTGTCCGAAAGCTTCCTGACCCTCTCGGCCAGGGAGTTTTCCATGTGCGCCAGCGATTCGGCAACGACGGTCTTCACGTCAAGGAACCTGTGGTTCTCCGACCTTACGTCCACCGTCACCTTCCCCGCCCGCGTCGCCGCCGAGGATTCTCCGAAACCCGTCATGCTCTTCATGCGCTTTTGTTCTCTCCCTTGTCCGGCCTCTACATGCCGCCGCAGAAACATACCCGCAAAGAACCCCGATTGGTAAGGGGCGCCGCGCGTCTCGGCTTGCCTGTAGTCTTTTTCTCGTTTAACTTCTTACCGTCGCCGGCCTCCGCCGCGCGCCCTCGGCCCGCCGATGAGAAACATCCTTCTTCCAGTCCTGCCTCTCGCGTTCCTAGCGCTTTCCTGCGCGGTTCCCGTGAAGGATCCCTACGCGAGCAGGCCCAAGCCCAGGGTCTCGGCCACGAGCGTGGTAAGCGCCTTTCTGGAAGCCCTTCGGGACCGGGACTTCAACTCCGCGTACGAAAACATCCACACTTTCAGCTCCGACCGCGAGGGGTACGTGAGCGGGCTTCGGTTTTTCTACGAGCAGTACGACATGAAAGTGACCGGCTACAGGGTTCTCGCGACCCAGCTTTTCAGGGACAGCGCCATAGTGGTGGCGGAGCTTTCGGTCGACTACCTGCCCCCGGGAAAGACCGAGCGCGTCGCCGCCACCTACAGGAACCGCTACGACCTGGCCATACCGGAGAAAAGCTGGAAGATCGTGAAGGACAGCTGCATAGAGAACTGCGCCGCCGCGCCCGAGGCGGGCGGGGAAGGGGAGCGGCGATGATAAGGGCGGCGGTCGCGGGAGTGTGCGGGCGGATGGGAAGCGGCATAGCGTCGCTTCTCGGGCGCGACGGGGAGATAAGCGTGGTCGGGGCAACGGAGACCCCGGGTCACGGGTGCGTGGGCCGCGAGGCCTCGGAGCTTGGAGAATGGGCGGAGCCGGGAGTCGTCGTGCGCGACGACATGGCGCTTGCGGCCGCCTCGGCCGACGTCATAGTGGACTTCACCGCCCCCGCCGCCACGCTCGCCCACGCCGAGTACGCGGCCGAGAGCGGAAAATCCATGGTGATAGGCACCACGGGCTTTACCGACGCGCAGAGGGAGGAGCTTTTCGGGACGCTAGGCGGGGCGGTGCCGTGCGTTTTTTCTCCCAACATGAGCGTGGGGATAAACGTGCTGCTCGAACTCGCGCGCTCGGCGGCCCTGTGTCTCGGAGACGGCTACGACGCCGAGATAGTTGAGGCGCACCACAGGCGCAAGGTCGACGCCCCCAGCGGCACGGCGCTGGCTCTGGCGGAATCCGTGGCGTCGGCCCGCGGCCGGAGGCTCTCGGACGTCGCCAGGTACGAGAGGTTTGGAAACACCGGCCCCAGGAAAGAGGGCGAGATAGGCGTGCAGACCCTCCGGGGAGGAGACGTGGTGGGGGACCACGCCGTCATGTTCCTCGGCGACGGGGAGAGGATAGAGCTTTCGCACAGGGCGGCCTCCAGGGAGAACTTCTCCTCCGGCGCGCTCCGCGCCGTGAAGTGGGTCGCGGGAAAGCCCCCGGGAATCTACTCCATGCGGGACGTGCTCGGGCTCTAGCCCCCGGCCCTCCACCGCTCGCGATGCACAGGTTCGAGCTCATCTCGTCCGACGGCGGCGCAAGGCGCGGCAGGATTCACACGGCCCGCGCCACGGTCGAGACCCCCGCCTTCATGCCCGTGGCCACCCGCGGAGCCGCCAGGGCCGTCTCTCCCGCCGACCTGCGCGCCCTGGGATTCGAGATGCTCATCTCCAACGCCTACCACCTCCACCTGCGCCCCGGGGCTGACGTGGTGAGGGAAATGGGAGGGCTTCACCGCTACATGGCCTGGGACGGGGCGATAGCTACCGACAGCGGGGGGTTCCAGATTCTCAGCCTCTCGAAGACCAGGAAGATATCGCGAGACGGGGTGACTTTCCGCTCCCACCTGGACGGAAGCGAGCATTTCTTTTCGCCCGCAAGGTCCGTGGAGGTACAGGAGAGCCTGGGTTCGGACGTCATGATGTGCCTGGACGAGTGTCCCGCCCACGGCTCCTCCAGGGAGTACGTGGAGAAGTCGGTCGCCCTCACCACGCGCTGGGCGGGGCTCTGCCGGGAAGCCAAAAGACCGGACTCGGGGGCGCTTTTCGGCGTGGTGCAGGGAGGGATTTACGAGGACCTCCGCGTCCGCTCGGCGAAGGAACTGCTCGACATCGGGTTCGACGGCTACTCGATAGGGGGGCTCGGGGTTGGGGAGCCCGCCGCGGCTACCTTCGGGGCCGTGGAGGCCGCGACGTCGCTTCTTCCCCGCGACGGGGTGAGGTATCTCATGGGCATGGGAACGCCCGGGGACATGGCGCGGGCCGCGGCGCTGGGCGTCGACCTTTTCGACTGCGTCCTTCCCACCCGCAACGCGCGCAACGGAACTCTCTTTACAAGCGGGGGGAAAGTGGTTATAAAAAATGCCCGTTACGCGCGCGACGGCTCGCCGCTCGACGGCGAATGCGGCTGTTACGCGTGCGCGAATTTTTCGAGGTCGTACCTCAGGCACATATTCATGGCCGGGGAGATTCTTTCTCTCCAGCTGCTGACCCTCCACAATCTTCATTACTACTCCGTGCTGATGAGAAGGATGAGGGAGGCGATAGAGACGGGCGGCTTCGGGGAGTTTCGCTCTGGACTTGACGACCTTGAGGAGGAATAGAAATTGAAGAGACCGGTTTTCGTTTCCGCGGCGGCGCTTTTCGCGGCCTCCTGCGTTCCGCCCGGCGCGGAGCAGGGAGGAGGCTCGGCTTTTTCCGCCATGCTTCCGTTCGTTGCGATCTTTCTGCTTTTCTACTTTCTGATAATAAGGCCCCAGCAGAAGCAGGGCCGCGAGCGAAAGAAGATGCTGGCCGATATAAAGAGGGGCGACAGCGTGGTCACCACGGGGGGCATACGCGGGAGGGTGGTCGACGCCGACGGCGACGACCTCACCGTCGAGATAGCCAAGGGCACCAACATCAGGATGGTGCGCTCGGGGATTTCGGAGAAGACCGACTCCGGGCCCGAAGACGGCAAGTCCAGGGGAGGCTCCTGAACGGATGAAGCGGGTTTCGCGCGTCTGGATTTCCGTCATAGTCTTTTTCGCCCTTCTCTCCGGGATACTTCTCGCCCCGACGTTCGCGGGCGACAGGCTTCCCTCGTGGTGGGGCAAGGTGTTTTCCAGCAAGGGAATAAGCCTCGGGCTGGATCTCGAGGGCGGAATATTCCTTCTCCTGGGCATAGAGACCGAAGAGGGCGTGGCGCAGGAGATGCAGGTGATGCGGGAGGACCTCTCCTCGAAGCTCGCCGAAAACAGGATTCTGGTCGAAAGCTCGAAGGTTTCGGGCGGAAAGCTCGAGGTGGGACTTTTCCCCGGCGCGGACGCCGAAAAGGCGGCGTCGCTCGCCCGCGAGGACTTCGGCCAGATAGCCGACGTGGACTCCGGCGCAAGGTCCCTCACGCTTTCCATAAAGGCTTCCTACGTGGACGAGCTTCGCAGAAACTCCCTAGAGAGGGTGAAGCAGATAATAGAGAACAGGGTGAAGGACTTCGGACTGGTTGAGCCCAGCATACAGAGATCGGGCGACGACAGGATACTGGTGCAGGTTCCCGGGGCGTCTAAAAAGGACAGGGAGAGGATAGTCAACCTCATAAGAAAGACGGCCGTTTTGGAGTTCAAGATAGTGGACGCGGCCGGAGCGTCCCGCGAGAGCATGCTGGCAGGGGCGGAGGCCGAGACCGAGGAGCAGCTCTCCGAGAAGGGATTCGCCGTGCACGAGGGGGACACTGGAAACGAGAACGAGAAGTTCTTTCTCACCGAAAAGCTCGCCTCGGTCACCGGGGAGTACATCTCCGAGGCCAGGATAGTGTTCGACGACTACGGAAACCCCGCCGTGGGATTCCGCTTCAGGGGGGAGGGGGCGTCCAAGTTCGGAAAGCTCACGGAAGAAAACATAGGGGAGCGCCTGGCCATAGTGCTGGACGGGGTGATAAAGTCCGCTCCCACGATACAGGACAGGATAACCTACGAGGGAACCATAACGGGAACGTTCACTCCCGACGAGGCCAAGGACCTGGCCCTCATACTCAGGTCGGGCTCCCTTCCCGTTCCGGTCAGGGTGGAGCAGGAGCGCACCGTGGGACCGTCGCTCGGCCAGGACTCCATAGAGAGGGGAAGGTTCTCCATGCTGGTGGGCGGAGTGCTGGTGCTGGTGTTCATGGTGTTTTTCTACAGGCTCCAGGGAGCCGTGGCCAACGCCGCCCTGGCCCTGAACATTCTTTTCATAATGGGCTTTCTCTCGGCCTTCGGCGTCACCCTCACGCTTCCAGGCATCGCGGGGCTGGTTCTCACCCTCGGCATGGCCGTCGACGGCAACATAATAATATTCGAGAGGATAAAGGAGGAGCTCACGGCCGGAAAGGCCGCGGTTCACTCCATAGAGACGGGCTACGCGAGGTCCGTCTGGACCATCCTCGACGCCAACGTGACCACGCTTCTCACCGCCCTCATACTTTTCTGGCTGGGCTCGGGACCGGTGAAGGGCTTCGCGGCCACACTCTCCATAGGAATAGTGTCGACCGTGTTCAGCAACCTCGTGGTGGCGAGGGTGTTCACCAACATGCTCTACAGGGACAGGAAACTTACGGAAGTCAGCATATGAGGAGACCGGCGCGGTGCGGATGATAGGCAGGATCAGTTACGATTTCGTTGAGAAGATGAGCGGGGCGATGCGCGTGTCGATCGCCCTCGCGGTCATCTCCGTGGCGTCGCTCGTGTATCACCAGGGACCCAACTGGGGAGTGGAGTTCACCGGGGGAACCGAGATACACATAAAGCTCGCAAAGAGCCTCGAGCCCGAGACCCTGAAAAAGGCGCTCGGCGACGCGGGCTTTCCCTCCGAGTCCGTCCAGCGGTTCGGTCTTCCGGGAGACAACGAGCACCTCATACAGTTCGCCCCCGAACTCGCCACCTTCGACCAGATAAGCGATTTCCAGAAAAAGCTGGAAGCCCTTTTCGCCGAATCGGAGGACTTCGAGGGAGCCTCGATCCAGAGGATAGACTACATAGGACCCAAGGTGGGAAAGGAGCTCGTGACCAAGGCCCTTCTGTCCATACTCCTGGCCAGCGTCGTGATACTGCTGTACCTGGTGGCCAGGTTCGAGTTCGGCTTCGCCGTGGGGGCGGTCATAGCCCTCGTGCACGACACTCTCATAACCGTCGGGGCCATATCCCTGGCCGACAAGGAGTTCACCCTGGCCATAGTGGCGGCGCTTCTCACCGTCATAGGATACTCCGTCAACGACACCATAGTCATATTCGACAGGATAAGGGAGAACATGGGCAATTTCCCCGAAAAGGGCTTCAGGCAGCTTGTGAACGAGGGGATAAGCCAGACGCTTTCCCGAACGCTGCTCACGACCGTCACGGTGTTCATAGTGCTGCTTCCGCTGTTTTTCCTTGGCGGTTCGGTGATACACGACTTCGCGTTCACGCTCATGGTTGGGGTCGTGATTGGCACCTACTCGTCGGTTTTCGTCGCGAGCGCGTTTGTCGTCTACTGGAGGTCGCGCAAGGCCGCCGAAGCGGCGCGCGGCTAGGATTTTCCCGGGCGGCGGGCGCTTTCGGCGCCGCGGTCTTTGATAAGGGGAGTGGGGGCGGTTAAGTACTTTTCGTTGCGGGGGACGCGGGAAAAAAGGCGATGGAAGAAAAGCTTCGGGAGATAAGGGAGCGGATGGAATCTGACCTCGAGGGGGTTTCCACCGAAACCGACCTGGTCAGGGTGAGGTCCGCCTACCTGGGGAAAAAGGGATCCATAACCGCGCTTCTGAAATCCCTTCGGGACATCCCCCCCGAGACGCGCAGGGAGGCTGGAAGCCTCGTGAACGCCGCCAAGTCGGAGGCCGAGGAGATTTTTTCCCGAAGGTCCGACGAGATCAGGCGGAGGCTCGTTAACGAAAAGCTCATGGAGGAGGCCACCGACGTGACCCTTCCCGGCAGGGGGATGCCCGTGGGCGCCAAGCACCCCGTGACCCTGGTTATGGAGCGCATCGTCTACGATTTCGAGAGGATGGGATTCGAGGTCGCCGAAGGTCCCGAGGTCGAGCTTGACTACTACAACTTCGAGGCGCTCAACATTCCGAGAAACCACCCCGCGAGGGACATGCAGGACACCTTCTACGTGACCGACGACATAGTTCTTCGCACCCACACCTCTCCCGTGCAGATAAGGATCATGGAAACCCAGAAGCCCCCGGTGAAGATAATAGCTCCGGGAAAGGTCTACCGCTGCGACAGCGACGTGTCCCACACCCCCATGTTCCACCAGATAGAGGGTCTTCTGGTCGACAGGAACATAACCTTCGGAAACCTAAAGTCGGTGATAATACAGTTCGTCAGGCTCACGTTCGGGGACGACACCAACGTGAGGTTCCGCCCCAGCTTCTTCCCGTTCACCGAGCCCAGCGCCGAGGTGGACATAGAGTGCCAGATATGCTCAGGGGACGGCTGCCGCGTGTGCAAGGGCACGGGGTGGCTCGAGATAATGGGGTGCGGAATGGTCGACCCGGCGGTCTTCTCGAGCGTGAACTACGACACGGAGACCTATTCGGGGTTCGCCTTCGGCATGGGCGTCGAGAGAATAGCCATGCTCAAGTACGGGATAAACGACATAAGGC
Source organism: Thermodesulfobacteriota bacterium (assembly GCA_965204795.1). Taxonomy (GTDB): domain Bacteria; phylum Desulfobacterota_D; class UBA1144; order Nemesobacterales; family Nemesobacteraceae; genus Nemesobacter. The sequence continues at coordinate 884,669 of OZ242012.1, forward strand.
TTTTTTTCGAAAACGACGTGAGGTTCCTCAGGCAGTTCGTCTAGCCTTTCCGGCCGGGAAAGCCGATATTCCTTGCTTTTCACCGCGTCGTTTTGTTAAAATTGAATCAAATACTATTCAGGAGGTTCGGTTATGAACTTGATTTCCATGCTCGGGGCGCGGACGGACCGCGCGGTTTCGAAAAGAGGGCTTTTCAGCGGCTTCGCGGCCGTCGCGTTATTCGGGGCGATGCTGGTTCTCGCGGCGTGCGGGGGCAACGGTGGTTCCGCGCAGGCGCAGGCGGGACCGAACAATTATGACGGGTACTTTCTGACTCAGGGTACAGATGGAGAAATAGGATGTTTTAGCGAGGACCTTACCGTGACGGAGAACGCGGACGGAACCGTTAATGCCAACTCGGTCTTCACGACCGTTACGATAAGGCACAGGGGATACAAGGCCATGAACTCAGGGGGGGGGCCGGAAATTTTCGGACTCGGCTACGTGTCTGTTAACCCTGATACCGGCGATATAGACGACCCGGGAATATACTACCTCCAGAAATTAAGCGACAACCGGTACGGAGGACTCTGGATCGGCAAGCCCAACCTGCCCGCGGCCGGAAGCCAGGGAATGATCTGTCCCTACATAATGATGCCGGACCCGGACGATGAGGACGCGGGAGACTGTACGTCCGCTATCGAGACTATGCTGGGCGACACGTGCTACCGCACCAATGCCAACGGGTTCGTGGACACGACGGCGATACAATAGACATGGACGGTCGGTAGTCTTTAATTTTTAGCGGGTCTGGGCGGCGGCGGAAACGGCGTCGCCACGGCCTTGCTGTATGTCCGGCGCGGGTACGGGGAGAGGTCGCGCCTTGGAGCTCGGAACGGAGGACTGAAGGTTTGCGGGACGCTTCGTTCCGTCGCGTTTCGGAATCGCGGGCCGATACTAATGTCAGCAGGGAGGTTCAGCTCATGGACCTGACTTTCACGCGCGGGGCGCTGATGGGTTTGAAAAGGTTTTTTTTCGTTTCGGCCGCGGCGGTCTGCCTCGCGGGGTCGTTCTTTCTCGTCTCCTGCGGGGACGACGGCGCGACGACGAGGCAGATGACCGGCTACCTTCTCGCCCAGAACCCCGATGGAGTCCTTGAGTGCGTGAGCGAGGACTGGAACATCGCGGAGAGCGCGGACGGGACGATCTCAGCCGCTACCACGGTCGCCGGGCGCCGTTTCGAGACTGCGGGATACAGGGCGGAAAACCGCAACGAGGGAAGGGCCGGCACGGAAATTTTCGCGGTCGGCTACTCGACCGTGGATTCCGACGGCAGCAACCGGCGAAACCCGGGAGTGGTCTATCTCCAGAAAACAAGCGAAAGTCCCGCCAGGTACGGAGGTCTCTGGATAGGCAAGCACAATCAGCCCGGGGACGGCCGCGGGATAGTGGCGGTCTGTCCTTACGTCGCGGTTCCGGACCCGGACGACATGCCGGCGGAAGACTGTCCGTCCGCTATCGACGAAATGCTGGGCGACACTTGCTACCTCCTCGACGACGGCGGATTCGTGGACCCCGCTTCGCCCGTCGGAAAGGGCGAAGCCGTCCGGTAGAGCGGGACCGCCGCGGCTTTCCGAGTGTTCGCCTCCGTTTTTTCGAGCCGGCCTCTCCGGACTGCGGCTCGCGGCGGCCGGCGGGACGGAATACATTCAAGCGAAAAGGAGAATTCCACAATGGGAATCAAGCCGGATCACTGGATAAGAAAAATGTCGCTCGAGCGGAGGATGATAGAGCCTTTCGTCGAGGGACAGGTGAGCAAGGGGGTGATATCGTACGGTCTTTCGGCCTACGGCTACGACATCAGGGTGAGCGACGAGTTCAAGGTGTTCACGAACCTGAACAGCGCCATGGTGGACCCCAAGGATTTCGACAGCAAGTCCTTCGTGGAGATAAAGGGAGAGCACTGCGTGATTCCGCCCAACTCCTTCGCCCTGGCCAAGACCGTCGAGTACTTCAGGATACCCAGGAGCACCATCACGGTCTGCGTCGGAAAGTCCACCTACGCCAGGTGCGGAATAATCGTGAACGTCACCCCGTTCGAGCCCGAGTGGGAGGGATACGTCACGCTCGAGATATCGAACACCACCCCGATTCCGGCCAAGATATACTCGAACGAGGGAATCGCCCAGGTGCTTTTCTTCGAGGGGGACGAGCAGTGCGAGACCTCCTACGCGGACAAGAAGGGGAAGTACCAGAAGCAGACCGGAATAACCCACCCGAAAATCTCCCCGTCCTGATCCGCCCGCGTCCCCGGCGCCGTTTTTTCGAAAACCGCCCCGCGCGGCTGATTTTTCCGTTTCTTTCAGGTATCATAATTGCGCGATCTTCTTAACCGGGAGGTGCTTGACTTGAGCCAGTCTCAGGAATCCGAAACAATGGGCGAGTTGCGCGGCGACTTCGGCTCGGACGGCGAGTACACCGCCGAGCAGATAAAGGTTCTCCCCGGCCTCGAAGCCGTGAGAAAACGCCCGGACATGTACATCGGGGACACCAATTCCCGCGGGTTTCACCATCTTGTCTTCGAGGTTCTCGACAACAGCGTGGACGAATCCCTGGCGGGATTCTGCGACAACATCACCGTCACCGTTCACGTGGACGAAAGCGTCACTGTGGAGGACGACGGAAGGGGAATTCCGGTCGACGTTCACGACGAGACGGGAAAGCCCGCCGTGGAGGTCGTGATGACCATGCTTCACGCCGGCGGAAAGTTCGACGGCAAGGTCTACAGGGTCTCCGGCGGACTGCACGGGGTCGGGGTCACGGTGGTGAACGCCCTTTCCGAGAACCTGTCGGTGGAGATCAGGCGCGAGGGGAAGGTGTGGTTCCAGCAGTACGAGAAGGGGGAGGCGAAAAAGGATCTCGAAAACACGGGAAAGACCGACAAGAGCGGAACCAGGATACATTTCAAGCCCGACTCCACCATATTCGAGGTCAGGGAGTTTAACTACGACGTGCTCGCCCACAGGATAAGGGAGCTTGCGTTTCTAAACAGGGGACTTCGGATCACCCTGGTTGACGAGAGGACGGACAGGAAGCAGGAGTTTTTCTACGAGGGCGGGATAGTCGCCTTCGTAAAGGAGCTCAACCAGAACAGAAAGACGCTTCACCCCGAGGCGATCTACGTGCGGGGCGAGCGGGATTCCACCACCGTGGAAGTGGCACTTCAGTACAACGACACCTACAGGGAAACCATCTTCTGCTACGCCAACAACATAAACAACGTCGAGGGGGGAACCCATCTTTCGGGGTTCCGCACTTCGCTCACCAGGACCATAAACAAGTACGCCGAGGAGAAGAACCTTCTGAAGAACCTCAAGATGGCGCTCGCCGGAGAGGACGTGAGGGAGGGGCTCGTGGCGGTGGTGAGCGTGAAGATTCCCGATCCGAAGTTCGAGGGCCAGACCAAGACCAAGCTCGGCAACACCTCGGTGAGGGGCACGGTGGAAGCCCTGCTGAACGAAAAGCTCGGGGCGTTTTTCGAGGAAAACCCCCAGGTCGCAAGGCGCATAGTGGAAAAGGCCATAGACGCCGCGCGGGCGAGAAACGCCGCGAGAAAGGCAAAGGAGCTCACCAGGAGAAAAAGCGCCCTCGAATCCGGCTCCCTTCCCGGAAAGCTGGCCGACTGCCAGGAAAGGGACCCGGCCAAAAGCGAGCTCTACATAGTCGAGGGAGAATCGGCGGGCGGTTCCGCCAAGCAGGCCAGGGACAGGGCGAACCAGGCCATCCTGCCGCTCAAGGGAAAGATCCTCAACGTGGAGAAGGCACGGTTCGACAAGATGCTCGCCAACGAGGAGATAAGAACCACCATCACCGTTCTCGGCACCGGGATAGGGGAAGGGGAGGGGGAGTTCGACATATCCAGGATCCGCTACCAGAAGATAATCCTCATGACCGACGCCGACGTGGACGGCTCGCACATACGGACCCTTCTCCTCACGCTGTTTTTCCGCCATTTCAGGGAAGTGATAGAAAAGGGCTACCTCTACATAGCGCAGCCTCCCCTGTATCTGGTCAGAAAGGGAAAGAAGGAGACCTATCTCAAGGACGACCAGGAGTACGAGGAGTTTCTCATTCAGCTCGGGGTCGAGGACGTGGAGATCGTCTCGGGAGGGGACAACGGCCACGCGAGGGAGATCAAGGGGGCCAGGCTTTCGGACCTGGTGAAGAAGGCCATAAGGTACGGAAAGCTTCTGGATCACGTGAGCAGGTGGGGCAGGAACAGGAGCATAGTGGACGCGTTCGCCCGGAAGCTCGATTTCAGAAGAAGCTACCTCAAGCAGGGAAACGAGAGCGTTCTCGACGCCCATCTGCTGGAAATAAGGGAGCGGCTGGAGAAAAACGACCCGGAGATGCTCGATCTCGACTGGAAATTCGGGGAAGACGCCGAGCACGGCTCCCAGAGCGTCGAGTACACCTTCAGGGAAAACGGCAGGACGGCCTCATCAGTCATCGACTTCGACTTTCTCGGTTCCCCCGATTTCAGGGAACTTCGCAAGCTGGCAGAGTCTCTGGGCTCCCTGGGAGAGCCTCCTTTCGGCGTGAAGGAAAGCGGCGGCGAGGCCGAGCTCGGGAACTTCGGCGAATTCGTCGAGTTCATACTGGAGAAGGGAAAGAAGGGACAGTTCATACAGAGGTACAAGGGTCTCGGGGAGATGAACCCCGAGCAGCTCTGGGCCACGACGATGAATCCCGAAAACCGGGTGCTCAAGCAGGTGCAGGTCGAAGACGCGGTGGAAGCCGACGAGATATTCACCAAGCTCATGGGCGACCAGGTCGAACCCAGAAAGGAGTTCATAGAGGAAAACGCCCTCAGCGTGAGCAATCTGGACGTCTGACCGTCCTTCGGTCCGTCGCTGGAGCCGCGGACGAAGGCGGTTTGTGGATGCCGCCGGTTTGCGGTTACGATAGGAACGGCTGTCTGAAAGATTCAAGGAGGAAAAGATGAAAAAAGGTTTGACAGGTTTGTACGGCGCGTGCGGGATGCTGGTTCTTGCCGCCTTCGTACTGGCGGCGGCTCCGGCCTCCGCCCAGGACGGCGGGGAGAGACCGTGGTACCTGGAGGCGCACGGGAGCGTGGCCTTCGGGCAGTCGGCGGGCATCAAGCTCCCCCAGACCTCCCGGACCCGCCAGGAGAGCGGAACGATCGACGTAACCGGCGACGTCACCTTCAACACGGGCTGGGGCGGCGGACTGGCCGCGGGACGCGTCTGGAAAGATTTCAGGATCGAGGGCGAGGGATTGTGGCGTCGGACCGGCATCGACCATCTCGAGATTGATCGACACGCGGACGATCCCACCCTCATGCTGATAGAGGATTCCATCCGGAGAAATCTCAACCTGACGGGCAGCATGAGCGTCCTCGCGGCCCTGGCGAACGTCTACTGGGACGTTCCGACCGGTATGCGGTTCCGGCCGTATGTCGGAGCGGGAGCGGGAGCCGTCCGCGCCGCCATGCGAAAAACCGCGCGGGTCGAGCTGCCGGACGCGCAGGTGGCCCTTCTGCCCGCCGATGCGCGAACGAGGCTCGACGGCAATGTTATTACTTATAACGACAAGGACGAGAACCGCTGGGGATTCTGCTGGCAGGCCGCTGGGGGAGTGGCTTTCGACCTGACCGAATCCCTGGCGGTAAGGGCGGGCTACCGGTTCATTCACGTGCCCAGCCTGGATTTCAGCCTTTTCCAGGGGCAGAGGCTTGCCAGCCAGCTTCCCGGGACCGTCACGGTGAGGTCCATGCACAGCGTGGACCTGGGATTGCGCTGGCGTTTCTAGACACGGGACGGGGAGCCGCGGCGGGCGGTTCTCCGCGGCGGAGGCTTCGCCGCGATACGGCCGCCCCCGAAGGCTTTTCCCTTCTTCCGCCTAGAGAACCCCGAAGACCATAAGGAAGCTTACGACGAGCAGGTTGACCATCGCCAGGGGAAAAAGCCTTTTCCAGCCCAGGCGCATCACCTGGTCGTACCTGAACCTTGGAAGGGTCCATCTCACCCATATAAAGACAAACAGCAGGAAGACGACCTTGGCCAGAAACACCGCGGGCGGCAGGTACCAGTGCGCGTCGATGTCCACGCCGAACCACCCTCCGAACGGCAGGGGATACCAGCCGCCCAGAAACAGGCACGTTATCATGCACGAGGCCACTATCATGTGGGTGTATTCGGCCATGAAGAACATGGCGAACTTCATGCCGCTGTACTCGGTGTGGTAGCCGCCCACTATTTCCGGTTCCGCCTCGGGAAGGTCGAACGGAAGCCTGTTGGTTTCGGCGAAGGCCGAGACGACGAACACGATAAATCCCATGAAGGACGGCACGGCGAACCACATCCTCTCCTGCGCCTCGATTATGTCCCCTAGCCGAAGCGACCCCGCCATGGCTATCACGCCCAGTATGGAGAGGCCGAGGGCTATTTCGTAGCTTATCATCTGGGCCGCCCCCCTAAGCCCTCCTATGAGCGAGTACTTGCTGTTCGAACTCCACCCGCCGAGCACCACCCCGTAGACGCTGAGGGAGCTTATCGCCAGAACGTAGAGAAGGCCGACGTTGAGGTCGGCTATCTGGAAGCTTATGAACGCGGGTTCGGAGAGAAGTCCGAAAAGATCGGTGGAGACTCCCCGTCCCACGGGAATCACCGCTAGGGCGGCCAGGGCGGTGACCAGCGCGAAGGCGGGCGCCAGCAGGTACATGCCCCCGCTGGCCGTCCGGGGAGTCAGGTCTTCCTTGAAGACGAACTTTATGCCGTCGGCCAGGGGCTGGAGAAGCCCGAGGGGACCCACGCGGTTCGGCCCGTAGCGGTCCTGTATGAAGGCGCTTATCCTTCTCTCCGCGTAGGTGAGATACGCCACGGCGGTCAGCACCACCGCGAACACGACCGCTATCTTGAGGGCCGCCTCGGCGACCGGACCGGGAATCATCCTATGTCGCCGCTCCTTCCAGAACCTTTCCGACCGGCCCTATCGCGTCGTAGCTCATCCCCGCGTACGCCGGCACCTCGAGGCTCATTTCGTCCATTATCTCGGACGGGGACCCGTAGTCGAAAAGCCTCCCGTCGATGCCGCTTCCGATCGAAAGCAGTATCTCCCATCCCTGTCTCGCCTCCCCGGGAGGAGCCATGGCCGCCGAGACCTTCTGGACGCGCCCGGAGTCGTTGGTGAACGTCCCGTCCTTTTCGTAGGGACTCGCGGCGGGAAGTATGAGGTCGGCGTGGGTGGCCGTCTCTGTGAGCCTGTAGTCGACGACCGCGACCAGTCCCGTTCTCCCGAGCGCGCTTCGAAGCGCGGGCTTTTCCTTCTCGCCGAGGAGTCCGAACAGGTCCTCGCCCACCACTATCAGTGCCCCGGTTCCCCTGCCTCCCGGCGAAAGTCTGGTTATCGTGTCCACGAGGCCGTCTGCGGCGGGCATGCCGATGCTCCTGGCCCCGCGGCTGTTGGGGTAGGGGTCGTCGCTTACCAGGCCGAACTTCTTCTCCGCCCCTTCGGAGTTTCCCGCGGCGCAGGCAAGCGCGCCGCCCAGGGAGGAGGCGAGCTTCTTGGCGAGGAACATCTCCTCGTTGGTGAGCGTCGCCGACGCTATCACCGCGCACGAAGCGCCCGACGAGACCGTTTCGCGCAGCCCCGCGATCAGGGTTTCCAGCGCCTCTTCCCAGGACGCCGTCTCGTGGCCCCCGTCTTTTCTGGCTATCGGACTGCGAAGCCTCCGGGACTCCTGGATTTCCCCGTGGCCGTACCTTCCCCTGTCGCATATCCAGTGCCCGTTCACCTGCGGGTTCGTTCTCGGCCGCACGCGCGAGATCCTTCCCTTCCTGGGATCCGTCCCAACGGTGATGTTGCAGCCGCTCGAGCAGAGCGAGCACACAGAATCGGTGAAATCCATGTACCACACCCTCTCTTCGTGAAGCGTGTCCCTGGAGAGCAGGGCTCCGACGGGGCAGATGTCTATGACGTTTCCGGCCAGTTCGTTGTCCAGCGTCTTTCCCGGGAAAACGGAGATTTTCTTCCGAAATCCCCTGCCGGTGGTTCCAAGCTCCCCGGTTTTCGTCACCTCGTCCGTGAAGCGCACGCACCTGGTGCACATGATGCACCTGTTGGGGTCGTAGACTATGCGGTCGCTGAAAAGGCGCTTTCGTCTCACCTTCTTGTTCTCCGGCCCCCCGATCCTGCTGTAGCCCGGGCCGTGTCCGAAGGCGGTCATCTGAAGCGGGCATTCTCCTCCCTTGTCGCATATGGGACAGTCGAGCGGGTGGTTTATCAGGGTGAACTCCACCGCGGCCTTTCTAGCCTCGAGCGCTTTCTCCGTGTCGGTTCTGACTACCAGGCCGTCGCGCGCCGCTGTGTTGCACGCCGGAAGCACCTTGGGCACCCCCTCCACCTCCACCAGGCATTGCCTGCACTGGGCGACGACGCTCAGGGAGGGGTGATAGCAGAAATGGGGAATCTCCACGCCCGCGCGGGATGCGGCCTGTATGACGTTCAGCCCGTCTTCCACGTCAAGTTCGATTTCGTCGATCGTTATCTTAGGCATGTAGAAGACCCGAAGGGAAAACGACTGGCGTAAATACTATACGACGGGGCTTTTTTGACAAGTCAGGAAGGGTCGCTCTTGGAGTCCGCGCGGGGCGGCTTCGGGTCGTCCCCGTCGTCTTCGAACTCTATGTTCTTTCTGAGGTCGTCCCTGGCTCTCTGCAGTTCCCTTATGCCCCTTCCGACGGTTCTTGCGACCCTGGGAAGCTCCTTGGGTCCCAGAACTACCAGGGCTATGCACAGTATTATGAGTATTTCCGCGGTTCCGATTCCGAACAATGGAGTTTCCTCCCCCGTCCCTTATTATAACCGACCTCCCGCCGCGGAGTTAAACGGTCCCGTCGCGGCCTCCGCCGCCCGCGCCTTCCCGTTTCCGGCAGCGAACGGGGGAAAACTTCGATTATCGGTTATGATTACGGACACTCGCAAACAGGCGTCGCTCCCTTCCGATAACGGGGGCGCATCGCAGGAGGAGGAGAGAAATGAGAATAATTCGGTCATTCGCGGCGCTCGTTCCCGGCGTTCTGGTTTTCGCCGCGGTCGTTCTGGCCGCGGCTTCGGCGTTCGCGCAGGAGAGCGGAGACAAGGCGTGGTACCTGGAAGCGCACGGCAACACGAACTTCACGCAGGCGGCGGACCTGTACATTCCGGACGTCGCGGCGGCGCAGGGCGATCTCGACTTCAGGGGCAAGGTCACGTTCAACACGGGCTGGGGCGGGGGGCTGGCGGCGGGACGCGTCTTCAACGACTTCAGGGTCGAGGCGGAGCTGTCGTGGCGGCGGATAGGGATCGATCATATCGAGAACATTAAGGTCGACCAGCAGGTGCCGCAGGCCATCCTCGACGTGGCCCGAAACGCTCTTTCCCGCAATCTTGAGTTCTCGGGCAGGCTCGACCATCTGACGGGCATGGTGAACGCCTACTGGGACATTCCCACCGGCACGCGTTTTCGGCCGTACGTAGGAGGGGGAATGGGAACCGTGCACGCCGTCATGCATAAAAAGGCGCGGAACCTGACTCCGACCCCGCCCGCGACGCTCCGGCAGTTCTCCCAGGAAGTTCAGGACAAGATCAGGGAGCAGGGAGGAATCCTGCTTGAAGACGACAAGGACCAGGACCGCTGGGGATTCTGCTGGCAGGCCGCGGGGGGAGTGGCTTTCGACCTGACCGAATCCCTGGCGGTAAGGGCGGGGTACCGGTTCATGCACGTGCCCAACCTGGATTTCAGCCTTTTCCAGGGGCAGAGGCTGTCCACCGATCTTCCCATCACGATCACGGTGAAGCCCGTGCACAGCATCGACCTGGGACTGCGCCTGCGTTTCTAGCGGGGAGAGGCGGCGAAGGTCCGGCCGCTTCGCGATCCGTCATCCGGTCGCGGCGCGGGCCCTTTTCTTCGAAGGCTTTCTTATGAGAAGCGTCGCGGCCGCCGTGGCGAAGGATACGACGGCCGCCACCAGAAGGGGTTTCTGGTAGCTGTGGGTCGCGTCCAGCAGGAATCCCGAGACGAGCGGTCCCGTGACGGCGGCGATCGAGAACCCGGTGCCGAAAAGTCCGAAGATGCTTCCGAGCGATCCCAGGCCGTAGAACCTTCCCAGTATGGTAGGAAACATCGGCACCCACCCGCTGTAGAATATCCCGAACAGAAAGCCGAACAGGTACAGGGACCACGGCTCCACGACGAAAAGAATCAGGATTATGGAAGCCGCCTGGAAGAAGTAGCAGACCGACAGTATGCGGACGTCCCTCATGAAGTTCGTCACGACTCCCGAGAAGAACACCCGCCCGATTATGCTTCCCAGTCCTATGAAGGCCGGGGCCCCCGCCGCCACCATGGGCGTTATTCCCGAATCTATGGAGAAGTTAAAGAGGTTCACGATTATGATCAGGAAGGTGTTGAACCCGAGGAAGAAGATAAGGTACATGAGCCAGAAGCTTGAAGTCGAAAACGCCTCCCTCGCGCTCCACTCTCCCTCTCCCTCCGTCTTTTTGTCCGCCGCGTCCTCGCCGTAGGGCCTCAGGTTCATGTCCTCGGGGCGGCCCCTGATGAGAAACGCCGAGCACAGTACGACAGCGAATATCACCGACAGGTGAACGAGCGCCCTCTGGTAGCCGAAGGACTCTATGAGCCAGGCGGCGAGCGGATTCACCACGAGTCCGCTCAGGGGAACGCCCGTCGTGGCTATCCCTATGGCGAGAGCCCTTCTCGTGGAAAACCACCTGCTTATGACCGTCACGGGCACTATGTAGAGAAACCCGTCTCCCAGCCCCACCATCACGCTGTAGGTGAGATAGAGCTCCCAGACGTCGGTCGCCGTGGAGGAGAGAAAAAGCCCCGCCGCGGCCACCAGCCCCCCGAAAAACGTGACGAACCTAGGGTCGTGGCGGTCTATGAGTCTTCCGGCCAGCGCGAGGGAAAACGCCAGGCACACGCACCTTACGGAAAAAAGCGACGACCCCACGGTCTTTGAGAGTCCGAACCCGTCGTTGAGGTAAGGAAGGAATATGCCGAAGGAGTAGAGCAGCATGCCGTCGAGGGTTATCAGCATGTGCCCCGCGGCCACCACCACCCATCCGTAGAACCACCTGTTTTTCAGCATGAGGTTTTTCCCGTCGAAACGGAGTTTCCGCCCCGGCGGTTCCGCGCCGGAGACGGCGGGTCAGAAAAGCCTGCGGAAATCCCCCGGTCCGCCCACGCCGTCGAGTTTTTCCAGGGCAAGGGTTCTCTCCTCCCCGGTCTTCATGTCGCGAAGCGAAAACACGCCGCCGCGAAGCTCGTTCTCCCCGATTATCACGCAGTAGGCGGCCCCGGTCCTGTCGGCCCTTCTCATCTGGCTTTTCAGGCTTTTGTCTTCGTACTCGGTTTCGACCCGCACGCCCTTTTTCCTGAGACCGTCGGCTATCCTGGCCGCGGCGGCGGCGGCCTCCTCCCCCAGGTGTATCACGCGCACGCTTCGCTTCCCGCGCGGCAGACCCCGCCTGGTCCCGGTCCTTTCCCGAAGAAGCAGCACTCTCTCCAGCCCCGCGGCGAAGCCCACGGCCGGGGTGGGGGGACCTCCCATCCTCTCCACCAGCAGGTCGTACCTTCCCCCTGCCGCGACGGCGTTCTGGGAGCCGAGCCTGTCGGTCGTGACCTCGAAGACGGTGTCGGTGTAGTAGTCGAGCCCCCTGACTATCCTCGGGTTTAGCTCGAAGGGCACGGACCTGCCGCGCAGGGAGGAGAGGAGCCCGTCGAAATGCTCCCGGCTCTCGGCCGAGAGGTAATCCGTGACCGAGAAGGGGACCCCGTCGGTGACCTCCCGGCACGTTTCGTTCTTGCAGTCCAGTGTCCGAAGGGGGTTCGAGTCCAGTCTTTTTTCGCAGTTCTCGCAGAGGTCGTCCTTTTTTCCGGCGAGAAACCCGCGAAGCTCCTTTTTGTACTCCTCCCGCGAGGCGGGGGTTCCGATGGAATTGAGCTCGAGCTTCACGTGGTCTTCTAGGCCGAGTTCCGAGAGAGCGAGCCAGAGCATGGCGATGACTTCGGAGTCCGACCGCGGGTCGCGAGCCCCGAAAAGCTCGGCCCCCATCTGGTTGAAGCTTCTCTGCCTTCCCTCCTGGGGCTTTTCGTGGCGGAACATCTCTCCCGAGTAGTAAAGCTTCGAGACCGGGGATTTCCTGTGAAGCGAGTGCTCGACGAATGCCCGCACCACCCCGGCCGTTCCCTCCGGCCTCATCGAGACCGATTCTCCCCCCTTGGTCTCGAACGCGTACATCTCCTTCTGGACGATGTCGGTCGCGTCGCCGAGGCCGGTGGAGTAGACCTCCGAGCGCTCCAGAACCGGCACGATCACTTCGGAGAAGCCGAACCGCTCGAACACTTCCCCCGTTTTCGCGACCGCCAGCCGAAGCCTCTCCGTCTCGGGATGGAACAGGTCTCTGAATCCGTGAAGACGGGAGGTTTTCATGGCGGGGCTTTCCGCGCGGGCAGTTTGTCCGCGCAAGGTTGGTTAAGGTTATACGCTCACCGGTGAAAAATAAAGATGCGCGTCGGAGGGATACAGGGACCTCTAGGTCATCTACTTGGGGAAATTTCTGACAAATTTTCTATAGTACTCAAGAATACTTAGGTTATGCGCGAAAATCTCGGAAAACACCATCTGCGATGTTTGGCATTAAACATGGGAGAAAAGAGTGGAGAGAATGATTGAATGACGCGGAGTTGTTTTTGGTTTGCGGTTTCTGTTATTTCAAATTTGTAAAAAATCAAGGAAACTAACCGCTTACTCGGAATTAATTATCGAAAAATCAATTCCGTAAGCTTGCTGACCCAAAAGGAGGAAAAATTTAATGCGAGCTGATGTTTATTCTCTTCACGAAATTTTGGGTGAAAGATGGCAATGGGTTGTTCCTGTTTATCAGCGTCACTACGAATGGGAAACTGTTCCGGAAGACAGGCAGATTCCAGAGTTCTGGCGTGATTTGGAAGAAAAGGCGATTGAACATCTTGACGAAAATAAACCCTTTCCTCATTACTTCGGAGCTATCATATCGTTCCATCCTGAGAAACTAGAACGAATTGGTAAAGTTCCTCAGTATTTCCTAGTTGATGGTCAGCAAAGAATCACGACATTTCAGCTAGCCTTGACTGCCATACGCGAGGTTGCCCGCGACCACAATATCTCAGACATTCTGGATGCGGTCGATACTTATATTTACAACGCCCGGAGATATGGCATGGATGATCCCGACCGTGAGCGTTTTAAACTATGGTCCTCTAATTTTGATCGCCCTCTCTATCAAAATATAGTTGAAAGCACGTACGACGAACTTAGAAATTTGCAGAAAGGCTACTTCCATAAGAACGGCAACCTGAAGAAGGGCAGTGCACCCAATCTGCTAAGAGCGTTCTGTTATCTTTATGAAAGCATGAAAGTTTTTGTCGAGGAACGGCAAGAATATGGGCAATGTCCCGAGAAAGTGCTTAAAGCACTTCTTGAAAGTTTTCTTTTCAGCTTTCAGATTGTGGGCATACAGCTTGATCAAGATGACGACGCGCAGGAGATATATGCATCTCTTAACGGTTTGGGGAAACCCCTGTCTCCGTTTGACCTGATTCGAAACGATGTTTTTCACAGGGCCCAGAAAACTGGCGACGATGTTCAGAAACTTTTTGGTGACCTGTGGGAACCGTTTGAAAATCCTTTCTGGAGCGAACAAGTGCGGAAGGGGAGACTGAAGCGGGCACGGGCCGACCATTTGATCACTTATGCCGTTATAGCCGAGACGGCACGGGACGTAAATGTCGGCAAGGTTGCTACCGAATACCAGCGCTATGCGCGGGAACGAGAGTTTGCTACTATCACAGAAGAACTCAGAGTGCTGCGTGACCACGCTGAAACATATCGTTGCATGGAGGAACAGGATACAAAATCTGTTTTTTCAGGTGTAGCGAATGTTCTTCGTATCTGGGATATGTCCACATTTTACCCATTGGTTCTTTGGATAAATTCACAGTCGCTTGACGATCAAGACAAGAAAAAACTCTTCGGCGCAATTGAGAGTTACCTAGTACGACGTGAAATTTGTGGACTTACGCATAAAAGCTACAACAAGGTGGTTCCTGGAATTATACGGCATTTAAGAGATAAGAATGATATTGTATCGGCTTTCTCCAACCATATTTCCAGCATGACGGGAGATGTCTCCAGAATGCCCACAGACATGGAAGTTAAAGAAAAGTTTGGGAACAGGAAGGTGTATGGTGTTATTCCAACACCACGAATTCGTTACATACTTCATCAAATCGAGAATGAAAAGCGTAGCAAATTTCATGCGATACCTAATGCGCCCTTCGAAAATCTTACAATTGAGCATGTGATGCCCCGGTCATGGGCTACGCATTGGCCGTTACCCGACGGAACGTCTGCTCCGTGTGAGTCTGCGTGGGAAGCGGTATTAAAAGGCTATATGCTTGATGACAAAACCAAAGCTCTTATGGATGAGCGTCAGCAGGCCATTGACACTCTGGGAAATCTCACTCTGGTTGCCAAGCCGTTGAATTCAAGCATAGGAAATGGCGCGTGGGGAACTAAACGCGACCATTTCCGCAAAGCCCTACTTGCTCTGAACCACGAGATTGCCGAGAACGAATCTTGGGATGAAATTACTATAAAAAAGAGGGCGGATGATCTGGCCAATGTTGCAAATAGAATCTGGAAATCACAAGAAGACTGATAGCTGTTCGGTGTTCCCTGTTAACGGACGGCACGGTGAAGTTGTGACTTGAAATATCAGCTATCCGACATGGTCTCTTCGAATGCGGCCACGGGGATGGCCGAGAGGGTTTCTATGTGCACGGTGCCCCTGGCGCCAAGCTCTATCACCACCCGGGCTATGGTCTCGTTGTCGGGGGCGTCTAGAATGTTCACGAAGTCGTAGGGACCCAGAGCGGCGTACTGGGCCTCTATCGTGACGCCCATCTCCTCGAGCTCCTTGTTCACTTCCTTTATCCGCTCGGGCCTCATCTTTATGGTCCTTCTGCCCTCGTCGGTGAGGTTCGTAAGCATGATGTACTTGCCCATTTCCGCGCTCCGGACTTCTACCCCAGGGTCTTGTCGAGGATCTTTTCTATCTCGCTTTTCGCGACCGCGCCGACTATCTGGTCGGAGACCTCGCCGTCCTTGAAGGCGATCAGGGTGGGAATGCTCCTTATGCGGAACTTCATCGTCGTCTCGGGGTTTTCGTCGACGTTTATCTTGCTCACCTTGACCTTGCCCTTGTACGCCTCGGAAATCTCCTCTATGACCGGCGTGAGGGCCTTGCAGGGGCCGCACCACGGGGCCCAGAAGTCCACCAGGACGGGGATTTCGCTCTCGAGCACCTCCGCGTCGAACACGGAGTCCATTATCTCGTTAACGCTCTCTGATGCCATTTTCGTCTCCTCGGGGTTTGGATAACAGATATGCTAATGACAATTCGCGATAATACAAGGAAAAATCCGGACCGCCCCCCGCCCCCCGTTCGTGAGCCCCCCGCTTGCGTGTATAATTGGCGGGGAGGGGTGTGCGACCGAGACGATGAAAAACTTTTCGCTTCCGCTAGTTCTGTGTCTTTTTCTCTTTCCCGCGACGGCTCTCTCCCAGCCTCCCGACGCCCCGCCGGCCCCCGTGGCCGTGGCGAAGGTCTCGGAGCGCGAGGCGAAAAAGCCCGTCAACCTGGTCGGCACCGCGCGGCCCGCGAAAGAGTCCGTCATATCGAACGAGGTGGCGGGAATCGTCGGCGCCGTCGCGGCGGCGGAGGGAAGCTACGTGGAGAAAGGAGGGATTCTCGCCGAGATAAGGAGCGAGAGGATATCCCTGGCCCTCGAGGAGATTCTACACCGCAGAAACGAGGCGTCGGCCGACTACGACCTCGCGGAGAAGGAGTTTCGAAGGACGGGCGAGCTTCACGAAAGGGGAATCGTCTCCGACAGGGACCTCGACAGGGCCGTCTCGCGGCGCGACTCCGCCCAGGCCGTGCTCCTTCGGCTGGAAAACGGCCTGCGAAAGGCCCGCTACGACCTTCGCGCCGCGAAGATAAGGGCTCCCTTCGGCGGCTACGTGACCGAGCACCACACCGAGGTCGGACAGTGGCTCGACGTGGGCGCGAGGGTCGTCTCGCTGGTCGACATAGACACCGTGGAGGTGACGGCGGGTCTTCCCGAGAGATACCTGGGGGCCGTCGCGGAGGGGGACCCGGCCGAAGTGATCATAGGCTCCCTTTCCGGGAAGAAGTTCGCAGGGAAGATATCGTCGGTGGTTCCCCACGCCGACCCCAGGTCCAGGGCGTTTCCCGTAAAGGTGGTGCTCGACAACAGCGACCACCTGGTCAAGTCCTCGGTTTCCTGCGTGGTTAGAATAAGGATAGGCGAGAGCGAGAGGATAAAGCTCGTTCCCAAGGACGCCGTGGTGACTTCGCCCCGGGGAGCGATGGTGTTCGTCGTCCGCGGCGGCGCCGCCCACCCCGTGCCGGTAGGGACGATGGAGTCCTACGGGGGCGACGTTCACGTGGAAGGGGCACTGGCTCCCGGCGAGGACGTGGTCGTCAGGGGCAACGAGAGGCTCATGCCCATGCAGAAGGTCAGAATAGTCGGACCATGAAGCTCGTAGAATCCTCCATAAAGAACCCCGTCACCGTCCTGGTCGGCATAATATTCATCTTCATCTTCGGCCTCATCTCCTTTTTCAGGATACCGGTGCAGCTCACCCCCGACGTTGAGAGCCTGAAGATCACCGTGACCACCTCGTGGAGGGGGGCGAGTCCCTTCGAGGTGGAAAGCGAGGTGGTGAACGAGCAGGAAGACGAGCTCAAGTCCGTGGCGGGCCTCTCGGAGATAAGCAGCGAGAGCCAGGAGGGAGTCGGCACGGTCACCCTGGAGTTCGGGGCGGGCACCGATCTCGACTCGAAGCTCGTCAAGGTGTCGAACCGCCTGGAGCAGGTGGCCGAGTATCCCGACGAGGTGAACAGGCCGGTCATAACCACCGTGGATCCCGCGGCGGGAGCCATGGCGTGGTTCATCCTGAAGCCCCTCCCCGGAAACCAGGCCGACATAAACCTGTATCACGATTTCGCCGACAGGGTGATACGCACCAGGCTCGAGAGGGTGGCGGGAGTGGGGACCTCGAACGTGTTCGGGGGCAGGGAGAGGCGGATAGAGGTTCTTTTCGACCCCGCGGAGCTCGCGCGGAGGGGCATCACGGTCTCCGAGCTTTCCCGCGCCGTCGACGCGGAGAACAGGAACTGGAGCGCCGGGTCGTTCGACGAGGGCAAAAGAAGCTACCTGGTGAGAACCGTCGGGGAGTACCGAACGACCCGCGACGTGGAAAAGGTCATCGTGGCGACGACGGAGATCGGCGTTCCGGTCTACCTGGGAGACGTGGCCACGGTCGGACTCGGCTACGAGGACCCGCGCTACGCCGTCCGCCAGAACGCCGAGCCCGCCATAGCGATGAACGTCGTCAAGGAAACCGGGGCGAACTCCATAGAGGTGAAGGAGAAGCTTTTTTCGGCCGTCGAGGAACTGAACGCCGGGGTCCTCGCGGAGAAGGGTCTTTTTCTCCAGAACGTCTACGAGGAGACGGGCTACATACGAAGCGCCATAAGGCTCGTCCAGACGAACCTGGTGGTGGGAGGGGCGCTCGCGGTGGCGGTACTGCTTCTTTTTCTTCGGAGCGCGAGCAGCACGCTCATAGTCGGGGTGGCCATACCTTCGAGCGTAATAGGCACCTTCATAGTGTTCGAGGCCCTGGGGCGCACGCTGAACGTGGTGAGCCTCGCGGGGATGAGCTTCGCCGTGGGAATGGTGATAGACAACTCGATAGTGGTGCTGGAGAACATCTACCGCCACATGCAGATGGGAAAGCCGCGGGCGAAGGCCGCCTACGACGGCACCACGGAGGTCTGGGGGGCGGTGCTGGCGAGCACGCTCACCACGGCGGCCGTGTTCATTCCCGTCATATTCGTCGAGGAGCAGACGGGACAGCTTTTCCGGGACATAGCCATAGCCATCAGCGTCTCGGTGATCCTGAGCCTCGTGGTGTCGATAACCGTGATACCCTCGGCGGCCTCGAAATACCTCTCGACCGGGGAAACCGGCGCCCCCGGGCGCCTGCGCTTCATGCCGAAGCTGCTTTCCCTGGCGGGGCGGGTCTCGGGATTCGTAAACGGTTTCACCGAGCGGGTGATGAAAAGCGCGCGGCAGAGAGCCGCGCTGGTGCTTTCCTTCACCGTGCTTTCCGTGGTTCTCATAGCCGCGCTTTTCCCCAAGACCGAGTACCTGCCCACGGGCAACAGGAACCTGCTTTTCGGCATACTGATTCCCCCTCCGGGCTACAACATCGGGGAGTACACGGCGATAGGGCAGAAGATAGAGAGCTCGCTCGCGCCCCGCATGGCGGGGGAGGAGGAAAACGCTTCCGGGGCCGCCCGCATAAAGAACTTCTTCTACGTGGCGCGGGGAAGGTCGATATTCATGGGGGCGGTCGCCGAGGAGCCCAAGAGGGTGGGGGAGCTTTTCCCCGTTCTGCGCTCCGCGCTTGGAGAGATCCCCGGAATGATAGGAATCATCACGCGCCCCAGCATCTTCAGCAGGGACATAGGGGCGGGAAGGTCGGTCGACGTGAACGTCACGGGAAGCGACCTCTCCGAGATTCTCTCGGCGGCCAGAAGCGTGTTCTTCATGTCCATGGAGAAGATACCCGGGGCGCAGGTGCGCCCGATTCCGAGCCTAGACCTCGGCAACCCGGAGATCAGGGTGGTCACCAGCAGGGCCCGGGCCTCGCGCGTTGGAATCACCAACAGGGAGCTCGGGTTCACGGTGAGGGCTCTCATAGACGGCGTGGAGTCGAGCGAATTCGACCTCGACGGAGAGGAAGTCGACGTCGTCCTGCGGGCGAACCGGGATTTTTCGCAAAGGACCCAGGACATAGAAAACCTGATGATAAGCTCCCCTTCGGGAGACATGGTCACGGTGGGCTCCGTTGCGGACGTTAGCCTCGTCCAGGGTCCCGGGCAGATAAACCACTACGAGACCCGAAGGGTGGTGACCATACAGATAACCCCGCCGGAGAACGTCACGCTCGAGGAGGCCATAGAAACGGTGAACTCGCAGATAATCTCCCCGCTTCGCCGGAGCGGACGGGTGAGCGACAAGGTGAGCTTCGTTCTCGCGGGAACGGCCGACAAGCTCTCCACGGCCAGAAGCGCCCTTCAGTGGAACTTCCTGCTGGCCGTGGTGATATCGTTTCTGCTGATGGCGTCTCTTTTCGAGAGCTTCCTGCACCCGCTTGTGATCCTGTTCACCGTTCCGTTCGCCTCGCTCGGGGGCTTCATAGGGCTTTCGGCGCTCAATCTTTTCTCCTACCAGCCCCTGGACGTGCTCACCATGCTGGGATTCGTCATCCTCGCGGGAATAGTGATAAACAACTCCATACTCATAGTCCACCAGGCGCTCAACAACATGCGCGCGGGAATGGAGGACGCGGAAGCCATCCGCGAGTCGGTGAGGTCCCGCACGAGGCCCATCTTCATGAGCACGCTCACGAGCGTGTTCGGAATGCTGCCCCTAGTCGTCTCGCCGGGCACGGGTTCGGAGCTCTACAGGGGACTCGGAAGCGTGGTGGTCGGGGGGCTCGTGTTCGCGACGGCCTTCACGCTGTTTCTGGTCCCTTCGGTGTTCAGCCTCTCCCTCGAGCTCAGAAAAAGATTATCGGGCGTATGAAACCCGCCTTGTTTGTGGCATAATAGACCCTTTCAAATTCAAGGCTTTTCAGACTCCGGAGGAAACGCGGGATGGCGAAGACCAGGTACAGGACCGAATCGGATTCCATGGGAAAGATGAAGGTGCCCTCGGACGCCTACTACGGGGCGCAGACGGCGAGGGCGGTTGAGAACTTTCCGGTGAGCGGGCGCACGCTGCCGAGAGAGTTCGTGAGGGCGATGGGCATTGTGAAGCTGGCCGCGGCGGAAACCAACGCCGAGCTCGGATTCCTGAAGAAAGGCGTCGCCAGGGCCGTGGCCAGGGCGGCCCGGGAGGTTCTCGAGGGAAAGCTCGACGCCCACTTCGTCGTCGACGTCTTCCAGACGGGCTCCGGCACCTCGACCAACATGAACGCCAACGAGGTGATAGCCAACAGGGCCGCGGAACTGCTGGGAGGAAAGACCCGGGTGCATCCGAACGACCACGTGAACATGGGACAGTCTAGCAACGACGTGATTCCGACCGCGATGCACGTCTCCGCGCTGGAAGCGATAGAAAAGGAACTTGTCCCGTCGCTCGAATACCTGGAGAAGGCGCTTTCCGCGAAGGCGAAGAAGTTCGACCGCATAGTGAAGATAGGGCGAACGCACCTCATGGACGCGACGCCGATACGGCTCGGGCAGGAGTTCGGCGGGTACGCGAGCATGGTTTCGCACGGAATCTCGAGGCTCAGGGGAGTGAGAAACGATCTTTCGGAGCTCGCCATAGGCGGAACGGCGGTGGGAACGGGAATAAACACGCACAAAAGCTTCGGAAAGAAGGCGGCCGCGAGGATAAGCGCCGCGACGGGGGTTAAGTTCCGGGAGGCGCGAAATCACTTCGAGGCCCAGGCGTCGAAGGACGCGGTCGTGCAGACTAGCGGAGCGCTCAGGACCGTGGCGGTGAGCCTCATGAAGATAGCCAACGACGTGCGCTGGCTAGGAAGCGGGCCCCGCTGCGGGTTCGGGGAGATACTTCTTCCGGCCATACAGCCGGGTTCCTCGATCATGCCCGGGAAGGTGAATCCCGTGATAGGGGAGTCCGTGACCCAGGTCGCTGCGCAGGTCATGGGAAACGACGCGGCGATAGCCATCGGCGGGCAGTCGGGAAACTTCGAGCTGAACGTCATGATGCCGATGATGGCCGACAACCTCCTGGAATCGATAAGGCTTCTCTCCAGGGTGTCGCGGGTGTTCGTGGACAGGTGCGTGGACGGGATAGAGGCGAGCGAGGAGCGCTGCGGGGAGATGATAGAGCAGAGCCTCGCCATGTGCACGAGCCTCGCCCCGATAATAGGGTACGACAACGCGGCGGCGATAGCCAAGGAGGCCTACGCCACGGGGAGCACGGTGAGGGAGGTCGCCAGAAAGAGAGGGGTGATTTCGGAGGAGGAGCTCGAGAGGGTGCTGGATCCGGAATCCATGACGAGGCCCGGTTCGTAGGGGGTTTTTTCGGGAAGACTCCGGACTTTGCGTAATATCCGGTACGGGATGGAAAGATGAAAAAGATACTCTTGGCGTCTTTGTTCTTTCTCGCGGTTTCGGGCTTTCTGCGCGCGGAGAAGGTCTACAAGACCTATACCGACATGGGGGAGGTCGAGGGGCCGGTCCTGACCGTTTCGGAGGTTCTGGCTTCCCGGGACGAGTACCACAGGCGGATAATAACGGTGGAAGGGCGGATAGGGAAACTTACGTTCAAGGAGACCGGAAACGGGCGGAAGTTCACGCTGTTTCGGTTCTTCGAGGACGATCCCGAGAAGAGGATCAACGTTTACGCCCGGGGATACGTCGAGGGGATCGAGAACGGGAGCAGGCTCAGGATATGGGGTCGGTACAGCAAGCACAAGAAGTATTTTCTGTTCAAGCGGAAGAACATCATGAAGGCGAAGAAGATACAGATTCTTTAGTCTAAATATACTGGTAATCGCGTGCGGCGAGTTTTCTGGGACATTGCTTGAAGTTTGAGTTGAGAAAAGCATAGTGCAACTGTACCTTCCTATCAGCTTCATGGAATGCAGATTACTAAAAGTGCCCCATTAACACACCCTACTTGATTAAACTGGAAATTTCTTTAGTTTAATCTGACCTGCTGAGTGTATATATTCCCGCTGGGCAGGGAGAAAACTTTCCATGAAAAAAGAGATTATCAGTCCTGTCGCAATTGATTTAGGGGCAAATAATACCGGCGTCTATTCTGCTCATTACAAGTCGGGAAGTTCTCTGGATGAAATAGATAAAGAGGGCAGAGTCTATCATCTTGAAAGAGACAGCTACACCCTGCTTATGGCGAAAAGAACTGCTTCCCGACACCAGAGGCGGGGGTATGACCGCAGGCGGATGGCCAAGCGTCTGTTCAAGCTGATCTGGGAAAAACATTTCGGTTTGTCTTGGAACAAGGAAGTACAGCAGACCATCAGCTTTCTTCTTAACCGCAGAGGGTTCAGTTTTCTTACCGAGGAACATGATGCAGAAGTTCTAAGCAGCTTTCCGCAAGAGGTCTATGATGAATTGCCGCAAGAACTTCGGAAAGATGTTGAAAGAAATGAAGAAGGCTACAATTTTGCGGGTGCCCTTGTTGATTGGGTTCAGGATCAGGGCGTCGGGTTTGTTGAACGGAAAAACAGGGCGATGACCGAACGCTCAAAGGCCATAAAACGCGACCTTCTGGTTATCGGTCGTTCCAAGACGCTGAAGGAATACTGCGAGAAAAGAATCAATGGAGATGCGATTGAGGAAAAAAGAGTAATTCTCGGCCGTCTTTCCAGATGGATACTAGATGAGTGGAAATCGGCGGGTGTGAAAGGTTTGGAGGCGGTTGATGTCAAACAGGGTCAGGTGGACATGGTCGCGTTTCTGAACAAACAGTCTCCCGAGCAAGCCCGGATTATTCTAGACAACGTGGAAGATTACAGTGAAAGAGAAACAGAGCTGAAAAGTTCACTCTGGAACTTTGACGCGGAGAAATTCGATCTGGAAAAGGCAGAATTCGGTCAGGACGAACCTAATGTCAAGACCCACTTGAATCATTTGGCTTTTGCCATTCACAAGACTCTGGGCGAACTGCAATCGGGGGGTCGTCATCGCAGCAAGTATTTCCAGGAAATTGGCAATGTGTTTGAGGAAGTCGGAAATGTTCTCAAAACCAACAAAAAGCATAAGACCAGTAGACCGCACGGCTACTTAAGACATTTTTACGAAGAACTCGCAAGTGGCGGTTACAAGGGGTTGGATGTCAAAACGCTTGCCAATTTGATAGGGAATATCAGCAATCTGGAACTCAAGCCTCTGCGCAAGTACTTTAATGACAAGAAACACAGGAGGGGCGACTACTGGGACGAAAAGAGGCTTTCCGAGAGATTTGAAAACTGGATATTGAGGGAATGGCGAGTCAATCCGCAGAAAGACAAACTCAAGGCCCCGGGGAAAGATTACGACTACGGAGAACTGAGAAATCTATGGAAAAACAGGTCGGGGACTGTTGTTGATTTCTGGTTGAAGACCGACCCTAACTGGACCGTCCCTCCTTATCAGGACAACAACAATCGTCGCCCGCCTAGGTGTCAGAGCCTGATACTTAGTCCAGCGTTTCTGGACGAGAATTACAAAGAATGGGAAACGTGGCTTCGTATTTTGAAAGGCTTGGACTCGACACAGGATTATTTGGAGGATTATGAGAACCAGTTTTCGGAAGAGAACTTAACGAGCGGCAAAGGCAGGTCTTATTTCGGACAACCTGACAAAGGAGAATTAAAAAAAGATTCGGAGAAACGTAGTGGGAAGCATCTGAACGCCCGCGTTTTTCAATTTATTCTCGACAGGGTTAAAGCCGAAGACCCGCTCAATCTGAACGAAATATACAGTCATGCCAAGAAATGCAGGCAGAATCAATCCACTCCTGAAGAGAAAAAGAAGGCCAAAAAGTTGTTGGAAAAGGCAATCGAAGATAGTTGCCTGCCTGGCGAAATTAGAACCAAGATAAGTGACAAAGACGAAGCTCTGTTCGCGTCCGGCACTTTCCTGCACCTAGTTTGCAGGTACTACAAGACCCGGCAGAAAGCCAGAGATGGAAGGATATTTATTCATCCCGAATACCGTTATGTCAAAGGGAGAGGATATGAGAACACCAGACGTTTTGACGACAAGGGCCATCTGCTGACTTACTGCAACCACAAGCCGCGTCAGAAACGTTATCAGGTTTTGGGAGACTTGGCCGCTTTGTTGCAGGTTTCCCCTCAAGACCTTGAGCAGCTTGCTATCGTCAGGCGGCAGAAAGGAGATACCATAAACGAAAAACTGCTTAACTGGCTTGAGGCCATTGATACGTTGAAGACGAATTGCGCTACGGCCGCGAAAGAGCAGAAGGGACGGCGTGGCCGTCTTAAGCTTGATGTCCAGAAAGTGTTCGGTCTCGTTCACCACAGAAAACAGAGCGAATCGCCGTCCAGCAGTGAAATCAGAAAGATCCTCAAAGATTCCAAAGTGGAAGAGGCGTTTAAATTCTACAATTTCTGCAAAAGGGTCGAGGGTCTGATACTTTCTCTAACACAAAACTTCTATACCGAGGAAAAGCAGAAACAGTGGAGAAAGGAGCTGGGCAGAAATCCCGCTGCCGCCGTCTATCTGCTTGCTCAGATCAACAATGTCGTTTTCAAGGAACGCGGAGGCAACTCCGACACCTGCTCCGTCTGTACCATGGACAACGCCCAGCGTATGCAGACTGTCAAGAGCGGAGACGGGAAACGCCTTACCGCCAAAGCCCAGCGTCTGCCGGCCATATCTACCCGACTGATTGACGGTGCTGTGAAACGCATGGCGCGGGTTGTGGGTGGGGCGATAGCAGATGAGAAGTGGGAAAAAATTAAAGATGAACTTAATCGAGGCAACAGGGTTTACGTTCCTATAATCACTGAATCCAACCGTTTTGAGTTTGAGCCCAGTTTGAAAACCCTGAAAGGCAGGCCGCTCGGCGACAAAGACAAAAAGTACCGGGAGACCGACACTCTGGCAGACAAAGACAGGAGGATAGAGCAGGACAGCAACGGTATCTGTCCGTATACAGGCGAATCTATTTCCCGGGGAGACAAAGACCACATCATTCCCCGCTCTTCAAAAAGCCACGGGACTTTGAATGACGAGGCAAATCTTATCTGGGCGAGCGAGAAGGGGAACAAAGAACGTAAAAAAGATAGGATTTTCCGGTTGCGAGACCTGAACTCCAGATACAAGAAAAAACAGTTCGGTTCCCACGTCAATCCGGTGAGCGACGAAAAAATCTCCGAATGGATTGTTGAGCAAATAGGCGATGGAGAGACAGATGAATTTAAATTTGGCAAATATCGAAGTTTCATCAATCTGTTCCCTGATGAGCAAAAAGCCTTTCGTCATGCCCTGTTTCTGGATGATGATCATCCCCTGCGGGAACAGGTGATCTCCGCTATTGACAATCGTACGCGGACTCTGGTTAACGGTACGCAGCGCTACTTTGCCCAGACCTTGGCGGACAATCTATATAAAGAAGCCAAGAGTATTGGCAAGGAAAGGCAGATATCCTTTGATTTCTTCGGTGTAGAAGCTCATGCCAACACCAGAGGGGACGGTATCAGGGACTTGCGCCGTGCGTATGAAGAAGAAATAAATGGAGAGATAAGTGAATACATTAAGAAAAAAGGCACTCAGCAGGAAGCATACTCGCATCTTATAGATGCACAGCTGGCTTTCGTCATGACAGCGGATGCCCACAGGAATGACGGCAGTCTGGGACTTACCATTGATAATTCCATGAGCAAGTGGCCTGTTAACAAAGATACCGGAGAAATCAATAACATCTTTGATTCGATTAAAGTGAAACCGGAAGAGATGAAACAATGCCATCTGGCAAGGAGAAAACCCGACGAGAATTTCTCATCGCACAGGGCTTTTACTCGTGACACCTTTTATGCAGACCGCTATCTGCCGGTATTGCTGCAAAAAAGTGAAGACGGTTCAATAGTCATAAGAGTCGGTTTTGACCTGCAAAACAGTGCGGTGATGAGAACGGACACCAAAGCGAAGAGCAGAAAACTGCTGACAAATCTGGTTGAGCTACTTCCTTTCTGCAAAGAGACTCAACAATTGGCGGGCAGAGAATACGACGATTTGAACGATCTTTTTACGACTATGGAAAGGATCGAATATTTTGCCAGGCAATTGAGAAACAACCATTATTGTTACTTGACCGTCAACAAACTCAAACTGCACGAATACTGGGCGAAATCATGCAACACGAAAAACGGGAAACCGTTTGACGACAAAGCGTTTGCTTATCAGGTTCTGAGATATACGACGGAAAAAATGACGCTTGAAAAACCGGAAGACTTGAGTGAAACGTCAAAAAATGACAAGAAGTTTACTTGGGGGATTCAGGGGCAAAGCGTAACATTGCCGGTGAAGCGACAGTGGGAAAGCTGTTTGGAAGCTTGGAGGAAGTCAGAGGCTAATGGAGAGTCTTTTGAAAAATTTCTGCGGAGCCACTTCAGTTCATCCACAAAACATTCCCATCAAAAAGCGAGAAAAGTGTTTTCTCTTCCAGTTCTGACAGGGCAGGGGAAGTTCATGCTTAGAAGAAAATCTTGGCAGGGCAATCATACTTTCCAGATAGTAAACGATTCCGACTCTCGGGGTCCTGACAACAAGCCCAATGTTCCCGTCCGGCTTAAAGACGGTTCAATGGGGATTAAGCTCGCCAAGTGGGCTCGGTCCGAGAATATCGTTAAGTTTCCATCCAGAGAAAAATATCAGGACGGGGAGACAGTTAATCCCACCGATTGGTATGCGGTAGATAAAGACAGAAATAGTTTCCCAGACGGAATAGACCAAATCTGGTATCGCATAGACGATTCTACGGCCCCGAGCATTGCCGTAAAACTTGCTAGAGACGGCGGAGATCTGAAGCCGGAGTTTATGGATGAAGATATATGCAAGCACGGTTTCAGAAAGCAGAAAGAGAAAAAAGCGACAAGCAACTCGGAAGCGGTACCTGCAAAGACCCCAGAGGATGTTCGCAACGAATTTTTTGAGGAAAAAATCGCCCCCGCCAAGCTAGGGGACATCGTCTGCTATAAAGCTCAAACCTACAACAAAGCGATAAGGGAAGCATTTAAGACTGCGAAAAAATCTAAACTGGAATGAAGCACCTGGTCATTAGTGACTACGGCTCTTTCCTGGGAATCAGTAATCATCTTCTGACTGTAAAGCACGATGGCGAGACCCGGAGTTATCCGCTGAATCGGCTTTGCACCGTATCCGTCATCAAGCGCGGTGTAAGTTTTTCCAGCGACTTGATTGAAGTGCTGAGTAGCCGTGGTATCAAGTTATTTTTTCTGGATTTTCGGGGCGTTGTGCACTCGGCGATTCTGGGACAATCGCAACACGGCGTAGTAGCCGTGCGACAGGCACAGATGGCTTTCTGCCAGCGCGACACCATACCGCTTGCAAGAAAAATTGTCGTTGCAAAAATCAAAAATCAGCGCGCCGTATTAAATTATCTCGGCAAATACCATCGACATTCATTGTTGCAATCCGTGTCCGAGGACTTGTTGTTGAATGCGGACAAGGCATTGCAAGCCAAAGACATTGAAACCCTTCTGGGTTTTGAAGGAACCAGTGCAAATGTCTATTTTCAAGTCCTGCGCGAAGCAAAACTGTTTTCATCTTCATTCGTGAAACGTGAGGGCAGGGGCAGCCAAGAAATAAATAACGCAATGCTCAACCTCGGCTACGCGGTGCTGAGCAGCTACATTCTTAACTCAGTAGTCAATGCGGGACTGGAACCTTACCTTGGCGTTATGCATGGCAGGCGGCCAGGAAAAATGGCATTGGTGCTTGATATAATGGAGGAATACCGTGCGTGGGTAGTTGACCGTGCCGTAATAAAGTTGCGCTTTCAGAGCGAAGGGAGGGCGGGTTTGAATGAAAACCTGAAAAAGGCGTTGATTGGAGAGATACAGAAAACATGTGCCAAGAAGTATCTTTACCGCAAGAAAAAACACAAACTGGAACATGTTATACAGAGGCAGATTTACCGCTTGTGCGGCCATTTTTACGGAGAACAAACCTACAGGCCATACTTGTTCAAATGGTGATTTTGAGAACATGAAAAATTATCCCCTACGTCAGGAATATCTGATTAGTTACGATGTGGAAAATAACAAGATACGCACTCGCGTCTTCAAGGAGTTAAACAAATACGGACTCAAGGCTGTCCAAAAATCTGTGTTCTGGGGGTATTTGACGAGGGCGGAACTGGAAACGATCAAACGTTATTTAAGCGGGAGTCTGAGAAAAACTGACAGGGCGTTTATTACGCATACAAATTTCAACGGAAGGGGACAGAGTTATTTTGTCGGAC
Organism: Thermodesulfobacteriota bacterium; assembly: GCA_965204795.1. Classification (GTDB taxonomy): domain Bacteria; phylum Desulfobacterota_D; class UBA1144; order Nemesobacterales; family Nemesobacteraceae; genus Nemesobacter. The sequence continues at coordinate 912,861 of OZ242012.1, forward strand.
ATAAAAAGGATGACTTCAGCGATTGGGAGGAAACTCTTGTCATCTAGCCTTCCCGTAAATCTAATTCGTCAGTGGTGTTATTGTCCAAGAAAGGTCTATTATTTTGAACTGACTGATTTCAAGATTGAATATCCAACTTGGGTTAGGCAGGGCGAAGACTTTCATCAACTGGAAGAAAAATTATGGAGCCGGCGCAATCTGTCCAGATTCGATTTGGAAAATGGAAAGGTTCATCATAATTTGACGGTAAAGGATGATGAACTTGGACTTCATGGCATTGTTGACATGGCAGTTGAAACAGATGACGCAGTCTATGCTGTTGAATTCAAGATTTCTGCGAGCAGTAAGAAGCGCGGCGACAGGTTACAACTTGTAGCTTATTCTATGTTGCTTGAAAAACATTTTTCCAAGCCGAGTCCTGTAGGTTTTCTAGTCGGAAAAGGAAAGATTTTGCACACGATTGATATAGATAATAACCAGCGCCAGCAGGTTTCGGATGTGGCAAGTAAGATGAGACAAATGTTGACCAAGGGATTAAAGCCAAGGTCAAGCGCAACAGTTGTTCAGTGTTGTGCCTGTGAATACATTAATTTCTGCAACGACCGTTTGTAACAAACTACAAACAAAAAACCGCCCGAAGGCGGATTTTTGTCCTTCATCAAAGTGAAGGCAGACGTGCTAGGCAGAGGTCCGTTCAATATGCATTTGTATGATTACAGTTCATTAGTAATCAGCTATACTGGTTCTATGATAATAACACCAAACTTGCTTTTCGCAAACTTGCAGAATTTTTATGCAAAGACCTCATTTGCGAGAAAACTCTTCTTTTCTAACTGCCAAAACCCTTGGGTTACAAGGGCTTTGGCAGGGGCTTCACCAGTATAGCCAGTCACCTAGAAACTGAAACGAAAACCGGAGGGGCGTCGTCCCCCTGGAATGCGGCTTCACCAGTATAGCCAGTCACCTAGAAACTGAAACGTTGCTTCGCTGGTCGCGTCCCGACGGCAACCCGGCTTCACCAGTATAGCCAGTCACCTAGAAACTGAAACGGAGCGGCGGTGATGGTGAACGACAACGAGCACCGCTTCACCAGTATAGCCAGTCACCTAGAAACTGAAACTCTGGTATTTGCCGAGGGCAGGCTGCCGACTGACGAGCTTCACCAGTATAGCCAGTCACCTAGAAACTGAAACGTTGTCAAAAAAGTTGTCAAGGGCGCCAAGTCGACAGGCTTCACCAGTATAGCCAGTCACCTAGAAACTGAAACGGATTCCCTATGTATATTATGACGGGAGAATATGGGGCTTCACCAGTATAGCCAGTCACCTAGAAACTGAAACATAGTCCACTCGGGATTTATACCGGCATACTCCAGGCTTCACCAGTATAGCCAGTCACCTAGAAACTGAAACACGACCAGAACGACATGCACATGATGGGAGCGATAGCTTCACCAGTATAGCCAGTCACCTAGAAACTGAAACCTTCACTTCCTCGATTCTCAAAGACCGCCGGATTGGCTTCACCAGTATAGCCAGTCACCTAGAAACTGAAACTCCAATTCGTTGCACAACTCGCTCACCCTGGACGGATGCTTCACCAGTATAGCCAGTCACCTAGAAACTGAAACTAGAGAGGCGGAGGAGGTGGCATATGCCGCTGGAGAGCTTCACCAGTATAGCCAGTCACCTAGAAACTGAAACATACCTGCTGGGGCGCGTGTCTTCGTCGGTCAGGCGCTTCACCAGTATAGCCAGTCACCTAGAAACTGAAACACATCAATGGCAAGTGGGTCAAGGTCAAGGGCAAGCTTCACCAGTATAGCCAGTCACCTAGAAACTGAAACCATAGTAGCGATTTCCTTTCTCGGTCGTGATGAGAAGCTTCACCAGTATAGCCAGTCACCTAGAAACTGAAACAATACAAACAAGCACTGAACGGGTCGGGGTTGCCGGCTTCACCAGTATAGCCAGTCACCTAGAAACTGAAACATTGTTTTGTTTACCATATGCGCGGGGGACATACCGGCTTCACCAGTATAGCCAGTCACCTAGAAACTGAAACGACGTGGACGGACAACCCTGACAACGCGCTTACGTGGCTTCACCAGTATAGCCAGTCACCTAGAAACTGAAACGAAAAAAAGTTATGCCTTCGTTGTTTGTTTAGCGGCTTCACCAGTATAGCCAGTCACCTAGAAACTGAAACGCTTCTTGAGCACGCAAAGCGCCTCGGGTTCCGCGGCTTCACCAGTATAGCCAGTCACCTAGAAACTGAAACGAAATTTCCACCTCTTTCCCGATCGCGGCGACCCTGCTTCACCAGTATAGCCAGTCACCTAGAAACTGAAACTCTTGCTTATATTCTAAACGACCAGCCCGTGGATGCTTCACCAGTATAGCCAGTCACCTAGAAACTGAAACTTTCTGTTATCAATGGACTTGAAAGAGGAAAACGCTGCTTCACCAGTATAGCCAGTCACCTAGAAACTGAAACTTCCCATCTGGCCGCCCGGCCGCCCGAGAAGCCATGCTTCACCAGTATAGCCAGTCACCTAGAAACTGAAACGGGGGGACGCGAATGCCGGAGACGGGACCTAACCCGCTTCACCAGTATAGCCAGTCACCTAGAAACTGAAACACATACGCCGTGCGCGGGCGGCCGCCTCCCCGCCGCTTCACCAGTATAGCCAGTCACCTAGAAACTGAAACAACATCACGACGGATTTACCGAGCGAATCTGCACGGCTTCACCAGTATAGCCAGTCACCTAGAAACTGAAACGAAGTCTCCATAGTCCGAGCGTTGATAACATCCTGGAGCTTCACCAGTATAGCCAGTCACCTAGAAACTGAAACGCCGTTACCGCGGCCAGCACTTTTTCGGCCGTCGGCTTCACCAGTATAGCCAGTCACCTAGAAACTGAAACAGAATTTCCTTCGAGCGCTTGCTGCCGGCCTCGTCGCTTCACCAGTATAGCCAGTCACCTAGAAACTGAAACAAAAGAAATCTATCCACAAGTTCCCTAGCTGAAAAGCTTCACCAGTATAGCCAGTCACCTAGAAACTGAAACGGTTTCTCTTCTCGATGCAAGCAGTGCGACCAGGCGGCTTCACCAGTATAGCCAGTCACCTAGAAACTGAAACGGTTTCTCTTCTCGATGCAAGCAGTGCGACCAGGCGGCTTCACCAGTATAGCCAGTCACCTAGAAACTGAAACACAACCGCCTGACGCTCGAACGCGAGGAAATTATGCTTCACCAGTATAGCCAGTCACCTAGAAACTGAAACCGCAGATGGCTCTCATGGTCGTTTGCGCCTCCGCGGCTTCACCAGTATAGCCAGTCACCTAGAAACTGAAACTGAGATTGACTGGATGAGTGGTTACGATGTTACAGGCTTCACCAGTATAGCCAGTCACCTAGAAACTGAAACACCCGAAAACGACGCAAAAGCGTTTCGACAAGAGGAAAAGCTTCACCAGTATAGCCAGTCACCTAGAAACTGAAACAAAAATAAAACCCCGTAAACACCTTACCCGCCTAGGCTTCACCAGTATAGCCAGTCACCTAGAAACTGAAACCCGCGTCTCGTTTCCCTGTCTTCGTTCATGTCGTCAGCTTCACCAGTATAGCCAGTCACCTAGAAACTGAAACATCTTCTTCTCGAGCTCTTTCTCTTTATCGCTCAGCTTCACCAGTATAGCCAGTCACCTAGAAACTGAAACAAAACCTGAATCTGCACCACCGCGGCGACGGTGAAGCTTCACCAGTATAGCCAGTCACCTAGAAACTGAAACGAAATTACGATTTCCCGAACTTCTTCATGGTACTAGCTTCACCAGTATAGCCAGTCACCTAGAAACTGAAACATAAACCAGGCCGTGGAATACGCCTACTGGAGAGGCTTCACCAGTATAGCCAGTCACCTAGAAACTGAAACGCTTGTCCGAGGGGACCACCCGCAAGGCGTGATCCGCTTCACCAGTATAGCCAGTCACCTAGAAACTGAAACGGGTCCAGCTCACGGTATTGGAGCCGGAGAGCTGGCTTCGCCAGTATAACCAATCAATCACCTAGGGGGCAAGGATAGGGGTGGCCCGGGAAAGTCTTCACCAGGATAGGCAGTTGCCTAGGATGAAGTTATAAAAGAGTTGAATATCCACCACTATATTTTACCAGCTTCACCAATATAGCTAGTTTACCTAGAGACTGAAATATCTCTTAAAAGGCAGTAAAAGGCAGATTATAAATCTTTTCTAACCTATAACATATAAAACCTAGGCAACTGGTATGTTGCCGTATCCGTAATTTTCTTGAAGTAAGATCAATCTAATGATAGAATAACTGTTTTTAAGAAATTGATAATGACTAAAAAGAAAATAAACGATGAGGTAAAAGGGAAACCCGCCAATGAAAGAAATGTATATGGTGGAAGAAGTGAAGAATTTCCACCATTGGGCGAAAAATTGTTTAGCGAAGCTACCTCTAACGATAGTCATTCTATTTTTGTTTACAGGTATATTCTAGCGAAAGAAAAAGACCCTCAAAACAAAAAAACTGTCTAAACAATGGGGTACACTTCTGCCGTTTCATTTATTTGAAAACTGACAATGCCGCATTACACTTGTAAGCAACTTTCTGCATGAGCAAACTTTTCACAGATTATATCCAGTCGGTTTCAAGCAAATTCTCTTACGAAGAGACCAGCGAGATGGGCTACCGCGCCGATTTTGAAAAGCTCGTCGGGGGAATCTTTGAATCAATCAAAGTGACTCGTATTGATCACGACCCTCGGTCGAAGGAAGGAAACAAGCCGGATTTCGTTGTGGTCAGCGACATTCCGATCGTCTATATAGAGACAAAAGATATCGGCGTTTCTCTGGACAAGGTTGAGAAATCAAAACAGATGGCGCGATATTTCGGTTACTCCAACCTGGTGCTTACCGACTATCTCGAATTCCGCTTCTACCGAAACGGCGTGTCGTACGGAGAGCCGATAAAAATCGGCGAATGCGACGTCAGGCGAAGAACCGTAGAGCCCGTCCCGAAAAATTACGACCTGCTCTCAAAGACGTTGCTCGATTTCGCCCGGTCGCACAAGGAGCCTATAAAGTCTGGAGAGCACCTTGCGAAGATAATGGGCGGAAAGGCGCAAAGGATAAGGGACAACATACGGCACTTTCTCGACGTCGACTCGAAAAAGAACGGAGAACTGCTCCGCATCCACGAAGCGATCAGGGAAATGCTCGTGCGCGATCTTACCTCCGAGGCTTTTTCCGACATGTACGCCCAGACGCTCGTTTACGGTTTGTTCGTCGCCCGTTACTACGACGACACTCCCGACACGTTCTCGCGCCAGGAAGCCCGGGACCTCGTTCCGGCCTCGAATCCGTTTCTCCAGCATTTCTTCGACCACATCGCGGGGCCGAATTTCGACAAGCGCCTGAGCTACATAGTCGACGAGCTCTGCGAGGTTTTTTCCCACGCGGACACGAAGGACCTTGTAGAGCAGTACATGGGGGCAAGCGACCCCATCATTCATTTCTACGAGGATTTCCTCAAGGAATACGACCCCGATCTGCGCAAGAAAATGGGCGCGTACTACACGCCGCTTCCGGTCGTCAACTTCATAGTACGTTCGGTTGATTCGATACTGCGCAGAAAGTTCAAGCTTTCCGAGGGGTTGGCGGATACAAGCAGGCTGAAGAACGGAAAGCACAGGGTGCAGATTCTGGACCCGGCCGTGGGTACAGGGACGTTCATCAGCGCCGTGATTCGGGTTATCTACAAGCGGCTGATTAGACAGAAACAGAAAGGGCGATGGCCGAAATACGTTCACAACGACCTCCTCCCGCGCCTGCAGGGTTTCGAGCTGATGATGGCTCCCTACACCATCGCGCACCTCAAGCTGAGCCTGGCGTTCAGAAAGACCGGTTTCTGCAGGTTTCACCGCCGTCTGGGAATATATCTCACCAATTCTCTCGAACAGTCGGAAAGCGGGCAGGGACGTCTCGCCTTCGGATTTGCCGAAAGCATAGCGGAAGAAGCGAAAAAGGCGTCTGTGGTAAAAAACGAGATGCCCATCATGGTCGTTATAGGGAATCCGCCTTACAGGGCAAGTTCTTCCAACAAGGGCGAATGGATAGAAGAGCAGATAGAGATTTATAAAAAAGACCTTGATGAAAAGAAGATCAATCTTCACGACGACTACATAAAGTTTATTCGTTTTGCCGAACACTTCATCGAGAAAAACAGAACCGGCGTCGTCGCGATGATAACGAACAATTCATTTATAGACGGTATTACGCACCGCCAGATGAGAAAGCATCTCCTCGGAACGTTTGATGAAATTTACATCCTTAACCTGCACGGAGACTCCAAGAAAAAGGAAAAGGCTCCCGACGGGGGAAAAGATGAAAACGTTTTCAACATACAGCAGGGCGTCTCGATAAACATTTTCATTCGGAAGAACAAAAACAAGCGACGGCTCGGAGTCGTGTACCACGCGGATGTCTGGGGCAAAAGAGAGAAGAAATACGAATTTCTGGACAAGGCGGACGTCACGACCGTGAAATGGGAGAAACTGAACTATGTCGAACCATGCTTCTTTTTCGTGCCGAAGGATTTCAGACTGGAACAGGAATACGGGAAAGGAGCGAGGCTGGATGAGATATTCATCAAGTCCGGGTCGTCGATGAAAACGGAGAGGGACGGCGTGTGCATCCAGTTCACCGAGTCGGAGATGCGAAAGGTGGTGAATGATTTCAATTCCCTGACGCCGGGAGAGCTGTCCGCGAAATATTCCGTTGGAAACAGCCGCGACTGGAAAGTGGAATGGGCGGTCAGGGACGTAAAAGAGAATGTAGGGAAAAATCTTTCCGCGCCTGTTACGTACAGGCCGTTTGACCGGCGAACGACTTTCTTTACGGGGAAGTCGAGAGGTTTTATCGGTACTCCGGGAAAGATGAGCCGACAGTTTTCCGGTCAGAATCTCGGATTGCTTACGAGCCGCTCTTTCGCCTCGCAAAGCGCTTTCGACAGGGTTTTCGTCACTAAAGACATTCCCGACATACATTCCGCGAGCGACCAGACCTATGTGTTTCCTCTTTATATCTATTCAGATGACGGCAGGAAAAATTCCAACCTGAACGAGGACATTGTCGACAAGCTGGAAGCCATTGTCGGCAAAGCGACCGCAAAGGATGTTTTTGATTACGTTTACGCGGTGCTGCACTCGCCGGGATACCGCGAGAGATACGAAGAATTTCTCAAAATAAACTTCCCCCGCGTTCCATATCCGAGAGACAAAAAACAGTTTCGTAAACTGGTTTCTCTCGGCGGCAGGCTGATAGAAGTTCATTTGCTGGAATCTTCGAAACTCATTACGACTTACCCCGTTTCCGGTTCCGACAGAGTTGAAACGTTCTTACACAAGGACGAAAGAGTCTTTATCAACTCCGAACAGTACTTCGGCAACGTTTCGGAAGCGGTCTGGAATTTCCGTGTTGGCGGTTACCAGCCCGCCAGAAGATGGCTTAGGGACCGAAAGGGACGGGAGCTGGCTAACGAGGAAATAGAGCGCTATCAGAAAATCATCGCCGCCATTCATGAAACGGGTCGGATCATGAACGGGATAGACAAGGTAATTTATTAGCTTTTACTGTCTCCAGACTTGTTTTGGCGCTTGAGGAGAGCCCGGACCGTAAAGACGTAGAAAGCGAGAGAAGGGGAGCTGGAAACAAAAAGACTGTCCAGACAATTCCGCATGAGCAAACTTTTCACAGACTATATCCAGTCGGTTTCAAGCAAGTTTTCTTACGAAGAGACCGGCGAGATGGGCTACCGCGCCGATTTCGAAAAGCTCGTCAGGGGAATTTTCGAATCGATTAAAGTGACCCGAATTGATCACGACCCTCGGTCGAAAGAAGGAAACAAGCCAGATTTCGTGGTGATCAAAAGCGACGTTCCGATTGTCTATATCGAGACAAAAGATATCGGCGTTTCTCTGGACAAGGTTGAAAAATCGAGCCAGATGGCGCGGTATTTCGGTTACTCCAACCTGGTGCTTACCGACTATCTCGAGTTTCGCTTCTACCGAAACGGCGTGTCGTACGGAGGGCCGATAAAAATCGGCGAATGCGACGTCAGGCGAAGAACCGTAGAGCCCGTCCCGAAAAATTACGACCTGCTCTCAAAGACGTTGCTCGATTTCGCCCGGTCGCACAAGGAACCGATAAGGTCGGGAGAGCACCTTGCGAAAGTAATGGGCGGAAAGGCGCAGAGGATAAGGGACAACGTACGGCACTTTCTCGACGTCGATTCGAAAAAGAACGGAGAACTGCTCCGCATCCACGAAGCGATCAGGGAAATGCTCGTGCGCGACCTTACCTCCGAGGCTTTTTCCGACATGTACGCCCAGACGCTCGTTTACGGTTTGTTCGTCGCCCGTTACTACGACGACACTCCCGACACGTTCTCGCGCCAGGAAGCCCGGGACCTGGTTCCGGCCTCGAATCCGTTTCTCCAGCATTTCTTCGACCACATCGCGGGGCCGAATTTCGACAAGCGCCTGAGCTACATAGTCGACGAGCTCTGCGAGGTTTTTTCCCACGCGGACACGAAGGACCTTGTAGAGCAGTACATGGGGGCAAGCGATCCCATTATTCATTTCTACGAGGATTTTCTCAAGGAATACGATCCCGACTTGCGCAAGAGAATGGGCGCGTACTACACGCCTCTTCCGGTCGTCAACTTCATCGTCCGCTCGGTTGACCTCGTTCTCATGAAAAAGTTCGGTCTCGCGGAGGGGCTGGCGGACACGGCCAGGCTGAAGAACGGAAAGCACAGGGTGCAGATTCTGGACCCGGCGGTCGGCACAGGGACGTTCATCAGCGCCGTGATTCGGGTTATCTACAAGCGGCTGCTTAAACAGAAGCAGAAAGGGCGGTGGCCGAAATACGTTCACGACGATCTTCTTCCCCGCCTGTACGGTTTCGAGCTGATGATGGCTCCCTACACAATCGCCCATCTCAAGCTGAGCCTTGCATTCAGGAAAACGGGCTTCTGGAAGTTCCGCCGCCGCCTGGGAATATATCTGACCAACTCTCTCGAACAATCCGAGAGACGGCAGTACGGTTTCTCTTTCGGCTTCGCCGAAAGCATAGCACGGGAAGCCAAGGAGGCGGCCGTCGTGAAGAACGAAACGCCCATAATGGTCGTCGTCGGCAACCCGCCGTACAACGTGAGTTCCTCCAACAAGGGTAAGTGGATACAGGACCAGCTGGCGGTCTACAAGCGGGGTCTTAACGAGAGGAAGATCAATCTCGACGACGACTACATCAAGTTCATCCGCTTCGCGGAACATTTCATCGAGAAAAACGGCGCCGGAGTAGTCGCGATGATCACCAATAATTCGTTCATAGACGGAATCACGCACCGCCAGATGAGGAAGCATCTTCTGGAAACGTTCGACGAAATCTACATTCTCGACCTGCACGGCGACGCCAGGAGGGAAAAAGCCCCGAACGGCGACAGAGACGAGAACGTCTTCAACGTCCGCCAGGGCGTCTCTATAAACATTTTCGTTCGGAAAAGCGAAAAGAAACGACGCCCCGGGGTCGTGTACCACGCGGATCTCTGGGGAGGGCGCGAGGAAAAATACGAGTTCCTCGACGGGTCGGACGTAGAGACGGTGAAATGGTCGAAGCTCGACCTCGTCGAAGAGTGTCTGTTTTTCGTCCCGAAGAATTTCGTTCACTGCGAAGAGTATAAGGAGGAGGGGTTCGGGCTGACGGAGCTTTTCCTCAATTACAATTCCGGCATCCAGACGAAACGGGACGGGACGACCGTACAATTTTCGGCAGAGGAGATGGAAGAGGTGGTGGCCGATTTTCGGAATCTTTCGGAAAACCGGATACGCGACAAATACTCTCTGCCGGAAGACGGGCGGGACTGGAAGATACGGTCGGCCCAGAACGACCTGCGGGAGAATGACTGCAGAATAGAAAAAACGCTCTACAGGCCCTTTGACACGCGCTATACGGCATATACCGGCAACTCGAAGGGCTTTTTGGCGTATCCGAGAGCCAAGACCAACGACAGCGTGGTGAACGGAAAGAACCTGCAGGTGCTTTTCCCGAGAAACATCCCCGAGAGGCGGGAGTTCGCGGACGTCTTCGTCTCCGACCGGATCGCCGATCTGCACGCGGTGTCCAGCCAGACGTATTGCGCTCCTCTCTACATTTACTCTGAAAAAGGCCGCAGGGAATCCAACCTGAACGGGAAAATCGTCGACTCGCTTGAGAGCGTTGTCGGTTCCGTCGCTCCCGAACGCGTTTTCGATTACGTCTACGCGGTCCTGCATTCCTCGGACTACCGGAGGAAATACGAAGAACTTCTCAAGATAGACTTTCCCCGGGTTCCTTATCCGAAAAGCGAGAAACAGTTTTACCGGCTGGCTTCGCTAGGCGGCGAGCTTCGGGAAATTCACCTGCTTGAATCCTCGAAAGTCGGCCGGTTCATCACCACCTATCCGGTTTCCGGGCCGGACAGGGTCGAGAAGGTCTCTTACAGGGACAAGAAGATGTTCATCAATTCCGAACAATACTTCGGCAATGTTTCCGAAAAGGTTCGGAATTTTCGCGTCGGAAACTATCTGCCCGTTGAAAAATGGCTCAAGGACCGAAAGGGGAGAGAACTGACCAGCGCGGAGATAGAACACTATCAGAAAACCGTCGTCGCCGTTCATGAAACAATTCGAATCATGGGCAGGATAAACAGGTTGCTTTCCTGAATCCTTGCTGTTTCTCCAGGGAAGTTCATCGTCGCGCGGAAGTTGAGTCAGTACCGAACAATGACAGTAATTCGTCACGCCAAAGGCGCAGGGTTTGCGCATCTTTTCGAGAAATACGGGCTCTCCCCGAGCGACGAGACCGCCCTTTTTCTCTTTCCCGGCGTCTCCGCCGTGGAAGAGGCCGAAAACTTCTACTGCGAAAAAGGCGTGTGGGGAAAGAACCTTCTCACCTTCAACGAGCTTTCGGACTTCGTGAACGAAACCTCGCCGAACCTGAAAAGAAAAAGAATATCCGGAGTCCAGGTACTGTCCGTAATCGGGAAAATCGCCGGAGAGCTTTCCGGAAGACTCGAGATCTTCGGAGAATTTTCGACCAACAGGGATTTCCTGGGCGGTCTGGCCTCCGTCATTCTCAGGCTCAAGCAGGGCGGCGTAACTCCGAAGAAGCTTTCCGGAATCGCCGCTAGGGTCGGGGGGGAGAGCCTCGGCAAAAAGCTGAAGGACATCCTGCTTCTTTACGAAAGATACGAAGCCGTTGTTTCCCGAAAGGGTTTTCTCGACGCCGCGGATTCCGTCGGGGTCGTTTCGCGGGAGATAGAGAGGGAAGGGCTCGACGCCTTTTTCCCGTCGGCGACCAGACTGGTCGTCTTCGGCTTCTCCGAGTTCACCCGGGTGGAGCTTGACGTCGTAAAGAGCCTCTCCTCCGCCTTGTCCGAGACTTTTTTCTTCGTTCCCGACTTCGGGGACCTGACCGAATACGGAAGCTCCTTTTTCGGGAAACTGAAAAAGTCGGGAATCTTCCGCGAGGAAGACCCGGCGATCGTCGAAAAAGACCCCCCGGGCGGGGGACCGGAAAAAGAGCTTCGGGAATTCCGCGACCCCCACGACGAGATGGAGCACGTCTCGAGGGAGATAAAGAGGCTCGTCGTGAACGAGGGATTTTCTCCGCGGGACTTCAGGGTTCTTGTCCGCTCCGGCCAGAAGCGCGGCAGGTCCATAGCGGCCGTCTTCGAGAGAAACGGGGTGGCGGTACACCTCCGCGACTCTGGAACCCTGGCCGAAAGCGTCTACGGGCGGCTCGCGGCCGACGTTCTGCGTCTTAAATCGGGCAATTTCCACAGGGACGACGTGATCGGACTGCTAGCCAACCCGCTTTTTCTCGCGTATCTGGGCGGAGGTGGAAAGGCCCGCAGGTGCGCCCACGAGATAAAAAGGCTCTCCTCCGCCGACTCCCCCGAATACAGAACCGCGAGCGGTCTTTCGGGCTGGAAAAGAATATTCCGGCATATAGAGGAGCGGGACGCGTGGTTTTCCGCTCCCGCGGGCGAAATCGAGAAGGCCTTTGACTTCGTATCCTCGAAATTCGGCAAAAAAAGCTTCTCCGCACTCACTTCGGACCTGAGGGAGGTCCTGTCGTTTCTCAAGGTTTCCCGAAGTTCCGCCTGGCTCATCGAAAAAGGCGACGCCACCCGGGAGTGCTTCGACGAGTTTTTCGCCTTTCTCCGCGAGCTTTCCTTCATATGCGGGGAGTTCGACCGCGGGGCGGAAGACGCCGGGGAGTACCTGTCCGCTCTCGAGGAAGCAATGAGGGACCGCGTCGTTCCCTACAAGACTCCCCGGGAGGGCGATTCGCCCAGGGTGGCCGTGACCAGCTTCTCCGCCGCCCGGGGAACGAGTCCCAGGGTTCTTTTTCTCCCGGGTCTTTCGGAGACCGCACTTCCGTCCCCGCTTCCCGCGGACCCCGTCTTGAAGAACCGGGAGAAAACCGAGATAAACGCCGCCCTGGGCGAGCGGGTGTTCGAGGACGAGAGCTTTCACTACGAGCGGGAAAAACATCTTTTCTCCGAGCTTTCGGCCGCGGCCCGAGAGAAGGTCTTTTTCTCGTGGTTTCGAAGCGACGGGAGATCGAGGGAGACGAGACGCTCCGATTTTCTCGAAGGGGACTGCGAACCGGGCGGTTTCGACGGCCTCGCCTCGCCCCGGGAGGTTTTTTCCGGAGAAGACGCGCTGGTCGGTCTGCTTTCCTCCCCCCGGGAGAGCGAACAAGCCTCCGTCCTCCGGGAAATCTGCGCCGAACGTTACGGTTTCGACCTCGCGGAGTGTCTTCTGCGGGGCGCGGACGCGGAGAAGCAGAGACTGAGACCTTTCGGCTCCTATACCGCCTTCGAAGGGGTTCTGGGAGTTCCGGTGACGCCTCCCGGACACTTTTCTCCCACGCAGCTAGAAAGATACGGGACGTGTCCCTTCCAGTACTTCTCGGGCAGGCTGCTCGGACTCGGCTCGCCCGGCGACCCCGAGGAGACCAGGGCCTCGCAGCTCGACCTCGGAAGCCTCGCCCACGACATCCTGAAGGAACTCATGGAAGCCGTTTTCGAAAAAGGCGCCGCCCCGCCCGAAGCGAAGCGGGTCATGAGTCTCTACCGCGAAATCGCCGACGGATACAGAAACGGTCCCGCCTTTTCCCACCTGCCGAAAACCGTGGCGGAAATGGAAAGAAAGAGGTTTTTCGACCACCTTCTTCCAAGCTTCGTCTCCGACGAGATCGCGAGAATCGGGAAGGGGAATTTCGTCCCCAGGTTTTTCGAGCGGGACGTGGAATTCCGCGTGGGGGAAGCGGTCGTGAAGGGAAAGATAGACAGGGTGGACGTGGCCCGCGACGACGAAAATGCCGCCGGGGTCGTGGACTACAAGATAGGCGGCGTGAGGAGCAAAAAATACTTCGACTACACGAACCTCCAGCTTCCTCTCTATCTCAGGGCCTTCTCGGAAGAAGGGTTCGCGCCTGCTTCGGCCTCCTATCTCTCGGTCGGAAAGCCGGGAGAGAACGTCGTGGAGGAGGGTCCCTCCACGGACGAGGCGGCGGCGCTCTGCGGGTTCTACGTTGAGAACATCGAAAAGGGATTCTTTCCTCCTTTCACCGGCAGAAAGGAGCGGGGCGGGCGGGAGCACGAACTTTCCATGTCCGTGAGGCGGCGTCCGTGCTCCTACTGCGACTACTCCGACCTCTGCAGGGCGAAAGACGGCGTGGTCAGGAAAACCGGCGGGGGGAGCGGATGACGGAGAGAATACGGGAATTTCTGGGTCTGAACGACGAGCAGTCCCGAATACTGCTCCCGGGCGGGAAAATCGCCGTCCGCGCCGGGGCGGGATCCGGAAAGACCAGGGCCATAATAGCCAAGTATCTCAAGGTTCTCGAGGATTCCGAGGCGGACGTGCCGCAGATAGTCGCCATCACGTTCACGGAGAACGCGGCGGCGGAGCTCAAGTCCAGGATAAGCGGGGAAATCGCTAGATACGTGGAGACCCACGGAGAGCTTGGAAACATATCGGGCGAGTGGCGGCGCAAGCTTTTCTCCGCTCCCATAGGGACGATTCACAGCTTCTGCACCAGGCTGCTCGGGGAAAACCTTCTCGATTCAGAGCTTCCGTTTCGCTTTTCGGTCTTCGAGAACCACGAAAAGAAAGCCTTCTACGCGCAGACCGTGGGCGGGTTCCTCATCCGAAGGCTGCGGGAGGGGGATCCCGACCTGGAGAGGCTTTTCGAGATCGAATCCTGGGACTATTCCCAGATAACGGGGATTCTGACCATGATTCTCGACGAGGCCGCGAGGCTCCACATGGTTCCACCCTTTTCCTACCACGGCGACGCCGGCGGCCCGCGTCCCGGCCCCGGGGAGCTTCTGTCCATGAACGAGAGGCTTCGCGACGGGATTTCCGAGCACGTCTCCACCCTGACGGCCCGTTCCGAGACCAGAAAACAAAAACTCGAGGACCTCCTGGGCAAGATAGACCTTACGCGCGGGATCGAGAGAAACGCCCGCCACATGAAAGCCGTTTACGAGCAGATAAACAAAGAGTTCAAAAACGATTCCATAGAGCGGTCGAGGCGGGAGCTCCTAAACACCGTCTTTTCCGTAATGGGGCACTACGATTCGGAGATAAACTCCCTCTACCTTCGTTTCGCCGGAGAAGCGTACCGTTTCCTCATGGAAGCGAAGGTATCCGAGGAGAAAATCGAGTACGAGGACATGATCCGCTCGACGATAAACCTGCTTGAAAAAAATCCCGAGATACTCGACTATTACAGGCGGTTTCTAAAGTTCATTATAGTCGACGAGTTCCAGGACACCGACTCCCTCCAGCTAAGGCTCATGAACCTTCTCACGGAAGGCCAGGAGGGCGGAAGCCTGGTGCTGGTCGGGGACGTGAACCAGTCGGTCTACGGCTTTCGCGGAGCCCAGCCCGAGATCTTCTCCGCCGTGCTGCGCCGGGACGATTTCGAGCGGATCTCCTTCGCCAGAAACTACAGGTCGAGCGCGTCCCTGATAGGATTTTTCAACGCCTTTTTCAAAGGCACGTTCTCCCCCGAAGCCTACGGGGACATGGAGCATCCTTCGGGAGAGCGAGACGGCGGGGACCCCGCGGTGGAGGTGATAACCTGCCTAGGAGAGAACGCCGCCGACGCGGTGGAGCGGGAAGCCGCGGCGGTGGCCGCGAAAATAAGGGAAACCCTGGGGCAGTCCCGCGGGGAGACGGCCCTGCTGTTTAGAAGGTCGAGCAACGTTTCCGTCTACGAAAAGGCCCTCGCGCGGGCGGGAGTGAGGTTCCAGTCCCGCATAGGACGCGATTTCTACGCCATTTCGGAGGTAAGGGACGTTCTTTCCATGCTCCGCTGGTTTCTCGACCCCGACGATTCCCTGGCCGAGGCGTGCGTGCTGAGATCCCCCTACTTCGGGGCGTCGGACGACGAGCTGCTTCGCCATTTCCGGCCGGACGGGGAGGAGAAGGTCGAGAGAATCGAGCGGTACCTGCGGTTCCTTCGGGAAAAAAGGGAGGAGTACGCGGGCGCGGACGCGTTTCGCGCGGTCGATTTCGCCGTAAACGGCCTCGGATACTCGGCCGCCGTCTCGGCGCTTCCGGACGGCGCCGCCAGGCGGCTCAACCTAAAGAAGCTTCTTCTCGCGGCGGAGGGCCTGGTCTCGCGCAGGGGGTACGGGCTTCGGGAGGTCGTCGGGCACATGGATTCCCTTCGCGACGCGTGGGAGGAGGAGCAGGCGTTTCTCGAGTCCGAAGACGGAAACACCGTTAAGCTCATGACCGTTCACGGCGCCAAGGGGCTTGAGTTCGACACGGTGTTCGTTTGCGACGCGAACTACCGCAGGGTCGTGAACACCGAGAGGGTTATGGCGGACATCGGGCGGGGATTCATAGTCAGGTACCCGGCTTCTTCCTCCGAAGGCTGGGAGGAGCTCAAGGCTCTGGTCGAGAGGCGGGAGGCGGAAGAGGAGAAAAGAACCCTGTACGTCGCCGTGACGCGGGCGGAGAGGAGGCTTTTTCTCTGCTTCAGCGGAAGTTCCTATTCGAACGACGACCGGATCAGGGTGGAGAAAAACTCCTTCGCCGGGCTTCTGGACTCGAAACTTTCCCTCTCGAGGCGTTATTTCGGCGCAGAAACCGGGTTTTCCCTGGACGGATGTCGGATCGCTCTTTCGAGAGAGGCGGAGGGAGAGGGTCCGGGCGGCCGGGCAGAGTCCGCAGGGGACGTTCCCTCCCCGGGACCGGAACCCGCGGACCTCGGGTATCTCGAACCTCTCTACGAGCCCGAAGACCCGAAGTCGCGCAGGGTGCTCTCGAGGCTTCCCGACCTGTTTTTCCCGGTGGACGGGAAGAGGAATCCCGAGAGGGTTGGAAGCATCATGCACAGGTTCCTCGAGGTGTGGGATTTTCGCGCGGAAACGGCGGACCGGGAGACGGATTTCGTCCTGGAGGAATTTCTCGTGTCGAGTCCCGCCATAAGGGCGCTGCTTCGGGAGCTTTCGTCCAATTTCCTGGGCTCGGAGCTTCTTTCGGTCGTCCGCGGGGCCGACAGGGTGGAGAAGGAGCTCAAGTTCGTCTTTTCCCCGGGCGGAAACGGGCCGAAGAGGGGAAGGATAGACCTTCTCACCGAAGACGGGGAGGGGGTGCGCATTTTCGACTACAAGTACAGGGAATCGATGAATAAAAGAGCTTTCAGGGACTACGGGGAGCAGATGGACGGCTACCGCGACGCCGTGCTCTCAAGGTTCGAGAAACCGCTTCTCTCCCGACACATAGTCCTCGTTCCGGGCGTGGAGCTCGTACCGATATAGGCGGCCATGGAGAAAGTCGTCGTAATAATCCCCGCTCTCGACGAGGAGGACTCGATAGGACGGGTGCTCGAGGACATTCCCCGGGACGCGGTCTCGGACGTGATAGTCGTCGACAACGGGTCTTCCGACTCCACCGCCGAAGTCGCCGCGCGGGGAGGGGCTTCCGTCGTGCGCGAGGAGAAAAAGGGGTACGGATACGCCTGCCTTCGGGGTATGGATTACATTAAGAACCTTTCTTACCTGCCCGACATCGTTGTCTTTCTCGACGGCGATTATTCCGACGACCCTTCCGAGATGAAACGGCTGCTTTCGCCCGTGACCGAGGGGGAATGCGACCTCGCGATAGGCTCGAGAACCCTCGGAGAGAGGCAGCGCGGGGCGCTTCTGCCCCAGCAGATAGTCGGAAACCGCGTCGCCACTGTGCTCGTGAGGTGGCTCTACGGCGTTTCGTTCACCGACCTGGGTCCCTTCCGGGCGATAAGGTACGAAAAGCTGCTTTCCCTGGGAATGCGGGACGGAACGTTCGGGTGGACGGTGGAGATGCAGGTAAAGGCTGCGAGGGCGGGACTTCGCTGCGCGGAGGTTCCGGTGAGCTACAGGAAGAGAATAGGCGTCTCGAAGATAACGGGAACGGTCTCGGGAAGCCTCGGAGCCGCCTTCAGGATCCTTTACGTGATATTCAGGGAGCTTCTCACAAAGCGTCCCCGGCAGGATTCGAACCTGCGGCCTCAGGATTAGGAATCCTGCGCTCTATCCTACTGAGCTACGGGGACCCGCGAAGGGTGGTAATTCTACACGCTTCGGTATTCGCTTCAAGGGTTTTGCGGCGCAAATTCCACCTCGAAAACCTCCGACCAGTACTTGCCCGTGACGAAAAACGTGCTGGAAGAGGGCTTCCACGCGATTCCGTTAAGAACCTCGGCTCTGGAGGGGCGGCTGAGCCTCTTTCTGAGCCCCGAGAGGTCGACGAACCTCTCCGCGAGGCCGCTTTCTGGGTTCACCACGGCTATTTCGTCCGAGCCCCACACGTTGCAGTATATCTTTCCCCCGGCGTACTCCAGTTCGTTCAGCATCGGGACGGGCGAGCCGTCCTTTCGCCTCACCCGCAGGGTCTTTTTCACCGAAAAGTCGCGCGGGGAAAGAAAACGGAGACTGTCGGTGCCGTCGCTCATTATCAGGTTCTTCCCGTCGTCGGTTAGCCCCCATCCCTCGGTGGAGTAGGAAAAAGACCCCAGCGGCTCCAGCGTGTCCTTCGCGTATATGAAGCCTTTTTTCGACTTCCAGGTGAGCAGGTACACCCTGGGGCCCATTACCGTTATTCCCTCGGCGAAGAACCTGTCGGGGAGCTTTCTCGTCAGGAGCGCTTTTCCCGTGGCGGGGTCGGTTTTGCGAAGCGAGGACTTTCCGTAAAGCCCCGCGCTTTCGTAAAGCAGGCCGTCTCTGTGGACGAGCCCTTGGGTGAACGCCGTCGGGTCGTGGTAAAACGAGTTGATTACTTTGAAATTCTTTTTTATTTCGTCGGAGTGTGAGGATGTACAGAGAGAAAAAAAGCACAGAAGTAAAGTTAGTAATCCTCTTACCCTTTTTTTTTCAGCAGTTTTTTTCATTTGCAGTTTCTTGCCAGACTTTGGCTTTGATTGGTTTTTAACTTCTATTTGATCATAGGTAATTGGAACGGTCGGCTTTTCTGATCCAGTCAATTGCTCCGTCAACATCAAAGGCTTTGATGCCGTAGCCTTCGTTTAGAAGACTTTCCGGCAACAGATAATCATATTTTTCGGTGCCCTTGTTTTCAACACGTCCGGCTAGGTCAGCGTTGCTTGGTGTAGATTTCTCTGTAAAAGTTCTCAGATCGTTAGAAATATCAATATGATCAGTGTGTTCGATTTCTATAACTCCCGCAAAAGATCTTGTTTTGTAGCCAGCACTAATCAATAAAACGGCCAACGTATTGACAATCTTGTCTCCCATCCATGGAATCAGGTATGTATGCCTGCCGTGTCTGACTAATCGTTTGTCTTTAAGTCCCGTGTCTTGGAAGAACTTCAGTCCTTCAAGA
Organism: Thermodesulfobacteriota bacterium; assembly: GCA_965204795.1. Taxonomy (GTDB): domain Bacteria; phylum Desulfobacterota_D; class UBA1144; order Nemesobacterales; family Nemesobacteraceae; genus Nemesobacter. The sequence continues at coordinate 931,840 of OZ242012.1, forward strand.
AATAAATCCTTGGCATTGGCATCCATGAACTCGAGTTTCGCGCCTTTTACATCAATACGGTAATCTCCATTCAAATAAATTCTCAGCATTTCCTGTCTGACACGGTCGTGGACGGACATTCCATCTCCGCCAAAACGGGGTGGTGAGCCACCTTCTGTTGGAACTACGTATATGACCTTCTTCTCCGTATCTATATCTTTTATTCTCCAACGTCTTCCTCCAAATACGATATGTTGTTCTGGTAGCACGAAAGAATCAATAGGAAGACTGCCTAGGGTTTTCCTTCCCTTTTCAACAACTATGCGGTATTCCACAGGAGTTTGGAAAACAGCATAGAAACTGTAGTGATTAACCAGCTTTTCACCTTCATTTGCCAACACCAGCTCTCCGCTGGACAATTGCGATATTAGATGTTTCTCTCCCATGTCGTAGAGCAGGGTCTTAAAGTGGTCGATAGTAACGTTGCCGAAAGTGCCGGACTTGCATAGAAGCGACCACAACTGGTCCGCTCTTACGCCGCCCCACTGGGCAATGATTGCTAGAATTTGATGTAACAGAGTCGAGAAATGGAATAATTTATCATCTGGGGGTTCATACCATTTTTCATTTATCAAAAGGCGGAGCATTGCTGTGCTCTGCAGTAGCTCCATCCGCAATTTGTCAACGATATTGGAATTTACATCCAGCTCCCGTTCCGTTATGAACATGCGCAGTATGGCGGGGTCGTTTCGTCGCCCGGAACGTCCTAGGCGTTGCCTGAGTCCAGAGACGGAATGTGGGGCTGTAACTTGGGCTACTGACTTTACCTTGCCTATGTCGATGCCTAGTTCCAAGGTCATTGTGCAGACGGCGGTTGTAGGCAATGTTTCTTTTCGAAGGCGTTCTTCCAGAGTTTCTCTGATTTCCTTGGAAAGCGAACCGTGATGTGGAAAAAACTCGTTCGGTACCGAGTTTTCACGACATATATCTTTTAATAGCACTGCAAAGTGTTCTGTTCTTTGGCGACTGTTTGCAAAGATCAGATTGGAGTCTCCCCTCAAAATCTCGTACAGGTCTTTGGCAATTTGCCGGTCGGCGGGTAAGGGCGTATTCGGTATCGGGAAATTCTTCAGGGTTCCAGTGTCTAAACGACTTGTATAACCGCGCACCTGCATCTTCAGGGGACTTTGACTTTCGGAGCCCGTAATGAGCAAGCAGGGGAAGGTGCTGTTTGGTCGCAGGCTTCTCGGTACGTCCTTCATATTTCCCAAGGTTGCGCTCAAAGCGATTCGGGGAATGGGTGTCTTGCGGCGGCCGAGCAAGTTTTCTAGACGATGCATTAAAGATTGGAGATGATTGCCGCGTTCGGAACCCAGGAAAGCGTGATACTCGTCAACGATAATATATCTTAGAGGCTCGAATGCTGCTTTTACCCATCCGGCTTCTCGGACTAACATGGATTCAAAAGATTCGGGAGTGATTAACAGTATGCCCTCGGGATATTGTTTGGCCTTTTTTTTCTTTGACTGAGAACTGTCTCCATGCCAGGGAGTGACTTCCATATTCAGCAGGTCGCACAGTTTTTCTAACCGCTGATATTGATCGTTGATAAGAGCTTTCAGTGGACTTATGTACAAAATACCGAACCCGTCGGTCTGATTGACGACGGCACTGCATGCGGGCAGGAATGCTGCTTCTGTTTTTCCTCCGGCGGTTGGAGCGCTGATTACAATATCAGATTTGCCGCCTAGTATTGGCTTAACGGATTCTTTCTGAATATCCCTTAGATCTGTCCACCTCTGCATATAGACCCATTTCCGCACGGCGGGGTCTAGGAGTTGGATTATATCTCCCATTACTACAAGGTGAAAGTTGTCAGGTCGCCGTCGGGATCCTCTCCGCCGGGCATATCACTGGGTTTATCTTCGGGAATTTCAACAGAATCGATCAGGTCCGTCCATGCTATGCCTTTATTCTGTTCTATAATCGACAGCATACCAGTGAATGCCTTGATCGTATTTCGAGGCGTTCTGAAATAATCATCGCCAATTTTCTTCTCGCAATGATTTAAAAATGCTTCCAGTGCTTCGTCTGGCACTAGGTATTTCGTTTCGTCGCCTGACGCGAACACGTGTCTGATGTTTTTCAGAAGAATGTAGAATTCTTCCGGCGTTAGATTGGCCAAGTGAAGGGATGGAGAAGAGTAATCAACAATATCTCCCTTTGCAAAGGGATTCTCTTCCAAGCGAGATCTGAGAGCTTCATAGCTGTGCAAGCCTCTGCGGTGGTCCAGAAGAAACTCCCGCGTTCCTCCCAGCAGGAACCCCAAGTGCTCCGCATTGCCTTGGAGACAGTCGTTGAGTATTCGTAAGATCTGCTCGTAGTTGGATGTTCTAGCTTGAGTGCTGCGAAGTTTGTAGAGATTTACCATCTCATCCAGAATGACCAATAATCCATCGTAACCGGCCTGTCTCACGAGAAGGCTCATAAGTTTGAGGCTGTCGTAAAATGAGGAGTCCGATATGATGGTTCTTACATCAAGAGTTTTTCTGGCGTCGGTTTTAGTGGAATACTCAGCACGTAACCAACGGATGGCGTTTGACTTAAGGTCTTCGTCGTTGTTTTCATGACCATTCCAGTAAGCTTCGATGACCTTTGCAAAATCGTAGCCTCCGACATGTTCGGCAAGAGACGAAAGACGGTCGTGGATAAGAGATGAGACGGACGCCCCTGTTTTTTCAGCTTCCTGTCGGGCATGGCTGACGAATCTTTCCACAACGCTAGTCAAGGCGTTGCCCTGAGGCCTAGTTCGTGTCCCAAGATTACGCATAAGTTCCGAGTATAGGTTCCTTGCTTGACCTCCAGAAGCTTGAAGCCTCCTGTCTGGCGACAGGTCTGCGTTGACCGATACCAGTTTCTTCTCAAGAGCTATTGTTCTGACCACGTTTAGGAAAAAAGTTTTTCCAGAACCGTATTCGCCGATAATAAGGCGAAACGCCGAGCCCCCTTGCCTAATTCTGTCAATATCCCTGTCAAGAGCCTTTATCTCGTTTGCACGGCCGACCTGAATATGTTGAATACCCGCTTTGGGAGTCACGCCGGCCCTTAGAGACTGAATAATTGAATCTCTATCTCTGGTTCTGATGCTTGATTGTTTGGCAATCATGGTCGTTATACGTATTGCGTTTGCAGTTCGGCTATTTCTTTGGCAACTTCCAGATCAATATAGAATATGGTGCTACCATCTTCAATGAGCGGGGCGTCAACGATTTTGAACGCCCACTCGTTGATTTCCTCAACTGCGCCATCGGGCATCAACTGTAAGCCCTTACAAGTTTCTGCTACTTCTTCAGAAGACCATTTCTCTTTGACTATGAGCTTGTCATAAAGGTCTTGATACTTTGTGTCAAGCAGTGGAATTGCTCCGTCAGGTGCACCTGTATCGGGCTTCTTTTTTCTTTCAGGCTCCTCAACAATTGTTTCATCTTCAAAAATGGATTCAAGAACAACTTGAACCTCCCTAGTTTCTTTTTCGTATTGCTTTAGCAGTTCGTGGTCCAGTAAAGTTTTTTGTCCCCCGCGCGGAATTCCATCACCGGGCCTCTTTGGTGATGAGAGATTGTGTATATCACTTGAGATCGTTGATTTATCAAGACCCAGTGATGTATAAAGTTTCTCAATCTGCTTGATTTCGACAGGGTCAATCTTGCCATCAGCCAAAGCTACGCCAATCAATATGTGTCCGATGGCAGCTTTCTCGCTTTTGTTGAGGCTTTCCAAGCGTTTCTTCAATCCGTTCATGTTGGCGGGAGTATTCAGGCACCACTTCATATAAGCACAAAGAGAACGCTTTTCGATTTCTGTAAGTCGTTCGTTTTGCTTGATTACATTCATCAGATAATCGGCTTCGGCCCTGTCAATATGATCGTCAATCTTGGCAACTAGAGACCCTAATCGCAGAATGGTTCCAACTTTCCTAAATTCAGGGGAAGGGAAAAAATCGTTTCCATGTCCTCCTGGAAAAATTACGGCTTTGCCGTTGATGTCAGGTTTGGCTTGATGGAATCGTATGTCCGGTGCTATTCCAAAGCCTGTTGTTTCCGTGATGTTTGCTAGCATCTCGGCCTCTTTCTTGTTGATTCTCAGGAAAGAGCAGTCTTCCAGTTGCCCAAGTATCGATTCTACTGAAATCAGACCATCGGATGAAGATATTCGATCGTTCATCCAGGTTTTCAATCTCTCAAATTGAGGATGAGAAACGGCCAGAACCTTCGGTAAAAGAGAAATGGCAATTAAGGAGTCACGCGAATTACCTGACCTGCCTATGAATCGACTGAAAGGTTCAAGCTCGTTCGTGCAGGATTCTGCTAGGTTCATCAGTTTTTTAACAGGTGCTTTCAGACGGCTGGGGTCAGGCAAGTCGAGTTTGATACTTTGGTAGCCTCTTAACGATGAACTCGCGGGGTAGTAATCAAGCCGCAATTTGGTTTTATTGGGCGCGATTTCTAATCCGTCGCCAAACTTGCCTCTGTAACGCAGTTTGAAAAGAGTGGAAAATTCATTTTTACAGCGTCTAGCAGGGGTGCGCAGACTGAACTCTGGGTGACTTCTTACCCAAGCGAGTGCCAATTCTGCATCAATGGCTTTGCCGTTCTTGACAGCTGTTCCTAGTAAGAACTTGAAAGCAGACGTGAAGTTTCTTTTGGCAACAAGTAAGTCACAACTCGGTTTCTGGAGGTCGTTCCGATGATTGATAACCCACACATGCGACAACAAGCTGGTGACGTAACCGTTGAAGGAGCGGTTGTCACTGTAAATATTCTTCAGTCGTTCCAGTTCTTGTATCAAAGATCTGCGTTCATCGTCCGAAACCGCTCCGTCTTTGTCGTCGACAAGCAAGCGTCTCTCGATACCGTAGAAGTAAAGAAAGACATATCCTATATCAGTTTCGGGGTCGTCACGGTCACTGGCGAGCCATTCAACATATGCGGCCCGGCTCTCGGGACTGATATGGCTATAACTGGGCCAGTAACCCATTGATTCTCCGGAGTAGTCCGGGAATTCAGCGTTGATTATTAGCGTAGGGTCTACAAGCGAGGATTCGGTATCGTAACCGTTTAGACTTTTTAATTGTCCGCCTACATAGAAAAATCCGCGGCTGATTTTGAACTTGTCTACCTCGATCATTTCGCCGGGCTTGACCCATCTGCCTTCTTCCTTGTTTTTGGTCTGCTCGGCGTAATGTTCTCCGTTATGGCCAATGCGGATATCAATCAGGTCGTCAACTTGGTTTTCTTCGTTGAGTGGACCTTGATGCTTTTTCCTCAAAAGCATGTAGATGCCCACTCCTATGGCTAATGAAGTTAACCATCCCATCCTTTGGTTTCCCGTGCTACATGTGGCGATCAAAATCGACGCTCCTATAGCTAATAAAGTTAACCATCCCATCCTTGACACTATCTTAATAAGGCAAGTTGTCTTTCGCAAATTCATGGAAGGGCCGTAAGTAACATCAGGTTGTTTTTTGCCTTCATTGGTGCAAAAATGGATTTTTCCTTGACACGGCTTTTCGTTTCGCTAGAGTTTAAAATGAATTTAGACGCGGCTAAAATAATTTTTATCCCCGCTTGAACACGGGAGGGAGAAATGGAAGAAAGGGAAGAGACGACGCTCTCTCATTCCATGGAGGACTACCTAAAGGCCGTCTACGAGATAGAGACTTCCGAGGGCAGGGTCTCAACCAGCGCGCTTTCCGAGAAGCTGGGCGTCTCTCCGGCGTCGGTCACCAACATGGTGAAGAAGCTTTCGGAGCGAAACCTCATCGCCCACCGCCGCTACCAGGGCGTCGAGCTCACCGTCGCGGGCAGAAAGATAGCGCTCGAGGTCGTAAGGCACCACAGGCTGGTGGAGCTCTACCTGCAGGAAGCCTTGGGCGTCCCGTGGGACAGGGTGCACCAGGAGGCCGAAAAGTGGGAGCACGTGCTGTCGGAGGACCTCGAGGACAGGATGGACGAGTTTCTCGGCTACCCCGTCGCCGATCCCCACGGTTCCCCGATTCCCCGAAGGGACGGAACCATGCCCGTGAGGGACTGCAGCAGTCTCGTTGAAATAGAGCCCGACACCCAGGTGAGGGTGGTCGAGGTGAGCGACCACGACCCGGAACTTCTGCGCTACCTGGGCGGCATGGGTCTTTATCCCCAAACCGAGATGACGGTCGTAGCGAGGGAGCCCTTCAAGGGTCCCATAGTGGTCGAGCTCACGGGGAAGGAATACTCGATAGGAAGAAACGCGGCCGAGTACATAATGGTCGAAAAGGCCGCCGGATGAGGCGGGAACGGAAATGAAGATCGGAATCGGAACGCGCGCCGCGTTTGTCGTCCTCCTCGCCCTGGGAGCCCTCGGCTGGGGATGCGCCGAAAGCGCCGGAAGCACGAAGAGGGAAAACGTGATGAGCGTCGTCGCGACCACCGCGATGGTCGCGGACCTGGTGCGCAACGTGGCGGGGGAGAGGGCAGAGGTCACGTCGCTTATGGGAACGGGGGTGGACCCCCATCTCTACAAGGCGAGCGCGGGAGACGTGGACAGGCTCGCCGACGCGGACATGATCTTCTACAACGGTCTTCACCTGGAAGGCAAGATCGCCGACGTCCTGGGACGGCTTCGGAGCAGGGGGAAGGTGACCGTCGGGGTGGCCGAGCGCATAGACGGCTCGCTGCTGGTGTCTCCCGAGGAGTACGACGGATACTACGACCCGCACGTGTGGTTCGACGTCTCGCTCTGGAAGATCGCGGCCGAGGCCGTGCGGGACGCGCTTTCGCTCCACGACCCGAGAAACGCCGCGCTGTACTCCCGAAACGCCGAGGAGTACATACGGAAGCTCGACCTGCTCCACCTCTACGTGAAGGAGAGGGTGGCGTCGCTTCGCCCCGAAAGAAGGGTGCTCGTAACCGCCCACGACGCGTTTAACTATTTCGGGCGGGGCTACGGATTCGAGGTCCTGGGACTCCAGGGAATAAGCACGGACTCCGAGGCAAGCGTCGCGGACATAAAGAACCTCTCGAAGATAATCACGGAACGGAGGATCCCCGCCGTTTTCGTCGAGACGTCCATATCGCCCAGGTACATGGAAGCGCTTCGCGCGTCGGTGAGGGCCAGGGGGTTCGACGTCGCCGTGGGCGGAAGTCTCTACTCCGATTCCATGGGCCGTCCGGGAACCGAGGAGGGCACGTACATAGGCATGTTCAGGCGAAACGTGGACACCATAGTCGAGTCCCTGGGCGCCGGGGCGGCCGAAGAAAAGACTCTCGCCGGCGGAGACCGACGGTGAAAGACCCGGGGCAAGACGCCGCTCCCGCGGCCCTGCGGGTGACTGACCTTACCGTCGCCTACGGCGAAAAGACCGTTTTATGGGACGTGGACCTCGAGATTCCCCGCGGAACGATGGCGGGCGTCGTGGGACCCAACGGCGCGGGAAAGACGACTCTGATAAAGTCCGTGCAGGGACTCGTGCCCCGGGTGGCCGGAGTGGTTCTCGTCCACGGGGAGCCCTACGAGAAGCGCAGAAGGGATGTGAGCTACGTTCCCCAGCGGGGATCGGTCGACTGGGATTTTCCCGCGTCGGTCATAGACGTCGTCAAGATGGGAAGCTACGGGGACCTGGGATGGATGCGCCGGCCGGGGAAAAGGGAGCACGAAAGGGCGCTCGAGGCTCTAGGGAAAGTCGACATGCTCCCCCTGGCCCGAAGGCAGATAGGCCAGCTTTCGGGAGGACAGCAGCAGAGGGTGTTTCTCGCGAGGGCGCTCATGCAGAGCGCTTCTGTGTACCTTCTCGACGAGCCATTCCAGGGGGTGGACGCCACGACCGAGAGGGCCATAGTCGGTATACTCAAGGAGCTTGTCTCGGGCGGAAAGACCGTGCTCGCCGTCCACCACGACCTGAACACCGTGTCGGAGTACTACGAGCGGGTCGCCATCGTGAACGTCGGGCTCATAGCCTCGGGCCGGGTGGAGGAGGTGTTCAACTCGGAGAACCTGGTGAAGGCGTACGGCGGCAAGACGCCCTTTTTTCCCGGCAGGGAAGCTTCCCTCAAAGCGGTCTGATGCTCGAATTCGCCGCATCGCTTTTCTCCGACTACACGGCGAGAACCATACTTCTGGGAGCCGCGTCCCTGGGAGTGGTGAGCGGCGTCGTGGGATCCTACGCGGTGCTCCGCCGCCAGAGCCTGATGGGGGACGTGATGTCCCACGCCGCGCTTCCCGGAATAGTCGTCGCCTTCCTGGTCGTAGGAGCCAAGGAGAGGATCGCGATCTTTCTCGGCGCCGCCGTCTCCGCCGCGCTGGCCGCCGCCGCCATCGGCCTGGTAACCTCGAACTCCAGAATAAAGACCGACAGCGCCATGGGAATCGCCCTCTCGGTCTTTTTCGGCCTGGGGCTCGTTCTTCTCACCTACGCCCAGCACGCGCCCGACGCCAACCAGGCGGGACTCGACAAGTTTCTTTTCGGCCAGGCCGAGGCGCTCGTCGAAAGGGACGTCGTCGTGATCGCGCTCACCGGGCTTTTCGCCCTGTCGGTCGTGGGGGCTTTCTGGAAGGAGCTCAAGCTTCTGTGCTTCGACCCCGATTTCGGGGGGACCATGGGCTTTTCCCCGAAACTGCTGGACGCGCTGGTGACGGCGGTCATGGTTTCGGCCATAGTGATAGGTCTCCAGACCGTCGGGGTGGTGCTCATGAGCTCCATGCTGATAGCCCCTGCGGTGGCCGCCCGGCAGTGGACCTCCGGCATGGGCGGGATGGTGGCGGCCTCCGCCCTCGTGGCCGCCGTTTCGGGCGTAGCGGGCGTCGCCGCGAGCGCGGGACTGGAAAACGTCCCCACCGGTCCCGCCGTCGTGGTCTGCGCGAGCTCCGTCGCGCTTTTTTCGGTTCTTTTCTCCCCGGAGGGTTTTTTCACCCGCAGGCTCAGGGACTCGAGAAGCAGAAGGGAGATAAGAAAGGACTACGTTCTGGGGGCCCTTCACCGTCTCGCGCTCGAGCACGGCGACCCGCGCTACGCCCATTCGGAAAAGCTGCTTTCGCTCGGAAGCGACGGGGGATTCGACGTGAGGAAAAGCCTTTCCCGGCTCGAGGACTCGGGGCAGGTGGAGAGAGCGGGGGAGGGCGACTGGCGTCTTACCCCGGCCGGCGTCCGCGCGGCGGCGGACCGCTCGCCCTTGAGGGGGAAGGGGGAATGAGTCCCCACCAGTTCGACATTCAGCTGGTGGCCGTCCTGGTGGCGGCTTCCTGCGCCGTGCCCGGGACGTTTCTGGTGCTTCGGAGAATGTCCATGATGACCGACGCCGTGAGCCACTCGATTCTGCTCGGGATAATACTCGCGTTTTTCCTGGTGGGGGACCTCTCGTCTCCTTTCCTGATAATCGGCGCGGCGGCCAGCGGGGTGCTCGCGATCTCTCTCATAGAGACTGTGAACCGCTCGAGGCTCGTCGGAAAGGACGCCGCCATAGGGCTCGTGTTTCCGTTTCTTTTCAGCGTGGCGGTCATACTGCTCTCGAGGTACGCGCGCGACGTCCACATCGACGCCCACTCCGTGCTTCTGGGAGAGATAGCGTTCGCGCCTTTCGACAGGCTGGTTCTCGGGGAAACGGACCTCGGGCCCAGGTCCGCCTGGGTCATGGGCTCGGTGCTCGCCGTTAACCTGCTTTTCGTCTCCCTTTTCTACAAGGAGCTCAAGGTGTCCACCTTCGACCGCGGGTTCGCCTCGTCCACGGGCTTTCGTCCCGCTCTGGTTCACTACGCTCTCATGAGCGTCGTGTCGGTCACCTGCGTGGGAGCGTTCGACGCCGTGGGCTCCGTGCTTGTGATAGCGCTCATAGTGATTCCGCCGTGCTGCGCGTACCTGCTTACCGACAGGCTCTCGGCGATGATCGCGCTCAGCGTCTTTTTCGGGCTTCTCGCGGCCGTTTCGGGCTTCTGGGCCGCGAGCTTTCTTGACGTGAACATAGCGGGCTCGATGGCCTTCGCGTGCGGGGCGCTTTTCTGCCTGGTCTTTCTTTTCTCCCCCGACAGGGGGCTTTTCGGAATGCTGGCCGAAAGAAGGAGACAGAAGATGAATTTCTCCGAGGCCTCGATTCTCGTCTCTCTCTACAATCTGGAGAGGCGGGAGCCGCCGGCGGGCGGTCATCCCGACAGCAGGACCATGTTCCGCTCCGAGGACTTCGCCTCCAGAGTCGTGGGCTTTCTTCGGGAAAAGCAAGAGGTAAGGATTCTCGGAGAGAATCTCGTTCTCACCGAGAAGGGAAGGAACAGGGCTCGCGCCACGGTCGCGGGAGAGCCGGATTCCGCGGGCCGCTGAGCCGGTCTATTCGCCTTCGCCCGTTTCGTACTCGTACAGTCCCGTCCCGCCCCGCGGGTAGCCGCGTTCGGGGAAGAAATCCGGTTCGTCGTCCGGTTCGACTGTATTGTACTTTCGTTTGTACTCCCGGAATTCCTGTTCCGTCATAGTGTCCGGGAAGAAGGTTCTGGCGTTGTCGGTCCGCTCGGCTTCAAGTTTCCGTTTCTGCTCGCGGTGCGCCAAATACGCGCTGGCCGCCGGCAATACGACGAGAACAAGCACCAGCACTGTTATGTCCAACGTCGTCAAGATTCCGTCGCCTGTGTGTAAGTAAAACAAAATGTCCGGTTTTTAAAATTAGTTAGTTGTCCGGTTTTCACTTTTCCACTTCAGCCCGTTCGGGTTTCTCTCATGCCGTCTAGTCTATGATTATGTCGGTGGCCCTGACCGTGTCTCCTTGGAGAAGCGCTCCGCGTATCTCGACCTGGTCGTCCTCCATTATGGAGTCGCATTCGAGGCTGTCGTTGTCTCTTATGTCGAAATCGGTGGAGGAGCTTACCTGCACCAGCACTTCTCTCTCCCTGCCTTCTATCTCGACTTCCAGGGTTCCCGCGGCGCCCGAGCAGTTCGTGTCCGCCACCGTTCCCTTGAAGATGATCCTGATGTCCTCGGTCAGCTCCGTGGCTCCGCTGCGGAGACGGACGTCCCCGATGTTTACCTCCGACCCGGGAAAGACGTTGAGGCTGATGGAGCCGAGGGGGGAATCGGAGTTTTCGTTCTCGAGAATCTCAAGCTTTCCCCCCGGGTCGAGATTGCCGCTCACGGAGAAATTCCCGCTCGAGTTCGTCAGGGCGCTGTACGCCTGGTCGCCGTCGTCGCTCGTGAACCTTACGAAGAGGCCGGAGACTCCGTCTTCGACGGAAGGAATCACTTCCCGCACCGATCCCCTGACCGTTTCCTCGCTCGACACGCCGCCGCTCCCGCCGCTTCCCCCGAAATCTATGTCTAGGTCGCACCCCGCGGTAGCGCACAGGGAAACGAGCGCGAAAAACAGGTAGGTTTTAAGGGACGGCAGGCATTTGCTTCTGAGCATGAGGTGTTTCTCCGGTTTTCTTTTCGCCGAACTGCCCGTAAAGAATAACATGAAATCGGAATTAGTTTACTTCTCCGCCTCCGCGGAAAACCCCGAAGGATATACGCTTCCGTGAAAAAGCCAAACGTGCTTTTCATAAACCACTCCGTTCGCGACGGCGGGCCGGGGCGGAGCCTGTTCTACATCCTCAAGCACATCGACAGGGAAAAGCTCACCCCTTTCGTTCTCGTGCCGAAACACGACATATTCTCAGAAGAGCTAAGAGCGGAGGGCATCTTCGAAAACGTGATCGTCGACCCCAGGTTTCCGGAAAACATAAGAAAGCCCGTGACGGGACCCGGCTCCGGCGCGGGACCGTCCGGCCCGCTCTCGGGCGTCGCGACGCTTTTCCTGGCGCTTCTCAACGCTGTGCGCATGGCGGGACTCGTCATGGATTCCCCGAGAATCGTCCGGGAAAACGGAATCGACGTGGTCTACTGCAACGGAACCCTCGCCAAGATAGTGGGGGCGTTCGTCGGGAAGAGAAACTCGATGCCCGTGATCTGGCACGTGAGAAACATACAGCGCGGGAGACTCATGAAGTTTCTCATGAAGACGCTCTCCGGGTTTCGGTGCGTGAGGAAGATAATATGCGTCTCGAAAGCCACGGCCTCCCAGTTCGGACACGTGAAGGAAAAGGTCCACGTCGTGTACAACGGAATCGACCCGGCCGACTTCGACCCGCAGTCCGTCCGCGGCTCGCTTCGCGAGGAGTTCTCCATACCGCCCGACGCCGTGGTGGTGGGAAACACGGGAAGGGTGGTTCCCAGGAAAGGCTACGCGGACTTTCTTCGGGTCGCCCGCTCGGTCGTCTCCGCGCCGGGCGCGGACGTCAGGTTCGTCGTCGTGGGGGACACTCCGCACTTTTTCCCGAAAGACCACCTGCGCGAGCTTCGGGACCTGGCCGGGGAACTCGGCCTCGGCGAAAACTTCGTGTTCACCGGCTACCGCAAGGACGTGCGGCCGTATCTATCGGATTTCGACGTTTTCGCCATCCCCTCGAACTACCCCGACCCCTTCCCGAGGTCGGTGATAGAGGCCATGGCCTTCGGCCTTCCGGTGGTGGGTTTTTCGGCGGGCGGCGTGGCGGAGGCGGTGGAGCACGAAAAGACGGGCTTTCTCTGCCCGGGCGGGGATTTCGGCGCGATGGAGAAAAGCCTGAGGACCCTGGCGGAGAATCCCGAAAGAAGGCTGGAGATGGGCCGCGCTTCGCGGCGCAGGGTTCTCGAGATGTGCTCGGCCGCCGAGCGGACGGCCGACATCCAGCGGATAATCCTCTCTGTCGGCTGAACTACACTTCCTTTCCTTCCCTGTCCCTGAAAAGAAGCTTGAGCGGCGTCCCCTCGAAGTCGCACCGCTGCCGAAGCTGGTTTTCCAGAAACCGCCTGTAGTTCTGCGGCACTCCCTTTCCGGAGTTGGTGAATATGGTGAAGGTCGGGGGCCTCGTGAAAGGCTGGGAGATGTAGAAGAACTTGATCTCCTTTCTGCGGTACACGGGGGGAGGGCGCCGCGTCGTTATCTCCTCGAGCATCCTGTTGAGTTCGCCCGTGGGTATCTTCCTTTCGAAATTGCGCTCGACGCGCTCCACCAGGTCGAATATCCTGGCGACCCTCCTGCCCGTGAGGGCGGAGACGGTGAGCACCGGGGCGTGGTCCGCCCCCCCGAGCCTCTCCCGGGTCATCCGCTCTATCTCCTGCGGTTCGGCCACGTCGTCGGGGGCCAGGTCCCACTTGTTGAGCAGCACCACGAGCGCCCTGTTTCTCTTCCCGACAAGCTCCGCCAGGCGGGAGTCGTGATGGGTGGGGCCGCTTTGGCCGTCTATCATCAAAAGCGCGATGTCCGCTCTTTCTATCGACCTTATGGCGCGGAACACCCCGTGTCTTTCGACCGCCTCGTCTATCCTCGACCTTCTCCTTATCCCCGCGGTGTCGACCAGGACGTACCTCCTGCCGTCCTTCTCGTAGAGGGAGTCCACCGAGTCGCGGGTGGTTCCGGGCGAGGGGCTGGTTATGAGCCTCTGCTCCCCGAGCATCCTGTTGACGAGGGTGGACTTTCCGACGTTGGGCTTTCCTATGACGGCTATCCTGGTCGCTCCTTCCTCCCCGCCGCCGCCCCGGGCGAACGTCTCTATGTTCGATGCTATCTCGTCCATGAGCTCGTAGATGTTGCGGTTGTGAAGGGCCGAAACGGGCAGGACTTCCCGCGCTCCCGTGCCGTAGAACTCGTACGTGCCGAGCGTCTGGGCGGGATTTCCGCGGTCCACCTTGTTCACCGCGTACAGCGTTTTCTTCCCCGTCCTGCGAAGATACCCGACTATGTCGGAATCCCTGGGCATGATTCCCTGCTTTGCGTCGAACACCATGACTATGAGGTCGGCTTCGGCCAGCGCCGCGTCTATCTGCTTTCTGACCAGGGAGAACGTCTCGTCGCGGTCTTCGAGCTCGAGGCCGCCCGTGTCCACCAGAGTGAACTCCTTTTCCTTCCAGCGGGTGTCCTCGTAGACCCTGTCCCTGGTGACCCCGGGGACGTCTTCCACTATCGTCTTGTTCCACCCTATGATCCTGTTGAAAAGGGTGGACTTTCCGACGTTGGGCCTTCCGACTATGGCCACTATGGGTTTTCGTTCGCTCATGCGCGGGTCGCCCGCCGCGGGTCTCAGAAGTTGAGGTTGTAGAAAAAGTCCGCTCCCGAGTTCTCGCCGCCCAGCTGGCTTTCTATGGAAAACATCCTGTTCACCCTCCACTCGAGCTTGAGCTTGTTCTGCATCTGGTTCACGGGGTCGAGCGAGGTTACCGAAGGGGATCTCTCGTAGGCGACGAAAACGTCCCTAGTCACGTAGGAGCCGACCTCGAGGGTGCTGTCCTCGAGTCCGCGCTCGCCTTCCCTTATGCTGAGAAGGTCGAGCCCTATCTCGGAGCTTATTATCTCCGAGATGCCGCCCGCGGCCAGGGCCGTCGCGAACTTGCCCACAAACGCCCTCTGGCGGTCCTGAAGCTTGTTGCTCGAGGAGCCGAACACCAGGTGCGACACTATGTCGACTTCCTCGAGGGGAGGGGTGCTGGAGAGAGAAAACTCGGGTTCCCCCAGGTGTCCCGCCACGTTCACGTGGATGTCTACTTCGTTCACCCTGTGATGCGCCCTTATGTCCATGTCGGGATTGCGGGTCGTTCCCGCGAAGTTGAGAGTCCCGCTTTCTATCTGGAAAAGCTTGCCGAACGCCGTGTAGTATCCCTCGGACGAGACTATGTTTCCCTGCAGGCTGTGCTCCGCGCCAGCCTTTTTCTCCAGCCTGAGCTTCCCGCTCGCCTTGAAATTGGCGTCCCTGGTCTTTATCCACGAGCCCGAGGAGATGTCGAGCAGGATGTCGAGCTCGGTCTTCTCCCTGTAGAAGCTGCTTTCCCTCTCCTCCACCGAAAATTCCCGCGCCGCGTCCCCGTTTTTCCCGACGAAGCTCACGTCCTTGAAGGTCTTTAGCCTCTGGGGATAGATGCGTATTCTCCCCCTGGCGACCTCGGCGTTTCCCGTTATCCCGAGGATCTCGCCGTCCTTTCGAACCCTGAGCCTGCCAGACACGTCGGTTTTCAGGGAATGGGGATTGAAGCGGAACCTCTCCATTTCGAGGTCGGCGCGGTACGTCAGGTCCGACAGGTTCATTTCCCCGGCCGCGAAGGCGCGTCCCCCGCCGGAGCGGATTTCCGTTCTGGGAAGCCTGATCTTCTCTCCGTTCATGGAGACGCGGACGGTTTCGGCCGAAAGGTCGTTTCTCAGTCTGGCCAGCAGTATCTTCAGCCCGCGCAGGTCTATCTTTCCGTTTATCCGGGGCCTCGAGAGGGTTCCCCCGATTCTCAGCCGCTCGCAGGAAAAGCTCCCCTCGGTTCTCTCGACGGAATCGGTGAGCGCGCTCGTGAAGCCGAGACCGTATTCCCTGGCGCTCACCTCTAGGTCGACCGACGTTCCCGAGAGTCTTTCCCGCAGGTTCCCGGGGCCTTTCGAAACGCCTATCCCGCCCCGGGCCCTCAGGCTCGCGTCCGGGCCCGCAGAGGAGAGCAGGTCTAGGGAAAGTCTTCCCTTCTTTCCGCCGACCTTCACCGAAAGCTCCTCGGCCGCGAAGGTTCCGTAGGAAATCTCCCTGGAAACCAGGTCGGCTTCCACGTCCGGAGCGTCGAAGGAGCCGCCGACGTCGATTTTTCCGCTGATCCGCCCGCCGAGCCTGTGCCTGAAGTTGAGCACCTTGGCCGCCAGCGCCTGGGGAAAGTCGCTCATCTCCGCCCGAAGCTCAATGGTCTTTTCCTCCCTGTCGAGCTTCCCCGAGTAGTTCTCGACCTTTCCCTCCCCGTAGAAGAAGCTCTTTCCCGCGATCTCCGCCCCGCGCGGGGAGACGGCGGCCGCGACGTCGCCCGAGGCCCCCAGAGGCTTTCCGCCTATGAGACCCTCGAGCTTCTTCACGGTTATTTTCTTTTCGTCGGAAAACAGGTTCTCCGCCACGAGGAAGGAAGAAACGAAGGAGCCGTCTTTTTTCGAGAGCGCGAGGCTTATCTCCATCCGCGCGTCCGTTCCCGACATCTCCGCCTCGGCGGCGTCGGGGTAGTTTCCGAGGATCCGCGTCTTTTCGGCGGAGAATCTCGCCTCGATCCGCGGGTCGTCGGGGTCTATCCTGGTCGTGGAGGAGACGGTCACCGCCGCGGCCGAGTAGTCGTCCCCGTAGCCGAAATTCTCTATTTTCGAGTCCGCGACGACGAGGGGGGCGAACACGCTTCCGCTTATCGTTCCGCTCGAGACGGCGGAGCCAGAAAGGCGGATTTTCTCGCTGAAAGCGGAGAGAAATCCGAGGTCCCGGGCGGCGAACTCGAAATCGAGCTTCTCCCCGCCCCCCGCCTTTTTCCTCGACGAGAAGGAAAAGTCGTCGGAGGATACCGAAAGCCTCTCGACCGCCACCTCTCCCCCGCCGACCCCCGCGGCGCCGCTTACCTTCACGTTTCTCGTTCCGCGAAACTGTGCCGTGGAGAGATCGGCCGTCACGCGAAGCTCCGCCCTGTTGAGAAAGTCTCCCCCGGCGGGAATCCTTCCCTCCGCGGACGCCTCGCCGTCGAGCTCGCCGTCGAAACCGACGTCTGCGAAGTCCGCCGCGACCCGAAACCCCCTGGCCCCGAGGCTCACGTCGACGTCCGCCCCGCCGGGGCGGAAGGTCGCCGTCCCCCGCGCGGAGAGTTCGCCGTCCGGTCCGTCGCTCGCCCGAAAGTCGCGGGACGCCACCCGAAAGGAGTAGTCCCGCCCGCTTGTCCAGTGGCCGCTCACCTTCATCCCGGCGTCCAGCCTGGGGTCGTTTCCGAGTTCGAGGGAGTCCGGCAGAAGCCCCAGGGCGCTGACCATGTCGACCGCGGCCACGTTTTTCAGCGCGGCGTCGAAGCCGAACTCGTTTCTCTCCTTTCCCCCGAACCATCTGGCGAAGTCGAAGTGGCCTTTCACCGAAGATTCTCCGAATCCTCCCGCCACGGTTCCCTCGAGCGACGCCCTGGTTCCCGAGAACCGCACGGGCGCGAAGTCCGTCCGGATTTCCTCGCCGTCAAGAAAGGAGTTCACCGCCACCGCCCTGACCGTGCCGGTCATGTCGTCCAGGGAACGCATTTTCAGGTCCGTCTCCGCCCGGAGGTTGAGCTCGCCGTTTCCGTTGAGTCCCACCCCTTCTAGAAACACCGTAGTTTCGAACAGGGGCTCTCTGAGGTTGGTTATCCTTCCGCTTCCCCGAAGCGGCACGTCCTGGACGGAAAATCCCGCGTCTTCGAACTCGCAGTTCCAGGAGGCGAAGTCCATCTTTCCCCCGAGGTTCCTTATCCTGATCCCCGAAGACGCGTAGTCGAAGTTCACGTCGCGGGCCCGAAGCTCGACCTTTTTCGTAAGCTCCACCAGGGTTACGGAGAAAAGCGATTCGCCCACTAGGTCGAACTCGAGGAGCCTGCCGCGCAGGCGGTCGTCTATCGAGACGCGCGAGTCGCGGATGGAGTTGTTTTCGAAAGCGATGCTTATTTTCCGCTCTTCGGGATCTTTTTCCTCCCCGTCGTTTCTCTTCAGCCTCTTGAAGTTCCAGGTTCCCGCCCCGTCTCTCGAGAGAACGAGACTGAGACCTTCTATCTCGGTGTTGGAGAGGCGTATCCTGCTGCGCGAGATCACCGAGTAGAGAAGAGGAACCGAATAGTCCGTCGAGAGTCTCTCCACGCTCGCGAACTTCTCCCCGGCTATCCTGACCTCCACGTCCTTTATTTCTATTCTCGAAACCGCGGCCGTCCGCATGTCTCCGATGCTGATCTCGAAGTTCGGAATGTCGTTCAGTCTTCGCTCAAGCAGGGTCTTTACGTACGTTTTCGCCGCGTCGGTCTTGGAGAACAGGAAAAGCCCGATCAGGGCGAGGGAAAGCAGCGACAGGAGTATGAGAAAGACGGTTCTTGGGCGCATGGCGGGAATTCGGTCGGGGGGAAGTTCCTCTTCCGGGTGATTTGGATTTGTCAGGCGGGGCTATTATACTTGAACGCCGCCGGATAAGACAATGGCCGCGCGGCCGCCGGTCGAAGGGAGGTGACCAGGATGTCGAAACTTTTCCAGTTCACGAAAATGCAGGTGTTCGTCCTGATTGCGGCCGTCGCTCTTGTTCTCCTCGTCGTCAAGGTCGTCTCGGTCGCCGAGAGAACCCCTCCGGTCGTGTCGTTCGAGGAAGGACTCGACATCGGGAACCTGGGACTTTCTCCCTTCGGCGTCACGGTCTCGGACGAGGGCACTGGGCTCTCGAACGTGCGCGTCTACCTGCTCGACGGCTTCGGCGAGTCGGTTCTTTTCGAAAAGGACTACGAGAAGGGAACGAAAAAAGACGTTCTGGAGATCAGGATAAACCCCTCCGAGCTCGGGATAAAAAGCGGACCCTCGGAGTTTTTCGTGGAGGCGAGCGACTACTTCATGGACGGTTTTCTCTCTCCGAACAGAACGGTCTTCAGCGCCGAGGTCACCCTCGACTTCGTCCCTCCCAGGGTCGAGGAGCTCTCCCCCATGCAGTACATAACCCACGGCGGGGCGGGAGTGGTCGTCTACAGGGTCTCCGGGGACGCGGTCGAAAGCGGAGTGGAGGTGAAGGGGAACTTCTTCAGGGGCTACGGGGGGTATTTCGGCGACCCGGGCATATTCGTTTCCTTCTTCGCCTATCCCCACGACGCGGAAAAGGACGAGGACGTAAGCATCTACGCCAGGGACCGCGCGGGCAACGAGAGGAGAACGTCGGTCGCCTACGGCCTCTCCGGGGCTTCTTACGTCACCGACACGATAGCCGTTTCCGACTGGTTCATGAGAAAGAAGGTGCTTCCGCTCTTCGAGGAGGTCTACGGCCCTCCCGCGGAATCCGAAGACGGGGGAGGGGAGCCGGATTTCAGGCAGGCGTTTCTCAGGGTGAACGGGGAGCTCAGGGCGTCCAACGACGGGAAGATACGCGAAATCGGGCAGAAAAGCGCCGGGGAGATTCTCTGGAAGGGGAAGTTCAACCAGCTTTCCAATTCCAAGGTGGAAGCCACGTTCGCCGACCGCAGAAACTACGAGATGGACGGCGAGATCGTGGACAGGCAGTATCACCTGGGCTACGACCTTTCGGTCACCAGCAGGTACAGGGTGGGGGCATCCAACGCCGGCGTAGTGGTTTTCGCCGGCGACCTCGGCATATACGGCTCCACCGTGATGATCGACCACGGAATGGGGCTCATGACCATCTACTCGCACCTGAGCTCGATAGCGGTCGCCGAGGGGGACGCCGTTGAGAAAAACCAGGTCGTGGGAAAGACCGGCACCACGGGTCTCGCGGTCGGAGACCACCTTCATTTCGGGGTGTACGTCGGCGGGGTGGCGGTGCGGCCGCTCGAGTGGTGGGACGCCAGGTGGATAGACGCCAACATCTGGCGCAAGATAAACTACGTGAAAAGAAACTTCGACGCGCGGGGAACCTCCCCTTGATAGTCTACGGAAGAAATTCCGTACTTGAACTTCTGCGCGCATCTCCCGGGGACGTAAGGAAAATCATGGTCTCGGAGAATTTCGACGTCTCCGCGGTCCCCGAGATACGAAACGGCGTGGAAAAGTTCCGCGTGAGGCTCGAGAGGCTTTCGAGAAACGCGCTTGCGAACGTCTGCGGGAGTCCCGCTCACCAGGGCATAGCGGCCGAGACGGCCGATTTTTCCTACTGTTCGGTGGACGACATACTCTCGGAGGCGGAATGCAGGGGGGAGAGGGTGTTCATGGTGGTTCTGGATCACGTGCAGGACCCGCACAATTTCGGCGCCGTGGCGAGGACCGCGGACTTTCTGGGGGCGCACGGCGTCGTGATACCGGCCGACCGCGCGTGCGAGGTGACCCCGGCGGTGATCAGGGTCTCGTCGGGGGCCTGTTCCGGCATGAAGATCGCCAGGGAGAAGAACCTCGGGCGCGTTATCGATTCCCTGAAGAAAAGGGGAGTGTGGATAGTCGGAACGGACGCCGGTTCTCCCGACGCCGTCTTCGAGCGCGACCTGGGGGACCTCGACGTCGCCGTGGTGATAGGAAACGAGGGCAGGGGGATGCGAAGCGGCACGAGGCGCAGGTGCGATTTCGTCCTCTCGGTTCCCGCCGCGGGTAAAGTCGGGTCGCTCAACGCCTCGGTGGCGGGCGGAATCTTTCTCTACGAGGTCTACAGGCAGAGGCGCGGAGCCGCTACCGCATGAGTTCTCGAAGCCCCTCCTCGTCGAGAACGGGTATTTCGAGTTCCAGGGCTTTTTCGAGCTTCGCGCTTCCCGGTTTTTCCCCGCGGACGAGGTAGTCCGTCTTCGCGGATACCGCTTTCGAGACTTTACCTCCCATGCCGACGATTTCGCCCTCAACGGTCCCGCGCGGCGCCGAAAGCGCGCCGGTGAGGACGAAGGTCTTTCCCGCCACCCGCGGGTTTTCCCCCGGGGGTCCGGATTCCTCTTTTACCGCGACGCCCGAATCGAGGAGTTTGCGGACGGTCTCCCCGCCCGCGCCCCCGAAAAAGCCGAGCACGCTCGCGGCCACCTCGTCTCCTATTCCTTCCACGGAAACGAGCTGCTCGAGGGTCGCCTCCATGAGCGCCCGCGGGGTCCCGAATTCTCGGGAAAGCGTCTGCGCGGTCTTTGTCCCCACGTGCTTTACGCTTAGAGAGTTTATGAGTCTCTCGAAGGTTACGTTTTTGCTTCTTTCTATTTCGTCGAGGAGGTTTCCGACCGATTTCTCGGCAAATCCCTCGAGCTTTTCGAGTTCCTCTCTCCTGTCCTTTAGGAGAAATATGTCCGTTACGTCCCGAAGAAATCCCTCCCCGATCAGCCGCTCCGCCTTTTTGCCCCCGAGTCCCCTTATGTCGAAGGCGTTTCTCGAGGCGAAAAGGGTTATCCTGCCCCTGGTCCGCGCGGGACACGAAGAATTGGGACACACGTGGTAGGAGCCTTCTTTTACGACTTCCGCGCCGCATTCGGGACACGCGGGCGGCATCTCGAAGGGGGGATTCTCCCTTTCCGCGTCCGGGCCTATCACTTCCACCACTTCGGGAATCACGTCTCCCGCCCTCTGCACGACCACGGCGTCGCCGACCCTCACGTCCTTCTCCCTGGCTATGTCTTCGGTGTGAAGGGAAGCCCTTCTTATCTCGATGCCCGAAAGCTCCGCGGGCTCGAGTTCCGCCACGGGCGTGAGATGTCCGGTTCTTCCCACCTGGACGGTTATTCCCGTCACCCTGGTCGATACCTGCCTCGGGCTGAACTTGACGGCGATGCTCCAGCGGGGGTGTCTGGCCGTGTTTCCGAGGGCTCTCTGCAGTCTCGCGCTTTTCACCTTGATCACCGCCCCGTCGAGTTCGTAGTCGAGTTCGTCCCTTCGTTTCTCGAGTTTCGCGGCGTAGTCCGCCGCCTCGAGTATGTTCCGGCAGTCCGCCACGTTCTCCTCGACCAGAAATCCCCAGTTTCCGAGCGCCTCGTATATCTCGACTTCGTTTTCGAAGTCCGCGCCTTCGCATTCCCCCACTCCCCAGGCGAAGAAACGAAGCGGTCTTCTCGCTGTCACCGAGGGGTCTAGCTGGCGAAGCGAGCCCGAGGCGGCGTTTCTCGGGTTCTTGAAAAGGGTTCTCATCGGTTTCGGTTTTTTGCTTTCTTTTTCGAGAACTGCGTTTTCTTTCTCAAGCCGTTTGTTAAGTTTTCCAAGCTCCTCGTTCAGCTTCGCGAATTCCCCGAGCGGGAAAACCACCTCTCCTCTCACTTCCACGAGCCTCGGCACGGGCTCTCCCCGCAGGGCGAGCGGAACGGACCTTACGGTCCTTACGTTCTCGGTCACGTCCTCGCCCGTCTGTCCGTCGCCCCTGGTGGCCGCGGTTTCGAGAATCCCCCCGCGGTAGGTTAGAGACGCGGAGACGCCGTCGAACTTCGGTTGCGCTAGGTATTCGATCTCCTCTTCGGTTCCGAGAAACCTTTTTATCCGCGCGTCGAAACCCAGCGTCTCGCCCTCGTTCAGCGCGTTGTCTATGCTCATCATGGGCGCCTTGTGGGGAAAGGGGCTAAATCCCTCCGCCACCTCCCCGCCGACCCTCCGGGAGGGGGAATCGGGAGTTTCGAGGCCGTGGAGCCTTTCGAGCTCGACGAGCCTTTTCATCAGCCCGTCGTAGTCCGCGTCGGGGATCTCTGGGTTGCTCTCGGCGTAGTACAGGTGGTCGTGGCGTCTTATCTCTTCCCTGAGACGCAGGACTTCGGCCTCGGCCCGCTTTTTCGAAAGTCCGGCCATCTCACGAGCCGCGGGACGCTAGCCATTCGAGGAGTTCCGAAATCCCGAGGGCGTTTATCACGTCTTCCCTGCGGGCCCAGCCGCGCCTGGCCGTTCCCACGCCGAAGATCATCCTGTCCATGTGCTCGGTCCTGTGGGCGTCGGTCGACACTATGAGCCTGACTCCTTCGCCGATGGCCTTTCTGACGTGCGCGTCCTTGAGGTCGAGTCTCTTGTAGGAGGAGTTAACCTCGAGAGCCTTGCCGCAGTCGCGCGCCGCGCGTATCACGGCGTCCATGTCCACCCGGTAGGGCTCTCTCTGCCCTATGAGCCTCCCCGTCGGGTGTCCCAGAGCGTGCACGTGGGGGTTCTCGATGGCCGAGCATATCCTCCTGGTCATCTCGTCCTCTTCCATGGAAAAGGCGCTGTGCACCGAAGCCACGACGAAATCGAGCTCCGCCAGCACCTCGTCGGGATAGTCGAGCGACCCGTCCGGCCTTATGTCCACCTCGGAGCCCATGAGCACCGTCATCCCGTCCGTTTCGCCGTTTATTATCTCTATTTCCCTCATCTTGCGCCGAAGTCTCCGCTCGTCGAGGCCGTTGGCTATTCTCGACGAAGGGGAGTGGTCCGTCACGGCCATGTACTCGTAGCCGAGCGAGGCCGCCTTCTCCACCATCTCGCGCACCTCGCAGGCCCCGTCGCTCCAGGTCGAATGGGTGTGGAGGTCTCCCCTGACGTCCCCCGCTTCGAGTAGCCGCGGAAGGTCGCCCGCGAGAGCCGCCTCCACCTCCCCGCGGTCCTCCCTCATTTCGGGAGCGATGAAGGGAAGTCCCAGGGATTCGTACGCGAGCTCCTCGGAGGAGAAGTATTCTCCCGCCCCGTCGCGCGGACCCAGGGGACCGGTTTCCAGTCCCGCTTCCGCGGCGATTTCCCTTATTCTCCCGTTGTGGGAGACAGAGCCGGTGAAATGCAGCAGGGCGGAGCCGTAGTGCTCGGGTCTCACCGCGAGAAGCTTAACCTCCGCGCCGGTTTCGGCCGCGACCCGCGCCCGGCCCGCGCCTTTTTCCAGAACTTGCGCGACGAAGGGAAGCTTCGAGAATTCTTCCGCCGCGGCCTCGGGATTCTCCGCCGCGGCCACTACGTCAGCCCCGGCCGCGGTTTCCCTCATCCTTCTGACCGAGCCCGCGGTCCGCGCCCGGATCACCCCCGGGATTTTCCGCGTCTCCTCCGCGGCGAAAGCCGCCAGGCGGTGGGCGTCCGACAGCCTCATTCTCCGCTTTCCCTTCTCGAAAACGTCCATTCCCCGCCGGATTTCCCCGATCTTTTTTTCTCCGACGCCGCGTATTTCCAGAAGGGCGGGGTCGGCCAGCGCCTTTTTCAGGCTTTCCAGGTCGCTTACCCCGAAGCGGCGCGCGACGGTCTTTAGGAACTTCGGGCCCACGCCGCGTATTTCCAGCAGCTCCGCGAGGCTGTCCGGCACCCGCTTTCTCATCTCCTCGTGGTACTCGATCTTTCCCGTCTCAGAGTACTCGACTATCTTTTTCGAAAGGTCCTTTCCGATGCCGGGTATGGCGCGCAGCTCCTTTTCTCCCCCGAACTCCCCGAGGCTTCGCGCGAGCGAGGAGACGCTTCGCGACGCCTTCCGGTAGGCGTTTACCTTGAAGCCGCTTTCGTCCAGTATCTCCAGGGAGTCGGCTATCCTCGCGAACATCCTGGCGATCTCGGCGTTGGGACTCTGCATGGCGCGGCGGGGATCAGGAAACCTTCTGGGTCTGCTCCGAGTATTTCCTTATTCCCATGATTATTCCGTCGACTATTCTCTCTATGTAGGCGGCGGTCCTGAGCCTCTTCTCCTCCCTGGGATTGGTCAGAAAGGAGGCCTCCACCAGCAGGCTGGGGATGTCCGCCCCGATCAGCACGACGAAGGGGGCCTTTTTCACGCCCTTGTCGTTTACGCCCTTGTACTTAACCGAGACGTTTCTGACTATCGACTTCTGCACGTGGCCCGCCACCGCCTGGGACTCCTCTATCTTGGAGCTGAGTATGTAGTCCTTGAGAATGTTCCGCAGGGCGTGCAGTCCCTTCGTGGTGGTGGTGTTCTCCCTCGCGGCCAGCTGCAGCGAGGTCTGGTCGTTGGTGAAGCCCAGTATGTAGGTTTCGATGCCGTGGGCCTTGCTGGTCCTGGCGGCGTTGCAGTGTATGGATATGAATATGTCGGCCTTTTTCTTCTTCGCTATCGCCGTGCGCTCCTCCAGGGGGATGAACTTGTCGGTCGTTCTGGTCAGGTAGACGTTCTCTATTCCGAACTCCTTTCCCTCTTCCAGCAGCTTGGTCCGCAGCCTCTTGGCAATCTTGAGCACCACGTCCTTTTCCTTGAGGCCGGTCGCGCCTATCGCTCCGGGGTCGTGGCCCCCGTGGCCGGGGTCGATGACCACGGTTCTCACCTTGAGCCCGAGGGCCTGCTTGAGGCTTCCTATGGTTCCCTCGGGAATCTTGGACTCCAGCGCCTGCTCCTTCCCGCCGGACTCTTCGTAGGACGGGGGGTCCTTGGCGAAGATCTTCTCCGGCCGCGCGCCTCTGCCCTTTATGTCCATCACCACCCGGAAAAAGGGATGGTGCTTGGACTTGGGAAGGGCAAACACCTTGTGGCTCTCGAAATCCTTTATGTAGAGAACCACGCGGGCGACTCCCGGGCGGTTGGGGTGAAACCTTATCTTCTCCAGAAGCCCCTTGGTTATGGGCTCGACCTTCACCGAGTCGTCGATGACGGTCTTTTCGATGTCTACGTACAGGCGCGGGGGGGTCTTTATCTTCGGGTCCGCGCCGAGCAGCTTCGAATCGTACCCGACTTCCCTGTCGGTCTCTATCACCACGCGCGTGTAGTCGTCGGTGGACCAGTGCCTTATTTTCTTCACGGTCGCGAATCCCGCCGGCACGGGCTTGGCGGAGGTTCTCCCCGCTGCGTTATCCGGGGCGGGGCGGGGTTTTTTCGCGGGCGCGGCTTTTCGGGCGGCGGGGGGAGGCGCCTTGGGCTTGTATCTCGCGAGCTGCGCGAGCTTTTTCTTCGCCCTGGGATACATGTCCCCGTCTGGCATCTCGCGGACGATCTTCCGGTAAGCGACGTATGCCCTGGTCTTTTCGCCGCGCCGCTCGAGCACCCTCGCGGCGCGAAACTGCGAGTCGTCGGCCAGGCTGCTTTTCGGGTAGCGCCTGACGAGCTCAAGGGAATACCTGCGGGCCTTCTCCGCGTCCCCGGGGGACCTGAACCTGCGGGACTTGTCCTCGTGCACCTTGGCGGCTAGAAACAGGCTCCAGGCCGCGTTTTTCCCCCTGGGATTCTCCCTGTATATCCTGTAGAAGGTTCTTCCTATGAGGTCCCAGGTCTCGGCCCTCTTGGCCTTGTCTGAATCCGAATACAGGTGTTTGTAGAGCTTGAAAGCCTCCTCGTAGAGGGCCTGGTGCTTCTGCGCGGCGGCTGGCAGGGAGAAAACGGGGAAAACCGCGAGGGCCAGCAGGAGAAGGGGAAGTTTTACGCTTTTTTTCACCTTGCGTAGAAAATATATCGTTTTTCCGGAAGTTGTAAATTTATTTCCGCGGGATTTGTATGTATGTTTCTTTTCCGTCTGATTCTACCATATTCGGCGTGTTCTATGAAGATCAGGGTTCTTGGATGTGCTACTTCGACCGGCGTTCCCATAGCCGGGTGCCGCTGCGGGGTGTGTTCCTCGGACGATCCGAAAAACAACCGCACGAGAAGTTCCGTGCTGGTCGAGGCGGCGGGAAAGAACATCCTGATCGACACGTCGACGGACCTTCGCGCCCAGGCACTTCGGGAAGGGGTGAGCAGGATAGACCTCGTTCTCTACACCCACTCCCACGCGGACCACACGCACGGAATAGACGATCTCAAGGCGTTTAACTTCATAAACGGCACGGACATAGACTGCTACGCCAATTCCTTCACCCTGGACAACATAAAGCGAAGCTTCTCCTACGTGTTCGACTCCTTTCCGGCCGCGGGGGGAGTGCCCAGGCTCAATTTCAGGGAGATAGACGGAAGGATAGAGACCGGCGGCGTCGCCGTTGAGCCCGTCGGCATACGCCACCACGACTGGGAGATACTGGGCTACAGGATAGGCTCTTTCGCCTACCTCACCGACTGCAGCTCCATACCGCCCGAGTCGTACGGAAAGCTCGAGGGACTCGACCTGCTTATACTCGGGGCGCTGCGCTACAAGCCCCACAGGGCCCATTTCAGCGTGGAGCAGGCGGTGGGGGAGATAGAGAAGATAGGGCCCGCCAGGGCGCTTCTCACGCACATGGGACACGAACTGGACTACGAAACGCTGCGCGGCGAACTCCCGGACCACGTGGAACCGGCCTACGACGGCATCGAAATAGAGATCGAAGACCCCCCGGCGGCCCGGGCGGAATGAGGAGAGGATTGCCATGCAGGAACTGATCATGAAGCTGGTTCGGAAGAATTCTTCGAAGATGGTGCTTTGCGTCTGCGACGGACTGGGGGGAATTCCCGTGGACGGAAAGACGGAGCTCGAGGCCGCGTCCACTC
Source organism: Thermodesulfobacteriota bacterium (assembly GCA_965204795.1). Classification (GTDB taxonomy): domain Bacteria; phylum Desulfobacterota_D; class UBA1144; order Nemesobacterales; family Nemesobacteraceae; genus Nemesobacter. Next base: position 958,612 of record OZ242012.1, read on the forward strand.
CCAGCCTGGACGCCCTCTGCCGGACGTCGTCGCTCGGACTGCACGTGCCGGTGGCCAGAGGGGTCACCCCGGGAAGCGGTGCGGCGCATCTCGCGCTTTTCGGATACGACCCCGTGGAAAACGAGATAGGAAGAGGGGTGCTAGAAGCCCTGGGACTGGGCATAGACCTTGGTCCCTCGGACGTCGCGGTCAGGGGAAACTTCGCGACGGTGAGGTACGAGGACGGGGTTCCCGTGGTTTCGGACAGGAGGGCGGGGAGGATAGGAACGGAGGAGAGCGGGAGGATAATTTCCAGGATTTCTTCCGTGGTGGAAGAGATAGACGGGGTGAGGATAGCCCTTCATCCCGGTCTCGAGCACAGGTTCGTTGCGGTTTTCTCGTTTCCCGGGCCGGTTGTCGCGACGGACGCCCTTGTCCGCGACACGGACCCCCAGACCGAAGGCGCGAGTCCTCTCGAGCCCGAGGCCGGCAACGCGGCTTCGGAGAAGACCGCCGGGGTCGCCCGCAAGCTTGTCGACAGGGCGTGCGCGGTCATACGGGACGAGCCCGCGGCGAACTACATGCTTTTTCGGGGTTTTTCGGCTCTGCCCGACATTCCCGGCTTCGGGGAGGCATACGGCCTCAGGGCGGCCTGCGTCGCGGCCTATCCGATGTACAGGGGAGTGTCGAAGCTGCTTGGAATGGACGTGCTCGAGGTTTCGGGAGACTCGATAGAAGACGAAGTGGACGCGCTTGTCCGAAACTACGGGGACTACGATTTTTTCTACGTGCACGTGAAAAAGACCGACAGTTACGGGGAGGACGGGGATTTCGGCGCGAAGGCGGGCGTGATAGAGCGGTTCGATTCCCTGGTGCCGAGAATCACGGGGCTCGGACCGGATGTTTTCGCGGTTACGGGCGACCACTCGACTCCCGCCGCGATGAAGTCGCACAGCTGGCATCCCGTGCCGATCATGATCAGCTCCGAGTATTGCAGGGGAGGTTACGCCGGGGGTTTTTCGGAGTCGGGCTGTGCCGGGGGCGATCTGGGAATCATAAACGCGACGGAAATAATGCCGCTTCTTCTCGCTCACTCGGGGCGGCTCAGGAAGTTCGGCGCTTGAAATTTTTTGCCTTCGTGATACTTTTGAAGCTAGCAGACCGGTGCCGAAGTGGCGGAATTGGCAGACGCGCTATCTTGAGGGGGTAGTGCCCTACGGGCGTGCGGGTTCGACTCCCGCCTTCGGCACCAAAGCCCATTTTGTTTCGACCAGCTCAAAATGTCTTGTCTAGTCCTGCCTGTTTGAGAACTTTCTCAGGGAGCAGGGCATTTATGAATAGTTTACAGAAAACGCGGTAAGGCGTGGTTTGGCTTTGCGGTTTGCCGATGGCAGGAAGAAACGGAATATTATTCCCGAGGAGAAAACGGCCAAACGGCTTGATACAGGTCGCTCGAAACTCAATCGGCTCCCCGACCCGTAGAACGGCAGGGCGGCGCTTGGTGCTCTGTCGCAGGCGCGAATGTTTCGGAATGTTCTTTGAAGTTCGAGTTGAGGAGAGTTTTATAGACTGTAAAGAAGGAGGCATCAGCTTATGAAAACCCGATTCGGAAAAGGTATGCTGGCATTTTTTCTGATCTGCGCGGTTTCGATCTGGGGCGTGCCGATCGCATCTTCGGCAAAGGATACTCTCTTCGTAAACGGCGTGGTGTGGACCGCCGGCTACAAGCTTCCCAGGCCCGAAGCGGTTCTCGTCCGCGACGGCCTCATTCGCTATGTGGGAGACAGAAAGGAGGCGTCGCGTCGCGCGGACAAGGACGCGCGGGTGATGGACCTTCGGGGCAGGATGCTTCTGCCGGGTTTCGTCGAGACGCACTCTCATCCCGCCGTCGCCGGTCTGCTGAACTCGAAGCTTCAGGTAATCGGCACCAGGACGGTGGCCGAGGTGCAGGCCGCCCTCGGGAAATACGCGAAAGCTAATCCGAAGGAGAAGGTCCTGTTCGGTTTCGGCTTTCCGAGTGCTCTCAACACCGCGGTAAACGCGGCGGGCGTCAAGGGTCCCTACAGAAAGGACTTGGACGCAGTGGTTTTCGACCGGCCGGTGATGCTGATCGCCCTGGACGCACACAGCGCGTGGGTCAACACCAAGGCGCTTGAAGTCGCGGGCATCACGAAGGACACTCCCGACCCTCTGCCCGGAGTTCATTACTACCAGCGCGACAAAAACGGCGAGCCCACGGGCTGGATGGTGGAGGGAAACGCTTTCTGGCCGCTCGTGCCGCTTTTCGGAGTCGGTTCGGAGGAGGATTTCAGAAAGGCCTTTTCCGCGATTCTGCCTGCGTATTCCGCGATGGGAATCACCACCGTGTTCGACGCCGGCATCCCGGGCGGAGAGTCGATAGAGCGAAACGCTCTCAAGGCGCTTTCCGCGATGGAACGGGAAGGGCGGCTTCCCCTCCGCTTCCGCGCAAGCTCCTATCTCAATTCTCCGAACGCCAAGGGCGCGGACAAGGCGCGCGCCGTCCTCGGAATGCGCCGCGATTTCGCGTCGGACCTGATAGACATACACACGGTCAAGATCCCCAACGACGGCACCATAGAAGGAGAAACCGCCGCCGTGCTAAAGCCCTACGCCTCCGGGGGAAGCGGAGCCGTGCTGCTTTCGGGAGAACCGTTCTCGCGGTTTCTCGCCGATCTTCGCAGGGCAAACCTGGACGCGCACATACACGCGATAGGCGACCGCACGGTGCGCGTGACCCTTGACGCCGTATCGTCCGCCCGCAAGGCCGTTCCCAAGTCGGACGGCAGGGTCACGATCTCCCATGCCATGCTGGTCGCGCCGGAAGATTTTCGCCGCATGAGGGCGCTCGATGTAATGATCCAGACGACGCCCCACTGGGCGCACGACCTGAGCGGAACCCTGGGACTCTATTCAAGCCTGCTTGACGCCAAACGGGGAGCCAGCGTCATGCTGATCAGGGACATGTGGGATTCCGTCCCTCTTGTCGCCTTCGGGGCGGACTACCCGGCCACGGGACTTCCTTTCCCCAAGACTTCGCCTCTCTACGGAATCGAGATAGGACAGACGCGCCGGGCGCCGGGCGCGACCTCCGGCACGCCGCTTCCTCCAGCCGGTCAGCAGATGACTCTCGTGGAAATGCTTGAGGGGTACACCGTAAACGCTGCCCGACAGCTTCGCCTCGGAGACAAGGTGGGAGTCATCGCGCCGGGCAGGCAGGCGGATATTGTGATCCTGGAGCGCAACCTCTTCAAGGAGCCCGCAAATCGAATCAGTGCTGTTCGGGTCGATATGACGATGGTTGCGGGACGCGTGGTATTCAAACGCGACGGAGCCACGGGTTTTTAGTCGCGCGGACAAGGGCTTGCGCACGGGGAATCCAGTTTGATAAAAGAGGGACAGGGGCGGCCTACTGATTTCCGACTAACCGGCTGAATTGGAAGCGTTTTTGGTATTTGAGCTTTAACATTCTTCTTGGACAGTCATGTACTCTGGCGCTGGAATCAGTGTTCGGCGTTTTGGGAACACTGATGCTTTTGATGCTTATAAAACGGGATTGATATTGCTTTTCATCGAGAAATTTGGTTTTTCCGTGGAACTTCTCGGCAACAGAACGACAGTAGGCGATTACGCATTGTGCGCCTTTGAGTTGCGTAATTATCCTCTTGTTGTCAGGTTTAGCTTCTCCTTTCATCTCAATGTAGACGACCCATCTTTTTTCTGTTGAAGCTTCAGAAATGATGATAAAGTCGGCTCTCCTGTTCTCTCCGACGTTGCCCTTGAAGAAACCTATAGGCGCAGGGAATTTGTCGGCTTTAATGGCGATGCTGTCTGTTGGCAGGTTGCGGATTGTAAATGTGGTTTCGTTTTCGGACAGATCAACAGATTTTCTGTCTTGGTTTAGGGGAACAACTGCATCTTCGCTAATAATTTTCTGAAGCAAGTAAACGGCGGACATTATATTTCCCCTCCCCATAAAATTGCTTCTTCAATCTCGTTCATTTCGTTGATTGTTTTGTCAAAACTGAGAGCTTCAATCCCTCTTTCTTGTGTAATTTTAGCCGGTACGAGCGTGGGCCAACTGCTTCTCCTTTTGTTGTTTTCCAACTTTATCAGGGCTTTCTCAGCTGTGTACAATCTAACCTTGTCGGAGGAAAGTAATTCTTCGTTTTTATACCTCCCTCTTTTTACGATTTCTCTCAAGTGTGGAATGTCCTGATTCAGCATGATCAGCGTATTAAGTTCTTTGATAATGTAATCACTATGGGTAGTTATAAACACTTTTATGCCCAAGTTCACCAAACGTGTGAAAAGCCGGGCGATTCGGCGCTGATTTTCAGGGTGAAGGTTCAGTTCCGGCTCATCTATCATCAGCAGGTCTCCATGTTGTGCAACGTGACGAAGATAGAAACCGATGTCTAGCAAAGAACGAACGGCACTGGAGCTCTCACCCATGCTCAATCTTGCATATTTACCTTTAGGTTTGAATAGCACGCCTTGGTTTTTGGTTATTATGTATTCTCCTCCAATAATGTTGGCGAAATCGTTCAGCACATCTGGATGTTCTTTAGCCAAAAAACTGTTACTTTTGCTTATGCTTTCAATGTCTCGAGTGAACTCCACATTGCGTGTTACAGGTAAGGGATAATCTTGATAAGCACTATATAGCAATTTCATCGGGTCTATTTTTTCTTCGGCACTCATTTTCTCAAGTAAACGGTTACGAGCGAAATCCAGCTCTTTTCGGAAGATTGCGGCTCCGGTGCGTTCCGCACTGGCTATGAAGGTTTTTGGGAACACCGAGTCAAAGAGCATTCTAATTACGGTTTCGGAAATAACTCTTTTTATCAAACCTTGTGGAACTTCATTTTTATCGCTCATCCGCGCAAGAGAGATTTCAGGTGCGTTGTGGTTCTCGCCGTTGGATATGGAAATACGAATGGATTCACCAATATGTATTTCTCTTTTTTTGAATTGTTTAGCGGGGCAGACATTATTTTTGTCTATGGAAATGCTGAATTGTGCGTTGGTAAATTTATCTGTGGAAGAAGCAAAAATTCGTGGCAATCTCTTTGTATAATCTGCACAGCCCTTTCTCAGTATGCTGTCAATTCTTTCAATATGTTTCTCAACATCGATTTTTTCTATGCCCCTATTCATTAAATTAGCTATGACGACATCGTTGACCGATGTTTTCAACATATGATGCCATGTAGCTAGGAATCCGTACAGAGTATAGGTTGCGTAGGTTTTTCCAGTGTTATTTTCTCCGCAAAGAATAGTCAATTCACCTAATTCAAATTCTGCGTCCTTCAGTATTCCTAGATTTCTTACTCTGACTTTCATATATCACCTTTTAATTTGGAGCTTATGTATTTAAGTTGACAATCCACAAATTATGGCAGTTGGTCTAGTAGAAGCAAGCCATGCTATGTTGTGTCTGTCTAGTTAGATACATAATTTCCTTATTTTTGTTCAGTTTTTCGTTATGCTCATTGCCAAGTAATTTATCTGAGTGTACCAACAATTTTCTTCAACTCCTAACTTTCAATCGTTACTCTTAAGTCCTGCATCTTCTACAAATTCATCTTTTTCAAGGTTACAGGTGGATTGTTGTCTAAGATCTTCTTGTAATCTGTAAATTTCTTCCGTTTCGGCTTTGGCGGCTTTCTTGTAAAACGGCAATATTTTCTTCTTGATGCTGGAATTTTTAATGTCACTACTGTTTTTTACTTTCGAGTAACGATTTTCCAGTAACGATAAGTGTTCAAGAAGTTCCTGTCTATCAAATTCGGAAAGTTTTGACATTTGCCTTTTGAAATCATTGAACTCGTTTTATCTTCCCCATTCTCTAAACCATTTTCTATGAAATATATATTGCAACAGTCTTATCAGACTAGCGGTTTGAATATCTTTTGGCCAATGACCGGACAAGGACTCGCGACTTTCCAGCGATAATATCACTCTGACAAAAGGATGTCTCGTTTATTTTCTTGATGGTCCTGTCCATGTTTGTTGTTAGCTGGACCAGTCCTTCTTGGTCGGGATGAGAAGTGGGGCATATTGCGACATCGTGGGCAATGGGAAGCCAGTTTCCATATACTTGGTTGTTCTTGCCGCTGTACTTAAGCACTGAAAAACAATGGCTCCCTATAACGAAGCTTCTATTCTGTATGCTGATGACAGCTATGCCCAATCCCGCATGGCTGGAAAGCCACTCCACATCTTTTATAGAGACTGGATGATTTATTGCGGCGAGCCTTGCCCTCAGTTTGTCTGTGATGGCTTGTACTCCTGCAATGTTTATGGGGTTTTGGAGGGCGGAAGAAATGTCGGGTGGTATTTCTTCTCGTTGTGCAAGAACTTTTTTAACCTCTCTCCGTAGAATACCCTCAAGTTGCTTGTCTACTCTCATCGTCTTATCGGCAAATTCGGGTACTCTCCAACCTAGGGAGACATAAAACCGCTTCCAATTATCTGACTGGTCTGGCGAAAGCTTTGGGGTTTTGTTTTTACGGGCGCATTCAACAATTCTTTGAATGACAGGTGTCGCTTCGGATTCAATCTTGCTAATTCGTTCTTCATTTTCTTGATTGTAGGCTGATTCCTTGAAACTCCATTCGCGGTAGAGGTGTTTTTTAACGAATAAGTTATCAGGTTTTGTTGAGTAGATTTTATTTTTTTTCTTGTTAAATACTTTTTTCTTGTTAAATACGTGGAGATATCCTTTATCATCAACAAAATTCTTAAGAAGCATCTTTGGGATGTAGTGATGCCGTTTGGGGTTGTTCGGAGAAACTATATGGATTCCCTCTCTTCAAATATTTTGGTTTGTATGGGCATTCCGTCCGCTTCTTTTTGGTGCTTTGATAGCTGACTGGTGCTGGCGTTCTGTCAGATTATTTGCTTGGGAAGTCCAACTCTGAAAGATAAATTGTTTCATAATGCGTATCCTCCAATGCTTTGATTCCGATATGTTTCTGATTATTACTACGAGACGATGATATCCTTCATTTTGGGAATTATATAACACTAGACAGACACAACAGCGCATTTATTGCGCTCTGCGGGCAAGAAACTTGAACCCCCAATATTCGCTCTACTCGGAATCCAGGTCTCTCCAGATTCTCTCCGCTTTTTCCTTCTCGCCTCTTTTCTCGTAAACGATGCCCAGGTGTCTTCTCGCCTGGTCGTAGTAGGGACTTTCGCTGTCGTTCACTTTCGACAGGTACTTTACGCTTTCGTCCCACTTTTCAAGCTTGAAGTCCGAGAGTCCGATTATGAGATTGGCGCCGTCCCTGATAAGACCGTCTTTGATGTCGCTCTTTTCCAGAAAAAGCGATAGATGGTCCGCGGCTTCCTGGAACTTTTCCTGCTTGTAGCTGATCATTCCCATCTGGTAGAGGGCCACGGTCGATATGTCGGCTTTCGGATATTCCTCCCTGAGCGCTTTCAACTCCGAGACCGACGCTTCCATCTCTCCGTTCTCGTAGCTCTCGAGAGCTTTCTGGAACCGCTCGTTCGCCAGCAGGTCTTCCTTGTCGCCCTGCGAAGACACCAGGTAGGCGGCCAGCAGTCCCGCCGCCACCACGCCCACTCCCGCCAGTATCTTGTTGAAATTCCTCGAGAGGTCTTCAAGCGATTCGGCCAGAAACCCCCTGAACCTGTCGGGGCGCTTCAGCTCTTTGGGAGTGTATTTTATCTTCGACATGAGTCCGACCGGAAATCAGAGCGGTAAAGCTTACCGAAGCCGGAAGGAAAATCCACCCGGGCGTCGATAAAAAACGGCACGGGTTCCCCCGCCCGGAACTTTTCGCCGGGCGGAAAAACCCGTGCCGAAGAGCATTGCCTGCCCGCGCCGGTGTTAGTTTCTCTCCGCTGAAAAACCGCCGAATACGGTGGAACTGGTACCGTCCGAATACTCTATGTTCAGACCTACGGTTCCCGCTATGTACTGTCCCCGGTCGCCGAAGAACTGGCCGCCCCATCTTCCCGTACTGCTGTCGACGCCTTCTGAACTGCTCGAGCCTCCTCGTGAGAGCGAAGTGGTCTCGTTGAAAAAACCTCCGTTCTGCGAAGGAAGAGGCGTGGCGGACGCCATGGTCACGACGATCGCTCCCCCCGCTCCCGCGTCAATGAAAGTGAAAGCGTCGGAATCGGGGTCCTCTTTGGCAGCGATGTTGAGAACCCTTCCGCTCACCGACCCGTCGGCCACCGTGAGTTCTACCCTTGCCACGGAATAATCTGCCCCGTCTATATCATCGTCGCTGTCGAAGCTCTGATGAAAAGCGAACAGGTTGCCGGTGTAGGTTCCCGAGGTCGGAATTGCGGCGCTTGGAGTTTCCTCTCCGTCGGCGAAGGCGCCGATCGCCGTTATATCTTCACTTTCCGCGTCCTGCGTGGCCCATATGCCGAAAACCAGGTTCGGCTCGTCTCTGTTGCCGGAGAAAGTCGGCGTGAATTCTCCCGAGGTGGCCGTCGTACCTAGGTTAATGTCCGAGACGGCATGGACTATGGCGGAGCTGGCGGAGCCGGAATTTGGGACCGTGACGAGGTCTATCACGCCGTCGGGGGGATCGACGTCGTCGAGAATGGTATTATTTGCTTCGGGGTCGGGCTGCGCTGCGGCGCTTCCGATCGTAACGCGGATATCGCGACCGCCGCTGCCGTTCCACGTCACGCTGTCTTGCGTGACTACGCCTTGCTGGGACTGGCCCCGGCGGCTTCCCTGGCTGACGCTTCCCGCTACCGGTATGTTCGCGGCCGCGTTGCGTATGATGTCTTCGTTCCGGGTGGTTTGTGCGGGCGGCTGCGTTGTTGGCGGTTGCGTTGTTGTTGGCGGTTGCGTTGTCGGCGTCGGCGTTGTGGAGCTGTCTCCGCACCCGAAAACCGAAAGCGCGAGAGCGACTCCCGCCAGAACCGGCAGAACGCCGGATAATCTTGATATGTAATTCATGTCACACCTCCGTGAAGCGATGTATGTTCTGTGTTCTTGATACTAACATTATGCATCAGGGGGGGGGTGTCAAGGGGCGTTCCTTAAATTTCCGGTGTTTTTTTCGCCGCGGCGCGGGTAAGTTTAGAAAGGAGGGTCGTCATGGACGGGATCGGGAATTTTTCGACATGGTTTCGGTTTCTTCTTTTCCTTCTCCTCGCGGCGGGAGCGTACGGACTCTCCGCCGCGGAGCGGGACTCCGCCTCCGGCGGCCGGGAAGTCGTGGAAATCGAGATAAACGGCTCCATAAACCCCTCGACGGTCGACTACCTGGAAAGCGGACTTTCGGCCGCCCGCGCCCGAAACGCCTCGGCCCTTCTCGTTTTGATGGACACCCCCGGAGGTCTTCTCAATTCCACCAAGGACGTAGTGAAGATGATCCTAAATTCCGACGTTCCGGTGATAGTCTACGTACATCCCAGGGGAGCCAGCGCCACCTCCGCCGGGGTGTTCATAACGCTTTCGGCGCACGTGGCGGCCATGGCTCCCGGAACCAGCATAGGCGCCGCCCATCCCGTGACCCTCGGCCGCGGGCGCCAGACTCCCGGCAAGCCGGGGGAGAAAAAGAAGGAAGAGGAGACCGACTCGGAGAAGACCATGAACGAAAAAGTCGAAAACTACGCGGCGTCGTTCATCGAGAGCATAGCGAAGGAGAGGGGGAGAAACGCGAAATGGGCCGTGGAATCGGTTAGGAAAAGCTCCTCGATAACCGCGGGCGAGGCACTGGAGAAAAAGGTGATCGACCTGGTGTCGCCCGACGTTGCCTCTCTTCTCTCGGCCGTGGACGGACGGAAGGTGAGCGTCGCCGGAGCGGAGCGGAGCCTGCGGACGGCGGGCGCGAACTCCCGCAGGGTGGAGATGAACCTTCGCCAGAAGGTGGTGAACGTGCTCAGCACCCCGGACATAGCCTTTCTGCTCCTCTCCCTGGGCTCCCTCGGCATATTCCTCGAGTTCTACAACCCGGGAATGATATTTCCCGGCGTCGCGGGACTCATCTCGCTTCTCGTGGGGTTCGTGTCCCTCCAGATCCTTCCTTTCAACTACGCCGGGCTGGTGCTGCTTTTCGTGGCTTTCGCCCTCATCATATCGGAGGTCTTCGTCACTAGCTACGGTCTTCTGAGCCTCGCGGGACTCGTGTGTCTGGTTTTCGGGGGTCTTCTGCTCTTCGACACCGAAAACGCGGCGGGCATAGGCGTCGACCACGGGGTCATAGCGGCCGCCGCCGGCACGATTGGACTGTTTTCGGCTTTTGTTGTATACTTGGCGACCAGATCGCTCGTAATTCCCGTCCAGGGCGGTTTCGAAGGAATGCTGGGCCAGAAGGGAGAGGTGGTTTCCTGGTCCGCGGCAGGCGGAAAGATCTACATCCAGGGCGAGTACTGGGACGCGACCGCCGACCGGCAGTTCGCCCCGGGCGACAGGGTGAGGGTGGTGGAAAGCACCGGGGATCTCACTCTCAAGATCGAAGCGACGGGTGATTCCGGAGGTAGCGCATGACTTTGATAGTAGTCTTGGTGATCGTCGCCGTCATCCTGATTTCCTCGGTAAAGATCCTCTACGAATACGAACGCGGGGTTATATTCCGGCTGGGAAGGATAGTCGGCGCCAGGGGCCCCGGGTTCATCATAGTGATCCCGGTCCTGGAGAGGATGGTGAGGGTGAGCCTGCGCCTGGTCACGATGGACGTGCCCCCGCAGGACGTGATAACCAGGGACAACGTCTCGGTGAAGGTGAACGCGGTGGTCTACTTCAGGGTTCTCGAGCCCATAAAGGCCATTCTACAGGTGGAAAACTACCTCTACGCGACTTCGCAGCTCGCCCAGACGACGCTCAGAAGCACCCTGGGACAGGTGGAGCTCGACGAACTTCTGGCCGAGAGGGAGAAGCTAAACCTCAAGCTCCAGGAGGTTCTCGACAAGCAGACCGACGCCTGGGGAATAAAGGTCACCATGGTGGAGGTCAAGTACGTCGACCTTCCCCAGGAGATGCAGAGGGCCATGGCCAAGCAGGCCGAGGCCGAGAGGGAGAGAAGGGCGAAGGTGATAAGCGCCGAAGGGGAGTTCCAGGCGTCCACGAAGCTTTCCGAAGCCTCGGAAATACTCGCGAAAAACCCGATGTCGCTCCAGCTGCGCTTCCTCCAGACCATGAACGACATATCCACCGAGAAAGGCTCGACGATAATCCTGCCCATACCGATAGACATGCTGAGGCCCTTCCTGAAGGAAAGCGAAAAGCGGGATTCGTAGACGGCCCCCGGCCCGGGTTTCGTGAAAAAGGAGTTCATGAAGAAATTTCCGCGTCTTTTCGCCTCGGGGCTCCTCGTTCTGTGCGCCGCGCTCGCGCCGGCCGGATGCGCCGAGGCGCAGTGCCAGGACAAAGACGACAACGCCTCTTTCTCCGCTCCCGGCAAGCCGGACGGTTCTGTGTCGGGAGGAACGCTCATAAGGGAGCTCGGCGCGGAGCCCGCCACGCTCAATCCCGTGACGGCCACCGACGTCTACGAGGGGATAGTGAACGGCGGAATCTACGAGACGCTCTCGCGGCGGAACAACCGCACCCTGGAGTTCGAGCCGCTGCTGGCCAGCTCCTGGGAGATATCCAAGGACCGCCTCTCATACGTCTTTCACCTGAGAAAGGACGTGAAGTGGCACGACGGCACGCCGTTTACCGCCGACGACGTGGTCTTTTCCTACAACGCCATAAAGGACCCGAAGGTGGCCGCCGCGCACCTGCAGGGCTACTACAAGGACGTCAGGTCCTACACGAAGATAGACTCGCACACCGTGAGGTGCGAATATTCGAAGCCCTACTTTCTCGCCTTCGAGTTCTGCAGCGGCATTCCCATAGTGGCGAAGCACGTTTTCGAGAAGGGAGACTTCAACAAAAATCCCGCCGGCAGAAAGCCCGTCGGAACCGGACCCTACGTGTTCGAGAGCTGGGAGACGGGAAGGGAGATAACGGTGAGGAAAAACCCCGGTTACTGGGGCGTGCCCGCCGGTCTGGAAAAAATAGTCTACAGCGTCATACTCGATCCCACGGTGAAGCTCCAGCTGATGAGAAAGCAGGAGCTCGACTTCGCGTCCCTGCTTCCGCTCCAGTGGTCCAGGCAGACCTGCGACGACTCTTTCGGCAGGAAGTTCAGAAGGGCCGCCTACACCACTCCCGGGTATTCCTACATAGGATGGAACTCGAAAAAACCGTACTTCTCCGACAGGCGGGTGAGAAGGGCGATGACCCATCTGGTGGACAGGGAGACGATACTCAGAAAGATTCTCCTGGGACTCGGCGAGACGGTCACCACGACCTTTTTCGTTAACAGTCCCGAGTACCCCGGCGACGTCGAGCCTTACCCCTACGACCCGAAAAAGGCCAGGGCGCTTCTGGACGAGGCGGGGTGGAGGGACAGCGACGGGGACGGCACTAGGGACAAGGACGGCGTGGAGTTTAGGTTCGAGTTTCTCCTGCCCTCGGGCTCCCAGACCGGCGAGAAGATCTCCACCATACTCAAGGAGGAGCTTTCCCGCTCGGGCATAGAGATGATCATAAGAAAGATAGAGTGGGCGGTGTTCATACAGAACGTAAACGAGCGCCGCTTCGACGCCGTGACCCTGGGATGGAGCCTGGGCGTGGAGACCGACCCCTACCAGCTCTGGCATTCCTCGCAGGCCGAGACGGGTTCTAACTTCGTGGGATTCGCAAACCCCCGGGCGGACGCCCTCATAGAGCGGGCGAGGGAGGAGTTCTCCCGCCCGGAGAGGGTGAAGATGTACAGGGAGTTCTCGCGCATTCTCAGGGAAGAGCAGCCCTACACGTTTCTTTTCGCGAGAAAATCCACCGTGGCCGTGCACAGGAGGTTTTCGGGCGTTAGGCTCTATCCCCTGGGATTCGACACCCTGGAGTGGAGCGTCCCGAAGGCTCTTAGAAGATACGCGCGGTAGGTCGCCCCGCGCGCGCACAGGACGGTTTCGCCGATGAAAGACTACGTTCTAAAGAGACTTCTCCTGGTGATTCCCACCATGTTCGGCATCACCCTGGTGACCTTCCTGGTGATACAGCTCGCCCCCGGAAGCCCGGTCGAGAGCATGATGCCGGCCGACCAGGGAATAAGAAGCGACCAGGTGACCAAGGAGATAGTCGAGAGAACCAGGAAGCTCTACGGGCTTGACCGCCCGGTTCACGAAAGGTACTTCGTCTGGCTTCGCCGGACGGTCACGCTCGACTTCGGAAACTCCTACAGGGACCACCGCCCCGTGATCGAAAAGATAGCCGAGCGCCTGCCCGTCACCCTGGCTCTCAACGTCCTATCGATATTCCTGGTCTACCTGGTGGCCATACCCCTGGGGGCGTGGTCCGCGGTGCGCCAGCGAAGCCCGGCCGAGCGGGCCGCGACCTTCGTTCTCTTCCTCCTCTACTCGATTCCTAGCTTCTGGATGGCCGTCGTGCTCATATACTTTTTCGGCGGGGGATATTTCTGGGACGTCTTTCCGATATACGGCGTCCACTCCAGGGGCTGGGAGGAGCTTTCGTTCGCGGGACAGGCCGCCGACTTTCTCTGGCACCTGGTTCTTCCCGTGTTCTGCCTTGCCTACGCGGGTCTGGCGTCGCTCTCGCGCTTCCAGAAAGGAAGCCTGCTCGAAGTGCTGAGAGAGGACTACATAACGGCCGCGCGGGCCAAGGGGCTTTCGCGCGGCAGGGTTCTTTTCAAGCACGCGCTTCGAAACTCCCTCATTCCCATAGTCACCATAGTGGCCTCCATTCTTCCCGCCATGATAGGGGGAAGCGTGATAATAGAGACCATATTCTCCATACCGGGCATAGGAAGGCTCGGATTCGAGTCGGTGCTCTCGCGGGACTACCCGGTGATAATGGCCGTGGCGACCATCTCGGCGTTTCTCACCCTCGCGGGAATCCTGCTCTCCGACATAGCCTACGCGGTGGTCGACCCCCGCATAGGCTTCGGGGGAAGATCGTGAGGGACGCGGGCGGAGCGGGCTACTGGAGCGGGGTGTGGAGGGAGTTCCGCCGGGACTCCCTGGCCGCGGGCTCCCTGGTGTTCTTGGCGTTTCTCGCGGCGACGGCGGTTTTCGAGAGCTTTCTGGCGGGAAACCGCCCGATAGTGCTGGTGGAGGAGGGGCGGTGGTACTTTCCCGCCGCGGTCGACTACCCGCAGTTTCGCGGGGTGGACCTGCGCGAAACGTACGCGGGGGCGGAGGATTCGTTCTCCGTGTTTCCGCCCGTTCCCTACAGCCCGACCGAAAGCGACCTGTTCTCGGTGCTTTCGGCTCCCGGCGGCGATCATTTTCTCGGCACCGACGACAGGGGAAGGGACGTTCTGGCCAGGATGATACACGGGGCCAGGATATCGCTCTCCATCGGGCTGGTGGCGGTCGGCATATCGCTCGCCATAGGAATCTTCCTGGGGGCACTGGCGGGCTACTACGGGGGCTGGGTGGATTTTTCCGTCTCGCGGATGATAGAGGTGATGATAACGTTTCCGGTCTTTTTTCTCATCCTCACGATTCTCGCGTTCACCGACCCCAGCATATACAACATAATGATAGTGATAGGGATCACGGGCTGGACGGGGGTGGCTAGGCTCGTGCGCGGGGAGTTTCTGAGGCTCCGCGGGACGACCTACGTGCAGGCGGCGACGGCGCTCGGAAGCGGAGACCTGAGGGTCATGGCCAGGCACATGCTCCCAAACGCCATGGCCCCGGTCCTGGTGAGCGCCACCTTCGGAGTGGCCGGGGCGATACTCGTGGAATCTAGCCTGAGCTTTCTGGGTTTCGGCGTCACTCCTCCCGAGCCCAGCTGGGGGGAGATAATATCGCAGTCCCAGAAGTACGTGGACTTCGCCTGGTGGCTCGTGCTGTTTCCGGGTCTCTTGATATTCGCCACGGTAACGGCGCTCAACCTCGTGGGAGAGGGATTTCGAAACGCTATAGACCCCAAACTGAAGGAGAGATAGAATTACGCGATGGCCGGGAAAACACTGCTGGAGATAAAGAACCTGGGAGTCTCGTTTCCGGGCGCGGAGGGACCGCTCGAGGTGCTGGGCGGCGTGAGCCTGAGCGTCGGGGAGGGGCAGATAGTGGGAGTGGTGGGAGAAAGCGGCTGCGGAAAGACCCTCACGGCCCTCTCCGTCATGGGACTTCTTCCCGCCCCGCCCGCCAGGATAGATTCGGGCGAGGTGCTGTTCAGGGGAGAAAACCTGCTTTCGCTCACCGAGAAGCAGCTTCGGCGCTACCGCGGAAGCAGGATCTCCATGATATTCCAGGAACCCATGAGTTCGCTGAATCCCGTCTACACCATAGGCGACCAGGTGGGCGAGGTGATAAGGGTCCACGAGAGGACCTCCAGGAAGGAGGAGAAGCGAAGGGTGCTCGAGCTGCTCGACATCGTGGGAATACCTTCGCCCTCCGAGAGATACTCGAGCTATCCCCACGAGCTCAGCGGCGGCATGTGCCAGAGGGTGATGATAGCGATGGCCCTCGCCTGCGGTCCCGAGCTTCTCATAGCCGACGAGCCCACGACGGCCCTGGACGTCACCATACAGGCCGGGATTCTCTCCCTGATAAAGAGGCTTCGGCAAGAGCTCGGAATGGCGGTGATGCTGATCTCCCACGACCTGGGCGTCATATCGAACGTCGCCGACTACGTCTACGTCCTCTACGCGGGCAAGGTGGTGGAGCGGGCGGGCGTCGGGCGGATTTTCTCCGCTCCCGCCCATCCCTACACCGTGGGCCTGATAGACTCCATTCCGGGCCGCTCGGGAGGCGGGGAACTCCGCTCTATAAAGGGCGCGATTCCCTCCCCGGGGGAGTTTCCCGCGGGGTGCAGGTTCAACAACCGCTGCGGGTACGCCGAGGGGGAGTGCTTCGAGTCCGAGCCCGGGCTCTTTGCGGTGTCGGAGTCTCACGGGTCGGCGTGCTTTCGGCGGGAGGTTTTCGCAAAAGATGAAGCGTGACGAGACCATACTGAAGGTGGAGGGGCTCGCGAAGCACTTTCCGGTGAGAAAGGGGGTGTTCTCCAGGGTGTCGGGCCACGTGCGCGCGGTGGACGGCGTCGACCTCGAGATAGCCGAGGGCCGGACGGTCGGGCTGGTGGGGGAGAGCGGGAGCGGGAAGACGACGCTCGGAAAGACGGCGCTTCGCCTTCTTTCGCCCACGGCCGGCAGAATCCTTTTCAGGGGCAGGGACATCACCGCCCTCGGCTTCTCGCAGCTTCGCGTCCTGCGGAGGGAAATGCAGATCATATTCCAGAATCCCTACGGGTCCCTCAATCCCAGGATGAACGTGGGCTCCCTGGTCTCGGAGGGAATAGGCGTTCACGGCACGGTGGAAAAGAGGTTTCGCCGGGCGTTCGTGGACCAGCTTCTCGGGGAAGTCGGCCTCGGCGCCGACGCGGCCTCCCGCTATCCCCACGAGTTCAGCGGCGGGCAGCGCCAGAGAATAGCCATAGCGCGCGCCATGTCGCTTCGCCCGAAGCTCGTGGTCTGCGACGAACCCGTCTCCGCCCTCGACGTGTCCGTGCAGGCCCAGATAATAAACCTGCTCAAGGACCTCCAGCGCCGCCACGGCCTTTCCTACCTGTTCATATCGCACGACCTGCGCGTCGTGAGGCACGTAAGCGACGTCGTGGCCGTGATGTACCTGGGAAAGATAGTCGAGACGGCGGGAAGCGAGGAGATATACTCCGAGCCCCTGCATCCCTACACCAGGCTTCTGATATCGGCCATTCCCGAGATAGGAAAGACGAAGGAGGCGGACGGGGACGTCTCGATTTCGGGAGAGGCGAGAAGCCTCTCCGACGTTCCTTCGGGATGCAGCTTTCACCCGAGGTGTCCGCTCGCCTCCGAGATATGCGCGAGGGAAGTTCCGCGTCTCGAGAAAAAGGGAACGGGGCAAAGAAGCGTCGCGTGCCACAACGTCTGATCGTCCGCCGGGCGGATTTTTCTCCCGACGCTTGCAATAAGGCAATCTTGGTTTATATTAGAGCAGTTTTTCGGGACGGGGAACCCGCCGCATGATAGTCAGCTTGTCGGAAATAGGAGACCAGGGAGCTTCTTTGAGCTTCGCCAGAAGCGCCGCGTGGCTTCGCGGCCGCGAAGACGCCCCCGCGTCCGAAGACCCCGTGAGCGTCGGCTCCGACATAGAGTTTCGCCTCGACCTCCGAAGAACCGCAAGCGAGATAAGCGTGAGGGGGGAGATAGGATTCGCGATAGCCGCCCCGTGCTCCCTGTGCCTGCGCGACGTGAGCGCCGACATGAACCTCGACGTCGATCTTCTTCTTTCTCCTTCCCTCCCGCAGGAAAAAATGTCGTCCGACGGGGAGGTCGATTACGAGACCTACGACGGGGAGAGGGTGGATCTTCGCGACTACCTAAGGGAGAAAGTGAACATATCGCTTCCCTACAAGGTCGTCTGCGGCGCGGACTGCAGGGGACTTTGCTGCGTCTGCGGCAACGACCTAAACGAGGGGGAATGCGGCTGCGAGACCACAGGCGGCGGCGACGCGCGCTTCGCCGCGCTTCGGGACCTGAGAGTGTAGCCGCCCCGAAAACGAAAAGGAGACAAAGATGGCCCTGCCCAAGAGAAAGACTTCGAGTTCCAGGTCGAGAAAAAGAAGAACCCATTACTCCCTCTCGCCCCCCGGCGCATCGTTCTGTCCGGAGTGCAACGAGATGAAGCCTCCCCACAGGGCCTGTCCCAACTGCGGTCACTACAAGGGAAGAAATTTCTTCAGACAGCCCGCCGGCGAGGAAGCCCCGGCGGAAGAGTAAGTCGCGCAACCGTTCATGATAGCTTTTCTGTTTCCAGGTCAGGGCTCCCAGTACGCGGGCATGGGGCGGGATTTCCACGCGGAATTCGAGGCCGCGAGGCGAACCTTCGAGGAGGCGAGCGACTCCATAGGCGTGGACGTCGCGGAGCTCTGCTTCGAAGGCGACCCGCAGACGCTCTCTCTCACGGCGAACGCGCAGCCCGCCATACTCGCGGCGAGCGTCGCGGTTCTGAGAGTCGTTTCGGAGGAGACGGACCTCGCCGCGGACATGCTCGCGGGACACAGCCTGGGGGAGTTCACCGCGCTTGTCGCCTCGGGATGCATGGAGTTTCCGGACGCCGTGCGCGCCGTGAGGAAAAGGGGGGAGTTCATGCAGGAGGCGGTTCCCGCGGGAGTCGGAAAAATGGCGGCGGTTCTGGGCATCCCGTCCGCGGAGGTCGAGGCCGCGTGCGCGCGGGTGTCCGGGGACGGAAACGTGGTTTCGCCCGCAAACTTCAACTCTCCGTCGCAGACCGTGATTTCCGGTCACGCCGGGGCGGTGGACGCGGCGTCGGCGCTCGCCGCGGAGAAGGGCGCGAAGAGGGTCGTGCCGCTTTCGGTGAGCGCTCCCTTTCACTGCGAGCTCATGGCGCCCGCTGCCGAAGGGCTTCGCTGCGTTCTCTCGGAAATGGATTTTAGTCCCATGAACCTGCCCGTGGTCACCAACACGCGGGCCCGGGCGAATTCCGACGCGGGGCGGGTGGCGGAAATTCTGTTCGAGCAGGTCACGAGTCCCGTCAGGTGGGCCGAATCGCTCGAGTTCATGAAGGATTCTGGAGTGGAGGCGTTCGTCGAGATCGGCCCCTCGAACGTTCTCTGCGGTCTCGTCAGGAGGACTCTCGGCAGGGACGCCGCCTGCGTTGGCATTGAAAAATTGGAAGGCTTGAATCATATTAAAGCGGATGGAATTCGATAACCAAGTAGCGCTCGTAACCGGCGGGTCGAGAGGAATAGGAAAAAGCGTCTCCATGGAGCTTGCCTCCGGGGGAGCGTTCGTGCTCGTGAACTACAAGGAAAACTCCGAAGCCGCGGAGCGGACCGTGGCCGAGATAGAGAAAGCGGGAGGACGGGCGAGAGCCGTCCGTTTCGACGTGTCCGATTTCGCCGGGGCGCAGAGCGCCGTCTCCGGGCTCTCCGACGAGTTCGACGGAATACAGATACTGGTCAACAACGCGGGCATAACCAACGACGGACTCATCATCAGGATGGAGGAGGAGGACTGGGACAGGGTGATGGACATAAACTTAAAGGGGGCGTTTAACTGCACCAGGGCGGTCTGTCGGGGAATGTTCAAGAAGCGCTACGGAAGGATCGTGAACGTCACCTCGGTGGCTTCGGAGGTGGGAAACGCGGGGCAGGCGAACTACACGGCTTCCAAGGCCGGGGTGGTGGGCTTCACCAAGTCGGCGGCCAGGGAGTTCAGCTCCAGGGGAATAACCGTGAACGCCGTGAGCCCGGGCTTCGTAGAGACGGACATAAACAGGGATCTTGCGGACGATATAAAGAAGAAGTATCTTGAGGCCGTGCCTCTGGGGAGGTTCGGAAGCGTCGGGGACATCTCCGCCGCGGTGTGCTTTCTGGCCTCGCCCAGGGCGGCGTACATAACGGGGGAAGTCTTAAAGGTGAACGGCGGACTTTACATGTAAAACTTTCAGGAGGTAGTGACTGATATGTCAAAGGACAGCAAGGAGATTCTTGACAAGGTCAAGGACATGATCGCGAGCCAGCTCGGCAAGTCGGAGGACGAGATAACGCCCGATTCCTCTTTCATAGAGGACCTCGGGGCGGACTCTCTCGATCTCGTGGAGCTCATAATGTCCATGGAGGATGAGTTCGGGCTCGAGATTTCGGACGAGGACGCGGAGAACATAGTCACCGTTCAGGACGCTCTCAACTTCATCAGGGATTCCCTGGAATCCGCTTCGAAAAGTGACTGACAAAACGGGGCAGAGAAGGGTCGTTGTAACCGGCCTAGGTCTCGTCACCCCTCTGGGGATAGGCACGGAGGCCACGTGGTCCTCGGTCCGCGAGGGCGTGGCGGGGGTGAGAGCGGTCTCGCGGTTCGATCCTTCGGACCTCAAGACCCGGATAGCGGGGGAGGTCGAGGGCTTCGACCCGAACCTCTACATGGAGGCCAAGGACGCGAAGAGAAACGACAGGTTCATCCAGCTCTCAATAGCGGGCGCCGCGCTCGCCCTCGAGGACGCGGGGCTCGAGATAACCGAGGAACTTTCTCCCCGGGCGGGAACCTTCATCGGCTCGGGCATAGGCGGCATGCAGACTTTCTACGAGACCGTCCTCACCATGGAGAACAAGGGACCCTCGCGGGTCTCCCCGTTTTTCATACCCAACATAGTGACCAACATGGCGTCGGGATACGTCTCGATTCATTTCAACGCCAGGGGTCCGAACTGCTCTTCGACCACCGCGTGCTCGGCAAGCGGCCACGCGCTCGCGCTTTCGGCCGAGTTCGTACGAGATTCCAAGGCCGACGTGATGATAACGGGGGGAGCCGAGGCGCCGCTCATTCCGCTCACTTTCGCGGCCTTCAATTCCATGAGGGCGCTTTCGACCAGAAACGACGACCCCGGGACCGCTTCGCGGCCTTTCGAGGTCGGGCGCGACGGGTTCATTCTCTCGGAAGGGGCGGGAGTGCTCATTCTGGAGGAGCTTGAGTTCGCGAGAAACAGGGGAGCCCGCATATACGCCGAGGTGCTGGGGTCGGGAATGAGCGGCGACGCCCATCACATAACCGCTCCGTCGCTTGAAGGTCCCGTGAGCTGCATGTCCGCCGCGCTTTCCGACGCGGGTCTCGACCCCGGGGACGTGGACTACATAAACGCCCACGGAACCTCGACGCGTCTCAACGACGTGAACGAAACCAACGCCATAAAGACGGTTTTCGGGGACCACTGCCGGAAAATTCCCGTAAGCTCCACGAAATCCATGACGGGCCACATGCTGGGCGCTGCGGGAGGCGTCGAGGCGGCCATATGCGCCCTGGCCATCCGGGACGGAGTCATTCCTCCCACGATAAACCTTTTCGAGACAGACCCCGAGTGCGACCTCGACTACGTGCCCCACGAGGCGCGGGACGGCGAGATAAACGTCGCTCTCAGCAATTCCTACGGCTTCGGCGGAACGAACGTGAGCGTCGCGCTCGGCAGGTTCGCCTGACTTCCTTTATCTCTTCGGCGAAAATTCCCGTTCCCGCGGACGAGCAGGTTTTTGACCCTTATGGTCTGAATCTTGCGGGGCATTGGTTTTCTAAGACGGGACGGGTTTTTCAGGTAAAGTCAGAAAAGACTGAAAGACAGGAATTTTGCCATGGAAAAAGCCGAGGTTCTGGAAGACCGTTGCGCGGAAGCGGCAAGGATCCTTCGCCCCGGGATGTATACGAGCACTACGGGGAGCTTTGGAAGATAGAGGAGAGTTTCAGGGTTATGAAGCATTCAATGTCCGTGAGTGTGTTTCACTGGACGGAGAGGAGAGTGCGGCCCACATAGCAATCTGCTACGCAGCGTTTTCTCTGTTGCGCATATACAGATGGAGATTCAACCTGAGTCATCCCAAACAGCCGTCTTTGAACGAGCAGAGGATTCTCTCGGAACTGCGGGATTCAGGCTTCCCTGCTGGTTGACGAGAGCAACTACATGCACTACCTGTTGTCGTTGAAGAGCAACCAGATTCAGCATTTCCTGTATGGTGCCGTAGGGGCAAAACTTTGCAGGCAGACCGTTCCCCTGCTTCCTCCCAAAGATATGTAACCGCCCAAAGAACACGAAAACAACGTTTTGTAGTGTCTCACGAAAAATGAAATCGTGTAATACCAGTATGTTACAATTCTAAACCGCCGAACTCAGGAGGATATGGAGGAGTGGGAAGGTTGACGGGCCGAAGTTGAGGGAGGTTTGCTCCGTGTTTTCCGTTTGAGAGAGATTTGGGGCGTTTTGCATGCCTCAAGAAGGGTTTTGAGGCGATTTCACACGCAGTTGTCCGTGCCGGTCAAGTCCGACAGACCTGGGGAACCAATAACGAGTTTTAATCCTTGAGCTCTACGCGGGTCTGAGTCTGGTGAGCACGAGTCGGAACAAGTCCTGGTCGGGAAAGGCGCTGGACAGATGTATTCTTATGCGTCTTGTGTTGCGCACAATGACGGCTCCTATCTTCAACAGCTTGAGGCGTATGGTGTCGCATTGCGCACGGGCCATGGAAGTTTCACCAAGCGTCTCCCTTACGCGGTTTATCAGCGTATATGCCAACCCAGCCTCGAGCAGTCGAAGCTGGTTGGGCCACCAGTTGTGGCAGGAAGTGCGGTCGGCGAACAGCTGCAACTGTTGCTTTATGCGGTTCTCCATGTCTCCCCGCTTGCAGTAAAACCTCTCGTAGAGAAGCTGACCGTCGTCCTCTCTGTTGGTCACTATGTAGCGGGGATTGTCTCCCCGGGGCCCATGCTCCAGTCTGCCCACCACCCGACGCTGCTTTTTCCAGCCTATGGCCCCGTACTTTAAGTTGCAGAAGTGACGATGCTTGCCTCCCCACGTCTCGAAGGCTCTTTGGACTTCTTCCAGATACGGGGCGGCCTCATCCGTAATCCTCGAGTTCCTCCCCAGGCCGGTTACGTAATACACATCGTTGCGCTCGCACCACGACATCGTGCGGTGACGGCAAAAACCGGAATCTGCGCGCATCGTTACCCTCACCCCGGGCCACACCCTGCGAAACTCCTTTACCAGCAGCTTCAAAACAGCCGCGGAATGCTTTGCTACGTCAACGTTGGCCGGACGCAGCAAGGCAACAAGAAGATGATCTCCGCAAAATACGTACAGAGGCAAAAAACAGTAGTGGTCGTAGTATCCGTGAAAGAACCTGCCATCCTGATTGCCGTGAACCTCTGCGTCGGTGGCGTCGAAGTCTAGCACCAGTTCTCTGGGAGGTTTTTTGAAAGAACGGATGAACGCATTGACCAAAGCCCTGATTATAGTCCATGCCAAAGTCCTGTCGGCGCTGTTCTCGAAACGGCAAAGCGTGGATGGACTGGCCAGAGGGCTGTCCTTGCCCAGCGCCGTCTGGAGCAGGGGGTCGTCGCGCAGTTGATCATGATCGTTGAGGTCCTCGTAGCCAAGCGCCATAGCGTAGCTGCGCTGGCGCAACATCGACCCTTTGGAATGACGCACCTTGGAGGACTGGCGGGAGTCTACAAGCTGCTTGTCTATTTCCTCGAAAATTCCCAGCTCGCGCGCCGCTTTGCGCAGCAGCAAAGCTCCGCCGTTGGAACTTACGTAACCGCCGTCGAAGTTCGCTTCTACCTTGCGGCCTCGACAGGGTTGAAAAACCATGGATTGAGAGTTACAATTTGTCATCGCTGAGCTCCTGTGTTTATTTGGTCTAACTACCCTTAAATATAACACATTATGGAGCTCAGCGTTCTTCCTTCATGAAATATTCAGGTAAGCGCCGTTATCCAGCCAAATCCCGCAGGCTTTATGTCCTCCTCTATGCGCTGTGAGTTTATCAGCCCCCTGTCTCCCACCACAACCATCTCACGGAGCCCGAAACTCTCCCGAAGCTTCCCGACCTGCGCCGAAAGCGTCATGGAGTCTTTGGTCTTTCCCGCAAACACCTCAACCCCCACAGGACGACCCTCCACATCGCAAAGCAGACCGAACACTATCTGCTCCCTGTCTTTGCGCCCGTCCTTGGACCACCCCCTCTGGGCAAGATCACAGCATTGCCACTCCACATAAGTGGAAGTGACGTCGCGGAACACAACGGAACCGTCGAGAAGATGCTTTCGGGCGAGCTTTCCCTCTTGAACGATTAAACTGCGTAAAAAATCATGGGCATAGGCTCGATATCCGCAGTTATATCGAAGCTTCTAAACAAAATGTTGTTGTTCGCGGCCCTGCTTCTTCCCAGAAATATCTTCGCAAATACCGATGAAGTTTGTGGTCTACCAAAAGACCAGCGCAACGTCGATCCAGTGGAAGACAGACTTGAAGTAGTGGGATTTTCTGCATTTAGCGAAGACCACTTTGATCTCTCAAAGGTTCCGTTATACATGTAAAAGTTGTCAGGGTCTTTTAGCACGAACTCAACGTTCTCCGCCCATGTCGGAATCGTTCCGCCCAGATCTAAAACGCCATCAGCGTAGCTCATGTTGGCCGAGAAAAACAAAACCCTGTCCCCCGCCGTCTTGATCCACTTCCTCGCGCTTCCCGCCCCGAGAATAGTGTATTCCCATATCTTCTGGTTGGCTCCCGTTCCCCGCTTCACGTAGACGCTCTGCCCCTGGGTATACGTCCCGACGGCCGGAAGATCGTCGAGCAGAACCTTCGCCGGAACCGCCGAAGAAGCGTCCCCCGGATCGTTGTGAATGAACGCAACGTCTATCTCGTTCACCGAGACCGAAAAAGTGTCCGAACCCGACGCTCCTTCCCAGACGAACCAGTAGCCCGCCACGTTGTCGCTCCCGCGTGTAAGGTAAAGCTCAAGCTCCCCGAGGGTTACCGATCCCTTGTATATGTCGAGAGAACCCACCAGAAGCCCGTTTTCCGTGGCAGAATAGGCCGTGGCGGCCCGAAGGGCGGAAACGAACTTGAATCCCTCTATCTGAGACCTGATAACGGCGTTTGCCGACGTGGCCCCCGAATTGAATCCTATCGCGTTGTTCGAACGGCTGACAAGCTGAACCGTGGCCTCGACCTGCAATATGCCCGATCTCTTATCCGCGTCGTCGAGATCGAAAGCCGTGTCGAAGTCTATCGGGTTGGCGAGCCGCTTGTCGGCCCCGGAACTCGTTATCGTGAGACCCGTTCCGCTCCCCGAGTTGATCTTCAAAAACGGATGGGAACCGACTCCCGTTATCTCCACCTTGTCGCCGTCTATCGTGAATTTTCCGAACTCTTCGACGAACTGGTTTGAATCGGCCGGTTTGTCGGCTATCTGCACGGCATAATAGTCGTATGCTCCCCGCGTCCCGAGCGACTCCCACGAACTTCCGGCTATGTTCGTAAAGGCCGCGACCGCGATGTCTCGTTCTCCTATCGAGTATCTCGCGTCGGTTACCGACTGCCCCTTCGGCACCCTCACCGTATCCCATACGTTCGTGTATCTCGGGCCTCTGTAGCCGTTGACCACGTAAGCCTTGGCCGCGGCCGTGGCGAGAGACGGCTTGGCCGCGGGCAAAGCGCCGGTCTGAACCTGCATGTCCGTAGACCATTTCCATCCTCCCTGCGTCGCGTCGGCGAAGAAACTCTCGGCCTTCGCCGGAAGCTTGCTCTCGGGGATCCTCTCGTCGTTGTCGTCCTGTGCCCAGTTCGATACTCCGGCCACGACTCTCGCGTCCACCTGGGCCTGCGTGAGAATTGTCGGCAGCTTCGCGTCAGGGACGGTTGCGGCGTTTCCCGCTTCCGCCCAGTCCTGTACTCCGGCCACGACTCTCGCGTCCACCTGGGCCTGCGTGAGAATTGTCGGCAGCTTCGCGTCAGGGACGGTTGCGGCGTTTCCCGCTTCCGCCCAGTCCTGTACTCCGGCCACGACTCTCGCGTCCACCTGGGCCTGTGTGAGAATTGTCGGCAGCTTCGCGTCAGGGACGGTTGCGGCGTTTCCCGCTTCCGCCCAGTCCTGTACTCCCGCCGCGACCCTCGCGTCCACCTGCGCCTGCGTGAGTCCTCCACCGCTCACGTAACGAATCACAGGGTCGCCCGCCGCAAACGTTATCTCGTCGGAACTTCCCGTGAACGTGTTCGTCTCACGCATATACCTCAGATACATCCCCGTCGCCGTCGACGGGGGAGTGAACATCAACGACTGGCTGCCGCTAGACGCGGTAGTCGAGACCTCCACTTTCTCCTCCCAGTCCGACACCGTCCCGTCGGACAGAATCCACGAACCCGCTACCTTGAAGTCGTAGGGGCTTCTGAGACTCCCCGACTTCCTCGAATACGAAACGTCAAACTCCACCCGCGCGTTCCCAGCGCCTATCACTCCCTTCCACTCGCGGCTGAACGGCACCTCCGCCTCCGCCTCGTCGTCTCCGAAGAAATACCCCGTCGTCTTGAGTCCCGATCCTCTGTCTCCGTAAGTCAGCCGTACCGACGATGCCTGGTTCGGAGGCCACGCGAGGTTCTCGCGCGGACTCCAGCGCCTGTCTCCCTCCACCCTCTCGAAAGACGCGAAGTTGATCACATGCGCCGATGTCCCGTGTACCCCCGCCGTGGCGTTTTCGTCCCCCGAACGCTTCACGTCAATGTCAAACCTGTAGTACCTCCCGCCCGACATCTCCGCCTCCACGGACTCCCCCGCGAGGTCGAACGCGAAGAGGGTTCCGTGCTCCTCGAGATTCCTTCTGGCCAGCACCCACTTGTTGGTCTCCGAGGCGCCGCGAAATTCCCGAAGCGAAAGCTCTACCGAACACTCCCCGCCGTTGTGACGAAGCCGCACGTTGCTCCTGACCACCACCGACGTCCTCTCCGAGTTTGAAAGACCCCCGAACGATATCCTCTTCGCCGCCGCGTCATACACCGGTGACATCCCCGCGTCGTCGTACACGGTGTGGAAGTCAAACGGCACGGACACGGACACGGTCTCCTCCCCGCTCGTAGAGACCACCGCGTCGGGCGTGTCCTGGAGAACCGAAGTGACGTTCTCGCGAACGTCCGTTATTCCCAAGGCGCCCTTCATGTCCTCCTTGAGAAGGGTTCTCGTCGCCTTCGTCTCGCTCGTGTACCCCAGGTACGTTCCGTCGGCAAACTTCAGGTTGAACGTCACCGCGCTTCCGGACCTGTACCTGTAGCTCACGGCATCCGAAGTTCTCACTTCCCTGTACCTCCTGTCGGAACTTATTCCCCAGTCCTCCAGGTCGTGCTCGGTACCGTTGACAACGAGCTTGGCTCCCGCGAGAGAGCGGTTCTTCCTCGCCGGCTCCCCGAACTGAAACCGGAACTTCCGCCTCTCGGCCCGGGGAAACGCGGTAGCCCCGCTTCCTATGTACGCAACGGAACGCACTATCCCGTCGGGGTCCGTGGACGACGTTATGCTCCCCGTGCCCGCGCCTTTCATGAAAGAGTAGCGCCGCTCGGAGCTTGAACCCGTGGACGCCAGCGTCACGGAGAAATCCCGCTTACCCGAAGGAGAGAGTTCCTGCACTATGAACCTGAGTTCCTTGTCCTCGTCGGCTCCGCTTGAGTCAAAGCCCATGTCCAGGTCGTCGGGAATGGTTATCGTCTGGGCCGTTCCGGTCGAGGGAGTGAGCGTTATCACCTTCCCCGCTATGGATATCGTGTATGTCGTGTCGCTTCCGTTGCTCATATGTGCAACCTCCCTTGGAAAAATTCGGAATGTCGCGGGCCGGACGGCCGCCGCGACCGCGGACAAGGATAACACTAAACCGAAACGAGCGGAAACGGTTCCGACCTAGTCATCATGATTTGACCTTTACGGTCTGAATCCCGCAGGGCATTGGTTTTCTAAGACGGGACAGGTTTTTCAGGTAGAATTAGAAAAGACTGAGGGACGGGAATTTTGTCATGGAAAAAACCGAAGTTCTGGAAGACCGTCGCGCGGAAGCGGTCCAAGAGGTCGGAAGCGGCGAGGATTCGTCGCAATCGTCAATCAAATCCTTTCTGGGAAAGATTCACGTGGGCGACTGCGTGGAGCTGATGGCGCAGTTGCCGCCCGGGTCGGTCGGCGTGATCGTTACGTCTCCTCCCTACAATATCAAAAACAGCACGGGCAACGGTCTCAAGGACGGCCGCGGCGGAAAATGGTCCAGCGCGGAGCTGCTAAACGGTTACGACACGTACGACGACTGCATGCCCTACGATGAATACGTAAGCTGGCAGCACAGGTGTCTTGAAGGAATGATGCGGGTTCTTCGGGACGACGGAGCGATCTTCTACAATCACAAATGGCGGGTTCAGGGAGGACTTCTTCAGGACAGGCACGATATCGTCAAGGACTTTCCCGTGAGGCAGATAATCATCTGGCAGCGCCAGGGAGGCTTCAACCACAACCCGGGGTATTTTCTGCCGACTTACGAAGTTATATACCTGATAGCGAAGCCGAAATTCCGCCTGGCTCCAAAGGCCGGAAATATCGGAGACGTATGGACCATCCCCCAGGCCAAGGGCATCTCTCATCCCGCGCCTTTTCCCGTGACGCTTGCGGAACGGTGCATAGAGTCCACGCTTCCGGGGGTTGTGATGGACCCGTTCATGGGAAGTGGGACGACCGCGGTAGCGGCGGAGAGCTGCGGGCGCGACTGGGTCGGCCTTGAGATATCCGAAGAGTATGCCAGGGCGGCGAGAACCAGGCTCGACCAGTTCAGCAAGAGGCTGCTTTGAAGGGCCGACCCAAGAGTAGGGCGGAGAAAAGGCTTTTCGAGGGTCTCAAGGACCTTTGCGCCTCTGGCGAATGGGAGATGTCCAACGGCGGAACGGGTGCGCCGGGACATATCATAGAAGAAGTTCTCGGCATAGAAGCGAACAACAGCACCCTGCCGGACGCGGAACGCTGGGAGCTCAAGTTTCACGGAAAATCTTCACCGATCACCCTGTTTCACAAAAACGGAGAGCCGAGAGACGCGATTCACTTTCTGGTCAGAAACCACGGCTGGCGGAACGAGAACGGACTTTTGTCGTTTCGTCATACCGTGACCGCAAGCGGCTATTCTTCCAGAGATTTCCGCGTGGGGGTGGAGAACGACAGGGTTTTCGTCGAGCACAAGAGAATGAAAATCGTTTACTGGGAAGCCGAGGACCTTCGCTCCACCGCATCGCAGAAGCTTCGAAACATGATACTGATTATCGGCAGAACCCGAAGAAAGCCCAATGGGGGAAGGACTGTTGTTTTTCAGAGTGTTTACGCGCTGGAGAAATTCAAACCCAATGCCTTTATCAACGAAATAGCCGCCGGCAACGTTGTAATTGACTTTGACGCGCGTGAGTCCAAACCCGGCAGCGAGGGGCTTCGAGACCACGGCACGAAGTTCAGAGTGAAGGCAAAAGACCTGCCGCGGTTTTATTCCCAAAAGCGCACCGTGTTTGAGCAGGAAAAATGACCATGAACGAAGAACCTGCCATTAATGCAGTCTGGGTTGTCGTATCTCAAAGTTGAAATTTCATTATCCGAATGCCATCTGTCATGAAAAAGAAAATAATATCAGTTGGTTTTGAGATTCCAGGCCATAGTAACTGTTTCTATAATTACAGATCTTCTCAGTCTCTGCTTGACGCGGATATAGTTGTTTTTAAGCCTGATTTTTCTTGCTATGATGTCAGCAGGCATTCTCGAGGCAAACTGACTTTTGACGAAAACAACTCTTTTCTTATACAAGAAGCTACAAAACGATGGAAATCTGAAATCTCAACGGCTTTGAATGAAGGAAAAACTATTTTTGTTCTTATGCGTAAATACGAGGAGGTTTATGTTGATACCGGAATAGAAAAAACTTCTGGAACAGGGAAAAACGCCGAGATTCCTAGCATAGTTGACTTATACAACAACTACAAATTCTTACCGGTGGATACTCCTTCTTTAATTCCTAAAGAAGGTTTTGAATTGAAACTCGCCGACGGTCATCGTAATTTGATAACAACTTTCTGGGAAGAGTTTAAAGAGCACATAAAGTACGAATGTTACATAGATGGAGAAATTGAAGCTCCTCTTTTCTTTACCAAAACGGGCAACAAACCGGTGGGCGGTTTGTTGCGCCACGGGAAAGGACACTTGGTTCTGTTGCCGCGGGTCAATTACTCAAAAGAGGAATTTACGGAGTGGAAAGCATACAATGAAGGTAATAGAAAGTTTTGGACCGAAGAAGCAGTAGGTTTCGGCAATTGCTTGGTTCAGGTTTTGTCTGATATTGATGATGCCCTACGTAATGAAGCCTCTCCGCCTCCGGCTTGGATAGATGAATACAAGTCGAAGTCGGAAACAGAATTAACAGAGGAAATAAATTCGGCTTCTGAAGGCATTGAGAAACTCCAAAAGAAGAAAGACGAATTGTCAGATGAATTACAAGAAGAGAAAAAGTTGAAGAACCTGCTTTTTGAAACGGGAAAGCCGTTGGAGAATGCTGTTGTTGAAGCTCTAGAAATACTGGGATACGAGGTAGAAGATTATAGAGATGGTGATTTGCAAATCGACCAGGTTATTCTTGCCCCAGACGGCACAAGATATATTGGTGAAACAAAGGGAAAAAATGGTGCAGTAAATATTGACGCGTTTAGGCAGCTTTCGACCAACATACAGGAAGATTTTAGACGAGAAGACATAACAAACCACGCTGTTGGTATTCTGTTTGGAAACGGCTTCAGAAATACTCGTCCAGATGAAAGAAAGGAACAGTTTACGAACAAATGTATTAGGAATGCCGAGGAAACAAAGACTGTTCTTGTTAGAACATCCGACTTGTTTGAAGTGGCTGGCTATATTAGGGAAAGTGAAGATAAAGAATTTGCAGAGAAATGCAGAAAAGCGATATTGAAAAACAGGGGGAAAATCGTAAAATTTCCGAGAGTTGCCACGAATGTCTCGTAAAAGGTTAGAAGGAAAAACAGACATCTAGGGATTTAGGTGGCTGGAGTTTTCTCTTGTGCTGCTATGCCGCGATTTTTGATGGGCGACTGAAGGGTTCTCGGCATCTTCCTGAGAAACAGGTCCAAAAAAACTGCAAGTCCGGCTCGTATGAAGTCATAAGCAAGAAGCCTCGGTTACCCTTCGGTTTTTCATCTTGTCTGATAATCTCCCTGGAATGCGATGTAACCGAGACATGTATCCGGTTTAGTTTTCCCGCCCTTTCGGTAAAATAGTTTTCCCCCGTGCCTGAGAGACGCGGAATCATAAGGAGAGAGAGAAGAAGGATGGCTATCAGGAACAACCTCAATACGCTTTCCGACCTCATGGTCGGAGACAGAAGCTACAGGATATATTCCCTTGCGAAGCTCGAGTCCGAATACGGCGTTTCGGTCTCTAGGCTTCCCTTTTCGATAAGAATACTGCTTGAAAACGTTCTTCGTAACTTCGACGGCGAAGTCGTGACCGAGCAGCACGTGAGATCGCTTGCCGAATGGGACCCGAAAAACGAGGACGCGCGCGAAATTCCCTACAATCCCGCCAGGGTGATACTCCAGGACTTCACGGGGGTTCCCTGCGTCGTGGACCTCGCGGCCATGAGGTCGGTCGTCGACAAAAAGGGCGGGGACCCTTCGCTCGTAAACCCGATAGTGCCCGTGGACCTCGTCATAGACCACTCCGTGCAGGTCGACCACTTCGCAAGCGGCGACGCCTACTCGAAGAACGTGGAAGTCGAATACGAAAGAAACGGGGAGAGATACACGTTTCTCAAGTGGGCCCAGAACTCTTTCGACAATTTCAGGGTGGTGCCTCCCGGCACCGGAATAGTACACCAGGTGAACCTCGAGTGCCTCGCGAGCGTAGTGGTTTCGAAGGAGAGTGACGGAGAGACGCTCGCCTATCCCGACACGCTGGTCGGAACCGATTCCCACACCACGATGATAAACGGCCTGAGCGTAATGGGCTGGGGAGTGGGGGGAATAGAGGCGGAAGCGTGCATGCTCGGCCAGCCCCTCTACATGCTGATACCCGACGTCGTGGGAATGAGGCTCACGGGCGCGCTTTCGAGCGGAGTCACGGCGACCGACCTCGTTCTTACGGTCACAGAGACGCTCCGGAAAAGGGGAGTGGTGGGCAAGTTCGTCGAGTTTTTCGGACCCGGCGCGAGCAGCCTCGCGCTTTCCGACCAGGCGACCATAGGAAACATGGCCCCGGAGTACGGGGCGACCATGGGATTTTTCCCGGTGGACGGCGAGACGCTCCGCTACCTCGAATCCACCGGCAGGGGAGACCTGGTCGCGCTTGTCGAGGCGTACACCAAGGAGCAGAAGATGTTCAGAACGGACGACGCGGAAGATCCCGTCTACACCGATACGCTGGAACTCGATCTTTCCACTGTGGAGCCTTCTCTCGCGGGTCCGAACCGCCCGCAGGACAGGATATCGCTCGCCGGCATAAAGAGCTCCTACGCGGAAAGTCTCGCCGCCCGGGGCGCGGCGCGAAACGGAAGTTCTCCCGAGGCGGAAAACGGCGTTTCCGACGGCTCGGTGGTGATAGCCGCGATAACTAGCTGCACCAACACTTCGAATCCCTCGGTCATGGTCGGAGCCGGCCTTTTCGCCAAAAAGGCGGTGGAGCGGGGACTTTCCGTAAAGCCCTACGTGAAGACCAGCCTCGCGCCGGGCTCGAGAGTGGTGACCGACTACCTCGACGCCGCGGGACTCACCCCGTACCTCGAGAAACTGGGCTTCGGGCTCGTGGGCTACGGCTGCACGACCTGCATAGGAAACAGCGGCCCGCTTCCCCCGGACGTGGAAGCGGCCATAAGGGAGAACGAGCTTACCTGCGCCGCGGTTCTCAGCGGAAACAGGAACTTCGAGGGCAGGGTTCACCCGCACGTGAAGTTCTCCTACCTGGCCTCTCCG
Source organism: Thermodesulfobacteriota bacterium (assembly GCA_965204795.1). Taxonomy (GTDB): domain Bacteria; phylum Desulfobacterota_D; class UBA1144; order Nemesobacterales; family Nemesobacteraceae; genus Nemesobacter. The sequence continues at coordinate 990,928 of OZ242012.1, forward strand.
CCGCTTGTCGTGGCGTTCGCCATAGCGGGCACGGTGGACATCGACCTTCACAACGAACCCATAGGAACCGACGGCGACGGGCGGGACGTTTTCCTGAGAGACCTCTGGCCCACCCACGGCGAAGTCGCCGACACCGTCTCGGCGGCCATCACGCCGGGAATATTCACCGAGCAGTACTCGAAGGTGTTCGAGGGGGACGAAACGTGGAAATCCCTCGGGGCCTCCGAGGAAGGTCTCTACGACTGGGACGCCGGTTCGACCTACATACAGGAGCCTCCGTTTTTCGGGGATTTCTCCCTTGAGCCTTCGGCTCCCGGGGACATAGAAAACGCCCACGCGCTCGCGCTTCTCGGGGATTCGATAACGACGGACCACATCTCCCCCGCGGGAGCCATTCCCGCCGACGGCCCTGCGGGCCGCTACCTGGTGTCCAGGGGAGTCGAGCCCGCGGGCTTTAACAGCTTCGGCTCGAGGCGCGGAAACCACGAGGTGATGATAAGGGGGTCGTTCGCCAACATCAGGATAAGAAACAGGATGGTCGAGGGCACCGAGGGAGGCTTTACCGTCCACGTTCCCACGGGAGAGAAAATGTCCATCTACGAGGCATCGGAGAAATACATCGCCGCCGGCGTGCCGCTTGTGGTCATAGGGGGCAGGGAGTACGGAACGGGAAGTTCCAGAGACTGGGCGGCCAAGGGAACGGTTCTTCTCGGGGTAAGGTGCGTCATAGCCGAGAGCTTCGAGCGGATTCACAGAAGCAACCTGGTCGGCATGGGAGTTCTTCCGCTTCAGTTCGAAGAAGGCCAGAGCGCGGAGTCGCTCGGACTCACGGGCTTCGAAATCTTCGGCGTGAAGGGAATTTCCGACGGCCTTTCGCCCGGCGACAGGGTCGCGGTTTCCGTTACGGGTCCCGACGGAGAGCGGAGAAGCTTCGACGCCGTCTGCAGGCTCGACACCCCCGTTGAGGTCGAGTATTACCGAAACGGCGGCATACTCCAGACCGTGCTTCGCCAGATGATATCGGGCTAGAGCGGAAGCCCTTATTTGAAATTCCGGTTTTTTCCTTTATATTTTAAGATTCAAAAATCCGTTTACGGCAAAAGGAGAGGCGTTCAATGTCAGCTGCAGGTGGAGAGAAGATAAAGATAGACGAAGCGAACAGAAAACTCGTGATTCCCGACAACCCCGTGATTCCGTTCATAGAGGGCGACGGAACCGGTCCCGACATATGGCGCGCGTCCCAGATAGTGTTCGACGCCGCGGTGGAGAGGGCTTACGAAGGAAAAAGAAAGATACACTGGCTCGAGGTTCTGGCCGGAGAGAAGGCCTTCGAGAAAACCGGCGACTGGCTTCCCGAACAGACTACCGACACGATAAGGGAGTACGTGGTTTCCATAAAGGGGCCCCTCACGACCCCCGTGGGCGGAGGGATAAGGAGCCTCAACGTGGCCCTTCGCCAGATACTCGACCTCTACGCGTGCGTGAGGCCGGTGCGGTGGATAAAGGGAACCCCGAACCCCGTTCTCAATCCCGGAAAGCTCGACGTGGTGATATTCAGGGAGAACACCGAGGACGTCTACGCCGGAATCGAATGGGAAAGCGGCACCAAGGAAGCCGAGGAGATAAGGGAGTTTCTGATTTCCGGCTACGGGGTGGACATAAGGGAGCAAAGCGGCCTGGGCATAAAGCCCATAAGCCCGTTCGGAACCAAGAGACTGGTCAGAAAGGCGATCGAGTACGCCATCGAGTACAAGCGAAAGAGCGTAACGCTCGTTCACAAGGGCAACATAATGAAGTTCACCGAAGGGGCCTTCCGCGAGTGGGGATACGAGGTCGCCAGGGACGAGTTCTCCGACGTGACCATAACCGAGGACGAGCTCTGGGACGATTTCGACGGACGCCAGCCCGAAGACAAGATAGTCGTAAAGGACAGGATAGCGGACAACATGTTCCAGCAGGTCCTCACCAGACCGAACGAGTACGACGTGATGGCCATGCCGAACTTAAACGGCGACTACATGTCCGACGCCTGCGCGGGGCAGGTCGGGGGGCTGGGAGTGGCTCCCGGCGGAAACATAGGAGACTACCTGGCGGTGTTCGAGGCGACCCACGGAACCGCCCCGAAGTACGCGGGCCAGGACAAGGTGAACCCGGGTTCCGTCATACTCTCCGGCGTGATGATGTTCCAGTACATGGGGTGGCACGAGGCGGCCGAGCTGGTGTTTCGGGCTATGGAGGAGACGGTCATGCAGAAGACCGTCACCTACGACCTCGAGAGGCAGATGGAGGGCGCCACGCTTCTCAAGTGCTCGGAGTACGCCGAGGCCATAGTCTCGAACATGAGCAGGGTCGCCGGATAGGGGATATTCCCGATTTTCTCAAAGGAGAGGTTGCGACGACATGAGCAGAGCGAAGATTTCGGTTATAGGAGCGGGAAACGTCGGGGCGTCGGCGGCGTTTCGGGCGGCGGAGCTTGAACTCGGAGACGTCGTCCTGGTGGACATAGTGGAGGGAATGCCCCAGGGAAAGGCGCTCGACCTCTACCAGATGTGCCCGGTGTCCGGAAAGGACGTCAGGTTCGCAGGTTCGAACGACTACGCCGAGACCGCCGATTCCGACATAGTGATAATAACTTCGGGCATTCCGAGAAAGCCCGGGATGAGCCGCGACGACCTCATCTCCACCAACACGAAGATAGTGAAGGACGTCACGGAGAAGGTGGCTCCCCTTTCTCCCGACTCGATAATCATACTGGTTACTAACCCCCTGGACGCCATGGTGTACGTCGCCCACAGGGTGAGCGGCTTTCCGAAGCACAGGGTCATGGGAATGGCCGGGGTGCTAGATTCGGCCCGTTTCCGCGCGTTCATCTCCATGGAACTCGGGGTCTCGGTCGAAAACATACACGCCTTCGTTCTGGGCGGACACGGGGACGACATGGTTCCGCTTCCCAGGTACACGACCGTGGCGGGCGTTCCGATAACCGACCTCGTTTCCCCCGAAAGGATAGAAGCCATGGTGGACCGCACCAGGAAGGGAGGGGCGGAGATAGTCAAGCTGCTCAAGACCGGAAGCGCCTTCTACGCTCCCGGAACCTCGGTAATCGAGATGGCCGAGGCCATACTCAGGGACAAAAAGAAAATACTTCCCTGCTGCGTGCTGGCCGAGGGCGAGTACGGGGTCGAGGACACCTTCGTCGGCCTTCCGGTGAAGCTCGGCTCGGGCGGGGTGGAGCAGGTAATCGAAATAGAGCTTACCGACGCGGAGAGGACGGATCTTCACGCCTCGGCGGGGCGGGTGAAGGATCTTTGCGGGATAATAGACGAGATGGGAATACTGTAGGACCGGTTTTTCGGTGTTCCCCGCCGCCGTCTCCGTTTTTTCCCGTACGGGCCGGGCGGCCGCTTTTACATATTCTTCCTGGAGGTTTTCGACATGGCTAACGGTACGGCGGCCAGGGCGCTCACGCTGAGAAGGGACTCGTGGTGGGTTGCCCCCCTGGTGACCGCGGCGGTTCTGGCGGCGTTCGGCGTCTACTCCACGTGGAGAGCCCTTGCCAACGAGTACTACTACACAGAACCCTACCTGTCGCCTTTCTACTCTCCGCTGATACTTTCGGACTGGTGGCCGTTTTCCCCCGCGATACTAATTCTCTGGGCTCCGCTGGGATTCCGCGCCACCTGCTACTACTACAGAAAGGCCTACTACCGCTCGTTTTTCCTCTCTCCCCCGGGATGCGCCGTGCGCCCCGTCGGAAAAAGGGGGAAGTACACAGGGGAGTCCAGGCTTCCGTTTCTCCTGCAGAACGCCCACAGGTTCTTTCTCTACGCATCGACCGTCGTCCTGTTTTTTCTCTGGGTGGACGCGTACGAGGCGTTTTTCTTCCACGACGGCCCGGGAGTGGGAGCGGGAACCGTGATTCTCACGGCAAACGCGTTTCTGCTCACGATGTATTCGTTTTCCTGCCACTCGTTTCGCCACCTGCTAGGGGGAAACCTGGACGTGTTCTCTAGGTGCCCGACGCGCTTTCGCTTCTGGGGGGCGACCAGCGCCATGAACGAGATTCACATGACGTGGGCGTGGATAAGCCTCGTTTTCGTGGCTCTTACGGATCTTTACGTGTTTCTGGTGGCTAACGGAACGATCGCCGACATGAGGTTCATATAGACGTGGAAAAATACGAAACGCACACGCACGACGTGATAGTGATAGGCGCGGGGGGCGCAGGACTGCGGGCCGCGATCGAGTCTTCCGCCCGGGGAGCCTCCACGGCTCTGGTATGCAAGTCCCTTCTGGGAAAGGCCCACACCGTCATGGCCGAGGGAGGAGTGGCGGCCGCTCTTGCCAACGTGGACACGGGCGACGGCTGGGAGACGCACTTCAAGGACACGATGAAGGGCGGAAAGATGCTAAACAACTGGCAGATGGCCCTTTTTCACGCCAGGGAAGCTCCCGAGAGAGTGAGGGAGCTCGAGTACTGGGGAGCCCTTTTCGACAGGACGAGGGACGGAAAGATAATGCAGAGGGCCTTCGGCGGACACACCTGGAAGCGCCTGGCGCACGTTGGCGACAGGACGGGCCTCGAGATGATAAGGACCCTCCAGGAAAAGGGCATACACGGCGGCATGGACGTGTTCATGGAATGCACCATAACCCACCTGGTGAAGGACGGCGGCAGGATAACCGGCGCTTTCGGCTACTGGAGGGAAAGCGGAAAGTTCGTTCTTTTCAGGGCGAACGCCGTCATTCTCGCCACGGGCGGAGTCGGAAAGGCCTACAAGTACACGTCGAACTCGTGGGAGTACACCGGAGACGGCCACGCCATGGCCTACGACGCCGGGGCAGAGCTTGTGGACATGGAGTTCATACAGTTTCATCCGACGGGGATGGTGTGGCCGCCAAGCGTCAGGGGAATTCTGGTCACCGAGGCCGTCAGGGGAGAGGGGGGAATTCTCACCAACAGCGAAGGCGAGCGCTTCATGGAGAGATACGACCCCGAGCGCATGGAGCTTTCGACCCGCGACGTGGTGGCCAGGGCCATATACACCGAAGCGCAGGAAGGCCGCGGCTCTCCCCACGGAGGAGCGTTTCTCGACATTTCCCACAGGGGAGCCGAGTACGTGAAGAAAAAGCTTCCCAGCATGTATCACCAGTTCATGGAGTTTGCCGACATAGACATAACTAAGGCGCCGATGGAGGTGTTTCCCACCACTCACTACGTGATGGGCGGAGTGGCCGTGGACGCCGAGACCTGCTCGAGCAGCGTGCCCGGCCTTTTCGCCGCGGGGGAGGTCGCCGGGGGAATGCACGGGGCCAACCGCCTCGGGGGCAACTCCCTTTCCGACCTTCTGGTGTTCGGAAGAAGGGCGGGACTCGGAGCGGCGGACTACGCCGGCGGAAAAAGTCACGGCGACGTGCCCGCCGAAGTCGTGGACGGGTTCGCGAGGGAGCTTCTCGAACCTTTCGACAACGAAAGCGGGGAGAACCCCTACACCCTGCACCAGGAACTCCAGGACGCCATGCAGCAGTACATAGGGGTGTTCAGAACCAGGGAGAACATAGAGAAGGGAATAGAGGAAATAGAGAAGCTTAAGGAAAGGTCCGCGACCCTCAAGATAGAGGGCTCTGTCATGTTCAACCCGGGCTGGCATCTCTGCAGGGACCTCAAGTCGATGCTTACGGTGTCCGAGGCGCTCGCCCGCTGCGCGCTCGCGAGAGAGGAGAGCAGGGGGGCGCACAGCAGGGTCGATTTTCCGCAAAGCGACGACTCCGGGTGGGGCAGGCTGAATTCCGTCGTCTCCGCAAGCGGGGACTCGATGGAGGTCGCGACCCGTCCCGTCGGGGAAATGCCCGAGGAGTTTTCGAAACTGTTTACGGAGGGCAAGTGATGTCGGTAGCCAAGGTGAGGGTTTTCCGCGGCGATTCGGGCGGAGGGGACGAGAGGGAGTACGAGGTGCCGGTCGACGAGGGCATGGTCGTTCTCGACGCGCTTTTCTACATACAGGCGAACTACGACGGCGACCTCGCCGTGAGATGGAACTGCAAGGCCGCCAAGTGCGGGTCCTGCAGCACGGAGATAAACGGAAAGCCGAGCCTCGCCTGCAAGACCCGCATGGACAGCTTCGCCGAGGGCGAATCGGTCACCGTACGTCCCCTCAAGGCCTTTCCCGTGATAAAGGACCTGGTGACGGACGTGTCCTGGAACTACGAGGTGAGCAAAAAGATTCCCCCGTTCACCCCTGCGGAGGACGCCGAGTGGACGATGCAGCAGGAGGACGTCGAAAGGGGCCAGGAATTTAGAAAATGCATAGAGTGCTTCATGTGCCAGAACGTGTGCCACATTCTCAGGGACCACGACCGCAAGGACGCTTTCGCGGGACCCAGGTTCATGATAAAGATCGCCGAGCTCGAGATGCATCCGCTCGACACGCTCGACAGAAGGGAGTTTCTCAGACAGGAGGCCGGAGTGGGCTTCTGCAACATCACCAAGTGCTGCACGGAAGTGTGTCCCGAGGACATACACATAACCGACAACGCGATCATTCCGCTCAAGGAGAGGGTGGTTGACAAGTACTACGATCCCCTGGCGTGGCTTCTGAGGAAGATAGGGGGAAAGTGAGTCGATTTTCCCGGTGAACGAAGAGGGCTGAACGGAATGAACGTGCACGAATACCAGGCAAAGCGGCTTCTTTCGGAATTCGGAGTGGCGGTTCCGCGCGGAGCGGTCGTGTCCGATCCCGGGGAAGTCGCCGCGGCGCTTGAGGACATTCGGGCGGAAAGATACGTGGTGAAGGCCCAGATACACGCGGGAGGCAGGGGCAAGGGGGGCGGCGTCAGGGTCGTCGACGGACCCGGGGAAGCGGCCGAGGCGGCGGGCGACATGATCGGAATGAACCTCGTCACCCACCAGACGGGTCCCGAGGGAAAAAAGGTCGGCAGGGTTCTCATAGAAGAGGCTTCGGACATAGACAAAGAGTTCTATCTCGGCATGGTGATCGACCGCTCCGAGGAGAGAGTGGTAGTCATGGCGAGCCCCGAAGGAGGGGTGGAGATAGAGGAAGTCGCGTCCAGGAACCCCGAGAAGATCATAAAGGAGCACGTGGACCTCTCGCTCGGCATATTTCCCTACCAGTGCAGGAAAATCGCCTATTTCATGGGCCTTCGCGGCAAGCCCGCCTCCCGGGCGGCGGCGCTCGTTTCGTCCCTGTACGGAATGTTCGTCGAAAAGGACTGCTCGCTCGCGGAGATAAACCCGCTCGTTCTCACGTCGGGAGGGGACGTTCTGGCTCTCGACGCCAAGCTCAACTTCGACGACAACGCTCTTTTCAGACATCCGGAAGTCGCCGCGCTTCGCGACGGGGCAGAAGAGGACCCGCTAGAACTGGAGGCCAGGGAGGCGGGGATAAGCTTCGTCAAGCTCGACGGGAACATAGGATGCCTCGTGAACGGAGCGGGACTGGCCATGGCCACCATGGACATCATCAAGTTTCACGGAGGGGAGCCCGCGAACTTCCTCGACGTGGGCGGAGGTGCCAGCGCCGAACAGGTGGAAAAGGCGTTCAAGATGATCCTGAGCGACGGCAGCGTGAGGGCGGTGTTCGTCAACATATTCGGCGGGATCATGAAGTGCGACACCATAGCGAGCGGAATCGTCGCCGCGGCGGGAGAAATCGGGATAAACGTCCCCCTGGTCGTCAGGCTCGAGGGAACCAACGTCGAGGCGGGCAGGGAGATTCTTTCGCGTTCCGGTCTGGACATAGACACCGGCGCCGACATGAAAGAAGCCGCGTCGAAGGTCGTAGCGGCCGCTGAAGCCCAGTAGCTTCAGGCAATTGCAGTCCATACTTAATCCGGTTTCTCCGGGAATTTCCTTTCCCCCGATTTGCCCCGCCCGCCTTGACAACTCCCCTTGGATGATTAGTTTGAGAAACGGAGGCGGAAAACGGTTATGAAAGCTCTGGCGACAAGCGATTCTCTCGGCGTCTTCATGCGGGAGATGGAAAAATATCCTCTTCTCACCCAGCAGGAGGAATACGACCTCGCGGTGAAGCACTACGAGGACGGAGACCTTCAGGCCGCCAACGCCCTCGTGGTGTCGAACCTGAGGTTCGTCGTCAAGATAGCCTCCGAGTACAGGTCCTACGGCTTTCACATGATGGACCTCGTGCAGGAAGGCACCGTTGGACTGATGCGCGCGGTGAAGAAGTTCAATCCCTACAGGGGATACAGGCTCATATCGTACGCCGTGTGGTGGATCAGGGTGAGAATCCAGAACCACATAATGAGGTTCTGGAGCAACGTCAGGATAGGAACCACTCAGTCCCAGAGAAAGCTTTTCCAGAAAATAGAGGGAGCGAGAAGAAAGCTCGGCATAAAGGCGGGGCGGATGGAAGACGAGGACATAAGCCGCCTGGCGGACCATTTCGGGGTGACGGAAGACGAGATCTCCAGCATGCAGACCCGGATTTCCGCAAGGGACGCGTCCCTTTCCCTGAGTCCCTCCGAGGACGACTCTTCGACGTACGCCGACGCGATAAGCGACCCTTCCCAGGACCAGGAACGGCTGCTGGGGGAGCTTGAGTTCTCGGCCGCGGCCAGAAAGAGCCTCCGCGAGGCGATGGAGAGGCTCTCGGAGAGAGAAAAGAAGGTGATAGACGAGAGATTTCTTCTCGAAAAACCCAGAAAGCTCGCCGAAATAGCCCGCGACCTCGGCGTTTCCCAGGAAAGGGTCCGCCAGATACAGTGCGCGGCGGTGGAAAAGCTCAGAAAAGCCATGCGGAGAACCCCCGGACTCCGCCAGTGACCCGGCGAAAAACAAAGGAGGAATACGTCAGATGGCATCGAAGATGATAGGTATAGACCTGGGTACGACCAACTCGTGCGTGGCGGTCGTCGAGGGCGGCGAACCGAAGGTGATAATAAACGAGGAGGGCGCCAGGACGACTCCGTCCATAGTGGCGTTTTCGGGAGAGGACGTGCTGGTCGGGGGATCGGCCAAGCGCCAGGCGGTGGCGAATCCCGAAAACACCGTCTACTCCAACAAGAGGCTCATGGGCAGAAGGTTCGAGGAGATCGAGTCGGAGGCCGGAAATCTCGCGTACAAGGTGATGAAGTCGAAGAAGTCGGACGCCTGGGTCGAGGTCGAGGGAAAGCAGTATTCTCCCCCGCAGATATCCGCCCACGTGCTGATGAAGCTCAAAAAGGCCGCCGAGGACCACCTGGGCTCGGAAGTGGGAGAGGCGGTCATCACAGTGCCCGCGTACTTTAACGACAGCCAGCGCCAGGCCACCAAGGACGCGGGGAAAATAGCCGGTCTCGACGTGAAGCGCATAATAAACGAGCCGACCGCGGCCGCTCTCGCGTACGGGTTCGACAAGAAAAAGGAAGGAATGGTGGTCGTTTACGACCTCGGGGGCGGAACTTTCGACGTCTCGGTGCTCGAGGTCGGAAACAACGTGATAGAGGTGAAGTCCACAAACGGCGACACGCACCTCGGGGGAGACGATTTCGACCGGAGGGTCATCGACTACGTGGTTTCGGAGTTCAAAAAGGACTCCGGCATAGACCTCGGCAACGACAAGATGGCCGTCCAGAGGCTCAGGGAGGCCGCCGAGAAAGCCAAGATCGAGCTTTCCAACACGGTGGAGACCGAGGTGAATCTCCCGTTCATAACCGCCGATTCGAGCGGTCCCAAGCATCTGGTGATGAAGATAACCCGCTCGAAGTTCGAGCAGCTGATAGAGGACCTGGTGAAGGGCACCCTGAAGCCCTGCGAGCAGGCCCTGCGGGACGCGGGGCTTCGCCCGGGCGAGATATCGGAGGTCATACTGGTCGGCGGGTCGACCCGCATCCCCCTCGTCCAGAAGACCGTCACGGACTTTTTCGGCAAGGATCCCAGCAGGGGGATAAACCCCGACGAAGTGGTGGCCATGGGCGCGGCGATTCAGGCCGCGGTGCTAGGGGGAGACGTGACGGACATGCTGCTGCTCGACGTCGTTCCCCTTTCCCTGGGAATCGAGACCCTGGGCGGAGTGATGACGACCATAATCGAGAGAAACACGACCATCCCCACCAAGAAAAGCCAGATATTCACCACGGCCGAAGACAACCAGAACTCGGTGGAGATTCACGTGCTCCAGGGAGAGAGGCAGATGGCCGCCGACAACAGGACGCTCGCCAGGTTCATTCTCGACGGCATTCCGGCCTCCGCCAGGGGTGTTCCGCAGATAGAGGTGACTTTCGACACCGACGCCGACGGCATACTCCACGTCTCGGCCAAGGACAACGCCACGCAGAAGGAGCAGAAGGTGAAGGTCGAGGCCTCGAGCGGTCTGAGCGGCGAGGAGATCGACTCCATGGTGAAGGAAGCCGAGACCATGTCGGAAAAGGACAAGGAAAAGCACGAGCAGGTTCAGAAAAGAAACCAGCTCGACGAGCTTGTCTACAGGACGGAGAAAAGCTTCAGGGAACTCGGCGACGGTCTCTCCGAGGAGGACAGAAAGGAGCTCGAGCAGTCGCTTTCGGAAGGAAAGGAGGCTCTGAAGTCGGACGACCAGGCCAAGATAGACCAGGCGACCGAGAAGATAACCGCCGTTTCCCACAAGCTCGCGGAGCTTGTCTACAAAAAGCAGCAGGAAGAGGCGGCGGGCGCCGATGCCCAGGCCGACGGAGACGCCCCCGCCGAGGGGGAGTCCGCCTCGGGCGACGACGTCATAGACGCCGAGTTTACCGAGGAGCAGAAGTAGGTTTCCGTCCCGCCGCGGCCGCGGTTTTTTCTCCCGCCGCGCGGGATTTTCCCGAAACGGGGTGAAATTTCCTTCGTTGCGGTTAGAATTGTCGGGAAAATCCGGCGCCGTTTCCGGCCGGGAAACGCGTACGGGGATTCGAGAGGGGGAGGTTGGATCCGCGTTCCGGCGCCGCCGTTTCCATTGCGATGAAAGAAGATCTGGCAACACGGGAGGAAAGGGAGGCCGAAGACCGCGAATGGATCGATTCGCTCGAATACGTGATCTCCACTTCCGGCCCCGAAAGAGCCGGGCAGCTTCTCAGAAAACTTCAGATATACTCGCAGAAAAAAGGGGTGGACATACCGTACACGGCCAACACCCCGTACGTGAACACCATCGCCGCCAAGGACCAGCCCCTCTACCCGGGCAACTACGAAATAGAGCGCACGATAAGAAGCGTGATAAGGTGGAACGCCATGGCCATGGTGGTGCGCGCCAACATGCTCCACGACGGCATAGGCGGCCACATCTCCACCTACGCATCCGCGGCCACTCTCTACGAAATAGGGTTCAACCATTTCTTCAGGGCGGGAGACGAAAACTGGGAAGGAGACATGATCTACTACCAGGGTCACGCGTCTCCCGGCATTTACGCCAGGGCTTTTCTCGAAGGCGCGATTTCGATCGAGCAGGTCCGCAACTTCAGAAGGGAAGTGGAAGGAAAGGGAGTCTCTTCCTATCCCCACCCGTGGCTCATGCCCGGCTTCTGGCAGTTCCCCACCGTTTCCATGGGTCTTTGTCCCATAATGGCCATCTACCAGGCCCGTTTCAACAGGTACCTCGAGGACAGGGGGCTCAAGCCCAGGACCGACGCCAAGGTCTGGGCGTTCATAGGGGACGGCGAGACCGACGAGCCCGAGACCCTGGGAGCCATCACGCTCGCCTCGAGAGAGGAGCTCGACAACCTGGTCTTCGTCATCAACTGCAACCTCCAGCGGCTGGACGGTCCCGTGAGGGGAAACGGCAAGATAATCCAGGAACTCGAGAGGATTTTCAGGGGAGCGGGATGGAACGTGATAAAGGTCCTTTGGGGATCGAACTGGGACCCTCTTCTGGAGAGCGACAGGGACGGTCTTCTGGTCGAGAGAATGGAAAAGGCGGTCGACGGCGACTACCAGAAGTACATAGTCTCCTCCGGAAAGTACATAAGGGAGCATTTTTTCGGAACCCATCCCGAACTTATCAGGATGGTGGAAAAGCTCTCCGACGTGCAGCTGGAAAAGCTCGCCAGGGGAGGACACGATTCGGAGAAGGTCTACGCGGCCTACAAGGCCGCGGTCGAAAACAGGGGGTCTCCCACGGTGATTCTCGCCAAAACCATAAAGGGCTACGGACTCGGAGAGGCGGGAGAGGGCAGGAACATCACCCACCAGCAGAAAAAGCTAAACGAGCAGGAACTTCGGGACTTCCGCGCGCGTTTCTATATACCGCTTTCCGAAGAGGACGTGACGAAAGCTCCTTTCTACAGGCTTCCGGAAGACGGCCCGGAGATGAAGTACCTGCGGGAGAGAAGAGAGGAGCTCGGCGGAACCATTCCGAACCGTCGGGTGCGCGCCGAGCCGCTTGAAAAAATTCCGGAAAAGGTTTTCGAGGAATTCATGAAACCCACCGGACCCGAGAGGAAAGTCGCCACCACCATGGTGATCGTCCACATGCTCTCGCGCCTTCTTCGGGACAAGGACATCGGAAAGCTCGTGGTGCCGATAGTTCCCGACGAGGCCAGGACCTTCGGCATGGAATCGCTTTTCAGGCAGGTCGGCATCTACTCACACGCGGGACAGATATACGAGCCCGTGGACGCCGACACATTTCTTTACTACAAGGAGGCCAAGGACGGCCAGATTCTCGAGGAGGGCATAACCGAGGCGGGAAGCATGTCTTCTTTCATCGCCGCCGGCACCGCCTATTCGACCCACGGAATAAACACCATTCCGTTTTTCATCTACTACTCCATGTTCGGTTTTCAGCGCATAGGAGACCTGATCTGGGCCGCCGCCGACATGAAATGCAGGGGATTTCTCGTGGGCGGCACGGCGGGCAGGACCACGCTCGCGGGAGAGGGACTGCAGCACCAGGACGGAAACAGTCACCATTTCGCCTACGCGTACCCCAACCTCAAGGCCTACGACCCGGCCTTTTCCTACGAAATAGCCGTGATAGTGAGAGACGGGATAAAGAGAATGTACGGGGACGGGGAAGACATATTCTACTACATAACGGTGATGAACGAGCGCTACGAGCAGCCCGCGCCTCCCGAGGGCGCAGAGGAAGGGATAATACGGGGAATGTACAGGTTTTCGGCCTCGGAAACGGACGGCGACGGCAAAAAGGCGCACCTTTTCGGAAGCGGGGCCATCATGAACGAGGTTCTGCGCGCGCGGGACGTCCTCGAAGGGGATTACGGCGTTTCGACCGACGTCTGGAGCGTCACGAGCTACAAGGAGCTTTACCGCGACGCGCGCGAGACCGAGAGATGGAACCGGCTCAATCCCGGCGCGAAAAAGAGGAAAAGCCACGTGTCCCGCTGCATGGAAGGAACCCGGGGCGTGTTCGTCGCCGCCTCGGACTACCTGAAGTCCCTTCCGGATTCCGTTTCCGGCTGTTTTCCGAGACCGCTCGTTTCGCTCGGCACCGACGGGTTCGGAAGAAGCGACACGAGGGAGTCTCTTCGCGACTTTTTCGAAGTCGACCACCGCCACATCGCTCTCGCTGCCTTGTACGAGCTTCACAGGGAAGACAAGATCGGGGAAAAAGTCGTAAAGGACGCGGTGAAGAGACTGAAAATCAATCCAGACGCTCCGTCGCCGGCGTCTTCGTGAACGGGAGAGAACAGATGGAATTCAAACTTCCGGAACTTGGAGAGGGAATCGAATCGGGACAGGTGATAGAGGTTTTCGTCTCCGCGGGGGAAAAGGTTTCCGCCGAACAGCCCCTGCTGGAAGTCGAAACGGACAAGGCCGCCGTGGAGCTGCCTTCTCCGGTCGCCGGAACCGTTTCCGAGGTCTGCGTGAGCGGCGGGGAAACCGTCGGGATAGGACAGGTTCTGGTGCGGATCGACGACGGCGCGGGCGGGGCGGACGCGCCGGAGGAAAGGGAGACCGAGCCCGCGGCGGCTCGGGAACCGAAGGACAAAGAGCCAAAGACCGACGAGAAGCCGGAGTCCGAAGAGCCGCCGGAAGAGAAAAAGGAGCCGGCCGCCCGGCCCGCGGACGAACCCGCGGTTTCGAAATCCCCTTCGCTGAACGCCCCCGCGTCGCCTTCGGTCAGGCGTCTCGCGAGAGAAATAGGAGTCGACATTCTTTCCGTGACCGGAACCGGTCCCCGGGGCAGGGTGCTGGCCGAAGACGTCAAGCTTCGCGCGAAAACCGTGATAGCCTCTGCGGGCTCGGGCTCCCCGGCCGCCGAGGAGCCTCCGCTTCCCGATTTCTCCAGGTGGGGACAGACGGAGACCAAGAGCTTCTCCACCGTGAGAAGGCTCACCGCGGAGCGGCTCTCGAGCGCGTGGCGCGCCCCGCACGTGACGCAGTTCGACAAGGCCGACGTATCCGAGCTTGAGACTCTCAGAAAGCTCAACAGGGAGAAAGTCTCCGCGGCGGGCGGCAACCTCACCATAACCGCCATTCTGGTCAAAGTGCTTTCTTCGGCGCTTCTGGAGTTTCCCAAGTTCAATTCCAGCGTCGACATGCGCGCCGGGGCGATAGTCTACAAGAAATACGTGAACGTCGGGGTCGCGGTGGACACCGACAGGGGACTGCTGGTTCCCGTGATAAGGGATTCCGACGAAAAGGACGTGACGGAGATATCCGTCGAGCTCACCGAAATCTCAAGGAAGGCCAGGGAGAAGAAGCTCTCTCCCGACGCCCTGCAGGGAGGCACCTGCACCATAACCAATCTCGGAGGGGTGGGGGGAACGTATTTCACCCCGATCATAAATCCTCCGGAAGTGGCCATACTGGGAGTTTCCAGATCGTCGGTGGAACCCGTGTACGCGGACGGCGAATTCAAGCCCAGGCTCATGGTTCCGCTTCTGCTGTCCTACGACCACAGGATCATAGACGGGGCTGAGGCCGCCAGGTTCCTCAGATGGATATGCGAGAAGCTTGAGAAACCCTATAACGTCATACTCGAAGGCTAGGTCCGGCGGATGAAGAAAATATCGACCGAAGTCGCGGTGGTGGGAGCGGGTCCCGGGGGCTATCCCGCCGCCTTCGCTCTCGCCGACAAGGGAAAAAAGGTCGTTATGGTCGACCCGGAAGCGAATCCCGGAGGAGTCTGTCTCTACAGGGGCTGCATTCCTTCCAAGGCCCTGCTCCACGCGGCCCGCGTCGCCACGGAGGTGCGGGAAGCCGCGGATTTCGGCCTGGTCTACGGCGAGCCCGGAGTGGACGCGGAGAAGCTTTTTTCGTGGAAGGACGGAGTCGTTTCGAAGCTCACGGGGGGGCTTCGGACTCTCACCCGCGCCAGAAAGATAGACTACTTGAGGGGAAGGGGGGCTTTTCTCTCTCCCCGAAGTCTCGTCGTGACGGCGGATTCGGGGGAGAGAACCGAGGTGTCGTTTGAAAACGCCGTGATCGCGACGGGTTCGGTTCCAAGGAGGCTTCCCGGCGCCGGCGCCTCTCCCCGTATACTGGATTCCAGGGGAGCCCTTTCCCTCGGGGAGATACCCCGGACCATGCTCGTGGTCGGAGGAGGCTACATAGGGCTCGAGCTCGGAACGTTCTTTTCCGCCATGGGCACCGAGGTGAGCGTCGCGGAGATGCTTCCGGAACTCGTGTCGGGGGCGGACAGGGATCTTGTCGCGGTGCTCGAGAAAAGGCTCGAGAAGGAGTTCAGGTCGATCATGCTCGGCACGAAAACGGTTCTCTTCGAGGAATCGGCCGACGGGGTCCGGGTTTCGTTCGAGGCGAAAGGCGGGACGTTCGAGGAAAGCTACGAAAAGGTGCTGGTTTCCATAGGAAGGGTTCCGTTTACCGAAGGCCTCGGACTTGAGAACACGGGGGTCGAGGTCGACGAAGGAGGCTTCGTCAGGACGGACTCGCAGAGAAGGACCGCCGAGCCGGCCATCTTCGCGATAGGGGATGTCGCGGGCGAACCCATGCTGGCTCACAAGGCCACCTACGAGGGCAAGATAGTGGCGGAGGTGATAACGGGGGCGAAAACGCAGTACGACCCGATGGCGGTGCCCGCCGTGATATTCACGGACCCCGAGATCGCGTGGTGCGGAATCACGGAGGGCGAGGCGGCCGAAGCCCGGATGGAGACGCGGGTGTCCAGCTTTCCCTGGGCCGCGTCGGGAAGGGCTCTCACCCTCAACAGGACCGACGGTCTGACGAAGATTGTGGTCGAGCGGGAAAGCTCGAGGATAGTCGGGGTCGGCATAGCCGGGCCGGGGGCGGGGGAGCTTGTTTCGGAAGCCGTGCTGGCGATGGAAATGGGAGCCTCGGCGGAGGATATCGCTTTTTCGATACATCCTCATCCGACCCTCACCGAAACTTTCATGGAAGCCGCCGAGGGGATACACGGAACGAGCACCCATATCGTCGGGAGACGACCCGGTTCGGGGCGGCGGAAGTGAATCGACGGTACTTCCGTTTGGAAAGAAAGGGCGTTTGACAGCGCCGCCTGAAAAAGTATATAATGTCGCTCTAGCTTTTTAAGCTTGGAGGATCGTATGGGACTCAGAAAGAAGTCGGCGCAGAAAAAACATCGCCAGAGCCTGAAGAGACGCGAGAGAAACAGGTTCGTCATCTCCACTCTCAAAACCAAGATGAAGCACTATACCGAGGCTCTTGAGAGCGAAGACGCCGAAAAATCCGGAGTCCTTCTAAAGGAACTTGTCTCCCTCGCGGACAAGGCCGCTTCCAAGGGAGTGATTCACAGGAACAAGGCTTCCAGATACGTTTCAAGGTTCTCCGCCAAGCTTTCCGAGCTCGGAGGCTCGGCGGGCAAGACCGCGTAACCGACCGGCGGGTCCGGCCGCAACGAAAACGCTTCAGGCCTGAGTGAAATTCGCGCGGGGGCGCGGAAAGTCGGATTCTCCCTGTTTTTTTCCGCAGATTCCCACAACTAACTTTCCAAGGGGCACGTACTTGTCTTCGGCGCCGCTTTTTATCGCGTAATCGGTTTCCTCTATGAGCGCCAGTATCCTGCCCATTTCGTTTTCCCTGAAGTTCGCCGCGCTTTTCTTGACGTGAAACACCGCTCCCCTGGAGGTCCTCAGGACTTTGGACATCTCGCCGTCCGATTTTTTCTCCCGAACGAGCTGCGAGACCTTGAATATCTGGCGGAATCTCCAGGCTATCATGTGGAGAATCGAAAGAGCGTCTTCGCGGTTTCTTTCAAGCTCGCTCAGTATGCGCAGGGAACCTCTCAGGTCCCTGTCCGAAAGGGCGGTCGAGAGGGAAAAGACGTTCTCGGTGCTCCGCTTTTCCATGAGCCCCCTGATGTCGTCTTCGTCTATGACTTTTTTTCCCTTTACGTAAAGCGATATCTTCTCAAGCTCGTTTTTGATCAGGTTCATGTCTTCGCCCAGCATCGCCTTTACGAACCCCAGCGCCCTGGGGGTGAGTTCCATTCCGAGTTCCCGGGCGAGCCGGCCCGTTTCGCGGTCGATGCTGCTGCCGGAGTCGAGGTCCACTAGCTTGATGTTTTCCGACGGTTTCAGACCCCCCTTGCGCGAACCCTGGGAGATGAAAACGATCCGGGAAAAGGAGGGCGGCGCCGCCGCGTAGCTTTTAAGAAGGTCGAGGTCGTTTTTCCCCAGTCCGTCGTATCCCTTGACGGCCACGAGCTTTTCCTTGTGGAACATGGGAAGGGTCTTGGCTTCTTCGAGTATATCCCGCAGGGGGGTGTCGTCGAGATATCTGGTTTCGAAAAGAAGCTCGGGAGAGTCCCGGGATATTGTTTTCTTCAGTTTTTCTACAAACTCCTCGACCAGAAGGGGCTGGGAGCTTTTCAGCACCGTGACGGGCTTTATATCCATGTTCTTCGGGCGGGTCGGGAACCGTCTGCTTTCCTGGGCTGCGGGCGGCCCGGACTCCTCGTTCAGTCCTGAATTTCCAGTCGGGAAAAGAAATATCCGATTTCGTAGGACGCCGACTCGGGCGAATCGGACCCGTGCACTATGTTTCTTTCTATTCCGGAGGCGAAATCCTTTCTTATGGTTCCTTTCTCCGCTTCCTCGGGGTTGGTCGCTCCCATGATGGTCCTTACTCTCGAAATGGCGTCTTCGCCCTCAAGCGCCATCACCACGCAGGGTCCCGAAGACATGAAGTCCGTGAGGCTCGAATAAAAAGGTCTTTCGCGGTGAACGTGGTAGAAGCCTTCCGCCTGCTTTTTCGACATTCGTATCATTTTGAGGGCCACGACTTTTATTCCTTCGCTCTCGAATCTGCGAAGAACCTCGCCGACCAGATTCTTTTCGACTCCGTCGGGCTTCACTATCGATAATGTTTTCTCCATTTTTCCACCTCCGCGGGCACATGCCGGTTTCCGAAGCGGTTCCGCGCCCGGGCAAAAAGATTTTTCCCTGACCGGTCAGAGCAGCTGTTCGTTTTCCTTCTCGAGCCTTTCCACGAATTTTCTCTTTGTTCTGTAGCTTCTTATGCGAAGATCCGCCGTGCGTCGCAGGTCCAGGTTGACGGGCACGTTGAATTCTATGCTCGTACTCTCGCAGAGCTTTTTCACCGTCGTCTCGGGGTTTTTCTCGAGAATGTTGTTCATGTAAAGGATGATTTTTCTTTTTTCCCCCGAGTCCACATTGTCCAGCAGTTCTTCTCTCTGCGGAGCGGAAAGGTTTTTCAGATAGGCCACAACCTCGGTTCTCAACGGACCTTCGTGACGAAACTCGTTTTCGGCCCTTTCTATTATAATCCTCACGAATTCGCTCACGCTCATGTTCCGTTCGCGAGCCTGCAACCGCACGTATTCGTAATGATTGGGGGAAAGTCTGAGACTGAGAAGCTTGCTTTTGGTTTCGGTGCCCATCTTTCCTCCCTCGGGCGGAGTCTCGGCCGACAAGGCCGGGTGGATACATCTGGAAATTGTAATTGTTATAAATCAATTATCAAGACGGAACGGGACACGACCGTCCGGTTCGGAGGAAAAAATCCCCGTCCGGTTTTGCAAAGCGGAAAAATATGGTTAGAGTTACCCCCGCCGATGAGAAATTTCCTTTGCATCGCATTGCTTCTGACTCTTGCTCTGCCGACTGGAGTATCCGCGGGCGGGTTGTCCGCGGGGGTTGCCTCGGACTGCGAAAAAAAAGCCCCTTCGGAAAGAAAAGCGGGTGCGGAAAGGTCACTGAAAGGGTTCATCGACCCGGCCACGGGAGATGTTCTTACCTATGAACAGGCCAGGGAGATGGGAATAGTTGAACAAGAGGACAGCGCGACATCTTTGTCCGGCAGCGCCCGCGCGTCCACCGGGATTGCCGAAGAACCGGCCGAAATAAGGAGAACGCCTCTTGAAGGGGGAGGCTACGTTATAGAAATCAAGCCTTCTTTCCGAAAAGAGCTCAGGGCGAGAATTTCCAAAGACGGCAGAACGGAGTTTCAATGTCATTGACCGGAACGGCGACGCCGGCTCCGGTTCGCAACGTCAGAATGAAAATTCACCCTACCGCGTTTCTGCTGCTGTTTTGTGTCTTGTTTCCGGTTTTCCCGGGCGTCGCGGCTACCATTACGCCCGTCTACGATTCCGACGAGAGAAGCGGACAAACCGGTTTTTACGACGATACTGCCCTGACCCAGCAGGAGAAAAATGAAATAGCTCCGAGCGGAAACGACGCCGAGACCTTGGGGGAGGCGAGGAGAAAAGCCTTGGAGCATGCTTTTAACTTAATAGCGGCCAAGCTTGAGGGAAGCGTCACTGTCAGAGTGGACGTGGGATTTGAGAATACGGATACCACTTCTTCCGGTTCCATCACCCTCGCAAATGCGACGCCGTGCCTGATTGGGTCAACCCAGCTGCCGAGAGAAGAAACGCTTTACCCCAGTGCGCTTGCCAAGTCTCTTGATGCTCGAATGAGCAGGTATTGCACGGATTGGGATATAAGAATACGGTTTAGCAATAACAATGAGGCTTCTTTCTATTACGGTTTTGACGAAATATCCGGCAACGGCCGCCCGCCCAGATTCGAGTTCGTCTCAATCGTTCTGCACGAGGTTTTTCACGGGCTGGGATTTTTCGAGAATGTCGGGGAAGACGGTTCGTGGAAATCGATCGATGCTACCGACAGTTCAGGACAAAAGACAAGCGTACAACAGCCTTCGCTCTACGACGAGCAGCTGTACTCCGAGGCCGATGAAAATTTCTTCCACGAACTTTCCGATTCGCAGAGAGCGGCGGCCATAACTTCGGGAGACGGTCTTTCTTGGGACGGAAGAACGGTGGGAGCAACAAGAAGGTCCTGCAGTTACGGACGCCTTGTGGGTGGGCTCAAAACCGACGGTATCTCTCCTGGCGGAAGGCCCCTGCTTCACGCTCCTTCCGGTTATCAGACCGGAAGTTCCATTTCGCATTTTCACGTTTCGGTGACTCCCGACGACATTCTCGAGCCCAGATTCCCCGTTCTCACAAGGGACATGACCCTTGCCCTTGCCTTGCTGAAGGACATGGGCTGGCGGATTAGCGACGAGGAGAAGTGTATTCCCGCAAGTTGCAACGCAGGTATTCCCGCAAACTGCGTTTCACGGCCGACAACATCTGACCCTATCGAGCCGGATCAACCTTCCACCGCTCCGCCACCTGACAGTACAAACGGTCAAAATGCGAGAGGAAGCAGCGGGGGATGCTCAATCGCTTCTGACCGCGGCTTCGGGTCCGGAGCCTTATCCGGCGGCCTGTTTGTGGTGCTGACGGTCCTGCTCTTGACGGTATTCAAGAAAGAAGGAACGGAAAAAAGACATGCATAGCTTCTCTCCGCGATGAATCCCTGCAAAACACCTTCTGTTTGTCTGGAAAACGCGGTTCGGATGTTGAACAATCCCGATTTTCGCATATAATGTTTTTCCGTAGTTTTCACGGAACTGAAAAGTAAAGAGTCGTTTCTGCGGGAAACCGCCTTTGAACTTGCTTTTCCTCGTCCGAGGAGATAACGTCGCCCGCGGGTTTTCCCACAACGCGCCTTTGCGCCGGGTTGACATCCCGACATGTTTGAAGGTCGTTCCGGTTCGGTTAAATCGCATTCGTAAAGCAATCACTTGGAGGCAGCGCAAATGAAGAGGTTCGTTATTCCCCACCAGCATGAAATCACGAAAGAAGACAGAAGAAGGCTGAACGGTCACGGTTCCCTGATTCTCTGGTTCACAGGACTTCCGAGCTCGGGAAAATCCACTCTGGCCAACGAAGTGGAGAAAGTGCTCGTGGAGCACAGTTGCAGGACTTACATACTGGACGGAGACAACGTGAGAATGGGGCTCTGCAAGGATCTCGGCTTTTCCGCGGAGGACCGCGAGGAGAACATAAGAAGAATAGGGGAAGTGTCGAAGCTTTTCGCGGACGCCGGCGAGATCGTGCTCTCCGCGTTCGTCTCCCCTTACAGGAAGGACCGCGACGCCGTGAGGGAGCTTGTGGCCGATGGAGAATTCGTCGAGATATTCGTCAGCTGCCCGGTGGAAGAGTGCGAGAAAAGAGACGTGAAGGGGCTTTACAAGAAAGCCAGAGAAGGAGTCATAAAGGGATTTACGGGAATCGACGACCCTTACGAAGAACCTCTTTCTCCAGAGATCGTGGTCGATACGGAGAAATCCTCGATGGAAGAGTGCACGAGACAGATTCTCGCGCATCTCAGAGCGAAAAGCGTGGTCGACTTCGAGGATTGACCGACCATCGGTATCTTCGCCGCGGAACGGGAATTTCTCGCTCCGAATCGAACACGCCGTCTTTATTCCCGCGGCCGGCCGGATTTTTGATTTTTTCGCGGTTATAAAGCATATAATAGGAATTGACTGAAGCTTTCCGGAGAAACGCAGGTGTCTTTTTCGCGCAACGCCGAAAATCCGGGTGATTCCAAAAGCCCCTCGGAGCTTATCTCCTCCATAGCGGAAAAATCCAAAAGGGCGTCCGGGGTTCTAGCTTCCGCTTCTTCTTCCAGAAAGAACGACTTCCTTGTGCGCTTCGCCGACCTTCTCGTGGAAGAAAGCGGCGAGCTGCTTGAGCGCAACTCTGAGGATGTCTCCGACGCCGAATCCGGGGGACTTTCGAACGCCCTCGTGGACAGGCTCAGGCTTACCCCCGGGAGAATAGATTCCCTGGCCGACGGGCTTCGCGAGATATCCAAGCTCGACGACCCCGTGGGAAAGATAATCGGAAAGTGGGAAAGGCCGAACGGAATCTCGGTAGAGAAGAAAAGAATCCCCCTGGGCGTGATAGGAATCATTTACGAGTCTAGGCCCGGGGTGACGGCCGACGCCGCCGGGCTGTGCGTGAAATCGGGCAACTGCGTCATACTGAGGGGAGGTTCTGAGACCATAAGGTCCAACCTGGCCATCTCCGGGCTGCTTCGCAGGGCGCTTTCGCAAAGCGGTCTTCCGCCCGACGCGGCCCAGGTGATTCCCGTTTCCCGAAGGGAAGTCGTGACCGAGATGCTCAAGCTTGAAGACAAAATAGACCTCATCATTCCCAGGGGCGGAGAGGGGCTTATAAGGTTCGTGTTGGAAAACTCCCGGATTCCGGTTCTCAAGCACTACAAGGGGGTCTGTCACGTCTACGTGGACGAGCATGCGGACCTTGAAATGGCGCGGAACATATGCCTGAACGCGAAAGTCCAGAGACCGGGCGTCTGCAACTCCATGGAGACCATGCTCGTTCACGCCTCGGTGGCGGAGGATTTTCTGCCGGAGGCCGTCGCCGCGCTCGAGTCCGAGGGAGTGCTCGTGAAAGGCTGCGGGAACACGAGAAAGCTCGTTTCCGGCGTCGAAGAAGCGACGGAAGACGACTGGCACGAGGAATATCTGGACCTTGTCCTTAACGTGAAGGTCGTGGCCGCCGTCGAAGAGGCGATAGACCATGTAAGGACCTACGGGTCCATGCATACGGATGCCATAGTGACCGAAGATTCGGAACGGTCGGAGAAATTCGTCGCGGCCGTCGACTCCTCCGCGGTCATGGTGAACGCCTCTACCAGGTTCAACGACGGCTACCAGCTAGGTCTCGGGGCCGAAATCGGCATAAGCACCTCGAAGCTGCACGCCTTCGGTCCCATGGGACTTGAGGAACTCACGACTTCGAAGTTCGTGGTGAGGGGACGGGGGCAGGTGAGAAACTAGCGCAGGGGGACGGCAGGGGCGATTTTTCGCCGCTTGCGGGAAACGCGGGGAAAAACGACCCCGGCGGAGATAGAAAAAGAACGATGCTTGCTGAGATCAGGCTTCAGAATTTCGCCATAATAGACGACATTTCGATTAACTTCGGAGACGGCCTGAACATAATCACGGGGGAAACCGGTACCGGAAAGTCCCTGATCATCGACGCGATAAACGTGATTCTGGGCGACAGGTTCACGGCCGGCCACGCGAAATTTCCCGGAAGGGAGGCCGTCGTGGAAGCGCTTTTCGAAATCCCCCCCGGCGGCCGCGTCGCGGAGAACCTTGAAAAATCCGGCATCGCCGGCCCCTGTGCCGAACTGGTGGTAAAAAGGGTCCTGACGGAGAAGGGAAAAAACAGAACATACGTAAACGGTTCCATTGTCACGCTCGGGGTTCTCTCGGAAGCGACCCAGGGACTGGTCAACATGTTCGGTCAGCACGAACACCAGAACCTGCTTAAAAAAAACAATTATATAAGCTACCTTGACGACTTTTCTCAACTGAGGCATGAACTTTCCGAATACAGGGCCGCCTACGCCGAGCTCGCCGAACTCGACGGGAAGATCGAGGCCCTGGAGAAAAAGCGTCTCGAGGGAACCGAGAAACGGGACTACCTGAGATTCCAGGTCGAGGAGATAGAGAACGTCTCTCCCGCAAGCGGCGAGGATTCGAGGCTCGAGGAGGAACGAACCAGGCTTGAGAACTCGGAGAAATTCTCCTCTTCGCTCAGAAGCGCCACGGGACTTCTCTACGAGGGAGAGAGCTCCGCGGTCGATTCCATGAAGCAGGCCGCCTCGCGCCTCGAGGAGGTCTCCGGCCTGGATTCTTCGGTGGGGAAGCTTCGAGACAGGATAGGCGCCCTGCTCATAGAGGCCGAAGACGTTTTCTACGGTCTGAGCGAGTTTGCGGACAAGGTGGAACACAACCCCGCCAGGCTGGAAGAGGTGATTTCGAGGCTCGAGGATATAAAGAAGCTAAAGAGAAAACACGGCGGTTCGATCGAGGAGATACTGGAAAAACGGCGCCGGATGGAATCGGAGCTCGGCGAGATCGACAACTCCGACGAACTCCTAGCGGAGCTTGAGAAAAAAAGGGACTCTCTTCGCGGCGAAGTCCTGCGGGCCGCGCGCTCCATCTCCTCCGCGAGAAAGGCGGGAGCGGGTCGCCTGGAAGAGCTTTTCGCCGGCGAAGCCGAATCGGTGGGCCTTAAAAACTCCCGTTTCGAGACGGAATTCGGGGAAAAGGAAATTTCGGCCGACGGTCTCGACAGGGTGGACTTTCTTTTCTCGGCCAACCCGGGACAGAAGCCCAGACCCGTGACCAGGGTCGCCTCCGGGGGCGAGCTGTCCAGAATAATGCTTGCCCTGAGAAGCTTCGTCTCGGCTGGAGACCCGGGCTCGATTCTCATATTCGACGAGGCGGACGCCGGAATAGGGGGAGTGGTGGCGGAAACCATAGGAAAGAAGATAAAGGGCCTTTCGGCCGAAAACCAGGTCGTGTGCATAACCCATCTCCCGCAGGTCGCGAAGTTCGCCGACACCCACCTGCTCGTGGCCAAGAGCTTCGGGGAGGGGGAAACGGAAGTTTCGGTGGATGTTCTCTCCGGGCGCCGCAGGGTCGAGGAAATCAGCAGGATGCTGGCCGGACAGAGCGTCTCCGAAAAGACTTTCGAGGTCGCCGAGGAACTTATAAAGGGAGCTAGCTGACCGATTCGGCGGAGTATGAGCAGAACACGACGGCGGTGAGAACTGTGGTCCAAAGCCCGTTTTTGTCCCCCGCGGCCGTCTGCGTAACGTTTCTGCTCTTAACCTTGTGACCGCTTATCTGCCATATGTCTTTCTGCTCGTCGTAGCTTTTGTCGGGGTCGAAAGGGGCGTTGAGGGTGGTGGCCAGCATGTAGGCGGCGAGGTCTTCGGCGTATTCTCCGGCCACCGTTTCTTTCTGTCCGTAGCTGTGGTGCTCGGATATGTACCCGTAGCGGGTCCTGTCTTCGGGCACGGCGAGACCAGTGGAGGCGGCGATCAGCCTGCTGGGCTCGTTCGTCGAATTCTCGCTCATCACCACGAACACTATCTGTCCGGGCGAAAGCATGGAGAGTCCCCGTTTTCGTCCGACGAGCCTGCAGCCGGGAGGAAATATGCTCGAGACCTTCACGAGGTTGAACTGCGCTATCCCGGCGTTTCTGAGGGCAAGTTCGAAGCTCGAGAGCTTTTCCTTGTGCCTGCCGGTTCCCTTGGTTACAAAAGCGGCTGTCGGAATCAAATTTCTGCCTCCCCGAAGTGGCATTCAAGTTATACTTGAGGGGTTGCCTTGTCAAACACATGGAGGCTGAGATGAAGTTCGGAGCGCACGTGTCCATAGCGGGAGGAATTCAGAACGCCCCCTCGAGGGCAGAAGGGCTGGGGTGCGAGTGTTTTCAGATGTTCACGCGTTCTCCGAGGGGAGGGAAACCTCCGGAACTGGGAGAGAAGCTGCTCGAGAGTTTCTTTCTGGCCGTGGACGAGACGGGGATGCGCGACTACTACGTTCACACCCCGTATTTCATAAACCTCGCCTCGCGCAAAAAGGAGATAAGGGAAAACAGCGTAAACCTCGTGAGGGAGGAGCTTGAGAGGTCAAGCGCGCTCGGGGCGAAGTTCGTGATGACCCACATAGGGAGCGCGAAGGACATGCCGAGAGCCGACGCGGTGGAAAACGCGGTCGACTCGCTCGGGAGGATTCTCGACGGTTACGAAGGCGCGGCCGGGCTTCTGCTGGAAAACACGGCGGGCCAGGGGCACACGATAGGCGTCACCTTCGAGGAAATAGCGTCGATACTGCTTCGCGTCGGGTGCGACGACGTGGGGGTGTGCGTGGACACGGCTCACGTGTTCGCTTCGGGCTACGACGTGAGAACCGCCCGGGGCGTGGACGACCTGGTCGAGGTCATCGAAGACACGGTCGCCCTGGAAAGGGTGAAGCTCGTTCACGGAAACGACTCCAAGGCCCCTTTTAACTCCAACCGGGACCGCCACGAGCACATAGGACGGGGGGAAATAGGAATCGACTGTTTCGACGCGATAATCCGCCATTCCTTTCTGGGCGCGCTCGACCTTGTGGTGGAAACGCCCCCTCCGGACGTGGCCCGGGACATCGAGACCCTGAAGGGCCTGAGAGACGGCCGCGGGACGTGACCGCCGCGGCGCGTCAGAGCCGAAAACCGGTCTTTCCCGTTTTTTTCCCGTCTATGTATACGCCGTTTTCCCCGTCGACCGCGACCCTTCCGTTCGAGACGAGATCGTGCACCACGAAGGGAAAAAGCTTCCATTCTCCCTGCTTTCTTATCTTCTCTCCCATGCGCTCCGCGTCCCGGGGACCGAAACCCTCGAGCGATATCTCCGCCGACTGCGCTATCGCGGGACCGAACCTCGTTTCCGGACCGTTTTCCAGGTAGGCGGTGCACCTTATGGTTCTTTCCCCGTTTTCGACCGCGCAGACGCAGGCTTCCTTGCCCCTCTCCAGGTAGTCGCCGGTCGTGTCTCCCGGGTAGAGATTCACGATTCTGTTCGCGAACCTCTCGGTAAACACCCGGCTCAGCTTCCTCCTGTAGCCCGCTAGCACCACGAGGTCCGGCTCGAACAGTTTTTCGACGAGGGAAATCACCGCCGAATCATAAAGCTTTCGTCCTTCTTCGTCGGAAGGATCCTTGCCCAGAGCCTTGAAAAACCGGGCGGAGCTCAGACACGACGACGGTATTGCCAGGTTTTCGGCTTTTCCGAGTATCCCGGCCGACGGGTTGTTGGAAAAAACGTGCCTTACGGCTCCGTGGTTTTTTTCTCCGCTTCTTTCGAGTTCCCTCTGTCTTGAGAATATGCTCTCGAAATTCGTCCCGCTCCCCGACGCGAGCAGCAGCACTTTCATCGGGCGGTCGGTGTCGCGGTAAAGCGGCGTTGTTTGCATTGCCTTTCCTATCGTTTAGTTTTATTCGGCGAAACGGCGCGGGGTCATGAAACCCTTATGAAGAACCTGATCAAAAGACTCGCGACGGCCGCTGTCGCCGTGCCGATTCTTCTCCTGATATTCTACCACGGAGGGCTGTACTATCTCGCGTTCATATGCCTTCTGGCGGTGCTGGCGTCGCTTGAGTTCTTCTCGCTTGCGGGTCACGCTATCGGAGGGCGGTCGAAGGCGTACATGGCTTCCTCCTCGGCGCTTCTCTGCGCGGGGGCGTACTTCGGCCTCGTTCCCGCGAGCGTTTTCTTCACCCTTCTGGTGCTGGTTTCCATGGCGCTCGAGTTTGGCAAGGAAGATTTCACCGATTCCATGAGGGACATCGGCGTGAGGTTCGTGTCCCTTGTCTACTTCGGCTGGATGTTCGCCCACGGGGTCCTGCTCAGAAACATGGGAAGCGACGCGGACGTGGCCCTCCACGCTTCGCAGCTCCAGGGTCTTTCCGATCCCGGTTTCTTTCTGGTGGTGCTTGCCGTTTCCTGCACCTTTCTAAACGACACGGGGGCGTTCGCTTTCGGAAAGATGTTCGGTCGCAGAAAGCTCGCCCGGCACATAAGCTCGGGCAAGACGGTGGCCGGGCTGGTGGGCGGTTTCTGCGTGGCGGTCGTCTGCGCCCTGGCGGTGAACCTGGTGTTCGGCGCGCCTCTGGCGCACGCGTGGGCGGTTCTCTACGGGGTGGTCATCGCGGGTGCGGCGGTCGCGGGCGACCTGTTCGAGTCCGCGATCAAGAGAAGCGCCGGGGTGAAGGATTCGGGTTCCATCGTTCCGGGACACGGAGGAGTGCTCGACAGGTTCGACAGTCTCATATTCGTTTTTCCCTGCGTCTACTACCTTTCCCTGCTTTTCTACAGGGCGGGCGGGGCGTTTTCCCCGTCCTACTGACGACATGGACGTATCGGTCATAGACAGGGAAAACTACCTTGAGAGGGGTCGGGAAAAAGCCCTGGTCGTCCTGACGGAGAGGATACTTCGATACATGGACCTGCCCGAACGAAGCCAGGTATGCCTTTCCTTCGTGAGCGACGCGGACATGCGGGAGCTCAACAGGCGCTACAGGAAGGTCAACAGGACGACCGACGTACTCTCCTTCGCCCAGCGGGACGTCGGCGA
The DNA here is from genome assembly GCA_965204795.1 of Thermodesulfobacteriota bacterium. GTDB lineage: Bacteria > Desulfobacterota_D > UBA1144 > Nemesobacterales > Nemesobacteraceae > Nemesobacter. Next base: position 1,019,123 of record OZ242012.1, read on the forward strand.
CGTCGGGATTCTGGGCGACGTGGTGATATCCTACGATACGGCCGTCCGTAATTCGCAAAGATTCTCGGTCACGGTCGAGGGGGAAATCCGCCGGCTCGTCGTTCACGGAATCCTGCACCTGCTGGGATTCGATCACGCGGAAAAAAGGCAGAGAAAGACTATGCGGGGGAAGGAAAGCGAAATACTGGGTTTTCTCGACGGGGAAGGGTAGGCCTCATTCCGTTTCCCCGAGCTCTTCCCTTATCTGCTCGATTTCCTTTACCGTGGGCAGGTCCTTCAGGCTCTTCAGTCCGAAGGTTTCCAGAAACAGGGCGGTCGTCCTGTAGAGAAAGGGTTTTCCGGGAACTTCCTTTCTTCCGCTTATCTCGATGAAATTCTTTTCCAGAAGAAGTCCCACGCTGCTCGAGCAGTCGACCCCCCGTATCTTTTCCGCCTCGATCTTCGTGACGGGCTGGCGGTAGGCGATTATCGCCAGCACCTCGAGCGCGGGCTTGGAAAGCCTGAACTTCTTTATCTCCTTGTTGAACTGCACTATGTACTCGGAGTACTCGGGGCGGGTTCTGAACTGGTATCCCCCGGCGACGTTTCGCAGGTCAAAGCTTCTTCCCGCTTCTTCCCACCGCTTCTCAAGCTCTCCGAGCGCGCGCGTCACGTCCTTTTTCTCGACGTCCTTGAGAAAGCCCGAGAGTTCCTGCGCGGTTACGGGGTATCTTGAAACGAAGATTATGGATTCGATTATGTTCTCAAGAGATTCCGTGTCGTTCATTCTGCCTCCCTCGCGGTTATTTTTATGGGTTCGCCGTATCCGGACTGCGAGATTTCCAGCAGGCCGTCCTTCAGAAGCTCCAGTATGGAGAGAAATGTTACCACGAGTTTCATGCGGTTTTCGTCGCCTTCGAAAAGATCGTGGAAAAACACCTCTTTTTCTCTCCGCGCTATCTCCGCGACCTGGGTCTTTCTCTCCTCCACCGTGTAGGATTCCTCGTGGCCGAAAAACAGGTCGCCGGTATCGGATTTTTTCCTCTCCTCGTATATCCTGGAAAAAGCGTCCACAAGCGTCCACAGGTCGAATTTCACGAATTCCGTTTCCGAAACCGGTTCCCCCAGTTCCTCCCTGTGGTCGTAGCCCGCGAGAAATATGTCTTTTCCCAGGATTTTTCTCTTCTCCAGGTCCTCGGCGACGCCTCTGTACTTTTCGTACTCGAGCAGCCGCCTCACAAGCTCCTCCCTGGGGTCCTCTACTTCGTCTTCCTCCTCCGTTCTTATTCTCGGGAGAAGCATCCGCGATTTTATGTAGCCTAGCTCTGCCGCCATCGACATGTAGTCTCCCACGATCTCCAGGTCGACTTTTTTCAGAAAATCGAGATATTCCAGGTACTGCTCGGTGATGCGCGCGACGGGTATGTCGTAGATGTCCACCTCGTTCTTTCTTATGAGATGAAGCAGCAGGTCGAGGGGACCGTTGAACACGTCCAGTCTTACGCTGTAGGGGGTCTGCCGTGAGTCCTCGATTTTAGGGTTTCCTCCTCCGAAGCGTCACCCCGAGGGGTTTATCGCCCACGCCACGACCAGAAGCTGGCTTTCGCTGAAGCCGCACGTCTGTATGAACGCCGCCACGGGAATCCGTATGAAATATCCCAGGAAGTTTCCCCCGAAGATGAACACGGCGAAAAGAATGAATATTCCGTACCTCTCGACCGCCATGTACCTTCGCGCGAGGCCGTCGGGAAGCAGTCCGTAGAGCACCCGGGAGCCGTCGAGCGGAGGCAGGGGTATCATGTTGAACGTCGCGAGCACCACGCCTATGAATATGAACCACACCAAAAGCCTGGCCACGGTGGAGAGTTCCGGCGAAGCTGCCACGGCCTCCGCGCCGAAGTTTTCGAACACGACCTTTAGCGCCACCGCCGCGGCCACCGCGGTGAGAATGTTCGATACAGGACCCGCGAGCGCCACAAGGAGCATGTCCTTTTTGGGATTTCTGAAGTTTCTCGGGTCCACCGGAACGGGCTTGGCCCATCCGAAGTGCACTATGAAAAGCAGCACGGTTCCAAGAAGATCCAGGTGCACCAGCGGGTTCAGCGACAGTCTTCCCATTCTTTTCGCCGTGTCGTCTCCGAGTTTCCAGGCGGCGAGCGCGTGGGCGTACTCGTGCACCGTGAGAGAGAAGAGAATCACGGGGGCTAGCATCAGCAGAAATTGCACGTCCATAGTTTCTACGCCCTGGGGTGGGATTTTTCGTGTACCTGCTTCAGCCTTTCCCTCTCCACGTAAGTGTATATCTGGGTCGTGGATATGTCCGAGTGGCCAAGCATCGCCTGTATGACCCGAAGGTCCGCGCCCCGCTCCAGCAGGTGGGTGGCGAAGGAGTGTCTGAGCACGTGCGGGGTGATGCGGGAGCGTATCCCCGCCGAGAGCGAGTAGAGCTTCACGATCTTCCAGAACCGCTGGCGGCTCATCTTCGTTCCCGTTCTTTTCGTGACGAAAAGGTACTTTGACGTTCTCCCGCCCAGAAGTCTCGGTCTCGATTCGCGCAGGTACTCCGTCACCTTCTCCACCGCCGCTCTGCCCACGGGGACGATTCTCTCCTTGCTTCCCTTGCCCATGGTGATCACGTAGCCGTGATCGAGATTCAGGCGGTTTATTTCCACCGCGACGAGCTCCGACACTCTAAGACCCGTGGCGTACAGAACCTCGAGCATGGCCGAGTCGCGGGACGCCTCGTCCGAGTCTTTCGAGGAAGGCTCCCTGAGCAGTTTTTCCACTTCGTCTAGCGAAAGAGTGTGGGGCAGGGTCTTCGGCGTTTTCGGAGCCGCGGTGTTTCTTAGAGGATCTTCCGTCACCACGCCTTCCGTCAGCAGGAACCTGAAGAACTGCTTGATCGAAACTATGTTCCTCCCCACGGTCCTGGGACTCAGCTTTTTTTCTCTCAGGCGGTCGAGGTGGGCGCTCACTTCCCCTTCGGTCACCGCCCTCGGGTCCGATATTCCCCTTTTTTCCAGGAAAGCCGCGAGGGACGATATGTCCCTGGAGTAGGATTCGATGGTGTTTCTGGAAAGACCCCTGTTCACCGTGAGGTATACGAGGAACGAATCGAGGTGGCTGTCCATCTGGTCCTTACGTTCCGGCCTGCCAGGAACTCAGATACTTTTTCTGCTCCGCGGTGAGCGTGTCTATGCTCACCCCCAGGGCCTTGAGCTTTATTCTGGATATGGTCCTGTCTATGCGTTCGGGGACGTCGTGGACGTCGTTTTCAAGTTTCGCACCGTTTTTGACCATGTGTTCGCAGCAAAGCGCCTGGTTGGCGAAGCTCATGTCCATCACGCTCGAGGGATGTCCCTCGGCCGCGGCCAGGTTTATAAGTCGTCCGCCGCCCAGAACGTTTATTTTCCTTCCGTTCTCAAGCGTGTGCTCCTCGACGTATTCCCTGACGGTTCTCCTCGAGCGGGTTATTTCGGCCAGGGCGTCCAGGTCGAGCTCGACGTTGAAATGTCCCGAGTTCGCCACGATTGCCCCGTTCTTCATCTTCTCGAAATGCCTTTTCCTTATGACGTGTATGTTTCCCGTGACGGTGCAGAAGAAATCTCCGAGCGGCGCCGCCCTGTCCATGGGCATGACCCGAAACCCGTCCATCGTCGCCTCTAGGGCCGCCAGAGGCTCCACTTCCGTCACGATCACGTTCGCCCCCAGCCCCCTGGCTCTCATGGCGAGTCCCTTTCCGCACCAGCCGTATCCCGCCACCACGAAAGTGGTGCCGGAGACGAGCCTGTTGGTGGCGCGTATGATTCCGTCCAGGGTGCTCTGGCCCGTGCCGTAGCGGTTGTCGAAAAAGTGCTTGGTGTCGGCGTTGTTGACGGCGATTATCGGGTATTTCAGGACCCCGTCGGCGGCCATGCTTCTGAGTCTTATGACCCCGGTCGTGGTTTCCTCCGTTCCCCCCACGACCCCGTCCATCAGGTCGCTTTTGTCCTTGTGCAGTATGGACACCAGGTCGGCTCCGTCGTCCATCGTCACGTTGGGTCCGGCCTTGAGCACCGCGTCTATGTGCCTGTAGTAGGTCCTGGTGTTCTCTCCCTTTATCGCGAAGACGGAGATCTTGTGATCCTTCACCAGGTGGGCGGCCACGTCGTCCTGGGTGCTCAGGGGGTTGGACGCGCAGAGATAGACCTGCGCTCCGCCGGCTTTGAGGGTGGTCATCAGGTTTCCGGTCTCGGTAGTGACGTGAAGACACGCCGCCACCTTTACGCCTTTCAGGGGCTTTTCCCTGGCGAACCGCTCCTTTATCTGCCTGAGAACCGGCATCTCCACTCCGGCCCATTCGCTTCTGAGCTTTCCCTGCCTGGAAAGCTTGAGATCCTTTACGTCGTAGTCCATGCTTCTCCTCCGTGTTTTCGCCGGCGCCGGTCGGCTCAGGCCGTGCGAAGAGCTCTTCTGATCGCCGCGGCCTTGTCCGTTCTCTCCCAGGTGAACGTCTTTTCCTCTCTTCCGAAATGTCCGTAGGCCGCGGTGTTGCCGTATATGGGCCTTTTTAGCCTGAGATGCGAGATTATTCCCGCGGGCTTTAGGTCGAAAACGTCTCTCACCGCCTTTTCTATCTTCGCCTCGGGCACCTCGGCGGTCGAAAACGTGTCGACCATCACCGAAACGGGCTCCGCCACCCCGATGGCGTACGCGAACTGCACTTCGCACTGCGAGGCCGCCCCGGACGCGACGATGTTCTTCGCCACGTACCTGGCCATGTACGCCGCGCTTCTGTCCACCTTGGAGGGGTCTTTTCCCGAAAACGCGCCGCCTCCGTGCCTTGCCCATCCCCCGTAGGTGTCGACGATGATCTTTCTTCCCGTAAGCCCTGTGTCTCCCATGGGACCGCCCGTTACGAACCTGCCCGTGGGATTTATGTGGATTCGCGATTTTTTCGGAAAAATATCCGTGTCTATACAGTGTCTTATGACGCTTTGTTCAATCTCCGCTTTAATCTGCTTCTGGGTGACGCCGTCTTCGTGCTGGGAAGAGACCACCACGGCCTCGATTCCGGCCGGCCTTCCGTCTCGGTACCTGAAGGTGACCTGGCTTTTTCCGTCCGGCCTGAGGTAGGGCAGGTCGCCGTTTTTTCTTACCTCCGCCAGTCGTCTTGCGAGTCTGTGGGCGTACATTATCGGCGACGGCATGAGCTGTTCGGTCTCGTCGCAGGCGTAGCCGAACATGAGTCCCTGGTCTCCGGCTCCCTGTTCCTTGCGCTTTCCCTCGTCGACCCCCATCGCTATGTCGGCGGACTGGGAGTCTATGGAGAGAACTATGCCGCAGGTGTCGGCGTCGAATCCCATGGAGCTGTCGGTGTATCCTATGTCCCTGACGGCGTCTCTGGCCGCCTGGCGTATGTCGGCGCGGCTCGAGGTGGTTATTTCGGCCGAAACGACGACAAGCCCCGTGGTTATTAGCGTTTCGCACGCCACCCGGCTTTCGGGGTCCTCCCCGATCATCGCGTCCAGCACGGCGTCGGATATCCGGTCGGCGATCTTGTCCGGATGGCCTTCCGTGACGGATTCCGAAGTGAATGTGAAGTTTTTCAGGGGCATTAACGCGGACCTTGGAAAATCGAAACAGTATAATTGCTCCGCTCCCGCTGTCAACAAGTCCCGCTCGGTCCGGACCTGTTTTCGACGGCGGTTACGGTTTTGGCGAAACCGGTGTAAAATAACTCCATCCCCCGGCGTCTAGCGGAGGCGGAAAATGAAGAAACTTCTAGCTCCTTCGGTGCTCTCGTGCGACTACCTTCGTCTGGAAGAAGAGGTGCGGGCCGTGGCGCTTGCGGGCGCGGACCTCATACACGTGGACGTCATGGACGGCCATTTCGTTCCGAACATAAGCATAGGAATACCCGTGGTCGAGGCCATGGCCAGGACGGAGACTCCTCCCATGGACATACACCTCATGATCGAAAACCCCGAGAATTTCACGGAAAAATTCATAGACGCGGGCACTCCGCACGTCAAGATAGTCACGGTGCAGATAGAGGCGTGCAAGCTTCTCTACAGCGCGCTTTCCTCGATAAGATGGAGGGGGGTGATGGCCGGCGTGGCTCTCAATCCCGGGACTCCCCTGGGGGTCATAGAGGAGAAGCTCATGGAGCTCATAGACGTCATAGTGATAATGACGGTGGAACCCGGGTTCGGGGGACAGAAATTCATTCCGGAGATGCTGGCGAAGATAAGGAGTCTCAGAAAGATACTCGACGGCATGGACGGAAAAAAACCGCTCATAGAGGTCGACGGCGGCATAAATCTCGAAAACATAAGGGAAGTGGCCGAGGCCGGAGCGGACATAGTGGTCACGGGCTCCGGGATATACAAGACGAAAGACTACTCCGAGACCATGTCCTCGATGAGAAAGCTCATGTCCTGAAGGGCGGTTACGCGCGGGGATGAAAGCCGAAGAACGCAACTACGTTACCGAGATCGAGCGGTATTTTTTCAGGCTGTCCGGAAAGGGAATAATGCTTTCCGCCAGGGACTACGGCTTCATAAGGGAACTCGGGCGAAGGTCCGTTTCCCGCGAAACGGTCATGAAGGGCATAGACTACGCCTTCGGGGAACGGGAGAGGAGGGGGGCGGGGAAGCCCAGGGACCTCTTCGCCATAAGGGAGGAGATCGAGCGGTACGTCAAGTCCCGCGTTTCGGAACCGGAGCCCGAACCGCCCGGCGGGACGTTCGCCGAGAAAAAAATGATCGAGACCGTCGTGAGGAACCTAGACAGGGTCATAATGGAGGAAGACAGGAAGAAGCTCAGGGAAAAGTACCGGGACCTCCGCGGACTCGTCGCGGAGGCGGGAGGAGAAGATTCCGCGAATCTCTACAGGAAGTTCGGTTCTCTCTGGAGAGGTTTTCTGGAAGACGTCTTCTCCGGTCTTTCGGGGGAGGAGCGCGAGCGGATAACCGCCGCCGCGGAGGACAGGCTTCCGCCCGAGTCGAAATTTTACGACGGGGAAGCGAGGGAGAAAACCCTCCTGGCCTTTCGCGAGGAGATTCTTCTGGAAACCCTGGGAATAAAGAACGTTTTTACGATGAATTGACATGGACGGAGCTAGAGACAGGTCCGCGGGCTGTGCGAAATGTTCCCACAGGGGGTATTCCATCGGCCCGGGAAAAAACGGCTGCGGAAGAGCGGAGGTCTGCGAGTGCCTTTCTGCCTGTCCCGAGTGCGGAGGTTCCGCCGCGGTGTTCGTAAAAAACGACAGGGGATACACCTGCCTCGGGCCCTGCGGACTGTGCGGGGCGGTGAGACTCAGGGTCAGAAGATACAACAACGCCAGGATTCCTTCCAAGTACCACGGGGTTTTTCGGGTCGACGCCATGAGCCCGAGCGACGCGGAGCAGATCAGGGCGATGAGCTACGTGAAGTCGTTCGTGGACAGGTATCCCCGCGAAAACGGTTTTCTGCTCATGGGGGCCCCTGGGCTCGGCAAGACCCTCCTCGCCGTGGGAGCCATAGCGGAACTTACGCTGCAAAAGGCCGTCGACTGCGTCTTCACGGACTTTTTCTTTCTTCTGGGCGACCTCAGGAACGCCTACTCGGAGGGAGTTTCCGAAAACGAGATAATAGAACCCCTCACAAGCGCCGAGGTGCTGGTGATAGACGAGATGGGCAAGGGGAGAAGTTCGGAGTGGGAACGGGGCATTCTCGACCAGCTTATCTCCAGGCGCTACAACTCCTCGAAAAAAACCCTGGTCACGACGAACTACGTGGCGAGAGAATTTCTTTCCGCAAACTCCGGCACCGGGACCGAGGTGCTCGAAGACAGGGTGGGGGAGAGGATAGCTTCGAGACTCTACGAGATGTGCGAGCCGCTTCTGCTGACGGGAAGCGACTACAGAAAACGCGGTATCCCGGTCTAGAACTCCCAGAACCTCGAATAAACCCGCCTGGTTTCCTCGACCGTGTGCCCGCAGCTTGTCTTTTGCGGGTCGAAGTCCGCGGGCGATGTTGTGATGTCCAGCATCTCCTCGACGACGGCCCTCGCGATCGGGCCCATTTCCGCGGTGTTGTAGCCGCCCTCGAGCACGAAGGCGATCCTTCCCCCGCAGTGTTTCTCGGCAAGTTCCAGCGCGAACCTGGTAAGCCTCGCGAATCCCCGCGAAGTGAGAAGCATTCCGCCGAGCGGGTCGGCCTGGTAGGCGTCGAAGCCCGCCGAGACGAGTATGAATTCCGGGCGGTACTGCTCCATTACGGGAGCCAGTATCTCGCCGAAGATTCTCAGGTAGTCCTCGTCGCCCAGCATGGAAGGGCAGGGGACGTTGACCGTGTGCCCGAGCCCTTTTTCGTATCCGAGCTCCTTTAGGCTTCCCGTGCCCGGGTAGAACGGGAACTGGTGGACCGAAAAGTAGAGCACGCGGGGGGAGTCGTAGAAGATGTGCTGGGTTCCGTTTCCGTGATGCACGTCCCAGTCTATCACGGCGACTTTTCCGATTCCCCGGTTCGAGACCAGGTGCGCCGCGGCGACCGCGACGTGGTTGAACAGGCAGAATCCCATCGCCCTGTCGCGTTCGGCGTGGTGTCCGGGAGGGCGGCAGAGAACGAAGGCCGTGTCGATTTCTCCCGAAAGAACGGAGTCCGCGGAGCATACGAGCCCCCCGGAGCCCGCGAGGGCGGCGTCGAACGAGATTTCGCACGCCGAGGTGTCGGCGTCGAGTTCCGTGAACTCCCTTCGCGAAGTGGCCTTCACCGCCTCGAAGTAGGGCTTTGCGTGCACCAGGGCGATTTCCTCTTCCGTAGCCGGCCGCGTTTCTATCGAAACGGTTTTTTTCCCTAGGCCGGTAGCCGCCAGCATGTCCAGAATTCCGGCGAGCCTTTCGGGGCACTCGGGGTGTCCTGGAGGGTTTCTGTGAGCGAGGAAAAGGTCGTCAGTCACTATGGCCAGTTTTCTCATCTTCAATAATGTCCTTGAGATGGCCCAAAAGGTAAAGGGAACCGCACACGCAGGCGGGCTCCCCGTAACCGAGCAGTCTTTCGTACGCGTCGCCGGGATCTTTCACGATTTCCGCGGAATCGAAGCGTCCCCGCGCGAGTTTCAGGATTTCCTCGGCCGCTTTGGCGTTCTCGTTTCCCGGAAGTTCGGTCACGACTAGCTTTCCCGAGACGGGCGAGAGGGCGCGGACAAAACCCTCGACGTCCTTGGCGCCGAGCATGGTTATCAGGAAGTTGAACCTCGTTTCAGGGTGATGAAACCCAAGGGATTCGGCAAGTCTCGCCGCGGCGGCGGGATTGTGCGCTCCGTCCAGTATTAAGGGGACGTCCGCGCGCAGGTACTCCATCCTGCCTTCGAGCCTGATTTCCCGAAGCGCGCGTCTTATCGACCCGGGGTCTATATCGTAGCCCGCGTGTTCTTCGAGCGTCTCCGCGGTGGCCACGGCCGTGGCGGCGTTTTCCGCCTGGTGCACTCCGGCGAGGGAAGTTTCAAGTCCCGCAAGCGTCCATTTTCGCCCCGAGTAGTCGAAGCGGAGTCCCCGTTTTTTCTCGAAGCGAAATTCCCGCCCCGCGCGGCGGCATCCGGCGGAATTCCGTTCCGCGGCGCTCTCCACGACGCGAAGGGCCTCTCCTTCGCAGGCCGTCACCACGGGAGCGTTTGTTTTGATTATTCCGGCTTTTTCCGCCGCGATCCGGGAGACCGTCTCTCCCAGGTATTCGGTGTGGTCGAGCGACACGTTCGTTATCACGCTCGCGACGGAAGAGCAGACGTTGGTCGCGTCCCATCTTCCTCCCATGCCGGTCTCCAGAACGCCGACGTCGGTTTTCTCGCTCTCGAAATGAAGAAAACAGGCGGCCGTCACGAGCTCGAAGTAGCTGAGCTCCACTCCGAGGGTCCCGCAGGCGGCGAAAACCGCCCCCAGGTGCCGGTCGAGTTCGTCTTCGGCGATTTGCGTCCCGTTCACCCTTATTCTCTCCGTCACGCTCCGAAGGTGAGGGGAGGTGAAAAGACCTGTGCGGTAGCCGTTCGCCTCCAGTATCGCCGCCACGGCGGACGCGACGGAGCCCTTGCCGTTGGTTCCCGCGACGGCCACGTAGTCCCTTTTCTCGTTGGGAGAACCGAGCTCTCCGAGAACCGCGGCGATTCTCTCCAGTCCCGGTCTTACTTCGTGCAGTCCCGCGAGATTGAGTTTCCGTATGTTCGAGAGCATTCGGGGCGTCCCCGGCCGGACGGGGAGGGGGATCAGTCTTCCAGCACGACCACCGCGACCGAATATTCCCCGTCGTGGGATATGGTCGTGTGAATCCTGCTGAGTCCCCTTCGTTCGAAGAATTTCTTGGTGTCTCCCCTCAGGGTTATGTAGGGCTTGCCAAGATCGTCTCTTTTCACGACTATGTTGTGAAACTTTATGCCGCGGCGAAACCCTGTCCCGAGAGCCTTGACGAAAGCCTCCTTGGCCGCGTAGTTCGCGGCGCACGTAACGTCCCTGTTCCTGCAGTCCGCCATGCCTTCGATTTCGTCCGCCGTGAATATCTTGCGGAGAAACTTTCCTTCCCACCTGTCTATCAGGTGTTTCACGCGCCCGTTGCGCACCATGTCGATTCCTATGCCTGAAAGCATCTTCCCGTCCCCCGAGGGTGCTAAAGCGCCGAGATCATGTCCTTTACCGCTTTTTCCATTCCGGTGAGAACGGCCCGTGAAATCACGCTGTGTCCTATGTTGAGCTCCTCTATTCCCTCCACGGCCGAAACCGCGCCCACGTTCACGTAGTCGAGTCCGTGACCGGCCGACACCCTGAGTCCCCGCGAGAGGGCGTCGTTCACCGAGCTTTTGATCTTCTCAAGCTCCCTTATCGCCGCGGCTTCGTCTCCTGCGTTCGCATAGCTCCCCGTGTGAATCTCCACCATGTCGGCGCCCGCTTCCCGCGCCGCTCTCACCTGCCTTTCGTCGGGGTCCACGAACACGCTCACGAACAATCCGAGGCCTTTCAGTTTTTCCACGGCCGCGCGCGACCCGTCCATGCTCCCGGCGACGTCGAGTCCCCCTTCGGTGGTTATCTCCTCCCTTTTTTCGGGAACGAGCGTAACCATGTCGGGAGCGGCCTCGGCGGCCGTCGCGATCATTTCGTCGGTCGCGGCCATCTCCATGTTGAGCCTCGTCTTTACGGTCTTTCTCAGAAGAAAAAGATCCCTTTCCTTTACGTGGCGGCGATCCTCGCGCAGGTGAACGACTATCCCGCGCGCCCCCGCAAGTTCCGCCATCGCGGCCGCGGCCACGGGGTCGGGCTCGTCGCCTTTTCTGGCTTCCCTGAGAGTCGCGACGTGGTCCACGTTTATGTTGAGTCTCGTTTTCATCCGGCGCCTATGTTTTCCGTGATTATCGAAGATATGTCGGCGGCGGCGGAGTTTATAAGAACCTCGTTCTCGCCTTCCACCATGACGCGGGCGAGCGGCTCGGTTCCGGAGTACCTGAGGTTGACTCTTCCCCTTCCGCCCAGCTTTTTTTCCACCTCCCGCACGGTCTTTAGAAGCCCGGGGATCTCCTCGAACGGCTTTTTCTCCGTTATCTCCACGCTTCTAAGCGTCTGGGGAAAAAACTCCATTACGCCCGCGAGCAGCGAAAGCGGTTTCTGGGTTCTTTTCATCACGCTCATTATCTGCAGGGCCGCGAGCATGCCGTCTCCCGTGGTCGAATGGTCGAGAAACAGCAGGTGGCCCGATTTTTCCCCTCCGAGGTTGGCTCCGAGCTTTCTCATTGCCTCGACGACGTACCTGTCGCCCACCCGCGTTCTCTCAAGCCTTATTCCCCTCTCTCCCAGGTAGTTCTCGAGGGCCATGTTGCTCATCTGCGTCGCCACCACGACGTCGGTCGCCAGGGTGCCCGCTTCGAGCATCTCCGAGGCGCAGATGGCGAGCACGTGGTCGCCGTCCACCCCGTTTCCCTTCTCGTCGCAGAGAACCACCCGGTCGGCGTCTCCGTCCAGCGCCACGCCGATGTCCGCTCCGGTTGCGGCCACCCGGTCGAAAAGCATCTCGGGGCGGAGGCTTCCGCAGTCCACGTTTATGTTCTTTCCGTCGGGATTCACCCCCATCCTTATCACCTGCGCTCCCAGCTCTTCGAGTATTATGGGAGCGACCTTGTAGGCGGCGCCGTTTGCGCAGTCGACGACTATCTTCATCCCGTCCAGGGTGAGGTCCCGGGGGAAGGTGTTTTTGAGAAACACTATGTATCTTCCGACCGCGTCCTCGATTCTTTTCGCCTTTCCCGTGTCCGAAGACGGTCCCCGGGCGTCGCCCCGCTTTCCGAGAACCATTTCTTCCATCTCGAGCTCTGCGCCGTCGGGAAGCTTGAAGCCTTTTTCGTCGAATATCTTTATTCCGTTGTCCGTGTACGGATTGTGCGAAGCGGATATGACGACTCCGGCCGTGGCCCTCATGTTCGAGGTGAGAAACGCTATTGCGGGGGTGGGCAGGGGACCCACCAGCAGCACGTCCGCCCCCAGGGACATTATTCCCGAGGCCATGGCGTGCTCGAAGACGTAGCCCGAAAGCCTGGTGTCCTTGCCGAGCAGCACCTTCACTCTGCCGCCGGTCTTTCGGGAAAAGTATTTCGTCACGGCTTTTCCCAGGGCCAGGGACACCTCGGGGGTCATGGGGTAGGCGTTGGTGACCCCGCGTATTCCGTCGGTTCCGAAAATCTTTCTTCCGTCAGTTTCCGACAAAGGGACTTCCTCCTTCAAGTGCCGGAAGGCTTCTCCGGCTGCGTTTTGACCGTTATGCTGATTTTCTCCGGATTGACGCTCGTGAGCCTGAGCAGGTTCGAGCCCGGATAGTCCACCTTCACCTTCAGGTCCCTTTTCTTTTTCTCCCCCATGTCCTTTCCGTCTATGAAAACCCTGATTTCGCCGCTCTTGAGATTGTTTATAGCCTTGTAGGGACCGTCGAACACCAGCGTCGCCCTGAGCCCGGGAGAGGGCTCGTAGTCGACGTTCCCGAAGTTAACGGGGGTTATCTCCACGTCCCGAAATTCCTTGGTCACCATTATCTCCCTTACGGTTACGGTGACTTCCACGAGATTTCCCTGCAGGACCTCCATGTTGGGGGAGGGCACATGAAGGGAGACCGGAACGGTGAATTCGGCCTCCTCGCCGCTCATTTTTATCTTCGTCGTCTCTATCGTTTCGACCTTGGCGAGTTCCCCGGCCGGTCCCCTTATGTCCACGAACTCGGGAACGGTTTTTATGGGGCCGGATATCTCGTAGCCGGAATCCGGTTCTCCTGGAACGGGGGTCACCGGGAATTTTCTCGTTACGAGCCTGTCGACGTTCAGGGAGAGCTTGAGCGGGCGGGCGGCGATGATGTCCACTCCCCTGGGAACGATGTCGGCGGCGCTGCGCTTCATGTCTATCTTGGAAGAACCCTGCCTTGTCCTGCTGAGGTCGACCGAAAGCGTCTTGTTGGAGTAGGCGAAGGAGGAGAGGCGGCTTCTGGGACCCCTGAGGGAGAGGTCCACGCTTTCGGGCTGCTTGTTCACTATGATCAGGCTTGCGGGGAGATTGGTGAGGTTGAGCGGCATCCTGATGTCTCTTTCCACGTCGAATTCTAGGTTCGCGATTATCCAGAACGTGAGGGCGACGGTGAGAGCGAACGTTTTTTTTCCTAGATTCTGAAAAAAGACCTTTTTTTCCATCAGACTGTTTCCGCCGCCTGTGTCTTGGTCTTCGCGCCGCCGCCGGCGCGCACCGTCCCGAGTCTCGAAACCAGGCTGCTTCTCAGGGAATCCTTGCCCGCGGTTTTCCGCAGTTCCCCGCTGGTCGCCACGGAGATCGTCCCGGTCTGCTCGGACACCACTATCACGACGGCGTCGGTTTCCCTTGAAAGCTCTATGGCCGCCCTGTGGCGGGTTCCGAGCTCCGTTTTGATGTCGGGATTGGTGCTTATGGGAAAGAAACTGCCGGCCGAAGCGATCATGTCGTCCCTGATTATCACCCCGCCGTCGTGGATGGGGGAAAGCGGGTTGAAGATGCTTATGAGCAGCTCGCTCGACAGAACGGCGTTTATGGGCACTCCGGAAAAGCCCTTCAGGCTCTCGAGCCTCTCAAGGGCGATTATGGCCCCGGTTCTGTTCGAGGAAAGAAAGACGCAGGCCTTTACGACCTCGTCGATGACCGGTCTGCTCGGCCCATCCCTGCCCATCCTGAAAAGAAGGGGTCTTCTTCCTATGTTGGCCAGCACCTTTCTTATGTCGTCTTGGAAAAGAACGACGATTATCAGTATGGCGAAGCCCAGGAAATGAGCGATCAGCCAGTTGAGAGTGTGAAATCCCCAGGCCCTCGAGACCAGGTAGACGAGCCCCACGGCCGCGATGCCGACGAGAATCTGCGACGCCCTGGTGCCCTCCAGGGTCTTGAATATGTAGAAGAACATGAGGGTCACCAGCAGGATGTCCACGCTGTCGGAAAAGAACCTGAAGTTCTGTATGGAATCCGCCATGAACTGGAACATGTCTAGTTGACCCCGTATATGCTTTTCACGGTCTCGATGGCCTGCCTTGTTTCAAGTACATCATGAACTCTTATTATGGAAACACCTTTCAGCATTGATATTATTACCGATGAAACCGATCCGATCAATCTTTTCTCCGCGGGACAGTCTCCCAGGACCGCCCCCAGGAAGGACTTGCGCGAGGTCCCGACGCAGACGGCGAATCCCTGCCCGCAGAACTTTTCGAGATTCCTGAGTATCTCCAGGTTCTGTTCCACGGTCTTGCCGAACCCTATCCCCGGGTCGATTATTATTCTCTCCCGGGGCACCCCGGCGTCGAGAGCGGTCGCCGCGGAATCGAGAAGACGGCCGATAACGTCCGGTACGAGGGAGCGGTAGGAGGTCTTTTCCTGCATGTCGAGCGGCCGCGAGGTGGTGTGGCCGAGCACTATCGCCGCCTCGTGGCGGGCCGCTTCGAGCGCCGTTTCGGGTTCGAACGCGAGACCGCTTACGTCGTTTATCATGCTGGCTCCGCAGCGGAGGGCTTCGGCGGCCACCACGGCCTTGGTGGTGTCGACGGAGACCACGGCGTCGAATTCCCCGCACACCGCCTCCACCACCGGAACGACCCTGTCGAGTTCCTCGCGCGCGCTTACGCCCAGGGACCCCGGTCTTGTCGATTCTCCCCCGATGTCGACAATGTCCGCCCCGTCCTCCAGGAGGGAAGCGGCCTTCTCGACGGCCCTCTCCGCGTCGTCGTACCTGCCGCCGTCGTAGAAGGAATCCGGCGTTACGTTCAGAACTCCCATTACCAGGGGCTTTATGCCGAGATCGAGCGTCTTTCGGCCCAGGGATACGGGGCCGGATTCGCCGGGCTTCGGGATTTCGCTGTGATGTGGCAGTTCAAACAAAAGACTTTTCTCTCCCGGTTCGCTCGAAGCCTCGCCCGTGAAAAACGAGACGCGGGTGAAAAAACGGCCGGACTAAACCCTTTCCGCCGCGTCGGGGGGCGTTTGCGTTTCCGGCGGCGGCGCCGTCGTCGTCCTCCGCGTCCCGGACACGAGCTCGTCAAGCTCCTTGGAATCTATCACTTCCTTTTCCAGGAGGAGGGCGGAGAGTTCGTGCAGAAGGTCGATGTTGTCCCTGAGAAGCTTGAGGACCTCGTCGTAGCTTCCCGCGACGATTTTCCTTATCTCGCTGTCTATCTGCACGGCGGTGTCTTCGCTGTAGTCGTTTTTTCTGGAGATATCCCTGCCCAGGAAGGGCTGCTGCTCTCCCTTGCCGAAGGTCACCGGGCCCACCGTTTCGCTCATTCCCCATTCGCACACCATTTTCCTGGCTATCTCCGTAACTCTTTCAAGATCGTTGCCCGCGCCGCTGGTTCTCTCGGAAAACGCTATCTCCTCGGCGGCCCTGCCTCCCAGAAGCACCTTTATGGTGGAACTGAGATAGCTTCTCGACAGGGTGTACTTGTCTTCCAGGGGAAGCTGCTGCGTCACCCCCAGGGCCATCCCCCTGGGTATTATCGTCACCTTGTGTATGGGGTCGGCTTCGGGGGTCAGTTTCGCCACGAGGGCGTGTCCGGCCTCGTGGTAGGCGGTGACCTTTTTTTCGTGCTCGCTTATGAGCATGCTCTTTCTCTCGACGCCCATGGTCACCTTGTCCTTGGCGTACTCGAAGTCTTCTATGGTTATGTGTTCCTTGTTGCTTCTGGCCGCGTGGAGAGCCGATTCGTTGACGAGGTTCTCAAGGTCCGCCCCGGAAAAGCCCGGGGTCGACCTCGCGACCACCGAGAGGTCCACGTCGCTCGCTATGGGAGTGTTTTTGGAATGCACGGCCAGTATGGCCTCCCTTCCCCTGACGTCCGGTCTCGGAACCACCACCTGGCGGTCGAACCTGCCGGGGCGGAGCAGGGCGGGGTCCAGAACGTCGGGGCGGTTGGTGGCCGCCATGACTATTATGCCTTCGTTTCCCTCGAATCCGTCCATTTCCACCAGCAGCTGGTTGAGCGTCTGCTCCCTTTCGTCGTGACCTCCTCCGAGTCCCGCTCCCCTGTGCCTTCCCACGGCGTCGAGCTCGTCGACGAAAATTATGCACGGGGCGTTTTTCTTCGCCTGTATGAACAGGTCCCTTACCCTGGACGCCCCGACGCCCACGAACATCTCCACGAAATCGCTTCCGCTGATGATGAAAAACGGCACTTCCGCCTCTCCCGCTATCGCCTTGGCCAGAAGGGTCTTGCCCGTTCCCGGGGGACCGACCAGCAGGACTCCCTTGGGTATTCTTCCCCCGAGCCTGGTGACTTTCTCGGGGCTTTTAAGAAACTCCACTATCTCGCTCACTTCCTCCTTGGCCTCCTCGACGCCGGCCACGTCCTTGAAAGTGATCTTGTTCTGGCCTTCCGACAGCATGCGGGCGCGGTTTTTCCCGAAGCTCATGGCCTTTGTGCCTCCCGCCTGCACCTGCCTCATGAAAAAGACCATGAGGGCGACCAGTATGAAAAGGGGTCCCCAGTTTATGAGCACCTGGGTGAGGGAACCCTGGCTTTTTCTGGAGAAGCTGAACTCCACGCCGCTTTCCTCGAGCTTGGAGATTAGTATCTCGCCCACGGGACCGGAGGTGGTGAAACCCTTCTGGGAGGGATCGGCGTTTTTGAGCTCTCCCTTTATCACGTTTTCCCCGAACTCGAGCTTGTCTATCCTGTCGTTGTCCAGATGGTCGAGAAAACCGCTGTAGGATATCTCCGGGTAGACGTTGCCCGTGGCGTTCATGAACTGGTAGACGGCGAACACCCCGACGAATATCGCCGCCCACAGCACGAGGTTTTTAAATACGCTTCCGGACATTTCAACGTTCCCCGTCGCGGCCGCCCATAAGCGAACGCAACCGTCCCTGACAAAGATAACACAGCGGGAAGTCCATTTCAAACATCGCCGCGGCCGGGCGCTAGCCGTAGAGACCGGTTTCGAGGTACGCCTCGCCGCCGTCGCAGAACACGGCCAGCACCGCCTTGCCTGGTCCTATTTCGCGGGAAACCGCAAGCGCCCCGAAAAACGCCGCTCCGGACGACGTGCCGACCAGTATTCCTTCCTCGCGTGCGAGCTTTCTCGCGCACCGCCGGGCGTCTTCGGTCGAAACCGCGCGGACGGAGTCGATCACGCTTCTGTCGAGCTTTTCCGGCACGAAACCGGGGGATATGCCGGGGATGCCGTGGGCGCCCGGTTCCCCGCCCGAGAGAACCGGGCATTCCTCGGGCTCGACCGCGGTCACCCGCAGGCCGGGGTAGATGTCTTTCAGCCCCGAGCCCAGTCCGGTTATCGTTCCGCCGGTTCCGAATCCGCAGACCAATGCGTCGAGACCGCCCGGTATCTGGTCGGCGATTTCCTTCGCGGTTTTTTCCCTGTGAGTCTTTATGTCCGCCTCGTTCGAAAACTGGTCGAGGATGTGGCAGTCGGGGTCGTTTCGCGCCATCTCCCTGGCTTTCTCTATCGCGCCCGCGAGTCCCGCCGCCGGGTCCGTGAGAACGATGTTCGCTCCGAACGCCCTCGCGGTACGGACCTTCTCGGGCATGGTGCTCTCCGGCATGACCACCGTGAGCGGGTATCCCTTTACCCTGCAGCACATGGCGAGTCCCGCGGCGGTGTTTCCGCTCGACGCCTCGACTATGGTCGTCTTTGAGGGCTCTATCAGGTTTTCCCGTTCGGCGCGCTCGATCATCGAAAGACACGCCCTGTCCTTCACGCTTCCGCCGGGATTGAGGTTCTCAAGCTTGGCCCATATGGCCGAAGGACTGTCATTTGCGGCTCTTTTCAGCCTTATGACCGGCGTGCCGCCTATGCTGTCCAGAAGTTTTTTGGTCATGACGAGAAGTTTCTTCCGCCGGGTCTTTTTTCCCGCGCCGGGTTCAGTCGAGAAGCAGGGGGATTATGTCCTTCAGCGTCCCGCCGTCCTTGTCGCCGACGGCGGCCAGTATGTCTCTTACCTGTTCCCACGTGACGTCTTCTTTTCTGGTTTCGTTCTTGAGCTTGAGCAGAAGCACTTTCATTTCCTGGTCCGTCACGTTCTTTATGTATGATTCCAGGTTGGCCGGGCTTTCTTTCTCGGGGGGCGTTTTCATTCTTTCTCCTTTAATATCGCCAGTTCATCGAGCATCGGGCCGAACACTCGCTTGAAATCCGGAAGCTTTTCAATCATCCAGTATCTCGTTTCTTTCAGTTTTTCCGGGTTGTCGTCAATGCTTCCCTTGTGTGAAATTGAGATTCTGCTGTATCTCCGGTCATCCTGTCTTTCCCATTCCAGAGATTCGGAAAGATCAGATTCGATGTGGTCCCTGTGCTCCATGAGCTTGTCGAACAGGGTCTTGTTCCAATCCCTGTCCTTGCTGTCAATATAAATCTCGACCTTGGCTTCTCCTCCGGTCATCAGTCTCGCGCCGTATTGCACGCGTTGCGCATGTCCTGCGGAGAAATGGTAGAAGTTAAAAGGTTGAGCTTTTCGTGCGTTTGTAAATCCCAAATCTCTTAGCGAGTCTATCAGCTCTTGGAAAAACTCGCGGTATCGCCGGCTTCGTTCTGTGACGGGTGGGAACCTCTTTTTCCATTCGTTGGGAGCGACGACCATCTTGAAGTGCGGAGCGGGAGGAGAGTCACCTATTTTCCATAACTCTATGACCAAGCCGAAAAACTCCGTGTCCTCCCCAGTGCGCTGGTTTAGCAGTTCGAGAGCCTGTCTGTGTTCGTCCCGGAACTCTTTCGCTATCCAGACTATCACGTTCGCGTCGCACCCTCCCGCGTAAGTGAGAAGTTTGCCCAGATGATCGTGGTCGGTCGACCCCAGCTGATTTTCAATTATCACCGTGCGGTTCGTTCCTGATTCGGTGCACAGCATATCCAGCGCAAAACTGCCGACCGGCGCCTCTCTTGACTGCATCTCAAGCTCCAGTCCCAACGCTTCGCCTAACTCGTCCAGTCCTTGCTCCGAGAGCCAGGGCGTGAAATCTTCAGCCTCGTTGGGCCAAGCCTCTCGCAGGTCGATTTTTTCTATTCGTCCAAGCTTGGGAATTTCCGCCATTTTTCTCTCCTGTTCATTTGGGTTTCGTCAGACTCCATTTCGAACCCGATGTCTTGTTTTGCCGACGGCAATTATAATCTAGCGGATTGGACCTCTTTACAGGTTCCTGCCTTTTCCCCGTCAATAATAACCAAAGAGAAATTTTTTCGGTAATCTGTTTTTCCGGTCGTTGCCGTATATAATCTCAACCGTCGCAGATGAAACCAAGCAAAGGAATAAACCTCTCGGGCGGAAAACCTAGAAAACCCTTCGGTCCGCTTTTCTCCGTACCCCTGGTACTGCTGCTCGGGGCGGCGGCGCTGGTCTCCGCCACCTTTTTCTACTTTTCAAAGGATCTTCCCGACCTTCGCGACCTTACGGGCTATCAGCCGATACTCGTAAACGAATTCTACTCCTCCGACGGAGAACTCCTTGCCCAGCAGGGCCTGGAGAAAAGGGTGATCGTGGACCTCGAGAAAATACCGCCTCACGTCGTAGACGCCTTCATAGCGGTCGAGGACAGAAGGTTCTACCAGCACGGCGGCGTCGACGCCAAAAGCGTGATAAGGGCCATTGTGCAGAACCTCGTCAGAGGCAGGATAGTTTCCGGCGGAAGCACCATCACGCAGCAGATAACCAAGAACCTCATTCTGGGTCCCCAGAGGGCCTACAGCCGGAAGGTAAAGGAAGCGATTCTTTCCTACAGGATAGAGAAGAACCTCTCGAAAAAGGAGATACTCTACCTCTACCTCAACCAGATATACCTCGCCGACGGGGTCTACGGCGTGGAGATGGCGAGCCGAAACTACTTCGGAAAATCCGTGAGCGAGATAAACATCGCCGAGGCATGCCTGCTGGCGGGAATACCCAGAAGGCCCGAGCTCTACTCCCCGAGAGCCAATCCCGAAACGGCGCGCAAAAGACAGAAAACCGTGATAAAGATCGTGAGAGAGCAGGGATTCATAACCGACGAGCAGAGGGACGAAGCGCTCGAGTACGGAATGCGGGTCATACCCAAGCGGAGACCCAGAGGGGAGTACGTGGCGCCGTACTTCATCGAGTACGCGAGGGACTATCTGGAAAAGAAGGTTTCGAGAAAGGCATACGAAAAGGGCGGCTACAAGATATACACCACGCTCGACGCGGACCTAAGCGTCGCGGCCTACAGGGCGCTTCGCAGAGGAGTGCGGAACCTGGAGAAAAGGCAGGGCAGGGCGAGGTTCACCCTGGCCAGGCTCAAGACCGCGGAAAAGGTCGAGGAATTCAGAAAACAGCAGCGGAATCTCGTTTTGGAGAACGGAAAGACGTACAGGGGAGTCGTCACCGTGGTAGGGGAGTCGGACGCGGAGACTTCGTTCGCGACCGTGGAGGTCGGGAGCGAGAAGCGGACGATCAGGTACATCGTCGACCCCGACCGGTATTATCCGCCTCCGCCGGACAGGTACCTTCTCGCCGAAAATCTCATGGTGGGGGATGTTCTCAGGGTCAGGGTTTCCACCGACCCCCAGGGGGTGAAGGACATCGTTCCGCTTCTTAATCCCAGGGTCCAGGGGGCGCTTCTCTCCATGGACGTAAACGGCAACGTTCTCTCGATGGTCGGCGGATACGACTTCTGGCAGTCTAAGTTCAACCGCTCCGTTCAGGCCAGAAGGCAGCCGGGGTCGGCGTTCAAGCCCTTTGTCTACTCCGCCGCCATAGACAAGGGATACACGCAGACGAGCAAGCTTCACGACGTGCCCATCATAATAGACGACTGGGTGCCGGAGAACTACGACGAGGAGTACATGGGGTCGGTCTTTCTCAGGGAATCGCTCATCAATTCGAGAAACCTCTCCTCTATAAGGCTCATCATGGACATAAATCCGCAGTACGTGGCCGATTATTCCGGGTATTTCGGCTTCGAGTCTAGCATAAGACCCTATCCGTCGCTCGCGCTGGGAAGTTCGGAGGTTTCGCTGCTCGAGCTGACTTCCGCCTATTCGGTGTTCGCAAACGCCGGAGTGTACAGAAAGCCGAAGTTCATTCTCAGGATATACGACCGCAACGGAACCCTGATCGAGGACAACACGGGAGAGATGTACCTTCAGTACGAAAGGAAGCTCAAGCAGCGCAAGGAGGAGGAAAAGCTCAGGGTGGTCAACGAAATAGCCCGTTCGAAAGGATACGAGGATTACGGACAGGCCGCCGCGCCTCCTCCCGTGCAGCAAGAAGAGCCCCGGCCTTCGGGCTTTTTCGGGCTCCAGGAAAGGGAGTTTCTCACCGCCGAGGAGTTTCTGCTTCTCATCCGCAAGGTTCCCGTAAGCTACTTTGTGAGCGAAGACGATTTCAAGAGGGTGATAAGCCCCGAGACCGCGTACGTGATGACCGACATGATGGAGGGAGTGATATCGCAGGGAACCGGAATATCGGCCAACTGGCTCAACACCAAGGCGAAAATAGCGGGAAAGACTGGAACCACGAACAACTACACCGACGCGTGGTTCCTGGGGTACAGTCCCATGATCGTGACGGGAGTATGGATCGGGAAGGACGACAACACGCCTCTCGGGAACAAGGAAGCCGGCTCTAGGGCCGCCGTTCCCGTCTGGGCGGAGTTCATGAACAATGCCCTGGGCAAGTACCGGGAGCGCACGGAATTCGAGGTTCCGCCCGGCATAAAAATCGTGAACACCCCCATCGGGGAGATTTCCTACAAGATGCGCCCGCGCAGGGAAGAGGTGATAAAGGGTCTTAACATAAGGATGAGGTCCGACAGGAACAGGGCGCGGGAATTTCGGGATTACGACCTTCGCATAGATTCTCTTTTCAGGGAAGGCGAGGGCGCGGAAGACGGCGGATAGCCCGTGCGGAGGGAAGGGCGGTCCTCCGCCCGGCTAACGTCTTTTCACCCGCGTCGCGGCTTTTTGTTGTTCTTGCTCATCAGCTCGGCCTCGCGCCGTATCTCGTCGACGGTCTTGTCGCTGATGCCGCTTCGCTCGCCCTCGATAAGGGCTGCCCGGATTGTCGCGATCTCCGGTTCGCGGCTGATGCGTTCGCTGATCAGGTTGTGGAAGACCTCGTCTTCGTTGCCGAAGTTTCCGGCTTCAACCTGTTCTTTAATCCAGCGGTCCTGTCGCTCTGTTATCATTACGTTTTTTCTTACGGTTTTCATGATCCAGTCTTCATAGGGTCGGAGCAAGCCAACCGGCAGGGGAAAGGGCGGGCGCGTTCAGAACAGTCCCCTGAGAAGTCCTCCGTCAACCTGTATGGTGGTTCCCGTCATGTAGCTTGCCTTCTCGGAGGCGAGAAAACACGCGAGAGCCGCAAGCTCCTCGGGGCTTCCGATTCTTCCCAGAGGAATATCCCTTTGCATCTCCTCTATGGCCTTTTCGTACTCGATGCCCGACCGGGCGGCTCTTTTCTCGGCAAGCGCCCTTATCCTGTCGGTGTAGATCCTTCCGGGGCAGATGTTGTTCACCAGAATGTTGTTTTCCGCAAGTTCGTTTGAAAGTGTCTTTGAGAAACCTATGAGTCCCGCGCGGGCCGTATTGGAGAGTATGAGCCCGTCTATGGGCTGTTTTACGGCTATCGACGTTATGTTCACTATTCTTCCCCAGTTCTGCTTCTTCATGAAGGGAATTACCTTCCGGGCCAGATAAACGCCGCTCAGAAGGTTCAGTTCCAAGGCGTCTTTCCAGTCGCGTTCCTCAAAGTCCCCGAAAAAGCCGAAAGGAGGACCTCCGGCGTTGTTTACGAGAATGTGAATTCCGCCGAATTTCTTCGCCGTGCGCTCGATTACGCCGTCGACTTCTTTTTTGTTCGTCACGTCGGCCGCGGAAGCGACGACCTCGACCGGGAAACTGCTTCTTATTTCCGATGCCGTTCGCTCGATTTCATCCTTCGAGCGCGAGAACACGGAAAGATTCGTTCCTTCTTCGGCAAGACCCAGGGCTATGGCTTTTCCGATTCCCTTGCTGGAAGCCGCCACCAAGGCGACTTTTCCCTTTATTCCGAGGTCCATGAACTACTTCGCCTTCGCCGCGCTTTTGGACTTCTTCCCCTTCGCCTTTTTCGTATCCGACTTTATGGAGTCGTAGACCTTGGAGGGGTCCGAGGGAGTAGGGCTCTCCGCCGTGGTGGCGGCCCCGTCCGAAGAGTCTCCGTCCGCGGATGCCGTCGCCGTCGCGTCGGAACCTTGACCTTCCAGCTGTTTCGGTTCGGATACTTTTTTCTTTCCGTAATCGGTTTCGTACCAGCCCGAGCCCTTGAGGTGAAAGGCCGAAAGGGAGATCAGTCTTTTCAGCTTTCCGCCGCAGCTTTCGCATTTTCTGGCCGGCTTGTCGTTGAATCCCTGGAGTATCTCGAACACGCCCTGGCATTTCTGGCACTGGTATTCGTATATAGGCATAATCCGCAAAAGATACCACAGAGATGAAAATTTAGAAAAATTCGTTGCGGAAGAAGCATTGTGCTTCTCGACCGGTTCCGACAGGTCCTGGGCCCTGTATTGATTACGCTGACCGGATATTGTTAGGTAGCTGATTGGAGTCCCCACCTGTTGCGGTTCAAACTCAAAACCGCAACCCGCAATCTCGTGACATGACGACTCAAACTGAACTGCTGGAAATAACCCCGAACGGCGAGAACTCGGGAGTTGAATTCAAAAAGGAAGGGTAGCGCCTGTGTCCCAACGGGTTTTCTCCTCAATCTTTCCTGATTGATTTAAGTTTACATAATATACCTTATCGGACATTGAATATCGATGTCCGCGGACAGGCGACCCATGGGCATCGGTCAATATTCCCTGATGAAGCGGTATCGGAACGTTATATCAGACGATTACGACTATCGTTCTCTCCGGACCGTGAACCCCCAGAGTAAGATTGAGTTCTATATCGGCCGTTCTGCTGGGTCCGGTTATGAATGAAATGCAGGAACACAGCTCTTCGTAATTGTCGCCGCAGCGTTCGCCGAGCGTCGAAAACAGGTGATGAATATCCGGAAGTATGGTTTCCTTTCTCAGTATCGAGACGTGCACGGGAGGAAGAAGCGACGTGAGTCTCGGCTTCGAGGGACCGGACAAAAGAACCAGGGTTCCCGTGTCCGCCACGGCGAAATCGGCTCCCGTTATTCCGATATCCGCCTTTGCCGGGTCTGTGCTGTCGCCTGCGAGAAGCGATCTCATGGGTTCTTCGTCCCAGAAGCATAAAGAGCGAGCGCCCGATTCCTCGATGATTCCTCTTATTCTTTCACCCAGGTCTTCCTTTCTTTCCAGAGAAACGACTTCGCCCGACACGGCTTCAAAGTTCACTGTAAATTCTTTCTGTAATTCTCTGCCGTGAATAGGTAATCGAGGCTTTGAGAACGACCCCGGACCCTCCTTCCCTTCGCTTTTCGCTTCCGCTTCGGAGCCGGAACGCAGATTCTCGAGTATGAGCGTTTTCGATTCGCTGAAAGTCACGACGGGCCTCCGTTTCTCCCGAGATTTTTCTCTTTCCATCTCTTTCTGAACGGTTTTGCGGAAAAAGCCGGAAAATCCTTTTCCTTCGTCCATTTCGAGAAAGGATAAGGAAGTCCCCGCAGTTGCCCGTCTTTTTCGTGGAAGCGCTGCGCCTGAACGAGGAATTTTCCCGCCAGGTCGTAGAGAAAGGGTCTCGAGAAAACGAAACTCCAGGCGAAAAAAGCCAGTCTTTCAAGCAGGTTCGAGGGTTTTGTCTTTTTTCCGGCCTTTTCCACCGCTTTATGTCGCAGGGACAGAAGAACGTGCGGAAAATCGATTTTTACCGGGCACACGTCCCTGCAGGCTCCGCAGAGAGAAGAAGCGAACGGCAGGTCCGCCGTCTTCTCCAAGTCGTTCAGCTGGGGAGTTATAACGGCCCCTATGGGTCCCGAATACACCCATCCGTAGCTGTGTCCCCCTACCTGCCTGTAGACGGGACAGATGTTGATGCAGGCGCCGCATCTTATGCAGTAAAGCGATTCCCTCGTTTCTCTCGATTTCGCTATGTCGCTTCGTCCGTTGTCGAGAAAGACGAGGTGAAACTGCCTCGGGCCGTCGGCATCCCCTTTTCTTTTCGGACCCGTGATGAGAGAAACGTACGTGGATGATTTCTGCCCCGTGGCGCTTCTGGCGAGCAGGCTCAGGAAAACGGACAGGTCCTCGAACCTCGGAACGACCTTCTCTATCCCCATGAGAGCCACGTGTATGTCGGGAAAGGTGGTCGAGAGCCTCGCGTTTCCCTCGTTTTCCACTATGGCTATGGTTCCCGTTTCGGCCACGGCGAAGTTCACTCCCGAGACGCCCATGTCGGCCGAGAGGAACTTCTCTCTCAGTTCCTTTCTCGCCACGTTCGTGAGCTTCTGGGGATCTTCGTATTCGGGGACTCCGAGTTTTTCCGAGAAAAGCCTCGAGATGTCGTCCTTGGTCTTGTGAATCGCGGGAGTGATTATGTGAAAAGGATGGTCGTCGGAGAGCTGAACGATGTATTCCCCGAGGTCGGTTTCGACAGCTTCTACGCCGTTTGACGCGAGGTGGCTGTTGAGCTCTATTTCCTCGGTAGCCATGGACTTGCTTTTAACGACCCTCGAGACGCCGTTTTTCCTGGCTATTTCGAGTATTATTCCGCGGGCCTCCCGGGAGTCTCTTGCCCAGTGCACCTCCCCGCCCGCCCGGACGACGCTTCGTTCGAGCTCAACGAGATACCCGTCCAGGTTGTCTATCACGTCTTTTTTTATCTCTCTTGCCCGCGACCTCATGTCCTCCCAGTCGGAAACCTCGCTTACCGCCCTTCCCCGCGAGGCTCTTGACCTGTCGGTGAAGTTCACCAGGGCTTTTTTCAGCTTCGGATTTCCGAGGGCCTTTTTCGAGTTTTCGCGGAAATTCACGCGTTGCGTAATCATCTTTCGCCCCCGAAAGCGAGGAGTTCCGCCAGGTGAAATACCTTTATCGGCAGTTTTTCTCTCGACGCGAGTCCCTTTATGTTCATCAGGCATCCCATGTCGGTGGAAACGACGGCCCCGGCGCCGGAGGCCAGAATGGAGTCCGTTTTTTCCCGCAGCATGGATTCCGATACCTCGGGATACTTGATGGAGAAAGTCCCGCCGAAGCCGCAGCAGGCCTGGGCCATTTCCATTTCGACAAGCTCAACCCCTTCGAGCGACTTCAGAATCTCCCTCGGCTGGGAGCTTATCCCGAGTTCCCGAAGGGCGTGGCAGGAATCGTGAAAGGTGACCCTGCCCCTGTAGGCGGAATTCAAGGAGCGCCCCCCTGCCCTGTCCGAAACGAACTCCGAGAACTCGCGGACATTTGAGCTGATTCTTTTCGCCCGGGAGAGATTTTCGGGGTCGTCCCGGAAAAGTTCCGCGTAGTAGTTTTTCACCATGGACGCGCACGAGCCCGACGGACACACTATCGCTCCGTCCGCGGGGTCGAACACGTCGAGGAAGTGACGCGCTACTTTCACCGCGTCGGCCCTGTGTCCGGAGTTAAACGCGGGCTGGCCGCAGCAGGTCTGCCCCTCGGGAAATTCGACTTCGAATCCCATGTCCGAGAGGATCTTCACCACCGCCTCTCCCACTTCGGGAAAGAAATTGTCCACGAGGCAGCTTGCGAACAGGCGAACCCTTTCCTTTTTCCCTGAAGACGCCATAATTATAGGATAACCCCTGACGGCGGTTTTAGAAATTCCGACCCTACGGGCAAGCCTGTCGGGACTGCGCGCAGGTCGCCTCGGTCAACAGGGAGTTCCGTCGTTTCGGCGAAAGTCTGCATACACCGGGAGGTTCAATCGAATGCTGGGCGCCATTGCGGGAGACATAGTCGGCTCCGTTTACGAATTCAACGACAACTTCAAGTCCAAGGAATTCCCCCTTTTCGTTCCCGAATCATGCTTTACGGACGATACCGTCCACACGGTGGCCGTGGCCGACGCCATACTCAACGGCCTGGATTTCGGGGAAACCATCCTCCGCTACACGAGGAAGTATCAGGACAGGGGCTACGGAGCCAGGTTGACGGAATGGGCTCGTTCCGACGACCCGACGCCTTATGAAAGCTACGGAAACGGGTCCGCGATGCGGGTCTCGCCCGCCGGCTGGTGGGCAAAGTCGCTTGACGAAGCGCTAGAACTCGCCGAACGCTCGGCGGAACCGACCCACAACCACCCCGAGGGGATAAAAGGCGCGCGGGCGACCGCCGCGGCCGTCCGGCTTGCGCGCGAGGGAGCGGGACCCCGGGACATAGCCGGAGAGATTACGCGGAGATTCGGCTACGACCTCTCGGCCACGGTCGACGAAATACGGTCGGTATACGAGTACAACGAAACCTGTCAGGGCACCGTCCCCGAGGCCGTCGTGTGCGCTCTGGAAGCCGCGGATCTCGAAGACGCCCTTCGAAACGCCGTTTCCATCGGAGGCGATTCCGACACTCTGGCCTGCATAGCGGGAAGTATAGCGGAAGCGATGTTCGGCGTTCCCGAAGAAATCGCAGGAGAAGCGCTGGCAAGGCTTGACGACGACCTGACCGGAGTGGTTCTCGAATTTCGCGCGGCCTGCGAGGTGCGGGCGGACTGAACCGCGAGCCCGCGGCCGAACGGACGAGCCCTGAGAGGTTTTTCCCCGATGTTCGGTTATAATGTGATCGAAATTCTTTCAGGTTTCGGGGTCCGAACAAGCCATGTCCACGCTTTTCACGCAGATAATAAACAGGGAAATTCCGGCGGACATAGTCTATGAGGACGAGCTTTGTCTCGCCTTCAGGGACATAAATCCCCAGGCGCCGGTTCACGTTCTCCTGATACCCAAAAAGGAGATAGTCTCCATGGCGACCGTCGGTGCGGAAGACGAGAAAATCATGGGACATCTCATGGTGAAGGCGTCGGAAATAGCCTCGGACCTGGGTCTCGGCGAAAACGGCTACAGGCTCGTCGTCAACACGAACGAAGACGCGGGGCAGAGCGTGTTTCACCTGCACATGCATATCCTCGGGGGAAGGAAACTCACCTGGCCTCCCGGATAGTTCCTCAAGCTCTAATCTCCCACGCTTTGACGCACGGCTTCGCGGACGAAATCACGGTAAGCCAGCGCGGCTTTTTCAAAAACTTCAAGTTTTCCTTCTTCTACGACGAGTCGTTTCAAGACGCGCTATATCTTAGTGCTTGAATCCAGCACGACGTTATCGCGAATATCCTGGCGCCGTGCGCGGGCATGGACCGCAATGTGGTCGATAATGTTGATATGCGCCTAAACATTCAGGATACCGGGTGCCATATCATCTTTCCGATGAAACGATTTATACAAACAATATGATGAGTACAAGCCTATAATATAAGGATTTTTTGAGGCTGTGAATATATCTCTTCATATTTTTGAAACGATAGGTCGGAACAGGGAGTGTCAGAAAGCTCAAATCATCCTCTCCGGCAATTCCGTTAGGCGTCAGCGGGGGACCCCGCAAGTGTTTTTCCACGCTGCCGTTTCGGAGGCAGTTAACATATGTATATGCTAAAGCCCCAGCGCTTGGGCGTCCCTGTCGCTCAGGAACCTTCCGTTTGCCCTTTCCCTTACGCTCTTTCCCCTCTTCCACGAACGTTCGCATCTGGGTTCCGAGGAAAGATCTGCCAGACTGACGCGAGTTTTCTCTCCGGAAACGATCTCGAGTCTGCTTACCCCACAGAGGTCTTCAAGCTCCTCTTCAAAATTCTTTATTCTTCCGTGCAGGTCCCGTTCCGCTTCCACGAAGACCGCGGCGTCGAGCGGATTGCTTATTCCGCCCTCCCCCTGTGCACGCGCGTCTTCAAGCGCCTTAAGGCAAAGTTTTCTCACGTCCATGACCTCGTTCCACGCCGCGTCGACTTCTACCTTTTCCGGACGCGGAAAGGTTTCGAAGTGCACGTTCGCTCCTTCGTCCCGCCTGAGCGACCTGTATGCCTCGAACGAAGTGTGAACCAGAACCGGGGCCAGAAACCTTATCAGCGCGTCGGCTGTCCGGTACATGACCGTCTGCGTCCGCCTTCTTCTGCGGCTGTCTTTTGTCTCGCAGTATAGCCTGTCCTTGACGCAGGCCAGATAGACGGAGCTCATCTTGTCGTAGCAGAAAGAAAAGATCAGGTCGCTTGCCTGCTTGTAGCGGAAGCCCGCGTACGCGTCGGCGGTTTCGCGCGCGAATTCGGTGAATTCGCCGTAGGCCCAGTGGTCGATCGAATGCCTGTCGTTCCCGGTGAACTCCACCGCATCCGCATCCGGGTCGAAATCGCTCAGGTTTCCCAGCAGGAACCTTATGGTGTTTCTTATTTTTCTGTACTGGTCGGCTGCTACATCGAAAAACTCCCAGTCCACTTTAACGTCGTTCGAGTAGCTGAGCGAGCTTACCCACCACCTGCATATGTCCGCCCCGTACCTGCCGAGTATCTCGTCGACCTCTATTGCGTTGCCTCCGGACTTGCTCATTTTCCTGCCCCGGGCGTCCACCATGAACCCGTGGGTGAAAAGCCCCCCGAAAGGCGCCCGCCCGCTCGCTCCGCAGGCGGCGAGAAGCGAGGACTGAAACCATCCCCTGTGCTGGTCCGAACCCTCGAGATACATGTCCGCGGGGTAGCGAAGGTCCCTTTTGCAGACAACGGAGTTCCAGGAGGAACCCGACTCGAACCACACGTCGAATATGTCGTCGCCTTTTGAAAGACTTCCGATGTCCTTCTTCGAGCGGAGCCACTCCGGGGCCTCGGGGTCGTCTTCGGGGCTGTAATTCTCAAGAAGCTGCTCCGTTTCGGAGTAAAACCACATGTCGGAACCTTTCTCCCTTATCTTTTCGGTGACGGCCTCGACCATCCTGCGGGTCATGACCGCCCTTCCCTCCCCGTCGGTGAAATAAGGAATCGGAAGCCCCCACGACCTCTGCCTGGATATGCACCAGTCGGGTCTGGATTCCAGCATTCCTCCCAGCCTGTTCTTCCCCCAGCCGGGATAGAAGTCGATGTCGTTCCGAACGGCCTCGAGCGCCGTTTCCCGAAGGGTTTTCCCCTGTTCTCCGAACGGCTTGTCCATGCTTATGAACCACTGCTCCGTCGCCCTGAATATGGTGGGAGTCTTGCTGCGCCAGTCGTGCGGATAGCTGTGAGCGTAGGACTCGGAGTGAAACAGGTTTCCGGAATCCGAGAGCCTGCGCGTTATTATTTCGTTGCTCTCCCACACCCCCTTTCCCCTCAGCCACTGCGGAACCGTGTCGTCGAAAGTGCCGTCTTCCCTCACGGGACAGTAAACCGGGAGCCCTTCCCGAAGCCCCGTTCTGTAGTCCTCGTCGCCGTGGCCAGGGGCAGTGTGCACGCACCCCGTGCCGCTTGAGAAGGTCACGTAGTCGGCCGTCACGACCTTCGACTTCCTGTCTATGAACGGATGCAGGCACGAAACCCCCCGACTCGGGAGTTCCTCCCCCAGGCAGGAGCCGAGCAGCTCGAAGCCCTTTTTGCCTGCCTTTTCGAAAACTTCTCCGCCGAGAGCTTCTCCCACGATCAGGTTTTCGCCTTCGGGTGACCTGTAGAGGCCGTACCTGCCGCCCGGGGCCACCGCCACGGCTAGATTGGCCGGAAGAGTCCAAGGAGTGGTCGTCCATATCATTACGTGGACCTTCTCGTCTTCCGCCGCGCCCAGCGAAGGAGGAAGGGACGAAGGGTCCTCCACCTTGAACAGCACGTAGACGCTTTTGTCCTCCCTCTCGTGGTATTCAAGTTCCGCTTCGGCAAGAGCCGTTCTGTTCTCTATGGACCAGTGAACCGGCTTGAGGTCCCTGTAGACGAGGTCCTTTTCGAGCAGAGCGGAGAACACTTCGAGCACCCCCGCCTCGTAATCGGGAGTCATGGTCAGGTAGGGGTTTTCGTAATCTCCGAGCGTTCCCAGGCGGATCATCTGCCTTGACTGCGTCTTGACGTACTTTTCGGCGTACTTCCGGCAGCTTCGCCTGACCCGGAGCTTCTCCATGTCCAGGGCCTGTCCTCCGAGTTCCTTCAGCACCTTGTGCTCTATGGGAAGTCCGTGGCAGTCCCATCCGGGAATGAATTCCACGTCGAAGCCCTCCATTGTCTTGGACCTGACGACGATGTCCTTCAGCACCTTGTTCAGCAGGTGACCTAGGTGTATGGGACCGTTCGCGTAGGGAGGTCCGTCGTGGAAAACGAATTTTTCCCGCTCCCGGCTCCCGTCGCGGATCCTGCGGTAGAGATTTTCCTTTTCCCAGGCTTTCTGGATGAGCGGCTCTTTTTGCTGCAGGTTCGCCTTCATGGGAAAATCCGTGCGCGGAAGGTTGAGGGTGTCTTTGTAGTTTGTCTTTTCGTTCATCTGCGTTCGGAAAAAACGCCCGCCCGGGGCGTCCGGGTCCGGATTTTCTGACGTTTGCGGGCCGGCGTCGCGGGAAGCCGTTCAGACTTCGTCGAAAAAGGATTCAAGCTCTTCGAAAAGCGCGTTCGAAAACTCCACCCACTCTTCCCATTCGTCCATGTATTCTCTGGATTCGTCGACTTTTTTCTTGACGATTATCCCGTTATTGTAGTTTTCCACAAGAAAATACCCGACCTGCTGGAGTTTTTTTTCGAGTATCGAGGAATACTTGTGGAGAATGAGGATTCTCTCCTTCTCTGCTTCCCGAAATTCCGCTATGAAATAGCCGTTGTTCTGGGGAGAAGGCATGTCCATGGTCACGTGCTTGAACATGGTGGGGTTTATGTTTTCGGCCTTCATCGATATGTAAAGCTCCATTTTCGCCTCCGCCAACAGGCTATTTTACAACATTTTCTGAAACATTGCTCAAGCAACCTGTTATAATGAGCAGATACCGCGTTTCGCGAAGGAGAGAAAACATGAAATTCTTTATCGATTCGGCAAACCTCGAGGAAATCAAAAGCGCCGCGGCTTTCGGCATAGTGGACGGAGTGACCACGAATCCCTCCCTGGTGTCCAAGGAAAAAAGCCAGGGCAACTTCGAGGACCTCGTAAAAGAGATATGCGAAGTGGTGAAGGGGCCCGTGAGCGCCGAAGTGCTCAGCACCAGGTACCGCGGGATGCTTTCAGAAGGCAGGAAGCTGGCGAAAATAGACGAAAACATAGTGGTGAAGCTTCCGATGACCGAAGACGGCGTGAAAGCCACCAGGACTCTCGCCGACGAAGGGGTGAAGGTGAACGTGACCCTGGTTTTTTCTCCCTCGCAGGCCCTTCTGGCCGCAAAGGCGGGCGCCGCGTACGTGAGCCCCTTCGTGGGAAGGCTCGACGACATATCCTCGGGAGGCATGGACCTGGTGCTGGACATATGCGAAATATACGCCCACTACGCCTACCAAACGGAGGTGCTGGTGGCGAGCGTGAGACACCCGATGCACATAGCCGAGGCCGCCAGGATGGGAGCCGACGTGGCGACTTTTCCCTACAAGGTGTTCACCCAGCTTTTCAGGCATCCCCTCACCGACGCGGGGCTCAAGAGATTTCTCGAGGACTGGGGGAAGAAGTAGGAAGCTTTCGCCCGCGGGCGCAGACGAGAAACTCCCTGTTGCCTCCCGCTCCCTTTATCGGGGATTCAACCAGACCTTCAAGTTCGAGTCCCAGCTCTTTGATATGAGAGGTTATTCTGGCGTTGACTTCCCGCAGTTTTTCCTCGTCCCTGACTATTCCCTTTTTTCCCACCTGCCCCCTGCCGACTTCGAACTGGGGTTTTATGAGAGCGACGAGGGTTCCGTTTTCCGCCAGCACGGAAAGCGCCGGTCTCATGATCATCGTGAGTGAAATGAAGGAAACGTCTATCGCGACGATTTCGACTTTCTCGCCTACGTCTTCGGGCCGAAGGTACCTGCAGTTTATCCTTTCCCTGACAACCACCCTGGGGTCGTTTCGAAGATTCCAGTCGAGCTGCCCGTGACCCACGTCGAAGGCGTAGACCCTCAAAGCCCCGAAGTGCAGAAGACAGTCGGTGAACCCCCCTGTCGACGCTCCTATGTCGAGGGCCGTTTTCCCCGTCACGTCGATCCCGAATTCCCTTATGGCCCGCTCGAGCTTAAGCCCTCCCCTGCTTGCGAACCTGTCGGGGGCTTCCCGCACGAGAATCTCGCAGTCCCTTCTGACCGGCGTTCCGGGCTTGTCCACGGTGTTTCCGTCCACGGCCACCCGTCCCGACATGACCAGTGCGCGGGCGCGGTTTCCGTTCTCCGCGAGGCGCCTTTCCACCAGGAGGCCGTCGAGCCTCAACTTATCGTTCCCTCTCACCCAGCCACACCGCTATTTCCTCAAGCGCGTTGGGACGTTTGCGAAAACCCCGAAGTTCCGAAACCGCCCGGCCCGTAAGGTCCGCGACCATGGCCCCGGATTCCTCGCGATTCACGGCCGGGGCGGCCGCGCTTTTTCTTTCCGAAGATCCGCGTCCTCCCGGCTCTCCGTCCGAATCCAGAACGTCGTCCCTTATCTGGAAGGCCAGTCCGACTTTTTCCGAGTAGGAAGCGAGGCTCGCAAGCTCCTCCTTTCCCGCCCCGCCGATCATGGCTCCGCTTACGACCGAAGCGGTGAAGATTTTCGCCGTTTTCAGGAGATTCACGCGGGTCAGCATCTCCGCGGAATGTTCGGCCGCCCCTCTCATCTCGAGGTCGAGGCTCTGTCCCGCGACCATTCCGCCCGACCCCGCGGCCTCGGCCACGGTCGAAATCACCCCGGCCACGACCCGCGGTTCCACGCCCGCCGAAAGGCATCCCGACGCCATTACGCCGAACGCGTCGGTCAGAAGCGCGTCTCCGGCGAGCGTCGCGGTGGCTTCGCCGAACACCCTGTGGTTGGCCGGTTTTCCCCTTCTGGTATCGTCGTCGTCCATTGACGGAAGATCGTCGTGGACGAGGGAATAGGTGTGAATCATCTCGATGGCGCAGGCCGCCGGAAGGGCCTTCCCGTAGCTTCCGCACACAAGCTCCGAGGCGGCCAGGCAGAGGATCGGCCGAAGCCTCTTTCCGTCCGAATGGAGACTGTAGACGATCGATTCGCGAAGCCTGGTCCCGACCCGCTCGGGCGGGAAACATTCCCGCAGATACCGGTTCACTACCTCTTTTCTTTCTTCGAGATAGCTTTCTACGTCAAAGCTCATTTATTCCGGTTCGTCGTCAAAATCTTCGAGACCCAGAGCGCCGTCGTTGCGTTCAATCACCATGCTCACCTTCTTTTTCACGCCCTCGAGCTTCTCGTAGCATTCCTTCACGAGCCCGGCCCCCTTCTCGAACTTCTCTATCGATTCGTCGAGAGGAAGCTTTCCCGTCTCGAGAGCGTCGACGATTCCCTTTATTTCCTCAAGTAGTTTTTCGAAAGACCTGGTCTCGGAGCTCATGTTTTTCTATATGGTTATAAGCTCCTTGTCCGTCCACTCGATCACGTGGGGGCTCGTGGAGACGGGGTCGATGTCGAGCATGGTGACCCTGTCTCCCGCCTCTATGGTGAGGCCTTCGTGGTAAACCACTATGTCCTGCTCCTTCACCCTCTCGACGATAAGCGGAATCATATGGTCCGGGAGCGGAGGCTCGAAGGTTCCCTTCATTCTCCTGTCCGCCCTGAAGCTGAAGACGACGTGCTGCTCGTGAAGAATTTTCGAATATACGTCCATCACGTCCACCTGCCGTCCGAACGCGAGAGGAATCTTGAATTTCGTCATTTCCTCGGCGTCCGAAGCGCGGGCGAAGCTGTTTAGAAGCGCGTACGTGTTTCCGGTCTTGAAGTCTATTCTGGCCAGGCGACAGGCCAATACGTTCACGTGGTCGCTGGTCGTGAGGGATACGATTGTGTCCGCGGGCGAGAATCCCGTCTTTTCGATGGTGCCCGTGTCCATGCTGTCTCCTTCGACCACGTTGAGGTTCTCCGACCTTGAAATTTCCACGAACCTGGTGTTGGTGTCCACGAGCCAGACCTCCTTTCCGTGTTTTTCGAACAGCCTGGCCAGGAGCCTTCCGAATCTGTGAGCTCCCACTATGACCACCTTGCTCGTCGTGTCCGTAACCCCGAGGATCCTCGAGACGAACCCCGTCGTCATTCCCTGAAGAAGCACCGAGATGGCTATGGTCAGAAACACGAGTCCCTGGATCACCCCGCCGCCGGGAACGTCTCTGTGGTCGAGTTCTATGGCTATGAAGGAAGCTATGGACGCGGCTATTATTCCCCTGGGGGAAATGAAGGAGAGAAACGTCTTTTCTCTCAGCGAAAGCTTGGAACCCATGGTGAGCAGGAATATCTGCAGGGGCCGCACGAGAAAGAGAAGGCCCAGCACCACGAGGACGCTGTAGATTCCGATATCGTGTATGTGGTTGAGTTCAAGGTTCGCGGCGAGGAAAATGAAAAGAAGGGAAATGACCAGAATGGTAAGCTTGCCCTTGAACTTTCTCATGTTCTCTTCTTCGGGAATGTTGAGGTTCCCGACGATGGCCCCGGAAATGATGGCCGACACGATTCCGGCTTCCGGGGTCAGGATTTCGGAAACCTCGTAGATGGTAAGCGCGCACGCCAGTATGAACAGGTCGACGAAGTCCTCCATGTAGATGTAGAATTTCTTGACCGCCAGAGTGGCCAGATAGCCACCGACGAGCCCTATGACCGCTCCTATGAGAAACTTGTAGCCGACCTCGAGCAGTCCCCTGCCGATGTGCACGATCTGGGTCTCCACGAGGATTATTTCGAGAACGAAAAAGGCCACCAGGGCTCCGACGGGGTCGATCAGAACGCCTTCGTACTCGAGTATGTTCTTGAGGTTGGACTTTATCCTGAACCTTCTCAGCAGAGGCTGTATGACCGTCGGGCCGGTCACGATCACCAGGGAGCCGTAAAGAAAGGCCATTTCCAGGGAAAGGTCGGTCAGGTAGTACGCCAGAACCGCCCCGCCCACCATGGTGATCATCGCTCCTGCGGTTATGAGCAGAAGTATGAGGTTTCCGTGGTCGGCGGCTTCTTCCCGTTTCAGGTTCAGTCCGGCCTCGAACAGAACGATGGCCACGCAGAGCTTTATTATTATGTCCAGTCCCTCTCCGAACTCGGAGGGGTGAACCAGGGACAGAAACTCCGGGCCGACCAGAACACCGAAAATCAGAAAAAAGACTATGTTGGGAAATCCCGTCCTGATGGAGAGCATCTGACCGACCACTCCCAGCACCAGGGCAAGAGACACCATTATAAGCAACTCGACACCCCAACCTTGTTTTTAATATCAGGATACGGACCTGAACCAGCTTCGGGGAATTATAACACAATCTCGGGAAAACTGAATCGGGGCGAACGGGAAGCCGCTTGGAAAACATCTCGGGAACCGCGGCCGCGTCTTATGAGCCGTGGCGCGGGACTGGTAGCGGGGGCGGGATTTGAACCCGCGACCTTCGGGTTATGAGCCCGACGAGCTGACCGAACTGCTCCACCCCGCGACAGTCGAATATCGTAAAATCTAGTCGGAAAAGCGATTATGTCAAGACGGATTCCGTCTCCGCCCGCGCGGCGGGCCGGGCGAAGCGGAGAATTCCGTTCCGGCGGGGGCGGAACGCGGGAAAAACACGGAACAGACCTTGAAAAAAACGGGCAGGCGTGCTAATTATTCTACCTATGCGTCTATGGGAATTTCTCGGCGGTTTTTTTCGGGCTTCCGGCCCCGGAGGAAAAAACGGGTTCGTGCCGCGCGGCGCCCTGATCGTCCTTTCGTTTCTGGCGGCTTTCGCTCCGGCGGGCTTTTCGTCGTCCGCCACGGCGAAGACCGTTATCGTGTCCGACGACGCGGACAGCGGACCGAACACTTTCCGCGCCGCCGTCGGCAAGGCCAACAGGGACGCTTCGGTCGACGTGATCAGGTTTCGGACGGCAAAGCGTCCGGTCGAACTGAAAACCCCCGTCGTCTACACCGGCGCGCAGGACATGGCGATTGAAGGCGAAGGAGCGGAGATCACGCAGAAGGGTTCGACCCACCTGCTGGTCGCAACCGGGGGAGGAAATCTCTATCTTGAGAACATTTCCTTCACAAACGCCGGAAGAAGCGGCATCGTCGTCAGCGTGCCCGGGGGCGTCTCGCCCCGCGAGCAGATCGTTTCCCTGAGAAACGTGGTCCTGAGCCGAAACGGCTGGTACGGCCTTCATTTCGACGACCGGAGCGGCGGCGACGGAACGGGAGCGGATTCTTCCTCGAGCCTGCGTTTTCTGATGATCGACAGTACCGTTACCGGCAACAATACCGACCCGTCCCCCTCCGCCGCGGACAAAGACGGCGTGAGGATTGACGAAGGCGGTCCGGGAGGCGTCACGGTCGTCATTTCCGGAAGCGTTCTGAACGGAAATTCCGCGGACGGAATAGAAATCGACGAAACCGGCCCCGGAGACGTGCTGGCGACCGTGATCGGCAGTTCCTTCAGCGAAAACGGAGCCCAGCCGCAGAGTCCCTCCGACCCGGAAGACGGACTCGACATCGACGAAGCGGGTCCGGGGGACATTCACCTGAAAATCACCAAATCCAGGATAAACTCCAACCGCGACGAGGGGCTCGACCTGGACGAATCCGGAGAAGGAATGCTCCACCTGGCCGCGGTGGACCTCGAGGCGTCGAAAAACGCCGGCGACAACGTAAAGGCGACGCAGTTTCAGGACGGGAACATAACGGCCCTGCTGAGAAACGTCACGGTGACGGAAAGCCGCCGCGGCGACGGCGCGAAGCTTGAAAGCTTCAACAACGCGAGCGACGGGAAGAACGCGGCGGGCAAGGTTTTCGTCACGTTGCAGAACTCGAGCATGGTGCGAAACAAGGGCGAGGACATACAGCTGGAAGGCGGAAGCGGAGACCTGGTCATCCATCAAAGCTCGTTCGGAACCTCGAAGCTGCTCGAGGGAATCGTAATCACCAAGATTCCCTGAACCGCCGCCGCCCGCGTCCCCTCCCCGCTTCAGAGGGAGATTCCGGCGCGCTCAACCAGGTCCTTCGCCATCAGGGAACCCTCGACCGCCGCTTTTTTCGCGTCGCACCGCCAGGCGTTCCCGAAAATCCTGTTTCTTTGAGCGTCGACGAAAACGGCCATGGCGCTTATGTTCCCGTCCCGCGCCATGGCGCAGCATCCCAGGGGGACCGAGCAGTCCCCTCCGAAGGTTCTGAGAAAGGAGCGCTCGAAAGCCGCCTCGGTCTCCGTGTCCCGGTGAACGATCTTCGACACGAGCTTTTTCGTTTCCGCGTCGTTTTCCCTGTATTCCACGGCCACTATTCCCTGGCACGGGGCGGGAACCATGAAATCCCGCGGAAAGTACAGGGAGATGTTTCCGGAGAGCCCCAGTCTTTTCAGTCCGGCCGCGGCTAGCACTATTCCGTCCAGCTCTCCGGAAAGGACCTTTTCGAGCCTCGTGTCCACGTTCCCTCTCAGGGAAACGACCCGGAGACCCGGAAAGGCGCGAAGCAGCTGGCTTTTTCTCCTCTCGCTTCCGGTTCCTATCCTGGCTCCGTCGGGAAGGTCCCCGGGCGCCCGGCCGTCTTTTGAAACGAAGACGTCCCGCGGGTCTTCCCTTCGCAGGGCCGACCCCGCCGCGAGTCCGGGCGGAAGGACCGAGGGCAGGTCCTTCATGCTGTGAACGGCCACGTCTATGCGACCGGAAAGGAGAGCCTCCTCTATTTCCTTTACGAAAACCCCCTTGCCGCCCATCCGAGACAGGTCCCCGAGCGGGTTCATGTCGCCCGTGGTCCGTATCAGCTCTATTCGCGTTTCAAGAGAAGTAAAAGCGTCGAGCAGGCGCTTTTCGACGAGACGCGCCTGGTGCAGGGCGAGTCCGCTACCCCTGGTTCCAATTCTCAGCTTCGTCATCAACGTCCGCTGCGCCGCGTCCGGCGTTTTCCGCGTCCAGGCCGAAAAGCGTCCTCACCGCCTCCGAGTAGACGGCGCCCTCGTAGCCGGAAACCGTTTTCTTGAGATTGGCGACCGGGTCGTGAAAGATCTTTCCGACTATGGAGCTTGCGAGAGCCTCGACGATCTCCCTTTCGCCCCCGGCGGTTCCCTCGAGCCTGCGGACGGCCTTCTCGACTTCCGCGTCCCTTATCTCCTCGAATTTCTTTCTGAGACCTATTATGACGGGGAACACCTTCAGGCTTTCCATCCAGCTCATGAAGTTTTTCTCCACGCCCGAAATTATCTCCTCCGCCCTCGCCAGGCTCTTTTTCCTGGAATTCAGGTTCACGTCCTGAACCGTCCTGAGGTCGTCTATGTCGTAGAGATAGACCCCCGGTATCTCGTTTATCCTGGGGTCTATGTCCCTCGGAACGGCTATGTCGATCATGAAGACGGGGTCGTTTTTCCTGAGCTCCAGGGACTGCTTCACGTGCTCGCTTCGTATTATGTAGTCGGGAGAGCCCGTGGCGGTCACCAGGATGTCCACGTCTTTGAGGCGGTAGAGCATTTCCCCGAACCTTACGGGCTTTGCTCCCAGGGAACGGGAAAGCTCCCTGGCGTTGTCGAAATTCCTGCCCGTCACGTAAAGTTCCCTTATTTTGTTCGAGACGAGATATCTGGCGAAAATCTCCCCCATCTCTCCCGTTCCCACCAGCATGGCGGTGCGGTTCGCCAGATTTTCGAATATCCTTTTCGCAAGCTCCACGCCGAGGTGGCTCACGGAAACCGCCTGGGAAGAGATTCCGGTTTCCGTCCTGACTTTCTTTCCGGCGAAAAACGCCCTGTTGAAAAGCCTGTTGAGTATGAGTCCCGAGGCCTTTTCCAGCAGGGCCACGTTGTGGGAATTCTTGAGCTGTCCCAGTATCTGGGTTTCTCCCAGAACCATGGAATCGACGCTCGCCGCCACCCTGAACAGGTGCCCTGCGGCGTCTTTTCCCGAAAGCGCGTACGCGCAACGGTCGAGACTGTGACCTGATATCCCGTGAAAATCCGCGAGAAACGATTTTATCTCCTTCTCGCATTCCCCGGGTTTTTCCGTCGCGGCGTATATCTCGACCCTGTTGCACGTGGAGACTATGCAGCATTCGGAGATGCTTTCCCTGCGCCGGAGGGCGCGAAGCGCCTCGCGGAGGCTCTCGTCCGAAAAGGAAAACTGCTCCCGTACTTCCACGGGAGCGGTCTTGTAGCTGATTCCGACTGTCAGTATCTCCACCATGGGTCGCGTCCCGGCCCTTGATCGGGAAACTATAAATTACCCGTGGACGGAACTATATCAATTTCGTCGATGTTCGCGCCCGAGGGCTGGTTCAGCACCGAGAGAACCACCCCGGCCGTCGCTTCCGGACTCATCATTTTCGACCTGTCCCATTTTCCGGAAAGCGACTCCCATATGTCCGTCTCGGTCGGACCCGGCAAAACGGCCGACACCCTTATTCCCCTGCCCCGCATTTCTTCCCGAAGCGAGTTGGTGAAGCCCAAGACGGCGAATTTCGAGGCGCAGTAGGCCGCCCAGCCCGCAAAACCCGTCTTCGAGGCGTTGGAACCGATGTTGACTATGTGAGACCCGGGCCGCATGAGAGCGAGGGAGTGCTTCACCATGAGAAACGTCCCTCTCGCGTTTACCGCCATGATCTCGTCCCACTGGCGGGAGTCCGTTTCCTCGACCGGACCCACGCGGGCCACGCCCGCGTTGTTCACGAGCACGTCGACGCGCCGCACGCGACGGGCGATTTCCCCCGCGAATCTCCTTATCTCGCCTTCGTCGGATATGTCGAACGGCGAGACCGTGAAGCTCCCCGCGAAAGACGACAGTTCCGTTTCAAGGGACCTCGCGCCGCCTTCGCTTCTGCAGCAGAGGGCGGCGAAATAGCCCGCGCCGAGAAGCTCGAGGGCGATGGCCCTGCCTATTCCTCTCGACGCGCCCGTCACCACGGCCACCTTGCGCGTCCCGGGGGATTCGCCGGCCACTACCGTTCCCCTCCCGAATACTCGAAAGAACTTCTCGAGTTCTCCCACACGCGCACGCGGTCGAGCTTTCCCGGTAAAACCCTCCCCAGTCTCTCCCAGAGATACATTCCGATGTTTTCCACCGTCGACATGTTCTTCCTGAAAAAGGGAATATCCCTGTCTATCCGGCTGTAGTCCAGTTCCTCCATTACCGGCCGCACCAGCTTCTCAAGGTCGAGACGGTTGGCGACCATGCCGGTTTCGGGGTCTATGTCCCCCCGTATCCCGACCTCCACGGCGTAGTCGTGTCCGTGTCCCGCCGGATTCGAGCAGCGGTCGAACACGGCGAAATTCTCCCGCTCGGAGAGCTTTTCGGAAAAAAGCCTGTGGCTCGCGGAGAACCTGAACACTTTCGTCAGGCGGACGTGCACGGTCTTTGTTTTCTCTAGCATTCCCAGTAGTCGCAGAACAGGTCGTCGGTCTCGTAGACCCTTATTCTGTGAAGGCGGCAACCGTCCCTTCCGGCGAGCCTCTCCTCCAGCGTTTCCCAGAGAACTTTCGATATGTTTTCCGTCGTCGGCACCAGGTCCCCGAATCGCGGATTGTCCTCGTTGAGGTTCTTGTGGTCGAAGTCGGCCAGAACGGAAAGCATGATTTCCTTCAGGTCGAAGAGGTTCATTATCATTCCCGTTTCGGCGTCTATCTCTCCTTCGACCGCCACCTCCAGCACGAAGTTGTGACCGTGCCCGCCGGGCAGAGAGGATTTGCCGAAGACTTCCATGTTCTTTTCGGGACTCCAGTTCCTGTTCCAGCACCTGTGGGAAGCCGAAAACTCGACTTTCTTGGTTATGAGCTTTCTGTAAGGCATCCTTGCGGCTCCGCGCGCGGCGCGTCTACCTGGTCCCCGACCGGAACCTTTCTTCCGCTGTCCCGACCGTTTCCGGCTCGCCGGCCGCAACTTTCACCACCTTCGCCGCCGCGGGCTCCGTCCTGGAGAGAAACGGCTGCGGAAAGACGCCCATGAAGAACATCATGGCCGCGAGGGGGATCGCGACGGCCATTTCCCTCGGACTGAGGTCCCCGAGACTCTCGTTCACTTTTTTCGCCACGGGTCCGAACATCGTTTCCTGATAGGCTCTCAGCATGTACACCGCTCCGAGAACGAGTCCCGTGCCCCCCAGGGCCGCGTACCAGCCGTTTTCCGCAAACGCTCCCAGCAGAATCAGAAATTCCCCCACGAAACCGCTCAGAAGGGGCAGTCCGACGGAAGAGAGAACGGCGATCATGAAAAACAGCGCGAAGACCGGCATTGTTCCCGCAAGCCCGCCGAATTCGGAAATAACGCTCGTGCGGCGCCTTTCGTACATGATTCCCGCGATTACGAAAAGAGCTCCCGTGGAGAGTCCGTGGGCGATCATCTGGTAGATTCCGCCCTGCACTCCGTGAAGGTTGAACGCGAACACGCCCAGCATTACGAGCCCCATGTGGCTTAGGCTCGAATAAGCCACCAGTCTTTTGAGATCTCTCTGGGCGAAGGCCAGCATCGCCCCGTAGATCACTCCGGCGACGGAAAGAGCGACTAGCATCCACGCGCAGGCGTCCACGGCTTCGGGGAAAAACGGAACGAGGAACCTGATCACCGCGTAAGCGCCCATCTTGGCGAGCACCCCCGCCATCAGCACGCTTCCGGCGACCGGCGCTTCGGCGTAGGCGTCGGGAAGCCAGGAGTGGAAGGGAAACATCGGGATCTTTATGGCGAAAGCCAGGAAAAACGCCGCGAACACGAGTCCCTGGGGACTCATCAGCCCGTCGAAGACGAGACGGGTTCTTTCAAGGTCGGAAATGTCCATGGACGCGAAGCCGAACTGGTCCACGTGCGCGTAGTACAGGTACATTATCGCGACCAGCATGAGCCCGCTCCCGAACGCCGTGTAGACGAAGAACTTCACGGCCGCGGCGATTCTCCGGGAGGACCCCCAGATTCCTATTATGAAGTACATGGGAATGAGCACGGCTTCCCAGAATATGAAGAAAACCATCATGTCGAGCGCGCAGAACACTCCCACGAGCGCGGACTCGAGAAAGAGCAGAAGGCAGGCAAAGGCTCTCCAGCCGCTTCTCAGGGCGTTCCACGAGCAGAGAACCGCTATCGGGAAAAGAAACGTCGTGAGCAGTACCAGAACGAGGCCGAGGCCGTCTATCCCCAGGTGAAACGAAACGCCGATGTCCGGCAGCCACGGGATATTCCGCTCGAACTGGGCGGAGGGCGACGACGCGTCGAACCTGAAGAAAAGGGGCAGGGAAAGCAGAAATTCCGCCAGGGTCACGCCCAGGGCGGCCGTTGCGAGCCCGCGGTCGGAAACTGCGAACAGGCGGGGCAGAAACGCGACCGCGGCCGCTCCCGCCAGCGGAAGCAGTATGAGCAGGGTCAGAATGTTGTCGTCGAAACTCACTTTCGGGAGAACCGGAGCGACCGGAACGAACCTTCGCTAAACTATACTTTCATAAACGCCAGTTCTCAACCGCCCCGGCGCAAAGAACTTTCCCGCCCCGCGGCGGCCGATGCCGCAACGAAGGGAGGAGCGGAAAACCGGACGGCCTTTCCGCTCCCCGCGGAGATATTAAAACTTAAGAATAAGCTTTAGCTGTTATCTCCATTACCTCCGTATTGCTCAGTTTTCCCACGGGTCCGGGAACCAGTATGGCAAGATCGACTCCCGCCGCGAAATGCTCTTCGAGCTTTTTCCTGCAGTTCTGCGGAGTGCCGGCCAGAGCCACCGAGTCTATGAGCTCGTCGGTGAAGACCTCCGCCGGGTCGGCGCCGTTTTGCACCTGGTCTATTATCTCCCCGAAGCCGATGTTTCTTATGAGCCTCTGGTAGAAAGGAAACCTGGCGTAGGGTCCCAGTCCTTTCTTCGCGGCGGCCACGGCCGCCGCCTCGTCGTCGGAAACAAACGACGGAATGCCGTTTGTGATCGCCACGGAGGATGCGTCCCTTCCCGCCCTGGCGGCGCCGGCGGCCACCTGCTCCTTCAGGGTGGCCAGATACGCCGGAGGACACAGGTAGGGCATTATGCCGTCGGCCACCTCGCCCGCAAGCTCCGCCGCGCTTTTCGTGAG
The DNA here is from genome assembly GCA_965204795.1 of Thermodesulfobacteriota bacterium. Taxonomy (GTDB): domain Bacteria; phylum Desulfobacterota_D; class UBA1144; order Nemesobacterales; family Nemesobacteraceae; genus Nemesobacter. The sequence continues at coordinate 1,063,552 of OZ242012.1, forward strand.
CCCCGCTATGTAGACGGGCAGGTCGGGCGTCTTTCTCTTGAGGGAGAGCCTGGGAGACGTTCCGTCCGCAAACGCCCTCACCTCCCCCACGTAGTTTCTCATCGATTCGACGGGGTCTCCCATGTCTATGTCGTACCTGTTGTTTACGGGCTTGTGGCTCACCCCGAGACCCAGAATCATCCTGCCGTCCGTTATCTCCTGTATGGTGAGAGCCGTCGCCGTGGCGACCACGGGCTGGCGCATGTATATGTTGGCTATCCACGTGCCGACCTTTATTCCGTCGGTGCACTCGGCGAACACCTGCGCGTTGCTTATGGCGCTGTAGGGCGGAACCTCGGGCGAGAATATGGCGTCGAAACCCGCGTTCTCGGTAATTTTCGCAAGCGTCCTGAGATCGCTCACGCTGCACCCCCAGACGGGCGAAGTAGTTGCTATTTTTCCCATTTTCATCCTCCTTGGATTTTTTTCAGTACTGGTTTACGACGTCCCTGTAGTAGTCGGGGCGGAGAAGGTCCTCGTTCCCGGCTTTCAGCACGTCTCTTATCTCCCGCAGAACTCTCTGTTTTTCTTCCGGAAACTTTCCCTTGACCGCAAGGTAGTTCGATATGTGGTTTGAATAAAAATACCCGTCGGAAAGCTCGGTGTTCTCCACTATGGTCTCAAGCTCCTCTATCATCCGGAATTTTCCCGGAAGCTCGAAGTTCCCTTCCTTCCATTCCCGGTAAAGGGGAGCCTGGGGCCGGAGCTGGAGGGAAAGCGCCCCCACGTACTCGGGGTCGCACAGTGTGAGAAGCCTGCCGGTCGCAAGCGCGTGCTCGCGGCTTCTGCTCGTGCCCCCGATGCCGAGGAGAACCATCACGGAATTCATTATTCCTGACGCCTTCAGTTTTTTCGACGCTTCCACCGTCTCGTCGAAACTGGCCCCTTTCTTTATTCTTTCGAGCACCACGTCGTCTCCGCTTTCAAAACCTATGTAGACCATCGAAAGCCCTTTTTCCCTGAGAAGCGAGAGGTCCTCGACGGATTTTCTGAGTATGTCTCCCACGTTGGCGTACATGGTGATTCTCTCAAGTCCCGGAGACTTGTCGTTGAGGTAGTCCATTATCTGCGCGAGCTTCGGGGTCGAGAGCACAAGCGCGTTGCCGTCGGCTATGAAAACCCTTCTGTCTATCAGCCCTCCCCCGGCCGCGGCGTCGATGATTCCCCTGATTTCGTCCATGCCTCTCACCCTGAACTTCTGGCTCTCCTTCCTGTACATGGCGCAGTACGTGCAGCCGTTGTGCGAACAGCCCACGGTCGCCTGAAGAATAAAGCTCCTGTGTTCGCTGGGGGGACGGAAAAACGGAGTGACGTATTCGATCATCGTTCTAAAACCCTAACAAAATTAAAGCACATGTTCAACATGACTTTGCAACCGCGCGGGGAATCGTGTAGAATCGGGGCACGATGCTTGATCTTGAACCGCACGAAAAAGAAGGCTTGATGTACATACTGGGCGTGCCGCTGCTGATAGCTCTCATACTGGGCATAGCCTTCCTCACGCACGTTGTGCTGAAACCCTAGCTCGCGCGGCCGGCGGGTTCGCCGACACTTCCGCGCTTGTCCCGACGCTTTCCCCGAACGGAAGTTTTCCGTCTTCTCCCGACCTGAAAAGTTCCCGCCGCTTCCGAGAGATGAAAGACCGGTCTTTTTGCCGACGGGGACGACGGAGCCGTCTCCCCGACAACGGTTACATGAAGCCGTCTATAAGGGTGCGGTTCGAAACGGTTTCGGTACGGATGTTCTCCCGGTACCGCTCTTTTCTCCGCTCGGTCCGACGGGTTCGGAACAATTATCTTGACGCCCGGCAAAAAATCCTATTTAGCTTCTTGCGGAACCTTGTTATATTTTATTGTCCGGATTAAGACACGAATGCGGGAGGCTCTTCGCGCGAAGGTCTCGCGTCGTCCGGTAAACAACCGGTCCGGAGACGAGCGGACGACACGAGAGTGACCGGCGACCGCGGGAAGATGTCGCAATGGCGGGAAAAGACCCTAGAAAAGAATCCATCAGCCCTGAAAGGTGGGAATGGTCGCGGCTTCTGCGGACGAAGGACTGGTGGGCCGTGTGGCTCGGCATGCTGCTGCTTTCGATAGGGTCCGCGATCTATTTTCCCAAGGCCCCCGACATCAGGGAGAGACTGGAAGGAATCGAAGCCCGGTACTCCGAACACGCGATGCGGACGGACAAGTTCAAGACCATATCCTTTTATCGGATGTCCGACGAGAAGCAGAAGGTAAAGGCCAAGGACAACCCCGCCGGAAGGTTTCTGGCCAAGCTTCTGAAAAAACCCAGGGAGTGGAGCGGCAATCCCCTGGAGGCGTTTTTCCTGAGCGAAGAAAAGGCGGCGGACAAGAGACAGACGGCGCTTGTGAAATACAAGCGGGCCCAGATGGTGGAGAGAGCTTCGTTCGATATCGCGGCGGCCATGGAGAAAGCCGCCGAAACCCTGAGCTTTGAGGACGAAAACCTGAACAAAAGGGCGGATTCCGCCATCAGCAAGTGGCGGAACAACCACATGAAGGTTCTGAAGCTTGAAAAGGACGTCAAGGTAAAGTCCTACAACCAGATCGTCTATATCCTTGTTCTGGGAATGGCCTTCGCGCTTTTCTTCGGATTCGGCATCAAGATCATGGGAGAATCGTTTCTGGCTTTCGCGAAGGGATTCGGTTTCATCTTCGGCGTGGGGCTCGTGGCGTACGTCTGCGCCGGGGAGTCGGTTCTCAAGTACTACGGCATAGGGTACGCTCCCTGGGCCATAGCCCTGGGCCTGTTCATCAACAACACGGTGGGAGCGCCGAAATGGGTCAGGCCCGCCGTGCAGACGGAATACTACATCAAGACGGGACTGGTTCTTCTGGGCGCCGAGATACTTTTCGAAAAGATCCTGTTCATCGGAGCTCCCGGGGTGTTCGTGGCCTGGGTGGTCACTCCCATCGTGTGGCTTACGACCTACTGGTTCGGCCAGAGGGTGGTCGGAATAGCGTCCAAGCGTCTGAACGCGACCATATGCTCGGACATGTCGGTCTGCGGCATATCGGCGGCCATCGCCACGGCCGAAGCGTGCAGGGCCAAGGACGAGGAGCTTACCATCGCCGTGGGTCTCTCGCAGATATTCACCGCGATCATGGGAGTCGTCCTTCCCCTGATAATCACGCTTTCCTTTCCCCTGGACAAGCAGATAGTGCTAGGCGGGGCGTGGATGGGAGGCACCATCGATTCGACCGGGTCCGTAACCGCGGCAAGCGCGATTCTGGGCGAGAAGGCGCTGTATATCGCCGCCACGATAAAAATGATCCAGAACATCCTGATAGGAGTGATAGCCTTTTTCGTCGCGATTCACTTCACGGTCAAGGTGGAGAGCGAGGAGACCAATCACAGGATGAACATCAGGGAAATCTGGAACCGGTTCCCCAAGTTCGTTCTGGGATTCATGGCGTCGTCCGTTATCTTCTCGCACCTGTATTCCTACTTTAACGCCCAGACGGGCGGAATGGGCTACTCGATGATAGACCAGGGCGTCGTAAAGGGAATGGCGGATCTGTTCAGGGGCTGGTTTTTCTGCTTTTCGTTCGTAAGCATAGGACTTTCGATCAATTTCCGCAACCTAAGAAAACACTTCGCGGGAGGCAAGCCCCTGATTCTCTACGCCGTGGGACAGTCGTTTAACCTGATTCTGACGCTTGCCGTCGCCTACGTCATGTTCTACGTGGCGTTTCCCAGGCTCACGGCGGCGCTATGAGGCGGGACGGACGATGAAGGAGAGAACAAACAAACCGATGAAAAAACAACGCATGGGCAAAAAACGGAGCGGACTGCGGGTCTGGGGGATATTCCTGCTGGGCATCGTGTGCATCGGAGCGTTCATTCTCTTTCTGAGTCCGTGGATAGAGCACAGAGTTCCCGCTCTGGCGAAGATTGCCAGGATATCGAAGGAAATGGGAATCGCTCCGGACGCCTACTTCTACGCCGAGACCGAAATATCGTACGATTCGGAGCGCTACGTAAGGGAATCCCTCGAGCTCAAGGCGCCCGACCAGACGGGCATGACCCTGCCGGTAGCGGCTTCGATACTTCTTTCTCTCTTCATTCTCTGGCTGGGATACAAGCTTCTGCCTCCATGAGAAACCGGGTCCCGGCTTTCTTTGCGGCGAACGACCGCCCTGCGGGGTTTTTCTCCCCGGGACCTCCCGGACATCGGCTTTTCCCCGCGCGTCCGCGACGCGGGCGGTTTTCGCTTTGCCGCGGTTTCGGGTAATCTGCTTTTGCAGAGGAGCGAAGAAATAGAAAGAATCTACGGCAACATCTCGGGACTTACCAGAAGCGACCGGAAAAACATACTCAGAGCGTACAAGAAAAAAATCCCCCGCCACTGCCTCGTGACTCCCGAACTCGTCCGCCTGCTCTCCTCTCTCTCCAGAGAACTGAAAAGAACCATGACGGTCCTCGCCGACCGCAGGGGAAAGATCGCGTTCGTGTTCATGGGGGAGCCTCGCGACTTTCCGTTCGAGAAACTGCTGGGAAGAAGGAGAAGAGCGAAGTACAGGCTCAGGGGGTTTCGGGCGGTGAGAACCGATCTCAAGGGACGCGGACTCTCCGACTCCGACCTCGTTACCCTGGCGAACGAACGGCTGGACATGATGGCGTCGATATCCGTCGACGGCACCGGCGCGGCGCGGCGTTTCGAATACGCGAACCTCGTTCCCCAGAACGGGGAGAGCCGGTCGAAATGGGAAATCTCCAGTTTTCCGGACATAGGCCGCCTCGACATCAATTTCGAGCACGAGGTAAACGGGATCGAACAGCAGCTCCGGCGAGCGTTTCTCAAAAACGGCGGAAAGGAAAACAGGGAAGGAGCGGTGCTCGTGGGATTCGGCACGAAATCCCGCCACCTCGTCGAAAAATCGCTCGAGGAGCTGAATTCCCTCGCTCTTTCGGCCGAAAAGGTCGTTCTGGACAAAACGGCGCAGGTAAGAAGGAACGCGGACCCGAGGTATCTGGTCGGAAGGGGAAAACTGAGAGAGATCTCGCTTCACGCCAAGCACCTGGGAGCCGACACCATTGTTTTCGACACGGACCTGACCCCGGCGCAGGCAAGCGCCATCAGCGACGAATCCGGCCTCGACATAGTGGACAGAAGCCAGCTCATAATACAGATATTCGCGAGACACGCGAAGACGAACGAGGGGAAAATCCAGGCCAGGCTGGCGGAGCTTCGCTACAACCTTCCGAGGCTCAAGGGAAAAGGCGAGGCATTTTCCCAGCTCGGAGGCGGAATAGGAACCAGGGGTCCGGGAGAAAAGAAGCTCGAACACGAAAGAAGAAACATAAGGAAACAGATCGACCAGCTCGAAAAGCAGATAGACGGGCTTTGCAGAAGAAGGGAGAACACCAGGAAGAACAGGAAAGCCTCCGGAATCCCCACCCTGTCTTTCGTCGGGTATACGAACGTGGGCAAGTCCACCCTGTTCAACCGCCTTACCAGGTCCGCCACCGTGGCCCAGGACAAGCTTTTTTCCACCCTGAACCCCACGACCAGAAAAATCATGCTCCCCGGCGGAAAACACGTGCTGATGACCGACACCGTGGGATTCATAAGCAAGCTTCCCCAGGAGCTAATAAACGCGTTTCGGGCCACCCTGGAGGAAATAGGCGAAGCGGACATGCTGATCCACGTCGCCGATTCGAGCGACCCCGAGGTCGAAGAGCGGATAGAATCGGTCGACAGGATAATGAAATCCATCGAATGCGACGACGTTCCTACTCTACTCGTGTTCAACAAGGGGGACAAGACGGACGCGCGGACGCGGGAAACGCTTCGCGCGGCGTTTCCCGAAACGCCCGTAGTATCGGCGAAAAACGCCAAGAATTTCGCGGAATTACTTCTGTATATCGAGAAATCGGTTGAACATATCGGCACGGGAGGAAAAAATACCGATTCCGGTCCCGGAGAAAAGCTGAAACGGGCAAGCTAGAAAAGAACCCGCGCAAGTCCGCCGCTTATGACCTTTGCGCCGTCTCCCGTTCTTTCGACCTCGAAACCCACCACGTCCTCCTTCTCTTCCCGGAGAGAAAACCCGTTTATCGCCAGGGTGTCGCCCGGATAGACGGGACTCGAGAACCGCAGCGCGAGGCGTTTGAGTCTATCCGGCCTGCCGTCCAGGTAGCAGTCCACGATCGAATCGGCGCAGACGGCCATCGAGCAGAGGCCGTGGACCACCGTCCCCGAAAATCCCGCCCTTCTCGCCACGTCCTCGTCCAGATGAACGGGATTGCGGTCGTTCGAGGCATCGGCGTAGCGGCGGGTCACGTCGTCGCCGAGCCGGATGATTTTTCTGAAAAGGAGCTTCGAAGACGGGTTTTCTTTCCTTTCCTCCGCTCGTTTTCCGCCCCGGACTTTCCTTCCCTTCCCGCTTCCCGCCCCGCGGACGAAAAGCCCCCAGTCCGAAGAGACCACGGGTTTCGAGTCCCGGTCCGTTCCCGTCACGGAGAATTGCAGAAGCTCTCCGCTTCCCTTGTCCGCGATGCCCGTCACGGTCGCGACGAACGAGATTTCGTCTCCCGGTCTCAAAAGCCGGTGAAACTTCATGTCCTGGCTTCCGTGAACGAGCATCAGGACGTTTTTTTCCGCTTCTTCGGCTCCGCCGTGGAGTTTCGGGTCCTTCCAGACGGTTTCGAGCAGGGGAAGCTCGTGGACGACGGAGAAAACGGGAGGAGCCACGATGCGCCCCGAGTAGAAATTCACGTTCGCCGAACCCACCGCCGCCGCGTAGTCCCTTATCTCCTTTTCCGTTACACGGCAGGCGACGGGACCGAATTTCCTGCGGAGAAAATCCCTGTTGAGACCCATGGTTTTTGCCCGTTCGGGCGAAAAAAAGGGGACGTCCGCCGTCCGGCGGACATCCCCTTGCGTTTTCTACACCCGGATGCCTGCTACCAGGGCTTGGACGCGTCGTCCTGACCCTTAAGATTCTTTATCCACTTCGAGTCGTCGTAATCCGAAACGGCGAAGGTGAGCGCCAGGTTGGCGATTATGATGCCTATTTCGTTGTTCCCCGTCTGCTCCGCCCTCTTTTTGATCTTGTTGTGAATCGGATCCGGAATGTTTATCGTTATCTCTGCCATTTTCAGAACCTCCTGTTGATGGTTTTCTCGGCGCTAACTAGTCGGCATCTCCAATGCCTTTTTCCTTCCTGTACGTCTCAAGATTCTCCCTTCTCACCGTCGGAACGAGAGTAAAGCCCGACTCGTCGCGCGCGGCGCCCGCGGCCGAAGCCTGAACCTCTTCGGGAGAGAGATGCGAGAACTTCCTGTCCCCCGCCACGGCTCCGAGCTGGGATTCCTCGAGCTTCCAGTTGGTGAGGTGCTCGTCTCCGAGACCGAAACGCTTGGTGAGCTTGTTGATCTCCTCCAGTCTTCCCGGAAGGGGTCCGGCAGGCTGAAGCATGTTCAGTTCCTCGAGCAGGCTCACGACCTCGGGGTCCCTCGGAAACGCGTTTCCGATCCTTTTTTCGAAGAACATCGTGTCGAACGGAGGACGGCATCTCGCTCCGCCGCCGTCCATGTTCTCCGCGGGATAGCCGACCGTCATGAGCCAGCTGAACACGTAGGTGTCGGGAAGTCCGAACTTCGCCTTGGTGTTTCTCCTGGCGCCGCCGCTCGCGCCGTTGAGACAGGTTCCGAGACCGAGCGCCGTCGCGGTCAGTATGGCGTTCTCGATGGCGTTTCCGAGATCGATCGCGGCAAGCCTGTGCAGTATCGCGTCGGGAAGCAGCCCGGGAAGGGGAAACAGGTTCGACACCCTGTCGTACTCCCATCCGTGGGCCCTGTCCAGCGCTCCCGTTCTCATAAGGTCGTGGATCGACTGGCCCTGGGTGTCGTAGTTCGCCATGTCGTAGCACCAGAACACGAGAACGGGGGCCATCTGAGTGGTAATCTGGCTCCAGTCGGAGATAAACTCCCATATCTCGGGATCCTCGTCCCTGTAAACAACTATCGCTCTCTGTCCGTTGAAGTTGCCCGCCGAGGGAGCTAGCCTCGCGGCTTCCAGCATGGCCTGGATCTTCCACTTCTCCACGGACTTGTGGGGCTCATACCACCTGATGGACCTTCTGGTCCCTATGGCGCTGAACGTATCCATAACGTTCACTTCGCCAGCACTTGGTACGTTACTCATATTAAACCTCCTCGATATTTGGGGTGTTTTGGTCAGCGCTTGGCTGAAACTCCATAACCTCTGCGCATATAATACCACTAAATCGCCGGAATTTCATCACCGGAATTTAAAATCCCGCAAATTTTACAACGCCCGCCCTTTCGTATAGATTGTTCCTTCAACTCGAAGCACAAGCTGGAGGACCGTCAAATGAGAGACGTCTACATCGTAGGAGTGGGAAACACCGCGTGCGGGAGATTTCCCGAAAAGCCCGCCCACGTGCTCGCCAGGGAGGCGGCGTGGTCGGCGATACAGGACTCGGGAATTCACGCGCGGAGGATAGAAATAGCCTTCTGCGGCCACGTCTACCAGGGAATGGGAGTCGGACAGAGAGCGCTGAAGGAAATAGGCCTGGTGGGCCAGCCCACCATAAACGTCGAGGGGGCGTGCGGAAGCGGAACCCTTTCGCTCTGGGAGGCGTGGAGAACCATAGCCTACGGCCAGTACGACATAGCGCTGGCCCTCGGCGTCGAGAACCTAAGCAGGGTGCTCTCGGGAGGTCCCCTGCCCCTGGAGGAAGACGATCTCGAGGTTTCTCTCGGCATGGGAATGCCGGGGCTCTACGCCATAAGGGCCTCGAAGTACATGAACGAGTACGGGGTGAAGCTCGAGCAGCTGGCCGAGGTGGTGGTGAAAAGCAGGTACCACGCGTCTCTCAACCCTCTGGCGCAGTACAGGAAGGAGACCACGGTCGAGGAAGTGCTCGGCGCCCCCATGATAGCCGATCCCCTCACGCGCAACATGTGCTGTCCCGTGGGCGACGCGGCCGCCGCCGCGGTGCTGTGTTCGGAGGAGCACGTCGAGGAACTTTCGAAGAAAATGCCGGTGAAGATACTGGGGTGCGTGGCCCAGTCCGGCAAGTACAGCAGTCCCGAGGGTCTTACCTGCGATCCTTCCGAAAACGTGTGGAGAACTTCCCAGATGGCCTACGAGATGGCCGGGCTCGGACCCGAGGACATGGACGTGGCCGAGATTCACGACGCCTTTTCGATAGCGGAAATGATGGTGGTGGAATCGCTGGGTTTCTGCGACAAGGGAGAGGGAGCCACCCTCATAGACGAAAAGAGCACGTGGGTCGGCGGCGACAAGGTCGCCGTGAACCCCAGCGGCGGTCTTCTGTCGAGAGGACATCCGGTCGGCGCCACGGGGCTCTTGCAGACGGCCGAGATCGTGAGGCAGCTCAGGGAGGAAGTCGAGCCGGAGCGCCAGGTGAAAGACGCCGAGGTCGGAATCATCGAGACCATGGGAGGCGCACAGCCCGCCATGGACGGAATCACCTGCGTCGTGAGCATTCTGGGCAAGCCTTAAATAAGGAACGAAGCGTTAGTCTGAAGGACCCCGTATTCCCCGTTTTCAGGTCGGTCAACGACGCTTGCTAAAATTTCCGGTTACGTAACCGATTTTCACGAAAAAAATCTGGCTGACCGCGACAGGCATTCCGCCGGCATCTATCGTATCGCGGCGGAATCTGAATCTGTGGGAGACCGTAGCGCCGTCGCGGGAGCTGGTCCTACCAGTTGAGCCTGCCCTGCAGGGTGAGTTCGTGTTCGGGGTCTCCGCTCCGAAGCTCCCGGCGCCTGCCTTCGAGAGAAACGTCGAACACACGACCCATGCTCAAACGGCTCCCCACACCGTAGTTTCTCTCTTCCCCGCCCGCGCGTCCGAAAGCTCCGTAGGGAGTCAGCAGTCCGCGGTCCCCCAGCGCCGCAAATCCGTAGCCGACCTCCGTCTCAAGGCTGAGCGAACGCTCCGAGTCCGCAGAACCGACTTCCGCCCCCTCGCTCTCCCACAAACTCTGAACCCCGCTGGAGCTGTTGCCCCACGAGGGAATAACGCTCATCGAAAGTCCCCGCTCATCTCCTCCTGGGTCGAACCGCACGGAGCCTCCCACTCCCCACTCCTTCGCGTCTCCCTGGTGGAACAGAAGTCCCCGCCCCCTGGCCTCAATCGCGAGTCCCATGGACGACACCAGAGAGATTCCTCCTCCGAGCTCTCCTCCCACTCCCGTCTCTCCGTCTCCTCCGTCGCGCCTTATCGCGAACTCAAGCGAAGGAACAAGCGACCCCGAGCCGAAAGCCAGGGCGTGAGAACCTTCGAGAGCCGCCCTCATCCGGTTCGTCTTCACCCTTAGTCCCTCTATGCGCCCCCCGTTGTCCTTAACCTTCACACGCGAAATCCACGCCTCTCCCTTCAAAGAAAGCGAAGAAGCGTCACCGCCCAGCAGCATGAGATCCGCTCCCGTAGCAAGCGTTCCGAGACGCGTGGAAGCTCTCTGGCGACCCGTTATCTCCCCGTCGTCCATCCTTATCTCTCCGAATCCCCAGCCACCGGCCGCCCAAAAGCCGAGCCTTTGGGACAGGGAAAGTCCCAGGTACGGATGGAAGCTGTTCATCCGGCTCCCGTAGTCTCCGCTCACGCGGGCAGACCCTTCTCCCCCGCCCGTGTAGTTGAACGACCCCTGGGACCACGAGGTCGCAACTCCCGCGAGGAAGCTTCGTCCGAACCTGTAGTCAGCTCCAAGGTGTCCCGAAATCACCCGACCGTCCCAGTCCACCAGTCCTCCCCCCTTGCCCGACAGGTTCCGGTAGTCTCCCGATATCCACATCCCCAGTCCGCCGGAGCGGGACGCGGGCGCCCGCTCCGCTTCGGGCTCTTCCTCTCCCCGCAGCGGACCGTGGCCTCCGGCCAGCGAAACCGAGTAGTAGGAACCGTCCACCGCGTCGGTGAGCGAAAGCTCCTCCCCGTCCTTGAACTCCCCGAGGCGCAGTCCCGGCTCCACGCGTCCGTACTCCTGCTCAGGCGGCGACGGCGCGCCGAACGCGCCCGTCGTCCCTCCTCCGGCCATCGCGTCGTCTATGCGCGACGTTATCGCCTCGAGCGTGCTCGCCGTCATGGCGCGCGTAAGCTCAGGCAGTATCGCGCGGTTTACCTCTCCCACGCGGCGCTTCGCGTAGTCTATCTCGAAAACCACCGCGAACGGGGAGAACCCGCGAACGTCCGCGCACACCATGTCGTCTTCCGTCTCGGAGGAAAGCTCCTCCCACTCCCCGCCGGAGAACCTTATCATGTAGAGCCTCTGCTGCCCCGCCGCGCGGCGAAGATTCTCCGTCACCGGAAGGCATACCCTAACCGCGTCGTCAGGCACCGGCGACACATCTATGTCCACCAGAACGTGATCGGCTCCCCTCCCCGTGTATCCGAAAAGATCCCTGTCTATCTCCCGCTCCGCAGGCCCGAGCGTCACCGTGAGTTCCTCTATCGCCGCACCGCCCCTTTCAAGCTCCGAAGGCAGATACACCGCGAGCCCCGCGTCGTCGGCAAGCGTGGAATCCACCGTAACCGTGGTCTCTCCCACGGAGAACTCTCCCGACATACCCGCGTCCACCATCTTCTCGTCGTCGTTCTTTATCACCGCCCCCGCCGAGGAGTTCCGAGGGTCTATCTGTCCGTTCGGAGTGGAAGTGAGCGCCAAGGTGAACGTCTCGTTCGCCTCCGCCTCGTCGTCTCCGTTTATCGTCACCGTAACCGTCTTCGACGTCTCCCCGGGGGAGAACGTCACGGTTCCCGACGCCGACTCGTAGTCGCTTCCGGCCTCGGCCGTCCCGTCCGAAGTCGCGTAGCTTACCGACACCGCCTGCCTCCTCGCCGGAGAAAGAGTCACGGTGAACGACGCCCGAGCAGTCGTCCCCGAGTCTCCTTCCGCAACCTCTCCTCCCCCGCTTACAGAAAGAATCGACAGGTCGTCGTCCGTTACGTTCACCGCGAACGTGACGTCCGCCGCGTCGTGGAACTCGTTCGAACTGCTGGCGTCGACAACCGTGTGTGTTATCGTCACCGCGGAGGGGTTCTCCAGATCGTCGTCATCCTCCGCACTCAGCGTGATCGCCTGGTTCGTGTTCCAGTCCGAATTCGTGAACGTCAGGTCCTGGCTCGCTCCCGCGGTCCCGCCCGTCTTGTTCACAGACACCACGTCGCCGTCGCTCGACGTCACTCGCACCACCACGTCGCTCGCAGGCTGCCTACTGAGCTTCACGTTGTACGTAGCATCGTTCCCTTCCGTGAGCGCCAGAGCGCCGCTCCGGCTCACCACCATCTCCCCGTCGTCGTCCGTTACCGTCACCGTCAGACTCTTGGACACGGCGTCGTATTCTGCGGCGGTGTCGGCATCCACTGTCGTGTGAGAGATAGTCACGTTCTCGCTGACCGCGTTGGTGTCCTGAACCGCGGCTACCGTGACAGTCTGTGGAGTGGCCCAGTTCCCCGTCGTGAACGTCAGGTCCTTGGTCGCCCCCGGAGTCCCGCTGCCCGTGTTCACGGTAATGGCTCCGCCGCCCCTGCTGACGCGCACCTTCACGCCACTCGTGGGCTTCGCGCTGAGACTCACCGCGTAAGTCCCGCTCATCCCCTCGTCGACTGCAAGCGAGCTCTTGTTCAGCACTATCGCAGGAGCCGTCAAATGAACCCAGTCAGCAAACCGACGCCTCACTGATGCGTGGAGATTTTGGTAATGCCCTACTACGGCGAACCCGCCGTTGTTTATCATGGTCTGGGTCGGCGTGACGTTCACATTAATGGTCTGGGTACCTGACAGCGCACTCGATTGGGTAGTGCTGAGGATGGTCGTACATCCGGAGGGAATCCCGGTTCCGCCTGTAATCGCCGTCCAGGGACAGGCGTAAAAACTCCAGTGTTGCCAACGGTTGCTCCCACTGACTGTATTCCTAATTGTAATGCTCTGCTGTGCTGCAACTGCGGCCAAGATAGTCGTCGTCACGTTCTGATTGATAATATTCGTTCTTTGCCACCTATGGGTGGCGGTGTGGGCCCGGGCCTCCCGCGATAGAAAACACACTCCCGCAGCCAGCAACAGCAGGAGAAGGAACGCCTGCTTCAGGAGGCGGGAAGTTCCCGCGCATGCTACAAAATTGAAACGGGGGGGGGTATTGTGCAGGCGGCCCGCTTTTCGTTACTTGTTTCAGGAATCACGCGTTCGCTCCCGTGGGCTTCGGAGCCGGGCGGCTCCTGCCCCCCTCCCTGAGAATCCACTTCCGCCGAAGGTTCCTTTGCAAATTCCATTCTATCCGCCGTATCACCGATATTACAAAGCAAATTATAATAAATAAATCGGGACGATGTCAACCTGACCCCCAGCCCCGAAAATCCATGGGCCGGCCGTTTCCGTACTCCCGGAACTCGGGGAAATCAGGATGTCGCAAAGGCGACATACCCGAAAAAGCGGCCGCCGACGCGGTGCTGTGTTCGAAGGAGCGCGTCGAGGAACTTTCGAAGAAAATGCCGGTGAAGATACCGGGGTGCGTGGCACAGTCCGGCAAGTACAGCAGTCCCGAGGGCCTTACCTGCGATCCTTCCGAAAACGTGTGGAGAACTTCCCAGATGGCCTACGAGATGGCCGGGCTCGGACCCGAGGACATGGACGTGGCCGAGATTCACGACGCCTTTTCGATAGCGGAAATGATGGTGGTGGAATCGCTGGGTTTCTGCGACAAGGGAGAGGGAGCCACCCTCATAGACGAAAAGAGCACGTGGGTCGGCGGCGACAAGGTCGCCGTGAACCCCAGCGGAGGTCTTCTGTCGAGAGGACATCCGGTCGGCGCCACGGGGCTCTTGCAGACGGCCGAGATCGTGAGGCAGATCAGGGAGGAAGTCGAGCCGGAGCGCCAGGTGAAAGACGCCGGTGTCGGAATCATCGAGACCATGGGAGGCGCACAGCCCGCCATGGACGGAATCACCTGCGTCGTGAGCATTCTGGGCAAGCCTTAAATTTGGCTTTCGTCCGGAACGAAACGCCGCGCGGCCCTGGATTTTCACCAAGGAACGAAGAGTTAGTCGGAAGAGCCGTATTCCCCGTTTTCAGGTCAACGACGCTTGATAAAATTTCCGGCGGGGGATGCTTGTTACGTAACCGATTTTCACGAAAAGAATTTGGCTGACCGCGACAGGCATCCCGGCGGAATCTGCGGGAGACCGTAGCGCCGGCGCGGGAGCCGGTCCTACCAGTTAAGTCTGCCCTGGAGGGTGATACCGTGTTCGGGGTCGCCCGCACCGGTCTCCGTGCGAAGACCCTCGAGAGACACGTCGAACGTCCCGCCCATGCTCAAGCGGCTCCCGGCCCTGTAGCTGCGCCCGTCGCCGCCCGCGCGTCCGAAAGCCCCGTAAGGGGTCAGCAGTCCCCTGTCGCCCAGCGCCGCAAAACCGTAGCCGACCTCCGTCTCCAAGCTGAGCGAACGCTCCGTGTCCGCAGAACCGACTTCCGCCGTCTCGCTCTCCCACAAACTCTGAATCCCGCTCGCGCTGTTGCCCCACGAGGGAATCACGCTCATCGAAAGTCCTCGCTCGTCTCCTCCCGGGTCGTACCGCACCGAACCTCCCACTCCCCACTCCTTCGCATCTCCCTGGTGGAAAAGAAGTCCGCGACCCCGAGCCTCCACGGTGAGTCCCACGGACGACACCAGGGAAATCCCTCCTCCGAGCTCTCCTCCCACTCCCGTCTCCCCGTCTCCTCCATCCCGCCTTATCGCGAACTCAAGCGAAGGAACCAGCGACCCCGAGCCGAAAGCCAGGGCGTGAGAACCTTCGAGAGCCGCCCGCAGCCGGTTCGTCTTCACCCGAAGTCCCTCTATGCGCCCGCCGTTTCCCCTAACCTTCACACGCGAAATCCACGCCTCTCCCTTCAAAGAAAGCGAAGAAGCCTCACCGCCCAGCAGCACTAAATCCGCTCCCGTCGCAAGCGTTCCGAGACGCGTGGAAGCTCTCTGGCGGCCAGTTATCTCCCCGTCGTCCATCCTTATCTCTCCGAATCCCCAGCCGCCGGCCGCCCAAAGGTTAAGCCTTCGGGACAGGGAAAATCCAAGGTAGGGATGGAAGCTGTTCATCCGGCTCTCGTAGTCTCCGCTTACCCGGGCAGACCCTTCTCCCCTGCCAGTGTAGTCGAACGACCCCTGCGACCACGATGTCGCGACTCCGGCGAGGAAACTCCGTCCGAACCTATAGTCCGCTCCCAGGTGTCCCGAAATCACCCGACCGTCCCAGTCCACGAGACCTCCCCCCTTGCCCGACAGGTTCCGGTAGTCTCCCGAGAGCCACATCCCCAGTCCGCCGGAGCGGGACGCGGGGGCAAGCTCCGCTTCGGACTCTCCTTCCTCTTCCCACATCGGATCGTAGCCTCCGGCCAGCGAAACCGAGTAGTAGGAACCGTCCACCGCGTCGGTGAGCGAAAACTCCTCACCGTCCTCAAATTCTCCCAGGCGAAGTCCCGGCTCCGCATGTCCGTACTCCTGCTCGGGCGGCGACGGCGCGCCGAACGCGCCCGTCCTCCCTCCTCCGGCCATCGCGTCGTCTATGCGAGACGTTATCGCCTCGAGCGTGCTCGCCGTCATGGCGCGGTTAAGCTCCGGCAGTATCGCGCGGTTTACCTCCCCGACGCGGCGCTTCGCGTAATCTATCTCGAAAACCACCGCGAACGGCCCGAACCCGCGCACATCGGCGCACACCATGTCGTCTTCCGTCTCGGAGGAAAGCTCCTCCCACCGCCCGCCGGAGAACCTTATCAGGTAGAGCCGCTGCCGCCCCGCCGCCCGACGAAGATTCTCCGTTACAGGAAGGCATATCCTCACCGCGTCGTCCGGCACCGGGGACACGTCTACGTCCACCAGAACGTGGTCAGCTCCCATCCCCGTGTATCCGAAAAGATCCCCGTCTATCTCCCGCTCCGTCGGCCCGAGCGTCACGGTGAGTTCCTCTATCGCCACCCCGCCCCTTTCAAGCTCCGAAGGCAGCACCACCTCAAGCCCAGTGTCGTCGGCAAGCGTCGAATCCACCATAACCGTGGTCTCTCCCACCGAGAACTCTCCAGACATTCCCGTATCCACCATCTTCTCGTCGTCGTTCTTTATCACCGCCCCCGCAGAGGAGTTCCGAGGGTTTATCTGTCCGTTCGGAATCGAAGTGAGCGCCAGGGTGAACGTCTCGTTACCTTCCGCCTCGTCGTCTCCGTTTACCGTCACCGCCACCGTCTTCGACGTCTCCCCGGGGGAGAACGTCACCGTTCCGGACGCCGACTCGTAGTCGCTTCCAGCCTCCGCCGTTCCGTCAGAAGTCGCGTAGCTCACCGACACCGCATGCCTCCTCGCCGGAGAAAGAGTCACGGTAAACGTCGCCCGAGCCGTCGTCCCCGAGTCTCCTTCTGCAACCTCTCCTCCACCGCTCACCGACAGAATAGAAAGATAGTCGTCGCTGTCCGTTACCGTCACAGACAGGTCCTCGGACACGCTGTCGTATTCGTCGGCGGTGTCGGCGTTCACCGTAGTATGCCTGAGCCTCGCCGTGTCGGCCGCGGCGTCGGCGTCCGAATCCGCAGAAACCGTCACCGTCTGCGCGGTGTTCCAAGTGGTGGCACTGAAATCAAGATTAAGCGAGGCCCCGGCGGTCCCGCTCCCCGTCTTCACCTTTACTTCCGAGTTGTTGCTGGCCACCTGCACCCTCACGCCCCCGGTGGGCGCCACATTGAGCTTCACCGTGTAAGTGGCCGTCGACCCCTCGGTGACGGAAAGCGTGCTCTCGCTCAACACTATGTCCGGCGATACCAGCGCAATCCACTCGGCACGACGAACTGCCTCTGAGGTGAAAGTATTTATGTGTGCCACCAGGACGAATCCGCCGTTGTTTACCATGGCCTGGGTCACGCTGACAGTCTTGTTACCGTTGCTGGCAGCAAGATATGTACAGTTCGTCTTCCAATAGGCGTCAGCATTGGTTGTCGGCGTCGCAGTTTTGGTGCAGACGCGAACATTATCGAGGGCATCGATACCGCTGACGTTGATGGTATACGAACCCGCCGCGTTTCGTAACACGGTGGGGGAAAACCTGATTCGTTCTCCAATTGGACTCCATGTAAATGTGGCTCTGTTCGGTGTTTGGGCGGAAGCCTCCGGCGACAGAAACGAGACTCCCGCGACCAGAACCAGCAGGAAAAGAAAGGCCTGCGTCAGGAATCGGGAGACTCCCGCACGCGTCGCGGAATCAAAACGGGGGGGGGTATCGTAACCGGCGGTCCGCGTCTCGTTGCCTGTTTCAGGGCTCACGCGTTCGCTCCCGCGGGTTTCAGGGCCGGGCGGCTCCTGTGCCCGAGAATTCACTTTCACCGAAGGTTTCGTTGCAAACTCCATTCTATCCTCACGTATCACTAGTAGAAAGGATAATGAAACAAATTATAATTGCAAGTTTGTCCAAGTAGGTAACTAGCTCGAATCGTAGCGACATACTAGCCAGTTTAACCCTCATGGGACAAGGCAGGTGGTGTGGTGCGGGCAGATATCATATGTTTCATTGGCTCCACTTTCGCCAGCCGCTTCTCTAGGAAGATGGGAATTCTCTTTTCTGTAACACGAAAACAGATGGGTTTTGGCGTATCAGGCTACGACAGGAAAGGTGTTCAATCCCTCTTCAGCTTAACTGTGTGTCTCCACACAGGCAGGTCAAATCATGATGACTTCATGTTTGAAACCGCAAGTCAATACGTTTCTGATTTTTCTTGGAAACTGTCACCGTGCTTAATTCGCCTCGTTAATTCGCAAGCATAAAAGGTATATTGAGAATAATAAAAAGATTCTTGGTTAAGGTAGGTTACTGGAAAGACAGTCAGAATCAGTATTTATTGATGCTTGCCAAATTAAAGATATTTCCGGCGGGAGATATTTACATGGACAACTTTCACGACAAAAATTCGGCGATCAAAGCGGGTATTCCACCGGCGACTATCACGGCAATTACAATATACCAGAGACGGTTTTCAGTTTTCTCATCTTTTTGTTCCGCTTTTTCGGCTTTCTGCTCTACAACGCCAATTCTCTGACTGACGCTTTCCTTGAGGGCTTCCATGCTGGTTTTCATACTGGCCATACTGGTATTCAGCTCGGCAATGCCTCTGACATCGCGTTGGATGCCGTCGAGAACTTTCTCAATATGTTCTACCTTGACTTCCAAATTGGATCTTTGCATGACAGTGCCGGTTATACCTTAATCCTGAGGAAAAACAAACTGGTACGGCGATACTTTATGGAGACCCAAGAGCGCTCGACGTATCAGTTTCTCTCGGCACTTCACGGAAACAGAGAAGGTTTCGTCTTTCGTTATGCGATTCGGGACATTTCTTCTTGATTTCGTACGAAGAGGAAATATCTTGTGGATGAAATGATTTCGCCTGAAAAACTCACGCTCAAGGCCCAGCAGGCGCTGGGCGAGGCGCAGAACCTCGCAAGGGACGGCGGAAACCAGGTGGTCGACCTGCCGCATCTTCTCTCTGCGCTTCTGCGAGAACCCGGCATACCGGCGCAGATACTTGAGAGGCTGGGAGCGGACGCTCCCTCTCTGGAAAAGGCCGCCTCGGAACAGGTTGCGGGAATTCCCAGAGTCGAGGGAACGTCGGAGCGCACATACGCAGGAGCCGGACTCGACTCGGCGCTCCGCTCCGCGGACACCGAAGCCCGGGCGCTCGGAGACGCGTACGTGAGCACCGAGCACCTTCTGGTCGGAATCGTCGAAAACGCCGACGGTGAGCTTGCCGAGGAACTCGCGGGACAGGGCGTGACGAAGGAGAACATTCTAAAAACGCTGAAGGACGTTCGAGGCAGACAGACCGTGAACACCCAGACCCCGGAAGACACGATGCGGCCCCTTGAGCAGTACGGAAAGGATTTCACCGAACTGGCCGCGGCGGGAAAGGTCGACCCCGTCATAGGAAGGGACGAGGAGATAAGAAGAGTCATACGCGTGCTTCTCAGAAGAACGAAGAACAATCCCGTTCTCATAGGAGAGCCCGGCGTCGGAAAGACCGCCATAGTCGAGGGTCTCGCCCAGCGCATAGTGGATTCGGACGTTCCCGAGGGGCTCAGGGACAAAAAGCTCGTCGCCCTCGACATCGGGGCGCTGGTGGCCGGAGCCAAGTACAGGGGGCAGTTCGAAGAAAGGCTCAAGGCCGTGCTCAGGGAAGTCACCGAGTCGGAAGGGGAAACAATCCTGTTCATAGACGAGATACACACCGTGGTGGGAGCGGGTTCCGCCGACGGCGCCATGGACGCCTCGAACATGCTGAAGCCCGCCCTCGCCCGCGGAGAACTTCACTGCATAGGGGCGACGACTCTCGACGAGTACAGAAAGCACGTAGAGAAGGACGCCGCCCTCGAGCGCAGGTTCCAGCAGGTTTACGTCGACGAACCTTCCGTCGAGGAAAGCGTGTCCATTCTCCGGGGACTCAAGGAGAAATACGAGGTTCACCACGGGGTGAAGATAAAGGACGAGGCGCTCGTGGCCGCGGCGGCTCTTTCGAACAGGTACATATCCGGCAGGTTCCTTCCCGACAAGGCGGTGGACCTTATGGACGAAGCCTCGGCGAGACTCAGGATGGAAATCGACTCCGTTCCGACGGAGATAGACGAGATAAAAAGAAAGACGATGCGGCTCGAAATAGAAAGGGAGGGGTTCAGGAAGGAGCAGGATCCCGGGGTCGCGGGCAAGCTCGAGGATATCGAAAGGGAGCTCTCGGCGCTCAAGGACGAATCGGCCGCGCTGGAAACGCACTGGCGGAAGGAAAAGGACTGCATATCCAGGATAAGGGAAACCAAGGAAAAGATAGAAAGAGGACGGCTGGAGGCGGAAAAGGCCGAAAGGAACGGGGATCTTTCCAGGGCGTCGGAGCTTCTCTACGGAACCATCCCCGAACTCGAGAAGGAAATGGAATCGTCGCGCGGGGAACTCTCCGCGGTGCAGGGCGAAAAAAAGATGCTCCGCGAGGAAGTGGGCGCCGAGGACATAGCGGCGGTGGTGGCCAAGTGGACCGGAATACCGGTTTCGAGCCTGGTGGAAGAGGAAGTCGAAAAGCTCGTGAGCATGGAGCGGAGGCTCTCGGAGCGGGTCGTGGGACAGCCGGAGGCGATAAAGGCGGTGTCAAACGCGCTTCGCAGGTCCCGCGCGGGGCTTTCCGACCCCGAAAGACCCATAAGCTCGTTCATATTTCTCGGGCCCACGGGGGTGGGGAAAACCGAACTCGCCAGGTCGCTCGCGGAGTTCATGTTCGACGACGAAAACGCCATGGTCAGGATAGACATGAGCGAATACATGGAAAAGCACGCGGTGGCGCGCCTCGTGGGAGCGCCTCCCGGATACGTGGGTTACGAGGAAGGGGGGCAGCTCTCCGAAGCGGTGAGAAGACGCCCCTACTCCGTCGTGCTTTTCGACGAGATAGAAAAGGCGCACACAGACGCGTTCAACCTGCTTCTCCAGGTCCTGGACGACGGGAGACTCACCGACGGACAGGGGAGAACCGTCGACTTCAGAAACACGGTGATAATCATGACCTCGAACATCGCAAGCCGCCACATACAGGAGTCGGCCGGAGACGACGAGGAAATAGAAAGAAAGGTGAACGAAATGCTGAGAGGCCATTTCCGCCCGGAGTTTCTCAACAGAATCGACGAGGTCGTCATATTCGGAGGACTCGGAAGAGAGCATCTCGAGAAGATAGCGGACATCCAGGTCGGACATCTTCGGGAGCGGCTCGCGGAGAGGAACCTGGGAATAGAGGTGAACGAGAAGGCCATGAGGAGTCTCGTCGACGCCGGCTACGACCCGGTTTTCGGAGCAAGACCCCTCAAACGCGCCATCCAGAAATACGTGCAGGACCCGCTCGCGACGGAAATACTGAAAGGAAGCTTCGGGGAGTCCGACACCGTGACGGTGGACCTGGACGGCGAAGGGAACTTCGTGTTCGGCAAAAAGGAAAAGGACGCGGAGAAAAAAGACGCGTAGCGGCTCCGTTCACCCGGAAAGAAACGCCCCGACCCTCTCCACCGCTTCTTCTACGTCCACCCTGACTCTTTCGCCCGAAATCCTGCTCTTTATCTCCACCTTCCCCTCTTCGAGGTTCCTCCGCCCCACGGTGACCTGAACCGGTATTCCCAGCAGGTCGGCGTCCTTGAACTTCACCCCGGCCGTCTCCGTCCTGTCGTCGATTATCACGTCCGCCCCCGCGGAGAGAAGCTCCGAGTATATTTTCTCCGCCGTCCCCGCAACGTCCTTCTGCTTCATGTTCACCGGAAGCACCGAGACCTCGAAGGCCGCGAGCGGAACGGGAAACCTTATTCCGTGCTCGTCGTGGTTCTGCTCTATGGCCGCGGCCACCGTTCTTCCTATGCCTATCCCGTAGCAGCCCATGACGATCGGTCTTTCCGCCCCTTTCTCGTCGGTGTACACGGCTCCCATCGACTCGCTGTACTTGGTGCCGAGCTTGAAGACGTGTCCGACCTCGATGCCCCTCGAAGACGCCAGGACGCCGTCTTCGGAGACCGGACACGGGTCCCCTTCCCTGGCGACGCGTATGTCGGCGTACGAATCGGCCTCGAAATCCCGCCCGGGATTCACTCCCGTTACGTGATAATCCGCCCTGTTGGCTCCCGTGACGGCGTTTTTCATGTTGCGCACGGACTTGTCCGCGACGACCCTCACGTCGCCCCTTCTAAGCCCGACGGGCCCGCTGAATCCCAGGGGTCCGCCGGAAACGTCCTCTATCGTCCCGGCGTCCGCGAGCTCGGCCACGTCGCATCCGAGAAGATTCCTGAGCTTCGTGAGGCTAAGTTCCGCGTCGCCCCGAACGAGCGCGACCACGGGCCGCTCCTCCGTATTCACTATGAGAGTCTTTATCAGGTCGCCCTCTTCGACGTCAAGAAGCCGCGCCACTTCCCCGACGGTCTTCGCCCCGGGCGTGTGGACTTCCGAAATCTCCTTCAGACCCTCGCCCGACCTGCCCCCTTCCCTTTCCTCGGGCGAAACGCCGATTCTGGCCAGTTCCAGGTTGGCGGCGTAGTCCGCCCCCGTGGAGCTCATTATGACGTCCTCTCCCGTGTCGGCGGTAACCATGAACTCGTGGGAGAAGCTTCCGCCTATGTTGCCGGAATCCGCGGCCACCACGCTGAACTCGAGCCCGCATCTCTCGAACACGCGGACGTAGGCGTCGTACATGGCCTTGTAGGAAGAGTCCGCCGCCTCGTCGGAAACGTCGAAGCTGTAGGCGTCCTTCATTATGAACTCACGCGCCCTCATGACCCCGAACCGCGGACGTATCTCGTCTCTGAACTTCATCTGTATCTGGTAGAAATTGACCGGAAGCTGCCTGTAGGAGCGGATTTCCCTCCTGACGATGTCCGTTATTATCTCCTCGTGGGTCGGTCCCAGGCAGAAATCGCGCTCAGCCCTGTCCTTGAAGCGCAGAAGCTCCTTTCCGTAATAATCCCATCTCTGGGTCTCCACCCAGGGCTCGGCGGGAAGCACCGCGGGCATGAGAAGCTCCACGGCTCCCGCCCCGTTCATCTCCTCCCGCACTATGTTCTCGACCTTTCTCACGCACCTGAGGCCGAGGGGCAGGTAGTTGTATATCCCGGCCGCGAGCTTTCTTATCATGCCCGCCCGCACCATGAGCCTGTGGCTCACCACCTCGGCGTCCGAAGGGTCTTCCTTGACCGTGGGTATGAAGAAGGAAGAAAATCTCATCAGTCTCTGCTCCTCGAGAAGCGGCCGCGGCCCCGGGGCGGCGGGCTCAGTTGACGTAGTTTCTTTCTATTTCCTTTACGAGTTCTCCGACGAGATCGGCTTCCCTGAAGGACCTGACGAGCTTTCCGTCCCTGTAGAGCATCCCCTTTCCCCTGCCGCCGGCTATGCCTATGTCGGCTTCGGCGGCCTCGCCCGGCCCGTTCACGACGCAGCCCAGTATGGCCACCTTGACGGGTCTGGGAAGATCGAACCCCGAAACCCCGAGCTCGACTTCGGAAACGAGCTTTTCAAGATCGATCTCGAGGCGGCCGCACCCGGGACAGGAAATAAGCTCTATTCCCCTGTTTTTCATTCCCAGGGACCTGAGTATGTTCGTTCCGACGACGATTTCCTCCACGGGGTCGCCCGTAAGAGAGACCCTTATGGTGTCGCCTATTCCCTCGGCGAGAAGCGCCCCGATCCCCACGGCCGACTTTACGGTTCCCATCCCCGGGGTTCCGGCTTCGGTGACTCCCAGATGAAGCGGGTAGTCGGTTTTTTCCGCAAGCTCCCTGTAGGCGGCGATCATTTTCCTCACGTCGGTGGACTTGACCGAGATCTTTATGTCGCCGAAGTCGAGGTCCTCCAGTATGCTGACGTGCCTCATGGCGCTTTCCACGAGAGCCTCGGCGGTGGGACTCCCGTGCTTTCTCAGTATGTCCTTTTCCAGAGAGCCCGAATTGACGCCTATCCTTATCGGAACGTTTCTCTCCGCGCAGGCGTCGACCACGGCCTTTATCCTGTAGCGGGCGCCTATGTTTCCGGGATTTATCCTCATCCCGTCGACCCCCCGCTCCACGGACTCGAGCGCGAGCCTGTAGTCGAAGTGTATGTCGGAAACGAGGGGAATTCCTATCGCCTTCCGTATCGCTCCCAGCGCTCTGGCGGCTTCCATGTCGGGAACCGCCACCCGGACTATGTCGCACCCCGCTTCCTCAAGTTTCCTTATCTGCGAGACCGTCGAGGACACGTTCCTCGTGTCCGTGATGGTCATCGACTGGACGGAAACGGGGGCTCCTCCCCCCACTTTCACGTCGCCGACCGATATCTGCCGGGACCGTCTCATAATCGGCGGAAAATGTTATTGAATGGGCATGGCGGTGTCAAGAAAGCGGAAAACGCCCCCCGCGCACGCGGCGGCGGGGAATTTCCGTTTCGGAACCAATCCTGTAGAATAAGGCTGGAACCCGCAAAACCCAGGAGGCGAAAACCAATGGGAATGAAAAAAACGATACAGGTGGACGGGCCGAAACCCGCCGGCTCCGGCGGAGTGGCCTTCACGAAGTTCGACGGGAAGAAAAAACCGCAGGACATCTCCGAAATGACCGAAGAGGCCGTCTACGACGCTCTCAGAGAGGTTCACGACCCGGAACTTCCCGTGAGCATAGTGGACCTCGGTCTTATATACGACACGCGCATATCGGGACGAAACGTGCAGGTTAAGATGACGCTCACCACGCCCGGGTGCGCCATGGGCGCGCAGATAGCGGGACAGGCGGAGGCGGCCCTCAGAAACGCCGGAGCGGACAACGTGCTCATAGAAGTGATATGGGATCCTCCCTGGAATCCCGACATGATATCCGAAGAGGGGAAGAAAAAGCTAGGCATCTCCTGAGGCCCCTCGCTCCATGGAAGTGACCAGAGAACAGGTTATAAAGGTTCTTAAGGGAGTGAACTATCCGGGGTTCAGCCGCGACATAGTCTCTTTCGGCCTGGTAAAGGACGTGGAGGTGGAGGGCTCGACGGCGACGGTCACCCTCGTGCTTCCAAAGCCCGACGCAAAGCTTCAGGCGGCCGTCGAGCAGGAGGTGAAGAAGGCGGTTTTCGGCATCAGGGGGATCGAGGACCTCTCGATAAAGATCGGCTCCCGTCCCGCAAAGCAGATAGACACAGGCGCGGGCGGGGAGAAAGGCAAGCTTCCGGACGTCAAGCACTACATAGCCGTGGCGAGCGGAAAGGGAGGAGTGGGCAAGTCGACCATAGCCACCAACCTCGCCCTGGCCGTCTCCAGGAAAAGGGAGAAAGTCGGACTTCTCGACGCCGACATCTGGGGACCCAGCGCCCCGATAATGATGGGAATAAGAGAAAAACCCCTCGCCAACGACGAGGACAAGATCGTTCCCATACGGAAATTCGGTCTGAAGGTGATGTCCATAGGCTTTCTGGTGAACGAGCAGGACGCGGTCATATGGCGGGGACCCATGGTGCACGGGGCGATAAAGCAGTTCATAGAGGACGTCGACTGGAGCGGCACCGACTACCTGATCATAGACCTTCCCCCGGGCACGGGGGACGCGCAGCTTTCCCTCGCGCAGACGGCTCCCGTGAGCGGGGGCGTGATAGTCACCACTCCCCAGGACGTGGCCCTGATAGACGTAAGAAGGGGAATACTGATGTTCAACAAGCTCAACATTCCCATAGTCGGCATAGTGGAGAACATGAGCTACCTCGAGACGCCGGGGGCGGGGGCGGAAATAGACATATTCGGCAGGGGCGGAGGAAGACGCATGGCGGAGAAGTTCGAGGTTCCGTTTCTGGGGGAGATACCGCTGGACCCCAGAATAAGAATCGGCGGGGACACCGGAGCGCCGATCGTGGAATCGGACCCGCAGAGCGCGGCCTCCAGGGCGTTTTTCGAAATCGCCGACAGGATTCTCGAATCCGTGGAGAACTGACCGCGGAAACCGGCCTCCGCGGATTGATAAATTCCCCCGCCGATCTTAAATTGTTCGGAAACGGCGGCGGACGCCGCCGGTTGCCGAGGCCCGAATTTTCATGAGCGCGCAGAAAGATCCGTACAAGGTGCTGGGGGTGGCGAAAAGCGCCACGCAGGAGCAGATAAAAAAGGCGTACAGGGATCTTGCGAGAAAGCATCACCCCGACATGAACCGCGGAGACAAGACGTCCGAGGAGAGGTTCAAGGAGATACAGCACGCCTACGAAACCCTCTCGGACCCGGAAAAGAAAAAAGCCTACGACACGTTCGGAACGGCGGGTTTCGGAGGCGGGGCGCAGGGCGGCCGAGCGCGCTACTCGAGGGGGTTTCCAAGCATGGAGGAAATTTTCGGGGACATCTTCGCCCAGGGAGGATTCGGCGCCCGGGGCGCGGGCGGAGGTTTCGGGGAAGTGTTCGATTTCGGCCAGGCGCGGCGGCCGAGAAAACCGAGAGACGTACGCCGTTCGGTCACGCTCGACTTTCGGGACGCGGTCGGGGGCGCGGAAAAGGAAATCCTGGTGAAGCCGCCCGGAGAGCCGGAGAAGAAAATAACGGTGAAGATACCGGCGGGAGTCGACACCGGCTCCAAAGTCAGGATACCCGGCAGGGGAGAGCGTACGGATTCGGGGACGGGGGACCTCATTCTCGAAGTCAGGGTTTCGCCCCACCCCGTTTTCAGGCGCGAGGGCGACGACGTATATCTCGACCTTCCGCTGACCGTCTACGAGGCCGCCCTCGGGACCCGGGTCGACGTGCCGACCGTCGGGAGTCCCGTCAGGCTGACGATACCGCCGGGGATCGCGAGCGGCACGAAGATGAGGCTTCGGGGAAAGGGAGCGAAGAATCCCAGGACGGGAAAAACCGGCGACCAGTTCGCGGTCGTACACATAGCGATGCCGGAAAAGCCCGACGAGGGCATGGAGAAGCTCATGGGCGAAATGGCGGAGAAATATCCCTACGACCCTAGAAAAAAACTTCTGGGACATCTATAATTGATTCCGTCGCCCCCGGCGGCGCAGGGGAGAACATTTTCGTGAACGGCGAAACAGAAGAGCTCAAGATGGACTTTTCGGGGTTCGTTCTCTCGCTCAACGCCTCAGCTCTCATACATCTCGGAGAAATTCCCGACCCGCATTCGAAAAAAAGAGAGGTCAACCTCCCCGCGGCCAGGCACACCATATCCATACTGGAGATACTGTCGGAAAAGACGGAGGGCAACCTCAGCGAGGAAGAAAAAAAGCTCCTCGACGACATGATCTACAACATCCGCATGAAGTACGTAAAGTCCCTGAGCTGAAGCCCTCACCCGAAGGCCGAGAGCCTGAGAAACCCCCGCAAACGATTCTCTATGTCCTCCGTTCCGACGGAACGGAGGCGGTTCACGCTGAAGTCCTCCACGGTGAAGGAAGCCATGACGCTTCCGTAGGCGACGCCTTTTTTGAAGCTCGTAAAATCAAGGCCGGCGCCCCGGGAGGCGACGTAGCCCATGAACCCCCCCGCAAACGTGTCTCCGGCTCCCGTGGGGTCGAGCACCTTTTCCAGAAGAAGTCCGGGGGCGGAAAACACTTCTTTCGGGGAAAAAAGAAGCGCTCCGTACTCCCCTCGTTTTATTACCAGGAATTCGGGACCCATTGCCATTATCCTCTTCGCGGCGTTCGCTATGAGGGGCTCCCGGGAAAGCTGCCTCGCCTCCGAATCGTTTATTATGAGGACGTTCGTTTTCCGAAGAATCTCCCGCAGGGCGTCCGGTTTTCCGTCTATCCAGAAGTTCATGGTGTCGCAGGCCACCACGCGCGGCGAGCGCACCTGCTCGAGAACCCTCATCTGCGTTTCGGGGTCTATGTTCGCCAGAAAAACGTAGTCGGCGCCTTTGTACTCCTCCGAAAGCTCGGGGGTGAAAGACTCCAGGACGTTCAGCCCCACGGAAAGCGTCTCGGGGTCCTTCATGTCGTAGCCGTACCTGCCTTCCCACCGGAAAGTTCCGCCCTCCCCGACCACTATTCCCCCCGTGTCCACTCCCCTCTCGCCCAGAAGCTCCATGTGCTCGGAGGGAAAGTCCTCTCCCACGGCCGAAACCACGCGCACGTCGGTAAAGTTTCTCGCCGCGAGGGAAAAATAGCTCGCGGACCCTCCCAGAACGTCTTCCGCCCTCCCGAAAGGGGTTTCTATGGTGTCTATTGCGACCGTTCCGACCGCGACTATGCTCATAACCACCTCGCTAGCGGCTTTTCAGAAAAAGCGAAAGCCTGTCCTTCGCGTCTTCTCCCATGTGCTCTTCGGGGGTTATCAGGGAGCCCGCCAGAGCCTCGGGACAGCCGCATTCCCTTTTTTCCGAAACGGCGGGAACCAGGGCGGCCAGAATCCTCTTCGCCGCCGCGACGTTCCTGTTCATGGTCTCCATCACGTCGGCGACCGTGACGTCGTCGTGGGCCTCGTTCCAGCAGTCGTAATCGGTGCAAAGGGCTATCGTGCAGTAGCATATCCCGGCCTCCTTGGCGAGCTTGGCCTCCGGCATGGCCGTCATTCCTATGACGTCCGCTCCCCACCGCCTGTAGAGACCGCTCTCGGCCCTGGTGGAGAACTGCGGACCCTCTATGCAGACGTAGGTTCCGCCCTCGTGAACCGTCGCTCCGCATCCGCGGGCCGTGCGGCTCGCGAGGGTCGAGAGAACGGGACACACGGGGTCGGCCATGGAAACGTGGGCGACCGCTCCCCCCTCGAAAAAGGACGACGCCCTGCCCCTGGTGTTGTCGATGAACTGGTCGGGAATCACCACGTGACCGGGCTCTATTTCCTCCTTCATGCTTCCGACCGCGCTTACCGACACTACGCGTTCCGCTCCCACGGCCTTCATGGCGTACACGTTGGCCCTGAAGTTTATTTCCGAGGGAGAAATCCGATGCCCTTCCCCGTGCCTGGGAAGAAACGCCATCCGGGCGTCCGCGAAGGTCCCGACGACAAGCTCCGAGGAAGGATCTCCCCACGGGGTCCCGACGCGGACCCTCTCGACGCCGGAGAGCCCTTCCATTTCGTAAAGTCCGCTTCCCCCTATGACTCCCACGGTCTTCAAGCGGAGACCCCGCTCGGGCGAGGCGAGGGACTCGCGACCAGTATCGTCCGTTTTCCGCCGGAAAAAGGCAGTTCAAGTTTTTTCGTGAAAAGAAGTTCCATTTCTCCCGGACGGCGCCGCGCGTAGTCTTCCCACTCGTCCTCTCCCTTCGGCCCCTTCATTATAATCATACTGCCGCCAATATCCAGATACGGAGACCCCATGGAAACGATCTTCTCAACGCCTCCGACCGCCCGAAACGCAACCCTGTCAAACGCCCCTTTCATCCCCGCCGCCGCTTTCTCCGCCCTTCCCTGGCAAATCTCGAGGCCGGAGAGTCCGAGCGACCTTCTCACGTCCTTGAGAAACGCGATCTTTTTGCCCACAGATTCCATGAGCGTCACGCGAAGGGACGGGTCGCGCAGGAAAAGCGGAATCCCGGGAAGTCCCGCTCCGGAGCCCACGTCGAGCACCCTGGAGCCCGGCGGAACGAACTCCGAGACCGAAAGAGAGTCGACAATGTGCTTTGTTATGATCTCCCTGCCGTCGAGAACGGAGGTGAGGTTCACGCGCCGTCCCCATTTCCCTAGCAGCTCCGCGTACGCCAAAAAAGGCTCGTGGTCCACCTTTCCCAGGCCCGCGCGTCTCGCGCACTCGAAGAGAAAT
Source organism: Thermodesulfobacteriota bacterium (assembly GCA_965204795.1). Classification (GTDB taxonomy): domain Bacteria; phylum Desulfobacterota_D; class UBA1144; order Nemesobacterales; family Nemesobacteraceae; genus Nemesobacter. The sequence goes on from OZ242012.1 coordinate 1,092,835, forward strand.
TCCCTATCGGTCATCATTCTCCGCCCGGCGGCGTTTCCGCAAGCGCCTTCACGGCGAAGGTCAGAAACCCCGTGTGCGCCACCGTCCTGTTGTCGGGACGCGTCATTCCCCTCTTCACCCTGTAGCCTCTCATCATGATCTCCACCGTCTCCACCCTGACGAAACCGGCTTTTTCCAGTTCCTCCGCCGTTCTCTCCACCTGGTTGCAGGTGGGAGAGATGCTGGCGAGCCTTCCGCCGGGGCGAAGGGCCTCGTAGGAAGCGGGAATTCCGTACCACGGGGAAGGAAGGTCGAGGACGGCTATGTCCACGTCCCTTTGTCCGAAACCGTCGCGGGCGTCGCCGAGATTGAATTCCACGTGCTCGGAAAGCCCCGCGTGTTCCACGTTGCTTTTCGCGTTGTTCATGAAACTTTCCCTTTTTTCGTAGGTGTACACCCTGCCGGAAGGAGCCACCGCGCTTGCCAGCGCTATGGTGAACGCTCCCGAGCCCGTGGCGGCCTCCACGACCCTGGCTCCGGCCCTCGCGCCCGTGCGGAACAGGATGAAGGCGGCGTCCTTGGGATATATGATCTGCGTCGCCCTTCTGACCTTCATCATCTTTTCTTCGACCGAAGGCTCCAGAAGAACGAACTCGCCGCCCAGGTTCGACCTTACCGTCTCTCCCCATCTTTTTCCGAGGGCCAGGGAAAGATCGATCATCCCCATGTGAGAGCTGAAGGACCTGCCCTCCCCGACCCTCACCATGAAGCTCTTTCCGTCGGGAGAAACCAGCAGGACCGTGTCTTTGGATTTTATTTTCATGAAAGCTTTATTCTACCTTCACGGAAGTTTTTTACTTTCCTGAAAGAATACGAGTTGTCGGATTTTGACGTTAGCGAGATTTAGTGTTTTAATATAATCCTTAAGCAAGAAGGTTTTCATCGCTTTCAACGCAATCAGCGAATTCCGCAGATGAAAAAAGGTGCCGGTCTTTCATAGTCAGCGACAAACGGGATAGGAAGGAAAAAGAGGATGGGGTGCGGTTGTGTATTGCTCGGTTCGTAAGTCAGTCAGACGGCTTTGCCAGATCAAAGTTCCTGAACGTAAAGCCGGCACCTTATCCCGCGGCAGCAATCAGTCAGTTCCAGGCTACCCCCCCCCCTTTGTGCCTGCCGTCGGGAGAACTCTTTTGAAACTCCCGCTTCCCGGCATTGCCAGCGCCTTTGCCTTGGTTTTCTTGTTAATTTGTTCGCTATCGCCACAGACGGCTTCGGCCAGTTCCCGTGACCCTTATTCCACTGTTTCCATAACCGGCGGGTCGGTAAACGAGAATGCGGGAACAATGACATTCACGGTTACCCTGAACGAGCCGGATTCCAGAAACGTAACGGTAAGCTACGCCACTTCGGACGGAACCGCCTCCGCGGGAAGCGACTACACGGCAATCAAGAACGCCAGCCTCACGTTTGCGGCGGGAGAGACGGAAAAGGAAATAAGAGTGTCGATAACAGACGACGCGGTGGATGAAGACAACGAGACGTTCACGGTCACTCTCGGTTCTCCGACCAACGCCGCGCTGGGAACGGCCGCGGGGACCGGAACCATAACGGACGACGACGCGGAGCCTTCCCTTTCGATAAGCGGGGATTCGGTGGCGGAGGGCGCGGCCGCCGGCAAGGCGGTCTTCACCGTGACTCTGAGTCCCGCGAGCGGCAGGCGGGCGACCGTGAATTACGCGACGTCGGGAGTTTCCGCCACCCAGGGAACCGACTACGCCGCGACGAGCGGCACCCTGACCTTCAACGCGGGGGACACGAGCAAGAGGATTGAAGTCCCGATAGTCAACGACGCGGTGGACGAGGACGACGAGACCTTCACCGTGACGCTCAGCGGGGCCGTAAACGCTTCTCTGCCCGCAAGTCCGGCGGCTTCGGGCACGATTCTGGACGACGACACCGCGGAGTTTTCGGTCGAGGACGTTTCCGCGGCGGAAAACGCGACGGCGGGCAGCATGGAGTTTGTCGTGTCCTTGAGCGCTTCGAGCGACAGGCGGCTTACGGTGGACTATTCCACGACGGCGGGGACGGCGACCGAAGGGACGGACTACACCGCCGCGAGCGGCACTCTGGCGTTCGCGACGGGAGAGACGGAGAAAAAGATTCTGGTACCGATAACGGACGACGACACGGACGAGCCGGACGAGACGTTCACCCTGACTCTAAGCAACGCTTCCAACGCGGTGAGCGTCGGGGGAGCCGTCGGGGCGGCGGTGGGAGACGGCGACGGAGGAGACGGTTTTTTCGGTCCCGGTTCGCGAAGCGCGGTGGACACGGCTACGGGGACGATAACGGACGACGACGCGGAGCCTTCGCTTTCGATTTCGTCTCCGAGCGTGACGGAGGGAGACAGCGGTTCCAGGACCATGTCCTTCACGGTGACCTTGAGTCCCGCGAGCGGCAAACGGGTGACGGTGAGCTACGCCGAAGGGACGGGAGGCAGCGCGACGGCGGGGACCGACTACACGGCTCTCGAATCGGGAACGCTCACGTTCGCCGCGGGGGACACGTCGAAGGACATAGCCGTCACGGTGAAGGGCGACGCTCTGAACGAACCCAACGAGACGATCGCGGTGAAGCTGAGCTCTCCCGTCAACGCGACGATATCAACGGCCACGGGGACGGGGACGATAACGGACGACGACTCCCAGCCCACAGTATCGATGTCTGCGGCGACGGCGAGCGTGGGGGAAAGCGACGGTACCAAGGACCTGACGGTGTCTCTGAGCGCGGCCAGCGGCAGGGCCGTGACGGTTCCCTACACGGTGTCGTCAGAGTCGGGCGACACGGCGGCCACGGGAACGGACTACACTTCGGTCTCCAGCGGAAGTCTCTCCATAGCCGCGGGTGACGCCGGCGGAACGATAACGGTGACGGTGACCTCCGACACCGTGGACGAGGACGACGAGACATTCACGGTGACTCTGGGAACCCCGACGAACGCCGCCCTGGGAACCACGACCAGGACGGTGGTGACGATAACGGACGACGACGCGGCTCCGACCCTGTCGATTTCCTCTCCGAGCGTGACGGAGGGAGACAACGGTTCGACCGCCCTCACCTTCAAGGTGACTTTGAGCGCGGCGAGCGGCAGGCAGGTGAAGGTGAACTACGCGGACGCGGGAACGGGGACGGCGACTTCGGGAACCGACTACACCGCGATAACCGCGGGGGCGCTCACGTTCTCCGCGGGAGACACGTCGAAGGACATAGACGTTTCGGTGACGGGCGACGGTCTCAACGAGCCGAACGAGACGGTGGTCGTGACCTTGAGTTCCGCGACCAACGCGACCATATCGGGCGCCACGGGAACGGGGACGATAACCGACGACGACTCCCAGCCCGTGGCGTCCATGTCGGCGGCGACGGCGAGCGTGGGAGAAAGCGCGGGGGACCAAGGACCTGACGGTGTCTCTTTCCGCCGCCAGCGGCAGGGCCGTGACGGTTTCCCTACATGGTGTCGTCGGAGTCGGGCGACACGGCGACGGCGACAACGGACTACACTTCGGTCTCCGGCGGCAGTCTCCAGATAGCGGCGGGCGACGCCGGCGGGACGATAACGGTGACGGTGGTCTCGGACACGCTGGACGAGGACGACGAGACGTTCACCGTGACTCTGGGAACCCCGACCAATGCCGCCCTGGGAAGCACGACCAGGACGGTGGTGACGATAACGGACGACGACTCGGAGCCGTCGCTTTCGATTTCGTCTCCCAGCGTGACGGAGGGAGACAGCGGTTCGGCCGCCCTTACGTTCAAGGCGACTTTGAGCGCCGCCAGCGGCAAGACGGTGAAGGTGAACTACGCCGACGCCGGGACGGGGACGGCGACCTCCGGGACCGACTACGAGGCGATAACGGCGGGAACTCTCACGTTCTCCGCGGGAGACACGTCGAAGGACGTAGCCGTCACGGTGAAGGGCGACGCTCTCAACGAGCCCAACGAGACGGTCGCGGTAAAGCTGATCTCTCCCGTCAACGCAACGATTTCGGCCGCCACGGGAACGGGGACGATAACCGACGACGACTCCCAGCCCGTGGCGTCGATGTCGGCGGCGACGACGAGCGTGGGGGAAAGCGCGGGGACCAAGGATCTGACGGTGTCTCTTTCCGCCGCCAGCGGCAAGACAGTGACGGTTCCCTACACGGTGTCGTCGGAGTCGGGCGACACGGCGACGGCGACAACGGACTACACTTCGGTCTCCGGCGGGAGTCTCCAGATAGCCGCGGGCAACTCCAGCGGGACGATAACGGTGACGGTGACATCAGATACCGTGGACGAGGACGACGAGACGTTCACCGTGACCCTGGGAACCCCGACCAACGCCGCCCTGGGAAGCACGACCAGGACGGTGGTGACGATAACGGACGACGACGCGGCTCCGTCGCTTTCCATCTCCTCTCCGAGCGTGACGGAGGGAGACAGCGGTTCGACCACACTTACGTTCAAGGCGACTTTGAGCGCCGCAAGCGACAGGCAGGTGACGGTGAACTACGCCGACGCCGGGACGGGGACGGCCACCTCGGGAACCGACTACGAGGCGATAACGGACGGGACTCTCACGTTCTCCGCGGGAGACACGTCGAAGGACATAGCCGTCACGGTGAAGGGCGACGCTCTCGACGAACCCAACGAGACGATAGCGGTGAAGCTGATCTCTCCCGTCAACGCGTCGATATCAACGGCCACGGGGGCGGGAACGATAACGGACGACGACGACCCGCCGAGTCTTTCCGTCGCCGACTCCAGCGCCGACGAGAGCGCGGGGAGCATGGATTTCACCGTCAGGCTTTCGGCGGCCAGCGGCAAGGAAGTGTCCGTCTACTACGCCACTTCGGACGGCACGGCGGAAGCGGGAAGCGACTACGTCGCCGTTTCCTCCACCAAGCTCGTCTTCGCCGCGGGAGACACCTCCAAGACCGTATCGGTGACCCTGAAGAACGACTCCCTGAACGAAGACAACGAAACCTTCACCGTGACACTGAGTACTCCGACCAACGCGTCGATAAGCGATTCGAGCGCCACGGGCACCATCAACAAAAACGCGATCAGCGTACTGAACCGCGAGCTGAATCCCAACGATCCAGGAAGCCCCACCCTTTCGATTTCCTCGCCCAGCGTGACGGAAGGAGACAGCGGTTCCAAGACCATGTCCTTCACGGTGAGTCTGAGTCCCGCGAGCGAGAGTCAGGTGACGGTGAGCTACGCCGACGCCGGGACGGGGACGGCGACTTCGGGAACGGACTACACGGCGATAACCGCGGAGGCGCTCACGTTCGCCGCGGGAGACACCACAAAGACCATAGGCGTGACGGTGGCGGGAGACTCCCTGGACGAGGCGGACGAGACGGTGGTCGTGACCTTGAGTTCCGCGACGAACGCGTCGATATCAACGGACACGGGAACGGGGACGATAACGGACGACGACGATCCGCCGAGTCTTTCCGTCGCCGACTCCAGCGCCGACGAGAGCGAGGGGAGCATGGATTTCACCGTCAGGCTTTCAGCGGCCAGCGGCAAGGAAGTGTCCGTCTACTACGCCACTTCGGACGGCACGGCGGAAGCGGGAAGCGACTACGTCGCCGTTTCCTCCACCAAGCTCGTCTTCGCCGCGGGAGACACCTCCAAGACCGTATCGGTGACCCTGAAGAACGACTCCCTGAACGAAGACGACGAAACCTTCACCGTGACACTGAGTTCTCCGACCAACGCGTCGATAAGTGATTCGAGCGCCACGGGCACCATCAACAAAAACGCGATCAGCGTGCTGAACCGCGAGCTGAATCCCAACGATCCCGAAAGCCCCACCCTTTCGATTTCCTCGCCCAGCGTGACGGAAGGAGACAGCGGTTCCAAGACCATGTCCTTCACGGTGAGTCTGAGTCCCGCGAGCGAGAGTCAGGTGACGGTGAGCTACGCCGACGCCGGGACGGGGACGGCGACTTCGGGAACGGACTACACGGCGATAACCGCGGAGGCGCTCACCTTCGCCGCGGGAGACACCACAAAGACCATAGGCGTGACGGTGGCGGGAGACTCCCTGGACGAGGCGGACGAGACGGTGGTCGTGACCTTGAGTTCCGCGACGAACGCGTCGATATCAACGGACACGGGAACGGGGACGATAACGGACGACGACGATCCGCCGAGTCTTTCCGTCGCCGACTCCAGCGCCGACGAGAGCGAGGGGAGCATGGATTTCACCGTCAGGCTTTCGGCGGCCAGCGGCAAGGAAGCGTCCGTCTACTACGCCACTTCGGACGGCACGGCGGAGGCGGGAAGCGACTACGTCGCCATTTCCTCCACCAAGCTCGTCTTCGCCGCGGGAGACACCTCCAAGACCGTATCGGTGACCCTGAAGAACGACTCCCTGAACGAAGACGACGAAACCTTCACCGTGACACTGAGTTCTCCGACCAACGCGTCGATAAGCGATTCGAGCGCCACGGGCACCATCAACAGAAACGCGATCAGCTTGCTGAACCGCGAGCTGAATCCCAACGATCCCGAAAGCCCCACCCTTTCGATTTCCTCGCCCAGCGTGACGGAGGGAGACAGCGGTTCCAAGACCATGTCCTTCACGGTGACTCTGAGTCCCGCGAGCGAGAGTCAGGTGACGGTGAACTACGCGGACGCCGGAACGGGGACGGCGACTTCGGGAACGGACTACACGGCGATAACCGCGGGGGCGCTCACCTTCGCCGTGGGAGACACCACAAAGACCATAGGCGTGACGGTGGCGGGAGACTCCCTGGACGAGGCGGACGAGACGGTGGTCGTGACCTTGAGTTCCGCGACCAACGCGACCATATCGGGCGCGACGGGGACGGGGACGATAACCAATGACGACTCCCAGCCCGTGGCATCCATGTCTGCGGCGACGGCGAGCGTGGGAGAGAGCGACGGGACCAAGGACCTTACGGTGTCTCTTTCCGCCGCCAGCGGCAGGGCCGTGACGGTTCCCTACACGGTGTCTTCGGAGTCGGGAGACACGGCAACAGCGGGAACGGACTACACTTCGGTGTCCACAGGGAGTCTCACGATAGCCGCGGGCGACGCCGGCGGGACGATAACGGTAACGGTGACCTCCGACACCGTGGACGAGGACGACGAGACTTTAACCGTGACGCTGGGAACCCCGACGAATGCGGCGCTTGGAACCACGACCAGGACGGTGGTCACCATAACGGACGACGACGTGGCTCCGACGCTTTCCATCTCCTCTCCGAGCGTGACGGAGGGAGATAGCGGTTCGGCCGCCCTCACCTTCAAGGCGACTTTGAGCGCCGCAAGCGGCAAGACCGTGAAGGTGAACTACGCCGACGCCGGGACGGGGACGGCGACCTCGGGAACCGACTACGAGGCGATAACGGCGGGAACTCTCACGTTCTCGGCGGGAGACACGTCTAAGGACATAGCCGTCACGGTAAAGGGCGACGCTCTCAACGAGCCCAACGAGACGATAGCGGTGAAGCTGAGCTCTCCCGTCAACGCGACGATATCAACGGCCACGGGGACGGGGACGATAACCGACGACGACTCCCAGCCCGTGGCGTCCATGTCTGCGGCGACGGCGAGCGTGGGGGAAAGCGCGGGGACCAAGGACCTTACGGTGTCTCTGAGCGCGGCCAGCGGCAGGGCCGTGACGGTTCCCTACACGGTGTCGTCGGAGTCGGGAGACACGGCGACCGCGGGAACGGACTACACTGCGGTCTCCAGCGGAAGTCTCTCCATAGCCGCGGGCGACGCCGGCGGGACGATAACGGTGACGGTGACCTCCGACACCGTGGACGAGGACGACGAGACTTTAACCGTGACGCTGGGAACCCCGACGAACGCCGCGCTTGGAACCACGACCAGGACGGTGGTGACGATAACGGACGACGACGCGGCTCCGTCGCTTTCCATCTCCTCTCCGAGCGTGACGGAGGGAGACAGCGGTTCGGCCGCCATCACCTTCAAGGCGACTTTGAGCGCCGCAAGCGGCAAGACGGTGAAGGTGAACTACGCCGACGCCGGGACGGGGACGGCGACCTCGGGAACCGACTACGAGGCGATAACGGCGGGAACTCTCACGTTCTCCGCCGGAGACACGTCTAAGGACATAGCCGTCACGGTAAAGGGCGACGCTCTGAACGAGCCCAACGAGACGATAGCGGTGAAACTGAGCTCTCCCGTCAACGCGACGATATCGGCCCCCACGGGGACGGGAACGATAACCGACGACGACTCCCAGCCCGTGGCGTCCATGTCTGCGGCGACGGCGAGCGTGGGAGAGAGCGACGGGACCAAGGACCTTACGGTGTCTCTTTCCGCCGCCAGCGGCAGGGCCGTGACGGTTCCTTACACGGTGTCGTCGGAGTCGGGCGACACGGCGACGGCGGGAACAGACTACACTTCGGTGTCCACAGGGAGTCTCTCGATAGCCGCGGGCGACGCCGGCGGGACGATAACGGTGGCGGTGGCCTCCGACACGCTGGACGAGTCGGACGAGACGTTCACGGTGGCCCTGGGCGCCCCGACCAACGCGGCTCTGGGAACTACGACCAAGACGGTGGTGACGATAACGGACGACGACGCGGAGTCTTCGCTTTCGATTTCGTCTCCGAGCGTGACGGAGGGAGACAGCGGTTCTGCCGCCCTCACCTTCAAGGTGACTTTGAGCGCGGCGAGCGGCAGGCAGGTGACGGTGAACTACGCGGACGCGGGAACGGGGACGGCGACTTCGGGAACCGACTACACGGCGATAACTGCCGGAGGGCTCACGTTCGCCGCGGGAGACACGTCGAAGGACATAGATGTTTCGGTGACGGGCGACACTCTCAACGAGCCGAACGAGACGGTAGTCGTGACCTTGAGTTCCGCGACCAACGCGACCATATCGGGCGCGACGGGAACGGGGACGATAACGGACGACGACGGCAGCAGTCTTACGCAGACAGCTTCACCCGGTCTATCGATCGACGACATAAACGTGGGGGAGAATATTTCGGGCGGCAAAGCGAAATTCACGGTGAGACTGACATCCGCAAGTACGCAGGAAGTAACGGTCATATGCGCCACTTCGGACGGAACCGCCACCGCGGGAAGCGACTACACCGCGACAAGCGAAACGCTTACCTTCGCCGCGGGAGAAACGGAAAAAACATTCGCCGTGGATATCACGAACGATACCATAAACGAAACGGACGAGACATTTACCGTAACGTTGAGCAGTCCTACCGGAGATGCGGTAATAACCAAAGGTACCGCCACGGGAACCATTGAAGACGACGACTCCTCGCCAGGTATTTCCCTGACAACTCCGCAGCTTTCCATAGCCGACGCGTCCGTCGCCGAGGATGTGGCCGGAGGAAAGATGACCTTCACCGTGACCCTGAACGAGCCAGGCGAACGGGATGTTTCGGTGGACTACGAGACGACCGGAGACTCCGCAACCGAAGGAACGGACTACACCGCGACATCGGGCACGCTCGAGCTCGTGTCGGGCGACACGGAGACAAGAATAATCGTACCGATAACGAACGATGATCTTCACGAAGCGGATGAAACCTTCACCGTGACGCTCAGCAGTCCTTCAAACGCAACCCTGGAGACGGAAACAGCCACCGGCACCATTGTCAACGACGACACTCTGTCTTCCATATCAATAGAAGACCCCGCTTCCGTCACGGAAAGCGACGCAGGCAGCACGACCGAGGTCGGGTTCACCGTTACGCTGAGTCCGGCAAACGACCAGGCGACAACCGTGAGTTACGCGACGGCAGACGGGACAGCGGAAGGAGGGTCCGATTATCAAACCGAAGCGGGCACCCTGACCTTTGCGGCGGGAGAGACATCAAAGACGATTTCCATCTCGGTAAACGGCGACGAGGTAGCGGAGGCGAACGAAACCTTCAGCGTAATTCTAAGCGCTCCTTCGTCAAACGCGGAGCTGGTAAAAGACCGGGCGCAGGCGGTAATCCAAAACGACGACGAACTGACCGTAATGCCCTCGAGCCCGGAAACGCTTTTCGTGGGTGAAACGACCGTCAGAGTGGTGGTCGATTCCATTGACCGGCAACTTGGAGTGGGAATCGTCATTCCCCCAATGCCGACATTCAGCGACAGACCGATAGAGAACCTGACGGTAACGTTTTCCGATACCGACAGAGAGATCAACGGGAAGTTCGGATACACCGGAAGAAGAACCGACCATTCGCTCGTGGACATAGGCGTTTCCCCGGTGCCGGACGGAGGAATCCCGTTACACATGCCGGTTATGGAGACGTTGCTCGAGGTGGCGGGAGACCAGCGGATACTACTGATACAGCATCTGGACGGCTGGACGGTTCTGGACTCGGAAATAAGAAAAGACACGGTCACCGCGGATAGAGTGACCAGGTTTTCCACTTCTTTCGGCGTGAGCTACGAACGGGTCGAGGCGAGAGAACGGACCAGAGCTGTAAACGAAGCCATTCTGCCGGAACTCGCCCGCGCCATGACGTCAAGCACCGTTAAAGCCGTGACGGGACGCATAGAGGAAGCGTTTTCGGGAACGGCGAGGAACAAACTTGCCGGACAGTCGATAGTCTCACGGCCAGAAGAAGTCCAGCCGCATGAATCTCACGAAGGTCCTTCGCTTTCCTGGCAGGAAGCGCTGGGCGGCTCATCCTTCACGGTTTCTCTCGCCGACGGCGCCGGCGCCTCCGAAGACCAACGGCAGTCCCACCGAAACAACGTAGCGTTCTGGGTCGCGGGGGATTACCGACGCCTTTCGGGCGACAGCGACGAGTTTATGATCGACTGGAACGGCCGAATCATAGGCGGCCATCTGGGGGCCGACATTGAACTAGGATCCGGGGTTCTGGCCGGCGTAGCCACATCTTTCTTCAAAGGGTCGCTTGATTACACCGACAGGTTCGGAGACGCAAGCATCGAGGGAAAACACAAAAGCCGCATGACCGGCTTTCATCCTTACCTGGGCTGGTCGTTGTCCGAAAGATTGAGCCTGTGGGCCACCGTCGGCTGGGGTTTCGGAAGAATCGAGATCGACGACGAAGAAATCTCCGGCCTGCAGTCAAGCGACAGCCGGATGAGGACGGCGGCCGCGGGAGGAGACATTCGGCTGTTTTCCACCGGCGCCACCGCGTTCAGTCTCAAGAGCGAGGCGTGGCTTACCAGCTTAAAGGTCGAGGACAACAGCGACCTGATTCAGGGTCTCAAAGTAGATGCCAACCGCCTGCGTCTGGCGGTCAAGGGAGTACACACTCTTTCGCTGGAATCCGGAGCGCTTATTACCCCGTCGCTGGAACTGGGCGTGCGTCGCGACGGCGGGGACGGAGAAACCGGTTTCGGTACCGGGTTGCAGGGCGGAATCGTCTATTCCACTCCGGCTCTGGGCCTCACTTTGGAGGCGAGCGGGCACACTCTTCTTGCCCACAAGGGCAACGTGCGGGATTGGGGCAAGATCTGCGCGATCCGCCTCGATCCAAATTCGGACCGACGCGGCCTTTCGCTCAGCGTACTGCCGTCATACGGAAAAATCTCAAGCGGAGTCGAGCAGTTGTGGGAAAGCGACGTGACCGACCACAATACGACCGATTACTCGGCATCGGTGCGCGTTGACACGGAAATCGGCTACGGTATTCCGGCGTTTGACGGTCGAGGCGTCGTAATTCCCTACGGAATTTTCGGGCCATCGGGCCAAGAGGGACAGACCTACCGTCTGGGAAGCCGTTTCGAAATAGGTTCGGGACTAGGACTGAGTCTTGAAGGAAACCGCCGCATGCCCGACATGGGCGATCCCGAACATGGAATCATGCTGCGCGGCCAGATGAGCTGGTAGAAGCGGTACGGCCGGGAAGAAACCATGGAAAAAATCACTTCTTTCCGCGGCGGAGAAAAACCGGCAGGCGATTGCCGAAATACCTGTACGCGAAAATAACGCATCCCGCGAGCATCAGTATTCCCGTCACCGAATACATTTTCGGAAAACCGTGATCGCGCGCGACGACCCCCAGCATGAAGGCGAATAGATTGATTCCCACGCTGAAGGACATGTTAAACGCTCCCATGGCCGTCCCCCTCTGGTCGTCGGACGCCCTGTCTATGATCATGGCGCTCACGGTCGGATAGAGGATTCCGTAGCCCAGGCTGAAGAGAAACGAAACCACAACCGCGCTCATGGCGGAATTCACGGAAAAGGTGGCGAGCAGGGAAACGGCGATGACGAGCATCGAAGGCAGGGCTATTTTCCTTCTCTCGACCATGTCCGGGAGTTTTCCCCCCAGAACCCTGATTAGTATCACCGTTATGGAATAGGTGAGGAAAAAGCTTCTCACGCTGATTCCGTTTTCCTTGAGAAAGGCCGAGAAGAAATTGAGCATGGAACCTAGGGCCACCGCTATCAGAAGATTCGTCAGCAGAAGCACGTGGAACTTCGGGGAAAGGACGACATCGGAGAATCCCCTGAAAAGGGATCTTCGCGACGCGGTGAAGTTTCCCTCTCTGGCGAAAAAGCAGAAAACGAAGGCCAGCAGGCTGAAAACCGCCGTGTAGAGGAAAAAAGTCTCGTAGCCGAAACTGTTTATGACGAGTTCCCCGACGGAAGGGCCGACGGAGTAGGAGGCTATGGTGAACGCCCCGAAAAGCCCCAGTCCGTAAGCCCTGGTTTCCCTGGGAACGTAGTCGGAGACCGCCGTCGCCGCGGACGTGAAGAAAAAGGAAAAGGCCACTCCTTGGAGCAGTCTGAGTATGAATATCACGGTCCCCGTGTCGGACACCGGAACGTAGAGCAGCGAGACGACGAACATGAGGAAGGAACCCGCGAGCATGAACCGTCTTCTTCCGTAGTGGTCTATCAGGTATGCGGCGAAGGGTATGGCGCAGATGGACGTCACGCCGAAAGTCCCCATCACGTAGCCTATCCGGGCCTCGTCGCCTCCAGTGTGAATCACGAAAAGCGGCAGCAGGAAAAACGAGGAGAAACAGCAGAAAAAAAAGAAATTGCCCAGGGTGACCAGGGAAAAATCCCTGTATTTACGCAGTAAGTTCATCAGGGATATCGTTTCTCGGCAAAAGCGCTCCGCGCGCTCCGACGCTTCGGACCGGGAGCGCGACGGGGCGTTTTGACAGCAAAAAGCCCTGTGATATACTACGGCGCGTTCCGAGCCGTTAGCTCAGCTGGTAGAGCAACTGCCTTTTAAGCAGTGGGTCACAGGTTCGAATCCTGTACGGCTCATCCGTCCGACGTCCCCGTCGTCTAGTCAGGCCTAGGACATCGGCCTTTCACGCCGGTAACAGGGGTTCAAATCCCCTCGGGGACGCCATGTTGAACACGCCCGCCTTTCGCAAATAAAGCCTCATGATTCTCCGGCGCGTTCGGCAAGGCGGAACTCCCAATCGGGACAGCCGGTTAAAACTTTCATGTAAAGCGGTTTCTATATGTATTTCCCGTATTCTTTCTGGAAAAGATCCGACAGTTCGCGCGCCTTGCGGTCGTATTCGTCGGGGTCGTTCCAGGAAAGCCTGGGCTGCAGAAGCGCGGAATCCACTCCGGGACATTCCGTCGGCACCAGCAGGTCGAACACGGGGATCCTGACAAACTCCCCGCCGTCGAGAACTCCGTCCACGGCGGCGCTGACAAGGGCTCTTGTCGAGGGAAGAGGCATTCTTTTGCCCACCCCGAAAGGTCCGCCGGAAATTCCCGTGTTCAGAAGCCAGACGCCCGCCTTGTGTCTTTCCATCCTTTCCCTGAGCATCGAGCCGTAGAACTTGGGCGACCTGGGAAGAAACGGCGACCCGAAGCACGAGCTGAACGTCGCCTGCGGCTCGCTCACGCCCCTTTCGGTGCCGGCGACCTTCGCCGTGTAGCCCAGCAGAAAGTAGTACATCGCCTGGTCGGGGTCGAGCTTGGATATGGGAGGCAGTACGCCGAACGCGTCGTAGGTCAGCATGAAGATGTTTTTCGGAATGCCCCCTAACCCGCTGGAAACTATGTTGTCGAGCATGTCGACCTGGTACGCGCCCCTGGTGTTTTCGGTATGCCTGTTACTGTCGAAATCTATTTTTCCGGTCTCGAGGTCGAGTTCGACGTTTTCGAGAACGGAGCCGAAATTCAAAACGGCCTTGTATATCTCGGGCTCGGTTTCGGGGCTGAGCCCTATCGCCTTGGCGTAGCATCCGCCCTCGAAATTAAAGACTCCCTCGTCGAACCAGCCGTGCTCGTCGTCTCCTATGAGAGCCCTCTGCGGATCGGCCGAAAGGGTGGTTTTGCCCGTTCCGGACAGTCCGAAGAAAAGCGCCACGTCTCCGTTCTTTCCGACGTTCGCCGAACAGTGCATCGGAAAGACGTCTTTTTCCGGAAGAAGAAAGTTCATGGCCGCGAAAGCGGACTTTTTCATCTCCCCTGCGTAGCGCGTGCCGCCTATCAGCGCGATTCTGTCCCTCAGGTTGAGAAATATGAACGTTTCGCTGTTGAGGCCGTGGGCCTCGGGGTCGTCCGCCTTGAAGCCCGGGGCCGATATGACGGTGAAATCCACTTCTTCGTGAGGAAGCTCCGACGCGTCCGGTCTTATGAAAAGGTTGTTGGCGAAAAGGTTGTGCCAGGCGAACTCGTTTATCACCCGAACGTTGGTCTTGTGGTCGGGATGGGCGCAGACCTGAAGGTCTCTCACGAAAACGTCTTTCCCCCTGAAATATTCCATTACCTTCCCGTAAAACTCGTCGAATATCTCGGGAGACACCGGCCGGTTCACCTCTCCCCAGTCTATGTCGCTTTCCGTAGAAGGTTCCTTCACCACGAACCTGTCGCCGGGAGACCTTCCCGTGTGAGGGGAAGTGTAGCCCACGAAAGTCCCTCGCTGTCCTATGCGACCCTCGTTTCTTCCGATCGCCTCTTCGTAAAGCCTGGGAACGGAAAGATTATAGTAAACGTCTGCGGCGCCTTCGAGCTTGTGTCTCTGCGCAAGCTCCCTTTCTATCGAAAAACTCTCGGACATGTTCGCGGACCTCCAGTATTCCCTTCCGGGTAAAGACTCATTTAACAAAAAACGCCAAGTAAAAGCATACAGTCAAAGAAAGCATAAGATATATAAAGTTTCCTTTTTTGCAAGAACGGAAATTCGGGAGCCGCCGCGGCGTTCCGCCCGGGGCTGACGGGACTTTGAAACCGGTTTCATTCCCCGCCGGCGACCCGGGATATCCACTCCGTCACCGCCTCTATGGAGTCCCGGGGATTGTCCAGACAGTCGTGTTTCGCCCCCGGTATGTAGCGAAGAGTGACGTCGGCGTTTCCCGACCGGTTCATTATGTTTTTGAGCTCCATGGGTTCCCACACGTCCACGACGTCGTCGTTTTCGCCGTGGATGAAAAGAACGGGAGCTTTCAGGTCCTTCACGAGCTCGCAGGTCTTCGCGTGGTGGGCGTCGGGACCTCTCATGAACCACCAGGTCCTGTACGTGAACATCTCCGCGTCGACGGGGTTGAAAGAATCCCCCCACGCCCTGTATACGATGAATATCTGGTCGTTTTTCTTCTTTCCGGGGTCGGGACCTAGAACCTCCTTGGCCTTGAGATAGATGTCGTCGTAGGACGGAATGCTCCCGTTTCTCTCAAGCCTCCTCTGCTGCGAGTAGGGAAGAGAATAGGAGCAGCCCTCGAGAACGAGGCCCCTTATTCCGAAAGAACCGGTCCGGGTCGCGTAGTAGACCGCCATGTTCGCCCCGAGACTGTATCCCAGCATGAAGATGTTCCGAAACCCCTCCCCGCGAAGCACGTTGACCGATTCCCTCATCTCGTGAATCGTGTCCGGAAATATCCCCTGCCCCATTATCTGTCCCATGAACGCCATACGCGTGTTCACCGAAAGGGTGCTTATTCCCTTCTCCTTGAGAAGCGGGGGCAGCATCTGAGGAGTCCCCCTGGTGAGAAAATGACCCAGAACCCCGTAGAGACTCACGACTATCGGGGACTCGTAGAGAGCTTTTTCCGACGGAAACTCGGGAGTGACCAGAAGGGAGTTCACCTCGAATCCGTCTTCCGTCCTGTAGGTGAGAAGGCGCTTCTGTTCGTTTATCATGGGAGAGTCAGACGAACCTTCTGTCGAGCCACCTTGTGATTATGTCTCCCATTTCCTCTTCCTTTCCTTCCAGGGTGTGACCGGTGTTCAGGTAATAGGCGGAGACGTCGTCGTTTCCCCCGTCTATGGCTATCTGCGCCAGGTTGTGGGTCTCCTCCGGCTTCACGAACGCGTCGTTCCAGCCCTGTATGAGAAGAATCGGCAGCTTTATGTCCTCTATCTGCTCGCAGCTCTTCACCGCCGCGGCCTCGGGACCCGCGAGAAACCACCATGTCTTGTACGTGTATATCTCGGTGTGCTCCGGCCGGTAGGAATCCCCCCTCGCCCTGAAAACCAGTATGGTCCTGTCCTGTTTGGAGCCGTGGGGGTCGTCGCCCAGTATGACCTTGGCTTCCTCGTAGACCTCGTCGTAGGAAGGCTCGCTCCCCCACTTGTTCCATCTCCTCCTTATGGAATCCGGAATCGAATACGGGGTGGCCAGCGCTATGACGCCTTTGAGCAGGTCGGTTTCCTCGGAATCGGCACGGCGGCTCTTTTCGGAGAGATACCTGAAGACCACCCCGCCCCCCAGGCTGTAGCCGGAAACGATTATCTTCTCGTAACCCATTTCTCCCAGGTATCTCACCACTCCGTCTATCTGCGGAATCGTGTCGTCCACTATGCCGAAACCGAAAAAGAGCCCGAAATTGGCCATCCTGGTGTTTATGGAAATGGACGAGTAGCCCGCCTTGGCGAGAATCGGAGGCAGGAATCTCTGGCTTCCGTCGAGGAAGTTTCCCAGAAAGCCGTGAACGTGGATGATTATGGTCTTTCTCTTGTCGGAATCGTTGTTGATGGCCCTGTAGTAGAGGGCGTTGACCCTTCCTTTCCCGACCGGGACGGAAATAAGCTCCTGCTCTACGTATTTCATGGCGAAAAAAGGTCCGCGAAAAAAACAGTGATATTATAAATACACGCCCGGCAAGTCAATACCCCGCGGACGGCCGGGCGCGTATTTCCGACGCCTGAAGTACGAAATTCTCAGTCCTCCGGGGCCGTTTCCGCGACGGAGTCCGGGTTCTCCATGATGGAGTCCGCCTTTTCCTTGGCGCGGACCCAGTCGGGGGCGTCCGCGACCCTGACGAGCGCGTTTTTCGCCGTGGCCTTGAGAAAAACGTCTCCGGTTTTCCTGTTCCAGAGAATCTGCCAGTTGTCGCCCCGAACCCCCCTTACCCATCCGAAGGGGAAAAATCCGGAATAATCTTCATGAGATTTCATTCTCCGCCTCCCCCGCCGGATCCGGCGCCCCCAAAACGCTCAAGCCGAAAACTCCCCGAAAGACGGGCAGAGACCCGCCACGCCGCACTTTCGGCAAAGCGGTTTTCTCGCCTTGCAGATTTCCCTTCCGTGGTCGCCCAGGGAATTCGAAAAAAACGCCCAGTCCTTCCGGGAAACGAGCTCCATCAGGTCGAACTCTATCTTGGCGGGGTCGGAGTTCCGCGTAAGGCCGAGGCGGCGGCTCAGTCTCTTTATGTGAGTGTCCACTATGATCCCGGGTTTTCCGAAATGGTTCGCGATTATCACGTTGGCGGTCTTTCTTCCCACCCCGGGAAGCTCGACCAGTTTCTCCATGGCGGAGGGAACCGCTCCGCCGTGCTTTTCCATTACGGCCGCGGCGCAGCTTATTATCGCCCTGGCCTTGTTTCTGTAGAACCCGGTCGACCTTACGTCTTCCCGAAGCTCGGTTTCGGACGCCCGGGAGAACGCGGCGAGGTCGGGGTATTTCCTGAAAAGCCCCCTGGTGACCATGTTTACCCTCTTGTCGGTGCACTGGGCGGAGAGAATGGAACCGACCAGAAGCTGGCCGGCGTCGGCGAAAACGAGGTGGCATCGGGCGTCCGGGTAGGCTTTCTTCAGAAACGCCACCACCTTGCGCGCCCTCCGCTTCGCATCGGCGGTATCGCCGCTCATCGCCTACGAAGGGAAACGAACACCGCGGCTTCCCGCATCTCCATTCTTCAGGTTTCCCCGTCCCACGGATTCAGTCGTTTCTGGCGGGCTCAAGACCTTCTTTGCCCTCGAAGAAATCCTTGTTTATGTCGGTGAACTTCTGCCACTTCTCCGGCAGCTCGTCTTCGTGAAATATGGCATCCACCGGACACGGGTCGACGCACGCCCCGCAGTCTATACACTCGTCGGGGTGGATCAGCAGCTGCTCCTCGCCCTCGTATATGCAGTCTACGGGACACGCCTCCACGCAGGCCTTGTCCTTAACTCCTATACATGGTTCGGCGATTATGTACGTCATATGGAAGACCTCCGAATCTGCGCTCGATTTGCCGCGGCACCCGCGTAAGGATTACATTACCCGATACTTCTCTGAATAAAACCCGCGGCGCGCGGGCGATTTCACCGTTTTTCCGCTCCTTCGGCGGGCGCGTCCGGTTTTTCGACCGGGGCGATCTCCCCGGAAGACCGGTCCTCGGGAGACGTCGAGTCGATTTTCTCTTCGGGCTCCCGCTCGCTTCCGGCGGGGTCAGGCTCCGGGGATTTTTCCTCCGCCGGTTCCGCGGAAGGAGTCTCCCGCGCCGCTTCTTCGGAAGCAGGCTGTTCGACCGCCGGGGGGTCCTTGACCACGGAGCCTTTTATCGACCTCACGGAGAAATACCCGAGAGAAAGGGACGTGACGACGAATATCACTCCCAGAAGCCTGGTCATCTTGACCAGAAAGGGAACGGCGCCGCTCGAACCGAAAACCGACTCCGACGTTCCGCCTCCGAACATCGAGCCTATGTCCCCGGACTTGCTCGGCTGAAGCAGTATGATGAGCACCAGAAGAAGGCTGACGACTATGTGAATGATCTTTACTACCGGTATCAGAAATTCCAATTTCTATTCTCCCACTGACCTTGCTATTTCGAGAAAGGAACCGGCCGAGAGGCTCGCTCCGCCCACCAGCACCCCGTCGACCCGGGAAACGGACATGATTTCCCCCACGTTGCCGGGCGAGACGCTTCCTCCGTACAAAATTCGTATATTATTACCTGAAACTGGGAATATTTCAGCCAGAAACTCCCCTATGTATCCATGAATCTCCTCTATTTCCGAACGCGCGGCGTTTTTCCCCGTGCCGATCGCCCAGACCGGCTCGTAGGCGACGACCAGGCCCGGGGTACTGTTCTCGTCCAGGCCGCCGAGCGCGCCTTCGATCTGGCTTCTTATCGGCCCGAAAAGCAGGTCCTTTCTGGCGGGACCTTTTTCGCCCGCCGCCCTTTCCCTCTGCGCGTCGGTCTCGCCCACGCACAGAACGACCTTCAGGCCGCACTCGAGCGAAAAGACGACCTTTTCCCTTATCAGCGCGTCGGTCTCGCCCATAACGCTCCTTCTCTCCGAGTGGCCGAGAATGACCCACCGGCATCCCGCGTCGGGAAGCATGGCGGCGGACACCTCGCCGGTAAAGGCTCCGGCGGCCCTGCCGTAGGCGTTCTGGGCTCCGAGCTCGACCGCGGAACCCGAAACGGCGCTTCTCACCGCATCGAGCGATGTGAAGGGAGGAGCGAGAACCACTTCGCAGCCCCGGAGGCCGTCTCCGAGAGACTGCGCCACCGCCCGGGAAAGCTCTTCCGCCTCGCTTCGAAGAAGGTTCATCTTCCAGTTTCCGACCACGAGTTTTTCGCTCATCTCTCTTGTCCCGCCGTCAGGCGAAATCTCCCTTGCTCCCTGAAAAAAGCTGTAAACCTACTCTCTGATCGCCGCGGGCGCAAGTCGCTGTCCTTCCGTCCCGAAAGCGGGGTCAGCCCAGAAACTCTCCCAGCCTTCTTATCCCTTCCCTTATCCTGCTTTGCGAAGTCGTGTAGGAGAAACGAAGATAATCCCTTCCCCTGTCGCTGAAATCTGTTCCCGGGGTCACTCCCACCCGGCAGTTTTCGAGAATGTCGAACGCCAGCCTGTAGGAATCCCGGCTCCAGCGGGAAGAATCGACGAAAACGTAAAACGCCCCGCGGGGCTCGACGGGAACGTCGAACCCTATAGAGCGGAGTCCCTTTATCATCTCGACCCTCCTGCGGTCGAATTCGGCCGTCATCTCCCCGGTCTTTCCGCCCGCCTTTACCTTCTCCACGGCTGCCACGGCGGCTTTCTGGACGAAAGAACCCGCGGATATGAAAAGATTCTGCTGGAGCTTCTGCACGTATCTGACCATGTCCCGGGGAACTATCATGTAGCCCAGACGCCAGCCCGTCATGGAGTACACCTTCGAAAAACCGTTCACCACTATGGCGTCGTCGGTAAATTCCAGAACGGAATTCTCGCGGGCGCCGTAGACCAGGCCGTGGTAGATTTCGTCGGAGATCACCACGGGACCCGCTTCCGCGAGCCCGCGCAGAACGTCCTCGCGCAGAACCGCTCCCGTGGGGTTCGCGGGCGAATTCAGAAGAATCGCCTTGGTTCTGCCGGAGATGTTCTCCGCGACCTTCCGCGGGTCTATCTGGTAGCCCTCGCTTTCGTAGACCGGTATTTTCTTCGCGACTCCGCGGGCGACGGAGATTATCTGCGGGTAGCAGGCGTAGTAGGGGTCGGTTATGAGCACCTCGTCGCCCGGGTCGATCACGGTGAGAATCGCGAGCAGAAGCGCGGGAGAACTTCCCGACGTTATTATCACCCTGTCCGGGTCCACGTCGACCCCGTAGGTGCGGACGTAGTCCCGGGCCACGGCGCGGCGGAGCTCGTCGATGCCGAGGCTGCTTGTGTACCGGGTGTAGCCCTTTTCCATCCACCGCGCGGCCTCCTCGCATATCTCCCCCGGAGTGTCGAAATCGGGTTCTCCGACCTCAAAGTGGACGACGTCCTCCCCTTCGTTCTCGAGCCGCTTCGCCTTCTCGAGAATGTCCATCACGTAGAAAGGCCGTATGTTTCTGACAAGTTCGGAAACCATATCGAAAAAACCGCCCGGGCGCGGAAAACGGCGGAGTTCAGTCCGGCGCGGCGACGAACCGCCGGTCGATCTCCTTCAGAAGAAGGTCCCTTTTGAGCTTCCCCAGACGGTCGAAGAACAATATACCATCAA
The DNA here is from genome assembly GCA_965204795.1 of Thermodesulfobacteriota bacterium. GTDB lineage: Bacteria > Desulfobacterota_D > UBA1144 > Nemesobacterales > Nemesobacteraceae > Nemesobacter. The sequence goes on from OZ242012.1 coordinate 1,113,975, forward strand.
GATGGTCGATTTCATGCTGAAGCACCCTCGAGAGCATTCCGCCCGCCTCTACCGTGAAGCGCCCGCCTTTCCTGTCGAGGGCAGATACCACCACGTCGCGCTTTCTCCTCACGTCGGCGAAAACTCCCGGAACGCTCAGACATCCCTCGCTGCCCGACTGGAATCCGCTCGCGGAGACGATCTGCGGATTCAGGAGTTCGAAAAAATCCCTTTCTTCCCCTTCCGCGCGGGGCACGTCGACCACCAGAGCCCGGACGTTTCTGCCCACCTGCGGAGCCGCGAGCCCGACGCCGTCGGCCGCGCGCATGGTTTCCGCCATGTCGTCCAGAAGCGAATCTATCTCCGGTCCCGCGTTCTTAACGGGAACGGATTTCCGCTTCAGGGCCGGGTGGGGATAGAGGAGTATGTCGAGCAGAGGCATGCTAGGAGACTGGAAACGAAGTGTGCGATTTTCAGAAAGTTCCGTTCGAAAAACCGGACGGGAGCGTTCTCCCTTCCGGCCGCGGCGGCCGCCTACCAGCTCATCCGGCCGCTCAGGATAAGTTCGTGCCCGGACCGTCCGGCATCGCGTTCCAGGCGCTCGCCCTCGAGCCTCAGGTCGAGTCTGCTGCCCATCTCGAGACGGCTTCCCAGACGGTAGCTTCTGCCGTCTCCGTGATACGGCGCGACCCCGCCGTAGGGAATCAGAAGCCCTCCGCCCCCGAACGCCGCGAAACCGTAGCCGACTTCCGTTTCAAGGCCGAAAGACGAATCGCCGCCGCGCGCATCGGCCGACCCTCTTTCCCACAGTTCCTCAACCCTGCCCGCCGTCTCGCCGTAGGAAGGCAGCATGCTGAACGAGAGACCCCGGCGGTCGGCGCCCCTGTCATATCTTATACCCCCCCCCATTGCCCAATCCTCGTTGTCTCCCTCGTGGGCCAGCAGCCCGCGGCCGTTCATCTCGATCGTCAGGCCCAGCGCCGGAGAGAAATAGGCGAGCCTGCCTCCGAGTTCGGCTCCGAAGCCGGTTTCTCCGTCTCCGCCGTCCCTGCGCACCCCGAATTCGAGAGAAGGCGTAACGGACGAGCCGGATCGCAGCGACAGCTCGTGGGCGCCTCTCAGGGCGAGTCGCAGGCGGTTCACGTCCGTGGTGACGCCTTCGATGCGGTCGTCGTTGCCCTCCACGTTGAGCCGCGTGAGCCACGCTTCTCCCTTGAGATCGACCGTGGTCAGTCCTCCGGAAAAAGCCCCCGCCCTGGAAATCAGACGAAGCTTGCCGCCCGCCGCGCCGGTTCTCATGATGCTTTCGCCCTTCTGTATGCCCGAGACATTCTTGTCTTCTATCTTGATTTCCCCGAAACCCCAGCCCGCCGCGGCCCACATGCTGAACGCTTCGGTCAGCGACCAGCTCATGTAGGGATAAAAGCCGGTCATGCGGCTTCTGAGCTCGCCGTCAACCGCGGTCCCGCTCCTGCCGTCGGTATAATCGAAAGACCCTTCGAACCAGGACGCCGCCACGCCTATTATGAAATCAGGCCCCAGCCGCACGTCGGTCCCGAGGTGTCCGGCGAAAAGCCCTCCCTTGTAACCGATCATGCTCTGTTTTCCGGAAAGACGCCCGTAATCGCCCACGGCCCAGACCGCTATGCGCCCGGGTTCCCCGGGCGGGACGTCTTCGACTTCCGCGGGAAAGTCGTCCATGCCTCCCGCCAAGGAAACCGAGAAGGACATGTCTCCCGGCGCTTCCCTCGACAAGCCCGCCGGAACATCGTACGTCTCTTCGGACGGAATGCCGTAAAATCTCCGGACCGCCGGACGCGCGGCGGCCTTGCCCCCTCCCGTCGCCGAGGTCGCGTCTTCAATGCGGCCCGCCACGGCGTCCAGCGCGCTCGACGTCATGGCGCGGGCAAGCTCCGGCATAACCGCCCGGTTTATTTCCCCCAGAGTCCGGTCTGCGCCCGGTTCGACCGTTATCGTGAAAGTGAGAGTCGCCATGTCGCCGTCCGCGTCGGTGGCCGTAAGCGTATAGACCGTAGAAGCCATCGTCTCCGTGGGAGCGCCCGAAATGACCCGCGTCGCTTCGTTGAAACTTAGGCCGTCTGGCAGAGCGGGAGAAAGACCGTAGCGGAGAGGAGCGTCGCCCCCCCGCGCCTCGGGCAGCGCGACCGGAGAGATCCTTACGTCCCGCTCATAGTTCTGGGCGGCAAAAGTGTCCGGGACGAACTCGGGCATGAGGTCTGGCGCCTGGGGTTCCTCCTGAATGGCGGGGGATTCGGGCTCAGGGGCCGGAGACGGGGGTTCTTGTGTGGGCGGCGGTTCCTCCGCAGGCGGCGGAGTCTCAGTTTGCGTCTGCGCCTCCGTCACCGTGATGCAGACGGAAAGCATTGCGGTTATGCCGGGAAGAGCACTGTCGGTCGCGGTGAGATTGCGACACGTTCGGCTTTCCGCCGTCGTCGGAGAGCCTATGATCCTGCCGCCGCGAGGGGGTGTGCATGAAAGAGAACCTTCGGGCTCTGAACAGACCGGACGTTCGTAATTCAGGCCGTCCGGCAGAGCGGGAGTGGGAGAAAGATTGTAACTGGTAATAGGCGGAGTGCCTCCGGTCGCTTCCGGAAGCCGTTGGTCCACAGTCTCCCCCACCGTGTACTGGTATTCTACAGAAGCACTTCCGAACGCAGGCGCCGTCTGCGCCCCCGCCGTTCCGGCTCCCGCGAGAAGGACGACAACCAGGACTCCCGCGGCGAGAAGGCTTGCGGGCGGCCGCGCGGACGCGGAACCGTTTACGAAGAACCCGGAAAGCCCGCGGGCGACTAGGTCCCGCGCGGGCCGTTTCCCTGAACGTCCGAAGAAACCGCGTTTAGACATCGATCACCTCCCGCGCGAGCTGTTTCGTCACCGATACGCTGGGCCTGCGAAAAACCGGGGCTATCCGCCGAACCGTTTTTTCGTAAGTCCCATGGTGAGCCGCCTGCTGGCCCGGAAATGAGGAAGCTTCTTTTCGCCGACGCGGACGGGTTCTCCCGTTCTGGGGTTTCTCCCGTCGTAAGACTTGTAGCTCTTGGTGAAGAAACTGCCGAAATTCCTGACTTCGAGTCTTTCTTCCTCGCACAGCATCAGGGCCATGCGGTCTATCACTGCATCGAGTATCTTTCTCGACTGGGAAGAAGTAAGTCCAAATTCCCGGGAAAGCTTTTTCTGAATATCAGACTTTTTCATGACGCGTAGCAAACGGGGCCGTTCGCGAAAGACAACCGGCCCCGTTTCCTGTAGTTTCAGGTTTTTCCGCCCGTTTGTCAAGCGGTGTTCCCGCGGTCTCGGTATCCAAGGTTCGGACGAAGCCATTTCTCCGCTTCCGAAAGGGACATGTTCTTTCTCCTAGCGTAATCTTCCGCCTGGTCCTTCAGTATCTTTCCCAGGTTGAAGTACTTCGAGCGCGGATGGGCCAGGTAGAAGCCGGAAACCGAGCTCGGCGGAACCATCGCGCAGTTCTCCGTAAGCGACACTCCCGTGCGTCTCTCGGCGTCGAGAAGGTCCCAGATAATCCTTTTTTCCGTGTGGTCGGGACAGGACGGATAGCCCGGAGCCGGCCGTATTCCCCTGTACTTTTCGTTTACGAGGTCTTCGGGGCGGAGATTCTCCTCCGCCCCGTATCCCCACGCGTCTCTAACCTTCTTGTGAATCATCTCCGCCAGCGCTTCGGCGATTCTGTCCCCGAGGGCGCTGGCCATTATGGAGCTGTAGTCGTCCCCCCTCTCCCTGAAGGACGAGGAAAGCTCCTCCACTCCCGCCCCCGCCGTCACCACGAAACATCCCATGTAGTCTTCCCTGCCCGAGTCCGCGGGGGCGACGAAGTCCGAAAGGCAGTGATAGACTTCCCCGCCCGCCCTGGTCTCCTGCTGTCTCAGGAAATGAAACACGGAAACGATCTCCTTTCCCTCTCCGTATATCTCCACGTCGTCGCCCGCGCTGTTGGCGCGGAAGATTCCGACGACCGCCCGGGGAGCGAATATCCTCTCGGAGATTATCCTGCGAAGAAGCGTCCGGGCGTCGCGGTAAAGCTCCCTCGCCTGCTCTCCCCTCTCGGGGTGGTCGAGTATCTTCGGAAAGACCCCCTTGAGCTCCCACGCCCAGAAAAACGGGGACCAGTCGATGTAGCCGGCCGTTTCCTCGAGACTTATCCGGTCGTAGGAAAAAACTCCCAGCCTGGAAGGGCGGTCTATCCCGACGCTCTCCCAGTCTGTCCGAAACGCCCCGTCCCTCGCGCGTTCTATGGACACGCGCTCGGTTCCTCCCCGGGACTCGGCGAAACGCCTTCTCTGCTCGCTGTGGCTCCGCGCGAGATTCTCCCTGTACGCGCCGGAGCGGCGCGGGTCCATGATCTCGTTGCAGACGTTCGCCACGAGCGAGGCGTCGGCCACGTGGTCCACTATGCCGCCGTAGCGGGGAGCGATTCTTATCGCCGTGTGGGCCCTGCTGGTGGTCGCTCCGCCGATCAGAAGGGGAATCGAAAACCCCTCCCGCTCCATTTCGGCGGCGTTGTGAGCCATCTCGTCGAGAGACGGGGTGATGAGCCCGCTGAGTCCTATGAAGTCCGCGTCGCGCTCCCTGGCGGCGCTCAGGATGTTCTCGCACGGAACCATAACCCCCAGGTCTATGACCTCGTAGTTGTTGCAGCCCAGAACCACCGAGACTATGTTCTTTCCTATGTCGTGAACGTCCCCCTTCACGGTCGCTATGACGAACCTGCCCCTGCTTTTCCCGCTCCCCTCCCCGGCCTCCTCCATGAAGGGCTGGAGGTAGGCGACGGCCCTTTTCATCACCCGGGCGCTTTTTACGACCTGGGGAAGAAACATCTTTCCGTCCCCGAAAAGCCCGCCGACGACCTTCATGCCGTCCATGAGCGGACCCTCTATGACTTCCAGGGGCTGTCCGTACTTCGCCCTGGCCTCTTCGGTGTCCTCTTCTATGAAGTCCAGTATGCCGTTTACGAGCGAGTGTTCGAGGCGCTTTTCGACCTCCCCCTCCCTCCACGCCGCGGCGTCCTTCGCGCCGCCCGCCGTCCTGGCTCCCTCGAAGCGTCCGGCGTACTCGGTCAGACGCTCCGTGGCGTCGGGGCGGCGGTTCAGAAGAACGTCCTCCACCCTTTCAAGAAGCTCGGGCTCTATGTCGTCGTAGACCGCGAGCATTCCCGCGTTCACTATTCCCATGTCGAGCCCCGCCTTTCTCGCGTGGTAGAGAAACGCGCTGTGCATCGCCTCGCGCACGACGTTGTTTCCCCTGAAGGAAAAGGAAACGTTGCTGACTCCGCCGCTTGCTAGCGCCCCGGGGCATTCCCTCTTTATCTCCCTCACGGCCTCGATGAAGTCGACCGCGTAGGAGTCGTGCTCCTCGATTCCCGTGGCGACGGTAAGGATGTTGGGGTCGAAAATCACGTCCCGCGGGTCCATTCCCACCTCCTCCGTGAGTATGCGGTAGGCCCTTTTGCATATTTCGACCTTGTCGCGCCGCTTCGCCGCCTGGCCCCGCTCGTCGAAGGCCATCACCACCACAGAGGCGCCGTGACGCATGGCCGCCCGCGCCTGCCCGCGGAAGGCGTCCTCTCCCTCCTTCAGGCTTATGGAGTTGACCACGCACTTGCCCTGCGCGCACTTGAGTCCCCGCTCTATCACCGGCCACCTCGAGCTGTCTATCATGATCGGCACCCTTGCCGCCGCGGGCTCCGATGCGACGAGGTTGAGAAAACGCTCCATGCATTCCTCCGAGTCGAGAAGCCCCTCGTCGAAGTTCACGTCTATCATGTTGGCCCCGTTTTCCACCTGCTGCACGGCCACCGAGACCGCTCCCTCGAAATCCCCGTTCTTCACCAGCCTGGCGAACCCCGGAGAACCCGTGACGTTGGTCCTCTCGCCGATCATCACGAAAGGCGCGTCCGGCCGCCCCGTCACGTTGAGGGGTTCGAGGCCGCTAAGCCTGGTGGCGGGCGGCGGGGAGGGAACCCGCCTGGGCTGCGCGCCCCGCAGTTTTTCCGCCACCGCCCGGATGTGTTCGGGGGTGATGCCGCAGCATCCGCCCACTATGTTTAGAAAGCCGCTTTCGGCGAACTCGAGCAGAACGGAGGAAGTGACCTCGGGGGTCTCGTCGTATCCCGTCTCGCTTAGAGGGTTGGGAAGCCCGGCGTTGGGATAGCAGCTGATAAAACAGTCGGCGATGCGGGAGAGCTCCTCCAGGTAGGGACGCATGTCCCGGGCGCCCAGTGCGCAGTTTATTCCGACGCTAAGAGGTTTCGCGTGGCGAACGGAGTTCCAGAAAGCCTCCACCGTCTGTCCCGAAAGCGTGCGTCCGGAACGGTCGGTTATGGTGACCGATATCATTACCGGCAGTCTTTTCCCCGAGGTCTCGAACACCTCCTCGATGGCGAACAGGGCCGCCTTGAGATTCAGGGTGTCGAAAACGGTCTCGGGAAGAAGCACGTCCACCCCTCCCTCGACGAGAGCGGCGGCCTGCTCGTAGTACGCTTCCGCGAGCTCGTCGAAGGAGACCGCCCTGTACGCCGGGTCGCCGACGTCGGGAGACATGGACGCCGTCTTGTTCGTCGGACCCATGGCTCCGGCCACCAGACACGTGCGCCCGGGATGGCTTTCCATGAAGTCCCTCGCCGCCCGCTTCGCGATTGCGGCGGATTCGAGGTTCAGGGTTCTCGCCGCGTCGGCCAGGCCGTAGTCGGCCTGGGCTATGGAAGTCGAGCTGAAGGTGTTGGTCTCCACCATGTCGGAGCCCGCCTCGAAGTAGCTTCTGTGGATTTCGTAGATGATGTCGGGCCTGGTGACGGAAAGCAGGTCGTTGTTTCCCTTGAGGTCCCCGGGCCTGTCGGAAAACGCCTCTCCCCGAAAATCCTCCTCTCCCAGGTCGTGTCTCTGGATCATGGTGCCCATGGCGCCGTCGAGGAAAACCATTCTTTTTTCTAGAAGCCCGCGCAGCGTCTTCGCCGCTTCGGTCGTGTGCGAGTCTGCCTTCATCGTGCCGTGTCCGTCGAAATCTCCCGTCCCGCCGAGGCCCGCGCGCCCGGGCTCTTTGCCCGCGGCGCGGGAAAACGAAGAATCTACCAGTTATTTCTCAGTTCTCTCAGTCCGGCGAAAACGGCCCTGGGGTCGTCTCCCGCGGAGGGGTCTTTTCGCGCGACCGCCGAGACCACCGCCGGGTCGGACGTCCGCATGAACGGGTTGTAGGTCCGCTCCTCTCCCAGCGTCGAGCGGGGAAACTTCTCCTCCCGCGTCTCGGCGAGCTTTTCCGCGGCCGCGGAGTTTTCGGGGTCGAGCGAAAGGGCGAATTTCAGGTTGGTCTCCGCGTAGTCGTGGCCGCAGAACATTCTAAGTTCGTCCGGAAGAGACGGAAGACGGAAGGCGAAGGTCTCGTAGAGCTGGTCGACGTCGCCCCGGAACCTGACGTTTCCGCACCCGGACACGAACACCGTGTCGCCGACGAACACGTTGGCTCCGATGACGAGGGAGACGTGTTCCGGGCAGTGTCCGGGAGTGTGGACGACGCGAAGCTCCTGCCTTCCGAACGGGACGCGGTCGCCGTCCTCCATCGCTTCGCTTCTGGGAGCGACGCGGTCGAGCGCGCTTCGGTGAACGAGTATCCTGGAGGAGAGAAAGACCTTTATTATGGGATTGTTCCCCTCTATGTGGTCGGGATGGGCGTGGGTGTTCACCACGTACTTCACCCTGTAGTCCCTCTCCCTTATCGTCCGAAGCAGCGCCACCGGGTCTAGCGGGTCCACGACCACGCATTCCCCGGTCCGCTCGCAGGCCACCAGGTAGTTGTAGTTTCGGTCGCTCGCCTCGACTCTGAAACCGTGTATGGAAAATCCCTCTTCGCCGATTACGTTCATCCGGTCCTCCACGGGCCGCGCGCGGAAGTCTACCTGAAGCCGCCCGGGGAACGAAAAACGGGCGCGGGGGACGCCTTGCCCGCGAAGCGGGAGGAAAGGCGCGGCGCCCCCCTGCCCGCTTTGACATCAATACCCGTTAGGGTAGTTTTTACGGACTGATTTTTCCGAGAATCCCATGGGTTTCGTAGAATCTCTCAAATGCAAGGAATGCGGGGAAGACTACCCCAAGGAGCCGAAGCACGTCTGCGAGATATGCTTCGGGCCCCTCGAAGCCGTATACGACTACGAAGAGATAGGAAAACGCCTGACGAGAGAGAAGATAGCGGGACGGGAGCGGAACATATGGAGGTACGCCGAGCTTCTTCCCGTGGACTCCGAACCCGCCCTCGGACTCCAGGTGGGCTGCACGCCCCTCGTGCGGGCCAGAAAGCTGGCCGCCGCCCTGGGGGTCAGCGAGATTTACGTCAAAAACGACGCGGTATGCTATCCCACCCTCTCGTTCAAGGACAGGGTGGTGTCGGTGGCACTGTCCAAGGCCGTGGAATTCGGCTTCGACACCGCGGGATGCGCGTCCACGGGAAACCTGGCCAACGCCGTGTCGTCCATCTCCGCCGCGGGAAACCTGAAGAGCTTCATATTCATTCCCCGCGACCTGGAGCGGTCGAAGATACTCAACACCGTGGTGTACGGAGCGAACCTCATAGGGGTGGAGGGAACCTACGACGACGTGAACAGGCTCTGCAGCGAGATCGCGGAAAAGTACAACTGGGCGTTTGTGAACATCAACATGAGGCCCTACTATTCGGAAGGCTCGAAGTCCTACGCGTACGAGATAATGGAGCAGCTGGGCTGGAAGGCCCCCAAGCACATAGTGGTTCCGATGGCGAGCGGCTCGCTCCTGACCAAGATATGGAAGGCGATAAAGGAATTCGAGCTTCTGGGGATAGTGGAACCGCTGGACACGAGGATATACGGGGCACAGGCCGCCGGCTGCTCCCCCATATCCACGGCGTTTAAGAACGGCTGGGAAATGTTCAAGCCCGTAAAGCCCGACACAGTGGCGAAATCCCTCGCCATCGGCACCCCGGCCGACGGCTTCTACGCGATGAGCGTGATAAGGGAAAGCGGGGGAGCCGCCGAAGACGTGAGCGACGGGGAGATAGTGGACGCGATAAGGCTCCTGGCCGAAACCGAGGGGATATACACCGAGACGGCGGGCGGCGTGACTCTCGGCGTGACGAAAAAGCTCATAGAACAGGGGAAAATCCCAGGAGACGAGCCGATAGTGGTCTCGATAACGGGAAACGGCCTGAAGACCCAGGACGCGGTGGAGAGCAGACTTCCTGAGCCCGACCTAATAGGGCCGAACCTCGAGGATTTCGAAAATCTTCGCCAGAACATGTAAAGAGAAAAAACCGGACGGATTCCGGATCAAAAAACACATAGGGAGAGAGAACATGGTATCGGTAAGAATTCCAACCCCGCTTAGAAAGCTTTCGGCCGACAGGGACGAACTCGAGATAGAGGCGTCGAGCGTCTCCGCGCTCATAGAGGAGCTCGAGAAGGAGTGTCCCGGCATGAAGGACAGGCTCTGCGACGAAAGCGGAAACGTGAGAAGGTTCATAAACCTCTACGTGAACAACGAGGACATAAGGTTTCTCGACGGAGCCGACACCGGGCTCAAGGACGGAGACACGGTGTCGATCATCCCGGCCATAGCGGGCGGGAACTGAAGTCTTCCCGACGGCTTCGCGGGTTTCGAAAATACCTCGGGCGGTACTTGAGGTTAGTTTATCAACCCCTTTATCTTGTTGAGATACGTCTCGATGAGGGGTTCCTTCTTCTTGTTGTAGCCGCCGGCGAATTTCCGAAGGGCCTCCTTCTGCTTTTTCGTGAGCTTCTGCGGTATCACGACCTTCACCGCCACGTACTGGTCGCCGAGAGTTCCCGAGTTCACGTCCGCCACGCCCCTGCCCCTCAGCCTGAAAGTCTGGCCGGGCTGGGTTCCCGCCGGTATCTTCATCCTGGTCTGGCCCTTTAGAACGGGAACTTCCACCTCGTCTCCCAGCGCCGCCTGCGTGAAGCTTATCGGAAACTCGCAGAATATGTCGTTTCCCTCTCTGCTGAAAACCGGATGCTCCCTCACGCGCACCTGTATGTAGAGGTCTCCGGGCGAAGCCCCCCGGGGACCGCCCTCGCCTTCTCCCCTCATCACGAGCCTCATCCCGCTCGAGATTCCCTGGGGCACGGTGACCTTGACTTCCTTTCGCGTCCGGCGGAGGCCGGAACCCGCGCACTCCCCGCAGGGGTCGGTTATCACGCTTCCGCGGCCGCCGCACGACGGACAGCTCTGGCTTATGGAGAAGGGTCCCTGGGAAAACGCCACGGATCCTCTTCCCCCGCAGCGCCCGCAGGCGGACTCTCCCTCCGAAGCGGCCCCGGAGCCGCCGCATCCCCCGCAGACCTCCCTTTTTCTCACGTTTATCCGTTTTTCGGCCCCGAAAACGGCTTCGTCGAAGTCCACTTCAAGCTCGTACTGCAGGTCGGCTCCCCTGCGGGCGCCCCTCGAACCCCCGGCTCCGCCGGTGAAGACGTCGTTGAAAAGATCCCCGAACAGGTCTCCGAAACCCGAAAAGCCGCCCATGCCGTCGCCCGACATGTGTCCGAAACTGTCGTAACGCGCCCTCTTGTCCCTGTCGTTCAGAACCTGGTATGCCTCGTTTATCTCCTTGAACCGCTCTTCGGCCCCGGAGTCTCCGGGATTGCGGTCGGGGTGATACTCGAAGGCGAGCTTCTTGTAGGAATTCTTTATTTCGGCGTCCGAAGCGTCTCTGCCGACGCCGAGTATCTGGTAGTAGTCCTTGGGCATTTGGAATACGGGGACGAAAGACGCGGTCAGTCCTTCTTTTCGGAATCTTCCTCGGGCTCTTCGCCGCTTCCCTCGGACACGGACACCATCGAGGGTCTCAGAAGCCTTCCGTTAAGAAGGTAGCCTTTCTGTATTTCCGAGATTATGGTTCCGCCGCCGCACTCGTCCGACCGCTCCCTGTAGACGGCCTCGTGGTAGCTGGGGTCGAAGCCCGTTCCCCGCGAGGCGTCTATCTCGGTGACGCCGAAACCGCGCAGGCTCGAGACGAACTGGGTGCGAACGAGCTTTATTCCGTCGAGAAACGCCGCGAAATCGGTTTTTTCTCCGACGGACTCCTCCGAAAGGTCGATGGCCCTTTCTATGTTGTCCAGGACGAAAAGAAGCTCCTTGAGACGCTCGGCGTTTCCGAAATCGAGTATTTCCCGCTTTTCCCTGGCGAGTCTTTTCCTGTAGTTGTCGAAATCGGCCGAGAGGCGAAGATACTTGTCTCTTAGCTCTTCGAGCTCCTCGGCGGGACCGGGGTCGTTTCCCCCGTTTCCGTCCGGCCGCGGGGCGGCCTCCGCGTCCGAGCCGTTCGCGGTCTTCCGCCGTTTCTTGTCCTCCGCTCCCGCGCCGGTCTTTTCGCTCACTGCGCCGCTTCTCCGTTGACCATCTTCGTAACCATCTTCGCCGCGCAGTTCACGAGAGGAATTATTCTCGGGTAGTTCATTCTTGTCGGACCGAACACCCCTAGGCTTCCGCAGCTGTTTCCCTTGCTGTAGGGAGCGGCCACCAGGCTGAACCCTCCCGGCATCCCCTTTTCGGAACCCACAAAGACCTTGGAACGCTCTTCCCTCACGACCGATTCGAGAAGCTCGGAGAGAAGTTCCTGGTCCTCCAGTATCTCCACTATGGTCTTGTAGAGACGCGAATCGGCGAAACTGAGAGACTCCATGACGCATACCTTCCCCTTCACGTATATGGCCGACTCCCTCTGCCTTTCGAAAAGCTCGCTGCTTATCCTGAGCACCTTCTCCAGCACCTCGCTGTACTCGGTGGTCGTTCTCTTTATTTTCTCAAGCACCACCCTGTGCACCTGCTCGATCGTGAGACCGAGAATCAGACGGTTGAGGTAGCCGCCTATTCTCTCGACCTGGGCGTCCCGGACGGGTCTTGCGAGCCTGATGAAGGTCTTTTCCGTGACTCCTCCCTCGAACACCAGGAAGATGAGACATTCCCTGCGCCCCATCCTGATAAGCTTGGAGGACTTGACCCGCAGGGTGTTTCTCCGCGGCAGCATCGCGAGACCCGCAAGCTTCGTGCAGTCCGAGAGTATGGAGCTCGTGGCGCTCACGACGTGGTCGAGAGTGCCCTCGACCCCGTCGTACCTGCCCTCGAGTTCGGAATCCGGGGAGCTTTCCGGCCGCAGAATGTTTTCCACGTAGTAGCTTATTCCCTTCTCCGTGGGAAACCTTCCCGAAGAGGAGTGGCTCTGAGTCAGGTGCCCGTCGTCCATCAGGGAATTGAGACCCTGTCTGACGGTGGCCGCGGACCACTTGACGCCGTATTTCGAGATGAGGGTCGAAGATCCCAGAGGACTTCCGGTCTCCATGAAATGATCCACCACAAAACCCAGAAAAGCCCGGTTTCTTGGAGACATCTGTTTCGTCATTTGGTTCTGAAATATAATTTCCGTCCGCCGCATTGTCAACGGGGCTCGGGTGAGCCACGTCCCGGGCGGCGTTGACGAGGCACCGATTGTAAATATAATTACCCCGAAATGGAAAAATACGACCTTACCGTGATAGGATCGGGTCCCGGCGGCTATGTGGCGGCGATAAGGGCCGCGCAGACGGGGATGAAAGTGGCCGTGGTGGAAAGGGACAAGCCGGGGGGAGTGTGTCTCAACTGGGGATGCATACCGTCCAAGGCCATTCTCAAGTGCGCGGAGATGTATTCGCACTTCATGGACTCCGAGAGCTACGGCATCGCCCACGAGGGACTTTCCTTCGACTACGGCAAGGTCGTGGAAAAAAGCAGAAAGGCCTCCGCCTCCTTGAACCGGGGCGTGGAGGGGCTTTTCCGCAAAAACAAGATCACGCTCGTGAGAGGCGCGGCGAGACTCACCTCCGCGCACGGAATCTCCGTCGAGGGAGAGGACGCCCGCGACATGCGGAGCGAGAGGGTGCTTCTGGCCACGGGTTCGGTTCCGAGAACCCTTCCCGGCCTCGAAATCGACGGAAAGGTGGTGATGACCAGCGACGAGGCGATAATGAGCCCGGAGGTTCCCGGGTCCGTGGCGATAATAGGCGGAGGATACATAGGAATGGAGTTCGCCTACGTGTACAACTCATTCGGAAGCAGGGTGACGGTGATAGAGATGGAAGAGCACGTCATGCCCGGAGCCGACGGGGAAGTGGCCTCGGAAGCCGAGAAGATATTCAGAAAGCAGGGAATGACCATCCTTACCAACACCGCCTACAAGTCCCTCAGGAAAACGCGAAGCGCCGCGACGGTGACGGTAGAGGACAGAACCTCCGGAGAGCAGAAGAAGATAAAGGCCGACATGGTTCTCGTGTCGGTGGGAAGAAAGGCGGTCGCCAACGCGGCTCCCACGTCCTTCGCCTTCTACGGCACGGGCGACGACATGGGGCTTTCCGACGTGGGAGTGGAGCTCGACGAGAGGGGGTTCATAAAGACCGACGGCGACTACATGACCACCTGCTCCGGCGTGTACGCCATAGGAGACGTGATCGGGGGAGCCATGCTGGCCCACAAGGCATCGGAGGAAGGAGTGGTGGCCGTCGAGAGAATGAAGGGAATGGATTCCAGGGTGCACTACGACTCGATTCCCGGATGCGTCTACTGCCAGCCGGAGATCGCCATGATAGGTCTTACGGAAAAACAGGCGAGGGACAGGGGCCACGAGGTCGACGTCGGCAGGTTTCCCTTCAGGGCCGTCGGAAAGGCCGTCGCGGTCGGAGAGACCGACGGTTTCGTCAAGATGATCTTCGATTCCGGCACGAAGGAGCTTCTCGGAAGCCACATAATAGGCCGCGGGGCGACGGAGATGATCGCCGAACTCGGAATCGCGAAGACCCTCGAAACCACTCCCCTGGAGATAGCCACCACCCAGCACGCCCACCCCACTCTCTCCGAAGCGGTGATGGAAGCCGCGCTGGACGCCCTCGGAAGGGTGAGAAACATCTGAAGACGCGCTCTTCGGCGCGCGTCACGCGCATGAGCACTGTAGACGTATACGGGCTGGGAACGGTTTCCTACGAAAAGGCGCTCGAGTACCAGAAGATACTTCTCGAGAGAAGGATAGCGGGAAAAACGCGCGACTGCCTTCTGCTGCTCGAGCATCCGCCGACCATAACCACCGGAAGAAGGGGAAACACCGAGCATCTCCTGGTAAGGAAGGAGCATCTTGAAAAGCGCGGAATCGCCTTTCACCGCGCGTCGAGAGGAGGAGACATAACCTTCCACGGTCCCGGCCAGCTGGTCGGCTACCCGATACTGAATCTCAGGGACCACGGAACGGACGTCCGCGGACACATGAGAAAGCTCGAGCGGACGATCATACGGTCTCTTCGCGATTTCGGAATCGAGGGCGGGAGAGTGGACGGGGCCACGGGAGTCTGGGCGAAAGGACGAAAGATAGCCTCGATAGGGATAGCGATAAGGAAATGGGTGACCTATCACGGCTTCGCCCTGAACGTGAACACCGACCTCGATTACTTCGACCTGATCGTCTCGTGCGGAATAACGGACGTGAGAGTAACCTCCGTAAACAGCCTGCTAGGCGGACTCGAGAACGTGAAAATACAAACGATTGCTGATACAATCACGGAAAACTTCATCAAGATTTTCAACTTCAGCGAGTTTGACTTGAGAAAGGAAGAAGATATAGTCCCGCGGAGCTGAATATCCCCGTGGACGGGCGAGAGAATGTCGGAAGAGAGAATTTCTAAGCTGAAAGAGCTGCTCGGGAAAAACCCGGAAAACGTCCTCGCCCTCTACGCCGTGGCGAACGAGTACTTCAAGCTCGGACGTCACCGGGAAGCGGTAAAGGCCGTAAAAGCCTACCTCGAACTCAAGGACGACGAAGGAGCCGCTTACAGGATGCTCGGTCACTGCTACGCGGAGCTCGAAATGCCGGGCGAGGCGAAGCGGGCCTACGAGAAGGGAGCGGAGGCCGCAAGAAGGCACGGACATCCCGACATGGCCGAGGAACTGGCCGGCTGCGCGGAATCCGTCGAGGCGTGACCGTCATTCGGAAAACAGGTTCATCTCTATCAGAACCGAGCCGACGACTATGAACGCTATGCCGAGAATTCTCGCGGGTCCCGGACTTTCTCCCAGAAGCAGGTAGGCGTAGACGGCCGTAAACAGGGGAAAAGTGGCTATTATCGGAACGATCCTCGACGCGTCGGACATCTGAAGAGCCGTGAAGTAAAGAAAAATTCCTATTATTCCGCCCAGGACGCCGGAGAGCAGTATCCAGAAAAGCGTTCTGCCGTCCACGTCGAGGACATGTCCCGCCCTGCCCGTCGCGAGAACGAAAGCCGAGAGGCAAAGCGCCGTGAAAACGAACCGTATCGTAATCGCCGAGAGGGGAGACGCGCCCTTGAGACTGAGTTTCTCAAAGATCGGGTTAAGCCCCCATATCGACGCGACCAGAAGAGCGATCAGAGCTGGTTTCATGTTGTTCTCCTTCGCGGTACCGTCCGCTACCGGCTCCCGCTTCGCGCGGGCGGCCGGAGGCCGGGTTTCCCGCCGACAGGCTTAATATAGCGAATCTCCGCGGGTTTTTCGACGCTTGCGAACTTTGACAACCCCCGAAACCGTGTACCATCTTCGCGGGCCGGAAACTTCCCGCTTCCGGCCGAACCGCAATGAGCGCTTCCGAAAAAAACCTGCTTCTGGTCGCCGACGACCTGTTTTTCTCGTCCAGGGTCGAAAGCGCCGCGAAAGCTCTCGGCGCGAAGCTGACGAAGGTGAGAAAACTCGGGGAGCTTCGGGGAAAAATCGAACGGACGCCCCCCGGTCTCGTGATCATGGACCTCGCATCGAAAACGATCGACGCGGAAAGAGCGTTCGCCGAGATAAGAAGCTCGGCCGGCGGCGAGGGGGTTTTCTGCGTGGGATACCTTCCTCACGTGGAGCGTGAACTCGCCGAGGGATTCAGGGAGAAGGGAGTCGACCTGGTCATCGCGCGGTCGAAGTTTTCAAGGGAAATGAGAGATATAATCGGCGAACGCCTGAAAACGCGGTAAACCGCCGTTTCAAACAATGATTCCAGTGAATTGGATTTAGGATTCCGACGGAGCCGACGGCCCGGCGACGCGCGAATCCGGCTTGACAAGAAAAGGCGGAATAAGAATAATGTTTCCCAAAATTCTTTTCCCCCGACCCCGAGAACAGCTTATGCCTGACAATCCTTCCAAGATATGGTTTAACGGAAAAACGGTGCCGTGGAACGAGGCCAGCACGCACGTGCTCTCCCACACCCTGCACTACGGCCTGGGCGTGTTTGAAGGGATAAGGGCGTACAGGTCCGCCAGCGGAAAATCCGCGGTGCTCAAGCTAACGGAGCACATGGAAAGGCTCTATTCCTCCGCGCATGTCGCTGATATCGAAATTCCCTACGACATGGAGACCCTGAAAAAAGCCGTCATGGAGGTTCTCGGGGAAAACGGGCTCGACGAGGCGTACATAAGGCCGATAGCCTTCATCGGGGACGGAAAGATAGGCATACTTCCCGGAGACAACTCCATAAACGTGGCGATCGCCGCGTGGCCCTGGGGAACATATCTCGGCGACGAGGGAATCACCAGGGGAATCAGAACCAAGATATCCTCCTACACAAGAATGCAGGTCAACTCCTTCATGACCAAGGCCAAGATCTGCGGAAACTACGTGAATTCCGTCATGGCGAGACAGGAAGCCGCCATGCTCGGATTCGACGAGGCTATACTGCTCGATTCCGAGGGATACGTGGCGGAAGGAAGCGGGGAGAACATATTCATCGTGAGAGACGGGATTCTCAAGACCCCTCCCCTCACTTCCGTGCTTGAAGGCATAACCAGAAAGTGCGTGCTGGAAATCGCCGACGACGAGGGGCTCTCCGTCCGGGAACAGCGTTTCACCAGAGACGAGCTCTACATAGCGGACGAGGCGTTTTTCACCGGGACGGCTGCCGAGATCACTCCGGTGAGGGAAGTCGACGGCAAGACGATAGGCCCCGGAGTCCCGGGAGAAATAACCAAGAGGCTTCAGAAAAGGTATTTCGCCGCGATAAAGGGAGAAGACCCGAAGTTCGCAGGCTGGCTTGAGCATGTCGCCTGACCGGTTTTTTCGCGAAGCATGTTTCTCCGTGAATCCGGGTCGCAACTTGAAGGGAAGAAGCAATGAAAAAAGTTTATACCGCGCTACCGTGGTTCCTCATTCTCATAGCGCTTGTGTCTTTCAGCTGTTTCGCCTTTATTGCGGTCAAAAGGCCGTTAACCCAGATAGAAGCCATTGTCCTGCAAATGTTCACTCTTTTAGCGGGACTTGCGGGTTCAGCTATTTTTAGCTATCAGTTATCCGTAAAAGCGTCAAGAGAAATAATTAAACCACATGCGCGGTCTGCGTTCCGACGTCTTGTCCGTTTGTATGAGAGCATGTCACGAATGGCGACAATTATAAACGCATCAGAACCTGCAGATGATAAAACCAAGATTGTCAGAATTGAGGAAATCGTTCGTGCGCAGATAGTCACGGCGGATGACGCATTGGCAGACTGGGGAGATTTAGTGCCTGAATCCGTGGAAGAACTACGGCAAGATTTAAGAAACAGGGGAAACCGGTATGACTAATCCAATTCGCGGCAAAGTCGCGCGGGTTCTTAACTCGCGGGAAATAGCAATAAACGTGGGGGAGGAAAAAGGAGTTGCTGTCGGCATGCATTTCGACGTGCTGGACCCGAAATATGAAAATATCAGAGACCCCGACACCCATGAATTATTGGGGTCTATCGAACGTTCGAAAGTAAGGGTGGAGATCATCAGAGTACAGGAAAAACTGTCCATAGCATCCACGTACAGAAAGAAAGAAATTAATGTCGGCGGTTCCGGTATTAGCTTTTCCGAGTTCCTAATGCCGCCGGATTGGAGAACAAAATACGAAACGCTTAAGACTGAAGAACAGGACTGGGAAGATATCGAAGTCAAAGAAAGTTATGTGAAGGCGGGCGACCCGGTTGCCCAAGTTATATCGCCAGATACTCGGAAAGAAGACGAGAAGATGCAGTTGGGCGTCGTTAATTAACCAGAACGCTTCCTGATAAAGACTTGTTTCTTCAGGCAGTCGAGTATCGTCCTCGCGCCGAACCCCTCGGTCCCGTGCTGATGCCAGTCGGAGGGTTTCTTTATGAAAGAAGGTCTAGCTATGTCTCTGTGAACCCTCGATGCTTCGGAATCTACTAATTTCGCAAGGAAAACAGCGCCGGTTAATGAAAACTAGGTGATGGCGGAAATGAATACTAAGCTCACGGCGGCGGTCGAAGCTTACTTTGCCGAATTAAAACAGGTGCGGGCGTCGGGAGGAGCGACGACGGAGCGCTCAAACCACGTGCCCCTCGCCAACCTGCTGAACGCCGTCGGCGCGACTCTCAAACCGAAAGTGTTCTGCGTCGCCGAACTTGCGCAGCAAGGGGCCGGTCACCCCGATCTGGGCCTGTACGCGGCAAGCCAGCTGCAAGACGGCAAACCGCGCGAGGAACAGATTCCCGAACGCGGAGTGGTCGAGATGAAAGCCCCCGGCAGCGATGTTTCCGTTACGGCACAGTCGGATCAGGTCGTCGGCTATCTGGACCGCTACCATCTGGTGCTCGTGACCAACACGCATGATTTCGTTCTGACCGCGAAAGGCGGAACCGGACGACCGGAGAAACTCGAGACTTTCAGTCTTGCCGAAAACGCCGAAGAATTCATCTCTAGTCTCGAAAAACCGCGACGCTTCGCCCGAGATATCGGCGCAGGGCTGGCTGAATACCTTTGCAGGGCAATGTCTCACAGCGCCGTACTCGCCGAACCGAAGGACATAGCCCGCCTGCTCGCTTCCTACGCCCGCCAAGGTCTGGCGCGGGTCGAGGCTGCCGACAACGAACAGTCCTTGGCGGCGATACGTTCGGCTTTGGAAGAATCTCTGGGAGTTCGCTTCGAGGGCGAACGCGGCGCCCATTTTTTCCGTTCAACGCTGGTGCAGACGCTTTTCTACGGCATATTCTCTGCCTGGGTGCTGTGGGCAAGAGAGAGAGGCGAAAAAGACGGTCCGCTGTTTGGAAGAACTTCCGACAACAAGCGTTTTGAATGGCGCACCTCGGTATGGCACCTGCGCGCCCCGGTCCTGCAGGCCCTGTTCCAGCAGGTCTCGGATCCCAGAAACCTGGAGTCCCTGGGCCTGATCGAAGTGCTGGACTACGCGGGAAACACGCTTGACAGGGTGGACATACCCGCTTTTTTCGCGCGTTTCAGCGAAGGTGAAGCCGTTCCGTATTTTTACGAACCGTTCCTTGAAGCGTTTGACCCGGACCTGCGCAAACAACTGGGCGTCTGGTACACGCCCGCGGAAGTCGTGCGGTACATGGTCGCCCGCGTGGACAAGGCCCTGAAGGACGATCTGGGAATCAAATACGGACTCGCGGCGGAAAACGTCTATATTCTCGACCCCTGCTGCGGCACCGGGGCTTATATAGCCGATGTTCTGCGCCGCATAGCCGCGAACATCGAGGACAAGAACCTGGGCGAGCTTTCGGGAGCGGAACTGAAACGGGCGACGACGAAGCGGGTGTTCGGCTTTGAAATCATGCCCGCGCCGCTTGTGGTCGCCCATCTGCAGGTCGGCCTCACAATGCAGGAGCTTGACGCCCGGACATTGAACGGCGACCCTGAACGCCTGAACATCTTTCTCACCAACGCACTGACGGGCTGGGAGCCGAAACCGGCCGAACCGCTTCCCTTCCCCGAGCTGGAAGAAGAACGCGAACGCGCGGAAAAGGTGAAACGGGACACCCCTGTGCTGGTGGTCCTGGGAAATCCGCCCTACAACGGCTTTGCGGGAATGGCGGTGGACGAAGAAAAAGAACTTTCGGACTCTTACAGAACGGTGAAAAAGGTGCAGGCGCCCCAGGGGCAAGGACTCAACGACCTGTACATACGCTTCTTCCGCATGGCGGAGCGCCGCATCGCGGAGAAAACCGGCAGGGGAATAGTGTGCTTCATTTCAAATTACTCGTGGCTCGACGGGCTGTCCTTCACGGGCATGCGCGAACACTATCTGGACGCGTTCGACATCGTCAGAATAGACTGCCTGAACGGCGACACCCGCAAGGGCGGAGAAACGCCGACCGGAGAGCCGGACGGCAGCGTGTTCACGACCGACCAGAGCGTCGGGATCAAAATCGGAACGGCAATATCCACGCTGATACGCAAGGAGAAACACAGGCCGGCAAGGACCGTCGCCTTCCGCAGTCTCTGGGGCACGGGGCAGGCCAAGCGCGAGAAACTGAAAGCAACGGCCGAGGACGCCCCGTCCGTTCTATACGAGACCGTCGAGCCGGTACTGAAGCTCGGCCTGCCTTTCGTAAAAACGGCGGTCGGCAAAGACTGGTTCGACTGGCCGGCGCTCCCCGACCTGTTTCCCGTTTCGTTCCCGGGCGTCAAGACAGCCCGGGACGGGTTCCTAGTCGATGTTGATCTCGACAGGCTCAAGACGCGCGTCGGCGACTATTTCGACAGGAACATAAGCAATGAGGAAATCGCGCGACGTTACCCCGAAGCGATGAGAGCAACGGCAGGATTTGACGCTCATGCGACACGAGAAGAGCTGGTTTCAAGAGGCGGACCGAATGATTCCGGTTTCATACGCTTTACATACAGGCCCTTTGACAATCGCTGGCTATACTGGGAAGAGGACACAGAACTGCTTGACAGGAAACGCGCCGCTTACAAGCCAAACGTGTTCGAGGGAAACATCTGGTTTTCCGCCGCGAGGCATCTTCGGAAAAGTTCCGCGGAACCGCAGGCCTGCTTCACAAGACATATGGGTTCTTCCCACCTGATAGAACGCGGAGCATCGATGTTTCCCGCATGGATTTACGACGAAAACATCTTCAGCAAAAACGGGTGCTGCGAGAAAACACGCCCGAATCTTTCGGACGAAGCGAGTAGTTACCTCAAACGCCTCAATTTAGGCGTCGAAGACCTGTTCTACCATGTTCTCGCGGTACTGCACGACCGCGAATACCGAAAAACCAACACCGGCGGGCTCAAGATGGGATGGCCTCGCGTTCCTCTTCCGGGCTGGCCGGACGGCAAGGCTAAAAACGCGGCGGAAAAGATAGCTCGTTCCGCCGAACTCGGGAGAAAACTGGCCGAACTGCTCGACCCCGACGCGCCCGTCAACGGGGTGACCGAGGGCGAGATGAACCCGCAAAGCGCCGCCATCGCCCTGCCCCGAACAAGAGACAGACGCAACATGACCGGAGACGACTTCTCGATGACCGCGGGCTGGGGACGTCTGAGGCAGGGCAACATCGTAATGCCCGGTCCGGGCCAAACTGTCGAACGGCACTACACGTCCGATGAGCGGGCAGCCTTCGGCAAAGCCGTTTCCTGGCTCGGCGAAACCACGTTCGACGTATACATAAACGCCGGAGCGTTCTGGAGCAACGTCCCCGCAGCGGTCTGGAAATACAGGCTAGACGGCTACCAGGTGCTGAAGAAATGGCTGTCTTACCGCGAACGCGGCATCCTCGATCGTCCCATGACTCCCGGGGAGGTCAAGCACTTCGCCGACACCGCAAGAAGAATCGGGGCGATACTGACGCTGACGAGGTAATCCGTTCCATCGTCACCCCGCCGGCCGCGCGCATACCCGGCAGGAAGCGGAACTGAATCGCAGCAGAACCGGAAAAAGCGTTCTCCGAACCTCTCATTTCTTCATCAGGTAGTCGACTATGGTTCTCACGCCGAATCCAGTGGCCCCGTGCCGATGCCAGTCGGAGGATTTCTCCACGTACGACGGACCTGCTATGTCTATGTGCGCCCAGGGAGTTTCGGAAACGAAGTTCTCGAGGAAAAGAGCGGCGGTTATCGCCCCGCCCCACCTGCTCCCGACGTTCTTGACGTCGGCCACGCGGCTTTTTATCTCCTCCCGAAGTTCTGCGTCCAGCGGAAGTTCCCACATTTTCTCGCCCACATCCCGGGCCGAACCGAGAACGGACTTCACGAGACCCGCGTCGTTTCCCATGACCCCGGCGTTGTGAAGTCCCAGGCCGACTATGCACGCACCCGTGAGCGTCGCCAGGTCTATTATCTCCGAGACCCCCAGATCGACGGCGTAGCTAAGCGCGTCGGAAAGCGCCACCCTGCCCTCCGCATCGGTGTTTATGATCTCGATGGTCTTTCCGTTAAGAGCCTTCACCACGTCGTCCGGCCGGTAGGCCGAACCTCCGGTCATATTCTCGGTGGCGGGGACGAGTCCGTGAACGTTCACGCGCGGGGCGAGTTCTCCCACGGCCCGCATGGCTCCGAGCACGACCGCCGCTCCCGACATGTCCATCTTCATCGTTCTCATGCTGTCGGCGGGCTTTAGGCAGAGTCCTCCGGAATCGAACGTTATTCCCTTGCCCACTATCGCCACTTTCCTTCGGGACCTTTTCTCGGGAGCGTAGGACATGTGAATGAACCTCGGAGGCTCGCTGCTGCCGAGAGAGACGGCCAGAAGTCCTCCCATTCCCATTTCCTTTATCTCCTCCCTGCCGAGAACCCTGCATTGAAGGCGGTCCGAGCCTTCGGCCACGGAAAGGGCGTGTTCGGCCAGGGCGGAAGGGGTCAGCATGTTGGGAGGATCGTTTACGAGGTCTCTCGTGAAAGAGACGCTTCGGGAAACGACATCCGCGTAGGAGCTCGCCGAGGCGAAATAGTCGGCCGAAATCTTTCTCGAAACTATTTCCAGTCTTTCAATCCGGTTCTTTTTCCCGCCGGAGGACTTGTGCTTGCCGTACTCGTAGACCCCGCACGCCGCGCCCTCGAGAAACGGCCTCAGAAACTCCCTGTCCACGTTGGAAAAATCAACGGAAACGGAACGCGACAGCCGTCCCGTTCTCCCCACGGCCACGTTCGCGGCGCGAAAAGCTTCGAGGGCCCCGAAACCGTCTTTTTTCCCGAGACCGACAACGACGGCGGTTTTCGCGCCGAGACCCGCGGGCGCGTCGACCGCGACCGTTTTTCCGAAACCGCCCGAAAAACCGGAAAGTTTCATTTTCTCCGAGAGAAACCCTCCCAGTCTGCGGTCGATCTTCCTCGTGCCCGCGGACGGTCTCTCTCCCTCGAACCCGAAAAGAACGATCGAATCCGAACTGACTTCGGCAACATCGGCTTTTGCAAGAAAAAATTCCATTTTTCTAACGTTCCACCTCACCCAGAAACATATTCAATGTGAATAAGACGAACTTCTCACAATTGCTATAATCGCATGAGCAACATCAGTAGTACACATATCAATCGCATCTGACTTATCTCTATAATTAGGAATATTTCTCCATATCTTGAAGCATTCGCCACGAGCTAGTCCGAGTAAACACTTGCCATAGTCCGAATTCTTACTGTAACTTGCACAACCTCCGCTCTTTACCAACACACGGCCAATAGCCTGATAGCAGGCTTCCATAAGGAAAATCATCTCATGTTGGCGATACTTGACACAGGGATCAAGTTCGGCGTTTACATCCGACGTGTCTGCCGTTAAAAATGCACAACTCAATGCAATAATCAAGGCCAGTCGAAGCATAACATACCTCCAAAGTGGTATGGTTAAAATTGGGGAACGTGGAAGTAAACGCCAATGAATGCCGTCCCCATTTTCGCTTAATGGTGATATTATACTACACAAGGGAAAAAGGTTAAGATATCTTCTGGATCGTTTCGTTTTTCCCGAGAGAGGAAATGTACCCATGATCTCCAGAGAAAGAATGACCCGTCACCTGACGGACATCATACGGATAGACAGCCCGTCCGGAAAGGAAAGAAACGTCGCTCTGCGGCTCGAAGAAGAGATGAGGGAACTCGGCGCCGAGTGCAGCTACGACGACGCAGGGGAAAAGACCGGAAGCGACACCGGAAACCTGATAGCGAGGTTCCCCGGAAAAAACGGGGACGTCCCTCCCTTTTTTCTCTGCTCCCACATGGACACGGTAAGCCCCGGGGAAGGCATAGAGCCCCGCGTGGAAAACGGCCTGATGACGAGCGCAGGGGACACCATACTGGGAAGCGACGACAAAAGCGGCGTGTCGATAATAGTCGAGGTGCTGCGCACCATCAGGGAAAAGGAAATTCCCTGCTCGGACATAGAAGTCGCGTTCACGATATGCGAGGAGACGGGCCTTCTGGGAGCCAGGTTTCTCGACGCCTCCGAACTGAAAAGCCCCTACGGAATAGTTCTCGACAGCAGCACCCCGGACAGGCTCGTTCTGAGATGTCCGTGTTCGGACCTGATAAGCGTGAAGATACACGGAGTCGAGGCCCACGCGGGACTCTGTCCCGAGAACGGAATAAGCGCCGTCGAGGTGCTAAGCGACGCGGTGGCGGGAATGAAGCTGGGAAGAATAGACGCGGAAACCACGGCCAACATAGGAAGGATATCGGGAGGTTCCGCCGTGAACATAGTGCCGGGCGCGGTGGAAATAAAGGCCGAGGCCAGAAGCCACGACGAGGGCAAGCTCGACAGGCAGGTGAGCCACATGTGCGAGCGCTTCAGGGAAGCCGCGGAGAAGCGGAAAGTCGCCGTGGACGGAAAAGAGCTTTCCGCACGGGCGGAAATCGAGGTCGAGCGCATATATCCCGTGATGAACGTCTCGCCGGAATCGAAACCCGCCAGGCTCGTCGGCCAGGCCGTCGCCTCGCTCGGCCACGAGATAGAATTTCACACAAGCGGCGGCGGCTGCGACGCAAACTACATAAACGAAAAGGGAATAGAGTGCGTAAACCTCGGAACGGGCATGTACGAGCTTCACACCGTGAACGAATACCTGGTGCTCGAGGAATTCTACAGGTCGGCCGACATAGTGCTCGAGACCGTGAGACTGCACTCGGAGCCGGGCTGAGAAATGAAAGCCCTGATTCTCGTCGACCACGGAAGCACGGTGGAAGAAGCCAACGCCCTTCTCGAAGACGTGGCCGGGAGAATAAGAACCGTCGCAGGCTCTCCGTTCGACATCGTGGAACACTGCCATATGGAACTCTGCGCGCCT
Source organism: Thermodesulfobacteriota bacterium (assembly GCA_965204795.1). Lineage (GTDB taxonomy): Bacteria > Desulfobacterota_D > UBA1144 > Nemesobacterales > Nemesobacteraceae > Nemesobacter. Next base: position 1,138,992 of record OZ242012.1, read on the forward strand.
TCGGTGAAAGACGCGTTCGCCAGGTGCGCATCGGCCGGCGCGACGGAAATAACCGTCCATCCCTACTTTCTCGTTCCCGGAAGACACTCCAAGTCCGACATACCCAGGATGGTCGCCGAAGCCGCCCGGGACTTTCCGGGGATAGCTCACAGGGTGACCGAGCCCCTGGGACTTCACGACAAGATAATAGAGGTCATACTGGAAAGGTCCCTCGAATAGAAGTTCCGGAGAAAAAAGATGAAGAAATACTCGGCCGTGCTCTTCGACCTTTTCGACACGCTGGTAATGTTCGAACCGTCCCTTCTTCCCGTCGTGGAGCTCGACGGCGAGACCTGGAACTCCACGGCCGAAGACGTCTTCGGCGAAATGAGAGACAGCCTCGGAGAAATGGAGTTTCGGGATTTCCGCGAACCGTTCGCGCAAAGCCACAGGGAGCTCATGGAACTTCGGAAAAAAGACCTCAGGGAGTATCCCAACAGAAAAAGGTTCGAGATGTTCATGGACAGAACGGGACTGCGAAAAGACGACGCCACGATAGACGCCTTCGTGCGCTCGCACATGAAAAGCCTCTGCCGCGCGATGGTTTATCCTCCGCGTCACACCGAAACCCTGCTCTACCTCAGGGAAAAGGGCCGCCGTCTCTGCGTCGTCTCGAATTTCGACCACGCGCCGACCGCGCGAGGGCTTCTCGAGAAGTTCGGGATCGCCGGCTTCTTCGAGCAGGTGGTGATATCCGAAGAGGTGGGCTGGAGAAAGCCCCACCGGAAGATTTTCGAAACGGCCCTTCGGAAACTGGACGTGTCCGCCTCCGAAGCGGTCTTCGTGGGGGACAACCCGGAGGCGGACGTGGCCGGGTCTGCGCGCTGCGGAATGGACGCCGTGTGGGTTAAGAGAAACGGCCTGACCACGGAAGCGAAACCGAAATTCACGATAGAAGATCTTTGCGAACTAAGGGAAATAATCTAGGACGAACCCCCGTTTCGATGAAGAAACTACCGCGCGCCGAGAAAAAACTCCCCTCCCCGAGAAAGGAAAAGGGAATCGCCACGGTCCAGCGGATGCTGGAGACGAAATCTTCCCTCCACGGCGGGAAAACGGCGTACCGCTCCAGGAGAAAAGACCTGTCGATAAGGTCGATAAGCTTCCGGGAAGCGTTCGAGCTGACAAAAAGCCTGGCCGCGCGCCTGGAAATTCTCGGTCTCAGAAAAGGCGATCACGTGGCCATCGTCGGGGAAAACAGCCCCGAGTGGGCGATTTCCTACTTCGCCGTCGTCTGGGCGGGCGCGACCGCCGTTCCTCTGGACTCGAGGGCGACGGAACAGAGCCTCCGGCGGGTGCTCGGACTCTCGGATTCGAGGTTCCTGGTAGCCTCGGGCGGTTTTCTCGAAACGCTCGGCCGCGAAAGAGGAATCGAAGCCGCGATACCGATGGAAGAAGTCGCGGAGAACCCCGGGCGGGCCGAAACGCGGGAGCCGGCCGAAACCGTGGACCCGGACCGCGTGGCGGAAATAGTGTTTACCTCCGGCACCACGGGAACCCCCAAGGGCGTAATGCTCTCGCACGGAAACGTAATGTCGAGCGTGGAAGCCATGTACCGCGCGTTTCCCATAGGGGATAAGGACACGGCCTTTTCCATACTGCCCATACACCACGTGTACGAGAGGATATGCGGAATCGTTCTTTCCTTCTACTGCGGTCAGACGGTGTTTTTTTCAAGAAGCCTGAAACCCGCGGAGATGCTCGCGGATCTCAGGGCGGCCAGGCCCACCGTGTGGCTGAACACGCCTCTTGTGCTCGAAAAACTGCTTGCGAGAATCGAACACGTCAGGGAAAGGAGCTTTCTCTCAAGACACCTGCCCGCGAAACTGTTCGGGAAAATGGCGAGAAGGCGGCTGGGTCTTTCCCGCCTGCGGTTCATAGTGAGCGGCGGGGCGGCGCTTTCCGAAAAAGTCCAGGCCGGACTCGAGAAATACGGATTTCCCCTGATACAGGGATACGGAATGAGCGAAACGGCCGCGGTCGTCGCCGCCAACCCGTTTTCGGAACCGAGAAATTCAAGCTGCGGCATGATTCTCGACGGCAACGAGGTGGAGATAAGAAACGCAGACGCCGGGGGAGCCGGGGAGATATTCGTAAGAGGTCCGAACGTGATGAAAGGCTACTACAAAGACCGGGAGGCGACCCGGGAAATTCTTTCGGACGACGGCTGGCTCGCCACGGGCGACCTGGGTTACTTCGACCCCGACGGCTACCTGCACGTAACCGGAAGGAAAAAATCGGTTATCGTAACCAAGGGAGGAAAAAACATCTCTCCCGAGGAAATCGAGGAAAAGCTCGCGGCGCTTGAGGAGGTTGAGGAAGCGGTGGTTTTCAGCCCCGACGACAGCAGGATACAGGCGCTCGTGCTTCCGGCTTCCCGGGGACTCGCGGAAGGGGAAATCTGGGAAGTCCTCGACCGCCGGATAAGACGGCTCAACAGGAGCCTCGAACCTCACAAGAGAATTTCCCGCTTCGCCGTGGCGACCGGAGAACTTCCTAAAACGACCACCCAGAAGGTGAAAAGATACCTTTTCAGGGACATGGACATAGGGAAAGCGGAGAAGTTCGTCGCTCCCCCGGGGGAAAAATGAAGGAAAGTCCGCTTCTGGGATTCGCGATGGACCACGGTCTTGCCGAAAGCGAATACCGAAAGATCGTCGAGAGGCTGGGCAGGGAGCCCAACGAAACGGAAATCGGAGTTCTGGGAGCCATGTGGTCCGAGCACTGCTCCTACAAAAGCTCGAGAAAGCATCTCGGAAAATTCCCCACCACGGGGCCCCGCGTCGTACAGGGACCCGGAGAAAACGCCGGAGTGGTGGACATAGGAGACGGCGACTGCGCGGTCTTCAAGATGGAAAGCCACAATCATCCCTCGTTCATAGAGCCCTACCAGGGCGCCGCCACGGGAGTCGGGGGGATACTCAGAGACATATTCACCATGGGAGCGCGGCCCGTGGCCCTTCTCAATTCCCTTCGCTTCGGAAATCCCGGCGACGCGAAGACGAAGTTCCTCGTCGAAGGAGTCGTGTCCGGAATAGCCGGCTACGGAAACTGCATGGGGATTCCCACGGTGGGAGGAGAAGTGTATTTCGACGACTGCTACGACGGAAACCCCCTCGTAAACGCCTTTGCGCTGGGAGTGACGAAAAAAGACAGGATCTTCCGCGGATACGCCTCGGGGGCGGGAAATCCGGTCATATACGTCGGCTCGAAGACCGGAAGGGACGGAATACAGGGAGCCATAATGGCGTCGGACACGTTTACCGAGGAAAGCGAGGAAAAACGCCCCGCCGTGCAGGTCGGAGACCCTTTTACGGAAAAACTCCTTCTCGAAGCCTGCCTCGAGCTCTTCGAGACCGGGTGCGTAGTGGGAATACAGGACATGGGAGCCGCCGGACTCACGTCCTCCTCGACCGAAATGGCCGACCGGGCGGGTACCGGGCTCGAGATACGGGTCGACAGGGTGCCGCGACGCGAGGAGAACATGACTCCCTACGAGGTCATGCTCTCCGAATCGCAGGAAAGGATGCTCGTGGTCCTCGAAGCGGGAAGGGAGAAAACCGCCGAGGACATCTTCAGGAAATGGAATCTCGATTTCTCCGTCATAGGCAGGGTGACGGATTCCGGGAACCTGACGGTTCTTGAAGGAGAGGACAAGGTGGCGGACCTGCCCGTGAGCCTCATAACCTCCGACGCTCCGGTCTACGAAAGACCCGAAGAGGAGCCGGAGTATCTGAAAGAGGCAAGGAAGCTTCGCCCGGAAGACATACCCGAACCCCCCGACATGGAGAAAGTCTTTCTCGAGATTCTCTCCTCCCCCACGGTTTCCAGCAAAAGATGGATATACGAGCAGTACGACCACATGGTCAGGACGGACACGGTGCTCGGGCCGGGTGGAGATTCGGCCGTGATCCGGCTCAAGGGAACCGGGAAGGGAGTTGCGATAACATCTAATGTAAATTCTAGGTATTGCTATCTAGACCCCTTTGAGGGAACCAGAATAGCCGTGGCGGAAAACGTGAGAAACCTGGCCTGCTGCGGCGCCGAAGCACTCGCCGTCACCGACTGTCTCAACTTCGGAAACCCCGAGAACCCGGAGATAATGTGGCAGTTCGCGCGAAGCGTGGAGGGACTGGCCGAGGCGGCAAGAGCGTTCGACACCCCCGTGGTCAGCGGAAACGTGAGCCTCTACAACGAAACCGAGGGCCGGGCGATATTTCCCACGCCCACCGTGGCGATGGTGGGACTGGTGAAAGATGTCGAGAAAGTCGTCGGTTCGTGGTTTCGCGACCCCGGGGACCTGGTGGTGCTGCTCGGGGGAGCGGTGGAGGCGGCCGTGGGGGGAAGCGAGTACCTAAAGACCGTCTGCGGGCGCGTTTGCGGAGAGCCGCCCCCGGTCGACCTTGAAAAGGAGAAAAGACTCGCGGCGCTGTTGATTGAGTGCGCTGGCCGAAGTATAATTAAGTCGGCTCACGACATATCCGAAGGCGGTTTCGCCACGGCGGTCGCGGAATGCTGCTTTAACCCCGATGGACTGCGGGGAGTCGTGATAGACGCACCGGGCGCAAATGAGAACTCTCTTAGAAGCGACCTTTTTCTTTTTTCCGAAACTCAATCGAGGGTAATAGCGAGCGTAGACGGACGCGACCGGGAAAGGATAAAGGAGATTGCGGACGATCACGGAGTCCCAGCGCTGCTTGCGGGGACGGTCGTCGACCGCGACAGGTTCTGCGTTGAGGGTTCGGTCGACATGAAAATATCGGACGCCTACGAGGCGTGGAGTTGCGGTTTTCAAAAAAGCCTTTCTGTGACGGAGGGGTAAGAAATGGCGAAACTGCGCGAAGAGTGCGGAGTCTTCGGGATATACGATCATCCCGAGGCGGCCAACTTTACGTACCTTGGTCTCTACTCCCTTCAGCACCGGGGACAGGAGAGCGCGGGGATAGTGTCGACCGACGGGCGGAATCTCTACTCCCGGCGGGAGATGGGACTCGTGACCGAGGTCTTCAACGAGGAATCCATATCCAGACTGCACGGCACGACCGCGATCGGCCACGTAAGGTATTCCACTACCGGCTCGAGCAACAACAAAAACACCCAGCCCCTTATGATGAACTACGAAAAAGGGGAACTCGCGGTCGGACATAACGGAAATCTCACGAACGCGAAACTTCTGAGACACAGACTCGAAAAAGAGGGTTCCATATTCCAGTCGACGACCGACACGGAGGTCATAGTTCACCTGATAGCCAGGTCGAAGGAAAAGACCTTCCTCGGAAGAATCATAGAGGCGCTTACCGAATGCAGGGGAGCGTATTCCCTCGTTTTTCTTACCCCGAAAGCCCTTGTGGCCGCCCGCGACCCGTACGGTTTCCGGCCTCTGGTCCTGGGAAAGATCGAAAACTCCCACGTCGTCGCGTCGGAGACGTGCGCCTTCGAACTTATAGGAGCCGAGTACATAAGGGAGATAGAGCCGGGAGAGATAGTTTTCATAAACGAGGCGGGAACCAAGTCCTTCAAGCCGTTTGCGGATAAACCGCACAGGTATTGCGTGTTCGAAAACATATATTTTTCGAGGCCGGATTCGTCACTTCAGGGGAAAAGCATCTACCAGATGAGAAAAAGCATGGGCAGACAGCTTGCGGTCGAAGCTCCGGCAGACGCCGACATCGTGGTGGCCGTGCCCGATTCCGGAACCCCGGCGGCCATGGGATACGCCGAGGAGATCGGAATCCCCTTCGAGACCGGATTTCTTCGGAGCCACTATATAGGAAGAACCTTCATAGAGCCCCAGCAGTCGATAAGGAACTTCGGCGTGAAGCTCAAGCTCAGCGTGATAAAAGAGGTCATCAAGGGGAAAAGAGTAGTGATCGTGGACGATTCCATAGTGAGAGGCACGACCAGCAGAAAGATCGTGAAGATGGTGCGCGACGCGGGAGCCAGGGAAGTTCACATGAGAATAAGCTCTCCGCCGATGAAATTCTCGTGCTATTACGGAATAGACACTCCCCTTAAGAAAGAACTGATAGCCAACTCCCTCGAAGTACAGAAAATAAACGATTACATAACTTCCGACACGCTGGGATACCTGAGCGCCCGCGGAATAACGAAAGCCCTCGGCAACTGCGAGAACTCCGCCAACGGAAAGGGAAACTACTGCTTTGCGTGCTTTGACGGAGACTACCCCGTGGAAATAACCGACGAAAAAGTGTTTCACCAGCAGATGGACCTGTTTTGAGATTGCAGCAGATTTGCGCCGATTAAGCCTTTTCAATAGATGCGGATGAATAACGACCGAAATGGCATAGAGGAGATTATCGCTCTCGGGGAAGGCTTTACGACCGAGTTCAAAAGTTCTGTGAAATCGGACCTCGGCAGAGAAGTCTGCGCTTTTGCAAATGCCAACGGCGGAATCATCCTGATAGGGGTTGATAATGACGGAACGATATGTGGAATTGACGACCACAATCGCCTGAAGTCCGAAATCCAGTCTACGGCCCGCTCCGCAGACCCGCCAATAAAAGTGGAGATTGAAAGCGCTGGAGAAATATTCTGTGTGAGAATTCCCGGTCAGCACGAAAAACCTTACTCGTTCGGTGGGAAATTCTTTCTCCGTCAGGGAGCGAGCAGTCAGCAGATGTCTCGTGAAGAAATACGCGAGTTTTTCTACAAAGAAGGACTAATCCGCTTTGATGAGACTCCCTGCGGAAAATTCTCTCTAGCGGACGATCTTGGAAGTGACAACTGGGCACTCTTTCAACAACGGGCGAAGATTCCCGAAAACATGGACCCTGAAACCGCTCTGACAAACCTTCAACTGATTGACGAAAACGGTCGGATGACCCAAGCGGGAGCATGGCTGTTGGCAAGAGATATACGCAAGTTCTGCAGTAGCGGCGACGTATCATGTGCTCTGTTCATGGGGACTGAGAAGGTTCGCATTCTTGATCGGCGCGATTTTCATAATGACATATATTCAATGATTGAAGAAACCGTATCTTGGATACTATCCAAGATCAATGTGGAATACATCATAAAGCACGTGAGACGGGATGAACGACCGGAACTTCCTGAGGAAGCCCTGCGCGAGGCTGTGGTCAACGCCTTGGCTCATCGCGACTACCGTTCCACTGCAAATGTTTCAGGTCTATGTATTCAAAAACAGAGTAGAAATCGTAAACCCAGGCGGTCTGCCAGCAGGAATGACCGAAATGGACCTCGGAACGAAAAGCATTCCGCGAAATCATTTGCTATTTAGCCTCCTGCACAGAATGGAGATGGTGGAAAAAATCGGCTCGGGGATTCAACGTATCAGAAATTTATGCAGGGAGCACGAAGTACCAGAACCGGTAATTGAAGTCTCAGATTTCTGGGTAACGACAATTTTCCCGAGGTTGGAAATACAAGACAGGGACCAAGATGATATCAAGATAATACTCAATGACAGCAAAGACAAACGCCAAGACAGGGACCAAGACAGGGACCAAGATAATGGCCAAGATAGAACTAAATTAATACCCAGTAGCTATCAAATCAAAGTTCTCTACATTTGCTCGTTAGAGAAATCGACAAAAGAAATAATGGCTTTAGTCGGTAGAACCAATCGCACCAAGTTCAGGAACCAAGTGCTCAAGCCATTGCTAAAAGCACGCCTATTGGAAATGACGATGCCCGAAAAACCAACCAGTGGAAAGCAAAAATACCTTATAACAGCAGAAGGCAAAGAGGTTCTAGCTTCGCAGAATATAGAGAATTAATTCTGCTGGAGGCAGGTGTCTCATACTATTTCGAGGTACAACACGAGGCTGTCGGACTTGAGCTACAACAAGTAAAAAGCGGTAACACCCTTGTCAGATTCCATAAAAATCTCTCCAAGATACACATATTGTCACTTGTAAAATCGCGGGCATGGCATATACAAAACTGCGGGCATGAAACATGTAAAATTGCGAATGCCGATCAATAATAAAAACGAGCTTTGAGCCATGTCGCTCTTTTATAACCGCTGGCAACAACACACCATAGAAAGAGCCCTGCAAACCCGTCGCGTATTACTGATCGGCGGCGCGAGGCAGTGCGGCAAAGCTACCCTCGCCAAAGAACTGGAAACTTCAGAGGACATTAACTATCTCACGTTAGACGACCCCGCAACGCGACGGGTGGCCGAGAGCGACCCGCGAGGTTTCATCCAGCATTACGGCAAAACTCTCGTTATTGACGAAGCGCAACGCGTCCCCGACCTGCTTTCGGCAATTAAAATCAAAGTTGACGAAGACACCAGAGCCGGACAATACCTGCTAACAGGATCCGTCAATCTCCAATCTTCGCCCGGAGTACGCGAGTCTCTCGCCGGACGGATAAGAAAGATACGGTTGCGTCCTCTCTCTCAGGGAGAAATACTGGAAACGTCTCCGGACTTTCTTGATCGCGCATTCAAACGGGACTTCGGACAACCCAAGCAAGCTTACGGCCGCAATGCCATGATTGACATATCTTTCAGGGGAGGATTCCCTGAAGTTCTGCCGTTTGACGACGCGGAACGAAAACTGTGGCACAAGGACTACTTAGACGCGCTTTTAGACCATGATCTGCGTGATATAGCGAATATTCAGCGACGGGACGCCATGTTTGAGCTCGTACGCGTACTGGCGGCTTGGTCCGGCAAGTTCATGGATGTTTCGGCCATCGGAGCCGGTCTTTCCATCAGCCGTCCCACTGTTGAGACCTATATCAACGCCCTGGAAGCCTTGTATATGGTCGAACGCGTCGGTCCGTGGACATATACCGATTACGGCCGGGTGGGCAACCGCTCCAAGCTCTTTATGACCGATTCGGGGCTTATGTCTTCCGTTCTAGGCTGGAACAGGGAACAGGTTCGCATGGACGCGGACCGGTCGGGGAAACTGATTGAGACATTCATGTTCAATGAAATCGCCGCTTTGGTGGACGCAAGCTACGGAAGATACAACCTGTTTCACTACAGAGACCGAGAAAAACGCGAGATAGACTTTCTGGTCGAGCGGGAGGACGGCGCTCTGCTCGGCATTGAGGTCAAGGCGGGTTCAACCATCGGAAGGAACGATTTCAAGAATTTGAAGTGGTTCGGGAAGAACATCTCCGGAGACGGAGAATTTACCGGTGTCGTGCTGTATTCCGGAGAATTCGCCGGCTCCATGGGTGATGGACTGTGGGCAGTTCCGTTCTCGACAATCTGGGAACAGGCGTAGACAAATTTGCTTTTTTTTCTGGTTCTTATGTTGTCAAATCATCCCACAAAACGCATTCCTGGCGACAAGTTACGTAAGGTGACTTATATCCACGGTATTTCCCCAGCGCTCCTTGAGATATTCCGCCACGAGCCGGCGGTGACAATAGTGCGGCTTGTCCTCGCTGCAGAGCAGGCAGCCGTCCGCAACCACTTCTTGAGGTACTTTTTCCTCTATGCGGCGCCGTCTCATCAAATCCAGAAACCGCGTTTCGTAAGTAGCCCAGTCGCCATCACGCTTCTTGTAGTCGTCAAGCATCTCCCGGGTTGGAGCCAGAATCGGCAGATGGATGTATTCCACTCCGCAGAGTTCCCGCAGAAACCACGACAGATCGTTTTTTTTCGCAAATCCGGCAAGCTGCGACACGTTGTTCAATCGAACGTCGAAGACTCGCTTGACGCCCGATTCCCTGATCGTCTCGAAAAATCTCTGCGCAGTTTTCTTGGTAAATCCAATAGTAAACAGTTTCATCGCATGCCTCTTCTTTCCCGCGCGGCCGGCTTCTGCGCGTTGTAAGCCACGCGCCGTTCCTGATACTCCATGGCCCGCGCGACCCGCTCCCGACGGGAAAGGAAAAAGTCGCTTTCCGAGTGTTTCGCGATAAGAAGGAGTCTGTCCATGGCCTCGTCGTAAGACTCGAGTCTTCCATCCGGGAGAATGTGTTCCACCGCAATTCCGCAATCATCGACAAGCGCGCGGGAGACGAGAAGCGTACGGTGACACGCCAGAGGCTCGCCTTCCGAACACATGAGCGCGATACGGCGTTCGGCCGCATCATGAACCACCCTGTCGAGACCTCGGCGAAAAGGTCCGGTTTCCGCCAGCCGAGAATAAAGAACTCGCCCGGATTCATCATAATGCGACGGGTCCTTTGAACGCGCGCCAAGTTCCTGCCCGAGAAAGACGTAACCTATGTCGTGCGCCTTCAGGTCGATTTTGAGTTGTTCGCGGTTGAACTGGGGGTTGAAACGGCTGTAAGGAGCAGAACGCACGTCAACCACAGTTTCCACTCCATGGCCAATCAGAAGTTTGATGAAGGTCTCGGATGAATGATTGGAATGACCGACGGTCAGAACTGCGTATCGCGAAGAACTCATTTAGTTTGCAGAAAAGCCACGGTAAAAACAGGGGGCCAAGCAGGCTCTTACGCCAATCGAAGCTTCTCCAGAATCCCCTCAAGCTTCTCCTTCCGGGTTCGAAACTCTTCGAGCTTTCCCCTCTCCTTCTCGACCACTTCTTCGGGCGCCCTGTCGATAAAATTCCTGTTTCCGAGCTTGGCTTCGGTTCTTTCAAGCTGCGAGGATACCTCCTCAAGGTCTCTTCCGAGCCTAGAAATCTCCCTGTCAAGATCGACCAGGTCCTCAACGGGCATGACTATTTCAACCCCCGAAACTACATCCGAAACCGCCCTTCCCTCCGGTCGTCGACCGGAAACGACGCAGTCGCCGAGAGAGGCCAGGCCCGTCACGATGTCCAGATTGGATTCCAGAACGCTTTTCACGCCGCCGCTTTCGGGATTGAGAAAAACGGACACTTTTTCGGAAGGATGCACTCCCACGACGGCCCGCAGGTTCCTTGCGCCGGTAACGACGCTTTTTACAAGCTCCATCTCCGAAGACTCCTTGTCGAACATCTCGCCTTGTCTTGAAGCGGGATACTCCGCGTCAAGAAGGCTCTCGCAGTCCAGTCCCTCGCTTTTCGGAAGATCCAGACCCTTCTCCCTGAATATCCGGAAGATCTCCTCGCTGATGTACGGGGCGAAAGGATGAAGCGCCCTGAGAGAACGCAGAAGAACCCTCACGAGCACGTCGAGCGTGTTCTTTTTCGCCTCCTCGTCCCCTCCGTAAAGGGAGAATTTCGATATCTCGAGATACCAGTCGCAGTAATCGTCCCAGACGAAGTGGTAGAGAGACTGCGAAGCCTTGTCGAATTCGTAGCTTTCAATGAACCGGGAGACTTCCCCGAGCGTGACGTTCAGCCTGGTGAGAATCCAGCGGTCCGGGCCCTTCAGTCCGCCGACATCGAGTTCCGCCCCGCGGACGGTTTGCGGTTCAAGATTCATGAACACGAACCTTGAGGCGTTCCATATCTTGTTCATGAAGTTCCTGTATCCCTCGATGACGGAGAAAGAAAGCTTCATGTCCCTGCCCTGGGCGGCGAGCGCCGCCAGCGAGAAACGAAGGGCGTCCGCCCCGTATTTGTCTATCACGTCTATGGGGTCGATCACGTTGCCCGTGGTCTTGCTCATCTTGCGGCCCTGGACATCCCTTATGAGACCGTGCACGTAAACGTCCCTGAAGGGCACGTCCTTCATGAACCAGAGTCCCTGCATTATCATTCTCGCGACCCAGAAGAAAATGATGTCGAATCCGGTTACCAGGCACGACGTCGGGTAGTAGCGGCGAAGGGCTTCGGTGTCCTCGGGCCACCCGAGCGTCGAGAAAGGCCAGAGCCCGGAAGAAAACCAGGTGTCGAGAACGTCGGGGTCCCGAGTCAGCTCCTTTTCCTCGCCGTAACGCTCCCTGGCCGCGTCCCTGGCTTCCGCTTCGTCCATGGCGACGAATATCTCCCCGTCGGGTCCGTACCAAGCGGGTATGCGGTGGCCCCACCAAAGCTGCCTCGAAATGCACCAGGGCTCTATGTTTCTCATCCATTCGAAGTAGGTTCTCTCCCAGAACCCGGGATGGAACCGTATCCTTTTCTCCTCCACGCAGGAAATCGCTTCTTCGGCGAGCTTTTCGGCGTTCACGTACCACTGGTCGGTAAGCCACGGCTCGACCACCACGCCCGAGCGGTCGCCGTAGGGAACCGTGTGGACGGTTTTTTCCACCTTTGCGAGAAAGCCCCCGTCCTCAAGATCCCGGACCACCGCGGCTCTGGCCTCAAACCTTTCCATGCCCGCGTATTTTTCCGGAACGTTTCCGTTAAGGTGGCCACGCTCGTCGAGAATGTTGACGACTTCGAGACCGTTTCGCTTTCCGACCTCGAAATCGTTGAAATCGTGCGCAGGGGTTATCTTCACGGCGCCCGTGCCCTTCTCGGGATCGCTGTACTCGTCCGCCACGACGGGAATTTTCTTCCCGACGAGGGGAAGAACGGCGTTTCGGCCGACCATGTCTCTGTATCTTTCGTCGTCGGGATGAACGGCCACGGCGGTATCGCCGAGCATCGTCTCGGGGCGGGTGGTGGCGACCGTGACGGAGAGTCCCTCCTTGCCCTCTATCGGATACCTGATGTGCCAGTAGCTGCCTTCGGTCTCTCTCTGCTCCACTTCCAGGTCCGATATGGCCGTGCACAGAGCCGGGTCCCAGTTGACAAGCCTCTTGTCCCTGTAGACAAGCCCCCGGGCGTAGAGATCCACAAACACCTTCCTCACGGCCCGCGAGAGTCCTTCGTCCAGGGTGAACCGCTCCATCGACCAGTCGGGAAGCGCTCCCAGCCTCTTGAGCTGCTCCGTGATGCGCCCGCCGGAATTTTCCTTCCACTCCCAGACCCTTTCGAGGAATTTCTCCCTGCCCAGGTCGTTTTTGGCGAGGCCCTCCCGCGCGAGCTCTCTCTCCACCATCATCTGCGTCGCTATGCCCGCGTGATCGGTTCCGGGAACCCAGAGAACGTCGAAGCCCCGCATTCTCTTGTACCTGACCAGCAGGTCCTGGATGGTGTTGTTCAGGGCGTGGCCTATGTGCAGGGAGCCCGTCACGTTGGGCGGGGGGATGACAATGGAGAATACTTTCTCCGAGTCCCCGCGACGGCACTTGTAAAGTTCCCCGGAGATCCAGAAATCGGAAATTCTCCGTTCAACCTCCGCGGGGTCGTATTTCTTTTCCATGGCCGATCAGAAGAAGGAGACGGACGGTCGCGAAAACGTCAGCTCTCGATCTCCAGGCTCTCGGTCTCTTCCTCGACTTCCGTTTCCGGCACGGGCACCGGTATTTCGGGCGCCTCGGTCTCTATGCCTATGTCCCTGTACATGGGAAGACCCGTGCCGGCGGGAATCAGTCTGCCTACTATGACGTTTTCCTTGAGTCCCCGAAGTTCGTCCTCCCTTCCCTCGCAGGAAGCCTCGGTGAGAACCTTGGTCGTTTCCTGAAAGGACGCGGCCGAAAGCCAGCTGCGGGTGCTGAGCGAAGCGCGGGTGATGCCCAGCAGGAGAGGTTCCGCCGCCGCGGGGGCTCCCCCCTCTGCGACCACCTTTTCGTTCTCCTCGAAAAAGACATTTTTCTCTATGGCCTCGCCGACGAGCATGGTCGTGTCTCCCGGGTCCTTTATCCTCACCCTCTTGAGCATCTGCTTCACCACGACCTCTATGTGCTTGTCGTTTATCTTTACGCCCTGGAGCCTGTAGACTTCCTGGATTTCGTTGACCATGTAGTTGGCAAGCGCCTTCTCTCCCATGATGCTCAGTATGTCGTGCGGATTCACCGAGCCGTCCACGAGCTGGTCGCCGGAGGAGACGTACTCCCCTTCCCTGACCAGTATGTGCTTCCCCCTGGGAACGGTGTATTCCTTCGGCTCTCCCTTCTCGGGGGTGACGACGACCCTTTTCTTGCCCTTGACGTCCTTTCCGTAGGAAATGGTTCCGTCGATTTCGCTGACGACGGCGGGGTCCTTGGGAACCCTGGCCTCGAAAAGCTCCGCGACCCTGGGAAGCCCCCCGGTGATGTCCTTGGTTTTCGACGTGGCCCTGGGAATCTTCGCGAGCACGTCTCCAGCCCGCACGTCGTCCTTGTCGGCGACTTCTATTATGGCCCCCACCGGAAGCGAGTAGGACACCGTCTTCGAGTCTTTCGTGCCCAGGCGGATGTCCAGCACCGGGTGCATCTCGAGGTTCTTGGTTTCCACTACCACCCTCTCAAGAACCCCCGTCACCTCGTCCACCTGCTCCCTGTAGGTGATCCCGGATTCAAGATCCTTGAACCTGACCGTTCCCGAAGCTTCGGAGATTATCGGGGTGACGTAAGGGTCCCACTCGGCCAGCATCTTTCCCTTCTTGACCTTGTCCCCTTCGTTCACGTTGAGCCTCGCGCCCAGAACGATGGAATACTTCTCCCTCTCGTATCCCTTGCTGTCCTCGATCGAAAGCACGCCGTTTCTGCTGATCACCACCAGACGGTCGTCGCGCCCGCTCACCGCCTTTATGTTGGCGAACCTGACGACTCCCTCGTGCTGGCTCTCAAGCGTGCTCTCCGCCGCTCTCTGGCTCGCGGCTCCTCCTATGTGAAACGTTCTCATGGTAAGCTGCGTGCCGGGCTCGCCGATCGACTGCGCGGCCACTATTCCTATGGCCTCGCCCATGTTGACGATCTGACCGGTGGAAAGATTCCGCCCGTAGCACAGGCGGCACACGCCGTGGCGGGTCTCGCACGTGAGAACCGACCTGATGTTTATCTCGCTTATGCTTCCCGCCTCGTTTATCCCCGCGACCGCGGCTTCGTCGATTTCCTCGTTCGCCCCGACGATCGCATCCCCCGTCATGGGATCCTTTATGTCGTCGAGAGTGACCCTTCCGAGCACCCTCTCTCCGACTTTTTCTATTATCTCCCCTCCCTCGACCAGGTCGCCCACCGTGATTCCCTCCATGGTTCCGCAGTCAAGCTCCGTTATCATGACGTCCTGGGACGCGTCGATCAGCCTTCTGGTGAGATAGCCGGCGTTGGCGGTCTTGAGGGCGGTGTCGGCGAGCCCCTTTCTCGCTCCGTGGGTGGAAATGAAGTACTGGAGCACCGAGAGACCTTCGCGGAAATTGGAAGTGATGGGAGTCTCGATGATCTCCCCCGAAGGCTTGGCCATAAGACCCCTCATTCCGGCAAGCTGCCTCACCTGGGTCTGACTCCCCCTGGCTCCCGAGTCGATCATCATGTATATGGGATTCGAACTCGGTCCCGCCGCGGCGGCGTTGCCGGTCCCGACGGTTTCGGAGGAAATGTTCTTCATCATCGCCTGGGCCACGTCGTCGCTGGTCTTCGCCCAGATGTCTATCACCTTGTTGTATCTTTCCCCGTCGGTTATCAGTCCCTGGGAATACTGGTTCTGGACCTTTATCACCTCCTGCTGCGCGCTTTCTAGAAGCTCCTTCTTGGACTCGGGAATTATCATGTCCGCTATCGAGATCGAGGCGCCGGACTTGGTGGAATACTGGAATCCCAGGGTCCTGAGGCTGTCGGCGAGCAGCACGGTGCTCTTGCCCCCGGATATCCGAAAACAGTTGTCCACAAGGGCCTCTATCGCCCGCTTGGTCATCGGCCTGTTGACAAGCTCGAAGGGAACTCCCTCGGGAACGACCTCGTACATTAAAATCCTTCCGACCGTGGTCTCGTGCTCCTTTCCGTCGATTCTGACCGTCACCTTCTCGTGCAGGTCCATCTCGCGCGCCTCGTAGGCGAAAACCACCTCGCGGGTGGAAAAGACCCGGCTCCCCGCGGCCGCCTGCCCCGACGCCGCGTCCCTGGTCAGATAGTAGAGTCCGAGAACTATGTCCTGGGTCGGAAGTATTATGGGCTTTCCGTGAGCGGGGGAGAGAATGTTGTTGGTCGACATGACGAGCGAACGGCATTCCGTCTGGGCCTCGATCGAGAGCGGAACGTGAACCGCCATCTGGTCGCCGTCGAAGTCCGCGTTGTAGGCCGGGCACACCAGCGGGTGGAGCTGTATGGCCTTGTCCTCGATGAGCACGGGCTCGAAAGCCTGTATGCTCAGGCGGTGGAGCGTGGGCGCCCTGTTCAGGAGCACGGGATGCTCCTTTATAACCTCGTCGAGCGCGTCCCACACGACCGGAGCTTCGTCCTCGAGCAGCTTCTTGGCTATCTTTATCGTCGCCGCCTCTCCCCACAGTTCCAGTTTCTGGTATATGAAGGGCCTGAAAAGCTCAAGCGCCATCTGCTTGGGTATCCCGCACTGGTGAAGCCTGAGGTCCGGACCCACGGTGATGACGGAGCGGCCGGAGTAATCCACCCTCTTTCCCAGAAGGTTCTGCCTGAACCTTCCCTGCTTTCCCTTTATTATGTCGCTTAGGCTCTTGAGAGGCCTGTGGTTGTGGCCGAGCACCGGCCTTCCCCTTCTTCCGTTCTCCAGAAGCGCGTCCACCGACTCCTGAAGCATCCGCTTTTCGTTTCTGACTATTATGTCGGGAGCCCCGAGCTCGAGGAGCTTCTTTAGCCTGTTGTTCCTGTTGATCACCCTCCTGTAGAGGTCGTTTAGGTCGGAGGCCGCGAATCGCCCGCCGTCGAGAGGCACAAGCGGCCTCAGGTCGGGGGGAAGAACGGGAATCGTCGTCAGGATCATCCACTCGGGGCGGTTCTTCGACTTGCGAAACGCCTCGCATATCCTGAGTCTCTTGGCGATGCGGGCCTTTTTGATCGGAGACTTGCTCTCCTTCATCTTCGCTCGCAGGTCTTCGGAGAGCTCGGTGAGGTCTATGGTCTTCAGCATCTCCCTCACCGTTTCGGCCCCCATGCCCACGGTGAATTCGGAGCCGAACTGGTCGAGCTTGGCCCTGTACTCGTCCTCGGTCACTACCTGGGCGAACTTGAGGTCCGAGGTGCCCGGGTCGCTCACTATGTAGGCCTCGAAGTAAAGAACCCTCTCGAGATCCTTCAGGGTCATGTCGAGCAGCATTCCTATTCTGCTCGGTATGCTTCGCAGAAGCCATATGTGAGCCACGGGGGAAGCGAGCTCTATGTGGCCCATCCTCTCCCTCCTCACCTTGGAGGAAATCACTTCCACGCCGCACTTCTCGCACGTTATTCCCCTGTGCTTGAGCCTCTTGTACTTTCCGCAGGTGCACTCGTAGTCCTTGACCGGTCCGAATATCTTGGCGCAGAAAAGACCGTTGCGCTCCGGCTTGAAGGTGCGGTAGTTTATGGTCTCGGGTTTTTTGATCTCGCCGTTTGACCACGACCTGATCTTTTCAGGAGACGCTATGGAGATCTTTACCGTCGAATAGTCCGAAGGGTCCTTCGGCTTTTCAAAAAGCGAGTCTATGTCCATTTGCTTCCCTCCAAATGAGCGTTTCAGACAGATTCAACCTGCGCTTCTTCCTCGAGAAGGTCCACGTCGAGACAGAGGGCCTGAAGCTCCTTGCGCAGCACCTTGAAAGATTCGGGCAGACCGGGCTCGAAATTCATGTCGCCCCTCACTATGGAATCGAAAATCCTCGTTCTCCCCGCCACGTCGTCGGACTTTATGGTGACGAATTCCTGGAGGGTGTAGGCGGCTCCGTAGGCCTCCAGAGCCCAGACCTCCATCTCGCCGAGCCTCTGGCCTCCGAAGTGGGCCTTTCCCCCCAGGGGCTGCTGGGTGACCAGCGAGTAGGGTCCTATGGCCCTGGCGTGGATCTTCTCCTCGACCAGGTGATGGAGCTTCATCATGTACATGATCCCCACGCACACCTTCTGGTCGAAAGGCTCTCCGGTCTGGCCGTCGAAAAGAACGGTCTTTCCGTCCTCGGCCACGCCCGCGAGCTTCTGCATCTCCCTGATTTCGGACTCGCTCGCGCCGTCGAAAACGGGAGACTTAACGGGAATCCCGTCCCCGAGCCTTTTCACCAGTCCGACAAGGTCCTTCTTGTTGAGCGAACGCAGAAGCTTCCGCATGCCGGAAGAACCGGAATACGCGTCCATGAGCTTCTTTCTCAGGGACTCGGCCCCGAACTCCCGCTCCACGTACTCGTTGAGCTGCCTTCCGATTTCCCTGGCGCCCCACCCCAGGTGAGTTTCGAGAATCTGCCCGACGTTCATCCTCGAAGGCACGCCGAGGGGATTGAGCACCATGTCGACCGGCCTTCCGTCGCCGAGGTAGGGCATGTCCTCCTGGGCCAGTATCTTCGACACCACTCCCTTGTTTCCGTGGCGCCCCGCCATCTTGTCGCCGACCTGAAGCTTCCTTTTCACCGCCACCCTGACCTTGACCACCCGAAGAACTCCCGGGGGAAGCTCGTCGTGTTTCGAAAGCTTCTCCATGCGCGTCTGGTAGGCCTCGTTCACGGCCCCCACGCGCTCGACGACCTTCTTCACTATTTCGGAATGATCCTCTCCGGCTCCGGAACCGCCCTTTATCCTTATGTCGGCCAGCTTCTCCATCGGAATGGCGTCGACGGCCTCCTCGGTGATCTTGTCCCCGCTTTTCAGAACCGTCTTTCTGTTGACCGTAATCTTGGAAAGCGAGACCTTGCCGAGGATGAGATGCTTCACCCTGTCGACCGCGTCCTGCCTGAGAATGGCCGTCTCGTTTTCCTGGTCGAGCCTGAGCTTCGCTATCTCTATGTTCTCGATGTCGAGGCTTCTTTCGTCCTTCTCGACCGAACGGGAAACGAGGGTTTCGACGTCTATGACGGTTCCGTGAACCCCCGGGGACACCTTGAGGGAGGAATCCTTGACGTCGCCCGCCTTGTCTCCGAATATGGCCCGAAGGAGCCTCTCTTCGGGAGAAAGCTGGGTTTCGGCCTTGGGAGAGATTTTTCCGACCAGAATGTCGCCCGGCTCGACCTCCGCCCCTATCATTATGATTCCGCTTTCGTCGAGGTTGCGAAGCGCCTCTTCCGACACGTTCGGAATGTCCCTGGTGATGTCTTCCCTTCCGAGCTTGGTTTCCCTGGCGGTGCACTCGAATTCCTCTATATGGATCGAAGTGAAGGCGTCGTCCTTCACCACCCGTTCCGATATGAGTATCGCGTCCTCGAAGTTGTATCCTCCCCAGGGCATGAAGGCGACTACCATGTTCTGGCCGAGAGCGAGCTCTCCGCGGTCGGTAGACGCGCCGTCGGCTATCACCTGTCCCTCGCTCACCCGCTGTCCCTGGGAGACTATGGGCTTCTGGTTCCAGCAGGAGCTCTGGTTCGAGCGGTGAAACTTCACCAGATTGTAGATGTCGATTCCCCCTTCGCGGCTCCTTTCCGTGGACTTCACCACTATTCTGGCCGCGTCCACGTGCTCCACCACCCCGTCCCTCGAGGCCACCACGGTAACTCCCGAATCCTTCGCCACCTTGCTCTCGAAGCCCGTGCCCACAAGCGGCGCGACGCTCCTTATCAGCGGAACGGCCTGGCGCTGCATGTTCGACCCCATAAGCGCCCGGTTGGCGTCGTCGTGCTCGAGAAAGGGAATCAGGGACGCGGAGACCGATACTAGCTGGGAGGGAGACACGTCCATGAGCTGCACATCCTTTCTCTCCACCATCTTGAACTCGCCCTCTCCCCTGGCCGAAACGAAGGGAAGCTTAAAAGACCCGTCCTGCTCAAGCGGGGCGTTTGCCTGCGCTATCACGTAATCCTCTTCTGAAAGGGCGTTCATGTACACTATTTCCTTCGTGACGTGCCCGTCCCTGACCTTCATGTACGGAGTCTGTATGAATCCGAACTCGTCTATTTTCGCGTAAGTGCCGAGACTGGATATAAGTCCTATGTTGGGTCCTTCCGGGGTCTCTATGGGACATATCCTTCCGTAGTGGGAAGAGTGAACGTCCCTTACCTCGAATCCCGCCCGCTCCCTGGTAAGACCGCCGGGACCGAGGGCGCTCAGCCTTCTTTTGTGCGTTATCTCCGAGAGGGGATTGGTCTGGTCCATGAACTGGGAGAGCTGTCCCGTGGTGAAAAACTCCTTGAGCACGGACGTCACGGTCTTGGGAACGAGCACCTCGTTCGGCATGAGGTTCTCTATGGTCTGGTAGCCCATTTTCTCCTTCACGAACCTCGCCAGCCTCTCCAGACCGTGATAGAAGCGGTCCTCCATCAGCTCCCCGACGGTCCTCACCCTCCTGTTGCCGAGGTGGTCTATGTCGTCGGTGGCCCCCCTGCCCCCTTTGAGGTCGAACAGGTACTTGACGGTCAGCATTATGTCTTCCCTGTCGAGCACGAGATGGTCCTCGGGCACCCCTTCCCTCCTGAGCTTGTAGTTGATCTTGATCCTCCCGACCCGCGACAGCCTGTAGGTGTCGGGATTGAAGAACATGTTCTCGAAAAAGGTCTTCGCCACTTCGATCGTCGGAGGGTCGGTCGGCCTGAATTTCTTGTAGATCTCGGTTACGGCCTCTTCGTAGGAATCAACCCTGTCGGTGAGAAGCGTGGCGCGGAGGGAGGAGACGAAAAGCGTCTTGTCGATGTAGTACGCCTCGAGAGTCTTGCGCCCGACCCTGCGAAGCTCCGCGAGCTTCTCCTCGGTTATCTCGTCGTTGAAATCCAGAATCACCTCCCCGGTTTCGGGGTCGGAGACGACCTCGGCCGAAGCCTTCTCCAGTATGTCCTCGTCGGAGACCGGTACGGACGACAGACCCGCTTCGGAGAGTTTCGAAAGAAGACCCGGGGAGAACCTTCTTCCCTTCTTTCCCAGTATTTCGCCCGTCTCGGGATGCGGTATATCCTCGGTCGCCTTCTGGTAGGAAATTATCTCCTCGTTTATCTCCTTGGAGAGTCCGCCGGGCTCTATGTGAAAGGTTTCGACGGGGTAGAAAAAATCCATTATCCGCCGGTCGTCGTACCCCATGGCCTTGAGAAGAACCGTCACGTGAAACTTCTTCTTGCGGTCTATGCGCACGTGAAGTATTTCCTTCATGTCGTACTCGAAGTCGAGCCAGCGACCGTTCTGGGGAACTATCCTCGCCACGAAAGATCCCTTTCCGGACGCCTGGTCCTTGCCCTTTACCTGGTCGAAGAACACTCCGGGAGACCTGTGAAGCTGGTTCACTATCACCCTCTCGGTTCCGTTCACGATGAACGAGCCGTTGGAGGTCATGAGCTGCACTTCCCCGAAATAGATCTCCTGCTCCTTGACGTCGCGGATCTGCCTCTCGGGCGGCGAGCCCTCTCCCTCGTCCTCGGGAGTGTCCCATATTACGAGCCGGAAGGTCACGTAAAGAGGCACCGTGTAGGTGTAGCCCTTGAGACGGCACTCCGTGGGATCGAACTTGGGGATGTCCAGCCTGTATCTCAGGTACTGAAGCGAGGCCTTGCCGTTGTAGTCCTCGAGAGGAAAAACGGCGCTGAAAGCCCCGTGAAGACCCATGTCCGCGCGCTCTTCGGCCGGCACGTCCGCCTGCAGGAAGCTGTCGTAGGACCTTATCTGTACGTCAAGCAGGTGGGGGGTGTCCAGAACCTGGGAGATCTTCGAAAAATCCTTCCTTAAATCCTGAGCTTCCATGTTTTCTACTTTCAAAGCACACCCCCTTGGTTGTTAATATAGGCGAAAGCGGACGGGAAAGATTTTGTTCAACTGACATCGGCAGTTGCACCGGCTTCTTCAAGTTTTTTCTTGATTTCTTCGGCCTCTTCCTTGTTTACCCCTTCCTTTACGGACTTGGGCGCGCCCTCGACAAGCTCCTTGGACTCCTTGAGTCCCAGGGAAGTGATCTCCCTTACGGCCTTGATCACCTGTATCTTGTTTTCTCCGACCGCCTTGAGGGTGACTTCGAACGCGTCTTTCTGCTCCTCCTCGGCCGGAGCCGCTTCCGCGGCGCCGCCCGCGGCAGGCACCGCCACCATCTGAGGCACGGCGGCCTGGACGTCAAACTTTTCCTTTATGTCGTCTATCAGCTGCGATATCTCAAGCATGCTCGCCTGTTCTAGATACGCGACAACATCCGTTCTGGTAATGTCGGGCATTTTCTCTGCTCCTCCTTGATGAACAAATTTTGCGGTTTTCTATTCGCTCTTTTTTTCCTTCAGACCTTCGAGAACAAAAACGACCTTCGACTGCGCCTGCTTCAGCACTCCCACTAGGTTGCCCATGGGAGCCGCCAGAAGACCCACGAGCTCCGAAACGAGCTGCTGTTTCGGGGGAAGCTTGGCTATGCGCTCTATTCTCGACGCGTCGACCACTTCTCCCTCGAATATTCCGCCCTTTATCCTGACGGACGGGAAATCCTCGCTGTAGTCGACAAAGACCTTGGCCATCGCCGAGGATTCGCCGTCGCAGATGGCGATAGCCGTGGAACCGGAAAAAAGATCCTTCATCTTCTCCATTTCCGTTCCCGAAGAAGCCTTTTCCAGCAGGGTGTTCTTCACCACCCTCAGTTCAGCCCGGGTTTCCCTGAGCTTTTTTCTGAGACCTTCCATTTCCTTCACTTTAAGTCCCTGGTACTCGACAACGAACACCGAGGGAACGGATTGGAACCTGGACGCCAGGTCGTCGATTATTTCCTGCTTCTGCGCTTTGCTGAGCATGGTGAGCCTCTTGAGTATTCTCCGTCGTCGTCCCTAGGCGGCGACTCCTATGTTTTTCAGTTCGTTTCTCACGTCTGCTATGTCGACTCCGATGCCGGGACCCATGGTGGTCGAAACGGAGATTCTTCTGAGGAACACGCCCTTGGAGGAAGACGGCTTTTCCTTTATCAGAAAATCCATGAAAGCGAGAAAATTCTCCTTCAGGTTCTCCTTTCCGAACGAGACCTTTCCCAGGGGAGCGTGAACCACGCCGTTTTTGTCGTTTCTTATCTCCACGCGCCCCGCCTTGGACTCCTTCACCATTTTCGAGACTTCGGAAGTCACCGTGCCCACCTTGGGACTCGGCATGAGGTTTCTCGGTCCGAGAACCTTTCCGAGCCTGCCGACTTTCGACATGACGTCCGGAGTGGCCACGGCCACGTCGAAATCAAGCCAGTTTTCCTTTGAAATCTTCTCTATCAGGTCGTCCAGTCCCGCGTAGTCGGCTCCCGCCTCCTTCGCTTCGGCCGCCTTGTCTTCCCCCGCGAACACCAAGACGGTCACATTCTTGCCGATGCCGCGAGGCAGCACCAGGGCGGAGCGAATCTGCTGGCTCGCGTGTCTCGGGTCTATGCCCAGGTTCACGGCGGCGTCGACGGTTTCGTCGAACTTCGCGTAGTGAGCTTCCGAAACAAGCGCCATGGCCTCCTCGACCGAGTAATCCCTGGAAGCGTCCACCTTCGCGCTCGCTTCAACGTATTTCTTTCCTCTGTTCGCCATGAAATTCTCCAGATACTCCCTGTCTATCCTTCCACTATGTCGATTCCCATGCTTCTCGCGGTGCCGCGCACGATCATGACCGCCGCGTCGACCGTGTCGGCGTTGAGGTCCTCGAGTTTTCTCTCGGCTATTTCCCTGGCCTGTTTCTCGGTGACGCTTCCCGCCTTGGTCCTCGGGGTGGTTCCCGAACCTTTCTCCACGCCCGCGGCCTTTTTCAGAAGGTAGGACGTCGGAGGAGTCTTCACCTGGAAATCGAAGGACCTGTCGGCGTAAACCGTGACGGTGACGGGAAGAAGTCCGTCCGAAGACGAGGTCTGGGCGTTGAACGCCTTGCAGAACTCCATTATGTTCACTCCCCTCTGTCCGAGCGCCGGCCCCACCGGAGGCGAAGGAGAGGCCTTTCCGGCCTCGATCAGCAATTTTATGTAGCCGCTTATCTTCTTCATCCTAGATTTTCTCCACCTGGTTGAAATCGAGCTCTATGGGGGTGGTCCTGCCGAAAATGCTGACCATGACCTGCACCCTGGCCTTGTCGGGCTTGACGTCCTCTATGACCCCCGAGAAATTGGCGAAGGGCCCCTCGATCACCCTTATGGGCTCTCCCTTCTCAAATGCGACGCTGGGCTTGGGCTTGAGCGTCCCTTCCTTGGCGCGGGTCATTATCTCCACTACCTTCTCTTCCTCGACTTCGGGAATCGAATCGGGAGTCACCTTCCCGTCGACCGACCGTCCTCCCACGAAGCTTATAACCTTGGGAATCTCCTTCACGAAATGCCAGGTATGGTCGTTGAGTTCCATCTTTATCATCACGTAGCCGGGAAAGAACTTTCTCTTGGAAGTTTTCTTCCTGCCGCCTTTCTGGGTCTCGACCACGGTCTCCGTCGGAATAAAGACCTCGTCGATCATGCCTTTTATTCCGTCTTCAACCTCGATTCCGGCCTCGATCTGATCCTTCACCCTTTCTTCAAAACCGGTGTTTACGTGCACGATATACCATTTGCTAGACATCCGAAACCTGCTCCCGCTCCGCTCGCTCGTCAGCTCAGAATAAGACCGAAGAGAAAAGAAAACACGTAGTCCGTAAGCATGAAGAAAAGCGCGAAAAACGCCGTGATTATGACGACCACCAGGGTCGACTTGACCGCGTCGCCGGGCTCGGGCCACGTTATTCTCTTGATCTCCGAAGCGACGCCCGCAAGGTATCTGCCCGTGTCGCCCTTGATTTTCTCAAACCTGTTCATGCCGGGTTTCTGCAGGGCAGGAGGGTCTCGAACCCCCAACCTGCGGTTTTGGAGACCGCTGCTCTACCAGTTGAGCTACTGCCCTTCGGATCTTCCGCTCCGTTTCCTCATTCGATTATTTTGGTAACCACTCCCGCTCCCACGGTCCTTCCGCCTTCCCTGATCGCGAAGCGAAGCTGCTCCTCAAGCGCCACGGGCGCTATGAGCTCAACGTCCATCGTCACGTTGTCCCCGGGCATCACCATCTCCACTCCCTCAGGAAGTATCACAGAACCCGTAACGTCCGTCGTCCGAAGGTAAAACTGCGGCCGGTATCCAGGGAAAAACGGCGTGTGCCTGCCCCCCTCCTCCTTCTTAAGCACGTACACCTCCGCCTTGAACTTCCTGTGAGGCGTTATGCTTCCCGGAGCCGCAAGAACCTGCCCCCGCTCAACCTCACCCTTGTCCACCCCCCGAAGCAGAACCCCGACGTTGTCTCCCGCCTGCGCGTCGTCAAGTATCTTGCGAAACATCTCAAGACTAGTAGCCACCGTCTTCTCCGTGTCGCGAAATCCCACTATCTCTATCTCGTCCCCGGCCACTATGCGCCCGCGCTCAACTCTACCCGTAACCACGGTCCCCCGCCCCGATATCGTGAACACGTCCTCTATCGCCATTATAAACGGCTTGTCCATGTCGCGCTCGGGCTCCGGCACGTAACCGTCTATCGCCCCCATAAGCTCCATCACCTGCTCCTCGGCCCCAGAATCACCCTCTATCGCCTTGAGCGCGCTCACCTTCACCACCGGTATGTCGTCGCCCGGAAACCCGTACTCGCTCAAAAGCTCCCGAATCTCAAGCTCCACAAGCTCAAGCAGCTCCTCGTCGTCCAGCATGTCAACCTTGTTCAGTGCCACCACTATGTACGGAACCCCCACCTGCCTCGCCAAAAGTATGTGCTCCCTGGTCTGCGGCATAGGACCGTCCGGCGCGCTCACCACCAGCACCGCCCCGTCCATCTGCGCGGCTCCCGTTATCATGTTCTTTATGTAGTCCGCGTGCCCAGGACAGTCCACGTGAGCGTAATGACGACCCTCCGTCTCGTACTCCACGTGCGCTATGTTTATCGTTATCCCCCGCTCACGCTCCTCAGGCGCCTTGTCTATGTTGTCGAACTCCACGTACTCCGCCTGCCCCTTTTTCGACAGCACGTTCGTTATGGCCGCCGTAAGCGTCGTCTTGCCGTGGTCCACGTGTCCTATCGTCCCTATGTTCAAATGCGGCTTGCCCCGCTCAAACTTTGCCTTCGACATGTCTCGATTCCTCCGCTTTGCGTTTTCTAATTGTCCGAAAAACCGTCAAATGATGTCCAGCCCACGAGCGGACTCGAACCGCCGACCTCGTCCTTACCAAGGACGTGCTCTACCGACTGAGCTACGTGGGCGAGCCGCGCAATGAGCGGGAGACGGGACTCGAACCCGCGACCCTCAGCTTGGAAGGCTGACGCTCTGGCCAACTGAGCTACTCCCGCACCAGTTTTTTGGGGAGGGCAGGATTCGAACCTGCGTAGGCTTTCGCCGGCAGATTTACAGTCTGCTGCTTTTGTCCACTCAGCCACCTCCCCGGAACACTTTCCGAACGGAGAGCTGGCGAAGGGATTCGAACCCCCGACCGGCTGATTACAAATCAGCTGCTCTACCCCTGAGCTACGCCAGCGTTTTACTTTCACGAACTCTGGATTCAATTGTCCGACCAACATGAATTTGGGTAAAACAACCCTAGTTTAAATCAAACGCTTCAGTTTACTTCTGGAAAAGGAAATGTCAACAGCGTTTCCGCAAGCCGCGGCAAAAAAACGGGCGTCACACGAGCGAGGCGGAAATCTCCGCCTCGGCGACTTTCCTGCCGTTCGCCGACGCCCTGGCGGAAAAGAATATTATTCTCGATCTCCTGCGCGCAAGCTCGACTTCAAGAACCACCCTGTCGCCCGGAGTCACGGGCGTTCTGAACCGGCAGCGGTCAAGACCTATGAGGTAGGCGTTGCTGAAGCCCTCCTTTTCCAGCTCGTCCCCGAAGGAGTAGTTGAACAGCACTCCGCCCGCCTGCGCCATGGCCTCGGTGACTATCACCCCGGGAACTATCGGGTTTCCGGGAAAATGTCCCCTGAAGAAAAACTCGTCGGGACCGAACAGCTTCTCGGCCACCAGTCTTTTCCCGTTTTCGATCTCCGAGACCGAATCGACGAAAAGAAAGGGCTCCCTGTGGGGGATAAGCTTCTTTATCTCTTCCGTGTCGAGCCGCATCCTACCGTGAAGCGTCGTAAGCGGTCACGACCTTCTGCGTAATGTCGGAGGCGTCGCTTCCGAACAGAATGCCGGCCTCGGATCTTTCCACTATAAGGTCGAAGCTCTCCTTCTTGCCTATCTCGTTGACTATGGCTTCTATGTCCTTGAGGACTGTCTGCGTAAGCTCAAGGTCCTTTCTCTGAAGTTCCACCCTCACGTCCTCGGTCGTTCTTTCGAGATCCTTCTGCTTTCTCTCTATCGATTCGGCCATGGTCTTTATCTTGCTCTCGCTCATGACGGAACGATTTTTCACGAAGTCCTGTCTCATGTCTTCAAGGGCCTTTCTTTTCTGGTCGATCACGGCTCTTTTGGTCTCGACCTCTTTCTGGAAAGAGCTGTTGGCTTCCTTGCCCGCCTTTGAATCCCTGATAACCACTTTTATGTCTATGTAGCCCACTTTCTGCTGCGCATAAGCGGAAACCGCCGACAGCATGAAGAATCCGGCGGTCAGCAATAAAATTTTTCTCATTAAAAAACGCCTCCTTGAAGGTAAATTACCGAATCAGAACAGATTGCCAATGGAAAACTGAATTTCATACTTGTTTTCTCCGGGAAGTCTATTCCCTATGGGGAAACCGACGTCGAGCTTCATGGGTCCCAGGGGAGATATCCACCTGAAACCGAACCCCGCGTCCTTTCTGAGGTTCGAAGGGTTCAGGCTGAAGGGCTGACCCTGCCTCTTGTCGAACGTGTTGCCGATGTCGAAGAAGGCGACGGCCTTGATTCCCGCCGCCTTGCTGAGCGGAACGACGAAATCGACCGACCCGAGAACCTGGTGGATTCCGCCGACTATGACGTAGCCGCCGCCCTCCGTGGGCACCCTGGGACCCACCCTCCTGTAGCTGAAGCCCCTAAGCGTGTTGGGACCTCCCAGGAAGAACCTTTCCTCCACCACGAGATCGTCTCCGGCGTTCATCAGGTGGAGATACGCGTAGTTGGCCCTCGCGGCGAAATAGGTGCTTTTCCAGAACGGAATCCAGCCCCTGGCCGTGGAGCTGGTCTTCAGGAAATCGAGGTCTCCGCCGAAAAGCCCCGCGTATTCGACTCCCGAGCTTAGAAGAAACCCGCTGGTGGGGTCGAGATAGTTGTTTCTCCTGTCCCAGGTCGCGCTGAGTCCCGTGGAGATGACCGTTCTTTTCGTCTCGGTGAGAATCAGCCTGGCGCCGCTTTGAACGTCGCGCACGTTCTGCGTCTTGAACTCCTGGGAAACCCGCACCTGGAAATTTCTCGTTATCCTTCTCCCGACCGACACGGAAAACCCGCGGTCCACCCTGTCGAAGTCCCTGTAGTCCCTTCTGCTGGAAAATATGAGAATGTCCATGAGCCAGTTGGTGCCGAACACGTAGGGGTCGCGGTAGGTGAGGCTGAAAAGCTGCGTCCTGCCGCCGAGCTGGGCGTCGAAAACGAGGGTCTTGCCGTAGCCGAAAAGGTTCGATTCCTGAACCTGCCCCGCGAAAAGAAATCTCTCCACGGAGCTTATCCCTCCCCCGAAGCTGAAAAACCCGGTCGGGCGCTCCTCGACCTTCACGCTCACGTCAAGGAGGTCGTCGGTGCCCTCCACCCTCTGGGTCACCACCTCCACGCTGTCCTCGAAAAATCCCAGGCGCTGTATCTCGTAGCGGGCGGCCCGAAGCTTGGAGGTGCTGAAGGGTCTGCGCTCCTGGAGGGAAAGCTCCCGCCTTATCACGTGGTCCCTCGTCCTCGAGTTGTCGGAAATGTTTATGTTCCGTATGCTCACCCGCTTTCCCTTCTCGATCGAGTAGTCGATGGAGACCAGGCCGTTTTCCCTGTCGAGCCGCACGTCGGGAGTCACGTTGGCGAACGCGTAGCCCTTGTCCCCGTAGAAATCGGTTATCACCTGTATGTCGGACTGCATCGTGAAGGTGCTGAAGACCGAATCGGGAGAAAGCTCAAGGTCCGGGCGGATTTCGTCCTCGTCGTCGGTGAGTTCCCCCGAGAACGTTATCCGCGAAACACTGTAGCTCTCCCCTTCCTCTATGCCGAAGCTCACCACGTAACCGTCTTTTTTCTCGTCGTAGGTGATTTCGGGCTCGGACACCCTGACGTCCAGATACCCGTGGTCCACGTAGACGGCCTTTATCCTGTCGGAATCCCTCTTTATCTCCTCGATCTTGAAAAGTCCGCGCTTCGTTATGAAGGAAAGGAAGTACTTGGGCTTCGAATAGAGCTTCTTTTTGATCTTCTTGTCCTTGAGCTTCGTGTTTCCGTGAAACTCGACCCGCTTTATGTACTTCCTGTCGCCCTCGTCTATCCTGTAGACGACGTCTATCACTCCCTCTCCCCTGGGCTCTATCTCGTATTCGACTTCCGTTCCGATGAGACCCTTGTCCGAAGCGAGGGCGAGTATGATGTCCCTGCTCTCCCTGATCTTGCGAAGACTGATTATCCGCCCTTCCCTCACCTGCAGGGCTTCCTTCACGTCGTCTTCCTTGAGCTTGTCGTTGCCGGAGAGCTTGAGATCGGCCAGCACGGGGTTCTCCTCCACGACGAACTCCACCCGAAGACCTCCGGCCGTCTTCTCCACATCGACCGATACCTGCTGGAAAAAGTCGAGGGCGTATATCCTCTTCACGTCCTCCCTCACGAGCGAGGCGGAGTAGGAATCCCCCTTTTTGGTTTCGATGCTGAGCTCTATGAGAGGAGTTTCGGTTCTCTTGTTGCCGGAGACGACGACTTCCGCGACCTTGCCCCGAAACGAAGGAACGCGCGTGAGGGAGTCCTCCTGCGCGCGGGCCCCCGCGGCGAAAAGCGGCAGGACGAGCAGCAAAAGCAGGCGGGCGCGGTTAGTTCGCATAGGCCACCGTTCCGTCGGATATCGTCACGGTCTTTCCCATGCGCCCGGCGAACTCCCCGTTGTGGGTCACCATAACCAGGGTGATTCCGTAATTCTCGTTGAGCCCGCAGAACAGGTCGAGAACCGACGCCCCGGTCTGCCTGTCGAGATTGCCCGTGGGTTCGTCCGCAAGTATCACTCTGGGCTCCATGACCATCGATCTCGCTATCGCCGCTCTCTGCTGCTCTCCCCCCGAAAGCTCGCCGGGAAGATGATGCAGACGTCCTTCGAGTCCCACCCTCCGGAGCATGTCGCGGGCACTTCGCTCCGCGTCGGAAGCGTCCCGTCTCGCTATCAGGCAGGGCATCATGACGTTTTCAAGAGCGGTGAATTCGGAAAGAAGATAATGGAACTGGAAGACAAATCCAATTTCCGAGTTTCTGAAAACCGAAAGTTCCCCGTCGTCCCGTCCGAAAAGATCCTTCCCGCGGTAGAAGACCGAACCCCCGGACGGCGGCTCGAGGGCCCCGAGTATGTGAAGAAGCGTGCTTTTTCCCGAACCCGACACTCCGACCACTCCGACCGTTTCTCCCGCGCTCACGTCCATGTCGACTCCCCCCAGGGCGCACACCCTGCTGCCGGCCGTGTCGAAAACCTTCGTCAGGTCCCTGATCCTGTAAAGCGGTTCATTCATACCTAAGAGTCTCGACGGGGTCTCCCCCCGAAGCCCTGCAAGAAGGGTACAGCGTCGCGAGAAAGCACACGAGCAGGCTGCAGGCCGCCACCGCAAGAAAGTAAACCGGCTCTATCTTAACAGGAAATTCGGAAATGGGATATACCCTGTCGTCGAAAGGAATGATTTCCTTTATGAAGTTGCTGGTCTTGAGAAAGTAGCAGACGAGGTATCCGAAAAGCGTCCCGAGCAGCGTCCCGACGCCCCCTATCATCATTCCGTCGTAAACGAATATCCTCCTTATGCCGCTTCTCCGCGCTCCCATGGCGAGGAGCACCGACACGTCCCTTTTTTTCTCCATGACGAGCATGGTGAGGGTGCTCACTATGTTGAGCGCGGCCACCAGCACTATGAAACCGAGAAATATCGCTATGGCCATCCTCTCGAGCCGAAGCGCGCGGAACAGGCTGCTGTTGGCGTCCTCCCAGTTCCTCGCGTAGAAGGGAAACCCTAGCTCCTCCTCTATCTCCTCCCCCGTCTTTTTGGCCCGGTACATGTCCTCAACCCTCACCTCGATTCCCGTCACCTCGCCCGGGGTTTCGAAAAAGTCCATGGCGTCGGCAAGCGACACGTAGGCGGTGGAGGAGTCGTGCTCGAGCATGCCGTAGTCGAAAATTCCCGCCACGGCGAACTTCCTTATTCTGGCGGTGGGCCCGAAGGGACCGATCTTTCCGTAAGGAGACACCAGGTTCACGGCGCCGCCCACCGACGCTCCCACGGAACCCGCAAGCTCCCTTCCCAGTATTACGGGAGGGTCGTCGGCTTCGGCCCTGGCGCCCAGCGCCGAGACGACGCGGGCGCCCTCGCGCGCCGACTCTTCCGAAAGCGCGTCGAGGCCGGGAAAGGTGCCCTTTCCCACCGCCCCGGCCAGGGCGGCGACCGACGCGGAGTTCGCGGGGTCTATTCCCCTTACGACCGAACCCGCCGCGCCGTGCTCGGTGACCAGCATCGCCTGGCCGTAGATGAAGGGGCTTGCGGACGCGACGCCCGGAAATTCCCCGAGCTTTTTCTCCAGCGGCCCGAAGCCGCCGAAATTTCCGTCGTAGCTCATCACGACGACGTGGGAACTCGCCCCTATTATCTTGTCACGAAGCTCTTCCTCGAACCCCTTCATGACCGAGAGCACAACGTTTAGGGAAGTGACTCCGAGAAAGACGCCCAGGACGGATATGAGTCCTATCAGCGAGACGAAGCCCCGACCCGCGCGGGATCTGAGGTACCTCAGGGAGATAAGCGATTCGTAGCTCATCCTAGGGCTTTAGGTGAGGAAAGAAAATAACTTCCCTTATCGAAGAGGAACCGGTGAGCAGCATGACGAGACGGTCGATTCCGATGCCGGCTCCCGCCGTGGGAGGCATTCCGTGCTCGAGCGCGGAGACGTAATCGCCGTCCATCTCGTGAGATTCCTCCTCTCCCGCCTTTTTCATCTCGAGCTGGGCGAGAAAGCGGTTTTCCTGCTCGACGGGGTCGTTCAGTTCGGAAAAGGCGTTGGCTATCTCCCTTCCGCAGACGTAGAGCTCGAACCTGTCGGCGACCCGCGGGTCGGAATCGCTTTTCCTGGCGAGGGGAGAGACGTCGAGGGGAAACCCGCAGACGAAGACCGGATCTACGAGATCGTCTCCCGAGACCGCCTCGAAAATCTCCGCGACGGCCTTTCCCCTTATGCCGTTGTGACGCACGCCCATGGAGTCCGCCCTGGCGAAAAGAGCCTCGTCGTCCTCGGTTATCCCGGGACCGAACTTTTTCCTCAGGACGTCGTGCATGTTTATCCTTCTCCAGGGTCTTTTGAAATCCACGGTTCTTCCCTCGTATTCGATCCGCGTTTTGCCCGCGGTGTTTTCTACCACGTGGCAGACCAGTTCCTCGACCGTCTCCATCAGGTCCTCGTAGGTGGCGTACGCCTGGTAGAGCTCGACCATGGTGAACTCGGGATTGTGTTTCGTGGAGACTCCCTCGTTTCTGAACGTTCTTCCGAGCTCGTAGACCCTCTCAAGCCCCCCTACGACGAGCCTCTTGAGGTAGAGCTCGGGGGCTATCCTCAGGTACAGGTCCATGTCCAGGGCGTTGTGATGGGTGACAAACGGTCTCGCGGCGGCGCCTCCCGCGACGGGATGGAGCACGGGGGTTTCCACCTCGAGAAAATCCCTGGAGTCGAGAAAGCTTCTCACGAGGCTCACGGCCCTCGATCTGGTCCTGAAAATCTCCCTGGTCCGCTCGTTGGCTATGAGATCGAGGTAGCGCTGGCGGTACCTGGTCTCCACGTCCTGGAGTCCGTGCCATTTTTCGGGAAGTGGCCTGAGCGTCTTCGTCAGAAGGAAAAGCTCCCGGACCAGGACCGTAAGCTCCCCGGTCCTGGTCCTGAAAAGGGTTCCCCTGACTCCCGCGAAATCTCCTATGTCAAGCAGTTTGCGAAAAAGCGAGAACGTGCGCTCGTCGACGGAGTCCTTGCGTATGAACGCCTGGATCCTCCCCGCCCGGTCCGCCAGGTGGAAAAAGGCGCTTTTTCCGAAATCCCTTTTCGAAACGATTCTGCCCGCGAGGCTGAAGGTCTCCTCCAGCTCCTCGAGTTCCTCGGTCGACATTGCGGAATAAAGCGACGCGACCTGCCCCGTGACGTGCTCGGGAGAGAACCCGTTGGAGTAGGGATCGACGCCCATCCGCCTGAGCTCCTCGAGCTTCGACTTTCTGAGTTCGAACTGCTTGTCTTCCATGTTTCCTCGAAACGCGCCCCGGCGGAGGCTCGAAACCGGCTAATCCACGATAGTATACGTAGCGGTGGCCTTCGCGACAAGAACGTCGGAGTTCCAGAGCGAAGCCTCGACCGGAACGATCCTTCCCCGGCGAAGAACCCTCGCGCGGCACACGGTCTCCCCTCCGGTCACGGGTTCCAGGTAGTTTATGCTCATCGCCGCGGTGACGAACCTCTTTCCGCGCTTCGCGACGGTGGCCACGGCCACGGCGCAGGCCGAATCCGCCAGCGTGAACACGGCGCCCCCGTGAAGCATCCCGTAGGGCTGCGTGTACTCCTCCAGAAAAGGCATCGCGAGTTCCGACTCCCCGTTTTCCATACGAAGAATCTCTATGCGCATGGTGTCGAAAATCTTCGGGTGAAGCGGAAACGCTCCGACCGGTTCGTCGTTCATCTGGCTTTCTCCTTCAAAACCGGGCTCGCCGAGAAAAACGCGAACCCCGCGAACACCATGAGCGCGATTGCGACGAACATCGTCCTGAATCCGAACAGGTCCGCCACGACCCCGAAGGCGAAAGATCCCGCCATTCCCCCTCCCGTGAACGAAACGCTGCTGAGGGCGAACGCCCTGGCCCTGGCCTCGTCCGGGTTCGAATCTATTATTATCGAGTACACCGAAGGATATACGAAACCGTGCGCGCAGCCAAACACCGCCGCGCAGAGAACCAGGGTCCAGGCGTCGTGAACGAGGACGAGTCCCGCGACGCCGAGTCCCAGCGCAAAGACGCAGGGAGAGGCGACTCTGCGCTTTCCGTACCTGTCGGGCACCCAGCCCAGAAACAGCCTGACGGCCAGCACCGACAGGGTGTAGGAGAGAAAGTAGAGGTGAAAGGACTCCACGCCCGCCGAAAGCGAAAAGAGGGAAACGAAGTTAAACGTGGTCATAAACGCCGCTCCGCAGACGAAAAGCGTGACCGAGCAGACGAAAGTGGGTCCGTCGCGCAGGCAGTCGAGGTAGCCCCGCCCGCCCGAGAGAATTCTCCGCCCCTCTTTCTCCTTTCCGAGAAAAAGGCAGAGCGCCGCCCCCGCCATGGCCGCCGCGGCCAGGAGGAAGAAGAGGAAATCGAAGCCGAAGCGGTCCATCAGCAGGGATCCCGCGTAAGGGGCGGCCGCGTAGTTTATTATGGTGAACACCCCGTATATTCCGAGCGCCTGGGCCCTTTTCTCCTCCGCCGACACGTCGACCGCGAGGGCTCCCGCGGCGACGAAGAACAGGGAGAAGGAACAGCCGTGAACTATCCTCAGAACGTAGTAGAGGTAGTCGACCCTGCCCAGAAATCCGAACGGAAAGGTCGAAAGCGCGAGCAGCAGGAATCCGAGCAGCATGAACGGCTTTTTCCCGTACCTGTCGGTCAGCCGGCCGGCCCAGGGAGTGAGAACCAGGGTGCTGAGTCCCGCGACGCCCATCACGAAGCCCACCGTCTTTTCGGTTCCCCCGAGCTCGGAGATGCGAAGCGGAAGGAGAAGAAAGGAATGAAAAACGAAGAAGTATACGCACCCCAGGAGGGTGACCAGCAGAAAATTCCCGTTTAGCAGGGGGAGCGGATTTTCCTTGGCGCTTTTCAATTTGCGGAACCGCCGGGGAACGTCACTCGCGGCTGAACGCGATCTCGCCCGAGACGACGGTGAAGTCCACCGCCCCTCTCAGGTTCCACCCCGAAAACGGGGTGTTGGAGCTTTTGGAGAGAAACTCCCCTGGATTCACCGTCCGCTCCGCCCCGGGGTCGAACACCACTATGTCCGCGACGGAACCCGGAACGAGCGTACCCCTTTCTATGTTCACTATCCCGGCCGGAACGGAGGTAAGCTTCCTTATCACGTCGGAGAGGCCCAGAATCCCCTTTTCCACGAGCTCTAGGGAAAGGGAAAGGGCCGTTTCGAGACCCACTATGCCGAAGGGCGCGAGGTCGAACTCGACGTTTTTCTCGTCCCGGCCGTGGGGAGCGTGGTCCGTGGCTATGACGTCTATGGTGCCGTCGGCGAGCCCTTCGAGAACCGCGTCCACGTCCCTTCGGGTCCTAAGCGGCGGGTTCATCTTCGCGTTGGTGTTGTAGCCGCGGACCGCTTCCTCGGTGAGGGTGAAATGGTGGGGAGTGGCCTCGGCCGTGACCCTGGCTCCTCTTTTTTTCGCCTCGCGGACAAGCCTTACCGAACCCAGGGTGGAGACGTGACAGACGTGAAGCGGGGTGCCGGTCAGCTCCGAGAGAATTATGTCCCTTCCCACCATTACTTCCTCCGAGGCGCCGGGCGCTCCCCGAAGACCGAGTTCGGTGGAGACGAGTCCCTCGTTCATGACCCCGCCCGCCGAAAGTCCCGTGTCTTCGGCGTGGGTGATTACCGGAACCCCGAAAGGCCTTACGTACTCCATCGCCTTCCGCATGAGTCCCGAGTCGGTAACGGGCATTCCGTCGTCGGAAATCCCGACGCACCCGGCCTCGCACATCTCTCCTATGTCGGCCAGTTCCTCGCCCTTCTCTCCTCTCGTTATGGCTCCTATGGGAAACACGTTCACCACTCCCTCCGTCCTGGCCTTGAGGAGTATGTACTCGGTGACCGAGGCGTTGTCGTTCACGGGGTCGGTGTTGGGCATGCAGACCACGGACGTGAAGCCGCCCGCGGCGGCGGCCATGGAGCCCGTCCTTATGGTCTCCTTGTGCTCGAATCCGGGTTCCCTGAGATGGACGTGGATGTCGACGAACCCGGGAGCTACGACCTTGCCCTCCGCGTCTATCACCGTGTCGGACGCCGCCGGCCTGACGGCGCGCTTCGATATCTTCCCGATTCTGTCCCCTTCCACGTACAGGTCGCAGACCGCGTCCAGGGACTGCGAGGGGTCGATTACCCGGCCGTTTCTCACAAGCACGGCCATCTACGCGTCCTCTCCCCTGGCGACGAGGTAGATCATCGCCATTCTCACGGCGATTCCGTTGGCCACCTGCTCGAGTATGACGGCTCCGGGACCGTCTGCTATTTCCGAGGTGAGCTCCACGCCGCGGTTGATAGGGCCCGGGTGCATGACCATCACGTCCCGCGCGGCGAGCGCGAGCTTTTCCCTGGTAAGTCCGTAGAGTCCCGAGTATTCCCTTATGGAGGGAAAATACTCCAGCGTCCTGCGCTCGCTCTGCACCCGAAGCATTATGACCACGTCCACGCCTTCCAGGGCGCGTTCGAGAGAATGGAATATCTCGGCCCCCATCTGCGAGAAATGTCCGGGAACTATGGTCGGGGGTCCCGCTATCCTAACCTTCGCCCCGAGCTTGCGGAGCGCGAAAACGTTCGACCTGGCCACCCTGCTGTGGAGAACGTCCCCGACGATAAGCACGTCGAGTCCCTCTATCCTTCCCTTTCTCTCCCTTATCGTGAAGATGTCCGTGAGGGCCTGGCTCGGATGCTCGTGAAACCCGTCTCCCGCGTTTATTACGGACGCGCCGATCTGGCGGGCGAGAACGAAGGGCGCCCCGGACATTCCGTGTCTTATCACCATTATGCCGGCTCCCATGGCCTCGAAATTCCTGGCCGTGTCGACGAGGCTCTCGCCCTTCGCGACGCTGCTGTGGGAGGCGGAAAAATTAAGAACGTCGGCGCTCAGCCTCTTTTCCGCTATCTCGAAAGACGCCCGGGTCCTGGTGCTGGGTTCGAAAAACAGGTTCACCGCAGTCACGCCCTTGAGGGCCGGAACCTTCTTCACGTCGCGGGTGGAAATCTCCTTCATGGATTCGGCGGCGTCCAAAACGGTTTCGATCTCCCCCGCGGAGAGCTCCCCGAGACCCAGAATGTGCTTCTTGCTAAACGCCATCTCTCGCGATTATTTCAATTTCCTCCCTTCCGTCCACTTCGTCCAGACAGACGTTGACCGTCTCGTCGCCGGAGGTCTCGATCCTGATTCCGGTCCAGTCCGGCTGGATCGGAAGTTCCCGTCCGCCCCTGTCCACCAAGACGGCCAGCCTGACCGAAGCGGGCCTTCCGTAATCCATGATCGAATTCACCGCGGCCCTCGCCGTGCGTCCCGTGTAGAGAACGTCGTCGACCAGTATCACGTTTTTTCCCCGGACGTCTCCCGGAATGCTGGTCCCTCCGAGCCGCGGCCAGTTTTTCCTGTTCTCGAAATCGTCCCTGTAGAGAGTTATGTCGATGGTGCCGAACCCGACTTCGGCTCCCCTGCGCTTTTTTATCCTCTCCGCGAGCCTTCTGCCCAGGTGCTCCCCTCTTGTCTTTATCCCGACCACCACGAGCCCGCCCATATCCTCGGGAGCGAGGTCGCCCAGGATCGCGTCGAAAAAACCGTCCGTCCTGCCTTCGAGCGGCCGCGTTTTCTTTCCGGTAGCCATAATCCGCAAGGAGCATACACTTGTAGAACCGTTATTGAAAGTCCGTTTCCCGCGCCGGCCCGAGGCGACGGCCGCCGCGGCCGCCCGCACGGGTCCGCGGTCTCATTCTATCGGCGAGAAGATCCTTCTCCACCTTATCTTTTCCCGAAACTCGGGATTCGAGAGATTCCACGACCAGTGAATAACGAAAGCCTTTCCGTAAACGCTATCCACCGGCACGAACCCCCAGAACCTGCTGTCGTAGCTGTTGTCCCTGTTGTCGCCCATCACGAAGATCGCGCCCTCGGGAACCACGAGGGGAAAGTCCACGTTCCCCCTGGTCGTGGAACCCTGGCCCTTTCTGTAGATGACGCTGAAATTCTTTCCCGAAAGAGTCTGCTCGTACCTGTCAAACGCCGAGAGCCCGTTCGCGCGGTCCCCGACGTAATCCCCGGAGTAGACCTGGGAGACCGCACGGCCGTTTATCAGGACGTTTCTGCCCGACACGTCTATTTCGTCTCCCGCGACCCCCACCGCTCTCTTTATGTAGAAAACTCCCCCGGCGGGAGAAAAAGAGCGGTCGGACGAGGCGTCCTCGTCAAGCTTGAAAACCACCACGTCGCCGCGCTCAATCCCGGAGAAGGGAAAGAACAAAAAGTCCGTAAAAGGGATCCTGGTTCCGTACAGGAACTTGTTTATGAGAATATGATCTCCCACCAGAAGCGTGGGAAGCATGGAGCCCGAAGGAATCTTGAAAGGCTGTATGACGAAAGCCCTCACGGCGAGAGCCAGAACCACCGCCACCGCGACGGCTTCCACGTTCTTTCTCACCGCGGACTTGTCGTAGGCCTTGAGGTTGTTGTCGAAAAAGAGCCGAAGAGCCTTGCCCGAGGTTCTTATCTCGTGCAGAGAGCCTTTTCTCAGGGCCTCTTCGCACGCCAGGACCCTGGCTTCGGCGTGTTCGGCTTCGCGGGGAGCCATGAGATCTCCTTTTTTCTTCAGGAGATTTCTTACCGTCCGCACGAGCCTCCTGGAGTCTCTTGCGGCCAGGCTTTTTCTCAACCACTTTGCGATCATCGACGAGCCGGGTCCGGAGAAGAGATTGAAAAGGAAAAATTCCCCGCCACCCCCGCGGTTTTTCCGCCTCCGAACCGGAAAAGGATTTTCACAGGCAAATACCGGGAGGTCATCCCGCGGAATGATACCGGATCGACGCGTTATTGAAAGCCGAAGCTCCGAAACGGCGAAAAATCCCGCGCGGCGGTCAGGAGACGGCCTCCCTGCCGACGGATATGACTCCCCTGAGGCTTTTCAGGGACTTCAGGAGGTTCTCAAGCTGTTCTATGTTCTCGACGGCCACGTCGAACTTCGCGTGGCCCCGCCCCGCCTCGTCCTCCCCTATGTCCGCCTTGAGGATGTCCACGCTGAGGTCCGAAACCGTGGCGGTGAGTTCGGACAGCATTCCCTTTCTGTTCTCGCAGGTGACGGAAAGACCCACGGGCATCCGGCCCGGGCGTTTTTCGTTCCAGGCGACTTCCACTCTCCTGTCGGGGTCGATTTCGAGCAGCTTTCCGCAGTCGTGGGAGTGCACGGTTATGCCCCGTCCCCGCGTTATGAAGCCCTCTATGCGCTCTCCGGGAACGGGGGCGCAGCATCTTGCGAACTTCACCAGGATGTTGTCGTAGCTTCCCACCACGACGGCGTCTTTGTACTCGTCCCTCGATATCCTGTTCACGATGCTCTTTATTCTCTCGTCCTTGCCGGCCTCCCGGGCGAACTTCCTGGGGTGAACCGCCCTTATGAGGTCGTCCGCGGCCGCGTTGCCGAATCCCA
The DNA here is from genome assembly GCA_965204795.1 of Thermodesulfobacteriota bacterium. Classification (GTDB taxonomy): domain Bacteria; phylum Desulfobacterota_D; class UBA1144; order Nemesobacterales; family Nemesobacteraceae; genus Nemesobacter. Next base: position 1,178,187 of record OZ242012.1, read on the forward strand.
CGGCCCTGTAGAAGTCCCTCGCTTCGGAGAAATCGAGCTTGGCGAGCGGCCGGTCGAGCTTCCCGCCCGAAAGCATCTTCGCGAAGTCGAGTCCCCTGGCGGCGAACTTCCTCTTCGCTATGGCCTCGCCCATGCGCTCGGCCTCCCGCTTCTCCTCCCTTCTCGTCCAGCCCCTTATCCTGTTTTTCGCCTTGGAAGTGACCACGAAGTCGAGCCACCTGCGGTTGGGAACCCCGTCGGGAGAGGTCTTCACCTCCACCATGTCTCCGGTCCTGAGCCTGTAGTCCAGGGCGACGGGCTTTCGGTTGACCAGAGCTCCCGAGCAGCGGTGGCCCACGTCGGTGTGTATGGAGTACGCGAAATCGACCGGGGTGGCCCCGTCGGGAAGTTCCAGAAGATCCGCGTCGGGAGTGTAGACGTATATGACGTCCAGTATCAGCTCTCCCTTGAGGGCTTCGAGGTACTCGGCCGAGTCCTTTATGTCCTTTAGCTCGACCAGCTGGCGGAGATTCGTGTATATCTTCCCGCTTCCGTTTCGGGAGCCGTCTCCCTCCTTGTACTTCCAGTGGGCGGCGACTCCGTATTCCGCCACCCTGTGCATGCGCTCCGTTCTTATCTGGATTTCCATTCTCTCGCCGAACGGTCCTATGACGGTGGTGTGAAGGGACTGGTATTCGTTGGCCTTGGGAAGGGCTATGTAGTCCTTTACCCTTCCCTGAACCGGTTTCCAGAGGGAGTGGACCGCGCCGAGGACCCTGTAGCAGTCGTTTTCCTCCGCCGTGACGACCCGAAAGCCCAGCACGTCGTAGATGTTGTGAAGGTCGACGTTTCCCTTCTTCATCTTGGAGTAGATGCCGTAGAGATGCTTGAACCTCCAGGAGACGTCTCCCGAGACCCCGACTTCCTTCATTCTCTTTCGGATAAGGGACGCGATTTTCCTGGTGTACTTGTTCCAGTCCTTCTGCCTGTCGGAAAAGATCCTGGAAAGACGCTCGTGCTCCCCCGGCTCGCAGAACCTGAACGCGAGGTCCTCAAGCTCCGTGGAAAGCCAGTTTATCCCCAGCCTGTGCGCGAGCGGGGCGTATATTTCCATCGTCTCCAGGGCTATCCTCCTGCGCCGGGGCTCCTGCAGATATTCCAGGGTTCTCATGTTGTGAAGCCTGTCGGCGAGCTTTATGAGAACGACCCTCACGTCCTTGGCGGTCGCGAGTATGAGCTTTCTGAAACTCTCGGCCTGCTTTTCCAGGTCGGAAACGTCGGGAAGCAGGCTCACCTTGGTCGTGGCGTCGACGAGAAACGATATCTCGCTTCCGAAAAGCCGCTGGATCTCCTCGCGGGTGGCGAGAGTGTCTTCGATCGTGTCGTGAAGAAGCCCGGTCACTATGGAGGAGACGTCGAGCTCAAGGTCGGCCAGTATGGAGGAGACCTCGAGCGGGTGGCTCAGGTAGGGCTCTCCCGAAACCCTTTTCTGCCCCGAGTGGACCTTGGCCGAGTAGACGTAGGCCTTGTTGATGAGCTCGACGTCGCTTTCGGCGAGGTTCTCGTAGACTCTCACGCTTTCGATTATGTCGTTCAGCCTGATCATGGACGCTGAAGCTCCTCATCCGACGCCGAAGCCGCGAAGAAAGGACGGGCCGTAGACGTTCTCCCTCCTGGCGCTTCGCGAAACGGCCCGGGTGTCGGCGAAGGAATCCGGCGAAGCGCCGCCCGGACTCTCCCTCTCGCAGAGAACCACGGCCTCGATTCTCCCGGCGGCGGCCTCCTCCTCGTCGTTTATTACGATGTAATCATAGTCCCGGGCGCGCTTCACCTCCTCCCTGGCCGCCTCGAGGCGAAGCGAAATGTCTCCGTCCGTATCCGATTTTCTCTCCCTGAGTCTTTTTTCCAGAATCTCGACGGAAGGCGGAACGACGAACACGAACACCGCGTCGGGAAACGCTCCGCGAAGACGCGCGGCGCCCCGGACGTCTATGTCGAGAACCACGTCCGTCCCCTCGCGCGTCCATTTTTCTATGTCCCCCCTGGGGGTGCCGTAGAAATTTCCGTGCACCTCCGCCCACTCGGCGAAAAAGTCCCGCTCTATCATGCCGCGGAACTTCTCCCGGGAAACGAACACGTAGTGCTTTCCGCCGACCTCCCCTCCGCGCATGGGTCTCGTGGTGTAGGAGACCGAGAAACGCAGGTTCCCGACGCTCGACAGAACTCGGGCGAGAAGGGTCGTCTTGCCGCTTCCCGACGGACCGGAGATGACAAACAGCTTGCCCTTCATGAAAGGTGATTATAAACGCAAAGAGGGCGGTTTTAAAACGGCCGGACTCTCACAGGCTCCCGGGAAAACCGTCCATGATTTCGAAAAAGCTCCCTATCACGCGGTCCGCCGCGCCGAGTTTCTCCGCGGCGCAGGAATTGGTGATCCCGACGCATTTCATTCCCGCCCTCTTGGCGGCGAGGACCCCGTGGGGAGAATCCTCGAAAACGACGCACTCCGACGCGGAAAGCGCCGCGTCGAAACCCCTTCTAAGTCCGTCCAGACACTTGAGGTAGACCTCGGGAGAAGGCTTGGAGCTTCGGGTGTCTTCGGCTCCCACGACGAAGGCGAAAAAACCGGAAAGCCCCTTTTCCTCGAGTATGCACTCGATCTCGGCGCGAAACGCCCCGGAGCCTATGGCGACGGGGTATTTTCCGGAAACGAGTTCCACAAACTCCTCCACCCCGGGGAAAATCCCGACTCCCTCCCCGGCCGCCTCCTCGAACAGGACCGCCTTGCGCTCCACGAGTTCCGAAACGGCGTTCCCGTCGGCGGGCCTCGCGTTGTCGCGGAGAAACTCGGCGAAAAACGTCCTGTCGTCGAAAGCCAGGTACTTCGAGTAGTAATCCTCCGGGGAGAGCCGCAGTCCCAGGGGCTCCACGGTTCTGCGAAACGCCTCGAGGTGCAGGGACTCGCTGTCCGCTATGACCCCGTCGAAATCGAATATGACGGCTTTTATCACTTTTCCGTTTCCCGACAATCGAGATATAGTGTGGTATTGTACTGTGGAAAAACATCTTTCAAAGAACGCGGAGGGAGAACCGAAAGCGCCGGAGGAAAAAATGAACTACTACGACCCCGAAGATCTGGAGAGGTTCCCGCAAGTCGGAAAATTCGCAAAAGACCTGATGGACAGGTTCTTCGAGTACTACGACGGCGCGACCGGAAGGGACGGGGCGCTAACGAAAAGGGAAAAGGCCCTGATAGCCCTGGCGGTCGCCCACACAGAGAAATGTCCCTACTGCATAGACGCCTTCACGACGCGGTGTCTCGAAACGGGAGCCGACCCCGAGCAGATGACCGAAGCCGTTCACGTGGCGGCCTCGATGTCGGCGGGCGTAAGGCTCGCCCACGCCGTGCAGATGCAGAACGCGCTTGCGAAAAACGGCGCCATGTAGAAAACCGTTTCCGCGGCCACGGAAACGGCCCCCTCGGCCCGGCCGCGCGGAACCGCGGACGCTTCCAGTCATGAGAGAACGGACGGAAACCGAAAATCCGAAGGGCGAAAACGGCCTGGACTTCTCCCGCGAGCTCGCGCGGCGCGGTCTTTGCGCCGAGCCCGTCGCGATACGCACCCTCCAGGCGAACGTGACGAAACTCTGCAACCAGGCGTGCACTCACTGCCACGTCGACGCCTCTCCCGCGAGAAAGGAGCACATGAGCCTCGAGTGCGTGAACAGGTGTCTCGGGATACTGGGCGAAAGCGACGGGATCGAAAACCTCGACCTCACGGGCGGAGCCCCGGAGCTGAATCCTCATTTCGACTACTTCGTAAGGGAAGCCAGGAAGCTGGGAAAGCACGTGATGGTGAGACACAACCTCACCGTCACCCTGGACGGGAACCCGCAGACGGGAGAGGAGAAGCGCTACATACCGGGGTTTTTCGCCGAAAACCGCGTCGAAGTCGTATCGTCCCTTCCCTACTACAGCGAGTACTTTACCGACAGGCAGAGGGGAAAGGGGGTTTTCGAAAAAAGCATGGAATCGCTGCGCATGCTGAACCGCGAGGGGTACGGGGCGGGAGAGCTCGAGCTTAACCTGGTCTACAATCCCGCAGGGGCGTTTCTCCCGCCGAACCAGAAGGATCTCGAGGCCGACTTCAGGATCAGGCTCGAAGAAGACCACGGCGTAAGGTTCGACAATCTCTACGTCATGACCAACATGCCGATCAACAGGTTCGAAAAGGAGATCAGGAGAAAGAACATCTACGACGACTACATGGAAAAGCTCGCAAACGCCTTCAACCCCGAAGCCGTGGACGGCCTCATGTGCCGAAACATGCTGAGCGTGAGCCACGACGGCAGGATATACGACTGCGACTTCAACCAGATGCTGGGAATGCAGGCCGGGGCGGACGGGGAACCGCTCACGGTGTTCAATCTAGACCTCGACGCGGCGAGGAAAAGAAAGATAAGGTTCGGCTCTCACTGCTTCGGCTGCACCGCGGGGGCGGGAAGCAGCTGCGGCGGGGAAACCGCGTCCTGATCCCGGGGAGCCCCGCGCGCGATGTCTCCCGGAAGCGGAAACGCCCTGATGGTTTTCCTCAGGTATCCCGAAAAAGGCAGGGTGAAGACGCGCCTCGCGGCGACGATGGGGGCGTCGAAAGCCTGCGAATTCTACCGCGAGTCGGCGAAGTTCGTGGCGGATTCGGTTCGCGGGTCTCAGATGTGGGAGACTTTCTTTTTCTACGACCCCGAGGAAAGGAGAAGGGAGACCGTCGAGTGGCTCGGGGGGGACGGGCGGTTTTTTTTCGCCCAGAGAGGGGAATCGCTCGGGGAGAGGATGTCGCGCGCGTTCGGGGAATGTTTTTCCATGGGATTCGAAAACGTCGCCGTCATAGGCACCGACTGCGTCCTGCTGACACGAGACGACGTGGAAACCGCTTTCGGACTGCTTTCGGGAAACCGCTTCGACGCCGTCGTGGGTCCCGCCAGGGACGGAGGCTACTACCTGCTCGGGCTTTGCGGGCCTACCGACGCCGTGTTCGCGGATATTGAATGGAGCAGCGGGCGCGTGCTCGGGGAAACCGAGCGGCGGTTGCGGGAGGGCGGCGTCAGGTACGCCCTGATGAGGGAACTTGCGGACATGGACGAGGAAAAGGACATACGGATGGAAGACATAGAGGCCAGGGACGCGCGGCTGGCCGCGAGACTCCGCCGGATTCTCGGAGGAAACGTCTAGATGAGCCTCGGCATTCTCGACGCCGGAGTCGTCGCTGCCTTTCTCGCGGGAATAGTGGCGTTTCTCTCCCCCTGCGTTCTGCCCCTCATGCCCGGCTACCTGTCGGTGGTCACGCGCCTTTCGTACGAGGATCTCGCGGACGCGCGAAGAGTTCCAAGGTTTTCCAGGGTGATCGTTCCCAGCGTCGTGTTCGTGCTGGGATTCTCCACGGTGTTCATCTCCCTTGGAGCGTTTTCCTCCCATATAGGAAGCCTGTTTTCCTCCAACAAGACGCTTCTGCTCAGAACGGCCGGAGTGTTCGTGGCGCTGTTCGGAATATTCACCATGGAGCTTGTCAGAATTCCCTTTCTCGCGAGGGAGCGGAGAATTTCGTCCCTTCGGGAAAAAGGAGGTCTTCTCGGAACCTATCTTCTCGGCGTGGCGTTCGGGTTCGGCTGGACGCCGTGCGTCGGACCCATTCTGGGGTCGATACTTCTTTACGCGGCCACGGCGGAGGGAACGCTGGGCGGGGCGGGACTTCTTCTGGTCTATTCGCTCGGGCTGGGAGTCCCTTTCCTGCTCGTCGGCGTCGCGTTCGACGGCGCTCTCAAGACTTTCGGAACGGTAAGGAAATACTATCCTTTCTACAGGTACGCGGTAGGCGGCGGACTGATAGCGATAGGCGCGCTCATGTTTTCAGGGGACGTTTACTACCTCAACATCTACGGCCAGAAAATACTCGACGCGGTCGGGATAGATTTCTGGAAAAGATTCTGAAAGCGTGGACGCCGCCGCGCGGACTTCTCCGGTAATTTTTCCGCTTTTCTTCGCAAGAAAGGTTATAATCGTCGACGCAATGGAGAAGTCGAACCTGAAAATCAGGGTGGAACGTATCGAGAAGGTGGTCAACGGCATCCAGCACGGCCTTAAAGCCATAAACACGCGCATGGCCGGAATGGATGCCCTTATGGCAGGGATGGACGCCCGCATGGCCCGCATGGAAATACTTATGGAAGGCATCGGCCGGAGAGCCGCCGCCGTGGAGCGGAAAGCCGAAAAAACCGAGAACCGTCTATGGCTTATCGCAATCGCGGTGATAGTCGCCGGGGCGATACCAACTCTGATCGCCGAAATCCTGTCGTGAAGCAATGTCCGTACGAGTCATTGTTCGTGTAAAAACACCGCATTGCGAAATTTCCGGCGGTCTTGACGGAAGAGACCGTCTGTCGGCAGCGGCCGCCTGAAATCAGATACAAACCGCCCGACGACTCTCTATCGGCCGAAGGAATTGCGTTCCCTGAAAACTCCGTCCGCGTATCCCTGAACGCTTGAATCCGCATCCGCCATGCCGAGGCGCTTGAGGGCCCAGCAGCAGTAGCGCCGGTCGAGTTCCACCGCGCAGAATTTCCTGCCGAGCTTCTTCGCGACCACGGCGGTGGTTCCGCTTCCCGCAAACGGGTCGAAGACGAAATCCCCTTTCCCCGAGCTTGCCAGCACCAGCTTCGCCACGAGTTTTTCGGGCTTCTGCGTCGGGTGGTCGGTGTTTTCCTTCATGGACCAGAACGGAACGGTTATGTCCGTCCAGACGTTGGAAGGATGGGTCAGCCTGTAGTTGCCGCCTTTCTCCTCGCTCCAGCCCTTGGGCTTTCCGTCCGCCCTGTAGGGAGCGAGCACCCTCCGTTTCAGCTTCACCGAATCCACGTCGAAGCGGTAATCGTCGGAAACCGTGCAGAACCAGATGTCCTCCATGTTGTTTTTCCAGTTGGACCGCGAGCCCCTGCCCTTCTCCCTCTCCCAGGTAATCCGGTTGCGGACATGGAAGTACTCCTCAAGAACGGGGGCCACGACAATCGAAGTCTTCCAGTCGGAGCACGCGTAGACCGTCGCCGTCGGCGCGAGCGCGGGAGTCAGGACCTCCAGAACGCTTCCGAACCACCGCCGGTAATCGGATCTGTCTTTCCGTCTGAACGGGCGTCCGTTGTAGTCTTTGGACAGGTTGTACGGAGGGTCAAGAACCAGAAGGTCGACAAAGCCTCGCGGCAGCCGGGGCGCCACCTCGAACGCGTCGCCGCAGATTATCCTCCCTTCGACGTCCCCGACGCGAACCGGGGCGTCGACGTAAAGAATGTCGGCCGAGAGCCTTTCCATTTCCTCACCGTGGCAGGTCAGCGTCCGGTTTCCCGACGCCCTTTTCTTCGTAACTTTCCGCATGTCCGCCGCCGCGAAAAAAGCCAGACCGCAACATCTCGCGAACTGTAAACTAACCGCTCGGACCGCCGAGTTTAAGACCACGGACAATCCTCTTTTCGAAATTCCCGCGCCGGACGAGGTACGACGCGCCCCGAAAACGCTTCGGACCCGGCGTTCGGCGGCCCGTCCGCGACCGCGCGCCGCGGTCGTGTTGACTACGAGCGAATATTTTCTATATTTGTTTTCTTATCAAGACATGCGGAGGTGAAAAAATGCCCTTGTACGAATTTGAATGCTCCGACTGCGGAGACGACTTCGAGACCCTGGTGCTTGACCCCCGGGAATCCGTAAAGTGCCAGAGCTGCGAGTCGGAAAACGTTTCAAAGCGGTTTTCGACCTTCGGACTCGGCGGCGGAAGCGGAGATTCCGACCTCCCCGAGGCCGCCGATTCGGGATGCTGCGTACAGTCGTCGTGCGGCTGCTGCTGATTTTTCGCGGAAATTGCGGAAAAATTATATCGGTATATAATTAGCTTTTCTGTTTCCAGTACAAAGATTCTAACGGAGGATGGGTTCTCGATGAGTGACAGCGACAAGGAGATGAAGGAAGCCGCTCTTGAATATCACAGGAGCGGAAGAAAAGGAAAGCTTGAGGTCGTGCCGACCAAACCGTGCGACACGGCGTGGGAACTGTCCCTGGCCTACTCTCCCGGGGTGGCCGAGCCGTGCAGGGAAATAGACAAGGACAAGGACCTGTCCTACGAATACACCAACAGGGGAAACCTGGTGGCCGTGGCGTCGAACGGGACCGCCATACTCGGACTCGGCAACCTGGGAGCGCTGGCCGGAAAGCCCGTAATGGAGGGAAAAGGCGTTCTTTTCAAGAAGTTCGCGGACGTCGATGCCTACGACATCGAGATAGAGACCGAAGACCCCGACGAATTCATAAAGACCGTAAAGTACCTGGAGCCGACTTTCGGCGGAATAAACCTCGAAGACATAAAAGCCCCCGAATGCTTCTACATAGAGGACAGGCTCAAGGAAGAGATGGACATCCCCGTCTTTCACGACGACCAGCACGGAACCGCCATAATATCCGGCGCGGGTCTTCTCAACGCCTGCGAGATCTCCGGAAAGAAAATGAGCGACCTCAAGATGGCGTTCAACGGCGCCGGGGCCTCGGCCATAGCGTGCGCGGAGTTTTTCATAACCCTCGGAGCCAAGAGAGAAAACATGATAATGTGCGACAGCAGGGGCGTCATCTACGAGGGAAGAAAGGAAGGACTCAACCCCCAGAAGGAGCGGTTCCTGGTCGAGACGGACAGAAGAACGATAGCCGACGCCTTGGTGGGAGCCGACGTGTTCGTGGGGCTCTCAAACGGCGGGGCGATCACCCAGCAGGACGTGAAGAACATGGCGAAAGACCCGATCATATTCGCCATGGCCAACCCCGACCCCGAGATACTCCCGGACGAAGCCAAGGAAGCCCGAAGCGACGTGATAACCGCCACGGGGCGCTCGGACTTCGCGAATCAGGTGAACAACGTTCTGGGATTTCCCTTCATTTTCAGGGGAGCGCTCGACGTGAGAGCGACGAAAATAAACGACGAGATGAAGGTCGCCGCCGCCTACTCTCTGGCGGCGCTGGCGAAGGAACCCGTGCCCGAGAAAGTGGCCAAGGCCTACGGGAACGAAAAATTCGAGTTCGGCCCCGACTACATAGTCCCCAAGCCTTTCGACCCCAGGGTCCTCGTGTGGGAGTCCGCCGCCGTCGCGGAAGCCGCCATGAAGACGGGCGTTTCCAGAATAACCATCGAGATGGACTCTTACAGAAAGAGCCTCGAAGAAAAGATAAAAAACCTGATCTAGGAAAAGACGCCGGCTTCGGGTTCTCCGGAGCCGCGTTTCCGCACCGTTTTTCCTTTCAATGCCGGGAGAATGCCGCCCGGACGGTTCCGCGCCCTTGATAAAAGCCGTCATATTCGACATGGACGGAGTGCTTATAGACAGCGAGCACCTGTGGGAGAAAAGCGAGTCCGTCCTGCTTGAGCGAAACGGCACGGGAACGAACGAGGAGTACAGAAGAAAATACAGAAAGAAGATCATGGGACTTAACCAGAAAGATTCCGTGAAACTTCTGAAGGACGCTTTCGGCCTCCGCCAGTCCTTCGAGGAAATACTGGAAGAGCGTATTCGAATTCTGCTAGAGCTCTACGAAACGGAACTCGTCGCTCTCGCCGACGGAGCCGGCGAGCTTCTCGACGCCCTGGGCCGCAAGAAGGAAATCAAGACCGCGGTCGCCTCGGCTTCCCCGATGAGAGTGATAGAGTTCGTTCTGGTGAAATTTTCTCTCGAAAACGCCTTCGAGGCCGTAACCTCGGGAGAATGCGTGGAGAGGGGAAAACCTCATCCGGAAATCTATCTCGAGACCGCAAGACGCCTCGGGACCAGTCCCGCGCAGTGCGTGGCCATCGAAGATTCCGTAAACGGCATACTGTCGGCCACAAACGCCGGAATGCGCTGTATCGCCGTTCCCGACCCGAAAGTTCCCGAGCAGGAATATCCGCCCGCCGACATGGTAAGAAAGACCGTTTCGGAAATACGTCTCGAAGACATAGAAAGTCTGGATAACGAACCGAGTTTTTCCTGAAACAGAACTACCAGTTGAGCCTGCCCTGGAGGGTGATGCCGTGTTCGGGGTCGCCCGCGCCGGTCTCCGTGCGAAGACCCTCGAGAGACACGTCGAACTTCCCGCCCATGCTCAGACGGCTCCCGGCCCTGTAGCTGCGCCCGTCCCCGCCCGCGCGTCCGAAAGCCCCGTAAGGGGTCAGCAGTCCCCTGTCGCCGAGCGCCGCAAACCCGTAGCCGACCTCCGTCTCCAAGCTGAGCGAACGCTCCGTGTCCACCGAACCGACTTCCGCCCCCTCGCTCTCCCACAAACTCTGAACACCGCTTGCGCTGTTGCCCCACGAGGGAATCACGCTCATCGAAAGTCCACGCTCGTCTCCTCCCGGGTCGTACCGCACGGAACCTCCCACTCCCCACTCCTTCGCGTCTCCCTGGTGGAACAGAAGTCCCCGCCCCCTGGCCTCCAACGTGAGTCCCACGGAGGACACCACGGAAATCCCTCCTCCGAGCTCTCCTCCCACTCCCGTCTCCCCGTCTCCTCCGTCGCGCCTTATCGCGAACTCAAGCGAAGGAACAAGCGACCCCGAGCCGAAAGCCAGGGCGTGAGAACCTTCGAGCGCCGCCCGCAGCCGGTTCGTCTTCACCCGAAGTCCCTCTATGCGCCCGCCGTTTCCCTTCACCTTCACACGCGAAATCCACGCCTCTCCCTTCAAAGAAAGCGAAGAAACGTCACCGCCCAACAGCACGAGGTCCGCTCCCGCAGCAAGCGTTCCGAGACGCGTGGAGGCTCTCTGGCGGCCCGTTATCTCCCCGTCGTCCATCCTTATCTCTCCGAATCCCCAGCCGCCGGCCGCCCACAGACCGAGCCTTTCAGACAGGGAAAGTCCAAGGTACGGATGAAAGCTGTTCATCCGGCTCCCGTAGTCTCCGCTCACCCGGGCCGACCCTTCTCCCCTGCCCGCGTAGTCGAACGACCCCTGGGACCACGAGGTGGCGACTCCGGCGAGGAAGCTTCGTCCGAACCTGTAGTCAGCTCCAAGGTGACCCGAAATCACCCGCCCGTCCCAGTCCACGAGACCTCCACCCTTGCCCGACAGGTTCCGGTAGTCTCCCGAGATCCACATCCCCAGTCCGCCCGAGCGGGACGCGGGCGCCGGCTCCGCCTCGGGCTCCTCTTCTTCCCGCAGCGGGTCGTAGCCTCCAGCCAGCGAAACCGAGTAGTAGGAACCGTCCACGGCGTCGGTGAGCGAAAGTTCTTCCCCGTCCTCGAACTCCCCGAGCCGCAGCCCCGGCTCCGCATGTCCGTACTCCTGCTCGGGCGATGACGGCGCGCCGAACGCGCCCGTCGTCCCTCCTCCAGCCATCGCGTCGTCTATGCGCGACGTTATCGCTTCGAGCGTGCTCGCCGTCATGGCGCGGGAAAGCTCCGGCAGTATCGCGCGGTTTACCTCTCCCACGCGGCGCTTCGCGTAGTCTATCTGGAAAACCACCGCGAACGGCGAGAACCCGCGCACGTCCGCGCACACCATGTCGTCTTCCGTCTCGGAGGAAAGCTCCTCCCACCGCCCGCCCGAGAACCTTATCAGGTAGAGCCTCTGCTCTCCCGCCGCGCGGCGAAGATTCTCCGTCACCGGAAGGCATACCCTGACCGCGTCGTCGGGTACCGGGGTCACGTCTATGTCCACCAGAACGTGATCGGCTCCCCTTCCCGTGTATCCGAAAAGATCCCCGTCTATCTCCCGCTCCGTCGGCCCGAGCGTCACGGTGAGCTCCTCTATCGCCGCACCGCCCCTTTCAAGCTCGGCAGGCAGCATCACCTCGAGCCCCGTGTCGGCCGCAAGGGTGGAATCCACAGTAACAGTCGTCTCTCCCACGGAGAACTCTCCCGACATCCCCGCGTCCACCATCTTCTCGTCGTCGTTCTTTATCACCGCTCCGGCGGAGGAGTTCTGCGGGTCTATCTGTCCGTTCGGAGTCGAAGTGAGCGCCAGGGTGAACGTCTCGTTGCCCTCCGCCTCGTCGTCTCCGTTTATCGTCACCGTCACCGTCTTCGACGTCTCCCCGGGGGAGAACGTCACCGTTCCCGACGCCGACTCGTAGTCGCTTCCCGCCTCCGCCGTCCCGTCAGAAGTAGCGTAGCTAACCGACACCGCCTGCCTCCTCGCCGGAGAAAGAGTCACGGTGAACGCCGCCCGCGACGTCGTCCCCGAGTCTCCTTCCGCAACCTCTCCTCCTCCGCTTACCGACAGAATCGAAAGATCGTCGTCCAGGTTCGTCAGCGCCACGTCCACCGGGTCGAGTCCGGTGTAGTTGGTGTCTTCGCCCGTGCCCGGCCCATCCGAAAAAGCGAACCGCACGTTGTATTCCACGTCTCCGTCAAGATCGTCGTCGTCCACTCCCGTTACCGTAACCCTGTGCGGCGTGTTCCAGTTGCCCGTCGTGAAGTCAAGCACAGGGTCGTCCTCGCCCTCCTCCTTCACCTTCCCCTCCGTAGTGTCCAGGCTCGTCACCGTCACCTTCACGTCCGCAGAAGGCCGGCTGGAAAGAGAGACCATCAGGTCCACCGTCCCCGCGGCGTCCTCCGTCGTCGTCCTCTGCGACCGCTCCGGAGTTATCCGCACTCCCGCCGTGTCGTCGTTCCTTATCGTTCCCGTAGCGCTCCCGTCGGAGAGGCTCGCGTTGGTGGGACCGCTAAGCGTCACCGTAACCGTCTCGTCCGGCTCCACCACGGGATCGTCCACTATAGGCACAGATATGGTCTGCGTCAGCGACCCTCCCGAACTGAACGTAAGCGTCCCCGTGTCGGTGCTGTCGTCGTAGTCTCCTCCCGCCTGCGTCCCCGCCGTCGCCGTCCCCTCCGTAAGCGTCCAGACCACCGTCACCGTCCGGCTGCTCGCCATGCCCAGCGTCACCGTGAAAGCAAGCGTCCCCGACCCCTCGCTAGCCTCAGCGTCCGCTATGCTCAACCCCGCTAGCGTCGTGTCCGTTACGCTCACCGCCACGTTGTCCACCGATACAGAAGAGTACTCCGTCGCGCTTCCGCTGCCTATGCTCTGCGTAAGCGTCGCAGTCTCGTCAAGAGAATCGGTGTCCGCAGAAACCTCCACCGTAACCGCCTGGTTCGTACTCCATATCCTGCTGTTCGTGTTGTCCGCCTCGAACGTTAGCGTAAGACTGCCCTGCGCCGTCCCCGAACCAGTCTTCACCTTCACGTCGGGATTGTCGCTCGCAATCGTCACCGTCACGTTTCCCGTCGGCTGCGTGGCCAGCCTCACGTTGTATGTCCCGCTCGACCCCTCGCTCACTACCAGGGGATCCGCGGCGGTCACTATCACTCCCGGAGTGTCGTTGTCCGTCGTGCTCACTCCCACCTTCTTCGCCGCAAGATTCCTGTAACTCGTATCCGTAGTGCCCGTGGAAGAAACCGCCAGACTTATGTCGTAGCTCTGCGTGCCGTCCACAAGGCTGTCGTCCACTCCCGTAACCGTCACCGTCTGCGTCTGGTCCCATCGCCCGGTATTTCCCGTCGGAGTGAACGTAAGCTGCGTCGGCGACGCCGTCCCCTCTCCCGTGTCCTCGCTGGTTACGTCTATCACCACGTTCGACGTGGGCAGCGTGGCCAGCCTCACCGTGAACGAAGACGTCCCCGCGTCCTCCGTCGCCTGACCGCTCACCGAACCCGTCGTTATCCCCGCCGTGTCGTCGTCCGTCAGCGTCACCGTGACCGAACCCGGCGTCACTCCCGACTCGTAGCCCGAGCCCGCTCCCCCCACCGTGTGCGTCACGTCCCCGCTGCGCGCGGTTGCGTCGTCCACGTTGTTGTCCGACGCCGTAACCGTCACGTCCTGCGCCCTGCTCCATATCTTGTTGTTGTTGTCGTTCGCCTCGAACATAAGCGACGTGGTATCCACCGTCGCTATCCCCGAAGGGGCGCTCACCGTCACAGTCACCGTCGCCGTAGGCTGGCTCCCGAGCTTTACCGTGTATGTGAACGAATTGCCCGCACCAGACTCGTTTATCGTCTCCGAACTCTTCGATATTATCACGCTCTTCGAGTCGTTGTCCGTAAGCGTCACCGTCACAGAAGCCGCTGTCACTCCCGACGCGTAGTCCGAGCCCGCCGCTCCCGTTACCGCGTGGCTTATCGTCGTCGTCAGGTCGCTCGACTCGTCCACCGCGTTGTCCACTCCCGTAACCGTCACGTCCTGCGCCGTGTCCCAGTTGTTCGCCGTGAACACAAGCGTGTCGTCCGCCCGCGCCGTCGTCACCTCAGCCACGTTCGTGCTCCCGCTTGAAGGCGTCACCGTCACGTTCCCCGTAGGCTCGCTGGTCAGAACCACCGTGTACGTAGCACTCCTCCCCGTACCCGAAGCCTCCGTTACCGTCACTCCGCTCGTAGCCGCAGAAACCGTCACTCCCTTCGTGTCGTCGTCCGTCGTGCTCACGTCCACCGTCTCCGATGAAAGACCGCTGTAGTCCGTGTCCGCGCTAGTCGGCGAAGCCAGAGTGACGTCCCAGTCCACGTTCCCGTCGTCCACGTCGTCGTCCACCGCCGTCACCGTCACCTGCTGCGTCTGGTTCCAGTTTGTCTGCGTGAACGTTAGCTCCGACGGCGACACGCTCCCCTCCGAAGCGTCGTCGCCGCTTACCCCTATCACCACGTCCGCCGTAGGCCTGCTCCCGAGCCTCACCGTGAACGTAGCGGTCCTCCCCGACCCGGAAGCCTCCGTTACCGTCAGGCTCGTCGCGCTGGTTCTTACCTCCACGCTCTCGTCGTCCGTCACGGTCGCCGTCAACGTGACGTCGCTCGCATCGTCGAACTCGTTCGAACTGCTGGCGTCGAGAACCGCGTGCGTTATCGTCACGCTCTCGTCGTCGGAGTCGTCGTCCTGCTCCCCGGTCAGCGTGATCACCTGGTTCGTGTTCCAGTTCGAATTCGTGAACGTCAGATCCTGGCTCGCCCCCGCCGTCCCGCCCGTCTTGTTCACCTTCACCGCGCCGTCGTCCCCGCTCGACACCCGCACCACCACGTCGCTCGCCGGCTGCCCCTTGAGCTTCACGTTGTACGTCCCGGAACTCCCTTCCCCGACCGTCAGCGTTGTGTTGCTCACCACCATCTCCCCGTCGTCGTCCGTTACCGTTACCGTCAGGGTCTCGGACGCGCTGTCGAATTCGTCGGCCGTGTCGGCGTTCACCGTCGTATGCGAGACAGTCACATCCCCGCTGACCGCGTTGTCGTCCTGCACCGCGGTTACCGTGATCGTCTGCGCGGTGTTCCAGGTACTCGTAGAGAACGTCAGGTCCTGGCTCGCCCCCGCCGTCCCGCCCGCCTTGTTCACAGTAATGGCTCCGTTGCCTCTGCTGACTCTCACCTTCACGCTCCCCGTGGGCTGTAAATTGAGCTTCACCGTGTAAGTGGCGCTCGACCCCTCGGCGACGGGAAGCGCCGTGCTGCGGCTCAACACTATGTCCGGCGATACCAGCGCAATCCACTGAGCCAAACGAATTGGCCTGCTACCTAGATGGAAATGATCATGTATCACGAAGACGAATCCGCCGTTGTTGATCATGGCCTGGGTCACGGTGACAGTCTTATTACCTCCGCCGGTACCGAGATCTGTACATCCCGAATAATAGGAGGCAGCACTGGTTGTCGGCGTCGAAGTTTTGACACAGACTCTAGACCTATGGGGCGGGTGGCCGTGATTATTTAAATTGACGTTGATGGTCTGCGAACCCGTAGCGCTTCGTAACACGGTGGGGGAAATACTGAATCCGAGCCCACCATCAAATGTAGCTCTGGAGTTGCTCTGCGCGGAAGCCTCCGGCGGGAGGAACGAAACTCCCGCGATCACAACCAGCAGGAAAAGAAAGACCCGCGTCGCAAAGCGCGAGACTCCCGTACGCGCTACGGAATCAAAACGGGGGGGGGGGGGGGGTATCGTGCGGGCGGTCCGCGTCTCGTTGCTTGTTTCAGGGCTCACGCGGGCTTTATGGCCGGGCGACTCGTGCACCCGGGAATCCACTTCCGCCGAAGGTTTCGTCGCAATCTCCATTCCGTCCTCCGTATCACCGGTATGACGAAGCAAATTATAATCATAAGTCGGGCGCTATGTCAACCCGCCCCCCCCCCTGAAAATCCACGGGCCGCCCGTACCCGTACTCTCGGAACTCAGGAAAAACAGGCAGTTATGACGGCATGCCCGAAAAATCGAAAGATACGAGCAAAACGTCCGACTTTCCGAAAAAACCCCCGGCCGCAGAACCTAGAGAGGTCTGGGACCCGGCGCCATGAACTCCGGACCTACGGGTTCGGGCGCGAAAGTATCGAGTATCGAGTCTATTTCGTTCATCGAGTCGGCGTCTATCGTCCAGCCCGACGCGCCGGCCATGTCCCCGAGCTGTTCCGGGCGGCGCGCTCCCCAGAGCGCTATGTCGTTTCCGCACCTGTCGAGCACCCATCTCACTGAAAGCTCGAGCACGGTTTTTCCGAAACGCTTCGAGGCGAGTTCCGAAAGCCTCTCCACCGCCCCGAGGTAATCGTCGTAAACGGGTTTCTGAAACTTGGGGTCGAAGCTCCTTATGTCGTCTCCGCCGAAGCGGGAGTGGGCGTCGAGCTTTCCGCCGAGAAGTCCCCTGCAGAGCGCCCCGTAGAGAAGCATGGTCACCCCGTTTTCCCGACACCACGGGAGCACGTCGTCCTCGATTCCCCTTTCGAAAAGATTGTAGGGAGGCTGGCTCGCGTTGAGCGGGCAGACGGAGCGGAAAGCCTCCATCTGCCCGACCGAATAGTTGCTCACGCCGACCGCCCTTATCTTTCCGCTCCTTACGAGGTCGGCCATGACGGCCGCCGTCTCCTCCACAGGGACGAGAGGGTCCGGCCAGTGCACCTGGTAGACGTCTATATGGTCCACGCCGAGTCTTCGGAGCGAATCGTCGACCTCCCCGCGTATTCTCTCGGGAAGGGAATTTCTGAATATCCCTCCCCTCTCCCATTCGAGTCCCGCCTTGGTGGCGATGACCAGTTCGTCCCTCATGCCGCTCTGGGAAACCGCCTCTCCGACAATCTCCTCGGAAAGGCCGAAGCCGTAGACGGGAGCGGTGTCGATCAGGTTCACGCCCTCGTCGAACGCCCTGTATATGGTCCTGACGCACTCCCCTCGGTCGCTTCCTCCCCACAGCCATCCTCCCATCGCCCATGTCCCGAGACCTATTCTCGACGAGCTGATTTCGGTGCCGGCTATTTTCGTGAATTCCATAACTTCATTTCCCGCGCCGGGGGCCCGGCCGGGGGGAATCTTCCGCCCTGCGGGTCGCGGCCGCCAGCGAAAAGATAAGGTTCCTGGCTTCGTCCGTGGAGGAAACCCTGTACCTGGCTTTCGACGCTCCGAAACCCACCTTTATCGAGTAGGCGTCTTCGGGAAGCTGCTCGAAAATGTCCTCGTCCGTCCAGTCGTCCCCCACCGACAGGATGAAGTCCCACTTTCTCGCCCTCAGCCAGTGCGAAGCGGCCTTTCCCTTGTTTATGAAAGACCCCTTGATCTCGATCACCTTGTTTCCCTCGAGCACCCCGATCTCCATGTTGGCCGTTATGTGGGAAAGCATGTCCTTGAGCTCCCCCACCCTCACGCCGGAAAGCGCCGGGTCCACCTTCCTGTAATGCCACGCGAGGGAAAAGTCCTTTTCCTCGACGAGCGACCCCGGGGTCCTGTCGACGAACACCTCGAGTATGGGCCTTATCTCCTCCTTCCACCCGTCGGAGACGAAATCGATCTTCTTCCACTCCCTGCGCCTTATCCAGAGACCGTGCTCGGCCGCGAGGCCGTTTGTCACGTCCCCGAGCCAGCCGGCGAGAGTCTTTCTGTCCCTGCCGCTTATGATCACAAGCTCGTTTTTTCCGCTCGAAGACAGGGTCCGAAGAGCCGAGCGAAGCCTGCGGTCGGGCTTGAGGTCCCCGGGATTGTCCTTGAAGGAGACCAGGGAACCGTCGTAATCGAGCAGGAAAAGACGCCTCGCGGCGGACTTGTACTTTCCCACCAGTTCTCCCGCGAGTCTCGAACCCAGCCTGCGGGAGAACATCTTGGCCTGCCTCGCCTTCACTTCGTCGAGCCTTTCCATGAAGTCCGCCGTCCATCTCCCGATGTCGTATCTTCTGAGACGGCTCTGCATGGTGGCCATCCGCTTTTTCTGTTCCGACCGGGTCATGGCGAGCGCGGTTTCAAGGGCCCGCGAAGTGGCCTGCAGGTCGTTGGGGTTTATTATTACCGCCTCGCTCAGCTCCTGGGCCGTGCCGGCCATTTCCCCGAGTATGAGCACTCCGGTCCTGTCCTGCCTCGCGGCCACGTACTCCTTGGCGATGAGATTCATGCCGTCGCGAAGGGGGGTGAGGAAAAGCACGTCGGCCGCTAGGTAGAGGGAAATCAGCTCCTCGAAACCGAAAGACCTGTACATGTAGTGAATGGGGTTCCAGGCTATGGTTCCGTGACGGCCGTTTATGCTTCCGACCAGGTTGTCGACCTCGTTTTTCAGCATCTTGTAGCGGGACACTTCCGTTCTCGACGGAACGGCCACCAGTATCAGCACCGCCTTGTCTTTGACCTGCGGGTTTTCCCGAAGAAAAAGGTCGAAGGCGCGAAGCCTCTCGGGGATCCCCTTGGAGTAGTCGAGCCTGTCTATCGAGAGAATGATTTTTCTGCCGGCGCCGAGAAGATCCCGAAACTCGTTCTTCCTGCGCCGGACGGCGGAGTTTTTCGCCGCGGCGGAGAACTTGCGGTAGTCGATGCCCATGGGAAAGGTGTCGGTTCTTATCTCCCTCTCCCCGATTATGAAGCTTCCCAGGGAATGCTCGTGTCCCAGTATCCTTCTCACGCTTTCGGCGAAATGTCTCACGTAGTCGAAGGTGTGAAAACCTATGAGGTCCGCCCCGGCGAGTCCCTCTATTATCTCCCGGCACCAGGGAATGAGCCTGAAAATCTCCGAAGACGGGAAAGGTATGTGAAGGAAAAAGCCTATGCTGGAATCGGGAAGCTCCTTTTTGACCATGTCGGGAACCAGCATCAGGTGGTAGTCGTGAATCCAGATGCGGTCTCCGGCGCGGGCGACGTCGAGTATGGCGCGGGCGAATTTCCCGTTCACCTCTATGTACGAATCCCAGAACTTCTTCTTGTAGGTCGCGTACTGGACGAAATAATGGAAGATGGGCCAGACAACCTCGTTGCAGAAACCGTGGTAGTAGTCCTCGACCTCCCGGGCGCTGAGTCCGACCGGATAGAAGTTCTCCTTTCTCAGGCGCCGCTGCGCGGACGAAACCTGATCCCCGGAACAGTCCTCGAGGTCGATTCCGGGCCATCCTATCCAGCATTTTTCCCAGTCCGTATCGAGGGAGCTGAGACCGGTGGCCACTCCTCCCACGCTCGGTTCGAAGACGAGCTTTCCGTTGTCCCGCCGCACGGTCGTGGGCAACCTGTTGGACGCTATTATGAGCTTTTTCATGAAGACTGATTATAATAAGCAGGGGGCTCGTCCGAATTATAACTGAAACGGGAGTCAAAACATCGGAAAACGGGTTTCGCCATTCTAATGTCCACAGCGGTTTCGACAGCGCTTGCGCTCGCGGTAGCGGCCCTGCTCGCGTACACGTTCTGGAGCGGACTTTCGGAAAAGGACGCCGCGCCCACGTCGGCGCTGGTGGGAAATCCCGCGCCGGCGTTCGTTCTGCGGGACTTCGACGGACGCGAGGTCAGGCTCTCGGATTTTCGCGGAAAGGCCCTGCTGGTAAACTTCTGGGCGTCGTGGTGCGGTCCCTGCAAGGAGGAAGCCCCGGCGCTTGAAAAAACCTACGGGGAGCTTTCCGGAGAGAACGTGGAATTCATAGGAATAAACGTGCTAGACGACGCGAAAAGCGCCGAAGAATTCATAAAATCCTTCGGGGGAAGCTTCGTCAACCTCCGCGACCCGCAGAACAGGGTGCACATAGACTACGGGGTGCAGGGGGTGCCCGAGACCTTTTTCGTAAGCCCCGGGGGGATCATAGCCTCAAAGCACTGGGGCACCCTTACGGAAAAGATAATCACGAACGGGGTGACGGCCGCTCTGGCCCACGACGCGGAGGCCCGGCCGGGGGAGGAACTTCCGCGGTGACTTTTTCCCGAAGCCCGAAAGGTCTTCGGGCGGGGGTTTTTTTCGCTCTCGCCCTCTTTTTCGCCCCGGGGACGGGAGCCGACACGTTTGAAGACCGCGTGGCCGACATCTCCGCGGAGCTCATGTGTCCCGTGTGCGAGGGACAGAGCGTGGCCGAATCCAACTCCCAGCTCGCCAGGGACATGAGAGCGCTTGTAGGAAAGCAGCTCGAGGAAGGGAAGACCAGGGAGGAAATAATAGGTTTCTTCGTTTCCAGCTACGGAGAAACCATACTGGCCGCGCCCCCGCCCAGGGGTTTCGCGGCCGTGCTGTGGGCGCTTCCCGTGCTCTCGGTCCTGATCGGAGCGGCGATAATCCTGTACGCCGTACGTTCCTACCGAAACCGGGAAAGAAAATAACATCGAACCGGCCGTCAGTCCCAGAATTCCCGGCAGGCGGCGACCATGGAATCCTTTCGCCGCGCGGGGTCGAACCACCTTATCCCTTCTTCCGACCGAAGCCACGTGAGCTGTCTTTTGGAAAACCTCCCGGTGTCCCTTTTCATGATCTCCACCGCCTCGGCGAAACCGAGTTTCCCGTCGATAAAGTCGTTCATCTGCCTGTATCCTATGGATTTCATCGGCTTGAGATCCGCCCCGTATCCCGCGGCCCGTATCCCCCTGACCTCTTCCACCAGACCGCGGCCGATCATCCTGTCAACCCTTGAGTCTATGGCGGCGCGCAGAGGCTCCCTCTCGGTCGAAAGCCCTATCTTGAGAACGTCGAACCTCTCGTCGGAAAAGCCGTGGCGGCTCTGGTGGTAGGACATCCCGCGGCCCGTGAGGTGGTGCGCCTCCAGGGCGCGTTCGATTCTCACGTAGTCGTTGGGGTCGATGCGGCCGGCGGCCCCGGGGTCCACGGAAAGAAGCCTGCGGTAAAGCGGCCCGGTTCCGAGTTCGTCCCTCTCTCTCGCCAGGCGGTCCCTGAATTCCCTGTCGGTCCCGACCCGCTCCACGAGTCCGCACAGAAGCGCCCTCACGTAGAGAAAGGTGCCTCCGACCACGACTATTTTCCTGCGGTCGTCCAGAAGTTCCCCGATCCTCGAAAGCGCGAGCCTCATGTAGATGCCCGCGTTGAACTCCTGGTCGGGGTCGACGACGTCTATCAGGAAATGGGGAATTCCCCGCGTCTGCGCGGGGGAGGGCTTGGCGCTTCCTATGTCGAAGCGCCTGTATACCTGAAGGGAATCGGCGCTCACGACCACGGCGCCGGTACGCTCGGCTATCTCGACCGCCGTTTCGGTCTTTCCCGAAGCCGTCGGCCCCAGGACGACGACCAGCTTCGGTCTTTTCGCCGCGAGACTCAACGTCGCCTATTCGTCCGAATCCCTGTAATCCTCTATGTCGTGGTCAAGCGCCGCCTTCCTGCTGAGCCTTACCTTTCCGTCGCGCTCCACGGCCAGACACTTGACCAGAACCTCGTCCTTTTCGTTCAGCACGTCGGTCACGTTCGCCACCCTGCGGTTTTCAAGCTCGGATATGTGCACGAGACCGTCCTTCCCGGGACCGATCTCGACTATCGCGCCGAAGTCGAGAACGCGCTTCACCACTCCCACGTAAAGTTTTCCGGCCTCTATGTCCTCGACTATCTTCTTTATGTAGTTCTGGGCCTTCCTGCAGGCCTCGTAGTCGGGAGAGAATATCTTGACCAGCCCGTCGTCCTGTATGTCTATCTGCGCCCCCGTATCCTCCACTATCTTCCTTATGGTCTTGCCGCCCGAGCCGATCACCACTTTCACTTTTTCAGGCTTGAGCTGCATGGTGAGAATCCTCGGGGCGTATTGCGAAAGATCCTCTCTGGGAGTGTTGATTATCCCTTCCATCCTGCCGAGAACGTGCATTCTCGAGTCCCTGGCCTGCTCGAGGGCGGTGGAGAGAATGGCCTCCGTTATGCCGGCTATCTTTATGTCCATCTGCAGGGCGGTGATGCCCTTCTGCGTTCCGGCCACCTTGAAGTCCATGTCCCCCAGATGATCCTCGTCCCCGAGAATGTCGGAGAGAACGACGAAATCGTCTCCCCGCCTTATGAGTCCCATGGCTATGCCGGCCACGGGAGCGCTTATCGGCACGCCCGCGTCCATGAGGGCCATCGAGGTGCCGCACACCGTCGCCATGGAGGAGGAACCGTTTGACTCGAGTATTTCGGAAACCACCCTTATCGTGTAGGGAAAATCCTCTTTTTCCGGCAAGACGGGCTTTACCGCCCGCGCGGCGAGAGCCCCGTGTCCTATCTCCCTTCTTCCGGGGCCGAGACGGTGGCTGGTCTCCCCCACGGAATAGGGAGGAAAATTGTAGTGCAGCATGAAGCTCCTGGTCTGGTCTCCTTCGAGCGCGTCTATTCTCTGCTCGTCGTAGGAGGTTCCCAGCGTGGCGACGACTATGGCCTGGGTCTCTCCCCTGGTGAAAAGCGCAGAACCGTGCGTCCTTTCGAGAAATCCCACTTCTCCCGATATGGGCCTCACGGTGGTGTAGTCCCTCCCGTCGGGCCTCGTTCCGTCGCTCGCTATCCTTTCCCTGACCCTGTCCTTGAAAAGCTCCTCGAAAGCCTTGGCGATCTGGGGCCCGGCGTCCGGATAGGTTTCGGAAAGCTTCTCGACGGTATCCTCGCGGACCTGCCTGACGAGATTCTTTCTCTGGGTCTTCGAGCCAGCAGAGGCGGCGTCTAGCAGTGGAAGGGCGAAAGAGCGCACGTCGTTTTCAAGAGCCTCGTTTTTCTCCGCGGCGTCCAGCCGTCTTTTCTCGGCGCCCATTCCTTCGACGAACCTGTTTTCGAAAGAGACTATTTCCCTTATCCCCTCGTGGGCGAAGGTGAGGGCCTCGACGACTTCGGCCTCGCCCACTTCCCTGGCGCCTCCCTCGACCATCACGACGGCCTCCTCGGTGCCCGCGACGGTTATCTCCATCGTGCTGTTCTCAAGCTGCGAGGGCGAGGGATTGGCGACGAGCCCGCCGTCTATCTTTCCCACCGTGAGAGCCCCTATGGGCCCCGCGAACGGAATGTCCGAAACCATTATGGCGGCCGAGGACGCTATCACGGAGAGAACGTCGGTGGCGTTTTCCCCGTCGGCGGAGATCACCGTGATTATGACCTGCGTCGGATAGCGGAAATCCTTGGGTATGAGCGGTCTCACCGGCCTGTCTATGAGCCTCGACGTGAGAATCTCCTTTTCGCTGGGGCGCCCTTCCCTCTTGAAGTAGCCCCCCGGGATCTTTCCGGCCGCGTAGGACTTTTCCTGATAGTTGATCGTAAGGGGAAGAAAGTCGTCCTCTATAGTGTCTTCCGAAGCGACGACGGTGGCGAGCACCGTGGTTCCCCCGCACGTGGCGAGCACGGCTCCGCTCGCCTGCCTGGCGAGCCTTCCGGTTTCGAGACGGAGTTTCTTTCCGAACAGTTCCGTTTCCATTACTCTTGTTTCTTCAGTCAATTCGTTTCCTCCAGTAAAGCTTCTTATTTTCTCAGTCCGAGAGTCTTGATGAGCTCTCCGTACTCGTCCGGACGCACCCTCTTCACGTAGTTGAGCAGCTTTCTTCTCTTCGCGACCATGGAAACCAGTCCCTTTCTGGAATGATTGTCCTTGGGCGCCCGCTCAACGTGCGCGGACAGCTGTCTTATCTTGCCGTCTAGGACGCCTATCTGAACCTCCGCCGACCCCACGTCCTTTTCGTGCCTGCGAAACTCGCCTATGATCCGGGCCTTTTCTTCTTTCTGCAACGACATGCGCCTCCTCCTTCAAGCATCCGCCTTGTCAGTTAAACACTCTCAAATGCCGAAACACTATATCCTTATCTCCCATATACTCAAGCCGGTCCGAATCCGCCTTCGCTTCGCAGATGGAGACGACCTCGTCGCGGCAAAACACGGTGATTATATCCCCGTTTCGGAATTCGGGCAATTCCGCTCCCGAAAGAACTCCAGGGGAAAGGGGAACTCCCCTGCGCACCGACCCGCGGACATCTTCCCCGACGCGTACCCGGGGATAGCGGCCTAGGACGTCGCCCAGGGAAAGCAGCCTGAAGCTTCCCGATTCCACCTCCCGCATGCTGCTGGCGTCGCCTATGGAGAAAGGGCCGCTGCCGAGCCTCCTGAGGCGGCGCAGGTGCGCTCCGCAGCCGAGCTTCTCTCCGACGTCCGACGCAAGAGCCCTGACGTAGGTGCCCCTCGAGCACCTGACGTAGAAAACCGCCAGGGGAGAGGAAAAACCGAGAAGTCTTATCTCCTCCACCGTAACCGGCTTGGGACTTCTTTCAATCCGCTCCCCCCGCCTGGCCAGAGCGTAAAGTCTCGTGCCCGCCACCTTCGCGGCGGAATACATCGGGGGAACCTGCTCTATTTCTCCCGAAAACTCCCCCAAAGCGGATTCCACCTCCTCCCGCCCGACGCCCCCCGCGTCTTTTTTCCCGGTGACCGTTCCCGTGCGGTCCATCGTGTCGGTCGACACCCCGAGCATCATCTCGGCCTCGTATTCCTTCGTGTCCTCCCCCAGGTAGGGGATGGCCTTGGTGGCCTCGTTGAGACAGACGGGGAGGACTCCCGTGGCGAACGGGTCGAGAGTGCCCGTATGACCGGCCTTTTTCGCCCCGAGCGCCTTCTTCACCCTGTGGAGAGCCCGGGCGGAGGTGCAGCCCTCCGGCTTGTCAACGACGACCACCCCGTTCACCCGATCTCCTCTAGAACCAGACGCAGAAGCTCTTTTTTGGCCGAGGCCAGCGGGGCGGATATCCGGCAGCCCGAGGCCTTCCTGTGCCCTCCCCCGCCGAGGCTTCCGGCGACCCGGGAGACATCCGCGTACTCCTTGGACCGAAGGCTCACCTTCCACAGGTCGTCGCCTTCCTGCCTGAGAAAGACCGCGACCTCGACGCCTTCGACCGACCTGGCTATGCTCACGAGACCCTCGGAGTGCTCCCTCTCCGTGCCGGTCTCCTCGAACATTTCCCGCGACGCGTGTATGAACGCGACCCTGCCCCCCTCCACCACCTCCAGGGTATCCATGGCGAGACTCCTAAGCCTTATCTTCTCAAGGGGCTCCGTGTCGTAGATGAACCTCGATATTTTCTCCGGGTCCGCCCCGGAGTTCACGAGGTCGGCGGCGATTGTGAACGTTTCCGAATAGGTGTTCGAATACCTGAAGGAACCCGTGTCTCCCACGATGGTGGAAAAAAGGCATTCGGCCACCGGCCCGCTTATGGGAACCCCCATTTCCTTTATCATCCTGTAGACCAGCACGCCCGTGGAAGAGGCGCGCTCATCCATGAAGCAGTACTTCGACTCCCCGCCGTTTGTGGCGTGGTGGTCCACGAACACGAGAGTCCTTCGCTTTTTCCGTATGAAATCGCAGAACTCCCTGCCGGGACGGGAAATGTCCGCGCAGTCGAGAATCATCACGACTTCGACGTCCCCGGAGACCGAATCCAGGGAGCGCGTCACCGAAGACGAACCGGGAAGAAACCGCAGGTAGCCGGGAACGGGGTCCGCGTTGTAGACCTGCGCTTCCTTTCCCATGTCGCGCAGAACCGACGCCATGGCTATGGTGGAGCCCAGGGCGTCGCAGTCGGGATTTTCGTGGGAAACGACCAGGAACCTGCGGTTTTCCCTTATCACTTCCAGCACGGCGGCGAGATCATTCATCCGAAACGCTCCTTATGAGCCGGTCGATCCTGGCCCGCTTTTCCACCAGGCCGTCGTACTCGAACTCTATGCGGGGAATTTTCTTCATCCTGAACCTTTTTCCCAGAACCCTCTTTATGTAGCCTCCCGCGTTTGCGAACCCCTCGAGCATCTCCTCCGTGTCGGGCACTTCGGAAAAAGAGGTGAAAAAAACCTTCGCGTGGCTCATGTCGTCCGAAACCCTCGCGGCCGTTATCGTCGCCGCCGACACCCTGGGGTCCTTTATCTCTCCGCGCAGGAGCATTTCGGATATTTCCCTGACTATGAGGTCCGATATCCTGGCGGATCTTTTGTAACCGTGAGGCATCGCGGAAAAACCCCTTCGCTCCTAGAAACGAATGATCTCCATCTCCCTTCGTCCCAGACGAAAATCCCCCGTGCTCTCGATATGGGAAAACACCTTTTCGAGAACCGAGTTCACCAAGGAAGCGTCGTTTGAGACGTAGCCGAGACCCATCGTCGCCTTGGCGGTCGCGTCCAGAGAATCGACCTCGGTTATGGAAAGACTCGGGAACTTCGATCTCGCCCTGTCGACAAGTCCCTTCACCAGGCGTCTTTTGTCCTTGAGCGACCTGTTGCCCGACATGTAGAGTTCAAACCTGGCTATACCGACGACCATCGCAAGACCCGCGCGTCACAGCTCCTGCCTTATTTCCTCAAACTCGTAGAGCTCGAAGACGTCTCCCTGCTTTATGTCGTTGAAGTTCTCTATGGTTATTCCGCACTCGTAGCCGGACTGGACTTCCTTCACGTCTTCCTTGAAACGCCTGAGGGAACTCACCCTGCCCTCGAAGACAACCGCGCCGTCGCGAACCACCCTTATCTCGTTGTCCCTGCTCACCTTGCCGTCGGAAACCATGCATCCGGCTATGGTCCCTATCCTGGATATGTGGAAAAGCTCCTTGACGTCCACGTGGGCCACCACGACTTCCCTGCGCACGGGTTCGAGAAGCCCTTCCATCGCGCTCTTTATCCTGTTCACGACATCGTAGATCACCGAATGAAGCTCCAGGGAGACGCCCTGTTTTTCCGATATCCTGAGGGCGTTGGAGTCGGGTCTCACGTTAAACCCTATTATCACGGCGTTCGACGCGTCCGCGAGCACGACGTCGGTTTCGTTTATCCCTCCGGCTCCCGCGTGAACTATTTTCACCCCGCACTTTGCCGTGGAGAGTTTTTCCACAGACTCCCTGAGGGCTTCCACCGATCCCTGGGTGTCCGCCTTGATGACGAGCGGAAGTTCCTTGGCCTCCTCCGTCCCCAGAGAGCTGAAAAGATCCTCGAGAGAGAGCTTGGGCGCCGGGGAGACCGCCTGCGCCGTGCGGGCCCTGCCCTGGCGGTGGGACACTATCTCCCTGGCCGTCTTCTCGTCCTTCACGACGTGGAACTTCTCTCCCGCTTCGGCGACCCCGGAAAGTCCCATTATCTTGACCGGCAGCGAAGGACCGGAGCTTTTGACCTTCCTGCCCTTGTCGTCGGTGATCGCCCTTATCTTTCCGCTGTGCACGCCCGACACGACGCAGTCCCCGACCCCGAGCGTGCCTTCCCTGACGATAACCGTGCAGACCGCCCCCCTGCCCTTGTCGAGTTCCGCTTCGATCACGACTCCGTTCGCCCTTCCTTCGCCCACGGCGCCGAGCTCGAGAATGTCGGCCTGGAGCAGCACGAGCTCGAGAAGCTCGCTTATTCCCTCCTTTTTCTTCGCCGAAACCTCGGCGAAAAGCGTGTCGCCTCCCCACTGCTCCGACACGAGCCCTATTTCCGAAAGCTCCCTCGCGATCCTCTCGGGGTCCGCCCCCTCCTTGTCCACCTTGTTCACGGCGACTATTATGGGCACTTCCGCCGCCTTGGCGTGGTTCACCGCCTCGACCGTCTGCGGCATGACGCCGTCGTCGGCGGCCACGACGAGAATGACTATGTCCGTTATGCTGGCGCCCCGGGCCCTCATCGAGGTGAAGGCCTCGTGCCCGGGAGTATCCACAAAGACTATGGTCTTGTCCTTCACGGTCACGCCGTAGGCTCCTATGTGCTGGGTTATCCCGCCGGCCTCGCCCGCCACGACGTCGGTTTCCCTTATGGAGTCTAAAAGAGTGGTCTTGCCGTGGTCCACGTGCCCCATGACCGTAACCACCGGAGGACGGGGAGCCCTGTCCGGCTCTTCGCCGTCGCCGGAAGGAAACAGCAGGTCTTCCTCGACGAACTTCTCTACGGTCACCCCGAAGCCGAACTCGTCGGCGACAAGTTCCGCGGTATCGCTGTCGATCGACTGGTTGATCGTGGCGGCCGTGCCCATGGACATGAGCTTTTTGACCAGCGCCGACGCCTTTACGCTCATCATCTTGGCAAGTTCGGAAACCACCACCGCCTCTCCGATCTTGAGAGCCCTCTTCGCTCCCTGTCCCGGAAAAACGGAAACGGCCGCCGCTTCGGACCCGGCCGCGGCGGTCCTTTTTCTTCCTGCCCCGTCGAAACCCTGTCTCAGCTTGGGCTTTCTGTTCTGGATTACGTATTCCTTTCTGCTGGGGCCGCTGGGAACCTTGGTCCGAAACGCCTTTTTAAGCTCCTCGAGGGTTTCCTCGTCGTGTATTTCCTCCTTGGAGGGTCTGCCTTTCTTCGCCTTTTTCTTCTGCTTCTTCGCGTCCTCGGGTCCTTCCGTCCGCGACTCGGGCGTCTGCGCGACGGGCGTCTCGTGAGGCGGGCGCGCCCCGTCGTCCTCCCCCGTCCGGGCCTCGGGGACGGCTTCGGGCTCCTCGGCCGGGACTGACTCCGCTTCGGGTTCAACGGCCTCCGCCGCGGCCGGGGCGGCATCTACCTCTTCCGGCTGCGGAATCTCCCCGTCCGGCCGCGCCGTTTCGGGTTCGTCCGGAGCCGGCGGAGCGGTTTCCGCGTCCTCCGGCGCCTCTTCCCTGCGTACCTTCTTTCTCCTTCTGACCGCCCCCGCGCCCGTTCTCCTCTCCACGACTTCCTGGCCGGTTTCGGACTTTAGAACCTTTACGGTTTCCCTGCTCTCCTCGGGCGAAGCTTCGGGCTCTTCCTCCTCCACGGCCTTGGCGAGCGCCTTTCTTATTCTCTCGGCGTCGGCGAGGGACACGGAGTTCTGGACGTTGGTGAGATCCATTCCGAACTCCCTGCCCAGGTCAAGAACTTCCCTGCTGGACACGTCGAGCTCCTTGGCTAGCTGGTGTATTCTGATTTTGGACATGATTCAGAAAAAATCCGTCTCTTCACGACGCGGGGGCGGGCGCGTCCGACCCGTCCTCCCCGGGCCCGGGAGATTCGCTCTCCGGCGCGGCTTCCGCGGCCGCCGGACTTTCCGTCCCGGCGGAGCTCTCCCGTCCGTCTTCCTCCCCCTCGGCCGCCTTTTCCTCTTCCTCGACGGTCATTTCCTCGAGTTTTTCCACAAGAGCCACCCGCGCGGCCTTCTGCAGGGAAGACACGTCCTCTTCCTCGAGGCTTCCCACCTTCATGAGCACTTCGGGTTCGCAGAAAGCTATGTGCTCGAGGGAATAGAATCCGTCGTTGTACAGCAGGTTGGCCGTAACCTCGCTTACCGAGGGAAGGCTCGTGAGGAGCGACAGCACTTCCTGCTGCTCCTCCTTGACCCTGGATTCTGTCTTTATGTCTATCTTCCACTCGGTGAGCTGCGAGGCGAGCCTCACGTTCTGACCCTTTCTTCCTATCGCCAGAGACAGCTGGTCGTCGTCGACTATGACTTCCATCGAGCGGCCGTTTTCGTCGATCACCACCTTGTTGACCACGGCCGGAGAAAGGGCGTTGCAGACGTAGCGCGCGGGGTCTTCGGACCAGGGCACTATGTCCACCTTCTCTCCCCGAAGCTCCTGGATTATGCTCTGCACGCGCGAGCCCCTCATTCCGACGCAGGCTCCGACGGCGTCCACGTCGGAGTCGTTGGAGGAAACGGCTATCTTGGTTCTCCCCCCGGGGTCCCTGGAAACGGCCCTTATCTCCACCACGCGTTCGGAGATCTCCGGCACTTCCGACTCGAAAAGCTTCATGACGAAGCTCACGTGGGCCCTTGAGAGAATCAGCCTCGGCTCCCCCCTGGGGGATTCCCTTATGTCCAGAAGCACGGCCCTTATCCTCTCCTTCATCTTGTAGTATTCCCTGGGAACCTGGTGCTCGGGAGGCAGCACCGCCTCCACCCTTCCCAGGTCGACTATTATGTGCCTTCTGTCCACCCTCCTCACTATGCCGCCGATTATGGTTCCCTTCCTGCCGATGAACTCCTCGTATATCACCTTTCCCTCGGCTTCCTTGAGTTTCTGAAGAACCTTCTGCTTGGCGTTGTGAATGGCGATTCTCGTGTACTCGGGATTTATCTTCACCCCTATCATGTCCCCGATTTCCGCTTCGGGATCCAGGCCGGACGCTTCCCCGAGAGAAATTTCCAGTTCCGGCTCGCCCACCGCCTCCACCACTTCCTTGTACTCGAAAAGCTCAACCTCCCCCTCCTCGGGATTGAAGGAGACCTCGAGCTCCTTTTCCTGGTTTTCGGCCTTGAGAAGCTTCTCGGCGGCCGACAGGACGGCTTCCTCGACGGCGCTTATTATCATGTCCCTGTCGATGCCCTTGTCCTTGCCCACGGAGTCTATCACTCTCGTCAGTTCCGTAATCATTTTCCCGCTCCTTCGGCGAAATCGACTTCCAGGTTCGCCCTGCTGACCGAATCGAAAGGCAGGCTGTAGGAGCGGCCGTCGACGCTGACGACGACCGTCTCGTTCTCCGTGCCGACCAGAATTCCCGAAAAAACCCTTCTGTCCCCGACGGGTTCCCTCGTCCTTATCTTCACTTTCCTTCCCTTGAACCTCTCGTAGTCGCTCATCCTGACAAGCGGCCTCCTGAGCCCCGGAGAGGAGACCTCCAGCGTGTACGAACGCGGAATCACGTCGTAGGCGTCCAGAACGACGCCGAGTTCCCCGCTTACCTTCGCGCAGTCGTCGACGCCTATCCCGCCTTCCTTGTCGAGGTATATCCTAAGGACCCGGCCCGCGCCCTCGCTCGCGTACCTTATGTCCACAAGCTCGCACGAATTCTCCTCGAGAATCGGATGAAGGACCTCCAGAACGGCCTTTTCAGTCTCTCCGTACGCCTTTTCCAAGCAAATTCTCCTTTCTTCGCAAAACCCTTCAACAAAAAAGAGCGGGCAAAGACCCACTCTTTCCGAAAAACCCCTATATTCTACATAAAGCGAAAAAATCGGCAAGGAAACCGCCCGCCCCCCGCGGGCGGAAGTCACGCGACTTCCCCGGCGTAGCGAAGCTCGAGTTCCCGAAGCTTCGATATCCTGTTTCTGAGCTCGGCGGCCTTCTCGAACTCGAGTCTCTTGGCGGCCGATTTCATCTGACCGGAGAGATTCGCGACAAGTCCGGGAATCTTGTTCGGGGCGACGTCCAGATAATCCTCGTCCTCCCCGCCGTCGAGATCCAGGTAATCGGCTTCCCACATGGAATCCATCGCGTCGGCTATGCCCTTCTCCACGCTTCTGGGAACTATGCCGTTTTGCCTGTTGTATTCCACCTGGATGTCTCTTCTTCTGCGGGTTTCCTCCATGGCCGCCCGCATCGAACCCGTCATCCTGTCGGCGTAGAGAATCACCCGGCCCTCCACGTTTCTCGCCGCCCGGCCGAATATCTGCACGAGCGAAGTCTCCGAGCGCAGGTACCCCTCCTTGTCGGCGTCCAGAACGGCCACCAGGCGGACCTCGGGGATGTCGAGTCCCTCGCGAAGGAGGTTTATTCCCACAAGTATGTCGAAACGCCCGGCCCGAAGGTCCCTCACGATCTTTATTCTCTCCAGGGTGTCGATCTCGGAGTGCAGGTACTCGACCGCGAGTCCGAGTTCCCTGTAGTAGTCGGTGAGATCCTCGGCCGTCTTCTTGGTAAGGGTGGTGACAAGAGCCCTCCCGCCGCTTTCGGCCGTTTTTCTGAGCTCTTCCAGAAGGTCGTCCACCTGGTTCTGGGCGGAGCGCGTCTCCACCAGGGGGTCGGCAAGACCCGTGGGCCGTATTATCTGCTCCACGACGGCGCCCGCGGACCTCTCGATCTCGTAGGACCCCGGCGTGGCCGAAACGTATATCACCTGCCCGGTCTTGGTCTCGAACTCCCCGAAGTCCAGGGGACGGTTGTCAAACGCCGAGGGAAGCCGAAAACCGTTTTCCACAAGCGAGCGCTTCCTGCTCCTGTCTCCGAGATACATGCCCCTGAGCTGCGGCATCATCTGGTGGCTCTCGTCTATTATGCAGAGAAAGTCCTCGGGGAAATAGTCAAGCAGCGTGTAGGGAGCTTCCCCCGCGCTTCGCCCCGAAATGTACCTGGAGTAGTTCTCTATGCCGGGACAGAACCCCATGGTGTCCAGCAGCTCTAGGTCGAACCTGGTTCTCTGCTCCAGGCGCTGCGCCTCGAGTTCCATTCCCCCGGCCCGAAGCTCGGAGAGTCTTTCCTCAAGCTCCGCCCCTATATCTTCTATCGCGGCTTCCAGAACGCTTTTCGGGGCCACGTAATGGGAACCGGGGAAGATGGAAACTTCCTCGACCTCCCCCAGCGCGCGGCCGCTCAGGGGATCTATGCGGCGTATCCTCTCCACGAAGTCTCCGAAGAACTCGACCCTGATCGCCGCGTCTTCCTCGTGCGAGGGAAACACGTCCACCACGTCCCCCCTCACCCTGTAGGTACTTCTCTCGAGGTCGTCGATCTTTCTTTCGTAACGCACCTGCTCGAGCCTGCGGGTGAAACCGTCCCTGGAAAGTTCCGTTCCCGCCGCGACCTCGGTAAGCATGCCGTAGTAGACCTTGGGAGCGCCGATTCCGTAGATGGCCGAGACGCTCGAGACTATGATCACGTCCCGTCGCCTGAAAAGAGCCTTGGTGGCCGCGTGGCGCAGCCGGTCTATGTGCTCGTTTATCGAGGCGTCCTTCTCTATGTAGGTGTCGGTTTCGGGAATGTACGCCTCGGGCTGGTAGTAGTCGTAGTAGCTCACGAAATAGTGGACCTCGTTTTCCGGGAAAAAGTCCTTGAGCTCGGCGTAGAGCTGGGCCGCCAGGGTCTTGTTGTGAACGAGTATCAGGGCGGGACGCCTCGCGTTTCTGATCACGTGGGCCACGGTGAAGGTCTTTCCGCTTCCCGTGACTCCCAGAAGAACCTGGTTTTCCAGTCCGAGGCGCACTCCGTCGATGAGGGCGGATATGGCCCCTGGCTGATCGCCCCTCGGGGAAAACGGGCTTTTAAGAATGAACGGGGATTTTTCCGAATCCATTGTACAAAGTATATTAACCCATGGAAACAACTATGATGAAGGGTAAAAATTCCATGTGAAGACGGCAACGAAGGTACTAAAAGGTCCATTGGTAACGGCATGTTCGAGTGAAACTACCTCCGGCGAAACCATAACCTCGGAAAGGGACTTCTTTATTACCGCCGGAGAAACTAGAATTTTCACCTTACATTAACGAACAATATGAGGGAGGTAGGAAATGAGTGGAAATGAAAAACTAAACGATTCTTCTTCCGAGAAAGTAAGGTCAACTTACAGAGATATCATTACTCATGTACACCGAGGGGGTGGAAAAGTTACAAAACCTCCAAAAAATCCA
Source organism: Thermodesulfobacteriota bacterium (assembly GCA_965204795.1). Taxonomy (GTDB): domain Bacteria; phylum Desulfobacterota_D; class UBA1144; order Nemesobacterales; family Nemesobacteraceae; genus Nemesobacter. Next base: position 1,211,644 of record OZ242012.1, read on the forward strand.
CCTATACCTAAACTAGACACCAGTGCAATCCCCCCTTCGCGAGGCGTCCATAGGATATACATAATCAAAGTGCCAACGGAAAAAATGACTGAAGATCTTTGAACCACTTTTACGAGATTGACCTGTAAAGAGAAGTGGTCAGGCTCTTTTGAAGCATAAATGGATTTCTGTTAGGAATATGCCGAGATGTAAACTTTTCCATCCTAGCAAGATAAATCATCCATAGGAAAGAGAAATGATTCCGCAGTTTCAGTCGTTTACCACGTGCTAGCGTGGCTGCCAGTTAACGCTTCTTCGTTTATCGAAGAACTCGATTACCAAAATCCACGGCATATGTTTTTCCTTTTGTTGGTGGGACCAGTCGTTCTTGGTGGTCTTTTTGGATATGAATCCCGAAAAAAATACGTTCATCGTCTTATCAGGTGGGTCGGATTAGGAAATCTCACACATCCTGTTGAGTCTGCTCGGGATTGGAAGTTTATGAATACAAAGGACGAATGGGTTATAATAACCTTAAAAGACGGAACTCGTTTTGCGGACTTCTATGGAACAGAATCTTTTGTCTCTTCTTAACCAGCAAAAACGGGACATTTACATCCAGTGGGTTCACGACATTGACGAAAAATGAAAAAGGATGAGAAACCAATTAAAGTGACATGGACATTTTATGGTCACATAGGCGGAGGCACAGTTTTGGAACCTCCTTCAAACACGCCGAATCAAGATACCAGTGCTTTACCTCCTTTGCGGTACAGCCACAGAGAAAGCCCTTCGAAAAACCGTGCTCCAAATCAGAGCTTTACTCGAAAAGAAACGCCAGAAAACACGTAAACGGATTCCCTGAGCCGTTTATCCAAAAGTTTATCCAGCACAAGTTTCCGAGGAACACGGCAGGGATACGAATCTCGACAGTGGAGGGATTCACGCGAGCCAGTTTCTCATGAGTAAAAAGAAAGGCAGAGTTTATCTTATCGGAGCCGGCCCCGGGGATGCGGGGCTGCTTACTCTCATGGGAGCCGAACTGCTCGGCGAAGCCCATGTTGTAATCTATGATTCCCTTGTTAATCCTGAAATTCTGAATTTCTGCTGTTCCGATGTCGAACTTGTTTTCGCCGGGAAAACCACCGGCCGAAAACAGATTTCCCAAGACGAGATAAACGAACTTCTCGTGGCGAAAGCCAAAGAGGGGAAAACCGTGGCGAGGCTAAAGGGAGGCGACCCGTTTGTCTTCGGAAGAGGCGGAGAGGAAGCCGAAACAGTGGTCAGAAACGGCATCGAGATTGAAATAGTTCCGGGAGTCAGTTCCGTTACCGCCGTTCCCGCCTACGGAGGAATTCCTGTCACTCACAGGGAGTACAATTCTTCTTTTTCGGTTTTTACGGGACACCAGGGAGAAAACGAAGACTTCTCCCTCGACCCTTCCCGCGCGGAGACGATGGTGTTTCTCATGGGACTCGGAAACATCGAGACCATCATGAAAAAACTCCTGGACGCGGGAAAAGACCCGGCGACTCCGGCCGCGGTCATATCCAGAGGCACCCTGCCGGAACAGACATCCGTCCTAGGAACGATTTCCGACATAGCGGAAAAAACCAGAAACCTGGACATGAAGACCCCGGCCACCCTGCTGGTCGGGAAAGTAGCCAGCCTCAAAGACTCTATCTCGTGGTACGAAAAAAAGCCTCTTTTCGGAAAAACCGTCATGGTGACGAGAGAGAAGAAAAACTGCCGGGAATTTTCCGCCCTGCTCGGCCGCCACGGCGCCAGGGTCGTCGAGTTTCCCGCAATCGAGGTGAAGCCGGTTGAAAAAAACGCGGGACGCCCGCTTTCGGGAAAAAATCTGGAAACCTACGACTTCATAGTGTTCACCAGCGTAAACGGCGTGGAGCGTTTTTTCGAAACGCTCGCTTCCATGGGAAAGGATTCGCGCGCGTTCGGGGGCAAAACAGTCATAGCCATAGGAAAAAGGACCGCGGAACGGCTGGCCGGATACAACATAGCGGCAGACCACGTTCCGGAGCGCTACACCGCCGAAGGGGTGATCGAACTTGCGGAGACGCTCGACTTGAGAAACAGGAAGGTACTCGTTCCAAGAGCGCTCGTCGCTAGAGAGATTCTGCCGGAAACTCTCGGGAACATGGGAGCGGAGGTGGATGTTCTGCCCCTGTACGAAACGCTCGTTCCGCGGTACGGAAAAAAGGAGCTGGACGCCGTACGAAGAGAATTCGCCGACGGTCTCATAGACCTCGTCACGTTTACGAGTTCCTCCACCGTGAGGAACTTCTTTTCTCTGCTGGGAAAAGATCCCGGGACTTTCTCCAGAACGGAGTTTGCCTGCATAGGCCCTGTAACGGCCGCAACGCTTGCCGAGCACGGATTCTCGTCCGCCGTCACCGCCCGTGTACACACGGTTGAGAAACTCTCGGAGAAAATACTGGACTTCTATCTAGGCAACCGGGGGGAAAAGTGAGATGCCTAGGTTTCCGGTCACAAGAAATCTCGTTTCCGAAGACGGCGGGACTCTCACCGGGAGCGTTTCCGAAAGCGACCACGCGCACATAACGAGAGTGATGAGACTCGGGCCCGGGGACCCGATAACCGTGTTCGACGAAAAGTCCTTCGAGTACGAAGGCAGAATAAAGAACATATCGACGCGGAACATCGAGGTGGAAGTCCTCGACTCGCGGCGGGCGGGCGCCGAACCCGAACTCGAACTCAATCTCTTCCAGGCCATCCTGAAGGGAAACAAGATGGACAGGGTGGTAAAGGAAACGACCCAGCTCGGGGTGTCGGGAATATTTCCCGTGGTCTCGCAAAGAACCCTTGTCAGATCCACGGCGAAAGTGGCGAGGTGGAACAGGATAGCCATTGAATCGACGAAGCAGTGCGGAAGAACCGCGCCTCCCCGGGTTGCGGAACCCGCGGATTTTGCGTCCTCGCTCTCGCTGGACGCCGCAAGCGGAAGCGAGATCAAGATCATACTTCACGAAAACCCGACAGACTCTCTCGGGGACTACATGGCTTCGCACGACCGGCGGGCAGGCTCGATAAACATCTTCGTCGGTCCCGAAGGAGGTTTTTCGGAAGAAGAAGTTTCTCTCGCCCGTGAAAACGGCTATGAGCCTCTCGGGCTCGGAAAGAGAATACTCAGGGCCGAGACCGCTTCCGTCGTCGGGGTGGCTCTCCTGCAGTCGGGCTTCGGAGACATGTAGACCGGTCGCGTCAACGGAGATTCAGGAAGCGGACCTTCGAAATCCGAACGCTTCCTTTATGCGTATTTCCTCAATATGTTAAAATCTTATACACAACAAGGATTTTGCCGATAATCATGAGTGTCAGCAAGCAAGAAAACTTCAAGAAAATAACCCTGAATTACGATTCTCTGGACGAAAAAGACCTTCTGACCATCAAGTCGCTCAATGACGCGTTCGGTCAGGACGAAATGCGACTGGAGAGCAAAGGCAATCAAGTAACCGTTCTGCTCAGAGAAATCGATATTGACAAACTGAAGGGTCTCGGCGACTCCCTGAACGGATTTACCAACAGGCAGATCGTTCAGGATGTCGTTGCCGCGATAGAGCAAATAAAAAGTTACGGCATCAACGGCAGCAAGAGAAACTACGTTGATTACAACAAGGAAAGAAAGGTAAAAAACAGAAAGAACAAGGAAACAAAGAGAACGCAGTACTACTACGCCCAGAACAACACTTTTTCCAAAACCAACAACGAGCTGCCGGAAAAATACAAGGATAAAATCATTACGGACGACAGCGAAGCCGTATTGAAAAATATCCCCGACAACTGCATTGACCTGGTCTTCACGTCGCCTCCTTACAATTTCGGGCTGGATTACGCCGAAAACCAGGACGCGCACTACTGGGAAGATTACTTCGAGAAGCTGTTCAGAGTGTTCGGGGAATGCGTAAGGGTGCTAAAGTACGGCGGAAGGATAATAGTCAACGTTCAGCCCCTGTTCTCCGACTACATTCCCAGCCACCAGATAATCAGCAATTTCTTCATGGAGCAGAAACTGATCTGGAAAGGCGAAATCATATGGGAGAAGAACAATTACAACTGTAAGTATACGGCTTGGGGGAGCTGGAAAAGCCCCAGCAATCCCTACCTGAAATATACATGGGAATTCATAGAGGTGTTCTGCAAAGGAGACCTGAAAAAACCGGGACTGAAGGAGAACATAGACATCTGCGCCGACGAGTTCAAAAAATGGGTTGTCGGCAAGTGGTCAATAGCGCCTGAAAGAAACATGAAAGAATACGGACATCCGGCGATGTTTCCCGAGGAGCTGGCGGCTAGGGTGCTTAAGCTTTTCAGCTATCAGGGAGACACTATACTGGACCCGTTCAACGGGGTTGGAACAACGACCGCCGTGGCCAAGAAACTAAAGAGGAAATATCTGGGAATAGACATCTCCAAAGAGTACTGCGAAGTGGCGGAACAGAGACTGAAGGAAATACAGTGTCCTCTCTTTTAACCAGCAGGATTAAGGACATCATAGCAGCATACGATGACGTGGTAAAAAGAGTTGACGAAAAAGCGTCTAAAGAAAGGGGGAGAGCATACGGCGGAATAATAAGAGCCAGGAAAGGCAAGTTGCAGGAAGGAATTACGGAGGAAATTATAAAAGCGGCCTGGGAAAATATCGGAGGGCGGGAATCCCGCCTGTCCGTAAACTCGAAGAAATTTAAAATACCGATAAAAGAAGACTACGTTCTGCGGATAAGAAACGAAGAAGCCAGAAATTACATCCTCTCCAACATGGCGGAATACTACTACCTCGCGAGCGTGGACAAGCAGGTCTTCATTGATGGCGATTTTGTGATTGGCATAGAATGCAAGGCATATACCGAAAACGCCATGATGAAACGAATACTCGTCGATTTCACGCTTCTGAAAACAAAATTCCCCGACATCGGCTGCTATCTGTTTCAACTGGAAAGCCAGCTCAGCGGGGATTACAGCAGCAACTTGGGTAAAAACAAGCTGGGGAGCAAGAGAACTCACACCCTAATGTCGTATTTTCCGGAAGTTGACCTGCAAATATGTACGCTGCTGGAAGGAGAAAGAAAAGTGGATGAGCCGATACACAAACCTGAATTTTTCAAGCCGTTAACGGAAACCAACATCAAGAAAGCGATTGACCTTCTATCGGATGACTTGAAACAATACTGCTGAAATACGACGCGGACAGAAAACAATTCAACAGCTTTCCGAATTCCCATTTCAGGAAATTCGTTGGTATCGCCTTACGAAGATTTTCTCCTCCGCAAGGAAAAAAACGTCATTCCCGCCGCGGCCGCTAGGAAAAAAAGAATGACGGGAAGGTAAGTCCCGACAGCGCTCTCGGTAAAAGGGCGCCTTACCGCGACAAATCCGGCCGCGGGCGGCTTCGCGTCGGACTTCCGGTATTTCAGAAACTCTTCGCCGTGAATCACGACGCTTTCTTCCCCTGAGCCGAAATCTTCCACCGAGACTCCGAGCTCCGTCTTCCTGACGAACACCGCCAGGTCGCCCGCTTCGTAGTCCAGCCCTATCGGAAACTTTCCGCCGAGCCCCGATGCGGAAACCGAGTAGCTGAGGGCGACCTTCCTGCCTCCCGGCAGAAAGGGAACGGTGTGATAGACCTTTTCCCCTTCCCTCTCCAACTCGGCGGGATTGACTCCCCCTGAAAAAACCACGTCCGCCGCGTCTTCGGGAACGGTGAACACCAGCGTTCTCAGCCCCGAAGCGTTCGGCTTTCCCACAAAAACGGTTTCGCCCGAATTGCGAAAATCGTAAAGAGAGGTGACGTTCACCTCCGTCCCCTCGTCGTTCGGATAGACGATCACGTTCAGCGTCGCGAGAGAAATGTTCTCGTCGGAATCCGTGGTGTCGTAGACAGGAAGGTCGAGCGTGATTTCGTCTTTTCCCGGAGCGAAAACCATTTTCCCCGAGACGTACTGAACACCCTCGTGAAAGATGGTAAGCTCGTAGCTTCTGTCCCACTCGAGACCCGAAAAGGAAAACCGTCCGAGGGAATCGGCCTTGGCGAAGCGGCGGTCTTTGGACACTTCCCCCATGTAGGAGACCAGAGCGACGTCGTGTCCGGCCTGGGGCTTTCCGTTCGTTGCGTTGTTTACCGACCCCGTTATCGTCCCCTTTTCCGAAACACCCTCGGGAACCTTGTATTCCAGCAGATAATCCGCGACGAGGCGCGCGCTCTCTTCGGAAAGATTCATGGGCGGCATGGGAGGATAGCCTTCGTTCAGAGGCTTTTTCTTCCGCTCTCCGTATACAAGTTCCGGATTGCGGGCCCACTTCACTATTTCATCCCTGGAGTATCTCCGCCCGACGCCCAGAAGGTCGGGACCGACGAACCTTCCCCTTCCGATGGTGTGACATCTGGAGCACTTTCCCTGCGTGAAAATTTCCTCGCCCGAAATCGCGGGCTCGGCCGGCAAAGCCGCCTCTTGGGAAAAAACAAATAGGAAAACGAAGGCAACGCTCGCAAATGTTCTTTTCATGGCAGTTTTATTATCGTTCCTTCAGGAAATCACGAGCATCTCCTGCGTCCGTAAGCGAATCGGGCAGGCTGAAAATCCTGATTATATACCCAATAATACAAAAGATTTCCCGTAATATGGATTTTTACCTGTTTCGAAAACACCGCAGTTATGAAAAATGTCAGGCGTGATTGGAAGAACTGTGGATAATAGCGACGGACACAGGTAGATTTTTGCTTATGAAGTAACATAGAATGAGAAATCCATGTATCGGAATTATTTCACCAGACTATAATTTCGTGCTTTAGGTGACACATGTCTGAGAAGCAACTTCATCTTCCTCTTAACAACACCCGGGAAGACCTTGAATCGCTTGCGATATCTCCCCTTAAGGAGATAGGTGCGTATGAAGCCTTGTGGGCTCAGAAGGAAATGTCTTTCAAGAAAATAGCCGACAAACACCGCGCCAGCCCTGAATCTCTGTTGTCGGACTTTGTGGAAGGAACTTCTTACGAAGAATTCGCCGCCCGCACCCTAGACATACTCGCAAAGTCCGGTATCGGTGTCGGAGAGTTCGGAATCCGCGTTCACGGACAGTGGGAATATCCCGAACGTCTGCGCGACGCGACACACCCGGTCGAGCTGCTCTATTTCCGAGGATGGTGGGACTTGGTCTACACGCGGTCCGTGGCAGTAATCGGTACTCGCAAGCCGTCCAAGCAGGGAACCGCCCGTACTCGTCGCCTAGTTAAAAGACTTGTTGCAGACGAATTCACGGTAGTCTCCGGTCTAGCTGCTGGAATTGACACCGTTGCGCACACCACCGCAATTGAGCTCGGAGGCAAGACAATCGGAGTCATAGGAACGCCGATTTCCGAAGTTTATCCTAAACAGAACGCAAGGCTTCAAGAGCAAATAGCCAATGAATATCTACTGATCAGCCAAATTCCCGTATGGCGCTACTTGCAGCAAGGACCACGCGGAAACCGCCTGTTCTTTCCACAGCGCAACATGACCATGTCCGCACTAACCGAGGCAACCATCATCGTTGAAGCCGGAGAGCGGTCTGGAACACTTATTCAGGCTGATGCAGCATTGAAGCAGGGCCGTCGGCTTTTTATTCTTGACAACTGCTTCCGTAACACGAACCTCACTTGGCCTGAAAGGTTCGTCAAAAAAGGCGCTGTCCGAGTCTCGGAATATGAAGACATGAAGAGGTACCTCGATTACTCCAAGATTCACTAGATGGAACGTAACGCTTTATATAGAGAGAAAACTCCAACGACGAATTATCTAGGCCAAACCGCATCTCAATAGAATGTTATTGACAAGGTTAAATAACGGCGAGAAACACAGATAATTTTCAGTCAGGATATTATGTGCTTACGAGGTTTTTCAGCGGAGATATATTACAGAGGATTGAGAGACTTGCGGTTCTGCGTTCCGCATTGACGGGGAAAGACTTCAATGGGTTTAACTAATACAAAAATTTCATTGCGAAATCCGAGACTTCCCGAGCTGGAATCAGTGGAAATTGACGCGCTGGCCGACACCGGAGCGATTCATATGCGCATTCCGTCGCACGTACAGCTCCAGTTGCAGCTTGAGGAAACGGACAAAAAAGAAGTCGCCCTGGCGGACGGAAGTCGAAAACTCGTTCCATATGTCGGTCCTGTCGAGCTGCGTTATAAAAACAGGGTCGGCTTCGCCGGAGCGCTGGTTACGGGAGATCAACCCCTGCTGGGCACTATACCGATGGAAGAAATGGACCTTGTCGTGGTACCCGGAACAAGGGAAGTAACAGTGAATCCCGAGAGTCCCGACGTAGCGTCGTCCATAGCGAAATAAAAGCGAAACCCGACGCGGAACGGCAGCTTCGCAGACTCTGCGCGCGTACAAAAACAGCCCGTATTCCGAAGAATATTTCTTACGCCCTCTCCGCCCGGCCGCTTCCAGACTCTAGCTCCGAAATATCCCGCGCGGCCGCGGCCGCCTTCTCCTTGTACCCCGACATGAGCGCCGAGTAGTCTTCCTCGCTGAGTTTTCCCATGTCCCGGTCAAGCTCAACGTCCCTTATCAGGGAATAGTAACGATCCCTCGTTTCGTAAAGACCGCGGAGACGGTCGTCGCGGCCCGTATCCTCGGCATCGCTTCGTCCGCCCGAAAAAAGGGGGTAAAAGGTAAAGACCGAAACCCCGAGAGCCAGAACGATAGAAACGACGTATTCAGCCATCCGCGGAACCCCTTTTTCTTCTCCCGCCGGGCCACATCGTGACCGCGGCGCCGAAGACGATGACGAGACCTCCCGCCCATATCCAGTTCACCATCGGATTGAGAAGCGCCCTCACGTTGACCTTTCCGCCGTCCCCGACCTCCGAGAGTATGAGATAGAGGTCGTCGCGGAAAGTCGAACGCAGAGCCACTTCCGTTTCCTGGTTTATCTCCCTGTTACCCTCGTACTTGTAGATGTTCTTCTCGGGATACATGGTCGAAACGCTCTTTCCGTTCCTGAGAACGGAAAGTTCCGCCGAGACCCCGTCCTTGGCATCGTTCGAAAAACGCCGGACGCCCCTGAATACAAGCTCGTACCCGCCCAGGGAAAACGAATCCCCCTTGTCCAGAACGACCTCTCTCTGCGTGACGAAAACCGAAGACGCCGTGATTCCCACGACGAGCAGCACGACTCCCAGATGAACTATGTATCCCCCGTACCTTCTCCTGTTTCTGGACACGAGGCGCAAAAAGGCGGAAACCGGATTCTCCCCTCTGGCGCTCCTGACCCTTATCCCTTTGAAATACTCGAGAAACACAGTCGAGGCCACGAATCCGCAGATCGAGAAAGTGACGACCGCCAACACGTCTCTCATCCCCGAAACGACCAGCGCCGCGAGAACCGCCGCGGCGACCAGCGCGGGAAAAAGAAAACTTTTCCTGAGGTTTCGGGGCGATGCCTTTCCCCAGGAAACAAGCGGCCCCACGCCCATGAGCAGTATGAGCACAAGCCCTATCGGCACCCCCACGGCGTTGAAGTAGGGAGGACCCACCAGGATTTTCTTTCCGGTGAGCGCTTCGGAGAGTATGGGAAATATCGTTCCCAGAAACACCGCGAACGCCGCCGCCAAGAAAAGAAGGTTGTTGAACAGAAAGGCGCTTTCCCTGGAAAGAGCCGACTCGAACCCCTCCCTGCTCTCCAGGTCCTTCGACCTCCAGGCCAAAAGGGCGAAGGAGAAGACCAGAACGAACGCCATGAAGACGACAAAAGGCGGGCCTATGTCGGAGCGGGCGAAGGAATGAACCGAGGACACTATGCCGGTTCTGGTTATGAAGGTGCCGAATATCGAGAGAAAAAAAGTGATTATGAGCAGGACCAGGTTCCACTTCTTGAGCATCTCCTTTCTCTCCTGGATCATTACGGAGTGAAGAAACGCGGTGGCGGTAAGCCAAGGCATGAACGCCGCGTTTTCGACCGGGTCCCACGCCCAGTATCCCCCCCAGCCGAGCTCAAGGTAGGCCCACCTGGCTCCGAGAAGAAGACCGGCGCTCAGGAACATCCAGGAAAAAAGGGCGTACTTTCTCGAGTTTCTTATCCACCGCCCTCCGAGTTCCCCGCCGAGAAGCGCCCCTATGCCGAAAGCGAACGGAACGGTGATTCCCACGTACCCGACGTAAAGCGTAAGTGGATGAATGGCCATGTAGCCGTTCTGGAGAATCGGGTTGAGCCCCCTTCCCTCGCTCACCGCCGCGCCCAGAGGCTCGAACGGTTTTTCCACGTAGGCGATAAGAAAGAGGAAAAACGCCGCCACGGCGCACAGAACGGCCGTCACGTACGGGTCCCCTCCGCGTTTTCCGCTCCTTACCACCGCAAACGACGCGTAGAGGGAAAGAATGAAGCTCCAGAGAAGCAGCGAACCCGACTGTCCCGCCCAAAGCGCCGTCACCCTGTATATCACGGCGAGGTCCGTGCTGGTGTTGAGCGCCACGTACTTTATGGAGAAATCAAGGGTGACGAGCTCGTAGAGAAGGCAACAGACAGCGACCGCGAGGAGAAAGGAAACCGACAGAACGGCGTTTCGCGCGCTTCTGGCTAGAGCCCCGCCGCCCGTTTTCGCCGCCGCGGCCGAAGCCAGAAGACCGTAGACGGTGACGAAAAAAGAGAGGAGTACGGCGACGCTTCCGATATCAGACATCTTCAGCCTTTCTTTCTTTCGTAAAGTGAATCTTCGGACTCATACTTGGTGGGACACTTGGCGAGCAGAAGGTCCGCCCTGAACACGTTGTCCGCAAAGAGCTCTCCTTCCACCACGGCCTCGACCCCGTCTGCGAATATGTCCGGTATGATCCCGTCGTACTCGACGTCGAGCGTTCCCCCGCCGGCCGCCATGGTGAAGCGCAGGGAATCGTCGATTTCGTTTCTGATAGAGCCCGAAACGACCGTTCCGGAAACCCTGACCTTGTCCCCGTAGATCTCCGGCGTCTGCGAAACCAGCTCGTCCACCGTTATGTAGTAGACCATAGAGTCCCTGACTCCGGCGAAGACAAGCCAGGAGACGAGGCACACTATCACCGCGACCGCCGCGACGAACCCGGGATTGGCTCTCATCCGTCTTCTCCCCGCCCGCCGGAAGCGAGCTTTCTGCCGAGAGAGGACGCTTTGGCCCGAAGGTAGAGCACATAGGCCGTAAGCGCGACCCACACCGCTACGCTCGACCAGAAAAAATATTCCACGGCAGCGCTACCTCCCCTCCGCGCCCCTGGCGTAAAGGGCGTTTTCCATGTTCATTATCTTTTTTCTCTCTCCCAGAAGCAGAACGAAAAGAAGGGTGAAACCCACCAGCGTTACCAGAAGAGTGTGCATCATGGCCGGGTCTATCCCCCCTCCCCCGGGTCCGAAGACCACCGGGGATATTCCTCTTTTTATCCGAGCGGAAACGTACACTATCGGAAGGTCGACGAACGCCACTATGGCGAATATGGCCGAGTACCTGGCCCTTTTTCCCCGCCCCCCGGCTCCGGAGCGCAGGAGAAGATAGACGGCGTAGAGGACCCAGAGAATGAACGTGGTGGTGAGCTGGGGGTCCCACGTCCACCACGTTCCCCAGACGGGCTTTGCCCATATGCTTCCGGTGATTATCGTGAGAGTGAGAAGCACGACTCCTATTTCTGCGGAGCAGTAGGCGAGCACGTCCCATTTCGCCGCTTCCGTTCTGAGGTAGCGTATGCTCGCCACGAAGACCACGGTGAACGCCACGGTGGCGGCCCAGACCGTGCCCATGTGGAAATAGAAAATTCTCTGGATGTGCCCCATGACGGTTTCGGTGGGCGCGTAGAAAAGCCCCATCCACGTGGCGGCCGCCATGACGGCGAACGTAACAAAGAAAAGCGTCTGTCTCATGTTTTCAAGAAAAAACGGGTCACTCCCCGCTATCCTCCATAAGATACTCGAACAACAAGGAGCAGAGAAGAATGAAGATTATATCGAAGGAAACGAGCACCTGCAAAGAAAAGGCGTAGTGCCCCGCGGGTCTTCCCTCCAGTATCGAGGCGCACGCGCCGACAGAGGTTATCACCACGGGTATCGACAGGGGAAAGACGAGCATGGGAAGCATCATTTCGCGAAGCCTGGTGCTGAGGGCCATGGAGGAGAAAAAGGTGCCGAGCGAAACGAATCCCACCGTTCCGAGAACCGTGACTCCGAGCAGCGGAAGGAAGGTTCCCGCGAGGGAAAGCTCGGCGTTCCCCGTGCCGGGCAGGAAAAACAGGATGAAAAGCGGGAGGATGAAAATCTCGGATACGAGAACCACGATCACGTTCGAAAGCAGCTTTCCCAGATATATGTGACTTCTTTTGACGGGGGTCATGAGAAGAAACAGAAGCGCGTTGTTCTCCCTCTCCAGCGAAAACGACCTGCCCAGGGCGAGCAGCCCCGAGAAGATGAAGGTTATCCAGACCAGGGCGGAGACGGTGCGCGGGGCTATCTGGGAGCGAAACTCGAAGGCGACGCTGAAGACCAGAACGAGCAGAAGCGAAAACACGAACATGGTCGGAAATATCTGCCTCGAGCGCCACTCCGTCAGCAGGTCCTTTCTCAGTATGAGGGTTACGCTCTTCATTTTTCGCTCTCGGGACCTACCCGGGAAAAATAGATGTCCTGAAACTCCTCGCGCCCGGGCTTTTCGGAAGAAAGGTAGACCACTTCTCCGCTCTCGAGAACCGCGGCCCTGTCGCAGAGCGAAAGCCCCTCGTAGACGTTGTGGGTGGTCATGACGACGGTCTTTTCCGCCTTCACCGAATCCAGCAGGGAAGTGAGCACCGCCGCTCCCGCGTAGTCGAGACCGCTGTAGGGCTCGTCGAGAAAAAGTATCCGCGGGTCGTGAACCAGGGTTCTCGCGATTGCGAGTCTCTGCCTGGTCCCGAAGGAAAGCGTGCTTACCAAGGCGTCTTTCTTTTCCCCGAGTCCCACTTTCTCAAGAACGTGGCCGCATCTTTCCCGAAGATCGTCGACGTCGTAGAAGGCGCCTATGAACTCGAGGTTCTCCACGGCCGTGAGGTTCTCGTAAAGCATCGTGTGATGCGAGATGAACCCCACGAGCTTTCTTATCTCGTCCTTTTCCCTCGAAACGTCGAAACCCGCCACGAAAGCCTCGCCGTCTCCCGGCTTCATGAACGTGGCAAGAATCGAAAGCAGGGTGGATTTGCCCGCGCCGTTGGGTCCGAAGACGGCCAGAAATTCCCCCCTGGCGACGGAGATGTCGACTCCGCGAAGCGCCGGGTGAAACCCGAACATCTTGCCGAGTCCTCTTGTTTCTATTTCCATTTCCATTTCCGGAGTCCCGGCGGCCACGCTACTTCGTCCCCGCGACGAGTTTTTCGTAACCGCCCATCCCGGAGACCCACCGGGAAAGCTCCTCGATTCCCCTCTCGTATCCGCACACGGGTTCGTAGCCGAGTTCCCTCCTGGCTTTTTCCGCGCTGTACGTCCTGCTTTTCGAAAGGGCCGAGACGGCAAAACGGGTGAGAACGGGGGGAGTTTCGGATTTCTTCGCCGCGTATATCTTTTCGAGAGCGAAGGCGACCAGATATCCGAGAGCGTACGGCACCGTGACCCGCGGCTTCCACTCTATCCCCGCCGCGGCCAGCTGGTCCGCGACGAAACGGTTTTTGTCCATGGACTCCCCGTCGTTTACGAAATAGATGTTCCCGGCGGCGCGGGGGACGGACGCGCAGAGCAGGGTCGCGTGAGCCAGATTGAGAACGTGGCACGGAGACATCGTCTTTTCGTTGAAACCCATGTTGACCAGAACTCCCTTGAGCGAGGCCTCGACGAGTCTCGGAAGTATCACTGTGTCCCCCGCTCCCCATACCTGCGACGGTCGGACGGCGACGGTCTCAAGACCCCCCTTTCCGTTGTATTCCATCACGAGCTTTTCGGAAAGAGCCTTGGTCTCGTTGTAGGAATCGTCGTAGCTTTGCGGATACGGATGGGTCTCGTCTATGTCGGCCAGGTCAGAAGGGGCGAAAAAGGAGGAATTCCAGGTGACGGTGGAAGAGCTCATGTGAACGAACCTTCTCACTCCCGACGCGACCGATGCGTCGAGGAGCATTCTCGTCGCCTCCACGTTCTGTCTGAAAAAATCTTCCCGCCTGCCCCAGTCCGAAACCTTGGCGGCTACGTGAAAGACGCAGTCGCACCCCGCGGGGAGACTCCGAAGCGAGGCTTCGTCTTCTAGGTCTCCTCTGACAAGCTCGGCTCCCAGGGAACGCAGCAGGGCAGTGTCGCTTTTTTCCCTCACCAGGCATCTCAGCGAAAAACCCTCGTCCGCGAGTCTCCCGGCGAGCTTCCCTCCGACAAAACCCGTGGCGCCCGTCACGGCCGCCACCTTCCCCTCTCCCCGTGAATCTCCCGCGGGTTTCATTTGCCGGCCTCCTTCTCCCAGTCCGCCTTCCTGAACCTCTTTTTCCTCTCGACGTCCTTTTTCGAGAGGATGACCTTGCCCGGCTTTTCGGGAACCGGCTTTCTGGTCCTGGGTCTTTTACGTTTCTCTTCGCTCATTCTGCTGTGTTCCGCTTCGCCTTTGCCGCCCGCGCCACGGCGAGTATAATAATGCATCAACCGAATCGGACAAACGGAAGAACCCGCCGCATGCAATACCTGCACACCATGATAAGGGTCTGCGACCTCGAAAAGTCGATCGCGTTCTACACCGAAGTGATCGGGCTTTCCTTTCACAGAAAGACCGACTATCCCGAAGGCAGGTTCACCCTCGCGTTTCTCGGCTGCGGCGGCAACACCGAGCCTTTCCTGGAACTCACCCACAACTGGGACGTCTCTGCCTACGAGCACGGAACCGGCTACGGACACATGGCTTTCGGAGTCGAGGACATATACGCCACCTGCGAAAAGATAGAAAAGGCGGGGGGCCGCGTGACCAGGGCCCCGGGGCCCATGAAGCACGGGACCACGGTGATAGCCTTCGTGGAAGATCCGGATTCCTACAAGATCGAACTCATAGAAAGAAAGGGCTGATCCGCCGTCTTCATTTCTTCCGGCCTTTTCTCTTCTTCCACCTGGCTTCGAGATATTTCCTGATGTTGGCCTCGCGCCCGCTTTCGGAGGGTTCGTAGTATATCCTGTCTTTTATTTTCTCCGGCAGAAAATCGTCCTCGACGAAATGATCCTCGTAGTTGTGAGCGTACTTGTATCCCTTCTTGTAGCCGAGGTCCTTCATGAGCTGGGTCGGGGCGTTTCTCAGGTGAAGAGGGACCTCGAGACCCGGGTTTTTTCTAACGTCCTCCTCCGCCCTGGCTATGGCGGCGTAGGCGGCGTTGCTCTTGGGACAGCCGGCCAGGTAGGTGGCGACCTGGGAGAGGATTATTCGGCTCTCGGGCATCCCGACGTAATTCACCGCCGTAAAGCAGTCGGTCGCGAGCGTGAGCGCGTAGGGCTCGGCGTTTCCCACGTCTTCCGAGGCGAGTATGACGAGACGCCTCGCGATGAACTTGGGGTCTTCCCCCGCCTCGAGCATCCTGGCCAGATAGTAAACCGCGGCGTCGGGGTCGCTTCCGCGGACGCTCTTTATGAAGGCGGAAATCGTGTTGTAGTGCTCCTCCCCCGCCCTGTCGTAAAGAAGACTGGTTCTCTGGAAAACCTCCTTCACGAGATCCTCTCCTATCCGCCGGGGCTTTTGCGGGTCGAGCAGAGAGCAGGCCACGTCGAGGGCGTTTAGCATCACCCTGGCGTCTCCGCCGCAGAGACCCACGAGCTCGTCGCGGGCGGCGGCGGACATCTCGACGCCGGAGAGAATCTCGTCCTCGCCGAGGGCCTTTTCCAGTATTCCGCCGAGCTCGGCCGCCGAAAGGGGATTCAGAACGTAAACCCGGCAGCGGGAAAGAAGCGGACTTATGACCTCGAACGAGGGATTTTCCGTCGTGGCTCCTATGAGGACGACGACTCCTTCCTCGACGCTCTTCAGAAGAGCCGCCTGCTGGGCCTTGTTGAACCTGTGTATCTCGTCAATGAAAAGAACCGTCTTTTTTCCCGACAAAAGAGCGTCCCTGGCGTCCGACACTATCTGCCTAAGTTCCCCCACCCCCGAGGAAATGGCGTTTATCTGGACGAACCTCGCGCCCACCTCTCCGGCGAGAAGTCTCGAAAGGGTGGTCTTTCCGGTGCCCGGGGGTCCCCAGAATATCATGGAATGGATCACGCCTCCCCCGAGCGTCCTGGTTACAAGACCCTCCGGGCCCACCAGGTGCTGCTGTCCCGCTATCTCCTCCATGCTCTCTGGTCTCATCCTCTCGGGGAGGGGAAGAGATTCTTTCGAGGGTCTGAAAAGACCCGGGTCGTCGGGGTTCAAGTCCGTCTCCTGCCGCGAAGTCCGCGCCTTCAGCATAAAGATTAGAGGCTTGAAGCGGATAAATCAATCGTAAAGCCCCCTTGCCGCCCGGCGCGCGTGGAAATGAAAAGGCCGTTTGGTTATAATCAGGCCGTTGTGGACACGAAGCTTCTGAAGAGACTCTGCGACACTCCCGGCATGCCCGGGGACGAAGGCAGGGTGAAGGCGATCGTTCTCGAGGAGATCGGGAAATTCGCAAAAGACGTCGAAGAAGACGTCCTGGGAAACGTGATCGCCCGCATCCCGGGCGACGGTCCCACCCTGGTTCTCGACGCGCACATGGACGAGGTCGGATTCATGGTTCATCACGTGGACCAGAGGGGGTTTGTGCGCGTGACGCCGCTCGGGGGAATGGACCCCAGGGTATTTTACGGACAGCGTCTCACGGTATGGGGAAAGAGACCGCTAAAGGGAGTGGTCGCCGCGGTTCCTCCCCACGTGACCAAGGCGTCGGGCGGGGCGAAGGACGTTCCCGAAATCGAGGACTGCGTGATAGACCTGGGTCTCGGGGGCGAGAAGGTCGCCGAACTGGTGCGGACAGGAGACATGGTGTCGTTCGACACCTCGCTCGACGAAACAGAGGACGCAGTCATCTCCAAGGCCCTCGACGACAGGATGGGGCTTTTCGTGATAATAGAGGCTCTCGGGAAAACCCCGTCGCCGGGCTGCGACCTGATCGTCACCTTCACCGTGCAGGAAGAAACGGGACTTCGCGGAGCGCGCGTCATAACGCCGGTCTGCGAGCAGGACTTCACGGTGGCGCTCGAGGGCACAGTCGCCATGGACATACCCGGGGTTTCGGAAAGCAGGTCGCTCGCGTCGGTCGGCAGGGGACCCGAGATCAGGCTTTCCGACAGGTTCCTGGTAGCCCACAGGCCCTTCAGTTTCTTCATAAAGGAGCTTGCGGAGAAAAACTCCATTCCCTGCCAGATGACGGTGAAAAAGGCCGGAAGCACAAACGCCACGGCCATGCAGGTGACCGGCAGGGGAAGCCGGGCGGCAGTCGTGTCCGTTCCCACCAGGTATCTTCACAGCCCGAGTTCCGTCGCCTACAAAAGCGACATCTCGCACACCATCGACCTCGTCTCGGCGCTGCTTCGGGACATCGGGAAATTTCCACTCAAGGCAAGGCGGTAATGGAAGAGCTTGTCCGCGTGTTCGAGGAAATAGCGAGGGAGAAATTCCCGGAGCTTGAAGACGACGGATTCGCGCAAGCCCTCCGCGCGAAGATAAGGGAGAAAAAATACGACCTTCAGGACGAAGCGCTGATAGAGGCCGCGCTTCGGGAAGAGAGAAAGGCGTTTAAGGACTCTTTCGTCGAGACGCTCGGGGAAATCCTGGAAAGACGGGATGACGGAAAGGCGTTTTTTCTCTCGAGCGCGGGACGGGACGAGGTGGTCTCGGCCTTCATAGCGAACGCGGAAAGCACCATGGACTACTACTACAGCGCGATAATAGGAAAGCACTTCTCCTCGAGCTGAACGGCGGCGCTTTCCGTCCGCGGAACTGCGGGACGAAACACCTTTTCTTTCCAGATCGTGAGAGCCCATACCGAGACAAAAAAGAGGCAACCACATTCTGCAGTCAGTATCTGCCGGAGAGTTGCATAAGACATTGAGATTAATTAATTAATCTGCGGATTTTTATAGTGAAGATTTCTTCTGTTCGGTATAATACAGGGTAAAACAGGTTTTAATCAACCGGGGTTGTGTAAATTTTTGAGAGGAAAACAGACAGGGGCCATTGGATGCTTGATACGGACGCGTGCTCACAATCGTGTCACGGGAAATGCAGCGAAGTTGACGGAGCGAAGGACGGTGGCCGAGTGGGACCGGCGAATACGAAACACGGGCAGAACACAGAGTCGGAAAACTGTGAACTGTGAATCGGAGAGGATACAGCAATTGAACTGCCGTCACATGCTCAAGGCAGGAGCCATATTCCTTGGCGAGCACGTACGAATCTGCGTGGGAGCGCCGGGCGGCTGACCCTCCTGCCGCGATAAGACTATTTGAGTAATGAGGTACACTGACAGGTTGTGGAAGCGTTTCAGATGAAAAGACCGTCGCCAAAGGAAGTTTTCGAAGCCCCTTTGTCTCACTGGGATTTTCTTACGCAAATCTCCGACGACGGTTTTGAAGGGCAGCATTTTGACCGAAAGGAAGCCGGGCGAGGAAATGTTGATCAGAAAGGGCTGAAGAACATCCGAAACCAGATCACAGAAACGATCTCCGCGTTCGCAAACACCAATGTAGAGGGTGGTCTCCTCGTCCTCGGAATTGCTTCCGACGGAACCGTGCCAGGGATCAACCATCTTTCGGAACAACAACGGAACAGCCTGACGGATTTTGCGGGGCTTCTTCACAATCATGCCGCGGAAGCCAAGGTTTATGAACGCGAGGATGTTTCCGGCAACGGAAGGAGTATCTGTCTTGTCCTCGTCCCTTACACGCCGAACGGAATTTGTGAAACTCCTGAACGGATACCGAAAGCATGGACCCGAAACGGGCCCCAGAATGTTCAAATGACGCAGGAAATGCGCGACCAGATCAGGGTCAGGAAAAACCTGCTGGATTTCGAAAACACTCCTTGTTGCCCGTTTGACGCCGACAGTCTCGCCGAAGATGTTCTGGCGGAATTCCGAAAGGTGTTCGCTCCCGAGACGACCGAGAAATTTAGCGACGAACGCCTGCTTCATGAAGCCGGGGCTATAGTTAAAAAAGACGGAGAATATTGGTTTACCAACGCCGGGTTGCTGTTTTTCGCTTCGAATCCGCAACGGGTCATGGCATGGTCGTATATTCGCCTCCTTCGGTTCGAAGTTCCCTCCGCGAGATTTCAGAAACGGGGACTGCCAACTTTTGACCAGAAATTTACGGGTCCGTTGACGAAACAGATTCGCGAAGCCCGGACTTTCTTCGGAAAGTCGGCTTTTTTCAAGCGATACCAGAAGAGAAAGACAGGAGGCGGATTCGTCGACGAACCGGAGTTCCCGCAGGCGGTAATAGACGAAGCCGTGGTAAACGCGGTAGCCCATCGTGATTACAGAACCGGACTCCCGATCGAATGCGAGGCTTACACAGACGCCTTCATTGTGAAAAATCCGGGACGGATGCTCCAGCGGGACAGGGATCTGCCGGACGAATTCTCGCTTTCCGACACGGTGCTCGATTCGATGCCTAGAAACATGAAGCTGCTTGAATGGCTCAAGACCATGAGGGACCCCGACGGAATCGCCTACATTCAAGCGATAAGCGAAGGTACGAAAAAGATGTTGGAAGAGATGACTAATCTTGGTCTGCCCGCACCGGGATATCGATTGTCCAGAAACGAAACGCTCATTAAGCTCGAAAGCATGGCCGAGGAACGCGAAGCGGCGATTCTTGCCGCGAGCCAGACAGAGTCTACGGAGTTCGGCAACCTGTTTGCTATGAGGATCAGGCGCGGAGACGAGCCAGCTGGTTCCGATGCGTTTGATATGCGTTACAGGGAGTTCATGAAAACGTTTCGTGATGTTCTTAAGGGAAACGGCTGGCATGTTGACCGGTTCGAGTTCAGCCGCGTAGAGGCTCACAGGGTGGGTTCCGAATTTGAGGTGCCAGCGGACGTAAATTCGATAGTGCGGTTCTATCCGGCCTACGAGTTTCAGGTTCGCAGGTATTTCGAACACTTTTACCTTTGTCTCGACTACAAGTGCCAAGTGCTAAACGTCCAGAAGCTGTCCACTCTAGGCAGACAGTTCCCCAAAGACATGCTGGTCAACCTGCGTTGCGTCGCGAGGAAGGATGGATGGAGGGAAGGACGGATACTGGAATTCGATTCGGAGTTCGCAAAGGTTCATTTCTTCGACGTGGAGTCTGTCGAACAGGTGCCTGTGGAATCGGTTATTCCCTATTGTTCGCTGACGATGATCGAGAAATCGCTTGAGTCCACAGGCGTTTCGTTTGATCTCTTTTCCACTGTCAAGAAGTACGGTCTGGCGTCGAGGCCGGGTTCTGCCAGAGAGAGAATCGACAAGATTTCCAATATGATTCGTCACATCGCCGAAACATTATTTCCAATCAGGTTCGGAGATCTGGACGTGGACCTAGTTGCGGAGCCAATACGGCTGGTTGAAGGAGAAAAACCCGGATGCACGAGTCTGCCAGTTCACAGGCTGTCGGAACCGACCGTGGAGTTTGGTCAGCGCAATTCGTCCCCAGATGTTCGAATCGGCATTACGAAGTACGGGGCCTATGATAGCGGAACGCACGACATCGAGATTATTCCAGTCTGCCTCAGATCAATGACTTCCGGCATGCGGGAACTGATCAGGCGCTTGAAAGTGGGGAAATATAAATACAGGGGAGCCGGACGCACATTCGGCACGAACTTTTCGTATTCTTCGATTGTGGAGGTGGACCGTATCGAGAGTGCCAGGGGAGAAGTCAAACGGTTGCTGGAAGAACATCCGGACTGGGAAAGCGGCGCTTCCATGAAACGGATTTTCCTCGTTCACGCTCCGCGTCGCGGATACTCCAGGGATGATCACTCATCCCCGTACTACGAGATCAAGAGACTTCTGCTGGAAAGAGGAGTGCCGTGCCAAATGGTCGATACGGCGACGCTTGAGAATGCCGATTGGAAGGACCTAAATCTGGCACTCAACATGGTAGCCAAATGCGGCATCAAGCCGTGGGTTCTGCCGGATGCCATTCCCGAGGCCGATTTCTTCGTGGGTCTTTCGTACACGCAATCGAGAGACGGTCAGCGAATCATGGGATTCGCCAATGTTTTTAGCAGTTACGGCAGATGGGAATTCTATTCGGGAAACACATCCTATTTCAAGTCCGAGGAACGTTCCGTTCACCTTGCCCAGCTTGCGGGAAAAACGTTGTCAAAACTCAGAAACAAGCTTTCAGACACTCCTCATATCTCGTTTCACTACTCCGCCAAGCTGTCGCGTACCGACCGGGATTCGATTCTGAATGCGGCTCGCGACGTGATACCTGAAGGCACATTCACCTTTGTCTGGATAAATTCACATCACAACGTCAGGTTTTACGACAATCGGCCGGAGACCGACGGAAGCCTGCGGCGCGGAAGCTATGTGGAAGCGGGCAAAAACAGGATATATCTTTCGACGACAGGCTACAACCCATTTCGTAAGGCCTTGGGAACTCCTAAACCTCTGGAGATCTCCGCTTGGGTTCAAAGACCGGAAGGGTCGCTTGGAACGCACCTGGATCTTCGAGTTCTGGCACTACAGGTGCTGAGCCTGACCAAGCTGAACTGGGCGTCCACGGATTCGTTCTGCGGCAAGCCCATCACCTTGAAATACGCGGGCGACATCGCCTACCTTACCGCGGCTTTCCTGCGCCAGTCGGAGCCGTTTAAGCTCCATCCCGCACTCGAGAAAACTCCTTGGTTCATCTGATTCGGGTTGCGATGTCGGAGGCTACCTTTCTTGCCAGTCTCATGCAGGGGGGGGGGTATTCCCGAAGGAGCTACACCCACCGGCGTACGATACCGCTGAAAACGTCATCAAGGTAAAATAAAAACTATATACGCGTCCGATATCTCCCTAAGATATAGGCATAGACAATATAGAAAACTACTTGCCCCTCTTGGCGGCCGGCACGTATTTTCTCTCGCCCTCTCCCAGGTAGACCTGCCTCGGCCTGGCGATCCTGGTCTCCGGGTCGTTCAGCAGCTCGAGCCACTGGGCCAGCCATCCGGCCGTTCTCGCTATGGCGAAAAGAACGGTGAACATGCTCGTGGGAAGACCTATGCTCTGGTATATGAGCCCCGAGTAGAAATCGACGTTGGGATAAAGCTTTCTTTTCACGAAATAGTCGTCCTCAAGCGCGATTCTCTCAAGCTCGAGGGCTATATCCAGCAGGGGATTTTTTCCCGTGACCTCGAACACGTCGTGGGCTATGTCCTTGATTATCGCCGCGCGGGGGTCGTACGCCTTGTACACCCTGTGTCCGAAGCCCATGAGCCTGAACTCTCCCTTCTTGGCCCTTTCTATGTACTGGGGAATCTTGTCGACGGACCCTATGTCGGCGAGCATCTCGAGCACCGCCTCGTTCGCTCCGCCGTGAAGCGGGCCGTATAGGGCGGCGATGGCCGCGGCGGCCGAGGAATAAGGATCGGGCTGGGAGCTTGCGACGTTTCTCATCGCGCTCGCGCTGCAGTTCTGCTCGTGGTCGGCGTGGAGAATGAAAAGAACATCTATGGCCTTTTCTATCGCCGGGTCCGGCTTGTACTTCGCCTCGGTCATCTTGAACATCATCGACAGGAAGTTGCCCGCGTAGCTCAGTTCGTTGTCCGGATACACGTACGGAAGCCCCATGATGTGGCGGTAGGAAAATCCAGCTATGGTGGGCATCTTGGCTATGAGCCTTCTGGTCTCGAGCTTCTGTATCTCGGTGTCGTATATGTTCTTGGCGTCGGGATAGAAGGTCGAAAGGGCCCCCACGGTCGCGAGAAGCATGCCCATCGGGTGGGCGTCGTAGCGGAAGCCGTCTATGAACTTCTTTATGTTTTCGTGGATGTAGGTGCGGTGGGTTATTTCGTGAACCCACTGCCTGCTTTCGGACTCGGTCGGCAGTTCGCCGTGAACGAGGAGGTAGGCCACCTCGAGGAAATTGCTTTTCTTGGCGAGCTCGTCTATGGAATATCCCCTGTACCTGAGGATTCCCCTCTCCCCGTCTATGAAAGTCACCCTGCTTTTGCACGAAGCGGTGTTACCGAAGGCCGGATCGTAGCTCATCATGCCGAAGTCGTCGTCGTTTACCTTTATCTGCCTGAGGTCGATGGCCCTTATCGTATCGTTCTCCACCGGCAGCTCGTACGTTCTACCCGTTCTGTTGTCCGTCACGGACAAAGTGTCTTTTGGCATTTGCTGTATCTCCTCGCAATAGTGAAATTATCGAAATCAGGACCGCCGGCCGAATTCCGTTTCCGCCCGCAGCGGACGCCGTTTCCCACAAACGCCCCGCCCTGAAACTCCAACCGGCCAATCCGAATCAAAAATGGATTATAACAGATTGCTCGGGCAAAGGCAAAAATTCTCAGCCGAACTCCACCATGCTGACGGGAACGGGAGAAAAACAGCACGCGAAAAGGACAAGCGCCGCGAAAGCGAGGATCTTTCTGGCGGGGTCCAGAACCACGTCCTCGCGTTCGGTGGGGGCGTGGGAGGTTCCGAGCCCCACGAGCAGTATCGCCCAGAAAAGCCAGCCGGCCCAGCCGTCGAACATAAGCCAGGAGGGAACGGTCTCCGCGGGTACGGAAAGACCCAGGCGCCGCGCGAGGTCCGCGAGCGGCTCCGTTCCGACCCCCATCGCCACGAGGGAAAAAACCGTCGCCCGCGATATTCTCCGGTGCCAGCGCCGCGGAAAAACGCTGTATACAAGGTGACCACCGTCCAGCTGTCCGGCGGGCATGAGATTGAGGGCGGTAACGAAAAGACCTATCCATCCCGCGAACGCGAGCGGGTGGAGAAGAATTTCATGCCCCTCGGGGACGGCGCCCAGGGCCATTTTCGAAAAAAGGGCGAACATGATCGAGTTGCCAAGAGACATGGCCGACCCCATTTCCGCCAGGGTCTCCGAATCCACCGCCACGACCTCGGAGAAAAGCAGGCCGAGAAACAGGACCGGAAGGGCGGCTATCACCCCCGCGAAGGGACCCGCGGCCCCTATGTCGAAAAGCTCTCTCCTCGAGCGTATCGGCGATCTTATTCTTATGAACGCGCCGAACGTTCCGATCGGGGACACGAAAGGCGGGGCGGGGATGAAGTAGGGAACGGTGATGGAGACGCCGTATTTCCTTCCGTAGAGGTAATGGCCCATTTCGTGCGCTCCCAGGATGACCATCAGGGAAAGCGAGAAAAGAACTCCGCCCGAGACCGCTCCGCTCATCAGGTACCCCGAGAGATAGGTGGTCGCGGCGGTGAGAAGGAAAAGTCCCAGGGGAACTACGACGGACCTGGACGGCACCGCTATCCGACCTCCAGCATCATGGGGTCTATGGAATTTAGAACGTCCTTTACGTACCTCTCTATGTCGGACTCCTTTCCGAAGCCGAGTATCTTCGACCTCATGTCCCCGAGCGTCTCCTCCGAGAGCCTGTCGGCGAGAAACTTCACGTACGGGAACCTGACGGGAGAGACGCTCAGGTGCCGGTACCCCAGGGCCAGTATCAGAAGCGTTCCGGAAGGAACCCCCGCTATCTCTCCGCATATGGAAATCTCCTTTCCGCAGGCGGCCACCTCCCCTCTCGTGAAATCGAGCATTCTCACCACCGAGGGATGAAACGCGGAGTACAGGTGACCCACGGCGTTGGAGTGCCTGTCCACCGCGAGCAGGTACTGTATGAGGTCGTTGGTTCCGACCGAGACGAAATCCACGATGTCCAGGTAGTCCCTTATCTGGTAGGCGAGCGCCGGAACCTCCATCATTATTCCCAGCTTCGGCACGTCGGGCGCAGGGAGACTGGCCTCGGCGGCGAGTTCCTTCACTATCTGCGCCGCGGTTTCCACTTCCCAGACGTTGGAGACCATAGGCAGGAGAATCCTGAAGTTCCCTCCCTTCCTGGCCGCGAGCAGAACGGACCTTATCTGGTCCCTGAAAATACCTAGGTACTCCATGGAGAACCGTATGGAGCGAAGTCCCAGGAGGGGGTTTTCCTCCTCGGGCATGTCGAGATACGAAAGCACCTTGTCCGAGCCCACGTCGAGCGTCCTGACGGTGATTCCCCCGGGGAAGTCCGCCGACATCTCCCTGTAGATCTTGAGCTGGGACCTCACGGTCGGCCACTTGCGAAACTGCGCGAACGCGAACTCCGTCCTGAAAAGACCCGCGCGGCGGATTCCGTAACGCCTGGCCATCTCCACGTCGGCGGGAATCGCCACGTTGGCCGTTATCTCGACGGAAACTCCGCCGCCGGTGCTCTTTTCGGCCTCGGTTTCTATGAACCGCCGAAGCTCGGCCGCCCTCCCGCGCATGGCCTCGTACTCGTCCTTTAGCACCTGGTCGGGATTGGTGAATATGAAGCCGCTTCTTCCGTCCACTATGAGCTCTTCGCCGGGACTCACCAGGTTCACGACGTTGTCTATTCCCACGACCACCGGTATTCCCAGGGACTTGGCCACTATCGTCGCGTGCGAGGTCTCCCCTCCCTTTTCGAGAACTATTCCCCCCACCCCGCTTTCCGTTACGGAGAGAAAAGACACGCCGATCTCCGAGGCCACCAGTATCGAGGGAGAACCGTCGGGGGCGGCGGCCGTCTTTCTGTCCTTCGAGCGCGTGAGGTCCCGAAGCATTCTCTCCCCTATGTCCCGAAAATCGGCCGCCCTGTCCCTCATGTAGGGGTCGGCGAGGGACTCGAAGCGCGACGCGTGGGACTCGAGGTAGTCGACCACCGCCGCTTCGGCCGAAACGCCCTTTTCGTCTATTATCCCCGTCGCCCCCTCTTCCATCTCGCTGCTGTCGACGATCATCAGGTGGGCCCTGAAAATGTCCATCTCGCTTTTCGAAAGCCTGCCCTCGGAATCCATCTTCTGTATCGTCTCCCGCAGTTCTTCCGAAACGTTTCTTATGGACCTCACGACCCTTTTCTTTTCCACCGAGGGAGTGCGAAAGCCCGTCTCTCCTCTCGACACGCTCCTGAAAAGCCCGCGGAAAGTTATGGCCTTTCCGATCGCCACTCCGTCGGAAACCCCTTTTCCCTGGTAGGTCGTCGTGGCGCGCGTCGCGACGGAGGGGGGCTTTAGGCGGTCGAGGGTGTTCGCGACCTCGAGCACCCCGGCGAGCCTGAGGGCTATGATCTGAAAAAGGGTTTCGTCCGCCGGGGTTATCCGCCTCGGGACCTTGTTCTGCCCCACCAGCACGCCGACGCACACGTCGTGGAGCATTATCGGAACGCCTATGTAGCTTTCGTACTCCTCCTCGCCTATCTCGGGGAAATACCTGTAGTTCGGATGCCGCGAGGCGGGCATGGCGACAAGGGGGGTCTTGGTACTGTGAACCGTGCCGGTGAGCCCCTCGTCGGAGCGGAGGGAAATGTCGTCTCTCGACTTTACCCGAAGACCCCTGTTGGCCTTTAGGTCCAGAACCCGTCTCCTGGGGTCCCAGACGTATATGGACACCACGTCGTAGCCGAGCGAAGAGGAGATCTTCCTTACCACCCTCGCCAGGACCGTGTCCAGTCCCACGGACTTGTTTATCAGGTCGCTTATCTCGTGAACTATCTTGAGATGCAGGTGCTCTCTTTCCGTTCTGTCCTTTCCTATCATCGGCCGCTTCTCCGGGAACCGCGCTATAGTATACATCACGCGCCGGCGACGAGCCGCAAGCGGGCGGCGGGAATCTCCGCGGGGCAAAGAAAACCGAAGGATGGATTTATGGAGAGCCGCGTATATAATTCCCACGGCATGAGCCTCGACAAGGTGAAAATCGCCATAGTGGGGTCGGGTCCGGCGGCTTTCTACGCAACCGAGCACCTGCAGAAAAAGCTCGGCGACCGTCCCGCCTACATAGACATGTTCGAGAAGCTTCCCACGCCCCACGGACTGGTTAGAAGCGGCGTGGCTCCCGACCACCAGAAAATAAAGACCGTCGCCAGGGTCTACGACAGGGTCGCGTCCCATCCGCGCTTCAGGTTTTTCGGCCTGGTGGAGTTCGGAAAGCACGTGACGCTTCGGGACCTGAAAAGCCGCTACCACCAGATAGTGTTCGCCACCGGAGCGCAGGCGGACAGGAGAATGGAGATACCGGGAGAGGACGTCGAGGGAAGCCACACGGCGACCGAGTTCGTCGCGTGGTACAACGGCCATCCCGAATACGCGAACCTCGACTTCGATCTTTCGGGAAAAAGGGTCGTCATAGTCG
Source organism: Thermodesulfobacteriota bacterium (assembly GCA_965204795.1). GTDB lineage: Bacteria > Desulfobacterota_D > UBA1144 > Nemesobacterales > Nemesobacteraceae > Nemesobacter. The sequence goes on from OZ242012.1 coordinate 1,238,917, forward strand.
GGGTGGGAAACGTCGCGGTGGACGTGGCGAGAATCTTCTGTCTCGGCAGAAGCGCGCTCGAGAAAACGGACATCGCCGAGTACGCGCTGGAAAAGCTCGCCGCGGGCGGAGTGCGGGAGATATACATGCTGGGAAGGAGAGGACCCGCGCAGGCCGCCTTCACCAATCCCGAACTTCGGGAACTCGAGAACCTGGAAGACGCGGACCTGCTGGCTCTCGGGCGGGAAGCCGAACCCGATCCCCTCACGCTCGAGGAACTCGCCGAAAAGCCCGACAGGACGGCCGAGAAGAAAATAGAGGTGATAAGGAACGCTTCGCGCAGGGTCCCCTCGAAACCGAAGAGGCTCACCATCAGGTTCCTCGTTTCGCCCACGGAGATAGCGGCGGGAGAGGACGGCAGGGTGAAAAGCGTGAAGATCGTGAAAAACAGGCTCTACCGGTCGCGGGACGGCTCCCTTCGTCCCAGGGCGACGGACGAGCGGGAGGAGATCGAGACCGATCTCGTGTTCCGTTCCGTCGGGTACCGCGGAACCCCCCTTCGGGACGTTCCCTTCGACGACGCCGCGGGAGTCATTCCCAACGAGAAAGGAAGGGTGCTCGAGCGGCCGGGAGGGAAGCCCCTTTCGGGACTCTACACGACAGGGTGGATAAAACGGGGTCCGACCGGGGTGATAGGAACGAACAAGCCCGACTCGGGGGAAACGGTGAGCCGCATGATCGAGGACATCGAGAACGAAAACGTGATCAGTCCCGAGCTCACGTCCCCGGAGAGCACGAGGGAGCTTCTCAGGGAGAGGTACATATCCTACAGCGAATGGCTCAGGGTGGATTCGTTCGAAAAGGAGACGGGCGAAAAGCTGGGCAGGCCCAAGGTGAAGCTCACGAAGCTAGAGGAAATCATGAGGATCCTGGAAAAGTAGGTCCGTCTTTTCCCGCCGGCGCGGGAACCGAGGCTACTCGGGAGTCGCGCGTATTCTTCTTCTGAGAGGGTCTATTCCCCAGAGGGAAACGGAAATCTCCTCGCCGATTTCGAAAACCCTGTTTCCCGCGTTCGAGAGAGGAAGCTCGAGCAGGAATTCGGGAACGTAGACGTTAAACCCCCTGTATCCCCTGGAGCTCACGTACCCCGTCGCGCCCTTCACGTCTTCCTGCAGCAGGTAGCGAAGAAGCCAGTACCTGTGCCTGCTTCTCTGGGCGTTTTTTATCTCCCTGGTGCTTAGGCTGGCCCGCATGTTCGTGTCCTCGAGTTCCTCCCCCGCGTAGCACACTCCCTGCCCGCGAAGCCAGCAGACGAGCTGGCGCTGCATGAGAAGGTCCATGTATCTCCTTATGGGAGACGTCGTCTGGACGTAGGAGGCCACGCCTATCGACCTGTGAGGTTCGGGCTCGAGCGAAACGGCCGAGGGCCTGAGGTGCTTTATCACCTTCACGGGAAAAAGAACGTCGGCGGGGTCGAGGTCCCGGGCCTCGGGGTCTATTTCGCGCGTCTGGGAGCGGAACACGGCGGGAATCGCGTTTTTCGCGAAGAAATCTCCCGAAAGACGGTTCATGAGTATCATGCACTCCGAGACCACTTCGTGGGCGGGAGAGTTCATGCGGTCCTTTTCCGCGGAAATCGCGCCGCCCTCCCCCACCCTGATCTTGAGTTCGGGAAGCTGGACCAGAAACGCCCCTTTCCCGATTCTCCCGCGCCGGAGGGAGGCGGCGAGCGCAAGAAGAGTCCCGCCCCACTCCTCCGACCGGAAGATTTCGGTCGCGCGGCCGTAGGAAAGGTTCTCCGAAACCCTCACCAGAGTGTTCTCGAACCGGTAGCCGGTAAGCTCGAGAGTTCCAGCATCGAAAGAAGCGAACAGCGAAAGCGCGGGGCGAAGCTCTCCCCGCGCGAGGCTCAGTCTTTCCTCCACCAGCTCGCGGGGAAACATGCCGGTGCTCCCCTCGGGAAAATAGACGGTCTCCGAGCGCTCAAGCGCTCCCTTGTCGAGAAATCCTCCCCTCTCCACGACGCTAGCGACGTTCGAGATATGAACGCCGAGAGTGATCCCGTCCCCGCTTCGCTCGAGGGAGACGGCGTCGTCTATGTCGCGCGTTTCCTCGCTGTCGACCGAAAAGACTTCAAGGTCCGTCCTGTCGGTGAACCCCTCGAACGCCGCCTCCGCGCCCAGAACGGCTGCGACCTCCCCGAGAGCCCTCTCCGAGTGCCTGAAGCCGAGCGAAATCTTTTTCGATTCGCAGTCGTCGTCCTTTTCCCAGAATCCCGTCTTCACGAGAAACTCCACGGCCGCCTCGATTTCCTTGAGTCCCACGTCGTGGAGAAACTCCCTGGCCTCCTTCGCGCGCTCGTAACCGTCTAGGTCCACCAGGTAGCGCTCGATCATCTCCAGAAACTCCCGATGTTCCCCGACGACCGAAGCGGGCGCCTCGCCGCCCAGGACCGAGCGGGCCCAGTCCCCCGCGGCTTTCTTTTTTCTTTCTCTCTCCTCCCTGAGTTCCGCCGCGCGAAGGGTTCGCGAGACCTCCTCCCTCGAGCGGACCGCGTAGCCGTCCTCGGTCCTTCCCAGGTAGACGGTGTTTTTGTCCACCGCCCAGAAAAGCGAAAGCCTCTCGGAATCGGAAACTTCCCCCGCTCCCGAGTAAAGGTCGAAAATCTCCCCGAAGCTCACCGTCTCCCTCTCCCCCACGACGCATTCCCACAGGGTCTCCACGTCGACGGACGCCTTTTTCTCCTCAAGCTCCCTTCTCCACCTTCTCATCTCGAGCTTTTTCTCCGGGTCGGCAAGGTCGGGGGAAACGGACATGAACGTGCGCAGCACGAGCTTTTTTCCTTCGACCGGGTACCGCTTTCCGTCTTCGGAGAAAAGGCTCATGGCGTCGCCGTCGAGGGAGAGCACGATCCCCAGGGTCGGTTCCCTTCTTTTCCTGTAGACGACAAGCTCGTTTATTTCGGGAGAATCCATCGAGGCGGAAAGTTCGTTCAGTCGAGAGAATCCTTGTATTCGAGCGCCGCCCTTATGAAGTCCCCGAAAAGCGGATGGGCGGCAAGCGGCTTGGACCTGAATTCGGGATGAAACTGGCAGCCGAGAAACCAGGGATGATCGCAAAGCTCCATTATCTCCACCAGGCTTCCGTCCGGGGAGAGACCGCAGAGCGCCATTCCCTTCTCCTCGAGCGCGTCCCTGTAGCGGTTGTTGACCTCGAACCTGTGGCGGTGCCTCTCCGAGATCTCGCGCGCACCGTACACTCGCTCGGCCAGGGTTCCCGGCCGAAGGACGCAGGGATAGGCCCCGAGCCTCATGGTCCCGCCCTTTTCGTCGACGTCTTTCTGCGATTCCATTATGTCTATGACGGGATTCGGGGTGTTCTCGCTGTTCTCCCTCGTGTCGGCGTCGGCTATCCCGCAGACGTTTCTTGAAAACTCCACCACCGCGAGCTGCATCCCGTAGCATATTCCGAAAAACGGAACGCCGTTTTCCCTCGCGTACCTCGCGGCGCCGATCTTGCCCTCGACCCCCCTCTCCCCGAATCCCCCGGGAACTAGCACGGCGTGAACGCCGGAGAAGCGGTCCGCGCCGGAGCTCTCCGTCTCCTCGGAATCCACGTACTTTATCTCGACCCGCGAGTCGTTGGCTATTCCGCCGTGATAAAGGGCCTCGTGCAGGCTCTTGTAGGAGTCTCCGTGGGAGACGTACTTTCCGACCACGGCGATTCGGACGCTTTTGGCGGGGTTCTTTATCCTGCGCACGAGGCTCTCCCATTCGTCCATGTCGGGTTTCTTTGTCCACATGTCCAGGTACTCGACGATTATCTCCGCGAGTCCCTCCTCCTTGTATATGAGGGGAACCTCGTATATGTGCTCCACGTCCTTGGCCGTGATGACCGCCTTTCGCTCGATGTTGCAGAAAAGCGCTATCTTTCTTTTCACCTCGTCGGGGAGGAACTTGTCCTCGGTGCGGCAGAGAAGTATGTCGGGCTGGATTCCTATCTGGAGAAGCTCCTTCACGCTGTGCTGGGTCGGTTTCGTCTTGAGTTCCCCCGCGGCGGAGACGTAGGGAACGTAGGTAAGGTGAATGAAGAGGGTGTTCTGCCTTCCGATGTCGGATCTCAGCTGCCTCACCGCCTCGAGAAAGGGAAGGCTCTCTATGTCGCCGACCGTGCCGCCGATTTCGACTATTATCACGTCGTTGTCGTCTTCGAGCGCCAGCACCCGGGACTTTATCTCGTCGGTTATGTGGGGAATCACCTGGACCGTCTTTCCCAGAAACTTCCCTTCCCTCTCCTTGGAGATCACCGAATGGTAGACCTTTCCGCTGGTGAGGTTGTTTTTCTTGCTGAGCCTAGCCCTGGTGAACCTCTCGTAGTGACCGAGGTCGAGGTCGGTCTCCGCCCCGTCGTCCGTTACGAAGACCTCACCGTGCTCGAAAGGATTCATCGTTCCCGGGTCGACGTTTATGTAGGGGTCGAGTTTCTGGAGGGTCACCCGAAGGCCGCAGCACTCCAGGAGAAGACCGATCGAGGAAGCGGAGATTCCCTTTCCGAGGGAAGACATGACGCCGCCCGTAACGAAAATGAACTTGGCCCTTTTCAACGGATAGAAACCCCTTTGTTTTTTTCGCCGTCGGCAAGACGGAAGCAAGAAAGCGAGACCGGAACCTAAATATATTCGATTCGCGGGCAGCTTACAATTAAAAACGGGATTTCAATGCCGCACGGAAGCGGAATCCGCGGTAACGGCGCGCGCAATTCACTGCGATTATTAGACTCTCGGGATTTTTCGGTTTTGCCGCCGTATTCTTCCTATGGCGGTCAACCGCAACGAGACATTCCCGACCGGTGTCCTCGCGTGACATATAGCAAAGTGGAAGATGCTCTCCTCAAAAGAATCTTCGCTTTACTGCTTCAGTGAAAGAACCTCTTAATCACCGCATGTCTCGCGGTGAATAGAGCTTACAATCACCGCAAACAATGCGGTGATTAATATGTGGATACACGTACATTAAAGACTGGCCGAAGTTCGCCTAGGACGCCGGACGGAGGGTCTGGACTTCAGGTTGAAGCACGAGGCGACTCTCCGCGTAAACAGAGGCCGGAGGGAAAGGACTATTAAGACCATCTAGATCGCCAGCAGTGCGACACTCTGGATGTAATGGGCTGTATATTACTATGATAAAACAATCTTTTGAGCAATCTACAAGAAACTCTTCTGAATGTCTATTAGACAATTGACATGCATTTTTCGTCATGACGCAAGAACATTTCTGATCAGATTTGCGATGGATTTGGAGTCGATCCCGCCGCTCTCATCGTCTCGTGTTACTATCAATGTACCCACATCACCACCTCCCTCGTCATAGGGGAGTATGTTAGCGTTACGGTACACAGAGAGTTTGCGCTCCCAGCGAGTTTTGTAGTCCGGGTTGTTAAGTAAGCCGAGATGTTCCCAGTAGTAACACGTACCAGTATCGTCATCCATTATGGTAAAGTCTGGATAAAAAGTCTTTCCTACCTCTGGAAGCTTGAGCTGCTCTTCGTACTCGTAGCGATCAATTCCTTGAGCAAGTAGTTCATTCGCAATAATTACCTCAGACTTGGACCGGACGAGTTCCCCACGCTTAGTGCGATGAATGAGACTTTCCTCAAAGAACGTCTCCTTACCATCGACTTCAAAAGGAACTGGTGTGGGAGGATTGAAAAGATTTGTCAGTCTATGCGCTATATCTGAATACTTTTCGCTTGCGTAATGACGTAACTCGCGCACATCGCCCTGATATAAAATGATAATGCGTTCTTTTTGACGAGTTAGAGCCGTATATAAAAGTTCTCTCGAGAGTATCCAGCACGGATTGGGTAATATAACGAAGGTAGTACCGAATTCGCTACCCTGCGACTTGTGTACTGTGAGTGCATATGCAAGTTCAAGGGGAGGCTGCCCCTTGTCACTATCAAACTCAGCAATTCCAAACTTGTAATCGTAGTATGGTTGAGAGGCAAATTCCACTTCGAGAATAGGCAGCAATTTTGGCTGTTTCTTTCTCTTGTAGTGACCAACTACAACTCCAACTTCGCCGTTCGCCACATAGGGATAGTTATGGTCGGGGTAGACCTTGCGTTCTTCGTTCTGCAAATTGATAACTTTGTCGCCGTAGATAATTCCTTGAGGGCCAATAGGGCGATTTATGGATCGGTTTTTGAGGGACATAGCCCACGATAACCATGTCTTGCGGAAAGTTTGTTGGATAATTCGATTCAAGATTTCAACACCATGATCCGCCCCCCGCACGGGTGTTATGATTTGCCACTCATCCGCCTTGGCTTTATCTCCTTCCTTGCCGCGCCAAAAGAATGTATTACCGTTGTAAATTGTAGCTCCCAAGCTACTCTCGAAGCCCTTCTCATCATCTGAATCATCAAGCTTCAGCTCTTCAACAATCAACTCAAGCAATTTTTTCTGAAGGTCTTCATTTCCTGTCCATGACTCGAAACGAACTTCATTCATCTTATCAGTTTCAAGTCGGTCCCAGATTTCATCCGCGGCCGGGTCAGGATTGCCCGCGAACCAACTAGCAAGCAGCAAATCTGCACGCGTTGTTCCTAGTTGGCGGCGCGGGATAGTAAGCTCGGCATAGCCTCGACCGCCCCGCGGAGAACCATGCCCAACACCAGCAGGGGCAAGCTTGTTCACAATGTCTACGAACGGTCTACCACTTCCTATAGGTGGAAGTTGGTGCGGGTCTCCCACTAGGACCCAACGATTAACTCCACTCAATCCATCAAACAGTGCGGCCAGCTGTTCTTCGGTCAGCATTGAACATTCGTCCACTATTACGGTTCGGTAGTCGCTGCAGCGGTCCGAGCTAGCGGTTACAACAAAGCGGCCAGTAGAGCAGTCGAATCGTTCGCCGTAGCGCATGAGAAACTGCGCAATAGTGAATCCACCATCCATTCCGGTTTTGGTTTGAAGCTGAACACGAGCTTTGCCAGTAGGAGCCAACAGTAGAATTCCTCCATCTTTAACATCTGGCAGTCTGCATAGCATGTTCAGAACTGTTGTCTTTCCCGTCCCCGCGGCTCCCGTGAGTACGGACAGTCTTGATTCATAGACCTCCTTAAGCGCAACAGCCTTCTCAATCCGTGCACGATTCTCGATTTCGGCCTCATCAGGATCGTCTGGTAGAGAACCTAGAACATTATTGACCACATCAAGGAAATCATGACTAACGCCAAGACGCTTGCTTCCGGAGCTGACTCTTTTGTCTACGGTACGGCTTATCAGACTGGCTGTGTCAACAAAACGTCGGAGCTGATAGCCTGGGCTTCCGTCAGACATCTCAGTCGGTTCGATAGTTCCTTCAAGCATCCCATCTAGGCTATTGAGCACATCAGACCTAACGGGACAATCGGTTTCTAGCGGCATATCGCTAATGAAAGCAGTTAGTTGCGAACGCGGTAACAAAGTGTGTCCTTGCTCGGCTCCTTGTTCAAGCGCGGCAACCATAAGCGCGTGTACACGCCGATGGTCAATCTTGTCCGTTAATCGTGAACGGTCGGGCAACGGATGTGCGTTAAGCACAGCACGCCCGGGCAAAATGCCGCGGTCAATAGTCATAAAAGAAATGGGGTCAACTGATGAGCGGTCGAGTTCGTACAAGAGATAAGGATTTTCAATAAGCGCGGCATCGCTGATGTCAGCCCGGTGTTTTCCGGGGTCAAAGAATCGAATAGTCTGTTCAGACTCCAAAGAAAACCTGCTGAGCAATCTTAACAGTTCTTTTCGTTCCGATGACATGGCCGCCCATGCTTGGGCAAAGCCCCCTCCAATTAAGTCTTTTGCCATTCCGGTCGCCGTGCTTGGGTCTCGCATGATTTGTTCAAAGTACGGCCACGGGTCAACAGTTGCGTCGGCATTGTTTTTCGCACATTCCTCCGCAATCTGATAGGCGACCAGATTTCCCCCGTTGCCAAGGAACGCTCTGAGGGCAGAGCCAAATCCTGGAAATGCTCCCCGCATATGCCAAAGTTGGTTTAGTTGATCGTCAATCCACGCCGATACCTGTGTCCAAGGCCCGGGAAGTAAGTCTTGAATTCGTTTCAGTGCACGATGGCAATTCAACAATGTCGCGATGGCGTGATCATGCGAAACATGCTCTGATACATAGGAAAAGCTGTGGAATGCATCGTCAGGAGCGAAAGCCAGAAACTGCTCCGGGTCAATACCTTTTTCAAGAGCTAGATCAAACAACTCGCGATACGGAAAAAGAAACCCATTCTTGAATTCGGGTCGGCGAATGGAGTGCTCGACGTTACGTTCCCATATTACGCTGCGAAGAGGAGGCTTCTGGGTCGAATATTCGTATTCAACGGGAGCATCGACCTCTCGTACGATGCCTACCCCTATGATGACTCGTCCCGCTGAAGTGGATAACGGGGTATCTTTCGCGTAGAAGAAGCAAAGAGATTTATCGGGGTGTATAGCACTGAAGAACGTGTCAAGCATTACTCGTTGATTGACACGTTCTTGGATCCAGCCAGTGTCAAATCCAAGATCCGGTTCGCGGTCAGGCTGGAAGTCGAGTCCATAAGATTCTACAAGTTCTTCACAGTTTTCCTGCCTCATCCAGCGAAACGGTATACAGGATGCGGTATACGGACGCATGGTGTAGTCGGTTGGACAGAAGTGGCTATGTGACTTTGAATTGCGGTGAGCGTATGGATGTTGTTTTCTGATTTTGATAGAAAACGGTGCCATGAAATTCGCACGCTCGGCTACACAAGGGGGCAATTGACCAGGTGACAGATTCTTGAGAGAAGTACCTGCCAATTTCGCTTCGGCTTCATCGTCCTTTCTGTCCGCAATGTGTTGCAGAGACCGACAAGCCGTGTTGCTTGCAGGTCTGTTGCATATAGTTCCCTTCCAATCGGTATCGTGCCAAGGTACTCGAACCGAGAGGTGTTGAACCGGAATCCGCCGTGCTCCATCAATCATGATTGTCTACATTTTTAATATGGAGTTGTTTTGTCGAAATAAAATCACGATAACTTTAAAAGCGCACCCTGCAATTCCTTCATCCGTGAGTGACTCACCTAATACTCACTCATCAAATTTATCCCAAACCGGAAAAATATGAAAGAAGTTTGCCGCAGGCCTTTGCGCGATGGCTTATTTTGTTTTTTATGTCAGGCCCGAGCTCGGACATTGTTTTTCCATACCGCGGAACGTAAAAGACAGGGTCGTAGCCGAAACCGCTTGTTCCTCTTTTCTCGGAAATAATTCGTCCCCGGCATTCGCCCTCGAAAAATTTCCGCGTTCCGTCTTTTAGAACCAGTGCGATACAGCAAACAAACCTGGCATCTCTGTTTTCTTTCCCTTCAAGTTCTAAAAGCAGTTTTTCGTTGTTTTCGTGGTCCGAGGCATTCCGGCCCGCATACCTAGCGGAATAAATACCGGGAGCACCGCCGAGAGCTTCTACGACAAGACCGGAATCGTCGGCAATCGCATCTGCTCCGAGAAAATCGCAGGCCGCTTTCGCCTTTATGAAAGCGTTTTCCTTAAAAGACGAACCTGTCTCTGCTATTTCGGGAAAAGCGTCAAAGTCAGAGAGTGAGAGGATTTCATCGTACTCGTCGGCGAGAATCACCTTGAATTCTTCCAGTTTGCCTTTGTTTCTGGTGGCAATCACGATGGTTTTTTTCATTCTGGTGGGGATAACGAAATGAGAAGTTTACTTGTGTCGCCCGAAGACCATACGTTTTTTTTCAGAATATTGATCAGGTCTTCCTGTCGCGGCTGTCCGAACACCGCCCTATATAAAGCCAAGCTGTGTTTTAGTACCTTCAGTTTCTTTTCCTCCCTGCTGTACGGAAGCAGGGGAATTCTTCGTTCTACTCGTGCCGAACCTTCAAATATCCAGTAGGGAATCAGGTCGTTTTGCCCCGGACGCTTCTCATCTGAAGCCTTTTGAAAAAGTTTCTGCCAAGGATCTCCTCCATCAAAACCTTGAAGAGCGTGTAAGCCGTACTTCTCCGCTATGTTTTTTCTTATGGCATGCCCCTTGTACCGATGCACCCTACCCTCGCGCTGTTCAAGGTCGACCGGATTCGAGGGAAGGTTCCAGTGCACCACGGCGTGACACCACTGATGGAAATCCAGACCTTCCTGTCCAATTGAAGTTGACGCCAGAACAAACGGTTTGAACGGAGAGTTGAAAGCGTCTCGAACGGAACTGGAGCGGAGAGTCCTATCGTCATCACCCTTGACATTGCCGAAACGAAGTGCAAAACGAGAACGAGTGTTGAAGGGTTTGACAGAAAGTTTGCCTCCACGCCTTTTTATTTCGTCTATGCTAATCTGAGCGGTACGAAGAGAGAGCACGGACTGAATGCGCTCCGCAATCTTCCGCACACGATCGGACGGTTCATGATTCTGAAGACCCATATCTTCGTTCAGCACATGTACATATTCGTCAAGTACGGATTGGAGGTTCCCGTCAATACCGTAGCGAAGCGTTGACCTCCAATAGGAATTATCTCGGCTGCTACGTAACATCGCGATGGTTTCGCGCATGTTGAAAAGGGAGCGGAATCCCCAAGAAACCAGTGCGGCGGCAGACAGCAGGTCACGGTCGGACGCGTTCATCTCATCACCTGCCACGCGATAAAGAGACCGCAGGGCGCACACGCCTGGACCAGCCAGCGCCAGTTCGCTGAGAACATCCGCCAGGTCTTCCGGCTGCCGACCTAGGTTCTCCTTGCCTTCAATCACCTTCACTAATAAATTGACATGCCCGCTGAATCCCCTTCCTTCGTCTTCGTGGTCTGGAGCAGTTTTTCTTACATCCCGCACAAGCCTTTTCCAATCCGATTTGCACCATTTCAAGAACTCTTTTTGTATATTAAGCAGCGCAGGCGCCGCCCAGTACCATCGCCTGTCGACGCGGTAACCGTTTCCGGATACAGGTATCTTTTTCAGCAACTCGCTACAAACTGCTCTGGCTTCATTCTTAAGCGTTCTTGCAGACAAGAGTTTGCCTTCATGACGCAATGAAATCGTCAGCGGGTCAACCTCGGTCGCCAGCACGGGCGACGGGAGCATCCAGGCTATGACTGGCATGCCAGTCAATCTATCCCAAGCAGAAGTAGAAAATCTGAGAAGCGGCCTGATTTTTTTATAAAGATCCTCGGGGGAAACCGAACTCTCTGAGATCATTCTTCTTTCCGCCTCGTTGGAACAGACAGACGCTATGGCGTTCGGAACGGCGTTCCAAGAAGAAAATACCAGAGATTTGGTCAGATTCTCCTTTCCCGAGAAAACACTTTCCGGTTTGTAATACGGCATTGAAGGCGGCATCCACAGAAGCTGCCACATTCCCTTCTCTATTGTATCTTCAAAGAGAACCCGCATTCTCGGGTTGGCAGGGTCAAGTCTTTTTTTGCCATTACATTTTTTCTCTGTCAGCAACAGGCTTCCAGGCTTGGAAAAAGCATCGAGAAGTTCCTTTGAAGGATCATTCATACGGTCATCAAGTCTGCGTCTGATCTTGTAGCCCTTCAGGAAATTGATGAGATAAGGCGCTGATTTCCAGTATTCGACATGTTCGCCTGCATCGAGGCATGTGGCTATCTTGTCCACTATAGACGCATCCTCGAGGTCGGAAGACTTTAACGGAGCGGGGCTCCGTTTTTCCTCCAGCATTGAATCCTTGTCGCTGGTTGCAGCAACCCTCTCCGTGCGGCACATAACGCTACGCAGTGTGTTTTCAAGATTTTTCTTATGATTTGTTGAGGAATTGCTCAATCCATCGGAATAAAGTGTTCTTCGATGTTCGGCAATAAGGTTTTCAACTTTCTTGACGCGGTTTGAATCATTAAACAGAAATTCCAGCGTCTTTATAAAGTCCTTATAGTGGTCTTCTTCCTCTTTTTCCAAGTCAAGAGTAAACATTTTGTAAGGTGTGGCCGAAAGAAGCAGAACCCTGACCTGATGATTAACGACCTTTTTGTCACTATATTCAAACAAGGTTTTCGCGAGTTTGGATGCCTCGTTGTCACCGTTCAGCAAATGCCTGAACCGCTGAAACTCGTCCAGAATGACAAGATCCGGTTCCAACGCATCCATGCAATTAGAAGCGAGCTTGTTTCGGAGACGCGCTATGAGACGGTAGCGCAGTTCCGAATCGGCCGTCGGAATTTTCTTCCAATCCCTGTAGCGGGAAAAACGCTCGCAACAATCCTTAAGCTTCTCGTAGAGTTCCTTGTCGGCGAGAACGGATTTCCTGAAAGATTTGGAAATGTCAGGGTCCAGATCCTCAAAATTATGAGCTTCTGACCGCCAGCTGTCTTTGCCGGCCTTGGCCTGCAATAAGTTCAACAACCCTGTGCATCGACGTTTCTTTCTTGCAAGAGGAAGGCTAGAGAGCATTCTGTAGAGAATAGCCCTCTCCCGTATATGTCCCCCTCGACTTCTCGAATGATCAAAAGCCGTTCCGGGAGTCAGGCTGATAAAATTCACCTTGTTCTTTCTGATACACCTTACCTCCGATGGAAGATAGGTAAGTCTGGTAGCGACGGAAAACGCATGCGAGTCTTCAATCTTCAACTTGTTGATGTTCTGCCTTGCTATGGCTGCGTTGGAACAGACATACACAACATCTATTCTGTCTATGTCTTTTTTCCGAAGGTGTTCCAGAGTCTTGGCGATAATTCCACGGGCGATATGCGTCTTTCCGAGTCCGACCTCGTCCGCGACCAGAAAACGAAAAGGAGGATTATTACGACCGTATAACCTTTCAAACACGTAATCCACGGTCTTTCTCTGAAAATCCTTAAGTCCGGCAAGACCCTTTTCGGCGGAAAAGCTACTGTCGGGCATTTCGTTCTCCCAGCGCGGACTCAAAGACTTCCCAAAGTTTCAGAAACTTCTCGGGAACAACATCGTTCGCAGTGCCCCGGGACGACAGCTCACGGATCACATCGGAAATCTCATCATGCAGCTTGTCGGGATACCTGCTGTAAGCTCTGACCATATCCTCAAGAAGCGGAAATTCTTCACCGCTCGACAATCGGGAAATCCCCTTGTCATCTCCTGCTCTGAAGCTGGGTGCGACATGTCCATCCGTCAACGCATCGGCAAGCAGGGGTAGGAGATTCTTTATAAAATTTATAAAACCGCCCTGATTTCTTATGACGGTTTCCAAGATGGCGGAATTCCGTTCACTAGGCATTCCCTCAACTGGAAGGTTCATTACAAAACTGACCGAAAAATCAGAATGATGCCGACTCCTGAGTTCAAAAGCCATAAGGCCGGTAACCGACGAAGTGCAAAACTCTCCCAGACTGATTTCACCAGAATTGTTCCCGATTAAGCTTGCCCCAGAATTTTCCGTCACGGTTATGGGCCAAGCTGTAGCAGTTTGAATTCCGTCAAGGGAAGGAATGTTTCCAACCAGAGTTAATGTCCACAGATCATCCCCTGAAGCTTTGCTGCATTTGAGAGAAAGCTGTGCCCGGGCCAGCATGAGCCTGGCTTTCCTGATGCACTTTTCAGCTTTCCGCATTTCCTCGTCTGTATCCGCACTCGCTTCTCCGTCGTAATCATCGAGATATCTTCCAAAACCGTCCTCGTGAAGAAGCTCGTCAATACCACCTACCTCGGATATTTTACCTTCGAGTCCGACAAGTATTTCAACATTCTTGGAATCTAGCAACGCCGCGTTCGTGGCATTTGCGGAACCTGTTACCAGATGCGTACGACCACGGTCCGTCTCAAGCAGATATGCCTTGGCATGCAGGCCGGTTGAAGACACTCCTTCGGTTCTCTCATTATCTTCGCCTTCCTCGGTTTCAGCGGCCTCGTTCAGACACAACCGCCGGGGAAAACGACTCAGAGTGTCTTTTTTTAAATCGGCCATTTGCTCTGGTGTTGATATAAGGGCCACGGCGGAAGCAGTTTTTTCCGCAAAAGTCCGAAGAACTTCATCGGAACAAAACGGCGATATGACGGCCATTCGATCAGATTCAGGAGGTTCCCAGTCAAACCCTTCGATTCCGGGAACATAGAACGACAGTTCGTCAAAACCCTCGGGAAGCTTCCACGAGACATTGAGAATTTCTTCAGAAAACCTTATCGCCTGTTTCCGCCTGGCCGTACTGACTCCGTTTAAGGCAAACTCCGGAAGCTTCCTGAAGAAATGCGCCAGAGGTTTATTAACTTTTTCCTCGCGCGGTCCGATTTCACCCTCAAGTTTGATTGAAAGGTCCCAAGAGGGATTAGTCGTCATGTTCCTGGTCAAGATTACCAGCCTGATCATCGAATCCTGCCCGTTTGAACCGGAGAATCGGATAGCCCAGACCTTGGGATGGAAAACGCCGCCGGGGTGAGGAGAATTAACTTCGACAATCATTTCTTCCAGAAGACCGAACAGCGGATTGGGCCTGGTGGCTCGGGGGACCCGAATCCGGCCTTTCTGAACATAGGCGGTAATGCGCTCCGAATATCTTCTCACAGACTGAAGGATCGACAGAGGGTTGGGTTCGGACATGTCTATGTCCACCAAGTGCAAAGGGGTTTCAAGCAATAAAACAGGGTCCATTGAAAACGTAGCCGCTACGGCTTCGTCGAAGACCATCCCGGGCGGAGGAGTAAGAACCGAAGTATAGAAACTTCTGGAATCAGGGTCGAGCATTTCTTACCTCTTGGTCATACCTTGATGAAGATCCTTCAGAAGAACTTTTACGTTGTGCCAGCGGTAAACGAGTCTCCTGGTGCCGGAATCCCCGCTCCATTGCTCACGAGCCCGGCGGTTTTTGAATCGAGACCGCGGACCTTTGAGACTTATCTCTCTGTCCCGAACGAGTTCTCTGGCACGCTTGTTTTTAAGCAGTTCCCTCGGAGACCTTTGTACCAATTCAATCCATGATTTCACAAAACGTTGCGTTCGCCGAGTGATCTTGTAACCATGGCCCTCGGTCAGTTCCCAGAGACAGTCCACTCTCCAAGACTTGACTTCCTCCAAGGGGAATTTCTTCAGCCAGACATCAAATCTTTCCTTGTAGTTGGAAATACGCTCTTCGTCACGGCGGCATTCCGCAAGCTGAACATTGTAGTTTAACGCCGCCGCGTGCATGGTCTCGGAAAAAAGACGCGCGTGATGCAACAGTTTTTTATGAGCACATGAGAAGTTGTCGTAATCCGGGTGCTCCCAAGGAGCTTCTGTAGTATCAGCAGGTGCGCAATTTTGAGAAAGAAAGGCCAGAAGACTTCCTCCACAGACATCCTGAATACGGTCCTGAATGAATTCCGCTTCCGCACGCGTCAGGGAGAAATCCGCCTTCTCCGGAAAGTCGTTCGGAGGCGGAGGAAGCTGAGGGTGCCAGCTGACGGCATCGTTATCCACGTCAAAATCGTCGCCCAGAGCCTCCATCTCTTTTTTTCCTGAAGACAAAGCGTCCCGCTTTTTATATATTTCCCCGATTCTTCTGTGATATTCGTCCTGAGAGTACGAAGTGTGAAGAATTTTCCACTTTCTCAGACCTGCCCAGTAGACGGAACTCGGCAACCTCTTGATTTTGTTGCCGGAGGTTCTGCCGAAGACACCCGCCTGATCGTCAGAACCGAGAAGGGGCTGAATCAGATCCCTTTCCAGCTTATCCGCTTGAGTGGCAAAACTGTCTTCTTGCACTTTTTCGTTTTCAAGCTTTCGGTATATCCACGGCACAAACAGCATGTACCGCAAACGGGTCTGGATCGTGCTGGTGCCGGGAAAGAGCTGGTCCGCGAAGCTGTCTCTCACGGAACCGATTCCCATTTCGTCGCGACTTTCTGTTTCCTGAAAAAAGAAAAATATCCGGAGGGTTCTCTCTCTCGCTTTAGGGTCGTGGTCAATCCATGACAAGGAGGATTCCATATTCAGGTGTACTCGATTTTCTTAAGACAGTTAAAACAGAAACCTGTTCCGGGTTGCCAGCACGGCCTCGGAAATTAGTACGGTCGGATTCAAGGTTCCGCCGTTTGACATCGAAATTATGGTGGAGGCGCCGGGAATCGAACCCGGGTCCGAGAAAAGTTTCACAAGGCGTCTACATGCTTATCCTGTCTTTTGAATCAAACGGCGAAATCACCGGCAGGCAGGTTCTTCACCGCAGTCCCGAGAAAAATCTCGCCGACACGCGCCCCGGAAATCGCGTACCGACCAGCCCGCCTGAATTTCGCCTCAGAAAGCCCGGCAGGCGCGGCCATCTGAGACGTCGCAGTTTTTGTTAGGCTGCGAGTGCGTTAATTGGTTCGGCACTTATCGTGCTTGGTCAGTTTTACGAGCTAACCAAACTCGGCATGCGGCACAAGCTACCCTGTTCCCCGTCGAAGCCGATCGCCCCCACGTGGTCAAGCTATGAACGTTTCAAAGATCGTTTGACGGCCCGCCGCATTTCCCGGTCTGCCTCGCGACGCTTGATGTCCTCTCTCCTGTCCCGCGTCTTCTTTCCCTTGGCGAGGGCAAGCTCGAGCTTGGCGAAGCCGTTCTTAAAATAAATCCTGAGAGGTACAAGAGTATAACCCCTGATCCGGGTTTTTCCAATCAGCTTTTTTATCTCGTAACCGTTCAGAAGAAGCTTTCTCTCCCTGGTCGGCTCGTGGTTCAGGATGTTGGCGGCCTCGTAGGGAGCTATGTAGCAGTTAACGAGCCTGGCCTCGTTTTCCCTTATCAGGGCGAAGCTCTCCTTTACGCTCGCGTTTCCGCTTCTGAGGGATTTCACCTCGGAACCCCTGAGAACGAGACCCGCTTCGTACTTCTCCTCGAACGTGTAGTCCCTGTGGGCAGTGGGATGACTGCAGACGGTCTTCATGTACCCTAATATAATTCCATATCGTCCATATATCCATCAGGACATCGGTTTTCCGGGTTTTCTCCGGGGGCGCGGTTATGGTAAAGTCGTTGACATAAGACGCGGGGGGGGGGTATGTTGGCATCCGTCCGTTTGCCGATACGATTAAAAACGGCAGGGAGAAAATCATGAATAAAAATAAAGCGAGGAAATTGTTTGAAGCCGCCCGTGACGCTGTGGGCGGTCAGGCGTACTGGGCCGATATCGACCGGAAAAAGACATGGAACAGCCTCGACGAACGAGAATTCCTGGGACAATATTGCTGGGTAGTATTCGCCTCGGGATTCGAGGTTTCAATTCTCGAGAAGAAATTCGATGACATCCAAAAAGTTTTCCAAGATTTCGAACCGGTCGATGTCGCCGGAATGAAATCCGTCAACGTTGACGACCTCCCCATCAAGCACAAGTCCAAAGCCGACGGATTCCTGAAGGGCGCCAAGATGGTACACGAAGAAGGCTGGAAAAACTTCAAGGCGCGCGTTGGCGCGGGGGGAATCGACGTACTGACGGAACTTCCCTATATCGCAAAGAGAACGAAGCAGCATCTCGCCAACATCATCGGGCTCAAAGACACGGTAAAAGAAAACGTCCATCTGGTGCGTTGCGCCGAAGAGTGCTCCGCCACGGTCGAAGAACTCGTAAGTTTCCTGGCCGCCGAGTACAAAATGACGAAACACCATGTGGACGCCGTTCTGTGGGAATACAGGAGGCGTCGCTAGAAGTCTTTCGAGCTGTCAAGGAGAAGCGTCACGGGACCCGAATTCACGATGCGAACCTCCATGTCCGCCCCGAAAACCCCGGTCTCGACCCGAAGTCTCCGCTCCCTGAGACGGGAGACGAAAAGCTCGTAGAGACTTTCCGCGAAATCCCCGCCCGCCGCCCGCGAGTAGGAAGGCCGCCTGCCCCGGCGACAGTCCCCGTAGAGCGTAAACTGCGAAACGGCCAGAATCTCTCCCCCCGCGTCTTTGACGCAGAGATTCATCTTTCCCCCGGCGTCCGGGAAGATCCGAAGGCCAGAGATTTTTTCGGCCAGGTAGTCGGCGTCTTTTTCCGAATCGTCTTTCTCCACGCCGACCAGGACCACCATCCCCGCTCCGATGCTCCCCTCCACCCTGCCGGAAACGCCGACCGACGCCTCGCTCACTCTCTGCACGACGGCTCTCACGCTCGGGTCCCCTCCCCCATCGGTTTCAGAGAAGCGGTCACGAGTACACCCTCGGAACCCTGGGGGAAATCATCGACAGTATCTCGTAGGGTATGGTTTCCGCCCAGAGCGAAACGTCCTCCACGCTTACCATCCCGTCTCCGAAAAGCGTCACCTCGTCCCCGACGCTCACTCCCGCGACGTCGGTAACGTCGGCCATGACGAAATCCATGCAGACGGTCCCGGCGACGGGGGCGGGTACGCCCCCGACGGAAACCTTCGCCCTGTTCGAAAGCTTCCTCGGGTAGCCGTCGGCGTAGCCGACCGGAAGGGTCGCGATCAGGCTCTCCCTCCGCGCGACGAAAGTTCCCCCGTAGCTAACCGCTGTGCCCTCGGGCACTTTTCTCAGCTGCACTATCCTAGTTTTGAATTTCATGACGGGGCGAAGCGCGGCCTCGCCCATGCCGCCCGAGCCGTAGAGCATTATTCCCGGCCGCACCATGTCCATGCGGGAATCGGGAAACCTCTGCATGGCCGCGCTGTTGGCCGCGTGGGCGCTTCGGTACTTCACCCCGAGTCCGTCGAGAGAAGCGAGGGCCCCGCGGAAAACCTCCATCTGGCGGCCGGTGTAGCCGCCGTCCCCGCTTTCGGCCGAAGCGAAGTGGGTGAAAACGCCCCGAAGACTCGTCGCCGGAAGGTCCCGCGCAACGGCGAAAAAAGATTCGAGTTCCCCCGCCCCGACGCCGAGCCTGGTCATGCCCGTGTCCACCTTCAGGTGATAGCCGGCCTCTTTCCCGAGGCGGACGGCCGCTTCGGAGAGGGCTCTCAGAACGGGCAGGGAATAACACGCGGGCGTGAGGGAGTTTTCTACCGCGACGCGGGCCTCGCCGGGGTCTATTCCTCCCAGAAGCAGTATCTCGCTTTTCACTCCCGCTTCCCGAAGTTCCATAGCCTCGGGGACCGTGGCGACTCCCAGCATGTCCGCGCCGCCGCGAAGGGCGGCCCGGCTTATCCGCACGGCGCCGTGTCCGTAGGCGTCGGCCTTGACGACGGCCATAACGCGCGGGCCGTCTCCGACGAGTTTTCTTACTTCGCCCAGGTTTGACTCAAAAGAATCGAGACTGATTTCGGCCCACGTAGGTCTCATCGCCTTCGGGTCTCCGCGGAAGACGGACGTCCGGGTCCGCCCTGTTCGGGCTTCTTTGCCGGAATCTCAGAATCCCAGCCTTATTCCGGCGCCCACGTAATGTCCGCGAAAATCCGTCTCAACAGCGTTGCCCGTCACTTCCCCTATCAGCTTGGGCTTGACGATGCCGAGGTAGCGGTAGTCGAGAGTGAAGGTCACCGAGGGGGAGTTCTTCTTGTCCGAAAGCTCGAAGCCGAGTCCGCCGCCGAACTGGTACGCGAACGCGTAGTCCTTGTCGTCCACAAGTATCCTGCCCTCGGTAAGCTGTTCGCCGGACTCGGCCTTGACCGACAGGATGGCCATTCCCGCGCCGCCGCCCGCGTAAGGCGCGAACCCGCCGCCGAGATCAAGGTCGTAGTAGGCGTTTAACGTGAAGACGTAGGCCGAGGTGCTGCCGTTGAGCTTCTTTTTTCCGAGCGAAGCCTGTTCTATGGTCTCGCGCGCGGAATCCGGAAAATTCGAACTGTAGTAGGGAACGCATCCCTGGGTTCCGGAAGCGCAAGGAACGGGAGGCGTCCGCATCAGGTCGAGTCCCGCGAGTCTCGGCAGGGTCCCCGCGCTTTTGACGTTCATTTCCTTGAGACCGTTTCGAATGTAGCTGAATTCTCCCTCGAAACGCAGGCCGTTGCCGAATTCGTAACCGGCGAGAACGCTGGCGGCGAAACCCTTGTCGAAAACGGTCGTCGCGCCGAGGCGGTCGTAGTCGATGCCGCCGATGGTGAGAGCGGGAGAGGACACGTTGGAGTTTCTGATCAGGCTGAGACCGCCGCGGACTCCCAGGGTAAACCCTCCGTCGTCGTAAGATTCGGGCATGGACACGGGCATCGACCGGGGTGCGGGGACGGCTTCAACCGCGGGAGGCTCTTCCTCGACGGCCGCGACCTCAGGCTCGGGCGGGGCTTTCGCCGCCGCGGGTTCGGGGGGGCTCCGCTCGACCGCGGGCTCGGAAACGACC
Organism: Thermodesulfobacteriota bacterium; assembly: GCA_965204795.1. Lineage (GTDB taxonomy): Bacteria > Desulfobacterota_D > UBA1144 > Nemesobacterales > Nemesobacteraceae > Nemesobacter. The sequence goes on from OZ242012.1 coordinate 1,259,071, forward strand.
GCGGTTTCGGCCTCAGGCTCGGCGACGGCGCGGGGTTCGGCCGGGGCCTCCTCCTTCACGGGGAGAGGCGCCGGAGGGACCGCTTCCACCACCGTTTCGTCTTCCTGCGCTACGGGCTCCGTCACCACTTCGCCTTCCACCCCGGGTTCCAGGACGGCCTCGTCCTTGAACAGCGTGTTGGTCGCGAAAAGAGCCGCCGCGCCGACGACGACCAGCGAAACAATCAAAATCGTCAGGCTTTTGTCTTTCATTTTTCCACGCTCCCGCGTCGCCTTTGGTCTGACTTCAATAAACGACGCCTGCATTTTACTTTATTGAACCGCCTTCGTACTGTCAAACGCCCGGAACCGGGCGGCCGCCCCCGCGGGTTTCGGACCTCGTCGCGGGACCGGGACTTTTTGTTTCCCCGCCCTTTTATTGAGCCTGTTTTTCAATTATTTTTCTACCGGAACGGGGACGCAGACCGGTTCGGAAAAAACGCATGAAACTCAACGGACACGAACTCCGCTCGGTCCTCGTGATAGGAACCGTAATAGCCCTCAGGCTCCTGGGGATATTCATCATAATCCCCGTTTTCAGCGTGTACGCCGTGAACTACGAGGGGGCGACGGTAGCCTCGGCGGGCGTGGCCTTCGGAATATACGCCCTCACGCAGAGCCTCCTGCAGATACCCTTCGGCCTGGCCAGCGACAGGTTCGGAAGAAAGCCCGTGGTGGTGGCGGGGCTTTTGATATTCTGCGTCGGGAGCGTTCTCTGCGCTTTTGCCGACAACATCTGGGAACTCGTGATAACCAGGGCGCTTCAGGGAAGCGGGGCGATAGGCTCGGTCGCCATAGCGGCTCTCGGCGACTCCACCAGAAGCGAAGTAAGGGCCCAGTCATTCATGACCGCGGGAATAATAGTCGGAGCGGCCTTCATAATCTCTCTCGTCGCCGGCCCCGCCCTCGCCGCGCAGTTCGGCTTCGAGAGCCTTTTCTTCATTCTCGCCGGTCTCGGCCTCGCCGCCGTCGTGGTCACCCTCGCCATGTTTCCCGACCTCCCGCCGAAAAGGACGGGAAGAAGAAAGGAACTTCTCTTCAAGCTCAGGGAGCCTGAGGTGAGAAAGCTGCTCTCGGCCACGTTCGTAACGTCGCTCACCCTCAACCTTCTTTTCTTCATCTATCCCCTCGGGTGGAAGAACCTGGGAAAGGAACCGGGGGAACTGTGGCTCGTCTACCTGATAATACTCGCCCCCAGCGTGCTCTTCGTCTACCCGTACATAAGGATGTCGGAGAGAAGAAACGCCCTGCGGCCGGCGACGCGGTTCGGATTCGTTTTCCTAGCCGCGGCCTTTTCCCTCTACCTGTTCAGGGCGCCCGACGCCGCGACCCTCTACCTGGCGGGGACCCTGTTCTTTCTCGGCCACTCCGTTTTCCAGGCCGTGCTCCCGGCGTTTCTCACGCAGAGAGTCTCTTCGGAAAACAGGGGGGTTCTCTCGGGCTTTTTCAACCTGGCGAACTTCTTCGGGGCGTGCGTCGGCGGAATGGCCTCGGGGGTGCTCTACCAGATCAGCGAATCCCTGCCCCTGGTTCTGGGACTCGTGTTTCTCGCCCTCTGGAAACTCGCGGGGCTTCCGAGGCCCCCCCTGGAACGCGCGGAGGAAAAATGAAGATATACACTCTGGAGAGAAAGGAGACCATCCCGGCCGGCGTCGAAACCGCCTGGGACTTTTTCTCGAACCCGAACAATCTCTCCGCCATAACGCCGCCCGAACTCGACATGCGCGTAACGTCCGGGGCGGAGGAGAGGATATATCCCGGCATGATAATCACCTACGAGATAAAGCTCGCGCCCTTCGTCGGAAGCGGATGGGTGACGGAGATAACCCACGTGGACGCGCCGGGGTATTTCGTCGACGAGCAGCGCTTCGGTCCCTACGGGTTCTGGCACCACAAGCATTTTTTCACCGAGAGCGGGCGGGGAGAGACCGAGGCGAGAGACCTCGTTCACTACTCGCTTCCCTTCGGCCCCCTCGGAAGAGTGGCGCACAGGCTCCTGGTGAGGCGCAGGCTCGACTTCATATTCGACTACAGAAGCGCGAGACTCCGCGAGCTTTTCGGAACTTGAAAGAAAAACCGCCCCCGTATAGTTTATAAGCCCCCCGGCGAAGAACCATGAACTTTTCCGAGTACGGAGACAAAAAGCGAAACCGCCCCCTCGTGTCCTTCGAGGTCTTTCCCCCGAAAGACGACGCGGAATTCGAAAAACTGAAACGCTCCCTCGGGGAGCTGGCCGAACTTTCTCCCGACATGATAACCGTGACGCACGGGGCCATGGGAGGGGGGCGCAAGCAGAACCTCGAGGTGGCGTCCTACGTGAAAAACTCTCTCGGCGTCGAAAGCGCCTGCCATCTCACCTGCGTCGGGTACTCGAAGCGGGAAATAGACCTCATGCTCGAGCGCATGGAAGACGAGGGAATAAGCAACGTGGTGGCGCTTCGCGGAGACATACCGAAAGAGAACGGACAGGGACTGCTTTCCAGGGGAGCCTTCTCCCACGCAAACGAGCTTGTCGAACACGTAAGAAGCCGCGAGAAGGAAAAGTCCCGCCGTTTCTCCGTGGCGGTCGCGGGCTACCCCGAAAAGCATCTCGAGGCCCCGAGCTTCGAAGAGGACGTAGAGAATCTCGCCAAGAAGGTCCGGGCGGGCGCCGACGCGATAATCACCCAGCTTTTTTTCGACAACCGTTATTACTTCGATTTCGTGGAGAGGGTAAAAGACGCGGGAATCGACGTTCCCGTCATACCGGGACTCATGCCGGTGCTCTCTTCTAGACAGGTGATCAGGATATCCTCCCTCTGCGGGGCGAAGATTCCCGAACCCCTGGAGAGAAAGCTTCGGGACGCGGGAGACGACAACGCCAGGGCCCGGGAAATAGGAATCGCCCAGTGCGTCGAGCAGGCGAGCGAACTCGTCGAAAGAGGAGTCCCGGGAATTCATTTCTACGTGCTCAACAGAACCTCCCACATAAGGAAGATACTGGAATCCATCTGATGCCCGAGACGAAAAAGATTTTCGACGAGGTGGCGAGGTACTACGACAGGCTGAACGCCCTGTTCAGCTTCGGAATCCACAAGCTATGGAGAAAAAGACTGGCGGAGGAGCTTGACGACGGCGAGGACGTTCTCGACGTGGCGACGGGAACGGCGGAGGTGGCGATAGAGGTCGCGAGGAAGCATCCGGCGGCCAGGGTAATCGGAATAGACCCCAGCGCGAACATGCTTCGGATCGCAAAAAGCAAGATCGACTCCCTGGGATTCGCCGACAGGATAGAGCTTGTGTCCGGCGCGGCGGAGAACCTGCCGTTCGAGGAAAAGCGTTTCGACTCGGTCACCATCGCTTTCGGCATAAGGAACACGGTCGACTACCGGCTTTCCCTGGGGGAGATGAGAAGGGTTCTCAGAGATGGCGGGAAACTTCTCGTTCTCGAATTCGCCATTCCCAGAAATCCGCTTTTCAGACCGGTCTACATGTTCTACTTCAGGGTGGTGATGCCCCTTGTGGGAAGCTTCTACGGAAGGGGAAAGGAATACAGGTATCTTTCGGAATCCGCCGCCGCTTTTCCGCAAAGGGAGAAATTCGTGAGCGACCTCGAAGACGCGGGATTCAGAGACTGCAGGTACCGCGAATTCACGATGGGAGTGGTGGCGCTTTACTCCGCCACCAGATAGTTTTAGAAAAAAGCACCCGACGCAGATTCAGCCAGAGCGGAAAGCGACGGTTGACTCCGTTCTGGAATTTTACGGGTAGAGCCTGCTTATCTCCCATTCGCCTTCGGAGCGGCGAAGGTACCTGAAACGGTCGTGGAGGCGGTTTTCCCTCCCCTGCCAGAACTCGAACCGCTCGGGTTCCACGATGTAGCCTTTCCAGAAATCCGGCCGCGCGATGCTTTTTCCTTCCCGCTCTAGCAGAAGACTCTCGTAACGCTCTTCGAGCAGCCGCCTGCTCTGGAGAACTTCGCTCTGTTTCGAGACGCAGGCGGCCGCGCGGCTGCGCCTGGGCCTCGCGGCGAAATAGTCGTCCGCCTCCGCGTCGGGAAGCATGCCCACCTTGCCTTCCACCTTCACCTGCCTTTCGAATTCCGGCCACCAGAAACAGAGCGAAGCGAAGGGATTTTCCGCTATCTCCCTTCCCTTGCGACTGAGCGAATTCGAGTAGAAGGAAAACCCCCTGGAGTCGTAGCCCTTGAGAAGAACCACTCTCGAGGACGGAACTCCCCCGGCGGTCGCGGTCGAAAGCGTGACGGCGTTGGGGAAATCCTCTTCGGAAGCGAGAGCCCCTCCGTACCACGCGTCGAACTGGAAGAAAGGGTCATCGTGAAGATCGCTTCTTTCCAGTTTAAGCTTCATGTACTGTCCCGCTCCGAATTTATTCTTCTCCGACATCCTATCCTGAAATCACGTCCGAAAGCGCCCCTGAAAGTTCCGCGTGAAAAAACTCGTAGCCGCCGGAAAGAAGCTTCTTCGGAAAAACCCTCGCGCTGGCGAGAACCGTGCTTCGCCCCATCTCCCCGAAAAGAACCCTAACGGCAAAAGCGGGAACCGGAAAAAACGCGGGCATTCCCAGCGCCGACGCGAGAGCCGCCGTGAACTCCCTGTTGGTGACCGGGGCGGCCGCCACGGCGTTTACCGGTCCGCTTGTCTCCCCGCGCTCAAGCAGGTGGACGATCATCCGCGAAAGATCCTCGATCGAAACCCAGCTCAGGTACTGCCCGCCGTCTCCCACGACTCCCCCGAGACCCATCCTGAACAGGGGCAACAAGGAACCCAGCATGCCGCCTTCGGGACTGAGAACGATTCCTATGCGGAGATTCACCACCCTGGTTCCGAAGTCCGAAGCCCTGTTAGCCTCCCCTTCCCACCGCGCGCAGAGATCGGGAAAAAAGCCCGAGCCCGCGGCGGAATCCTCCGTAAGCTCTTCCCCTCTCCTGTCTCCGTAATACCCCACGGCCGAAGCGCAGACAAAGACCGCCGGGGGCTTTCGAAGTCCCGAGAAAATATCCACTAGGCGGCGCGCGGTGTTTATCCTGCTGTCCGTTATCAGTTTTTTCTTTTTTTCAGTCCACCTGCCTACTATGTTTTCGCCGGAGAGACAGACGACGGCGTCGAAACCCTCCAGCGTGTCCGGGTCGTCTACGCCGCGGCCGTCGGGATCCCAGAAAATCCGGTTTTCTCCTTCGGTCCGCGACCTTACCAGACGCCACACCTCGAAGGAACGGGAACGGAGATGGGCGCAGAGATGCGTTCCCACCGTTCCGCTCGAACCTGAGACGAGCACCTTCATGCGACCCTGCGGGAGGAATCGGGCCCCCTTGTCGCGAAAGCCCCTATCAGTCCTTCCTGATACTCCCTGACCTCCTTGAAGTCTATAAAGTAATGCGGGGCGCTCAGAACCGGAAGGTCTATGTACTTTCTGTATTCGCCGATCCTGCGCCGGCAGTGTTCCGCGTCTCCCGTCACCGCGAACGCGTCTACCATGTCGTCGCTCACCGAGGCTATCATCGAACGGACGTCTCCCCGGCGAAAAGCCTCCCTTATTTCCGCGGTCCGCGCCTCGAAGCCGTGAAGTCTGAAAGGAGGGTCGTAGGCTTTCACCGTGGCGTAGAAAGCTATGGTCGCCCGCGCCGCTTCCCTAGCCTTTCGCCGGTCGTCCGAAACGGCGCAGGTTATTATCGAACACCTGGTGAAGTCCCCGTTTTCCCCTTCCCGCCCCGAAAGTCCCTCCCGAAGCGAAGGCGAAACGACTTTCCTCATGTACTCGAGCGAACACACGACGTGTCCGATGTATCCGTCGCCCACCTGCGCGGCGGCGCGGACCATCCGGCTTCCTATGCCCGCCAGGAACACCGGAATTTTCGTCCGTCGCGGAGAAAACGCCCTCTTGTAGCCCCTAGTGTTTATTTCGTAGAACTCCCCGCGGAAAACGATTTCCCCTCCCGTGTGAACACTTGCGGTCATTTCCCTCACGAGCCTCACGCACTCCTTCATCCTGGCCACCGGCCTGTCGCCGTAGGCGACGCCGTGGAAATTCTCGTTCGTTCTCTTCGCCCCCGAACCCAGGCCCAGTATCATTCTCCCCGAACTTATCTCGTCAAGGTCGAGGGAAGTGAGGGAAGTGACCAGCGGGCTTCTCACGAACGCCAAGGCGACGGCGGTGCCGAGCCTTATTTTCGAGGTGACCGAAGCGACGGCGCCCAGCTGCTGGAAAGGAGTCCTGTAAAGCTCCGTGGCCCAGACGGAGTGAAATCCCGCCCTCTCCGCCCGGACGGCGAGATCCTTGAGCTCTTCCATGGAGGAAGCGTCGAGTACAAGTCCGACTTTTTCCATCGGGTCTATTATAAAGAATACGGGTGAGAGAAAAAACCCGCGCGGGTCGCGACGGACGGCGGGAAAAAGCTCAGTCCTTTTTTTCTTCGGAAGAATCAGGTTCCCCCGCTTCGGAATCCTCCGCGGGAGCGGCCCCCGCTTTCTCCTCCGTTTCGGGAGAAGTGGCTTCGGCCTCCTGCGAAACTTCGGGTTTCTCTTCGGGTTCCGCTTTCTCTTCGGCGTCGGACGAATCGGATGAAGGAGCTTCGGCCTCTTTCGCTTCCTTCGGCTCCGGCGAAGCTTTCGGTTTCTCTTCGGGTTCCGCTTTCTCTTCGGCGTCGGACGAATCGGATGAAGGAGCTTCGGCCTCTTTCGCTTCCTTCGGCTCCGGCGAAGCTTTCGGTTTCTTCGCGGGCGCCGCTTTCTCTTCGGCGTCGGACGAATCGGACGAAGGAGTTTCGGCCTCTTTCGCTTCCTTCGGCTCCGGCGAAGCTTTCGGTTTCTTCGCGGGCGCCGCTTTCTCTTCGGCGTCGGACGAATCGGACGAAGGAGTTTCGGCCTCTTTCGCTTCCTTCGGCTCCGGCGAAGCTTTCGGTTTCTTCGCGGGCGCCGCTTTCTCTTCGGCGTCGGACGAATCGGACGAAGGAGCTTCGGCCTCTTTCGTTTCCTTCGGCTTCGGCGAAGCTTTCGGTTTCTCCGCGGTTTCGGTTTTCTCTTCCGCCCCGGACGGCTCCGTGGCTTCCGCCGCTTCGGGTTCCGCAGCGGCTTCCGCCTCCCCTTCGACCAGACCCAGCTCCTCGGCGGACTTTTTCTTGGAGCTTTTCTTTGCTTCCGCCTTGGCCTTGGGCACTGCCTTGGAGGCGGATTTTTTCTTTTTCTTCTTCTTGGCCTTGAATTCCTCGGTCACGAGTTCGACGAGGGAAACGGGAGCGTTGTCCCCCTTCCTGTAGCCGAGCTTCACTATTCTGGTGTAGCCGCCGGGACGCTGCATGTATCTTTCGGCGAGTTCCGAAAAGAGCTTCTCCACCACCTCCCTGTCCCTCACGTACCCCAGGGCCTTTCTCCTGGCGTGAAGACTGCCGTTTTTGCCCAGGGTTATGAGCTTCTCCACCACCCTTCTTATCTCCTTGGCCCTGGTGTCGGTGGTGTTTATCCTGCCGTGGCGCAGAAGGTCCGTGGCCATGTTTCGGAACATGGCCTTCCTGTGCTTGGTGGTAACTCCCAGTTTTCGCCCGGATATTCTGTGTCTCATGCCTTCGTACCGTCCGGCGGCCGCGTCACTGCTGCTGCTGTTCGGCCTCCACGCGTCTTGTCTTTTCCTGCTCGAAAGTCTCGACGTCCATGAGCATTCCCAGCTCAAGACCCATTTCCTCAAGCTTGGCCTTCACCTCTTCGAGGGAGGTCTTGCCGAAATTCTCCAGGTCGAGAAGGCTGTTTTCCGTTTTCTGGACCACCTCGCCGACATATCTTATGTCGGCCTTCTTGAGACAGTTTATCGACCTCACCGAAAGCTCGACGTCCTCTATCGGAACGAAAAGCCTGTCGTCGGTTCCGCTTATGCCGCGGGTCTCCTCTTCCTGGGCCCTGTCCACGAGCTCCTCGTCGAAGTCTATGAACACGCTGAGCTGCTGCTTTAGAATCTTGGCGCTGTAGGCGAGACAGTCCTCGGGAAGAATCGTTCCGTTCGTCCATATCTCGACGGTAAGCTTCTGGTAGTCGGTCCTCTGGCCCACCCTGGCGTTGGTGACGGCGTAGTTGACTTTCTTTACCGGCGAGAAAAACGCGTCGATGTGTATGAGTCCTATCGACTTCACCGTCTCCCTCCTGGACACCGGCTCGTAGCCGCTTCCCATCTTCACCGTAAGCTCCATGGAAAGCTTCGCGTCTTCGGAAAGGGTGGCTATGTGCTGGTCGCCGTTTATCACTTCGATCATGTGCGTAGCGCTTATGTCCGAGGCCTTGACCTCTTTGGGACCCTTCTTGGCACCCTCGGCCTCGAGAGTGACCGTCTGGGGGTCGTAGGTGTGCATCCTGAGATCGATGTTCTTCAGGTTGAGCACGATCTCGGTGACATCCTCCATTATTCCCGGTATGGTCGAGAACTCGTGGGACACTCCCTCTATCCTGGCGGCCGTGATGGCCGGTCCCTGTATAGAGGACAGAAGCACCCTTCTCAGGGCGTTTCCGAGAGTGACTCCGTAACCCGGCTCCAGGGGCTCGCAGACAAACTTGCCGTAAAAGGGAGTGGATACCTGGTCGTCCCTTTCAAGCCCTCTGGGATACTGCAAATCTCTCCAGTTCTTGTAGAAATTCTCCAAAATTCGTCCCTCCGTTTGATGCCAGACAGTCTTCAGACCCTTGAGTAGAACTCGACGATAAGCTGCTCGTCTATGGGAACGGTGACGTCCTCTCTTTCGGGAAGCTTCGTCACGACTCCGCTGTAGCTGTCCCTGTCGAGCTCGAGCCACTGGGGAAACCCTCTTCTCTCAAGACCCTCGAGAGACTGGTTCACGTGCGGGTTGCTTCTGGTCTTTGCCTTGATCTCTATCTTGTTTCCCTCGCTCACGCTGAAGGACGGAACGTCCACTCTCTTTCCGTCGACCGTAACGTGTCCGAGCCAGACGAGGTGGCGGGCCTCGTTTCGGGAGCTCGCGAAACCGAGCCTGTAGACCACGTTGTCGAGCCGGCGCTCGAGAAGCAGTATGAGCATGGCGCCCGTCACGCCGCTTCTCCTGGCCGCTTCTCTGAAGTAGCGGCTGAACTGCTTTTCGGTAAGTCCGTAGATGCGCTTGACCTTCTGCTTTTCCCTGAGCCTTATGCCGTAGTCGGAAAACTTGGAGCGGCCGAACGAGTTTCCGTGAACTCCCGGCACCTGGTTGGGCCTTTTCTGTACCGCGCACTTGGACGTGTAGCACCTGGCGCCCTTGAGAAATAGCTGCTCGCCTTCCCGCCGACAGAGCTTGCACGAGGGTCCTCTGTATCTAGCCAATTGCCCTTATCCTCCTCGGAAACGACATGAAACCCGTTTTCATCCCTACACTCTCCTTCTTCCCGGCGGTCTGCAGCCGTTGTGCGGAATCGGGGTCACGTCCTTTATCATGAGCACCTTGACTCCCGAGGCCTGCACGGCTCTTATGGCGGGCTCCCTTCCCGGACCCGGGCCGCTCACGTAGACGTGCGCGGACTTGAGTCCGTAGGTCTGCGCCTTTTTCGACGCGTCCTCGGCCGCCACCTGGGCCGCGAACGGCGTGCCCTTCCTAGTGCCCTTGAAACCCCTGTTGCCGCCGCTCGACCAGGATATGACGTTGCCCTTCATATCGCTTATGGTGATTATCGTGTTGTTGAACGTGGCCTGTATGTTGACCACTCCCTGCTCAACGAACTTCTTTGTCTTCTTCTTCGTGAATTTCTTGCTCATGTCGCAGTGTCCCGTCTATTTGCCGGCCTTTTTCTTCTTCGCTATCGCCGTTCCCCTGGGCCCCTTCCTGGTTCTCGCGTTACTCTTGGTCTTCTGTCCCCTGACCGGAAGCCCCGTCCTGTGGCGAACGCCCCTGTAGCAGCCTATCTCCACCAGCCGCTTTATGTTGAGCTGGTTTTCCTTTCTCAGGTCTCCCTCGACCGTGTACTCGCCTTCGATTATCGCCCGAAGCCTGGTGACCTCCCGGTCGTCGAGGTCCGCGGATTTTTTGTCCGCGTCTATGCCCGCTTTTTCCAGTATCCGGTTCGAGGTCGCCTTTCCTATGCCGTATATGTAGGTAAGGGCTATCTCGACCCTGCTGCTCAGCGGTATGTCGATTCCTGCTATTCTCGGCATCTGGACTTTTCCTCCCGCGGGACGGCTATCCCTGCCTCTGCTTGTGCCTCTTGTTGACGCAGATCACCCGCACCACGCCCTTTCGCCTGATGATCTTGCACTTGTCGCATATTTTCTTGACCGACGCTCTTATCTTCACTTTTCCTTACTTCCTCAGCCTGTACGTGATCCTTCCCTTGGTGAGATCGTAGGGAGAAATCTCGAGCTTCACCCTGTCGCCCGGAAGTATCCTTATGAACCTCGTTCTCATCTTTCCGGACACGTAGGCCAGCACCTCGTGATCGTTCTCGTCTATCTTCACCCTGAACATGGCGTTGGGCAACGCTTCCTTTATCGTCCCCTCGAACTCGAGCTTTTCTTCCTTGCGCATGCGTCTCCCTAGTGAAGCCTCTCGGTGAGGACTTCCGGGCCGTTGTCGGTAAGCGCCACCGTATGCTCAAAATGAGCGGAAAGTTTACCATCATAGGTAACGGCCGTCCACCCGTCTTCGAGTATCCTCGTCCTCTCCGAACCCTCGTTCACCATTGGCTCTATGGCTATGACCATTCCCTGGCGAAGCCTCACCCCCCTCGCGGTTCCGCGGGGAGGAACGAAGTTCGGCACCTGGGGCTCTTCGTGAAGCTCCCTTCCTATGCCGTGGCCGACAAAATCCCTCACCACGGAAAAGCCCTCGGCCTCCACGTACGTCTGTATCTCCTTCGATATGTCGAGGACCCTGTTCGCGCCGGTCATCATGTCTATTCCCCTGTAGAGGGACGCCTCGGTGACCCGAAGCAGCTTCTCCGCGACGGGAGCGATCCGTCCGACGGCGACCGTCACGGCCGAATCGGCGTAGTAGCCGTCGAGAAACGCCCCGAAGTCTATTCCCACTATGTCTCCTTCCATGAGCACCTTGTCCTTCGAGGGAATTCCGTGAACTATCTCCTCGTTGACCGCGAAGCAGACGGATCCCGGGTAGTTCGCGTAACCCTTGAAAGCCGCCCTGAAACCGCCCTCGGAACACATTTTCTCGGCGGTCTCGTTGAGCTCCCAGGTGCTGACTCCCTCCCTGGCGTCCTCGCTGAGCCTCGCCAGCACTTCGGAAACCGCCGCGCCCGCCGTCCGCATCTTTTTCAGTTCTTCCCTGTTTTTCAAACGAATCATCACCCGAGCCGGGCCAGTATCCCGTCTATTCTCCCGGCTATCTCCTCTATCTCTCCCGTTCCCTCCACCTTTCTGAGAACGCCCGCCGCGTCGTAGAAATCCTCGAGCGGAGAGGTCTGCTCCTTGTAGACCCTGAGCCTGTTTATTATCACGTCCTCCGCGTCGTCCGACCTTCCCTCGAGCTTCTGGCGGTTCGTTATGCGCTTTACGACCTCGGCGTCGGGAACCTCCAGAAACACGACCGCGTCAATTCCGATTCCCAGCCCCGAGAGAATTTCGTCAAGCGACCTCGCCTGCTCCACGGTTCTCGGAAAACCGTCGAGCATGAATCCCTTCGGGCCGAGTCCCGAGAGCTTCTGCCTTATTATCTCCGTCACCACCTCGTCGGGCACGAGCTCTCCCCTGTCCATGAACGACTTGGCGGAAAGCCCGGTCTCCGTGCCGTTTCTTATGGCCTCCCGGAGCACGTCGCCCGTCGATATGTGCTCGACGCCGTATTTCTCCCTTATGAAATCGGCCTGGGTTCCCTTGCCCGCCCCGGGCGGTCCGAACAGTATGATCCTGATTGAGTCTGCCATGACTTTCGTCCTAGAACCTGTATCTTTCCGGTTCCTTCATCCCCTTTTTCTTTATGAACCCCTCGTAGCTGTGAGTTATGAGGAAAGACTCTATCTGCTGCATGAAGTCGAGCGTCACGCCTATCACGATCAGAAGCGAGACCCCGCCGAAGTAGAAGGGAAGATTGAACGGCTCCCTCTCCAGAAAGGCGGGCAGCACGCAGACGGCCGCCACGTAGACCGCGCCTATGAACGTGATCTTCCCCAGCACGCCCGCTATGTATTCGGAGGTCTTTTTCCCGGGCCTTATTCCCGGTATGTTGCCCCCGTTTTTCCTGAGGTTGTCCGAAAGGTCGTCCGGGTCGTACACTATCTGGGTGTAGAAGAAGGCGAAGAATATTATGAGCGCGGCGAAAATGAGATTGTAGACGAACACGTTCTGAAACACCAGGTCGGAGAAGTTCCTGAGAGCCGGAAAATCGGCGAACGTGAGTATGGTCGCCGGGAAGATGAGAAGCGAGGAGGCGAAAATCGGCGGTATGACTCCCGAGGGATTGGTCTTGAGCGGCAGGTGGGAGCTCTGTCCCCCCATCACCTTTCTTCCCACGACCCTTCTGGGGTACTGCACGGGTATCTTCCTGTAGGAACGCTCGAAGTACACTATGAGCCACATCAGGACGGCCAGGAAGATGAAAATCAGCAGAACTCCCAGGACCGAAAGCTCCCCGGTGCCGACCAGCCTGGAGAGGTTCCAGAACGCCCCCGGAATGCTCGCGATTATCGACGCCGCTATGAGAAGCGATATTCCGTTTCCTATCCCGTTTTCCGTTATCTGCTCTCCGAGCCACATGACGAAGAGCGAGCCCGCCGTGAGGGTGAACACCGCCGTGAGCTTGAACATCATCCCGGGGTCCGTGACGGCGCTTCCCACCGTCGCCGCGCCCACTCCCCCGCGCTCGAGAGTGACCGCGAGCATGAGCCCCTGGACCAGGCAGATCAGTACCGTTCCGTACCTTGTGTACTGGGTTATTCTCCTTCTTCCCGCGTCTCCCTCCTTCTGTATGGCCTCGAGCGTGGGAAACGCCTTGACCAGAAGCGACATGATGATCGAAGACGTGATGTAGGGCATCACTCCAAGGGCGAAGATCGAGGCCTGCTCGAGCGCTCCGCCGGAGAACATGTTGAGTATGTCGAAGATGGTGCCGCGCGTCTGCTCGAACATCCTGGCGATCTGGTCGGGATCGATTCCCGGAACGGGAACGAATACCCCGAGGCGGTAGACGACCAGCATGGCGGCGGTGAAAAGAAGCTTCCTGTTGAGCTCGGGAATCCTGGGAAGTGACGCTACGTTGGTGCTCATACTATCTCCACTTTGCCCCCGGCGCCCTCGATCTTTCGGGCGGCGGCCGCGCTTGCGGCGTTGACGCTCACCGAAAGCGGAGCCTTTATCTCTCCCGAGGCGAGAAGCTTGACGGGTCTTTTCCCGCTCACGATTCCGGCCTCCGCCAGCGTCTCCACGGTCACCGACCCCGCGTCGGCGAAACGCTCGAGGTCCCTTACGTTCACCACGTCCCAGCGCCTGGCGAATATGTTGGTGAACCCTCTCTTGGGGCTTCTCATCTTGAGGGGAGTCTGGCCTCCTTCAAACCACCTGGAGACTCCCTTTCCCGAACGGGAGCCCTGCCCCTTGTGCCCCCTTCCGCTGGTTTTTCCCTGGGAGCCCGCGCCCCTTCCGACCCTCTTGCGCTTGGTTTTCGATCCCTCGACCGGCGACAGTTCGTTCAGCATTTCACTCTCCGTTTCCGCGACGCGCCTACCTGTGGGCGTCGTAATAACCCGGAAGATCCAGGTCCTTTATCTCCCTGCTCCTGGTTCTGGCCACCTGCTCGGGAACCTGGAGCTGCGAAAAGCCCTTTATAACGGCCATGACGACGTTTAGCGGATTCCTCGATCCCACGACCTTGGACAGAACGTCGTGTATTCCGGCAAGCTCCACCACTGCCCGCACGGCCCCGCCGGCTATAACCCCCGTTCCCGGGGACGCCGGAAGAAGCATCACCCTGCTAGAGACGTATTCCGTGCGCACTCCGTGAGGTATGGTGGCGCCGTTTCTCGGCACCCTTATGAGATTCTTCTTGGCTTTCTCCACGGCCTTTCTCACGGCGTCGGGAACCTCGTTCGACTTTCCCAGACCGGCCCCCACGATTCCGTCCGAGTTTCCGACCACGGCCAGAACGGTGAAATGAAACCTCTTTCCGCCCTTGGTCACCTTCGCGACCCTTCTGATGTGGACAACCTTCTCCTGCAATTCAAGTTCCGCCGGATCTATTCTCTGCTCTGCCAAACCAAGGCCTCCTTGTTCCTTACTGCTCTAAAACTCCACTCCCGCCTCGCGCATCCCTTCGGCAAGCGACCTGACCCTTCCGTGATACGCGTAGCCTCCCCTGTCGAACTTCACCTTCTGTATGCCCTTGCCGACGGCCATCTCTCCCAGGTGCTTTCCCACCTCCTTGGCGATCCCCGTCTTGTCGAGCTTCTCCGAAGACGCCGAGAGTCTTTTCTTCGTTTCGGGAAACATGGTGGACGCGTGAAGGAGGGTGACCGCGGCCGCGTCGTCTATGAGCTGGGCGTATATGTGCCTGGCCGAGCGGAAGACCGAAACCCTGGGCACTTCCGAAGTGCCGCTTATCTTCTTTCTCACGGCGAGATGTCTTCTCTTTCTCGCCAGCTTTCTGCTTCTGTTCTTCGCCATCACTTGGCCGCTCCCGCCTTTCCGGGCTTGAGTCTCAGCTGCTCGTCGGCGTAACGCACGCCCTTTCCCTTGTAGGAATCGGGCTTCCTTATCTTCCTTATGCGGGCCGCCGTCTCTCCCACCGCCTGCTTGTCGGCTCCGTGGACGGAAAGCAGCGTGCCTCTTTCCTCCACGGTGGCCTCTATTCCGTCGGGAAGGGTAAAATCGACCGGGTGGGAGTAGCCGAGCGTGAGCCGAAGGGCCTTTTTTCCCGAAAGCTCGGCCTTGTAGCCTGTTCCGGTTATGCGGAGCACCTTCGTGAACCCCTCGCTCACCCCCGTCACGGAATTGCTGATCAGGCTGCGCGTAAGGCCGTGAAACGCCTTTATCCTCTTCTCGTCGCTTTTTCTCGAAACTACGATGGTCCCTTCCTCCACCCTGGCCTCTATGCCCTCGGGCACGGGAACCTCGAGCGTTCCCTTGGGGCCCTTGACGCCCAGGGAACCCTTCCCGAGGGTCGCCGTCACGCCCTGGGGAATCACGACCGGTTTCACTCCTATTCTAGACATCCCGTTACCTCACACCACCGTGCAGATGATCTCCCCGCCTATCCTGCGGTTTCTCGCGGCGACTCCGGTCATTATTCCGCTGGAGGTCGAAAGTATGGATATGCCCATCCCTCCCCTCACCCTCGGGATGTCTCCCTTGCCCGCGTAAACCCTTCTGGAAGGCTTGCTCACTCTCTTTATCTCCTCTATCGCCGCCCTGCCGCCGGGACCGTACTTGAGCTTGATCGTTATGCTCTTTTTAACTCCCTCTTCCGCCACGGCGTAGCTCTCGACGTAGCCTTCCTCGACGAGAACTCTGGCGATTTCCGCCTTTATGGAGGAGCCGGGAACGGCTACCTCGGCGTGACCCGCCATAAGGGCGTTCCTTATCCTTGTAAGCATGTCCGCAATTGGATCCGTCATATCTTTTTCCAGTCCGTTTTCCTAGAAGCTAGCCTTTCTCACGCCCGGAATATGTCCCCTGCTGGCAAGAGACCTGAAACAGACCCTGCAGATGCCGAACTTTCTCATGAACCCTCTCGGCCTTCCGCAAAGTCCGCAGCGGTTGACTCCCCGCACGCTGAACTTCGGCTTTCTCTTCGATTTCTCAAGCAACGCTTTTCTCGTCATGATCCCTCTCTCAGTTGTTCGCGAACGGAACGCCCAGGCACCGAAGAAGCTCCTGGGCCTCCCCGTCCGTCCTCGAAGTCGTAATTACGCTTACGTTCATTCCCTTGTTGTGCTGAACCTTGCTGTAGTCTATCTCCGGAAATATCAGGTGCTCCCTTATCCCCACGGTATAGTTGCCCGAGCCGTCGAAAGCGCCGGGGGAAAGACCCTTGAAGTCCCTCACCCTTGGAAGCGCGAGGTTCACCAGGCGGTCGAAAAACTCGTACATCTTCTCCCCGCGAAGCGTCACCATGCACCCTATGGGCTGTCCTTCCCGAAGCTTGAAGCCCGCGACGGACCTGCGCGCCTTGGTGACCACCGGCCTCTGTCCCGTGATGGCGGCGAGTTCCGAGACGGCGTCCTCTATCACCCTTGACTGCCTTCCCGCTTCGCTGAGCCTGCCGAGGCCCATGTTGACCACGATCTTCTCGAGCTTCGGAACCTGCATCGCGTTTCTGTAGGAGAACTTCTCGGTCAGCGACGGCACCGCCTTTTCCCTGTAGAGCGTTTTTATCCTGGGAACCATTTCTCAGATTTCCTTTCCCGTTTTCCTGTTGTACCTGACCTTCTTGCCGTCCTCCCCGGCTCTGTACCCCACCTTCACGGGACCCCCGCTTTCGGCGTCGTACATCATCAGGTTGGAAACGTGTATCCCGGCCTCCTTCTCCACTATGCCCCCGCCGGGGTTTTTCTGCGTCGGGCGGCTGTGCCTCTTTATGACGTTGAGTTTCTCCACCACGACCTTCTGCTTTTCCCTCTCTATTCTCAGCACCTTGCCGGTCTTTCCCTTCTCCTTGCCCGCTATGACGTAGACCGTGTCGCCCGCCTTTATGCGGAACTTTCTCTTCGCGTCCGCCATCTCAGACCACCTCCGGAGCCAGGGAGATGATCTTCATGAAGCCCTTGAGGCGAAGTTCCCTGGCGATGGGCCCGAAGACCCTCGTTCCCACGGGCTCGTTCTCCTTGTCTATTATGACGGCGGCGTTGTTGTCGAAGCGCACGTAGGTGCCGTCGGGCCTTCTCTGCTCCTTGGTGACCCTCACTATGACGGCCTTGTGAACGGAGCCCTTGTCCACCTTGGACTTCGGAATGGCCTCCTTAACGGAAACCACCACCACGTCGCCCAGGCTCGCGTACTTCCTGCCGGAGCCTCCCAGCACCTTTATGCAGAAAAGCCTCTTGGCCCCCGTGTTGTCCGCCGAATCCAGATATGTGCTCGACTGAATCAATGCCGTTCTCCCGTGCGCGCGGAAAGCGGATCCGCCCTTACGCTCCCGCCGCCGCCTCGACCACCCTGCTGACCCTCCACCTCTTGGTCTTGCTGTACGGTCTAGACTCCGTTATCTCCACCTTGTCTCCCACCGAGCAGGAGTTTCTCTCGTCGTGGGCCTTGAAGCGCCTCGACGTCCTTATCTGCTTTTTGTAGCGCCCGTGGCTCTTTATGCCGGCCACTTCCACGACGACCGTCTTGTCCATCGCGTCCTTGACCACGACCCCGGTTCTGATTTTCATTTTCCCTCTTTCCATAACGGTCAACTCCCGGCCCCGAGCTCCTGTTCCCTCTTCACTGTAAGTATCCTCGCGAGCTCCCTTCTGAGCAGCCTTATCCTCGCGTTGTTCGGGTTCTGCCCCGTGGCCACCTGCATCCGAAGGTTGAAAAGCTCCTCGTCGGCGTCGCGCTCGAGCTTGCGAAGCTCCTCGGGCGTCATGTTCCTCAGTTCCTCGGCGCGCGCCATCAGACGACGTCCTCCTCGCTTCTCTCCACTATCCTGGTTCTCACGGGAAGCTTGTAGGAAGCCAGGCGGAGGGCCGATCTTGCGAGTTCCGAGCTCACTCCCGATATCTCGTAGAGAAACTGTCCCCTCTTTACCGGCGCGACGTAGCTGTCCACGTCTCCCTTGCCCTTGCCCATCCTGGTCTCGGCCGGCTTCCTGGTGATGGGCTTGGAGGGGAATATCCTTATCCAGAGGTCCGCTCCCCTCTTCACGTGCCTCGTGATCGCGATGCGCGCGGCCTCTATCTGCCTGGACGTGACCGTCCCGTTCTCGACGGTCTGCAGCGCCAGGTCTCCGAAGGCGAACGTGGTTCCCCGGGTCGCCGCGCCGCGGTTTCTGCCCTTGAACTGCTTTCTGTACTTCGTCTTCTTAGGCTGGAGCATCGGTGGTTTCCGCGCCCGGCGCCGCGGGTGCGGGCTGCGGCCTCTCCTTTGTCTTTTTCTGTATGATCTCGCCCTTGAATATCCAGACCTTCACTCCTATGATCCCGTAGGTGGTGGACGCCTCCGCGACCCCGTAGTCGAGGTCCGCCCGCAGGGTCCCCAGGGGCACCCTGCCTTCCCTGTACCACTCCCTTCTGGCTATCTCCGCGCCCCCCAGACGCCCGGAGACCATGGTCTTTATCCCCAGAACCCCGGCTCTCACCGAAGAGGAGATGACTCTTTTCATCGCCCTTCTGTACGCCACCCTTCTTTCGAGCTGAAGGGCCAGGTTCTCGGCCACGAGCTGCGCGTCGGTTTCCGGTCTCTTCACTTCCCTTATGTCCAGGAATATTCCCTTTCCGGTCATCGCCTGAAGCCTTTTCTTGAGCGCTTCTATCTCCTGGCCCTTTCTTCCTATGATGATCCCGGGCCTGGCGGCGTAGACGAGAATCCTGACCTTGTCCGCCGCGGCCCTCTCTATCTCGATGTTCGAGATCGCCGCCTGGTAGAAGGTCTTCTTTATATACCTGCGGATCTTTATGTCTTCCTGGAGAAGCGACCTGTAGCGGCCCTTCTCGGCAAACCACTTGGAATCCCAGGATTTGGTTATTCCGATGCGAAGTCCTATGGGGTTTATTTTCTGTCCCAATTCAAAATCCTCTCTGTTCAAGCACTATCGTTATGTGACTCATTCTCGTCTTGCGCGAAAACGCCCTGCCCATGGCCCTGGCCCTAAAACGCTTGAGCGTCGGCCCGCCCGTGGCGTAGACCTCTTTCACGTAAAGATTCTCGATCTCCCCGTATCCCTTTTCTGAGGCGTTGGCCACGGCGGATTTGAGCAGCTTCGAAACCATGGGCGACACTCTCCTGCGCACGGAAAGGAGAATCGAAAAAGCCTCTTCGACTCCCTTGCCCCTTATGAGGTCCAGAACCAGCCGGGCCTTTTTCGGCGACACCCTCGCGTATCTGTGAACCGCTTTCGAAACCATTTTCCCGTCTTTTCCCTATCTCTTCTTCGCCTTCCTGTCGCCCGCGTGACCGTGAAAGGTTCTGGTCGGGGAGAACTCGCCCAGCTTGTGTCCGACCATGTGCTCGGAAACGTACACGGGAATGAACCTCTTTCCGTTGTACACGGCGAAGGTCATTCCTATCATCTCCGGTATGATCATCGACGCTCTCGACCAGGTCCTTATCACCTTCTGGCTCCCCGAACTCTGCGCCTGCTCCACCTTCTTCATGAGCTTTTCATGCACGTACAGTCCCTTTTTGCTTGATCTCGCCATGGCTGGCTCCCTAGTCCATTCCGTAGCCGACCCTTCTCGGCTTCACTATGTACTTGTCCGTCCTCTTGTTGTTCCTGGTCTTTTTCCCTATCGTGACCCAGCCCCAGGGGGAAACCGGGTGAGGATTTCCCTTGGCCGCCTTTCCCTCTCCCCCGCCGTGGGGATGGTCGACGGGGTTCATCGCCACTCCCCTCACGGTCGGCCTCACGCCCTTGTGGCGGGACCTTCCCGCCTTGCCCGCGACTATGAGCTCGTTTTCCGTGTTTCCGATTCTTCCCACCGTGGCCATGCAGCGCCTGCTTATCAGCCTTATCTCTCCCGACGCCAGCTTCACCTGCGCGTAGTCGCCTTCCTTGGCCACTATCTGCGCGGAAGAGCCCGCGGAGCGCACGAGCTTGGCGCCGCCTCCCGGCCTGAGTTCTATGTTGTGAACGACCGTGCCCACCGGAATGTCCTCTATCGCGAGCGCGTTTCCGCTGGAAACCTCGACCCCCGGCCCGGAACTGAGCTCGTCTCCCACCCCGACGCCGGCGGGGGCGATAATATATCTTTTCTCCCCGTCCGCGTAAACCAGAAGGGCTATCCTGGCCGAGCGGTAGGGGTCGTACTCTATGGACGCGACCCTGGCGGGAACGCCGTGCTTGTCCCTTTTGAAGTCTATCGTCCTGTAGCGCTTCTTGTGACCGCCGCCCTTTCTGAAGCTCGTGATCCTTCCGCGCGAATTTCTTCCGGAGTTTTTCTTTACGGACCCGGTGAGGGACTTCTGCGGCCGGTCCGCGGTTATCTCCTCGAAACCGAATCCCGACATGAACCTTCTTCCTGGAGAAGTAGGATTGTATTTCTTGACTCCCATGATCAGACTCCCTCGAAGAGGTTTATCTCTCCTTCCCTGAGCTTGACGTACGCCTTTTTGACCGCGGACCTTCTGCCCACCGCCCTGCCGAGCCTCTTCACCTTCTTTCCCGCCGCCACGAGCGTTCTGACTTTCCCGACCTTGACCCCGAAGATTTTCTCCACGGAATCCCGTATTTCCTTCTTGTTGCACCGCCTGTCCACGGAAAAGACGTACCAGCCGTCTTCCCTGGCGGCGGTGGACTTTTCCGTGACCACCGGAAGCTTTATTATGGAGCGCGGATTCTTCACGACAGCAGCCTCTCCTGGATTTTCTCCACCGAGTCGCGCACCATGACTATGCTTTTGTGTCTCAGCAGGTCGTAGACGTTTATCCCTTCGTGACGAAGCACCTTCACGTCCCGCACGTTCCTGGCCGACTTGACCAGGTTCTCGTTCTCCGAGCCGATCACCACGAGCGCCTGGGAAAGGTCGAACTTCTTCATGAAGCTCACCACCTGCCTGGTCTTTATTTCCGGAAGGTCGAAGCTGTCCAGCACCACCACCGCTCCCTCGCCGAACCTGCTGGAAAGCGCCGACACCAGGGCGCCCCTTCTCACCTTCTTGGGAAGGGAGTACGACCAGTCCTTGGGCCTGGGTCCGAAGACCACCCCGCCCTTTCTCCATATGGGAGAGCGACGGGACCCGGCTCTCGCGCGGCCGGTGTGCTTCTGCTTCCAGGGCTTGGCTCCCCCGCCCCTGACCTCTCCCCTGGTCTTGGTGGAAGAGGTTCCGGCCCTCTTTCCGGCGAGCTGCCAGTTGACGACGTCGTGGATAAGGTGCTTTCTCACCGGGGCCTCGAAAATCCCCGGGTCGAGCTCGAGCGTTCCCACTTTGTTTCTGTCGAGGTCGTACACGTCAACCTGCATCGGCCGCCCCCTTGGACGTGCGCCTCAGAAAAACGGTTCCCCCGTTGGGACCCGGAACCGAGCCTTTCACCAGAAGAAGGTTTCTCTCCACGTCCATGTCCACCACCTTCACGCCCTGGAGCGTCACGTTCTTTCCTCCCATGCGGCCCGACATCTTGATTCCCTTCCACACCTTGGCGGGAGAGGACGCCTGGCCTATGGAGCCCGGCCTTCTGTGGGCCATGCCGCCGTGGGACATGGGCTGGCGGGAGAAATGATGGCGTTTTATGGTTCCGGCGAATCCCTTGCCCTTGCCCTTGGCCGTGACGTCCAGAACGTCCCCGACCTCGAATATGTCCACCTTGACCACGTCCCCCACCTCGTAGTCGTCCACAGTGGCGGAAAATTCCCGAAGCTCCCTCGCGGGAGGAACCTTGGCCTTGGCGAAATGTCCCTTCATGGGAGCCGTCACCCTCTGGGGCTTGGCCTCCCCGAAGCCTAGCTGGAGGGCGTCGTATCCGTCTTTCCCGACGCTTTTTTTCGAGACGACGAAACAGGGACCGGCCTCGACGACGGTGGCTATCACCTTGACCATGTCGTCGTTGAAAAATTCGGTCATCCCCCTTTTCTTTCCTATGAGTCCCTGAATCATCCCTGTCACGATCCCGTAAGCTTTATCTCCACTTCCACGCCCGAAGCCAGGTTGAGCTTCATGAGCTCGTCTATGGTCTGCTGCGTGGGCTCGAGTATGTCCACGAGCCTCTTGTGCGTCCTTATCTCGAAATGCTCCCTGGAATTCTTGTTCACGTGAGGTCCGCGAAGCACGCAGTAGCGGTTTATCTTCGTCGGAAGGGGAACCGGGCCCGCTATTCTCGCGCCGGTTCTCTTCGCCGTGTCGACGATCTCCACGGTCGAGGCGTCAAGAAGCCTGTAGTCAAACGACTTGAGCTTTATTCTTATTTTGGAAGCCCTGCTCATTATTCGATTATTTTGGTAACCACTCCCGCTCCCACGGTCCTTCCGCCTTCCCTGATCGCGAAGCGAAGCTGCTCCTCAAGCGCCACGGGCGCTATGAGCTCAACGTCCATCGTCACGTTATCCCCGGGCATCACCATCTCCACTCCCTCAGGAAGTATCACAGAACCCGTAACGTCCGTCGTCCGAAGGTAAAACTGCGGCCGGTATCCCGGGAAAAACGGCGTGTGCCTGCCCCCCTCCTCCTTCTTAAGCACGTACACCTCCGCCTTGAACTTCCTGTGAGGCGTTATGCTCCCGGGCGCCGCAAGAACCTGCCCCCGCTCAACCTCACCCTTGTCCACCCCCCGAAGCAGAACCCCGACGTTGTCTCCCGCCTGCGCGTCGTCAAGTATCTTGCGAAACATCTCAAGACTAGTAGCCACCGTCTTCTCCGTGTCGCGAAATCCCACTATCTCTATCTCGTCCCCGGCCACTATGCGCCCGCGCTCAACTCTACCCGTAACCACGGTCCCCCGCCCCGATATCGTGAACACGTCCTCTATCGCCATTATAAACGGCTTGTCCATGTCGCGCTCGGGCTCCGGCACGTAACCGTCTATCGCCCCCATAAGCTCCATCACCTGCTCCTCGGCCCCAGAATCACCCTCTATCGCCTTGAGCGCGCTCACCTTCACCACCGGTATGTCGTCGCCGGGAAACCCGTACTCGCTCAAAAGCTCCCGAATCTCAAGCTCCACGAGCTCCAGCAGCTCCTCGTCGTCCAGCATGTCAACCTTGTTCAGTGCCACCACTATGTACGGAACCCCCACCTGCCTCGCCAAAAGTATGTGCTCCCGGTCTGCGGCATCGGACCGTCCGGCGCGCTCACCACCAGCACCGCCCCGTCCATCTGCGCGGCTCCCGTTATCATGTTCTTTATGTAGTCGGCGTGTCCCGGACAGTCCACGTGAGCGTAATGACGACCCTCCGTCTCGTACTCCACGTGCGCTATGTTTATCGTTATCCCCCGCTCACGCTCCTCAGGCGCCTTGTCTATGTTGTCGAACTCCACGTATTCCGCCTGCCCCTTTTTCGACAGCACGTTCGTTATGGCCGCCGTAAGCGTCGTCTTGCCGTGGTCCACGTGCCCTATCGTCCCTATGTTCAAATGCGGCTTGCCCCGCTCAAACTTTGCCTTCGACATGTAAAAAGTCCTCCTTGTTCGAAAAGAACATGAAAATATCAGCCGACGCCGGCCGTCTCCTTAAGCTCCTGGGCCAGTCCTTCCGGAAGGGCGAAGTAATGGGAAAACTCCATGGTGAACGATCCCCTGCCCTCGGTCATGGACCTGAGGTTCGTGGCGTAGCCGAACATCTCGCCGAGCGGCGCCTCGGCCTTCACGGCCTGCATCGCTCCCCTCATCTCGGTGCTGCTGACCCTGCCCCTTCTCGAGCTCAGGTCGCCTATCACCGTCCCCATGTGAGGTTCGGGAACTATCACCTCGAGCTTCATCACGGGTTCCAGAACGACGGGAGAAGATTTCCGCACGGCGTCCTTAAACGCCATGGATCCCGCTATCTTGAAGGCGATTTCCGAAGAATCGACGTCGTGGAACGAGCCGTCGTAAAGCGTGACCGCGACGTCGACGACGGGGTATCCCGAAACCACCCCGGTCTCCATCGCCTCCACTATTCCCTTCCGCACGGCGGGGATGAACTCCTTGGGAATCACTCCACCCTTTATGCTGTCGTTGAACTCGAAACCCGAGCCCCTGTCCAGAGGCTCGACCCTTATCTTCACGTGCCCGTACTGCCCGCGGCCTCCGGTCTGCCTTATGTACTTGCCCTCGGTGTCCGCGCTCGCCGTCACGGTCTCCCTGTAGGCGACCTGGGGCTTTCCGACGTTGGCGTCCACGTTGAATTCCCTTCTGAGCCTGTCGACGATTATCTCGAGGTGAAGCTCGCCCATTCCCGATATCACGGTCTGGCGGGTCTCCTCGTCGGTCTTCACCTTGAAGGACGGGTCCTCCATGGCGAGCTTGCCGAGCGACAGTCCGAGCTTTTCCTGGTCGGCGTTGGACTTGGGCTCTATGGCTATGGATATAACGGGGTCGGAGATGTGGAGGCTTTCCAGAATGACGGGGGCGGAATCGGAGCACAGTGTGTCTCCTGTGAGGGTGTTTTTGAGTCCCACGGCGGCCGCTATGCCTCCCGCCTCGACCTCCTTTATGTCCTCGCGCTTTTCGGCGTGCATGCGAAGCAGCCTTCCTATCTTCTCGTTTTTCATGTTGGAGGAGTTGTAGACCGTGGTTCCGGACCTGAGTCTGCCGGAATAGACGCGCAGGTAGGTGAGCTGGCCGACGAACGGGTCGGACATGATCTTGAACGCGAGGGCGGAGAAACGGTCTTCCTTGTCCGGCCTTCTTTCGACTTCCTCTTCGGTCTTCGGATGTACGCCCTTGACCGGGGGCAGGTCCACGGGGGCCGGCATGTAGTCGACCACGGCGTCCAGAAGCAGCTGCACTCCCTTGTTCTTGAAGGCCGAGCCCAGCATCACGGGAACCACGACGGCGTCTATCGTCTGGCGTCTCACCGACTCGCGGAGCCTTTCCTCGGAAACGTCTTCGCCGTTGAGGTAAAGCTCCATCATCTCCTCGTCGTTGTCCGAAAGTCCTTCCAGGAGCTTCTCCCTGTACTCCGCGGCGCGCTCGCGCATGTCGTCGGGAATGTCGACGAACTCGAACTTGGCTCCCAGGCTCTCGCCGTCCCAGACGGCCATCTTCATCCTTATCAAGTCCACTATTCCGGTGAACTCGTCGCCGTCGAACCAGGGAATCTGAAGACAGAGGGGATTTGCGCCGAGCCTCTCCTGTATCTGGTCGACGACCCTGTAGAAATCGGCTCCCACCCTGTCCATCTTGTTCACGAAGCACATTCTGGGAACGGAGTAGCGGTCGGCCTGTCCCCAGACGGTCTCGGTCTGCGGCTCCACGCCTCCCACGCAGTCGAACACCACCACGGCGCCGTCGAGCACCTTGAGCGACCTTTCGACCTCTATGGTGAAGTCGACGTGGCCCGGGGTGTCTATTATGTTTATCCTGCAGTCGTTCCAGAAGCAGGTGGTGGTGGCCGACGTTATGGTGATGCCCCTTTCGCGCTCCTGCTCCATCCAGTCCATGGTGGCGGCGCCCTCGTGCACCTCTCCTATCTTGTAGGTTATGCCCGTGTAGAAAAGTATCCTCTCGGTGGTGGTGGTCTTGCCCGCGTCTATGTGGGCGACTATTCCGATGTTTCTCACCCTGTCTATGGGAAATATCTGTTCCGACATCCTGAGTTCTCCCTCGAGGCTACCACCTGTAGTGGGCAAACGCCCTGTTGGATTCCGCCATCCTGTGAATGTCTTCCTTCTTCTTCACCGCGCTGCCCCTGTTGTTGCCGGCGTCTATGATCTCGGAAGAAAGCTTCTCGACCATCGATTTTTCGGACCTTCTGCGGGAGGAGTCTATGAGCCACCTGATTCCAAGCGACTGCTTCCGAAAGGAGCTTATCTCCATCGGAACCTGGTAGGTCGCTCCGCCCACCCTCCTGGGCCTCACTTCCACCGAAGGCTTCACGTTGCCGAGCGCCTCGTGGAAAACCTCGACCGGGTCCTTGCCGGTCTTCTCGCGCACCTTCTCGAGCGACTCGTAGAAAATCCGCTCCGCGACGCTTTTCTTGCCGTCGTACATGAGACCGTTTATGAACTTGGCGACCACGAAGTCCTGCGTCTTCGGGTCGGGCGGCGTCTTCCTTCTCTCTGCTCTGCCTTTTCTGGCCATCCTTTTTCCCCGCCGCTACTTCGGCTTCTTGGCCCCGTACTTGGACCTTCCGTTTCTCCTGTTCTCCACTCCCGTGGAATCGAGCGTGCCCCTCACTATGTGGTACCTGACTCCGGGAAGGTCCTTCACCCTTCCGCCCCTCACCAGGACCACCGAGTGCTCCTGCAGGGTGTGTCCCTCGCCGGGGATGTATCCCGTGACCTCTATGCCGTTGGTGAGCCTTATCCTGGCCACCTTTCTCAGCGCCGAGTTGGGCTTTTTCGGGGTGGTGGTGTAGACCCTTATGCACACCCCTCTTCTCTGGGGACATCTCTGAAGGGCCCTGGCCTTGCTTTTCTTCCTGGCCGTCTTTCTTCCCTTGTTAAGCAGCTGGCTTATCGTAGGCATAAAATACCCCTTCCCAAAAAATTGGGTAATCCAATCATTATGAACCTAATAGCGAGAAAATGTCAACAGCAGCAAAAGCCGAAGGAAAAAGTCACGCAGGTCAAAATGAAGGAAATGTTTATGTTACAGAAAAAAGACGGGTTTTCAACAGGAAAATCCGATTCGGGAAAAATTTTTCGTGAAAAAGCGCGCGGTGGGCCGGAACAACCTTGAGGCTAAACGCGCGGAAGCGCCTTCGCGCCTATGTCCTTTCTGTACACGAGACCGTCCTGGCTGATTGAATCGACGGCGCGGTAGGCCCTGTCCAGGGACCGTTCGATAGTGTCGCCCGAAGACGTGACGCCGAGAACCCTCCCGCCGCTTGTGACTATCCGGTTTCCCTCGAACCTGGTCCCGGCGTGAAAGATCACGGTTTCCTCCGTATCGCGGAAATCCCGAAGCCTCTCCAGCGCGAGCCCCTTGTCGTAGCTTCCGGGGTAGCCCCGCGACGCCAGCACCACGCAGACGCAGAACCTGTCCTTCCACTCCACGGGGTCTGTCTTCATAGTCCCTTCCGCCACGGAATAAAGGACTGGCACGACGTCGGAGTCCATTCTCATCAGAAGAGGCTGGGCCTCGGGGTCTCCGAAACGGCAGTTGAACTCGAGCACCTTCATGTCGCCGTCCCTTATCATGAGCCCGGCGTAGAGCACTCCCCTGTAGGGTCTGCCCTCGGACTTCATCGCGCGCACGGCGGGCGCCACGACCTCGTCCATTATCCTTTTCCTCAGCACGTCGGTAACCACGGGCGCGGGCGTGTACGCTCCCATGCCCCCGGTGTTGGGCCCCTTGTCGCCGTCCATAAGCGGCTTGTGGTCCTGCGACGGCTCGAGAGGAAGTATGTTCTCCCCGTCGGTGAAGGCGAAAAAGGAAGCTTCCTCGCCTTCCAGGAATTCCTCCACCACCACCCTCGTTCCGGCCTCGCCGAACGCCCCGTCCACCATCATGGAGCGAAGCGCCGCCTCGCCTTCCTCGCGGGAACGGCAGATGACGACTCCCTTGCCCGCGGCGAGACCGTCGGCCTTCACCACGAAGGGCGGTTCCACGGCGCGAAGCCCGGCGGAGGCTTTCCCGACGTCTTCGAACACGGAATATTCCCCGGTGGGGATGCCGTATTTTTTCATGAGGTTCTTCGAGAATATCTTGCTTCCCTCGAGTTCGGCGGCGGCCTTGGAAGGGCCGAATATCCGAAGACCTTCCTTCTCGAAAAAGTCGACTATTCCTTCGGACAGGGGCTGCTCGGGGCCGACGACGGTGAGGTCGACGGACTGGTTTTTAGCGAAAGCAGTCAAGGATTCGAAATCCCCGGCGGGTATGTCGACGCACTCTGCGTGGCGGCTCGTTCCCGCGTTTCCGGGAGCGCAGAATGTTTTTTCAACAAGCGGACTCCTGTCTATCTTCCAGCAGAGCGCATGTTCCCTTCCCCCTCCCCCGACGACGAGTACTCTCATTTATCCTCTTAAATCTGCAACCATTAAGATCTATTAGACCGCTTGCCAAATTGACAAACGTAGAATCCACTCTATCGTAGCAGTTAGCTTTCTCACGTTTATGGCCCCTTTTTTATGAAGAATATGGGTTCAGGGTCCACTTCTTACCTCTCCCCACATAAAATGCTAACAATTTTTTTGAAGCCTTCTTGACATGCAACTTGCGTAGGCGTTTTTCCTTCTTTGTTCGCTGAGTCGATATCCGCACCTGCGCTTACAAGAACTTCAACGGCAGATGCATTGCCTCTGCGAGATGCAACATGTAAAGACGTATCACCATATTTATTTGTCGCATCAATATCGGCTCCCGCGTCTATAAGAGCTTTGACGATTAGCGCGTTATCTTTGAGAGATGCAACGTGTAGTGGTGTAGCTCCATGTTCGTTCTGTGAGTTAACATTTGCACCGGCTTCCATCAGAATTCTGAGGAGCTCGTGGTTGCCGTTGTATACAGCATTATGTAGCAGTGTTGAATCATTTTGAGTTTTTATATTAGTATCCGCTCCCGCGTCTATAAGAGCTTTCACAACACTGATATGGCCTTTCCTTGATGCGATATCTAGAGGTGTATCGCCATATTTTGTTGCGTCAACATCCACTCCAGCTTCTATTAGAGCCTCAACAATGTGAGCATGACCTTCTTGGGACGCAGAGCACAACAGAGAAATCCATTTCTTTTTATTCTTTTCATTTACACTCGCTCCAGCACATATAAGAGCTTTAACCGAGTCTGCGTGGCCGTTAGAAGCGGCCAGATGTATCGGTAAAACACCATTTCTATCCTTTGCGTTCACATCCGCTCCAGCACCGATGAGGATTTTAACAACACCAACTCGGCCGTTAGAAGCTGCCAGGTGTATAGGCAAACTGCCGTCTCTATCCGCCTCGTTAATATCGGCTCCCGCATCTATAAGAGCTTTGACAACAGCCATATGACCTCCATGAGAAGCAAGGCATAAGAGTGTGCCGTATTCGTTTTTCGCATTTACACCCATTCCATCACCGGTGAGGACTTTAACAACACCAACTCGGCCGTTAGAAGCTGCCAGATGTATAGGCAAACTGCCGTCTTTGTCCATCTCACTCATATCGGCTCCCGCGTCTATAAGAGCTTTGACAACAGCGACATGACCTCCCCGAGACGCGCAGTGCAAGGGTGTAGCATCATAACGAATTTCCTGAGACAAAAACTCACCCCCATATTCGTTATATTTGCTCTTCGCGTTCACATCCGCTCCAGCTTCTACTAGAGCTTTTACGATACTGACTCGGCCGTTAGAAGCGGCCAGGTGTATAGGTAACCTGCCGTCTTTGTCCATCTCACTCATATCCGCTCCCGCGTCTATAAGAGCTTTGACAACAGCGACATGACCTCCCCGAGGCCCGCAGTGCAAGAGAAAATCGTCATCGTAAGTATCAGGGTCAAAAACGGTAACGATATGATCGCCCCGAGACGCACAGTGCAAGGGTGTAGCATCATAACGAATTTCCTGAGACAAAAACTTATCCAAGTATTTGCTCTTCGCGTTCACATCCGCTCCAGCTTCTACTAGAGCTTTTACGATACTGACTCGGCCGTTAGAAGCTGCCAGGTGTATAGGCAACCTGCCGTCTCCATCCGTTTCATTAACATCCGCCCTTGCGTCTATAAGAGCTTTGACAACAGCGACATGACCTCCCCGAGACCCGCAGTGCAAGGGTGTGCCATCATAATAGACTTCATGAGACCGTCCCTTCAGAAATTTGTCTGCCTTTTCCTCCACGAAATTCGACCACCCCGTGCCCAAATCGATGTAGAGAACTTCTCGAAACTCTGAAGTCCAAGGCGCGATGAAATCTCTGCTCTTCGCGTTCACATCCGCACCCGTGCTTATGAGAGCTTTTACAAAATCAATTCGGCCTTCCTGAGACGCAATATGCAAAGGCGCAACGCCGTACCCATTCTCCGTGTTTACATCCGCACCCCCATCTATGAGGGCTTTAACGACACTGGTGCTAACACCAAGAACCGCTAAATGTATTGGCGACCAACCATTATTATCCTTTACATTGACATCCGCTCCCGCAGTTATGAGAGCTTTTACAAAATCAATTCGGCCTTCCTGAGACGCAATATGCAAAGGCGCAACGCCGTACCCATTCTCCGTGTTTACATTCGCACCCCCGTCTATGAGGGCTTTAATGACACTGGTGCTAACACCAAGAACCGCTAAATGTATTGGCGACCAACCATTATTATCCTTTACATTGACATCCGCTCCCGCAGTTATCAGTAGATCAACAACAGTGGAGAGGTTGTAAAGAACAGCCGAGTGTATCGGCAACCGTCCGTCCTTGTCCTTTGCGTTAACATCCTCTCCATAAGCCAGACGGGTTTTAACATCAGTGACAATATTTTCTTGAATAGCTTTTATCTCCCAGTATTGGTCCGCCCTGTATAGGTCGCCCTCTGTGTCAAAAGTTTCAACATCAGTGGCAAGAAGTAGATCTTCTTGAACAATTTCCCTCATTACCGGAAATGGATGCTGTGGAATTTTTACGGGAAGCCTCGTCGTTATTTCTGATTTACTCATTGCGGTAGATTGCCGTCGTAAAAGTCAAATTCACGATAAGCAAGAGCCAAAAAATTAAACATTCTGTTCCTTCAGTATACGATCGCCAGTGAAAAATTTGAACGAGGTTAACGAGTAAATTACTTTTGCAACTAATCCCGCTCCAACAACAACGTTAAGTCCCGGAATACTCAACGCCGCCAGCAGAATCCCGAATTTCCCAGCTTTAACGCCCGTAGCACGCAAGGACATTGACCTGAACTGTTCCTGAGTAATCTTATCAGAACGAAGCCGCCTGTACAGTTCGATAACGACAAGCGATACCGAAAGCAGGGTCAGCGTTGGAAACAAACCCCAGACGGATGCATCCGCATCCGTCGACACCAGCCTGTCGACGAATGTCTCCACCCTCGCGGTAATCTCCTCGTTGGAAAAACCGGAGGAAGGAAGATTCAGTTCCACCGCCATCTCTTCCGAAACCAGTATCTCGCCATCGGGATACTTGCCCATCCACTCCTGAACATAGTCTGCACTGTCGGTGGTCTTCAGCTGAGTTTCCCAGCTTTCTCCCGTTTTCTCGTCCGTCAGCACGACATCGAACCCCTTGTGGTTGGTTTCGGGAAACATCGCCGCGGTGACGCTGTCGCCATCACTGTTTTCAACCCTGACGAATTCCATTTCATGGAGTATTCCCTTTACGTTGGAAACAACTCCTCCGATCTGGTCGTCGGACATTCCGTCCAAGTAATCACGAACGCTGTCCACATCCTGAGTCTCTTTGGAATACCTTTTGAACGCGGCAAGAACCGCCTGATCGGCTTCTGCAGTACCCAATCCGTCTCTTATAGATTGAAACGACGCTATAATAGCCACTTCGTCAAAATTCGTCCTGACGAAATTCACCACCGACTCGGATGCTCTGGTTTTTTCCGCGATTTCTTTTACTTCTTCTTCCTCTGCCGAACTTTTCCCCTCTCTTTTACCTTTTTTCCAGATTTCTTTCAGTTCTTCCGGATTAAGCATTTCCCCCTTGGCTTTACCCGTAAAATAGGCATCCATAACTCTTCCGATTCCGTAAGTCAGCCCGAAGACAAGCGGGATGGTCATAAAACCCCCCAGAAAGGGCAATCCCGTTTTATACGCTCCAATAGCGAGCTGCTGAGCCAACAGACCAAGGCCAACTGCTCCCGAAATTTGCTTTATGGTATCTACTGCATCGTTCTCCGTGACGGGAACGCCCCTGACAGCGGCAATGCGCGTCCCCATGTATGCCTGTATGGGGGTAAGAACAAATACATCGGCAAACGGAATCGGTTGTACTGCAACCCCCGCGCAGACCGACGCGGTGATCTTGATAATTCTCGATACTTTTTCGTCGTCAGGAATATCAGACCTGTTTTCTATGCCTATATATTCCCGTTCAAGCGTCTTTTTAAGCTTTTCTGCGGTCGTATTCTCAGACTTTTCCATCAAACGGTAAAAATAACATTTGCTTTTCCTTTACTCAACCATGTGTTAGGAACAAAACGACTTGTCCGGTTTTAAAATTAATTAATTGTCCGGTTTTCACTTTTTCACTTCAGCCTCCGCCGTTCGTTTACAACCAACCCATCTCCCGCCGCGACATTGGAACCGGCAACCGCTTTGCGGTAAACTGCCGAAGGGATTTCTACGGCGGCCGCATCTGCCAAATCCCTACAGGGAACAGACATGACTACGGGCGACGGTTACGGCAACGAACACCTGATAATGAGGGATATATACAACCACTTCTCCGGCAAAGCGCGAAACGGAGTGATCCCGGCCGACCTGCGCGCTCCCGCGCCAGTGGGAACGGTACAAGACGACCCTTTCAACTCCATGATCGAGGAAGAATTGCGCGGAGCGTTTCCCGACCTGGAAATCGTCGGCTCGGGCAAGCTCACCTCGCCGGACATCGTCATACGGGACATGAAAACGGGAGTCATGGTCGGCGTAGAGGTGAAAAAGCTGACCCAGATGCCGGACGGGGCCGACTCCCGCGGACTGACCATGGACTACAACAGCAGTCTGCCCTGCGGAACGGCCCTGATAAGGGTCGGAAACGCGACGGCGGACATACCCTGCTACTATCTCTTCGCGCTTCTCAGCAACGACAGTTCCGGCATCGTCACATTCGTACTGATGCACGGCGACTTCATCAACTACGATTTCAACCTGCACAAGAAGGCCAGAACGGCCAACCGGACGACGTACGGTCACGGCCCGTACGGGGAAGGATCGGTCAGGAACCGGTCCATGTACACTTATCCGAATCCGCTGAACCACAGGCTTCGGTGCTTTCACGGAAGGAAAGTGCTGGTGACCAAGAAGCTCGACTGCGAGAACATGGGTCTGTCGGACCTGGTGACTCACGAGATTTCAAGGCGAGACATATATGGAAACAACTTCCTCTACTCGGTGGTGTCGAACGACCCCGGGGAAAGGACGGCCTCTCCCGAGGCGGTCGAGGACGTGTTCGCCGGCTGCAGGAACAGGAAGCCGAAAAAGCGCGCGGCGGCGGCCATGCCCTCGCTGAAGGCGAGAACGCGATGAGATACGCCATAGAGAAGGACTTTCCGTTCGAGGAAGTCGACCCGATCGCGGAAGCGGAAAGCTACAGGAAGGAAATAAACAGGCCGATCTACCATATCCACAAGTGGTGGGCCAAGAGGCTGGGAAGCGTTTTCCGCTCGGTGGTGTCGGGCGCGCTGTCCGAAGGATCGTGGAGGGGCTTCCACGAACTCCAGGATTTCTCCGGAAAGGTGGTGCTGGACCCCTTCATGGGTTCGGGCACCACGCTCGGCGAGGCGGCGAAGCTGGGAGCCCACGTCGTCGGCTGCGACGCGAACCCGGTGAGCGCATTCATGGTGAGACAGGCGCTCACCAGGGTGAACCCCGTCGACCTGGAGACGGAGTTTAGGTCCATAGAGAAGGACGTGAGGGACCGGATACTTTCGTACCACACGACCATGGTTCCCGGCGAAGAAACCCCCGCGCGGGCGCTCTACCACTTCTGGGTGAAAACGGTGACCACCCCCGGCGGCGAGGAGATTCCGCTTTTTCCCTCCTACGTGTTCGCCAGGAACTCGAATCCCGGAAAAAAGCCCGAGGCGCGGATGCTCTGTCCCGAGTGCCGGGCGGTGTTCTCGGACGCCTACGACGCACAAAGCGCGACCTGCCCCGAGTGCTCCCGCAGGTTCGACCCCCGGGACGGTCCCGCAAGGGGCGCCTCGGTTCGGGATTCCCGCGGCCGCGAGCACCGGATCAGGGAACTCGTCAGAGCGTCCGGCGCGCCTCCCTCCCACAGGCTCTACGCCGTCATGGCACTCGACGAGGCGGGGGAGAGGACCTACGTAAAACCGACAGGTCACGACTTCGCCATGTTCCGAAAAGCCGCCGAAGACCTCGAAGAGATGAAGGACCGCCTGCCGCTTCCCGCGATGGACGTGCGTCCCGGGCACAACACCGATCAGGCAAGAGGCTACAACTATCTGCGCTGGCGGGACTTTTTCAACGCGCGCCAGCTTCTCTGCCTGGGACTTCTTCTCGAAAGGATTCTGCGGGTGGAGGACAGTACCCTGCGGGACCACTTCGTCTGCCTGTTCAGCGGAACGCTCGAGTTCAACAACATGTTCTGCAGCTTCAAGGGAGAGGGAACCGGCGCGGTGCGCCACCTGTTCTCCAACCACATCCTGAAACCCGAGAAGACGCCGCTTGAAAACACCGTGTGGGGAATCGAGGGAAAAAGCAGCGGAACATTCTCCTCGCTTTTCGGCAGCAGGCTGCTTCGGGCGAAGAGCTACCTGTACGAACCTTTCGAGATCGTGCCGCCGGCCGGCGGAAACCCGTCCCGCAAGGTTGTATGCAGCAGACCGCTTTCGCTCGAGATCGCCGACGGCTGGGAAGGCTTCGGAGAAAACGGCCAGTCCGCCCTGGTGCTCAACGGCGACGGCGCCTCGCTTCCGGTTCCCGATTCAAGCGTCGACGCCGTGGTGACCGATCCCCCGTACTTCGACTTCGTCTACTACAGCGAACTGGGAGACTTCTTTTACGCGTGGCTGAAGGCAGCCCTGGGAGACGAATACGAGTACCTGGGCAGGGAGGATTCGTCCCACGAAAACGAGGTGCAGGACCGCGATGTCGAAAGTTTCTCCCGCAAGCTGGGATCGGTGTTCTCCGAGTGCGCCCGCGTTCTGCGACCGGACGGCCTGCTCTGCTTCAGCTACCACCACTCGACGCCCGAAGGATGGGTCGCCGTGTACGAGGCCGTCACCCGGGCGGGTTTCGGCGTCGTGGCGGCCCACCCGGTGAAGGCCGAGATGTCCGTCGCCAGTCCGAAGAGCGCGGCATCGAGGCCGATAAACGTCGACGCCATACTGGTCTGCAGGAAGGAATTCGCCGGGACGGGAGACGGCGACGCGGCCGCCGAGGCCGCCGGGCGCGTCCGGTACTACGAGGACAGGCTGCGGGCGCTCGGCAGGAAACTAGGAGACGGGGACCGCTTCGTGATCGCCTGTTCCCAAGCCCTGGTCGTCGCCTCGGGAAGGAGGCTCTCCGCCGGGGAGACCGAGCGGCTTCTCCTTCGCGTCTCCTCGGAGCCTGCGGAAACCGAACCCCGAAAGGGCGAATCAAGCGCCGCCCGCGAAAAGCTCTCTCCCCGTCCCTCTGCGAGAGCGGGGGAGAAGAAAAGCGGCGCCGGGCTACCGCTCTGAAGCGGACGCGTCGAAGTTCATTCCACCGTCACCACCTTGGCCAGGTTTCTCGGCTGGTCCACGTCGGTGCCTAGAATGTTGGCGACGTGGTAGGCGAGGAACTGGGCGGGAACGACCGACAGCATCGGACTCACGAGGTACGGGCTTTTGGGAATGAGTATCTTTCTGTCCCTCTCGTCGGGAAGCGCGAGGGACTCGTCCGACGTTATGAAGATGATCCGCCCTCCCCTGGCCTTCACCTCCTGGAAGTTCCCGAGAAGCTTTCTGTAGTACACGTCCTCCTCCGGGGCTATGAACACGACGGGCATGTCGCGGTCGATAAGGGCTATGGGACCGTGCTTTATCTCTCCCGCGGCGTACCCTTCGGCGTGAACGTAGGAGACTTCCTTTAGCTTGAGAGCGGCTTCGAGAGCCACGGGATAGTTGATTCCCCTTCCGAGGTAGATGAAGTTCGAGTATCCGTAGAACTCCCTTGAGACCTCCTTCAGCCTGCCGTCCAGGGAAAGGGTTTCCTGCTGAAGCTTGGAGACCGCCACGGCGTCCCCTATGAGCCGTCTCGCCTTTTCGGAATCCACGACCCCTCTCGCAAGCCCCATGTATATGGAGAGAAGATAGAAGACCATGACCTGGGACGTGAAGGACTTCGTCGAGGCGACGCCTATTTCCGGCCCCGCCCTCGTGTTTACAACGCAGTCGGCCTCCCTGGAGATCCTGCTGAGCTCCACGTTCGTTATGCCGAGGGAAACCATCCCCATGTCCCTGCCCTTGGCTAGGGCTTCCGCCGTGTCGGCCGTCTCTCCCGACTGGGAGACCGCTATCAGGAGAGCGTCGGGACCCACGACCGGGTTCCTGTAGCGAAATTCCGAGGCGAGTTCCACCTGGGCGTTTATGCCCGCTATCTCCTCCATCATGTACTTGCCTATGAGAGAGGCGTGGTAGGAAGTGCCGCAGGCGACGATTACGATTCTCCCGGTTCTCCGCGCGAGGTCGGGGTCGACCCCGTCGAAGACCACCTCCTTCATGTCCGCCGTGAACTTTCCCCGAAGCGTGTCGAAAATCGCCCCGGGCTGCTCGAATATCTCCTTTAGCATGTAGTGGCGGTAGCCCGACTTCTCAACGGCCACGGGATCCCAGTTCACCTTGGCGGGAGTTCTCTCGGCGGGCTCGCCGGAAGAGTCGGTAACGCGGATTCCGCCCTCGTCCAGAACCGCGAAGTCGTCGTCCTCCAGCAGAACGAATTCCCGTGCGTAGGGAAGAACCGCGGGAATGTCGGAGGCGAGAAAACACTCGTCTCCGCTTCGGGCTATAACGAGAGGGGAAAAGCGCCTGGTGGCGACTATCTTTCCGGGCTCCTCGTCCGACATCACCGCCACCGCGTAGGAACCTTCAATCCTTGCGAACGTCTTTCTCACCGCGCCTAGAAGCGTCTCTCCCTTCTTCGAGAAGTCGTGAACGAGGTGGGCGATGACCTCGGTGTCGGTGTCCGAGACGAACTCGTAGCCCGCGGCCGAGAGCTCCTCCTTGAGCTCAGGGTAGTTCTCCACTATGCCGTTGTGCACGACGCTCACGGGACCGGAGGTCTGGGGATGGGCGTTTCGCTCCGAGGGCTCTCCGTGCGTCGCCCACCTGGTGTGGCCCATGCCCGCGGGGGAATCCATGTCGCCCGGATCGAGCTTCGAGAGAAGGTTTCGGAGCTTTCCCTCGCTTCTCACCACGCGCGACTTTCCGTTCTCAAGAAAGCACACTCCCGCCGAGTCGTATCCCCTGTACTCGAGGCGCCCCAGGCTGTCGCAGAGAACGGCGGCCGTCTTTTTCGGGTCGCCCACGTATCCGACTATTCCGCACATGTCACGATTTTTCCTTCTTTTTCCTCGACCTTTTCGCCCAGCCCTCTATCTCCTTCTGCTGGGCTCTCTCTATGGCGAGAGCGTCGGGGGAGACGTCCTTGGTTATCGTCGAGCCCGCGGCGGTGACCGCCCCCGCGCCCACCTTCACCGGAGCCACCAGCATCGTGTCGCTTCCTATGAACGCCCCGTCCTCTATCACCGTTTTGTGCTTGTCCCTGCCGTCGTAGTTGCAGGTTATGGTTCCCGCCCCCACGTTCACCCCTTCTCCCACCTCGGCGTCGCCGACGTAGGAAAGATGCGGAACCTTCGAGCCCCGTCCTATCTCGGACTTCTTTATCTCGACGAAATTGCCGATCTTCGCCCCCTCCCCCACGCGCGCCTCGGGACGAAGGTGGCAGAAAGGCCCCATTACCGTTCCGTCGCCCACTTCGCATCCGACCAGGTAGGAGGAGAACCTTATCTCGACGCCGTCTCCGACCTTCGAGTCTTCCACGTAGACGGAAGGTCCCACCCGGCAGCCGCTTCCTATGACGCTTTTTCCGCAGACGTGGGTGTTCGGATATATGATCGTGTCCTTTCCTATCCGCGCGTCTTCGGATATGTACGCGGTTTCGGGGTCGGTTATGGTGACGCCGTTTTCCATGTGACGGCGGTTGATCTCGCGCCGCGCCGCACGCTCGGCCTCGGCGAGTTCCTCTCTGGTGTTCACTCCAAGCACCTCCTTCGGGTCCGCGGCGACGGCGCGGAGTTTCTTTCCGGACGAAACGCAGACGTCGATTATTCCCGGCAGGTAGTACTCCCCCTGGCTGTTTTCCGAGTCGAGCATGCCGAGACTTTCCCAGAGAAAATCCGACCTCGCGCAGTAGATTCCGGCGTTTATCTCCTTTAGCTCGCGCTCGGCCCCGGTCGCGTCCTTCTCCTCGACCACGCGAAGCGCGCGGCCGTCGGGGTCCCTTACAATCCTTCCGTACCCCCGGGGATTTTTCACCGAAGCGGTCACGAAGGAGACATCCGCCCCGCTCTCCGAGTGGGAGTCGACAAGCTCCCGCAGGGTGGCTGCGCCCGCCGACGGAACGTCCCCGCTCAGTACGAGAACGTCTCCGCGGAAGTCCCCGAGAACATCCCCGCAGCACGAAACCGCGTGACCGGTTCCGAGCTGGGGCTCCTGCACGACCGTCTCCGCGGCGTATCCCTCGAGAGCCCGCGCGACGGCGTCCCTGCCGTGTCCCACGACCACGCAGATTCTTCTGGGCGAAAGCTCGCGGGCCGCCTCGACGACTCGAAGCAGCATGGGTTTTTTCAGTACGGGATGCAGCACCTTGGGAAGCCGGGAGTTCATGCGGACTCCCTTTCCCGCCGCCAGGATTATAACGGCCAGAGACATGGCTTTCGCGTTTTCTCCCAAGGAACCCCGGAACCGAAGAGAATCAGAACGGAACGTCGTCGTCGGTAATGTCGCCGCCTTCGGTGTAGTTGTAGTCGTCCTCGGCGGGAGGCGCGCCGCCGGAACTTCGCCTTTCGCCTTCCCCCCGGGGGGAGAGAAACTGCACGGTCCTTCCGATTATCTCGGTCGTGTACCTCTTGTTGCCCTCCTTGTCTTCCCAGGAACTGGTTCTGATTTCCCCTTCTACGTAAACGGACCTGCCCTTGGCCAGATACTCGCCGCACACCTCCGCGGTTCTGCCGAACGTCGTGACTCTGTGCCATTCGGTGTATTCCTGGAAATTTCCGTCCCTGTCCTTTCGCCTGTCGGTGGTCGCGACCGAAAATTTCGTGACCGCCGTTCCGCTGGGCGTGTACTTGACTTCCGGGTCCCTTCCTAGATTGCCCACTATGATAGCCTTGTTGACCGATGCCATGAGTTCTGTTCACCGCCGTTTGTTGGATTTATCTGAATTCTACATAATGACCCGGCGGATTTAAACACGGCCGGAGAAAAGACCCGAAGCATTTCGGAAAAATCACCGGGCGTTGTTCAGGTTGCCGCGGATTCCGGCCGCATCGGGCGGTCGCGACCGTCGCTCATCAATCGGCGCGAAACTCATGCAGGGCGCAGCGTAAGAAAAAACGCTGACTTTGCCGAGAGATGCTTTGCACAGTTTGAGATATTTGGTTTACCCGTCGATTTAGCGTAGATTCTAAAAGCGGTTCCTTATCATTCCGCGGTCGAACATAGAGGTGTTGAAATGAGAATGACGCTTACTATAGACGATGAGCTTCTGGCGCAGGCGCAGAACATAACCAATATCACCTCGAAATCCGAGCTGATTCGAAAAGCTCTCAAAGCCCTGGTGGAAAGGGAAAGCGCACGGCAACTTGCCAAGCTGGGCGGAAGCCAGCCGGATCTCAAGCCCATCACCCGCCGCTGTTTCGCCGATGATCCCGATTGACGCTTTTACCCGCTTAACAAGTCTGAACGGCCAGGGAAAAGACCCCGCGTCCTCGCGAGAAACTCGTGGAGTATCCTGCCCGTGAGTCCCCATATTATGTGATTCCGGTAGACGAACACGTAATCGTCCACCGCGACGCCGCCGCGGTTTCTTTTTCTCACGTCCCGGTTTTTTTCGTCGAGCAGGTGAGAGACCGGAACCCCGAAGCATTCGGCCACCTCGTAGTTGGGAGAAAACTCCGTCTCGCCCCCGAGGGCGGCCACGAAGGGCTTTACCGCGTAGTGTCTCACCGAAGGGGTCAGGGGGCGGATGAAATCCATTTCTCCCAGAATTTCCGCGTCCCGCGCGGCGTCGAAACCCAGCTCCTCGGAGACCTCCCTCGTCACGGTGTCGGCGAGAGTTTCGTCCTCGTCTTTTTTCTTTCCGCCGGGAAAGGCCACGTGGCCCGAGAAAGGGTCGCCCGCATGCTCCGTTCTCCTTATGAACCATACGAGGAAGTCGCCGTCCCTTTCGCGGAGCATGAGCAGCACCGCGGACTGCACGACGTCGCCCCCGGGAGGGGCGCCGCTTCCCGGGGGGTCGAGGATCTTTCTTATTTCGCCGGTCACGTCCGCCCGTCCGCCGCCCTCGCCGTCACGTTTC
Organism: Thermodesulfobacteriota bacterium; assembly: GCA_965204795.1. Taxonomy (GTDB): domain Bacteria; phylum Desulfobacterota_D; class UBA1144; order Nemesobacterales; family Nemesobacteraceae; genus Nemesobacter. Next base: position 1,298,949 of record OZ242012.1, read on the forward strand.
CGTACCCGTCCACCTCGCAGTCGAATCCCGGGGGAACGAAGGCGGTAGCCGTGGTCTCGAAAAGAACGCAGGGACCCCCGAACCGGAAACCCGCCCCGAGTTCCTCTCTGTCGTAGCACATGGCCTCGATTCTCCGTCCCTCGAAAACCACTTCTCTGGAAAAGGGACGCGGCGGCGACCCGCGCTCCCCGATAGGAACGATCTCCACCGGACGGCGGGGCATGTACGCCCGAAGCCTGAGAGTCACTATTTCCACGGCCGACGATTCCTTCATGTACCCGTAAGCCTTTTCGTGCGCGCGGTGAAAATCTCCGGCCACGGAATCAGAAAAGGGAACCGCAAGCTCGTGGGACTGCCTTTCGTACCTCGCGTCCACGTATTTTTCGAATACAAGTTCGGGACCCCCGAGTTCGCGCCGGGCCCGCTCCTCGAGCCCGTCGAACCCGCGGCCGACCTCCCGGAGGCCGTCTTCGTCCGCCCGGGCGAAAAACGTCGCGCCGTAGTCCTTGAAGGAGTCGGCCAGCAGCATTCCGTACGCGGAAAGCGCCCCGGGGTTTCCGGGAAACACGACTTCGGGAATCCCGAGCGAGGAAGCGAGCGCGCAGGCGTGAAGACCTCCCGCTCCGCCGAAGGAAACGAGGGAGAACTCCCGGGGATCGTGGCCTCTCGCGACCGACACCAGCCGAAGCGCCTTCTCCATGTTGGAGTTCGAGACCCTGATCACAGACTCCGCGATTTCCTCCGCCCCGCGGCCGGGGTCGAGGGAACTTACGGCCTCGAAAGACCTTTCGGGATATATCTCCATGGCGCCGCCCAGGAAACGGCCGGGGTCCATCCTGCCCAGAACGACGTTGGCGTCTGTCACGGTCGGAAGCTCTCCCCGCCCGTAGCACGCGGGCCCGGGGTCCGCCCCGGCACTTTCCGGCCCGACCTTTAGAACGCCCCCCTCCCCCACGTAGGCGATCGACCCTCCCCCCGCCCCTATCGTGGAGATGTCTATCATGGGCACCCGGAGCGGGACTCCGCCCAGCACGTTTTCGGTCGTGAAGCCTATCTTTCCGTCGCAAAGCGACACGTCGGTCGAGGTTCCCCCCATGTCGTAGGTGATGATCTTCTTCCTGCCGGCGACGCCGCACACGCGAAACGCCCCCACCACTCCCCCGGCGGGACCGGAGAGAACTATCCTGGCGGGCTCGGAGGCCGCCTGCCCGGGAGATATCACGCCGCCGTTCGACTGCATGACGGAGACCGTCTTTCCCCCGAGGGAGGCGGAAAGCGAGCGCATGTATTCGCCCGTCTTCGGAACGAGGCAGGCGTTCGCGACCGTGGTGGACGTTCTTTCGTACTCCCTGAACTCGGGAACGAGCGCGGAGGACAGGGTGACAGGGATTCCCAGCTCCGCCAGCAGGTCCGCGACCGTCAGTTCGTTTTCGGGATTGGCGTAGGAATGAAGGAAGCACACCGCCACGGACTCGACCGAGAGGGAGGCGATCTTCTCCATCGTCTCCCTTACTTCCGCCTCGTCGGGAGCCGTGAGCACCGCGCCGCGGCAGTCGGTCCTCTCCGAAACTCCGAACCTGAGTTCCGGCGGGACGAGCGGAGGCTCGGGACTCCAGAAAAGATCGTAGAGCTTTTCCCTGTTCTGCCTTCCTATCTGTATCACGTCTTCGAAGCCGCTCGTGGTCACAAGGCAGGTCCTGGCGCACTTTCGCTCCAGGAGGGCGTTTGTCGCCACGGTGGTTCCGTGTATGACTTCGGACACTGGCGAAAGTCCGCCCGGGCGGGCGGCTAGCCCCCGCAACACGGCTTCGGAAGGATTTTCGGGAGTGGAGAGAACCTTCGCCACGGACACTTCCTTCCCGTCGAAGAAAACGAAGTCGGTGAACGTCCCTCCCGCGTCTACTCCTGCTGAAAGCATGAAATTCCCCCGCACCGAAACGCGCCGGGAGGAGCCGGAAACGCTATCAGTAGTTGTCCCTGTCCTTGGGGTATATGACGTCCACCTTTCCCTCGGCTATCTCTCTCAGAGCCGAGACGACGTGCTTGTTGTCGTCGTTTTCGGACGCCACGACTATGGCTCCCTTGGAAAGCTGCTTGGCCCTTTTCATCGCGGCGATGGAAAGAGCGAACTTGTTTCCTATTTTCTCTAGGCAGTCTTCAATGGTGATTCTGGCCATGTGCTTTCACCTTCCCTGAACTTGATGACGGAACCGGCCCGAAGAGCGCGGCCGTAACCCGAACGCGTTATGATACCCGACAGCCGCGAATACTCCAGCGCGCGGTCAGTCGGGCACGACCCTGCGGTTGCCGCCGCCCGCGAGCACTCCGAGCGTTTTTTCGGAAGCCGAAGAAACCGCCGTCCTCGGGAAAACGAAGCGGTTGCCCTCTCCGGGATTCACGAAGAGCCGCTTGGCCATCTCGACGAGTTCCTCGAACCGGGACAGTTCCACGGTGTTCACGTACGTCCACCGCGCGTCGGCCCTTTCGGGAGTGAAGGTTACGAGCATGTAGCCGCGGTCGTGCGTGTTGGCGTAGACTAGGTCGTCCACCAGCACGGGCAGGGCCTGGGCAAAGGCTCTCGACTGCGCCTCCTGCAGACGCAGGGTGTATTCGAGTCCTCCCGACGACACGCCGGGAGTCGCGAACTCGACGCCCACCTGGTTTCCGTTTACGTCCTTGAGGTTGTTCGCCCACCCGTTGTGCGTGTCGCCCGAGAGCACCACGAGGTTCTTGTCGAGCCGGTGGGCCGTCTGGAGCACCGCCTCCCGCTCCACGGGGTAACCGTCCCATGCGTCGAGCCTGTAGGGCAGAACCGCGACGACGCGGTCGGTTTCCTCGGGGGTGGCCGCGCCCTGCAGCACTTTCAGCTTGATGGCGGTAAGTTCGGCGATTTTGCCCGCTATTTCCGGCTGCGGCCTACCCAAGTCAAAGACAAGTTCCGCGGGAATGGTCATTCTGCCCATGAGCACCTGGTTTCCGAGCGCCTGCCAGACGGCGTTCGATCCCGCGAGCTGCGCCTGGAGCCACGCGAGCTGCTCCGCGCCCATCATGGTTCGGTCCGTGGAGCTTATGTCCGTGCGGAACCGCGCGTCGTCGAACTTGTCCGGCAAGGTGATGTAGTTTCGGTAGTCGAGCTGCCTGCTTCTCGCCAGAAGCCGCGTCTCGAGCATGATCAGGTTCACGAGGTTGCCGAAGGCGAAGCTGCGGTTGATCGCCACGGGATTGTCCCTGTTCTCGCGCACGGGCAGCCACTCGAGGTAGGCGCGGACCGCGGCCGCCTTGCGCTCCTCGAAGCTCCCCTCCCCTTCGTTGTGGTTGAGCGCGCCCTCGGAATATGCGTCGTTCGCGGTCTCGTGATCGTCCCACACGGCGATGAAGGGATACCTGGCGTGCAGTTCCTGCAGGCGGGTGTCGGTGTGGTAAAGCGCGTAGCGCCTGCGGTAATCGTCGAGAGTGACGGTCTCCTTGTCGTTGCCGGGCGGCAGGGTCCTTCCGATTCTCCGCGCGTTTTCGGTGCCGAAACAGGCATCGTCGCCGCATATGCTCCCGTATTCGTATATGTAGTCGCCCAGGAAAACCACGGCGTCTATGTCCGCGTCGGTTCTTCTGGCCGCGTGACCGTAGACGTTGAAGTGGCCCTGCTGGTAGTGAGCGCACGAAAGCACCGCCAGGGTGACCCGGCTCACGTCGCCCGTGGGGAGGGTTTTGGTGCGTCCGGTCATGGAGGTCTCGCCTCCCGCCCTGAACCGGTAGTAGTAGACCGTCGCCGGGGAGAGACCCAGAACGTCCGTCTTTACCGTGTAGTCCGTCGCGGCCGTCGCGGTCAGTTCGGACGTGTGCACGATGTCGGCGAACCGGTCGTCTGTGGCGACCTCGACGCTCACTTTTTCGGACGACCTGCGCGTAGTGACCCTAGTCCAGAGAATCACCCTGTCCGAAAGGGGGTCGCCGCTTGCCACCCCGTGACGGAAAACCGCGTCGTCGGAGTCGCCGCACGCGACGATGCCTACGACGGTCAAGACGACGAGAAACGGTACGACCAAAAGACGGTGAAATTTTCTTCCAAAAAGCATGGATATTGCCCTCCCCCGCGGTATCGCGGTCTTAACAAGGCAATTATATACCACGCGAAAGTGAAAGACAGCCTGAAAAAATTTCCGGGGGAAAGTAAATTGACCGCATCCAAGAGTGGACCCCAAAAACTGGACAGTTTCTTAAGAAAAACAGGCAAATTAACGTGAAATCAAATCATCATGCATCAAAGGAGTAGGAGTACTGACTACCAACCCTTCCGGATGCTTGAGTTTCTCATTGTAGGAAACCGCCATACAAAAGTAGATTATGGCCGAACGCACCAATTTCAATAAAGACAATGTTTGTTTGTATAACTCTTCCGGGGATATTAAATGTGCAAAATCATTTTTCGTATCCCAAATTGTTTGTTTCTTTTCGGCAACTCGCAACCAACCGTGTTCAATGGCATTTCTGATTTGACGAATTTCTGCGATAGCTGGTTTGGGTGCTTTCCATTTATCAGCATTATCTGTTAACGCTGGATTATCTGTTAAATCGCATGATAGCCAATACAGCGAATCTATAAAATAATTCTCATTTCGGTTTTTGAAATTTTCTTTGATCCATTTTGAAGAAAAAGAAGATGGTTTAGCCTTGCATTCAAAATAAGAATTCATCAAAGATGCGACGCTATCAAGAACACTAAAACATATTCTGAAAGCTGTTTTGATTTTTTCAATAGCCCCGTCATAACGCACATAATCAGATGTATCCGTTAAAAATAACTTTTTATTCTCATAAGCTGGGTGAATTCGATTAACACCCTCGAAAGCCATAAAACGCGCAAAACAGAATTCTCGTTTTAATGAAGAAAATGCTGCACTGAGATATGGACCCTCTCCTAAAGAAACTATATAATCTGGAAATTGAAGTATATCTTGGGCCGCAATCCATTCCTTGGTTACATCATTGATAGGATTTACAAAAAGATTGCTTCCTAAGCACCAAGCTCTATATTGCTTTTCATCAACGCTGTATGAGTCTGGGTTGTGTTCTCTCTGCCAATCAGAAAAAGACATGGAGAGCTTACCACCATTCTCGAGCAACCAAGCTATCTTATCATTCTTGAGCGAGTTCTTGAACGAGTTGACGATCCGTGGATGATCAGTTTCTGATAGATTGTTCTGTAGTTTTTTTATCAGCAAGTATGCTTCATATTGATAAATACGTGCGTGGTCACAATCATTTAGCCAGAAACTTAGCCAGAACAGCTCTTGAGCTTTACGGAGTGTCGAAACAAAGGGTGCCTCACCTTGGATGTTAAAATCGCATTTCCAGTAATCAAATATTTCTATACTTCTTCCTTGGCGCGCTAACGCATTCGCTAGATTGGTCCTTACTTTATTTTTGATTCCCCTTGTGTCTTCAGATAGCAGTTTTTCGGCTCGTCGAAAATGGTTTATTGCAGCCGTTAAACTCTCAGGATAGTTATCATTTCTCCATCCAGAAACTTTTTCTTCCAAAAGAGAAGAAAGGCTTGAACAGAGATTTCCAAGGAAATAGTGGACAGAGCATTGGCAGTCTCCAGATATGTCATTCTCTAATTTCTTTTCAAGTTCTTGAATGAGTTTCTGAATGTTCTCTCGGTTGGAAAAGTGAATTGCCTCATCGCATTGATCCGCTATCTGTTTCAAATTATTCATGATGTATCATCTTGTGCTTATATTTAATCCTGTAAGAATTTATTCATGTTCCGGTAGAATCACCTGTGCCGGATGCCCAACGCATAAACCCGTTCCGATTCATGTTTCACAGTTGCCTACTCTGTGTTCAGACTGTGCTTTATTTTCAATAATGCATCTTGCGATAGTTTACACCAAATCTCTCGAGAAAAATCCCAAATCCTCTTTTCAAAAGACCCTTGTTTCCCGTCTTTGACAACGGGGGTACGATAATTATTATTTTTGTGGTTCACTCAGATAAAATTTCCCATGGATTTAAAAAAACTCAGGTTCAATAACGAAGGTCTTCTGCCCGTAATAGTGCAGGATGCACAAAGCGGACAGGTGCTCATGCTCGCCTACGCCAACAGGGAGGCACTAGAAAAAACCGTCGAGACCGGGAGAACCCACTTCTGGAGCAGGTCGAGAAAAAAGCTCTGGAACAAGGGAGAGGAATCCGGCCACTTCCAAGATGTCGATGAAATCTTCGTCGACTGCGACTGCGACGCGGTGCTGGTTACGGTAAGGCAGACGGGAGTAGCCTGCCATACCGGAAAACCGAGCTGCTTTTACAGGTCGGGAGATCTCGAAGAAAAACTCCCACCCGGATTCGAGAAGACTTCCATAAAGAAGGTGTTCGACGTAATAGAGGACAGGAAGCTAAATCCCAGGGAAGGATCTTACGTAAGCGACCTGATGGAAGGCGGACTCGACAGGATACTCAAGAAAATCGGGGAGGAAGCGGGCGAAGTTGTGATAGCCGCGAAAAACGACGACAGAAGCGAGCTCGTTTATGAAATGACGGACCTCTGGTTCCACTCCCTGGTGCTTCTGTGCGAAGCGGGACTCAGCCCCCAGGACATATCCGACGAGCTTGACAGAAGGTTCGGCAGGCGCAAGGAAGATTATTCGGAAAGCAAGTAAGAAGAAAACCCGCAAAAAGCTCGTTTATCAGTCGATTCATGACCGTTTCATTATGATTTCAAGGTAATCGTAGTTCTGGTCCCGCTCGAAAAACAGTATGTTGTGCTTCGTAAAGCGTTCCCTGTTCCACTTGCCGTCATCGTATTTCCCGCGCAAGTCGCTGTAAGAAGTCGTCGATATAATGAAGGAATCCAAGACTACGTTCTCGAATTCCACGGGACCGCCGATCTTGTCCGCCAGTTCGGGCAAAGATTCGTGTAGCCGCGCCTTGTAATCCTGCGAGTACGGCTCCGCCCGCATCATGCCGTGCGGTTCGACGAAAACGATTCGCTGCGTGGAACCGTCTTTTATCCACAGGATAAAGTCAGGATAGAAACCCCTTCTTTCGAAAAACCCGATGCCTTTCCCCCTGCTGAGATTCCGCAGCAGGTATATCTCCTTGTCCGACAAAGATTCCGCTTTCCCGGATCTGTAGTAGTCCCTGATGTCCTTGACGAATTTTCGTTCGCCTTCATTGAGGCCGGGCGGAGTGCTCGTGACCTCGTCCTTTTCCTGCGAAAGCAACGGCTGGTACAGGTGACGGTCGAAGTGAACGGTCGGCAATTCCTCCGAGTCCTTTTGGTATATCCTGTCGGCTTCCTTTATGAGCTCCTGAATGGCGCGGGCCTCGCCGCGAGGGCTCCTGACCGTGTAATCCTGAAAATTCGGGTCGTTCTCGTCAACTTTCCTGTAGACCATGTTTTGCGAGTCCCAGCTTTCCTGCCGGACGCGGTAAAACTCGTCCATGTATTTTCTCAGAACGGAAACTACGGCCTCGCGCAGCAAGTCCGCGCCCGCGAACGACCCGGGGTCGACAACCGACTCGCTGGTGACGAAAACGCTGTATAGCCTGTCAGGGTCCCGCGTTTCCATAATCTCTCTGGGCGCTCCGTGGCGAACCGCCAGATTGGTGAATCCTCTCTGTTCCTTGTATTCGAGCAAGTCGAAGTAGACTCTCTCCCAGTCCACCAGATCCAGGTTCGCCCTAGGTACGCTCACGTGCTTTCCGGCATCCACGTCGGCGGTCGTCACTTTGCCTTCGCCGCCTTCCACCACCTGCGCCTTTAAAGACATGTCCACCACCACCCGAATGTCCGGGTCGGGTTCCAGAAGAACATCAACCTCCTCAAGGAAGCTTCGGTTATCCGATATGCGCGGCACCAGAAGTCCTTTCTTGAGAAAGTCCCGGTTGGGCATGATCTCAAGCGGCAACTCGACGTAGCCCTCGGTCTCTACTCCCTCGTTCTCCAGGTAATCGCGAAACTGCGACATGTAGTTCGCGCGCACGGCGAAAATGTTGAGCGTCTCCAGCAGACCCAGACGGTCGGGGTGCTCGCCGTCCAGGGCCGCGCTTCTCTTGAGGCTGAAGTTCTTGCCCCTGAGACGTACGCCGCGACCGAAAAGCTGTATGATCTCGGAGCCCTCCCTGCGACCTATGTTCAGCAGTCCCATGTTCGAGACCCGCCACGAGTTCCAGCCTTCCATAAACTTCTTGGCTCCCACCAGAACGTTGAGACGCGTGTCGGGGTCGCCGATGCCTCCGAAGAGAGAACCGCTTATGGCATCTTCCTCCAGGGTCGCGCCCGAGGAGTCTTCGTCCACAAGCTTTTTGAACGTATTCGTATCGCCGATGTAAATCAGGCCGAAATAATCTTCCGCGCCCGCGGCCTTGAGACCTATCTCCCCGACGCTGCCCCGAATTCCGCACAAACGCAGCCCGCCCGAGGACGGAGCGTGAAACACTCTGGATAGAATTTCCCGATAGATTTCTTCGGAAGACAGTCCGCTTTGGCGAATGTAGCCGAACTTGCCGCGAAACACGTCTTCTCTATACGGCGTTTCAAGACCCGTTTCACCGCCGTCAATGAATTTCCCTATGGCGTCAACCACCCAGCCGCCCTCGTTTTTGAGAATTCGGTGCAGAAACCTGACCACGGTCAGCACATCGCTTCTTCTCCGCTTGTTTTCCGTATAAACGGCATTCACGCTGCTACCGACGAAAACCCACAGAGGTCTCTCCAGATTATAGGGACGAATTTCCCTCCTCTGCTCGTCAAACACCTTCTGTTGCTCGCAAAAAGACAGCAGGTTGCCCAGAAGAAGCATCTCCGTCTCCTCGACAGTCGTCTCTTTCTCCAGATTGAGTATGTGAAAATCCTTCCCGTATCCGTCCCCGTAGAAGTATCGGTAAGAGTAGTCGAAGACTATGGACTTTCCGTACTCGGCCGTGAGTTTGTCGTTGCGCGCCGCCGTCAGGGCCTGACCGAACGTCGCGCTGTACTCAAAGGTAAAGCCGGTCTCTCCGAGCGCGTCCCGGTACTTTCTCCATGTCTCGCCCCCGGAACCTTTGTGTCCTTCGTCCACGAAAATAAGATTGTTGCCCTCAAACGCCTCGACCGGAACCCGAATGCCTCCACCTCTTTTTTCTTCGACAAGCTTGGTGATTTCGATGACCTGAACCGCGTCTTTCTCGTTCATCATGAGACCGCTTTCGCCCAGGTTGAAGCGGCGGCACGGAATGCCCGATTCCGTCATTTCCTCCATGTGCTGGTCGCTCATCCCTTCGTTCGGCGTGATCAGCACTATGTTGTCAATCGGCAGAGCACTGTAGTGCAGAAACTGTCTGTAGTTGATGTGCATGATGAGCGTCTTGCCGCTGCCGGTAGCCATCCAGAAAGCCAGTTTCTTCAGGTCGGACTCGGAGAATTTCGAGTCCCTGGGGTCGGCCGCCAGTTTCGACGCGTTTCGATTCCTTGCGAGACGGTTCAGCGAATGGAGCATTTCTTCTCTGCGGCCAAAGTAGTAATCCAGAAAAACTTCCGCGTAGAAAGCTGCCAGGTGCTGAAAGTAGCGGAGGGTGATACGTTCGGATCTGCGGGAGCCGTTTATGAAGTTCAGATGCCCGCGGATGTTTTCATCGTAACGGGCAAGAAGGGGAAGCGAAATCTTCATCTTGCCCTCGCGCAATTCCAGTCTGCGGTAGACGTTGCTGCGACCCGAAGAGTCGAAACCCTCCGCGTCCTTCATGTCGGCCAGAAGGTCGCTGTTGCGTTCGTATCCGAAAAGCCCGTTCAGCCAGGAAAGCAGAATCAGTCTCTGCTCGAGCTTGGCGTAACGCGCCGCACCCAAACCGCCGCTCAAGTTGTCGGAAAACAGTTCCTTCCTTTTGGCCATCGCTTACGTCTCAATGGGCGCGAACATTCGGGACTTGAACGCGGGCTCCAAAGACTTGGCGTTCGGTATGAAAGAATCTCCGTTGACGAATATCTCCTCGGCGCCCTCGACAAACTTGCTCTCCGCAACGAATTCCTTGTCGCGTTCCAGATCCGTCTGCTCCCATCCCTCGGTCTCGCGCCAGACGACGGCGACCTGGCGTTTGTCAATCAGACCTCGGTAGACAAGGTAGCGCCGCCCGTCGTCGTCATACACCTGACGCTTCTGAACATGAATTCCCATAAGATAGTTGAACGTCTCGGGGATATCGGCTGTTTTCTCCCGTGTCTGGCCGTTGGAATGGATCCGAAGTTTGTAGCCAAACGGCAGGGACAGTTTTTCCGCGTTCAGGAAGGTCTCGCTCGACCGCGTTTCCCACATGAGCATATACTTGAGCAGGTAGTCCTCGAATTTCAGCGCCCTTTGCTTCGAAGAGCTTTCGTATTCAATGTTGTTCAGCGCATCCTCGTAGCTTTCAAGACGCAAATACTTGAAGATACCCGGGGTGTGTCCAGACTCTTCGCCCGAAGGCACGGGATCGGGTTTTCCTTTACTCCAATCGGGCGCGAACGCCACTTTCTTGATACGGGGAAGCAGGACCGAGTCAAAACAATGGTCCATCTCCACCAGTATGAATTTTCGGGTTCCACCATCTTCGCGGTTGAGATTGATTACCGCATGAGCCGATGTCCCCGACCCAGAAAAATAATCGATTACCAGGTCATCCGTTCCACTTGTCGCGGCTCCCAGCAGTTGAGCGTAGAAAGACACGGAGTGACAGTAGGGAAAATTGTCAAGACCCAGACTGTCAAGATCCGACTTGCCTTTCTTGGCGTTGCAGAGAACGGAGGTCAGCTGTCTTTTGGATTCTTTTGTCAAAAACCGCTTTTGTTGGGGTTGGGTGGTTTCGTCAGGTCCGAACAGGATTTCCCCACGCTCAATCATCGCTCTCAGGTTATCCGGAGTGCGCGAGAATCCGTTCGGCGGAACCGGGCACGGTTTTCCCGTCGCCGGATGCAGGAGAGGCTCAAAGAATTTCGGGTCCGTTCTGGGTTCTGGTGCTCTCAAGCTAACTCCCCTGTATACACGGCCAGAATCATCAATGTTGCAATAGGCCTTTTCCCCTCCACTGAGCTCTTTGTTTCTTCTTACCCAGCCTGAAAATTTCTTTCTCGCTTCTTCCACACCATGCTTTCTGACCAGTTCCTTCGCCTTCTCCAGTATCGACTGGATATTCTCATTTCGAAGATTTATCGCGTCGTAAGACTTTTTTCTCCACAACACGTACTCATGCTGAACCGCTATTCCCCCTCCTCCGGTCATCGGATTCCGTTTATCCCATACAACGGTTCCGGCATTGGGAATACCGACATAATCAAGCAGGAGATGAAGTCTTTCGTGCTCGTTCTCATCAATATGGCACAACAACGAACCATTGTCGGTCAAGAGCGGGACTCCACAAGAAATACGGTTCTCCATCATCGTAAGCCAGCTGGAATGCTGGTAGGAGTTTTTATAGAGAAAACCCCCGGTGTGGGTGTTGTACGGAGGATCGATGTGCACGCATGTTATCCGCTCCCTGTATTTTCCCAGAAGAAGGTTGATCGCCTGGAAATTATCGCTATGGATTAAGACCCCTTCAATCTCATCGTCCAGATTCTCCATACCGCCGAGCAGGCCGTCCACAAAATCCGTGTCAAAGTGTCTGGTATCCAAAACCAGGGTGGGATGGGTCTTCAGGAAGGCTACGCGACGACCGTTCCCGTCTTTGTTCGAGTTAAACAGGTGGACTTCCTGCTCGTCAATGTGAAGCAGTTCTCTCCATTCCATCCACTGCGACTCACATGCCGCAATGTCGCTATAGAGGCTCTCGTCAATTTTGCCGACGGTAACGCAATACTGCGTCTCCACGATAAACTTGCGCTTTTCCCAGAGCGTCTTCTGAAACCGCTCGATCTGGTCCAAAAAGTCTATGACCCGGCCGCCGACGGATTTGATCGCCCGCATGACCTGAAACCAGCCCTCCGACCTGTTTTCACCCGCAGCTTCCAGCTCGTCAAGATTCAAAACCTCGTTCTTCAGGTAGAAATCAAGCTCGCGGGAGAGAAACTCCTTCAGGTTCTTATGAATGAAGAAATCGGATGTGTTCCGCCGAGTATATTGCAGAAGATGATGTTCAAGAAAGCTTACGGACTCTCCGTCTCCGCTCTTTTCGCGTTCGGCGGCAAGAGACAACAGCGCCAGTTCGTGTTTTTTCAGACGCTTCGGAATCTCCGCCAGGGCTTCGGTAAGGATGGATGTCTGCTGATTCCTGCCGTGGTATACACTCTCTTCCCGCACGGACAAAGGACGATACTCAAAAGGGATGACGACTCGCTTGGCCTTGTCGTCGCAAGCGACCTCCTTGACAATGGGCAAGAAAAACCGTTTGCCGCCCTTGACGTTGTTTTGCTCGACGCTTGCGGCCCGCAGCTTGAAATGCACCGCGACGCCGTGCGAAGTAAAGGAATAATCATGGAAGTGTTCGGCGTTCTTAACGTAATACTGATCCCTGTTGGCCCAGTGCAGAAGAAACTCTTCGCCGTTATAGGGAACGGCGTAACGCTGGCGCTTCGAATAGCGACGCTTCGAGACGAAGTCTCCATCCTGATAGTAACGACTGAAAAAAGCGTACAGGTTATTGAATATCGCGGCTTCAAGCGCTTCGCGACTGCGAATGCCCGTCGCTCTCGCCTTTATCTTCCTATACTTCCTGCCAAGCGGAGTTTCGTGGTAAACATCGGACAGATTGCCGTCGTAACCAATAGCGTCCGGTCCCAGCGCTTCCCTGATCCGACCAGTGACTTTTTCCAGTTCGTCGGCGATTTCAGACTGCTCGGCCAAGTCCCCGGACTCCAGCTCCTTGCCGACGAACCCGGGCAGGTCCTCCGAGATGAACTTCTCAAGCACGTCCCGCTTGTAGTTCATGATGCGGTAGATGCCGAAATCCAAGTCCGCACAGTCGAACTGGAAAAGCTCTCGAAGCAGTTCCTGAAACTTCCGGCAATGCTGGTTGATCGTGGTCATCTGTCCTGTAACCGCAACGTCAACACGGCTAGACTGGTTTTTTAATATTCCAACATTTACAGACTGAAAAAAACCCGGAGAAACCGGTTTGAGAAACTAAAAAACGGACAAGCGCGCCGATGGCCCGCTTAACTCTTACCTTGTCAATTCTTTCTTCCGTCCTAATCAACGAAAAAACGGACGAGCGGATATTGTTTGAAACCGGAAATTCAGTTTTCAATCGTCACCTGTTTTTCTTGGGCCTGTCCTTCTCTTCTATGTATTCCCCTATGTGAGTCCTGTTCCTGACCGAGGGCGGAAGGTTCGAAAGGTCGGGCTTCGGCATGTTCGTCGAAAGGTCCTTGGTGAAGGCGAAACCCGACATCACTTTCTCCACTTTCTTCTTCTCCCCGCAGTGGCACTTCACCTTCTTTTCGTCCCCTTCCTCGTATATGAGTTCGGAGAACCTGTAGTTTCTCATGTTGAAAAGCGCGAGCACCGCTCCGTCCCTCAGGTAGTGGTCGCTGAAAACCGAATCCTTTCCCTTCTTTCCGTGCCTGGCGACTATTTTCTCCCGCTCAAGGTCCACCACCTCGATCGCGTATATGTTGTCGAACTTCTCGACCAGGCCTTTCACGGTTTGCTTGTCGGCCTTTTTCTCGAGGGTCTTGAGCGACTTCTCGACGCTGTCTCTGCACTTCGTGCATTCAAACTCGTAAAGGGGCATGGATCTCTCTCCTATCTGTTGAAATACTGGCCCAGATGCTCCTGTCCGACCCAGTCGCTCGCTATCTCTTCGTCTTTCTGCTGCTTGTACTCAAGATGCCACCTGAGCTCGTCCCCGGGACCGGGAGCCCTTTTGTTCTTGTCGTCGAATATGGCCTTGAAGGTGGAAAACACCCTTCTCACCTTCTTCGACTTCCTGCAGAGCGGACACTTGACCTTGGTTTTGTCGTCGTCCGCGCTCATCAGTTCGCTGAAACGGAAATTTCTGAGCTCGAGGTAAAGCACCTTGCCGCTGGGAAGCTTGTAGCGAAACCTCCTCGCGCCGCTTATCCCCTTTTCTCCCAGCTCGAAATACCGCTTTCCGTTCTTGTCGGCGGTCACTTCCACGTAGCAGAAATTCGGGTTGCTCTTGAATATCCTGGACGCGTTGGTCTTGGTGAGCTTGCCGACCAGATCGTCTATGTCTGTGTTGTACCTCTTCATGCAGCTGTCGCATTCGTATTCGTATAACGGCACTTCCGGCCTCCGGAAAAACTCTTAATCTTCTCAAGTATAAACAAAACGACGGCAGTTTAAACCCCGGCGGTCCCGCGGGGCGGAAAGCCGGCGCTTACAGAAACGGTTCTCAACCCGTAGTATAATCGGGAAGCGTCCGAGGAAGGAAACTTCGCGATGGGAAAAAACTTGAACTTCGTCGCGGTCGACGTCGAGACGGCGAACTCCGATCTCTCGAGCATATGCCAGGTAGGTCTCGCGGTCGTCCGGTCCGGGAAAATAACGGAAGTCCGGACGCAGCTCGTCGACCCCGAGGATTTTTTCGACCCGAGAAACATAGAGGTCCACGGCATAGACGAGACGGCGGTTCGGGGGTCTCCCCGGTTCGGGGACGTGTACGGGGAAATCGCGGGGCATTTCAAGGGAGTCGTCGTAAGCCACACGGTTTTCGACAGGACGGCGATTTCGCGGGCCTGCGGGTCGTGCGGAACTCGCCTGCGTTACGGCCGCTGGCTCGACAGCGCACAGGTGGCGAGGCGGGCGTGGCCGGAGAAGTACGCGCAAAGGGGCTACAAGCTGGGAAACGTCGCCTCAGACCTCGGAATCTCCTTTCGCCACCACGACGCGGGAGAAGACGCGAGGGTCGCGGCGGAGATCGTTCTTCGGGCCTGCGCCGACACCGGGCTCGACATCGACGGGTGGCTGCGAAGAGTGACGCGACCCGCGCACGGAAAACCGAAGAACGGTCGGCGAAAACCGTCGGCGGATGATCCGCGACCGGTCTCAAGGCGGGGCGACGGGCGGGGAACCGGCTTCGGAGAAACCGTCGTGTTCACGGGAGCCCTCTCGATCTCGAGACGGGAAGCCGCAGGACTGGCTACGCTTGCCGGATGCGGAGTCGAGGAAAACGTGACCGCCAGAACCACAATCCTGGTCGTCGGGAACCGCAACGCCGGCCATCCCGGAAACAGGAGTAAAAGCTTGAAGCACCAGAGAGCCGAGGAGCTGATCAAAAGAGGCCAGCCAATACGCATCGTGGGAGAATCCGATTTTCTTCGCCTCGTTTCCGAATCCTGACGCGACCAATCCGAAGGAATTTCGCAAGAGCGAACATTCGCAAAACATCTCGCCCGCCCCGGCCGGGTCGGCGAAAATCGGAACCTGCCAACCGCCTCACGCCTCACGCCTCTTTGGCAACGTCCAGCAGGCTTTCTCCACGGATTTCAAGAATCGCGCCCAGCTCCAGAAGGCGTCCCCTGGATATCAGCCCGCGACCGTACGCCTCGGTCGCCAGATGCGCGATTTCGTCGCAGAGTCCCCAGTCGGAATGTTCGGAGCGTGAGGAATCTTCCGCAGGTTCGGACATGTCGAGATACTTTTTCGCCAGATCCTCCCAAGACTCCGGTTCGTCGACGTCCGGCTCCGGGTCGTTTGCCGCGCCCGCAGGACATCTTTCCCGTCCGGCAGCCCGCTGTACCCGGGAAACCGCTTCTCCCGCGTTACCCCGAATGTCGATTTCATAACTCGGAGGTCCCGGTCTCGGAGTCAAACCCAAAATTCCTCTCAGGGCAATTCCTTCCAGGCAAAGATTTACGCAGCGGTTCGCCCGTTCGCGAACTTTCCGGTCGTTCACCAGGCGGGGTTCAAAGCGGCTCAACGCGACAAGCAGATCTTCGCCCGGACCCGCGTCTTGTGCGGTCTCTTCCAGCAAGCAGGCCGCGGGACGATAATAGACCCGGGCAAGCCTCGACAATTCCAGAGTCGAAACGGGGCACCTCGCGGTCTCAATCCGGGTTACCGCGGTTCTCGGCAGCCCGAGCGCGTCGGCAACCTCCCGTCGGGTCAGCCCGCGCACTTTGCGAACGGCCCGCAACCGTCGTCCAAGACTGTTCGGATTCATAAGTCAGTCTCCTTATCACCCGCCTATAAGCGCAATCGGCCAAACAAAGACGGAAGACCAGTCTCGCAAGAATACGCGCCCTCGCGAAAAAATAAAACCTTCCGGAACGAAGCGACCGAATTCCCGCGGGATACAAACCTTGGTTTCGCCGCAAGCAACAGGCTCACGGCAGAATCCCGATGAGCAGAAGCGGAACCGCCGGAACGCCTCGTCCCTGTCTCAGCACGTTAAGCAGGTCCCGTTCATAGTAGGGAACCCCCGAGGACATTTCTTTTTCCAGTTCCTTCATTGGAAGGATTTCGATTCCCACGTCAATAATTTCTGAGACGTAAAAACTCAGGTGCTTGACGAACAGGTCATGCGCGACAAAAGAGTACTTGCCGAACTGCACCTCCACAGCGACCCTGCCCTTTACGAAGTCGGTCTGGTTGTAGGACATGATGGGAGTGTACCCGGCCTCCTTTATTGCCTGCTTCTGCTTTTCTTCGGGAAGTCTGTAGACGTTGTTCAGCAGCTTGTCGTTGTGCGTCACCCAGAAAGTCGCCCTTCGCTGCTCCCATCCCCTAGACTCGAAACCCTCTTTGAACCGCCTGTTCATTTCGTCGGGAGAGTATAGCAATCTCCCTTTCATCCTCTTCTCTTTCGAGACTTTCGTCCGGCACGCTTCGGCATCGACTTCCGCCACGACTTCCCGCACGTCTTTCAACAGCTGCGGATGATGGACGATCAGAAATTCCTCTCCGTTCAGGTGCGAATAGCGGGACTTGATTTCCATCAGTGCCCACCGTTCGGCCGGCTGGGGTCGTAGATGGGTTTTCCCATGGGGCGGGTCTTCAAGGTTCCGTCTCGCAACTGGGAAACGCGCTTGAGCGCTATGTCGACATACTCCCCGACGATGTCGCATCCGTAGGCATCCCGGCCGTGCATCAAAGCTGCGACGACCGAGGAACCGACTCCCATGTAGGGGTCAAGCACCGCGTCTCCGGGGTCGGTCATGGAGAGAACCAGACGTTCCACCAGCTCGACCGGAAACTGGCAGGGGTGAACCGTTTTTTCGGGGTGGTTGCTCTTGACGTTCGGAAACTCCCATACGTCGCTCGGGTTCTTGCCCTTCGGGTTGCCCGAGAGCTTCCCCGTGTTGGGTCCCTTGAAGTGGCGCTTTCCAGGATATTTGGAGGGAACGCGTATGGGGTCCAGATTCCACGTGTAGTCGTCGCCCTTGGTCCACCAGTTGATCGTTTCGTACCTTCCGGACAAGCGCTTGCGGCAGTGCAGTCCGTGGCCGAAGTGCCAGACTATGCGGTTTCTGAGCTTGAGTCCCAGCTTTCGGAACACGGGATAAAGAACGGCGTCGAGAGGAATTATTTCTCCGCTCTCGACGTAGTTTCCCACCTGCCAGCATATCGAACCCCGAGGATGCAGAACCCGCACGCACTCGGCGACGACGCGCTGTTGAGTTTCCAGGTAGGAGTCCAGGGAAATCCTGGTTTCGTAATTCTTTCCCAGGTTGTAGGGAGGGGAAGTTACTACGAGCTTCACCGACCCGTCCGGAAGATTCCCCATGAAGTCGAGATTGTCCCCGCAGGCGAGAACGGGCTCTTTGACCGGTTCCGATTCTTGCCCGGATTCCTTCGGCGGACGCTTTTCGTCAAGCTCTCCGTCCCGGGATTCTTCTTTCGACTCGACAGCGGAATTTTCTTCACGGAGAGACTCCTTGCGCGTATTCCGAGTCGCTTCGGTTTTCCGAGTATCCGCCTCGGCGTTATCTGCAACACCGCCGCTTCGCATGGTCAGTCAATAAAATCCCTTAAAAATCATAACGGCGCAACATTGCAAACCAGGCGCTTCAGCCTTCCGTCGCGCCCGCGGAACATCCGATTTTTTCAAGCTCGCGCCCGAGTCGCCCGCTTTCAATCGACCCGAGGGGAAGAGCCAGAAATTTCTTGACCCGTTCTTCCAGCACCCCGTAGGCTCCGGCAAAAGCCTCGCGTCTTTCCGTCTTGGTTCCTTCAACGGCCGCGGGATCCTCAAGACCCCAGTGGGCAGAAACCGGCCGTCCCGGCCAGACGGGACAGGGTTCGTTCGCCGCGTTGTCGCATACCGTAAAAACAAAGTCCATCGCAGGGGCGCCTTTCGCCTCGAATTCATCCCAGGACTTGGAACGCAGCTTGCTCGTGTCGTGTCCCCGCTGAACGAGAAGTTCCAGCGCCAGGGGATGCACTTTACCCCTCGGGTCGCTTCCCGCACTGTAACCCGTGAAACGCCCGCCGCCGTGGCGGTTCATAAGACACTCCGCCATGATAGAACGGGCGGAATTGCCCGTGCACAGAAACAGCACATTGAAGATTCGCCTTTCCATCGGAAACGAGACGCCTGGAGCTGATTCTACCGAATTTTCGAGTCTTAAATTCGGCGTTAAAACCGGTTTACGTCATTCAAGACTCGCGTAAACGATGACATGTCCGCTAAATGAGATAAGACTGAAAGCCCAAATCTACGCAGATGTCAGAAACCTGTTGTACCGAGAAACGGCCCTTGCCGTAATCTTTTTTGCCTGTCTTGACGGCATCCTTTTCACTTTCAAAGAACTCGATGGTCTGCCGCTTGCGAAGCAACGCAAACTGCCCGCGGTGGTGTTTCATAAGTTCGGGAAGTCTGGATTGAAAGTATTTAAAATTAGCTTCCACTTCTCTCATGGCGCTAGCTACCGAAGCCTCTCTCTTGTTTTCTTTCAAGACTTTCCGACTCACTGAATCCTCCCAACACCTTTTCGCATTACCCCGCGTTTCAATGATATAGAATTTCCTCGTGCCAATCAATATAGAGAAAAGAGAATCAAGACGCGGAGACAAGGGCGCACACAGGGCACGGACATTCAGGGGCCGGCAAGGAAGGTTGAGAGAGTCGCTCCTGAAATTCGGGAAACGACCCGAAACCGGGCAGAACGGACAACGCGGTCGCGCTGAAAGCGCCCGAGAAGCTTGAAAAACGCTTTTCAGGAAAAATTCCGGCGAGCAACCCGTAAATCGGAAGTCTGCTGAAATTGATACACAAATACATATTTGTCTTGAGGTATAAAATATATTAACATATCAGACAATGGATTGTGCTTGCGGAAACTATATGTTTACCGGTGATATTAGTCACGATGAACAACCGGAGTATATAAATAGATGCGACCTCTCGTAACTGGTTTTTTCAAGGCGCCGCCCGCGGCATGTTTACATATCAGGAGACAAGCTGAACCTGAGAAAAACTATGCGTTGAAATATATCAAAACAGTTTGTATATAGAATTATGTATCCAAACAAATACAAGATTGAACATATCACCGACGCACTCAAAGCCGCGCGAAAAAGAAAGGGCCTGAGTCAGCGGGAGCTGAGCGAAAGATCCGGAGTGCCCCAAAGCCATATATCGAGAATTGAAAACAGCGCCGTCGACCTCAGGTTGTCGAGTCTTATAGAGCTTGCGCGGACGCTGGATATGGAACTGGTGATGGTTCCGAGAAAAGCGGTTCCGGCGGTTCAGTCCATCGCGGACGGCAGGTTCGGAAGCGAAGGCAAAAGCGGAGCGGCGTGGGCTCTCGATCAAAACAAGGAAAGCGATGACTGACGTCCGAGTACTGGATGTCTTGCTCCACGGCGAGGCCGTAGGCACTCTTGTCAACAGCGGGGAACGCACGTATTTCAGCCTGAACGACGCTTACGCAGAAGATAGGGACAGGCCCGTCGTAAGCGCCGGGTTTACGGATGAATTCGGCGGGCTGATCACCGAGTTTCCCGACACCCGCACTCGGGTAATGCCTTTTTTCTCGAACATGCTGCCCGAAGGACACCTGCGCGAGTATCTCGCCGGACGGGCGAAAGTTAGTCCCGTCCGGGAATTTTTCCTGCTCTGGGCCCTTGGCGACGATCTCCCGGGCGCCGTCACCATAAGGTCCGCAACCGGTGAAGTACGGCCTTCGGGCGATGGGGACGATGTCGAGACACGACGCCACGGGGAAAACGCGCTGCGTTTTTCTCTGGCCGGCGTACAGCTGAAGTTTTCGGCGATAATGGAATCGGCGGGAGGTCTCACGATTCCCGCCGAAGGTGTCGGGGGATCGTGGATAGTAAAGCTGTCTTCGCACAGATTCCCGAACCTGCCGGAGAACGAATTTTCGATGATGACCCTGGCGCGAACTATCGGAATGAAGGTGCCGGAAGTAAAACTCGTCGACATCGGAGAGATTGAAAACCTGCCTCGCGGCATCGGCGATCCGCAAGGCAAGGCGCTCGCCGTCAAGCGTTTCGACAGGTCCCCGGACGGCGCGGTTCACGTGGAAGACTTCGCGCAGATATTCGGAGTCTATCCGGAGAAGAAATATGAAACGGGAAATTACAGAAGCATCGCGAAGGTTATAGGCACGCACTGCGGGGAAACCGACGCGGCAGAATTCATCCGCAGGCTTACGTTCAACACATTGATCGGCAACGCCGACATGCACCTCAAGAACTGGTCACTGGTCTATCCCGACCGTCGAAACGCGGTCCTGTCGCCCGCTTACGATCTTCTGTCGACTATTCCCTACGTGCCCGACAGGGAAGCCGGCCTTAAATTCAGCCGCACGAAACGCTTCGACCGGTTTTCGGTCTCAGAGCTCTCACATCTCGCGTCAAAGGCTTTTTTGCCGCAAAAACTCGTCCTCGACGCCGCCAGAGAGACCGTGGAGCTCTTTCACCAGAAGTGGCGGTCGGAAAAAACGAACCTGCCGCTGGCGACGAACGTGGTTCGGGCGGTCGAGGATCATCTTCGGACGATACCGATCGTCTGAACCGCGCGCGGCAATCGCTCCGTTTCAGCAGTAAGGCCTGCGCCGGATGACCAGCATGTCTTTAACATCCTTTTCTTCCATCTCTTTTTCGAATTCCCCCAACAAGTTCCGGTCCTTCGATTTACCGTCGGCCGGAGAAACAGGGTCCAGGTGTTTCCCCTGCCACTCATAGGTACCGCCGTTCAGCCAGACTTTCTCTACGGAAACCCGTTCGGCGGACACATCGTCGTAGCCTTCCTCGTAACCGCTTACGACGACGCGCATGTCTTCCGGATAGGCGCCGAGCAGTCGTATAAGTTCCGATACGGTCATTTCTCTCCTCCCCGCGTCTTGTCTCGGTATTCCAGAATGAAAGATCCTCCCAGAATTTCAACTATTTTAACCACCTTTTCGCGGCCGTCCGCATCGGTCAGAAGCAGCTCCTGCCCGAGAACAAAATGAACCGGCTGCCGTTTCCCCTCTTCAACGGCGATGCTGGAAGCGTAAAGGTACGTCCTGTCGCGGATGTCAATAACGGGATTCAGTTTCCCCGCAAGTCCCGGAACCCCGCCTACGGGCTCGGTAGAAATGACCGAGCCGCCCTCGGACAAGGAGTCGAGCTCCACCGCGAGGGCTCTTTGCGCCGGAATCCAGTTACGCTCGACACGCGCGGCGAATCCCAAAGCCGCGACGAACACGGTCATGGGCAGGTGGGTGGAATGCAGACCGACCGTAGCCTCGCCGTTTTCGTCCGTGACCGCGCGTTTCCAGGCATTGTTGGGAAAAAGCGCGAGAACGTCCGCACCGGCAAGCGGCCGGCCGTCGTGACGCACGGTGATGACCGGACTTGCGGGCGAGAGTTCGAGAGAAGCCGCGGGAATCGTAAGACGAAGTTCCGACCCGTCGATCATCTCATACTCGGGGAATCTTCCGCAGAGTTCCCGCGTTTCGCGCCGGATTACCGGAACGCCGTCCCCCCTTCTCTCCATGAAGAACAGTTTTCCCCCCGTCCCCTTCGTGTTTCCGACGGGCATTCGGCCGAGCGCGGAGGTCAGTACTTCGTTGCGCGCGGACTGGAGAACATGCATGCTGTCCACCCCGAGGTCGTTCGGAAGGGCTCCGGGAGACAGTATCTCGACCCGGTCCTCAAACACCGAAACGCGGGTTGCGCTTCCCCGGACAGAGTAGTCCCTGTGCGCAACCGCGTTTACCAAAGCTTCGAATACGGCCCTTTCGCTGTACTGCGGCATATCGACCCGCGCCGGCTCCTTTCGCGCCGCGACCTTCATGCTCCGCAAAACGAAGGCCACGGCTTTGGTAATCTGTGTATTGAGGGGGCCTTCGATAGTCTGCGCGTCGGTCCGTCCCGACGCGCGGTCCTCGCCCCTGTAACGGGCGGCCAGGATGCGGGCGTCGGGAAAAAACCGTTCGGGGGATTCGGCGCAGAAAAGAACGCCGGCCACGGTAGCGCACGCAACGCCGTTCTCGTCGGGAGCCAGCAGCCCCATTCTCTCCAGCGCCAGCTCGGGGTCCGCGGCGCCCTCGGCACTGAGCAAAGGACTCCAAAGTTCTTTGTCCAGCGTTTCGAAGCCCGTCCCGGGAACCGCGCTCAGGTCAAACGGAAGAGACCGCGACCGGGCGCGGCTCCGCGGTAACCGAAGCGTTTCCTGATAGCCGTTCAACATTCCGTGAAGCTATTCTGACCGACTTGAACAAACTCCTCCATAAAGAACAACCGGGAATTGTATATACCCATATTATGCATGAGGAGGGGGTAAAAAAGTAGGCGTGTTCCTGATTTGCGAGTAAAATAAGAGCATTACACCACTAATGCACCGCAAAGGAGGAACACGCCATGGGTGAAACAAACCTAACACAATTTTCCCCAAGCTACAACAATTCCTGCAAAGTCGTCACCGGTTCCGACTCCATGACGACTCCCAATTCCGGTTCCCTGGCCACACGTGAAACCATGCAACGCCTGGGGGTCATGGAGTCCATGGCGCACAAGCTGCATGATCCCAGAGACTCGGCGCGCATCAACTATCCTCTGGCGGACCTGGTGCGTTTGAAAACACAGATGCTCGCCCAGGGGTACACCGATGACGACGACGTGACTGCTCTTCGCCAGGACCCCGCCCTTCGCATCTCGAAGGACTCGCGTCGTTGTCTCACACCGCTTGAGGCGGACAACGTCCTGCCTTCCCAGTCCACCATATCCCGTTCCGTGGAGATTATGAGCAGCGAGCAAAACCAGCAGGCTCTGCGCGAGGCTATAGTTCAGGTGGCGGTTCGACGCAGAGACGAGTTCTGCTCGCCGCTTGTCTACATGGACATGGATTCGGTGCACATAAAGGCTTACGGCAATCAGCCTGGAGCCAGGCATAACGGGCATCAAAAGGACAAGACCTTCCACGCTCTCGTCGCTCTTTGCGCCGAGAGAGGAGACATGCTGGGCGGGGTAGTGAGACCGGGCAACGTGCACACCGCCCATGGCGCCGAAGAGTTTGCCCGCAATATGGTGGAACTCATAGAGAGGGAGGGTGGAGGACGCCCCATAGTTCGCGCCGACGCGGGCTTCAGCTCAGACAGGATTCTCAGGAGTTTTGAGAAGCGCGGCATCAGGTATCTGATGCGTCTGCCGTCCAACCCCGTTCTCAAAGCCATGGCGGGGCCGTATCTCAAGCCCATGGCCGAGGGACAGAGCAGGTGTTACGACATGGAACGTGAGGCCAAATCATGGGACGGGCCCAGACGGGTGGTGCTGGTGGTGGTTCAGAATCCCGGCAAACTGTTTCCCGACAGTTTCTGGCTTGTGACCAATCTCGACCCGAAGCACTACAAGCCCGAGGACCTGTTGGCCGCCTACCGTCGCAGAGGCAAGGCGGAAGGACACATCGGGGAGTTCAAGGATGTTCTTCGTCCCTCGCTTTGTTCCTGCGACCGTCCCAAGACAAGTTACGCAGGCAGGGCGCTTGAGTCGTGCGCGGAGAAAAAACACATAGACGGGGTTCATCCTCATAACGAGACGCTGTTTTTGTTCAACCTGTTTGCATACCAGATAGTGCACACGGGACGCTGTTTGATGGAAGAAGGGACGAGGAAGGGGTGGAGCATCCGCAGGTTCAGGGAGAGATTTTTGCTGGCCGCTTCAAGGGTGGTGCGCCATTCCCGCTACGTCTGCTTCATAATATCTCCCTCCGCGGTTCCTTACTGGAACACGCTTTGGCGCAGGTTCGACCGGTTGCGATGGGTCGGGGGCTGACGGCGGGTATCAATTCCTCGACATCCGGATATGAAAAGAAAAAAAAGGGAGTGGATAAGGGAGAGTTGTGTCTGGAGTTTGTCCGAATGCCTCAAAATCGCCCGCAGAAGCAGTGTTTTTACGAACCGCCGCCAGAATCGTTCACGAAAATCCGCTGTCGTCCGAAATCCAAGCGCTCTGCCGAGGGAAAAACCCCCTGATGTGCAATCCCTTCACGACTCATGCATAATATGGGATATAATCTCTTCACCATGGCCGAACACAAGGACATTCTCGCAGAAACCGAAAATTCGGTCTGCACCCTGACGCTCAACCGTCCCGAGAAAAGAAACTCGCTCACGCGCGAGACCCTCGAACTGATGAGAGACGAGGTCCGGCGGCTGGAGAAAAACCCCGACGCAAGATGTCTAGTTATAACCGGCGCGGGAGACAGGGCGTTCTGCTCGGGATACGACATAGGCGCGATATCCGGCGAAGAGTACGACGGCGGCGACCACCCGCTCACGGAAGCCATGGAAGCCGTGAGAAACCACCCCCTTCCCGTTATAGCCATGATAAACGGCCACGCCTTCGGAGCCGGACTGGAACTGGCCGTCGCCTGCGACATAAGGGTTTGCGCCGACGACGCGAAACTCGCCATTCCACCGGCGAAGCTGGGAGTCACGTACGGCCGCGAGGGAATAAGAAAATTCCTCGCTCTCGCGGGCCCTGGACTGACAAGGGAGCTGTTTCTCACCGGAAACCCGATAGACGCCAGAAGAGCCGAAGAAAAAGGACTCGTAAACCACGCGGTGAAAAGAGAAGACCTCGCGGAATTCACCTACTCGCTCGCCCGAGGAATAAGCGAAAACGCTCCGCTTTCCATGATCTCCCTCAAGAAAACGATAAACATCCTGGAAACGGGAAAGCCGCTTTCGGAAGAAGACGAGGAGACCGTAAGGTCCCTCGCCCGGAAAGTTCGGGAAAGCGCGGATTCCGAGGAAGGCAAAAGGGCCTTCGCGGAGAAAAGAAAACCCGTTTTCAGGGGAAGGTAGCCGGACCCCGAATCAGTTTCCGTAACCGAATTCCCTTATCAGGGAATCGCTCTGGGTCCAGTTCTCCTTCACCTTGACCCAGAGCTCCAGATACAGCTTCACCCCGAGCACCCTCTCGACGTCCGCCCTGGCCTCGGAACCGACCCGCTTTAGCATCGCGCCGCCCTTTCCTATCAGGATTCCCTTGTGGCTTTTTCTCTCGACGTATATCTCGGCGTTCACGCTCACGAGGTTTTTCTCCTCGTCCTCGCTGAACCCGCAGACCGCCACGGCCACCCTGTAGGGAATCTCCCTGCGGGTGAGGTTGAATATCTTCTCCCTTACGATTTCGGCTATGTAGAAGACCTCGGGCTGGTCGGTGAACATGTCGTCGGGGAAGTATTTCGGGCCCTCGGGCAGGTGCTTTTTGAAAAGCTCTACGAGTTGCGGAACCCCGTCGCCGCTGAGCGCGCAGACCGGGACAAGTTCCAGGAACCTGTCGGAGAACCTCTCCGCGGCCGAAAAAACGGAAAGCAGCTTCGGCTTTCTTATCCTGTCGATCTTGTTCACGACGAACAGCGAAGGTTTCGCGAGCGTTTCGAGTATGGCCGCGTCGGCGGCCCCGAAGGGTTTTTCGACGTCCGTGACGAAAGCCACGAGGTCCGCGTCCGAAAGCGCTCCGCTCACGGCGCGCGCCATGGATTTTCCGAGGCGGCTTTTTTCCCTGTACACGCCCGGGGTGTCGAGAAAGGCGAGCTGGGAATCCTCGAAGGTCTTCACGCCCAGTATCCTGTTTCTGGTGGTGCTGGGCTTGTTCGAGACCGCCGAGACCTTCTCCCCGACGATGGAGTTCACCAGAGTCGACTTGCCGACGTTGGGTCTGCCCACTACCGAGATGAAACCGGACCTGAAATTTTTGTCGGAATTTTTACCGGACATGGTACGAGCCGTCCCCGCGCGTCGGAAAACAAAAAATCCTCTGGCCCGGCGGCGAGCTTACAGCAGCACCTCAATTCAACCTTGAAGTGCGACCTTGGCTACCTTCGCGTCCGCGGGCGGCATGGACTCCAGAATATCTTTTATTTCTTCTTCGGACATGTCCTCGAAGAAAAGCTCCATCGCTTCCCCGTGGTGGTCGAGAGCCTCTTTCTCCGTATCTCCGTAACTTGAAACCGACGTGGCAGGACAGCGGGAGACATGGCAATCCCCTTCTTTCCACAGCAGAACAGAAACATGACGATTCATGCGGACTACACCCCCTTGCGTTACGCGTTTTCCTATACATTCTATGGCAATACGGTGGTTATTCAACAGACGGACGGAAAAAGAATCCGCAGTGGACCGGACCGGCTCCGAGTCTCAGGGCGACGGGTATATTAAGTTGGCGCTCCCGGTTCGAACAAAGGTTCATACCCGAAGCCGGGTCGCAAGACCGCGAAAATGAGTTCGTCCAAGGAAGCACGGTCTCCGGTCATTCACTGGTTCAGAAAAGATCTTCGCCTAGCGGACAATCCCGCGCTTTTGGAAGCGGCAGAATCCGGACGGCCCGTGGCAGCGGTGTACATACTGGAAGACGGGGATTCGGAACCGTGGATGCCCGGGGGCGCTGGCCGATGGTGGCTTCATCACAGTCTCGCCTCCCTGGACGATTCCCTGAGAAAACTCGGAAACCGGCTGATTCTGCGACGCGGCCGACCCGGGGAGATACTGCCGGATCTTGTGCGCGAGATCGGGGCGGAGGCCGTTCACGTCGCAAGGCTCGCGGAACCGTACGCGAGAGAACTCGACGGGGAAGTCGACGACCTTCTGAAACCGCTCGGAGTCCCGCTGCGGGTCTTCGGCGGAAACCTCCTTTTTCCGCCCGGGAAAATAACGACAAAGAAAGGCGACCTGTTCAAGGTTTTCACTCCCTTCCACAAAACCTGTCTGAAAAAGCTCCCGCCCGGTCGTCCGTTGCCCGCACCCGCGCGTCTGCCGCGCCCTCGAAGCCCGGTGAAAAGCGATTCGCTGAACGAGTGGGAACTGCTGCCCGAGAAACCGGACTGGAGCGCGGGATGGCTAGACCTCTGGACCCCCGGAGAACAGGGCGCCCTAGCCCGTCTCGAAGCGTTTTCTGAAAATTCCGCGGCGGGATACAGGGAAAAACGAGACCGACCCGACCTGAAGGGAACCTCCAGGCTCTCGCCGCATCTTCATTTCGGCGAGATATCGGCCCGGGCGTGCTGGCACGGCGTAACATCAAACGGAAAAACCGAAGCGGAAAAAGGCGCGGAATCTTTTCTGCGTCAGCTCGTCTGGCGGGAATTCTCCCAGCACCTGCTTTGCCACTGGCCTACATTTCCCGAAAGACCGTTTCGGCGGGAATTCGAATGTTTCCCCTGGACAAGCGACAAAAAGGCTCTCGGCCTCTGGCAGCGCGGACGGACGGGCTACCCGATAGTGGACGCCGGAATGCGCGAACTCTGGGCCACGGGATGGATGCATAACAGGGTGAGGATGATCGCCGCGTCGTTTCTGGTAAAACACCTGCTCATACCTTGGCAGGACGGGGCCGCGTGGTTCTGGGACACGCTTGTGGACGCCGACCTGGCCAACAATTCCGTCAGCTGGCAGTGGGTCGCGGGCTGCGGCGTGGACGCCTCTCCTTTCTTTCGCGTCTTCAATCCGATATTGCAGGGCAGGAAATTCGACCCGGACGGCGTTTACGTGCGACGCTGGATTCCCGAGCTTGCGGGTCTTCCGAACAGGCATATTCACGAACCATGGAAAGCGTCGGAACAAGAGATGGAAAATGCAGGAGTCTTGCTGGGCAAGGACTATCCTTTTCCTGTAGTGGACCATGCGACGGCGAGGTTTCGAGCTCTGGATGCGTTCAGTCAAATGAACAAACAGGCGGAGAGAAAAACCCGTTGACTCATTACCGCGAAACGTGTTTCAGTCTCTCTTAATTCGCTGGAACCTGTCATACAGATTTCTCCCTGACTATTCCTTTTCAAAGCCGTGACTTGAAAACTTAAGAGTCCGACTGTTCTCCGTGACCGTGCGAACAACACGATCCGGCACTCCCGATTCAACCTCTGCTTCTATCTCCAAAGTCACAGTTACTTTCGCTCCCACCAGACCTTCGAGATGCGAGATTATCTCGTCGGCAATTTGGCTAGCGTCTCGCCCCGCACGGGTCGGGTCGAGTCTTACTGCTCCATGAAAGCGAGTAAGTTTATTATCCGGCGAGGGAGGAACTGGGTCGGGGTCGGGGGAAGGTTCCTGTTCTGGTTTTGGAATTTCAACATCGAGCTGCTTGCGCGCGACATCTGACTTGACGAGCAGGCTCTGGGAAGCCGCTTCTGGAAGCTCGATTATTTCTCCGGCGCGAAGGGCTCGATATCGCTTGTTTGCCTCATCGTAGCCTTCGGCGAATCCGAATGAATCCTGTTCCCATGTAAGACACCCCAAGCCATCCCTTATTGCTTTTAATAAAACCGAAGGGTCGGCAAGACGAGGCAGATAAAGGTATTTCGCAAAGTCCTCGACAACCTGCCTTACAGAAACGTGGTCGCCTCTCCATAGCGGCACGCGGTCAAGCTCCATGCGAAGTCTGCTGGGAGCGAAATCCGTAACAAGTAGTTCGTCGCTTTTCAGTTTCTTGCTCGCACGTACAGCCAGAGCGTCCTGGCCGGACAGCCTTGTCGCCTGCAATTCCATAGGTTCTCCTGAACCACTCTGCGTCGGTACCAGCAACCATTGGTAAGTTTCCGGAAGTCTCACGGTCACCGTTTTTGATGCCGCGTCCTTTTGTGTCTCGGCCTGCCTGACTTGATAGGGAGAGAGATCAAGCTCATTGCGGTCTTCAAGTATCAACTCCCACGCCAGATACTTTCGGATTGCGTCGTCCAGATCCTGTAACTTCGTTTTGTCGGGAGCGAGAAACACGAGCGCGTTCTGGTAAATTCTGGGAGAATTCCCCCTAGACTTCAGTATGTCCTTTGCGACAGTTTCGGCAGGACTTTCTTCTCCCTTGCTGTAGTGCTGCTCATCCGAAAGTACCACTAGCCGCGCATCCATGTCGTCTGGGACATCTTGTCCTGAATAGGGAAGAACGTGAATTCGACCGAAATTTTCTTTTCTGCGAAAGTCGGTCTTAAGACGCGAACCAAGCTCCTCCACCACCTTGTCATAATCTCGTTTCAGCTGTTCCGCCCGGTCCTCCGCAAGTTTGGTCACCGTGGGTTGCGTCGAGTACCAGTAACGAGACCCGTCTTGGTAAAGATACGTGGCGACACCCGCCAAACGTCGCAGGGCATCTCCGAATAACGCCGGGGATTCTCCCGGCATTACACAACCCAGCTTGACTTGACGCTCTTCAATGCCTGTATGAGCAGCGGCCGCAATAGGTGCGGACCCTAGGTATATGACCCTAGCGACGCGCCTGCATGCGGAAACCTTCCCAAGGTGGGGAACTTCTACATCAGTTCTGAACGGCAGAGAATTGGAACCGTCCACATCTTTCTCAATCACCGGCGCCCAGTAGTCCGGTAAGTAACGTGTCAATTCAAACTGTACGCGCGGGTCGTCAATGGACACGTTCGCCGGCATGATGAGCGGGTCTTTGTCACCCTTTTCCCACAAACTGCAAATCACGGCTGCCATGAGGCGCAACACACCCCGAGTACGCTGGAACTTCAGAAGCGTTGACCAGTCCGTGTATAGACGGTCGAATATCTCCGGGTGAATGGGATATGCTGCTCTGATTCGCTTCTCGTAATCGGCATCCTTGCATTCTGGCGGAAATTCCTGCGATTGTCCTCGATAAAGGTCGGCAAATTCCCGTGCGACCACGTCTCTTTCCATAAGATTCTGCTCGGGGTTCAGAAACGGCTCGAAAAGCCTGCGGCGGACTATCTCGAAGCTCTCCTCCGCACTTGCTGGCCTCCAGGAAGATTCGATGCGCCCCACCACATTGCGCAGGCGGTCAAGAGCCTCCCTGCCGCGCTGCCCTCCGACCTCCACATCGTCCGCCTGCGTGTGAAGAGAATCCACTGTGTCCGACGCAGGCAAACTTATGACAAGCAGACAGTTATTCGCGGCTTTCGCCGATTCCGTCAGCGCCTGAGCGAAGCTGAACTGTGTTTCGAAGCTTCCAGCGGGAAGAAGTATCTCACTCTGGTCGTGCAGTTGCCGCGCGTAGGCGACCCACTCGTCAATAAGAATCAGGCAGGGACCGTGTTCTTCGAAAAGTTCGCGCAGTACGTCGCCAGGGTTGGTGGCTTTCTCGTCATCGGCCTTGATGCGCCCGAATGCTTCCTTGCCGCCAAGCTGCCAAGCAAGTTCGCCCCATAGAGTTCTTACGACAGTACCGTCGGATTTCGTGACGGGATTTCCAGGTGAGATCTTGTTACCCACCAGCACAACCCTGCGTACCGTCGGCAGTTTTTCCTTTCCGGTCTCCTGAAGAATATCTTCAATACCGCTCCCCATCTCCCCTGAAGCTACTCCCGAAAACAAATGGTAAAGGGCCAGCATTGAATGGGTTTTTCCCCCACCGAAGTTGGTCTGCAATTGAACGACGGGGTCGCCGCCTTCGCCCGAAAGACGGCTAATGGCCCCTGCCAGAAGACCCTTTAGGCTTTCAGTCAGATAGGTCCGGCGGAAAAACTCGACAGGATTCTGATATTCTCCCTCGGCTTTCTTCATATGCACCTGCCACAGATCCGCAGCGAATTCCGCCTGCTGATACCGGCCGTTCGCAACATCCTTGTGCGGGGTGATGATTTCCCGCCACGGCTTCAGTTTGGTTGTGACAACACCTTCTTTATCGTCCGCGTGTTTGCGCCGCCGTGTGCGAGCTTGCTCTTCAAAACGCACCCGCAGAAGCTCCATTTTGAGATTTTCAAGGTCTTTTGACTCCGGTGCCGACACAGCAGACAGCAACCGACTGGCGGAATCCAATGCCCTGTAAGCATCGTCACTGGAAAAACTCTCCTGATGCGCCCAGCCGTTACGGTGAACACGGAGTTCGTCGACAAGGCTTCGCTCCGCACGTCCAAGAACATTGCGAAATACCTCGTTCCATTTATCCCACATGAGCTTGAGCAATCCAGCCACATCCCACTCGCTTATGTCTTTGTTCGCCAATATAGGGTCCTGTGCGTAACCGCTGTGAACTTCAACTCCTGTGGCTTTCATTTCTCTTTCCACAAACGGACCGAGTCCCGCCTTGAGCAGTTCAAGGGCCTTCCCAACTCTTTGGTGATTCGTCATTGTCTTGATTACCCCTTCAATCCTAATCTTTTCAGAAAAGAACCGACTATCCTATCTAAAACTATATCTTAATTTCAGAAAATTGGATTCTCGAAGTACCAATACAGAATATTCATCTTCTGCAAAATCACATTGAACTCTCCTCTTCATCAAACAGCGAACCCTGTGCAACAAGTGTTTCATCCTCCTGCGCCAATCTGGCTATTTCTGGCCAACTCTGCACCAGACCGTTATAGGAAAGTGACTCATTTGTGCGCTTCTGGTTTTCGCAAATGGTATAAAGCTGGTAACACAATTCGCGAGCGACCTCCGCTCGAATGCCAAGTCCAGCTACAAGCTGGGATGCTGACTTCTCTCCACCTGATTCAAGTACGCGCACCAAGTGATGAATCATCTCCCAAACCGTTAGCCTCTTGTCAGTAGCAGGGTCCCAATCTTTGGAGAACTCTTCGGGTCTCAAAAGCCGTACCTTGCCAGCTTTTGAAGATAAAATGCCCGCTTCAACCAAACCTCTAACGCTGGTGTTTTTAGCTTTGGAAAGAGTTTCCGCCACGCCATAGTCACCTTCGGTAAATCCGTGTTGTTTGAACCATTCAAGCGCCCAGCGAGTGTCGGCATCAAAATCGCCCTCACGCTCAGAGAGAATCTCATCAAGCATTCTGTTGATAAGTATCAAAGCCTCCCGTACAGAGACAGGTTCACCATTGGCGTTGATCACCTGAGAATAACGAGTATAAATAGCCATTCCAGGCCCGATAGAAGCCTGAGCAACATCAACCGGAGCTATGTTGACATGTTGCATATGCCCAAGAGCCTTCGGTAATTCGGTTCTTAGTGTGGTAACGAACTCATGACGAGTTGCAACTGACGCATCGGAAGAACTCTTACGACAAACAAGTACAATACTAGAAGCCAAAGCGTTTGTGTCCAGCCCGATAGGACGGTTGGCAAGCTCTGTCCGAATAGGCCAAGTGCCAGTGATTGAAAAACCGGCACTGATAACTGCATTAAGAAAAGTTTCCCACCCAGTGCTAGCAATTCCCTTATCTCCCTTTTTCTCAGATTGTTTGAAAGCGTAGTAGATGGTGACTGGTAATTCAGGATGGATCAGATCAGCAAGACACTGCATAGACTGAGTCATGCCGTCAAGAAAGAATTTCTCCGCTTTTTCCTTGCCTCCATGACGGTAAGAAACGACAATCAGTTCTTGTTCCTTGGGAACCGCGATAGTTGAAAAAAGACTAGGAAAAACATGTCTCAACGAACGTCTTAACCATGCATAGTAAAAATCAGAAAGGTCGGCATAGCCAATGTTGTCATAATAGGGAGGGTCGGTAGAAACAAGTTTATCAACACTAGTAGTCTGTGTCTGTGCATACTCATGTTTAACAAAACCCTGTGTTGTTGCCGGAAATCGCCGAACCGCTTTCCGAGTCCAATCCACCATCGCCATCCAGTTTCCAGAGGAATTAGAAAACGGGTTCGCTTCCGCGTAATCCCATACCATCGGAATAGCATGTCTTGCAAATGTATTCCTTATCTTTTCACCTGAAGTGTGCCAAGTGCAAATGTTTGACCAATAGTCGGTACACTTGTCCACTACAAAAGCCAAGTATAAACCCATTGTTTCGGCATATGCAATGGCATCAGCACCTCCATCGCGCAAAGCTTTACGGCCATTAGGCAAACCTGTGGAAACCCCATCATCTTTAACTTTCTCAATAACTTCCCCAATCAAATCGGAAAACGTGGCTAGTGAAACAAGTTGACGGGAAGTAAACAGATCTCCGAATTTTGTAAGACCATAGATTGGAACTCTTATCCCAAGACCATAACGTGCAATCGGCACTTCCGGTTTCCATTCTGGAATTAGCTTGTTAGAAACTCTCTCATGCTCCGGTGGCGGGGACAGATAAACTCGTCCGCGGTCACTCTCCACCGCTATCGCCATAAGCCGGGCATCCATACGTCCGGCCTTACCCTCGGTTCGGATATAATCATATGTTATTGGTGCTTCTGATAGCAAACACTGGAAAGCACTCCGTTTGCCAGATGTAGTCCCTCTTTTTGCTGCGTCTAAGTCCAACGGAGTTCCCGTTTTTACGTCAAACTTGTATCTACCCCCCCCCTTATTTTTACGGGTGCAACGTATGCTTCTTTATCTCGCTTTGTGGAAAGCATGAAAGTTGATGCCAGTGGTACATGTACGTCCGCGAACGCCGGGTTCGGGCTTCTGACCGTCCGTACCCAAATCCATGCGATCACAGTCAGTTTCCGTCCCACATACTGCACAAGGTCGGGACGTTCTACGGCTATATCTTCGGTAATCTCAACTTCCGGATACAGATGTCCAATGCGTTTTTTCGCCTCTTCGCGCATCCACCTGCCGTAATAACTTATATCTTCCGCCAGTCCTTCCGCGCCAATCCAAGACGACAGTTTTTTCTCTTCATCCGTTTTCTCCGTCCATTCAGGGTTCACGGGAGGTCTCCCCGCGAATTTTGGCGGTATTTCTATCATCGCCTTGTTGATGAGTACTGCCACCGGGTTAAGGTCGCTGGCATAGGACTTCAGTCCAAGACGTTGGGCCTCCAACGGCAAAGCACCTCCTCCCGCAAACGGATCATGAAAACAGGGGAGCTCGTTACGGTTGAAAATTTCCTTTGCCCGAGGATGATCGGCATTCTCTGCGCAAGTACGTCTCCAGCTTTTCCATATCTCGTCACGGGCCTGTTGCAATACAGTTTCGTTGGTTGTGCTTTCCCAAAGCACTAAGTCTTCCAGAATCTTGAACAACCGATCACGCTCAAGGTCGGCGGCTACTTCCTCAAGAGTGAAACGAGGATTAGGAGTTGAGTCTTCGGATGACATGTTTTGTGACGCTTTATCTTGTGCAAGACGTTTTTTCAATTCCCGCGCCGCGGTTTTCTTTTTCCTCTGGTCGGAGAGAAGTTCTTCAACATAGGCGGAAGGGTCATCTACCATCTGGGCAAAGAGGACAGCCCGCGCCGCGGCCAGAGGTCGGCGCGCCCACCAAAGATGTAACGTGCTCGGATGACCGTGGCGTATGGACTTCTCTCTGGCCGACGCCTTGTTAATCGCGTCAAGCGGCAAAGCCACCTCGATAAGCTTTTTCTTGCTAGACTTCATAGAAAAAACGCTTTTCCCATAATATGTTTCTGCTTATCTTCAAATTTCTCGCAACAGCCAAAAAAAGGAAATTATACTAGAAGTTGGGGGATTGAGTAGTTTTGAGAAGATTTGTTTCCTTCAAGAGATTACGTTTCATCCCCCATCAAACAGGGAGGTCTGGATGCCTTCAGGCACATCGTCCTCTCGCGCTAATCGATTGATTTCTGGCCAACTGCACACCAGACTGTTATACCAGCGTGCTTCAATTGCGCGCTTTTTGTTCTCACAACTTGTATATAGCTGATAACATAGTTCCCGAGCAGCTTCGGTCTTGGAACCAACCGAGAAAGCAATGCGAGATGCTGCTTCCTCGCCACCGGATTCAAGCACTCGCACCAAGTGGTGTACTATCTCCCAGACCGTCAGTCTTTTGTCCGTAACCGGGTCCCAATCTTTAGGAAGTTCATCAGGTCTCAAAAGTCGAACCTTGCCTGCTCTTGAAGACAAGATGCCTGCTTCAACTAAACCATCAACACTAATGTTTTTAGCTTTGGAGAGTGTTTCCGCCACACCGTAGTCACCTTCTGTAAATCCCTGTTGTTTAAACCACTCGAGAGCCCAGCGCGTGTCGGCGTCAAAATCACCTTCCCGTTCGGAGAAAACTTCATCGAGTACTCTATTGATAAGTATCAAGGCGTCCCGCACGGAAACAGGTTCTCCACGGGCGTTGAGTACCTGAGAGTAGCGAGTATAAATAGCCATTCCAGGCCCGATAGAAGCCTGAGCAAGGTCAACCGGAGCTATGTTGACACGTTGCATGTGTGCAAGGTCCTTAGGCAATTCGGTCTTGAGAGCGTTGATAAATTCATGACGTGTGGCTAAAGGTGCATCCGATGGATGTTTACGACAGACCAAAATAATGCTCGAAGCTAATGCGTTGGTTCCAACTCCAATCATGCGGCCAGTGCGCTCGGTGCGCATAGGCCAAGTGCCGACTATGGAAAATCCGGCACTGATCACCGCTTTGAGAAAAGCTTCCCAACCTGTGCTAACGTTTCCTGTGTCTGCCCTCTTTTCCGATTGTTTAAAGGCGTAGTAGATTGTGACCGGCAACGCAGGATGAGTTTGCTCAACGAGACGTTTCATAGCTTGGGTCATGCCTTCGAGAAAGAATTGCTCTGCTTTTTCCCTGCCACCGTGTCTGTAAGAAGAAGCGACTAATTCTTCTCTTTTTGGAACAGCAAGTGTAGTAAATAGATCAGGAAAAATAGGTTTCAACGAGTGGCGCAACCAAACATAAAAAAAGTCTGAAAGGTCAGCGTAACCAATGTTATCGTAGTAAGGAGGATCTGTGGAAACAAGCTTGTCAGTACTGATAGTCTGTACCTGAGCATCATCCAACTCAACAGAACCATCATACTTGGAATCGCAGGGAAATAACTGAACAGCTTTTTTCGTCCAATCAACCATTGCCGTCCAATTTCCTGAAGAATTAGAAAATGGATTTGCTTCCGCGAAGTCCCAAACCATGGGAATTGCTTGTCTCGCAAATGTTGATCTTATGTTGTCTCGCAAAGTATTCCAAGTACAAATGCTTGACCAGTAATCGCTACACTTATCCACAACCAAAGCCAAATATGTGCCTACTGCTTCAGCGTAAGCAGTAGCAGTGATTCCTCCATCATTTAGGAACGTTCCGTCGTCTGGCAATCCAGCAGTGATTGCATGGTGCTTGGCGCAATCTACTGTTTCCGAAACCAGGTCGGAGAATGAAGTCAGGACAACCAGCTGTCTAGGAGTAAAAAGTTCGCTCCAAGTAAAAAACCCGTATCCTCTACCACTCACCAAATCACGTGTGTCATTATTCATTTTTTGATCCGGTCTCCACTCTGGATTCGCCATTCGTGCACACTCTTGATGTTCTGACGTAGGTTTCAGATAAACACGCTCATTATCCCCCTCAGCCACAATAGCCATTAAACACTCACCCAGTCGCCCAGATACACTCTCAAACTTGATGTAGTCATCCGCAATTGGAGTTCCTGACATCAGACACTGGAAATTCGCACCACGAGACAATTTTGTGCCGAGTTTTACCGCATCAATATCCTTTGGAATGCCTACCTTTACATTAAATTGATAGCCTCGCTCCCCTGTTTTTCTAGGTTCAACATACGCTTTTTTACCTTGTTTCGCAGAAAGCATGAAAGTTGATGCCAGTGGTACATGTACGTCCGCGAACGCCGGGTTCGGGCTTCTGACCGTCCGTACCCAAATCCATGCGATCACAGTCAGTTTCCGTCCCACATACTGCACAAGGTCGGGACGTTCTACGGCTATATCTTCGGTAATCTCAACTTCCGGATACAGATGTCCAATGCGTTTTTTCGCCTCTTCGCGCATCCACCTGCCGTAATAACTTATATCTTCCGCCAGTCCTTCCGCGCCAATCCAAGACGACAGTTTTTTCTCTTCATCCGTTTTCTCCGTCCATTCAGGGTTCACGGGAGGTCTCCCCGCGAATTTTGGCGGTATTTCTATCATCGCCTTGTTGATGAGTACTGCCACCGGGTTAAGGTCGCTGGCATAGGACTTCAGTCCAAGACGTTGGGCCTCCAACGGCAAAGCACCTCCTCCCGCAAACGGATCATGAAAACAGGGGAGCTCGTTACGGTTGAAAATTTCCTTTGCCCGAGGATGATCGGCATTCTCTGCGCAAGTACGTCTCCAGCTTTTCCATATCTCGTCACGGGCCTGTTGCAATACAGTTTCGTTGGTTGTGCTTTCCCAAAGCACTAAGTCTTCCAGAATCTTGAACAACCGATCACGCTCAAGGTCGGCGGCTACTTCCTCAAGAGTGAAACGAGGATTAGGAGTTGAGTCTTCGGATGACATGTTTTGTGACGCTTTATCTTGTGCAAGACGTTTTTTCAATTCCCGCGCCGCGGTTTTCTTTTTCCTCTGGTCGGAGAGAAGTTCTTCAACATAGGCGGAAGGGTCATCTACCATCTGGGCAAAGAGGACAGCCCGCGCCGCGGCCAGAGGTCGGCGCGCCCACCAAAGATGTAACGTGCTCGGATGACCGTGGCGTATGGACTTCTCTCTGGCCGACGCCTTGTTAATCGCGTCAAGCGGCAAAGCCACCTCGATTAGTTTCTTATCAACGGGTTTCATGAAAACGAACCTTGTTGATCAAGCAATTTATTCATTGCAATCATCTTTCGCTTGAATTTATGACGGCTCTTTCGCCCGCTTCAGCAATTCCGCAAAGCTATAATTTGAGCTGGTTACTCCAAAATCTGGCTCGCGCTGAAAGGGTTGACGGACATAATGAACCCTGTGTTCTTGCTCGTCAAGAAACTCCACGATGGCAAGAATATAATCCTCGGGTTTGTTAAGAGAATACAGAATCTCGTTTCGCGTCACGGTAATTGTTTTAGCACCTTCAACCCTGCCCTTTACCTCAATGAAACGTAGCTTGCCGGTTTCCGGAACCTTGCTTTCGATGTCATATCCCAGTCTGTCGAATTCACGATCCTCCGGGTAGTAACCAAGTCGCCGTTCAACATCCATAATGATGGCGCGAGCTTTTGCAGCTGATTTCTGAGTATCCTTTGGAAATGCGACATTCATTTTTTGCTTTCCCGAAATCGAATCGAGAAGTCCTTTCGGCACAACAAGCAGTCCGCCCGTCACGACGGGCGGCAGCGAGGAAATCTGCTCTTCAAGGTTCAGTTTCTCAAGCCGCTTGTACAAACGTTCCTGCAACTCGTCAGCGCGCTTGCGAGCCTCCCCTGAATTGAGGCGCGCACCGGTTTTTCCCGCATGCTCCTCCAGCTTCAGAGCTTCGGCCCGGTTATCCCAGTAGTTAATTTCCTTGGTGAGCCTCTCCTTCACGGCGACTCTGGTCTTGCCGACCAGTTCCAGCTTGTCTTCGCGGACTTCTCTTAAGTGCTCCGGAATCACCTCTTCAACGGCGTAGCCCTGAACCGTATCCTCCATATTTCCGCCGGCCCATTTACACTCGGGCAGTTTGAGTATCTGATCTAAAGAGGGATCGTCTTCGGCCAGCGGACGGTAGTCAAGATAGGGCGCGTAGTTCACATGTCCCGCCACGCCGTCCGCGTCAAGTTCCACAAAAAACATGCGCTTGGAGATGATTCTGCGATTCCCCGAAACGGTCAGGGTAGCATCCTGAACAGCGTGCTCAAGGTAGAAGAGAATGCGCGGCTTCGTACTCTCATCTCGTTCGTCAACCAGCACGACGCCCCGTTTGAGAAGATCGCGGTGTCTCTCCAAGGTCAGATCAATTACCGCGTTTAGCAACGGATGTCCGGGGCATATAAATGCCGCGGGTGTCTGCCCATGAGGAGCGATTAACGACTTCTCAAAAGCGACGCGCTCGTACCTGCGGAGAACCGGTTCCCCGATTCCAATCAGTCGGTCTCGGTCCCTGACCGGAGCGGGGACATGGGTAATTTCATAACGGTGTGGTTCGCGCTGTTTAGTCGAACCGCCCAAGCGTGAGAAAGCCTCCCTGAAAAACGACTCTATGTAGTGGGGCTGGAGACGACGGGCCTCGGCACGCTCCATGTCTTCGCGGATTCTGTGAATCTTGCTTGTATCTATGGTGTCGCGAACCAGAGCGTGGTCTTCCATAAGACCCTGAAGTTTTACCCGGTCCAAGGCGTGGTCAACGACGCTTGTAAGTCGCGCCTGAACCTCTGGACATTCCCCATAACGTATGGCTTCGAGAAGCAGTTCCCTGAGGGGTCGCCCTTCGAACTGAAGTTTTCCCAACACGTCAAACACCTGACCTCCCAAGGCTTGACGCGCGTGTTCAAGCTTGTCCAGAAGCTTTCTGTAGACATCGCCCTCTCTGGTTTCATCTGCAACTAGGTTCCACAGGTGACACACCTCCGTCTGACCGATGCGGTGAATGCGTCCGAATCTTTGCTCCAGCCGATTCGGGTTCCAGGGCAAGTCGTAGTTCACCATCAGATGAGCGCGTTGCAGGTTGATTCCCTCGCCCGCCGCATCGGTGGCAAGTAGCACTCGAACTTCGGGGTCATGGCGAAACGCCTCCTGAGACTTCTGCCGTTCCTCGCGACGCATTCCTCCGTGAATCAGGACAACGGACTCTTCATGCCCCAGAAATGTAGTTGTTCGCTCTTTAAGATAACTCAGGGTGTCCCTGTGCTCCGTAAATATGACCAGTTTCTGTCTGGAAGACGGTTTCGGACGTGGGGCTTTGGTGGCGCCATTGGAAACACGTATCTCGGCGGCCTGACTCTCATTAAAAATCTCATCCAGAAGACCTGCGAGGCCCAGCCATTTGGCATCCTCTCCACCACGGCGCACTTCGCGCGCGACTTTTTCCAGACGCTTTAGTGTTTCGATCTCGGCCTTGAGTTCGGTTATCGACTGAGCCGCCGTGGCCTGGTCAAGTATCCGCTGTTCGGTTTCCTCCAGTTCGTTTTCGGGAGCGTCTTCCAGATTTTCGATGTCTTCGTCTTCAAGTCCCATGCCCAGCTCGTAATCGGCAATTTCAATGTCGGCCTTGCGCCCACGCTGACGCAACTCGGACTCCCGAAGACCCCAAGGAGACCCCGACAGCCGGCTGACGAAGGCAGTGCGCCCACGCTGAAGCAGTTCAGACTCCCGAAGACGGCTTTCCAGACGCTCCCGCCGTCGGCGCAGCGATTGGCATATGGCCTCCGGCGACGACGCGAGGCGTCGTTGCAGAATCGTCAAGGCAAAGCCGACGGTTCCCGCACGCCTGTTGTTTTCGAGCGCCTCGGCGCGATTAAACTCTTCGCTTACGTAATCCGTGACGACCTTATAGAGGTAGGCTTCTTTCTCCGAAAGCTTGTAGGGCACTGTATGAGCTATGCGCTCAGGGAAAAGAGGAGTACCGTCAAACTTGAGCAGGTTTTCTTTCACCACGCGCCGCATAAGGTCGGATACATCGGTTACATGCGACCCTTGGCGGAAACGTCCCTCGAAACGGTCTCCGTCAAGAAGAGCCATGAAGAGCTGGAAATCCTCTTCCTTTCCGTTATGCGGGGTGGCGGTCATCAGAAGAAAATGCCGCGTCAGGCCGGACAGCAATTCTCCCAGCCGGTACCGTTTGGTGTATTTCGCTTCCCTGCCGAAAAACATGGCCGACATCTTATGCGCTTCGTCGCACACTATCAGGTCCCACCGACAATCCGGCGCCTCGAGTTTCGCCTGGACACTTTCGTCCCGAGAAAGCTTGTCCAGACGCGCTATGATTAGATTGGTTTCCTGAAACCAGTTGCCGGTCCGGGCGGCGTCGAGCTTGTCGTTTGTGAGTATTTCAAAGGGCAACTGAAACCGACGGTAAAGCTCGTCCTGCCATTGTTCAGCCAGACTGCCGGGACATACCACCATGCAACGCTGAAGG
Organism: Thermodesulfobacteriota bacterium; assembly: GCA_965204795.1. Classification (GTDB taxonomy): domain Bacteria; phylum Desulfobacterota_D; class UBA1144; order Nemesobacterales; family Nemesobacteraceae; genus Nemesobacter. Next base: position 1,339,916 of record OZ242012.1, read on the forward strand.
TCCCCGCGGGCAATCAGTTCCTTGATTAAAAGTCCCGCCATGATGGTCTTGCCGGCACCCGGGTCGTCGGCCAGAAGAAAACGAAGCGGCTGTCTGGCGAGCATGGATTCATAAACCGCCGTTATCTGATGGGGCAACGGCTCAACGACCGAGGTATGCACCGCGAGCACTGGGTCGAACAGGTGAGCGAGCCGGATTCTCTGGGCTTCGGAAACCAGACGAAACAACTCGCCGTCACCGTCAAAACTCCAAGGACTTCCGGTTTTGACGATTTCAAGTCTGCATTCGTCATGACGGTACAAAAGTTCGTTAGCGACTTTTCCATCTTGCGTCTTGTACGTAAGCTCTAGAGCGTCGGAGCCAAACCACTTAACACTCACGGCATTGACAAGTTCATTGGATAGAACGCCGCGGACAGACGCGTTGACCTGAATATCTTCCAGCTTCATGTTCTGTCTCTGTTCCTAACCTACATCAAGAAATGAGCTCAAAATTTGAAAATTGCGCCTACAGTCAATAAAGATTCATCCCGTGCCGCAACGCAAAGCGCGGAGCGATTAGCAGCAGGATGCCCGAAGCAGAAGGAACCCAAACCCCTCTTTGTGATTGGCACAGTAAATAAGCACCTAGTCCCAGATTCCGAACCATTTGCGTTTGATCAATTTCTCGGCAAAGAGCCATATTATGAAGATTGCTATGATTAACGCATATAAACCATATTCAACAATCCAACATTGCAAGATTATTGTATTTTCAAGAAGAGGGAAAAACGCTGCAAGAGAAAAACAAAGAACGACTCCCATCCCATTAAGTTGCAACAAGTTCAACCAGCGCAATTTTTTTGAATTCGCTTGATCAGTTTGCTCATGTTCCCAAATGATTCCAGCTATGTGTTCTCGCAAGACATCCCTTACTCCCGAACAGTAAAAGTCGTAAACGGTATCTGGTGTTAATCTGTACTGTTTGGTAACTCCCAATATTCTAAGGGCATAATAACTCCCTTTAATCAAGCAAAGAAAAAAGACAAGAAATACCCCAAGTAAAAACAAGTGAGTCTCACCTTGTGGTAGTTGAAATGCTTCGGCAAGAAACACTGCCAACCCCGCAAAAACGACTAGGCCTGCAAAAATTGCCGCGGTTCGTGTTTCCGCTGCTTTTCCTCGTTCTACTTCACCCTTTATACGTTCCTGCACAAAGGCTAAAGAATGTCTCAAAACGGCTTCGTCGTTTGACGTGATTTTATTGCGGATCTCTTTTTCTTTTATGTTAGCCATTGCTTATTATCAAAACCCCAGACAGTCAATTAAAGCATCGCGGATCGGGTACCCGACTTTCTGCTCTATCCAAGCCCATTGACCGTTCGGATTTAGTTCCAAAAAGAAATATTCCCCTTGGTCCGCCTTAACTAGGTCAATAGCAGAGTATTTGAGATTGAAGTGCCCGGTAATTTGCCGACACAAAGCTTCCAGATATACAGGTAATGTAATTGCTTCATGCCGGAGGTCAAAATCAAGCGTATCCCAGACCCGCCAATCGACTGAGGTTTGAGGATGTTCCTGCGAATATATTGCCGTCGCGAAAACACTGTTTCCAACTACCGTAACTCTCACATCAAAAGCTTTGCTAATTTCTTCTTGAAAAATCATCGGTACGGATGCGTAATCCCCAAATCGGTCCAGAAACTCCGGCTCGACGCGTTGAGTCGTTGCTACCCGGACACTATGCTCCTCTCGTAGAAATCCATGTTTCACGGCTTTACAGACAACTGACCCTTTATTGGCTTCAATGAATGACCGCACGGTTGATTCGGACGCGGAGATATGGGTGGAAGGAATATTGAAACCGAGTTTCTGCGCTACAGAAAGCTGTTCTATCTTGTTTGATGCAAGCCATAACTCCTTGGGATGGTTAAGCCATTTCCTTCGGTCAATTAAACGCCATAGCGACCGTAAAATTTCTTTGGATTCACGTTGGACAAAAGCCCTGTCTGTCTCCGCAACGTCAGGAGAAACGTTAGGAGCAAGAGGCTGGCGAAAATAAACTCCCCCGATATCTGCATCCGCCACCACTTTTCCTTCATCAAAGTTAATCTCGTATGAAACTTCACCTCCAGCCAAAGATATATCGATCTGGAAGGATTCTCCGTAGTCTTCTGTATTTAAACGCAGAAAAGGAATGTTTCGTTCTTTGAGGCGCAGAATTAGAAAATCGCAGGCAAGGTCGGATTTATTTGTGACGACTAATAGCATCCCTCGTCCTCGGGGTCAGGGTCGTCGTCTCCCGGTGCCGCGCGGGTTTTCGATTCAGTATGGAGAAAAGAATCCTCAGTGGCAATAGGATGCGTTTGACCGAACCGTGAAACAACATTGAGCTGTCGGTCTGCGTCGTAAGAATCCTGAATATCCTGTAGCTCAAAACGATGAGCACGGGAAAGCAGAAATGATTGCTTGGCTGCCATAGACTCCTAGTATTCTTATGTTGTATCAGTCTCTATAATGGGGGAATATTCCGAAGTTGACTGAAAGCTTCAGTCAAAGCCCCATTCCGATGTCAGAATCTTTTTTCAAAGGCTAGTAGCATCCCAAGTCCTCGGGGTCAGGGTCGTCATCTCCTGGTGCTGCATGAGTCTTTGACCCCGTCCGGCCAAAATCATCCATACAAACAAGAGGATATGTTTGACCAGACCGAGAAACAACGTTGACCTGCTGCTCTGCGTCATAAGAATCCTGAATATCCTGTAACTCAAAACGGCAGGCGCGGGAAAGCAAGAACGATTGCTTATCTATCATAACTCCTCCTCTTCAAGAAATTACCGTCTCTAATGTATAATTTGGTACGAAGGATTTAGAATCCAATCTTCATAACCCTCAGAAAATTCCGCCTATCGACCTCACGAGCCCTGCCCGAAGATGCGGCCTGGCTTCCTCGAGCTTGAGGTTCGCCTTGTTGGCGATGCTCACGATCCTGGTCCTGTAGATCTTCCATTTCACGTTGTCGACGCTGGAGACCTGAGTGGTCTGCGTGGAAGTGCCCTGGGGAGCGTCGGTGTCCTGGGTCTGGGACACGATCTCCCCTTCCTTCGCCCGTTCCCTCACCTGTATGTCGGTGACCATCGTGAAAAGAACGTCGCTGACCATGGAATCGAACAGGAATCCCGCCACTCCTCCGGCAAGCGCTCCGACGACCGTCCCCTTGTTAAGGTCGTCGACGTCTCCGCCTATCGCCCCGCCGATCACGCCCCCGATGACGGCTCCCTCGATAACTCCTCCGAATCCTCCTCCGAGCATAGAGTTCGCCTCGTCGGGGCCGGTCTTTCCGACCTTGAGAACGTTCGCCTGGAGAATGAAGCTGGCCGCCCGCGGGTCGTCCGTCACCTTGTAGCCGTTCTGCATTATCCGGCTCTTGACGTCTTCCTCGATACCCGGCAGTTCCTGGTCGGTCGTGTTCTTCACGTCCACGTACACGACCTGCTTTTCAGGAGACACGGGGTCCAGGAAAACCGTCTCGGACATCTTCGTTTCGACCCTGAGCTTTCCCTTCCTTATCAGAGTCTTGGTGGCCGCGCAGCTGCCCGCCAGGAAAACCAGGCAGAGCAGAACCGCGAAAACCGCCCTTGCGCCGAACGCTTTGTTTTTCATTTTTCAAAACCTCCCGATATCGTCGTCATCGTCGAAACTCCCGACTTTCCGCATCGAAAAATCTATTGAAATACTCGGCAAATACAAATCCGCCGCAAAACCTCCCGCCGCCGCGGCGCAATCTTGCCAACCCGAACCAATCTAGTATGATTAGCCGATTCCTTACCACTGGGAGAATTCCGCCGGCATGCTTGAGTTCATGGGAGACTGGAAACGTTCGGATTTCTGCGGGAACGTGCGAAAAGAGCGCGTCGGCGAGACCGTGACCCTGATGGGCTGGGTCCAGTCGAGAAGGGACCACGGGGGAGTGATATTCGTCGACCTCCGCGACAGGGAAGGACTCTGCCAGGTCGTGTTCAATCCCGAGCGCGGAGAGAAAATCCACGAAACCGCCGAGCGTCTTCGCGACGAGTGGGTGATCGCCGTCAGGGGAAAGGTGACTCCCCGGACGGAAGAGACGGTGAACCCGAACCTCGAAACCGGAGAGATAGAGGTCATGGCCGAGGAGATGCGGGTGCTAAACGCCTCGAAGGTGATACCGTTTCTGATAGAGGACGAGGTTAACGCGGACGAGCTTCTCCGGATGAAGTACCGGTATCTCGACCTGCGACGGCCGCCCATGCGCGACGCCATGATCTTTCGCCACAAGGTGGCGGCGAGCGTAAGAAGCTACCTCGACGAAAACGGCTTTCTCGAGATAGAGACCCCCTACTTCACGAAATCGACGCCCGAGGGAGCGAGGGACTTTCTAGTCCCCAGCAGGCTGAACGAAGGGCAGTTCTACGCCCTTCCCCAGTCGCCCCAGATCCTCAAGCAGACGCTCATGGTTTCGGGATTCGACAGGTACTACCAGATAGTGAAGTGCTTTCGGGACGAGGACCTGCGGGCCGACCGCCAGCCCGAGTTCACGCAGGTGGACGTCGAGATGTCGTTTGTGTCCCAGGACGACGTGATGTCGCTTGTCGAGGGCATGATGGGGGCGGTGCTTCGGGAAACGACGGGAATCGACCTCGAAACTCCACTTCCCAGGATTTCCTACGCGGACGCTATGGACAGGTACGGAACGGACTGTCCCGACGCGAGGTTCGGCCTCGAGCTTCGGGACGTCTCCGCCGTGTTTTCCGACTCGCAGTTCAAGGTCTTCAGGGCGCCCGTCGACAAGGGAGGATGCGTAAAGGCTCTCAAGGTCCCGGGCGGAGGCTCGAAGCTCACCAGAAAGGAGATAGACGACCTCGCCGACCACGCCGTTTCGCTGGGAGCGAAGGGGCTTGCGTGGATAAGGGTAGCGGAAGACGGCTGGCAGTCTCCCATAGTCAAGTTCCTCTCCGAGGAGGAAAAAGAAAGTCTCTCGCAGAGCCTCGCAATGGAGCCGGGAGACGTGGTCTTTTTCGGGGCGGACTCCCGGGACGCTGTAAACCACGTCATGTCGAACGTGAGGACCAGCCTCGCGGAGACCCTGGACCTGATAGACCCGAAGCGTCTCGAGTTTCTCTGGGTGGTCGACTTTCCGCTTCTTGTGTACAGCCCTGCGGAAAAAAGGTTCACGGCCGTTCACCACCCCTTCACCTCTCCCGCGGACGAAGACGTGGGGAAAATCGAAACCTCCCCCGGGGACGCCCGGTCGAAGTCCTACGACATAGTGCTAAACGGCGTGGAGATAGGCGGTGGAAGCGTCAGAATCCACAGAAAGGACGTGCAGCAGAAGGTGTTCTCCGCCATGGGAATCGGGGAGGAGGAGGCGCAGGAGAAGTTCGGTTTTCTGCTGGAAGCCCTCGAGTTCGGGGCGCCGCCCCACGGCGGGATAGCGCTGGGGCTCGACAGGCTTCTCATGCTGCTTCTTCGCCGGGAGTCCATAAGGGACGTCATAGCCTTCCCCAAGACCCAGAAGGGGTCGTGTCCGCTCACCGGGGCCCCGTCGGAAGTCGACCCCGAACAGCTTCTAGAGGCGGGAATAACCCCCGTTGCGAAAAACCCCGAAGACTGAAGCGCCGCGCCGTTTATTTTGCGTCCGGTTTGTGCTATGATCTTAACCGTCCACGCTCGGCCGCAGGCGGGAAGGTGAATGAACATCTGGAAAAATTTCCACGGGCTGAATTCCGGTTACGTAATGGATCTCTACGACCGCTACGTGGCGGACCCCTCTTCGGTCGACCCCGCCACCAGGACGATCTTCGACAGCTGGAAGCCCGACAACAACTTCTCCGGGCTCAGGGTAGAGATAGAGCCCGAAATCGAGAAAGACGGCTTCAAGGAAACGTCCGTAAAGGACATAAACAAGGCCGTGGCCATAGCCAACATGGCCCAGGCGATAAGGCGCCACGGTCACCTGGAAAGCAAGATAGACCCCCTCGGGGGTCCCCTCCACGGAGACCTCACCCTGCACGCCGAGACCTTCGGCCTGGACGAGGAGGAGATCGTCGACTATCCCTCCACTCTCGTCGGATGGCCGCTTTCCGAAAAATCGGAAAACGCGCTAGACGGAATAAGAAAGCTCCGCAGGGTCTACTCCTCTACCACCGGGCACAACTACGACCACATCTACGAGGCCGAGGAGAGGCGGTGGATGAGGGGCGCCATAGAGTCCGGGGCCTACCGCCCTCCCGTGAATCCCGTGGACGAAACCGGGATACTTGAGACGCTCATCAGGGTGGAGGCGTTCGAGAAGTTTCTCCACAGGATATTCCCCGGAAAGTTCAGGTTCTCCATAGAAGGGGTGGACATGCTCGTGCCCATGCTGAACGAGCTAGTGGACCTGGCCGTCATGGCAGACATTCACCAGATAATCCTCGGCATGGCCCACCGCGGAAGGCTGAACGTCATGCACCACGTGATGGAGCAGACCTACAAGTACACGTTCCTCAAGTTCAGGGACCCGGTCCTCAAGAGAGATTTCGCGGACGACATGGGATGGACGGGAGACGTGAAGTACCACGAGGCGGCGAGCAGGGAGATAATGAGGGAGAACCTCTTCGACCCCAACATGAGGATAACAATGGTTCCAAACCCGAGCCACCTGGAATCGGTAAACCCCGTGGTCCAGGGAATGGCCAGGGCCTGCGGAACGACCGACGACGGCGCGGGGGAGCCCCGGTTCGACCCTTCCAGGGTGATTCCCGTGCAGATACACGGAGACTCGGCCTTCATGGGACAGGGAATAAACGCCGAAACCCTGAACCTGTCCATGCTTCCGGGCTACCACACGGGGGGAACGATACACATAATCACCAACAACCAGCTCGGCTACACCACCATGCCCCGCGACAGCAGGAGCACCCTCTACGCGAGCGACCTGGCCAAGGGATTCGAGGTGCCGGTCGTCCACGTGAACGCCGACGACCCGATAGCCTGCATGGAGGCAATAAGGCTCGCCTTCGGCTACACGAACAAGTTCGAAAAGCACTTCCTCATAGACCTCGTCGGCTACAGGAGACACGGCCACAACGAGGCGGACGAACCGGGCTTCACCCAGCCCATGATGTACAAGAAGATCGACGATCATCCGACGGCGGCGAAAATCTGGGAGCGGCGGCTCGTGGAAAAAGGCGCGATCACCGAAAAGCAAGCGGAGGATCTCTGGGAAAGGCAGAACGAGGAGCTGGCGCGGGAATTCGAATCCATCGACCCCGACGAGCCTCCCGCGGAAGCCACGCCGGCCTCCCCGGAGCCGCAGGCGGCCAAAAAGGCCGTGACGAAGGTGGACGCGGGGACCCTGCGGGAACTCAACGCGGCCCTTCTGCGGGCGCCGGAAGGGTTCCGCGTGAATCCCAAGATCGCGAGGATAAGGGACAGGAGGGCCGGTCTTCTGGACGACCCCGACGAGAAGACCGTGGACTGGGCCATGGCCGAGGAGCTCGCCTACGCGTCCATAGTCGCGCAGGGAATTCCCATAAGGCTCACGGGACAGGACAGCGAGAGGGGAACCTTCAGCCACCGCCACGCGGTGCTCCACGACCCCGAAACGGGAAAGGTTCACGTTCCCCTGCAGGCGATTTCCCAGGCGGGGGCGTCGTTCGAGGTGAGAAACAGTCCGCTCAGCGAAAACGCCTGCCTGGGCTTCGAGTACGGGTACAACATGCAGAGAAAGAACTGCCTGGTGATATGGGAAGCGCAGTACGGGGACTTCATAAACGGGGCCCAGACGATAGTGGACGAATACCTCGTCTCGGCCAGGGCCAAGTGGGGACAGCTCCCGTCCCTTGTCCTGCTTCTGCCCCACGCCTACGAGGGACAGGGGCCGGACCATTCGAGCGGGAGGCTCGGAAGATTCCTGATGTCGGCGGCCGAATACAACATGAGGGTGGTGAACTGCACGACTTCCGCGCAGCTTTTCCACGCGCTGAGACGCCAGGCCCTGCTGCTTGAAAAAGACCCGCTTCCGCTAGTGGTGATGACGCCGAAGGGACTTCTGCGAAACCCCGCGATAAATTCCTCCCCCAGGGATCTTTCCGAGGGAAAATGGGCCCCGGTGATAGACGACCCGATGAGCGCCAGGCGGGCGAAGAAAGCGAGGCGTCTCATTCTCTGCAGCGGCAAGATACACGTCGACCTGGTCTCGAGCGGGCTTCGCAAGAAGCATCCCGAGGTGGCGATAGCCAGGGTCGAGCAGCTCTACCCGAGACCGAAGGAGGAAGCGGCCGCCGTCGTGGAGAGGTACCCGGGGCTAGAGGAAGTAGTCTGGGCCCAGGAAGAGCCCCAGAACATGGGAGCGTGGAAGTACATGCTTCCCTTTCTCAGGAGAAAGGTGGTGAAGAAGCGGTTTCCGGTAAGCTACATAGGCAGGAAGCGAAACTCGAGCCCCTCGGAGGGCCTTTCCTCGATGCACAAGTACAACCAGGAGCTGCTCGTGCGCCAGGCGTTCAGCGTCGACGAGTTCGTGGAGGGAATAGAGGAAAGCGGCATAACCTGGCACAGGGACATATAGCGAAAAAAGCGAGGATGAGATGGCCAAGAACATAGTCGTTCCGCATCTGGGAGATTCGGTGATAGAGGCGACGGTGATAAAGTGGACGAAAAGCGAGGGAGACGCCGTGAAGCTCGGAGAGACGGTGGTGGAGCTTGAGACCGAGAAGGCGAACTTCGAGGTCGCGGCCGAGACCGCGGGAGTCCTGGTCTCCATAGACAGAAAGGCAGAAGAGGACGTGAAGGTGGGCGACGTCCTGGGGTCCATAGACGCCTCCTCGCGGGGCCGGGACGCGGCGGCCGGCAAAGGCGGGGCGGAGGAGAAGACCGAAGAGGAGCCCGCGGCGAAGCCCGCCGGGGAGACGCGGGAAAAAGAGCCGCCCCCGAGAGCTACTCCCGTCGCCAGAAACGTAGCGGAGCAGCGCGGAGTCGATCTCTCGCGGGTGGAGACCTCCGGAAACAGGATCACGAAAGAGGACGTGGAAAGACACGTCGAGTCGGACGGAGCCGGGGCGGAGGTCGCGGGGGGCGCCGCGCCGCCTGCGCCCGCGTCTCCTGAATCCGAAATCCCCGTCGATCCCGGGCTTTTCCCCTCCCTTTCCCAGCTCGCGGCCGGGAGGGAGAGAACGGTCAGGATGTCTCGGCGCAGAAGGACGATCGCCAGGCGCCTGCTAGACGCCCAGCAGACCGCGGCCATACTCTCCACCTTCAACGAAATAGACATGTCGAACGTGATGGAGCTTCGGGCGAGGAAAAAGGACGGCTTCAGGGAAAAGCACGGCACGGGGCTCGGGTTTTCCTCCTTCTTCATAAAGGCGGCGGTCGGCGCCCTCAGGATGTTTCCGGCCATAAACGCCGAGATACGGGGCGACGACATCGTGTTCAAGGACTACTACGACATAGGCGTCGCGGTGGGAGCCGAAGGTGGGCTGGTCGTTCCGGTCGTAAGGGAAGCGGACAGAAAGACCTTCGCGCAGATAGAAAAGGAGGTGAGGGAACTGGCCGCCAAGGCGAACGAGAACACGCTTTCCCTGGACGAGCTTTTCGGCGGCACGTTCACCATAACCAACGGCGGAGTGTACGGCTCCCTGATGAGCACCCCGATTCTCAACCCTCCGCAGGTGGGCATACTGGGACTTCACAAGATAGAGCAGAGACCCGTGGCGGTGGACGGCGAAGTCGCGATAAGACCCATGATGTACACGGCGCTGAGCTACGACCACAGGATAGTAGACGGAAAGGAAGCCGTTCAGTTCCTCGTGAGGGTAAAGGAGCTCGTGGAAGATCCCGAGGCCCTGCTCATCGAGGGATAACGGCGGGTCCCTCCCGCGGAGGAGATTTCCCGCGGGAAGAAAGGATTTGTCGAAAAAAAGGAGGTTTTTCCATGCTGTCAGGAAAATTGCCGCGCGCGTGCCTGCCGGCGGCCCTGCTGGTCGTTCTGCTCGCCGCGCCGAATCCGCCGGAAGCGGCGGCCGCCGAAGGCTTTTACGCCGGAACCGCCCTCGGACTGGAAACCACGGGAGTCGAATACAGAAAAACGGTGAGCTACACCGCCCCCGCCTCCGCCACTTCGGACGGCGACAGGGCCCAGGACTGGACAAGTTCGCTCAAGGTTCTCGCGGGACACCGCTGGAACATGGGGAAAAACGCCTATATCGCGGGCGAGGTCGACATGACGTTTCGGCTCGACGACCGCGTAAACGGCTTTCTGGGCGGCCAGGCCGGCGCCGCGGCCGCCGACCCCGACGTGTTTCCCGGCAGGTGGTTTCTGGACAGGAACTACGGCATGGGCTTCAGCGTGAAGCTCGGGTATTCGCCCGAAATCGCCCCGCTGGGAGAAGGCGGGTCGCTCTACGTCGTCGGGGGCGTCGTCAGGCGGAACTACGTGGAGGTCGAGGCCGCCCACGAGGGCACGCTCGACGACGGGCGGGCCGTGAAGGGGAAAAGAGACGCCAGGCTCTCGGCGTGGCCGTGGCTGGTCGGAGGCGGGCTTGAGATCGGAAGCGAAACGGACCGCGTCGACGTCAGGGTCACCTACTCGGGCTACGAGGTGGATTTCGGCGGCGGGGCCGGGACGGTCTCGGACCCCGGTCTCGACTACAGGTTCGACGTCGGGCAATGGGGTTTCTACCTGGGCTACGTAAGGTCGTTCGGATTCGGCCTCGGCATCTGAAGCGAAACGCTACGAGCTGGTGTCCAGATCCAGCATGTCTCCCCACCTGCCCGTCACGTGGCGCATGAGCCTTTCGTACTCGGGGCCCCGTTCCTGCGCGCCGACGAGTTCGCCGGCGGCTTCCCTCGATTCGTCCAGTATGGAGGAATCCCTGACCAGGTTGGCGAAACTGAAGCCGGGAACGCCGGACTGCTTGGTTCCCATGAACTCCCCGGGGCCCCTGTTGGCCAGGTCGGCCTCGGAAATCCTGAATCCGTCGGTGGTCTCGCCCATTATCCTGAGCCTCTCCTCCGACTCCTCCCCCGACGCGCGGGAGCACAGTATGAAGCACGTCGATTCGTGCTCCCCCCTCCCCACCCTTCCCCTCATCTGGTGAAGCTGGGAAAGTCCGAACCTCTCGGCGTTCTCTATGACCATGACCGTGGCGTTGGGAACGTCCACCCCGACCTCTATCACGGTGGTGGAAACGAGGATGTCCCGCTCGCCCGCCGCGAAGCCTTCCATCACCCCGTCTCTCTCCTCGCTCTTCATCCTGCCGTGCAGAAGCCCGACCCGGTAGTCGGGAAACTCCTCCCGAAGCTCCCCGACCATGGCGGTCACGTGCCTCACGTTCTTGAAGTCGGGATTTTCGGACTCTTCTATGAAGGGATAGACGAAATAGGCCTGGCGGCCCTTCGAAAGCTCCTCCCTCACCGAATCGTAGAGAAACGACCTGTTGCGGCCCGTGTCCCGAAGAACGAAGGTTCTCACCTTCTTTCTCGACGGGGGAAGTTCGTCTATCACCGAAACCTCAAGGTCCCCGTACACGGTGATCGCGAGCGTCCTGGGAATGGGAGTCGCCGTCATGACCAGCACGTCGGGGGCCTCCCCCTTGCGGACGAGCCCGGCTCTCTGCAGCACTCCGAACCTGTGCTGTTCGTCTATGACCGCGAATCCCAGCGCTTTGAATTCCACCGCCTCGGAGATGAGCGCGTGGGTGCCCACGACTATGTCCGCGCGGCCGGCCGCTATGTCCGCGCAGACGCTCTCCTTGCGCGCCCTGGAGAGGTCGCTCTTTAGAAGCCTCACGCCCACGTCCATGCCCGAGGTCATCCGCTCCACGTTTCGGAAATGCTGCTCGGCCAGTATCTCCGTCGGGGCCATGAGGGCCGCCTGGTAGCCCGACTCTACCGCCCGCAGCATGGAGACCGTCGCCACGAGAGTCTTTCCGCTTCCCACGTCTCCCTGCAGAAGCCTGTTCATCGGACGCGGGGAAGCCATGTCGTCCGCCACGGCGGAAACGGCCCTCTCCTGCGCGGAGGTGAGACTGAAGGGAAGCGAGCGCAGAAGTTCCTCCGCCATGGCGCACTCGCGGCGAAAGGATATGCCCCGGCTCCGCTCCACCTTGCGCTTCTTGGAAAGAAGTCCCAGCTGGAGAATGAAAAACTCGAAGAACACGACCGTCCTGTGCGCCCTAGAAGACATGACCGATTCGGCGTCCCCGAAATCCACCATGGGACCGTCGCCGCCCGGAAAATGGACCTCCCCCAGCGCCTCGGCCAGGTCCATCAGGCCGTGGCGTTCGGACACGCCCGGGGGAATCAGGTCCCGAAACTCCCCCGCGTGCTCCCCGAGCGTCTTTTTCACCGTCTCCCGAAGCCTTTTCTGCGTGAGTCCCTCGGTAAGCGGATAGACGGGAAGTATCCTTCCGAACTGCAGGGAGTTTTCGCCGTCGCCCTCTCCCTCCACCACCTCCACGTCCTGGGGAAGCGGATGAATCATCTGCAGGGCTCTGGAGTTCTGGGCGAGGGATATCCTGCCGTGAACTATGATCTCCGCCCCCTTTCTGAAAATCCCCCGCAGGTACCGGGCGTGGTAGTTGAACCAGACTATCCTGAGTTTCCCGCGCCCGTCGGAGAGCGTCGCCTGGAAAAATCTCCTCGCGCTGTTTCTGACCCTTATCTCCCCGACGGAAGCCACCTTCCCCCTGAGAGTGTAGGAGCTGCCGGGGAGAATCTCGGAGATTTCGGTTATCTCCCTTCTGTCGTCGTACTTTCTGGGGGAGTAGAAAAGAAGGTCGTAAACCGTGCGGACGGACCTTTTTGCGAGATACGAAGCGACTTTGGGTCCCACGCCCCCGACCGCCCCGACGCCCGCGGAAAAGACGTCGCCCCGTTTGGCCCCCGGCTTCCGCGCGGCCGCGTCGGGTTTTTTCGCCGCGCTTCGGGGCGGCGGGCCCGCCCGGCGGGGCCGCCCGGCATCCAGGCTTCCTATCCGGCCGAGCATCTTCTTGGCCGAGGATATCTTCCTTTTCTTCTCGGCCGTTTCCATTTCCCCGAAACCGGAAAAGGACTCCCGAAGAGAACTCACCAGGGAACGGGCCTTTGCGGGAAGCTCTCCGGCGAGCGCCCGCGTGCAGATGTTCCTTACGTCCTTTTCGAGACTGGGTATTCTGGAGAGCCTGGAGAAATCGTTTCTTGAGGCGAAGTCGAGAGGCTTTTTTACGTCTGCGAGAAATTTTTCAAGCTCTGTCCGCATAAGGGGTCAGGTCTTTTCGTTCTCGGCGGCTTTTCGCACCACGTTGCCGTCCTTGTCGAGGTTGAGGGTGTTTTTGCACTTGGGATAGCCTCCGCAGCCGAGAAACCTGCCGCGCCGGCTCTGGCGCACGACCATGGGCTTTCCGCACTTGTCGCACTTCACGTCCTCGCGGACCTCGGGAGCGGCGCGCTCCTTTACCGTTATCCTTCCGTCCTCTCCCCTTTCGAAATCCTCGGTATTCTTGCATTCCGGGTAGCCGGAGCAGGAGAGAAACTCCCCGTACCTGCCTTTTTTCACGACCATGGGCTTTCCGCACTTGCCGCACTTTACGTCCTCGCAGACCTCCGGACCGGTTCTCTCCTCTATCACGATTTTCCCGTCTTCCCTGCGAAAATCCTTCGTGTTCTTGCATTCGGGGTAGTTCGAGCAGGAAAGAAACTGTCCGTATTTCCCCAGCCTGATGCCCATGAGGGACCCGCACTGCTCGCACTCTATGTCCGTGAGGGTCTGCTCCTCCGACGCGCGCTCGGCCAGCGTAAGGCTCTCGGAGAAACCTTCGTAGAAGCTGCTGAGAAGATCGACCCAGCCCACGGAGCCCTCCTCCACCCTGTCGAGGTCGCTTTCCATCTGGGCCGTGAACTTCTCGTTCATTATCCTCGGGAACTTGTCCACCAGGAAATCGTTCACGAGCGTCCCGAGGTCGGTGGGAGAGAACTTCGACTTGTCCCGCTCCACGTACCCCCTGTCCTGTATGGTGGAGAGAATGGAGGCGTAGGTGGAGGGTCTTCCTATGCCCTTTTCCTCGAGTTCCTTCACTAGGGAGCTCTCCGAGTACCTAGGCGGAGGCTGGGTGAAGTGCTGCTTCGGGTCGAGACCGAGAAGATCGAGAACCTGGTTCTCGGAAAGTTCGGGAAGCTTCCTGTTCTCCCGTTTTTTCGCGTTTTCGGGGGATTTGCCGGATTCCTCCACCTCCACCGCCTCCTCGTAGACCAGGGTGAAGCCCGCGAACTTCATCACGTTTCCCGTCGCCCTGAAAATCCCGTCGCCCGCCGCGACGTCGACCCTGGTCTGGTCGTAGACGGCGGGAGTCATCTGCGAGGCGACGAACCTTTTCCACACGAGCGAGTAGAGCTTGTGCTGTTCGTCGGTGAGGAACTTGCGAAGCTGCTCGGGATGCCTGGAGGGAAAGGTGGGCCTTATGCATTCATGGGCGTCCTGGGCGGCTTTCTTGACCTTGAACAGGTTGGGTTTTTTCGGAACGTACTCGCTTCCGTAACGCTCCGACACGAAGTTTCTAGCTTCTTCGACGGCGTTGGGCGATATCCTCACCGAATCGGTTCTCATGTAGGTTATGAGACCCACCGGCCCCTCGCGTCCGAGCTCCACTCCCTCGTAGAGCTTCTGGGCGACGGACATCGTTCTTTTCACCGAGAACCTGATCTTCTTGGAGGCGTCCTGCTGAAGGGTGCTGGTTATGAACGGGGGAAGGGGTCTTCTGCGCCGCTCCTTTTTCTCAACGGACCTGACCGTGAAGTCCTTTCCCGAAAGCGCGTCTAGAATCCGTTTCGACTGCTCCTCGTTCTCTATCTCGGCTTTCTTTCCCCCGAAGCTGTGAAGCGAGGCGGAAAAAGCGTCCTTTTCGGAATCGTCCTTTCTCTTGAGCGCAGCGTCGAGCGTCCAGTACTCCCTCGGCCTGAACTTTTCTATCTCCCGCTCGCGCTCCACTATGAACTTGAGGGCCACGCTCTGCACCCTGCCGGCGCTTATCCCCTTCCTGATGGTCTTCCAGAGAACGGGACTCACCTGGTAGCCGACTATCCTGTCGAGAATCCTTCTCGCCTGCTGGGACTCGAAGCGGTCCCTGTTGATCCCCACCGGCCTGCTCATCGAGTCCCTGACGCCCGCTTCGGTGATCTCGTGTATCAGAATCCTGTGCGCCCTGTCCCAGAGGTCGAGCTTGTCGGCTATGTGCCACGCTATGGCCTCTCCCTCCCTGTCGGGGTCGGAGGCCAGGTAGACGCGCTCGGCGTCCTTCGACGCCCTGCGCAGGTTCTCAAGATACTTCGACTTGCCCTTTATGACGATGTAGTCCGGATCGAAGCCGTTTTCTATGTCGACTCCCAGGCCGCGGCTCGGAAGGTCCACCAGGTGGCCGGACGACGCCTCCACCCGGAAATCGGGGCCCAGGTACTTCCTTATGGTCTTCGCCTTGGCCGGCGATTCCACTATGACTAGAGACTTGGACATGAAAACTCCGCTTCCGTTTCCGTTTCCGCTTCCGGAAAGGACTTTCTAATTTATAGAAGGTTCGCCGAACCTGTCAAGACCCGCGGTTCCCGCCCCGGGGCGTCAAAGCTCCACGCTCCCCGCAAGATCCCTGTTGGCCCTGTACCACTCGACGCAGTTCCCTATGCCGGTTTCGATGTCGACCGAGGGCTCCCACCCGAGGATTCTTCGGGCCTTTTCGACGTCCGCCCGCGTGGAACCGACGTCCGAGGGATGCGGCGGGCCGTACGTCACGTCGGCCCTTTTTCCGGTCTTTCGCTCGATCACCTCTATGAGACGGTTCAGCGAAACGGGGTTTCCGCTTCCGAGGTTTATCACCTCGAACCCCAGGTTTCTCGTCGCCGAAACGGTTCCAGCGGCTATGTCGTCCACGTAGGTGAAATCCCTTTCCTGCTTCCCGTCGCCGAGCACCTTCACCTTTTCTCCCTCCTCCACCCACCTCACGAACCGAAACACGCTCATGTCGGGCCTTCCCGCGGGACCGTACACGGTGAAGTAGCGAAGCACCGAGACGTCGGTTCCGTAAAGCGAGCTGTAGACGCGGCAGAGTCCCTCGGCGGCCTTCTTCGAGGAGGCGTAGGGAGAGAGCTGGCGGTCGGTCGCCATGTCCTCGTCAAACGGCGTGTCGTTGGTTCCGTAGACGCTCGAGGTGGAGGCGAGCACGAACTTTCCAATCTCCCTCTCGCGGCAGAGCTCGAGCAGGTTGAGCGTCCCGGCGACGTTGGTCGAATAGTATATCCGCGGGTTCTCCATGCTCTGGCGAACCCCGGCGCGCGCCGCGAGGTTCGCGACGCAGCCGGCCGCGGAGCCGAAAAACGCCCCGGCCCCGTCGAACGCCGCGCGAAGCGCCTCTTCGTCCGACACGTCGCAGAGAGAAAAGCGGAAGCCGTCGCGGGCCTCGAGCGCCTCGAGCCTGCGGCTTTTTAGCCTCGGGTCGTAGGCGTCGGACATGTCGTCCAGACCGAAGACGAGATCGCCCCTGTCCAGGAGAAGCTCGCACACCCTGGCCCCTATGAACCCGGCGCAGCCGGAAACGATCGCGTTCATGACAGGAAATCCGCCTCCTTCACTTTCCGACTCCGAAATGCTCGATGCCGAGCGCCCTGAGCTTCTCCCCGTCGTAGAGATTTCTCCCGTCGAACACCGCGGGGGTTCTCATGAGTTTCTTCACCTTCTCGAAATTCGGCTGGCGGTACTCGCTCCACTCCGTGTGGACCACGAGCGCGTCCGCCCCCCGACACGCCTCGTAGCAGGACTCGGAGCGCCCGAGCCGCTCGCCGAACACCGCCCCGGCGTTGTCCATGGAGACGGGGTCGTGGGCGCAGACGGAGCATCCGGCGTCGAGCAGCCTGCCTATCACGTAAAGGGACGGGGCCTCCCTCACGTCGTCGGTGTTGGGCTTGAACGATATTCCCCAGACGGCTATCTTCCTGCCCGCCAGGTCGCCCGAGAAAAAATTCTCTATCTTGGCGAAGAACCTTTCTTTCTGCGCCGTGTTCACGCCGTCGACGGCCACCACCACGGCGGGTTCGTAGCCCGCGTCGCGCCCCATCCTCGCAAGCGCCTTCACGTCCTTGGGAAAGCACGACCCCCCGTACCCGATTCCCGGGTAGAGGTGGTATTTTCCTATTCTCGAGTCGGAGCCCATGACGGAGCGGACCTCGGAGACGTCCGCTCCCACGAGCTCGCACAGGTTCGCCATGTCGTTCATGAAGGATATCCTGGTGGCGAGCATGGCGTTGGATGCGTACTTGGACATCTCAGAAGACCTGATCGACACGACCAGCGTCCTGTCGCCCGAACGCATGAAGGGGGAGTAAAGCTCCCGAAGCACCGAACCCGCCGATTCGCTCTCGACCCCTATGACCACCCTGTCGGGCTTGAGGAAATCCTCCACGGCCGCCCCTTCCTTCAGAAACTCGGGGTTGGACGCCACGTCGAAGCGCCCGTCGGCGAGCGACCCCACGACGTCGCGCACCCGCTCCGTGGTGCCCACCGGGACGGTGCTTTTCGTGACGATTATCTTGTAGCCGTCTAGGTTTCGCCCTATAGTCTCCGCGACGTCTAGAACCGAGGACACGTCGGCGTCGCCGTCTTCTCCCTGCGGGGTTCCGACGGCTATCATCACTACGAAGGAGTCTCTCACCGCGCGCGCCACGTCGGTCGTGAAGCGAAGCCTTCCCTCCCTCACGTTGTCGCTCACCATCCTGTCTAGCCCGGGCTCGAAAAACGGCACCTCCCCCCGCCCGAGGCTCTCGACCTTGGCCCGGTCCACGTCCGCGCAGACCACGCTGTTTCCGCTGGCGGCGAAACACGCCCCCGTGACCAGACCCACGTAACCCGTGCCTATTACGGCTATTTTCATCGTCGGGAAGTTCCTCCAGAGAATCCGCGGGAAAGCCGCCTCCGCGGCGGGCGCCGCGCGGACCGGAAAGGCAGGTAGCTTACAACAAACGTCCGAAAAATAAACCGCGGGGAGAAAATCCGCGCCCGACGGAGTATATTTACCGGAAAAAAAGGAGAACGGCCATGAAATCGCACACCGAGTACCTGTGGTTCCGCACGGAAAAGAAAAGGGAGTTCGTACACATAACCCCGGCCGTGAGGGAAATAGTCGGACGAAGCGCGATAACCGAGGGTTTCGTGCTGGTGTCCGCGATGCACATCACCGCCTCGGTCTTCGTAAACGATCTCGAGGAGGGACTTTTCGAAGACATCTGGGAGTGGCTCGAAGGCGTCGCGCCCGCAAGGGACGGCTACCTCCACCACCGCACGGGCGAAGACAACGGCGACGCGCACTTAAAGAACCTGCTCATGCACCACCAGGTGATCGTTCCCGTGACCGGCGGCGACCTAGACCTGGGCCCCTGGCAGGAGATCTTCTACGGCGAGTTCGACGGAACGAGAAGAAAAAGGGTGGTGGTGAAGGCCATGGGAACGTGAAGGACGCCGAGCGGGCGCCGGGACCCGCGATATTCATAGACCGCCGCGGCAGGTGGTTTCAGGACGGGATAAGGATAACGCACCGCTGGACGTACCTTGCGAACAACCGCAACCTGGACGTGGACGAAGACGGGCGGCTTTTCGTGGACGAGGGAGCGGGCAGGGTCTACGTGGAGTGCGAGGACGCGCCCTTCGTGGTCACGATGGTCAGCCGGGAGAAAGACGGGTTTTTCCTGAGGCTCAACGACGAGTCGGTCGAAGAGCTCGATTTCGAGACCCTTGCCGTGTCGGAGGAAAACATCCCTTACGCGAGGGTCAGGGGAGGAAAGTTCCGGGCCCGGTTCTCCCGCCCGGCCTACTACGAATTCGCGAGACACGCCGAAAGGGACGAAAAGGGATTCTACGTCGAAAGCCGCGGGGAAAAGCGCTATATAAAGGAGCTTTAGGCTTCTCTCCCCGGGAGGATCATTCGCCGCCGGCCGTGCAGGCGCTCAGGTCTACGGTTCCGTCGTCGTTCGCGAAAAGAGTTCTCCGCGCCGTCGCGTAGCAGTTCTGCTTCACCCCGCCCCCCTGGGCGTTGTACGGTTCGACCACCCTGTGCTTCGTCGCGGTACCGCCGAAGTAGGCGAGCATGGCGTCCGTCTCCAGCGGGTCGTGCTTTACGTCCATCGCTCCCGAGTAGGACAGCACGGCGTCGGCGCGGACGGACCCCGAGCCGGAGGGAGCCTCGAGGGACGCGACGTTGCCGCCTATGAGGTCGCAGATCGTCAGAAGGTCCCTGTACTTGTTCAGAAAACCGTAGCGGAAAACGCCGTCGGGACCCCCGAGCGCCGTCTCGTAGCGCCGCAGGCCGTCGGGATCGTTCAGGCGGTTTATGTAGGAACTGCAGATAAGACCGATTCTGGAAGTGAAGCCCGCGGAAACGTCGGTGCCCGGGACCGAGTCGGATAGCAGGTCGAACCTGTGGTCGGCCTCCCAGTCGTCCCCGTAGTAGCGCGATTTGTCCGGGGCGCGGATGAACCCGTTCATGAGCGAAACGGCCTCCGTCGTCTCCCCGCGTTCCCAGTGCTCCACGAGCCGGTCGAAAAAGTCGCCTATGTGCCTGTCGGAATTTTCCCGAAGCTCCGCCGCGAGGTCTTCCACGGCGTACGGGGGTTCGCCGTCGGGCGGCGGCAGGGTAGCCCGGTAGCCGAGCAGGTTTTCGAGAAAACGTTTCGAGTTCGCGATTCCGGAAGTGATGACCGCTTCGTTGGGTTCGGAAGGACCGTCGATGGAAACGTTTCTCAGGGCCGGGGGCGGATACCGCTCGCTGGAAAGCGCGTAGCCCAGAATGGTCGCCCCGTAGGAACTCGTCTCCAGGTCGACCGGTCCGTCGGGGTCGGAGAGAGCGGCTCTCACCTCCTCCGTCCGCTGAATCAGGGGAACCATCCTGTTTACGTCTTCGCCGTTCTGGCGGGGATTGAAGGTCCGAAGCGTCGGGTGGCGCTTCAGGCATTCCACCAGACCGGGGCCCAGGGCGCACTCGGCTTCCAGGTCGGCGGCGGACATTCCGCGGTGGCCGACTATGAGGATTGCCTTGTGTCCGTTCCCGTCCACGCCGAACATCCCGTCCGCGAGGTACTCGATGAAAGTGCCGGTTCCGCCGTTTATGACGACGAGCAGCCTGTCGATGCCGGCCGACGGAGAAATGCCGAGGATGTAGCGCAGCGGAGGCAGCCCCGGCGCGTAGTATTCGCCCAGGTAAGCCGTGTAGTCGCCGACGCCGATCCTGCGCGAGCCGGAAACCGGAAGGGCGGGCGCGAAGTCTTCGGCGTGAACGGACAGGTGCCTTACGGACGGCGCGGGGGACGGCGCGGAGCCCGCGACGTCGGCGGGACCCGGCGAATCGCCCGAACCGCAGGCGAAAAGAACGGGGGAAAAGAAAACGAGCAAACAAAGCGGGAATCTCATCGCCGCGCGCACCTCCCCCAACATCCTGAACCAAAACGCGGCGAAACGCAACCCCCGCCGCGGCGGGGAGAAAGGCTCCTCCTTCCGGACGAAACCCGGAAGCGGAACAGCTTCAGAGAAAAGCCCCGCACGCCCTGGCCACGAGATCGTCGGTGAAGACCCGGCCCCCGTCGGTGATCCTGAGGCGGCCGCCGTCGGCGAGAAGAAAACCGTCGGAGACGAGAAACCCCAGGCGCTCCATGTCGGGTTCGAGCCCGAAGCGCTCCCGTATCTCCGCGAGAGAAACCCCCTCGCGGAGTCGAAGACCCATGAGAAGCGTGTCCTCGAGCGCTTCTTCGAGACTGAGGTCGCGCGTCCGCGAAACCGCGTTTCCCGACCGGGCGACCTTTTCCATGTAACGCTTCGGGTCCCTCGCGTTGGACCATCTCCTGCCCCACCCCGCCCTCCCGTCCCCGCGGACGTGGGAGTGGGCTCCCGCTCCCAGCCCGAGGTAGTCGCGGCAGTTCCAGTAGATTAGGTTGTGTGCGCACTCCCCGCCCGGTTTCGCGAAGTTCGAGATCTCGTAGTTCGCGTAGCCCGCGCCCTCGAGAATCTCCCTCGCCGAGATCATGAACCGTGCCAGGACGGAATCGTCGGGAAGAACGAGCTTTCCGAGCCTCTCCAGTCTCCAGAACTCCGTTCCGGGCTCGATCGCCAGGCAGTAGGCCGACACGTGGGCTGGAGCGAACCCGACGGCGGTCTCGAGGTCCCGCTCGAACTCCTCCCGGGTTTCCCCGGGGCTTCCGTAGATGAGATCCAGGCTGAAGTTTGAAAACCCCGCCTCCCTCACGTCGCGAAGCGTCCTCTTTCCGTCCTCCGGGGTTGCGAACCTTCCGTAGAAATCGAGCTTTCTTCCGGAAAAAGACTGCGCGCCGACGCTTATCCTGTTCACCCCCAGGCGCAGAAGACGCCGAAGCTTCTCCCCGTCCGCCGTCCTGGGGTTGACCTCCAGGGTAACCTCCGCCCCCTCCGCCAGGCGGGCCGCCCCGGCGAGCTTCTCCATCACCGCCCCCACGCTCGCGGGACTGAAAAGCGACGGGGTGCCTCCCCCGAAAAACACCGTGCTCACCTCCCTGCCCTCCAGAAACTCCCGGTAGCCGTCGATTTCCCCCAGCAGGGCGCGCAGGTAGTCCTCCTCGGGAAAGTTGCCATCGGTACCATAAGAGTTAAAATCACAGTAGGGACACTTGGTAAGACAGTACGGCAGGTGCACGTACACTCCCAGGGGCGCGTCGCGCTTGTCGAGAACATGTTTCATCCGCGTCAGGGAACCGTGAACCGGCTCCGCCAGACGATGATTATACCGAAAAAACCGCTCGCGGCTCTCGCCCTCGCCATGCTGCTCTGCCAGAGCGCGTGGGCGAAGCGCTCCGTCACGGTCGAGGAAGCGGTGGAGATGGCGGTTTCGAACAACCCCGGGCTTCGGGTCTCGCGGGCGGACGTCGACATATCGGGCTCTGCGCTTCGCCAGGCCAAGGCTCCCCTGTACCCGCAGGTGAGCGGCAGGGTCGTGGTGCCTTTCGTCGGCAGGGAGTCGGGTTTCTACGTCGACCAGATGATATGGGACTTCGGAAAGACCACCTCGAGGATAAGGGCCAGAAAGCACTACCTCGAGTCCTCCCGCCACGAGCTTTCGGGAGCGCGGGCGGCGCTCGAGAGCGACACGCGCGCGGCCTACTACGAGGCGCTTTCGGCCAGAAGCCGGATACGGGAGGCAGAGACCGAGACCTCGAGGCGAAGGTGGCTTCTGGAGAAAACCGAGGAGCTTTTCGCCGTGGGAAAGAAATCCCCCCAGGAACTGAACCAGGCGAAGCTCGACCTTCGCGGCGCGCGCCTCGACCTCGTTTCGCGCAGAAACTCCTTCGAGATCGCCATGCTGAACCTCAGAAACATGATGAACGACCCCGAGATCGGGGAATTCGAGCTCGTGGAGGCTCTGGAGAGAGAGAAAGTGACCGAGAGCCGGGAAGACCTGGTGCGGGACGCCCTTTCCCTAAACCCCCGGATAAAAAGCCTCGAAGCCCGAAGGGCGGGACTGAACGCCTCGCTCGGGGAAGCCAGGGGGAAGTTTCTTCCCTCGATTTTCGGAAGGGCCGCCTACAGGTTCAAGGGAGAGGGGGCGAACACCCCGGCGCTCATAGCCGGAGTCGGAGTGAAGATTCCCATCTTCGAGGGACTGAGAAGGTTCGGCGAGACGTCGCAGTCGCGGGCCGAGATCGCGAGAAACGAGGCGGAAACCGAGGCCCTGCGCTCCCGCATAGCCCTTTCGGTCGGAGAACTGTACCTGCGGCTTGGATACCTCGAGGAGAGAACGCGCATACTGGAGGGGTCGAAGACCATATCGCGAAAGAATCTCGGCGTGGCGAAGGAGAGATACGCCGCCAGAAGCGCTTCCAAGATAGAGCTCGCGGAGGCGAGGGCTCTTTACCAGAAGGCGGTTTCCGATTATAAAACCTCCGTGTACGACTACAAGATAGCCAGGCTGAGACTGCTGGACATGTGCGGAAAACCGGTTCGATGAAAAACGTGCCCCCGAAAAAAATCCTCTACGCGCTCGCGGGCGCGGCGGCCGTCGCCGTCGCCTACCTCTTTCTGTTCGGGGGAGAGAAAGGCGAGATAAGGTACGCGACGGAGAAGGTGTCGAGAGGGGAGATAACGTCCCTGGTGAGAGCCTCGGCGACCCTCCGGCCGACCAGGGAAACCAGGATATACGCCGAAATAAGCGGAACGGTGACCGAGACGCTCGCCCTGGCGAACGACACGGTCTCCAGGGGCCAGACGCTCGCCCTCATAGACGACCCCGAGGGTCTCTCGCAGAGAGCCGCCCACTTCAGGGCCGTGCTGGAAAAGACGCGGACCGACCTGGGCGTCGCCGCCGACTCCCATTCCGCCAACGAGAGGCTCTACGAAAAACAGCTCATATCGAAAGAGGAGTTCGAGAGGTCGCTTTCGGAGAAAAAGCTCGCCGTGGCGCTCAACGAAAAGGCCAAGGCGGACCTCGAGGCCGCGGAGAAAAGGCTCGAACACACCCGCGTCGTCTCGAACCTCGACGGCGTGGTGCTCGAGCAGAACGTGACCCCCGGACAGAGAATACGCCCCAAGGACAAGCTGCCCCTCTACGTGCTGGCCGAGGACCTTCGCAGGCTCCACCTCGTCTCCGACGTGAGCGAGGCGGACATAGGAAAGGTGGCCAGGGGGCAGAAGGTATCCTTCAGGGTGGACGCCTTCGCGGCGAGAACCTTCGGCGGAGAGGTCGTCCGCGTGGCGAATTCCCCTAGAACCAGAAACGACGTGGTCACCTACAACGTCACGTGCCTGGTCGAAAATCCCGCGCTGGAACTAAAGCCCGGCATGACGGCCGAGGCGAGAATAGTGATATCCACCAAGAAGGACGCCCTTCGCATTCCCACCGCGGCGCTTCGCTTCATCCCGCCGAAAGACTCGTCGGCCGCCGCCGGGGGCGGACAGACCGTGTGGACGCTTCGGGGCGGGCGGCTCGAGGCCGTCGGAATCGAGCCGGGGATAAGCGACGACTCCTACACCGAGGTGACGGGCGGCCCCCTCTCGGAGGGAGACGAGGTGGTGACCGAGTACAGCTTTTCGGGAAAGGACTCGAAGAGTCCCGGCTTCGCGCTCCCGCAGCCCAAAAGGTTCTAGAATGCCGCCCGTAATCAGCCTCACGGACGTAACGAAGACCTACTCGAACGGAAAGGTGGTGGTGCGCGCGCTTCGGGGAGTGAACCTGGAGATCGCCGAGGGGGAGTTCATAGCCGTCATGGGGTCCTCGGGGTCGGGCAAGAGCACCCTGATGAACATTCTGGGCTGCCTCGACGTGCAGACCGGGGGGCGGTACCTGCTCGACGGAATCGACATAGACGCGCTCGGCTCGGACGAGAAGGCCGAGATAAGAAGCTCGAAGATCGGGTTCGTGTTCCAGAGCTTCAACCTTCTGGCGAGAACCACGGCGCTTGAGAACGTGGAGCTTCCGCTGGTTTACATGAACGTGCCGGGGGCGGAGAGAAAAAAGCTCGCGGGAGAGGCGCTCGCCCTGGTGGGGCTCGCGGAGAGGGAGGACCATCTTCCGAACCAGCTCTCCGGCGGCCAGCAGCAGAGGGTGGCAATAGCCAGGGCCGTGGTGAACGACCCCACGATAATACTCGCCGACGAACCCACGGGAAACCTCGACACCGCCACGAGTTACGAGATAATGAGTCTTTTCAGGGATCTCAACGACCGGGGAAAGACCATAGTCATGATAACCCACGAAGAGGACATAGCGGCGCACTGCAAAAGGATCATAAGCGTGAAGGACGGAGAGATAACCGAAGACAGGGAGAACGCGCCCGTTTCCCCGGGTCCGGGGCGGGTTTGATAGCCGCGCGGGCGTGTGGTAGCCTGATTGCTTTCCCGCGCGCGGGAAGGAGCCTGACATGTCCGCCGTAACCGAGATAAAGGCGAGAGAGATACTCGATTCCAGGGGAAATCCCACCATAGAAGTGGACGCGCTGTGCGAAGACGGCGCGTTCGGACGCGCGATGGTGCCCTCCGGGGCTTCCACCGGAGAGCACGAGGCCGTCGAGCTTCGCGACGGGGACAAGGGCAGGTACGCGGGAAAGGGGGTTCTTCGGGCGGTAGCGAACGTTCTCGGAGAGATAGCCCCGGCGGTGCGCGGTCTCGACGCCGCCGACCGGCGGCTCGTCGACCAAACGATGATTGAGCTCGACGGAACCGAAACGAAATCCCGCCTCGGGGCGAATTCCATCCTGGGAGTGTCGCTCGCGTGCGCAAGGGCCGCGGCGGCATCGGAGGGAAAACCGCTTTTCCGCCACCTCGGGGGAGAAGACGCGGTCACCCTTCCCGTCCCGCTCATGAACATAATAAACGGCGGGGCCCACGCGGACAACAACCTCGACTTCCAGGAATTCATGATAGCCCCCCACGGCTTTTCCTCCTTCCGGGAGGCGCTTCGCGCGGGAGTCGAGACGTTTCACGGCCTGAAGTCCATACTGACCGCCGAAAACCTCTCGACCGCCGTGGGGGACGAGGGAGGATTCGCTCCCGACCTGGGGTCGAACGAGCGGGCTCTCGAATGCATAATGGAGGCGGTGCGCCGGGCGGGATACGAACCGGGAGAGCAGATATCGATAGCCCTCGACGTGGCTTCCAGCGAGTTTTTCCGTGACGGCGCGTACAGGGTGGAGGGAAAGGACGTTTCGGCGGACGAGCTCATGGAAATCTACCTGGGCTGGATGGGAAAGTACCCGATAGTCTCGATAGAGGACCCGATGGACGAAAACGACTGGGAAGGCTGGCGGGCGTTTACCGAAAAGGCCGGAGAGGCCGCGCAGATAGTCGGAGACGACCTTTTCGTTACGAACGTCGCGAGGCTCCGCGAGGGCGTGGAGAGGGGAGCGGCGAACTCCATCCTGATCAAGGTGAACCAGATAGGAACGCTCAGCGAAACCATGGAGACCATCGAGACGGCGGCCGGGGCGGGCTACACTTACGTGATATCGCACCGCTCGGGCGAGACCGAGGATTCGACCATAGCGGACATAGCCGTGGCCTCGAACTCCGGACAGATAAAGACCGGTTCGGCTTCGCGAAGCGACAGGATAGCGAAGTACAACCGGCTGCTCCGCATAGAGGAGGAACTCGGCGAGAGGGCGCTGTTCGGAAACGAGGCGACGCGCGGGTTCGCCGCGGCGGGCGGATAGGAAGACATGAGCGCAAAGACGCTTTTCGACAGGATATGGGAGTCGCACCTGGTGCACGAGGAAGAGGGAAAGCCTTCGCTTCTCTACATAGATCTTCACCTGGTGCACGAAGTGACTTCCCCGCAGGCGTTCGAGGGACTCAGAATCGCGGGCAGGAAGGTTAGAAGACCCGACCTCACGTTCGCCACGATGGACCACAACGTGCCTACGACCGACAGGAGCCGGCCGGTCGAGGATCCCGTCTCGGCGAAGCAGATAGAGGCTCTCCGGCGAAACTGCGAGGACTTCGGCGTGACGCTTTTCGGAATAAGGATAAACAGCCACTCCCAGGGCATAGTGCACGTGATCGGCCCCGAGCTAGGCCTCACCAAGCCCGGAATGACGATAGTGTGCGGAGACAGCCACACGTCCACCCACGGGGCTTTCGGGGCGCTGGCTTTCGGCATAGGAACCAGCGAGGTGGAGCACGTTCTGGCCACCCAGTGCCTCAGGCAGAGCAAGCCCAGGGTGTTCGAGATAAGGGTCGTCGGACAAAGGCAGTACGGCGTCACGGCCAAGGACATAATCCTCGGCATAATAGGAAAGATAGGAACGGCGGGGGCGACGGGAACGGTGGTGGAGTACCGCGGGGAAGCCATAGAGGCGCTTTCAATGGAAGAGAGAATGACGGTCTGCAACATGTCGATAGAGGGAGGAGCCAGGGCGGGAATGATAGCCCCGGACCGAAAGACCTTCGACTACGTGCGGGGCCGCCGCTACGCTCCGAAGGACGGGGATTACGAAACGGCCCTCGAGAGCTGGAAGGAACTGTCCACCGACCCCGACGCGGAGTTCGACAAGTCCGTCTCGCTCGACGCGGAGAAGATAGCCCCGCAGGTAAGCTGGGGAACCAACCCCGGAATGGTGACGGAGGTGACCTCGAAGGTTCCGGACCCGGGAGAGTGCGAAGACGAGGGGCGGAGAAAATCCATGGAGCAGGCGCTCGAGTACATGGGTCTTTCGCCCAACACGCCCATAACGGACATAGGCGTCGACAGGGTGTTCATAGGCTCGTGCACGAATTCCAGGATGGAGGATCTTCTGGCCGTGGCCGAACTGGTAAGGGGAAAGAAGGTGGCGAGCGGGGTGAGCGCGATGATAGTGCCGGGCTCGCAGATCGTGAAGAAAAAGGCCGAGGAGATGGATCTTCACAGGATATTCGCCGAAGCGGGATTCGAGTGGCGCGAATCGGGATGCAGCATGTGCCTAGGCATGAACCCCGACATACTGGCCCCGGGAGAGAGATGCGCGAGCACGTCCAACAGGAACTTCGAGGGACGCCAGGGCAAGGGGGGAAGAACGCACCTGGTGAGCCCCATAATGGCCGCCGCGGCGGCGATAGAGGGACGTTTCGTGGACGTTCGCGACTGGGAGATAGGAAAAGGCGTCTGAGACATGGAAAAACTCGAGAGAGTGGAGGGAGTGGTCGCGGCGCTCGACAGGATGAACGTCGACACCGACCAGATAATCCCCAAGCAGTTCCTAAAGCGCATAGAGAGAACCGGCTTCGGGGAGTTTCTCTTCTTCGACTGGAAATACAACGACGACGGGTCGCTCAACGAGGACTTCGAGCTCAACATGCCCAGGTACGAGGGAGCCAGCATACTGCTCGCGAGGGACAACTTCGGGAGCGGAAGCTCGAGGGAGCACGCCCCGTGGGCGATAAGGGAAGCGGGGTTCAGGGTGATTCTCGCCCCGTCGTTCGCCGACATCTTCCACGGCAACTGCTTCAAGAATTCCATACTGCCGATAACGCTGACCGCGGAGAGGGTGGACGAGCTTTTCCGCCTGGTGGCGGAAAACGAGGGATACTCTCTGGACGTCGACCTGGTCGAAAAGACGGTGACGGGAGAAAAAGGCGTGAGTTTCTCCTTCGAGATAGACGACTTCAAGAGAAAGGCGCTGCTTGAAGGCCTGGACGACATATCCCAGACGCTTGAGCTCAAACGGCGCATAGACGAGTACGAGCGGATTCTCGCGGACAAAAGAAGCTGGGCGTTACCCGCAACAGGCTCCTAATCCATAACAAAAAAGCAGTCGCGGGGAAACGGCCTCGCAGCACGGCCGTTCCCCGCGACCGCAAGTGGAAAAGGATTTCTTTTCCAAA
The DNA here is from genome assembly GCA_965204795.1 of Thermodesulfobacteriota bacterium. Classification (GTDB taxonomy): domain Bacteria; phylum Desulfobacterota_D; class UBA1144; order Nemesobacterales; family Nemesobacteraceae; genus Nemesobacter. The sequence continues at coordinate 1,368,224 of OZ242012.1, forward strand.
CAAACCGGACAGGTTTACTTTCTTTTTCTTCCGCTCAAAAACGACGCCAGGCCCATGACCGCAACCGTAAGAAGCACCCCGAGACCGGCTCCTCCGCTCCCCGAAGAAGCCAGGACGCACCCTCCTCCGTCTCCTTTAGGAGCCGTTTCCTCGCCCGGGCCGGGCAGCATCATATCTTCCCCGTCCGAATCGCTCACCACGGCCTCGTCGTCCAGCGCGTTCACTCCGCCGAGCGTGCTCCTGACCGCGGAATCTCCCGCGTCTTCCGAACTGTAGATCACCATCAAGCCGCTCGCCCCGCTCGGAATCTCCTCCCCAAGAGTGAGGACAACAGTGCTGCCGTCCACCTCGACATCGTCTACCCCGATGATCCTTATTCTCCCATCCTCCATCCGATACCGAACGCTGAACGCCCCGGCGGCCGGCTCCGACTCCCCGTCGAGAGCCGTGCCGTACGTCAGCACGATCATGTTTCTGCCAGACGGGCTCACCGCGGCGGACCGAATACGCGGAACCACCGGAGGACTCTCGGCCGTCATGCCGGGTCTGGGTCCGATACCCCCTTCCCCGCGGGCTACGGGTTCCTTAACCACCCCGTTTCCGTTCAGGTTGGTTAATATCGGCCGCGACCCCAGGTAGTTCCCCTTGGCGGCCACCGTCGCCGCGTTGCCGGCAAACGGACCTATCACGCCTTTTATGTAACCATCCAAGTTGTTCCCGCTGAACTCCGCAAGCGTCGTATCCGTCGACCCGCGGAATTCCCACAGCGTTATTGCGTAGTTGACGAACCCTTCCTCCCCGTACCCGAGATCGTTATTGGTCACGCTCACTCCCTTCTGGCCCCTTATCTCGATTCTCGACGTCGGATGACATCTCTTGTGCCGGACGACATCCCAATAAGATATTACGATATCGGTCTTCAGCTGGGCAGTGTTTCCGCTGAATCTGTTAAGCAGGCCGGTGAGACTGGCCGGAGGTCCTTCGGGAGGCATGGGCAGCCTTACACCCGACCCGTCGGGATAGGGAAAATCGGGCACGTAAGACCGCCATATCCTCGGCTGAAGAAGCGTTTCCAGCTGCGCTATGGTCGCACCGCTTGGAACTGCGGGATCCTGACACCAGCCCGCAGCGGGTCTGAAGCCGCCGCTGGAGTCTCCAAAGTTCATGATGAAATAGGGATAGTAATCGTCGGAACCCAGCAGGCGATTGCCCGTGATCGTTATCTTGACATCGTCCGCGGTCCCCCTGATCTCTATCTGGGCCTCCTGAAATCTCGGGAACCTCGCTCCCTCTTCAGGGGCGGGACGTATCAAGTTGTTCCTGACGGCGATCCTTCCTCCCTCCGGAGTGTCTCTGATCACAATCGGGGTGTGCGTGGTGCCCTCGATGGTGTTGTCGCTTATCGTGGCCTTCCTGACGCGGTTGAAAAGACCTATCGCGTATTCGGACAAGTCCCCGTAGTTGTCGGGTATCCTCTCTCCGTCCCCGTCGGTTATGAAATCGCCGTCCGAATCCCTAAGAAACGCGTAGTCCGCAATCCCGATGTTGCGAAACGTGTTGCCCGTTATGTCCACCTCCACGAAACAGTTGCCCTTGCTGCCCTGCGGGACGTCTCCCGTCGCGTTCGACGGGCGAAGAGACCTTATCGCCGTCATCTCGGTTCCGTCGAAAACGTTTCGCGTAATCTCGATGCCCGTGAAATTCTCCGAGTCCGGACAGGAATCCGCGGCGCCGAAATACCTGGGATTTATCAGTATGTGAGCCGCATGGTCCCCGATGGTTTCCTGGCCTGAGTAGTGTATGTCCCACTTCTCGTTCGAATATGAAGCCACCCTACCCAAGCGGTCCATGGGAAAGCCCTTTTCATTCGAAAGTATACGTATGCCTCTGTAACGCCACGAGTCTTTGCCGTTCGGGTTTGTGCCGCTCGGAGGCACCCCGCCTGTTCCTATGTGCTTTTCAAGCTCTGCACTGGTAAGCTGACCGGTATACGAGCTGTAGTCGTGGTCCCTGTCGGCGTCGGTCGCGGTCTTTGATGCCGCCTTTCTGGCAAGAAGAAAACTAGGGAGGGTAACTTCGCTCAGGTAAACTTCTATCGGACCGGTCCGGCTGCCTGCCGATTCCCCGCGTCCCAGAAGGGTGAACTTTTCGATCTCCAGATTCCTGAACGTCAGATCTTCGACCTTCACTTCCTTGCTTCTTATGTGAATCAGAAGCTCCCCGGTTATCACCACCTCTCCCTCCATGGAAGGGTCCTTGCGAAGCGTCAGCGGACGCTTCAGAATAAGCTCCCCTATGTCGTCGTACGTCCCCGGAGCGAAATCCAAGGCGTCTTCGTCTCCGACATAGGTGGCGGAGTCCGCCACGATCGCCTGCAGGGATTTCGGTTTCGAGGACTCAGGAGTGCCGTCCGGCAGGGCGTCTATGGCCGCCTGCACGTTGGCCGGAGTTACCTTGATCACCGCCGCCCGCGCGGCTTCCCCGCCGTCCCACTTCATTCCCGACACGAGCAGACAGAAAACCGCCGTACTCAGAAAACATCCAATACGCATATACATGCTGGGGCCCCCTCGATTAGAATCTAACGGTAATTCTACCCCCCCCCCATATGTTGTGTCAAGTGTTGTTTTGTTGTGTTGGTAGGCGGCGGGCGCGTGTGGTAGCTTGATTGTTTTTCAGGGTGCCGGGAGAAAAATCAGATGGCAGTGGTAACAGAGATAAAGGCGAGAGAGATGCTCGATTTCAGGGGAAATCCCACTATAGAAGTCATCATGATTTGACCTGCCTGTGTGGAGACACACGGTTAAGCTGAAGATAAAAATCTTTCAGTCAGGGAGGACAAATCAATGACGCAGAACAATACCACTCAATCCGGACAGTGCAAAGCGCTGAGAGCCGCCCGCGCCGCGCAGAGGAACCCTTTGAAGGAACATGACTTCCCCGCCTACATAGGGCTTGACGTTCATAAGGAAACCGTCGCTGTGGACGCCGGGACCCCGAGCAGTCGGTAGAAATCCCCAACACTCCACCGTCGATAAAGAAGCTGGTCAAGAGACTGAACGAAGAGTTTCACGGCCAGGTCCTGTTGTTCTGCTACGAGGCGGGGCCTTGCGGATACGTTCTCTACCAGGCAGCTTCGGGAGCTTGGACGCGCTGCGCGAAGACGGCGCGTAAACGAGTACGAGCGGATTCTCGCGGACAAAAGAAGCTGGGCGTTACCCGCAACAGGTTCCTAATTCATAACAGAAAAAGCAGTCGCGGGGAAATGGCCTCGCAGCACGGCCGTTCCCCGCGACCGCAAGTGGAAAAGGATTTCTTTTCCAAACAAACCGGACAGGTTTACTTTCTTTTTCTTCCACTCAAAAACGACGCCAGGCCCATGACCGCAACCGTAAGGAGCACCCCGAGACCGGCTCCTCCGCTCCCCGAAGAAGCCAGGACGCACCCTCCTCCGTCTCCCTTAGGAGCCGTTTCCTCGCCCGGGCCGGGCGGCATCATATCTTCCCCGTCCGAATCGCTCACCGCGGCCTCGTCGTCCAGCGCGTTCACTCCGCCGAGCGTGCTCCTGACCGCGGAATCTCCCGCGTCTTCCGAACTGTAGATCACCGTCAAGCCGCTCGCCCCGCTCGGAATCTCCTCCCCGAGAGTGAGGACAACCGTGCTGCCGTCCACCTCGACATCGTCTACCCCGATGATCCTTATTCTCCCATCCTCCATCCGATACCGAACGCTGAACGCCCCGGCGGCCGGCTCCGACTCCCCGTCGAGAGCCGTGCCGTACGTCAGCACGATCATGTTTCTGCCCGACGGGCTCACCGCGGCGGACCGAATACGCGGAACCACCGGAGGACTCTCGGCCGTCATGCCGGGTCTGGGTCCGATACCCCCTTCCCCGCGGGCTACGGGTTCCGTAACCACCCCGTTTCCGTTCAGGTTGGTTAATATCGGCCGCGACCCCAGGTAGTTCCCCTTGGCGGCCACCGTCGCCGCGTTGCCGGCAAACGGACCTATCACGCCTTTTATGTAACCATCCAAGTTGTTCCCGCTGAACTCCGCAAGCGTCGTGCCCGCTCCCCACAGTATTATTCCGTATCCGACGTACCCTTCCTCCCCGTACCCGAGATCGTTGTTGGTCACGCTCACTCCCTTCTGGCTCCTTATCTCGATTCTCGACGTCGGATGACATCTCTTGTGCCGGACGACATCGAGGGAACCTATTACGATATTGGTCTTCGGCTGGGCAGGATAAGGCCAACTTGTGCTGAAGCCTGTGAGCAGGCCGGTGAGACTGGCCGGAGGCCCTTCGGGAGGCATGGGCAGACTTACACCCGACTCGTCGGGATAGGGGAAATCAGGCACGTAAGACCACCATATCCTGGGCTGAAGAAGCGTCTCCAGCTGCGCTATGGTCGCGTCTCTTGGAACCGCGGGATCCTGACACCAGCCCGCGCGACTTCTGAAGTCTTTAAATTCCGCAATGAAATAAGGATAGTAATCGTCGGAACCCAGCAGGCGATTGCCCGCGATCGTTATCTTGACGTCGTCCGCGCTTCCCCTGATGTCTATCTGGGTCTCCGCAAATCTCGGGAACCTCGCTCCCTCGTCGGGCGCGGGCCGTATCAAGTTGTTCCTGACGGCGATCCTTCCCCCCTCCGGAGTGTTTCTGATCGCAATCGAGTTGTGGGTAGTGCCCTCGATGGTGTTGTCGCTTATCGTGGCTTTCCTGACGCGGTCGAAAAGACCTATGGCGTATTCGGACAATTCCGCGTAGCCGTCGGGTATCCTCTTTCCGTCCCCGTCGGTTATGAAATCGCCGTCCGAATCCCTAAGAAACGCGTAGTCCGCAATCCCGATGTTGCGAAACGTGTTGCCCGTTATGTCCACCTCCACGAAACAGTTGCCCTTGTCGTCGTCCTCCGGTACCTCTATATCAAATGTGTTATCCAATTTGTCCGACGAGAGAAGAGATCTTATCGCCGTCATCTCGGTTCCGTCGAAAACGTTTCGCGTAATCTCGATGCCCGTGAAATTCTCCGAGTCCGGACAGGAATCCGCGGCGCCGAAATACCTGGGATTTATCAGTATGTGAGCTGCAAAGTCCTCATAGGTTTCCTGTCTTGCGTAGTGCATGGTCCACTTCCCGGCTGAATATGATGAAACCAGATGACCCGTTACATTCAGGGGAACGCCCTTTTCATTCGAAATCACACGTGCTACTCTTGTGCCTTCGTAAGTCCAGTCGTTCGGGTTGTTTATGTGCTTCGTAAGCTCTGCACTGGTAAGCTGGCCTGTATACGAGCTGTAGTTGTGGTCCCTGTCGGGGTCGGTCGCAGTCTTCGAGGCCGCCTTTCTCGCAAGAAGAAAGCTCCGGAGGGTAACTTCGCTCAGGTAAATTTCTATCGGACCGGTCCGGCTGCCTACCGATTCCCCGCGTCCCAGAATGGTGAACTTTTCGATCTCCACATCCCTGAACGTCAGATCTTCGACCTTCACCCCCTTGCTTCTTATGTGAATCAGAAGCTCCCCGGTTATCACCACGTCTCCCTCCATGGACGGGTCCTTGCGAAGCGTCAGCGGACGCTTCAGAATAAGCTCCCCTATGTCGTCGTACGTCCCCGGAGCGAAATCCAAGGCGTCTTCGTCTCCGACATAGGTGGCGGAGTCCGCCACGATCGCCTGCAGGGATTTCGGTTTCGAGGACTCCGGAGTGCCGTCCGGCAGGGCGTCTATGGCCGCCTGCACGTTGGCCGGAGTTACTTTGATCACCGCCGCCCGCGCGGCTTCTCCGCCGTCCCACTTCATTCCCGACACGAGCAGACAGAAAACCGCCGTACTCAGAAAACATCCAATACGCATATACATGCTGGGACCCCCTCGATTAAAGAATCTAACAATGATTCTACCCCCCCCCCAATATGTTATGTCAAGATGTTTGTTAGGAGTCTCACCTCCTGTCCTTCTACCAGTTAGCCTGGCGCACCATGCTCCTTGCCGCTCCCGCTTTTTTGGGGAGAACCGAAACTGCCGACATTCCCTTCTCCAGAAAAAACAATCGCGGGAAAACGGTCTCGCAGCACAACCGCCTCCCGCGACTGCTTAACGCCGCCAGCCGCGAGAAAGAAGATGTCGCCGCTGGCCCTCGAAGCCGCTTTCTGATGGTCAACTGGCGTTTTTCTTGTTTCTCCCGCCCGAACCGACCGCGAACCCGAATATCGCAAGCAACAGCGCCGCCAAGCAGGCTCCTTCGCTTTCCGAAGAAGCCAGGGCGCAACCTCCGTCGTCGCTGCTGGGCATGGCCGCCGGACCCGGACCGGGCGGCGGCGTACTCGCGACATTCACTCGGTTGCTGAAACCGGCAATCTCGTTCCCGGACGCATCGGCAAGCGCATCGCTCGCGGGCTTCGTGTAGGTAACGGTTAGACCCGTCGTGCCCGGGTCAACCCTCTCTCCCAGCGTCAGCGTGACCTTCATGCCCGCCACCCCGACGTCGTCGACAGTATATAGGGTCCGGCTTCCGGACCTGGTGGAAGATACTCCTACCACCCTGAAGGCACTCTCGGCGGGAACGGATTCCCCGTCGAGATTCTCGTCGAAAGTAAGAGTCAGCGTTGTTCCGTCAACCGTGGGAGCGGCGTCCCCGGACGTGGCCAGCGCGGGAGCGGCCGTGTCGGGGTTGATATCGGCGTCCCTGGGACCCGGCATCGTCTCCGAAGGGCTGTCCAATATGTTGTCCCTACCAGTTACCGTTCCCCCGAATTGAGGTTCCCTGGGACCGAAATAGTTCCCCGCAACCGACAGAGACGCTCCGCCGTTCTTTATCGAATTCACGGTGGCGAAGTCTATGTTGTTTCCGCTGAGAGCCTTGAGCTTCATCGTAGTCGCGCCGGCTATCACGATTCCGTAATCAATGAAGTCAAACCTTTTCTCCGGCGTCTCCGGGGGATTGTAGCCCAGGTCGTTGCCCGTTATTCTCACCCCGGCCTGATCGTAAACCTTTATCCTCGCAAGGTCAAAACACTCATCGGCCGCAATCCTGTACACGGCAGAGCGGCCTGAGACGATATTAAGGGGAGGGTTACTCTCCTGAAAAAAGTAGGTATACCGAAAACCGGTAAGTGCCTGCACGCCACTAAGAGCTTCCGAGGACCAGGCAGGAAGGAATTTTACGCCCCGCGGAAACTTCACGGCGTAGTCGTAGCTTTGAGGAATTGGCGAACGCCATAGTTCCGCCTTTATGCGTTCAACCAAAGCCCTTCTAGCTTCCGCAGTAGTCGCAGCATCTCCCGCACATCCCCCAATAACACCACCCCCTGCATCGAGGGAGTATGCACTAGGGGCATTGCTGAATAGGCTGGGAGTGCGTGGAATATGCCTGCCATAGAAGACAGTATTGAGATCAACCAGTGAGAGATACTCATATATCGTCAGGTACCTGTTGTTGCTGGTTCCGACTATTTTGTTGCCCATAACGCTTATATCCGTCGTCGTGTCGGTAGCGGCAAAACCGCTCCCTATAACCGTTATTCCGTCAAGCGGCGTGTCTGTCAGCAGGTTGTTCTTGATGTCGACTTTCTGGCCTGGCGGAGTCCAGCGCAGCTCGATCCCGTCCCCGAGCCCGCCGGTTATCGTGTTGCTCAGGATACGGGTTTTGGCGTCGCTGGTTCCGGCGGGGGACGTAACCGATATCGCGGGCGCGACGTTCCCCGGCTCGGCTATCTTGTTTCCGCTCGAGTCCGTCACATCCGGCAGGTTGGTGCCCTCGTTCCTCACCTTGACGAAACCTCCCGTCCCTCCGATGTTGCTGAACGTGTTGCCTATAATGTCCAGCTGCACCCTGCATGACTCAAGACCACCATCACGTACAAGCAAACTTTTCATGCTTCCGGCCCTGACTCCCGCGGTCTCGGTACCGTTGAACACGTTGTTGGTGATCACCACGCCTTTTATCTGGGGAAGCTCCGCCGGAGGATCGGCTGTGCTCATCTTGCAAGAAGCGGCGGCGGAATCCGCCCATATCACTCCCAGAACACCCTTGGCCCTGCCCGCAAGAACGGAGTCCTGAATGGCATACTCGGGCGAAGCGTTCTCAGTGCCGGGGGTCCGCGCTCCGGCAATCGGGGCGCCGGTCAGTCTGTTGGCTACCCTGCCGTTGTTGGTAGTGGAGTCGGGATCGACAACCGTAACGAACGGCAGGTCTATCCATTCGTAGGCGCCGTCCCTGCCGGCCAGCCTGGCGTCTAAATATCCGTCTGATACTAGCTCCTGATCATCCACATCGAACCCGTCCGCGGCAAACATTTCCTTTATCGTCTTTCCGGGAAAGCCGTACACGAGAGGCTGATCGTCTGCCGTGTTCTGGTCTCTGTCGACCGTCATGGTCACCGCGTCGGGAACAGTCACGTCCATGAACTCGAGACCCTGAACGGTAACGTCGTCGGTCTTTATGTTGATCAGAACCTTGCCCTTGAACATCACCTTGCCGTCGGCGTCCGGGTCCTTGCGAAGAGTTATCGCTCTCGTTATCAGAAGCTCGCCCGCGTCCTCGTACTCGCCCGGGGCGAAATTGAGAATATCTTCGTCTCCTACGTAAGTGGCGTCGTCGTTCAGAATCTCCTGAATGTTTTTTACGTCGGGGGCGCCCGCCGCCTTGTTATCGTTGGCCCTGTCCGCCGCGGCCTTCACGTTGGCCGGCGTCACGCTGATCACCGCCGCCCCCGCATCTTTCCCTCCGTCCCACATTCCCGATACAAGAAAACAAAAAACCGCCGTACTCAGAAAACATCCAATACGCATATACATGCTGGGGCCCCCCTCGATTAGAATCTAACGATGATTCTACCCCCCCCCACATGCTTATGTCAAGATGTTGTTAGGAGTCTCACCTCCTGTCCTTCTACCAGTTAGCCTGGCGCACCATGCTCCTTGCCGCTCCCGCTTTTTTGGGGAGAACCGAAACTGCCGACATTCCCTTCTCCAGAAAAAACAATCGCGGGAAAACGGTCTCGCAGCACAACCGCCTCCCGCGACTGCTTAACGCCGCCGGCCGCGAGAAAGAAGATGTTGTCTCCTGCCCTCGAAGCCGCTTTCTGATGGTCAACTGGCGTTTTTCTTGTTTCTCCCGCCCGAACCGACCGCGAACCCGAATATCGCAAGCAACAGCGCCGCCAAGCAGGCTCCTTCGCTTTCCGAAGAAGCCAGGGCGCATCCTCCGTCGTCGCTGCTGGGCATGGCCGCCGGACCCGGACCGGGCGGCGGCGTACCCGCGACATTCACTCGGTTGCTGAAATCGGCAATCTCGTTCCCGGACGCATCGGCAAGCGCGTTGCTCGCGGGCTTCGTGTAGGTAACGGTTAGACCCGTCGTGCCCGGGTCAACCGTCTCTCCCAGCGTCAGCGTGACCTTCATGCCCGCCACCCCGACGTCGTCGACAGTGTATAGAGTCCGGCTTCCGGATCTGGTGGAAGATGCTCCTACCACCCTGAAGGCGCTCTCGGCGGGAACGGAATCCCCGTCAAGATTCTCGTCGAAAGTAAGAGTCAGCGTTGTTCCGTCAACCATGGGAGCGTTATCCCCGGACGTGGTCAGCGCGGGAGCGGCCGTGTCGGGGTTGATATCCTCGTCTCTGGGACCCGCCATCGTCTCCAGGGGACTGTCCGATGCGTCGTCCCTGCCCGTTACCGTTCCCGTTCCCCCGAACTGAGGTTCCCTGGGACCGAAATAGTTTCCCGCAACCGACAGAGAGACTCCGCCGTTCTTTATCGAATTCACGGTGGCGAAGTCTATGTTGTTTCCGCTGAGAGCCTTGAGCTTCATCCCTGTAGTCGCGCCGGCTATCACGATTCCGTAATCAATGACGTCGAACCTTTTCTCCGGCGTCTCCGGGGGATTGTAGCCCAGGTCGTTGCCCGTTATGCTCACCCCGGCCTGATCGTAAACCTTTATCCTCGCAAGGTCGTAACACTTGTCGGCCGCAATCCTGTACACGGCAGAGCGGCCTGAGATGTTGTTATCAGTATTAGGACGTTGAATGGGAAAATTAGCAAAAGGGGGATACCGAAAACCGGTAGTTACAAATACGTCACTAGCTTCCGAGGAGTAGGCAGGAAGGAACTTTACGCCCCGCCGAAACTTCACGGCATAGGTGTAGCTTTGAGGAGTTGGCGAACGCCATAGTTCCGCCTTTATGCGTTCAACCAAAGCCCTTCTAGCTTCTACTCTATCTTGAGAATTGCCGAGCGGGATGGCGTCCCCCACACATCCCCCACTATTACCACTACCTTTCACAAAGGAGTATGCACTAGGGTCATTGCTGAATCGGGAGACAGTGGATCTAAAATGCCTGCCATAGAAGACAGCACTGAGCTCAACCACTGGGAGGAACGCATATACCGTCAGGTACCTGTTGTTGCTGGTTCCGACTATTTTGTTGCCCATAACGCTTATATCCGTCGTCGTGTCGGTAGCGGCAAAACCGCTCCCTATAACCGTTATTCCGTCAAGCGGAGTGTCTATCAGCAGGTTGTTCTTGATGTCGACTTTCTGGCCTAGCGGAGTCCAGCGCAGCTCGATCCCGTCCCCGAGCCCGCCGGTTATCGTGTTGCTCAGGATACGGGTTTTGGCGTCGCCGGTTCCGGCGGGGGACGTAACCGATATCGCGGGCGCGACGTTCCCCGGCTCGGCTATCTTGTTTCCGTTCGCGTCCGTCACATCCGGCAGGTTGCTGCCCTCGTTCCTCACCTTGACGAAACCTCCCGTCCCTCCGATGTTGCTGAACGTGTTGCCTACAATGTCCAGCTGCACCCTGCATGACCGAAGCGCGCCATCACGTACAAGCAAACTTCTCATGCTTCCGGCCCTGACTCCCGCGGTCTCGGTACCGTTGAACACGTTGTTGGTGATCGCCACGCCTTTTATCTGGGGAAGCTCCGCCGGAGGATCGGCTGTGCTCATCTTGCAAGAAGCGCCGACGGCGGGGGCGGAGGAATCCACCCATATCACTCCCAGAACACCCTTGGCCCTGACCGCAACAATGGAGTCCTGAATGGCATACTGGGGCGAAGCGTTCTCAGTGCCGGGGGTCCGCGCTCCGGCAATCGGGGCGCCGGTCAGTCTGTTGGCTACCCTGCCGTTGTTGGTAGTGGAGTCGGGATCGACAACCGTAACGAACGGCAGGTTTACCCAATCGTAGTGGCTGTTCGTGCCACCCAGCTTGGGGTTCAAATATGGTTGTGCTAACTCCTGATCATCCACATCGAACCCGTCCTCGTCAAGCATTTCCTTTATCGTCTTTCCGGGAAAGCCGTACACGAGAGGCTGATCGCCTGCCGTGTTCCGGTCTCTGTCGACCGTCATGGTCACCGCGTCGGGAACAGTCACGTCCATGAACTCGAGACCCTGAACGGTAACGTCGTCGGTCTTTATGTTGATCAGAACCTTGCCCTTGAACACGACCTTGCCGTCGGCGTCCGGGTCCTTGCGAAGAGTTATCGCTCTCGTTATCAGAAGCTCGCCCGCGTCCTCGTACTCGCCCGGGGCGAAATTGAGAATATCTTCGTCTCCTACGTACGTGGCGTCGGCGGCCAGAATCTGCTGAATGGTTTTCACCTCGGCGACACCCTCTGCTCTGTCCGCGTTGGCCCTGTCCGCCGCGGCTTTCACGTTGGCCGGCGTCACGCTGATCACCGCCGCCCGCGCGGCTTCCCCGCCGTCCCACTTCATTCCCGACACGAGCAGACAGAAAACCGCTGCAATCAAAAAATATCCAATACGCATATACATGCTTGGGCCCCCCTCGATTAAAGAATCTAATAATGATTCTACCCCCCCCCCACATGCTTATGTCAAGATGTTGTTAGGAGTCCCTCCCGTCCCTCTACCAGTTAGCCTGGCGCACCACCATGCTCCTTGCCACTCCTGCTTTTTTGGGAGAACCGAAACTGCCGACATTCCCTTCTCCAAAAAAACAATCGCGGGAAAACGGTCTCGCAGCACAACCGCGGGAGGACCGGAGCGCAAGAAGAAAATAACGGGCAGGAAAAGCGAGAGTTCGCGGAAAAGCCCGATGGAATGTCCGCCCCGCGCGCCCTACTTTTTTCCGAAAAATCCGAAAACGAGCGTGAGCGCGGCGCTTACGATCAGGCACGTGGCGAGGGGAAAGTAGAAGCTGAAATTCTCTCCCCCGATTCTCACGTCTCCCGGGAGTTTCCCGAAAAAGTCGAGCTTGGCCAGGTGGGGAAGAAAAAGTCCCAGCGCCGCGAGCGCCGCTCCCGCCGCTATCATGATCCTCGCCGCTTCGTTTACGTTCATGCCGGAAAGGATAACCGGCGGGGACGGTCCATGAAGTCCCCCCGTCCGGCGCGCGGGAAGTTAAAATAAGGATCGAAAGGTGTTATAATTAGGATGTGGTTGGCTTTGAAGAGATTCGCAAGCGGAAAGGAAAAGAGGGGGTTTGATGAACGGAGTCGGTCTTTCGCAGGCGCCGAACGTAGCGCAGAAACAGAAGCTGATACTCACCCGGGAGCTCAGGCTCTTTCTCAGCCTGGTGCAGATGAACACGGTCGAGATCCGCCAGTACCTGGAAGAGCAGCTGATCGAAAACCCCGCCCTCGAAGAAGACGCGCCGTCTTCTTCGGAAACCGACCCCCGGGAAGAAGCGGCCGCGCTTCTGAACGAACTTCCCCCCGGCCCTCCGGCCGGCCTCTCCGCGCCGGGCGACTTTTCCGCCCGGACCGACGAGGCGCCGTCGTGGGAAAACACCATCCCCCAGCGCGACTCCCTTCTGGAACACCTCAGATGGCAGCTCTCGATGACGGATTTTGACGACGAGGAAAAGGAAATAGCGTCGCTCGTGATAGGAAACATAAACGAGGACGGGTACCTGGAGACCGACGCGGAGGAAATATCGGACATGCTGAACGGCCGGTGTCGCGGATGGTCCCGCGAAAAGCGCCTGGCCGAAGTCGAGCGGGTCGCGCGCAGGATAAGGATCACCTTCGACCCCGTCGGAGTCGGTTCCCGGTCGCTTTCGGAGTGCCTGGCGGCCCAGGCCCTGGACCTCGGTTACGAAACCGGGAGTCTCCTGGTGAAAGTGGTCGAGGACCACATAGACGATCTCGGAGAAAAGGACTACGACGGGATCGCCTCGAAGCTCGGCGTAACGAGGGAGAAGATACTGGAGACCGAAGCCCTGATAACCTCCCTTGAGCCCAGACCGGGCAGACCCTACTACACCGAGGACAAGGCCAGGAAAGTGGTTCCCGACTTCTACGTCTACAGGGTCGGAGACGCCCTGCAGATCCAGTCCAACAGGAACTTCCCGAGACTCAGGATAAGCTCCTACTGCAGGAAGATGCTCGCCGAGGGGAAAGACCTCACGGGAGAGACGGCGGCCTACCTGCGGGAAAAGATAGAGGCCGCGCGCAGAATCGTGCGGGGCGTGGAGGAGAGGGAGACGACCATCCGCAAGGTGATGGAGAAGATCGTGAGCGAGCAGAAGGAATTTTTCGAACACGGAAGCAGCCACATAAAGCCCCTGCGCCTGAAGGACGTGGCCGAGACCGTGGGGATACACGAATCGACCGTAAGCCGCATAACGAGCGGAAAGTACGTTCAGTGCTCCCGCGGAGTCGTGGAGCTCAAGAGGCTTTTCTCGAGGGGGGTTTCCACCTCGCGGGGAAAACGGCTTTCCCTCGAGAAGATAAAATCGATGATCCGGGAGATAGTGGACGAGGAGCCGGCGCAGTGCGCCTTTTCCGACCAGGACATATCCAGGATACTTTCGATGAAAAACGTCAAGGTCGCCAGAAGAACGGTAGCGAAATACAGGAAGGTGCTCGGCATACCCAGTTCGTCGAAAAGACTCTCCAAGGAGGCGTGAAAGATGAAGGTGAACATCGTAACGAGAAACATTCCCAGCAGAAGAAAATCCAGGCAGCTCAAGCGCTACGCGCTGAAGAAGATGCCCAGGCTCGAAAGATACATAGACCCGCACAGGGACCCGTCCGAGGCGAGGCTGGTGCTTTCGTCGGAGAAGCTTCGAAACAACGCGGAGATAATAATCTCCTCCGGTCCCATGAAGGCCGCGGCTTCCGTCGAGACAGACGACATGCACGCCGCCATAGACAAGCTTTTCGACACGATAATAAAACAGCTGCGAAGAAGAACCGACAAGCAGATGACCCTGAGGCGAAGGTCTCCCTCGAAAGCTTCCGCCCTTCCCGCCCCCGCCAGAGTGGAACCCAGCCCGATCGTGGACCGCAAGACCCTCGGCCCCAAGCCCATGAGCCTCGCCGAGGCGCTGCTTCAGCTCGACGCTTCGCGGACGGACTTTTTCGCGTTTCGAAACAGCGAAACGCTCGAAATGAACGTGGTCTACAGGAAGCCGGACTCGAAAAAGGTAGGTCTTTTGACTCCCTAGGGACGCGAGGAGAAAAGTGAAAATTTCCGACCGCCTCGGGAGAAATTCCGTTTTCTCCGACCTCTCCTCGAAGACCAAGCCCGAGGTGCTGGGGGAGCTTGCGGAAAAAGTGGCCGGGACCGCGGGGGGAATCAGCCCCGAGAGACTCGGCGAAGCCCTCTCCGAGCGGGAGAGTCTCTGCAGCACGGCCGTCGATTCCGGCGTGGCGCTCCCCCAGGCGAGGCTTCCCGACGTCGCGGAGGCGACGGTCGCGTTCGCCAGAAGTCCCGGGGGCGTAGATTTCGGGTCCACAGACGGGGAGAAGACCCGCCTGTTCGCGGTCGTGGTAGCCCCCGACGACTCCGCCGAAGTTTACCTCGAGCTGCTTGCCCGCGCGGCGAAGGTGCTCGGGAGAAAGGAGACGAGAGAGAAGCTGCTGCGCGCGACGGAAGCTGCGGAAATGTACGACCTTATAATCCAGGAAGATGAAAAACTCTGAAAACGCCCGTTCCCTCTCGGTCGGGGAATTTTTCGCGAAGTTCGGCGAGAAGCTCTGCCTCGAACCCGCGGGCGGAGAGCGGGGACACGAAAAACGCATAACTTCCCCGAGAGCCAAAAAACCCGGCCTCAGGATGATAGAGAACAGGATACGGCTCGAGGAGGGAAGCGTGCAGGTCCTCGGCAAAACGGAAGTCTCCTACATAAACGGCTTTCCCGAAAACGAAAGAAAGAAGATAACGCAGAACCTTCTCTCCACGGACGTTCCCTGCTTCGTACTTTCGAAGGGCTCCCGCCCGGACGAGCTTTTCTCCCGGCAGTTCGAAGAAAAACGCGTGCCCCTTTTCACGACCACTTTCGGCACCGGAAAGCTGATAACGATGCTCAACGAGGTTCTGGCCGAGGAGTTCGCGACGCGCATAACCGTTCACGGCGTGCTCATGGACGTGCATCACATAGGGGTTCTCATCCTCGGAAAAAGCGGCATAGGGAAAAGCGAATGCGCCGTGGACCTCGTGATACAGGGCTCGAAGCTCGTCGCCGACGACGTGGTGGAGATACGCAGGATAGGCTCTCCGCAGAAGCTCGTGGGAACCGGGCCCGAGAACATAAGGTATCTGATGGAGGTAAGGGGAATAGGGATAGTGAACATAAAGGATCTTTTCGGGGCCACCTCGGTAATGGAGAAACGGGAAATAGACATGGTCGTGGAGCTCGACCAGTGGGATTCTAAAAAGGAATACGAACGCCTGGGCATAGACAGCAGGACATACTCCATACTCGACATAGAACTTCCCTACGCGGCCCTGCCCGTGAGCCCCGGGCGGAACATGGCTTCGGTGATAGACGTGGCGGTGCGAAACCAGATACTGAGGAAAAACGGCCGCGCTCCCGAGGTGGGGCCGCCGGACGGCGGGAACCGGGGGCCATGGAGAGGATAATACTGCTGAGCGGTCTTTCGGGTTCCGGAAAGACCACGGCCGCGAGGGCGCTTGAAGACCTCGGGTTTTTCCGCGTCGACAACCTTCCGCCCGAGCTTCTTTTCTCCTTTTTCGACCTCTGCCGCGATTCCCTTCCGGACATACGCAAGATAACGGCGGTCGTGGACGCGCGCATGCCCGACCGCGAGGCGCTTTCGGATTTCGAAAAGACCTTCGCCCGGATAAGGAAATCCGCCGACAGGACGGACCTCGTGTTTCTCGAGTGCTCCGACGAGAGCATGGTGAGAAGGTACAAGGAAACGAGGAGAATCCACCCGCTCTGCGGCGAGATGACCCTTCCCGGCGCGATAGCCGAAGAAAGACGGATTCTCTCCGAAATCCGCGACCTCGCGGGCGTCCGGGTGGACACGAGCGACCTAAGCGTTCACGACCTCAGGGAAGTGATGCGCGGGATTGCGGGGGAAACCGAAAGCGCGGCGCCGCTTCTGTCCTTCGTCTCCTTCGGATACAGGTACGGACTTCCGGCGGACGCCGACCTTGTCTTCGACGTGCGGTTTCTGAAAAACCCCTACTTCACCGAGTCCCTGCGCGACCTCGACGGAACCAGAAAAGAGGTGGCGGAATTCGTCATGTCCGACGGCGCCTCGCGGGAGTTTGTGGAGAGACTGTCCGGGTTTCTCCGCTTTCTCATCCCGAAGTACCGCGAGGAAGGAAAGTCCTATCTCACCCTGGCCCTCGGCTGCACCGGGGGAAAGCACCGTTCCGTGGCGGTCGCCGACGCCCTGGGGAAACGGTTTTCCGAATACTCGCCCGTCATTAGACACAGGGACGTAAATAAGCTATAAAAGTCCCATGTTCTCGATAGTCGTGGTCGCTCACGGAAAACTCGCCGAAGAATTCGTGTCGGCCGTGAACTTCATCCTGCCCGAGCCGCCCAGGGTGAAGATGACGGCGGTCTCCATAGACGCGTCGAAAGATTCCAAGGATTTCGAAAAAACCGTGAGGTCGGCCGTCGAAGAGGTGGACGAAGGAGACGGAGTCCTGCTCGTGACCGACATGTTCGGGGGAACTCCCTCCAACATAAGCCTGATGTTTCTCGAGACAAGCGAGATCGAGGTCGTCTCGGGAGTCAACCTTCCCATGCTCATGAAGCTCGGAACGACGGGCGAAAAGACCACTCTCGGCGAAGCCGTGGAGCTTGCGGCCAGGGCGGGGAGGGAAAACATAATAGTGGCGAGTGAACTTCTGAACAAAAACGGTTAGAATGGAGGATCAGGGAAAGGCCGAATGGACGTAAACACCCTAGACTCCGTGATCGAGATGTACAGGAACCACCTGTTCAAGGGGGATCTCGAGGGGTTCCGACTCGAAATAGACCCGGAGGTGAACGACCAGCTCGCGGCCATAGCCCTCTACCTGGACTCGAAGACGGTCAGGGCCTCGGGAGAGATAGAAGAGTTCTACGAGGGATACAAAAGGGCGGCGTTCGACGTGCTCTCGTTCATGGGAGTGGAGTTTTTCGAGGACAGGGAAAACAAGCTGATCAGGATAAACAAGTCGAAATACGACGCCGGGCTTCAGGAAGAGCTGAAAAAAAGCATCTGGGGATGAAGTCCCCCCTTCTTTCCTTCTCCGTCAAGTTTCCCGAAATGGACTTTCTCGATTCTTTCGATCACTTCGTCTTCGACCTGGACGGGGTCGTCTACGCAGGCGAGGAGCCTCTGGCCGATTCGCCCCGGGTGCTGGAAACCCTGCGGGGGAACGGAAAGAACATACGGTTCATAACCAACAATCCCTCAAGGTCGCCCTCGGACTGCGCCCGGAAGCTTGCCGGGATGGGAATCGAGGCCCGCGCCGAAGAATTCGCGACTTCCCCCATGGCGACGGCTCTTCTCATAGAAGACAGGCTCCGCGCGAAGAAATGGAAAACCGCCTTCGTGGCGGGAAGTCCTCATCTGAAAGAGCAGGTGAAAAAGACGGGTCTTGTCGAAACGTCCGGAGAGGATTCCCTCCGGGCCGACGTCGTGGTGATGGGAAGCCACCCTGGGTTCGGCATGCGGGAGCTGGAAACTGCCTGCCTGGCCATAGGCGGCGGCGCGGGTTTCATCGGGACGAACGGGGACCGCTTCTACCCCGCGGAAAACGGCCGAGCTCCGGCGACAGGGGCCATTCTCGCCGCCGTGGAAGCGGCCACGGGGAAAAAGGCCGCCCTTGCGGGAAAGCCGCTCGGGTACATGTTCGACCTTCTCTGGAAAAGCGGCATCGCGCGCGGAGAAAGGACTCTCGTGGTCGGAGACGGCCTCGCGACGGACATCGCCGGAGGAAAAGACGCGGGCTGCCGGACTGCCCTCGTCATGACCGGGGTCACGCTGGAGAAGGACCTCGAGAACCCTTCCGCGAAGCCCGATTTCGTCCTCGGGGACATTTCCTTTCTGCTGAGATGAGAGCGCAAGCCCTGCCAGGGTGCCCCTCCCCGCCGAACCGCGGCGCAAGGCGTGTTGACTTTTGGCGGTCGGGATGTATGTTTGGATGAAATTTTTCAGCCGGGGACGCAGACAAATGATCAGATTCATCAACACAGAAGACGAAAACCGGAACTATCCGATGCTCGACATATCCGACATGCTTTACGAAGACGATGAGTTTGACGACGAATTCGCCGACGAGTTCGACGAGCTTTTCGAAAACGTGAGCTACCTCTATTACGACGACGATTCCATAGAAATTTCCAGAGAAGAACGGGAGAAAAGAGTGCTTCACTGACTCCGACCCGTTC
The DNA here is from genome assembly GCA_965204795.1 of Thermodesulfobacteriota bacterium. GTDB lineage: Bacteria > Desulfobacterota_D > UBA1144 > Nemesobacterales > Nemesobacteraceae > Nemesobacter. Next base: position 1,386,834 of record OZ242012.1, read on the forward strand.
CCGTTTTCACTTGTCCGGTTCTGGCGCCTCCCGCTTTTTTTTGGAGAACTGAAACTGCCGACATTCCTTTCTCCAGAAAAAGCAGTCACGGGGAAACGGCCTCGCAGCACAACCGTTCCCCGCAACCGCAAGTGGAAAAGGATTTCTTTTCCAATCCAAACAGGTAAAGCAACCGCTGCGGAAACCGTCGAAAGACCGTTCCCGCGGCGGATGCCCTGCGGTCGCGGAGGAGGAAGAAGTTTCCACCCCCGCTCTCTCAGACGTCGTTACTCGGCTTTCGCCTTCCTCCCCAGTCCGAAGGCAAACGAGAGCGACCCAAGCAGCAGAACAAGCGCGCCCAGATCGACTCCGCTTCCCGCCGAAGCCAGCGCACATCCTCCGTCCGTGCTGGCAGCAGCAGGACGAGAATCATCAGGATCATCAGGATCATCAGGATCAGCGGTAACAGTGCTGCCGTTCCTAACGGCGGCGCTTCTAAAGCTGTCCAATTCAAGACCCGCGTCGTCCGTTATCGGATTGCTGTCGGGCTTGGTGTAGGTCACCGTTATCGTTTCGCCCTGCCTGGCGGCTGACCCAAGCGTGAGAACGACGGTACTCCCCGAAATACGAACGCCTGTAACAGAAAGCATCGTACTCGTTCCGGCCCAGACCTGGAACGCCGTGGACGGCGATGACGGCGATGCGGCGGGAGTCGACGTCGCGTCAAGCATGTCGTTGAACGTAAGCGTGAGAGTAGTGCCGCTCTCGTTCACCGCGGGAGCGCCGTCGCCGCTTTCCACCAGCGCGGGAGGCTCCTCGTCGTCCGGCATCGCGAACTGCTCCCTCGGTCCGATCATTCTCTGGTCGCTCTCCTCGAACGGTACGCCGCCGTTGTTGTTGACTTCATTGACATTGCTAAATCTATAGCCGTCGGGAACGCCTATATAGTTATCCTTGGCAGAAAAGACGGCTCCCGTGTTCAGCACCGCATAGTCCTTGTAAGATGTTATGTTGTTTCCGGTAAAGGCCTTGAGCGGAACTCCCGCTGGGCTGTTAGCTCTCTTTACGACCACTCCGTTGTCGGGAAAAGTCATGGGAGAAACAGAAGCATCCGATTCGTCCTCCACGTACCCCAAATCGTTGTTCCTTATTGTGACTCCTCTCTGGCCGTCGATCCTGATCCTTCCCAAGTCATAGCACTCGTCCGCTCTGTAGCGAATCAGGTCGTGCCTCGCTATCGAATCAGAGTTAACAGTTGTTGATGATATTCCTCTAAACCTGTTTGCTTCATCTTTGGTATTGGGGTTTAGATTGTCTGTCAGAATCGACTTGGGCGCCCCGGAGTCGGGAAACGGGAAATCCGGCACGGCCGATTTCCATACTTCAGGCGCTATGGCCCTGATAACGCGGGCTTGTGTCCGCTCATCAACAGAATCAACGCAAGACTCGGTAACCTGATCTATGAAATTCCAGCCGCCGCCGGGAAGATAAAATCTGTTCTGGACGCAATTGTTGTTGCGGCAGTTCCGTGTACTACCGCTAGAAGAAAGTCTTCTGGGCTGAAAAGGTTTGTTCAGGAACCTGTTGGTGCTCGAACCCCATATCCTGTTGCCTTCGACCGTTATGTCCGCGGTGGCGGCGGCGCGGCCGGCGTCGTCGGTTCGCGCCACGATGTTTATTCCGTTTAGAACCGAATCCTTTATGTCGTTGTAGCTGATCTCGACCTTCGCGTCCTTTCGCGTACCCGCTACGACAATTGCGTCGTAGGTCCCTCCGACGATCGTGTTGTCCGTAATCTTGGAGGAAACCACGTCATCGCCCGTGCCCGTGCTTCCTGCGTTGAAAAAATTTACGGCGGCCTCCCTGTTGCCGAGACCGGCTATCTTGTTTCCTCCAGCGTCGGTAAAATCAACTCCTCTCGAGTTCTTTAGGAAAGGTCCGTTCCCTCCCACGTTCGTGAATTCGTTGCCGACGACTTCCAGTTGCACACCGCAAACTACCCCTCGCATTGATGCGCTTCCCCCCTCGATGTAATTCCTTCTTGGGTCCTCCCCTTGGCCTTGGCCTGTGCCGCCTCCTCTTAGGGAGGAATGGTCTCCGGCTGTTACGCCCGTAAGATAGGTGTTGTCAAAAACATTGTTCCGGATATTCACGTTCTTCACGCTGATTCCGTCGGAGGGGCAGGACGCCACCACCGAGTCCACCCAAATGGTTCCCATCACGTTCAACGCCGATGCGACCGAAACCGCCGACGCAAAATTACCAGCAATTTGTTTGTTCCCGGAACCATCAACCCCTACCTCTGCGCCGGTATCCAGTCTCGCTATCGCTTTATTGTCGGTGGCCACCGTGACGAGAGGATCGTTCATATAAGAAAAGGCGTTGACGGGGTCAGCAACGACCCCCCTTTTGTTGGCAATATTTTGCGGGGAGAAAACATCGGAACTGGTCCAGGCGGGCGAGCCGGCGCCTTCGGCAACGAGATAATCCCGTATCGTTATCCCGGGGAATCCGTACCTGACGGCGGCTGGCGTACCGCCATCGCCGGCGACTCTCATGGTGACCGTATCGGGAATCTCCGTGTCCTTGAACTTGAAACCCCGTATAACTATGTTGCCGGCCTTCACGTTGAACAGTATCTTGCCCGTGAAGGTGATCATGTCGTCGCCGCTTCCCTTGCCCCGAATCGTTATCGTCTCGACGGAACCATCGGTCGAGCTGTCGTCTCCGTCCGTGGTGACCAGCACCTCCCCCACATCGTCATACACGTTGCGATTCTCCCCGGACTCCGCCGGATTGAAAATCACCGTGTCCCCGGAGTCGGCCATGTTGACCAGTTCCTGCACGGTGCACGCCATCAGCGACTGGCGGGCGCCTGAGGAACCGCAAGACACGTTGTCGTCGTCCGACGCGGTCGCCCCCGCCTTCACCTTCGTTATCGCGGCGTCATCCGCATTCGCGGGAAATATATTGATCGTTTCCTGCGCCCGAGCATCACCCCCGGCACCGTAACCCGCGCAAAAAACCGCCAGAAGCAAAACCGCAAGTCCAAAAACGCGTTCAATCGACATAAAATTCAACCTCCTTCGTATTTTCACCATTTTGTCCAATAGGTATGCAAGCCCCAAGAAAGTCAGAAACAGCAGCGTCCCGAGGTCGACCCCTCTGCTTTCCGAAGAAGCCAGAACGCACCCTCCGCCGCCATCGCCTCCAGGTTGATCACTAGGCGGAGGCAGCTCGCCAGGACCAGGACCGCCGTCACCCGTCGTTACCGGTCTGCTCTGATCCCTGGCCTCCAGATTGCCCAGCGCGCCCCTGATGGCGGCGTCTCCGCCGGGCGCCGTGTAGACCACGGTCACCCCGCTCGCGCCGCTTGGAATCTCCTTGGCGAGCGTCAGCGTAACCGTCCTGCCGCTCACGCTGACTCCGCTGGCACGTATAACCTCAATTCTCCCCTTCTCCGACTGATACTGAACGGTGAACGCGCTATCGGGAGGCTCCGACCCCGAGGCAAGGTCCGCGTCGTAAGTAACCACGACCACGTTTCTGGCAGTCGGGCTTACGGAAGCGCTCGCAATCCGCGGAACCACTGGCGGATCGTCCGCGTTCATCCCCGCTCTGGGCCCTATTGCCCCCTGCTTCCTCGCTACGGGCTCAGAAAGCTCCCCTGTCCTGTCCAGGGTTACGGAACGGGAAACTCTCGGCCGCTCCCCTACGTAGTTTCCCCTGATCGCAAAACTGCCGCTGAACCCCCCGCCTACCAGACTGCTCACGTAATTGTCTACGTTGTTCCCGCTGAACTTCGCAAGCGAAATCCCGCTCGGCATTTGTATCGCAAAGTCTACGGAGCCGGGGCCTCCGTAGCCTAAATCGTTGTCAACCACGCTTACCCCGTTCTGGTGTATCAGGATCATCGCCGTCGACAAACAGCTCTTGTATCGAACGATGTCGTATCTGCCTATCATGATGTTGTTCGATTTCAGTATGCCGTCGCCCGCCACGGAGAAATTGAAGTTCCCGACCGTGGCATTCGACCTGGCCAGTCTTGCGAGACGGCTAGGCAGCGCCTCGGCGGCGCCTTTGGTCTCGCCCTCGTCGGCATCGACCACTCCCGTCATTGATTCCATTTTGTCCCTGTCTCCGTCAATGTCGTTGGCATCGACGAAGGTGCCGATGGGCGGATACGGGAAGTTCGGCATGTACGACTGCCATATCGCGGGCTCCGTGGCCGCGTCCAGCTGCTTGATGGTGGTGTTGTTCGTGACATGAATCCTGTCGCTGACGCCGCACCACTTCGCTCTCCGAAGGAAGTCGTAGTAGTAAGTGGTGAGATAGGGAACGTTGCTGTCGGAGTAGATTATGCGGTTGCCTCTTATCATTACCTCGACATCGTCGTTCCCTCCCAGGATCCCTATCGGGGAATCGACGTTCCGCGAGCCTCCCTCCGTTGAAATCCTGAACAGGTTGTTGCTTATCGTGATCTCCCCGTCTTCAAGAATGTCTTGTATGCGGATGGACCCGTAGGAGGTTTTTTCGATAGTGTTGTCGGAAATCGTGGCCTTCCTGATTGAATGACCAAGCTCTATGGCGTACTCGTCCGCGTTGTTGCGGGGTATCCTGTTTCCCTCCCCGTCCATGAGAAAAACCGGTTTGCCGGCGGAGTCGGTGCGCGTGGAGCCGTCTTCGTTCCTGGCGGGGAGATACGCGGAGTCCGTCACCCCTATGTTGCGGAACGTGTTGCCGACTATATTAGCCTCCACGGCGCAGTCGGTCGTCGTCGACGGCTGTTCTCTGTTGCTCACGTCGCGGATCGATCTTTGGGGGAACAAGCCGCTCTGGTTCCTTATATCGGGGGTAACCATATAGACCGCCCCCATCTCCGTTCCGTCAAACGAGTTGCGCGCGATCTCTATTCCCGTAAACGCCTCCGAGGCCGGACACGCATCGTCGTTTCCCGAAGGATACCACCTGGAATTTATCAGTATGTGGCCGAGGTTGGACTTCGCCCAATGCGACTCGAGAGCCGCGATATTCCACTTCGGTATCCATCCGGGACGGCCGTCGCCGCGATTCCAGTTCGTCACGCCCCCGCCTCTGCTGATGGGCCAGCCTTCTTTGCCTTCCTGCCTGCTGCTGGCCAACTCCAAGGGGAAATATTCCAATCTGTCGCTTATCCCGGCTATATGCTTTCCGAGCTCCGTCCTGTGAAGCTGCCCCGTGTACGAACTGTAGTCATGCGCGCAGTCGGGCATGGAGCCGTCGGAGGGGCAGGAGGGGCAAGTGGCGCGATCGGAGGAGCAGCCGTTTTCGGCCTGCCACGCGGACACCTTCGCCTTTCTGTCCAGAAGAAAGCTCCGTGTCGTCACGTCCTCGAAGTAGACCTCTACCGGACCGCTCATCTCCCATCTATGCCCCCTGTTCCTGGCCACTTCCCCTTCCCGCAAAATCGTGACCTTGCCAACCTCCAGGTCCCTGAACGTCAGGTCTTCCACCTTGACGTCCCTGCTCCTTATCTGGATCAGAAGCTCGCCGGTTATCACCGCGTCTCCTTCCGCGGCCGGGTCCTTGCGAAGCGTCAGCGGACGCGTGACCAGAAGTTCCCCGACGTCGTCGTACGTGCCGGGTGCGAACTCGATAACGTCCTCGTCGTCATCGTCCCCGGCGTAAGTGGCCGAATCCGCCATGATCGCCTGAAGAGACCTGGGCTTGGCCGAATCCGGCGTGCTCTCCGGCAATTTATCTATGCTGGCCTGCACGTTGGCAGGAGTTACCTTGATCACCGCCGCCCTCGCGGCTTCCCAGCCGTCCCACTTCATTCCCGACACGAGCAGACAAAAAACCGCCGCACTCAGAAAACATCCAGTCCGCATATACATGAAGTTCCCCTCCCTCAACAAATAAATTTGAACGGTGATTCTACCCCCCCCCATGTCGTGTCAAGAGGTATGTCGAAAATTTCTTCAAGCGCTACGCGCGGGGAAGGTTTCCCAATTCCCTCGAAGCCCGAACACGGGCGGCGGGCAGCCTTTTTGTCTTTTCACTCCGCTGCATTACAATTCTTCTGTCGCAAGCGAACGCCGCCGCCGTCTTTTCGGAAGGAAACTGAATTAACGCTCTCTTCGGGTCTCACGGAAGAACAGAAACTGGTGAAAAACCTCGTCTCGGAGTTCGCGAGAAAGGAAACAGAGCCCCTCGCCTCGCGGTTCGACAGAGACTGCGCCTTTCCCGGGGAAATCGTCTCGAAGCTTTTCGACCTGGGCTTCACGGGACATTTCGTGCCCGAGCGCTACGGCAGAAACAGCTTCGGGTGTTTTTTCCCTGAGCGAACCCGAATCGGGTTCCGACGCGGCGAGCATAACCGCGGGCGCGGTGAAAAAAGACGGCCGCTACATTAGTAACCGGGATAAAAAGCCTAGTTACGAACGGTTCCGATGCGAAGGTCGCGGTACTTTCGCAAGAACCGACAAGTCGAAGAAAAGCTGGGGAATCACCGCCTTCATAGTCGACCTCGACGCACCCGGAATCTCCGTCGGAAAATCGGAGAGCAAACTCGGAACAAAGACCGCCAGCACGTCCCGGCCGGTGTTTGAGGACTGAGAGCTTTCTCCCGATTCGGTCCTCGGCAGGGAAGAATGTATGTTTGGATGAAATTTTTCAGCCGGGAACGCAAACAGATGATCAGACTCATCAACACAAAAGACGAGAATCGAAACTATCCGATGCTCGACATATCCGACATGTTTTACGAAGACGACGAGTTCGACAAGCTTTTCAAAAACGTGAGCTACCTTTATTACGACGATTCCATAGAGATTTCCAGGGAAGAACGGGAGAAAAGAGTGCTTCGCCGACTCCGACCCGTTCCCGCTTTTACTCGTCCGGTTCCGGCGCCTCCCGCTTTTCTCCAGAAAAAGCAATCGCGGGGAAACGGCCTCGCAGCACGACCGTTCCCCGCGACCGCAAGTGGAAAAGGATTTCTTTTCCAAACAAACCGGACAGGCTTACTTTCTTTTTCTTCCACTCAAAACCGACGCCATGCCCATGACCGCAACCGTAAGGAGCATCCCGAGACCGACTCCTCCGCTCCCCGAAGAAGCCAGGACGCACCCTCCTCCGTCTCCTTTAGGAGCCGTTTCCTCGCCCGGGCCGGGCGGCATCATATCTTCCCCGTCCGAATCGCTCACCACGGCCTCGTCGTCCCGCGCGTTCACTCCGCCGAGCGTGCTCCTGACCGCGGAATCTCCCGCGTCTTCCGAACTGTAGGTCACCGTCAAGCCGCTCGCCCCGCTCGGAATCTCCTCCCCGAGAGTGAGGACAACCGTGCTGCCGTCCACCTCGACATCGTCTACCCCGATGATCCTTATTCTCCCATCCTCCATCCGATACCGAACGCTGAACGCCCCGGCGGTCGGCTCCGACTCCCCGTCGAGAACCGTGCCGTACGTCAGCACGATCATGTTTCTGCCCGACGGGCTCACCGCGGCGGACCGAATACGCGGAACCACCGGAGGACTCTCGGCCGTCATTCCCGCTCTGGGCCCGACCGTCTGCTGCTCCCTTACTACGGGCTCCGAAAGCTCCCCTGTCCTGTCCAGGGTTATGGAACTGGAACGGGAAACTCTCAGCCGCAGTCCTATGTAGTTTCCACTGGTCGCCAAGCTGCCGGCGAACGTCCCTCCTATCAGATTCTTCACGTAATTGTCTATGTTGTTCCCGCTGAACGCCTCGAACCCTCCGATACCATCCAGGTCTATCGCGTTGTCAAACGTCGCAGCGCCTTCGCCGTAGCCTATATCGTTGTCGACCACGCTTACCTTCGCATCCTCGTGGCCCCCTATGTAGATCATCCTCTTTCTGAAGCAATTCCTGTATCGAACGATGTCGTAGTTGCCTATCATTATGTCGTCCGATTTCAGCCTCAGGGTCCCGACAGTAGACGACCTGGTGGCGAGTTCTGCGAGCCGCACGGGGGTCGGCAGGGGCGGACCTTCGGTGGTGCCGTCGTCGGCATCGACCACGTTGCCGGAGCCGTCATGGGGCGGATACGGAAAGCTGGGTATGTACGACTGCCATATCGTGGGCTGCAGAACCCTGTCGAGCTGGGCGATGGTGGTGGCGTCCGTGATTACGGCCAGATCGTCGGCGTGGCCGCACCACTTCGCTCTTCCGAGGAAACTCTGGTAATACACGATATTGTAGTCGGGGTTGCTGTCGGACCTGAACACGCGGTTGCCGCTTACGGTTATCCTGGAGTCTTCCAACGCTCCGCCGATTTGTATCAGGATGTTGCCGACCCTGTTGCCCCCCGCCGTGAAACCCCTGACCAGGTTGTTGCTGACCGTGACCTCCGCGCTTCCGACAAGGTTATGAATCCAAAGAGGTTCCAAGCTGACTCCCTCGATCCTGTTGTCCGAAATCGTGACTTTCCTGTACACGTCCCAAAGTCCTATCGCGTACTCGTCCTCGTTGTTGCGGGGTATCCTGTTTCCCTGTTCGTCCATGACAAAAACGGGGTTGCCCGCGGAGTCGGTGCGGGGAACGCCGTTTTCGTCCCTGGCCTTGAGATACGCGTAGTCCGCCACTCCGATGTTGCGGAAAGTGTTGCCGACTATCTTGATGTCCACGGTGCAATCCGTCGCTCCGTCTCTCCTCCTGAATATCCTGTCGCCACTCGTAAGAGAGTGGATAGCTCTCACCTCCGTTCCGTCGAACGAGTTGCGCGTTATCTCGATTCCCGTGAACGCCTCCGAGGCCGGACACGCGGCGGCGCCGTCCGAAGGATTATACCTCGGGTTTATCAGTATGTGACCCAGAGAGTCTCTAACCGTATCCTGGTGGCTTATCCCAGAGTTAGAGGTAAGGTCCCACACTCCTGAACTATACCGGCCGGCAGTCCCCGTATCCTCCAAGTAATGCATGGGAATGCCGGTTTCCCTGTTGCTGACAAATGTGTCGGGGAAAAATTCAAACCTGTCCGCGCTGGAACTGTCCAGATGCTTTTCGAGCTCCGTCTTGTGAAGCTGCCCCGTATACGACCTGTAGTTGTGCCCGCAGTCGGGGAGGGAGCCGTCGGAGGGACAGGAGGGGCAAGAGCCGGGGTTGGAGGAACAGCTGTTTCTGGCCTGCCACGCGGACACCTTCGCCTTTCTGTCCAGAAGAAAGCTCTGCACCGTCACGTCCCCACAGTAGACCACGTCCGGACCCGTTCTTTGCTGGGGCGGAGTGCCGTATCCCTTCTCCCCGTCCCGAAGAATCGTGACGTCGCCGAGTTCCAGATTCCTGAACGTCAGGTCTTCCACCTTGACCTCCCTGCTCCTTATCTGGATCAGAAGCTCGCCGGTTATCACAGCGTCTCCGTCCGCGGCCGGGTCCTTGCGAAGCGTCAGCGGACGCGTGACCAGAAGTTCCCCGATGTCGTCGTACGTGCCGGGTGCGAACTCGATAACGTCCTCGTCGTCATCGTCCCCGGCGTAAGTGGCCGAATCCGCCATGATCGCCTGCAGGGACCTGGGCTTGGCCGAATCCGGCGTGCTCTCCGGCAATTTATCTATGCTGGCCTGCACGTTGGCAGGAGTTACCTTGATCACCGCCGCCCTCGCGGCTTCCCAGCCGTCCCACTTCATTCCCGACACGAGCAGACAAAAAACCGCCGCACTCAGAAAACATCCAGTCCGCATATACATGAAGTTCCCCTCCCTCAACAAAGAATTTGAACGGTGATTCTACCCCCCCCCATGCCGTGTCAAGAGGTATGTCGCAAATACTTCAGGCGCTCCGCGCGGGGAAGGTTTCCCAATTCCCTCGAAGCCCGAACACGGGCGACGAGCGGCCGTCTTTGCCTTTTCACTCCGTTGCATTACAATTCTTCTGTCGCAAGCGAACGCCGCCACCGTCTTTTCGGAAGGAAACTGAATTAATACTCTCTTCGGGTCTCACGGAAGAACAGAAACTGGTGAAAAACCTCGTCTCGGAGTTCGCGAGAAAGGAAATAACGCCTCGCGGCTCGACAGAGACTGCGCCTTTCCCGGGGAAATCGTCTCGAAGCTTTTCGACCTGGGCTTCATGGGACATTTCGTGCCCGAGCGCTACGGCGGAAGCGGCCTCGACTATCTTTCGTACGTCATGGCCGTCGAGGAAATATCCAGAGCCGGCGCCTCCACCGGGGCCATCGTCATGGTTCACAACTCCCTTGCCTGCGAACCGATGCTGGACTTCGGCACCGAGGAGCAGAAAAAGAAATATCTTCCAGTGCTCTGCGGCGGCCTCGGGTGTTTTTCCCTGAGCGAACCCGAATCGGGTTCCGACGCGGCGAGCATAACCGCGGGCGCGGTGAAAAAAGACGGCCGCTACGTCGTGAACGGAATAAAGAGCTGGGTCACCAACGGCTCCGAGGCGAAGGTCGCGGTACTTTTCGCGAGAACCGACAAGTCGAAGAAAAGCAGGGGAATCACCGCCTTCATAGTCGATCTCGACGCGCACGGAATCTCTCTCGGAAAATCGGAGAGCAAGCTCGGCATAAAGGTCACCAGCACGTCCCAGCTGATGTTCGAGGACTGCAAGCTTTCTTCCGATTCACTCCTTGGCAGGGAAGGATGTATGTTTGGATGAAATTTTTCAGCCGGGGACGCAAACAAATGATCAGATTCATCAACATAGGAAGACGAGAACCGAAACTATCCGATGCTCGACATGTCCAACATGCTTTACGAAGACGATGAGTTTGACGACGAATCCGCCGAGCTTTTCGAAAACGTAAGCTACCTTTGTTACGACGACGATTCCATAGAGATTTCTAGAGAAGAACGGGAGAAAAGAGTGCTTCACTGACTCCGACCCGTTCCTGCTTTTACTTGTCCGGCTTTAGCGCTTCCCGCTTTTCTGAAAAAACTGAAACTACAGACATTCCCTTCTCCAGAAAAAGCAATCGCGGGAAAACGGCCTCGCAGCGGAACCGCCTCCCGCGACTGCTTAACGCCGCCGGCCTCGAGAAAGAAGATGTCGCCTCCTGCCCTCGAAGCCGCTTTCTGATGATCAATTGGCGTTTTTCTTATTTCTCCTGCCTGAGCCGCGCGCAAATCCGAATATAGCAAGCAGCAACACTACCAAGCCGGCTCCTTCACTTTCCGAAGAAACCAAGGCACATCCTCCGCCCCCTTTAGTGGCCGTTCCATCGTCCGGGCTAGGTATCATGTCTTCCCCATCCGAATCGCTCACCACGGCCTCGTCGTCCAGCGCGTTCACTCCGCCGAGCGTGCTCCTGACCGCGGAATCTCCCGCATCTTCCGAACTGTAGATCACCGTCAAGCCGCTCGCCCCGCTCGGAATCTCCTCCCCAAGAGTGAGGACAACCGTGCTGCCGTCCACCTCGACATCGTCTACCCCGATGATCCTTATTCTCCCATCCTCCATCCGATACCGAACGCTGAACGCCCCGGCGGGCGGCTCCGACTCCCCGTCGAGAGCCGTGCCGTACGTCAGCACGATCATGTTTCTGCCCGACGGGCTCACCGCGGCGGACCGAATACGCGGAACCACCGGAGGATTCTCGGCCGTCATTCCCGCTCTGGGCCCGATATCCCCCTCCCCGCGGGCTACGGGTTCCGTAACCACCCCGTTTCCGTTCAGGTTGATGAGTATCGGCCGCGACCCCAGGTAGTTCCCCTTGGCGGCCACCGTCGCCGCGTTGCCGTTAAACGAACCTATCACGCCTTTTATGTAACCATCCAAGTTGTTCCCGCTGAACTCCGCAAGCGTCGTGCCCGCTCCCCACAGCGTTATTCCATATCCGACGAGCCCTTCCTCCCCGTACCCGAGATCGTTGTTGGTCACGCTCACTCCCTCCTGGCTCCTTACCTCGATTCTCGACGTCGGATGACATCTCTTGTGCCGGACAACATCGTGAAAACCTATGACTATATTGCGCTTCGGCTGGGCTGTGTTTCCGTTGAAGCTGTTAAGCAGGCCGGTGAGACTGGCCGGAGGTCCTTCGGGAGGCATGGGCAGACTTACACCCGACTCGTCGGGATAGGGGAAATCAGGCACGTAAGACCACCATATCCTGGGCTGAAGAAGCGTCTCCAGCTGCGCTATGGTCGCTGCCGGCGGAACTTCGGGATCCCTGCACCAGCCCGCGCGCCTCCTGAAGTCTCCAAAGTTCGTGATGAGATAGGGATAGTAATCGTCGGAACCCAGGAGGCGATTGCCCGTGATCGTTATCTTGACGTCGTCCGCGCTTCCCCTGATGCCTATCTGGGTCTCCGCAAATCTCGGGAACCTCGCTCCCTCGTCAGGCGCGGGACGTATCAAGTTGTTCCTGACGGTGATCCTTCCTCCCTCCGGAGTGTTTCTGATCGCAATCGGGCTGTGTGTGGTGCCCTCGATGGTGTTGTCGCTTATCGTGGCTTTCCTGACACGGTTGAAAAGACCTATCGCGTATTCGGACAATTCATTGTAGCCGTCGGGTATCCTCTTTCCATCCCCGTCGGTTATGAAATCGCCGTCCGAATCCCTAAGAAACGCGTAGTCCGCAATCCCGATGTTGCGAAACGTGTTGCCCGTTATGTCCACCTCCACGAAACAGTTGCCCTTGTCGTCGTCCTGCGGCACATCTCCTGTCGCATTCGACGATTGAAGAGATCTTATCGCCGTCATCTCGGTTCCGTCGAAACTGTTTCGCGTAATCTCGATGCCCGTGAAATTCTCCGAGTCCGGACAGGATGCCTCGGCGCCGTAATACCTGGGATTTATCAGTATGTGAGCGACATGATCCTCGGTGTATCCTTGGTCTGCGTAAAATATCTGCCACTTCTCGCCCGAATATGACGTCACCCTACCGTCCCTGTGCATGGGAAAGCCCTTATCATTTGAAATAGTACGTATACCTCTGTAACGCCAAGTGTTCGGGTCCGTTATGTGCTTTGTAAGCTCCTCGCTGCTGAGCTGACCGGTATACGAGCTGTAGTCGTGGTTCCTGTCGAGGTTGGTCGCGGTCTTTGATGCCTCCTTTCTCGCAAGAAGAAAGCTCGGGAGGGTAATTTCGCTCAGGTAAACTTCTATCGGACCGGTCCGGCTGCCTACCGATTCCCCGCGTCCCAGAAGGGTGAACTTTTCGATCTCCAGATTCCTGAACGTCAGATCTTCGACCTTCACTTCCTTGCTTCTTATGTGAATCAGAAGCTCCCCGGTTATCACCACTTCTCCCTCCATGGAAGGGTCCTTGCGAAGCGTCAGCGGACGCTTCAGAATAAGTTCCCCTATGTCGTCGTACGTCCCCGGAGCGAAATCCAAGGCGTCTTCGTCTCCGACATAGGTGGCGGAGTCCGCCACGATCGCCTGCAGGGATTTCGGCTTTGAAGACTCAGGAGTGCCGTCCGGCAGAGCGTCTATGGCCGCCTGCACGTTGGCCGGAGTTACCTTGATCACCGCCGCCCGCGCCGCTCCCCGGCCGTCCCACATTCCCGATACAAGTAAACAAAAAACCGTCGCAATCAGAAAACATCCCGCTCGCATATACATACTTCCCTCCCTTGGCAGAAAATTTGAACGGTGATTCTACCCCCCCCCATGCTATGTCAAGAGGGTGTCGCAGACTGCCTTCAGGCACTGCGCGCGCAGGAAGGTTTCCCAATTCCCTCGAAGCCCGAACACGGGCGGCGGGCAGCCGTCTTTGCCTTTTCACTCCGTTGCATTACAATTCTTCCGTCGCAAGCGAACGCCGCCGCCGTCTTTTCGGAAGGAAACTGAATTAATGCTCTCTTCGGGTCTCACGGAAGAACAGAAACTGGTGAAAAACCTCGTCTCGGAGTTCGCGAGAAAGGAAATAGAGCCCCTCGCCTCGCGGCTCGACAGAGACTGCGCCTTTCCCGGGGAAATCGTCTCGAAGCTTTTCGACCTGGGCTTCATGGGACATTTCGTGCCCGAGCGCTACGGCGGAAGCGGCCTCGACTATCTTTCGTACGTCATGGCCGTCGAGGAAATATCCAGAGCCTGCGCCTCCACCGGGGCCATCGTCATGGTTCACAACTCCCTTGCCTGCGGACCCATACTGGAATTCGGCACCGAGGAGCAGAAAAAGAAATATCTTCCCGCGCTCTGCGGCGGCGGCCTCGGGTGTTTTTCCCTGAGCGAACCCGAATCGGGTTCCGACGCGGCGAGCATAACCGCGGGCGCGGTGAAAAAAGACGGCCGCTACGTCGTGAACGGGATAAAGAGCTGGGTCACCAACGGCTCCGAGGCGAAGGTCGCGGTACTTTTCGCCAGAACCGACAAGTCGAAGAAAAGCAGGGGAATCACGGCCTTCATAGTCAATCTCGACGCGCCCGGAATCTCCGTCGGAAAATCGGAGAGCAAGCTCGGGATAAAGGCCACGAGCACGTCCCAGCTGGTGTTCGAGGACTGCGAGCTTTCCCCCGATTCGGTCCTCGGCGGGGAGGGAGAGGGATTCGCCGTAGCGATGAAGTCCCTCGACGCGGGAAGAATAGCGGTGGCCGCACAGGCGGTGGGCATAGCGCAGGCGGCGCTCGACGCGTCGGTGGAATACTCCGCGCGGAGGAAGGCTTTCGGAAGGACGATATCGGGTTTTCAGGGCGTTCAGTTCACGCTCGCCGACATGGCGACCGAGATCGAGGCTTCGAGGCTTCTCGCCCACAGGGCGGCCGCGATGAAAGACGCGGGAGAGGACATCTCCAAGCTGTCGGCCATGGCCAAGCTTCACGCGTCGGAAGCCGCGATGCGGGTCGCCACCAAGGCCGTTCAGGTGCACGGGGGAAACGGATACACGACCGATTATCCCGTGGAGCGCCATTTCAGGGACGCCAAGATAACCGAGATATATGAAGGCACGTCCGAGATACAGAGAATGGTGATAGCCAGACAGCTGCTCGCGGGCCGCGCGTAGGGACGGAGGAACGGGAAATTGTCTTCGACGGACGAGGGAAAACGCATGAGGGCGGCGGACGTAAGAAAGGCGGGCGTCGTCGGAGCCGGGACCATGGGAACGGGCATAGCGCAGCTCGTCGCCTCGCGGGGAATGGAGGTCGTCCTGCTGGACGTTGAGAAGGGCACGGCCGAAAAAGCGGTCCGCGGACTGGAAAAAAGTCTGGAGCGCCTCGCGGACAAGGGGAAAATAGACGGGGACGCCGCCCGGAAAACCGTCGCCGGAATACGCCCGACGGCGGACTACGGCGACCTCGGCGGAGCGGAAGTCGCGATCGAGGCCGTGAGCGAGAACATGGCCGTGAAAAAGACGGTCTTCTCCAGGATCGAGGAGAGCGTCGCCGAAACCGCGGTCGTCGCCACCAACACGTCCACCCTTTCCGTTACGGAACTCGCCGCGGGTCTTCGCCGCCCGCAACGCGTCGTCGGAATTCATTTCTTCAACCCCGCCCCGGTGATGAAGCTGGTAGAAATAGTGAAAACCCGGAAAACGTCGGCCGCGACGCTTGATTTCGCCATGGAATTCGCCCGCAAGCTGGGCAAGCGCCCCGTCGCCGCCAGGGACAGGGCGGGGTTCGTCGTGAACAGGATTCTCCTGCCGATGATAAACGAGGCGGTTTTCGCCCTGGACGAGGGCGTGGCGCGGGCGGAGGAAATCGACGAGGCGATGAAGCTCGGGGCGAACCACCCCATGGGACCGCTGGCGCTGGCGGACCTCATAGGACTGGACGTCGTCGAAGACATACTCGACGCGCTTTACCGGGAATTCGGAGACCCGAAGTTCAGGGCGGCCCCGCTGCTTCGGGAAACGGTGCGGGCCGGAAGTCTCGGAAGAAAGACTGGAAAAGGATTTTTCGAATACGACCGACAAGGACGGAGGTGACTCATGTACAAGGACATTCTGTTTGAGAGGCGGGAAAACGGCGTCGGCCTGCTCACGCTCAACAAGGAAAAATCCCTGAACGTCATCAGCAGGGAAACGATTCTCGAGCTCGGGAAACTTGCCGGGGAGCAACTTTCCGGCGAGGACCTCAATGTCCTCGTCGTCACGGGAGCGGGAAGCAAGGCGTTTGCCGCGGGAGCGGACGTAAAGCAGATGCGGGAGATGGACGGAAAGGAGTTCGAGGCGTACTGCGAGGCGGCTTACGGATTTTTCGGCTACCTGGGAAGCGCCCCGTTTCCCGTCATCGCCGCCGTGAACGGATACGCGCTGGGAGGAGGATTCGAACTCGCCCTGGCGTGCGACTTCCGGGTCGCGTCGTCTTCGGCCAGAGTGGGCTTTCCCGAAACCAAGCTCGGACTTTTCCCGTGCTGGGGCGGAAGCACCAGGGCAACCGCGCTCGCGGGTCCGGCAAAGACCAAGGAGCTCGTGTTCACGGGAGAAATGATAACCGCGGCCGAAGCGCTCGACGCGGGACTCGTGGACAGGGTGGTCGAACCGGAAGAACTGATGGACGAGGTCATGAAAACGGCGGACCGGATAGCGAAAAACGCTCCGCTCGCGATAAGCTGCGCCAAGGGAGTGATAAACGGGGTATCCGGCGAGGAGATCTCAAAAGGACTCGCGCGCGAGCTCGAAGAGGGACTGCGGTGCTTCGACTCGCAGGACAGGGTCGAAGGAATGGGCGCGTTCGTCGAGAAAAGAGACGCGCGCTTCCAGGGGAAATAGCCATGGAGAAAACGGTGCTTTGTTCGCCTCTTCGCACGGCCATAGGCGCGTTCGGGGGAACCCTGAAGGATGTCTCCGCGGTCGAACTCGCGACGGCGGTGGTAAGGGAGATTCTCGCCAGAACGGCCGTCTCGCCCGACGAGATAGACGACTGCGTGATGGGAAACATTCTGGGAGCGGGGCTCGGCCAGAATCCCGCAAGACAGGTGGCCCTGGGTGCGGGCCTCGGAGTCAAGACCCCGGCGGTCACCGTAAACAGGCTCTGCGGCTCGGGACTCCAGACGGTGGCGACGGCCGCCCAGGCCATAAGGGCGGGGGACTGCGGCTGCGTGGTAGCGGGAGGGACGGAGAACATGAGCGCCTCGCCCTTTTACCTCAGAAAGGCCAGGTGGGGATACAGGATGTCCTTGCCCTCGGACGAAATCGTGGACGGAATGGTCCGCGACGCGCTCTGGGACGCCTTTAACGACTACCACATGGGAATGACGGCGGAGAACCTGGCGGAGAAGTACGAAATATCCAGAGAGGAGCAGGACGACTTCGCCCTCGGAAGCCAGATGAAGGCCAAGGCGGCGGCGGAGAACGGAAAATTCGCCGGACAGATCGTGCCCGTCCCGGTTCCCTCGAAAAAGGGAGACCCGGTCGAGTTCGCCCGCGACGAACATCCCAGACCCGACATAACGCTCGAGCGCATCTCGGCGATGAAGCCCGCGTTCAGAAAGGACGGGACGGTGACGGCCGCCAATTCCTCGGGCATAAACGACGGCGCCGCGGCCGTGCTCGTCGCGTCGGAGAGCAGGGCAGAAAAACTGGGACTCGAGCCCTCGGCCTCGGTCGCGTCCTTCGCCGTGGCGGGAGTCGACCCGTCGATCATGGGGATCGGACCCGTTCCCGCGATGCGCGCGGCGCTCGACAAGGCGGGACTCTCGATGGAAGACATCGACCTCGTGGAACTGAACGAGGCTTTCGCCGCCCAGTCCCTGGCGGTGCTGAGAGACTTTCCCGTCCCCGAAGAAAAGCTGAACGTAAACGGCGGGGCAATAGCGCTGGGTCATCCCGTCGGGGCCACCGGGGCGGTGCTCCTGGTAAAGCTCCTGCGGGAACTGGAAGAGATGTCCGACGCCAGGTACGGAATGGTCTCTCTCTGCATAGGGGGAGGAATGGGAATAGCAATGATCGTGGAAAAGCTGTAGACTCTGAGTTTCGAGGAAACCGTTTCGATGAGCGAAAGCGTGAAAATAGAGATAATGGACGACGGCCCCCTGGTGGTGAGCAACCTGCCGTCGCTTGTGGATTCGGAGGGAAAGCGGATGGAGGTCGGGAAGAAAGCCGCGCTTTGCCGCTGCGGCGCCTCGGGGAACAAGCCCTTCTGCGACGGCTCCCACCGAAGCGCGGGCTTCAAAAGCGCCTTTTCCGGCGCGAAACCGCGGGAATCCGGCGGGGAAGGAGACAGGCTGGTAAAAGTGCTTCGAAACGGTCCCTACGAGGTGTGCGGACGCGTGGAGCTTTGCGTGGAAGACGCCGCGGGGCTCGGGGACGACCCCTGCTACCTCTGCCGCTGCGGCGCCTCGGGGAACAAGCCTTTCTGCGACGGCTCCCACAAGCGGAGCGGTTTTACCGACTGACGGTTCAGACGAAAACGGAAAAGAGAGGATAGAGAAAATGGTTCTTACACCTTCCGCCATGATACCCCTGGGGAGCGAGGCTCCCGATTTTCTCCTTCCCGACGCCGCAAGCGGCAGGGAACTTACTCTGGGAGAGCTCAAGTCCGACGTCGCCACCGTGGTGATGTTCATATGCAACCACTGTCCCTACGTTAAGCACATACAGGGCGGGCTCGTGCGGCTCGCGGAGGACTACGCGCCGAGGGGCGTTTCCTTCATAGCCATAAACTCCAACGACGTCGAGAACTATCCCGACGATTCTCCCGAGAAAATGAAGGAAACGGCCGAGGAGAAAGGGTATCCGTTTCCCTACCTGTTCGACGAGACGCAGGAAGTCGCGAGGGCCTACGACGCCGCCTGCACCCCCGACTTCTTCGTATACGACGGAAACATGCGGTGCGTCTACAGGGGACAGCTCGACGATTCGAGACCCGGGAACGGAAAGCCCGTCACCGGAGCGGACATGCGAAAGGCTCTAGACGCGGTCGCGGCGGGAGAGGAAATCTCCCGTGAGCAGGTCCCGAGCGTCGGTTGCAACATAAAATGGAAAAAGTGACTCTCCCTTCGGGAAAGCCCGTACGCGGTCCCCGCCGTACCGCCCCCTCGCCCGTCCATGAAACGGATTTCTGAAAAAAGCCCCGCCGCCGAGACCGAGGACTTCATAAGGGCCCGGGTGCGACGCGACGCGGAGGCCGGAGGCGCGAAACCCGTCACCCGGTTTCCGCCGGAACCCAACGGATACCTCCACATAGGCCACGCCAAGTCCGTATGTCTCAATTTCGGAATCGCCGAGGAATTCGGCGGAAAATGCAACCTGCGCCTCGACGACACCAATCCCGCCAGGGAGGACGTCGAGTACGAGGAAGCCATAAGAAGGGACGTGAAGTGGCTGGGATTCGACTGGGAAGACCGCCTTTACTACGCGTCCGACTACTTTGAGAAGCTCTACGAGTACGCCACGGAGCTCGTAAGGCGGGGAAAGGCGTACGTGGACGACCTCGGGGCAGAGGAAATAAGGGAGTACAGGGGGACACTCTCGGAGCCCGGCAGGGAGAGTCCGTCGAGAACCAGGTCCGTGGAGGAAAACCTCGAGCTTTTCCGGAAAATGCGAAACGGCGAGTTCGAAGAGGGAGAATACGTGCTCAGGGCGAAAATAGACATGGCCTCGGGCAACATCAACATGCGCGACCCCGTGATGTACCGGATCATGAAAAGATCCCACCCGCGCACGGGCGACGCCTGGCCGATCTATCCCATGTACGACTGGGCGCACGGACAGAGCGATTCCCTGGAAGGCGTAACGCACTCTCTGTGCACGCTCGAGTTCGAGGACCACAGGCCCCTCTACGACTGGTTCATAACGGAGCTCGGCATACACCACTCCCGCCAGATAGAGTTCGCGAGACTGAACGTGAGCTACACGGTGCTCAGCAAGAGAAACCTCATGAAGCTGGTCTCCGAGCGGCTGGTGGACGGGTGGGACGACCCCAGGATGCCCACCATATCGGGACTCCGAAGAAGGGGCTACACGCCCGAGTCGATAAGGAACTTCTGTAGCAGGATAGGAGTGACCAAGCAGGACAGCGTGATAGACGTGGAGCTTCTCGAGCACAGCGCGAGAGAGGACCTCAACGCGAGAGCGCAGAGAAGGATGGCGGTGCTCGACCCCCTGAGGGTCGTGATAACGAACTACCCCGAGGGAAAGACCGAGGAGCTAGACGCCGTGAACAACCCGGAGGACCCTTCGGCGGGAAAGCGCAAGGTGGCGTTCTCCGGGGAGCTTTTCGTCGAGAGGGACGACTTCATGGAGAACCCTCCGAAAAAGTTCCACAGGCTCTCTCCCGGCTCGGAGGTCAGGCTCAGGTACGCCTACATAGTAAGGTGCGTGGGTTTCGAAAAAGATCCCTCCACGGGGGAAGTCACGGAGGTGCGCTGCGAGTACGACCCCGGGACGAGGGGCGGTTTCGCGCCCGAGGGGAAAAAGATAAGGGGCACGATACACTGGGTGTGCGCCGGGCGGGCGGGGCGGGCGACCGTGAGGCTCTACGACAGGCTCTTTACCGTCGCCGATCCCATGGGCGAGCGGGAGCGGGATTTCACGGAGTTTATAAACCCCGATTCCCTCCGGACGCTTGAGAACTGCGCGGTAGAGGAGTCGCTCTCGGCTCCCGACCCCGAAACGAACTACCAGTTCGAAAGAAAGGGGTACTTCGTGCTTGACCCCGCGGATTCCGGACCCCGGGGGCCCGTTTTCAACAGAACGGTTTCCCTCAGGGATTCGTGGGCGCGGGAAGCGAAAAAGGCCCGGGGTTCGGGACGGTGAGCTGGGACGTGGAAAACTCAGACGGCGTCGCGGTCGTGCGCATGAACTCAAACGCCATGAACGTGATGAACGAGGGATTTTTCTCGGACCTCCACGAGGCTTTCGACGAACTGTCCGCCTCCCATCCCGACTCTCCCGTCGTGCTCGCTTCTTCACAGAAAGCCTTCTCCGCGGGTCTCGACATCGGGTACCATCACCGGCTTTTCAGCGAAGGCGACGAGGAGGAAGTGCGGGAATGGTACGGCCGCTTCCGCGACGCGCTTCTGAGGGTGTTTACCTTCGAAAGACCGCTGATAGCGTCCGTAGACGGCCACGCCGTGGCGGGCGGACTGGTCCTGGCGCTCTGCTGCGACTACAGGGTGTGCGTCGACGAGGGAGCGAAGTTCGGTCTAAACGAAGTCTCGATAGGCTTTCCCCTTCCCTGCGCCATGGCCCAGATCGTGCTCCACGCCCTGGGAACCAGAGCGGGGGAGCAGGCCGTGACAGGAGGGCTTCTCTACGAGGCCGAAACCGCGCTGAGAATAGGATTTTTCAACGAGAAGCGCCCGGCCGGGGAAGTTCTTTCCCGCTGCGTGGAGCTCGCCCGGCAGTACGGACCCGCGCTCGTTCCATCCTACCGCTTCTCGAAAAAGGCGCTTCGGCTGGGAGCGGTGGAGAAGATAAGGGAGAGATGCGGAGGGATGGACGCGGAACTTCCGCGAATTCTCCGCGGGCGGGAAACCGTCGGCAACCTAGACCGCCTGCTCGCGGGCCTCGGGGGAAAGAGAATATGACCCGAGAGAACAATTCCCGAAAAGAAATAACGGTGAGACGGGCCCGGCCGGAAGACGCCGAGGCGATGGCGCTCATACTGAGGGAGATAGGGTGGTCCGAGAGACGAAACTCCCTTCCGCTGGAAAAGGTCGCGTCCCCGATCAGGGACCTTCTCGCCCACGCGCGAAACGACCCCGAGGGACACACGGTGTACGCCGCCTGCGGTCCACGGGGGAAGGTTCTGGGATTCGCGGCGGTTCACTGGGTGCCTTTCATAATGCTCGGCGGCTACGAGGGCTACCTGTCCGACCTTTTCGTTAGCCCCTCGGCGGGCGGGGCGGGAGCCGGAAGCAGGCTCGTGGAGGCCGTCATGAAGGAAGGAGAGCGAAGGGACGCCTACCGTCTCATGGTCACCAACGGAAAGGACAAGCAGTCCTACCTTCGGGGGTTCTATTCCAAGAAAGGCTGGACTGAAAGGCCCCGGGTCGCTAACTTTACCTACTACTACGAGGAGCCCTGGTCCTGACCATGAGCGAAAGCCCGAAAGAAGAAGCCGTTTTGCTGGTGCACTCCCCCGACCGTCCCGGCCTCGTGCGCGCCGTAACCGACTTCATATTCGGCCACGGGGGAAACATCCACGCCCTTCAGCACTGCGTCGACGCCGCCGACATGGTGACGTTCATCCGGGTCAAGTGGGGAATGGACGGTTTTTCCCTTCCGCGCGGGCAGTGCGCCGAGCGGTTCCGCGGGGAGGTGGCGGAGAAATTCGACATGAAGTTCGAGATATTCTTCACGGGAGACGTTCCGCGCATGGCGGTATTCGTCTCCAGGCTTCCCCACTGCCTCTCCGACATCATATACAGGCTTCGGGCCCGGGAGTGGAACGTGGAGATGCCGGTCGTGATAAGCAACCATCCCGACCTCGAGGACCTGGCCGACCGCTACGGGGCGGATTTCCGGCTGTTCGAAAACGTCGGCGGGAACAGGGAAGAGGTGGAAGCGAGACAGCTCGAGCTTCTCGACGAATACGAAGTGGACTTCATAGTGCTCGCCAGATACATGCAGATTCTCAGCGGAAACTTCGTCTCCCGCTACAGAAACAGGATAATCAACATCCACCATTCCTTTCTTCCCGCCTTTCCCGGAGCGCGGCCATACCACAGCGCCTACGAAAGGGGGGTGAAGATCGTCGGAGCGACGTGCCACTACGTGACCGAGGAACTTGATTCGGGACCCATAATAGAGCAGGATGTCATAAGGGTGAACTACAACGATTCGGTGGAGGACCTGGTGAGAAAGGGACAGGACCTCGAGAAACTGGTCCTTTCAAACGCGATCTGGTCCCACATAAACAGGGAGATCCTGATATACAAGAACAGAACCATAGTTTTCAGCAAGTGACCGGCGGCATCCGCGCGGCCGGAGGAAGCGGGAAATGAAATTCGAAGGCACCGGCAGGTACATAGCGACGAGGGATCTCACCGTGGCGGTAAACGCCGCGATAACGCTCGAGCGGCCGCTTCTCGTGAAAGGAGAGCCCGGCACGGGCAAGACCATGCTCGCGTTCGAGGTGGCCGAGGCGCTGGGGAAAAAGCTCCTGACCTGGCACGTGAAGTCGACCACCACGGCCCAGCAGGGTCTTTACGAGTACGACGCCGTCGCCAGGCTTCGCGATTCCCAGCTCGGCGACGAGAGGGTGAACGACATCTCCAACTACATAAAGAAGGGAAAGCTCTGGGAAGCCTTCGAAAGCCCCGAGCAGGCGGTGCTTCTGATCGACGAGATAGACAAGGCGGACATAGAGTTTCCGAACGACCTTCTGCTCGAACTCGACAGGATGGAGTTTTACTGCTACGAGCTCGCAAAGACCGTGAGGGCGCTTAAAAGGGTGATAGTGATAATCACCTCGAACAACGAAAAGGAACTTCCCGACGCGTTTCTCAGAAGATGCTTCTTCCACTACATAGCCTTTCCCGACCGCGAAACCCTGGAGGAGATAGTGAGGGTCCACTACCCCGATCTCGAAAGGAAGCTTCTGGACAACGCGCTCACGCTCTTTTACTCGGTGAGGGAAATCGACGGCCTCAAGAAAAAACCTTCCACAAGCGAGCTCATAGACTGGATAAAGCTCCTCGCGACCGGGAAGATATCCGCCGGGGAGCTTGGCGAAACGGACCTCTCGGAGAACCTTCCGCCCTACTCCGGCGCCCTTCTCAAAAACGAGCAGGACTACGAGACGCTGGAGAGTATGAGACGAAGGTTCAGAAGGTAAGACGGGAGCGGCGGCCATGTTTCTCGACTTTTTCCTCCTGCTGAAAAACGACGGATTCCCCGTCACGATAAAGGAGCACCTGGTTTTTCTGGAAGCCCTCGACCGCGACGTCGCGGAGTACAGTCCCGACGATTTCTACTATCTCTGCCGCTGCTGCATGGTGAAGCACGAACGGCACATGGACAGGTTCGACAGGCTTTTTTCCGCCTACTTCAGGGGCGCGCAGCTTGCCGACACCGACCGGTTAATGGAGATACCCGCCGAGTGGCTCCGCGGGAACTTCGAGAAAATCCTCTCCGAGGAGGACAGGGAAGCCATAAGGGCCATGGGCGGGCTCGAAGAGCTTATGAAAAGACTTCGGGAGATCCTGGAGAAGCAGAAAGAGCGCCACCGGGGCGGCGACACGTGGATAGGCACCGGGGGCACTTCTCCCTACGGGGCGTACGGCTACAATCCCGCGGGAATCCGGATCGGGCAGGACGGCGGCAGGCACCGCAGGGCCGTTAAGGTGTGGGACAGGAGGGAGTTTCGCGACCTCGACGATTCCGTGGAGCTAAACGTGAGGAACATGAAGATGGCCCTCAGAAGACTCAGGGTTCTCACCAGGGAAGGCAGGGGGGAGGAGCTCGACATGGACGGGACGATAGACAGGACGTCGAGAAACGCGGGACTGCTCGACCTGGAATTCGTCGCGGCTAAGAAAAACAACGTGAAGGTTCTCATGTTCTTCGACGTGGGAGGTTCGATGGACGATCACGTGGAGCTGTGCTCGCGGCTTTTTTCGGCCGCGAGACACGAGTTCAAGCATCTTGAGTTCTACTACTTTCACAACTGCATATACGAGCGGGTATGGAAAAACAACGAAAGGCGCTTCCGCGAGCAGATACCCACCTTCGACGTTCTAAACAAGTACAACGGCGACTACAGGTGCGTCATAGTCGGAGACGCCTCCATGTCCCCGTGGGAGCTCGTCTATCCCAACGGAAGCGTCGAGCACAACAACGACGAGCCGGGAATCAGGTGGCTCGAGAGAATAAAGGCGAAGTATCCTTCCACCGTGTGGCTGAACCCGGTGCCGCGGGACGAGTGGAGATGGACCGAAAGCATAGGAATGCTCGAGCGCTTCTACGAAGACGCGATGTTTCCCCTGACGCTCTCGGGCATAAAGGACGCTGCGGCCGCGCTCACGCGGAAAAACGGACGCCCGGTCTCCGCGGCGGCGCGCCCGTGAAAATCCGCATCGTGAACGCCTTCGCCGAAGGACCGTATTCGGGAAATCCCGCCGCCGTCTGCGTTCTCGAAAAGAAAATACCGGACGGAACCAAGCGGAAAATCGCCTTCGAGGCCGGCTGCCCGGAAACGGCGTTTCTGCTCGAAGGAGAAGGCGTCTTCCGCCTCAGGTGGTTCACTCCGACGACGGAGGTCGACCTGTGCGGTCACGCCACCCTTGCAAGCGCGCACGTTCTCTGGGAACTCGGCTCGGCGCATCCCAGCGAAGAAATCCGGTTCTCGACGAAAAGCGGAATTCTCACGGCCGAGAAGAAAGGCGACCTGGTGGAAATGGACTTTCCGTCGCGGGAACCGCGGGAAGTCGACCCGCCGGAAGACCTCCTCGCGGCCATTTCCCGAAAACCCCTTTACGCGGGAAGAAACGAGTACGACTACGTCGCGCTTTACGAAAGCGAGGAAATCGTCAGGAACGCGGCGCCGAGACTTGACCGCGTAAGGAACCTGGACTCGCGGGGGCTCATCATAACGGCGGTTTCTGACTCCGGGCGATACGATTTCGTCTCCCGGTTCTTCGCGCCGGGAGCCGGCATAGACGAGGACCCGGTCACGGGTTCGGCGCACTGCTGTCTGTGTCCTTTCTGGAGCCGGAGACTCGGAAAAAAGAAACTCACGGGATACCAGGCGTCCGAAAGGGGCGGCGTGGTGCGTACGAGGCTTGCGGGAGACAGGGTTCTGCTGGCCGGAAAAGTCTCCACGGCGGCAAGCATGGAAGTTTCGCTCCCGTAGCCGCGGCGGCCGCGGGATTTCCCTTTCCGCAGCCGTCTGTCCCCGCGCGGCGGGCGGGGATGAGACGCGGTGCGCCGGGGACGATTCGCGGAAAGTTCACAAACCTCTTTTTTCCAGTAGAATTAAGGCCGGCGCTTGTTCAAGGGCGGCGTAGCCAAGAGGTAAGGCAACGGTCTGCAAAACCGTCATACCCCGGTTCGAATCCGGGCGCCGCCTCCATTCCGAACACCGCTTTCGCGAAAAGCCCGGGTGGCGGAATTGGTAGACGCAAGGGACTTAAAATCCCTCGGGACAATGTCCCGTGCCGGTTCGAGTCCGGCCCCGGGCACTCCGCTTAAGGAAGCATTTTTGAAATCCTCTTTATCCTCTCTTCGTCCGTTTCTCCGTCTTCTCCCCCCGCGGGAACGTTCTTTCCCCTGACGACGGCCGGCCGTTCCCCCACCCTTTCGTGCCACGCGCGAAGAGCCGGGAAATCCCCAAGCGATATTTCCGCCCACTCGTGCGCGTCTATCCACGGCCAGGCGGCCATGTCGGCTATCGAATACTCTCTTCCCAGGTAGTCCGATACCGAAAGCCTGGAGTCGAGCACCCCGTAGAGCCTCCTGGTCTCCCCGGCGTATCTTTTTATCGCGTACGGTATTTTCTCGGGCGCGTACTTCAAAAAGACGTGAAGCTGTCCCTGCATGGGCCCGAGACCCGACATCTGGAACATGAGCCACTGCACGCACTCGGCTCTGCCGGCAGGGTCGGCGGGCAGAAACCTGCCGGTCTTCTCGGCGAGATAGAGAAGTATGGCGCCGGATTCGAAAACCGCGGCGTTTCGCTCGCGGTCCACTATGGCTGGAATACGTCCGTTGGGATTTATGGCGAGAAACCAGGGCTCTTTCTGCTCGAGCGCCGAGAGGTCCAGGGCGCGCGCGCTGTAGGGCAGGCCGGTCTCCTCGAGCATTATGGAAACCTTTTTTCCGTTGGGAGTGGCCGCCGTGTAAAGGTCTATCATCGTCGTTTCTCCACGCCGGCGTAAAAGCCCGACGGTTTTCGCCGCGGTCTATTCCGGTTCAAGATTCTCAAGCGACTCCGCGTATTCCAGGACCTCGGGAAAAAACGCCCCGAAATGCCGGTTCATCTCGTCGTAATTGCCGAACAGCTCCTCTTCCGCCCCCGCGAGGGGATTTTCCCTTCCGATTCTTTTCGATACGCCGACGAAGACCGCGGCCAGGCCTTCGGGAGTCGCGTATCTCTCGATCCAGCCGCTCGAGACCATGGCGCTCGCCGCGTCGAAAACGGGTCCGGGCAGAACGTCTTTCGCCCCGAGGATTACGCCGTAGACCCTGTCGAGAAAATCCCCGAGACTCTCGTCCGAATAGCCGTCCCAGTTCTTCGCGAGCAGATGATCGTAGAAAATGTCGATCATGACCCTGCTCCAGCGCCTGCGCGGCGGACTCACGAGCCGCGCGCACTCCCTCGTCCTTTCGTGCGAATCGGTCCAGGCGTCGATCCTGCGGTGCATCATTATCCCGCGCCTCACGCCCGGGGGATATTCGTCCCCTACCCTTCCCTTCACCATGTCCCCTATGAAGTTTCCTATCACGGACTGCGGCTCGTCGCCGGCGAGACGTGCATGGGCAAGATAGTTCACGGCGGGACCTCACGCGGAACTCAGGCGTTCGAGCAGCAGGTTCATTCTTCCGACCATGCTCCCGGGATTTTCCATGTACCCCGCGGCGAGAAGGGCGTTGTCGAAAAGCTGCTCCACCATGGTCGCGGCGAGTTCGGGGTCTTTTTCCCTCATCGAGACGAGATTGCGTATCAGGGAATGGGCGCCGTTTATTTCGAACCTTACCGCCGCGCTCGCCGGGGAGTCGCCGCCGAGATTCTTCATGATTCTTTTCATTCCCTGGGTCATTGAGGAGTCGGAGTTAAAGGCGGCCGCGGGACTTTCCACGAGCCTTCGGCTGACGCGCACGTCCCCCACCCTGTCGCCCAGCACCTCCTTCATCCACCCGCAGAGCGATTTTTCCTCCTCGGAAGCCGAGGCGGAAGACTCCTCCGATTCCTCGCCTTCGATATCCACGTCCACCCCGTCCGCCGAGACGATCTTCTTTCCGCCGTACTCCCCCAGAGTCGACATCACGAACTCGTCCATCGGTTCGTAGACGAAAAGAACCTCGACGTCCCTCGACCTGAAAAACTCCATGTGGGGTCCTTCCTCGAGGGAATCGCGCCCCCGGCCGAACAGGTAGTATATTTCTTTCTGTCCTTCCCGCATCCTCGAGACGTAATCGTCGAAGGAAACCACGGTCCCTCCCTCCGCACCCGAGGATTCGAACCGAAGAAGTTTCTCCAGCCGCTCCCTGTTCTCGAAGTCCGAAGCGACGCCTTCCTTTATGAAGAAACCGAAATTCCGGTAAAAACCGCCGTAGGCGTCCCCGTCCTCTCGCGCCTTCTCGTCGAGGAACCTTATGAATCTTTTCGTCACCGTCGAGCCTAGGTTCCGAAGAAGGGAGCTGTCCTGCATGGTCTCCCTCGAGATGTTGAGCGGTACGTCGGCGCTGTCGACGACTCCCCGCAGAAACCTGGCCCACTCGGGCAGGAGTCCCTTGGGCGCCGCGTCGATGAGCACCCTTCTCGAGTAAAGGCTCACGCCCGGCTCCGTTCTGCCGAGACCCAGGCGCTCGGCGTTGTCTCCCGGAACGAACAGAAGAACGTTCATGTCGACGGGGGCCTCGGAGGAGAAATGAAGCCTGTAGGACGGTTCGTCGAAAGAGTTCGAGTGAAACCTGTAGAAACCGCCGTATTCCTGGTCGGTAATCCCGTCTCTGTCCCTGAGCCAGACGGCCTCGGTGGTGTTTACCTGCTCTCCGTTGAGCCTGAGGGGGAAGGGAACGAACGCCGAGTATTTCCTCAGGATTTCCCTTATCCTGCCCTCGTCGGAGTATTCCCTCTCCTCCTCCCTGAGACGCACGGTCACCCTAGTGCCCCTCCTGTGCCCCTTCGCCTTGGATATCTCGAAGGTTCCGTCTCCCGAACTTTTCCACGCCAGGTGCTCGGAGTTTTTCCTCCAGCCCCGCGTCGCCACCTCGACCGAATCGGCCACCATGAAGCAGCTGTAGAAACCCACCCCGAACTGCCCTATGAGGTCGCCGCCGTCGGTCTGCGCGTCGCCCAGGGCGTCGATGAAGTTCCTCGAGCCGGAACGGGCTATGGTTCCCAGGTTCTCCACGAGTTCCTTTCTGCTCATGCCCGTGCCGTAATCGGTAAAAGAGACGGTTCCTTCCTCCGGGGAGGTCGATATCTCGATTTCGAGCGGGAGCTTTTCGTCGTACACTTCCTTTCCGGTAAGCTGGATGTACCTGAGTCTCTCCAGCGCGTCCGAGGCGTTCGAGACCAGTTCCCTGACGAATATCTCCTTGTCGGTGTAAAGAGAATTGACCACGATGTTCATGAGCCTTTTGACCTCGGCCTGAAACTCGTGTCTCTCCGCGTTTTTCTCCGTCATTAAAGAACCTCCCTTTCGTCCGACTCCCGCCGTCGGCGGGGCTTCGGATAAAAAATAAGCCCAGCGAAGCGTCTTTTCAAGTGACCGCGTCCCGCGGGTCCCGCCCCTGGCGGCGCATGCGGCGGGATTCGCGGCGAAGCCCGACCCACACGCTGAACATCGCCGCGACCAGCAGGACGGCCAGCGGAAAGCTCGCGGCCAGAACGGCCGCCTGAAAGGACTTCAGTCCGCCTCCCAGCAGCAGCACGGCGGGTATGACGCCCCCCAGCAGGCACCAGAACTCCCGCTGGGCCACCGGGGCGTTTATCTTGCCTCCGGCCGTTATGGCGTCAATGGCCAGGGAGCCCGAATCCAGCGACACGACCAGAAAGGAAAACAGCACGACGACGCTTCCCAGGCAAAGCAGGCGAGAGAGAGGAAACGTCTCCAGCAGCCTGAACAGCGCAAGCTCCGGCTGCCACGCCGCGACCGTTTCCGTCACGCCCGTGTGTCCCTCCAGGAGAAACTGGTGAACGGCCGTTCCTCCGAAGGCGTTCATCCACACCACGCAGAAAAAAGTGGGCAGAACGAGGGTGAAGATCAGAAACTCGCGTACCGTTCTTCCCCTGGAAATGCGGGCGATGAACATTCCGACAAACGGCGCGTAGGAAAACCACCACGCCCAGTAGAACACCGTCCAGTTGTGAAAGAAATGGACGTCCTCGCGGTCCGTCCAGTTGCTGAAATGCGCGACGTTTGAGACGTACGCGCCGAACGACACGAGACAGTGGCGGAGTATCTCGAGCGTCGGTCCCGCGGCGATGACGAACAGCATGAGAGACAACGCGAGGGTTATGTTGATCCGGCTCAGGCGGCCGATTCCGACGTTGATGCCTCCGAGCAGGGCCGTCATCGCCACCATCACCACCGCGGCGATCAGCAGCACCTTGAAAAGACCCGTCGCGGGAATCCCGAACAGGTAGTCCAGTCCGCCGGTTATCTGCTCGGCTCCGATGCCGATCGAGACCGCGAGGCCGAACAGCGTGGAGAAAACCGCCAGGGTTTCGATCAGGTGCCCGCTCCAGCCCCACACGCGGTTGCCGAAAAGGGGATAGAATATCGAGCGCACGGAAAACGGCATGCCCAGGTTGTAGGAAAAAAGAGCGAAGGCGAGACCGGCGAGGGCGTATATCGCCCAGCCGTGAAATCCCCAGTGAAATATCGCCCCCGCCATGCCCACGGCGAACGCCGCCTCGGTGTCGGAAGGATGGACGCCCAGCGGGGGATTCTGGAAATGATACACGGGCTCCACCACTCCGAAGAACATGAAGCCGACGCTCACCGAGGAGGCGAAGATCATCGCGAACCAGCTAAGGTATGAGTAGTCGGGTTTCGCGTCCGGACCGCCGAGGCGAACCCCGGCGAGCGGAGAGACTACAAGCGCGAGGCAGAAAAGCAGTATCAGGTTGGTGGCGATCATGAAAAGCCAGTAGAACCTGGTGACGATCCACTGGTGCATGTCCCGAAAGACCTCGGCCGTCTTTTCCTGAAACGCGGTTCCCAGAACGACGAACGCCACTATGAGGACGGCCGAGACCACGAACACCCGGGCGTTGAAGTCAAGCCCCAGTATCCGCACGTTGTCCCGCCCGCGACGGTAGCCGCGTCCCTTGTACGCGCTTTGCGGACGCGGCGTTTCCGTTTCCTTCTTCATCGCGAAAACCTAACCGAATTCGCATACCCAGACCAGCGGGGGCCGCGTCGCCTAACCGTCCGGCAGGCGGCGGTATTCTCCTCCCAGCACCTTCCAGACGCTGACGATCGTCACGACGATCAGCAGAGAGAAAGGAAGTCCCGTTATCATCGCGGCGGCCTGGAGCGATTTGAGCCCTCCCCCGAGCAGAAGAGCGATGGCGATCGATCCTTCGAGGGTGCACCAGAACGCGCGCTGGAACGGCTTCGTGTCGAATCTTCCCCCGGCCGCCATGACGTCCGCGACAAGCGACCCCGAGTCGGACGACGTGGTGAAGAAGATCGCCAGAAGAACGAGGCAGAAGAGGGAAACCGTTTCGGTGAGCGGCAGGTGTTGCAGCATCCTGAACAGCGCGAGTTCCAGATTCCACGTCCTTACCGCGTCGGTCACCCCGGTGTAGCCGTCGAAAAGAAACTGGTGGAGGGCGGTGCCGCCGAAAACGCTCATCCAGACCGCGCAGAGAAGCGTGGGCAGGAAGATAACGGTCAGCAGGAACTCCCGGACGGTGCGTCCCCTGGAAATGCGGGCGATGAACACCCCGATGAAAGGCATCCAGGAGAACCACCACGCCCAGTAGAACGTCGTCCAGCCGTGGAGAAAATCCTTGTCCTCGCGGCCTATCCAGTTGCTGAGAGGCACGATCTTTCGGGCGTAGTCCGAAATTCCGGTCAGTACGCTTCGAAACTGGAACTCCGTCGGCCCCGTCGCGACGACGAAAACAAGCAGGACCATGGCGAGCACTATGTTGAACTGGCTCATGCGCTTTATGCCGACGTCGAGTCCCGTCATCACCGAAACCATGACGATGCCGGTGATCACGATTATGAAAACGACCTTGGTCGTCTGGGTCGCGGGGATCCCGGTCAGGTAGTTGAGACCGGCGGCCACCTGGCCCGCGCCGAGTCCCAGAGAGGTGGCGAGACCGAACAGGGTGGCGAAAACCGCGAGCGTGTCGACGACATGTCCGGTCCAGCCCCACGCGCGGTCGCCGATAACGGGATAGAGCACCGAGCGGGGAGCGAACGGCATGCCCCTGTTGTAGGCGAGCAGCGCTATGGCGAGACCCATGAGCGCGTACGTCGACCAGCCGTGCAGACCCCAGTGAAAGATCGTTCCCGCGATGCCGGCGGCGAAGGCGGCGGACGTGTCGGAAGGGTCGATTCCCAGGGGAGGATTCTGGAAGTAGTACACGGGCTCCATCACTCCGTAAAACAGCAGGCCGATAGCGATTCCCGACGCGTAGATCATGGCGAACCACGTGGCCCTCGAGTAGCGGGGCCTGGCGGCCGGACCGCCCAGGCGGACCCTGCCCAGCGGAGAGAAGACCAGAAACAGGCAGAAAAGCAGGCAGACGTTGCAGCTGATCATGAGAAGCCAGTCGAACCTCGTGGTAGTGAAATCGCGAAGCGCCGCGAGGTGTTCGGCCGCCTTTTCCTGAAACAGCAGGGCCAGCGCTATGAAAGCGAGGATCACGGTCACGGAAACGGCGCAGACCGGAGCGTTCACGCGAAGGCCGGACATCTCGAAACCGCCCCGCGCCTCCAGCCGTTGCGTCCGCCCGCGCGCGTCGGCGGCGGGCTCCTGTTTTCCGTCTTCCTTCATTCGAGAATCCGGGGCGGGTTCACGCATCGAAACCGGCTCCGGGAACCGCCCGCCCGGGCAGAAAAGCCCGCCGGTTTCCGAATCACAGAGGCTCGCGCCGAAGCCCCTTCCATACGCATATCATCATCATGACTAGCAGCGCCGAGAACGGAAGTCCCGCTATCAGCACGGCCGCCTGAAGCGACGCGAGACCTCCGCCGAGCAGAAGCACGATGGCGATCAGTCCCTCGAGACTGCACCAGAACACCCGCTGCGCCGGGGGCGCCTCGAGTTTTCCGCCCGCGGAGATCATGTCGACCACAAGCGAACCTGAATCGGACGACGTGACGAAGAAAACCACGAGGAGAAAGACGCTCACGAAGCAAAGCGCGGTCTTGAGAGGCAGCATCTCAAGCATCCTGAACAGCGCGAGTTCCGGTTTCCACGCCGCGATCACTTCCGTCACTCCGGCGTAGCCGTCGAAAAGAAACTGATGGATCGCCGTACCGCCGAAAACGCTCATCCAGAGAATACAGCAAAGAGTCGGCAGACACAAAACGCAGACGAGAAACTCGCGGACGGTGCGTCCCCTCGAGACGCGGGCGACGAACATTCCGACAAACGGCGTCCACGATATCCACCAGGCCCAGTACAGAACTGTCCAGTCGTGCAGAAATTCCGTGTCCTCGCGGCCTATCCAGTTGCTAAGAGGCACGAGCTTGGCCGCGTAGTCCGCAACGCCCGCGGCCAGTATTCCGAAAATGTACCTGGTCGGGCCCGCGGCCAGAACGAACAGAAGCAGGAGCAGGGCCAGCGCTATGTTGAACTGGCTGAGACGCTTTATGCCGACGTCGAGTCCCGTCAGCACCGAGGTCGTGGCGAAACACGTGACGACGACTATGAACACGACGTAGGTGAAGTTGTTCGCCGGAACCCCGAACAGGTAGCTGAGACCGGCCACGGCCTGCTCGGCGCCGAACCCGAGCGAGGTCGCGAGACCGAACAGCGTGGCGAATATGGCCAGCACGTCTATCGCGTGTCCGCTCCAGCCCCATACGCGGTCGCCCAGAAGAGGATGAAACACCGAGCGGATGGTGAGAGGCAGTCCGCGGTTGAAGCAGAAAAAGGCGAGCCCGAGGCCCGCGACCGCGTAGAACGACCACCCCGAAAGTCCCCAGTGAAAGGCCGCCGCGGCTATGCTTGCGGCCTCGGCGGCTCCGGTGTCGGAGGGATCGATTCCCAGCGGAGGATTCTGGAAGTAGTACATGGGCTCCAGCACGCCGAAAAACAGCAGTCCTATGGCGATTCCCGACGAGAAGACCATCGCGAACCAGGTAATCGTGGAATAGTCCGGTCTCGCCTCCCTGCCGCCTATGCGCACCCGGCCCATGGGAGAAAAGATCACGAAGACGCAGAACAGCAGGCACAGGTTGGCGACGATCATGAAAAGCCAGTCGAACTCCACGGTGATCCACTTGCGCGCCATGGGAAGCGCCACCGCCGCTTCTTCCCGAAACAGCAGAACTCCCGTTACGAAGGCGAGTATCGTGACTCCCGAAACCACGAATACCGGAACGTTTATGTCCAGACCGAATATTTCGAGATTGTCCCGCCCGGTGACCGGGCGGCCCTGACGACTGTTCACGGATTTCCCTCCATGCGCATCGGTCGCCGATCAGAATAAACCCGAACGGAAATTCCAAGAAACATCGAACCGCCCGCGGTTTTTCCGCCGCCTGTCCGCAACATCCCCGACGGGAAACGTACGGCGGAAGCCGAAACCGCGAAAAACGCGCGGTCGTCCGGGGAAATACCGCCGTTTTCAGGTCAGCGGGGCTCGTGCCTGAGACCCTTCCATATGCTGACCACCATCAGGATGATCAGGATGGAGAAGGGAAGTCCCGCTATGAGCGAGGCCGCCTGCAGCGACTTGAGACCTCCGCCGAGCAGAAGCGCGATGGCCACCAGACCCTCGAGAGTGCACCAGAACACGCGCTGGGCCGCGGGCGGCTCAAGTTTTCCGCCGGCCGATATCATATCGACGACAAGGGACGCGGAGTCGGACGAAGTGATGAAAAAGATGATCAGAAGAACCACGCTGACGAAGGAAAGAAGGCTTGTCAGAGGAAGACCTTCAAGCATCTTGTAGAGCGCAAGCTCGGGCTTCCAGGCCGTGATTATCTCCGTTACGCCCGTGTACCCTTCGGCCACGAACTGGTAGATGGCGGTGCCGCCGAAAACGCTCATCCACAGCAGACAGCAGAGAGTCGGGATGATGAGAACGCAGATCAGAAACTCGCGGACGGTGCGTCCCCTGGAAATGCGGGCGACGAACATCCCCACAAACGGGGTCCAGGATATCCACCATGCCCAGTAGAACGTCGTCCAGCCGTGGAGAAAATCCTTGTCCTCGCGGCCTATCCAGTTGCTGAAAGGCACGAGCTTGGCGATGTAGTCCGCTCCTCCCGCGACCAGGCTCTTGAAAATGTACCCCGTCGGCCCGATCGCCAGAACGAAAAGCAGCAGAAGCACCGCCAGCACTATGTTGAACTGGCTGAGACGCTTGATGCCGACGTCGATTCCCGTCAGCACCGAGATCGTGGCGAAACACGTGACGATGACTATGAACACGACGTAGGTGAGGTTTCCCGCCGGAATGCCGAACAGGTAGTTCAGACCGCCGATGGCCTGCTGGGCTCCCAGTCCGAGGGAGGTCGCGAGACCGAACAGCGTGGCGAATATGGCGAGCACGTCTATCACGTGTCCGTTCCAGCCCCACACCGAGTCGCCGAAGATTGGATGAAACACCGAACGGATGGTGAGCGGAAGTCCGCGGTTGAAGCAGAAAAACGCGAGCCCCAGGCCCGCCGTCGCGTAGAACGCCCACGCGGAGAATCCCCAGTGAAAAGTCGCCGCGGAGATGCTTACGGCCTCCAGAGCCGCGGTGTCCGAGGGATCAACTCCCAGAGGAGGATTCTGGAAGTAGTACATAGGCTCCAGCACGCCGTAGAAAAGCAGTCCTATGGCGATTCCCGCCGCGAATATCATCGCGAACCACGTGAGCCTGGAGTAATCGGGCACGGCGTCCCGGCCGCCTATGCGCACCTTGCCCATGGGAGAAAAAATCAGGAAGAGACACGACAGGATGCATATGTTGCCGGTGCTGAGGAAAAGCCAGTCGAACTGGGTCGTAATCCAGACGCGCGTCGCCGACAGCGTCGCCGCCGCCCTGTCCTGGAACAGCAGGGCCCCTATTATGAAAACGAGTATGGTGATCCCGGAGACAACGAACACCGGAACGTTTATGTCAAGTCCGAATATCTGGCGGTTGTCCTGCCCGGTGACAGGGTGGCCTTTGCTGCCGTTCATAGATTTTTCTCCTTGTCAGGTGCGACGTTTATTTGAAAAGGTCGAAATAGTAGCCCACGTTTATGTTGAACCGCTTGTGCCACCTGTCGTTTCCGTTGGCGCCGACGTGGTTGATTCCGTTATAGATGTTGCTGTAATTGTCTCCCTCCCCGCCGACGAAGAAGTTGCCGGTGCTTAGCCCCAGTTCGGTGTAGATATACATGCCTCCCCAGGACCAGAGAGCCCCGAAGACCCACAGCTGACTGTCGTTGAAGTCGTTTCTGTCCTTTATGACGGAACTCCATTCAACATAGGGCGTAACGCCGTCGAGCCAGGAGATGTTAGAGGTGTTTATGCCGTCGTACCTGAGCGAAAAGGCGGGTATCACCCCCTTGGACGCCACGGGCCAGGCGTAGTCGAACGCTCCCATCGGAATGAGATCGCCGGTTCCCCAGGGCGTGTCGTCGGTGATGTTGTACTTGTAGTAGGTCACCTGGGAGTAAAGAGTGAAGTTCCAGAGGGAGTTCTTGGCGTGGCCGGACGCGGCCAGATGGTAGGCGCCGTCGTCGTCCACGTTGGTCCCCTTGAGCTTTCCGTACTGGAAGGACGTTCCCAGGTCTCCGAAGTTCTCGATCGCGTAGATGAGACGCAGGTTGAACTGGTGCTTTTCCTCAAAGCCGCTCGTCTGGTCGGAGTTGGAAGCGGTGTCCCCCCTGGACTTGGTCACGGACTCACCGTCCTCCTCCACAACCTCTCCGCCCGAATAGACGCGGGTGCGCCACCTCACGGGGTCGTAGCTGTAGCGCGCGCTGTCAAGACTCTTTTCTCCGTCCCAGTCTCCCTCGTCCTGAAGATAGTAGGCCACGTCGACCGTAAGGTCCCCGAATGGCCTGGTCCACCTGACCCCGAGGTCCATGTCGTCGGAGAGTCCGAGATAGTAATGCTGATCGAAGAACCAGCTGGTGGAAACTCCCCAGGGACTCGGCCCGA
The DNA here is from genome assembly GCA_965204795.1 of Thermodesulfobacteriota bacterium. Classification (GTDB taxonomy): domain Bacteria; phylum Desulfobacterota_D; class UBA1144; order Nemesobacterales; family Nemesobacteraceae; genus Nemesobacter. The sequence continues at coordinate 1,423,594 of OZ242012.1, forward strand.
AAGGAACGCGGACGATGCCCGCCTTGAGGGTGCCGTAGTCGTCCGTCCTGAACCCGAGCCAGGCGTCCTTCATCATGCTGTAGTCGCCATAATACCTGTATTCCGCCCTGCCGATGATGCCGTTGTAGTCAATGTCCATGTCGAGGCGGAGCAGTTCCAGGTCGACGTCGCCGATTTCCTTGCTGCGGCGGCTGGGCGCATCGTAATCGCCGTAGACCCAGTTTGCGCGCATGGCGCCGCCGATTCTGACCGGACTTTTCTTGGGCGCCTCCGGCGCTTCGGAAGCGACCTGCGGTTCGGGAACGCCGAGTTTCTCGCGCGCGGCCTTGAGTTCGCTCTCGAGATACTCGATACGCTGCTTTAGATCCTCGTTTTCACCTGCCGACGCCGCGCCCGGAAAGACCGCGGGAGAGACCATCAGCATGACGGCAATGCTCAGAAGAAGTCTGGAGATTTGATTTTTCATAGTCTTGCTACTTTAACACAACGAGGCGTTAATGCAAACTTTTCTTGCCCCCCCCCCAGAATTTTCCGCGGCGACCAAGAGCGAAACCGGCCTTAATTTTCATCGACTTCCGCGCGAGCCGGAATCCCGTTTTCCATTGACTATATTCCCCCGCGACTTATATTACTTCGTCTCCCCGCTGCGGGAAACTCGCGGAAGAACCCGATGAAACCGGAAAGGAAACGGAAAACGAAAACTCCCGACAGGGACGCGACGTCTCTCGACCTGCCCTCGAGACCCAGAAGAAACCGAAAGTCCCGCTCGGTAAGAAATCTCGCCAGGGAAACGGCCGTCGCGCCGGGAGATCTCGTCTACCCGCTTTTCATTCACGACGAAGACACGGACGAGGAAATAGAATCCATGCCCGGCTGCAGGAGATGGAGCCTGCCCGGTCTCGCGAGGGAGGTTTCCGAAGCGTTCGGTCTCGGCATAGGAGCCGTGATGCTTTTCCCCGCGGTCGACGAAGCGCTCAAGTCTCCGTTCGCCGAGGAATGCCACAATCCCGAGGGCATAGTCCCAAGGGCGGTGGCGGCGGTCAAGGAACGGACGCCGCGGGTCGCGGTAATAACCGACGTCGCCCTGGACCCCTACTCGAGCGACGGCCACGACGGCGTGGTTTCGCCTTCCGGCGAGATACTCAACGACGTGACCGTCGAGACGCTCTGCAAACAGGCGCTCTGCCACGCGGCGGCAGGAGCCGACATCGTGGCCCCCAGCGACATGATGGACGGCAGGGTCGGAGCCATAAGGGAGACTCTCGACGAAGAAGGTTATACGGACGTTTCGATCATGTCGTACACGGCCAAGTACGCGTCGTCCTTCTACGGACCTTTCCGCGGAGCTTTAGACTCCGCTCCCAGGGGAGGAGACAAGATGACCTACCAGATGGATCCCGCCAATTCCAGGGAAGCGGTGAGGGAACTCGTCCAGGACGAGGAGGAAGGGGCGGACATGGTGATGGTCAAGCCCGCGGGCTACTACCTCGACCTCGTCCGGCTTTTCAGGGAAAACACCGACCTTCCCCTCGCGGCCTACCAGGTAAGCGGGGAATACCTGATGATAAGGGCGGCGGCGGAATCGGGATGGCTCGAGGAAGAGAAGGTCATTCTCGAAAGTCTCCTCGGCATGAAAAGGGCGGGAGCCGATATCCTGGTCACCTATTTCGCGAAAAAGGCGGCGGAAATCCTGGGACGGACGCCGCAGCAGTGAGAAAACCCGCGGGGCGGCCCGCGGATCTTTACAAAATTTCATATCCGTATAGAATGACCTTCTCTGAAAATTCCGCGGGAAAGGAAAATGAAAAAAGAAATTCACCCCGATTACGGTTACGTGGTATTCAAGGACTCCTTCACCGGTCACGCGTTTCTCACGCGTTCCACCAAGAAGTCGGAGGAAACGACCAAGTGGGAGGACGGAAACGAGTACCCGCTGGTGACGGTGGAAATCTCAAGCGACTCCCATCCCTTCTACACAGGAAAGGAGAAGCACTACGAGAAGGAAGGCAGGGTCGAGAAGTTCCGCCGCAAGTACCAGAAGAAATCCGACGCTAAACCCGCCGGATAAAGACCGCGTTCAGCCGCCGAGATACTTCACCACGTCGTCCTGAATGGATTCGTCCACAAGCTCTCTCCACCGGTCGTCGCCCTCGGCTATCGACTCGCGTATCCCGGTGGCGGATATGAACCCTATGTCTTCGGGCGGGAAGAATTCGTTCATCTCGTAGCCGACCCCCCTGCCCCAGTTCACCGATTCGATGTCGGGAATCACCATCACCACCACGTCGTCGCCCTTGGACTCGTGATACTTTCTTATCATGTCCACCGTCTGCTCGGTGGTAAAGGGATTCTTCGGGTCGGGAGGAATGTCCCTTACCATTATCAGGCACGGAACGCCCTCGTCTAGCTTCTGCCTGACAAGCGCTATGTGACCCGCGTGATAGGGCTGATACCTGCCTATGAATATGGCTCTTCTGGAAGAAGGCTTTATGTCCGGATGGCCGTGATTCTTGCGTTCCCAACTGCTCATTTTCACCTCGGTCGCATGGATTTGAAACGGGACGTTTCGCGATTCGCGAACCGTGCGGATTATACACGCGGTCCTTTTTTTTTCAAACCGGCGCGGACGCGGGGAAATTCAGACGGAAGGCATGTGCGCCGTTTTTCCCGAAGCCGCGCCGAAAAGACCTATGAAGCCTCCGAAAGCCCCCTCGCTCAGCCTCGAAAGCCCTCGCATGTACCCGGGCGTCTGGGCCCTTATGGCCTCGGGGCTTATTTCTCCGCCGAGCTCCTCAAGCTCCTTCCTGTTGACCGGGGCGACGAGCCAGCGCTCTATCATGGGCTCGTCGACTTCCAGGTGAAACTGAAACCCGTACACCTTGTCCCCGTAGCGAAACGCCTGGTTCTCGCAGAGAGGAGACGAGGCCAGGCGGACGGCGCCCTCCGGAATCCCGAACGTGTCTCCGTGCCACTGAAACACCTTTTCGACCGGACCGAAGCTCCCCAGAAGCGGGTCCTTCTTTCCCTCCTCGGTCGTCGACAGGTCGTACCAGCCGATTTCCTTTTTCGTATTCCCGCGCACGTCGGCTCCCAGGGCCTTGGCGATGAGCTGCGAACCCAGGCACACTCCCAGCATCGGCGCGTCCATGCCGATAAACTCCCCTATCGCCTCGACCTCCGGCACGAGATAGGGATATTCGTCGGACTGGTCCACGTTCATGGGTCCCCCCAGAACCACGAGACCGTCGTAATTGCGAAGCCTCGGAATGGAGTGATTGGAACGGCCGAAGTTTACGTAACGTATTCTGAAACCGGCGTCTTTCAGCATCGGGTGCAGCGTCCCGAGTATCTCGTGCGGCACGTGCTGGAAAACAAGCAGTCTTTTCGGCATGGAACGGGATTCTAACCGCTTTCCTTCCCGCTGTCATTCGGCGCGGGGGAAACGCTCCAGGAACCCCGCAGGGTGTCTTTTCGAAGCGAGCGCTCAAGCATGGAGAGAAATTCCGCTCTTTCCACCTCCCTTCCCCCGAGCCCCTTCATGTGCCCGGTCGGAACCTGGGAATCTATGAAGTCGAAACCGAATTCCCCGCATTTTCGCGCCAGGTGGTAAAGGGCCGCCATGGACGCGTGGGACTCCAGGTGAAACATCGATTCCCCGAAAAACGCGCCGCCAAGAGACACGCCGTAGAGACCTCCGACGAGCCCGTCTTCCGAATAGGTCTCGAAGGAATGGGCGTAACCGAGTTCGTGGAGGCGGACGTAGGCGGCTTTCATTTCCCCGGTTATCCAGGTTCCGTTCTGTCCCTTTCTCTCGACCGAGGCGCAGCTTTCGACCACCGCCCGGAAATCGGTGTCTATCCTGACGGAAAACCGTCCCGAGGAAACCACCTTGAGGAGCTTTTTGGAGAATCGAAAATCGCCGGGGAGAAACACCATCCTCGGGTCGGGAGAGAACCACATGACGGGTTCTCCCCGCGAATACCATGGGAAAATGCCCTTGCGGTAGGCGAGCAGAAGCCTCTGCGGACTCAGGTCCCCTCCGACCGCCAGAAGTCCCCCGGGTCCCGCTTCGGCGGGGTCCGGAAATTCCACTTTGCGGTCGAGCAGGTAAACGGTCATCGGTCCCGGCGGAAATCCTTTCTTGCAACGAGACTTACTTGCCCCAGGTTCTTTCTATGAAGCCCGCCCTTCCCGAGCCTTTCTTGTAGGCGTTGTAGTGAATCGGGTTTTTCTCGTAGTATTTCTGATGGTACTCCTCCGCCCTGTAGAAAGACGCGAGCTTCTCGACGGACGTGACTATCGGCTTTGAGAACCTGCCCGACTCCCCGAGCTTCTTTTTCGAAGCCAGAGCCTTTCGCTTCTGCGAATCGTCGTGGTAGAAAATCGCCGTTCTGTAATGTCTTCCCCTGTCGGCGAACTGCCCGTCCCGCTGGGTCGGGTCTATGTTCATCCAGAAAGTTTCGAGAATCGTCTCGTAGCTTATCTTTTTCGGGTCGAAAACAATTCTCACGGCCTCGGCGTGAGAGGTCCTTCCGTGGGCGACCTGCTCGTAGGTGGGATCTTTCTCCGTCCCGCCCGAGTAGCCGACGACCGTCTCCACGACGCCGGAAAGACTGTCGAACGGAGGCTGCATGCACCAGAAGCATCCCCCGGCGAAAGTCGCCTCCCGGTAACCGCTTTTCTCCGCATCGTTCATCTTCTCCGCCTCCGTCGCGCCTTGCGCGTCTATGGAAAAACCCGCGGCCGCGAACAAAAGAAATATCGCGGCAAAGACCGAGCACCTGGGACCATACGTCATAAGCCTTCTTCCTTGGTCAGCTGAAATGCACACACCGCTCTTTGAAACTTGGTAGAAGTTGCCAAAGCATGGCAAAAGCTAACCAGTCCCAATTCGCGCTTCGCGGACAGTCGCGGCCGCAATTGACCGTCTTACACCATCTCCACGCGCTAACCCCGGGGAGCTCCCGGTTGTTTTGTCCTTGCCTCTTTTCTCTATGACTGCGGCCGCGTTCACGTCGCGGTGATGTTTCGTTCCGCATTGCGGACACGTCCACCGCTCCGCGCTCCCGAGGGCGCGGTTCACGTGGCCGCAGGCCGCGCAGGTCTTCGACGTGTAGGCGGGATCGACGGGATCAACAGGGATTCCGACGCGTTCCGCCTTGTATTTGAGAATGCGGAGAAACTCCGCCATGCCTGCGTCATAGATTCCGCGAGCGTTCTTCCCTCGCCGCCGCTTTGCCATTCCTGCCACGTTCAGGTCTTCGACAACGAACCGGCCAGCGGTCTTCGCAAGTGCGGATGTGGCCTTATGGATGTTGTCCTGCCTGATACAGGCAATTCGGTCATGGATTTTTGCGACGCGGAGCTTCGCTCGCTCGCGATTTTTGCTTCCTTGCTTTTTCCGGGATAGTGCTTTCTGCGCCAAGCGGAGTTTCGCCTGGCCGCGTTCAAGCGATCGCGGGTTTTCGATTGTTTCGACGCGGCCGTCGTCATAGCGCACCGTTGCGAGTCGTCGCTCGCCGACGTCTATCGCGGCCGCGGGGCGGCCGGAGAGATCGGGTTTCTCCGGCTCGGCGACCTCGCAGGCAAAAGAGATATACCACTTTCCCGCCCTGCGCGTTACCGTCGCCTCCTTGATGACCGCCTCCGGAAAGCGGAGTTCCTCGGTCATCTTGACCCAGCCAATCATAGGAAGTTGAACGCGGCGGCCGTCCGTCGGGACGGTTCCCGGTCCGTTCGACACGCGCCAGCCGTCGCCGCTTCCGCCTCGCTTCCGAAACCGAGGGAAACCGACGCGGCGGGTCGGAACGCCTTTTTTCTTTTTCTTCCGGTAGTCCCCCCATGCCGTTATGGCTTTCCCAAGGTCTATGATCGCGTTCTTGGGCGCGAGTTCACAATGGATTTTGTCGCCGCCTTCGGTCTTGTCGTTGTGCCACGGCGCGACTTCGTCTTTTTTCGCGTTCCAGCGCGGGCGAAGGTCTTTGTCATTTAAGAATTGGCCGAGGGCGAGTTGCTCTTTGAAGTCCGCGAGCGCGTGATTGTATCCAACCCGGGCGTATCCGACTTGCCGCGCCAGCGCGGTCGCCTGCGTGGCGTTCGGGGACAGGCGGATTTTATGCGCCGTCATCATTTCCCGCCACCTGTTGACTGTTTCAGATCGTCCATCAGCCGCTTATGCTTCTTGCTCCGCGCTCCGTATAGACGCGCCGAAAACACCGTGATTATCTCAAGGACGTCCTGCGCGAGTTCCTCCTCGAAAGACGGTTGCTCTCCCTGATGGATTATCACTATCTCCACGCCTTGAATCTCGCAAAGCGCGAAAACAAGCTCTGCGCCGAAACGAAGCAACCGGTCTTTGTGCGTGATGACAAGCCGCCGGATCTTCCGGCGGAGGATCAACTCAAGCAATTTCTGCAAGCCTTTTTTCCGGTAATTCATTCCGGACCCAAGGTCTTTTATCGTTTCCGACCGCCAGCCTTTGGCGGCGCAATACGCCTCCAGCGCGGCGTGTTGACGCTCAAGGTCTTCTCTCTGATCGTGCGAGGAAACGCGGGCGTAGCAAAGCGTGGGCGCGGATTCGTTCTTCGTGCCGAGCAGGTCGGCGACGGCGTAGTACCTTGTTCCGTACGCGGTTTTCCGCGCTGGTAGAAGCTCGCCGGTCTTTTCCCACTTCCGGAGAGATTCACGGCTTACGCCGAGCATTTCCGCCGCTTCCCCGATTCTCACTAGCCGCCCTTGTTTTCCCATAGCTTTACCTATCATATAGCAACTTCTGCCAGCTTTCAAGTATCAGCTAAAAACCCGATAGTATATTCACGGAGGAAGGCGGGACAAGCAACTTTCGGGAAACGGCGAAAGAGAGGAGAAAGCCTGCCGAAGCGTCCGGCGAAAACCGCGCGGCGATTTCGCACCTTGAAACCGCGCCTGGTAAATGGCCGGAAATCAAGGCTCCGACGGAAACGGCTCGGTCTTGCATCCCGCATCTCGCGAAAACGGCTATTCAACATGAACACGATAAAATCTCGTGTTTTCAGGAGATTATATACCCGAGACGTGAACTCTATAAATGGACGCTGAATTGACATCCAATTGACATTTAATTGACATCCAACTGACATTTAATGGCCGGATTCAGTTCCGCAGCAGTTTCCAACGCGCAAATCGCCCCCATTCTCTCTAGAGTCCTAAATCGGCCCCTGTCTCGGAGATTGCTCCACTGCTTTCGTTCCAAGCAACTTTCCCGCACGGTCTTCGGTAAAGGCACGATAAAGGAAAATGTCCAACAGATTCTGGGTTTTTGTTCCAGACACACTCCTTTTCTTGCGGATGTCCATCAGTCGTCTTGCTTTTAGCGCAAAATCCTCCTGCAACGAAATTGGCGGAATCGGAATTTCAAAACTCGAATATTGCTTTGGACTGATATTCGGAACAACACCTTGTTTGTGTTTTTCTGTCCAGTTTCTGTAATACGCGGTCTGCGTAAGCGCAAACAAATACCACGGTAACATAAGGTCGCGATTTGGCCTGAAGCGAACAAGGGAATTACTGTAAACGCAGAGACCATCCTGAGGCTGATACAAATAGGTTGCCCTTCCAGTTACGGCGATCAGAACATCGCCTGAATACAGTTTGTACGGAGTCCAGTCGTCCAAATCTAAACTGACCGCTCCGTCATGATTAAGACGACCGTCCTCCATGATGTCGGACATTCTTACATAGCGGGGAGAACCTTCCGTCCATTCCACAACATTTGCGGCAACTCCGCATTTCGCACTTCCAACAGTAATTTCTCCAAGCGATTTCACTGGCCATTCCTCGTTATTAGTCGCAGGGTCGCCGAACATTTCGTAGAGAAGCGCAGGGAGAATACGCGCGGCGACGGCATCGGCTCTGGCTCGATTCTTGTTTAGTTCGTCCGCTCGTTTCAGCATCCCGACAATACGGCCCTGTTCAGTAAGAGACGGCAACGGAATCCGGTGTTTCAGCAGTTTGGCTTTGATAATCTCGGGCTTTCCAATCTCGTTGAAAGCATTCGCGAAACTGAGAAAACGGTCGGAGCGAAGATAATACATCAGGTAATCGCGGTCGAGAAGGTCGGCTTGCGGTCGCAGCGGAATGAACTGCGTGGTCGCAATCCCCGGTTCATCCGGACACACCACTTTTTTTAAGTCCGGCCGGAATCTCGAATACAGCACGTTGCCGTCGTCAAAGACATACGTGTTTCTTCCTACGTCCGCCGGTTTCACGTTTTTTCTGTTGAAGATATATCCAGTCCGACTCTGCACCTGCTCCGGAGTCAGAAACCATACGGGAGTGTCCGGGTCAAGGCTCAAACTCGAAGTTTGTGGCGGAGCTATCCGCTCAAGAGGTGCCGTGTGCATGTTCATTTGACCACTTCCAGTTCCCGTAACAGCTTTTCCACGTCTTCGGCTATGCCGTGTTCAATGGCCAGCGTCTCCCGGAGCAAGTCCGCCGGACTTTCATCGGGAGGTTTCTCAGCCACCAAGGGTTTGTACAGGTTTGCTGCCAGCATGTAACCATTCTCCGCCACAGCCTCCATCGTCGCCCACCAGCAACGGGGCTCCCCGCTACCAGGGTCCAGAACGGTTCCGGCTTCAACACCCCGAGGTTCCCGATAACCGGACTCCCTGTAATCGTTCCATCGCAACAGAACATCCGGTATATCGTTCCCACCCGGTATCTTGGAATCGCGACCCGGGAAATCTCCGCTTTTAAACAGGCCCGCCTCGCGGACACTGTAGAACCAGACCTTCTTGTTCCCTCTGTCTTTTTCCGCATAGCCAGCGGAGCAACGGAAAACAACCACGGCGGTTCTCATGCCTGAAGATTGAGGAAAAACACCCGGCGGAAGAGAAATCACGGCCAGCAGGTCGTAGTCGGAAACCAGTCTGCGCCTGATTTCCGCACGTGACGAAATACCGCTGGACAAAAAGGCCTCAGACACTACAACCGCGCACCGGCCGCCGGGAGCCAAGGCATTCATTACCATTTCCAGAAAACGCAGCTCGATTCTGGTCTTGGAGGAAACGCCTCCACGGTTAGATTCCCTAGAGACATTGCTTCCAAAGGGCGGACTGGAGACAATCACGTCATACCCGCGAGCATGACCGTTCTCTCCAGACCCGTCAATATCGGAGAGAGCATCGGCGCGTTTCAGGTTCGGCTGGCGGATTCCGTGGAGCAGCAAGTTCATCGCCGCGACGCGCGTTACGCGACGCGATGCGTCTACGCCGTAGAAAGACCTTTCCAAAGATTCCCAGTCCTCAATTTTTTCACCCGGCCCCCTACGGCAAGTCTGAAGCGTGGAAATTTCCTCTCTTGCCTGTTCGAGAGACTGTCCGCGCTCCTCCAGCCACCGCGCGCCGTAGACTGGCACGTCGCGAGGTTCGGCGGAATATCTGGCCAAAAGGTATCCGACGGCTTCAACAAGCAGTCCCCCCGTGCCGCACGCGGGGTCGCAAACCGTTTCGCCGAGGTCGGGGGCGACCATCTCCACCATCATGGACCGTATCTGGCGGGGAACGCCGTTTAAGTTCGACAACTCGGGGTGCGCGAGCATGTCCTCGAAAGCGTCGCCTTTTACGTCAGGTCCCGTCTTCGCGAAATCGATTTTATCAATCGCGTCCACCACCCGCTCGAAGACATCCGGATCGTCAATCTTAAGATCAGAGTCTCTGAAGTATTCCGCTATTCTCGGGTGCTCCCTGGTCAAGGAAGCCATATAGGGAAAAACTTCATCTCTGACGAAATCGCGCAGATTCTCCCCTCTTCCGGACCGCCACTGGGACCACCTGTACCGCTTGGCCCGGTTTGGAAAAAACAGGTCGCCTATTAGCCTGACAGTTTTTTTGCCTGATACCTTGTCTCCCAACGCCGTCCCCGCGGCCACGGGAATCGTAAGCGGCAACCCCAAAAGCCCAGTCGCCGTAGCCTTGAGAGGAGAAACATTCTCGAGCTTCCTGTCGGACTCCTCGTCAATCAGTTTCAGATAGACGAGATAAGAAACCTGCTCGACACACTCAAGCGGGTCCTCGATACATTCAGTCCGAACGATATGAATGATTCGTGCAAGTTTTCCGGACAAGTCCTGATCCATTCTTCTTTCCCCGCAGGTCACTGAGACCGCTTGGTGAACCAAGCTTCCTGATTTAACTTGAGCGAAACGACAGAGCTACAGTATAACCTGTTTCAGCGAGCCCGTGCCCGTTGATCTTCGCAAGCCGCAATCTTCGAGATTCTTCTACCGCCGGAAATTGCCGTATCCTTCTTCCCCGTCTTCACAATATAATCCGACAAAACCGCCGCGCAAGATCAAAGCCGTCCCTCCGAAACGGAAGCTTCGGGGTCCCCTGAAAATCAGTTGTACACGTTTATCTCGTTGTAGAGGGCGTCTCTTTCGACGGGCACGTACCCCGAATCCCTGATCATGCTTATCATGAAATCCCTGCTGTGCCCGACTTCCGACGGGGCCCCGGCGTCGTGGATGATCTTCTCCCTCGTTATGGTTCCGTCCGCGTCGCTCGCGCCGTAATGAAGGGCGACCTGGGCGGCCTTTTCCCCGAGGGTGATCCAGTAGGCCTTTATGTGGGGAAAGTTGTCGAGATAAAGCCTGGCCAGGGCGTGAACCTTCATGTCGTAGGACGCGGGAAAGGGTTTTACGTCCCTGAGACCGGTGTTTTCCGGCTGGAACAGAACCGGGATGAACGCGAAAAAACCGGGGGAGTCGTCCTCTATTCTCCGAAGCCTCTCCATGTGGTCCACGACGTGCCAAGGCTTTTCGATGTGTCCGTAGAGAATCGTGGCGTTGGTGGGAATGCCGAGGCCGTGGGCCAGGCGGTGGATTTCCTCCCATCTGGTCGCCACGGTCTTCGGAGCGCAGATTTTTCTTCTCACCTCTTCGTGAAGTATCTCCGCGCCGCCCCCCGTGAGGGCGTCGACTCCCGCGTCCGCCAGGGCCAGAAGGACGTCCTTCAGCGAAAGGCCGCTTATTTCGGAAAACCAGTCGATCTCCACCGCCGTGAACGCCTTGACGTGAATGCGCGGATAGTGTCGCTTTATCGTTCTCACGATGTCCAGGTAGCGGTCGAAGTCCCAGTCGGGATGAAGCCCTCCCACTATGTGAACCTCCCTCATCTCGTCGCTCAGCATCGAGATCATCTGTTCGTGGGAAAGCTCGTAGGCCTCGGCGGATTTCTTCGTGGTTCCGAAAGCGCAGAACCTGCACGATATGGCGCAGATGTTCGAGGGGTTCACGTGCCTGTTCACGACGAAGTAGACCTTCTCCCCCGTTTTCCTTCTCTTGACGTAGTCCGCCATCATTCCGACGGCGCCGAGGTCGGGGGAATTCATGATCGAAAGCCCGTCCTCGAACGAGAGCCTGCGGCCCTCTTCCACCTTCTCGATCACGGGAAGCAGGTTTTCATCCGAGCAGAACGCCCGCGTCAGCTCCAGTAGTCGTTCCATCTGGTCTCCACCCTGTCCTTTACGTCCGCGGACATCTCTATCACGGGAGGGTACCACGGCTTGACCGTGGCGTCTATTCCCATCCTGCCGCCGTAGACGACGGCCGAGCCCCTGAGCTCGGTACGCTCGAAGACGACGTCGAGGTACGGGTCGAACCTGGTGAACACGCCCCAGAGGAGGTCCGTATCGTCCTCAAGGTCTATGTCGGAGCTCACGACGGCTATTATCCGCGCGTTTCTGAAACCCGGGGTCTTGAACATCCTGCGTATCATTTCCTTCGGGTCGGTCTTCGATTCGTCTATCCCCACCACGCAGAAGCCGCCGTCGAGGAGCCGGAAACCCGTTATGTCCGGGTGTTTTTCCCTGGGGTCCGAGACTTTCTTGAGGTACTTCTTTCTGTCCGCCGAGTTTTTCCTGACGGCGTTTATTCCCATCTTGCTGCCGACGTTCATCTTGCCGCTGGTGAAGTCCAGCGTGTCGAGAGGAGCCCACTGGACCAGGAAGAAATCCTCCCCGGGGTCGAAATTCTCGCCCACCTCCCTCAGCACCGCGGAAAAGTCCCTCGGGTCCACGTCGCCCGAGACCGCGATCATGCACTTGGTGAGAACCAGCTGCCCCGTTCCGAAAAGCGCGAGCATGGACTTTATGCCGCCCTTGGGATACCTCTCGTCCACCGAAACCGCCAGGAGGTTGTGAAATCCCGCCTCGGGATACGCCCACATGTCCTTTATCTCGGGCTGTATGATCCTTATCAGGGGAGAGAACATCTCCCCCGCGGCGACTCCCAGGTACATGTCCTCCTTGGGGGGCTTTCCGACCACCGTGGCGGGATACACGGGATCGTTCCTGTGGGTCACTTCCCTCACGTTGAAAACGGGAAAGTCGGCCTCCATCGAGTAATGGCCGAAATGGTCCCCGAACGGCCCTTCCCGCCTGAGTTCGTCCCCCGGGACGGTGCCTTCCAGCACGAACTCCGCGTCGGCGGGAACGTCGAGCGAAACGCTTTTTCCCCTAACCATCGGTATCGGGCTTCCGCGCAGGTAGCTTGCGAACGCAAGCTCGTCCATGCCGTCGGGAAGAGGAGCGACGGCGCTGAAGATCATCCTGGGGTCCCCGCCCAGAATCACGGCGGCTTCGAGGTCCCTGCCGAGCTTTTTCGCCTCGTGGAGGTGCGCCGCACCTCCCTTGTGCGGATGCCAGTGCATCCCGGTGGTGCTGCCGTCGAAGACCTGGAGCCTGTAGATCCCGAGATTCCTGCTTCCCGTGGCAGGGTCTCTCGTCAGGACCAGTCCCAGGGTTATGAACTTCCCTCCGTCGCGCGGCCAGCATTTTATCACCGGAAGCCTCGAGAGGTCGGGGCGGGTCTCGACCTGCTGCGAGTCCCCCCGCCTAGCCTTTTTCGTTCTCATGGAAAGAAGGTTCCGCGCCCGGGGAAGCACGGAGAATATCCCGCCCAGGGTCGGGGGGTTCACCTTTCTGAATATCTCTACGAGCTCCTCGCCGACTTCCCTGGGCTTTCTGCCGAGCGCTAGCTCCACCCTTCGCTCCGTGCCGAAGAGGTTTATGGCCAGGGGAAAGTCCGCCCCTGCGACGTTTTCGAACACGAGCGCCGGACCGCCTTCCTTCACCGTTCTGGAAGCTATTTCCGTTATCTCGAGCTCGGGGTCGACCTCGGCCTTAACCCTCCTGAGGTCCCCTTCGCGCTCGAGATGTTCGATGAAGCTCGAGAGGGTTCTGAAATCGGTTCGGGACATGAAAGGAACGCTACTCCAGCTCGGACCTTCTCCATCCCCTGCCGGTGTCCACTCCCACGATGCCCAGAAGCTTGTCCACGTACCCCGACACGACGTCCGAAACCGACGCGGCTCCCAGGTAGTCGGTGGGACAGACGGGAGCGATCACGGCTCCCTCCCGCGAGAGCCGGAGGGCGTTTTCGAGGGCCGTGGACGCGAGGGGGGTTTCTCGAAGCGCGATCACGAGCCTTCTTTTTTCCTTGAGCGCCACGGCGGCTATCCTGGTTATGAGGGTGTCGGCGATGCCGTTTGCTATTTTCGCTAGGGTCGACACCGAGCACGGCACTATGACCAGCGAGTCGAAGTGGTTGCTTCCCGAGGAAAAGGGCGAGGCCAGGTCCGAGTCGCCGTAGATGTCGCTTACCCAGGGACGAAGCTCCTCGACCTTCAGGCCCAGCTCCTCGTGAAGAACCCTCTTTCCCCACTTGCTCGCCACCAGGAACTTCTCGTCGGGACATCTTCTCAGGAAATCCACCCCGTAGGCGACTCCCGACGCTCCGGTAATTCCCACTATGGTTCTCATCGGTCAGGGTAAGTATATACCCGCGAGAACGAAAAACAAAACGGCGAACCCCACCAGGACGTTCGCCCTGAAGAAGGCGAAATCGACGTCGCGGGAGCTTCTGTGCTCGAGCAGGAGAAGGAATCCGACCGCGCCGAGCGCGAAAAGGGCGAAAAGCGTGCGGAACGAGAGAAGGTAGAGGACCGCCAGGGAGAGAAACGACAGGACGTGACAGAGAAAGGAAACGGAAAGCGCCCTGGCGCGCCCGAGGCGCGCGACTAGCGAAAACACCCCCCGCTCGCGGTCGGATTCCTCGTCCAGGGTCGCGTATATGACGTCGAACCCGGAAACCCAGAAAAAGACGAAAAACGCGAGCGCGAGCGCCCCCTCCATCCCGTCCGGGGAGCACGTGGCGGCCAGCCATCCGCCGAGAGGGGCGAGCGCGAGGGAGAAGCCGACTCCGAAGTGGCAGAGGCTCGTGAACCTCTTCATGAGAGGATAGACGGCGAAGGCCGCGAGGGGAATCGGCGAGAGCAGAAAGACCAGGGGACATATCGCCCAGGCGCAGAGAAGGTAGAGGACGGTTCCCGACGCCGCCGTCGCGGCGGCGGAGCCAAGGCTCATCCTTCCCGAGGGAAGCTCCCTCGCGGATGTCCTCGGATTTCGCCGGTCTATCTCGCGGTCGAGTATCCTGTTCATCGCCAGGGCGGCGGTCCTGGCCCCGATTCCGGCAAGTGCTATCAGCAGGAAAAGCCGCCCGCCGAAAACGCCGCCCGCGCCCAGAAACGCCCCGGAGAAAACGACGGGGAGAGAAAAAAGCGTGTGCTCCACCTTGAGGAACCCTGAAAGATTCCGTAGAAACTCCATTTGAACACGGGATTTTACCGAATCCGTCGGCGCCGCCAAGCGGACGGCGCGGCGCGGAAGCCGGTTTCCGGTTCTCCCGTCCTTTTGGATAGAATGTTTTCGGGACGCTCCGGCGAAGTTCCCGAAACCCGGCCGGACGGGGCCCGAGGCGACGATGGAAACGTGCGAGGCTTTCATACTGAGAAAATCAAGCTACGGGGAGGCCGACCTTCTGGTCACCCTTTTCTCGAGGGAATTCGGCAAGTTCGGGGCGCTCGCCAAAAACGCGAAGAAGAGCCGAAAGCGTTTCGGGGGACGCTTCGACATCTTCAACCACCTCGTGCTGGACGTAAACCTGAGCGCGAAGAGGCTGAGCCTCGTGGGCGACGTGACGCTCAAGAAAAGCCACAGGCGGATAACCGAATCGGTGGATTCGTTCGCCGCGGGAACGCGCGCGCTTCGGCTGGCGGATTTTCTCGCGCCCGAGCGGGAACCTTCCGCGCGGCTTTTCGACCTTCTGGCTGACGCCCTGGAGCTTCTCGGCGGAGGTAGGGAACCCGGGGCGGTTTTCCTCGTCTTTCTCGCCAAAGCCGTGGGAACGTGCGGATACGCTCCCGACTTCCGCTTCGAGGGAGAAAGCGACGCCGCGGGTTTCGACGTCGAGAACGGAAAGGTCACGGACTTTCCGCCCGCCGGCCGGCGCAAAAACGTCTACCGCTTTCACCCGGACATAATGGAGCGGCCGGAAACGATGGAGGCTCATCCCGAAAAAGTAGAGAACAACATACGGGTTCTCATCAGATATACTGAATACCAGACGGGAAGGCGTTTTCGGAAAACCGGCCTTGCCGCGCGACATCCAGCATGAAAGGCACTCCGGGATTTCTTCTAAGCGGCGTATCGGCCGGGCTAAAAAAAGGCGGCGGAAAGGACCTGGCCCTCATATTCTCGCGCGTACCGGCCTCCGCGGCCGCGCTTTTCACGAAAAACCTCGTGAAGGCGGCCCCGGTGCTCGTGGGACGGGAAAGAATCGCCGGGGGGCTCTGCCAGGCGATAGTCGCAAACAGCGCCAACGCCAACGCGTGCACGGGAGATCGCGGGTACGAAGACTCCCTGGCCGTGGCGGCCGCGGTCTCGAAAAAGCTCGGAATAGACGAGTCGCTCGTAATACCCTCTTCCACCGGGGTAATAGGAAAAAGGCTTCCCGCGGGGAAAATAGCGAGGGCCGTTCCCAGGCTCGTAAGGGAACTCGGCGAAAACAATTCCCTGGCCGCCGCCGAAGCCATCATGACGACCGACGCCTTTGCGAAGTACGGGTCGAGGAAAATATCCCTGGGAAAAAAGACGGCGACCATGTCGGCCATCGCCAAGGGAGCGGGAATGATATGCCCCGACATGGCGACCATGCTGTGTTTCGTGACCACGGACGTCGGCATCGGGCGAAAGGCGCTCGCCCGGGCCCTCGGGACCGCCGCGGCGGGTTCGTTCAACGCCATTACGGTCGACGGCGACACCTCCACCAACGATTCGGTGTTCGTCATGGCCAACGGCGTCCTGGGAAACGCCGAGATCGCCGAAGGAAGCCGTCACTACGGGAAATTCGCGGCCGCCCTCTCCGACCTGTGCGCCGAGATGGCGGAGATGATCGTGAGGGACGGGGAAGGGGCGACCAAGACCGTGAGAATCCACGTCAGGGAAGCGGGAACCGAAAAGGACGCCGAGCGGGTGGCAAGGACCGTGGCGAATTCGCAGCTCGTGAAAACCGCGTTCTACGGGGAGGATCCGAACTGGGGAAGGATCGTGGCGGCGGCGGGAAGAGCCGGGGCGAGGCTCGATCCCGGGAAAATGGAGCTTTATTTCGACGGGAAGAAGGTTTTTTCGGACGGAAGACGGCGCCAGCCCGAATCGCGGTTCGCCCGCGTGTTCAGAAAACCGTTCTTTACCGTCACCATAGCGCTGGGAGAAGGAAAGGCCGAATACTCGCTTCTCACAAGCGACCTCGGCCACGGGTACGTCTCCGTAAATTCCGATTACAGGTCGTAGAGGGTTTCCCGCAGTTTTGCCGACGGCGGGCCGGGCGGGTTCGGTTCGCTCAGGTGCCGGGCCTACCAGCTGAGCCTGCCCTGGAGGGTGAGTTCGTGTTCGGGGTCCGCGGTTCGAAGTTCGCGGCGTATGCCCTCGAGGGTGAGGTCAAGCGTCCGGTTCATGGAGAAGCGGCTTCCGAACCTGTAGCTTCTGCTGTCGGGGTCGGGGCGACCGAAAGCTCCGTAGGGAGTGAGCAGTCCCCGGTCGTCCAGCGCGGGGAAACCGTAGCCGACCTCGGTTTCGAGGCCGAAGTTCCGCGGCGAGGCGGAGGTTCCGAAGTCCGCGGCCGTCTCGCCGTCCCAGAGGCCCTGGACTCCGCTCGAGCTGTTGCCCCAGGAGGGAATCACGCTCATGGAAAGTCCGCGGCCGTCTCCGCCGGGGTCGAACCGCACGGAGCCTCCCACTCCCCATTCCCTGGAGTCTCCCTGGTGGAAAAGAAGCCCGCGGCCACTGGCCTCAACCGTGAGCCCCGCGGAGGACGCCAAGGAAATTCCTCCCGCGAGTTCTCCTCCCACTCCCGTCTCTCCGTCTCCCCCGTCGCGACGCAATCCGAACTCGAGCGAGGGAACCAGAGAGGAGTCCTTGGCGATGGCCAGGGCGCGGGAACCTTCGAGGGCGGCCCGCAGGCGGTTGGTCTTCACCGCAAGTCCCTCCACGCGGCCGCCGTTGCCCTTTATCTCCGCGCGCGAAATCCACGCCTCCCCCTTGAGCGAAAGCTCCGTGGCCCCGTCGCCCAGCAGCCGCAGGTTCGCTCCCGCAGCCAGCGTTCCCGTCCGCGCCGCGGCTCTCTGGCGGCCGGAAATCTCCCCGTCGTCCACCGTTATCTCTCCGAAGCCCCAGCCGGCCGACGCCCACGCGCTCAGCTTGTCGGAAAGCGAAAGTCCGACGTAGGGATGGAAGCTGTTCATGCGGCTCGAGTACTCTCCGCTCACGCGGGCGGAGCCATCTCCCCTGCCCGTGTAGTCGAACGATCCCTGCGACCACGACGTGGCGATGCCGGCGAGAAAGCCTCGTCCGAACCTGTAGTCCGCTCCCAGGTGTCCCGAAATCACCCTTCCGTCCCAGTCCGCGAGGCCTCCGCCCCCGCCGGAGAGATTTCGGTAGTCGCCGGATATCCATACTCCGAGACCCCCCTGGCGGGGCGCAGCCGCGACCGCTTCCGCTTCCCCCTCCGCCCGATGAGGGTCGTATCCGCCGGCGAGAGAGACGGAGAAGTAGGAATCGTCCACCGCGTCGAGAAGCGAGAGCGTCTCTCCGTCCTCAAGCTCCCCGAGACGAAGTCCCGGCCCGGGGCGCTCGGGTTCCTGCGACGGCGGCGGGACGTTGAGAGAGTTGCCCCTCGCGCCTCCCGAAACGGCGTCGTCTATGCGCGAGGTTATGGCCTCGAGCGTGCTCGCCGTCATGGCGCGGGAAAGCTCCGGCAGTATCGCGCGGTTTACCTCCCCCACGCGCCGCTTGGCGTAGTCTATCTCGAAAACCACCGCGAACGGCGAGAACCCGCGCACGTCCGCGCACGCCATCTCTCCCTCGATCGTGGAGGAAAGCGCCTCCCACTCCCCGCCGTAGAACCTTATCAGGTAGAGCCGCTGCTCTCCCGCCGCCCGACGCAGCCCCTCCGTTATCGGAAGGCATATTCTCACCGCGGCGTCGGGCACGGGGGACACGTCTATGTCGACCAGAACGTGGGCTTCCGCGCTTCCCGAGTATCCGAAAAGATCGGCGTCTATCTCCTGGTCCGTCGGACCCAGGGTCACGGCGAGTTCCTCTATGGTCGCCCCGCCGCTTTCAAGCTCCGAAGGCAGCACCACCTCGAGCCCCGTGTCTTCGGGAAGCGTAGAGTCCACCATGACCGTGGTCTCTCCCACGGAGAACTCTCCCGACATCCCCGCGTCCACCATCTTCTCGTCGTCGTTCGTTATCACCGCCCCGGCGGAGGAGTTATCGGGGTCTATCTGTCCGTTCGGAGTGGAAGTGAGCGCCAGGGTGAACGTCTCGTTTCCCTCCGCCTCGTCGTCCCCGTTTACCGTCACGGATATGGTCTTCGACGTCTCCCCGGGGGGGAACGTCACCGTTCCGGAGGCGGACTCGTAGTCGCTTCCCGCCTCGGCCGTCCCGTCCGAAGTGGCGTAGCTTACCGACACCTCCCGCTTCCCCGCCGGAGCGAGAGTCACGGTGAACTCGGCCAGAGCCGTCGTCCCCGAGTCTCCTTCGGCCACCTCTCCTCCCCCGCTCACCGAGAATATCGCAAGATCGTCGTCCAGATTGGTGAACGCCACGTCCACGGGTTCGAGATTCCTGTAGTTATCGTCGCCTCCGGGAGCGTCGGCTGTGGAAAAAGCGAGCCTCACGTTGTATTCGACGTCTCCGTCGAGGTCCCCGTCGTCCACTCCCGTCACCGTCACCGACTGCGCCGCGCTCCAGTTGTCCGGGGTGAAGTCCAGCGTCGGGTCGGGGTCGTCCGCCGACTCCTTCACCATTCCCTCCGTCGTGTCCAGACTCGTAACCGTGACCGTGACGTCCGCCGACGGTCTGCTCGAAAAAGCTATCATGAGCTCCACCGCCCCCGCGTCGTCGTCCTCCGCGGTGGTCCGAAGCGACCGTTCGGGGGACACGTTCGCCCCGGCGCTGTCGTCGTTTCTTATCGTCCCCGTGGCGCTATCGTCCGTAACGGTCGCGCCGCTCGCCCCGCTCAGCGTCACCGTCACCGTCTCGTCGGCCTCCACGTCGAAGTCGTCGTTTACCGGCACCGATACGGTCTGCGTAAGGGACTGCCCGGAGCTGAAGGTAAGCGTACCGGTCTTCGTGCCCGAGTCGTAGCTTCCGGTGGTCGCCGACGCCGCCGTCGCGTCGTAGTCCCCGGAGGTCGCCGTTCCCTCCTCCGCCGGATTCGCGTTGCCTGCCGAAAGCGTCCAGTCCACCGTCACCGTCCGGCTGCTGGCCATGCTGAGCGTGACGGTGAAGTCAAGCTTCCCCGCGCCCTCCGAAGCCTCCGCGTCGGTTATGGACAGTCCCGCGAGGGTGTTGTCGGTGACGGTCACCGTGAACGTCTTGCTCGATACCTCGTCGTATTCGTCCGAACTGCTCTCGTCCACCACGCCGTGCGTTATCGTCGCGACGTCGTCGAGGGAGTCGTCGTCGGAACCCGCTTCCACCGTCACGTCCTGCGCGTCGTCCCAGTCCGAGTCGGTAAACGTAAGCCTTACGCTGGCCGCCGCCGTTCCCGTCCCCGTCTTCACCGTCACGTCGGAATTGTCGCTTGAAATCTCCACCACCACGTCCGAGGCGGGCTCCGTGGCCAGCTTCACGTTGTACGTGGAGCCGCCCCCTCCCTCGGCGAGCTCAAGCGCCGTCGTCCGGCTCACCACCAGGTTGGGAGTGTCGTTGTCCATCACGTTCACCGTAACGTCGGCGACGCTTACAGAAGAGTATTCCGTCGCGCTTCCCGTCCCTATCGACTGGGCGAGCGTCACCGTCTCGTTCTGCGAATCCGCATCGTCCACTCCCGTCACCGTCACCGTCTGCGCGTCGTTCCAGTCGTCCTTCGCGAACGTGAGAGCAAGACTGCCCGACGCGTTCCCCGTCCCCGTCCGCACCTTGACGGCATCGGCGTCGCCGCTTGAAATATCCACCGTAACGCTGCCGGCGCCGGGCTCCGACGTGAGAACCACCGTGTAGTCCACCCCGCTTCCCTCCTCGGTCACGTTCACCGAGCTTGCGCTCACCGCGACTCCCGCTCTGTCGTTGTCCGTCACCGCAACGTCGAACGTAACGTCGGCGGCGTTGTCGTAGTCGTCCGAACTCGACCCGTCGAGAACCTCGTGCGTTATCGTCACAGCCGCGGGGTCCACCGCGTCGTCGTCCTCCACGGCGGCGAGCGTGACGGCCTGGTCGCGGTTCCAGTTCTGCGTGGTGAAAGTCAGGTCCTGGCGGACTCCCGCCGTCCCGCCCGGCTTGTTCACCGTCACCGCCGCCGCGCCGCTCGACACCCGCACCACCACGTCGCCCCCGGGCCTGTAAGCGAGCTTCACGTCGTAACTCCTGCTCGATCCCTCCGCCAGCGCGGGCGCCGCCGACCGGCTCACCACCATGCTCGCGACGTCGTCGTCCGTAACCGTGACTTCGAACGCGACGTCGGCGACGTCGTCGTAGTCGTCCGAACTCGACCCGTCGAGAACCTCGTGCGTTATCGTCACAGCCGCGGGATCCGCCGCGTCGTCGTCTTCCACGGCGGCGAGCGTGACGGCCTGGTCGCGGTTCCAGTTCTCCGCGGTGAAAGTCAGGTCCTGGCGGACTCCCGCCGTCCCGCCCGACTTGTTCACCGTCACCGCCGCCGCGCCGCTCGACACCCGCACCACCACGTCGCCCCCGGGCCTGTGCACAAGCCTCACGTCGTAACTGAAGCTCGATCCCTCCGCCAGCGCGAGCGCCGCCGACCGGCTCACCACCAGGTTCGCGACGTCGTCGTCTCTCACCGCGACGTCGAACGCGACGTCCGCGGCGGCGTCGTAGTCGTTCGAACTCGACCCGTCGAGAACCTCGTGCGTTATCGTCACCGCCGCGGGGTCCATCGTGTCGTCGTCTTCCACGGCGGCGAGCGTGACGGCCTGGTCGCGGTTCCAGTTCTGCGCGGTGAAAGTCAGGTCCTGGTGTACTCCCGCCGTCCCGCCCGACTTGTTCACCGTCACCGCCGCCGCGCCGCTCGATACCCGCACCACCACGTCGCCCCCGGGCCTGTGGGCGAGCCTCACGTCGTAACCGAAGCTCGATCCCTCCGCCAGCACGAGCGTCGCCGACCGGCTCACCACCATGCTCGCGACGTCGTCGTCCGTAACGTTCACGGTAAACGTAACGTTCGCGGCGGCGTCGTAGTCGTCCGAACTTTGCCCGTCGAGAACCTCGTGCGTTATCGTCACAGCCGCGGGGTCCGTCGTGTCGTCGTCTTCCACGGCGGCGAGCGTGACGGCCTGGTTGCGGTTCCAGTTCTGCGCGGTAAAAGTCAGGTCCTGGCGGACTCCCGCCGTCCCGCCCGACTTGTTCACCGTCACCGCCGCCGCCGTGCCGCTCGACACCCGCACCACCACGTCGCCCCCGGGCCTGTGGGCGAGCCTCACGTTGTAACTCCGGCTCGATCCCTCCGCCAGCGCGAGCGCCGCCGACCGGCTCACGTCTATGTTCGGAACGTCGTTGTCCGCCACGCTCACGGAGATGTTTTCCACGGTGACGGAATCGTAGTGGTCGTCCGTCGTCGCCGTCGCGTTCACGCTCTGGACAAGCGTCGCGCTGTCGGCGACCGAGTCGTCGTCCTCGGCCGCCGACACGGTGACGGTCTGCGGACGGTTCCAGTTCGACCGACTGAAGGTAAGCGCCGCGCTGGCCGCCTTCGTCGTCCCGCCGTCCGCGCTCACCATGACCTCGCCGCTGTCGCTCGACACCCCCACCTCCACGACGCTCCCCAGAACGGGAGCCGCCGTCAGCGCCACGGTGTAGCTCGTTGTGCCTCCTTCGGTCATCCGAAGGGAAGTCGTACTCACCTTCACTCCCGCGGTGTCGTTGTCCGTCACCGTCACGGTCACGTCGCTCGCGGTGACGGAATCGTAGTCGTCGTCCGTCGTCGCCGCCGCGTTTACGCTATGGGAAAGCGTCGCGCCGTCGTCGAACGAGTCGTCGTCCTCGGCCGCCGACACGATGACGGTCCGCGGACGGTTCCAGTTCGACCGACTGAAGGTAAGCGCCGCGCCGGCCGCCTTCGTCGTCCCGCCGTCCGCGCTCACCCCAACCTCGCCGCTGTCGCTCGACACCCCCACCTCCACGACGCTCCCCGAAGCGGGTTTCGAGTCCAGAACCACGGTGTAGCTCGCGACGCCCCCTTCGGCCACCGCGAGAGAAGACGCGCTCACCGTCACTCCCGCCAGGGGCTCTACCGTCACCTTCACCGTGTCGGTGGCCCTGGCCCTTCCGTCGTGCACCGTCAGGGAGAAAGTCAGCACCGCGGGCTCCGACAGGGCGGGCGCGGTAAACGTCGGCCTGGCGGCGCTTGAGGAACTGAGAGCCACCGTCGGCCCGCCCGACTGGGACCACCCGTAGCTCAGAGTCTCTCCCTCCGGGTCGGCGCTTCCGCCGCCGTCGAGCGTCACCGCCTGGCCCTCGTCCACCGTCTGGTCCGCCCCGGCGTTCGCCGTCGGCGGATCGTCGTCCGCCGTCACCGTGACGACCTGCCTTGCGGGCTGCGAGGCGGCGCCGCCCGAATCAATCACCGTCAGCGAGAAGGTCAGCAGGGTGTTCCGCAGGAATTGCGGGGCGGTAAACGTCGGCCTGGCGACGCTTCGGGAGCTGAGAGTCACGGTCGGCCCCGCGGTCTGTCTCCAGGAGTAAGTCAGGGACTGTCTCTCCGGATCGCTGCTGGCGCTGCCGTCGAGCGTCGCCGTCCGGCCCTCGGCCACCGACAGGGCGGCCCCGGCGCGCGCCGTCGGCGGATCGTTGTCCGCCGACACCGTGACGGTCACGGTGTCGGCCAGGGAGGAATCCTGAACGCCGTCGTTTACCGTCAGCGAAAAAGTAAGGGTGCCGCCGGTCGCGAGGTTCGGCGCGACGAAGGCCGGGCTTCGGGCGCTTGTGGAAGTCAGTCTCACCCCTTCGGGGGGCGCCCAGGAGTAGGCGAGCGGCTGTCGCTCAGGGTCGCTGCTCCCGCCGCCGTCGAGCCTCACCCAGGTGCCTTCGGTCGCCGTCAGGTCGTCCCCGGCATCGGCCGTCGGCGGGTCGTTGATGCCCGCCCGAACCGCGACGTTCACGGTGTCCGGCGAAGAGACCGTGCCGGCCGAGTCGGTCACCGTAAGGGAGAACGCGAGACTGCTGTCGGCGAGAACCTGCGGCGCGGTGAAGGTCGGAGCGGCGGCGCTTGCGGAACTGAGAGTCACGGTCGGCCCCGCGGTCTGGCTCCACGAGTAGGTCAGTCCCCCGTTGTTGGGATCGACGCTTGCGCCGCCGTCGAGCGTCACCGTCGCTCCCTCGGCCACCGTCTGGTCGGCCCCGGCGTTCGCCGTCGGCTGGACGGTGCCGGTGCCGGTAACGATGGAGGACCAGACGGTGAGCGTCTGGACAGGGGCGGTGTAAAAGAGAATTCTAAGCTCCCAGTTGTCGTCCGTGTGGTAACTGCTTCCCCTGTTGTTGAGACCCGAGAACGTGTGCGAGCCCGTGTTTGCGATCAGGGTCGTCGCGTGGTTGCAGGCAGTCACTCTCCACGCGCTGTTCCAGTAGCATCGCTGGGCCTTGTAGCTTCCGCCCTGCCTGTCCCACGCCACCGAGACCGAGGTCGCGGTGCGGGCCGTCACGCGAATTCTCGGCAGGTTGTTCACCGCGACGTCCACCGTGTCCGCGACGGAATCCGAAACCCCGTCGTTCACCGTCAGCGAAAACGTGAGCGTGGCGTTCGCCGTCAGGGTCGGAGCGGTGAACGTCGGAGCGGCGGCGCTTGAGGAACTGAGAGTCACCGTCGTCCCCGCGGTCTGCGTCCACGCGTAGGTAAGCGCGGCGTTTTCGGGATCGGAGCTGGCGCCGCCGTCGAGCGTCACCGTCTCGCGTTCGTTCACCGTCTGGTCCGGGCCGGCGTTCGCCGTCGGAGCGTCGTCATCGGCGGTCACCGTGACGTTCACCGCGTCCGCGGCGGAGACGGAAGTCGTGCCCGCGGCCGTCACCGTCAGCGAGAAGGTGAGAATGGCCGTGGTCTTGAGGTCCGGAGCGGTGAAGGTAGGAGCGGAGGGCGTGCCGCTCAGAGTCACCGTCGTCCCCGCGGTCTGCGTCCAGGAATATACGAGAGGACGGTTTCCGGGATCGGAGCTGGCGCCGCCGGCTAGCGTCACCGCCGCGCCCTCGGCCACCGTCTGGTCGGCCCCGGCGTTCGCCGTAGGAGCGTCGCCGTTCACCGTGACGTCCACCGCGTCCGCGGCGGAGTCCGAAACCCCGTCGTTCACAGTCAGCGAAAACGTGAGGACGGTGTCGACGGTCACGTCCGGGGCGGTGAACGTCGGAGCGGCGACGCTTTGGGAACTGAGAGTCACAGTCGGCGTCCCGCCGGTCTGCGTCCACGCGTAGGTAAGCGCGGAGGTTTGCGGATCGCTGCTGGCGCTGCCGTCGAGCGTCACCGTGGCGCCCTGGTTCACGGTCTGGTCTGCCCCGGCGTCGGCCGTCGGAGCGTCGTTGGCAACGGTGACCGTCACGGCGACCGCGTCGGGCGGGGAGGGAGTGCCGTGAGCGTCGACCACGATCAGCGAGAACGTGAGGACGGTGTCGGCGGGCACGTCCGGGGCGGTGAACGTCGGAGCGGCGGCGCTTGCGGAACTCAGCGTCACCGCCGGCGTCCCGCCGGTCTGCGTCCACGCGTAGGTAAGCGCGGAGGTTTCCGGGTCCGTGCTGGCGCTGCCGTCGAGCGTCACCGTCGCGTTCTCGGCCACCGTCTGATCGCTTCCGGCGTTTGCCGTCGGCGCCGCGTTCGCGTCTCCCCGCACCGTGACGTTCACCGTGTCCGCGGCGGAATCCTGAATCCCGTCGTTCACCGTCAGCGAAAACGTGAGAGTCACGTTCCCGTTCACGTCCGGAGCGAGGAAGGTCGGCGCCGCCGCCGTCGGGGAGCTCAGCGCGACCGTCGGACCCGCGGTCTGCGTCCACTCGTAGAACAGTTCACGGTTCTCCGGGTCGCTGCTGGCGGAGGCGTCGAGCGTCGCCGCCGCGCCCTCGTCCACCGTCTGGGAATCCCCCGCGTCCGCCGTCGGCGCGTCGTTTTCGCCGGGGGTTACGGTTACGGTCGCGGAGTCCGCTTCGGAGTCCTGGAGGTAGTCGTTCACGGTCAGCGAAAACGTCAGGACGTTGTCGCCCGCCACCACCTGCGGAGCGGTAAACGTGGGCGTCTCCGCCGCGGCGTCGCTGAGCGTCACGGTCGGACCGCCGGTCTGCGTCCACGCGTACCTTATGACATGGTTCTCGAGATCGGAACTGTCGCTGCCGTCGAGCGTCACCGTAGCGCCCTCGGCCACCGTCTGGGAATCTCCCGCGTCCGCCGTCGGCGCGCTGTTTTCGCCGTCGAGAACCGTGACGCTCACCGTGTCGGTCGAGGTCAGACCGCCCAGGTCGGTGACGGTCAGTGAAAACTCGAGCGTCGCGTCCGCCGTCACCGCGGGCGCGTCGAAGGTGGGTCCGGCGGCGCTTGCGGAACTGAGAGTCGCGGTCGGCCCGGAGGTCTGCGTCCACGCGTAGGTCAGCGCGGCGTTTTCCGGGTCGGTGCTGGCGGAGGCGTCGAGCGTCACGGTGACGCCCTCGGCCACCCTCTGGTCGGCCCCGGCGTCGGCCGTCGGAGCGTCGTTGACTCCCGCGGCGACCGCGACGTCCACCGTGTCGGCCAGCGAGTACACCAGACCGTCGTTCACGACCAGGGAAAAGGTAAGCGTCGTGTTCCGGGCGAGCTGCACGGGCGCGTCGAAGGCGGGGTTCTGCGCGGTGGAGGAACTGAGAGTCACGGTCGGTCCCGCGGTCTGGCTCCACGTGTAGCGCAGCGTCTGTCCCGGACGGTCGGGGGAAAGGGTGCCGCTTCCGGACAGGGTCACCTTCTGGCCTTCGTTCGCCGTCTGGTCGGCTCCGGCGTTCGCCGCGGGAAGCCGGTAGGCCTCGGTGGTTCCCCGCGCGGTAAACGTCCGCCAGTACCGATAGTTGTAGATCCACCGCCCCCACCTCCAGCGACTGGGACGCAGATAGCCGACCCTGACGGTGTACTCGGTGTCGTGCAGAAGGTTGCTGAAAGTATGAGAGTAGGTGCCGTTCGCGGGGCGCGAGTAAGCCTCGTTGTCGTATCCCGGACGACACTGCGAACCCGCCCCGCGGAACCGGCATATCCAGACGAGTTCTCCGTGGGAGCTGGGGTCCCATTCAACCGTCAGCGAGTGGTGCGAGCGCGCCGAGACGCATATGTCCGCCGCGGCGCAGCGGTTGTTGTACGTATGTATCCCGATCTCGCGCGGAGGACCGACGCCCGAAGCGTTGGATCCCCGCACCTGAAGCATGTAGCTGGTCGTCTGGCTGAGTCCCGTGAACGTGTGGTTCGCGGCGTTGAGGTCGGACGTCCAGGAACCGCAGGTCCCGCGCGTGTAGGAGTTTCCGCTGCGCGTCGCGGCGCAGGTGCGCACCTGGTAGCGGGCGGCGCGCGTGGCCGCTCCCCAGGCAAGTACGGCAGTGGTGGGCGTGACCTCCGAAACCCAAACGGAGGACGGGGCATCCGGAACCCGCAGGAAGACCAGCAGCTGGGCGGGGGAGCCGGGGGCCGCGCCCGAGGCGGAACTTATCGCCCGCACCTGAACGAAAACCCTGCCGGTGGCGGTAAGCGAAAGCCCGGTGAACGTGTGCGACGTGGCGTTGAGGTCGGACGTCCAGGAACCGCAGGCCCCGCGCGCGTAGGAGTTTCCGCTGCGCGTCGCGGCGCAGGTGCGCGCCTGGTAGCGGGAGGCGCCGGTCACGGGTCTCCAGGCGACCGTGGCGGTCGTGTTCGAGGCGGAGGAGAGGGAGAGTCCGGTCGGGGCCAGCGGAGTCACCGGCGGGGTGGAAATCGCAACCTCGGCCAGGGAACCCGTTCCGTGATTGTTCGTCCCGCGCACCTGCAGGAAGTAGTGGGAACCGCCAAACAGCGGAGAGACCGTGTAGTGCTGGGTCGCCGCGTCGGGACCCGCCCGCTGCCGGGGGAGCCAGCCTTCGGAGTCCCGACCTCCTCCCCTGAGGTTGCAGCTTCCTTTCGTGTAGACGCCGGCGCCGTTGCGGGTGGCCAGACAGACCCTGACCTGATAGTGGGTCGCTCCGGGGGCGTGGCGCCAGGAAAGCCTCGCGGTCCGGTTCCCGGCCGCGGTGCGGCCCTGGGAGGCCGAAAGGTACTCCGGCGCTCCGCTCGGGCGCGCGTCCGGCGGCATGGTGTTGTAGTTGACGGTCGATATGATGGAGCCCGGCACGGCGGGTCTGACCTGGGACTGCCACCGTCCGCCGCGGCCCACGGCGAAGCTGCCGTTGGGAAACCGGATCTCGCCCGCTCTCCCGAAGTTGACCCACCCGCTGCAGTGGTCGCCGTAGGAATTGCACAGCCTGTGCTGAACGCTGTACAACGGTATGCCTCCATAGACCAGACGAAACTGCGTGCGGTGCCCCGAAGACAGGTACCAGTTCAGGATCGTGAGAGGGCCCGGCAGTCTCTCCCGGCGAGGAGGAATAACCGGAATGTTCGGAATGAACTGGGCGATGGACGGTCCCGCCGGCAGCATGCTGGCGAGCGCGAGCGCCGCGAACACGAGCCCCCGCACGGCGAGTCGGAACCTTCCCGTCTTGACGACCTTGGATGTCGAATCGTCCATATGGCTTCCCCTTTAGGTAATTCACGCCATTTTATATAATAATTCGGGATGTATAGAGAATACAATACTTTTTTCGCGGGAGGACGCGAAGACGGCCTGCGGACGTCCGGGGATTTTCGCGAACGGTCCGGCGCCGTCGTCCGCGGGAAAACGCGGCGTCCCGCGGCGTCGGGACCCGCCGCGGGTTCCGCCGGATTTTCCTCTGCCCGGGCCGCGGAGCCGCTTTTTCAGCGCACAGAACCCCTGATCTCGCCCAGGCTTCGGATTCCGCTTCTCTCCATGAACCGCAGAATGCCCCTGTTTATCGAGTTCGCGACGCGGAGTCCCTCTCCCCTAATGCCCGTCACCACCTGAAGGGCGCTCGCTCCGGCGGCGAGCTTCTCGACGGCCGAGCCGGCGTCGCACACCCCTCCCGAGCCGATTATCTCGATCCGTCCTCCCGTGCTTCGGTACACGTGCGAGATGATCGAGGTGGAAAGCCTCCTGTACTCGGGATCGTCTCCGCTCAGGCCCCCGGGAACGTCTCTCCACCTTCTTCCGTACTTTCCCTTGAGCGACGGGTCGGCGGTGGTGTTGGCGGCGACGATTCCCGAAATTCCGCAGTCGGTCACCACCCTGGCCACGTCGTCCACGGCCCCCAGGGAGAGATCGGGGGAAATCTTGACGAACACCGGTTTTTCGTTTCCGGTTCCGTCTTCGGTGGATTCCTTCACCGCCGCGACCACGGCTTCGAGCTCGTCCCGGTTCTGAAGCTTCCTGAGCCCCGGGGTGTTGGGAGAGCTGACGTTCACCGCGAAGTAGGACGCCCTGTCCCTGAACCTGGCGCAGACCTCCGCGTACTCCCCCGGAGCGTCCCGGTGGCTCGTGTCGGAGTTTATCCCGAGGTTTATCCCGACGGGAA
Source organism: Thermodesulfobacteriota bacterium (assembly GCA_965204795.1). Lineage (GTDB taxonomy): Bacteria > Desulfobacterota_D > UBA1144 > Nemesobacterales > Nemesobacteraceae > Nemesobacter. Next base: position 1,452,580 of record OZ242012.1, read on the forward strand.
AGTCCAGGGCGCCGTACCGGAGGAGATTGCGGTAGACGGCCTCCATACCCGGGCTGTTGAGACCCAGGGAGTTGACGCACACCCCGGGCGTCGCCATGAACTGTCTCGGCCTGGGATTTCCCCCCTGTGGCCTCTTCACCACCGAACCGACCTCGACCCCGGCGAAGCCTATCGCGTGAAGGGCCTTCACCGACCTGGCGCCCTTGTCCCAGCCCGCGCCCACCATGAGGGGATTTTCGAACGACATTCCGGCGACCGTGACGGCGAGCCGTTCGTCCCGGACCCTCCTTCCCGAAGCGAGTTCGAGGAGACCGAGCCCGAGGGGCGAGCGTTCGCAGAGGCGCATGAGCTCCCTCGCGTTCGCGTGCCAGGTTTCGGAGTCGAGGCGGTCGAGAACCGGTCTTACGAAAGTCTTGTAGATCACGGCGGGAAAAACTTACCTGAATCGGGCGGGAGGCGAGCCTCCGGGCGCGGGAAAACTCAGACGTTGAACCGGAAAAACATCACGTCGCCGTCCCGGACCTCGTAGTCCTTTCCCTCGAGCCTCATCTTTCCGGCTTCCCTGGCGGCCTGCTCCGAGCCTTCCCGCGCGTAGTCTTCGTAGGATATGGTTTCGGCCCTTATGAAACCCTTTTCGAAATCGGTGTGTATGACGCCCGCGGCCCGCGGCGCGAGCGTTCCCCTCCTCACCGTCCAGGCCCTCACCTCCCTGGGTCCCGCGGTGAAATAGGTGATGAGCCCGAGGTTGGAGTACGCGGAATTCACGAGCCTGTCGAGACCCGAAGCGGAAAAGCCGAGCTCCCTCAGGAAATCTGCCTTCTCCCCGCCTGCGAGTTCCGATATCTCCGCCTCTATCTTCGCCGAGACGATTATCACGTCGTCCCCCCGCGCGGACGCGCGGTCCCTGACCTTCTCCGCCTGGGGGTTCTCCCGCGCCGCCGGAAGCTCCTCCTCGCCGACGTTGCACACGTAGAGAACCGGCTTCGAACTCAGAAGAAAAAGCTCCCGAAGCGCCCCCCCGCGGGACTCTTTCGGGGAAAAGTCTCTCGCGCCCCCGCCACGTTCCAGAAACTCCCGAAGAGCTCTCGCCGTCTCAAGCTCCCTCGCCACCTCCGCGTCTCCCCCCTTGGCCTGGGAAGCGAGCTTCTCCTCCTTTCTCTCCACGGTTTCGAGGTCCTTGAGTATCAGTTCGTCCTCGATCGCGCGTATGTCGCGGACGGCATCGACCGAACCTTCCACGTGAACGACGTTTTCGTCCTCAAAGCACCTGACCACGTGAAGTATCAGGTCCACCTCCCTTATGTGGGAGAGAAAGGAGTTTCCCCTGCCCTTTCCCTCGGAAGCCCCTTTCACGAGTCCCGCGATGTCGAAGACCTCTATGTGGGCGGGCACGGTCTTTTCCGGCTTTACCAGGCCGGAGAGCGTTTCGAGCCTGGGGTCCGGAACCGCAACGACTCCGATGTTCGGATCTATGGTGCAGAAGGGAAAATTGGAGGCGGCCACTCCCGCGCTGGTGAGAGCGTTGAAAAGAGTCGACTTTCCGACGTTGGGAAGTCCCACTATTCCGCACTTGAAGCCCATGTGATATCGTCCGCGACGCTTTTTCCGGAAGCATGGGGTGGATGACCGGATTTGAACCGGCGACCTCTTGGGCCACAACCAAGTGCTCTAACCGGGCTGAGCTACATCCACCTCCGAAGCCTTTTCGCCCGCGGGGGAAAAACAGAATCCGCTATGATACCGAAAACCGCGGTTTTCTCAATATCGAAAGCGGACGGAGACCGCAACTGCGAACGGTCGGGGAAACGTTCCCGCCGCGACGGCATGCGGAAGCGGCGGGAGAGACCGTTTCAGGCGGGAGCCGGTCCTACCAGTTGAGTCTGCCCTGGAGGGTGATGCCGTGTTCGGGGTCGCCCTCGCGAAGTTCCCTGCGCTGTCCTTCAAGCGTGAGGTCGAACGCGCCGTTCATCGAGAAGCGGCTTCCGAGCCTGTAATTTCTGCTGTGCGGGTCGGGGCGTCCGAAAGCGCCGTAAGGAGTCAGCAGTCCCCGGTCGTCAAGCGCCGCAAACCCGTAGCCCATCTCGGTTTGGAGACCGAACTCCCGCCGCGAAGCGGAGGCTCCGAAGTCGGAAACTCCTTCGCTCTCCCAGATACCCTGCACTCCGCTCGCGCTGTTGCCCCACGAGGGAAGCACGCTCATCGAAAGCCCGCGCCCGTCTCCTCCGGGATCGTAGCGCACCGAGCCTCCCACTCCCCACTCCTTCGCGTCTCCCTGGTGGAACAGAAGTCCGCGACCCCTGGCCTCCACGGCGAGTCCCATGGAAGACACCAGGGAGATTCCTCCCCCGAGTTCTCCTCCCACTCCCGTCTCCCCGTCTCCTCCGTCGCGGCGCATCGCGAACTCCAGCGAAGGAACGAGCGAGGAGCCCGAGCCCAAGGAAAGCGCGTGAGAACCTTCGAGCGCAGCCCGCAGCCGGTTAGTCCTGACGCTCAGCCCTTCCACGCGGTCGCCGTTGCCCTCTACCTTCACTCGGGAAATCCACGCCTCTCCCCTCAGGGAAAGAGCGGAGGCTCCGCCGCCCAGCAGCGCGAGATCCGCTCCCGTCGCAAGCGTTCCGAGCCTCGTGGAGGCTTTCTGGCGGGCGGGTATCTCCCCGTCGTCCATTCTTATCTCTCCGAAGCCCCAGCCCCCGGCCGCCCACAGGGCGAGCCTTCGGGACAGGGAAAAACCCAGGTAGGGATAGAAACTGTTCATCCTGCTCGAGTAGTCTCCTCTCACGCGGGTCGCGCCTTCTCCCCTGCCCGCGTAGTCGAAAGACCCCTGGGACCACGACGTGGCGACTCCCGCGAGGAAGCTCCGCCCGAACCTGTAGTCCGCTCCCAGGTGGCCGGAGATAAGCCGCCCGTTCCAGTCCGCCGTACCTCCGCCGCCGCCCGACAGGCTGCGGTAGTCTCCCGATACCCACATCCCCAGTCCGCCCGCGCGCGACGCGGGGGCCGGCTCCGCTTCGGACTCTCCTCCCTGCGACAGCTTGCCCCCGGCGAGGGAAACGGAGTAGTAGGAACCGTCCACGGCGTCTGTGAGCGAAAGCGTCTCTCCGTCCTCGAGTTCTCCGAGGCGCAGTCCCGGCTCCGCATGTCCGTACTCCTGCTCCGGCGACGACGGCGCACCGAACGCGCCCGTCGTCCCTCCTCCGGCCATCGCGTCGCCTATGCGAGACGTTACAGCCTCGAGCGTGCTCGCCGTCATGGCGCGGGAAAGCTCCGGCAGTATCGCCCTGTTCACATCCCCCGCGCGGCGCCCGGCGTGGTCTATCTCGAAAACCAGCGCGAACGGCGAGAACCCGCTCACGTCGGCGCACACCGCGTCCCCTTCCGTCTCGGAGGAAAGCTCCTCCCACTCCCCGCCCGAGAACCTTATCATGTAGAGCCGCTGCCGTCCCGCCGCGCGACGAAGATTCTCCGTTACCGGAAGGCATATCCTCACCGCGTCGTCCGGCGCGGGCGACACGTCTATGTCCACCAGCACGTGATCGGCTCCGCTTCCCGTGTATCCGAAAAGATCGGCGTCTATCTCCGCGTCCGCCGGCCCGAGCGTCACGGCCAGTTCCTCTATGGCCGACCCGCCGCTTTCAAGCTCCGCCGGCAGCACCACCTCAAGCTCCGTGTTTTCCGGAAGCGTGGATTCCACCGTCACCGTCGTCTCTCCCACGGAGAACTCTCCCGACATCCCCGCTTCCACCGTCTTGCGGTCGTCGTTAGCTATGACGGCCTGCGCGGAGGAGTTCTGCGGGTCTACACTTCCGTTCGCGCCGGTCGTGAGACTCAGGCTGAACGTCTCGTTCCCCTCCGCCTCGTCGTCTCCGTTCACCGTCACAGACACCGTCTTCGACGTCTCCCCCGGAGAAAACGTCACGGTTCCCGACGCCGATTCGTAGTCGCTTCCGGCCTCCGCCGTTCCGTCGGCCGTGGCGTAGCCCACCGATACTTCCCGCGTTCCGGCCGCGGCCAGGGAAACGGTGAACGACGCCTGCGCCGTCGTCCCCGAGTCTCCCTCCGTCACCTCTCCTCCTCCGCTTACGGAGAAAACCGACCGATCGCCGTCGCTCGCTCCCGGGTCTTCGGGCGAGGACTCGGGCGTCTCTGCCAAGGGGGGGCTCTCGGGCGCCTCGGGGGCGGGCGGGATCGGGGTGTCGTCGTCCTTTATCGTCCCCGTGGCGGGCGAGCCGGAAATGCCCAGCAGGTCGCTGGCGGAACTCGGGTTGACCAGTATCACCGTGACCCTCTCGTCTCCTTCCTCCGCCTCGTCGTCGTTTATCGGCACGGATATGGTCTTCGTCGTTTCTCCGACGGCGAACGTCAGCGTCCCGCTGGCGGCGCCGGCGTCGTAGTCCCCTTCCTCCGCCGTCCCCGGCGTCGCCTGCCCGGCATCGCCGGACCGCAAGGCGTGCGTCCAGTAGACCGTCACTTCGGAACTGCCGGCGGGCGACAGGTTCACCGGGAAATCCAGCGTCCCCGCGTCCTCCAGCGACTCCGCGTTCCCTATGTAGATCACCTTGGTAAGCTCGTCGTCGGTCACCGCCACGCTCACCGTGGCCGCCACCGCTCCCTCGTAGCCCGAACCCGTCCCCGAAACCGCGTGCGTGACGGTGACCTTGCGGCTGTCCCCGGGGTTGTCCACCGCGTCGTCAAGCCCCGTAACCGTTACCGACTGCGGCACGTTCCAGTTGGTCGAATCGAACGCAAGAGCCGCGGTCACCGTGGCCACCGCCTCGTCCCCGCTGGTGGGAGTCACGGTAACGGTCCCCGCCGTCGGCGCCGCCGTAAGCACCACCGCGTAGTCCGCCGTGCCTCCCTCGTCCACCGTTACCGCGACAGGGGTGACGCTCACCCGCATCCCCGTCTTTTCCACCGTCACCGTGTACGTCTTTATCGATGAGGTCGCCGTGGAGTCTTCGGGAGTCACCACTATGCTCACCGCAGTGGACGACTGGCTGGAGAGAGTCACCGCCGTGGCGCCCAGCGTCCCGCTTTCGGTCCGCGACACCGCGCCGCCGGCCACCGTGACCGTGGCAAGCGGGTCTTGGGTCGTCGGCGTCACCTCCACGCTGGTCGTATCCTGGGGCACGCGGACCGTGTAGGCCGTCGCCGCCCGGCTGAATCCCGACACGGTACTTCCGCCCGACGTACGCCCCAGCGTAAGCTCGCTGCCCCCGACCTTCACGCTTATACCGCTTAAATTCGCGTCCGTGCTCCGCCGCTTCACCTGCAACTTGTATCTCTTCTCCGTCGTCCCGTCCTCGGCCACCACCGCTATCAGTATGCTGAAATTCCCGTCGCGAAGCGGAACGTTGATGGCCCCGCTCTCCGTTCCGCTCGCCACCGCCGCGCCGTTTACCTCGATCGTCGCAGCCGTGTCCGCCGCCGTCGCCGTCACCTTCACCTTGTTAATGCTGTTGGGAACCCTGGCCGTGTATAGCGTGCGCTCGTCGCTCACCGCCTGGTCCAGCGCGAGCGCCCCGACTCCCCCGCCGTCTTCGCCGTCGGCGAGCGCCAGGGCGCTCAGGTTCGCGTTGACCCGCCCCGCCCGCGTCGTCACCGAAAACTCGTCGCTCACCCCGCCTATCGTCACCGTCGCGCTCACCTCCGTAGCAAAATCAGAACTCGCAGTCACCTTCACCGCCACCGTCTGTCCGTTGGTAACCGTATTCCCGCTGAAAGCTGACCCGTCCACCTCCAGCGTCCCGCCCGAAGTCACAGAAATCGGAATCGCCGCGGTGGTGTCCTCCACGCTTACCGTTATCGCGTCGCTCGTCTCCTCCGTCCCGGGCTCCACTCCCGTCACGTCCGTGAAGCTGAAGCTCGCGGGCGTCGTGCTCTTCGCCCGCGTCACCGCCACCGTGTAGTCCTTCACGTCTCCGTTCTGGGCCGTCACCCTGATCGTTATCGTATTGACGGCCGTTGTTACCAGGTCCACCTGGTGCCAACTCGTGTTCGCGTCCGCGTCGAGGGGAGTTATAGAAACCGTGGCCGTCCTCCTGTCGCGCGCAAGCGCTATAACCGTCACCCGGGACATAGAGTTGGGAACGTTCGCCGTGTACGACGTGACCGCCCGGTTGAACGCCGGAGAAAGCGTCACCGATTGAAGCCTCATGAGCAGCAGTTCGTTGTTCGAAGACTTGTCGTCGTCCACCGCCGTTACCTTCACCTTCGGAACCGTCACCGACCCGTAGCCCCCTCCGCTTATCGTGTGCGTGATCTCTATGCTCTCGTCCACCGCGTTGCCGTCGGCCGCCGCCGTCACTTTCACCGTCTGCGCCTCGTTCCAGTTGTTCACAGTGAAACTCAGCGAATTCTTCCCCACGCTTATAGAAGAGCTCCGCCCCGCAGACAGCCTTATCGTTACGTTCCCCGTCGGCTCCGCGTTCAGCTTTATAGAGTAGCTCGCCGTCGCGGACTCGTTCACAGAAAGCCCGTGACTCCCGTCCGCCGCAGGCGTCGTCCCTCCCAGCGTCACTCCGAAACCGTCGTCGTCGTCCACCGTCACCGTTACCACAGGACCCGACTTCCCGTTGTAGTACGAATCTCCGGCGCTGCTCATCGAATGCCTGATCCTTACCGTGTCGTCCGTCGTGTCGTCGTCTTCTCCAGCCTCCACCGTGAAGCTCTTCGCCGTCTCCCAGTTGGCAGAATCGAACTCTAGAGATCCCGGAGTCACCGTCACGTCCGTCCCTGGCGCAAGCACCGGCGTCACCGTCACAGAAGACCCGGGCTCGCTTCCCAAAGCCACGCTGTAGGTGTTCGTCGAACCCTCCGTCACCACCAGCCCGTGACTCCCGCCCGTCACCACAGTCCCCGTTATCTCAAGCCCCAACTCCTCGTCGTCGTCCACAGTCACCGTTACGCCCTCTATCGCTACCCCGTCGTAGCCTCCTCCCGAAACCGCATGCGAAATCACCGCCGCGTCGTCAACCGCGTCTCCGTCCGCACCCGCCGTTACCCTGACGCTCTGCGCCGAGGCGTAGTTCTGCATCGTGAACGTAAGCATCTGGGAAACGCTTACGTCCCCCGAACCGCTCACCGAAGCCGTCACGGTCACCGGCCCCGTCGGCTGCGCCGAAAGCGCTATCTGGTAGCTCGCCGTGCTCCCCTCGTTCACCGTCAACGAAGTCGCGGAAATCGTCGCCCTCGCTCCCAAAACCTCAGGGTCCACCTTTATCCTCACCGTCGCGCTGGCCCGGTGTATCCGCTCAACTCCCAGCACAGTAAACGACGACTCCCCCGTCGCCGTAACCGTGTAGTCCGCCGCAGCCGACGCCCGCCCGGGCGTCCCGCTTATCCTTCCCGTCCCCGAATCCATGGAAAGTCCCTGCGGAAGCGCAGGGTCCACGCTCCAGCTAGTCGGACTGAAGCCCGCGCCCCCGGAAGTGAACGTCACCGCCGTTACCGCCGTCCCCGCCCTCGCGTCCACAGAAGTCGCGCTCGGCGTTATCGTCGCAGCCTCCCGCGTCACCGTCACCCTGTACCTGACCGTCCTTGATCCATTAGCCACCACCACGTTTATCGTCTTGCCCGTACCCACGGCCGCAAGCTTTATACGCCCCGTCAGGTACCCGCTGCCGTAGGCCGTACCGTCCACCGTGATCGTTACGGACGGATGCACGGGCGCCGTCGGCCGGATTCTTATATGCTCCATCGTCGCCGGAACCGTCACCGTGTAGTTCGTCGTCGCGCCCGAAAAGGCCGGACTCGGCGTCAGAGCGCTTCGCGACTCGGAAACACGCCCCTGACTGATCGTCCCCGTTACCCCCAGAACCTCAAGCCCGCTCAAAGACGGCAGGTCGTTGTCGGCCACGTTCACCGTCAAGTCCACAGTCGCCGCGCCGTCGTATTCCGCGGAGGTGTCGGCGTTCACCGTCGTATGCCTGAGCCTCGCCGTATCGGGCAGGAAGTCGGCGTCCGAATCCGCCGAGACCGTCACCGTCTTAGCGTTGTTCCAGTCGCCGGTGCCGAAAGTAAGATCAAGCGTGGAACCGGCGGTCCCGCTCCCCGTCTTCACCTTTACGTCCGGGTTGTTGCTGGCCACTCTCACCTTCACGCTCCCCGTGGGCGCCGCGCTGAGCTTCACCGTGTAAGTGGCCGTCGACCCCTCGGTGACGGGAAGCGCCGCGCTCGTGCTGCGGCTCAGCACTATCGCCGTCGGCCTCAGATGAACCCAGTCGACGATGTCTACGTAACGGGCGGGATGGGTGCCGTAACGTACAAAGACGACGGCGAACCCGCTATTGCTGATCATGGTCGCGTCCGGGGTGACGTTCACACTAACAGGAGGATTCCCGCTGGGCCGATCGGCGAGCACCGTACACCCTGTAGGGCGAGTAGTGGTGCTCGCCGGCTCCTTTACTTCCGACGCTGCCCAAGGACAGGCAAGAATTTCGTAGGAGGAGAAGGGTAGGCTGGTGACACCGTCTGTACGATTGAGGGTGATCTGCTGCTGTATTGCGGCTCCGTACAAGGCATCTGTCGCCACCTGTTGTGGAGAACCCGAAAATGCCCACTTGTGGTTGCCGGTATGCGCCGAAGCCTGATGCGAGACGAACAGAACTCCCGCCGCCAGCGCCAGCAGGAGAAGGAACGCCCGCGTCGAAAAACGCGAGACTTCCGTACGCGCTACGGAATCAGAACAGGGGGGGGGGTATCATGAGGGCGGTCCGCGTCTCGCCGCTTGTTTCAGGGCTCGCGGCTTCTCCCCCCGAGGCTTTCGTACCCCGCGCGCTCAATTCCGCTTCCTCGAACCCAGGCGGCGGATATTTCGCCGCGGTCTCCGTTACGATTTTCATACCAATCCCCCCTGCCGGCTAGAATAAGAGGGGAATTATAATCATAATTCAGGCGCTATGTCAACCCGACCCCCCCCCCCCCCGAAAATCCAGGGATGCCTCTCTGCGGCCGGCATCGGGGGACGGCGACATCAGGCAACCGATGCCGATTTCCCGACGCGGGCATGTCGGGTCCGCATTCTACCTGTCCGAGGCGAAAACCCTTTTTTCCGCCGGGGCGGATCGAACTAAACTCCCGAAAACCGCCCGCGGACCGCGGCGAAAAAACCGCGGACATCTCCGCTTCCGCGCGCGTCGGGACGGATTTTTCCGCCGTATTTGATTTAACCGGCAGCTTGTTTATAATGCAGGGTTTTTGTCAGTCGAAAAAACCGAGCCGGGAGCGGACCGAAGATGGATACGAAACTGCGCATAAGGGACGATCTGGAAAAATCCTACGGGGACGTGTACACCCCCGCGGCACTGCGGGCGCTGGAACGCATGGCCGCCTTCAATGCGGAGCAGAAAGCGCTCATGGAAAAGCGGACGCTCCGAAGAAAGAGGCGTTTCGAGTCCGGGGAGAGAATCTCGTTTCTCGATGCCGGTTCGCTCATCCCGCGCACCGGCATAAGGGTCCGGGACGCGAGGGCCGGAAAGTTCGAGGGCGCGGAGATACCCCGCGACCTGCGAAGACAGTGGATACAGGGAACCGGCCCCGCGGCCAAGCCCGGCTCCCCCGTGGAAAAAAGCATAAGAAACGTGGCCTACGCGCTTCTCTCCGGAGCCGACGGGTGGATGTTCGACGGCGAGGACGCCCTGGGGCAGATAGCGTCCATGTCGCTCGACAACCAGCGCAACCTCAAGCTCGCCGTCGCCAGGGACCCCGTGTTCATGAAGACCGCCGAGGCCGTGGCGGGAGAGATGAACAGGTGGGCCAACGGCTTTTTCGGAAGGGACATAATAGAGGACTGGGAAAAGCAGCTCGACTTCACCACGGTCATATTCCGCGCGCGGGGACTTCACCTGGACGACCGCCACGTGCGGGACGAAAACGGCGTCGCTCTTTCGGCGTCGGTCGCGGACATGACCCTGTACGCGGCGAACAACCACGGGGAACTCGCCAGAAGGGACTCCTCCCTGGTTCTCTACCTGCCCAAGATACAGACGGCCGAAGAGGCCGCGCTGTGGAACGAGATGATGAGCGCCCTCGAGTCCCATCTAGGCATCGCGGACGGAACGATAAAGGCGTACGTGCTCGTGGAGCAGCTCGAGGAGACCTTCCAGCTCATGGAGATCAGGGCGGCTCTCGGCAGGCACTTCGTCGGGTTCAACACAGGCAGGTGGGACTACATAAACAGCGTCTCCGACGCCCTGGCGTGGGACCCCGACTTCGTGAATCCCAACATAGAGTCCATCACCATGACCTACGGCTACATGAGAAACTACGAGGACCGCGTGAGAAGGGCGGTGAACACTCCCGACGCGAACGGAAACTTCGCGCTCTGGCAGGGAGGCATGGAGCCGAACATTCCCGTGGGGTCGAAGGAGGGAGTGGAAAGCGGCATGAAGAAGGCCTACGAGGGCGCGCTTCGCGAGCAGAGGGAGGGGGCCAGCGGGAAATGGGTGGCGCACTGGAAGATGGTGCACATCATAAGACCCGTGTGGGAGAAGGCGGGAGAGGAGAACCAGGCGGGAAGAAAGTTCCCTCCCCTCACCTACGCCGGCGAGGACGCCGAAGGACTCACGCTTCTTGAGCCCGCGCCCAGAACCGTCAGGGGAGCCCGCAACCTGCTGAGCGTCGGACTCCAGTACGGAAACGCCTTCGGGCAGGGATTCCAGGCCGCGGCGCTCAAGCCCGCCGACTTTTTCGGAAACGACGACATTCTCTACCTGATGGAAGACGCGGCCACCGGGGAGATAAGGCTCAGCATCCTCTGGGAATGGGTTCACAAGGGAGCCCGGCTCACCGAGGACGACCCCGAAACGGGACTTCGGGCGGGCGACGCGTTCACCGCCGAGGTCTTCGAGCGGCTGCTGGACGAGGAGTACGAAAAGCTGCTCGCCGCCGGCGACAGGGACGTCCACGACGTCTCCAAGCCCACCACCCTTCCGATAGCCAGGGAAATCGTCAGAACCTACGTGCTGGCCGACGTCAAGGCGCCCTGGTACATAGACCTTCTCAACATAAATCTCAACAATCACGATCTTTCGACCGCGAAGGAGAGAATCGCTCTCTACATGTCGGAGTTTGCCGACAGGGACAGGAGAATCACCGAGAATCTCGATTTCGCGGCCGGTTCCTGAAAAAAAACCAGAAACTCCGGGAGAACCAAGCCATGAGCCTTTTTGAAGCAGAGATAAGGAAAACCAAGAGGTATTTCACGAGCGCGCGTTTCAGGGAGATAACGCGCCTGTACTCGGCCCGCCAGGTGGTCGAGCAGCGGGGAACGATAAGAAGCGACCACCCGGTCGCGAAAAACGCGGCCGAAGCCTTTTACGCCAGGCTTCGGGAGCTTTTCTCGCAGAAAAAGCAGATAACGTCCTTCGGCCCCTACTCGCCCGGCCAGGCCGTCATGATGAAGAGAAAGGGCATAGAGGCCATATACTTAGGCGGATGGGCGACGTCGGCCAAGGGATCTGTGTCGGAGGACCAGGGCGCCGACCTGGCGAGCTATCCCCTGAGCCAGGTGCCGGACGAGGCCGCCCCGATAGTGAGGGCTCTTCTGGCCGCCGACAAGAACCAGAGATACAACCGCTCCAGGATGACCGAAAAGGAAAGGTCGGAAACTCCCGAGATCGACTACAGCCCGTTCATAGTGGCCGACGCCGACACCGGCCACGGAGGAGACGCCCACGTGAGGAACCTCGTCCGCAGGTTCGTCGAGGTCGGCGTCACGGGATACCACATAGAGGACCAGAAGCCGGGAACAAAGAAGTGCGGCCACCAGGGGGGAAAGGTTCTCGTGCCCTGCGACGAGCAGATAAAGAGGCTGAACGCCGCTAGGTTCCAGCTCGACGTAATGGAGGTTCCCGGAATCATAGTCTCCAGAACCGACGCCGAGGCCGCGACGCTTCTCGACGGAAACGGAGACGAGCGCGACCAGCCTTTCATCCTCGGGGCCACGAAGCTCGACATCCCCAGCTACAAGGACTGCTACCTGTCGATTCTGAGAAGAATCAACCAGAGGGGCGTGAAGGACATAAACGGCCACAGGCTCTACAGTACGAGCAAGGACGCCTACGCGCGCGCGACCAGGTGGCTCGAGAAGTCCGGCCTGGCGGCCTTCATAGACAAGACCGCGGAAGAGATGACCTCGGACACTCACCGGTTCGAAACCGCGTTCGACGCCGTGGTCACCAGGTTCGTGGAGACGTGGGAGGAGGAATCGGGGCTCAGCACCTTCGGCGAAACGATAGAGAAGCTCATCGACTTCAACACCGAGCAGGGAGCCGAGTTCGCCATGACGTCGGAGCAGTGGAGAGAGTTCGCGCGCACCGCTTCGACGGGCGAGGCCATGGCCATGGCCGATTCTCTCGGAATCGACTACGCGTGGGACCCCGAGCTTTCGAGAACCCCAGAGGGATACTACCAGGTGAAGGGCGGAATAGAATACGCCATAGCCAAGTCGCTGGCCGCGGCCCCCTTCGCCGACATTCTCTGGATGGAGACCAAGACGGCGGACATCGAGGACGCGAGAAAGTTCGCCGACGCCGTTCACGAGGTCTACCCGAACCAGATGCTCGCCTACAACCTCTCTCCCTCCTTTAACTGGGACACGACGGGAATGAGCGACGAGGAGATGAAGAAATTCCCCGAGGAGATAGGAAAGCTGGGGTTCGTGTTCGACTTCATAACCTACGGGGGCCACCAGATAGACGGCCTCGCGGCCGAAGAGTTCTCCACGGCCCTGCGGGAAGACGGAATGCTCGCCCTGGCGCGGGTGCAGAGAAGGCTCCGGCTCATAGATTCGCCCTACAAGACTCCCCAGACCCACGTCGGGGGACCGCGCATGGACGGGGCGCTCGTGGCGAGCTCGGGAAGAACGGCCACCACGAAGGCCATGGGCAAGGGCTCCACCCAGTTCCAGCACATGATCCAGACCGAGCTTGCCATCAAGGTTCTCGAAGACTGGCTTGAAATCTGGACCAGCCACTACAAGGTGAAGGAGAAGTTCACGGTGGAACTCAAGCCCCATACCGTGGGAACGTTCGTGCTGGAACTCAACATCACGGCGGGCAAGCGGGGCAAGATAGCGGACGTGATATTCGAGATACTCCAGGACAGGAAGGGAGAGAAGATACTCACCGTGAGGGACGAGAACATCTTCGACCTCGAGTTCCGCCAGAAGCGTCTTTCGACCCTTTCGCACGTTTTCCTCATAAACCGCTACAAGACCGAACACGTGCATTACGTGAGTCCCACCGACGACAACATGATGCAGACCAGGGGAATGAAGAAGCTGGGCATATACAAGTCGGTAAACACCGAGGTCGGCCACATAATAGTGACCGAGGTGAACCTCGACTACGTGAACGAGCTTCTCAATCCCGACCGCAGGGAGCTAAAGAAGCTGATCAAGAAAAAGACCGGTTCCAGAAAGAAAAAGTCCTGAGCCGGGAGCCGGTACTTCGAGAGAAACCGACGCGGGGACCGGCAACCGCCCGGCGACGGAATCCTGACCGCCTCTGTTCATCGCAAGCCTGACGCTCCGCCGGCGACTCTCCATGCGACGGAAACCGGAAATCCGGCGTACTCCCGCGGTTCCGTCGTGAAGACGCGGAGAACTTTCACCGCTCCTTCTGGCAATCGATTCCGAAAACTGTATTCTATTTTTCCTGAAAGAGGCAGAGATGCGGTCCCCGAGGTTCGCGAACGGGACCTTCGCGTCTTCGGCATTCTCGGACCCTCGACCCGACAATCTCCCGAAACCGAAAGAAAGGCGACGCGTCGATGAGCATGGAAACAACGGCAGAAAGACTGGACAAAGCGCTCGAGAGCCGGAATCCCGGGGCGGTGAGGGACATAACCCTCGGCATGCATCCCTCCGAGATAGCGTCCGCGATACGGTCTTTCGGGCAGGAAAAGAAACATCTGGCGCTTGAGGCGCTCGGAAGCGAAGTGGCGGCGGAGGTCTATTTCCAGCTCAATCCCGACGAACGCGCGGGCGTGCTCGCGCTCATGCCCAAAAGCGCCATCATCGCGATGGCCGAGGAGATGGAATCCGACGACGCGGCGGACTTCCTGGGCGAACTTCCCGACGAGACCGCCGAAACGGTTCTCGCGGGCATGGACCCCGAAGAGCGGAAGGACGTGACGCCCCTTCTTCAGTACCCGGAGGATTCGGCGGGAGGAATAATGCAGACCGAGATACTCAAGATCCCCCACCACGTCACTTCGAGCCAGGCGGTGGAGTTCATAAGGGGCATAGAGGACGAAGACGACGTGGAGGACGTGCACATGGTCTACGTCGTGAACGAAACGGGACGGCTCGTCGGAAGGGTGTTTCCGCTGAAGCTTTCCACGGCGGCGGCGGATTCGACGCTCTGGACCATAATGGACCCGGTGGAAGTGACTCTCACTCCCCACATGGACCAGGAGGAAGCGGCCGCGATATTCAGAAAATACGACGAGATGTCGCTTCCCGTGGTGGACGATTCGGGAGTCCTTCTCGGCAGGATAACCGCGGACGACATACTGGACGTCATCTCCGAGGAGGCGGGCGAGGACATATACAAGCTCGGCGGCATAAGCGGCGAAGGAGTGCACCCCGTCCACGCGTCCACCTACGACAACGTGAGACTGAGGGCGCCATGGATAATGCTCGCCCTCGCCGGAGAACTCCTCGTGGCGTTCATCATAATGCAGAAGTTCAAGCCGACGCTGGAGGAATTCATCATACTGGCCGCCCTGCTCCCCGTGGTGATGGCCACGGGCGGCAACGTGGGGGTTCAGACCAACACCATCACCGTGAGAGTCATAGCGACGGGGGAAGTCGTCGGAAGCCAGATAAAGGATCTTCTGTTCGCCGAGCTCAAGGTGGGGCTTACGCTCGGCATCATAAGCGGAATTCTGGGTTCCCTGATGGGAATACTGCTAAACGGCCCCGACGCGGAGTTCGCAAGACTGTTCCTGGTGATCTTCATAGGAATAGTGGGAGCCACGCTCACGACTTCGTTTCTGGGAGTGGCGGGCCCCCTCGTTCTGAACAGGCTCAAGATGGACCCCGCGGTATCTTCCGGACCGTTTCTCGTCACGTTCAACGACATATTCGGCGCGGTCTTCTACCTGTCGGTGGGCGCGGCCCTGCTGTGAGAAAATCGGAAAACCTTGCAAGGATTCTCCGCGCCTCCGCAATGCCTCGCGGCAACTCCACGGTCTCGGCTTACGGAGAACCGGTCGGAAAGCAAGCCGAAGACGCTTCGGCGGTTCTTGCCTCGCGAATGATTCGGGGTTACAGTAAAAAACGGTTTTTCCAGCGAGGAAACCATGCGTATCAAGCCTCAAATCGACCGAACGACGATCATGCTGCTCGGCTCTTTCAACCATGCCGTTTTCCAGCCGGCGTGGTTCGCCCGCCACGGCATGATAGGAGACAAGGAAGCGGAAAAGCCGGACATGTCTGTAAACGGTCGGGAATCGAGGTTCAGGACAGCTCTGTTTGAGACCTCCGTCCGGCGGGACAGGTTCCTGGTCTCTGGTCTCGACAATCACTCCGGCCCCGTCAGGGATCTTGCCGTCTCGTGTTTCAGAGAGACCTTGCCCCATACCCCCATACATACGGTCCGGATCAGTCGACGGATTCGTTTCGACGCTGGCAGTTCCGGGGTCAGGGACAGGGTGGGCGGCCGATTGGCGCCGAAAGAGGCTTGGGGCGATTGGATGGAACAAGCTTCGCGAGAATCCAGAAACGGAAGCGAACGCGGCGGCATGAGTCTGATTGTCATGACTCGAGACTTGGAGTCCGAGGAAGGTTTCAAAATCCGCGTGGATGCCAGGGTCGGACCGTCCACCAGAACCGGCGCGGGCATATTCGTAAACGTAGTCAATCACTACTCCCCGGACGACGGCGAAGAAGCGGTTCAGGACGCGTCGTTCGCCGTCGGGATTCTGCGGGACTGCTGGGAAAGTTCGTTGGAACGGGCCGAATTCATATTCGACCAGATCATGAAGCTTGCGGAGGAGTGCGCGGAATGAAAACGGTCGAGGATTTCATTTTCAGCAGAAACTCCGACGAGAATTTCGCACCCGACCTTTTCGAATGGGACGATTTCTTTCTCGGCGAAGAGACGACGGAAGTTTCCTCCGACATTGACGAGTCTGCAGACTGGCAGGACGAAACCGAACGACGGTTTGAGATTCCGGACGAAGAGGAAGAACCGCCTCTTTTGCCTGCCCGGACATTTCCGGAAGGAAAGCCGTACGAACGGTCCGAAGAAATCATTCAGGACTGGGAAGGCGTCGTCGATGAGGTGGACGAGGCCGGGAAAGTCTTTACGGCGCGTCTGCGCGACCTTACGGTCAACGAAATCCATCCGAGCCGGACGGCGGAGATTCCGATCGAGGACGTTTCGGACGACGACCGAAAGCTGCTTCGCCCGGGCGCGGTGTTCTACCTGACGGCGGGGCGGTCCCTGCGCAATGGGCGGCTGGAGCTCTTCGGCCGCATAGTGTTCAGGCGGTTGCCGGGCTGGACGTCGGCCGATTTGCTGCGCATCGAGGAACGCGCCCGGCGTCTCATAGACTTTCTGGATCCTGAAAATTGAACGATGCGCCGCCTTCGGACGTCGCAGAGATTTCGCTGATCGGCACCGGCTACGGCGAGTCGGTGGTGATTCACGTCGGCGACGGCGAGTGGATAATCATCGATTCCTGCGCCGAGAAGGAAGTTCCGCACCTGGTCCAGAGCTCCGCGGTGTCGTACCTGAGAAAAATCGGAGTCGATCTTTCAAGGCAGGTCTCTCTCGTTTTCGCCACTCATTGGCACGGCGACCATATCGCCGAACTGTCCAAGGTGGTCGGTCATTGCGAATCGGCCGATTTCTGCTGCGCCGCCGTGTTCAACCACGAGGAATTCATTCGTTTTGCGTGCGCTCACGGCGATGCCGATATCCCGCGCGCCAATCGATCGACCGGGGAAATCGTAAAGATTCTGGAGATTCTCAGAAGCAGGAACAGGAAGCCGAGATTCATGAGTTCCGACAGACTGGTCCACGAGACGGACCGGGGCGTGCGGGTAATAGCTCTCTCGCCTTCGGACGCCCTCATCGAGAGATTCATGTCCGTTCTGGCAAGACGAATTCCCGAACGGAAGCCGCCAGAGGACGGAACGGGAGACATAAGGCCAAACGAAGCTTCAGTGGTTCTTCTGGTCGATTTCGGCGACGACTCGGTTTTGCTCGGCGCCGACCTCGAAGAGACATCGGGGCGCGGCTGGTCGGCCATTGTCGACGGGTCCCGGTTCGCCGGGAAAAAGAAGTCTTCGGTTTACAAGGTCGCCCACCACGGTTCCAAAACGGGGGAATGCGCCGCCGTCTGGGAAAAGTTGCTCTCGTCGGACCCCTTCGCCGTACTCACGCCGTTCGTTCTGGGCCGCAACGTTCTTCCGAGCGAGGAAGATGTGGACCGCATACTGGGTCGCACCACGAACGCCTATTCCGCGGCAAGGCTCGGTCCGGCACAGCGAGAGGGCATCCCCGTTTTCCCGTTGAACGGAACCGAAGCTTACGGCGTCAGGTGGAAGATTGACCGGAGACTTCCGAAAAAGGGACACTTGCGGTTACGCCGCTCCCTTCGTGAACCGCAGTCCCGGTGGTCGGTCGAGCTGCGCGGCGGCGCAACTCCCCTGATAGATATTCGGACGTGAAGAATCGCAATCTTGAAACCGCATATCAATATAAGCTCTCGAACAGGAGGATTGAGGTGGGAAAGTGTTACGGGACGGCAAAAGTTGTAAGAAAACTTAAAGGCGCCCTTCCCTGACGAGAATTTCCTTCAACCGCTTCGAGTAGTCCCCCGCTTACGAAATGACCGGAAGTTCCCTGTACGCATTCAGGACAATCGGAGAATTCTTTCGCTTGACGAGATGCGAATTCTCCTTGAGCAGTTCCGGGATGACAATCCTCAGATTTTCCGAAAGTTCTTCCAGCGTGGAAGCTTCGGTAACGAGGCCCGGTATGTCCTCGCTCGTGGCAATCCACATATCTTCGTACCACTTTGCCGTGACCTGAAGAGAATCAGCCATGTCGACCTCCTCGTTCCGCGATGCGAAAGTATATCACACGTTCAATCCTTCAAGAAAGATCGGCCGTCTCTTCAAACAACCGATGAACCGCGGGCGGTTTCACGTCAAGCAACATGGCCGCCTTCGTCGTGGTGAAGATCTTTGAGTATGTCAGACGTTTCACCAAAGGCGCCAGTGAACCGAGTTTGAAACTGCTGACGACATAGTAGTCAGGACCGCCGCTTTCTTTCCTTTTCCGCTCCTTGTATCGATGCCGCTTGTCTTTATAGAAATCCCGTAGCTGAATCCACAGCTTCCCGTTTATACCGCCTCTGCGATACAGACGATAAGCGACATGAGTCCCGCTGACTTTTCTTGGAAACGCGTAATCCTCTATATAATTTCTGATCTTTTCAAATTCAGATCCGGGCGGGACGAAAGCTTCGAAATCATCTTCCGGAAGCAGGAGTTCGCTGGCGACGTCGTTGCAGAATCTCTCCACTCCTCCCGCGCTTTCCTCATATGAACCGCTTACGCCGGTTTGTCCCAGAACAAGATGGACAATCCCGCGCAACAGGGTAAAACTCCATGCGGCGCTGTCGTCCAGGTCGTTGATCACGATAAAAGGCGCTATCTCGTCGGAGAGGGAAAAGCTCCTGAAGACGGTCGTGGCGATATTGGTGTGGTGGGAACCCAGGTTGCCTTTGAGGAGAACGAAAATTCCTGAAGCTTCCGTCTTCTCGCGCAAAACCTTGAAGGCTTCCCTGTGACTGCTCTGCCGGCGATATTCCTCAAGATCGATGTCGATAATTTCCCGAATTGTCCGAGCCACTTTCTTTAGACCGTGATCCATGGTGTTTTTGCCTATAAACGCAAGGGGTTCCGCCTCGTCTTCGTCGACCAGAAATTCCTTCAGGGCTCTTTGCCTCGCTTTCACGTCCCTGATGATCACGTCCACGTAAAAGTGTTCCCCGGTTAAGAAACCGTTGCGAGGAAAAGTCCGGAAATCTCTCCCCCTGTCCCCTTTTCTCGGCGGACTGTTCAGGTAAAAAGTCAAAAGCGGGCGGCGGTAGACCCTGGACATTCTAACCAGCATGCTTTCCGACGGATCCTTCGCTCCGTCTTCGTAGGCAGCCAGCTTTTCCCCGGCGCTCGCGGTTTTTCCGTCCCTTATGCCCAGCTTCCTCGCAGCTTCTCCGACGGACAACCCGATCGTCTCCCGGGCCCAACGCAATATTCTTTTGTTCACCTTAGGCATTTTGATCTCGATTTCGCTTTCCATATTGTTCATGAAGCCGGAAGGAATTCCAGATTGGGGAATTTCCCCGCGGCTGATCGCCCGGACTGCGGACGACGGAGAGTTTTCCCTAACGGCTCGGGCGCCCGTCCGCAAAAACGCCTCCCCCGACCGCGCTTCAGATGTTCTCCCGCAGAAACTGCCGCACGTGTCTTCCAAACGGATGGTTGAGAAACCTCGTCTTGGCGGCTTCGGAGCCTTTAAGCTGCCAGTCGAACCACGCGGTGATGAAATAATTGCGCATCTGGTGCGGCAAGAAGACGTCGCCCCCCGAGTCCCTGACCCACGGGTCGATCGTGTAGCTCTCGGTTCCCGTCGCGTCGCGGTCGAGCGGAACGCGCTGCCCCGTCTTCGTTGCGCCGGGGGTTTCGGGGTTGAAGTCGTAATCCGTCGCCGCATCGTGGTTCTGGTCCCGGAACATGATCAACGCCTTCGCTCTCTGAGCGCGTTCGTAGGCGGCGCGGGCGATCGGCTGCGGGTTGTCCGCCGTGGGCCAGACCTGCTCGATGGCAAGCGGATAGTTCTCGCTGACGTCCCCTCCGGCGGCTTCGAACCATTTCAGATGGAGTACGCGGAACACCCTGTGAACGAAGTAATCGTCCGACCCGATCACGATCAGAAAGTCCTTCGGCACGCCATGGGGCAATCCGTCCGCGAACTGGCCGGGAAAACCCCCGTAGGGCTCCCACCGCCTGGGCAGACCGTTGTTGAAGGCGACGGCCGTGTCGACGTCCGGCAGGAAGGTCAGAGCCGACTGCGCGGTAATCGCCCCGAGGGAGTGACCCATGACGCCTATGTTCGCGTCGTCCACCGCCCCTTCGAAAAAACCGCAGATGCCTTTTTGAACGCCGGTTCTTTCAAGAGCCTCGCGGCAGTCCGCCTCCGAAGCGCTCAGATTCTTCATTTCCTGAATGACCGCGCCCACGTCTTCGGTGCGCTGCTCGAACAAGGACGACATCAGCGTACCGGCTTCCAGCCCGCCGCCCTCGCGCGCTACGAGTCTGGAGGGGTCGGATACGCCCGTCGTGTTTTCCAGACCGTAAAGATATTTATAGAAACCGCCGAAGACGGTCGTTCCGGGCTGGGAGACCAGAAGCCGGTACGCGGCCGCGCGCTCGTCGTCGCTGACCGTTTTCGCGAAAAAGGAATTGGGGTCTTCGAAAACGGGCGTGCTCGCGCTGTCGGAAGTATGGGCCAGATTGACCACTATGTAGCCGTGGCTGGCGAGATACTCGGCGGCGCGGCTCCAGGTCCCGAAGCCGCCGCCCAGGCCGTGTATCATGATGACCAGCGGAAACTTTCCTTCCTGCAGGGGGGCGTCGGTGTAGCTCTGAGACGCCCTGCGCGTACCGCTCGCCGCCGCCCACAGCGCCCCGGGGTGGAGGTTTTCCCGGCGCTCCACGCGCGTGCCGCTTGACGGAGACGGATAATAGATGTTGGTCGCCGTCGTGGCGGGTTCGCCGCTGGCGTCGATTCTCGCCAGCACTTCACGGTAGGCGGCGCTTTTGTACGTTGCGCCCCAGGCATCGAAAGTTCTGGAAAAATCCTTGACGAAATTCACCTTCACTCCCACAGCGTAAGGACCGGGAGCGTAGGCCGACGAGAGGAGAGGGTTTTCGGCTTCCTGTCTGCCGGCGGACTGCCCGCCGGTTCCGACCGGGTTTTCCCGGGCCGGGCGGGAGCCGCTTCCGCCATCGTCGGGTTCCTCGCCGGTTTCGCCGGAGTTTTCCCGACTTTCCCTCAGGTCGGCTATCCGGGCGACAAATTCCTCGTCGGTAATCTCCCCCGACGTCCAGTCGGCTATTATCTCGTAAGCTCTCGCGCAGAAGTCGGAACCACCGTCAGGGCACCGGCTTTCCACTTCCGCCCGAACCGCGGAAGCTTCGGAAACCTGTGCGCCGGAAGGGCCTCTCCGGTCGCTTTCCCCGCCTCCCCCGCAGCCGAACAACCCGGACAACAGGCAAAAGATTCCGACAACCTGCAGGTTCCTCTTCAAGTTCCCTCTCCACGGGAAACTTCGATTCAATCGAAGATGCCGCGTACGGATAAGGTGCCTTACAAGGTCGCGTGAATCAAGAAGGACGCCGGAAAGTTCCGGGACCGTTCTTTGAAATCCGGCGGAATCCGCCGTTGTCCCGAGGCCACGGTTCGGGCTTCATCGACGGCCGCGGAAAACCGCCCCGCCCTGCGGCTTCGGGCAAAAGTCCGAGACTCCGATTCTCTGTCCGGAACTGAAACGCGCGCCCGAGAGGATTCGAACCTCTGACCTACGGATTAGAAGTCCGTTGCTCTGTCCTGCTGAGCTACGGGCGCGGAAAAATGCTCGCGGAAACACCCTCGCGAATTCGACAAAAATGGTCGGGGTGAGAGGGCTCGAACCTCCGACCTCAGCATCCCAAATGCTGCGCGCTTCCAGCTGCGCCACACCCCGACCGGAAATTCCGTATTATAACGACAGTCCCCGCAGAAAACAAAGCCGGGAGCGCGTCAGGAATCGGTGAGCCTGTACTTTCTCCAGTACCTGGCGAGGCCGCCGAGATTCATCCAGTAAGGGTCGGAAAGCTCGTACTTGCCGTGCAGTTCTCCGCCCGTCCCCTCCCCGTCGAATATCTCCCCGCTGTAGGAGCGAAACTCCTCCTTCATCTCTTCTTCGGTCCGTCCGGCCGAGATCCGCTCTCCCACCCACCGCGTCCACTCGTCGAGTCTCCGTTCAAGGGCGTCCAGGTGCGCTTCGACGTCGGCGAATCCGCCGAAATGGGTCGGATACAGCATGTCGGGAGATATCTCCCTTATCCTGTCTATGGACGCGTGCCATTTCTCGACGTTTATCTCCGGAGGGGGCGTCGGGGGAATCACGGGTCCGGAGGAGATCCGGCATCCCGCCACGTCCCCGGTGAAAAGAACTCCCCGGACGAGGTAGGCGTTGTGATGTCCGGCGTGTCCGGGAGTGTCGAATGCCTTTATCTCGATTCCCCCCACCGTCACGCTCTCCCCGTCGCCCAGGGCCGCCACCCGGCCCTCGTCCATTCCGCGGACCTGCCCCCAGAGCTCGTCCATCCTGTCTCCGTATATCATCGTCGCCGACTTCACGAGCTTTTCGGGGTCGATGAGATGGGGCGCTCCCCTGGGATGAACGTACACGGTGGAGCCCTCCCCGGCGAAACGCCAGGCTCCTCCCGAATGATCCAGGTGGATGTGGGTGACGAACACGTGCCTTACGTCCGCCACGGCGTAGCCGAGCCGCGAGAGCCCGTTTCTGAGATTCTCGAAGGTGGTGTCGGGACCGGTCTCGATCAGCACGGGACCGTCGTCCGTCTCGATCAGGTAGGAAGCTATGGTTTCGGGGGAAAAGAAATTAAGGTCGATCGTCTTTATGTCCATCGGCGCCTTCTCTCCTTGTGAACGCGGTATGTCTTTTATTTATACACCAAGGTTCGCAAAAACCAATCCGCCACGACGTGCGCTTTCTCATGAATCCGCCCTCGCCCCGCCCGAGTCGACCAGAAACGACCGCGACTCCCTCTGGGCGGGTATCTCGCTTCTGTCGGTCGAAGTGACGAAGACCTGGCCGGGAAACTCCGAGAGGGTTCTGAAGAGAAAGGTTTTCCTCTTCATGTCGAGTTCGCTCGTTATGTCGTCCAGCAGCAGGATGGGGTTCACGCCCGCGTGCTCGTTAAAAAGCCTTATCTCGCAGGACTTGAGGGCCAGCACGAGGTTCTTGGACTGCCCCTGGGAGGCGAAGCGCGAGGCGTCCTTTCCGTCGACCAGAAAGCCGACCCGGTCCCGGTGGGGACCCACGGTCGTGTGGCCCCTTCTCCTGTCCGAGGCGAAGCTTCGCGAAAGCGCCTCGCGAAGGCTCGCTTCGAGGTCTTCCCCCCTCTCGAAGGAGGTCCCGTAGCTTATGGCCGCCGCGCGGTCCGATTCCCCGTGCTCCCCGTAAACCTCGCCAAGCCTGCGGTTGAGCATTCTTATCGCCTCCACGCGCCTTGCGACTATCTCCGCCCCGTTTCGGGCGATCTGCGCGTCCCAGGGCTCCATGGAGAGCGCAGACGGGTTCTCCGCCGAGGCGAGCATGCGGTTTCTCTGGCCGAGAGCCCTGTGGTAGTCCCGAAGCTGCCTTATGTGGGCGGGACGCATGGCGCTTATCACCGAATCCACGTAGTTTCTCCTCGACTGGAGTCCTCCCTTGACTATCTCCATGTCGGAGGGCAGGAAAACCACCACCTTGAACCTGCCGAAATGCTGGCTTATGCTCCTGACGGCTTTTCCGTTGAGGCGCGTCCGCCTGCCCTCCCCGCTCACCGCCACGTGCACCTCGTTGAGACCGCCTTGCGCGAAAATCTCTCCTTTCGCCACGGCGGCTTCGGACCCGAAGCGGACGAGATCGGGATTCCTCGCGCCGGAAAACGGCCGAAGCGCGCAGACCAGGTGCACGGCTTCGAGCAGGTTGGTCTTGCCCCGGGCGTTTCTGCCGTGGATGACGTTCAGTCCCGGGTGAAAGGACAGGGACAGGTTTTCGTAGTTTCTGTAGTTTCTAAGCGTGAGGTGTCTCAGTTCCACTTGGTCCGACCCGCCGCGGTCCGCGGAAAACGGTCCGTTTTCCCGCGGTCCCGAACTTCTTGACCCCAAGATTGTAAGCGTTAATATCTTTTTTGAAAGGCGGCTCGGATGATATCGCTCAGAATCTCAGAAATCCACTCCAGGGACTGCGGCAAGGGCTACGCCCGGATAAGCGACTCCGGCATGAAGGACCTCGGCGTAAGCTCCTGGGACCTGGTCCAGATAGACGGAAGAAGAAAGACCGTGGTGAGGGCCCTTCCCATCGACGCGGACGACGGCGGGGCGGACGTCGACGCCGTGATAGAGATAGACTTCGTGACCAGGGAAAACGCGGGGGTGGAGCTAGACGACATCGTGATAGTGAAGAAAACGGACCTTGAGAATGCCAACCGCGTGACGCTGTGTCCCAGGAACAAGGCGTTTCTCTACGACCCGGCCAAAAGCAGGCATCTTTCGAACAGGCTGGAAGGAATAGCGGTGACGGCGGGAGACAGGCTTTCGGTGAAAATGTCGGGGGCGGCGCCCGAGGATTTCGACGTCCTGGACACCGCGCCCGGGGCGTCGGTGGTGGTAAGCCGTAAAACCCGCATGGACGTGGTCCAGAGGCCGAGGGCGAAAGCGGATTCCGGGAGGGTCTCCTACGGGGACGTCGGGGGACTCTCCGGCCAGATAGAGAAAATAAGGGAGATGATCGAGTTTCCCGCGCGCTTTCCCGCGATTTTCGAGAAACTCGGAGTGAAGCCCCCCAGAGGGATTCTGCTGACCGGCCCGCCGGGAAGCGGCAAGACCCTGCTCGCAAGAGCCGTGGCGTCCGAAACGGACTGCAGTTTCCAGGCGGTGAACGGCCCCGAGGTAATCCGCAGGTTCTACGGGGAAAGCGAGGCCAAGCTCCGGGACATATTCGAGACCGCGGCGAAGAGCCAGCCGTCCATAGTATTTCTCGACGAAATAGACGCCCTGGCGCCCAGGCGCGACAAGGCGACGGGAGACGTGGAAAAAAGAGTGGTGGCCCAGCTCCTCTCCCTCATGGACGGCCTCGACGGCAGGGGAAACGTCACCGTGATCGCGGCGACCAACCTCCCCGAAGCGCTGGACCCGGCTCTCAGACGCCCGGGGCGCTTCGATCGGGAAATCCACCTGCCCGTGCCCGACTCCAAGGCCCGGCTGGAGATATTCCAGGTCCACTCGGCGGACATGCCGCTTTCAAAGGACATGGACCTGCAGAGACTGTCCGAACTTTCAAGCGGCTACACGGGAGCGGACATAGAGAACCTCTGCAGGGAGGCGGCGATGAATTCCCTGGCCGACGTGCTGCCGGACATGGAGGAAAATGCGGTTTCGGACGCCGGGCGCCCCTTCGCCGTTTCCGTCCGCATGGAGGATTTTCTCGAGGCGCTTCGAAACGTCCACCCCAGCGCGATAAGGGAGATAGTCGCCGAGATTCCCCGGACGTCGTGGGACGACGTCGGAGGGTTGGAAGAAGTCAAGGGCGAACTGGTGGAATCGGTCATATGGCCGATGAAGCACAGAAACTTCTACGAGGCCATGGACGCCAGGTCCCCGAAGGGAATACTGCTCCACGGCCCTCCCGGAACCGGAAAGACGCTGCTGGCCAGGGCGCTTGCCAACAAGATCGAGGTCAACTTCATCTCCGTTAAGGGAGCCGAGCTTCTGTCGAAGTACGTGGGGGAATCCGAGCGGGCGGTAAGGGAGGTTTTCAAAAAGGCCAAGCGGGTCTCCCCGTGCATAGTGTTTTTCGACGAGCTCGACGCGCTGTGTCCCAGGCGTTCGGAGGGAAACCCGACGCGCGTGAGCGAAAGGGTCGTAAGCCAGATGCTGGCCGAGATGGACGGCGTGGAGGAGCTTTCCGACGTGTGCGCGCTTGCGGCCACAAACAGGCTGGACATGATAGACCCCGCGCTTCTCAGGCCCGGCAGGTTCGATCTAGTGCTCGAGATTCCTCCTCCCCGCGGGGAAGAGGTCCTGGAGATAATAAAGATCCACACGCGGAAAAAACCCCTGGCGGGGGACGTGAGAATCCGCCGGATAGCCGCGAAGCTCGAGGGCAGAACGGGGGCGGAGATACAGCTTGCGTGTAACAGGGCGGCCCTGCACGCTATAAGGGAGCACATGCGCGGGAGCAGGAAAGTCCTCAGGCTGTGCGCGAGGCATTTTGACCGGGCGCTCGGGGAACTGGGCAGGATAAGCGCCGGGAAGACGCGGTAGCGGGGCCGGGGATCCTTTGGAAAGCGTCTCCCCCTTCCATGAAAACATCGCGCTCTGGACGCTGCTCTTCGCCCTGGGAGCCGCGCTCGGAAGCTTCGCGGGCGTGTGCGCCTCCAGAATCCCCGCGGGGATGTCCGTCGTCTTTCCGCCCTCGCGCTGCGATTCGTGCGAAACCCCCCTGCGGGCCCTTCACAACGTTCCGGTCATAAGCTGGCTTTTTCTCGGGGGCAGGTGCGCCTACTGCGAAAGCAGGATACCGGCGGAGCATCCGCTGGTCGAGATATTCTGCGGGGCTCTCGCGCTCGCGCTATACGCCAAGTTCGGCCTCTCGGTCGAATTCGTCTTCTACCTGGCGTTTTCGCTGTCCCTGGTGGTCGCGACCCTGACGGACGCGAGACATCTGGTGATACCGGACGCCGTCACGATTCCGGGAACCGCCGCCGGCCTGGTTCTCGGGGCGGTGAGAACCGACTGGCGGGCGCTCGAGGCCGCGGTATTTTCGCCCGGGGCGGAGAGTTTTCTTCTCTCGGCCGCGGACGCGGCGATTCTCGACTCGCTCGCGGGGGCGCTTCTCGGGGGAGGAATCTTCTTTCTCCTCGCGCGGGCGTACAGGGGAATAAGAAAGAGAGAGGGTCTCGGAATGGGAGACGTGAAGCTCGTTTCCATGCTGGGCGCCTTTCTGGGAGCGGAAGGAGCGGTAGTGGTCATGTTCCTAAGCTCCCTGCTGGGAACCGTCGCCGGGCTGGCTATAATAGTGCTGGGCGGAAAAACCGTCCGTCACGCCATTCCGTACGGCCCGTTTCTTTCGGTCGCGGGCCTGGCGTATCTGCTCTGGGGCGGGTTCCCGCTTTTTTCGGCTCTGGGTTTTTAGCTGATATTTGAAAGCTGGCAAAAGTTGCTATATGATAGGTAAAGCTATGGGAAAACAAGGACGGCTAGTGCGAATCGGGGAGGCGGCGGAAATGCTCGGCGTAAGCCGTGAATCCCTCCGGAAGTGGGAAAAGACCGGCGAGCTTCTACCAGCGCGGAAAACCGCGTACGGAACAAGGTACTACGCCGTTGCCGACCTGCTCGGCACGAAGAACGAATCCGCGCCCACGCTTTGCTATGCCCGCGTTTCCTCGCACGATCAGAAAGAAGACCTTGAGCGTCAACACGCCGCGCTGGAGGCGTATTGCGCCGCCAAAGGCTGGCGGTCGGAAACGATAAAAGACCTTGGATCCGGAATGAATTACCGGAAAAAAGGCTTACAGAAATTGCTTGAGTTGATCCTCCGGCGGAAAATCCGGCGGCTTGTCATCACGCATAAAGACCGGTTGCTTCGGTTCGGCGCGGAGCTTGTTTTCGCGCTTTGCGAGATTCAAGGCGTGGAGATAGTCATAATCCATCAGGGAGAGCAACCTTCCTTCGAGGAAGAACTCGCGCAGGACGTACATGAGATAATCACGGTGTTTTCGGCGCGCCTGTATGGAGCGAGGAGCAAGAAGCATAAGCGGCTGATGGACGATCTCAAGCAGTCAACAGGTGCCGGAAAATGATGACCGCGCATAAAATCCGCCTGTCCCCGAACGCCACGCAGGCGATCGCGCTGGCGCGGCAAGTCGGATACGCACGGGTTGGATACAATCACGCCTTGGCGGACTTCAAAGAGCAACTCGCCCTCGGCCAATTCTTAAATGATAAAGACCTTCGCCCGCGCTGGAACGCGATAAAAGACGAGGTCGCGCCGTGGCGTGAAGACATGGACGCGAACGGCGACAAAATCCTTTCCGAGCTCGCGCCAAAAAACGCGATCATAGACCTTGGGAAAGCCATAACGGCATGGGGGGACTACCGGAAGAAAAAGAAAAAAGGCGTTCCGACCCGCCGCGTCGGTTTCCCTCGGTTTCGGAAGCGAGGCGGAAGCGGCGACGGCTGGCGCGTGTCGAACGGACCGGGAACCGTCCCGACGGACGGCCGCCGCGTTCAACTTCCTATGATTGGCTGGGTCAAGATGACCGAGGAACTCCGCTTTCCGGAGGCGGTCATCAAGGAGGCGACGGTAACGCGCAGGGCGGGAAAGTGGTATATCTCTTTTGCCTGCGAGGTCGCCGAGCCGGAGAAACCCGATCTCTCCGGCCGCCCCGCGGCCGCGATAGACGTCGGCGAGCGACGACTCGCAACGGTGCGCTATGACGACGGCCGCGTCGAAACAATCGAAAACCCGCGATCGCTTGAACGCGGCCAGGCGAAACTCCGCTTGGCGCAGAAAGCACTATCCCGGAAAAAGCAAGGAAGCAAAAATCGCGAGCGAGCGAAGCTGCGCGTCGCAAAAATCCATGACCGAATTGCCTGTATCAGGCAGGACAACATCCATAAGGCCACATCCGCACTTGCGAAGACCGCTGGCCGGTTCGTTGTCGAAGACCTGAACGTGGCAGGAATGGCAAAGCGGCGGCGCGGGAAGAACGCTCGCGGAATCTATGACGCAGGCATGGCGGAGTTTCTCCGCATTCTTGGATACAAGGCGGAACGCGTCGGAATCCCTGTTGATCCCGTCGATCCCGCCTACACGTCGAAGACCTGCGCGGCCTGCGGCCACGTGAACCGCGCCCTCGGGAGCGCGGAGCGGTGGACGTGTCCGCAATGCGGAACGAAACATCACCGCGACGTGAACGCGACCGCAGTCATAGAGAAAAGAGGCAAGGACAAAACAACCGGGAGCTCCCCGGGGTTAGCGCGTGGAGACGGTGTTAGACGGTCAATTGCGGCCGCGACTGTCCGCGAAGCGCGAATTGGGACTGGTTAGCTTTTGCCATGCTTTGGCAACTTCTACCAAGTTTCAAAGAGCGGCCGCGGGTCTTTCTGACATGACGACGAACCGGATAATGAGAACTCTCTTCCTCATCGCGGCGGCGGTCCTCTCGGCGAAGCTTCTCCTTTCGGTTTTCTCCGGGGAACTCTCGGCGGCGTACGAGGAAAAAATCATCCTCGGCGACTGGACCCGCCAGCGGATGGAGACCGTGATGGAAAAGGCGGGCGGGATCCGTGACCCCGGGGCGAAGACGGAGTTTCTCTCGGAGAAGTTTCTCGGAACTCCCTACGCGGAGAACACCCTCGGCGGCGGCGCGGACAGAAAGGAAGCGCTCACAGTGGACCTCTCGGGACTCGACTGCTTCACATACATAGACTACGTGGAATCGCTCGGACGGTCGGGCAGTTTCGCGGAATTCCGCAAAAACCTCGCGGCGGTCAGGTACAGGGACGGGACGGTCGCGTGGGAGAAAAGAAGGCACTTTTTCTCCGACTGGGTAAGCGGGGACGGAAAAAACGCCCGGGACGCGACCGCGGAAGTCGGCGGAAAGCTCGCGGAGACGGCGAAAAAGCGTCTCAACAGGAAAACGGACGGCTCGCTTTGGCTTGCGGGAATAGATGTCGTCGAAAGGGAGATAAGCTACATCCCGTCGGAAAGTCTCGGGCCGGAAATACTGGACGCCGTCCGCACAGGAGACTACCTGGGGATATACTCGGACAGAGACGGCCTCGACGTTTCCCACACGGGAATCGCGGTGAGAAAAGACGGCGGGCTTTACCTGCGCCACGCCTCTTCCAGGCACCGCAGGGTGCTAGACGAAGACCTCGCGGCGTACATGAAGAAAAGGCCCGGGCTCGTCGTCTACAGGTCAAACCGGCCCTGATATGGTAGAATCACCGTCTGCGGGGCCCCGCGCAAGGAGGACGGATTAATGTCTTTAGACCCAAAGGAACTATCGGGATGTCTCAAGGAAGTGAAGAAGGTCCAGGACTCCCTCGACAACCTCATGGATTTCGTGGACCTGATGAAGAACATAAAGGAATCGTTTCCGGGAGACGTCGTGACTCCGGCGGAGAAAATAAGGGAGATTTCCGCCCGGGCCGCTCCTTTCGTAAAGGAGATAAAGGCGATTTTCGACGCGGAGCTCAACAAGATTCCCATAGACGACAAGGAAGTGGCCGACGCCGCGAAAAAACTCGTTCTCTACCACGGCGACCACCTGCAGGCTCTCGTCTGGGCGGAGCAGCAGAAGTCCAACCACGACCCGGAATCCTACTGGTGGAGATACTGGGAAGGGATAACGGGAAACGTGAAAGAGGACCTGGACGAGCACCAGAAGCAGCTTCGGTCCTAGCCGCCGGCAAGTCCGAAAACCGCCCGCCCGCGCCGCCATGCAATTCATAGACGAGGCCACGATAACCGTCGCGTCCGGAAAAGGCGGCGACGGATGCGCGAGCTTCAGAAGGGAGAAGTTCGTCCCCAGGGGAGGTCCCAGCGGAGGCGACGGGGGAAACGGGGGAAACGTGGTGATAGAGGCCCGCCCCGCCATGTCCTCCCTTCTCGACTACAGGTACAGGAAGCGGTACCGCGCGCGAAACGGCGAGCCCGGAAGGGGAAAGAACCAGCACGGAAAATCGGGAGAAGATCTCCTCATACCCGTTCCCCCGGGAACGGTGGTGAGAACCGGCGGGAGCGGAGAAGCCCTCGCCGACCTGACCGAACCCGGACAGCGCTTCACCGTCGCCAGGGGAGGAAGGGGAGGAAGGGGAAACTCGAGGTTCGTCTCGTCGACGAACCGGGCGCCCAGAGAGGCCGAAAGCGGAGGAGAGGGAGAAACGCTGGAAGTAACCCTCGAACTCAAGATACTCGCCGACGTCGGAATCCTGGGTTTTCCCAACGCGGGAAAATCGACCCTCATATCGAAAATCTCCGCCGCCAGGCCTAAGATCGCCTCCTACCCCTTCACCACTCTGTCGCCCAATCTCGGGGTCGTCGACCGCGGCGACCACGAGCCGTTCGTGGTGGCCGACATACCGGGAATAATCGAGGGCGCGCACGGGGGAGCGGGGCTGGGACTGCGGTTTCTAAGACATGTCGAGCGGACCCGTCTTCTGGTTCACGTGCTCGACCTGGATTCTCCGCCGGGGCGGGACCCCGTCGAAGACTACGACAGGATGAATTCGGAGCTCGCGGCGTATTCCGAGCTTCTGGCCGAAAAACCCCAGCTCGTTGCCCTCAACAAAATCGACGTCGAACGGGGGGAACGAAAAGCGGAGGAAGCCTCAAGACGGCTCGGGAAAAGAAACGTGGAGACTCTGGGCTTGTCGGCGCTCGACGGCAGGGGTTCGGAGGAACTCGTGCGCGCGGTCGCCCGAAGGCTCGGTCTTCTCACTGAAGATTCTCGTAGTCGATCTCCTTCCTTGGAATAGGCATCAGGGAGGCGTGGTGAAGCGCCACGCGCCACTTTCCGTCGGCAAGCTCGAATATGTTGGTCGCCTGCGCGAGCACCACGACCCTGCGGTCGTCTATCGCGTAGGTGGCCCTTTCGATGCAGTTGAGCCAGGCGGAATTTTCCCCCGCGTCGACGAAAAAGTCCGAAACGTCCACGTGGTTGAACCCTCCCGCCTCGAAAATGGTCTTCCAGCTCTCCCTTATCGCCTCCCACCCCAGAATGATGGGCCAGCCCGCGTGCACGCACTTGGCGCGTCCGTCGTTGAGCCAGACTTTCTCTATCAGGTCGACGTCGTAACGGTTGCGGGCGTCGTAAAACTTCCTGTTGGCCTTCATCACCCGTTCTTTCGAGTCTTCGCTCATAAAAGACCGTCCCCGGCTTCGCGCGCGCCGTTCATGACGAAACGAATCTCCTCCACCACCCCGCGGTCGGTTTCGGTTTCGAGAAGTTCCGCGAGTTCGGAAACGCATTCCCGTCCCCGAAGCTTCCAGAGCGCCCACACGGCGTGGGCCCTCACGAGCGGCTCCTCGTCTCCTAGCAGCTTCCGCGCGTATTCTATATACTCCCTATTTCCCGAATTTCCAACAGCCACGAGAACATTTCTCATAAATCCCCTTCTCTTCGCCCTCTTTACCGGACTCTTCGCGAAAACCTCCGCGAAATCCC
Organism: Thermodesulfobacteriota bacterium; assembly: GCA_965204795.1. Lineage (GTDB taxonomy): Bacteria > Desulfobacterota_D > UBA1144 > Nemesobacterales > Nemesobacteraceae > Nemesobacter. Next base: position 1,484,615 of record OZ242012.1, read on the forward strand.
CGGGGGAAAGCTCCATGAGCCGTTCAAGCTCCGGGGCCAGAAGCCCCGGACGGGGAAGAAAACTCTCCCTGGTCGTGGAAAGGGCGTCGCGGTTCCAGGGACAGACGTCCTGGCACACGTCGCAGCCGAAAACGTTGTTCTCTACCCCTTCCCTGAGCCCGGGCGGGATTTTTCCCTTGAGCTCTATGGTGAGGTACGAAACGCATTTCCTGGCGTCGAGCACGTAGGGCTCCACCAGGGCGTCGGTGGGACACGCGTCGATGCATCTCGTGCAGGTGCCGCAGCGGTCCGCGGCGGGGCCGTCGAATTCAAGCTCCATGTCGGTTATCACCTCGCCCAGAAAAAGCCACGACCCCGCCCGCTGGTTTATCACGCAGGTGTTTTTACCGAGCCATCCTATTCCCGAGCGGCCGGCGTGAGCCTTCTCCATCACGGGTCCCGTGTCGACGTACGTTCTCGCGGCCGCGCCCCGCGGGGAGACGTCCCTCATGTAGCGCGCGAGGTCCGAGAGCATTTCCCCCATCACGTCGTGATAGTCGTCTCCCCACGCGTACCTGGATATCCAGCCCCGCCCGTTCCCGGAGACTTCCGTGGAACGCGGGTTTTCCGTGTTGTAGTTAAGGGCGCACGACACGACCGACCGGGCGCCCTCGAGCACCCTTCCGATCTCCTTTCTCGACGGCAGCCCCCTCTCCAGGTATTTCATCTCCCCGGCGTAACCGCGGTCTATCCACTCCCCGAAAAGATCGTTCTCCCTGCCGTAGCCCGCCGCGGGAGCTATGCCCACAAGATCGAAGCCCAGCCGCAGGGCGTAGTCTCTGACGAGAGCGGAAAGCTCGGCGGGAGTCTTCACGGAAACCTCCTCCCCGCCGCCCTCTTGGAGTCGACCACGAGGTTTCCCACTTCCTCGAAAACGGCCTCCCCGTCGAAATTGGACACGTAGTCCGAAACCGTTTTCAGCGACAGGTCGGCGCTTCGGGAAGCCACGGAGAAAACCCCGGGACGCAGGAGACCGACGTCGGACTCCTCGCAACCGACAAGCGCGCAGGATTTTTCCCGGGACATCTCCCGCCCGGGGTCCCGTGCGTCGAGAACCAGGTGGCGGTTTCCGTCCGCCGCTTCCCGAAGTTCCCGCACGAATCCGCAGTCAGATGCCCGGGCTCCGTAGAAAACGACCCGGGTGCCGAGCAGGGAAAGCTCCCCCAGAAGTTCCCGCGGCGAGAGGTTCCGCGCGATTTCGAGCGCCGCCGCCGAAGGACTAAGAAACAGACCGGCGTTCACCGCGAGCAGGGAAATCTTCGCGAAGCTTTTCCTCATGTCCGTTCTTATCCTGGTCAGTTCGTCGGGCAGGCGCGTTCTCAATTCGCTTCGGCTCCCGCGCGGGCGCTTTTTCGCTTCCGCGACTCAAGTATAATCAGCGGGATAATGATACCGATTAGAAGCACAATAAAAACCGCGGGGGCGGCGTACGTGAACTACGCGCTCATCGCCGCGAACCTGCTTGTGTTCGCCCACGCGCTTTTTCTCGACGGGGCGGCGCTCGAGGCCTTTCACCGCGGTTACGGCCTCGTTCCCTCCAAGGTGTTTCCCCCGGACGCCTACGGGGCGCTCGAGAGAACGTCGATGTTTTTCTCCTCGATGTTCGTTCACGGCGGCTGGCTTCACATAGCCGGAAACATGGTCTTTCTTCACATATTCGGCAGGGGCGTCGAGGACAGGCTGGGCCACTTCAGGTACCTGGTCTTCTACCTGACCTGCGGGCTCGCCACGGCCTTTCTGCAGACTCTTATGAACATTCACTCGGAGGTCCCGATGATAGGCGCGAGCGGGGCGATATCCGGGGTGCTGGGGGCGTACATGCTTTTTTTTCCCAGGTCGAACATCCTCACGCTCCTCGTAATACTGATATTCTTCCAGTTCGTCCGCATAAAGGCGTACCTGTTCGTAATCGTATGGTTCGTCTTTCAGTTTCTGGGCGGAATCGGTTATATTGGCGGCACCGGCGGAGTGGCGTTCTGGTCCCATATAGGGGGGCTTGCGTGCGGTCTCGTGTTCGCGGGCAGCTACGCGCGCACGGACGTCTACCGTCGCAGAAGATACATGGCGGAGCGTGAAAATGGCGGATAAGGCCGACAGGATCGGAATCATAGCGGCCGGAGGGCCCGCCCCGGGAATAAACGGGGTGATAAGCTCGGCCACCATAGAGGCCAGGAACAGGGGAAAGAAGGTAGTGGGGATTCTCGACGGCTTCAAGTGGATTTCCGCCGGAGACGCGTCGAAAACGATCGACCTCGACATCCAGAACACCTCCAGGATTCACACCGACGGCGGATCCCTGATAGGAATATCCAGGAAAAGCCCCCTGGCGGACGAGAAAAGCTTCGCCAACACCGTCTCTTCGATCGGAAAACTCGGCATAGGAAGCCTGATAACCATAGGCGGCGACGGGACGATGTTCCTTGCCAGGACCCTTCACGAGCATTTCGGGGGAAAGGTGAAGATAGCGCACGTCCCGAAGACCATAGACAACAACATAGCGCTTCCGGACTACATACCCACCTTCGGGTTCGAGACGGCGAGGGACGTGGGGGCGAAGATAATAAACCACATAATGGAAGAGGCGAAGACCACGGGCAGGTGGTTCGTGGTGATAACCATGGGCAGAAGAACGGGTCATCTGGCCCTGGGAATCGGTCAGTCGTCGGGAGCCACCATCACCGTGATACCCGAGGAGTTTCGGGAAAAGAAAGTGTCTCTGGGAAAGGTCATAGCGATCCTCGAGGGCTCGATAATCAAGAGAATGAGCATGGGAAGGGGATACGGGGTGGCCATAATGGCCGAAGGAATTCTCGACAAGATAAATCCCGAGGACCTGGGAATAATGGACAGGGACAACATGGGAAGAATAAGGTACCTGGACACGAACTTCGGACACCTTCTCAAGGAGACGCTCGTCGGGAAGCTCTCGGAAAAAGGCGTGGGCGCCGAGATCGTGCACAAGAGAATAGGCTACGAGCTTCGCTCGGCCGACCCCATTCCGTTCGACGTGGACTACACGCGGAAGCTCGGCTACTGCGCCGTGAAGTACCTGCTCGGAGGAGGCGACGGAGCGCTCGTGTACCTCAGGAGGGGAAGGATGCAGGCGACTCCTTTCCCGGACCTGGTGGACAGGAGAACCGACAGCATGAAGGTAAGGTACGTGGACACCAACACCGAGGCCTACGAGGTTTCGCAGAAATACATGATCAAGATAACTCCCGAGGACCTGGAAAACGCGAAAAGCCTCGGAAGTCTCTCAAGGCACACCAGCCTGACGAGCTCGGAGTTCAGGGAATACTTCTCGAGAATCTTCCGGTAAAGAAACATTACAGCCGACGAGGGGATTTGAACCCCTGACCTGCTCATTACGAGTGAGCTGCTCTACCGCTGAGCTACATCGGCAGTAACGTTCGGCTTACAATTATGCCACAGGAAAAATTTTTTTGAATCCCCGAACCGTGAAGACCGGGCTCTTTCCGCGAGGTATTCGGGGCGCGCCGCCGTCCAAGGCGTCCGCGCGGACTTCCCGGAACGTCAGAAAGGGCGGCTTGCCGCGGGGAGCCGGCCTTTTATACAGGGGGAGGAGACTGTTTCTCCGACGGAAACCGCTTGCCTCTCTCGCGAAAGCGGCCGACAGACAGCGGCGTCAGCGTCAACATCAGAGCCGCCAGAGCGGAGAGAGCGCCTCCGGCGGGTTCGTTTCCGCCGGAAATCGCGCATCCGCCGCTCTGCGAAAGCTGGCCGCCCGGCGCATTTCCGTTCCGGGACAGAATGTCTTCCAAATGCCCCGCACCTTCCACGCCTCCCTGCGGTTCGCCGGTCCCGGGAGCTCCGCCCGGACCGCCTGTCGCCGGATTCGGCGCCTCCGGCGAGCCCTCCTCTTCCGGCCGCTCGCCGCCCCCGGGAGTCCCTGGATCGGTCCCGGCTTCCGGCCCTTCTTCGTTAACCACGGGCTGGGTCCGGGCGGTTCCGGCTTCGGTGAGTTCATATACAAACATCCTCATTTCATCGGAAGAATTCCCGAAGAGCACAATGGCCCTGTCGCCCGAAATCCCCGCGTCCGTAACCTTGTATTTTTTGCTCAGTCTAGTGGCAGTCTCCAAGTCTCTCATATGAAGAATCCATGAGTTGGTCAGCCAAACCCGGTCAGCTTTTTTCATCACTCTGATCATTACTCCGCTCTGGGATCCCGTCAATGCCTTGTCGCCCGAAAGAGCCACTATGTAGCCATGTCTCCTCGACGTATGGGAAGTCGTCGTTGTCAGAACATAATCTCCCTCGGCGTTTCTCTCGAAAATATGTGAAGCGCTGGACGAACCCACAATCAAGCTGTCTCCCGAAATTCCCACATCGTGACCAAAACCAGAAGATGTCAGACAGCGCAGGTTCTCGCCTCCGGTGGTCAGTACCTGCGACTGCGACCAGGTGCCGGCCGCGTTTCTCTCGTATACATACGCGGCATCCGCCCCATCCTCACAGAAGGTTTTAGCGGTGGGCGCGCCCACAATCGCCCTGTTGCCCGAAATCGCCACGCTGTAGCCGAAATTACGGGAACTGACGCTGACCGTAAATTTCTGCTTCAGAACCCACGTGCCGGTCGAGCCTTTCTCGTATATGTAAGCCGAGTCCTCGGAATCTTCGCCCACAATCATCTTGTCGCCCGAAATCGCCACGCTCTGGCCGAAATTAGTGTCCGCAACAACACTGGAGGAGAGTTTCTGCGACTGAAGCCAGACGCCGTTTGTGCTTCTTTCGTATACGGTAACAGATTCCTCGTAATGGTCGCCCACGACAATCGTGCCGCCCGAAATCGCCACTGCTTCACCAAATCTAGTGTCCTCAGCGCTGGAGGAAAATTTCTGCGACTGGGACCAGGTGCCGTCGGAATTCCTGTCGAACACATAGACGGAATTATCTTCCCCCGAACCCACTACCGCGACGTCGCCCGAAATCGCCACGCTTTGTCCCCAACTTCCACCGTCCTGGTCACTGAAAACCAGTTCGTAACGCTTTCCGTAACCGTTCGTCGCGTCGTAACGGCCTTGCTCATGGTGCCCGCCGAAGGATTCAGAAGGAAGAAACAGGACGCATACAAGAAACAGAAACATCCCGGCATTTGCCGGTACGAAACTTCCGGGAACAATATCCTTTCTCCTGCGTTTGACTACACTGCCTTTCATGACGCGACCTCCCGCCTTCCGGCAACTTGGAACAATATGCTTTCTCACATGCCTAATGATACTGCCCCCCCCCGTTTTTTGTCAAGCAGAATTCTCAAACGGCTCAAAAACAGTCGCGCGAGACTTCCCGCATCTCGGAAGATCAAGAATCCGGGCTTTCCCGAAGGATGCCCGCGTCTTCTCCCGCGCCGGTCAAATCCGCGTGGATTTCCCGGGCGGCCGACTCTCCCGACCGCACGCAGTCAGGTATCCCTACCCCGCGACACGCCGCTCCGCAGAGAGAAAGTCCCCCGCGCCTGGAGAATCCGTCCATGACGTCCCGCATCAGGCGGGCGTGGCCGACGCGAAAAAGCGGCATCGATTCCGGATACCTCTTCACGATAATTTTCTCCGCCCTGTTGTCGCCGCCGAAAATCCTGCGAAGTTCCTCTCTCATGACGGTCGCCACTTTCTCCTCGCTCCAGTCCGCAGCACGGGGATTGCCCTCGCCCCCGAGAAAACCCCTCACCACCACCTTGCCGCTTTCGCACTTGGCGGGGAATTTGTTGCTGTAAAGCGAACAGGCCGCGAGGTTCATTCCCTCGCTCGAGGGAACTATGATTCCGAAACCGTCGGGAAGACCCGAAAAATCCCTCTCGTCGAAAACGAGACTCGCGACGACCGAAGAAGCGTATTCAAGGCGGGAGAGTCCGAGCGAGAGGTCCGGGGCGGTGTCCGAAAGGAGCGAAGAAGCCGCGCCGGCCGGGACGGCCAGCGCAACGGCGTCAAACTCCTCCCGCGTTCCCGTACCCGATACCACCAGCCATTTCCCCTCCGACTCCGCGACCGCCGACACCCGGGTTCCGAAATTGTGCCTCGCGAACGCGGCGCTCTCGAGAAGTTTTTCCGTCATGACCGACATTCCCCCGGCGGGCGTCAGGAAAAGGCCGTACCTGGCGCCGCTTTCCCCGCGGGACGTGGGAGGACTGCGAAGAAGACTCGCAAGAACGCTTCCGTTTTCCCTCTCCATCTCCAGAAACTGCGGCATGGTTGCCCCGAGGCTCAGCTTTTCCGCGTCGCTCATGTAGATTCCACCCAGAACGGGCTGGGCGACGGTGTCGAATATCTCCTTTCCGAACCTTCTCCCGACGAAGCCGGAAACGCTTTCGTCTTCCCCGCCGCCGCGCGGTACGAGGGGTTCGAGAAGAACCCGGAGTTTCGCCCGCGCGCTGAAAAGCCCGGAACGCAGAAAGGGAAAAAGTTTCGAAGGAGACATGATGAAAAAACCTTCGGGGAGCGGCCGGAGCCGCCCTTCCTTGTAGACGAAGGTGGTCCTGGAACCGTCTCCCACCCCCAGAAGCGAATCCTCGAGGCCGAGCTCCCTCGCGAGGTCCAGAGCCCAGGGCTTCGACGTTATGAAGGAATCGGGACCCAGTTCGAGAACCGTGCCCCCCGTCTTCACGGTATCCAGGACTCCGCCCGCGCGCCCCGAAGATTCGAAAAGAACCAGTTCGAGAGGAGTGGAGGAATTTCGGAAAAACTTCCTCAGGTAGTGGGCGCAGGACAGACCCGAGACACCCGCTCCGACAATCGCGACTTTCATGTCAGGTTGTTTTCCTTTCTTCCGCTCTCAGAAATCCGAGAGAATCCCAACAATCCGGAATTTTCTCTCCGTTCGCGCTTCACGGACAGTCGCGGCCAAGGAACCCGACGCCGTGACCGACAGAGTAGAGCAAAACTGGACGGCATATGAACCGTATCCAACCGGCGTGTCAAAGCGTGACGCTTGCGCATAAAGCATTTCCAATTTCTTCGGCAGCTACGGGATATCGCAAGTTGGGGAATATGATGACTCAAAAGGTAAAGCCATGCCTCGAGATTTTTTCAGCCGCCTGCTGTACGTAAAAACCGAGATTTCATCGGAGAAATCAGCAGCATCCGCTGAAGATGTTCACCCGCAAGCTGTTCCACAGCTTCATCTCAAGCATTGAGATTCTCCAAAGCGGATTTTGAACAATATCGCTTTACTGTAACCGCAATTCAGGGCGACGGCGAAAACTCCCGCACTCCGCAGGAAATGTTCGGCCGGGCAAATGCCCGCGTCCTACCAGTTGAGCCTGCCCTGCAGGGTGATGCCGTGTTCGGGGTCGCCCGTGCCGGTCTCCGTGCGAAGACCCTCGAGAGACACGTCGAACTTCCCGCCCATGCTCAAACGGCTCCCGGCCCTGTAGCTGCGCCCGTCTCCGCCCGCGCGTCCGAAAGCCCCGTAAGGAGTCAGCAGCCCCCTGTCGCCGAGCGCCGCAAACCCGTAGCCGATCTCCGTTTCAAGGCTGAGCGACCGCTCCGCGCCAGAGGAACCGACTTCCGCCCCCTCGCTCTCCCACAAACTCTGAACCCCGCTCGAGCTGTTTCCCCACGAGGGAATCACGCTCATCGAAAGTCCCCGCTCGTCTCCTCCCGGGTCGAACCGCACCGAACCTCCCACTCCCCACTCCTTCGCGTCTCCCTGGTGGAACAGAAGTCCGCGCCCCCTCGCCTCAACAGTGAGTCCCGTGGAGGAAACGAGAGAGATGCCTCCTCCGAGCTCTCCTCCCACTCCCGTCTCCCCGTCTCCTCCGTCTCTCCTTATCGCAAACTCCAGCGAAGGAACAAGCGACCCCGAGCCGAAAGCCAGGGCGTGAGAACCTTCGAGCGCCGCCCGCAGCCGGTTCGTCTTCACCCGAAGTCCCTCTATGCGCCCCCCGTTTCCCTTCACCTTCACGCGCGAAATCCACGCCTCTCCCTTCAAAGAAAGCGAAGATGCGTCTCCGCCCAGCAGCGTGAGATCCGCTCCCGCAGCAAGCGTCCCGAGACGCGTGGAGGCTCGCTGGCGGCCAGTTATCTCCCCGTCGTCCATCCTTATCTCTCCGAATCCCCAGCCCCCGGCCGCCCAAAGTCCGAGCCTTTCAGACAGGGAAAGTCCAAGGTACGGATGAAAGCTGTTCATCCGGCTGCCGTAGTCTCCGCTCACACGGGCAGACCCTTCTCCCCTGCCCGTGTAGTCGAACGACCCCTGCGACCACGACGTCGCGACTCCGGCGAGGAAGCTTCGTCCGAACCTGTAGTCAGCTCCAAGGTGACCCGAAATCACCCGCCCGTCCCAGTCCACGAGACCTCCACCCTTGCCCGACAGGTTCCGGTAGTCTCCCGAGATCCACATCCCCAGTCCGCCAGAGCGGGGCGCGGGCGCCGGCTCCGCCTCGGGCTCCTCCTCTTCCAACAGCGGGTCGTAGCCTCCGGCCAGCGAGACGGAGTAGTAGGAACCGTCCACAGCGTCGGTGAGCGAAAGCTCCTCACCGTCCTCGAATTCTCCCAGGCGAAGTCCCGGCTCCGCATATCCGTACTCCTGCTCCGGCGGCGACGGCGCGCCGAACGCTCCCGTCCCCACTCCTCCGGCCATCGCGTCGTCTATGCGAGACGTTATCGCCTCGAGCGTGCTCGCCGTCATGGCGCGGGAAAGCTCCGGCAGTATCGCCCTGTTTACCTCTCCCACGCGGCGCTTGGCGTAGTCTATCTGGAAAACCACCGCGAACGGAGAGAACCCGCGCACGTCGGCGCACACCATGTCGTCTTCGGTCTCGGAGGTAAGTTCCTCCCACCGCCCGCCGGAGAACCTTATCAGGTAGAGCCGCTGGCTCCCCGCGGCGCGGCGAAGACCCTCGGTTACCGGAAGGCATATCCTCACCGCCTCGTCAGGCACCGGCGACACGTCTATGTCCACCAGAACGTGGTCGTCTCCGCTTCCCGTGTATCCGAAAAGATCCCCGTCTATCTCCCGCTCCGTCGGCCCGAGCGTCACCGTGAGCTCCTCTATCGCCGCTCCGCCGCTTTCAAGCTCGGCAGGCAGCATCACCTCGAGCCCCGTGTCGGCCGCAAGGGTGGAATCCACAGTAACAGTCGTCTCTCCCACGGAGAACTCTCCCGACATCCCCGCGTCCACCATCTTCTCGTCGTCGTTCTTTATCACCGCTCCGGCGGAGGAGTTCTGCGGGTCTATCTGTCCGTTCGGAGTCGAAGCGAGCGTCAGGGTGAACGTCTCGTTCGCCTCCGCCTCGTCGTCCCCGTTTATCGTCACCGTCACCGTCTTCGACGTCTCCCCGGGGGAAAACGTCACCGTTCCCGACGCGGACTCGTAGTCACTTCCCGCCTCCGCCGTCCCGTCAGAAGTGGCGTAGCTAACCGACACCGCCTGCCTCCTCGCGGGAGCGAGAGTCACGGTGAACGTCGCCTGGGCCGTCGTCCCCGAGTCTCCTTCCGCAACCTCTCCTCCTCCGCTTACCGACAGAATAGAAAGATCGTCGTCCAGGTTCGTGAGCGCCACGTCCACCGGGTCGAGTCCGGTGTAGTCGGTGTCTTCGCCCGTGCCCGGCCCATCCGAAAAAGCGAACCGCACGTTGTATTCCACGTCTCCGTCAAGGTCGTCGTCGTCAACTCCCGTTACCGTAACCCTGTGCGGCGTGTTCCAGTTGCCCGTCGTGAAGTCCAGCACAGGATCGTCCTCGCCCTCCTCCTTCACCTTCCCCTCCGTAGTGTCCAGGCTCGTCACCGTCACCTTCACGTCCGCAGACGGACGGCTGGAAAGAGAGACCATCAGGTCCACCGTCCCCGCGGCGTCCTCCGTCGTCGTCCTCTGCGACCGCTCCGGAGTTACCCGCACTCCCGCCGTGTCGTCGTCCCTTATCGTCCCCGTAGCGGGCGAGCCCGTAACGACCACGCCGCTCGGATTCTGGCCGCTAAGCGTCACCTCGACCGTCTCGTTCGGCTCCACATCAGGGTCGTCTACTATCGGCACGGATATGGTCTGCGTCAGCGACCCTCCCGAACTGAACGTAAGCGTCCCCGTGTCGGTGCTGTCGTCGTAGTCTCCTCCCGCCTGCGTCCCCGCCGTCGCCGTCCCCGCAGCCAGCGTCCAGTCCACCGTCACCGTCCGGCTGCTCGCCATGCTCAGCGTCACCGTGAAAGCAAGCGTCCCCGACCCCTCGCTCGCCTCAGCGTCCGCTATGCTCAACCCCGCTAGCGTCACGTCCGTCACGCTCACCGCCACGTTGTCCACCGATACAGAAGAATACTCGCTCGCGCTTCCGCTGCCTATGCTCTGCGTAAGCGTCGCAGTCTCGTCAAGAGAATCGGTGTCCGCAGAAACCTCCACCGAAACAGCCTGGTTCGTACTCCATATCCTGCTGTTCGTGTTGTCCGCCTCGAACGTTAGCGTAAGACTGCCCTGCGCCGTCCCCGAACCAGTCTTCACCTTCACGTCGGGATTGTCGCTCGCAATCGTCACCGTCACGTTTCCCGTCGGCTGCGTGGCCAGCCGCACGTTGTATGTCCCGCTCGACCCCTCGCTCACTACCAGGGGATCCGCAGCGGTCACTATCACTCCCGGAGTGTCGTTGTCCGTCGTGCTCACCCTTACCTTCTTTGCCGCAAGATTCCTGTAATTCGTATCCGTAGTGCCCGTGGAAGAAACCGCCAGACTTATGTCGTAGCTCTGCGTGCCGTCCACAAGGCTGTCGTCCACTCCCGTAACCGTCACCGTCTGCGTCTGGTCCCATCGCCCATTAGTTCCCGTCGGAGTGAACGTAAGCTGCGTCGGCGACGCCGTCCCCTCTCCCGTGTCCTCGCTGGTTACGTCTATCACCACGTTCGAAGTGGGCAGCGTGGCCAGCCTCACCGTGAACGTCGACGTCCCCGCGTCCTCCGTCGCCTGACCGCTCACCGAACCCGTCGTTATCCCCGCCGTGTCGTCGTCCGTAAGCGTCACCGTGACCGAACCCGGCGTCACTCCCGACTCGTAGCCCGAGCCCGCTCCCCCCACCGTGTGCGTCACGTCCCCGCTCCGCGCGGTCGCGTCGTCCACGTTGTTGTCCACCGCCGTCACAGTCACGTCCTGCGCCCTGCTCCATATCTTGTTGCTGTTGTCGTTCGCCTCGAACGTAAGCGACGTGGTATCCACCATAGCTATCCCCGAAGGAGCGCTCACCGTCACAGTCACAGTCGCCGTAGGCTGGCTCCCGAGCTTTACCGTGTACGTGAACGAATTGCCCGCACCAGACTCGTTTATCGTCTCCGAGCTCTTCGATATTATCACGCTCTTCGAGTCGTTGTCCGTAAGCGTCACCGTCACAGAAGCCGCGGTCACTCCCGACGCGTAGTCCGAGCCCGCCGCTCCCGTTACCGCGTGGCTTATCGTCGTCGTCAGGTCGCTCGACTCGTCCACCGCGTTGTCCACTCCCGTAACCGTCACGTCCTGCGCCGTGTCCCAGTTGTTCGCCGTGAACACAAGCGTGTCGTCCGCCCGCGACGTCGTCACCTCAGCCACGTTCGTGCTCCCGCTGCTGGGCGTCACCGTCACGTTCCCCGTAGGCTCGCTGGTCAGAACCACCGTGTACGTAGCACTCCTCCCCGTACCCGAAGCCTCCGTTACCGTCACTCCGCTCGTAGCCGCGGAAACCGTCACTCCCTTCGTGTCGTCGTCCGTGGTGCTCACGTCCACCGTCCGCGACGAAAGACCGCTGTAGTCCGTGTCCGCGCTAGTCGGCGAAGCCAGAGTGACGTCCCAGTCCACGTTCCCGTCGTCCACGTCGTCGTCCACCGCCGTCACCGTCACCTGCTGCGTCTGGTTCCAGTTTGTCTGCGTGAACGTCAGCTCCAACGGCGACACGCTCCCTTCCGAAGCGTCGTCCCCGCTTACCCCTATCACCACGTCCGCCGTAGGTCTGCTCCCAAGCCTCACCGTGAACGTAGCCGTCCTCCCCGACCCCGTAGCCTCCGTTACCGTCAGGCTCGTCGCGCTCACCCTTACCTCCACGCTCTCGTCGTCCGTCACGGCCGCCGTGAACGTGACGTCGGCCGCATCGTCAAACTCGTTCGCCGTGGTCTGGGCGTCGCGAACCGTGTGCGTTATCGTCACGCTCTCGTTGTCGGTGTCGTCGTCCTGCTCCCCCGTCAGCGTGACCGCCTGGTTCGTGTTCCAGCTCGAATTCGTGAACGTCAGGTCCTGGTGGGCCGCCGCCGTCCCGCCCGTCTTGTTCACAGACACCGCGCCGTCGTCGCTGGACGACACCCGCACCACCACGACCTGCCCCGACGCAGGCTGACCATCGAGCTTCACGTTGTACGTCCCGGAGTTCCCTTCCGCTATCGTCAGCGTCGCGCTCTGGCTCACCACTATCCCCCCGTCGTCGTCGCTCACGTTCACCGCGAACGTGACGTCGGCCGCATCGTCGAACTCGTTCGCCGTGGTCGAGGCGTCGATAACCGCGTGCGTTATCGTCACCGAAGAGGGGTCCGCGGCATCGTTGTCATGCTCCGCAGTCAGCGTGACCGTCTGGTTCGTGTTCCAGTTCGAATTCGTGAACGTCAGATCCTGGCTCGCTCCCGCGGTCCCGCCCGTCTTGTTCACAGACACCACGTTGCCGTCGCCGGACGACACCCGAATCACCGCCACCTGCCCCGACGCCGGCTGCCCCTTGAGCTTCACGTTGTACGTCCCGGAACTCCCTTCCGTGAGCGCCAGCGCGCCGCTACGGCTCACCACCATCTCCCCGTCGTCGTCCGTTACCGTCACCGTCAGGGTCTCGGACGCACTGTCGTATTCGTCGGCCGTGTCGGCGTCCACCGTCGTATGCGTGATATTCGTGCTCTCCCCAGCCACGTTGTTGTCGTCAAGCGCGCGTACCGTGATCGTCTGCGCCGTGTTCCAGTTCGACTGCGTGAACTCCAGGTCCTGGCTCAGAACATTACTCGTGCCGCTCCTCATAACAAAGGAGAGACCGCCCCTGGCCACTCTCACCTTCACGTTCCCCGTGGGCCGCACGTTGAGCCTCACGTTGTAAGTGACGTCCGGCGACCCCTCGGCGACTGTAATCGAGCTCTCGCTCAACACTATGTCCGGCGATACCAGCGGAATCCACTGAGCGCGACGAACTCTGTTTGAAAAGGCATGATCTTCCCGTACCACCATGACGAATCCGCCGTTGTTTATCATGGTCTGGGTCACGGTGACGGTCTTGTCGCCGCCTCCGGTACCGAGATCTGCGCATCCCGAAACATAGCCCCCACCATTGTTTGTCGGCGTCGCAGTTTTGGCACAGGCGTGAACCCTAAAGCTGCCGTGACCACCATAGTGGACGTTGATGGTCTGCGAGCCCGCCGCGTTTCGTAACACGGAGGGGGTAAACCTGGTTAGTCTTCCAACTGAACCCCATTCCCATGTGGCTCTGTTCTGCGCGGAAGCCTCCGGCGACAGAAACGAAACTCCCGCGATCACAACCAGCAGGAAAAGAAAGACCCGCGTCGCAAAGCGCGGGACTCCCGTACGCGCTACGGAATCAAAACAGGGGGGGGGGTATCGTGCGGGCGGTCCGCGTCCCGCCGCTTGTTTCAGGGCTCACGCGTTCGCTCCCGCGGGCGTCAGGGCCGGACGGCTCATGCGCCCGGAAATTCACTTCCGCCGAAGGTTTCGTCGCAATCTCCATTCCGTCCTCCGTATCACCGATATGACGAAGCAGATTATAATCACAAGACGGGCGCTATGTCAACCCGACCCCCCCCCCCCCGAAAATCCCGGGGCGCCTCTCCGCGACCGCTTTCCGACGGCTCGGGCGACCGCTCCGCGACACCCCGCGTCTTCGGGCCCGGGAACCCCCGCGCAGGGAATGTCTTTTTACTGGCTGAAAGTTTTTGTTCTTCTCAGCTTACCCGCCTGCCGCTCGCGGACTCGAAGGTCAAATCATGACGACTCCTTCTCCCGAACATGTATTTCCTCCGCTTCGAGCGTCCGTCGGACCGTCCCGTTCTTTCGCCGGGTCCGACGGATTCATGCGAAACCACTCGTCACCGCTCTGACTTTCTCGAACCCAGAACCCCGAGCACCCCGTCGCCCAGGGTCTCGATGTACCCGTCGGAGTCGTTCACCGTTTCGGCCCTGCGGAGGGCGATTCCGGCTTCGCCCGCGGCCTCCGCGGCCTCGACTCCTATGTCGAAAAGCACCTCTACGTGATCGCAGAGAAACCCGATCGGCTGAACCACCATGTCGGTAAAGCCTTCGGACGCCAGTTTCCTCACGACGTCGCATATGTCCGGCCCGAGCCACCTTTCTCCGGGCGAACCGCTCGCGCTCTGGTAGGCAGTCATCCATTTCCCGCATCCGGCGCTTTGCGCCACGAGCCGCGCCGAGGTTTCGAACTGGGAGACGTAGGGAGAAGCATCCGACATCTTCTGCGGAATGCTGTGGGCGGTGAAGACGAGCATGGTGGTGTCGAGATTTCCGGCCGGAACGTCGCGCATCCTTTCCCTTACCTTGTCCGCCGAGGTCTTCACGAAAAGCGGATGGTCGAAAAGCGGCGGAACGTACTCGACCGAAAGCTCCATTCCCAGGTCGTCGCGGGCCTGCGAGACGTCCCTCATGTATCTCTCCCAGCTCGCGTCGCAACGGTATATGGCCATTATGAGGCCGACCGCCTTTCTCACGCCGTCCCGTCGCATGCGCTCCAGCGAATCCTTTATGAACGGGTGCCAGTTTCTCATTCCGACGTAGACCGGAAGTTTCCGCCCCCTTCGCGCCAGGAACTTTTCGAGTTTTTCCGCCTGCCCGCAGGTGAACTCGTTGAGCGGAGACCTGCCGTCGAAAATCTCGTAGTGGGAAGCCACTTCCCGAAGCCGCTCCTCGGGTATGGGTCTTGAGCCCGCGACCTTCCGAAGAAAGGGGGCCACGTCCTCCCTTTTTTCGGGGGCGCCGTATCCGATCATCAGCACGGCGTCGAAATTTCCGGACATCAGCCGGTCCGCCTCCCCGTTCCCGAGGAATACTCGTGAACCTCGTCCACCAGCCTGAGGACGTTGTCGACCGGAGTCTGGGGCAGTACCCCGTGACCCAGGTTGAACACGTGTCCCGGCCTTCCCGCCACCCTGTCCAGTATCTCTCTCGTTCGGGCGACCATGTGGGAAGAGCCCGCGAGCAGCGATACGGGGTCGAGATTGCCCTGGACGGCCAGCCCCTCGCCGGCCCTGCGCCAGCCGTCGAGAATGTCCGTTCTCCAGTCAAGCCCCATCACTCCCGCCCCGGTCGCGCCCATAAGTTCCAGGAGGGAGGAAGTGGCGGTCCCGAACAGTATGACGGGAACGCCGGACGGAAGCGACGAGACGATCTTTCTCACGTGGGGAAAGACGAACCTTTCGTAGTCCGCGGGACAGAGACACCCCGCCCAGCTGTCGAAAATCTGCACGGCGTCTGCCCCCGCATCCACCTGAGCGCGAAGGTGTCGCGATACGCTCCCCGAGAGAATCTCCATGAGCGTCTCCCACAGGGAAGGGTCGCCGTACATGATCTTTTTCGTGTTGACGTAGTTTTTCGAGGCTCCTCCTTCCACCGCGTAGGAAGCCACGGTAAACGGTCCTCCGGCAAAACCGATGAGGGCGACGCGGGGGTCGAGCGCGTCTCTGGCGGTGCGCACGGCCCGGTAGACGAAATCCATGCTCTCGGGATGAAATTCCCCGAGGGACTCCACGCGCTTTTTCGTCCTCACGGGGCCGCTTATCACTGGCCCTTCCATTCTCGAGTACTCGAGCGCCACTCCCAGGGGTTCGAGTATGAGAAGTATGTCGGAGAAGACGATGGCGGCGTCGGTGCCCAGGCGGTCGACCGCCATGAGCGTGACCTCCGCCGCGGCGTCGGGGTCCTTGCAGAGATCCATGAAGGAAACGCGGGAGCGAAGTTCCCTGTATTCCCTCGTGAACCTTCCGGCCTGGCGCATGAGCCAGACCGGCGTGTAGTCGGTCTTCTCCAGGCGGCAGGCCTTCATGAACGCGCCCTCGGCGGTAACCCGCTTTCTCTCCTCCTCTCCCTTCCCCGGCCAGACCATCTCGGTGCGCCTCCAGAAGGAAGTGTCCACCCCGTTTCGAAAGGCGGTTCTTTTCCGCGACAGAAGCGCCGCGGACCTTCTGGCCGTTTCCCTCACCAGGTTTCCCATCTTGGGGCTGTCGGGCTCGTAATCGACGGAGATTCCGTTTTCCCCGAGAGTTTCCGTCGTGGTGGGACCTATGGAACCTATGAGAGTCCTTTTCATCCCTTCCCGCAGTTTTCCGTCCAGCCCTTCTTCCCCGGCCACGCTCATGAGGTTGAACACCTGCTGGGAACTGGTGAACAGAAGACAGTCCTGCCCGTCCTCCGATATGGATCTTATGGCGTCGCGCAGGGGCTCCACGTCCTCGGGCAGCCCCCACCTGTAGATTGATATTCTTCTCGTGTCGGCTCCCCGGTCCCGAAGCTCCGCAAGAAACCTGTCGTTGGGAATTCCGTATTCCTGCACGTACACCACCTTGCCTTCGAGAGACGTTTCCATCCTGTCCAGGGTTGAAATCACGTCCCTCCAGGTGTTGGGTTCGGGAACCGTCACGTCCGGCCTGAGGCCGAACGGGCGAAGCGCCGCCACGGGCTTGGGACCCCTGGCGAGAACCGTGGTGGAGCGCAGGGCGTCCGCGTATTTTCTCTCTCCCGAGCTCTTCGCGACCATGTCGGAGAGAATGCGGGTGCCGACCCCCGTCATGAGAATCAGCATGTCCACCGCGCCCGCGAAAAGGTTTTCGGCGAATTCGGGAACCTCGGGGCTCTCGAAGTCGGGAAGCTCCCTCATCGAGGGAGCGACGGTGGGAATTCCGCCGTGGTAGGAAATGAGTTTTTTCATCTCCTCCCGGCGGCGGCTCTCAAACGACGTCACGCCGATTCCGCCGAAATCGTTTCTCATTTCGCCGCGTCCCCGAGAAATTCCGCCACGCTCTCCCCTCTCATCATGTCCTCCGGGCTCTCCCTTCTTCTTATCTCCGCGTACCTCTCCCCGCTCACCAGCACCTCCGCCGCCCGCGGTCTCGCGTTGTAGTTCGAAGACATGACGAAGCCGTACGCTCCCGCGCTGAAAACCGCGAGCAGCTCTCCGGGGGAAACCTCGGGGAAATCCCTGTCCCTGGCCAGAAAATCCCCCGATTCGCACACGGGACCCACTATGTCCACCGCGCAAGTCCGGGAGCCCTGCGCCCGCACGGGCTCTATGCGGTGGTAGGAGTCGTAGAACGCCGGTCTCAGAAGGTCGTTCATGGCGGCGTCGACTATCACGAACCTCTTCGAAGTCCCTTCCTTCACGTAGAGAACTTTCGCGACCATTATTCCCGCGTTGCCCACCATCGATCTTCCGGGTTCCAGAACCAGTTCGTAGCCGGTGCCCCGAAGGTGCCGTTCGAACACGTCGGCGTACTCGGATTTCGAAGGCGGCTCCTGTCCGCTTTCGTAGCTTATGGCGAGACCTCCCCCTATGTCTATGTGCGAGATTCCGATTCCCCGGGCGGACAGCACGTCGGCCAGGGAAACCAGCTTGGAGACGGATTCGGAGAAGGACGAGAGGTCAAATATCTGGGAACCTATGTGGGCGTCGATTCCCCTCGTCTCTATTCCCTTCATCCGCTCCGCCCTTTCGTAGACCTCCACGGCCCTCTCCATGGCTATTCCGAACTTGCTCTTCTCGAAGCCGGTGGATATGTAGGGATGGGTGTCGGGATTTATGTCGGGATTCACCCTTATCGCAACGGGGGCCTTCTTTCCCAGGGCGAGGGCCGTTTCGTTTATCCTCTCGAGCTCCCCCTCGGACTCGACGTTGAAAAACAGTATCCCGGAACTTATCGCTTCCCTTATTTCCCTCTCCGTCTTTCCGACCCCCGAGAACACGACTTTCGAGGGGTCGCCCCCGGCCGCCAGCACCCTGGACAGCTCTCCGGACGAAACTATGTCGAAGCCGCACTCCATGTCGGAGAAGATCTTGAGCACCGAGATGTTGGAATTGGCCTTGACGGAATAGCAGACGAGCGGGTCGAGGGACGAAAATGCGTCGCGGTAGCCGAGCAGGCTCGACCGCATGGAATTGTGGCTGTAGATGTAGACGGGCGTGCCCGTCCGTTCGCATATGGCGCTCACGGGCACCTTTTCCACGTAAAGCTCGTCGTCGAGATACCGAAAATCGTCCGTCATGTCGGGTTCCGAGGGGCCGGGGTGAGGAAAATTTACCCGACAAAACGGCCGGAAATCAATCGCGCGGTCCCGCGGGCGGACCCGAGCCGCGCGGTCTGCGATTAGACAAAGACGAAATTTCTTTTATAATGCTTCAGTGCTCCGGAGGCCGGAGGTTCCCGGACGCGCAGTCCGGACAAAAACCGCTAGAAAAGGAGAAACCACGTGGACTCAATCGCCGACCTGTTCGCCAAAGGCGGAATATACATCTATCCGCTGATACTGTGCTCCGTGCTGGGCCTTGCGATCCTTCTGCAGAAGCTTCACACGCTCAGACGCAACAAGGTCCTTCCGCCCGAATTCGTCTCGGGCTTTTACGACGCCCTGCAGACCAAGGGAGTGGAGGAAGCGAAATCGGCCTGCCGCGCGGACGATTCGCCCGCGGCCAGGATAGCTCTCGCCGGGGCGGAGAGCGCGGGCAAGTCCAAGGAGAAAATAAGGGAGGCGATAGAGGACGCGGGCAAGGCGGAGGCGCACGTCCTCGGCAGGTACATCGAAACCCTGCTCACCATAAGCAGCATCAGCACCCTCATCGGGCTTCTCGGCACCATATCCGGCATGATCAAGGTGTTCGCCGTCATATCGGAAAAGGACATAGTGGACCCGCCGTCCCTCGCGGGAGGCATTTCGGAAGCCCTGTACACAACGGCCCTGGGACTCACGGTCGCGATACCGGCCCTAATCTCCTACAAGTACTCGGAAGGAAAATGCAGGGAACTCGTCTCCCTGCTCGAGAACGAAGGCAAGAAGATTCTGGAAGTCTTTTCCGAAAAGAAGTTCTGATGAATTTCCGAAAACCGACAGATTCCGACAAAAAGTCCGCCATAGACCTCGCGCCCATAGTGGACGTGGTCTTCAACCTCCTCATTTTCTTCGCCCTCACCCTCAACTTCGCCATATCGAGCGGAATAAAGGTGAATCTCCCCAAGGCCAGCGGCGAGATAGTCGAGGTGAAGGACGTGAACATAAACATCTCCAGGGACGGAAAGGTCTACTTCAACGACAGGATGCTGCCTTCCACAGAAGCCATAGAGGGCGAGCTGAGAAAGATTCCCGACAAGGACACCCTGATAATAATCAGGGCGGACTCCCAGACCATGCACGGTCCCGTGGTGAAGACCATGGATCTTGCGAAAACGAACGGTTTCTCGAAAATAGCCATAGGCGTCGAGCCCAAGAGATGAGGCTCGGGCGGCGGGCTCTCCCGCGGACGGCGGGGCCGGGCGCGCGGAACCGGACGACCGGAAGGGCTCCATGGCTTTTCTCGCGGGTTTGATCACGAGGTTTTTCGTTCTCTGGATAGTGCTGTTTTCCGCGGCGGCGTACGCGCGTCCCTCGACTTTCGAGAATCTGGGCGGGCTGATAGTGCCCATGCTGGCGGTGATAATGTTCGCCATGGGAACGACGCTCAGGACGGACGATTTCAGGAAGGCGCTCTCGGCTCCGGGCGCGATTCTCGCAGGCGTCGGCGCGCAGTACGCGGCGATGCCGCTTCTGGGCTTCGTTCTGGCTTCGGCCTTCGAAGCGCGGCCCCTCGTGGCCGCGGGAGTGATTCTGGTGGGCTCGTGCCCCGGAGGAACGGCGTCGAACGTGATCACCTACCTGGCGAGAGGCGACCTCGCGCTTTCGGTGACCCTGACGGCGGTCTCGACGCTTCTGTGTCCGTTTCTCCTTCCTGCGCTCATGTACGCCTACGCGGGAAAATGGATAGATGTTCCGGTCGAGGCGCTTTTCGTCTCGGCGTTCCAGATAGTGCTGCTGCCGGTCTTTCTGGGAATCGCGACGGCGAGACTGCTCGGCGAAAGAACGCGGGCCGCGCTGCCCTTTCTTCCCGCCGTTTCGTCCGCGGCCGTAATACTGGTCGTGGCGATAATCGTCGCGCTTAATTCCGGGCAGCTCGCGACGGTGGGCGCTTCGGTGCTCGCCGCGGTCGTCCTTCACAACGTCCTTGGCCTCGGATGCGGCTACGCGCTGGCAAAGGCGTTGGGGTTCGGGGAAAGCGCCGCCAGGGCCGTGTCGATAGAGGTGGGAATGCAGAACTCGGGTCTTGCCGCCGCGCTCTCCCTCCTGCATTTCGGTCCCCTCTCCGCCCTTCCCGCGGCCCTTTTCAGCGTATGGCACAACGTCTCGGGCGCCGCGCTCGCGTGGACGTGGAGAAACGCGGCGGCTGGGCGGTCATGAACGAACCCGGCAACAATAAGGAGAGGCTTCCGATAAGGGGCTACCTGTTTCTGGTGGCCACGGCCTTTTTCACCGCGCTTTCCTACGCGATAGGAAAGGCTCTCGACCGAAGCGATCTGCATCCGGAAACCACCACGTTTTTCTGGTTCTTCGGGGCGTTCGCGGTCGCCGCGGTCCTGTTTCCCTTTCTCCGCTCGCAGAGAAGGGAACTTCGCCGTATCCGCCGGTACGGAGCCATATTCGTCTGGAGCTCGGTGCTCACGTCGGTCGGGGCGGCGCTGTGGATGGTGTCGCTGTGGACCATAGGCCCGGCGCTCACGTCCTTTCTGATGAAGGCCCAGACGCTTTTCGCCCTTCTGCTGGGCGTGGCCTTTCTGGGCGAGAGGCTAAACAGGGGAGAAAGCGCGGGAATAGCGATGACGATAGCCGGCGGGGTGGTGGTCGCCTACCAGACAGAAGGCTACCTGATCTTCGGAACCGCCATGGCGCTTCTCTCCGCGCTTCTGTACTCCCTTCTCTCGTTCATGGTGAAAAAGATAGCCCAGGACCTCAACATGCTCATGGTGGCGACCCTCAGGGCGCTGGGGGTGTCGATAGTTCTTTTCGTCTATCTGGTGGCCACGGGAACCTTCGATCCTCCCGGCCTCGGGCAGGCGCTCGCGATGGCCTGCGGCGGAGCCTGCGGGGCCTACATAGCCAAGGCCAGCCAGTTTCACTCGATAAAGCTTCTCGACGTCTCCAGAACCACGGCCGTCATGCCCATGGAATCGATCTTCGTTCTGATCTTCGCCCATTTCCTGTTCGACGACCTGCCGTCGGTAACGAAACTCCTGGGAGGAGCGTCGATAATGGCGGGGGTGGTCTTTCTCGTACTTTTCAGGGGACGCAGAAACGACATTCTCGGCAAGTAAGCGACTTTTCCTATTCCGAAAAATCCGTTCTCAGCCTGCTTTTCGTCCGGTGTTCCTCCTCGGCGAGCGAAACCAGGGTCTCGAGCATTTCCCCCACCCCGAGTCCGCTGGCCTCCCATAGCTTCGGGTACATGCTGGCGGGGGTGAAGCCCGGAATGGTGTTTATCTCGCTTACGAAGACGGAACCCGTGTTTCCGTCGACAAGAAAATCCACCCTGGCCATGCCGCTGCACCGAAGCGCCGAATACGAAGCCAGGGCGAGATCCTCTATCCGTCGCCGCGTCCTGCGGTCAAGTTCGCACGGAATGGCGAATTCGCAAAAGCCCGTCCGGTACTTGGTGTCGTAGTCGTAGAAGTTTCCTCCGAGCAGAAGCTCTCCGGGAACCGAAGCCCTGGGGTCGCGGTTTCCGATGACGCTCACCTCTATCTCCCTGGGACTGGGAACCGCGCGTTCGGCTACGACCCTCTCCGAAAAACCCAGAGCGCTTCGGACGGCTCCCGCGAAATCCTTCCGCGAATCCACCCTGGAAACCCCGACGCTCGACCCCAGGTTGGCGGACTTGACGAAGCAGGGAAATCCCACGGCGTCCTCGACGTCCGAGAGAACGCGCGCGGAATCCCCCTCCCACTCGGCTCTCTCGAAACCCAGGAAATCGACGACGGGAACCCCGCTTTGCCTGAGTATCATTTTCGAAACCGTCTTGTCCATGCATAGCGACGACCCCAGCACGTCGGCTCCCACGCACGGAACGCCCATGAGGTCCGCAAGCCCCTGCACGGTTCCGTCTTCGCCGAACGTGCCGTGAAGAACCGGAAAAATCACGTCCACGCTGAAAACATCCCCGAGCCGCCCCCCCGTTATCTCCGCGAAGCGTCCCGGGGAACCGCCGGAAAGCATGGGAACGATCTCCGAATCCGGAACCGGCGGGCGGGGCTGCGCCCCCGTCCGGCCGTCGGTCGAAACCCTCCGCCACCTGCCCTCTTTCGAAATGAAGACGGGAAGCACGTCGAACCTCGAGGAATCGAGATTCTCGATCACGAACCTTGAAGAGACGAGCGATACTTCATGCTCGACCGAAATGCCCCCGAAAAGAACCGCCACCGTTTTCTTTCTGCTCAATTCAATGCCTCCTTGGCGTCCGACGCGAAATTTCTGCTAAAAAAGAAGGGTAGAACGAAAAGCAAATTAAAGTCCCTTGTTAAACTTTTCGTAAAGTCCCTTGACTGTAAACAATATATAGTTAAAGTTAGCCTGTAAAATCGCTTTTGGAACAAGAGACAGGAAGACGGAGCGGAACGCAGGCGCACTCCCCACGGAAGCTACGGCACAGGCGGAAATGAACGGTTACCCGGAAAAAAAAGCGTTTTTCCCGATCGCGGCCATCTGCTTCGCCGGCCTCTTCTCCCTGTCCTGCGCGTACACCGGCGGAGCGACTCTCGACCCCGAGATTCCGCGCCAGAAACAGGCGCGCAACCTGCCGGAGACGGCGCCGGAGGCCGACGAAACGGCCGCCGTTCCCTCTCCGCTCGCGGTCGCGAAACCAGAAGAACCTTCCCATCCCACGCTGCGGGTCAGGAGAAACGAGAGAGTCAATCACTACGTCCGCCGGTTTTCGAAAAAGAACAAAAAGACCTTCGCCGTGATCCTGGAAAGATCCCCGGCGTATATTCCGTACCTTGAGCGAACGCTCCGCGCCGAGGGAATTCCTGCCGAGATCGCCTACCTGCCCCTTATAGAAAGCGGCTTCAACGTCAGGGCGGTTTCGAGGAAAAACGCCGTGGGACTCTGGCAGTTCATAAGACCGACGGGAAAAAGATACGGACTGAGAATAGACCGGTGGGTGGACGAGAGAATGGACGTCGAGAAATCCACTCTCGCGGCCGCGAGGTACCTGAACAAGATGTTCGACGATTTCGGGTCGTGGGAACTGGCCCTGGCCGGGTACAACTGCGGGGAAAGAAGAGTCGAAAGAGCCATCAGAAGAACGGGCTCGAAGGATTTCTGGAAACTGTCGAGAAAGCTTCCCCGGGAAACGAGAAACTACCTGCCGAAATTCTACGCCGCCCTGACGATAGCGAAAGATCCGCGGCGCTACGGCTTCAACCCTCTCGACAAGACCGCGGAAAAAACCCACGAAACCGTCGAGGTGCCCCCGAGAAAGAGCCTGGCGGAAATCGCCGAACTCCTGGACGTAAAGCACAAGGAGCTCTACAGGCTGAACCCTTCCCTCGTGGGACTCGCGACTCCCCCGGGAGGACTCTACGGGCTCAGGGTGCCCGCGGGATACGCGGCGAAGCTCAAGCTGCTTCGGGACGAGGTGGCGCAGCTTGCGAAAGTGGAATTTCCCTTCAGCCAGAGGCCGGTGTGGTACAGGGTGAGAACCGACGACAGTCTCTGGAAGATAGCCAGGAAGTTCAGAACGTCGGTGGACTCGCTGAAACGGGTAAACCACATTTCGGGTT
Organism: Thermodesulfobacteriota bacterium; assembly: GCA_965204795.1. Classification (GTDB taxonomy): domain Bacteria; phylum Desulfobacterota_D; class UBA1144; order Nemesobacterales; family Nemesobacteraceae; genus Nemesobacter. Next base: position 1,508,461 of record OZ242012.1, read on the forward strand.
CGATCATACACCCGGGACAGAAGATCAGGATACCCTCGAGAAACAACGTCGTATACGTGAGACACAGGGTCCGCCGGGGCGAGACTCTCTACGGCCTCGCCAGAAGATACGGAACCTCGGTCAACGCCATAAGAAGGGCAAACGACATGACGGGAACCATGATAACGGCGGGAAAAACGATCACGGTTCCCCAGAGAGTCTACGCGGCCTACTCCCCGAAGCGGGCTCCGGTGAGAATGAACCACAGGATAATGCCCGGCGACACTCTCAGCGAACTGGCGCTTCGATACAGGGTGTCGGTCTCCCAGATCAGGAGATGGAACAACCTTTCCTCGACCAGGCTCATCGCCGGAAAAAATCTTCTGATCTACAAGTAAACCTCCCATGCTGACGGCGCGGTCGATAAGGGAAGGCCTTTTGGCCAGGGCTCCCGAAATCCGCCGCAGGCTCGGGGAATTCGAAAGCGTCCTGGAAACCGCTTCCGAAGAAAGGATCTTCGAGGAGCTCGTCTTCTGCATATTCACCGCCGGGGCCAGCGCGAAAATGGGACTGAACGCCCTGGAAGCGGTAAGGGACATCCTGCCCCGCGCCGACGAGGAGCGCCTCAGCCGAAGGCTTCGCGGCGTGTACAGGTTTCCGAACGCGCGTTCAAGATACGTGGTACACACGAGAGAGCATCTCGCCCGCCGCCACGGCATGCGGCTGAAACCCGTTCTTCTCTCCTTCGGCGACCCCGTTGAGAGAAGAGAGTTTCTCGCCCTCGACAGGGACATAAAGGGGATAGGCTTCAAGGAGGCGAGTCATTTCCTGAGAAACATAGGCTTTCGGGGCTACGCGATTCTCGACAAGCACATACTCCAGTGTCTTTTCGAACTCGGCGTGACGGAATCTCCCCGGCCGCCGCGTTCGGGAACGGAATATGTGGAGACGGAGAGCGGGTTCAGAAAGTTCTCGGAGGAAAACGGATTCGACCTCGACGAATTGGATCTTTTTCTGTGGAGCGAGAAGACCGGAGAAATCCTGAAATAGCCCGAGCGCAGGGCCGCGAACGCGGGCCGACGCGAAAACTCCCCTCGCGTCAGTCCGTATCGTATTTTATGAAAACCTCGGCGAACCGCGGAGCGAATCCGTCGTGGGTGTCGTGAAAAGCCCCCCTGTACCTGTTCAGTCCCAGCATGCCGTCGGTGTAGTCCTTGTACGCGGTCTGGCTCGCGTGCGCCTCTATGGCCCTGGTTTTCGTCTCAACGAAAGGCGTTATGTCCTCGATGCGGTCGTACGAAGGAAAGGGAGTCCATACCTCGTAGCACCAGCACTCGCATTGAAGGGAGCTTTCGGCGGCCGCCGAAACCAGGCAGTCGAGCGCTATGCGGGAAACGGCCCTGTGGGTCCCGTGCCCGTCGATTTCGGGATGGGGGACGTAAATCTCGTCCGGCCGCCTCGCGGTTAGGATTTCCAGCATTGTTGATCTGAATCCGTCTTTGTTGGCGCGGGACTCCATGTCGGCGAAGCCCAGCAAAAGGACTTCCACCCCCAGTATCCGGGAAGACTCTTCGGCCTCGCGCTCCCTCGTCCGCACAAGCTCCTCACGGGTCAGGCCCCTCGGGTTTGCGCTTCGGCCGCCGTCGGTGACCACGACGGAGACCACCTCGACGCCCCCTTCCGCGAGGGCACAGACGGTTCCTCCCATTCCTATCTCGAGATCGTCGGGATGGGGAGAGACCACAAGCGCTTTTCTCCGCGGCATATATGTTCTCCTCGTCAGAACGTCAGATAAATCACATATTCATAGAAGGACAAAAAACAGACATCTCCCTAGTCCGCAAGTAAGAATAAGTGCGTTATCCACTCGCCCGACGGCTCCGCAGGCGTCGTCAATGTATCTGGACATCCCTCAGCGGAATGGCGTTGCCGTACAAGTCGACCGACCAAAGGGAGTCGGGATCTTCAAGCCGCCGTCGCAATCTGACATGACCTTGCATGGGCTCCGTCCTTCGCAGATTATGGTTGCCTTCGCGTATCGTCTTTTCCACCGAAGTCTCTCGACGCAGGGTTTTTCCGGTTGAACCCGGCCGTGCGGAAGAATAAGCGTTGGAAGTTCTTTGTAGTATACGCCTTACGTCTTGTTCGCCGGGCAACCGGACGCTACCTTTGGAAAACGGTGTAAGTATGGCGAACGGTTCCGGCAAAAGTAGCTTTTCCCAAATGTCCGCGCATTCCGCCGTCTTCGAACCGTGATGAGCGACTTTGTATACTGAAGACCGCTTTTCTGTTGCGTATGCAGAATTGGTTATTATGGAACTCCAGCCGCGGCCGGGGGTTTCCTCAAGGTCCGCTCCAAGCAGGATTGCGTCGTCTCCCAAGTCAATCAGCAATACCACGGAGGTTTCATTCGGTCCTACGTCGCGTACTCTTTTCATCGTCTTTCCCTTCGCGGGCATGATTGTCGCCAGGAAAGAAAGGAACTCGCCGACGCGGTCGTCCGACGGAGAAAGAGCGAATACTTTTACCCCGCGCTGCGTGTTCATGACCTGCCTGTCGGACGCCAGGAATTTTGGTCGCGCGTTTCTCCTGTCAAGGATTTCGAGGACCTCGAGAATTTCCCGAGTTGACCTAGAGTTCGGCGACGGATCAAAGTCTGCGTAGAAAGATGCCAGCGTGAGAAACTCTTTGCTGTTAAACGTCACGGGGCAACAGAAAGTTGCGGATGCGCAACGGTCTACCAACTCGGACATGCCTTCTATATGGTCGTCGTGCCAATGAGTGGCTAGAACACATTTCACCTGACTGGCCAGATCCACATCGATTCCGGTCAGGTAAGTCACCGCAGCACTACGAGCCAATCCACGGGAGTCTTCACAGGAATCTACCACAAGCCACTCCCCGTTGCCGAGGTGAACTACCACGGACTCGCCGTACCCCGGACCGATAAGCGAGACTTCAACTGTGTCTGCGTCTGGAGCGTCGTTCAACTTTCCAAACCCAGAGATCGCGCGAGGCGTTGCGCACGCGCTTCCGCACGCTTCAAATCGGCATCCGTCCAAACTGGCAACCGGCGGAACTCTATGCGAGCGAAGCGCTCCTGCTGACCGTTTGGTTTAGTAGACCTGCCCACGGTGAAAAAGAATATCGCCCCCGGCTCAAGCAGTTCCCTGTCGTCTTTCGAAATATCTTCTATCGAAAAATCCGCCGTCTCGTGCGGGCGAGTTTCGTAATGCGTAAGGTCGCGCAGAAGTGCAGTGAAAGTTCCATCTTCTATAGTTTCAACAACGCCTTCCCAGTCCTGAAGGACCTCTTCGGATGTTCCCCGGGGACTTTCCTCCATGCCTTGAGGAGAGTCGGAAAATCTGATTATTCCGTAATTCTCGTTCAAAGGACTCGCGGGGAAAAGCGTTTTCGCATTTCTATGCTCTTCAATCATGCCGTCGCCGCCATTCACGACTTCTTCCGGAGTATCATCGAAAACGGCGTTGGCGTTGAAGGATCCGGTTTCCAGAGAACTGGGTCCCGTTCCCGCGAAGTTGATATCTGGTTTGTCCGTCAGCTCAACGGCTTCGGCGATCGTCATTTCTTGTATTCCTCTGTCAGCTTCATGACTTGGTCGAAAATGGAAACCGCCCGTTCCAAGGAAGTCTCCCAGTTAGCCTTCAGAACCCGAACGATTGTCGATGACGACGCGTTCTGGACTTGGCCGTGAAGCAGATCAAAATGACTGATTACATCAACGAATATCCCCGATTCCACCATTTTGATGGACGGCTCCACCCTAGCTCGCACATGAACGTTATGTTCCTCAAACATGAGGTCGCGCCGGTCCATGGTAATCGAAGTCATCCCACCACGCTTGCGTTTGTCTTCCAGCTTCCGCGAATTTTCTATTTTCTCGCCCCATTCCCCCCAAGCATTCTTCGGTGCCAGTCGGCTCCCCACATGGTCTCTGGTTTCAAAACTCCCTGCGTCGAAATGAATGAAGCGACTAATTCCCATTGAATGCGCCGGCGTGTGTGGCAAGAATTCCCCAAAACACGATACCACGAAATCCCTGATATGGTTAAAATGGTTTGCTATGCTGAAAATTTCAAATCTTTCCAGAGAAACGTGAATGCCGAACCTGACCGTTTCAAATACCAGTTCTTGCTGATTATGCAGTTTGACAGGAACATCAGATTCTGTTTCTCCTATCATTCCTCTCTGGGCAAGATACTCCGGCCGAAAAATCGCGGGATTGAAATCGCCGAGCAAAATGATACGGGCCCGGTCAATTTGCGGCTTGATGCGCATGTTTCGCATGTCTGATAATCACCTAATCCTTGGCTTGCGTATGGCTAGCACTTTCAGCACCGTTTTCAACGGGAACCATACAATCAATGATACAATACTACATTGAATCCGCAATCGGTCGGTAGTGTTCGAGTTTTTTTGAAGTCCAGACCTTCAGCTTCGCTTCAGCTGAAACTGTTTCGGCTCCCGGTTTGTGAAACTTGCCGACGAAGTCAGTCGTTGCAAGAACCTTGTCCTTCGCCACCGCTACTCCGAGGGTACCAATCCCCCCGCCCGGCTTCGGTATGTTCACCCGTCGTTATGGCATTTGTAGCCGAAGGTCCGGGCACTTCGCCGCGAGAAAAGCCCTTTAATCTGGAATTCCTGCCAGCTTCATGAATAATATGGGACAGTACACGGTCGTATCTAGCGGACATAAGAAGCCCGTGCGTTGTCCTCGCGGGGGTCTAGCATATAATTTTCGTCCAGCTTTTCGACTTCCCGCAAAGGAGACTTCATGGAATACGAAGCGGTAATAGGTCTCGAAGTGCACGCGCAGCTTGCGACGGAATCCAAGATATTTTCCTCGTCTTCCACAAGGTTCGGAAATCCTCCCAACTCGCAGGTGAATCCCGTGTGCCTGGGCATGCCGGGAGTGCTGCCGGTCTTTAACGAGAAGGTTCTGGAGTACGCCGTGAGGGCGGGGCTTGCGACCAACTGCCGGATCGCCGAAAAATCCAGGTTCGCGAGGAAAAACTACTTCTACCCGGACCTGCCGAAAGGCTATCAGATATCACAGTACGATGAACCGCTGTGTCTCGGGGGATACCTGGAGATAGACGCGGGGGCGGGCAGAAAGAAAATCGGGATAACCCGCATACACCTGGAAGAAGACGCGGGAAAGCTCGTGCACGACCGCTCCGACTCCCGCAGCCACGTGGATCTCAACAGGGCAGGGGTGCCACTCGTGGAAATAGTGAGCGAACCCGACATCTCAAGCGCGGAGGAAGCGGTGGAGTACGTGAGGAAGATCAGAACCATCCTGAAACACATAGACGTATGCGACGGAAACATGGAGGAAGGAAGTCTGCGCTGCGACGCGAACGTCTCTGTGCGCCCGAGCGGCCGAAGAGAACTCGGAACGAAAACGGAGATCAAGAACCTAAACTCCTTCCGCTTCATACAGAAGGCCATCGAATACGAAACGAAAAGGCAGACGGCGGTTCTCCGAGGCGGAGGCGAAGTGATTCAGGAAACGCGGCTTTTCGACCCGCAGAAAGGAGTCACCTTCGCGATGAGGTCGAAAGAAGAAGCTCACGACTACAGGTACTTTCCCGATCCCGACCTTCTGCCCGTCGCGGTGGAGCGGGAGTACGTGGAAAAGGTCCGCGCCCGCCTTCCCGAACTTCCCGAGAAAAAGCTCAATAGATTCGCGGAGCAATTCTCCCTGCCCCGAAAAGACGCGGAGGTGCTTTCATCCTCAAAGCCTCTGGCGGAATACTTCGAGGAATGCGCGAAACTCGCGAAGGACAAAAGGGCCGCCGGCAACTGGATACTGAACGAGGTTCTGAGGGAGATCGACGACGGAGACGCCATAGGGCGGTTCCCGGTCGGGCCCGAGAGCCTTGCGGAACTTCTGAACCTTCTCGGGGAGGGAAAGATAAACCGAAAGACCGCGAGGGGAATATTCTCCGAGATGATAACGGAAGGCAGGAGCCCCGGCGAAATAGTTGCGGAAAAAGGTCTGACCCAGATCACCGACGAAGAGGAAATCGAGACGATCATAAAGGGAATAATCGAAGAAAACCCGCTCGAGGTTGAAAGGTACAGGGAAGGAGACTCGAAACTCCTGGCCTTTTTCGTCGGCCAGGTTATGAAGGCCACGAAGGGAAAAGCCGACCCGGCAATCGTAAACCGCAAGCTCAAAGGATTTCTTGAAAAAGAGTAAGCCCTCGCGTTTCTCGCGTACGCAGTTACTTCAAACTTTTTTTGAACAGTCCGGGATGTATTGACGGGTTTGAATTCGCAGCTCCAAATGTATCCGTTGCGTTCTGCCGCACCGGCTTCAAAGCCGCCCTTTCCGTTTTCATGCATACGACTCCTGAAAAGAGCCAAAACATAACGAGACAACGATTTCACAAAGCTTTCGGAAAATAGAAAGAAATAACCAGCGTGACCAAGGGCAAAGCACCTATTTTGACCAGTTCAAACATATTTATAAGGGCCTTGTTTTCTGGATAAATACCGTAGAAGACGAATACGGTACTACAAACGAAGAAGAGACACAAAAGCAATTGCTTTGCGAACTTAAGCCTGTCTTCCCCGCTGATGTCGGTGCTATTTCTCGGGTAATAAACTTCTAAATCAATTTCTTCGCGTTTTCTGTTCATCACACACCGACAAATTGATAAACGATTTCAGCAGAGTCTTTCTTCTCGGAGTTTTCCCTGACTATGGCAAGCAAAGTGTCTTCACTTTCTCTCTCCTTGACAGCAGACAGCAAGGCGAACGCTTTCGTCATGGCTTCTGCTTTGCTTATTCCTCCTTGCTTTGCGATTTCTTCGAGGCGGTCGTCAATCTCCTTGGATAAAGTAACTATTAGCCTAGGCATGAATGTTTCCCTCCCAGACTTCTCCACTTCCAAAAGAAACGAATGGAGAAAGTCTAAAGCTGTTCCTAGCCAAAAAAACGGTGTGTTCTCCCTCTGTATTTTAATATACACAAAATATTTTTTTATACTGCGGTTTCGACGCTCCACCACTACAGGGGGCTTATTTAAAGCTCAGTTCGCAATCTGTATGTATGCTTTGTTCATTGCCGCGCCAATACAGCTTCTATTCCGTACAGAACGACAAGATGGAACCACAGAATATAGTTGTCGTTGTCCAGTATTTGGTCGGGAGGACTTTGTCACAGGTCGGAAAGCTCTTCAACCTGATGTAACGATTGCCGACAGTTCGAATGTAGAGAACCACACACACATTCTTTAGACAGGTTAGATGCTTCATAACTAGACAAGCTCTCCGATATAGTGTTTTTTCTCGGCAGGAGATTGGCCAGTCTTTATGTGCTCTTCAAACTCGTCCCTGAACTTTCTCACGATCGATTCGACCGGCATCGCACAGGCGTCGGCAAGCGCGCAGATGGTTGTTCCCCTCATCTGCGAACATGCCTCCAGCATTATGTCGAGATACTCCGCGGAGCCTTTTCCCTCGTCTATTTCCCTGAGCATTTTCTCCAGCCACCAGGTTCCTTCCCTGCACTGAACGCACTGTCCGCACGACTCGTCCCTGTAGAAATGAGCGAGATTATGCGCCACCTTGACCATGCTCACGGTCTCGTCTATCACCGTAACTCCTCCCGTTCCGAGCATGGAACCCGCGGCGGACAGAGAGTCGAAATCCATCGGAATGTCGAGCTCGTCCGCGGTGAGAACCGGAGCCGAAGAACCGCCCGGGGAGACGGCCTTTATTTTTCTTCCCCCGAGAACCCCTCCTCCATACTCCTCGATCAGTTCCACCAAGTTCACGCCGAGCGGAAGTTCGTAGAGCCCGGGAGAGTTCACGCACCCGCTCAGCCCGTAAATCTTGGTTCCCGTGTTCCTGGGAGTGCCTATGGAGGCGAACCAGTCCGCCCCGTTGTTTATTATGTGCGGAACGCACGCCAGCGTCTCCACGTTGTTGACTATGGTGGGACACCCGAAAAGACCGACCTGGGCGGGAAAGGGAGGCTTGGGACGCGGTTCTCCTTTTTTCCCCTCTATGGACTCTAAAAGACCCGTCTCCTCTCCGCATATGTACGCCCCGGCTCCAACGTAAACGCTCAAGTCGATGTCAAAGTCCTTGCCCAGTATGTTTTTCCCCAGATATCCCTTCCCGTAGGCCTCGCCTATTGCCTCCCGGAGCCGCGCGGCTCCAAACGGCATTTCCCCCCTTATGTATATGTAGGCCCTGCGGGAACCGACGGCGTAGCAGGCGATTACTATCCCCTCGATTATCTGGTGGGGATCCTTTTCGATGATTTCCCTGTCCTTGAAGCTTCCGGGTTCGCTCTCGTCGGCGTTGCAGCAAAGATAAACGGGCTTGGGGGAGTCGGGAGGAATGAAATTCCACTTTATTCCGGCGGGAAATCCGGCGCCGCCTCTTCCGCGAAGGCCCGACTTCTTCACCGTTTCGGTTATTTCCCGCGGACGCATCCCGAGAGCCTTCGCCGCGGCTGTGTACCCTCCGCCGGACAGGTACGCCTCCATGGTGTGAGACTCGGGCCTGCCCACGTAGTTTCTTATGATTCTCTGTTCCGGCATTCGCCTGTCCGGTTAGAAGAGCCCCGCATGGCGGAAAAAGCGGGGAGTCAGTGAATAATTAAATGGGATTTGCAGAATTTTTCAAGCGCGTCCCCTCCCCGAGCAGCACGTCCGCGACGTGCCTTGCGAAAGACATGGAAGACGTAAAGGCCGGAGATACGGAGTTCAGCACGTGGACGCTGTCTTCCGCCCGGCGGACCACGTAGTCGTTCACGAGCTTTTTTTTCTTCCAGTCCACAAGCTGGGCCCGGATGCCCGCCCTGGAACAGGAAACCAGGTCGCTTCTCCGAAGAGCCGGCACAAGCTTTCTGGCCTCGGAATAGAAATGCGCCCCGAGATATTTCTTCGCTTCGGAAAAGGCGTTTGCCCTGAAGCCGTCGTCCATCAGGAACATAAGGGCGTTTCTGTAGAGAAACCGAAACGCCTCGGGACCCATGTCCTCGAAAAACCCGTAGCTCTCCCTCCCCAGCACGGGAACCGCCGTGGGGCCGACGAAGACCCGTCCGTCGACCCCTCTTGTGAAATGCACTCCGAGAAAGGGGGTCTTGGGAGAAGGAACGGGGTAGATGTTCGAGCGGACCAGATGCGCGCTTTTTTCCGAAAGCTCCATGTAGGTTCCGAGAAAGGGAACGAACCTGTACTCCGAACCCGCCCCGTACTCGCGGGCCACCTCGTCGGCGTGGGCGCCCGCCACGTTGACGAGCTTTCCGTAGCGTATGCTTCCGCGGCTCGTAAGGGCGACGCGACCGGCTCCTCTGCCCACAAACGCCGTGTCGAAAAGCACCCGGGCCTTCCCGCCGCGCTCGACCCTTCGCCGAAGGACTTCGAGAACCCCCAGAGGGTCGAACACCGAGGTTCGGGGAGAATATATGGCCTTGGAGAAGGTAAAGGCGTGGGGTTCGATGTCCGCGAGTTCCTTTTCGTCCACGAAGCGGAATTCGACCCCGTTTCGCCGCGCCTTCTCCCCGAGGTCCATGAGCCCGCCGAGCTTCTCCTCCGAGTCGGCGACGATGACCTTTCCGCGGTCGACCATCGCGACGCCGTTTTCCCGGCAGAAATCCCCCATCATGCGGTTTCCCTCGACGCAGTACCTCGCCTTGAGGGAATCGGGAGCGTAGTAGACGCCGGCGTGAAGAACGCCGCTGTTTCTCCCGCTCGCGTGCGCTCCCAGACTTTTTTCCTTCTCGACTATCAGGATGTTTTCGCATCCGCGGCCGAGGAGCTCGTTTGCCGCCGCGAGGCCCATAATTCCTCCCCCGACGACGAGAAAATCGCAGCCTTTCTCCATAACCTCCCGCCTTTTCATGGGTTTTCTGGCGCTTCCGGCGTTAATCGGGTAGAATAACCTATTCTATTATAACTTCGGCAAGATGGGCAGGAAATTCAAACAAGGACAAAACGGCGTGTACCCGGCGCACGGAGTCGTGGAGGTAATGGGAATCGAGGAAAAGGAGATACTCGGGTCGAAAAAATCCTTCTACATACTCAACGTCCTGGAAAACAACGTGACCCTGATGGTTCCCACCGACAACATAGGTTCGGTGGGGCTGAGACCCGTCGTTCCGAAAAAGGAAGTCAAGAAGATCCTCGACATCCTGAGGGAGAAAAACGGCGAATCGCCAAAACTGGGCGCCCAGAGCTGGAACAAGAGGTACAAGGAGTACGCCGACAAGGTGAAAAGCGGCGACATATACGAAATAGCCAGGGTGCTCAAGGACATACATCACCTAAAGAAGGTAAAAAATCTCTCTTTCGGAGAAAAGAGGATAATGGAAAACGCGGTGTCCCACATCGTGAAGGAGCTTTCCATAGCCCTGGGAAAAAAAGAGGAGTCGGTCTCTACCCAGATACAGGAAATCCTCTCGTAGGGCCTTTCAGTCGAAAAGAGCCTCTCCGTCCACGCCGTCCGGAACCCGAAGCCCCATGTGGCGCAGTACGGTCGGGAAGACGTCCGCCGTCCGCGCGTGGTCGCGTCGCGTTTTTCGGCTCATCAGAATGGGAACCAGCATGTGGTCCCTGCGCAGGGAACCGTGCGAGCCGCGGTGCTCGGGGTTCTCGTGCGTGGCGCGAAGATCGTAGCCCGGCCTGGAGCTCACCACCACGTCTCCCGTCCTAGGCGACTCGAAAAGCTGGAGAATCTGGACCGCGGCGTCCGGATAGTCCGAATCGAGGGAGTCTCCGAGCGGCGGGACGGCATCGGTCTCCGACCGCGGACCGAAGTCCAGGGGGTCGCCCGAAACCGCCCGGCAACGGACGCGACCGTCCGCGTCGCGGCCGACGAAAGCCTCCCCCCGCGAGCTTTTCACCTTCACCTCTCCCGCGTCGGCCCTCGCGCACACGATGTCTATCTCGGGGCGGTCGCAAAGCTCGTTCACAACGTCCTCCGTCTCCCCGCAGAGAGTGGGCCTTTCCCATCCGTCCGCGTTTTTGAAGTAGTAATGCGCCATGGAGTTTCCCGACACCATCACGGACGAGTCCGCGTCGAGGAAGTGGCGGAACACGTTGGTGTGATAAAGCGGGCGCAGGCCGCGGCGGAGGAGAAACCCCACGGAATCGAAATGGGAGTGCGTGGGGGTAAGACCGTGGTCGCTGCCTATTACGAAAAGAGTGCCTTCAAGCTCGCCTCTCTTTTTCAGCTTCCTCGCCGCGAGACCCACGTAGTCGTCCAGTCTTCTGTACGACTCCATCACTTTCCCGTGAAACGGGTGGTGGCGGTGCGAGTAGGAGTCTATGGCGGGAAAAACGCAGAAGACAAAACGCGGGCCCGAGTCCAGGGAGCGCAGAAGAATCCTTCCCGCGGCGGCGTCGACCCCCGAGCTTCTGTCGGTGAAATGGCTTTTCGCGACGAGGTAGCACTTGAGGTACCTCGTCCTGTTTCCCGAGGCGGGACTCATGTCCCTGGTTATTTCGTTAAGGATGCTCACGCTTCCGGGAATCATTCCGAAGAGGGTCGGGGAAGGGCTTTCTATGTCGCCGTTCATAAGAAACGCTTCCGGCCCCGCGTAGCTCCTGAACCTGCGGAGCGAAAAGGGGTTCCCCGCGTAATACCTCCTGTCGAACCACCTGATTCCGGGGAAATTGCACCGCCCGGGAAACCTGCCCAGAAGGTAGGGGGTGTAGGCGGGACCCGTGGTGGAGGGAAAGACGGTGACCCCTTTGAGGAATTTTCCGGGAGAGACCACGTATTTCTGCACGTTTTCGAGATCGCCCCTCTCCAGAAGGTACTCGAACACGTCCATTCTCGCGCCGTCGGCGAGAAAAAAGACGCATCTTTTCTCCCCCATCAGGGTGTTTCCCCGAAATGCCCGTTGTAGATTTCCCTTATGCCCGAGGTCACCTCCACGTAGCGCTCGCGAAGGGAATTTCCGTCGACGTCACCGCCGAACTCCACCGCCAGACGGTCGAAATCGGCCTGGCTCACGTCGTTTTTCGAGCGTTCGTTAAGAAGGCTCAGTATGTTGCCCATCTTCCTGAGAAACAGGTAGCCGTCGCAAAGCGCCCGCGACTGGCCCCCCTCTATGATTCCCATGTCGCCGAGGGCCTTTATGCCGTCCATGGTGCACGCGGTTCTCAGGGGGGGATGTTCGGGACCGTGGGCAAGCTGGAGCATCTGGACCAGAAACTCCACGTCTACCAGCCCTCCCCTGCCGGTTTTGATGTTGAACACCGATTCCGTCTCGGCGGCAAGCTCCTTTTCCATCCTCATGCGGAGTGTGTGAATCTCCCCGCGGAAATCCCCCTCGGGAGGTTCGGAGTAGACGTAATCTCCGACGATTTCCATGACCTTTTCCCCGAGCGCGCGGCTTCCGGCCGCCGGGCGGGCCTTTACGAGGGCCTGTTTTTCCCAGAGAAGGGCGCTCGAGGAGTGATATTCCCTGAAAGAGTCGAGAGAGGTGACCAGGGCGCCCGATTTTCCCGACGGGCGAAGCTCCATGTCTATCTTGTAGCAGAAACTCTCCGAGGTGTAGACCGAGAGGTTGGATATGAACCTCTGTCCGTACTTCGAGAAAAGTTCCTGGTCGTCTCCCTCGTAGATGAATATTATGTCGAGGTCGGACGTGTAGCTCATCTCGCTTCCCCCGAGCTTTCCGAGCCCCAGGACGACCATGTTTTCGAGAAGTCTTTTCTTCTTCGCGGAAACCGCAAGCCCTTCCCTCGCGAGCTCGAGACTCGCGTCCATCACCACGTCGGCCACCATCGAAAGGTAGTTTCCCGCGTAGACGGGGTCCATTTCCCCCGAAAGTTCCCTGAAACAGAGCTTGAGGGACTCGACGTGCTTGAAGTTGCGAAGGGCGTTCAGCTTGTCTTCGAGAAACTCTTCGCCCGAGACGGCTTCGGCGAGCACCCGCGTCATGGTTTCCTTCGAGTCGAGCATCTGGGTCACGTCCTTCAGAATGATCGCGTCGAGATACTCCGGGTGCTTTATCAGAAAGCTCGAAAGCTCGCCGCTTCTCGAGAAAAGCCTCGAGAGAAGGGAAATGATCTCGGGATTTTCGACCAGAAGCGAGTATACGGACATCCTCGACCCCAGACCGGAGACGAACTTCTCGACGTTGATGAGGGCGGCGTCGGGATTGTTGAGCTTTATCACGTTCGAGAGAAAAGCCGGTATCACCTTCTTTGAAAGCACCCGCCCCTTTTCCGTAAGACCGCTTCTTTTCGGATCCACGAGATGCGCTATGGTGTCTATGGCGGTTTCCGGGGCGGAAAAGCCGAGATCCCTCAGGGTCGAAACCGCTTCCTCGCGCTCGACGTCTCCCTGGGTAAGAAAATCCGCAAGCTCCCAGAACTCCTTTCCCTTTTCCTCGACCTCGGTGGTGGAGTCGAAAAACATGTTCCTGTAGTGCTTCTCCACAAGCGCCGTCACTTCCTCGTAGGCTTTCTTGAAATCGCCGGGCTCGGTGAATCCCATGCTTCTAGAAAGCCTGAGCAGGGATTCCCCTTCGGCGGGAACGCTGTGGGTCTGCAGCTCGTCCCAGAGCTGAATGTTGTGCTCGACCTTTCTCAGAAAAAGGTAGCTTTCGGTCATCTCTTCCTTCACCTCGGACGTTATGAAGCCCGCGGCTTCCATGGCGCCCAGGCCGTCTATCGTGTTGAAAAGCCCCCGGAGGGACTTCACCGCGCCGCCGCTCATGAGCTGGGTGGCCTGCACGAAAAACTCTATCTCCCTTATTCCCCCCCTGCCGAGCTTCACGTCTCCTTCCTTCTGTATGCTTTCAAGCTGGGTCTTCATGCTCCTGATGTCCTCTATGGACTCGTAGTCGAGAAGCTTTTTGTACATTATCGGCTCGACTTCGCTGATGAATTCGCGGCCCAGGGGAATGTCCCCGGCGATCGGAGAGGCCTTGAGAAGCACCGCCCTCTCCCAGGTCTCCGACCAGTAGAAGTAGTGCTCGAGGGCAAACTCCATCGACACGGCGACGGGACTTCTGCTCCCGCCGGGGCGAAGCCCCAGATCGACCCTGTAGAGAAAACCTCCGGCCGATACCGCGCTTATGGTCTTGGTGACGGCCGTGGAGAGTCTCATTATCCGCTCCATGTGCTCGTCCTCGGCCCTGTAGATGTAGATGAGGTCTATGTCGGAGCTAAGGTTGAGGAGCCTTCCGCCGAGCTTTCCCATGCCCAGGACGACGAATTCGAACCCGTCGGGGTCCTCGAGAGCGGAGCGGTGAAAATCCACCACGGCGCGCACCACGGCCGCGGCGAGGTCGGAAATCTCCTCGAGAACCTGGCGGAACCCGCAGAGTCCGGACACGTCCTCGTAGACGATTCTCGAAAGCTCCGCGTACTTGTAGTCCTTCAGTCTTTCCGCGAAGTCCCGGGCGTCGTCCGAGCGGGCGGCCATGGAAGACAGCGCCCGGCGGTGGGAGGAAACCGTTTTCTTTTTCCCGAGCGTCTTCGAGCGGGCGAGCGAGGAGAGGGTGCGGGGGTTTCTGACTATCGAGTTTCCGAGAAACCTGCTGTGGGAGGAGACGGCGTGGAGAATTTTCTTTCGCTTCGCGTCGAGGCGGCCGTTTTCCTCCTCGAACCTCTCGACCGTTCTCCTGGCGTTTTCCTCGTCGGGAAAAAGTCTTTTTTTCTTCATAGCTCCAGGGTCACATGAAACTGTAAGGATCAACGTCGAGAACTATTTTAACGCCGTCGCTTCGTTTTTTCAACGAATCGCGCAGGGCGGAGGCGTAGTTTCGAAGCAGGCCGAGATTTTCCGACGCGAGAACCATCTGCCACCTGAACCTGTTCTTTATCCTGTAGAGCGGGGCTTCGGAGGGACCGAGAACCCTGAGGGAGCCCGGCGGAACCTTCCGGAGAAACCTCTCGGCCGTGAGTTTCATTCTCCCGGCGAAAGCCCTCGTCCTCTCCTCGTCGGCCCCGTCCGCCCTGATGGATATGAACCTCGTAAAAGGCGGCTGGACGAGGGACCGGCGAAGTTCGAGTTCCTCTTCCAGAAAACCGGAGGCGTTGTGGGCGACGGCGAACCTGACCGAGGGATGGGCGGGGTTGTAGGTCTGGAGAACCACCCTGCCGGGGGTCTCTCCCCTGCCGGTTCTCCCGGCGATCTGGGTGAGAATCTGGAAGGTTCTCTCTCCGGAGCGGAAATCGGGAATGGCGAGCATGTGGTCGGAGCACAGCACGCCCACGAGCGTCACGCCGCGCAGGTCGTGTCCCTTGGCTACCATCTGCGTTCCCACCAGAACGTCCACCTCTCCCGATTCGAGCCTCGAGTAGAGATCCAGAAGCCTGGTCTTTCCCCCGGCGTAATCCCTGTCCATCACGCTTACGCGGGCGTCGGGAAGAAGTTTTTCCACCTCCCGCTCGACGCTCTGGGTTCCGACGCCCCTTCCCGCGTATTTCGCCCCGCACTGCAGGCAGCGGTTTTCGAACGGCTGGCTCACTCCGCAGCAGTGGCACTTGATGGAATGGTCCTTCCTGTGGAAGGTGAGCGTCACCGAGCAGTTGGGACACCTGAAAAGCTCGCCGCAGCCCTCGCAGAGAAGGAAGTTGGAAAAACCCCTCCTGTTTATGAAGAGAATGGACTGGCGGCCGGCGGCGAAATTCTCCAGCAGGGCGTCTCTCAGCCGCGGGGAGAAGACTTTCTCGGTCACGTTCCTCATGTCCACAAGCTCCACCTCCGGAAGCATGCTCCGCCCGACTCTCGCCGGAAGGACGAGATACTCGTACTTGCTCTTCACGGCGTTGGAGTAGGATTCGAGGGAGGGAGTCGCGGAACCCAGAACGACGGGACACGAGTGAGTTTTCGCCAGAACCACGGCCGCGTCTCTCGCGTTGTACGACGGCGGGCCGTCCTGCTTGTAGGAAGCGTCGTGCTCTTCGTCCACCACCACGAGACCGAGATTGAAAAGAGGGGCGAAGACGGCGGAGCGGGCGCCGATCACGACGCCGAGGTCCCCTCGGCGCGCCCGCCTCCAGACGTCGAACCTCTCCCCTTCGCTGAGCCCGCTGTGGACGACGGACACCGCGTCGCGGAAGCGGGAGCGGAACCTCCTTACGAGAAGCGGCGTGAGGGATATCTCGGGAACGAGAACCACGGCCTGCCTGTTGTTCCTGATCGCCTCGCCCGCGGCCCGGATGTAGATTTCCGTTTTTCCGCTTCCCGTAACGCCGTGGAGGAGAAACGGGCGGAATTCCCCCTTTTCCACGAAGGGCAGTATTCTTCCCAGGGCGGCGCGCTGGTCCCGGGTAAGCTCCCGCGGGGGATCCTCGTCCGTCTCCAGTCCGCCGTAGGGGTCCCTTCCCACCTCGACGGACTCGACGGACACGAGGCGGTTGTCGACCAGCCATTTCACGTGAGCCGTGAAGTTGCCGAATATCTCCCTCAGAAGCGAATGGGAGGCGGAGCCCGAACGCAGGACGAATTCCAGTATGGCCCCCTTGGCGGGTTTCGTCTTCCCGACTTCCGCCGCCTCGGAGGCGGAGCAGGCGGCCGAATAGACCTTCTCGTACTTTACCTTCTCGTCGCTGACCACCCTGTAGTCGAATTCCACGAGCCCTTTTCTCTGAAGGGCGTTTAAGGTTTCGAGGGACGCTTCCCCGACAAGCTCCATCAGCTCTTCCGCGGTCGGTTCGGCCTCGATCGAAAGGGCCTGGAGAATTTTTTTCTCGACGCCGTCGGCCCGGGCGGCGCCCGCCTTTCCCGCGGGCGTCGCGCGCACGGTCCTGCGCGCCGTCTTGCCGAGTCCCAGCGGGTGGGCGAACTTGAGAACCACGCCCAGGGAAGCCATGTAGTAATCGGAAATCCAGCGGAAAAACTCGAGACGCTTTTCGTCGAAAAGCGGCGATTCGTCCAGTATGTCGATTATTTCCTTAAGCTCGAAGTCGCCCTTTTTCCCGTCTCCGAACCCCACCACGTACCCTATGGCCTTTCGGGTTTTCCCGAAGGGAACGAACACCCTCTTTCCTATCTCGACGCCGCCGGAGAACCTCCCGGGAACCGAATAGAGAAAAAGTTCTTCGGAAGGAACCGGCAGGGCCACCTGGACAGTCTTTTCCCGAGCCATGGCTATAAAGGCGAAACCTCGAAATCCTTCTGCGAGGAAAGTATATACAAAAGGCGGAACACGGAAAAAACGCTTCCGGGGAGAGGGACCGGGGACGCGACGGCGCCGCGTCTTAAGCCACGTCGGCCGGCAGCATTATCATCTCGCTCATTTTCGCGCCCGGGGCTATCATGGGATAGACCATCTCCTCCGGGTCGACTTCCATCTCCATGAGAACGACTCCCGGGGTGCTGAGACCTTCCCGTATGGTGGGTTCGACGTCCTCGGGTCTTACGGCCCGAAGCCCCTTGGCTCCGAAAGCCTCGGCGAGCTTCACGAAATCCGGCAGCACCTCGAACCTCGAGGCGGAATAGTTGCCGTCGAAAAACATCGTCTGCCACTGCCTCACCATGCCGTGATGACGGTTGTTGAAGACGATGATCTTGAGGTCCATGTCGTTTTCCACGGCCGTTGCGAGCTCCTGGAAATTCATCTGGAAGCTCCCGTCCCCGGCTACGCACACGACGGTTTCGTCGGGCCGGGCGTATTTTGCTCCCATGGCCGCGGGGAAACTGAACCCCATGGTTCCCAGGCCCCCCGAGGTGATGTGGGTTCTGGGCCTGTTGAACCTGTAGAACTGGGCGACCCACATCTGGTGCTGCCCCACGTCGGAAACTATCACGGCGTCGCCGTTTGTGACCTTGTAGAGGGTGTCTATGGCGAAGGTGGTGAGGATCTTGTCGCTTCCCTGCTCGTAGGCGAGCGGATGGCGCTCGTTCCAGTCTCTTATCGTCGAAAGCCACTGCTCCCTTCCCCCGAGATCCGTTTCCCCGGGAAGAGCTTCCAGAAGCTGGCGGAGCACGAGCTTCGCGTCGCCCACTATGGGGCAGTCCACCGTTATGTTCTTGTCTATGGACGAAGGATCTATGTCTATGTGTATGATCTTCGCGTTGGGGGCGAATTCGTCGAAGTTCCCGCCGGTCGCCCTGTCGTCGAAGCGCCCTCCGATCGATATCACCAGGTCCGATTCGCTCACCGTCATGTTGGCCGCGTAGGAACCGTGCATCCCGAGCATGCTTATGAAAAGCGGGTCGCTCGCCGGATAGCCTCCGAGTCCCATGAGCGTCGAGGCCACCGGAATCTGAAGGCGGTGGCAGAACTCGATCAAGTCCTCGGTCGCCCCGGACCATATGACTCCGCCGCCCGAATATATGACGGGCTTTCTGGACGCGAGCAGAAGCTCGACCGCCCTTTTTATCTGCGAGGGATTTCCCTTCATGGTGGGCTTGTAGCCCTTGAGGCTCACGTCGTCGGGAATCACGAGCTCGTCCTCTCCTATGAGAACGTCCTTGGGCATGTCGACGAGAACGGGGCTCGGTCTTCCCGTGCCCGCTATGTGGAAAGCCTCCTTCATGGCCCTCGGAAGATCCCGGGTCTTGCGCACCAGGTAGTTGTGCTTGGTGCACGGCCTGGTTATGCCTATGTGGTCCGCTTCCTGAAACGCGTCGCTTCCCAGGTACTGGGTCGGGACCTGGCCCGTGAAGACGACTATGGGAGAAGAGTCCATCTGCGCCGTGGCTATTCCCGTTACGGTGTTGGTCGCGGCGGGACCCGAGGTGCAGAGAACCACTCCGGGCTTTCCCGACGCCCTGGCGTAGCCGTCGGCCATGTGCGTCGCTCCCTGCTCGTGTCTCGCGAGGACGTGCTTTATCCTGTCCTCGTAGCCGGTCATCACGTCGTAGACCTTGAGAACGTAACCTCCCGGCAGTCCGAAGACCACGTCGATACCCTGGTGAACAAGGGTCTCGAAAAACATTTCCGCGCCTAGCATCTTGGCCATCTTTCACTTTCTCCCTGCGTTTGCGGTAAAAACGCGAGCGGCATGAAACCCGCCCCGCTAAATCTATCACCGCGAAAGGACAACTTCAAGGCCGGACGGGGAAAGGCGACAAATATCCCGCATGTTCAATCGGGGCGACAAGCGGGTCTCAATCAGGGCGTGTTAACTCTATTGGGCACCCTTGGTAATCTGCATTCCATGAAGCTGGCAGGAAGTTGCAGTTGCACTATGCTTTCCTCAACTCAAACTTCAAGGAATGTCCCAGAAGATTCGCCGCACGCGACAAAGTGCCCAGTGTTACGCCGTCGTTATCCGGGTCAAGGAGCCGGTCGAGTTGCGAACGGCTTGTGTCAAGCCGTCTGGCCATCTCCATCTTGGTTATATTCTGTTCCTCCATAATCTCGGCAAGCTGGAGAGCCAAAACACTCTTTATCGCACTCTCGGTAACCTCTTCGTAAATACCCCGCTCCTTGAGAAAGTCGTCGAAAGACGAACCGACCTTCCCCTTTCCAAGTTCTGCGGTCATTTCCAATCCCCCATTCTCTCCCGCGCGATTTCAATTTCTCTGACAGGAGTCTTGTTCGTTTTCTTGATAAATCCGTGCAAAAGCACCATCTTCCCCTCATGAGCACAAAACAACACTCGGGCAATACGGCCGTTCGGCAATTCGGTCCCGGTCTCCCGGATTCCTTTTCCTTCGGCTGAACGACGTAAAGGCGTTTCCACAGCCCACCCTACGCCGATTCCGCCCGCTCCTCAGCTCCCGAACGCCTGAGATAGAAAGGAGCCAGCGCGAACGGGTCGTCCTCCCCTCCCGAAAGAAGCTTCCGCCTTCCCAGAAGCGCGCACGCCGAAGCCCTGGGAACGTTGAGGTTCTCCGGCAGAAACACCGCGTTCTCTCCGCAGGCATCTCTTATGACGTCGGCGTGAACCGCGGCGCCGCTTCCCACGAAAACCGTCTTTCCGCCCACGGCGGCGCAGGCGGCCGCGGGGGCGAGAATCTCGGCCGCGGTCATCTCCTCCGCCCCGCATGGCGCAAAGGAGCAGTAGACCTCCCCTCTTCCCGCGTCTATCATCGCGCACACGCCGTTTCGGGACCAGGCGGCGTTTGCGGCCAGCACCTCGAGAGAGGAAACTCCCGCGAGCTTCGTCCCGAGACAGTAGCACAGGGTCTTGGCCGTCGACACTCCCACGCGAAGAGACGTGAACGAGCCCGGCCCGGTCGCGACGCACACGGCGTCGAGGTCGCTTTTTCGAAGTCCGCAGTCGTCCAGAAGGCGGCCTAGAACGGAAACCAGAATCTCGTTGTGCCTGGGACCCGAGGCGAAGACGTATTCGCAGACAAGCGAGTCGTCGCGCACCACCGCCACGCTTGCGGAAAAAGTGGAAGTCTCAAGTCCGAGAATGTTCATGGTCTTGCGGTCACCGCGGCGGGGCCGCGAGGCGGAGCCTCAAACTTCCGAGGCCGGTCACTGCGAATCGGAAGCGTTTTCCGCGTCCGGGGACTCTTCCGCGGAACCGATGCCCGAGGCTTCCATTATCCCTTCCCTTATCTTTTCGCGGATCTCGGGGTTTTCACGGAGAAACTTCTTCGAGTTCTCCCTGCCCTGGCCTATCTTCTCCCCCTCGTAGGAATACCACGTCCCGCTTTTCTTCACGACGTTGAACCTGGTTCCCAGATCGACAAGCTCTCCGAGGGTGGATATGCCCTTTCCGAAAATCACCTCGAACTCCGCCTCGCGAAACGGCGGGGCGACCTTGTTCTTCACGAGCTTGGCCCTCACCCTGTTGCCCGTTATGCGCTCGCCGTCCTTGAGAACCCCTATGCGTCTTATGTCGATTCTCACCGACGAGTAGAAACGAAGGGCGTTGCCCCCCGTCGTCGTCTCGGGGTTCATGTACGCGGGAACCCCTATCTTCATGCGGAGCTGGTTCACGAATATGACTATCGTTTTCGAGCGGCTCACGTTGGCGGTTATCTTCCGCAGGGCCTGCGACATGAGCCTCGCCTGGAGACCCACGTGGGTGTCTCCCATCTCCCCCTCGATCTCCGCGCGGGGCGTGAGGGCGGCCACCGAATCCAGAACTATGAGATCCACCGCGCCGCTTCTTATGAGGGTGTCGACGATCTCAAGGGCCTGTTCGCCGAAATCGGGCTGGGAAATCAGAAGGTCCTCCACCTTTATGCCCAGGTTCGCCGCGTAGCTAGTGGACAGGGAATGCTCGGCGTCGACAAACGCCGTGATTCCTCCCGCCTTCTGGGCCTCGGCTATGGCGTGCAGGGCTATGGTGGTTTTTCCCGAAGCCTCCGGACCGTAAACCTCTATTATCCTTCCTCTCGGAAATCCTCCCACGCCCAGGGCTATGTCTAGCCCCAGGGAACCCGACGTGACGACCGGGATTCCGGCAAGCGAGAGATCCTCGCCGAGCCTCATTATGGAACCCTTTCCGAACTGCTTCTCTATGGTCGCTATCGCGACTTCTATGCTCTTGTCCTTGTCCGCGGAATCGCTCATGGGTTTCGGTCTCCGTCCTGGCAAAAGGGGATTTAAAAGCTCTATTTTACATAATCCAGGCAGAACTTCCTAACCATGTTCACGGCCCAGGACGAAGCGGCCAGCTTTATCTCCTTCCTGGAACCCGCGAAAGTGCGCTTCTCGGAAAAGGTTCCCCGCGAAGCGTGGCTTACCCCGAACCAGACCGTGCCCACCGGTTTTTCCGGCGTCCCCCCTCCGGGACCCGCCACGCCGGATACCGAAACCCCCACGTCGCTTCCGAAAACCTTCCTCGCGCCCCGGGCCATCTCGACGACCGTCTCGGAACTTACCGCGCCGAACCCGCGGAGGGCGGAATCCGAAACGCCCAGCAGTCCGCGCTTGGAATCGTTCGAATAGACGACCGCGGAGCCCAGAAAATACGCCGAGCTTCCGGCGACGTCGGTCATGCGGTCCGCGCAGAGACCCCCGGTGCAGGATTCGGCGAACGCAAGGGTCAGGTCTTTTTCTATAAGCAGGGCGGCGGCGGCTTCTTCCAGCGTCCCGCCGTCTTCGGAAAAAAGAAAGTCCCCGAGCCGAAGCTTCGCCTCCGCGGCCGCGGAGCGAAGAAGCGATTCGGTTTTCCCGACGGCGGAGGCGGACGCGGAGAGACGCAGGTGTACCTCGGGAAAGCGTATCCTGTAGCCGACCGACACCCCCTCGGGGGAAAAATCCCCGAGCTTGTCGGCCACCTCGGACTCTCCCAGCCCGAAAACCTTGAGAACCTTCGCGGACACGACCTTTCCTCCCCGCGCGAGGTCCCGTATCTCGGGCAGCACGCTTCGCTCGAACATCGCCCGAAATTCCCCCGGGACTCCCGGAAGAAAGTAGAATTTCGAGCGGCCGAACGAAAAGGAAAAACCCGAGGCGGTTCCGACCGCGTTTTCGACGACCGAGACTTTTTCGGGAAGCATCGCCTGTTTTTCGTGGCGAGGGCCCGGCTTCCTTCCCCTGCTCTCGAGCGCGCGTCGTATGTGTTCGTAGACCTTCCGGTTAAAGACGAGAGGACTTCCCAGAAGCCTGGACGCGGCGAGGGCGCTCAGATCGTCCTCCGTCGGTCCCAGCCCTCCGGAGACCACGACGAATCTCGATCTTCGGGAAGCGACGGACAGGGAATCGACTATGTCCCCCAGGTCGTCCCTCACCGAGCTCTGGTGCCTTGTCTCGATTCCCGAGGCGGAAAGCCTCGCGGCGGCCCAGCCGAAGTTCGAGTCGCGGGTAAGCCCGCTCATAAGTTCGTTTCCAGTGGTGATTATCTCGACGCACATGGCGGAGCAATTCTAACCGGACAGAAACCCGGGGAGAAAGACGAGAGCCTGCAGGCAGAGATTGGAGTACGCCCCGGCCATCACGTCGTCCATCACGACTCCCCATCCTCCCGGCAGGGATTCCAGCCTTCTTATCGGGAAGGGCTTGGCTATGTCAAAGAACCTGAAAAGGAAAAAACCCAGCGCGAGATTGAGGGAAGTGGCGGGAACGAAAAGCATGCAGACGCAGAATCCGCATACCTCGTCTATGACGACCTGGGGAGGATCTTTCCTTCCGAAAACCGCCCCGGCGCGTCCCGCGAGCGGGACGGAAAGAAAGACCATTCCGATCGTCAAAAGGAAAAAAAGACCTGTCGTCCCCACCGCGGGGTCGAGAAGCAGGACGAGCGCGACCGCCCCCAGCGTCCCCGCCGTCCCGGGCGCCCGGGGAACCAGGCCCAGTCCGAAAAAAGTGGAAAGAACCGCGCATATCCTGTCCGTCAAGTTCGCTTCGCTCCCTTCAATCCGTCCGCGGGTCCGTAACCCGCGGGGCCGGTTCATTCGACCCGCGGCTGCAAGTCTACCATCTTTGCGTCGCCGAACGTCAAAAGTAATATGCGCGGTAAATCGGAAAAGGGTAGCGGGCAAGACCACGGCCGCCTGACGCCTGAAAGAATCTCCGGCCCGCGGAACGCTCCCGCGAGCCGCTTTTCGCTCGCCCTTGAGGAAATATCGAGAAAGACGGAAAAGATCCGCTCGGCCGGCCGTTTCAGGCGGGAGCCGGTCCTACCAGTTGAGTCTGCCCTGGAGAGTGAGGCCGTGTTCGGGGTCGCCCTGGCGAAGTTCCCTGCGCCGTCCTTCAAGCGTGAGGTCGAACGCGCCGTTCATCGAGAAGCGGCTTCCTAGCCTGTAGTTTCTGCTGTGGGGGTCGGGGCGTCCGAAAGCGCCGTAAGGAGTCAGCAGACCCCGGTCGTCAAGCGCCGCAAACCCGTAGCCCACCTCGGTTTGGAGACCGAACTCCCGCCGCGAAGCCGTGGCTCCGAGGTCGGCGGTTCCCTCGCTCGCCCAGATACCCTGCACTCCGCTAGCGCTGTTGCCCCACGAAGGAAGCACGCTCATAGAAAGCCCGCGCCCGTCTCCTCCGGGGTCGTAGCGCACCGAGCCTCCCACTCCCCACTCCTTCGCGTCTCCCTGGTGAAACAGAAGTCCGCGACCCCTGGCCTCCACGGCGAGTCCCATGGAAGACACCAGGGAGATTCCTCCCCCGAGTTCTCCTCCCACTCCCGTCTCCCCGTCTCCTCCGTCGCGGCGCATCGCGAACTCAAGCGAAGGAACAAGCGACCCCGAGCCCAGGGAAAGCGCGTGAGAACCTTCGAGCGCAGCCCGCAGCCGGTTCGTCCTGACGCTCAGCCCTTCCACGCGGTCGCCGTTGCCCTCTACCTTCACCCGGGAAATCCACGCCTCTCCCCTCAGGGAAAGAGCGGAGGCTCCGCCGCCCAGCAGCGCGAGATCCGCTCCCGTCGCAAGCGTTCCGAGCCTCGTGGAGGCTTTCTGGCGGGCGGGTATCTCCCCGTCGTCCATTCTTATCTCTCCGAAGCCCCAGCCCCCGGCCGCCCACAGGGCGAGCCTTCGGGACAGGGAAAAACCCAGGTAGGGATAGAAACTGTTCATCCTGCTCGAGTAGTCTCCTCTCACGCGGGTCGCGCCTTCTCCCCTGCCCGCGTAGTCGAAAGACCCCTGGGACCACGACGTGGCGACTCCCGCGAGGAAGCTCCGCCCGAACCTGTAGTCCGCTCCCAGGTGGCCGGAGATAAGCCGCCCGTTCCAGTCCGCCGTACCTCCGCCGCCGCCCGACAGGCTGCGGTAGTCTCCCGATACCCACATCCCCAGTCCGCCCGCGCGCGACGCGGGGGCCGGCTCCGCTTCGGACTCTCCTCCCTGCGACAGCTTGCCCCCGGCGAGGGAAACGGAGTAGTAGGAACCGTCCACGGCGTCTGTGAGCGAAAGCGTCTCTCCGTCCTCGAGTTCTCCGAGGCGCAGTCCCGGCTCCGCATGTCCGTACTCCTGCTCCGGCGACGACGGCGCACCGAACGCGCCCGTCGTCCCTCCTCCGGCCATCGCGTCGCCTATGCGAGACGTTACAGCCTCGAGCGTGCTCGCCGTCATGGCGCGGGAAAGCTCCGGCAGTATCGCCCTGTTCACATCCCCCGCGCGGCGCCCGGCGTGGTCTATCTCGAAAACCAGCGCGAACGGCGAGAACCCGCTCACGTCGGCGCACACCGCGTCCCCTTCCGTCTCGGAGGAAAGCTCCTCCCACTCCCCGCCCGAGAACCTTATCATGTAGAGCCGCTGCCGTCCCGCCGCGCGACGAAGATTCTCCGTTACCGGAAGGCATATCCTCACCGCGTCGTCCGGCGCGGGCGACACGTCTATGTCCACCAGCACGTGATCGGCTCCGCTTCCCGTGTATCCGAAAAGATCGGCGTCTATCTCCGCGTCCGCCGGCCCGAGCGTCACGGCCAGTTCCTCTATGGCCGACCCGCCGCTTTCAAGCTCCGCCGGCAGCACCACCTCAAGCTCCGTGTTTTCCGGAAGCGTGGATTCCACCGTCACCGTCGTCTCTCCCACGGAGAACTCTCCCGACATCCCCGCTTCCACCGTCTTGCGGTCGTCGTTAGCTATGACGGCCTGCGCGGAGGAGTTCTGCGGGTCTACACTTCCGTTCGCGCCGGTCGTGAGACTCAGGCTGAACGTCTCGTTCCCCTCCGCCTCGTCGTCTCCGTTCACCGTCACAGACACCGTCTTCGACGTCTCCCCCGGAGAAAACGTCACGGTTCCCGACGCCGATTCGTAGTCGCTTCCGGCCTCCGCCGTTCCGTCGGCCGTGGCGTAGCCCACCGATACTTCCCGCGTTCCGGCCGCGGCCAGGGAAACGGTGAACGACGCCTGCGCCGTCGTCCCCGAGTCTCCCTCCGTCACCTCTCCTCCTCCGCTTACGGAGAAAACCGACCGATCGCCGTCGCTCGCTCCCGGGTCTTCGGGCGAGGACTCGGGCGTCTCTGCCAAGGGGGGGCTCTCGGGCGCCTCGGGGGCGGGCGGGATCGGGGTGTCGTCGTCCTTTATCGTCCCCGTGGCGGGCGAGCCGGAAATGCCCAGCAGGTCGCTGGCGGAACTCGGGTTGACCAGTATCACCGTGACCCTCTCGTCTCCTTCCTCCGCCTCGTCGTCGTTTATCGGCACGGATATGGTCTTCGTCGTTTCTCCGACGGCGAACGTCAGCGTCCCGCTGGCGGCGCCGGCGTCGTAGTCCCCTTCCTCCGCCGTCCCCGGCGTCGCCTGCCCGGCATCGCCGGACCGCAAGGCGTGCGTCCAGTAAACCGTCACTTCGGAACTGCCGGCGGGCGACAGGTTCACCGGGAAATCCAGCGTCCCCGCGTCCTCCAGCGACTCCGCGTTCCCTATGTAGATCACCTTGGTAAGCTCGTCGTCGGTCACCGCCACGCTCACCGTGGCCGCCACCGCTCCTTCGTAGCCCGAACCCGTCCCCGAAACCGCGTGCGTGACGGTGACCTTGCGGCTGTCCCCGGGGTTGTCCACCTCATCGTCAAGCCCCGCAACCGTTACCGACTGCGGCACGTTCCAGTTGGTCGAATCGAACGCAAGAGCCGCGGTCACCGTGGCCACCGCCTCGTCCCCGCTGGTGGGAGTCACGGTAACGGTCCCCGCCGTCGGCGCCGCCGTAAGCACCACCGCGTAGTCCGCCGTGCCTCCCTCGCCCACCGTTACCGCGACAGGGGTGACGCTCACCCGCATCCCCGTCTTTTCCACCGTCACCGTGTACGTCTTTATCGATGAGGTCGCCGTGGAGTCTTCGGGAGTCACCACTATGCTCACCGCAGTGGACGACTGGCTGGAGAGAGTCACCGCCGTGGCGCCCAGCGTCCCGCTTTCGGTCCGCGACACCGCGCCGCCGGCCACCGTGACCGTGGCAAGCGGGTCGCTGGTCGTCGGCGTAACCTCCACGCTGGTCGTAGCCTGGGGCACGCGGACCGTGTAGGCCGTCGCCGCCCGGCTGAATCCCGACACGGTACTTCCGCCCGACGTACGCCCCAGCGTAAGCTCGCTGCCCCCGACCTTCACGCTTATACCGCTTAAATTCGCGTCCGTGCTCCGCCGCTTCACCTGCAACTTGTATCTCTTCTCCGTCGTCCCGTCCTCGGCCACCACCGCTATCAGTATGCTGAAATTCCCGTCGCGAAGCGGAACGTTGATGGCCCCGCTCTCCGTTCCGCTCGCCACCGCCGTGCCGTTTACCTCGATCGTCGCAGCCGTGTCCGCCGCCGTCGCCGTCACCTTCACCTTGTTAATGCTGTTGGGAACCCTGGCCGTGTATAGCGTGCGCTCGTCGCTCACCGCCTGGTCCAGCGCGAGCGCCCCGACTCCCCCGCCGTCTTTGCCGTCGGCGAGCGCCAGGGCGCTCAGGTTCGCGTTGACCCGCCCCGCCCGCGTCGTCACCGAAAACTCGTCGCTCACCCCGCCTATCGTCACCGTCGCGCTCACCTCCGTAGCAAAATCAGAACTCGCAGTCACCTTCACCGCCACCGTCTGTCCGTTGGTAACCGTATTCCCGCTGAAAGCTGACCCGTCCACCTCCAGCGTCCCGCCCGAAGTCACCGAAATCGGAATCGCCGCGGTGGTGTCCTCCACGCTTACCGTTATCGCGTCGCTCGTCTCCTCCGTCCCGGGCTCCACTCCCGTCACGTCCGTGAAGCTGAAGCTCGCGGGCGTCGTGCTCTTCGCCCGCGTCACCGCCACCGTGTAGTCCTTCACGTCTCCGTTCTGGGCCGTCACCCTGATCGTTATCGTATTGACGGCCGTTGTTACCAGGTCCACCTGGTGCCAACTCGTGTTCGCGTCCGCGTCGAGGGGAGTTATAGAAACCGTGGCCGTCCTCCTGTCGCGCGCAAGCGCTATAACCGTCACCCGGGACATAGAGTTGGGAACGTTCGCCGTGTACGACGTGACCGCCCGGTTGAACGCCGGAGAAAGCGTCACCGATTGAAGCCTCATGAGCAGCAGTTCGTTGTTCGAAGACTTGTCGTCGTCCACCGCCGTTACCTTCACCTTCGGAACCGTCACCGACCCGTAGCCCCCTCCGCTTATCGTGTGCGTGATCTCTATGCTCTCGTCCACCGCGTTGCCGTCGGCCGCCGCCGTCACTTTCACCGTCTGCGCCTCGTTCCAGTTGTTCACAGTGAAACTCAGCGAATTCTTCCCCACGCTTATAGAAGAGCTCCGCCCCGCAGACAGCCTTATCGTTACGTTCCCCGTCGGCTCCGCGTTCAGCTTTATAGAGTAGCTCGCCGTGGAGTCCTCGTTCACCGAAAGCCCGTGACTCCCGTCCGCCGCGGGCGTCGTCCCTCCCAGCGTCACTCCGAAACCGTCGTCGTCGTCCACCGTCACCGTTACCACAGGACCCGACTTCCCGTTGTAGTACGAATCTCCGGCGCTGCTCATCGAATGCCTGATCCTTACCGTGTCGTCCGTCGTGTCTACGTCTTCTCCCGCCGTTACCGTGAAGCTCTTCGCCGTCTCCCAGTTGGCAGAATCGAACTCTAGAGATCCCGGAGTCACACTTACGTCCGTCCCCGGGGGAACAACGGGCGTCACCGTCACCGAAGACCCGGGCTCGCTTCCCAAAGCCACGCTGTAGGTGTTCGTCGAACCCTCCGTCACCACCAGCCCGTGACTCCCGCCCGTCACCACAGTCCCCGTTACGCTCAACCCAAGCTCCTCGTCGTCGTCCACCGTCACCGTTACGCCCTCTATCGCTACCCCGTCGTAGCCTCCTCCCGAAACCGCATGCGAAATCACCGCCGCGTCGTCGACCCCGTCTCCGTCTTCTCCCGCCGTTACCGTGAAACTCTGCGCCGAGGCGTAGTTCTGCATCGTGAACGTAAGCATCTGGGAAACGCTTACGTCCCCCGAACCGCTCACCGAAGCCGTCACGGTCACCGGCCCCGTCGGCTGCGCCGAAAGCGCTATCTGGTAGCTCGCCGTGCTCCCCTCGTTCACCGTCAACGAAGTCGCGGAAATTGTCGCCCTCGCTCCCAAAACCTCAGGGTCCACCTTTATCCTCACCGTCGCGCTGGCCCTGTGTATCCGCCCAACTCCCAGCACAGTATACGACGACTCCCCAGTCGCCGTAACCGTGTAGTTCGTCGCAGCCGACGCCCGCCCGGGCGTCCCGCTTATCCTTCCCGTCCCCGAATCCATAGAAAGTCCCTGCGGAAGCGCAGGGTCCACGCTCCAGCCAGTCGGACTGAATCCCGCGCCCCCGGAAGTGAACGTCACCGCCGTTACCGCCGTCCCCGCCCTCGCGTTGAGGGTCGTCACGCTCGGCGTTATCGTCGCAGCCTCCCGCGTCACCGTCACCCTGTACCTGACCGTCCTTGATCCATTAGCCACCACCACGTTTATCGTCTTGCCCGTACCCACGGCCGCAAGCTTTATACGCCCCGTCAGGTACCCGCTGCCGTAGGCCGTTCCGTCCACCGTGATCGTTACGGACGGATGCACGGGCGCCGTCGGCCGGATTCTTATATGCTCCATCGTCTCCGGAACCGTCACCGTGTAGTTCGTCGTCGCGCCCGAAAAGGCCGGACTCGGCGTCAGAGCGCTCCGCGACTCGGAAACACGCCCCTGACTGATCGTCCCCGTTACCCCCAGAACCTCCAGCCCGCTCAAAGACGGCGGGTCGTTGTCGGCCACGTTCACCGTCAAGTCCACAGTCGCCGCGCCGTCGTATTCCGCGGAGGTGTCGGCGTTCACCGTCGTATGCCTGAGCCTCGCCGTATCGGGCACGAAGTCGGCGTCCGAATCCGCAGAAACCGTCACCGTCTTAGCGTTGTTCCAGTCGCTGGTGCCGAAAGTAAGATCAAGCGTGGAACCGGCGGTCCCGCTCCCCGTCTTCACCTTTACGTCCGGGTTGCTGCTGGCCACTCTCACCTTCACGCTCCCCGTGGGCGCCACGCTGAGCTTCACCGTGTAAGTGGAGCTCGACCCCTCGGCGACGGGAAGCGCCGCGCTGCGGCTCAACACTATCGCCGGCGATACCAGCGCAATCCACTCAGCGCGACGAACTGCCTCTGAGAAGGGAGTATTCACGTGTGCCACCATGACGAATCCGCCGTTGTTTACCATGGCCTGGGTCACGCTGACAGTCTTGTTACCGTTGCTGGCAGCAAGATATGTACAGTTCGTCTTCCAATAGGCGGCAGCATTGGTTGTCGGCGTCGCGGTTTTGGTGCAGACGCGAACATTATCGAGGGAGTGGATACCGCTGACGTTGATGGTATACGAACCCACCGCGTTTCGTAACACGGTGGGGGAAAACCTGATTCGTTCTCCAATTGCACTCCATGTAAATGTGGCTCTGTTCGGTGTTTGGGCGGAAGCCTCCGGCGACAGAAACGAAACTCCCGCGGCCAGAACCAGCAGGAAAAGAAAGGCCCGCGTCAGGAATCGGGAGACTCCCGCACGCGTCGCGGAATCAAAACGGGGGGGGGTATCGTAACTGGCGGTCCGCGTCTCGTTGCTTGTTCCAGGGCTCACGTGTTCGCTCCCCGAGGCTTTCTGGCTCCGCGCGTTCAATTCCGCTTCCTCGAATCTCGGCGACGAATATTTCGCCGCGGTCTCCGTTACGATTTTCATACCAATCCCCCTGCCGGCTAGAATAAGAGAGAGATTATAATCATAATTCAGGCGCTATGTCAACCCGACCCCCCCCCCCCCGAAAATCCGCAGGACCGGCCGTCCGTACTTCCAGAGATCAGGAAAAACGGTCCGTTTATGACAACGGCCTAGCCGAAAAATTGATAGAAAGTCTCCTCCCGTCCGCGGAACGCGAACCCTCTCCCGACGGCGCGCCCGAACGGAGGAATTTCATGAAAAGTCGCACTCGCAAGGAACCGCTCGCATCCGGCCAGTCAAGCCCGCTTCGCCGCCCCGGTCCGTCCGCGGACCCGTAACCCGCGGGCCGGTTCATTTGACTGTTAACGGTTGCAAGTTTATCATCTTCGCGTCGTCAAATGTCAAAAGTAATATGCGTGGTAAATCAGAAAGGGGGAGTGGGCAAGACCACGACCGCGGTCAATCTCTCCGCCTCTCTGGCCGCGGCTCACCGCCGCACGCTTCTCATAGACCTCGACGCGCAGGGAAACGCCACGAGCGGTCTCGGCGTGGACAAGGAATCCGTCGGCTCGAAAAACGTCTGCAGCGTCGTGCTGGGAGAAACCGAGATCGGAGAAACGACGATAGACATCCACCCCGAGCTTCTGAACGGCTACCTGAGCGTGTGTCCCGCGAACCACGAGCTCACCGGGGCGGAGATGAACCTCATAGACGCTCCAGACAGGGAATACCGTCTGAAAAAGGTCGTAGACGGCGTGAGGAGCCGCTACGACTACATCTTCATAGACTCTCCCCCGTCGCTCAGCCTGCTCACGATAAACGCCCTGGCCGCCGCCGACCTCGTGCTCATACCCGTTCAGTGCGAGTACTACGCCCTCGAGGGAATAGGAGAGCTTCAGAGAACGATATCGCTCGCCAGGCAGAGGCTCAACCCCTCGCTCGAGGTCGGGGGATACCTGCTCACCATGTTCGACTCCCGAAACAACATCTGCCATTCGGTGGCCGAGGAGGTGAGAAGCCACTTCGGAGAAAAGACCTTCGAAACGGTAATAAGCAGAAACGTGAAGCTCGCCGAGGCCCCGAGCTACGGAAAGCCTCTTCTTCTCTACGAGGTCAAGTCGAGCGGAGCGCAGAACTACCTGAAACTCGCAAACGAGATAATAGGCAGAACGGAGGCCGCGTAGGTTGAAAAGAAAAAATCTCGGAAGGGGGCTAGACGCGCTGATTCCCGAAACCGCCGCGCCGAAGCCGTCGGGATACGAAACGGTGAGAGTGGACCTCGTGCGGCCGGGAGAGTCGCAGCCGAGACGCGCGTTCGAGGAGCGGCCCCTGCGGGAGCTTGCCGACTCCATAAGGGAAAACGGGGTCGTGCAGCCCATCGTGGTGAGAAGGAAAAACGGCGGTTTCGAGATAGTCGCGGGAGAACGCAGGTGGAGAGCGTCGCGGATGGCGGGACTCGAAAGAATCCCGGCGGTAATAAGGGAGGCGACGGATCTCGACGCCGCGAAACTCACCCTGGTGGAGAACATCCAGAGAGAGGACCTAAACCCGCTGGAAGAGGCCGCGGCGTACGAAACGCTCGCGAGCCGATTCTCGCTAACCCACGAGGAGATATCGAAAGAGACCGGAAAGGCCCGCTCGGCGATCTCGAACCAGCTGCGGCTGCTCAATCTCTCGGAAAACGCCAAGGACGCGCTGGTCTCCGGAAAGATAACCGCCGGGCACGCGAGGGCGCTTCTCGCCGCGGGCTCGCCGCGGGAGATGGATTCCCTGCTGGCCGAAGTGATGAAAAAGGATCTCACGGTGAGGAAAACGGAAAGCCTCGCCAGAAAGCGCGCGGGGCGCCACAAGCGCCCGCCCGAGACCCCCGCGCGGGAAGCCGGACGGGACATCTTCTCCGAAGACCTCGGGGAGCGGATCGCCGAGAGGTTTTCCACCAAGGTCAGGATAAGCCGCGGCAGGTCCAGGGGAAAAATAGAAATAGAGTTCTATTCGCCCGGCGAGCTTGACAGGATCGCCGGAATGCTTCTTTCGGACGGGTAGAGCCCGCGGGCGCGCGGAACCAGCAAGATGAAACGGTTTTCGGTAAGAATCGAGGTGAAGCTCAAGCCCGCGGTGCTCGACCCCCAAGGGAAGGCCGTCCGAAACGCCCTGCGCGGTCTCGGCTTCGACCGCGTGGAGGACGCCAGGGTGGGAAAGCTGGTGGAGCTCGCCGTGGAAGGCGAATCGCGCGAGCAGGTCGAGACCGAGGCCGGGGAAATGTGCCGCAGGCTTCTTTCCAATCCCGTGATCGAGGACTTCTCGGTAAGGGCGGAGGAGGAGTGAGATGGCGAATTTCGGAGTCCTGTTCTTTCCCGGCTCCAACTGCGAGAGCGACTGCCGCCACGCCATAAGGGAGATACTCAACCAGCCCTGCGACCTGGTCTGGCACGAGGAGACGTCGCTTGACGGGATACAGTGCGTCGTCGTACCCGGGGGATTTTCCTACGGGGACTACCTGCGGGCGGGAGCCATATCGCGCTTTTCCCCAGTGATGGAGGCGGTGGGCGAACTCGCGGAGCGGGGAACGCCGGTCATAGGAATATGCAACGGGTTCCAGATACTGGTCGAAGCGGGGCTCCTTCCCGGAGCCTTCACGCACAACTCGTCCCTCAGGTTCGTCTGCAGGTGGACGTCGGTCAGGGTCGAGAGCACCGAAACCCCGTTCACGCACCTTCTGCGGAAGGGAGAGGTGCTCAGGCTTCCGGTGGCAAACGCCCAGGGCAACTTCGTGCTGCCCCCGGAAGGAAGCGACCCGTCGCGCAACATCGTCTTCAGGTACTGCGAGGAGGACGGAGCCGCCACGGCCGCGGCCAATCCGAGCGGGGCCGTGGACAACATAGCGGGGATAGCCGGCCGCGGGGGGAACGTCCTCGGAATGATGCCCCATCCCGAGCGCAGCTTCGAGAGCCTGCTGGGTTCGCGGGACGGAAAGAGGATGTTCGAGTGCGCCGTGTCGTGGATAGAGTCCCCGGGCCGCGCGGTTTGAGTAAAACGCCCGCTGTGTTAGTCTAAGGAGAAGGCGGGCGGGGGCGGAGAACCAGGATGGCCGACACTCCGAACAAGGAAAAGATAGACATAACGGACGACATCTGTCCCATGACCTTCGTCAAGACCAGGCTCAAGCTCGAGAAGATGGCCCGGGGGGAGATACTCGAGGTCAGGCTGTGCGAGGGAGAACCCCTGTCCAATCTCCCCAGAAGCGTGACCCAGGAAGGTCACAAGGTTCTCTCGATAGTCAAGGAACGGGGACGTTACCACAAGGTAGTCATCGAACGCTGCTAATGCATACATCCGAAGCCGGGGAGGCTTTCGCCCGGAGCGCAAGAGTCGAATCGGTGGTCGACCTGGTGGGAAACACTCCCCTTCTGGAACTCTCCGGGATCGCGGGGGAACTTCCCGCCGGGGTCCGCGTCTACGCCAAGGCCGAGTGGTTCAACCCCGGCGGTTCCGTGAAGGACCGTCCGGTCCGAAGGATGATCCTCGAGGCCGAAAGATCGGGACGGCTCACGAAGGAGAAGGTCATCATGGATTCCTCCTCGGGAAACACCGCCATAGCCTGCGCGATGATGGGAGCGGCGCTGGGATACGAAGTCGAGCTCGTGATTCCCGAAAACGTGAACGAGGAGAGGAAGAAGGCCGTAGAGGCCTACGGGGCGAAGACGATCTTCTCAAGCCCCCTCGAAGGCTCCGACGGCGCCATCAGGACGGCGCGAAGGCTTCGGGAATCCGACCCCGGAAGGTACTTCATGCTCGACCAGTACAACAATCCCGACAACCCTCTCGCGCATTACGAAACCACCGGCCCCGAGATATGGGAGCAGACCGCGGGCGGGGTCACCCACTTTTTCGCGGGCATCGGCACCTCGGGAACCTTCATGGGAACGGGAAAGAGGCTAAAGGAATACAACCCCGCCGTAAGGACGGTCGCCGTTCAGCCGCTCGAAAGCCTCCACGGCCTCGAGGGCATGAAGCACATGCCCTCTTCCATAGTTCCGGGCATATACGACGAATCCCGGGCCGACGAGGTCGTTTTCGTCTCGACCGAAAAAGCCTACGAAACGATGGAGCTTCTCATGGAGAAGGAGGGAATATTCGCGGGTCACTCCGGGGGAGCGGCGGTGTGCGTCACGCTCGAGTACGCGAGAAAACTGAAAGAAGGAGTGCTGGTTACGGTTCTTCCCGATTCGGGCAGAAGGTACCTCAGCGAAAGACTCTGGTGGTGAAGATACGCAGGTCGGCTTTCGACGGAATGACCCGGGACGCCGAATCCGGTTATCCTTACGAGGTGTGCGGCGTGATGATCGGCAGGGAGGGCGCCGTGACCCATTTCCGCAAGTGCCGGAACCTGGTCGCCGAAGACGAAACGCGAACGGAGTTCAAAAAAGACGGCGGCATAGACAGCGCGAGAATGAGGGACCGTTACGAACTCGACCCTCTCTCCTACATGGAAGCGGACTCGTGGGCGAGGAAAAACGGGCTGGACATCCTGGGCGTGTACCACTCCCATCCGGACCATCCCCCCGCTCCCTCGGAGACCGACCGCAAGGCGGCCTCGCCGGGATGGGAATACATGATCTTCTCGGTAAGCCGCGGGCGGCTGGACGGCGCGAGAATATGGCGCCTGGGGGAAGAAGGCTCGAGATTCGAGGAAGGAAAGTTCGAGGTGGTGGAAGACGACGGATGAAACCATGACGAATACGGCGCAAAACACGGCCCCGGGCGGGAAGAGAGGACGCGGATGACGGATATCTCCGCGCTTTTGTCCGGCACGCTCGCCATCGCCCCGGAACTCGCGCTCATCGTGGTCGCGGTGGCGATACTGGCCGGCTCGGCGGCCTCGGGGAAAAGCGGCGGCGGCGCGTTCTTTCTGCTGGCCGCGGGAGGCGTCGCGGCGGCCTTCGCTCTCAACCTCGGCAGGTTCTCCGCCGAGGTCTCCGCGTTTTCCGGCGCGCTTCGGATCGATTCCTTCTCCGCCTTCCTAAACTCGATCTTCCTGCTGGCGGCCGCCGCCACGCTTTTTCTTTCGAAAGACCACCTCGGGAACCGCGCCGCGCGCCTCGAGGAGTTCTGCGCGCTTTTGCTGCTGGGCACGGCCGGAATGATGATTCTCGCGTCCTCCGTGGAGCTCGTGACGCTGTTTCTGGGATTCGAGATCATGTCCATCGCCGTCTACATACTGTCGGGCTGGAACCCTGATTCGGAGCGCTCGACGGAATCGGGAGTCAAGTACCTGGTTCTCGGCGGATTTTCCTCGGCGGTGATGCTTTTCGGAATCGCCCTTCTCTACGGAGCGAGCGGTTCCACCTTCCTGACGGAAATATTCCGCGGTCCCTCCCATTCTCCGATGTACGTGTGCGGAACGGTCCTGGTGGCCGCCGGGGCCGTCTTCAAGGCGGGGGCAGTGCCGCTTCACCAGTGGGTGCCGGACATCTATGACGGCGCGCCTCTTACCGTGGCGGGGTACATGTCGGTGGCCGTAAAGACCGCCGCGTTCGCTCTGCTCATGAGAATATTTCTCGACTCCTCGATGTCCGCCGGCGGCTACCTGCCCGCCGCCCTGCAGGTCGTGGCCGTGCTGACCATGGTGGTCGGAAACATAGCCGCCGTATACCAGAAGAGCGTGAAGAGAATGCTCGCCTACTCAAGCGTCGCGCACGCCGGGTACGCGCTGGTGGGGGTGGCGGCGGTCCTGCGCGACCCGTCGGTCGGGAGCGGAAGCGTCTTTTACTACCTGTTCGCCTACGCGTTCATGAATCTGGGGGCCTTCGGCGTCCTAGCCTACGCGAGCGGGGAGAAAAACGACTGCGACACCTTCGAGAGAATATCAGGGCTCTGGAAAAGAAGGCCCGCCGGGGCGCTCGCGCTCGCGGTGTTCATGTTCTCCCTGGCGGGAATTCCGCCCACCGCGGGATTTTTCGCGAAATACAGGGTTTTCTCCGCCGCCGTCGACGCGGGACTCGCCCCGCTGGCGGTCGTGGGAGTGGTGGCGAGCGTGATATCCGTCTACTACTACCTCAGGGTCTTGGCCTTCGCCTTCATGAAGGAAGACAGCTACGGGGCGGGCAAAAGCGGGCCGCTTGCCGCGGCGACGATAGCCGCGCTTGCGGCGGGAGCGGTTTTTTTCGGTATATTTCCTCTTTTCTCATGGGACATGGCGCTTCGGGCGTCGGCCGCGATTTCGGCCGCCACGCCCTTTTAGAGTCGGGGGGAGGGACTGCGCAGTAGAACTGAAAAGGATGACGAAGACCAACGAGACTCACGGCATCGCGGTGGAAGCGCTTGCGGTCTTTTTCTTCGCGCTCGGGCTTTTCACCCTGGTAAGCCTAGCGTTTTTCTCAAGCATAGTGGACGTCGACACCAGGGGAGCCATGGGCAACGCGGGATTTTTCGTCTCGCAGTCCCTGGGAAGCTCCTTCGGCGTCCTGTCCTTCGTCTTTCCCCTGCTGATGTTCTACGCCTCGTACGTGATTTTCAGAAAGCAGGCGGCGGGCAGGATATACTGGAAGCTTTTCTCCGCGGTTCTCTTCCTTCTCTCCACCACCACCCTTCTGGGACTCGCCTACGCGGAGAATCCGGTTTTCGGCTACGCCCCGGCGGGAGGATGGCTCGGTTTTCTGATTTCTCGGGAGATGGCCGAGAACGTGTCGGGGACGGTCGGCACCTGCATCATCTCGGCGGTCGCGATGTTTCTCTCCCTCCTGATCATGACGGAAACCAAGCTCGGGACGATAGCGCGGGCCGTCCGCGGCGCCGCGCGCCGGGCGGTCGTAAGCGCGGCGGCGCTGGCGGCGGCCGCGAGACGAGCCGTCCCGAAACCCCGCCCGCCCCGAAAGGAAAAACCCGCGGACCGGGCCCCCGCGCCCCCCGCGAAAGCCCCGGCGGCTCCCGCCGAAAAAGAGCCGGAGCCCGCCGCGGAGACCCCCGCCGAACCGCAGATAGTGTTCACCCCCCCTTCGCCCGAGAAAAAGGCGGAAGTCCCCGAGGAGCCCAAAAGCGGCTGGCTCGACTTCTCCCTGCCGTCGTTCGACCTGCTAGACCCCAAGATAGAGACAGCCGTCGAAATAGACAAGGAGGCCATGTACGGAAAGGCGGCCCTGATAGAGGAGAAGCTCGCCGACTTCGGCGTCAAGGGCGGCGTGGTGGAGATAAGGCCCGGCCCCGTGATCACGATGTTCGAGTACAAGCCCGCGGCGGGAATAAAGATAAACAAGATAGCTTCTCTCGAAAGCGACCTGGCGATGGGGCTCAAGGCCATCAGCATAAGGATCATAGCGCCCATACCCGGAAAGGACGTGGTCGGAATAGAGGTGCCGAACGAATCGAGGGAAATGGTGACTCTTCGGGAGCTTTTCGAAAGCGACGCGTTTTCGGAGCAGAAATCCATGCTCACGCTCGGACTCGGAAAGGACATATCGGGAAGGTCGCGCTACATGAACCTGCAGACCGCCCCGCACCTCATGATCGCGGGCACCACCGGCTCGGGAAAGAGCGTGCTTCTAAACGCCGCGATCACTAGCCTGCTCTACCGGGCGACTCCGCACGAGCTCAAGTTCATAATGATAGACCCGAAGATGCTCGAGCTTTCGGTGTACGAAGACATTCCCCACCTGCTCCACCCGGTGGTGACGGAGCCGAGAAAGGCGGTGGCCGCGCTTCGCTGGCTCGTGGAGGAGATGGACTCGAGATACGCCATGCTCTCGGAGGAGGGAGTGAGGGACATAGACAGCTACAACAGGAATCTCGAGAGTCTCGGAATCGAAGAGAAACAGCAGAGGTGGCTTCCCTACGTGGTGGTCGTGATAGACGAGCTCGCCGACCTGATGATGATCTCTCCGAGCGACGTGAGAGACGCGATAATAAGGCTCGCGCAGAAGGCCAGGGCGGCGGGCATCCACATAATCGTGGCGACCCAGCGCCCCTCGGCCGACGTGGTGGCGGGACTCGTCAAGGCGAACTTCCCGTCGAGAATATCCTTCCGCGTGTCGTCGAAAGTCGACTCGAGGATCATCCTCGACATGGGGGGAGCGGAAAGCCTGCTGGGCAAGGGAGACATGCTCGTTCTGGGCTCCGGGGGAAGCGGGCTTCTGAGGCTCCAGGGCGCCTTCATATCGGACGACGAGCGCAAGCGGGTGACGGATTTTCTGAGAGACCAGGGAAACCCCGTGTACATAAGGGAGATAACGCAGAACGAGGACGACTCGGGGGAAGGAGGCGTGGAGGAGGACGAAAAGGACGAGCTTTACGAAACCGCTCTGGGGATAATAGCCGAGACCGGCCAGGCGTCCATCTCCATGATCCAGAGAAGACTCAAGATAGGCTACAACCGCGCGGCGAGAATCGTGGAGATAATGGAAAAGGAAGGACTCGTGGGACCCCAGGGAGCGGCGGGAAAGCCAAGGGAAGTGTACGTGGACATGATCAACTCCGGCGGGGGAGACACGGCTTGAGAAAGACCCCGTTCCTCGCGCCGCTTCTAGCCGCGCTGCTTCTGTCCTTTCCCGCGGCGGCGCGGGACGAAATCCGCGGCGCGGCGGCGGCCGTCACGGGGGTCGGGGAGAGGTACGCCGCGGTGAACGACCTTCGCTGCGAGTTCACGCAGGAAACCCGCGTGGCGTCCATGGACGAGAAGATTCTCTCCTCCGGCAGGGCGTGGTTCAAAAAACCCGCCATGATGAGGTGGGAATACGAAAAGCCCTGGAAGGACGTCGTGGTCTCCGACGGGAAGAAGTTCTGGTACCTGGACAGCCGGGAAAACCGGGTCACCGAGACCGCCCTGGACGAATCCCCAAACGCCCCGGGCTTCCACGCCGTCCCCTCCATGCTCGAGGACCTCGACCGCGTCTTCGACGTGAGTCTGAACCCCGAGAGTCCCGACGCGCGGGGAAACGTTCTGCTGGACCTCGTGCCGAGAACCGGCCGGGAGACGAGAAGCGTGACGATAGCGGTAGCCCCGAAAACCCACGCGCTTAGAAAGATCGTCGTATCGGACGTTTTCGGAAACACCACCGTCATAACGCTCCTGGCGGCGCGGGAGAACCTAGGCGTCCCCGATTCGCTTTTCAGGTTCGAAAAGCCGAAAGGAGCCCGGACCGCGACCTTTCCCTGAAAAAAGGCCGCAGACTACCTGTCCACTTCTCCCAGCACTATGTCTATGCTTCCGATCGCGGCCACGACGTCGGAGACGAACCCGCCCCTCACCATCTCGGGAAGGGCCTGGAGGTTGACGAAAGACGGCCCGCGGACGCGCATCCTGTACGGTTTTCCCGAACCGTCGCTCACTATGTAGTAGCCGAGCTCTCCCTTGGGATTCTCCACGGCGTGGTATATCTCCCCCGCGGGAGCCTCGAAGCCGTTGTACACGAGCACGAAATGCCTGATCAGGGACTCCATCCTGGTGTAGACGAGTTCCTTTTCCGGCAGGACCACGTCCGGCAGGTCCGCCACCCAGGGACCGTCGGGAAGGTTCGAAAGCCCCTGCTCTATTATTCTCATGCTCTGCCTCATCTCCTCCATCCTGCACAGATACCTCGAATAGGCGTCTCCTTCCTCGGCGACCGGCACGTCGAACTCGTAGTTTTCGTAACCCAGGTAGGGCATGGCCTTTCTCACGTCGTAGGGAACGCCGGTCGCCCTGAGTATGGGACCCGTGATTCCGAGATCGACGGCGCGCTCCCTGCCTATCACGGCCACGTCCTTCATGCGGTCGATCCATATCTTGTTTCTCGTGAACAGGGAGTCTATCTCGTCGAGCGTCGCGGGGAATATTTTCAGGAAGTTTCCGACGGTGCCGGAGAACTCCTCCGGAAGGTCCCTGGGAAGTCCCCCCACCCTCGGATACGAGGTCGTGAGCCGAGCGCCGCACACCATCTCCAGTATCTCGTAGATTCTCTCCCTTTCCTTGAAGCAGAAAAGAAAGGCGCTCATGGCCCCCAGGTCGAGAGCGTTCGCCCCGATGCCTATGAGATGGGACTCGATTCTTCCGAGCTCGAACATTATCACCTCGGCCACCTTGGCCCTTTCGGGAATCTCGTCCTCGATGCCGAGAAGCTTCTCGACCGCCAGCACGAAACCTATGTTGTTGCATATCGAGGCCAGGTAATCCATCCTGTCGGTGTAGGGAAGGCACTTCTGGTAGGTTATGTCCTCGCAGAGCTTCTCCACTCCCCTGTGAAGGTAGCCCACGTGGGGAACCGCGTCCCTGACCACCTCTCCGTCGAGATGCAGAACGACGCGAAGAACCCCGTGCGTGGAGGGGTGCTGCGGCCCCATGTTGAGCGTCATGGTCCGCTCGGTCGTTCCGTCGGACGACTCGGAGACCTCTTCCGCGATTATCTCGACCCTTTCCATCAATCGGCTCCCCGCTCGAGGGCCCGCTCGAAAGACCTCTTGGAAGGCTCCCTGTTTCTCACGTCGAAATCCTTTCTCAGGGGAAACCCGTCGTAGTCCTCCGGCATGAGTATCCTTCTCGGGTCGGGGTGTCCCCTGAACGTTATTCCGAACATGTCGTACGCCTCGCGCTCGAGCCAGTCGGCCCCGGCCCACACGGGCGTGACCGAATCGACCGAGGGGTCGCCCTCCTCTATCCCGACCTTGAGCCTTATTCTCAGGTTCTCCCCGCAGTCCTCGCCGAAACGGTGAAGCAGGTAGACGACCTCGTACCTGGGAAGCCTGACGGTCAGGTAGTCGACGGCCGTGAGGTCCGCGAGGAAGGAAAAGCCGAGTTCGTCGCGAAGAACCCGGCAGCACTCGACTATCGAGCCGGCCCTGACCGCGAAGCTCGTCTCCCCCCTGAAAGCGCTTTCGGACAGAACGTGCTTTGCGATTCTTTCCCTTATCGAGTCAAGGGGGTCGGGCGGGGGATTCATGCTATCGGCGGTCCTTCGTTGTCTATTTTCTTCTGGATCTTCATCACGGCGTCTATGAGGGCCTCGGGTCTCGGGGGACAGCCGCCCACGTAGACGTCCACGGGGAGAAACTCGTCTATGCCCTGAACGACCGCGTAGCTGTCGAAAGGTCCGCCCCCGCAGGTGCACGACCCCATAGCTATCACCCACTTGGGCTCGGGCATCTGCTCGTAGATCCTGCGGCAGACCGACGCCATCTTGTAGGTTATCGTCCCGGAAACTATCATGAGGTCCGCCTGCCTGGGCGAGAACCTCGTGGCCTCGGCTCCGAACCTCGCGATGTCGAACCTGGAGGAAAACGCCCCCATCATCTCGATGGCGCAGCAGGCCGTTCCGAACGGCATGGGCCAGAGGCTGTTTTTCCTGCCCCAGTTCGCTACGGCAGAAACCTTGGTCGTGAGAAAACCGTCTCCGCCCAGAAGAGATCCGCTGCTCACTCCCATTCGAAAGCTCCTTTCCTGAGAACGTAGAAGTAGCCGCCCACCACTATCAGCATGAACGCCAGCAGCTCCACCAGGGCCACCATTCCCAGTTCCCTGAACACGACGGCCCAGGCCACCAGAAAAACGATTTCCACGTCAAACAGTATGAAGAGGGCACCCACCAGGTAGTACCTGAGAGACACTCTCTCCCGCGCGTCTCCCTCGGGAATCATTCCCGATTCGTAGGGAATGCGCTTGCGCCAGCTTTCGTACCTTTTCGGCCCCAGCAAACGGGAAACCGCGAGAAGAACCGCGGCCAGACCCATGGCCATCGTTATTATAAGCAGGATGGGAACGTACTGGTCAAGCACAACACGGAAAAGGTTATTGCGGCGGGGTCAATTGTCAAGGAAATTCCGCCGCTCCCGCTCGCCCCGAAGCCGCGCGGATGGGAAAAGACCCGGGGAAAGGTTAAAATACCGTCGGGTCGGTTCGAGAGATGGAAAAGGAGATAGCCAAGGCGTACGAATTCATGCGCGGCGCGGAAAAGGTCGTCGTTCTCACCGGAGCGGGAATATCCGCCGAAAGCGGCATTCCCACCTACAGGGGAGACGAGGGACTCTGGAGAAACCGCAGTCCGCAGGAACTCGCCACGGCGGAGTCCTTCTCGAAGAACCCCGAACTGGTCTGGGAATGGTACGACTCGAGAAGAGCCGTGATGAAACAGGCCCGGCCCAATGCCGGACATCTGGCCATTACCGCGCTTGAGAGAAAAAAACGGGACTTCACGCTCATCACCCAGAACATAGACGGTCTTCATCTGGTCGCCGGGACGCGCAACGTGATAGAACTTCACGGAAGCATCTGGGAGATAAGATGCGTCAAGTGCTCCAGGGTGGAAAAGAACTACCAGGTTCCCCTTCCCGAGCTTCCTCCCATGTGCGCAACCTGCGGGGAAGCGATGAGACCGAACACCGTGTGGTTCGAGGAGATGATACCCATGGAGAGAATAGACAGGTCCCTGCTGGCCATAGAGGAGTGCGGCCTGCTCGTGATAGTGGGAACCTCGGGGGTGGTCGAACCCGCCGCGTCGATGGGACTGATAGCCAAGAAAAGCGAGAAACCGGTGGTGGAGATAAACCTCGAGGTAACGCCGGGCACCGGTCTTTACGACGCCAGCATACTTGGAAAATCGGGAGAGGTGCTTCCCCTGCTCGTAGAATATGAAACCCCCGAAAACCGCATGTGACAATCCTCTTGCTGGTAGCTCCCGACAGACCAAACGCTATACTGCTGACCTTCACCGGCATGTAAAACTAAACGCAGAATGATGTCATTCCAATTCTCTCTTTGGTGGAACAACAAGGTGTCTCACGCCCAATCTATCCGCAAGCTCCTTCAAGTCATCGGTAAGTTTGCATTCTGTGACAAGTAATGAGCGGATGGAGCGATTTTCTTGAGCTCTCAAAACAGCTTTATACTTGATGCACTGGTAAATGCCACGACAAAGGTCTGCACAGTTCGAGTCTCTGGATTTGACTTCTATAGCCACGATTTTTTTCTTGGCGTAATAACATACGTCAACGCGGTCGCCAGACCGCAACTCAACTTCCGTATCAGTTTCAACAATATCAAGTTTTTTCTCGATCTGATCCGGATTGGCTTTCACCCATAATCGTAATTTTTTGTGATTTCTTCCTTCACCCTTCCGCCCATAGCGCAGACCGTCTTTCTCTTTTCCTTCAATGTCGTTTACGTAAAGGTCTTCGCAGAGACCGTCCCAGCGGCCGTAGTTATAAACTTCTTCAACTGCCTTATCGGCAAGATCTCTCCAACGATCACGGTGTGTCTTTAAGCATTCTTGTTCTTTGAGCCATCTTTCTTTTGGGTAACGGTTAACTAGATATCCTTGAACACCTTTTCCCGGGTATCTTGTATCTTCGCGAACAAGCAACATGTTGAGCAACGGCGCCGAAGGTTCCTGTTCAAGTATCTTGTCCATCATTCTACCTGCGAGAAGACCCATTCTCGTTCGAAAAATTCTGCTAAAATCAAATCTCCTTTCAATTTTTTCTGCCGCTTTGTTGTACGTAAGTCTCTCTTTCTCTCTCGCGGCTTGACTCAATATACGGATCAAAAATCTAATTGTATCTTCGCTTATCAAATTATCGTCAGTTGGCTTGATCATGTCTTACACCGTAGAAATTCCTACGCTAGTTTTCAGATAAATGTTTCCCCTAAAATACACAACTTCTATGCATCGTTTCGTTATCTTACATCACAAATTTCCATCGCAACCTTTATCGCCTGAATCATGCTCTCGGGACGGGCCGCGCCTTTCCACGCTATGTCGAAAGCGGTCCCGTGGTCGGGAGACGTTCTCAGTATGGGCAGACCCAGAGTGACGTTCACCCCGGTGTCGAAGGAAAGCATCTTGAAAGGCGCGAAACCCTGGTCGTGGTACATGGCCACCACCAGGTCCCACCTGCCGCGAAGTGCCTCGTAGAAAAGAGTGTCGGCGGGAAGCGGCCCCTCGACCGATATTCCTTCCTCCCTCGCTCTTTCCAGCGCCGGAATTATCCGCTCCCGCTCCTCGTTTCCGAACGCTCCGTCCTCCCCCGCGTGGGGATTGAGTCCGCAGACCACTATTCTGGGTTTCTTGACGCCGAATCTCCTTTCAAGCTCCCTCGCGGATACGGAAACCGTGGAGTAGACGCTCCGCTCGGTTACGAGGTCGGGGACATCGCGAAGCGGCACGTGCACGGTGACGGGAACGACCCGGAATCTCGTTCCCTCGAAAAGCATGACGGCCTCGTCGCAGCCCGTAAGGTCGGCCAGCATCTCCGTGTGGCCGGGGTAGCGGGACCCGGACATGTGTATGGATTTTTTGCTTATCGGGGCGGTGACGATCGCGTCGACTTCTCCGTCAAGGGCCATTCCCACGGCCTTTTCTATGCAGGCGACGGCCGCGGCGCCCGCCTTCTCCGACATGATCCCTTCTTCCACGTCGCCCGCCCCGAAATCCGTGGGGTCGACCGCCCGAAGCGGGGAGCCCTTTCCGAATTCCGCGTTCGCGCGCTCCAGCACCCCGGCGCTTCCC
The DNA here is from genome assembly GCA_965204795.1 of Thermodesulfobacteriota bacterium. GTDB lineage: Bacteria > Desulfobacterota_D > UBA1144 > Nemesobacterales > Nemesobacteraceae > Nemesobacter. Next base: position 1,553,297 of record OZ242012.1, read on the forward strand.
ACGAACGTCACGTCGCAGACCTCCTCGAAAAAGCCGTCGTAAAAAGCCCTTATTCCCACCTCGGGGCCTATGCCGTTGGGGTCTCCCATCGTCACGGCTATTCTGGGTTTTCGGTTCATGTACGCGCCTCCGGGATCCGGCTACAGGAGACCGCCTCGGTCTTTCGGCATCTTGGTGAAAAGATTCGCGAGATTCTCGAATGCCGCCTCGGCGAACTCCTCGAGAGAAAGTCCCCGGAGTCCGCAGAGAACTTCCGCCACGTGAACGACGTTGGCCGGCTCGTTGGGCTTTCCCCTCTCGGGAACGGGAGCGAGGTAGGGAGAGTCGGTCTCGCAGAGAAGCCTGTCCATCGGAATCCTAGCCGCCGCGTCCCTCACCTCCTCGGCTTTTTTGAAAGTGACTATGCCGGAAAACGAGATGAAAAAGCCGAGGTCGAGATATTTCTTCGCCGTTTCCCAGTCTCCGGAAAAACAGTGTATGACCCCGGGATTCTCTCCGAGGGAAAATCCCCGAAGCAGCTCGAGCATGTCCGCGTCGGCGTCCCTTACGTGCACCACGAAAGGAAGCGAATGCCTGCGCGCGAGCTCGACGTGGGCCTCAAACGACCTTATCTGGTCTTCTCTGGAAGAATTCATGTAGTGGTAGTCGAGTCCGGTCTCCCCGAGAGCCACCGTCCTGGGATCTTCGAGCATCCGCTCAAACTCCCCCATGACCTCCTCGTCGAAATCCGAGGCCGAGTGGGGATGAATCCCCACCGAGACGTAAACTCCCCCGTATTTTTTCGAGAACTCGAGCGTGTCGAGAGACGAGCGGAGTCCCGTTCCTATGGACACGATCCTCCCGACGCCGCGCTCCGCCGCCCGAAGGACGGCTTCCCCGGGATCCTCGAGACTGAGAAGATGGGCGTGGGAATCGACGATCATGCCGTCTATTTTTTCTCCCGAAAAAAAGTGTCGATCTCTTCCACGAACTGGTTCACGTCCTTAAACGACCTGTAGACCGAGGCGAACCTCACGTACGCCACCTCGTCTATCTCGTAGAGCTTGGCCACAAGCCTCTCTCCTATCTCCTCGCTGGGAATCTCCCTGTCCCCCCTTTCCATGAGCTCCTTTTCAAGACTGGTCGCGAAGTCCTCTATGGTCTGGGTGCTCACGGGTCTTTTCTCGCACGCCCTTCGCATTCCGTTTATTATCTTGTTGCGGTCGAATTCCTCCCTGCGGCCGTCCTTCTTCACGACGAGAAATTCCGCGTGCTGGATCCTCTCGTAGGTGGTGAACCTCTTTCGGCACTCGGCGCACTCCCTGCGTCTCCTGACCGAAAGGCCGTCCTTTCCTTCCCTCGAATCGACCACCCTGGTGTCGTCGGCCTTGCAGTAGGCGCATTTCATATCGAAACCTCAGAGCCTGTGTCCGTAGACGGGAAATTTCAGGCAAAGCTCCCTAACGTCGTCCCTTATCGTCCGAAGAACCTTCTCGTCGTCGTGATTTTCCGCGGCGCGGGCTATGAACCCGGATATCGCGTCGATTTCCGCTTCCCCCATTCCCCTCGTGGTGACGGCCGGAGTTCCTATCCTGACGCCGCTTGTCACCATGGGAGGCCGCGGGTCGAACGGAACGGCGTTTTTGTTGACGGTTATTCCCGCCTTCTCGAGAGTCTCCTCCATGAGCTGTCCCGTGAAGTCGGTTCCGGTGAGGTCCACCAGGACGAGGTGGGTGTCGGTGCCGCCGGAAACGAGACTGAAGCCCGACCTGACGAGGTTTTCCCCGAGGCGCCTGGAGTTTGCAAGGGTCCGGCGCTGGTAGTCGGAAAACTCCGGCCGGAGCGCCTCCCGAAACGCCACGGCCTTTGCGGCTATCACGTGCATGAGCGGACCGCCCTGGGTGCCGGGAAAAACCCTGCTGTTCACCTTTTTCGCGTGCTCCTCCTTCATCATCACCATTCCGCCCCGGGGACCCCGCAGCGTCTTGTGAGTCGTGGTGGTGACGAAATCGCAGTGCGGGACGGGGTCCGAGTAGAGCCCGGCCGCCACCAGGCCCGCCGGATGCGCTATGTCGGCCATGAGCAGCGCACCGCATTCGTCCGCTACGGCTCTGAATTTCGAGTAGTCGAGGTCCCTCGGGTAGGCGCTCCAGCCCGCTATTATGAGCCCGGGAGAGTGCCTGAGGGCAAGCTCCCTTATTTCGTCGTAGTCGACGGTCTGCGTTTCCCTGGAAACGCCGTAGGTCGCGACGTTGTAGAGCCTTCCGGAGAAGTTGACGGGGCTTCCGTGCGTAAGGTGCCCCCCGTGGTCGAGGCTCATTCCGAGGATGGTCATTCCGGGCTCCAGGGCGGCGAAGCACACCGCCATGTTCGCCTGGGCCCCGGAATGCGGCTGCACGTTCACGGCGTCCGCTCCGAAAAGCGAAAGCGCGCGCTCCCGCGCGAGGTCCTCGGCCACGTCGACGAATTCGCACCCCCCGTAATAGCGCCTTCCCGGAAGACCCTCGGCGTACTTGTTGGTGAGCACCGAGCCCATGGCCTCCATCACCGCATCGCTCACGTAGTTCTCCGAGGCGATCATCTCGAGCTTCCACTCCTGCCGCTCGGTCTCCTTCCTTATTACCTCGGCTATTTCCCGATCAACGTCTCGCAGACGAGTCATCCGTACGCCCCGGAACAAGCATGGTTCCGACAAGCCGCCGCGGAGAACAACCCGGGGAACTTCGCCGTTTCCGCGGAAACCCCCGCGCCGCGGGAAAAACGAGAAGCCCGCGTTATCAACGACGGCAAATCGTGTAAAGTTACAAGCGAGGGAACGCGGATTTTCAGTTCTCCTCGCCCAGCAGGATACCGAATGAGCCAGCAAACCTCAATTCCCGTACGCGCGGGCGCGGGGAAAACGCCCCGAACCGCGGAGCCGAGATGGCCGGACGCAACGGATACATAGAAATAAGAAAGGCGGCGGAAAACAACCTGAAGGGCGTGGACGTCTCCATCCCCAGAAACAGGTTCACCGTGGTGACCGGGGTAAGCGGCTCGGGGAAATCCTCCCTGGTGCTCGACACCGTCTACAAGGAAGGGCTCAGAAGGTACATAGACTGCCTTTCGACCTACGCGAGGCAGTTCATCGAAAAGGTCGAGCGGCCCGCGATGGACGACATAGAAGGTCTTCCCACTCCGATAGCCATCGAGAACAGAAACGGCGTCGTGAATTCCCGCTCCACGGTCGGAACCACGACGGAGATATACGACTACGCCAGGCTTCTTTTCGCCAAGCTCGGAAAAACCTTCTGCCCCGACTGCGGGACGGAGGTCCGCGAGCACTCCCCCCAGTCCGCGACCTCGACTCTGCTCGGGGAACGCGCCCGGGAAAAAGCGGTGATAGGCTTCGAGGTACCGGAGGGAACGCCCGTTTCTGAGTACATGAAAAAGGGATACTCGATGGTCCTGCGCGACGGCGAGACGCGGGACATCGAGGAGGTCGGAGAGTTTTTCGACGCGCAGACCCTGGTAGTCGCCGGAAGGGCCGTGGTCGGCGAAAAATCGAGGTCGAGGATAACCGAAGCCCTCGAGTCGGCTTTCTCCGAGGGGCCGAGAGCGCTCGTGCGCCTGGGTTGCGGAGACGAGCTCGTTTTCTCGAAAGAACTTCGATGCGACGGCTGCGGCGCCCCGTTCGGGAAGCCCGCCCCGAACCTTTTTTCCTTCAACAGCCCCCACGGGGCGTGCGGGGAATGCAGCGGGTTCGGAAGAAATCTCGAGATCGACCCCGAGCTCCTGGTGCCGAACCCGGCGATGAGCCTCCGCGAAGGAGCCGTGGAGCCTTTCACCAAGGCGTCCTATACGAGGCAGATGAAAAAGCTGCTCGAGTTCGCCCGCGAGGCGGGAGTGGACGCCGGGAAACCCTTCGGCGAACTCTCCGAACGGGAAAGAAGGCTCGTGTTCGAGGGAACGGGAAGCTACGGCGGAGTGAGGGGGGTTTTCAAGAGACTAGAGCGCAAGAACTACAAGACCCACGTGAGGGTGTTTCTCGCCAGATACCGCTCGGCCTTCACCTGCGGGACCTGCGGAGGAAGCAGGCTCAAAAAAGAAGCCCTGAACGTGAAGATAGGCGGAAAAACCATATTCGACCTCTCGGAAATGTCGATAAAGGACCTCAGGTCCTGGTTCGACGGCGCGGGTTTCGGGAACCACGAGCTTGAAATCGCGAGGGACGTGCTGAAGGAGATAGACGCCAGGCTCGATTTTCTCGTCCACGTGGGTCTCGACTACCTGTCTCTCTCAAGACTCACCCGGACGCTTTCGGGAGGAGAGGCGCAGAGAATAAACCTCGCCTGCCAGATGAGCTCGCGGCTCACCGAAACCCTCTACATACTCGACGAACCGTCAATAGGACTTCACGCAAGAGACATGCGCCGCCTAAATTCCCTGATAAAGGAGCTTCGGGAGAGAAACAACACCATCATCCTCATAGAGCACGACCTGGACACCGTAAGGTCCGCGGACTACATAGTGGAGCTCGGGCCCCGCGCGGGAGAGCGCGGCGGAGAGGTGGTGTACCAGGGAACGCTCGGCAGGTTCCTGCGTTCGGCCAAAGACTCGATCACGAGAAAATATCTCGCCTCGGAAAAGAAAATAGAGGTCCCCCGGGTCCGAAGAAACACGGCGGGAGACTCGATAAGGGTGATCGGCGCCGCGGAGAACAACCTGAAGGGCGTGGACGTCGAGTTTCCGCTCCGAAGCCTCACGTGCGTCACCGGAGTGTCGGGGTCGGGGAAAAGCTCCCTCGTGAACGACGTTCTTTGCAACGGGCTTCTCAGGAAGCTTTCCAGAAAGGCCGAGAGGGTGGGAAAGCACGACCGCATAGAAGGCTCGGAAAAGATAGGCGACGTGATAATCCTCGACCAGGGGAGCATAGGGAGAAGCTCGAGGTCCAATCCCGTAACGTACATAAAGGCGTACGACGAGATAAGAAAGGTGCTTGCGGACCACTACCAGGCCAAGCTTCGCAAGCTCACCCCGTCGCATTTTTCGTTCAACGTGGCGGGCGGAAGATGTGAGAAATGCTCGGGAGAGGGAACCCACAGGGTGGAGATGCATTTTCTGGCCGACGTCTTCGTGACGTGCGAGGAGTGCGGAGGCAGAAGATTCCGAAAGGAGGTGCTGGAATACAGGTACAGGGGAAAAAACGTGGACGACATACTGAATCTCACGGTCGAGGAGGCCATGGACTTTTTTTCCTCAAGCCCCGCGGTCGCCAGAAAGCTCAAGGTTCTCGCGGACGTCGGGTGCGGGTACCTGAGGCTGGGCCAGCCCGCCACTACGCTTTCGGGCGGAGAGGCCCAGAGAATGAAAATAGCCAGGGAACTCTCGAAGAAGGAAAAAAACAACATTCTCTACATACTCGACGAACCTTCCGTGGGGCTTCACATAGACGACATAGGAAAGCTCGTCGAGGTGCTGAACAGGCTCGTGGACGCGGGCAACACCGTCATCGTGATAGAACACAACCTGGAAATTATAAAGTGCGCCGACCACGTGATCGATCTCGGACCGGAAGGGGGGGACGGGGGAGGAGAAGTAGTCGCCCGGGGCGCTCCCGAACACGTGGCCTCCGTAGAAAGCTCCCACACGGGAGTTCACCTCAGACCGTTTCTCGGCTGACGGAGTTAAAACAAAACCGCGGAAAACGGTTTTTCGGACCGGAACAATACATTACGCAGACAGAAAGAAACCCACCGGCGAATCCGGCGAGGGCGGACATCCCCCCAAGCGCAGTTAACCGCTCCGACAAGAATATCCCCCGAGACAGGCGGCTCCTTCACGAAAGTACAGAACGGCTCTCACGGGCGCTTTCCGCATCAACGATGAATTTCCTCACTCCGGCGGCGGTTCATGGTAGCGCTCAACCTCGATCTCGTCTTCACGTTCTCGAGCCCGCGCTATATCGTAGGCGGCCTGCAATTGTATCCAGGTCCTGGCAGTAAAGGCGAAGGCTTTTTCCAAACGAACGGCCATCTCGACGGACATTCGAGACTTGCCGTTGACCAGATTCGAAAGCGCCTGTCTGCTTACGCCGAGCGCCCTCGCGCCTTCCGCGACGCTTATGCCCAGCGGTTCCAGACAGGATACACGCACCACTTTGCCGGGATGCGGCGGGTTCTTCACGCGCATAACAACCTCCTGTTGCGGTCAGCAGTCATTTGCATTCCTCGCGGAGCTTCCCCGCCCGCTATTCTTTCGCCCCGAAACAGCTTCTTAACAATCGCGCGGCGGAAAATCGGTTCGTCGGCTCAAACGGCTTCGCGGCAAGGCTTGCCGTGAAACCGTTCGAGTTTGCCTGACCTCCCGGAAAACCAGTCGCGGGCGCCAAACACGCTAACACAAAAATATTCATATCAGCCGGGAGCTATATTTCTCAATCTCGACCTTGTCTTCAAATTCCGCAGCCTTGGCAACATCGTAGAGGGCCTGCAATCGTATCCAAGTTCCCGTGGTGGAACCGAAGGCTTTCGTCAAACGAATCGCCATATCTATGGACATGCCGGCTTTACCGTTCACCAGGTTTGAAAGCGCCTGTCTGCTGACTCCCAGAATCCTCGCACCTTGAGCAACGCTCAGACCGAGCGGTTTTAGGCAAGTCACGCGTACTACTTCGCCGGGATGCGGCGGGTTCTTCATGCACATAACAATCTCCTGTTGCGGTTACAATTATGCCCGTCAACTAATGGTAATCAATCATTTCCACATCGTAGGCATTACCGTTTTCAAAGCGAAAGATTATGCGCCAGTTTCTGTTTACGGTCACCGACCAATAATTCTTCCGGTCTCCCTTGAGCTTGTGCAGCTTGTATCTGGCAATACGCATCCCCTCAGGAGAGTCCGCAGCATCGAGCAAACCCAGAACGGCTCGCACTTGCTTTTGCAAGTCGGGTCTAACAAGTCTCTGGTCGCCGTGCTCGTAAAAACGCCTAAGCCCCTTGTGCCGAAAACTCTTTATCACTAATTTTCCGCCTTCCGAGCAGACCGCTCAAACCATGAAAGCTGATTGTAATGCGTCAACTGTCGCTTGTCAAGATTGTGTTCGAGTACGACCAGACGAGGGCGGCAGGCGGAAACGAAGTCTCCGATTCCGTCTGGAAACTCTCCGCCCTGGCCTTGTACGCTCTGCGGTAAAACTCCCGACCACTTGGTACTTGAGCCGAGAGACCGCGCACGGTATCCGGAACAGGGGCACTGAACGATGAGAGGTTTCAGACTGATTTGCGCTTCATCCCTGAAACCGCAAATCTTTTCCAAGCCGCGCGGTTTGGAACGCTTTTCGGAAAAGCTGTTACGGGGAAACGGCCTCGTAGCAAAACCACTTCACTGCGACAACTTCTACTGTCGTCCCCAACAGCGGGGAAAGAAAAAGCCTCCGCGGGTGCGCCTTCCGAACGCAAAAGCCATACCCGCAAACAGAAGCGGAAGCAGCATGAAGGCCGCGTCTGCTCCTCCGGTCCCGAACGAAGCCAGCGCGCACCCCCCGTCTTTGTCCCCACGGCTTCCATCCCCGGTCATCGGCATGCCGCCGTCGGTAACGCCGACATTGTTTGTTACCGCCCTTCCGGAAATGGTCGTGGCCTCGTTGCCCGCCATGTCCCGAACCTTGTCCGCGGCGCCCGAAGGCATGTCATAGGTGACCGTCACGGTGTCTCCCGCCTCGATCCTGGGACTGGACGCCAGCGTAAGCGTTACGGTCCTTCCGTCCACATCGACGCGGTCGATGTCTATCGGCAACCACCTGCCCGTCTCAACACTCTTCATGACGGTGAACGCGCCCGGGGCGACATCGGAAGCTCCGTCGAGATCCTCGCTGTAGGTAAGCGTGATGATGGTTCCCGCTTCGTTCACCGCGGCAGAAGCAAGCGAGGGAGGCGTCCTGTCGTTCGCAAAGGGTCTGGGACCCGTCGTCGGGGAAAGGTCGAAAGCCTGGTCCGCCAAGGTCACATCCCTGAGACTCTTTACGTTTCCGTACACCAACGGCCTTTCGCCCAGGTAGTTCCCCGAAAGATCAAGCTCTTTGTCGGCGCCTTCGATGGCGTTCACCACGGAAATGTCGTTGTCCGTCGTTATGTTGTTCCCGCTTATGACCGTGGGCCCCCTGGCACCCGTGACGGGAGAACCCAAGGGGTTATACGGAGCGCGGAAAGAGCAACTGCTCCTCTCGCAGACCACAAGCCCTACGGAGTTGCCCCCAATCTCGTTGTTTTCAACCTTTATCGTATTGGCCGTCACGCCTCCCAGAACTATCGCCGCCTCCATTGCAGGTTCTATGAACCTCGCGTAGCTGTAGCAGTAGTCGTCTTTCTGACTATCTGGCCAGCTCGAGACGACCGGCCGCCCGTCATCCTGCACCAGGTTTTCGCCGGTTCCGCAGGGTTCGCTCGCACCCAGACCTCCGTTGCGCTGAGGAATGTCGCTTGCGGTCGCCGCTACCCTCGCCCCCGACGCATCGTATTCCGTGTCCGCGAAATCCGATACCGGCCTCGGAGCTCCCGTAGCGCGAAAGGCGAAATTCGCCCCGGGAGACACTCTCCATATCTCGGGCTTGAGAATCTCGTCCACCTGCTTGTCCGTCAGTCCCCGATTGGCTTCCTTGAAATCTTGAGCCTCTGCTTTGTATCCGGCCCCTGTTCCGGTCGCTCGGTTATACCGTCTCAGTATATACGGATCGTTGTCCGTATTGGATATCTTGTTGTTGCTGACGACGACCTCGTAGTCGCTGTCCACGTTTTCGTTTCCCTTGACCCTGATTCCGTACGCGGGGATGTTTCTCACCTCGTTGTACCGGATGACCGTCTTGCCGAAAGTCTCGTTAAGCATGATTCCCGCGTAGGTAGTACCGTCAATCACGTTGTCGGTTATCGTAGCCCGGTTAGGCTTGTGAGCCTTGATGGCAGTCTCGAGGTTCAGCAGACCCCTCACGTTCCGTTTCTTGTCGATATAGTCATTGTTAAAACCTATGCCCGCAAACGTGTTTCCCGAAATCACTATGTCCGAAGACCCGCAACGACCTCCGGCGGGCACCCAAGCAGGATTGAGATGAACCCCGTGGAAGTGGGTGTTTCGAAACACGTTGTTGCGAATCTTGATGTTTCCTACGAGTTTGTCGAAATCGTCCGGACAGGAGCTGGGAGTTCCGTTCTCCAAGTACACGGTGTTTATCAGTATGGTTCCTCCCGACGCGTCCATCTCGTTAGGCCCGTGGGGAGCTATATAGACGAACTCGTCGTCGTTTGAGTCGTCGGCGTCCTGGTCCTGACGCTTACGCGTCAGCCTGTCGGGAACTTTCGTATCCTTGAACGTAATGCCCTCTATCACCAGGTTGCTCGCCGTCACGTTGAACATGACCTTGCCTGTGAAAACGACCGCGGAGGGGTCTTCGATATTTCCCCGAACAACTATTTCCTCTCCCTCTTCTTCTCCCCCGTCGGTGCTAAAGAGAAGTTCTCCCACATCCTTGAAGGAGCCTGCGGGAAACTGCACCACGTCGCCAGCCTTTGCCCTGTCGACCTTGGCCTGCACCTTCTCCCTGGCGGTCTTGCGGTCGTCGGCCGTCGCGGGGTCGTCTGCCAGGTCCCCCGAAGTCACTTCAATCACAGCCGCCCCCGAGATTTTTCCGTAGCCGGATACGATCCCCAACACGAGCAAGAACACGACCGCTGTTCCCAAACTTCCAAGTCGTAAAACCATGCTTAAATCCTCCCTGATATTCCTATTTTACCAAAATCACAAGGAATTTTATCCCCCCCCCCGTATGCTGTCAAGGAGTGTCCGAGGACTACCACACAAGGGCGGCCAGCGGAAACGAAGTCTCCGATTCCTCCGGAAACTCTCCGCCCGGGTCTTCGGCACTCTCCGAGGCAAAACTCCCACACGGGAGTTCACCTCAAACCGTTTCTCGGTTAAAATAAGGACGCAGAAAACGGTTTTCAGGAGCGGAAAATGCTTGCAGACAGAAAAATTCCCTTCAGCGAATCCAAGAAGGACGAGTGGGAGCTTCTCAAGAAAAAAGCCGAAGGCGGCATAGAACTCATGCTCGAGGATTCCCAGAGATGGTTTCTCGCGACGACCGAAGCCGACGGAATCAGGATAACGTCGGCGGAAAAGAACGTGAGACCTCTTGCGGTGCGCGAACCGCCGCTCATCGAGTTCGACGAGTTCAGAAGAGTAGCGGAAGTTTATAACGACGCCTTTTTCGGGGGAATCGGAGACCTTTCGGCGAGACTCGACACCCACAACTCGAGCCCGAACATGCGCTACCTGTTCATGATGATCTACAACCTGATTTAGGAAATCCCGGACAGCAAAAGCGGCGCTGGGCAACAGGGCTCGCGGGAACTCGCGATCCTTATTTTAAGCTATTTCATAAACCGGAATTTGAAATAGCTTGGCTTATCCGCGTCTCGATTTATGCTATATGGTAAATCGGAACTTGAAATAGCCTGATTTACCATGCATAATGAGAGCGATGATAATTAATCGTAACCTTGCAGAAAAAATCAGGAATTCCGCACGGGAATTTCCTTCCGTCACGCTCACGGGTCCCAGGCAAAGCGGCAAGACGACCTTGTGCAAGGCGTTGTTTCCCAAGCATCCTTACGCATCTCTGGAAGCCGCGGATGTGCGGGCTTTCGCAATAGAGGACCCCGTAAGGTTTCTGGCCCAGTTTCCCGAGGGGGCGATCATCAACGAGGTACAGCGCGCTCCCGACATCTTGTCCTATCTGCAGGTGAAAATAGACGAAAACCGAAAACCGGGACGTTGGATACTGACGGGTTCCCAAAACTTCACCCTGCTAGAATCAGTAAACCAGTCGTTGGCCGGGCGGACGGCGGTATACAACCTTCTCCCGCTTACATTCGATGAGATTCTGCTGTTCGGCAGGCCTCCCGACAATCTGGAACAGACCATTTTCTCGGGGGCGTATCCGAACATATTCGCCCTCGACATGGACCCTGCGGAATGGTTCCGTTCTTACGTAACCACTTATCTCGAACGCGACGTAAGAACGATCAGCAATCTGGGAAATCTCCTGACGTTTCAGAAGTTCGTAGGTTTATGCGCCGCACGCACGGGACAACTGCTCAACTATTCGTCATTGGCCAACGACTGCGGCATATCTCAGCCGAGCGCGAAAGCCTGGTTCAGCATTCTCGAAACCAGCTTCATAACCTTTCGTCTTCCGGCATTCCACTCAAACCTGGCCAAGCGTCTCGTCAGGATGCCGAAGCTGTACTTTTATGACACGGGACTTGTCTGCTGGTTGCTGGACGTACGAACTCCGGAACAGCTGCTCCTGCATCCGCTTCGCGGACAGATATTCGAAACCTGGGTCGTTTCGGAGATTCTTAAGCACCGCACCAACAGAGGAGAAACGAGAGGCCTGTCGTTTTACCGCGACCGAAACGGCACGGAGGTTGACCTCGTTATCGAGAGCCCCTCCCGCATCGCGCTTGTTGAAGCCAAGTCCTCCGGTACCGCGTCAAAGAAATTGTTCGACGCGACCCGGCGCGTTCACCGGCACTTGGCCAAATCGTCCGTCCCTTGTGATGAGCTGGTGGTCTACGGAGGCGACCAGCTGCAGAACAGGTCGGAAGGAATCCTGATACCGTGGCACAAGCTTCACGAAGCGGAACTTTGAAAAGCGTTTAAGGCCGGAAAGATGAAGAGCTCCGCGGTTCCGTCAAACGAGTTTCCTGCGGGGCGGGTCCGCTTTTCCCTGCATAAACATACGCTCTTCAATTCGCGGGCGCATATGTTGTCAACCGATAAAAAGCATATGCAAGCAATCGCGGTAGGGCCGTCGGTTGTCCGACACCCTCCGCGCAGGTCCGTACATGCTCGCTCCTGACTTCTTTGCGGATACTCCCGATGTCTTTAATCTTTACCGCGACTTAGCCAACTCGCTATATGCCGTTAGCTTTACCAACGACATTTTCATAATGAACTACCTATTTTTCTTTTTTCGCGGACCAAGACGGTCGAGCATCTGTTTCTTAGTCAACCCCAGCGTCCTTGCAATCCCAAGAACAATATCTTCTTTTAAATCCCGTTTCCTAGGTATCACGATTGGGCGGGGCGACCCAAGCTTCGTCATGATATAATGGTCGCCCTTCTGGCGATCAAAGACGCAACCCTCTTCCTCGCAAACACGAACCAGATCTTTCCAGTTAACTGCGCGCACGAGCAGAATTACCTAGCTGATGTGCGGCCAGATAAGCAGGTATAACACCTTCAATAAAAGAATTGCCCTTGTGGTGGTCAAGAGAGAAATGAAACTCCGGCGCGGGCATGTCCGGGGTCAGCCTATGTATTTTAATGACGTTAGACCCTTTTAACAGTTCTTCATCGGCGGAGACCTCTTCAAATCCCACCTCCTTCAGTGCCGCATCAAGGACATTACGTTCAATACAAGACTCAAACCAAAGCTGAACCGCTTCTCTCAAGGATTCCAGAACCTTTTTCTTTGTTCCAGCCTGGGTCATAACATCAATGCCTGGACACCACGCCAGCCACTCCCGACCATCTCTGCGAAGCCATGTATCAAGCTTCACGCTGTAACTAACGATTTCCGTATTATCCACAGATTCTCACCATCCCCTGACATAACAATTTTAAAATAGCCCTATTGTAAAGTCAATAATGTTCCTGGTAGTCCATTTACCTTACCACTACAGGGACAATCATGTTCGCGCTCGCGTGTTTCTGTGCATGCTCGCCTACTACTTTGGAGTGGCATATGCGCCGACACCTAGCCCCGATGTCATTTGCGGAAAGCTCCCCCTTCACGACGCCAACGTCCCCACCGGAAACGGGAGCGTCTATCGCCGATGAGCCGAAACCGGCTGCGCGAGTCGATTGTCTATCCCGCGCAGAAGCCACACGGCGCTCGAAAGAGAGCGGCGGTCGGCTTCGAGATCGAAGAGGGAATGCCCGTTTCGAAGTACGTGAAAAAGGGGTATTCGATGGTCATCAGCAACGGCGAGACACAGAACATCTAGGAGGTCGGAGAGTTTTTCGAGCGGAGACACGGGTAGTCGCCGGAAGGGCCGTGGTCGGAGAAAAATCGAGGTCGAGGATACATTCCGTCTTCCAATTCTCCAGACGGTGTCTGGAGAATTGGCCACACCAAGCAGAATGCCTTTGTCTGCCACACGTGAGAGAAAGAGAATCCTCGACCGTAACGGACGGATAGAGCATTGGCAAGATGTTTGATAATCTTCTCCCCGTAGTTGGCTCGCTTGTTGCCCTGTTGCTCAAACTCAACGATATACCTCTATAGTCATGATGATTTGACGTGCGAGTCTGCGAGCGGTGGACGGGTAAGATGAGAAGAACAAAAACTTTCAGTCAGGGAGGTCAGGTCACCATGACTAAAACGCTAAAGCCCCAGATTCAGCCCGTAAGAAAGGTGGCTCCGGCGGCAGGGCTCGAACCTGCGACCCGATGATTAACAGTCATCTGCTCTGCCAACTGAGCTACGCCGGAATTGTCAGAATAGAAAAAATCCTGAGGAATAGTTAGCTTATATAAATAAAAGCGACAGTCAACAAAACCGCGCGAAGCAAAATCATGCCCAAAAACGAACCGAAAAAGAAGCGGGAAAAAACGGTTTCCTCGTCTCTGCCGGCGGTCTCGAACTCGCTTCAGAGCTACCTTGCCAAGATCAGCAACTATCCGGTCCTCAGCAGGGAGGAAGAATACGAACTCGCCGTAAGGCACAGGGAGCACGGGGACCTCGAAGCCGCGAGAAAGCTCATCGTGTCGAACCTCAAGTTCGTCGTGCGCGTCGCCAACGAATACAAAAACTACAACGTCAACATGATGGACATAATCCAGGAAGGCAACATAGGCCTCATGAAGGCGGTAAGGGGTTTCGACCCGACCAAGGGATACAGGCTCATCTCCTACGCCGTCTGGTGGATAAGGGCCTACATACAGAATCACGTAATGAAGACCTGGAGCCTAGTGAAGGTCGGAACCAACCAGTCCCAGAGAAAGCTTTTCTACAAGCTTCGGTCGACGAAAAACAAAATAGAGGCGGGCGGTGCGGAGATTGGAAAAGACGTCTACTCGGAAATAGCTAGGGAACTCGACGTGCCCGACAGCCAGGTGGCCGAGATGGACCGCATAATGTCGAAAAAAGACCTTTCCCTCGACGCGAACGTAAAGGGCGACGCCAAGCATACGTACCTCGACACGCTGGGAGACGGTTCGTACGACCAGGAACAGTTCGTGGAGAACTCGCAGACCCGCCCCCTTCTGAAAAGGAAAATAAGGGAAGCTCTCGAAAACCTCAAGGACAGGGAGAGGTACATCATAGAAAGACGGGTTCTCGCCGACTTCCCCGAGACGCTCGAGAAACTCTCGGGAAGGTTCGGAATCTCGAGGGAACGGGTAAGACAGATAGAGAAAAACGCTCTCGACAAGATAAGACGGGAATTTCAAAAAGAGCAACTGGACGCGCGGGATTTCTGACGGCGGAACGGAACACCGAAGTTTCCGGACGAGAAACACCGACCCGCGAACCGCATCCGCGGCGAACCACGCGTTTTGGAAACAACGGGACCTTAACCGTTGCCGGCAACCCGTAACCACCCGAGATAGCCCCGTAATTGTTGACGCGGCCGCAAAAGCTGGTCACTCTTATCGTGGCCGATCATGAAAAGACTCGCAACAGTCTTCACCCTCGTTTTTTCACTGCTTCCGGCTCCAGCCGGCGCCGCGGGCTTTTACGTCAGCACGGAGCTCGGAGTCGGCGTCGGAACTTCAATACAAATCGACAGTCGCGACACGGATTTTCCCACCCTGTGCGACAGGGTTCTTGACCCGAACGACATTTTCACTCCCACGAGCGCGCCGGGAATCAGCGAATGCCCGGCGGGAGACAACTGGGGCAGCAGTTTCGGCAGGGCGACCGGACTCGCGGCCGGGGCCGCCTTGGGCTACGGCACCGACCTGGGCCTGCGCGTCGAAGCCGAGTATTTCCGCGTCGCGCCGAATTACGACGAAACCGAGAACCTGATTTCGACGGACGTAAGCATAACGGACAAGCTTCGCAGCGACGGGTACATCCGCGCCGAAGAACGGATAGGAGGGGTGAGCATAGACAGCTTCTTCGCCAACGTATATTACGACCTGCCCGTCTCGGGCAGCCTGCGCCCCTATCTCGGCGGCGGCGTGGGAGTCGGGATCGCCAGGGTGGGATACGACTGCGTCTGGGCCAGAAGCGACGACCCCGAGAGAATCCAGACGGCGGTGGCAAGGGAGGGCTACACGGTTCACTACGACCCGGAAGCGACCGGAGCCACTGGAAACGAAGAAGCCGACCGCCGGACTTTCCACGAAAGACTCGCCGGAACCACCACTACCGCCAGCCGAACCCTCAGAGACACCGTGTTCGGTTACCAGGCGGTGATAGGAGCGGACTACATGCTCACGGACAAGGCATCGATAGGTCTCAAGGGACGCTGGGTCAGGTACTCCACGTTCAAGGACGGCGGAAACCGGTGGGACCAGCTTCGAAGTCACCTGTCGAACAACGGCCCGGGCACGCACACCGTTTTATACACTGTAGAAACCGACGACCTGAGCGCCTTCGGAGCAAGCATAGTCATGAAGTACGCGTTCTGAATTCATCGGCCGCGAGGCGGTCCCGACATCCGGTTGAGAATTTCCCGTCGAACCTGTATATTTTGGTCTATAGCAAGGAAAGATGCTCGTCTTCCGCAAATCCAAGGAGGTTCAGAAATCATGAGATTCTTAATCGCTTTTGTTTTCGCCCTTTCCCAGCTTCCGCTTCTGGCCAACGCGGCGGGAATATATCTCAGCACGGAACTGGGAGGCACTATCGGAACGTCAATAAATACCCAGAGCAGGGACACCGACTTCCCCACGCTCTGCGACAAAGTGCTGGACCCCCAGGACAAGTTCGTTCCCACGGGCGGATGTCCCGAAACCTCGGGGGGAGATCAGTGGAAAAACGGCTTCGGCAGGTCAATGGGATTCATGGCCGGGGCGGCTCTGGGCTACGGCACCGACCTGGGCGTACGGGTAGAAGCCGAGTATTTCCGGATCAGCAACAACTACAGCGAGACTTCCGATATTGAAACGGGAAATCAGGACATAACGGACAAGTCCGAGAGGGAGCTCGTGCGCGCGGACGAACGCATAGGAAGAGTCATCATAGACAGCGTTTTCGCCAACGTATATTATGACCTGCCGGTCTCCGGCGCCCTGCGCCCCTATCTCGGCGGCGGCGTGGGCCTGGGGATCGCCAAGATGGGATACGACAGCGTCTGGGGCAGAAACAACGACCCGTCCAAAATCGAGACGGCGGACCCCGGCAACGCTACGTACCGGGGCGGCGGGGATGAAGCCGCCGACAGGGAAACGTTTCACGAAAGAGTCGCGGGAACCACTACCACCGCGAGCAAAACGCTCAGGGACACGGTTTTCGGCTACCAGGCGGTAATCGGAGCGGATTACATGCTTACGGACAAAACATCCATAGGTCTCAAGGGACGCTGGGTCAAGTACGCCACGTTCGAAGACGGCGGAAACCGGTGGGACCAGCTTCGAAGCCACGCTTCGACCAACAACCGCGGGGATACGGTCCTGTACACGGTCAAGACCGACGACCTGAGTTCGTTCGGAGTGAGCATAGTCATGAAGTACGCGTTCTGATTCGCCGAAGCGAAACGCGGAAACGTCGGAAGCGGAACAGGGGCCTTTCAGGTACCTGTTCCGCTTTTTCGAACAGGGACGAGCGAATAAATCGTTCCTATATGATTTCCCCGCAGCGGGCGAGCATTTTTTCTATGTTCTCGGGCATGTTCCCCCCCGCCTGGGCCATCTCGGCGCCCCCTCCCCCTTTTCCGCCGACTATACCGGCAAGGTCGCTGGCGATCTTTCCCGCGTGATACCTGCCGGCTAGGTCTCCGGTAATTCCGACCAGAAGAAGAACCCTCTTGCCGTTTCTGGCGGCGAGCACGGCGACCCCGCTTTTCATCTCCCCCTTGAGACTATCCCACAGCGACCTGAGTTCCGCGGAGTCCGAAACGGGCACTTCGACGCGGAGCAGATTGACTCCGTTTACGCTCTCCACGGCGTCGAGAAAACCGGACGCCGTTTCGCCGAGGGCCCTCGCCCTGAAGGATTCGACCTGCGAGCCGAGCCTGGAGTTGTCGTCGACAAGCTTTCCGAGCCTGACTACGATGTCCGGACGGGAAGTCCTGAGCATGGAGGAGACCTCGTCGAGCACGCTTTCCTGATCCTTCACGTAATTCCACGCCGCGGCGCCGCCCACCGCCTCTATCCTTCTCACCCCCGAAGAAGAAGCGCTTTCGGACACTATCTTCATCATTCCTATTTCACCCGAGGCGCGCGCGTGGGTCCCGCCGCAGAGTTCCCTGCTGTAGTCTCCTATGCCGACCACTCTCACCCTGTCGCCGTACTTCTCCTCGAACACCGCGGTGGCTCCTCCCTTGATCGCCTCGTCGTACGGAACGTCGGTCAGCGTTTCGACCGGGTCGTCCCGTCTTATCCTTTCGTTCGCTATCTCCTCGATCGAGTCGAGCTGGCGTTTTTCGATCGAAGAGTGGTGGCTGAAATCGAACCTGAGCCTGTCGGGTCCCACAAACGACCCGGCCTGGTTCACGTGCGTTCCCAGAACTTCCTTCAGGACGGCGTTCAGCACGTGGGTGGAAGTGTGATGAATGGCCACGGACTTTCTGAATCCGGGGTCGACTTCCATGCGCACCCGGTCCCCGACGCGGGCTTCTCCCTTCTCGACCCGGACGTAATGGACGAAAAGCGTCGGGAAAGGCTTTTTCGTGTCGAGCACCGCGGCCTCGAAACCCTCGCCCGTCATCCTGCCCACGTCGCCCGTCTGCCCGCCGGATTCGCCGTAGAAGGGAGTGACGTCGGTGAATATCCGGGCGTCCTCCCCCGCCTTGACGGCCTCGGAGAGTTCCCCGCCGCCGAGGATGCCGGTGATCGCCCCGTCGGAGGAAAGCGTTTCGTAACCGACAAACCGCGTCGCCGAGGTGGAAGAAAACGCGGAATAGATGGACGCGAGACCGTCGTCGCCGACTCCCTTTCGGGCTTTCCTGGACTTGGTCTTCTGCTTTTCCATCTCCCTGTCGAAACCCTCGCGGTCGATCTCTATTCCCTCGTTTCTGGCGATGTCCTCTGTAAGGTCGAGCGGAAACCCGTAGGTGTCGTAGAGACTGAACACCGCCTTTCCGGAAAGCTTTCTGTTCTTTTCGCCGAGGGCGGCTATTTCCTCGTTCAGAAGCTCAAGCCCCCTGTCCACGGTTTCGAGAAACCTCTCTTCCTCGCTTTTCACCACCTGGGACACGAAATCCATCTTTTCCCCGAGTTCGGGATAGGCGCCCGACATGATTTCCTCCACGGCGGGCAGCACCCTGTGGATGAAAGGCTCGTCTATCCCCAGAAACTTCGAATGCCTGACGGCTCTTCTGAGTATTCTTCTCAGAACGTAGCCCCTGCCCTCGTTCGAGGGGAAAACCCCGTCGGAGATGAGAAAGGCAAGGGCTCTGGAGTGGTCGGCCATGACCCTCATGGCCACCTCGGTCGAGCGGTCGGCGGAATACTCCCTCCCCGAAAGCTCCTCTATTCTTCCTATGACGCCCCTTATGAGATCGGTGTCGTAGTTGCTCCTGGCTCCCTGAAGGACCGCCGCGATCCTCTCAAGTCCGAGACCCGTGTCTATGCTCGGGTCGGGAAGCGGCTTCATCTCTCCCCTTTCGTTCCGCTCAAACTGCATGAACACCAAGTTCCAAAGCTCGAGATAGCGGTCGCACTCGCACCCCACGGCGCACCCCGCCCTGCCGCATCCGAAGCTCTCTCCCTGGTCTATCAGTATCTCCGAGCAGGGACCGCAGGGACCGGTGTCTCCCATCGACCAGAAATTGTCCTTCTCCCCCATTCTCACGATCTTTTCCCCGGGAACCCCGACCGTCCCGTTCCAAAGATCGAACGCCTCGTCGTCGTCTTCGTACACCGTGACCCAGAGTTTCTCCCTGGGAAGACCGTAGACGTTGGTCATAAGGTCCCATCCGTAGCCGATCGCCCCTTCCTTGAAGTAGTCGCCGAAGGAGAAATTCCCCAGCATCTCGAAAAAAGTGTGGTGTCTGGCCGTGTATCCGACGTTGTCCAGGTCGTTGTGCTTGCCGCCCGCCCTCAGGCATTTCTGGGAGGAGACGGCCCTTTTGAAATCCCGGGTCTCGGTCCCGGTGAAAACGTTTTTGAACTGGACCATCCCGGCGTTGGTGAAAAGAAGGGTCGGGTCGTTTTCGGGCACGAGGGACGAACTGCGCACCGGTTCATGACCCCTTTCGGAAAAGTAGTCGATGAATTTCTTTCTCGCCTCGTGTCCCTTCATTCGGAAACTCCCGTCCGCCGCGCGCGTCCGGCGGCGAAACCCTTGGTACGGGTTGAAGAATATAACAGGAATGACGGAAAACTGAATTGAAAGAGACGCTTCGCGGGACCGGAAGCGTTCACGCGCGCCCGGGGCCGAGCGCGGATTCCTCGACGCCGGTCACGGCGTAACAGAGACGGCCCCCCAGGCTCTCCCGCCTCACCTCGAGATAGTCCTTCACGCTTTCGCGAAAATCCTTCGAGACGAATATGTTCAAGCCGCGGGCGCCGTCGCAAAGCGCCTTGGCCTCGCTCGCGAAGGGCTTCGCCTCGGCGAAAATTTCGGACTCCGCGCGGACCGGCAGTTCGGCCGAGGAAATCCCCGCCTTCACCTTCGTTCTGGACTTGACGGCCATGGCCTCGCGGTCCTCGGCCGCGCCGAAAAACTGCATTATCTCGACCGCGCAGCACACCGACTTCAGTTCCGCGGCCTTTCTGCCGCCGTCGCCCGAGTCGGAGAAAAAAGCCACGACTTCGTCCCGAAGCACGGTCTCCACCACTCCCCCAAAGGAGACGACGAAATCCGAAAGGGATTTTCTGTACTCGGCCGTGATAAAGTCAACCTCCGAGGGGTCAAGGTCGGAAACGAACGTATCGAAATCCGCTATCTTCACGACGAGCACCGCAACCCCCGTTCCGTTCCCGGGGGAACCGCGGTCGTTCAAAACGGCGGGGGGACCGTCCGCCTCGGCGGTCCGCCCGGAGAGAATCTCCGCGACGCCCGGACCGGGCGGGGCTTCGGCCAAGGGCGCCTGTTCCTGTTCCCTGGGAACTATCTTCGGGCGAAAAGAGGAACGCGGTTCGGCTTCCCGACCGGCGGAATCTTCCCGCGCGGTTTCCTCCGCGTCTTTCGCGTCGGCGGGGACCGCGCTTTCGCCCGCGTCGGCCGCGGAATCTTCGTCGGACTCCTTTTCGCCGGGCGGGGCGGGGGAGATGGACGAAACCATGTCGTTGAACTCCCTGCAGAGCCTGGCAAGACCGGGGTTCGCAGCAAACGAAGACCCGGGTTCAATCCTCGCGGAGTAATCTCCGCGGGACAGGCGTCTCATCGCGTCGGAGAAATTTCCCAGGAATCTCAGGGAACGGGCGTTCATCGCGCGGAGGAAGAACGAAAGAGCGACGGCCATAAGCGAACCGGCCAGAAAACTCCAGAGCGCCATGTTGAGATAGTTTCCGTTGCCCGACGGCGTCTTTATGCCCACGAGAACGGCTTTTCCCTCCGGACCCTTGACAGTGAGCTTCTCGAACCCCGAGTCGTCCTGGACCCCGAAGCTTTTCTCCAGAACCCCGTTGCGGTCGAGAAGTCTCACGTATCCGACGTCGCTTCTGGTGTTGAGAATGCTTCTGGAATTCTCGGCGAAAAGCTCCTCCTCGCCGAACACGTTTTCCATCTCCGCGGTCCGCATCTGCGCGTACCTGACCGGAAAGTAGAAATACTGGAATATGAAGACCACGCAGAAAGACACGAGAAGGCAGAAAAGAAACACGGAGAGAAACGCGTCTGGTTCAGAAGAATTTTTCCGGTCTGTCAAACGATTCAAGGTGCAATCCCCGCCGAAAGTTCCGCGATGTCCCGGGGCGCGTCGGGAGAAACGGTCGGCCCGGGGCCTCTCGGAGCCGGGGTCAGGCCGTGACCACGGAAACCCTGGTTCCGCGTTTCCCGGATTTTTCGAACTTCACGACGCCGTCCGAGAGAGCGAATATGGTGTAATCCCTGCCGAGTCCCACGTTCGAGCCGGGCTTGATGCCGGTTCCGCGCTGTCTTACTATTATGTTCCCCTTTCTCACGGACTGGCCCCCGAACTTCTTCACTCCGAGCCTTTTGCCTATGGAGTCCCTTCCGTTCTTGGAACTTCCGCCGCCTTTTTTAGTGGACATGTGTTTCCGCCTCCGCGAATCAGGCGCTTATCTCGGTTATCTCGACCCTGGTCAGGTTCTGGCGATGGCCCGCCTTTCTCCTGTACCCCTTCCTTCTCTTGAACTTGAAGACCACGATCTTGTCGCCCTTTCTCTGGCCTACTATCTTACCGGAAACGCTGGCGTTTTCCACAAGAGGACTCCCGACCCTGACGTCTCCTTCGGAGGCGGAGACCAGCATGACTTCCCCGAAGCTCACGGCCTGGCCCGCTTCGCCCGGAATCTTTTCTATGTCTATGACGTCGCCCGGCCTGACGACGTACTGTTTTCCGCCGGTTTTTATGACAGCATGCATTGTATTCTCCCAGTCGGTGAAGACACTATTCTGCCTGCCGGAAAATCCGTTTGTCAAATAGCGCTGCGAAGGTCCCATGTGACCAGGCGCGAGTAGCGGGAACCGCCCGGGCGAAGTTCGCTTGCGACCAGCCCTACGCTTCGGATGAGAAACTTTTTCCTCCCGGGACCCGAAACTCCCTTCGCGCCCCCGAAGCTCCCCCCGACGCGCCCGAGCGTAACGTGCGGAACGAATTTCCCCTTCGTCCTCCCGAAGCCCTTTCCGGCCAGGGCTCCCTCCACTCTCTCGAAAAGGGAGCGGAACCCGGAACCGCACGAAAGACCGACGGCGACGACCCTCGGGTTTTTCGGACCGGGAAACAGGCGGAGCCTAGAGAACTCCGATTCCACCTCTCCCGAGCCACAGACGCTCCTGCCTATGTCCTTCGAGAGACCCGAAACGTCGGACTCCGCCACCTCTCCGAGGAACCTGACGGTTACGTGAAGCTTCTCGCGGGGCTCCCATCTCACTCCCGCCAGCGTCCCCTCGAGCGACCGCGCGTACGCGCAGAGATCCCTCTGCGCTTCCTCCGGAAGAAAGGCTGCGACGAAAAGCCTCAAGCGTTCACCCCCGCGGCCGCCCGGCGCACCACGAGGGGAACGAATCCCCGGAGCCGCGCGAAAGGGGACGCTTGTTCTCCCCGTTGAGGTACATGATGTGTATTTTTCTCTTTCCCCCTCTTTTCGAGGAAAAGGTCACGTAGTGACCGTCCGGAGACCACGAAGGATGCTCGTTTCTTCCCGAAGAGGTGAGTTTTCTCTCCCCCGTCCCGTCGGCTCTCACGGTGTATATGTCCGCGTCGGATTTTTTCACCCTGACAAACGCTATCCGGTCGACCAGGGAACTCGGAGACCAGACCGGGTCCGTGTCGTAGCTCCCGGACGTGATTCTCGTCGCGGGACCTCCCGACGAACTCATCACGTAGACGCTCGGCGTTCCCGACGCGTCGGAGACGAAGGCGATTCTGCGCCCGTCGGGAGACCACGCCGGAGAAACCTCTATGGCGGCGGATTCGGTAAGCCTGTCCCTTATCTCTCCTTCGGGCGAAGCCACGTATATGTCCCCGCCGCGGCTAAACGCTATCCGGGAACCGTCCGGGGACCAGCGCGGAGAATT
Organism: Thermodesulfobacteriota bacterium; assembly: GCA_965204795.1. Lineage (GTDB taxonomy): Bacteria > Desulfobacterota_D > UBA1144 > Nemesobacterales > Nemesobacteraceae > Nemesobacter. The sequence goes on from OZ242012.1 coordinate 1,576,131, forward strand.
GTCCAGGGAAAAACCCCTGGTTATTCTCGTCCCCTCGGCCGGAAGCGTCCCGCCCGAAGACGTTACGTAGATGTCGTGGTCCCATTTTTTGTCCGAAGTGAAAACCACCCGGCTCCCGTCCCGCGAACAGTCGGGAGAGAGAACGAGAGAGTCGTGGTTCGTGAGCCTTTTCGCGTTCTCCCCGTCGTAATCCATTATGAAAAGATCCTTTCCGGCGCCCCGGCCTCTCACGAAAACTATCCTGGAGCTGAAAAAACCGTCCAGACCCGTAATCTCCTTCATGAGCTCGCCAGCGAACCGGTGGGCGACCGCTCTTACGTCCCCCGCGGACGCGACGTATTTTCTTTGCATAAGCCTGCTCATTTTTCCTATGTCGTAGACGGCGAGGTCGTAGACCACTCCCCGGGAAGAGACGTCGAAACTCCCGCTCACCAGATATTCGACCTTCTTTCGGAGAAGGTGCTCGAAATCGATCTTTTCGGCCGGGGCGGAAAAGAGTATGCTCGCCGGGCGGACGTCGAAAAGAGCGGCGTTGGCGAGGTCGTTTTTCAGCACGTCGGTAAAGCTCTTTCCGTGTCTCGTAACCCTGCCCTCGGCCCTCAGAACGGAAACGGCCACGGGGATCTTCTCGATGGGGGAAACCACCGGCGGAAGCATTATCTGGGCATCCGCCCGGGCGGAGAAGAGCAGGAAAAGGAAAAAAGCTGGAAGACCCTGTCTCATCTTTTTCTCAAGCGGGAGGAAACGAACCGCGCGGCCGCGCCGACGCGGGACCGCCGTCGCGTCAGTCCCCGAGCTCGACGTTCCAGTAGGACATGTCGACAAAGCTCAGGAAAGGTTCCCACTCCTCGTACCTTACGGTTTTCACGTGAAGATTGGAAAAAAGACTCGCGGCCGGCTTCACGGGCCTGCAGAGCAGCTTCATGTTCGCCTGCTCGGGAGTCTTTCCTCCCTTTTTCCTGTTGCACGCGACGCAGCAGCAGACCACGTTGTCCCAGGTGCTGCGCCCTCCCATCGATCTCGGAACCACGTGGTCGATGGTGAGCTCGCGCTTGGCGAAGGACTTCGCGCAGTACTGGCAGGCGTCGCCGTCGCGACGGAATATGTTTATCCTGTTGAACTTCGGCTGCCTGCGGTGGTACCCGTCGTACCTCACCAGGATTATCACCCTCGGAGCCTTTATGACGTTCGTGACGGTCCTCACGCAGTCGTCGCGGTCCGCCGACCTTACGTCGGACCACGAGTCGAAGTCGAACGTCTCGTACCGCCCGTTCACCGCTCTGGCGGCGCCTCCGTAAAGAAGAACGAAGGCCCGCCTGAGACTCGTTACCGAGACGGGCATGAAAAACCTGTTCAGAACCAGCACGGGCGACTGAAGCATATCGGGGGATAATTTACCGATTCGACTGGGTTATTCAAGAACGGCGGGACTCTTTTATTTCCGCGGCGGTTCGTTAGAATTACAGGCTCCGGCTCTTCGGAAAACGCGGCGACATGGACACAGAGACCAACTTCCTGATTCAGATGCTTCTGGCCGGGGCGCTGTTTGCGTCCATATTCCTTCTTTCGAGATCGAATTCCCGCGCGGAAAGCGAACTCGACCCGAAAGAAAAGGAGTAGCCGATGTTTCCCGAGCTCTTCACAATAGGAGACTTCACGATCACTTCCTTCGGCGCCATGGTGGCGGCGGCATTCGCGGCCGCGTTCTGGATCTCCGGGCGCGAATTCAAAAGAAAGGGAATGTCCGCCGACCTCCACGAGCGCGTCTTTCTGTTCTCGCTCGCGGGCGGGATAATCGGGGCCAAGCTTCTGTTCGTCCTGGAGAACGTCTCCCCCGCGGAGCTGCTCTCGCGTCCCGCCGACCACCTGCTTCTCAGGGGAGGACTGACTTTCTACGGGGGATTTTTCCTGGCCCTCGCGGCGGCCTTCGCCGTGACAAAAAGACACGGGGAGAGCTTCTGGAAGGTTCTCGACGCCGCGGCCCCCGCCCTCGCCCTGGCCTACGCCGTGGGGAGAGTCGGATGCTTCCTGGTGGGCGACGACTACGGAGTCGCCTCCGACCTTCCGTGGGCGATGAGCTTTCCCCTGGGCTCCCCTCCCGTTTTCGAGACGGTGCATCCGACGCAGCTCTACGAGATAGTCGCGATGTCGCTCGTGTTCGCACTGCTCTGGAAGATAAGGAAAACGGAAAGACCCGAGGGATGGCTCGCGGGGGCGTACCTCATGCTGGCGGGAACGGAGCGGTTCCTCGTAGAGTTCATAAGAACCACGACGGAAAGTCCCCTGCCCGGTCTTTCCGTGGCGCAGCTCATGGCCGTCGCGCTGGTCGTGGTCGGAGGGAAAAAATACGCGGACGCCTCCCGACGGCGCGCGAAGAAAGAGTAGCAGTTTCCGATCCTCCGCCGCATATGAAAAAAACCCGGATACCCAGTCTCTCCGCAGACGATCTCGCGGCGGCGGCCTCGGGCGGACTTTTTTCCCTGTCGCTTCTCTCCCCCTGGTTCGGGGCGCTCGGCTGGGTATGCTTCGTTCCCCTGCTCCTGGCGCTTCGGGAAAAACGCCCTCTCGCGGCCCTCCGGCTGGGAATGGTGGCGGGAACGTCGATGAACCTGCTGTCGCTTTACTGGCTCGCGGGAACGCTTACGAGGTTCGGGGGAATCCCCCCGGCCGCGAGCGCCGCGGCGCTGCTGGTCTTCTGCCTCTACTCTTCGCTCCAGTTCGGAATTTTCGCCCTGTTCGTCTCCAGGTGCGGGCTCCTTCGCTCAAGGACCCTTAGGGCCGCCGTCGTGGTGTCGCTAGCGTGGACCGCGGCTGAGCATTTCTTTCCCGTGCTTTTCCCCTACGGAATAGGAGTTTCGCAGAGTCACTACCCGCTGGTGATACAGGCCGTGGACCTTCTGGGGATGAGCTTTCTCGGGTTTCTCATGTTTTTCGTGAACGTCTGCGCGTTCTACCTGGCCGACGGCCTGGGGCGGGGGAAAAGACCTTCGCCCGCCCACGCCGCGGCCTGCGTCGCGGTCGCCGCTTCGGTGCTCGCCTACGGGTCTTTCAGGATGGGCGAGACTGAGAGACTCCTCGAGACGAAACCCGAAATAGAGGTGGGTATGGTGCAGGCGAACTTCAATCACGACGAGAAGAACACGGACAACGAACCCGAGATAACGCGCAGGCACGGGGAGATGTCGCTTGAGCTCGCGGACGTCGACCTGGTGATCTGGCCGGAGACTTCCGCGCAGTTCTGGTTCGAGAGGGGAAGCGCCGTCTACCGCACCGACGACGGGCGGGACGTGGTGCCGCCGGGTCACCGGGCGCATTTCCTGATAGGAGGACTTTCCTTCGCCAGAGAACCGGGGCGCTCCGCCGACGGCGCGGGGGAAGAAGGCTTCGCGAAGTACAACACGGCGTTTCTGCTCGATCCCGAAGGCTCGGTGGTGGACAGTTACAGCAAGACGCGGCTTTTTCTTTTCGGCGAGTACTTCCCCTGGATAAACGGCCCCCTCGGGTTTCTGAAGGAAGTTTTTCCGATGATCGGAGATCTCACCCCGGGAGAGAGTCTCGGGGTGCTCGGGGTTCCGGGAAAGAACGTAAGGATAGGAACCCTCATATGCTACGAGGACATAATGGCGGGGATTTCCCGGGAATACTCCAACAGGGGAGCGAACCTGCTGGTCAACATAACCAACGACGCGTGGTTCGGGAAAAGCGCGGCTCCCTTCCAGCACCTGCTCCTTTCGGTCCCGAGAGCGGTGGAAACGCGCCGCTACCTGGTGAGGTCCACCAACAGCGGAATAACGGCGATAATCTCCCCGACCGGGGAAGTAGAGGCGAAAACCGGCATATTCACCACGGAGAACCTGAAGGGAAAGGTCAGGCTCGTCGATTCCGCCGAGACTCTGTACGGGAAAGTGGGCGACGCGTTTCCGCGCGCGGCGCTGGCGGTAATCGCGCTTTTTCTCCTAAAAACCTACTTAGGCAGAAAGTACGCCGACTAGGGCGGAGACGAGTCTTTCGTTCTCCTCCCTGGTTCCGACCGTGACGCGGAGACAGTTGCGGAGCCTTCGAGAATTTCCGAACCTGCGCACCAGAACGTCTTTTTTCACAAGCTCGTCGAAAACGAGGTCCGCGTCGGCGACCTCGACCAGGAAGAAATTCGCGTCGGTGGGATAAACCCTGAGCCCGTCCAGACGGGAGAGCTCCCCGCCGAGCCTACGTCTTTCGGCCAGAACGAGGTCAGTCTTTTCCCGCACGACTTCGGGGCGCTCGAGCACGAAAGACATTACCGCCTGGCTGAAGGAGTTTATGTTGTAGGGCATCCGCACCTTGTTCATCTCGCCGGCAAGCTCCGGCCTGGCGAAAAGCATCCCGAGCCTCGCGCCGGCAAAGCCGGTCTTGGACATCGTTCTCATAACCATGAGGTTTTCATGGTTCTCCACGTGGGGGAGGTAGGTTTTTCCCGAAAAATCGAAGTATGCCTCGTCGACGACCACCACGCCCGCGCTGCGCCCGACTATCTCGAGAACCCTGTCCTCGGAAAAGGAATTTCCGGTGGGATTGTTCGGGGTGGCGAGAAAGACGACGTCCGGGTCTTCGCGACGGATCGTTTCGGCCGCGTCCTCTACGTCAATGTCGAAGTTTCCGTCAAGCTCCGTCTCCACCACCTCCTTTCCCAGCGCGAGGGAAACGATCCTGTACATGGAGAAAGTGGGAGAGGGAACGAGAACGCGGCCGGTTTTGCCCGTAAGCGCGGCGACTATCATCTGTATGAACTCGTCGGAACCGTTGCCCAGCAGTATTCCCTCGCGCGGAAACGACTCGGAGCGCTCGAGGGCGGCTCTCAGGGAGACGGCTTCCGGGTCGGGATAGCGGTTTATCTCTATCGAGCGGAGGCGGTCGAAAACATCCCGCCGGAACTCCGCCGCGATGTCGTAGGGACTTTCGTTGCCGTCGAGCTTCACGGCGCATTCGGCCCGGGGCACGGAGTAGGACGACATGTTCCTTACGTTTTCGCAAATCCTGCTTCTGATCGAGTCGGAAACCGGCAATCGGCACCTCCCTGGAATTTTTTCTCCCCGAGACGGCGGTCTTCAGACCTCTCCCGTCCGTTCCTTTACCGAAAACGCGTGTCCCGAGAGTCCTTCGGCGAAAGCGAGGTTCGTCACGCACCCTCCGAGGGCGGCGAAGCCCTTTTTCGACATCGATATCGTGCTCGGCATCTTTATGAAATCGTAAACGCTCAGGGGAGAAGCGAACCTGGCCGCTCCTCCCGTGGGAAGCACGTGGCTCGGACCCGCCGCGTAGTCTCCGAAAGGCTCGGTCGAAAGCGGCCCGAGGAACACGGCCCCCGCGTGCCTCACGTCTTTGAGAAGCGATTTCGGCGCCCTGACGCAGAGTTCCAGATGTTCGGGAGCGAACGCGTTCGACACGGAGACGGCCTGGGAGAGGTTCTCCGTCACGTACACCGCGCCGCTTCTCTCGAGCGAGGCGGCTGCTATCTCTTTTCTGGGAAGCCGAGAGAGCCGAGAGAGCAGCTGTCTTTTCACTTCCCTTCCGTAGCCGGATGAGGTGGTGACCAGAGTCGCCACGGCCATTTCATCGTGCTCGGCCTGGGCGAGCAGGTCCGAAGCCACCCAGCCCGGGGGGCATGAACCGTCGGCGATGACCAGAACCTCCGTGGGTCCCGCGGGCATGTCCACGTCGCAGAAGCCGTAAACGAGCTTCTTGGCCGCGGTGACGTAGACGTTTCCGGGACCCACTATCTTGTCCACCGCGGGAACGCTCGCGGTTCCGAAAGCCAGGGCGGCCACGGCGTGCGCGCCGCCCACCCTGTAGACGCGGCTCACCCCGGCGATCTCGCAGGCGACCAGAACCTCGGGACTTACCCGTCCTTCCGGACACGGGGTGACGACGATTATCTCCCCTACGCCCGCCACTTTCGCCGGCACGGCCGTCATGATCACCGTCGAGGGATAGGACGCCTTTCCTCCCGGAACGTATATCCCGACTTTCTCTATCGCCCTGACGAGCCATCCGAGCTCGTTTCCGAGCGAATCCCTGTAGAAGACAGTTTCGGGAAGCTTCTTTTTCTGGTAGGAACGAACGCGCGAAGCGGCCTTGCGGAGATCTTTCGCCACGGCCGCCGAGACGGTCTTTCGGGCTTCGTCAAACTCGCGCTCCGAAACCATTACGTCTTTCGGGCCGACGGCCGCGCCGTCGAATTTTCTCGCGTAGCGGAAAAGAGCCCCGTCGCCGTTTTCGCGAACGTCGTCGACGATTTCCCGCGTCCGCGCGATGATCTCGGGATCCACGCCGGAGACCGCCTTGCGTATCTCCGCTGTCTTTCTTTCCAGATTCCTCGAACTGATTCTTACGAACTTCATCTCGACCGCTCCGCCTTTGCCGAAAAAAACCGGGCGGCGAATTTCCCGTCCGCCCGAGGAAACGAAGTCAGGCTTCCTCGCAGATTCCTTCCCCGAAACCCGTTTCTATGAGCCTCGAGACTTCTTCCATCGCCTCCCGCGAATCCTCGCCCTCTATCGCAACCACGATTTCCGTGCCCCTGATGGCGGCCAGGGAAAGAACTCCCAGGATGCTCTTTCCGTCTATCTCGAAACTTTCCTTCCTTATGATTATACTGGAACTGAACCTGCTTGTGAGCGCGACCAGAACCGCGGCCGCGCGGGCGTGGAGTCCCAGGCGGTTTCTCACCGTGAACTTTCTTACAAGCGCCTCGCCCGACAACTCAATCCTCCTCCCCCGCACGGAACGCGGAAACGTCAAGGCCGGAATTGACGCGCAGGTCGTCGGCGTAGGCGACGCTCAGGCCGTAGCCCGAGGACTCGAACCTAAGCCTGGCGGGAAAATAAAGATCGGGCGCGAGTTTCCTGAAGTCGGAGAAGATCACCGTGGACGCGACGCCGTCCGAAGACTCGTAGTCGACCCTACTTACGACGTTCCTTCGCGGATCGACCGTGACTTCCAGGCGCCTCGGCCCGGAAAACGCGAAAAGTATCTCCCCCCTTCTCCCGACGTAACGGGCCGTGTAGTTCTTCTCGGGAACTTCCAGCGGAAGCCTGGCCGTGAGAAAACCCACCAGGTCCCTCATCCCCATGCCGGAAGGAAGCCCCGGATACAGGTAGGAGAGACTGAAGTTCTCCGCGTCGTCGAAAACCACTTCCTCAAGGGCGGTCTTCATTCTCACGCTTTTTCCGTCCGAAACCACCGTGGCGAGCGTCTCGCCGAAAGGAGCGAGCAGCGCCACTCTCAGAAATCCGGGATTGCGCGCGAGGGTCGCCTGGTCGAAGAACATCCTCTCCCGCGGGGATTCTATCGACACGCCCGCGCGGGACCTGACGGAGACGAATCCCGCGTGGGTCTTTTTCGCCCTCGCGAGCGCCGCGGCAAGACCGGCCTCGCCGAGCGGCGCGACGGGGGGCGTCGCGGCGCAGGAAGAAAGGAAAAGAACCGTCAGGAGGAAAAGGCGGCTACGCTTCATCCGAACCGGGTCCCTTTACCTTTTCCAGCAGCCTCCGCCGGACCTTTTCGTCCTCGGGAGTGAGGAGCTTTTTCGAGTCCAGAATCGAAAGCGCCCTTTCGTATTTCTCCGCGGCCAGCTCGGTTTTTCCGACCCCGACGTACGCGTCGCCCAGGTGCTCCATTATCTCGGGGGCCCGGGGAGAGGCCTCCACCGCCCGCAGCAGGTATTCGACGGCCCTGGCGAAATCCCCCTTCTGGTAGTAGACCCACCCGAGGCTGTCGATTATGTAGCCGCGGTCGGGCGCGAACTCCATGGCCCTTCTTATCAGTCCTTCGGCGTAGTCGAGCTTTTCTCCGCGCTCCGCGTACGTGTATCCCACGAAGTTCATGGCGTCGAAATTCTCCGGGTTCTTTTCGATGATGTCTTCCATTACGGAGATGGCCTCCGATACCCTGCCGCCGTGGTAGTAGGAAACTCCCAGGGAATAGGCCACGGACTCGTCGGCGGGGTGCCTGTCGAGGTACCCGCCGTACATGGAGATCGAATCCTCCTGTCTTCCCAGCCTCCCGTACAGAGATCCCAGCGACTTTACCAGTCTCGCGTCGTCCGGATCCTTTTCGTAAAGACCCTCGAGAATCCCGACCGCCTTTTCCGCCGAACCTTCGAGCTCGTGTACGTAGGCGCGGTGGACCAGCGCGTTTACGTGAAATTCCGAACCCTCGGGTATGGCCGCGAGAAGCTTCGCCGACCCGGAGTAGTCTCCGAGCTCGGTGCGGGCGACGGCGGCGTAGTATTTCGCGGCGGCGTCGCCGGGAGCCCGCTTGAGAACCACGGCGAATTTCTCCGCCGCCTCTGCGTATCTTTCGCTTTCAAGGTACAGAAGACCCATCCTGTACTTTATCTCGAGATTCACGGGGTCCATGATCTCGGCGTTTCCGTACTGCTCTATCGCTCCCTCGAACCTGCGGTTCCTGTAAAGCATGTTTCCGTAGGAAATGAAGATGTCCCTGTAGGGAGAAAACTTCCTTATCGCGTCTTCGTAGTAGTCTATGGCCTCGGACGTTCTTTTCGCCCGCTCGAGGGTTTCCACGAGTCCGAGAAACGCGGGGTAGTACCTGGGATGGATGTCGAGCGCCCTTTTGTAGTGCCCGACCGCGGCGTCGAGGTCGTTTTCCCTGGCGGAGATGTTTCCCAGGTAGAAATGGCCTCTCACGTCCGTCGAGTTTATGGAGAGGCTTTTTTCCGCGTACCCGCGGGCCGACGAGAGATTTCCCGAACGCAGCTCTCCCGCGGAAAGAAGCAGGTATATCTCCCCGTCTCCCGGATCAAGCTCGGCGGCCGCGAGAAGAGACTCCCTGCCCTTTCGCCTCGAGGCGTCGTCGGACCGGGCGAGATAGACGCGCCCGAGGTCCTTTCGCGGAGAGGGATTCGAGGGGTCGAGCCTTATGGATTCGTCGAACTTCTCGACCGCCCGTCCCCGCATGTCGAGAATCATGTAGACGAAGCCCTGCCGGTACTTTATTTCGGAAGACCCGGGGTCGGCAAGCTCCGCCTTTCTTAGTTCCTCCGCCGCGCGGCGGAAATCCCCCCTCTCGAGATAAAGCCCGGACAGCGCGAAACGGTAGTAGGCGAGAGCCTGCCCGCGGGCTTCGAAATCCCCCGACGGCCCGGGAGAAAAACCCGGGGAGCGTCCCGCGCAGGAAAGACAAAACGCCAGGAGGAAGAGGAGAAGAAAAGTTTTTTTCCGAAGAACAGTTTTCGCCCAGACCATCTGAATTCACGCGGATTTCGGATTCTGGAGGCTCCCCGGCGCAATCCCTTCCCGCAGAACGTCTCGCGGACGCCCCGCGCCGAAAGAATCCGGGAGACGTTCCCGAAAGCCCTTTTACCCGAACAACCTCACCGGGAGCATGATAACAAAATTTTCAGCTTAAATACATACCTGCCGGGAAACGGCTTTCGATCCCGGACGACCTGCTCCGGAAACCGCGTGCCGGGGACGGTTTCCGCGCGTCGGAAGACTGCACCGCCCGACCGCGCAAGAGGGCGGATTCGATTGACAGCCCACGCGCCATTGGTTTTATTTCAAGCCTCCCATGGACGCTGCGGAAGATATCTACGGAAAGGTTTTCGAAGGCGCGAGGATATCCGCCGAGGAAGCCCTTTTTCTTCTCGAGGAAGCCGACCTGCTGCGTCTGGGAGCGCTCGCGGACCTCGCGAGAAAAAGACGCAATCCCGAAAACATAGTGACCTTCGTCGCCGACACCAATCCCAACTACACGAACGTCTGCGACACCGAGTGCCTTTTTTGCGCCTTCTGGAGACCGCCCGGAGCCCACGACGCCTACACGCTCAGCGTGGACAAGGTAATGGAGATCCTCCGCACCTCCTATCACAACGGCGCCACCACCGTCCTGCTCCAGGGCGGGCACAACCCGGAACTCGGACTCGACTACTACCTCGAAATAGTCAGAAGGGCCGGAAAAGAGATACCCGACCTTCACCTCCACGCGTTTTCCGCCCCGGAGATAGCCGCGGTGGCGAAATACGAGAGACTGGACACAAAAGACGTTCTCAGGAGTCTCTGGGACGCAGGACTGCGGACGATACCCGGGGGAGGAGCGGAAGTGCTCTCGAACAGGTCGAGGAAAAGAATAAGTCCCCTGAAGATAGACGCGGACGAGTGGATGAGGATAACCGGGGAAGCTCACCGGACGGGTTTCAGGACGACCGCCACCATGATGTTCGGACACCTCGAGGAAGACGAAGACATAGTGGAGCATCTCGGGAGGATAAGAGACCTTCAGGACGAGACCGGAAACTTCCTCGCCTTCATTCCGTGGACGTTCAAGCCGAAAAACACCCTGCTCGAAAAAAGACTGAAGGAAGAAGTCGGAGGCCAGAGGTATCTCAGGGTTCTTTCCGTTTGCAGGATATTTCTAGACAACTTCGCCCACATACAGGGCTCGTGGTTCACTCAGGGAAAGAAAATGGGCTCGATGTCCATGCATTACGGCGCAAGCGACCTGGGCGGAACGCTTTACGACGAAAACGTTCTGGGCTGCGCGGAGAACAAGATCCGCTCGACCGTGGACGAGCTCGTGCACATGATAAAAAGCGCCGGGTTCAATCCCGCCCAGAGAAACACCTACTACGAGATACTGAGGAGATTCTAGTCATGACGACTAGCCGACCGGCACAGACATCACCGATCCGGCGCGGAATTACGGGAGAAACTGTCGGACGGCACGGATGCCGGCCCTACCAGTTGAGCCTGCCCTGGATAGTAATGCCGTGTTCGGGGTCGCCCGCGCCGGTCTCCGTGCGAAGACCCTCGAGAGACACGTCGAACGTCCCGCCCATGCTCAAACGGCTCCCGGCCCTGTAACTGCGCCCGTCTCCGCCCGTGCGCACGAAAGCTCCGTAGGGAGTCAGCAGCCCGCGGTCCCCCAGCGCCGGAAATCCGTAGCCGACCTCCGTCTCAAGGCTGAGCGAACGCTCCACGCCAGAGGAACCGACTTCCGCCCCCTCGCTCTCCCACAAACTCTGAACCCCGCTTGCGCTGTTTCCCCACGAGGGAATAACGCTCATCGAAAGTCCACGCTCGTCTCCTCCGGGGTCGAACCGCACGGAACCTCCCACTCCCCACTCCTTCGCGTCTCCCTGGTGGAACAGAAGTCCCCGCCCCCTCGCCTCAACAGTCAGTCCCATGGACGACACCACGGAAATTCCTCCTCCGAGCTCTCCTCCCACTCCCGTCTCTCCGTCTCCTCCGTCCCGCCTTATCGCAAACTCCAGCGAAGGAACCAGCGACCCCGAGCCTAAAGCCAGGGCGTGAGAACCTTCGAGCGCCGCCCGCAGCCGGTTCGTCTTCACCCGAAGTCCCTCTATGCGCCCGCCGTTGCCCTTCACCTTCACACGCGAAATCCACGCCTCTCCCTTCAAAGAAAGCGAAGAAGCGTCACCGCCCAGCAGCACGAGATCCGCTCCCGTAGCAAGCGTCCCGAGACGCGTTGAGGTTCGCTGGCGGCCAGTTATCTCCCCGTCGTCCATCCTTATCTCTCCGAATCCCCAGCCACCGGCCGCCCAAAGGTTGAGCCTTCGGGACAGGGAAAGTCCAAGGTAGGGATGAAAGCTGTTCATCCGGCTCCCGTAGTCTCCGCTCACGCGGGCAGACCCTTCCCCCCCGCCCGTGTAGTCGAACGACCCCTGAGACCACGAGGTCGCAACTCCCGCGAGGAAGCTTCGTCCGAACCTGTAGTCAGTTCCCAGGTGCCCCGAAATCACCCGACCGTCCCAGTCCACAAGACCTCCCCTCTTGCCCGACAGGTTCCGGTAGTCTCCGGATATCCACATCCCCAGTCCGCCGGAGCGGGACGCGGGGGCAATCTCCGCTTCGGACTCTCCTTCCTCTTCCCACATCGGATCGTAGCCTCCGGCGAGAGAAACCGAGTAGTAGGAGCCGTCCACAGCGTCGGTGAGCGAAAGCCCCTCCCCGTCCTCGAATTCTCCCAAGCGCACCGGCTCCGCATGTCCGTACTCCGGATCAGGCGGCGACGGCGTGCCGAACGCGCCCGTCCCCCCTCCTCCGGCCATCGCGTCGTCTATGCGAGACGTTATCGCCTCGAGCGTGCTGGCAGTCATGGCGCGGTTAAGCTCCGGCAGTATCGCGCGGTTTACCTCCCCGACGCGGCGCTTCGCGTAGTCTATCTGGAAAACCACCGCGAACGGCCCGAACCCGCGCACGTCCGCGCACACCATGTCGTCTTCCGTCTCGGAGGCAAGCTCCTCCCACCGCCCGCCCGAGAACCTTATCAGGTAGAGCCTCTGCCGACCCGCCGCGCGGCGAAGATTCTCCGTTACCGGAAGGCATACCCTGACCGCGTCGTCGGGTACCGGGGTCACGTCTATGTCCACCAGAACGTGGTCGGCTCCTCTTCCGGTGTATCCGAAAAGATCCCCGTCTATCTCCCGCTCCGTCGGCCCGAGCGTCACGGTGAGTTCCTCTATCGCCGCCCCGCCCCTTTCTAGCTCAGAAGGCAGCACCACCTCGAGCCCCGTGTCGTCGGCAAGAGTGGAAGCCACCGTAACCGTGGTCTCTCCCACGGAGAACTCTCCCGACATCTCCGCATCCACCATCTTCTCGTCGTCGTTCTTTATCACCGCCCCCGCCGAGGAGTTCTGCGGGTCTATCTGTCCGTTCGGAGTCGAAGTGAGCGCCAGGGAGAACGTCTCGTTCGCCTCCGCCTCGTCGTCTCCGTTTATCGTCACCGTCACCGTCTTCGACGTCTCCCCGGGGGAGAACGTCACCGTTCCCGACGCCGACTCGTAGTCGCTTCCCGCCTCCGCCGTCCCGTCCGAAGTCGCGTAGCTTACCGACACCGCCTGCCTCCTCGCCGGAGAAAGAGTCACGGTGAACGCCGCCCGAGCAGTCGTCCCCGAGTCTCCTTCCGCAACCTCTCCTCCACCGCTCACCGACAGAATCGAAAGATCGTCGTCCGTCACGTTCACCGTGAACGTGACATTGTCCGCACCGTCGAAGTCGCGAACCGCGTGCGTTATCGTCACGCTCTCGTCCTGAAAGTCGTCGTCCTGCTCCGCCACCAGCGTGATCGCCTGGTCCGTGTTCCAGGTCGAATCCGTGAACGTCAGGTCCTGATGGGCGGCCGCGGTCCCGCCCGTCTTGTTCACCTTCACCGCGCCGTCGTCACCCGACGACACTCGAACCACCACGTCGCTCGCAGGCTGCACACTGAGCTTCACGTTGTACGAAGAAGTGGCCCCCTCGGCGAGCCCCAGCGCTCCGGTCCCCCGGCTCACCACTATCGCCGGCAGCGGGCTCAGATGAACCCAGTCGACGACATCTACGTAACGGAGGGGATGGGCACCGTAACGTACAAAGACGACGGCGAACCCGTTATTGCTAATCATGGTCGCGCTCGGGGTGACGTTCGCACTAACAGGAAGATTCCCGCCGGGCCGATTGACGATCACCGTACACCCGGTAGGACGAGTAGTAGTGCTCGCCGGCTCCTTTACTTCTGACGCTGCCCAAGGACAGGCAAGAATTTCGTAGCTGAGGAAGGGTACGCTGGTGACACCGTCTGCACGATTGAGGCTAATCTGCTGCTGTTGTGCAACTGCGAACAAGGCATCTGTCGCCGCCTGTGATTGACCGACTCCCGCCCACCTGTGGGTACCGGTATGTGCCGAAGCCCGAGACGAGACGAACAAAACTCCCGCCGCCAGCGCCAGCAGGAGAAGGAAGGCCCGCGTCGAAAAACGCGAGACTCCCGCACGCGTTGCGGAATCAAAACAGGGGGGGGGGTATCGTGCGGGTGGTACTCGGTTCGTCCTTATATTCATGGTTCACGACTTCGCTCCCTCCGGCTTCAGGGTCGGGCGACTTCCGCTCCCGGACGTCCGAGACCGAAAACCGCTCCTCCCGCGCTTCTTCGAGTCCCGGCGAAATGTCCCTAGCCGCTCGTTCCGTCGAGAGTTCCATTTCATGCCTCCAAGTCGACTGCTAGAGAATTAAATCGTAAGTCGGATATGATGTCAACACACACACTCGACCCTCTCTCCCCTGAAAATCCGGGGGCTAGCCGTACCCGTACACTCGGAACTCGAGAAAAACAGGCAATTGCGCCGACGCCGTACCCGAAAAGTCGATAGAAAGACTCCTGCCGCCAGCGGAACGCGAATCCCCAGACGGCACGCCTGAACAAGGAATTTCATGAACGGACGCGGATATGGCGATACGCATGAAAATGACCGGCCGGCCGTGATTGCTTGACTTTCGAGTCCGCGTCGCGGACGAGCAAGCCGCAAAGAGAATTTTTTTCAGCAAAGAAAATCAGGTCATAATGACTGGAAATCGCAATGGGCCACGGCTATTATCCAGCTGTCGTCGATAAAATCCACGTCGCCGGCAACCTTCCCGCTTCGGCAGAACAGGCGGCCGAAGAACTCGTGCAGACGGAAGTTCCGATATACTTCGCCGGATCCGCGTCCTCCAGACGGCCGCACTCGCAGGACGAAAGCTCGAAATCAATCGCCCCTGCCGAATCCGCCTTTCCCCCGCGCCCGGAAAAAACCTCCCTCACGTCCGACGTGTCGGGAACAACCTCCATGCGGGCGCCGAACCCTCTCCCGAAGAGAAGAAACATCTCGGCGAACGCCTCGTCCACGCGACCCAGATAGAATTCCCTCGCTTTAGGTTTTTTCTCCACGCTCACCCCGCAAGCTCAAGGAGTCTGCCGGCCGTCCGCCTGACAGACGCGTAGTCCGCCCCGCCGGCCGTAAGCGCGGTAGAAACTCCCGCGAGCGACGCCCCCGCGTCGAAGTAGTCCCGGATATTGTCCGCGGTAATTCCTCCCGTAACCATCATGTCGAGAAAAGGAAGGGCCTGCTTGACGGCCCTGACGTAATCGGGACCGAAGCTCGACGCGGGAAATATCTTCACGAAATCCGCCCCTGCCTTCGCCGCGGTCACCATCTCGGACGACGTGAACGCCCCCTGAATCACCGCAACGCCCGCTTCCCCGCAGTATTCTATTATCTCCGGGTCGGTGTGGGGAGAAACCACGAACCGGGCTCCGAGCAAGCAGAACTCCTCGGCGGAATCCCGGCTCATGACGGTGCCCGCGCCGACGCACATGTCCCCGCTCGAGGAAAGCTTCCTGACGGCTTCCCTGGCCGCGGGCGAAACGGATATTATCTCCACGGTTCTCATCCCGGCGTCCGCGCACGCGCGGGCGGTCTCGAGCGATTCCCGCACGCTTTGCGGCCGTATCACCGCGACCACCCTGTTTTTCTTCAGAAACTCGATTGAGGACTTTTCCATGGAGGCGCTTTGAAACTCTCGGGCTTTCAAGGTATTTTAGGGAGCAATGTCGTTTTGTTCCAGTCTTTAAGAGCGGGTCATGAAAAACTCAGGCGTTGCGGCGGAAAAGAAAATATCGCGATTCATCGAAAGAAGCAAGGAACTCGGGCTCAAGGTAACCCCGCAGCGAATCGCGATATACAGGGAACTTGTGGAAAGCTTCGAGCATCCGAGCACCGAGATGATCTACAGGAGCGTGAAGAGCCGCTACCCGAACATATCCCTCACCACCGTGTACAGAACCCTTGAGACGTTCGAGAAAACGGGGCTCGTATCCGTCGTAAACACCCTGTACCACGCCGCGAGATACGACGCCAACCTCGACCCCCACCACCACGTAGTATGCGTGAGGTGCAAGAAGATAGAGGACATATACGACGACTCCGCATCCTATTCGAAGCTCGACCCCGAAATAGACGGCTACAAGGTTTTAGGATACTCGGTGCTTTTCAGCGGAATCTGCGGACAGTGCTCGGGTCGGGACGCCTGATAGCCGGGGAGGTTTTCCGAAGCGAAGAACCGTTTCGCCGTCACGCCGAAGCGGCGCGAGGAGAAAAATGGAAATTCCCAAAGGATTCGACCGGGCCGCGGGCTTCAGCCTTCTCGACTCCATATTTTCGAGAAGATCCAGAAGGTTCGGCCTGGGGATGGAGATTCCCGAAGGCAACCTCGCCTACAGCTCGGGACACGATCCGGTAGGGCTTTCGGAACTCGAAGAGGCCTTTTTGGTCTGGGCGGGAACGGGAACGACCGGTCTTTCCCTCGGAGACCTCCCCAGAACCGGAATATCGTGGCTTTTCCAGTGGACGGGAAGAAGCTGGCCGTGTTCCTGCAATTCCCACTCCACCGAGCTTTTCTACACAAACGACGAGGGGCTCTACATGGTCAGGCTTTTCGACCTCGTGCCTCAGGATACCTCGATCTTCACTTCCCTCACGAGAGAAGAGCAGCTTGAGAAAATGTTCGGGCTTTTCAGAAAGAGCAGGATCGTTCTCGAAACCGACAGGGCGGACCTTCCGAAGGGAGAACCCGGGCTCTTCGACTTCAACGCCTGGAACACCAACAAGCCCGGGACGACTTTCTTCGTCCCCGTGACCAACACCACGGTCGAATACATGGTGCTTCTGTTCATCTACTTCGGGGCCAAGTACGGCTTCAACATAATCGACGAACTGAACGGGGGAAGGTCGTGCGGTCTGGACAGGTGGATAGAGAAGGGATACATAAGAAACGACGTCAGGCTTTCCCTTTTCGACCTGGAAATAAGGGTGCTGACGACCCTGAACGTGGAGCAGGCGTTCATAAGCCAGAACATGAACCTGGCGCTGCAGGCCCTGGGGCTTGGCGGCTGGACGTTCACCGGCCTGCTTCCCCACTACGCCCTGGGACTCGACCCCTCCCACAGGGGCCTCGGATTCAGGTTCGTCGAGCCCGAAAAAAGCGTGAGAAGCTCGAATCCTCCGTATCCAGTGGGAAGAGACGGAGTTTTCGAGTCCCTCTGTCCGCCCTACGTGAAAAACATGGAAGACGCGGTGGACAGGTTCCTTCAGATGAGGGGGGAATTCTGGAAAGAGGACAATTCCTTTCCCTACAGGGAGCCCGGTTCGGTCCTGCGGGACGAGTACCATCCTTCGGAAGTGAGAATCCAGATAGTGAAAGACTTCTGTTCCTACGTGTACGAGAACTACGGCAGGTTTCCGGCTTTTCTCGACCCGATGTTCGTGAGGCTTGTGTTCCAGGCTCATCACCTGGACCTCGATTTCTACGACAAGCACTTCACGGAGGGTTCCTACCACGACACGCACAGGGAACACTTCAGGCTCTGGCACCCGGAGATGAACGACCCCTTCGAAAAAAGCGACGGGGAACCTTGAACTTCAGAAGACCCGGACGGCGGCGACCGAAAAAACTGGGCATTTCCCCCGGCCCGCTTCAGGACTTGACCCTTTCTATGTAGTTTCCGTTTCTCGTGTCGACCTTTATCATGTCGCCGACGTTTATGAAAAGAGGAACGGCTACGACCGCGCCCGTTTCTATTGTCGCGGGCTTGGTGGTACTCGAGACCGTGTCGCCCTTGACTCCCGGTTCGGTCTGCGTGACCTCGAAAGCCGCGGAGGTGGGAAGCTCGACTCCTATCAGTTCCTCGTCGTGCATCTGCACGCTCACTTCCTGCTGTTCTCTGAGAAACTTCGCGGCATCCCCTATTGCGTCGGCCCTGAAGGGAAACTGATCGAAAGTCTCGGAATCCATGAAATAGAAAGTCTCGCCGTCCCTGTAGAGATACTGCATTGTTCTTTTCCGGATATCGGGAACGTTGAATGTGTCTCCCGCCCGGAATTTTTTTTCCTGAACGGCTCCCGTGGCTATGTTCTTAAGCCTCGCGGTCACTATGGGACTCCTCTGGGCCATCTTGGAGTGCTTGAACTCGACTATCTCCCATATGGCCCCGTCGACCTCGATTTTCATTCCTTTGTGAAAACGGCTCGTTTCTACAACCGCCATCTGCTGCTCATCCTCCTGACTCGTTATGAAAACATATGCGTTCTATCGATTACGCAACAATTCCCTCGTTTAGCAGAAAGAATTCCATCCGTAAACAAGGAATCCCAAGCGCTCCGGCCGCCTGAGACAGGGAAACTTTACTTGCCTTGTTCTTAATCTCCTCCGTGATCAGGGTAACCACGCAATCGCTCGAAGATTCCAATCCCAAAGGCAAGCGAGGCATGTTCTTCAGTCTTAAAGCCAGTTCAAGCAAATAAAGGTCCGCTTCATTCACATTGTCATGCTTGCTGACGTCAATAACTTTGGACGCTATTTTGTGAGACATGATCTCTTTCAACCGCATTGTAGTCGGTTCCGTAACGACTGGCTCGTCCTTTATTTTCCGACACCCAAAGTGATTGCTCACTTCTCGAATGCCTGCTCACTTCGTCCGCCACCTGCACAGGATAAACGAGCTTTCCGTCATCCACAAGCGACTTAAGACTATTCAAGATCTCCGTTTTCCGCACACCGCACTTTTTCGCGTATTCACCGACAACCAATACGGAGCTACTGTCAATTACAAAGAACATCTACTGCGCTTTTCAGTGTGTATTAGCGCCAACCCTGTCAAAATCCTCAATATTAATGTCCAGATAAGACAAGACATCGGTTTTATCAATAATTTCCTCGTTCACCGCTTTGATTACGGTATCGAAAGTCTTATCTCCAAAGATATGCCTTTGCCTTGCCAGACGGTCTCTCGGCTTTCCCCCACCCTGAGTCCGGGACGCAGTCTTTAAGTTTCTTAATTTTTCATACAGGCTCCAGTCAGAAATCCGCAGTTCGATAAACCTCATGACGGCCGCGGTCAAACTGATTTTAAACCTGTCCTTTACCGACCCCGCGACTGACAAATCTTCAATTAACCCACCTGAACTGAAACCGTGCTCCATCTCCAGAAAACTTTTCAGACGGTCGGCCGGCAGAAGAAAAGCCGCGGAAAAACCGTCGACCCATTTTTCTTGCGAGTCGTAATCACTCTCCAGATATGCCTCGGAACGATAAGAACACGCGGAACTAGACCTTACAAGCAGGTGGCCCAGTTCATGCAGGAGAGTGAAAATTCTGGATTCCGGATTCCATCCGGTTGTGTTTATTCCAATTACGGGGGCGTAATCATCCCAGATCGAAAATCCGCGAATGGAATCTTTTCCAAGCGACAGAAGAAAAACATAAATTCCAAAGCTTTCAAACTTGCTTCTCAGCAGTTTGAAAAAAGCGGAGGCGGTATCGCAGTTCACCTGCTCGTCAATCGAAAGGTCAAAAGACCGGCGAACGCGATTTGCGACATCCTCGGGCCTGGAACCGACGTCGAACCTTTCAAGCTTGAACTTCCGCTCGCGCAGCTCCTTATTGATCCAGGAAAGAAACCCTCTCTGCCTGTTGGACATTCTGATTTGCAGCATTTCCTTATAGTTCAGCTTGTTCCTCGCGGTCTCGGGAGAATGTCTGAATTCCATGTTAGGTAGAGTGGAACCGGGTGCTTCAGGCAAAAAGAAAACGGCGGAAGGTCTCTTGAGCAAGTTGCACAATCTGCCGAAATTCGTCAGGTTCGGCTCCCGCTCGCCGCTTAAATACTCCCCCAGCTCCGACTCGCTTATTTTCGTCCTCTCCGCAACATCCCTGAAAGACAGTCCTGATTCCCTGACCGCCCATTCCAGCACTCTCGGATTGACGGGTACGTAAGTCGGTTTGGCCATAGCTAATCCTTTCTGAACGATCCTCCTTGTTCTTTCCTCAATATAGTCTCATACCAGAATTTCCGCAATTGCGGCGGATTGAGAAACTTCCGACAGTCACTTCCGCGAGGCGAAATACTCTCTCGTCATCCTGAAAACCATGGGCGACAGCAAAAGCAGGGCTATCAGGTTCGGCACCGCCATCAGTCCGTTCAGCGCGTCGGAGAGGTTCCAGATCATTTCAACCTTCACGTTGGCGCCGCCCAGCACCACCAGAACCCACAGAACGCGGTAGGCGATCAGGCTCCTCTCTCCGAACAGGTACTGCCAGCACCTCTCTCCGTAGTAGGACCAGCCGAGAATCGTGGTGAATCCGAAAACGGCGAGACAGACCGTAACGATATACTGTCCGCCCGCTATGGTGTTCTCAAAAGCGGTCGAAGTGAGAACGGCCCCGGTAAGAGCGGCGCCGTCGGGACCCACCAGAGTCCACGTTCCCGAAGTGAGAATGACAAGAGCGGTCATGGTGCAGACTATGATGGTGTCGATGAAAGTGCCCGTCATCGCGATAACGCCCTGACGGACGGGATTGTCCGTCTTGGCGGCCGCGTGCGCTATGGCGGCCGAGCCCAGGCCGGCCTCGTTGGAAAACACCCCGCGCGCCACCCCGTAACGGATCGCCTCGGCCACCGCCGCCCCGGCGAAACCTCCCATCGCGGCCGCCGGAGTGAAGGCCGACCGGATAATGAGACCGAACGCGGCGGGAACTTCGGCGAAGTTAAAACCGATGACCACCAAAGCGGCCCCGACGTAGAGAACGATCATCGCGGGCACGAGCTTGCTGGCCACTTCCGCGATTCGCCTGATGCCGCCTATGACGACGAATCCCACGAGCGCCGCCACGACGACCCCGGTGAAAACCGCGGGAACCTGAAGACTGTCCTTCAGGGATTCCGCGATCGAGTTGACCTGCACGCCGTTTCCGATTCCGAACGCCGCGACCGCTCCGAACAGCGCGAACGCGAAACCGAGCCACTTTCCCAGTCCCGGGGCGAACTCCCCCACCCCCTTTCTCAGGTAGTACATCGGTCCGCCCACGTACTTGCCCCTTTTGTCCACCTCGCGGTATTTCACCGCGCACACCGCTTCCGCGTACTTCGTGGCCATTCCGAAAAGCGCGATAAACCACATGTAGAACACCGCTCCCGGTCCTCCGATGGCTATGGAGAGGGCGACGCCGACTATGTTCCCGGTGCCGACCGTGGCCGAAAGCGCGGTCATGATGGCCTGGAAAGGCGATATCTCTCCCCGGAGCCCCGGGTCGCTTTTAGCAAAGAGCATCCTGAAACCGTAGATAAGCTTTCTCCACGGCATGAAAGCCAGGCCCAGCGTCAGCAGGAATCCCGTAAAGCACATGAGGACGAGCAGGGGCGTTCCCCACACGAAAGCGTCGAAATGGTTGATGATCGACTGTATCTTTTCCATCTTGTCTCCTTTGAGCAGAGCGCCTCGGGTCCCGCCACGCCCGAAAAACCGGGGGCGAAGACCGCCCGCCGGGCGGAATCAGCTCCTTTTGAACATTCTCTCGAGCATCCTGTGGGATATCTCCGCGGCGACGGGACGACCGTGAGGACAGGCATGCGGGTCGCTCGCCTTGTCCATGTCCGCGAAAAGACTCCGCGCCTCCCGTTCGGACAGAACGCGGTTCGCGGTTATGGATGCGTGACAGGCGACCGTGGCGCAGACGGCGTCTAGGTGTTCGCCGAGACTTTTAGCGTCGCCGAGGTCGTCAAGTTCGTCAAGCAGGTCCTGAAACACCTTCGCGTAGTCCGAGTCCTTTAGAAATCCGGGAACGGACTTTATCCTCACGGCGTTTTCTCCGAAAATCTCGAAATCGAAGCCGAGCCTTTCTATCTCGTCTCCGAACTGGCGGACGCTGTTCGCCTCGCGCGCCGTAAGCTCCACCACTTCGGCGACCAGAAGGTCCCGGGAACAGGAAAGATCCGAGTCGGCGTAACCGCTTTTTATTCTCTCGAAGTTTATTCTCTCGTGAGCCGCGTGCTGGTCGACCACGATCATTCCGTTGGGACCTTCGCAGACCAGGTAAAGCTTTCCCACCTGTCCGAGGAACTTGAGGGAAGAGTAGAAACCTTCGGGAAACATGTCGGCCTCTCCGCCGAGGGAAGCGGCCGGGACCCCGGCGCCGGAGCCGCCCGCGGGGAAAACCGAGTCCCCCCGCCCGCGTGGGAAAGTCCCGCCGCCCGACGACCCGCCGGAGAACCCTCCCGACGCGTAGTCCGTCCGGTCGGGGGATTCAGGGGAGTCTTTGCGCTTTTCGTAGAAATCCTCGAGAGCCTTTTTCGTCCGCTCCTTGTAGCCCTTCATCCACGGGGCGTCGGCCAGCATGCCGCCTATCGCCCTGGCGATGCTCTGCCCGACGGCGTACTGGTTCTCGAACCTGACCTCGCTTTTTGTGGGGTGGACGTTCACGTCCACCATGCGCGGGTCCCTCTCGATGAAAATCGCTCCCTGGGGATACTTTCCCTTCTCGATCGTCTTTCCGTAGGAGTTCATCACGACCCTGTTTATGAAGCGGTCCCTGACCGGTCTTCCGTTCACGTAGGTGAAAAACCTCTGCATGGAGGAGCGGGGCTCGAGGGGACTTCCGAGGTAGCCGTAAACCCTAAGGGTGTCGTCTTCGAAACCTATCTCGTAGAGAGACACCCCGGGCACTACCTGCGCCACGCGCTCTTGGAGCGTCTCCCGGGCGGCGTAGCGGTGCAGGCTCTTTCCGTTGGAGAAAACCTCGAAGGCGACGGAAGGTCTCGCGAGGGCTTCCCGCTGGATGATCTCAAGCGCCCTGGTCAGTTCGGTCTCGGGCCTTTTCAGAAACTTGAGCCTGGGCGGAGTGTTGAAAAAAAGGTTTTTCACTTCCACCGACGACCCCGGGGGCGTCGCCGTCTCCCTCACCTTCTTCACTATTCCCCCCTCGACGTAAACTTCCGTGCCGCTTTGCGCACCTTCGGCGGCGGTCACGACCCTGAATCTCGAAACGCTCGCGATGCTCGGAAGCGCCTCCCCGCGAAACCCCAGGGTTCCGAGCGAAAAAAGATCGTCTATGTCCCTTATCTTGCTCGTGGCGTGCCGCTCGATGCTCATGATGGCGTCGTCGCGGGACATTCCGTGACCGTTGTCGACCACGCGCACGAGCTTTCTCCCGCCCGCTTCGAGATGAACCGATATTCTGTCCGCCCCGGCGTCGATGGAGTTTTCCACAAGCTCCTTTACCACCGAAGCCGGTCTTTCGACCACCTCTCCCGCCGCTATCTTGGAAACCAGTACGTCAGGAAGGGTTTTTATCTTTCCCATCGGGCGTTCAGAAAATCTTGATCAGAACGAACAGTACGAGTATCAGCAGAGGCAGGACCACCGCGGCGGCGGAAAAAAGGGAGAAAAGCGAAAGCGTTTTTCTCGGGTGAGTTCCGAAAACATCCTCGGACTGCTCCCTTATCATTCCGAAGTACTTCTCAAGCATCCCCGCGCTCCCGGGACGAAACCGGCAAGGTGTCCGGCGGAGTCCTGCGCGCCCTGGCGCTGTTGAGAGACTCCACGAGAGACTCGACGGAAACCGCGGGAAGGGTTATCAGTTCCACCGTTCCCCTGGAGCAGAGATCCACGGAGACTCTACCTATGGTCTCGTTGTCGGGCGCTTCCACTATGTTCACGAAATCGTACCTGCCCAGAGTCGCGTACTGCTCGAGAACCTTCACGCCCATGTTCTCAAGCTCCCTGTCGACTTCCTTTATCCTGCCCGGTCTTTCCTTTACCGTCTTTCTGCCTTCGGGAGTGAGTCTGCTCAGTAGTATGTACACCGCCATTAAGAAGCTCCGGGGCCGGCGCAATTCGCTCAGGTACGGGAAAACGGCCTCGAGATCCCGGTTTCCGGCCACTAGATTTATAACTCTTTTCGGGAATATCTCAAGCGAGGAGAACCGCACAGGGAAGTTTCAGCAAACGGAATTTCCTGTTATATTACTGCAAGACCGTTTCACGCGAACAACCCTTATGAATAATACGACACGCGTCGCAAAAGCCTTCTTCCTGTTTGCCTTTCTCTGCTTTTTTCCTTCCGGCCAGACCGAAACCTCGTACGCGAGGGACCGGAATCCCGAAGACGACCTGAGCATAAACAGCTACTCGTGGAAATCCCACGGGGTCGGACGCCTGGCCGTGCTTCGGGAAATAACCATCGCCAACTCGGGAAAAACCGACTACAGGAACGTGGAAATCAGAGTCGACCTGCTCACTAGAAGCGGAAAGTTCGCGGGGTCGTTCCGAAAAACGGTCCAGGGAGAAGTGGCCGCGGGAAGCGAGGCCACGTTCCACGACGTAGAGCTCGGACTGATGAGCCTGGACCTTGAAGATTCCGAGGCGATGGTGACCGACGCGGAAGCATCGCAAAGCGACCCGCGCGGAAACGCCCGCGACGCGATACTGGTGAAGAACTGGGAGTTTGAAGGGGCCAGATTCGCCAACGAAGGATTCATAACGGAGATTACCCTGGAGAACACGGGCAGAAGCCACTTCAAGAACATAAGATTGCTGGTAACGGAAAGAGGAGCGGAGAGCTCGGCGGGCCGCGACCACATGTCTTCCGTCGTCATACGCGACGTCATACGGGCGGGAGAGGAGAAAACTTTTACCGGGGTAAACGTCGGTTTCTCAAGCCCCGACGCCAGGGAAAGATCGGTCTCCGTCGCCGGAGCCGAGGCGATATCCACAAAGGAACTGAACTACATACTGGCCGGAGGGGGAAGCCTCGGTCAAACGATAAAAGACAAGCTCGCCTCGGTACGCCGGGCAGATAGAACAAAAGAAAAAAAGCCCCCCATCTCCGACGTCCCCGACGACCCGGATTCTTCCTCCGAAACGGACCACGCGCGAAACGACGACGGCGCTCGGGAGAAGAAAACCGAAAGCCTAGGCGCGGAGGAAGCAGAAACGGTCGGCAGCGTTTCGAAGGACGCCGCCGCCGGTCTTCCCCGGGAAAATCAGGACGGACAGGCGACTTTCTCCGGCAATCCCGCGCAGGCCGAAGCCGTCGCGGAGGAGCCTCCCCAGCCCCTGCCGAGACACGACATAGCGATACGGGAATTCAAATGGGGAGCCGGCGTTCCCGGGTCCATGGGAACTCTGGCCAAACTCGTCGTGGAAAACATAAGCGAATTCACCTATTCCGAAATAGAGTTTGAGATAGAGTTCTTCACGCCCCAGAACGCCCCTTTCGGATCCAACAGGTTCAAGCTGAAAGAAGTCCTCGCTCCGGGAAAGGTGATTGAGCTTGAAAACGTTCAGGTCGGGTTCATAAGCAAGCTTCCCAACCCCAACAACATAAAGCTCAGGGTGGTGAAGGCGGAAACGATGTAGTGGGGCTTTCTTTTTTCCCCGGCGGACGGACCGGGAGCTAGACCGCGCCTGAATCCGCGCTGGTGGTTTTCATAAGGCGTCCGGCGTCATTTATCGTTTCGATCAGCTTGTCCTTGAACTGCTGTACTCCCTCAAAAGGAACTACAACGCTTGACCTTCCGCCGCTGATTTCGGTAATTCTCAGGTAATGTCCCTTGCTGTTTTCCTTCACGTCAAAGAAAAACCTCTTCGATTCGATGTCCAGGTGCTTGCTCACGTGCTCTTTTTCCGTTCTATCTTCCATTTACTTCAAGTCTCCTAAATCAAATTTTGTAGTAATTATAACTCCAGAAAATAAAAAATCAAAACCAGAGAATATTCCAAATCTAGGGAATTAAAATTTATGGGAAGTTATTTTAACTCCCTCAAACAATTTGTCAATATATAAATATCAATTTTTTGAAAATCAACCGAAAGAATTACAAGGGGGGGGGCGTATCAATCTGGCATTATTGGATTATCGACGGGCGGGCAGCACCGACTGCGGGCACTTATATCAATCGGTCCGGCTCCGGTCCTTCCGTCGGGGTCCGCCGAACCGCAATCTTCGTCCGCCCGCGCGACGTCCGAAACGCGTTTCAAGGAGACGGATTGTTGCCGGACGGGAATCCGGCCTTTCTCGCGGCAAACTCCGGTCAGGGGTACGACGGTCGTCCGCGCGGTTATAATGATCTTGGCGAAGCGACTTGCGGAGGGACATCGGAGAAAATGCCGAGAACGAGAATAGACCTGCCCGACAGATTCGTTTTCTCAACCGACATAACGACCAGGATATACGACATAAACTACGGCGGGCACCTGGGACACGACTCCGTCCTCACCCTGGCGCACGAAGCCCGGGTGAGGTTTCTCGCGAAACACGGCTACTCCGAGAAGAACATAGACGGCGTGGGACTCATAATGGGAGACGCGGCGATAGTATACAGTTCCGAAGCGTTCTACGGGGACGTGATAAGAATAAGCATCGGAATCGGAAATCACGGCGCTCCCTTCTTCGAGCTTCTCTATCTTCTGGTCAACGAAAAAAGCGGAAACGAGGTGGCCAGAGTGAAAACCTCCCTTGTGTTTTTCGACTACAAAAAGAGAAAAACCGCTCGCATGCCCGAAGAATTCCGAAAAAAGGTAATCGAGGGATAGCCGTTTTTCCTATTTCTTCTTTTTCACCGCGTAACCTATGTAGATGGTGTTCTTGCGTTTCTTCACGAGGAACAGATGTCGCTTTCCCTCTTCGGCCCGGGTTATGATCCCGTTGTAGTCCTCCACGCTGGATACGGGGGTCTTGTCGATTTCTAGTATAACGTCCCCCGGGCGAAATCCCGCTTCCCAGGCGGAGCTCCCCCTGCTCACGTCCACAACCGCCACCCCCGTTTTGTCTTCAAGACCGAATTTTTCCGCAAGGCCCGGAGTGATGTCCCGCACTTTCATGTCCGAGTCGGTTCCGGAACTCGCGGCCGTTTCTTCCGGAAGCTCGCCCAGAACGACGGAAATTTCCTTTTTCTTTCCGTCGCGAACGATCTTGAGCGCGGAAGAAGAGCCGGGAGACCTGAGTCCCACGGATTTCGAAAGAGACGTAAACTCCCTTATCGGCTTTCCATCGAACTCCACCACCACGTCCCCCCTTTTAAGACCCGCCTTCTCCGCGGGACTCCCGGGACTCACGTCCGCCACAAGAGCCCCGTCGGTGCTCTCGAAACCCAGGCTTTCGGCTATCTCCCGGGTTATGGGCTGAATCACCACTCCCAGATACCCTCTCGATACCCTGCCTTTCTCGGAAAGCTGGGATATCACCTCGCGGGCCATGTTGATGGGAATCGAGAAACCTATCCCCTGTCCTCCCGCCGCTATGGCGGTGTTGACGCCGACCACTTCTCCCCTGAGGTTGAAAAGCGGGCCTCCGCTGTTTCCAGGGTTAAGGGACGCGTCGGTCTGGATGAAGTCGTCGTACGCCCCGAAACCGAGAGACCTTCCCTTGGCGCTCACTATTCCCGCCGTGACCGTGTAGCCCAGACCGAAGGGGTTTCCTATCGCCACCACCCAGTCGCCGATTCTCAGCCTGGACGAGTTCCCGAACGCCACGGGCATCAGCTTTTCCTCGGGCTCTATCTTGAGCACCGCGAGGTCGGTCCTGCTGTCCTGGCCGACGATCTTCGCCGTGTACCTGGAGCCGTCGTGAAGAACCACCTGTATGTCTTCCGCTCTGCTTATCACGTGGTTGTTCGTGACTATGTAGCCGTCTTTGCTGACTATGAATCCCGAGCCGAGCCCCTTTCTCCGAAACTCCCTCTCGGGCCCGTCCTGAAAGAACTTCTTGAAAAAATCCCCGAAAAGATCGTCCTGTCCGAAAGGAAAGTCTGGAAACGTTCTTCCCTGCTTCACCACGCTCGTGGTGCTTATGTTGACGACCGAGGGCTTGCGCCTTTCAATCAGACCGGACAGGGAAGGAAGGGCTCCCGTCTCTCCGGACGAGATGTCGGGAATGTCCGCAATGTCGTCTTCTTCAATGTCCGCGCAGGAAAGCAGGGCTCCCAGCGAAAAACAGACGGCGAAAAACACGAAAATCAGTTTTCTCATTTTTTAAAGCCTCCGGTTTTTTTCAGAATCTCGATTATTTTATCCGCAACTTCCGAAATACCCAGATCGTCCGTGGAAACCGCGTGGCCGCAAAGTTCGTAGACTTCCTTTCTCCTGTCGAAAAGCTCGCGGAGCCTCCCGTAGGGGTCGGAGACGTTCAGAAGCGGCCGGGAACGCTTTCCGCGCACCCTGCTCCAGAGGGTGTCGACTTGCGCCTTGAGATAGAAGACATGCCCCGAAGCGTCCATCGTCTCCCTGTTGCGCTCGGCCAGAACGCATCCCCCGCCCGTGGAGACCACGGCGGCGGCGCTCTTCCGGCAAAGACTCTCGAGCGTTTCGGTCTCCCTCCGCCTGAAATAGTCCTCTCCCCGCGACTCGAAGACGTCCTTCACCGAGAGTCCCTCGATTTTTTCCACCTCGCGGTCAAGGTCGCGGAAGTCCATTCCCAGTCTTCGCGAAAGCTCGGCCCCCACGGCGCTTTTGCCGGCTCCCATGAAACCCGTGAGGAAAATATGCCGTTTCATACCGGATTCAGCCTAAAGCCCGCGCCCGCGCGGAGAACCGCGGCGGGAGCCGTCTTCGGCGAAAAGCATCTTCTCCACGTACTTCCCTATTATGTCGCACTCGACGTTCACTTTCCCGCCCTCGCGAAGCTCCGAGAACATCGTCTCTTTCAGCGTGTGGGGAATTATGTTCACCGAAAACTCCTCCCCGACCGCGGAATTCACCGTGAGACTCACCCCGTCGACCGCGACCGATCCCTTTTCGACCACGTACTTCGAAAGCCCGGCCGGAATCGAAAAGGAAAAAACCACCGACTCTCCGACAGACTCGCGCGACCCGACGACCCCCACCCCGTCCACGTGACCCGTAACGATGTGTCCTCCCATCCTGTCCCCCGCCCTGACGGATCTTTCAAGATTGACCCCGCTTCCCGCCCGAAGTCCCGAAAGGTTCGTCCTGGAAAGCGTTTCGCGGGACGCCTCCGCGGAAAAATCGCCTTCCCCCACCGAGACGGCGGTAAGACACACGCCGTTTACCGCCACGCTCTCTCCCTTGCGGATCTCGGCCGCGGGAATCCCGTTCAGTCCTATTCGAAAGACGGCGTCCCGCGGCTTTTTCTCCACCGAGAGCACCCTGCCCACGTCTTCCACTATTCCCGTAAACATCTATTTCTCCCCCGCTCCCAGCAACGCTCCGAAAACCAGCACGGAAATCGCGCCCACCGTGATCGCCGAATCGGCCACGTTGAAAGGAGGCCACACCAGATCCGGTCTTCCAGGCCAGTAGACGGCGACGAAATCGGTGACGTACCCGTAGTAAAACCTGTCTATGCAGTTCCCGACCGCGCCCCCCAGCACAAGCGCGAGGGAATACCTGAGAGTTCTCTGCCGGGCGTCGAGCTTTCGGAGGAAAAACACTATCATGCCCCCCACCGCCACGAATACCGAAACGTAGAAGTAGAATCTTATGCGATCCGGCATGTCGCTCAACATGCCGAACGCGATGCCCGGATTCCTTACGTGCGTCATGTCTAGCGAGGGCAGGACGCCCGTTCTGGAGTGCAGGGGCACGTGCTCGCGCACCAGCCACTTGGACAGCTGGTCGAGGACTACGACCGGAAAGGACACAAGAAATATCGCCAGGCAGTTTCTCACGACGAAAACCGCGGAACCGGGACGGACCAGCGCGCGTCCGGCCGGACAACCGCTATCTAGTTCAACCGAAACTCTATCGGAACCTTCACCACGCTCACCACCGCCCTGAAGCCTCTCTGAGCCGGAACGAACCTCCATTTCCTCACGGCCTTGAGGGCGGCCTTGTCGAGAATCTTGTGGCCCGACGACCTAAAGACGGTCACTTCGCCGGGCTCCCCGTTGGCGAACACCTGCACCTGCAGAACGACCGTGCCCTCGTAGCCCCTCCTTATCGCCACGGCCGGGTACCCGGGCCGGGGAGTGAAGCCGTAAGAGGGGCGGGCGTCCGAGTTGGGAGAATCTTCGGATTCCTCGCGGGCCTTGGCGGGCTTTTTCTCCTTGTCGAGCGATATGGACTTGTCGCGCTTTTCCACCTTCTTTACGACTTTTTTCTTCTCGACGGCCTTTTTCCTTACGGGCTTTTTCGCGGGCTTGGGCTTTTCGAGCTCGAACCGCTTGAGGGAAACCTCTATGTGGTCGCCGTAGACGGGAGCGCTTCTGTGAACGACGACGCTTCCCCAGACCAGCAGTATGCCCGCGTGGCAGACGAGCGAATACAGCAAGAACCTCTTTATCGTATCGGCGGGAATGTTCATGCGACGATCATTCTATGCTGAGAACCACAAACTCCTTCACTCCTCCGGGAACCCTGACCTGAACCTCGTCGTCGACGCTCTTTCCGATGAGCGCCCTGCCGACGGGAGATGTGACGGATATGAGTCCCTCCTCGGGCTCGGACTCGTCCTCCCCGACGATCCTGTACTTTTTCACGTCCCCGGAATCCACGTCCTCCACGGTCACCGAAAGGCCGAAGACAACCCTGTCGCGGCGGGATATCTTTTCGGGATCTATCACCTCCGCCCGGGCAAGCTTGCTCTCCATTTCCTGTATCCTGCCCTCTACGAACGACTGCTTGTCCTTGGCGGTTTCGTACTCGGCGTTTTCGGACAGGTCTCCCAGCGACCTGGCGTACTCTATGAGCCTTATCACTTCCTGTCTCTCCACGGTTTTCAGCCTGTGGAGATCTTCCCGAAGCTTCCTGAAACCCTCGGGCGTGACAAGAACTCTTTCGGAACTCATTTCAAGATCTCCTTCGGGCGGGCGGCGCGGACTAATAGTAGTTCTGAAGCGCCCTCACTTGCGGACTCCCCCGCCTGAGAGCGGTTATCGCCCCCACTCCCGCCGCCGCTCCCGCCAGGGTGGTGAAGTACGGAACGTTGTTCACAAGGGCGGTTCTTCTTATGGAGTAGGACTGGGCGATCTCCCTTTTGCCGAACGTGGTGTTTATGACCAGCCGCACATCCCCGTTCTTGAGGTGATCCACTATGTGGGGACGGCCCTCCTTCACCTTTTTTACCCTCTTGGAAAGTATACCATTTTTATTGAGAAACTCTGAAGTCCCTCCCGTCGCCATTATGTCGAATCCCGCGGCCCGAAGCCTCGAGGCTATGTCGAGCGTCTTCGGGGACTTGTCCTCGTCCTTTACGCTTATGAAGGCCACTCCGCTCTGCGGGAGACTGTTTCCGGCGGCGATCTGCGACTTCGCGAACGCCATGTCGAGATCGGAGTCTATTCCCATGACCTCTCCGGTGGACTTCATCTCGGGACCGAGAATGGTGTCCACCTCGGGGAACTTGACGAAAGGAAAGACCGACTCCTTGACGCAGTAATGCCCGGGAACGATCTCCTCCGTGTACCCGAGTTCGGAAAGCGACTTTCCGATCATCACCTTCGTCCCCATCTTGGCCAGCTGAACCCCTATGGCCTTGCTTACGAACGGAACGGTGCGGCTGGCCCTGGGGTTGACCTCGATTATGTAGACCTCCCCGTCCTTGACGGCGAACTGGACATTCACAAGACCCCTCACGTCGAGCGCGAGCGCGAGCTTCTCGGTCTGGGACTTTATTTCCTCCACGATCGCGCTTTCTATCGAAAACGGGGGGAGTATGGCCGCGCTGTCGCCCGAATGAACTCCCGCCTCCTCGATGTGCTCGAGCACGCCCCCGACGACGACGGTTCGGCCGTCGCAGACGGCGTCCACGTCCACTTCCTTGGCGTCCTTGAGAAACTTGTCTATCAGTACAGGATGGTCGGGAGAGACGCTCACGGCCTCGCGTATGTACGTCCGCAGAGACCCCTCGTCGTAGACTATTTCCATGGCGCGGCCTCCCAGCACGTAGGAGGGGCGGACCATTACCGGATATCCTATCCCGCCGGCTATGGCCAGGGCCTGGGATTCGCTTCGCGCCGTGTCGCTTCGGGGCTGGCGAAGTCCGAGACCGGAGACCAGCTTTCTGAACCTGTCGCGGTCTTCCGCCAGGTCTATGCTCTCGGGAGAAGTGCCTATTATCCTCACCCCGCGGCGCTCAAGGTCAAGCGCGAGCCGAAGAGGCGTCTGTCCCCCGAGATGGACTATCACTCCCCAGGGATTCTCCCTCCTTATGATCGCCAGCGTGTCCTCCAGGGTGAGGGGTTCGAAGTAAAGCCTGTCGGACGTGTCGTAGTCGGTGCTCACGGTCTCGGGATTGCAGTTCACCATGACGGCCTCGTACCCTTCCTCCCGAAGCGCGAAGGACGCGTGAACGCAGCAGTAGTCGAATTCTATTCCCTGGCCTATCCGGTTCGGTCCTCCGCCGAGGATCACGACCTTTTTCCTGTCCGTGGGCGCGGCCTCGCTTTGGCTCTCGAACGTGGAGTAGAGATAGGGGGTGTGGGCCTCGAACTCCGCGGCGCAGGTGTCCACC
Organism: Thermodesulfobacteriota bacterium; assembly: GCA_965204795.1. GTDB lineage: Bacteria > Desulfobacterota_D > UBA1144 > Nemesobacterales > Nemesobacteraceae > Nemesobacter. The sequence goes on from OZ242012.1 coordinate 1,608,191, forward strand.
ATCTTGAAAGCCGTCTCTATGCCCTCGCGGGTCCGAAAATCCCTCACCTCGTCCTCGCCGACGGAAAGGGTTCTCGAGATTTCCACGTCGGAAAAACCCATGCGCTTCGCCTCCCCGACCGCGGGGGCGCAAAGCCCCTCCCGGCGGAGCCTCGACTCGAAATCCGTTATCTGCTTTATGTTTCGAAGAAACCACGGGTCCACGCGGCAGATCGAATGAATCTCCTCGAGGGAGATTCCGAGGCGAAACGCGTCGGCCACGTGCCAGAGTCTCCGGGGGGACGCGACCCTGAGCTTTTCTCTCACTTCCTCGGGATTCTCAGACAGTCTCTCGAGACCGTAGGAACCCGTCTCAAGGGACCGCACGGCTTTGTGAAGGGCTTCCTTGAAGGTTCTGGCGATCGACATGACCTCTCCCACGGACTTCATCTGGGTGGTGAGGACGGGGTCGGTCTGCGAGAACTTCTCGAACGCGAACCTCGGGATCTTCACCACCACGTAATCTATCGTGGGCTCGAAAGACGCGGGAGTGTACTTCGTTATGTCGTTGGCTATCTCGTCAAGAGAGTAGCCGACGGCGAGCTTCGCGGCCATCTTGGCTATGGGAAATCCCGTGGCCTTCGACGCCAGGGCGGAGCTTCGCGAAACCCTGGGGTTCATCTCTATGACCATCATGCGCCCGTCCTCGGGATTTACCGCGAACTGGATGTTCGACCCTCCGGTGTCCACTCCTATTTCCCGTATTATCGCCATGGACGCGTCCCGCATCGCCTGGTACTCCTTGTCGGTGAGGGTCTGGGCCGGAGCCACGGTTATGCTGTCTCCCGTGTGAACTCCCATGGGGTCGAAGTTCTCTATGGAGCAGATTATGACGACGTTGTCCATGCGGTCGCGCATGACCTCGTATTCGAATTCCTTCCAGCCCACTATCGATTCCTCTATGAGAATCTCGCTCGAAGGACTGCTCTCGAGCCCCGCCCTCGCGAATTCCTCGAACTCCTCCCTGTTGTAGGCGACGCTTCCGCCCGTTCCGCCCAGGGTGAAGGAAGGACGTATAATCACCGGAAACCCTATCGCGTCGGCGACTTCGCGCGCCCGGTTCATGTCGCGGGCGATCCCGCTTCGGGGCACCGCGAGTCCTATGTCGTCCATGGCCTTTTTGAAAAGCTCCCTGTTTTCGGCCTTCTTTATGGCGGGGAGCTTCGCGCCTATGAGCTCCACGCCGCGGCGGTCCAGAGCGCCCGATTCGGCGAGCTCCACGGCGAGGTTGAGCGCCGTCTGTCCGCCTATGGTCGGAAGAAGGGCGTCGGGCCTTTCCTTTTCGATTATCTTTTCAAGTATTTCGGGAACCAGGGGTTCGACGTAGGTCCTGTCGGCGAAATCCGGGTCGGTCATTATGGTGGCGGGATTGCTGTTTACGAGAACCACCCTGTAGCCCTCTTCCCTGAGGACCTTGCACGCCTGGGTGCCCGAGTAATCGAACTCGCAGGCCTGCCCTATCACTATGGGTCCCGACCCTATGATCAGTATGGTTTCTAGGTCTGTTCGCTTGGGCATGAAACGGAAAACGCCTTGGAATAAACTGCAATTATATACTTAATAACGGGTATTCAGGCAACAGGGAAAGCGCGTTTTGTCTTTCGGAAACTTGCGGATTCACGCAAACAGCGTACGTTTTTCGCGCGGGTGAAGGCAGAAAACTCCGGATTCGACCGCGTCGGGGGAAAACGTCGAAAAGCCTGGTTCCGTTCATGGCGGCGACGGCGGCGGTTTTTTCCAGTTCGCGTTCGAGCGGCGACAATCAAGTGAGCGACGGCAAACAGGTTAAATGGGGCTACGGGGCTGAGAACGGACCCGACGTGTGGGGGCGGCTGAGCCCGGACTACATCCTCTGCGCAGAAGGCAGGCGCCAGTCCCCGATCGACCTCGCGGACGCGAGCCCGACGCGGTCGCCGAGCGTAATCTTCGACTACCGTCCTTCCCCGCTCACCGTCGTCAACAACGGGCACACGGTCCAGGTCGACTACTCCGAAGGAAGCTCGATCGAGATTGAAGGAACCAGATACGAACTGTCGCAGTTCCACTTCCACTCGCCCGGCGAACACACGCTTTCGGGCGAATCGCTGGACATGGAAATGCACCTCGTTCACCGTAATGCCTCGGGCGAGCTCGCGGTCGTCGGTATGCTGATAAGAAGCGGGAGAGAGAACGCGGCGTTTAAACCCGTATGGGACAACATGCCGGTCGAGGAGGGAGAGCCGAGGCGAATCGACGGCGTGTCCGTCAACGCCGAAGACCTGCTGCCGCGCGAAAAGCTTTTCTACAGGTACAACGGTTCGCTCACCACGCCTCCCTGCTCTGAAGGGGTCAAATGGTTCGTGCTGACGACGCCCGTCGAAATGTCCGCCGCTCAAATCGATACGTTCAGGACCATCTTTAACGGCAACAACCGCCCCGTGCAACCTTTGAACGAGCGTGAACTTCTCGTAGATGTTCCTGGAAACAGTAGAAGCGAAGTAATCAAGCTTCCCGGTCGCTGATTTCTCCAGAAATGCGGAACACAGCCGAATCTTGCCCAACCCAGAGGGGGGAATTTCGCACGGCTGTCATGTCCGTGTCCTTTTGAAGAAAGAACAAATATGCTGTAGATTTTCCGAATATGGATGATTCCCCCGAATATCTCGCGCGCGGTGAACGCGCACGACTTTTTCCTGTCCTGGCAGACACCTCGAAAGAAGGTCGAAGCACGTCGATTGTCCTGTCTTGTCTTGCAAGCGTTGACGAATTCGGCCAGTCAATGCTGGGTTCTATCGGTCAGAAAGTCGGAAAACGCGCGGTGCTTTCAACATACACCGAAGTCGCCTTTCCTTCTCAAGGCGATTCCGCGCATCGACCGGACGGTCTGATTGTGCTTAAGGTGGGCAACCGTGAGTGGAAAGCACTCGTTGAAACAAAGATTGGAAACACCAGACTGGATGAAGAGCAGATTGCCAACTATGTTGCCTTGGCCAAGAAGCATAACATTGACGCGGTAGTCACGATTTCAAACCAGTTCACGTCGAGGCCGAATCATCACCCGATTAAGCTGCCGGCCAAAACGCTGGGGAAGATAGAAGTTTACCACTGGTCGTGGATGTATATAGTCACACAGGCAGACTTGCTGGTTTCCAAAGACGACATTGAAGACGAAGACCAGCGTTTCATCTTGACCGAGATGGTAAGGTTCCTGACGCATCAAAGTACCGGAGTAAAAAGCTTCGACCGCATGCCTAAATCATGGACGGATGTCGTGCAAAAAGTCGCGGACGGGGCTCCCCTTCACGCAAAAAGCGAGGAAGCACAAGAAACCGTGGCCGCCTGGCATCAAGAGATTCGGGACATCAGCCTGATGTTGAGCAGGCAACTAAATGTCGACGTTGAAATCAGATTGCAGCGTCCCCACATGGTAAACCCCGCAGCCCGAGAAAAAGAGGATGTAGCGGACCTTGCCAAGAAACACACGCTGTCAACCAAACTAGAGGTGCATAACGCGGCGGCGCCAATTGACATAATTGCGGATGCCAGAAGACGAATAATCAGTGCTTCGATGACGCTGCTTGCACCCGTCAACAGAAAAAGTACCAAAGGTCGTATCAACTGGATATTGAAGCAACTGCAGAAAGCTCCTGAAACGGATATTCACATCAAACTGCACTGGCAGGGCCGCAGGGTTCATGCTCAACATTCTCTGAAGGAGTTAAGGGAAGACCCTGAAATCGCTTTGGAAAAAAACCGAGACAACCAAGTGCACAGATTCGAAATCTGCATGATAAGGCAGTTAGGAAAGCGGTTCGGCCAGCCGAAAAATTTTATTGGTGAACTGGAACACCTGGTATCCGATTTTTACGAGGCCGTAGGACAATACCTGCGCGCCTACCAATCTCCAGCTCCCCGTGTCCGCAAGGACCGAAGCGACCCTGAAAGCGTTACCCCGAAAAAGTTGCAGAAGAACGAAGAAATACGGCTGACCGGCAAGACATTTCGGGAGCAGACCCAATACGAGAAATCAACCAACGACGGTACAGAGTTCCAGTCACCTGCCAAACAAGACGGAACTTGACCGAACTGCACAAGAAAACCTACCTTCTTGCTTCACAAGACTATTTTGTCATCCGGGTCCCCGGAGGCAGGAGCGTTCACGTAAGCTAGACAAAGTTCGCAGGATTTGTATATACCGTAATTATCTTTCTCCTGCTTTCTTGTTATTGGAAACGTGGGAAAAACATAACGCACATCCGCGGGCGGGTCGTCGTGGTGTTCCACAGTCCGCATTCTACCGCGGTCCGACGGCTTCGTCCGTCCGCGAAACATATATCTCCTTTCCCTTCTCCGCAAATTCCCTGGCCTTGGAATCGAGTCCCCTCTGAACGGCGTCCGTATCGGAAAGACCGTGCTCCCTGGCGTAATCCCTTATATCCTGAGTGATCTTCATCGAGCAGAACTTCGGACCGCACATCGAGCAGAAATGCGCGACCTTGGCGCCTTCGGCGGGAAGGGTCTCGTCGTGAAATTCCCTAGCGGTGTCGGGATCGAGAGAGAGGTTGAACTGGTCGTTCCACCGAAACTCGAACCTCGCCTTGCTGAGCACGTTGTCCCGAAGCTGCGCGGTGGGATGGCCTTTGGCGAGATCGGCCGCGTGCGCCGCGATCTTGTAGGTCACGACCCCGTCCTTCACGTCCTTTTTGTTGGGAAGACCCAGATGCTCTTTCGGAGTGACGTAGCAGAGCATGGCGGTTCCGTACCACCCTATCATCGCCGCCCCTATGGCCGAAGTTATGTGGTCGTACCCGGGAGCTATGTCCGTCGTGAGCGGACCCAGGGTGTAGAAAGGAGCCTCCGCGCAGATGTCGAGCTGCTTGGTGACGTTCTCCCTTATCATCTGCATGGGAATGTGCCCCGGCCCCTCTATCATGACCTGCACGTCGTGCTTCCACGCGATCTTCGTAAGCTCTCCCAGGGTGTCCAGTTCGGCGAACTGCGCCGCGTCGTTCGCGTCGGCTATCGAACCCGGCCTGAGGCCGTCGCCCAGCGAAAACGCCACGTCGTAGGTTTTCATTATTTCGCAGATTTCCTCGAAGTTCGTGTAGAGAAAGCTCTCCCTGTGATGGGCGAGACACCACTTGGCCATTATCGACCCTCCCCGCGACACTATTCCCGTAAGCCTCTCCGCCGTAAGGGGAATGTAGCGAAGCAGCACGCCCGCGTGTATCGTGAAGTAGTCGACTCCCTGTTCCGCCTGCTCCACCAGAGTGTCCCTGTATGTCTCCCAGGTGAGTTCCTCGGGCTTTCCGCCCGCCTTCTCCAAGGCCTGGTATATGGGAACGGTCCCCACGGGAACCGGAGAGTTTCTTATTATCCACTCCCTGGTCTCGTGAATGTCGTCTCCGGTCGAGAGGTCCATTATCGTGTCGGCTCCCCACCGGCACGCCCACACGGCCTTTTCCACTTCCTCCTCTATGCTCGAGGTGACGGCGGAGTTTCCGATGTTGGCGTTTATCTTCACCAGAAAGTTTCTCCCTATTATCATGGGCTCGGTTTCGGGGTGATTCACATTGCTCGGAATTATGGCCCTTCCGGCGGCCACTTCTTCCCTGACGAACTCGGGAGTCACGCGGGAGGACCGGAGGCGGGCTCCGAAATCCACTCCCTCGTGGCAGGCGGCGAGTTGTCCACGGCTTTCCCCGAGCTCGTCGATTCTCTGGTTCTCCCTTACGGCCACGTACTCCATCTCGGGAGTGACGATTCCCTTTTTCGCGTAGTGCATCTGCGTCACGTTTCCGCCCGCCGCGGCCCGAAGGGGTTTTCTCATGTTGGAAAAAGTGATTCCGTTCGCGTTCTCGAGTCTCTTTCTGGAAAACTCCGACGAAAAACCGGAGAGCTCCGAGACGTCTCCCCTCCGCCTTATCCATTTTTCGCGAAGCGGACGAAGGCCCCGGCGAACGTCGATGTCGACATCGGGGTCGGTGTAGGGACCGCTCGTGTCGTAGAGGGTTATCGCGAACTTCTCCGAATCCTCCGCGCCGGCGGGGGAATCGGCCGTTTCGACCTCCCTCATGGCGACCCTGACGCCGTGGATTTCTCCTTTCACGTATATCTTTTTCGAGTTCGGAAAGGGATCCCTGGTCACGGCGGACCCTGCGGGTATTTTTTCCTTTTTCCTGGAAGAACCCATGAAAAAAACAGCTCCCCTGAAGAAAACTCTTCAGACCCTAACAGTTTAGGGAATTACAAGCCCCTTTACAAATTCGGGCGGGAAAAACGACGTCGCCCCGCGGCGGAGGTCTTCAGCGGGAGATCCTGTAGACGGCGCCCCTTCTGTCGTCCGAGACGAGCAGAGCTCCGTCGGGAGCCACCAGCACGTCGACCGGCCTTCCCCAGGCGGCGCCGTCGTCCCCGAGCCATCCGTCGGCGAAAGTTTCGTAGGAGACCGCCCGCCCGGCGGAGACGGAAACCCTGCTCACCCTGTAGCCCACGGGCGAACTCCTGTTCCACGAGCCGTGCTCTGCTATGAAGATCGAGTTTTTCCACGACGCGGGAAACATGGAGCCGGCGTAGAATCTCATTCCCAGAGCCGCCACGTGCGCGGGCAGTTCAAGCGCGGGAGGGACGAACTCTCCGCAGCTTCGCGAGGAACCGAACCGCGGGTCGCCGACGTCCGTTCCGTGACAGTAGGGAAACCCGAAATGAAGTCCGGGCGCGGGCGCGCGGTTAAGCTCGTCCGGCGGAACGTCGTCTCCCATGTGGTCTCTCCCGTTGTCCGTGAACCACAGTACGCCCGTTTCGGGATGCCAGTCGAATCCCACCGTGTTTCGCACTCCGCGGGCGAAAACCTCCACGTTCGAGCCGTCGGGATTCATCCTGAGAACCGAGGCGTAGCGGCGGTCGGCTCTCTCGCAGACGTTGCACGGGGCTCCGACCGGAACGTAGAGCTTTCCGTCGGGACCGAAGCGGATGAACTTCCAGCCGTGATGCCCGTCGGTCGGAAGGGAGTCGTTAACCACCGCGGGGTCGGGAGGAGAGGAAAGCCTGCTCTCGATTCCGTCGTAGCGAAGAATCCGGCTTATCTCGGCCACGTAGAGAGACCCGTCCCGAAAGGCCACTCCGTTCGGGCTGTTGAGACCGTCGTCGACGACGCGCACGGTCTCGGCGAAGTTGTCGCCGTCCGAATCCGTGAGCGCGTACACGGTTCCGCCGGAGCGCGTGCCGACAAACAGGGTGCCTCCGGGGCCCATGGCGAGCGAGCGGGCGTTCGGCACCCGGTCCGAGTAAAACGACACGGAAAACCCTTCGGGAACTCTTACCCGGGACAGTTCGGGGTCGGAAGAAACGGGCGCGGACGGAGTCCGCGCGGAAGGCTCCGGCGCGGCTCTTTCCCCTCCGCCGCAGCCGGACGAAACGAAAACCAAAAGACCAAGAACCAGCGCTGTCGAAGTTTTTCGCATCATGACTCCTCTTTCGTAATAAAAGGACGAAGAAACCCGGCGAATGTCAAACGGAACCGCGGCGGCCCGTACGGACGTCCTTCAGTTTCCGGCGGTTCACTAAACCGGCGGGGCGGGTAAGATTATCGCGCGGCCTGACCGGGCGGAAAGAAGGAGGAACCCATGTCTTCTCTTGTTCTTGGCATCGAGACGTCGTGCGACGAAACGTCCGCGGCGGTGATGAAAGACGGAAAACATCTGCTTTCGAACGTGGTCTCCTCCCAGATCGACGTTCACAACGCGTTCGGAGGAGTGGTTCCCGAAATAGCCTCCCGAAAACACACCGAAACGATCGTGCACGTCATAGACCAGGCGATCGCCGCCTCCGAAACGGACCCGCGGGAACTGGACGCCGTGGCCGTAACGCAGGGTCCCGGGCTCGTGGGCTCGCTCATGGTGGGAATCTCCGCCGCCAAGGCGCTTGCGTTTTCATGGGAAAAACCCCTGGTGGGAGTGAACCATCTGGAAGCCCACATAGCGTCGGCGCACATTGAAAACGAAATCGACTTTCCGTTCGTGGCCCTTATAGTGTCGGGGGGACACACGAACCTTTACATGGTCGGGGGATTTCTCGACTTCGAGCTTCTGGGAAGCACCAGAGACGACGCCGCCGGAGAGGCTTTCGACAAGGGAGCCAAGGCGCTCGGCCTCGGCTACCCGGGCGGAGTGCAGATAGACAGGCTTTCGAAAAACGGAGACCCCGACGCCGTGAGCTTTCCGAGGCCTTTTAACAACGAATCTTTCGACTTCAGTTTCAGCGGACTGAAAACGGCGCTTCTGAACCACGTAAGGAAAAACCCCGCGGAAACCGAAAAAGACCTCCACGACGTATGCGCCGGATTCCAGGAAGCGATAGTCGAGACCCTCGTGAACAAGACGCTTAACGCCGCGAGAAAAAACGGGGTCGAAACGGTGGTCGCCGCCGGAGGCGTCGCGTGCAATTCAAGGCTGAGACGACTCAGCGAAGAGAGAATCGAGGGCGAGGGAATAAGCGTCTTCATGCCCTCGCCCTCGCTGTGCACCGACAACGCCGCCATGATAGCGGCTCTGGGACATCACATGTACGAAGACGACAGGATCTCGTCCTTCGACATCTCCCCGTACTCCACGGCCAGAAGAAAATCCTACGTTTCGTAGTCCGCCAGGGCCACGTCGGTTCTTATCTGCCTGATGAACCGCGCGACCTTGACGTGCTCGGGATGCTTCTGGTATATCTCGAGATGTTCCCTCGACTCGAACTCGGAATAAAGCGCGACGTCGTACGAAACCGGAAGCTCGTTGAAATTCCTGCCGAGTTCCATCGTCCTTATCTCGGGTATGGCTTCCTTGAGACCTTCAAGCTCCCCCTTGATCCTGGCCACAAGCTCGTCCTTGCTCATTCCTTCGTGCGAATCCTTGAGCTTCCACATCACTATGTGCTTTATCATCCGCGACTCCTCCCAAAACGGTTTCTGCTTCTCGAAACAGCATAAAGCATTTCGGGAGAATTTGCGAAAAAGACCTCAAGCCGTCTATATTTATCGCGCGTGGACCCGACGAACGGAAACGACGCGCACAGAGGCTGGGATTCGGACTTCGAAAAGTTCAGGTCCGTCGACCGTTCCCGAATTCTCTCGAGCCTGCTGAAAAACTATCCGAACGCTTCCGATTCGGAACAGGCGTCGTGGAAACGCAACGTTCCTTCCCTGCAGAACGAAGTCGGCGAAGTAGTACGAATCGACACGGACGCCGGAGCCTTCACCGCGATTCTCGAATACGAACTTCCGATGGAGTCGAGACGGCCCGACGTGGTGCTCCTGCTAAACGACGACGTGGTCGTGGTCGAGCTCAAGGGAAAGTCCTATCCTTCCGACGCTGACATAGACCAGACCCACGCCTACGCGAGAGACCTGATGTGCTATCACAGGGACTGTCACGAACGGACCGTTCATCCGGTACTGGTGCCGACCCGGATGCCGAGAGGCGGCGCGCTGTCCGAGCGCGACGTGCGGATCTGCGGGGTCGAGGAACTCGACGCTCTCGTCGCGAAGCTTTCGGCCAGGCGGGACATGAAGCCCGTGAGCGCCGGGAGCTTTCTCTCCGCCGAAGCCTACAGGCCCCTTCCGACTCTCATAGACGCCGCGAGGCGGCTGTTTTTCTCCAAGCGTCCTCCCCGGCTGTGGAGATCGGCCGCGAACACCGACGCCGCCGTCGAAGCGATACAGAAAGTCGCGGCGGAAGCCCGAAGGACCCTGACCCGAAGACTGGTGCTGCTGACCGGAGTTCCCGGGGCGGGAAAGACTCTCGTCGGTCTTCGAGTCGCGCACTCCGCGGTTCCGGGCGAACCGCGGTCGGGCGAAGGCGGGGCTCCGGCCGTGTTTCTCTCGGGCAACGGCCCGCTCGTGGAGGTTCTCGGCCACGTGCTGGAAGGCGCGGGAGGCGGCGGCAAGACGTTCGTTCGACCGATAAAGGAATACGTCAGGCGCTACGGTCGAAACGGCCGGTCCGTTCCTACCGAACACGTGATCGTCTTCGACGAAGCGCAGCGCGCCCACGACAGGGCTAGGGCCGCGGACACGCACAAGATAGGGATGGACGAGGCGCGGTCGGAGCCGGAATATTTCATCGAGTTCGCCGAGAGGGTTGCCGGATGGTCCGTGGTCGTCGGGCTGGTGGGAAGCGGCCAGGAAATCCACACGGGAGAAGAGGGAGGACTCGGACTCTGGGAACGGGCGATCGCGCAAAGCCCGCGGAGCGGCGACTGGACCGTTCACGGACCGGAGCCGGTTTCCGGGATTTTCCGAAAACTCGATTTCAGAACCGAAACCGCGCTCAGCCTGGACAGCACAATCAGAACCCACCGGGCGTCGAGACACCACGAGTTTGTCGGCATGCTCGTGGAAAAATCCCCGGGACCGCCCGAAAAACTCCGGGCGCTTTCCGGGAAGCTTCGCGGGGACGGTCACGATTTCCGCGTCACCCGCGACCTCGAGCGCGCGAAGAGCTATCTTCGGGAACGCTACAGCGAAAACCCCGGGGCGCGTTTCGGAATCGTCGCGTCGAGCCGGGACAGGGACCTTGGGAGGTTCGGCGTCGCGAACGACTTCCAGTCGACCAGACGGGTCCGGTTCGGACCCTGGTACAACGACGACGAGACGGAGGAAAAAGGCCTCTCCTGCCGGCATCTGAGAGACTGCGTCACGGAATTCGGAGCCCAGGGACTGGAACTCGACGCGGTTCTGCTCGCGTGGGGAACGGACTTCGTTCTGAGAGACGGAACGTGGTCGAACGAAAAGGCGAGAAAATACAAAAAAACCGGGCATTCCGAAATTCGCGACCCGTGGCGGCTTCGGGCGAACGCCTACCGGGTTCTGCTTACAAGGGGGCGGGACGCCCACGTCGTTTTCGTGCCGCGGCTCTCGGAACTCGACGAAACATGGGAGTTTCTTCTCGCCTGCGGCTTCCGGGAACTTCGCCGGCCCCCCGCCGCGGCCCGGCAGACAAGGCGGGAATCGCCGGAATGAGGATAGACGCAAAGACATTCGGGCAGCTTCCCTTCGTCGGAGACTTCGACAGGGAGAAGACCGGTTTTCTGCTGAAGATAGGCGAGCGGGTGGAGACGCCCGCGGGATACGTTCTCACCAAGCAGTTCGAACCCAGCCATTCGTTCTACTTTCTGGCGGAAGGACTCCTGAACTTCTCGATAAGCGTCGAGGACAAGACCGACGAGTTCTCGGTGGGGAAAAGCGCGGAGAAATTCACCCCCGCGGGCTGGTCGGGCTTCCGTTCCCCCAGGCGTTACGCGACCACCGTCACGTGCGAAAAACCGAGCGTTCTTCTCAGGTGGAGCCACGAAAACCTGGAGAAGTTCTTCGCCCAGGAACCGGAACTCGGCCGGGAGTTCATCCTTTTCGTGCTGGGCAAAAGCATCGTCATGCTGAACCAGGCGCGCGCCCAGCTCGCCGCGTACGACAACATCGGCTGGAACACCGAGCTCGCAAAGACCCCCGCCTCCGGGCGGGACGGGGAAAACGTGTCCGTACCGAGTCCCATGGCCCTGCTGAGACAGTCTCCGTTCTTCGAGATCTTTCCCGAAAACATCCTGCGCAGAGCGGCCAAGGCGATACGCAAGAAGTACTACGTCAACAACGAGCGCATATTCAGCCAGGGAGACGTCTCGAGGGGAATGGACCTGCTCGCCTACGGCAAGGCGGCGCTTTGCTTCACGCCCGACGGCGGGGAGGAAATCGACGAATCCCCGGCGCTTCACCTCGTCAGCCGTCCCGGATACTTCGTCGGGTGGGTGGGAGCCGCCCCCGGGCGGCCGAACGACGTAACGGCGGTGGCCAGCAGAAACTCGGTCGTCTACCACCTGAGCAGGAGCGTCATCGACAGGATATTCAACCGCGACCCGCAGCTCGCCCTCGCGTTCGCCAAGAGGCTTCTGTGGCTCGTCTCGATTCGCCTGAGAAACGCCCGGGCGGGACTCATATCGCAGACGTACGAACGCGAGATCCTGGCCATAAGCAACCTCGTGGAACAAAACGCCGTGCAGCTGAGCGTGGGCTCCGGGCTTCACAAGCTTCCCCACCTGCTAAACAGCCCGGTCACCCTGGGCGACGCCTTTTCGCTGCTGTTCCGGCTGGAGAAGGAAGGAGACGGTCTTGAGAGGGGACTCGCGCGACTTTGCCTCGACATCCTGGGGAAGGTGTACAAGGAATACAACTTCCTCAAGGGGCTAAAGCACGTCTACCAGTCCGTGACCCGGGCGCCGGAGTCCCTGGATCCGCGGGAAATAAGGACAATGGCCGCAAAACAGTTCACGGCGGTTTTCGAACACGTTCCCCACGTAACGGACGGTCTCGAGAACCTGCCCGACGAACCCGGACACGTCTTCATATACAACCACCTGCTCAACCACCCCTACACCACGCTTCCCAACCACTTCCAGATCACGCTCGACTCGCACTTCATAAGCTCGATGATCCTCTACGAAAAGTACGGAGAAGCGGGAATTCGGATCGTCCGAGTCCCCAGGGCCGAGGAATACGGACACGCTCTCTATTACGAAAGGCTCGGGCACATAAACGTTCACACGGGCGAATCGGACGCGGCGGACGCGACTCCCGAACGGAAAAGAGCCTGGAGAAAGAAGTTTTTCAAAACCGCAGGTTCCTGCCTCAAAAGAGGCATGAACATTGTGATAAGTCCCGAGGGAACGAGCCGAAAGACCGAGGAGTCGCCGGGTCCCTTCAGGCCGGGAGCCTTTCTCCTCGCCGCCTCGGCGAGACCCGAGCCGCTCATCGTCCCCCTGGCCGTGGCGAATTTCGACAGGAGGACGAACCACAGCGTGTTTTCCCTCGTCGTGAAAAAACCCTTCAGGATATCGGAGCGCGTCGCCGACCCAGAGCGAAACAGGGAGAAGCTGTTCGAGTTTCTACGGGAATACGAAGACGAGTACAGGGGGTACGTGCGGGAAGCGGCGGAGCTCGCCAGACGGGCGGCGGCCACCAGAATCAACCTCAGAACCTTCGAACAGGTTGAAAAGGACTTTCTCGCCATCGACAGGAACCTGTTCGAGCAGGACGTGAGGATTCTCGAGAGACGCCACGGGGGAAAGCCGCCCGGCGCCACGGTGTTCTACGGAAGCTCGAGCTTCCGCCTCTGGAGAACGATGTCGAGGGATTTCGCCGGACGCGACATTCTCAACCTGGGGTTCGGCGGAGCCAGAACCGCCTACTGCCTGCACTACTTCGGGCGTCTCGTGGAACCGAGCGCTCCCGGGGCGCTGGTATTCTACTCGGGCGACAACGACATAGGAGACGGCTGCCTGCCCGAACAGCTGCTGAATTCCTTCTCGGCTTTCTACCGCAGGTTCAGGGAATCGTACCCGGAGGCGAAATTCACTTTCGTCTCCATAAAGCCCAGCCCCGAGCGCTCCGCCTTCCTTGAAAGAATCGAAACCGCAAACGGCCTGATAAAGCGGTTCCTGTCGGGCGAACCCAACGCTTTCTATCTCAACGTCTACGACTCCATGATCGGAGCGGACGGACGGCCGAGGAAAGATCTGTTCGGCGAAGACGGTCTGCACATGAACCGAAGCGGGTACGCTCTCTGGAAAAAGATATTTCTCGCCAACGAAAAAGAGATTTTCCGGGACCGAGACCGCGCGGAACCGGAAAAGGGTACCGAGACTTCGGCCGTTTCGGTCTGAACAACCCGGGCGGGCGGATTCTTTTTCAATCTTCCTTCGGGGAAGCCGAAAAACGCGGGGAGCTTCCAGCTAACGGACGGAAAATTGTAAATTATCCAGTCAATGTTAGATTAGCATATAATTCTTCTTGCAGGAACAGAGCATAATGAGCCAGCGTCAATACAGCACCCCCCCCCGATTGAAAAAGCTGTCTGCAAGTTCCATCTAGACCAAGAATGGAAATTACGGTTCCTGCGAAGACTTCATGGGAGGATAATGCCGTGATGAGCCCAGGTTGCGTTTCAAGAAGCAGAAGACGGAAAATCCCGGGAATATTCCTGCTGGTTTTTTCGCTTATGTTCTTTATGCCGCTCTCGGCGTTCGGGGCGACTTGGCATGACGATACCGCCCCGAAATTCCTCGGCCACCATTATCGCCCTCACTTGACCTGGCTCGACCGGAAGCATTGGCCTTATGATGATACTCCTTTGCCAGAGAAGTATGAGAGGTTTGCCCGTGAAGATCTTGTCTGGTATGACCCGGAGCGTTACTCAGGATACGCCGATGCAAAGCGTTACGAACTGATTCCCGACGAAAACACGAACGGTTTCGGTGGCGGCGAGCGCGTGGTGGCGATTTCGGGCGACGTGGCCGTGGTGGGGTCGGGGCGCTATGTTAACTCTTCTTATATTTATGTTTTCGAGAGGAGCGCGGACGGTGCTTGGTCCCAGTCGCGGAAGTTCAATGGAATTGGCGGCTACAGCGTGGCGATTTCGGGCGACACGATTGTCGCGGGCTCGCCGCATGAAGACTCAGCCTACATAATTGAGAAATCCCCGAGCGGTGTCTGGACGCAGTCTCATAAACTCACGGGTACGGACATTCCGGGTTTCGGCGAGAGAGTGGCGATTTCAGGCAACAGGGCAGTTGTGACCACGCTCACAGTAAATTCAAAAAATTCGGTATACATATACCAGAAGAGTACGAACGGGGAATGGGCCTTGGAGCAGAAAATTACGCTCGGCAGAACCGACGAGCGTTTCGGCGCAAGCGTTGGGATTTCGGGCGACAGGATTGTCGTGGGCTCAATTGCAAACACGGGGAGGGGAGCCGGCAAGGCGTACATATACGAGAGGAGCGCGGAAGGAATCTGGTCTCAGTCGCAAATACTGACTTCCGGAAACCCGGAAATCAGTGAACTGACTTTAGGTGCCAACGTGGGGATATCGGGCGGCAGGGTAGTGATCACGACGAGTTACGGAGACTACGACGGATGCATATTCGAGAGGAATGCGGACGGGCGATACGTTAAGGTTTCGCCGAGTGGGTTTGAGGAAGGTTCCTTCAATGTCGGCGATGTGGCGATTTCAAACGACAAGATCGCGAGGGCCACGAACTTTGGACTGGTCAAGGTAACGAGCAGGAACCGAACTTACGCAGAGGATGCTGCGGACCTTCCACCATGGTCCAGAACGCTTTGGCAACTTCACATAAAAGACCTGAATCTGGCCGATAGAATGAGAACAAAATATAAAGTTTCCGATGTGGCGATTTCAGGCGACAGGGTAATTGCGGGTTTCTCCAGGGCGGGTTTTACCAGAGACGGATTGCCTGATGGAACAGAAGACTCCAGGGTATTTGTGTATGATCTCTCGACCCGCAGGGTTGAAGAAGAACCGCAACCTCCGGCTCCCGGGCCCGTCGCCCGCGTGTCGGAGACCGTCACGCTGACGGGGAGCTCGAAGCTCATGGCGAGCGACCGGGCGGCCGCCGACTCGTTCGGCATAAGCGTATCGGTATCGGGCACTAGGGCCATAGTCGGAGCGAGCGTGAACGCCACCGCGTCGAGAAAGTCCGGCTCGGTCTACGTAATGGAGAAGGGATCGGACGGCGCGTGGTCCCAGACCAGGCTCGCGGCCAGCGACATAGCGTTTAACGACGCGTTCGGGCGCAGCGTATCGATTTCGGGCGCAAGGGCGATAGCGGGGTCGGCGGGAGACGACGACAACGGAGCGGATTCCGGTTCGGTGCACGTGTTCGAGAGAGGGTCCGACGGCGCGTGGTCCCAGACCAAGCTCACGGCCAGCGACGGAGCGGCGGGCGACCAGTTCGGAAGCGGCGTATCGGTATCGGGGTCGAGGGTCGTGGTCGGAGCGGTGAGAGACGACGACAACGGAGCGGATTCCGGTTCGGCTTACGTGTTCGAAAGAGGATCGGACGGCACGTGGTCCCAGACCAAGCTCACCGCAAGCGACGGAGCGGCGGACGACCGCTTCGGCAACAGCGTGTCGGTATCGGGCACGAGGGCGATGGTCGGGGCCTTCTGGGACGACGATGACGGAAGCAATTCCGGTTCGGCTTACGTGTTCGAAAGAGGGTCCGACGGCGCGTGGTCCCAGATCAAGCTTACCCCGGAGGACGGAGCCGCTAATCACTGGTTCGGACGTGGAGTTTCGATTTCGGGAGACATAGCGGTGGCGGGAGCGCCCAGAGACGGGGACAACGGGACCAGGGCGGGAGCGGCTTACGTGTTCGAGAGGGCATCGGACGGCACGTGGTCGGAGGTTTCGAAGCTCACGGCAAGCGACGGGGCGGCCGAAGACGCGTTCGGGGAGAACGTGTCGGTTTCTGGAAACAGGATCATGATCGGAGGACAGCTCAACGACGACAAAGGAAGGGACTCGGGAGCGGCCTACGTATTCGAGAGGAATTCAGACGGCACGTGGTCCGAGACGACGAAGCTTCTGGCGGAGGACGGAGCCGCGGGAGACGAATTCGGCATCGGCGTAGGGATTTCGGGCGGCATCGCGTTCATCGGAGCGGCGGGAGACGACAGCGCCGCCGGATCAGCTTACGTATATGAATTCTCTCGGCAGTCCGCTCCGGATCTGAATCCTGAACCCGGACGGGAGCAGGGAGGCGCTAATGACCCATCGCAGAACCCCGCGGGTGCACAGGACTTGCAGCAGACGCCTGACGGAACTCAGTCGTCTGGGGAGGACGGCGAGGAACTCTCGGCGGGGAGTGGCGGACGACTTTCGTCGGGGAGCGGCGGATGCGCGGTTTCCGGCGGGAGCCGCGGGCCCGTCGGCCCCGTTGCGGCTACTCTCGCTCCTTTAATGCTTATAGCGCTTTTGACTTGCGGTTTCAGAAGAAAAAAGCGGACTCGAAAAGCCGGTTGAAGACCGTTTTTCCGATTCCGGCACAGCCGGTCTGAGAGGAACGGCTTTTCTACAGAAAGCGGCGGCGACCTGTGAACAAGGCGCGTCTTGAAGACCCTGCTAGCCGCGCTCCTTTCCCGAGGCGGGAATTAGAAGCCACATCTTCCTTCTAGTCCGCCTTCCCCAGCCGGGGCGGAGCAGCACGTAGCTTCCATGAAGCAGAGACGAGTCCTCCAGACGGAAAGTTATCTTTCCCCGCCCTTCCGTTTCCGCGACGCAGGTTCCTGAAACGCAGAAATCGGATTTGAGAAACGGCGAAAACCCGCTCACGACATCCGCAAGTTCCGTCTCCGCGACCTCCACGCCTACGGCCTTCTGCCTTTCGCGCATCCAGGGCGCGTTGGGAAATATCCAGCGGCGGGGACCGTCCCGGAGTTCCAGGCGGAGAACGAAGCAGGTGGTGCGCGAGACGATCTTCCTAACAGAGTATCTGCGAGTTGAGTTCATAGAGCAGTCTCAGGCCGTGGAGGGCGAGGTCCTTCTCCACCCTGTCCACGCACGCGCACTCTCCCGACACCTCGTCGGCGAACCCTCCGGTCATTATCACTTCGGGAGAAGAGCCCATTTCCTCTCCGAGCCTGGCGCAGAGTCCGTCGACCATCGCCGCCGTTCCGTGAAAAAGCCCCGACTGTATGCACTCGACGGTGCTTCTGCCGAGCGCCCGCCCGGGTTTTTCGGGCTCGACCTTGGGAAGCTTCGACGTTCCGTGAAACAGGGCGACCGAGCAGAGCTCGATTCCGGGAACTATTATTCCGCCCAGGTATTCCCCTTCCTGAGAGACGCAGTCGAAAGTGGTGGCGGTTCCCAGGTCGACGACTATCACGCTTCGGCCGAACTTCCGGTAGGCCGCGACGGCGTTGGCCATCCTGTCGGACCCGAGTTCCTCGGGGTTGTCGATCAGAATCGGCATCCCGGTCCTGGTTTCCGGACCGACGACTATCGGGTCCTGACCGAAATACTTCTTCACGGAACCGGCCATGGCGTCCGCCATGTCGACCACCACGCAGGATATTATCGCTCCGCTGAACGAATCCGGCGATATTCCCTTTTCGTCAATCATGCCGAAGAGAATGATTCCGTACTCGTCCGGGCTTTTGGTCCTGTCCGTATCCACCCTGAAGCTGTGCGCGAGTTTCTCCCCGGAAAATATTCCGACGGCCACGCTCGTGTTTCCAACATCGACGGCTAAAAGCATCTGAGTTCCTCCCGAACCTCTATTTTACCCGAACGCCGGGCAAGGAAACTCCGACCGCCCCACGGGCGCGGGCCGGACGGCGCGATGTCCTCTTCTTTGACAAAAGCCGGTGGAAAACTATTATTTTCCCGCGTCGGGCAAGGAGGAGAAGTGAGAATAATCGTCACCGGCGGAGCCGGATTCATAGGTTCCTGGGTATGCGAGGCGTACATCGGCGAAGGTCACGAGGTGCTCGTGGTGGACGACCTCTCCACCGGATTCGAAAGAAACGTTCCGCCCGAGGCGGATTTCGTCGAGTGCGACATCCGGGATTTCGGGAAACTCGGGAAAACGTTTCGGGAATTTCGCCCGCAGGTCGTCAACCACCACGCGGCGCAGATAAACGTGAGAAGCTCGGTCGAGAATCCCTCTCTCGACGCCGAGGTAAACATAGTCGGGTCGCTAAATGTCCTCAGGCTCTGTGCCGAGCACGGAACCGAACGGTTCGTATTCTCATCCACGGGCGGAGCCCTTTACGGAGAGCCCGAGAGGCTTCCCGCCGCCGAATCCGCTCCCGCCGTTCCCGTCTCTCCCTACGGCATCGCGAAGCTCGCCGCGGAGAACTACGCGAGGTACCACTCGCGGACTTTCGGCATGAGACACGTCATCCTCAGGTACGCGAACGTGTACGGGGAAAGGCAGAATCCGGAAGGAGAAGCGGGAGTGATAGCGATTTTCTGCCGGAACGCGATGAACGGAAAGCCCTGCGCGATATTCGGAGACGGAAACCAGACGAGGGACTACGTGCACGTTTCCGACGTCTCCTCGGCCAACGTTCTCGCGACCCGGGCGGACGAAGGAACATTCAACATAGGAACCTCCGTCGAAATTTCGGTCAACGACATAGCGCGCGTCCTCGGGGAAACGGCGGGAACCGAGCTCGATGTCGTTTACAGGGAGCGGCGGAGCGGAGAGGTGGAGAGAATAAGTCTTGATTCCTCCCTGGCCGCGGAGAAACTCGGATGGACGCCGAGGACGGGTTTCCGGGAGGGGATTTCGCGGACGTGGAAGTGGTTTTCAGAAATCCCACATCAAGGATGAATACAGATCTATATTTTTAGTGTTTATTAGTTGACAAATTGAATTTAGCAGTTAATCTAAATTTAGCTTGTTAACTAACAGAATATAAAAATGCCTGAAGAATTTAGAAATCCATTTCGCCCAGGTGCTGGTCACTCGCCTCCTTATCTCGCTGGACGAGAAGCGGAAAAGGAAGAATTTTTCAGGCTCCTAGATCAAAATATAGTCATGGAAAATATGGTTTTGACCGGTCTTAGAGGCACTGGAAAAACAGTGCTTCTGGAGTCTTTCAAGCCTTCCGCAATCGCTGCCGGTTGGAAGTGGGTCGGAACCGACCTATCGGAGTCGGCAGCAATAAGCGAAAAGACCATGGCCGAGAGACTACTTACCGACTTGTCCGTAGCAACATCGGGAGTAACCATTGGCAAACTGAACGCAAGAAACATCGGCTTCTTAGAAAATTCTGAATCTTCAGAGGATGTTAAGCTCAATTATGATGTCTTACACAAGGTATATAACCAGACTCCAGGTCTTGTACTGGATAAACTCAAATTTGTGCTTGAACATGCATGGAAGCTGCTTGAAGAATCCGGTGCCAAGGGACTTGTATTTGCATATGACGAGGCTCAAAATCTTTCCAACCAAGCTTCCAAAGAACAATTTCCCCTATCCGTTCTTCTA
Source organism: Thermodesulfobacteriota bacterium (assembly GCA_965204795.1). Classification (GTDB taxonomy): domain Bacteria; phylum Desulfobacterota_D; class UBA1144; order Nemesobacterales; family Nemesobacteraceae; genus Nemesobacter. The sequence continues at coordinate 1,628,038 of OZ242012.1, forward strand.
GATGTCTTTCAATCCCTTCAAAGAAAAGAAAACCGGATGCTTCTAGTTCTGACTGGACTCCCCACGCTCTTTTCTAAACTGGTTAGAGCACGCACATATTCAGAAAGAATGTTTCACATTGTTGAACTGCAGCGACTTTCAGAGCAAGCAAGCAGAGATGCCATCCAAAAGCCCATAGAAGACGCAAGTTGCCCAGTAAAATTAGCCGATGAAAGCGTAGGTACTATCGCTGAACTATCCGGTGGATATCCTTACTTCATTCAATTCATCTGCAAGGAAGTTTACGATGCTTTTTTGCAGGGCAGTGAATCAGTTCCCACCGAAGAAATTATGAGAAAGCTCGATTCAGACTTTTTTGCTGCAAGATGGGCCAAGGTTACTGATAGGCAAAGGGATTTGCTCACCCTTGTGGCATCGCTAGACAGTTGTGATGCAGAATTCACTGTTCAGGATATCGCAAATCTATCCGGTCGGAATGATATGGACATAAAACCTTTTAGCTCCAGTCACGTTAATCAGATGTTATCAACTTTGACGGAAGCCGGACTTGTATACAAGAACCGTTGGGGCAAATACTCTTTGGCCGTGCCACTTATGGGACGATTCATACGTCGCAAGACCGGTATACATTAAGATACGAAAGTCCGCAGGTAAAATGCGGAATACCTAGCGGGATGGTCCATCAAACACGGGTTCAAACGGTATCCGCACAGCACAGTGAGGTTGTTACCTGCCGAAAAACGTATATATTACCAAGCCAACACATTAGGGTGTGGGCAAACTGTTTTCTCCAGTAGAAATCTCCGATCCAGTCATTCGCTCTGTCCCGGATGAGAAAACCGCCGTTGTTTGCTTGTACGGATGTGCAAAGAAATCTGGGAAAGGAGAGTTCAGACAATTCCAAAGGCACCCCAGTTATGGAGATCCAAAAATGCAGGACGACGAAAAATTCTTCGACGTAAGGGTTTACGAAAGATACGTTAAAGAAGGGAGTATCACCAAGAAAGACTACGAACGCTACGTGAAGTCACTGCCCGATGTCGGGGACAAGGCTGAAACTCTCGTCATAGAAGAAAAAACCGGAAAAGAGGACAAGTAAATGGACCGCTGGGAATACAAGGTAGTTTCTACCGACGCGTTGCTGAAAAGACCCCAGGACCACGACATAGCCGTCTACAAGGAGGAGGCCGACTCGCGCAGGGAAAGCTCGAGGGCGAGCCTGCAGAAGGCTCTCGGTTCGCTGGGATCCAAGGGCTGGGAGCTGGCGGCGCTCATGGGCGAATTCGCCGTATTCAAAAAAAAGGCAGGGTAAAGCTCACTGCCACTCTATGGTTCCGGGAGGCTTGGTCGAGACGTCGTACACGACCCTGTTTATCCCTTTCACCTCGTTTATTATCCTGACCGAGATTTCCTGAAGAAGATCGTAGGGAATCTTGGCCCAGTCGGCCGTCATTCCGTCGGTGCTGGTGACCGCCCGAAGCGCGCAGACGTTTTCGTAGGTGCGCTCATCTCCCATCACCCCCACGGTCTTTACGGGAATGAAAACGCAGAAGGCCTGCCATATGTCGTCGTAGATTCCCGCTTCCCGGATCTGCTCGATAAAGACGCTGTCGGCGTGTCTCAATATCGAAAGTCTCTCGCGGGTGACGGATCCCATTATCCTGATCGCGAGTCCCGGCCCCGGAAAGGGATGGCGACCTATTAGAAAGTCGGGAAGTCCGAGCTCCACGCCCACCTTTCTCACCTCGTCCTTGAAAAGCTCTCGAAGCGGTTCCACCACCTCCAGGTCCATCTTCTCGGGAAGTCCCCCGACGTTGTGATGCGACTTGATGACGGCTGAAGGTCCCCTGACGCTCACGCTTTCGATCACGTCGGGATAGAGAGTTCCCTGGGCGAGAAAACGCGCGTCGGATATCTTCGAGGCTTCGTCCTCGAACACCCTTACGAACTCCTCGCCCATTATCTTCCTCTTCGTCTCGGGATCTTCAACGCCTTCGAGACGAGACAGAAACCTTTTCTCCGCGTCCACGTGAACGAAGTTCATGTCGAACCCGGAAAACGCCTCGCGGACCTCGCTCGCCTCGTCCAGCCTCATGCATCCCGTGTCGACGAAAACGCAGTACAGATTCCCGCCCACCGCCTCGTTGAGAAGAGCCGCCGTGACGGAAGAGTCCACGCCCCCCGAAAGCCCGCACACGACCTTGGCGTCTCCCACCCTCTCCCTCACTTCCCGTATGGAGCTCTCTATGAACGACCCCGCCGTCCAGCCCCCTCCGAGACCCGCCACGCGGAAAAGAAAGTTGGAAAGTATCTCGGAGCCGAACTCCGTGTGGACTACCTCGGGATGGAACTGCACACCGTAGACGGTTCCCGAAGCGTTTCTCACGGCCGCGTACCCCGTGTTGTCGGTTCCCGCCACGGCGGAAAAACCCGGAGGAATTTTCAAAACCCTGTCGCCGTGGGACATCCACACCCTGGAAGCGCGGGGAACGCCGGAGAAAAGAACGTCGTCGCCTTCCGCTTCCAGCACGGCGGGACCGTACTCCCTTTTTTCCGAACGCTCCACCTCGCCGCCCATCTGCGAGACCAGGACCTGAAGCCCGTAGCAGATGCCGAGAACCGGAACTCCCAGGGAAAGAATTTCGGGGTCCAGTCTCGGGGAACCTTCTTCCCAGACGCTGGAAGGTCCTCCGGAAAGTATCACCGCTCCCGGCGGGTTTTCCCTTACGGCTTCCGCGGAAATGGCGAAGGGCCTTATCTCCGAGTAGACGCCGAGTTCCCTCGCGCGGCGGGCTATTAGCTGCGTGTACTGGGAACCGAAATCGAGAACCAGAACTTTCTCTCGCATGTAAAGACCACTCCCCGCGGACCGCGTTTTCCCGACCGCGCGTCAGGGGCGGAAACCGCCGCTCTCACCCGATCCTGTAGTTGGGAGATTCCTTGGTGATTATGATGTCGTGAACGTGACTTTCCTGAAGCCCGGCGTTCGTAAGCTTGACGAACCGCGCGTTTTTCTGAAGCTCCTCCACCGTGGCCGAGCCCGTGTATCCCATTCCCGCCCGAAGTCCCCCGACCAGCTGATAGATTATGGCTCCTATGTTGCCCCTGTGGGGAACCCTTCCCTCTATTCCCTCGGGGACCAGCTTGGCCTCCATCGTCTCGTCTTCCTGATCCTGGGCGTACCTGTCGCGGCTGCCCTTTCTCATCGCCTCGATGGAGCCCATGCCCCTGTACACCTTGTAGGTCCTTCCCTGGTAGAGGACCACCTCTCCGGGAGCCTCGTCGGAGCCCGCGAGCAGGTTTCCTATCATGACGCAGTCCGCTCCCGCGGCAAGCGCCTTGGTTATGTCGCCGGAGTATTTTATCCCCCCGTCGGCCACCACCGGCACGTCGTGTTCCCGCGCCACGGAACATACCTTGCTTATGGCGGTTATCTGCGGCATTCCTATGCCGGCTATCACCCGGGTGGTGCATATGGAGCCCGGTCCGACTCCCACCTTCAGGCAGTCGGCCCCCGCCTTTATGAGGTCGAGCGCCCCTTCCGCGGTGGCTATGTTGCCCACCACCAGGTCTATGTCCGGATACTTCTTCCTGACCCTGACCACGCTGTCGACCACCCTCTTCGAGTGTCCGTGCGCGGTGTCTATCACTATCACGTCGCAACCCGCCGAGACGAGCTCGTCCACCCGCTCGTCCCTGTCCGCTCCCACGCCGACGGCCGCCCCGGCGAGGAGCCTTCCCATGGAGTCCTTGGAAGCCTTGGGAAACTTCTCGATCTTCTCTATGTCCTTCATGGTTATGAGGCCGCGAAGCCTGAACCCCTCGTCCACCACCGGAAGCTTCTCTATCTTGAACTTGTGAAGGATGTCCTTGGCCTCGGCGAGAGTCGTGCCCTCGGTGGCCGTCACGAGCTTTTTTCTGGGAGTCATCACCTCGTCGATCTTGAGGTCGAGGTTCTTTTCGAACCTTATGTCCCTGTTGGTGATTATTCCGTGAAGGGTGTCGTCGGACTTCACCACGGGAAGACCCGAGATGTCCTTTTCGAGCATTATGTCCAGGGCCTCGCGGACCCGGGTCCCCGGACTCACGGTCAGGGGATTGACTATCATTCCGCTTTCATACTTCTTCACCCTCCTGACCTCCCCCGCCTGGTTCTCTATGGAGAGATTTCTGTGGATTACGCCCATGCCGCCTTCCTGAGCCATGGCTATGGCGGTGCGAAACTCCGTCACCGTGTCCATCGCGGCGCTCAGTACGGGTATGTTGAGACTTATTCTGCGGGTCAGCCTGACGGAGACGTCCACCTCTCCGGGGAGAACTTCCGAGTAGCGGGGACAAAGGATTACGTCGTCAAAAGTAAGCGCTTCCTCGAAGGTGAAATCCTGCATGAGAACTATCCGGCTTTTTTTCCGGCGGCCGGTTTCGATGCCTTGGTCTTCGCGGTCTTGGAGGCGGCGGTCTTTTTCGCGGAGGGCTTTTTCGCAGGGGGTTTTTTCGTTTCCGACGGTTTCGCCGGCTTTGAAGCCTTGGCCGCGGGCCTGGATTTTCCCTTCGCTTCGGAGGAAGCGGCTCCTTCGCTTTTCTGAAAACTCTTTCTGAAAAAATCCATGACCTTTTTCCTCGTGTCCGAGGCTTCCACGCCGAGCTCGACTTCTATTTCCTGGTCCTTTTCCGCGAGATTGAGGAAAACGGACATGATGCCCACATAGGTCGTGTCGTCCACCTTTTCAAACCCCATGGACCTGAGAAGCTTTCTGGGAATGACCGGAAACTGAAAATCCACCGTGTTGGCGGTTTCCTTGGAAAGGGAACCGTCCTGGCTCATGCTCACTTTTATTCGGGTGGATTTCATCGCTCGGCCGCCGGATGCTTTCCGTAAAAAGATTTTATTCTACTGAACCCGGCGACACAAAGCAACACACAGGTCATACGAATGACAGTAGTAGCCCTTTATGCCAGAACCCTGCAGGGCGTTGTTCGCAATGGGGAGCTCCAAGTTGTATTGTCCTACCAGTTGAGCCTGCCCTGAAGGGTGATGCCGTGTTCGGGGTCGCCCGCTCCGGTCTCCGTGCGCATACCCTCGAGAGACACGTCGAACGTCCCGCCCATGCTCAAACGGCTCCCGGCCCTGTAGCTGCGCCCGTCCCCGCCGGAGCGTCCGAAAGCTCCGTAGGGAGTCAGCAGCCCGCGGTCCCCCAGCGCCGCAAACCCGTAGCCGACCTCCGTCTCCAAGCTGAGCGAACGCTCCGCGCCAGAGGAACCGACTTCCGCCCCCTCGCTCTCCCACAAACTCTGAACCCCGCTCGCGCTGTTGCCCCACGAGGGAATCACGCTCATCGAAAGTCCCCGCTCGTCGCCTCCGGGGTCGTACCGCACGGAGCCTCCCACTCCCCACTCCTTCGCGTCTCCCTGATGGAACAGAAGTCCGCGACCCCTCGCCTCCACGGTGAGTCCCACGGACGACACCACGGAAATTCCTCCTCCGAGCTCTCCTCCCACTCCCGTCTCCCCGTCTCCTCCGTCGCGCCTTATTGCGAACTCAAGCGAAGGAACAAGCGACCCCGAGCCGAAAGCCAGGGCATGAGAACCTTCGAGCGCCGCCCGCAGCCGGTTCGTCTTCACCCTAAGTCCCTCTATGCGCCCGCCGTTGCCCTTAACCTTCACGCGAGAAATCCACGCCTCTCCCTTCAAAGAAAGCGAAGAAGCCTCCCCGCCCAGCAACGTGAGATCCGCTCCCGCAGCAAGCGTCCCGAGACGCGTGGAAGCTCTCTGGCGGCCAGTTATCTCCCCGTCGTCCATCCTTATCTCTCCGAATCCCCAGCCGCCGGCCGCCCAAAGGTTAAGCCTTCGGGACAGGGAAAGTCCAAGGTACGGATGGAAGCTGTTCATCCGGCTCCCGTAGTCCCCGCTCACACGGGCAGACCCTTCTCCCCTGCCAGTGTAGTCGAACGACCCCTGGGACCACGACGTCGCGACTCCCGCGAGGAAGCTTCGTCCGAACCTGTAGTCAGCTCCAAGGTGCCCCGAAATCACCCGCCCGTCCCAGTCCACAAGTCCTCCACCCTTGCCCGACAGGTTCCGGTAGTCTCCCGATATCCACATCCCCAGTCCGCCCGAGCGGGACGCGGGGGCAAGCTCCGCTTCGGACTCTCCTTCCTCTTCCCACATCGGATCGTAGCCTCCGGCCAGCGAAACCGAGTAGTAGGAACCGTCCACAGCGTCGGTGAGCGAAAGCTCCTCACCGTCCTCGAATTCTCCCAGGCGCAGTCCCGCCTCCGCATGTCCGTACTCCTGCTCCGGCGGCGACGGCGCGCCGAACGCGCCCGTCCCCCCTCCTCCGGCCATCGCGTCGTCTATGCGCGACGTTATCGCCTCGAGCGTGCTCGCCGTCATGGCGCGGGAAAGCTCCGGCAGTATCGCGCGGTTCACCTCTCCCACGCGGCGCTTTGCGTAGTCTATCTCGAAAACCACCGCGAACGGCGAGAACCCGCGCACGTCCGCGCACACCATGTCGTCTTCCGTCTCGGAGGAAAGCTCCTCCCACCGCCCGCCCGAGAACCTTATCAGGTAGAGCCTCTGCTGCCCCGCCGCGCGGCGAAGCCCCTCGGTTATCGGAAGGCATACGCGCACGGCGGCGTCGGGCACGGGCGAGACGTCTATGTCGACGAGCACGTGGTCTTCTCCGCTTCCCGTGTATCCGAAAAGATCCCCGTCTATCTCCCGCTCCGTCGGCCCGAGCGTCACCGTGAGTTCCTCTATCGCCGCACCGCCCCTTTCAAGCTCGGCAGGCAACATCACCTCGAGCCCCGTGTCGGCCGCAAGGGTGGAATCCACAGTAACAGTCGTCTCTCCCACGGAGAACTCTCCCGACATCCCCGCGTCCACCATCTTCTCGTCGTCGTTCCTTATCACCGCCCCTGCGGAGGAGTTCCGCGGGTCTATCTGTCCGTTCGGAGTGGAAGTGAGCGCCAGGGTGAACGTCTCGTTTCCCTCCGCCTCGTCGTCTCCGTTTATCGTCACCGTAACCGTCTTCGACGTCTCCCCGGGGGAGAACGTCACCGTTCCAGAAGCCGACTCGTAGTCGCTACCAGCTTCCGCCGTCCCGTCAGAAGTGGCGTAGCTTACCGACACCGCCTGGCTACTCGCCGGAGACAGAGTCACGGTGAACGACGCCCGTGCCGTCGTCCCCGAGTCTCCTTCTTCCACTTCTCCTCCTCCGCTCACCGACAGAATCGAAAGAACAATGGGCTCGGCCTCCACCACGACCGCAACAATCGGAACCCACTCCGCATACAGAGCATATCCGCTAAAAGATTTCCGGAATATGATGATTACGATGCCGCCGTTGTCGACCATGGCCTGCGTAAGAGTGGTCGTAGTGGGCGCAACCCCGTCGGCAAGTTGCGTACAGGTGCTCGGAATGCTGTTGAACCGATGTACATTGGTGGGCTGAGTGACGGTTCTGGACACGCAGGCGTATGTTCTGGCATTGTCCCATTGGGTGTTGCCGGTCCCTTCCGTGATAGCTATCGTCTGCGCGGAGGATGTCTGGGCCTCAAGTGAGGTGGTCGTGACATCCCATCCGGCGGAATGAGAGATGCCGAGGCTGGGGTGGGCACTTCTCCAAGTTGACGGGTTCGGCGTCGTCTGCGCTGAAACCTGCTGAGCGGGATAGAGCATCCCCGCGGCCAGAGCCAGTATCAGCAGGAAAGCCCGCGCCGCGAAGCAGGAAAGCCCCGCTCTACCCGAAGGAAATAGAGGGGGGGGGGTATTATGGCGGCTTTCCTTGCATCCAGGGCCGTTCATTTCTCCAGTACTCTGTCTCCAGTCGAACCCGGACCGGAACTCTTCGTGATTCCTTTTCAACGGTAGAGGAAAAACTATCCCCGACTGACCGGCTTGTCAACTTTTGTGTATCAGGAGAACATGGGGAGCCATCATCAATTGACCGGAATTTTGAATTTTACAATCGGCCGGTTTTCGCCGACCGCGACGCCGCGAGAGAGAAAGCCGGGACAAACGGATCCGTCACTCCCCGCGCATGACCTCGAAATCCAGTATCTCGATTTCGTACTTGATGCCGAGAATCTTGCTTCCGGACAGGTGGAAAGTGTAGAACGCAACGGCGTTTCCGGGCTTCACGTCGAAATTGGCGGACGCGGGCGCGTCGGCGAAGACCGAGAGGTCGTCCCCGTCCTTTCTGGCGAGTTTTCCGAGCAGGTAATCGACATCGGCGTTTTTGAGGTCTCTCACAGACAGCGTGTTGCCGCAATAGAACTCCTGGACGCCCAGATTCTGTCCTGAAACGCTAAAGGAACTTCTGAGCTTCACGTAGCTTACCGGGGCGTCTCCCTGATTCATGACCTCGCCGCGCACGAAGAACAGATAGCCCTTCTTGGTGCTTATCCAGCGGGACTCGGTGTTTCTCACTACCAGTTCGCGGGAAGCTTCCTCGCTTTCCCAAAGCGGCACGTCGGCGAAAAGACCGAATCTGGCCAGAGCAAAACCGGCGACGACAACAAGAACCGCCCAGAGAAGCCCGGAAGGAGATTTTCTCTTTTTCTTTCTGGCTATGCCGTAGAATATTTTTTCCGCGTCCATTGGCTTTCACCGAAACCAGAGGGTCTTCGAAGCGCAAGGTCGTAAAACCGCAAACGCGATACCGCTGCTTTGAACAAATGTTCCGACCGCTGAATTTTACAGCGGGGGACAAGCCCTGTAAATTTATCCGGACGGCAAAAACGCCGCGGGAGAGAAAAAATCCTGATCATGTTGCGAAATGTCCTGTCGCGCCGGGCGAAGATGTGCATAGTGTTCCTCGCGGTCGCGACTCTGGGATTCCCGGCCGATGCGCCAGCCCAAAGCGGCCGTTTTTACGTCGGCGTCGCGGCCGATGTCGACTACCTCAGGGTCAAATACGCAAAGACGGTCGAGAACGCGGACGTGGCATCCCTTCCGAAAAGAGGCGTTACCTACCGAGACAGCGACTCCGCGGGCAAGGCGGCTTTCGGCGGCGGACTGCTAGCGGGCTACAGGCTCGGGCTCGGCGAAGGCAGCTTCTATGTGAGCGCGGAAGCCGACGGGCAGCTCCACGCCCGCTCCGCGAGCGGGGCTTTCTCGGGAAAGGGAGAATCGCGAGGACGGAACCAGCTCGGGGAGAGCTGGCCCGACAGGTGGAATCTCAAGAGAAAATACAGCTTCGGAGCGACTCTCAGGGTCGGCGGTCCCGCGGAATTTCTGGGGTCCGGTTCAAGCGTCTACGTTCTCGGCGGCGCGCGGCGTCTCAAGACCAGACTCAAGGTGGATTATTTCGGGTGTCTCAATCCTCCCGATACGAGCGCTCTCTGCCGTCCCGACCAGTTCCAGGGCGGAAGCTACTCCCGCGACCGGTCCTTCTGGGGATGGACGGCGGGGGCCGGAATGGAAAAAATGCTCGGGGACAGGGTGGGGATACGCGGCGAGGTACGCCACACCAGGTACTCGAAGCTGAAACGGACTCCCTTCAGCCTAGTCGGCGGAAATCTCAATGTCCGCACGACTCTTGAGCCCTGCGAAACCGACTTTTCGCTGCGCGCGGTCGTCTATTTCTAGACCGCCCCGGTACGCGCCGGACAGCCATCTCCGGTTATTCTTCCCACGCAGGTTTCCTTCCGTCCGCATGGTTCCGCTCATCGCGGGGTCCCGCGTTCGGAAAAACGAAATATTCCGGTCGAAAACCCCGAAACATCCGCCCGTCGAATTTTACAGCAACCGCCGTGCCGTGTAGTCTTCCCCGACATCAGAAAACACAGGAAGGACAACAAATCATGAACGAAACGATCAGATCCATATCCCGAAACCTGAACACGGTCCTGCGACTCTTTCTTTTCGCGGCCGCAGCTTTCGGGTTCGCGACGAGCGACGCCCTGGCCCAGGACGGCCGTTTCTACATCGGGGTTACGTCCGATGTCGACTACCTAAGGGTGAAGCACAGAAAATCCACCGTAAACGCCCCGAACACGGGTCATCTGCACCAGGGAATGACTTACAATGACAGCGATTCGTCAAGCAAGATAGCGTTCGGCGGCGGACTGTTCGGCGGCTACAGGCTAAACCTCGGCGGCGGCAACTTCTACGTGAGCGCGGAGGTCGACGGACAGCTCCACGCCCGTTCCGCGAGCGGAGTTCTTCCGGGAAAGGGAGATTCCCCGGGGCGAAACCAGGACGGAGAAAGCTGGCCCGACGCGTGGAATCTCAAGAGAAAATACAGCTACGGAGCGACTCTCAAGTTCGGCGGACTCTCGGAGTTTCTGGGTTCCGGCTCAAGCATCTACGCCCTGGGAGGAGTGCGGCGTATGAAAGCGAGGCTCAAGGTCGATTTCTACGGATGCCTAGACATGCCCACGAGACCGTGCGAGGATGATGAATTCGGATCAGGAAGCTATTCGCAGAACAATTCCCTGTGGGGATGGACCGCGGGAGCCGGAGTGGAAAAAATGCTCGGAGACAGGGTGGGAATACGCGGCGAAATACGCCACACCAGGTATGAAAAACTGAAACGGCTAGATGTTCTTAACGAAGGAAACCTCAGGGTCCCGGCCTCAAACGAGCAGAACGAGACGGACTTTTCGCTGAGCGCGGTCGTCTACTTCTGACGCCATCTGCGGGGCCAGTCCAAACTTTCCGGGCGGTTTTTCAGCGGAGGCGTTGCATCCTGCCTCGCGTTCCATCGGACTGTAAAGTTTGAAGCCCGACAGATCTCCTCCACCCTTAAACCCGGTTTTTTCAATCAGAAGCAGTCCGGCCATCTGCGGGACATGTGCATAATCAGTACGCGGTTTTCTGCAACCGCATAAGGCAGGATAAAGGGCAAACCGGAAACCCCAAGCTCGCGAGTGCTGGAAACGCGACCCGGCCTTCCGGTCGACGGAAAGTCGGCCAAACGGCTTGCCGCTTTCAAAAGAGTGTTTCCAACTCCGGCGGCCGCTACGGAATTTTGTTCGGCGGCATAAAGGCGTACGCGTTCAAGATGCGTCAGCGTACGCCTTGTCCGCAGGACTTTTATTCGGGGATTTTGCCTTCGTCGCTCACGCCCCATGATTTGAGCCGGTTGGCAACATCGTCATGGTCAATCAGCCGTCCTGTCTTGACATCTTCGAGACCCTTGTTGATTTCCCCGATTTGCCAAGCATGCAGTTCAAGATATTCCCGCAGGGCCTCTTTGATGTGCCACGATTTTGGCCGGTCGGTCGCTTTGGCAAGTTCCCTGAGCCTTCTCTCCATTTCTTTGTCCGTTCGGAATGAGACCATCGTCAAGTCCGGCATCGCAACCCCCACGCTTTCGTATTATTCAGTATGACATTGGCATACAACAATGAATCTTGCAACTGAAAAAAACTGCGGAAAAGACAATACGTGCCTGCCATCAGCGTTTTTCTCCGCTTCAAACCAGCTCACAATTTTTCCACATGGAATTTCTCACAGGTTTATTGCTGGTCTTCGTCCCGAAGAACTTTTGTCAACGCCGCGGCGATGATTCCCGACGGCACGGCCACTATTCCCAGTCCGCAGAGCACGGCAACGGAGCTAAAGAGCTTGCCCCCGATTGTTTGGGGATAAACATCTCCGTAGCCCACGGTCGTCAATGTGGCGACCGCCCACCATAAACCGTCAAGCACTGTTTGAAAATCTCCATCGGGTTTGTGCGGATCATACTCGAAATAATAGACGCCCATTCCCGAAACGCATACAAGCATCAGTACCACCATCAGAAAAACGAGCAGTTCCTGCTTCATGCTGGAGACAGCTTTCCCGAACCTGTCAAGCGCCTTGTTGTATCGGCCGACTTTCATAATGCGGAAAATCCGCAGGAAACGAAAAATACGTATGACGGCGAAATCCTCGGGGTGTGCTGTACCTATCCACGGAGAAACGCAGAACGGAAGTATGCAAAGAAGATCAACGACGCCGTAGAAACTGAAAACGTAGTCCGTTTTCCGCTCCGCCGTGACAAAGCGCAGGACATATTCGATTGTGAACAAAACCATTATGCTCTTTTGCAAGCTGCCAAGCATTTCCGTATTTGCAGACGACAAACCGGGTGCGCTCTCGACAAAAAGCAGAACAATGGAAAACACCACAAGGAAAAGTATTGCGTAATCAAACGCTCTTCCCGCTCCGGTATCGGATTTCTGAACCACATCGCTTATCTTCATCTGACGGGGACCTCCTCACTTTGAATCTCTATCCTGACCGGGAAATTATTCACGACAGGAGGTTCGTATTCAATTTCGCGACGAGAAGCTGCAAGGCAAAACAAAATCCCGCAACCGAACCACCCGTCATGAACGATTGACAACCGGGGACAGATTGAAAAAAACATCCGCCTGTGTCATAATAGCAGACACTGCTTTTTTCAGGAGTGGAGAATGAACCCCAAAAATCCCTTCGCTTCCCTTCGGGAAGAAATGGACAAGCATGTAGTAGGACACGACGAAGTCAAAACCGCTCTTCTTCTAGGAATAATCTCAAGAGAACACATCTACATAGAAGGTCCTCCGGGAACGGCGAAGACCATGCTCTCGGAGATCGTCTCCAAGGCCGCCCAGCTGAATTTCTTTTTCTACCAGCTGCACAGGGACACGAGGCTCTCTGAGCTTGTCGGAGACCTCACGATAGTGAAGGAGCAGACCGACGCGGGAGAAAGAATAAGGCAGGACATCGTCAAGGGCGGCATACTGACTTCCGAAATCTGCCTTCTCGACGACATATCGCGCGCTCCCGGCGAGTCGCTGAATATCCTGCTTCGGATACTGAACGAAAGAAAGTTCTTCAACGAGCCCATTCCCCTTCTGACCGCCATAGCGACCAGCAACCCCACGGCCGACGAGTACTACAACGAACCCCTCGACCCCGCCAACCTCGACCGGTTCGTCCTGCAGGTGAAGGCGCTTGGCATCTCCTACGGAAGAAAATGGGACGAGGCCAGAAAGGTAATAGAGCTTTACTCGGAAAAGCCGTTTGAGGAAAAGATTCCGAAGCGGGTAAGCAAAAAGCTTTTCGACAAAAGCTACAAGCATCTGGAGAAGATCGGGATTCCCTCCGAAGTGCAGGACGGCCTTGCGGATTTCGCGACCGTAATGGTCGAAGAGTTCGGTCTCAACGAAACCAACTCGCTTATCTCCGACAGGACGTTTTTCGTGAAGGCCCTCAAGCTCATCAGGTCCCACGCCCTGCTGAACGAACGCGACGTGTGCGCCAGAGCAGACCTCGAAGTGCTGAAGTACATGACGGCGTTTCGCGTTCCTCCCGAGGTTTACGAACAGATGGACGAGATACTGAGAAAAATCTCCGCGGATAAAAAAAAAAGCCGGATGACAAGCTGAATCCGAACCTGGACCAGGAGCCCCAGTCGGAATTCGACCAGGATTTTTCCCAGGAACCCAAGGGGGAAATTCCCGATGAGCGGTCCGACAAGGAAACGGAAAACCCCCTCGACGAAGCCAGAAAGACTTTTTTCGACGCGCTTCGCGACCTGAAGCAGAACCTCAACGACCAGAGCGAGATGGCCCCTCCCGAAGGCCAGGACGTGCCGAACGACCCTACCGGAAACCCTCAGGACAGCGGAAACACCGAAAGGGAAGACAAGTCCGCGCGGGCGTACATGAGCAGCAAGTCCGACAAGGCCGGCGAAGACGACGAAACGGTGATTCCGGGACGGGGGAACAACGAGACCGCCGAGAACATAAAACGCATCATGAAGGTTCTCGAAGGCAACTTCCAGAAGAGCATGGCGAAAAAAGCGGCTCACCCGGGCGGCTCGCCCAGGAAATGGAAGCGCATGAGTTCCTTCGACGAGCTTGAGGACATAGACCCGGTCGAGGCGTTCATCTGGTCGCAGAACACCTCTCCAAGACTTCCGCGCGCTCACATGCGTGAAAAGGAAATACTGGGAGGAGAGATCGCAATACTCAGGGATATAAGCACCTCGATGATGGGAATCTACAGCGAGTGGTCTTCTTCCGTCGTAAAGGGAGTGATAGAACTTGCCAGAAGAAAAAGGATGAGAATCGGCTACCTTGAATTCAACCACAAGTACATAAAGCACCAGAAGAATTCCCGGTTTTTCACCAGGGACTACAGGTGGATGGAAAAGCTCGCGGAGAGAACCGACTGCTCGGGGAACACAAACTACGAAGAGGCCCTGAGAGAAGCTCTCAAGGAATTTCGGGGAAGGGGCCTTCGAAACAAGCACATACTGTTCATCACAGACGGAATTCCCACCACGGGCGACCCGGATGTCGCGGAGGAAAGACAGCGCGCGAAAAGCATAGGCGTGTGCATACACTCCATATTCATCGGGGCGAAAAACTATCCTCAGATACTCGACCAGATTTCGAGGGAGACCTCCGGAACCCAGTTCATGGCTTCCAGGGGAAGAGATGAAGTGATAAGAATAGAGAGAAAAGACAGGGCATTTCTTGAAGCTGAAAAAGAAAGGCTTGCGAGGTCTCCGATGGACGGCTTCGCAAGAGCATTTGAGAACCCAAGGTCATAGTTTCGTTTTTCACGAAGAGCGTATCTTGTAAGTTGCAAAAGTTTCGTCGGGGATGCCATGGATAATTTTCTCACACCGGTTACGGATCATGGCACTTTATCTCGACTTCTCTTTTTCTCCCGAGACCGTGCGGCATCGTATCAGACTGCAGACGTAACCAAGTTCCGGTTATGGGAACAAGAAAAGCCTTTGCAAACTTCTACCGGTATTAGCTGGATAGTCGGTTCGAAGAACACAAGAGAATTTCATCTCAATCACTTTACAAGCGGCGAAAAACTTTCTCATGCAGATTGCGGCTGATAGCGGTCAATTTCGATCTCGTCTTCATGTTCCCGAGACTGCGCCACGTCGTAATAGGCCTGCATCAGTATCCAAGCCTCCGTGGTGGAACCGAACGCCTTTGCCAAACGAATCGCCATGTCTACAGACATTCTGGACTTGCCGTTCACCAAGTTCGAAAGGGCCTGTCTGCTGACGCCCAAGATCCTGGCACCTTCGGTGACGCTCAGGTCAAGCGGTTTCAGACAAGTCACGCGCACTACTTCGCCGGGATGCGACGGATTCTTCATACACATAGAAACCTCCAATGGTTGCAACCTTAATGATAGTCAATCATTTCAATATCATAGGCGTTTCCGTCTTCAAAGCGAAAGATTATGCGCCAGTTTCTTTTCACTGTTACCGACCAATAATCCTTCCGACCTCCCTTGAGCTTGTGCAGTTTGTACTGCGGAACACGTAAAACCTCGAGAGAGCTCGCTACCTGAAGCATGGTCAATATTGCCTTCACATCTTTTTGCATGTCAGGTCTAATGAGACTCCGGTCGTCTCGCTCATAAAAACGTTTAAGTCCCTTGTGCCGAAAGCTCTTTATCATTAATTTTCCGCCTTCCGAGCGACCATTCAAAACATGGACATCAATTGTAATGCGTCAATTGACGCTTGTCAAGAACTGGAAGATGCAATCTCAAATGACGATGAGATGCGCAGTTAGTTTTGAAGCAGTCGGAGACCTTATCCAGACGAGCTGGAATATCAACTTCCGGTCCGTTTATCTCCGTTCTCCAGACCTGAAAGCTTCCGTCGTCTAAAATCGGAGAGAGACACACGCAAGAATCTATTTCTTTCTGATCATCCTGTTAACGGCGTTTACATGGTCCCTGTACCTGCGCGAGAAAAAATGGGAACCGTCTCCCATGGAAACGAAGTAAAGATAGTCCACGTCGGCGGGATCAAGCGCCGCTCTCATGGAATCGATCCCGGGGGCGGCTATGGGACCCGGAGGAAGCCCCGCGAACACGTACGTGTTGTAGGGCGAAGGAAAATCAAGGTCCTTTCTGGTAATATCTCCGGTGAATCTGTCGCCCAAGGCGTAAATTACCGTCGGGTCGAACTCGAGCCTCATCCCCCTGCGGAGCCTGTTGCGTATCACCGCCGAGATGAACGGTCTTTCCCTGGAAATGGAGGTTTCTTTCTCTATCATCGAGGCGATCGTGACGACCTCCTTCATCCCAAGACCCGTACCCACGGTGTGAAGGGTGGAATAAGCCTTGCGGAACCTGGCTAGCATCGTTTCGACAACCTTTTCCGCCGGGGCGTCTTTCTCGAAAAAATACGTGTCGGGAAACAGAAATCCCTCCAGGCTAGGAACGTCGATTCCCAGTTTTTGTGCCGCGTACCCGCGGTCTCTGGCAAGTTCCAGAAAATCCCCCGGGGAAGCTATCCCGGAAGCTTCCAGAATCTCCGCCATCCGCGAAAGCGTGACGCCCTCGGGAAAGGTAACCTTTCTCAGCGTCCTCTCTCCCCCCGTGAGCTTTCGGCGGACGGAGTCGGGAGTCGCGCCGGGGGGAAAACTGTACTCCCCGGACTCGAGCTTTCCCTGGTCTCCTCCGAGAAACACCAGAAGGGAAAAAATTTCCGCTTTCCTGACGACCCCTTCGCTCTCGAGCTTCCGCGCGATTTCGAAAAGGCCGAAGCCTCTCGGTATCTCGACCGCCTTCTCCTTCGCGCAGAACCCGTCGAGAAAGAACAGAAAGACAAGCGAACCCGCCGACACGAAAACCAGCAGCGAGAACCAGAGAAACGCTTTGGAAAAACCGGAAACTCTCATGCGTCTTTTGAAAGTATCACCATCTCGTTTCTGTGAATGACCTCGTCGCTGTACTTGTACCCCAGTATCTCCTCTATCTGCGACGATTTTTTTCCGAGAATTTTTCTAACTTCGGAAGAACCGTAGGAACTGAGCCCCCTGCATATCTCGACCGAGGAGGGAGAAAAGCAGCTCACGGGCTCTCCTATCCCGAACTCCCCCTCCACTTCCCTTATGCCGGAAGGAAGCAGGCTCCGCCCTTTTCTGGCCACCGCGTCCGACGCTCCTTCGTCGAGCAGGAGACGTCCCCTGGGCGTAAGCGTGTAGGCGATCCAGTGCTTTCTGCCCCTGATCCTCTCCTTTTCGGGAAGCACGAGAGTTCCGTATTCCCCGCCGTCGAAGATCCTTTCGAGGGAGTCTCCGTTCTTTCCGTTGGCGATTATCGTGGGCACCCCGAAAGCGGCGGCCGATTTCGCGGCCCATATCTTCGTTCTCATCCCCCCCGAAGTGGTTCTGCCGAAAGTGTCTCCGGCGAAGGACTCTATTCTCGAATCTATTTCGCCGATCGTGGAAAGCAGCTCCGCGTCCGGGTTTTTCGCCGGGTCCTTGTCGAAAAATCCCTCGACGTCGCTTAGAAGCACCAGCATGTCCGCCCCGACAAGCGAGGTCACAAGCGCCGCCAGACTGTCGTTGTCGCCGAACATTATCTCCTCGAACGAAACCGTGTCGTTTTCGTTTATGACGGGAATTATCTCCATTTCGAGAAGCCGCCTTATGGTCTTCCTGGCGTTCAGGAACCTCTTTCTGTCGGAAAACCCGTCGCGGGTGAGAAGAACCTGGGCCACGCTCATCCCGAACTCCGAAAACGCGTCCTCGTAATACCTGATAAGCTCCGTCTGGCCGAAGGCGGAAATAGCCTGTCTCACGTCAAGCTCCCTGGGTTTTTCGGAAAGACCGAGCTTTTTCATCCCCGAGGCTATGGCCCCCGAGGATACCATTATGGTCCCGACCCCCCTCCGGCTGAGGCCGTGAACCTGCCCCGCGATCTCCCTGAAAACCGGTTCGCAGAGACGGCCGTCGCCGTCGGTGAGTATGCTGCTTCCTATCTTCACGACGGCCAGCCGCACGCCGCTTATCAGGTCTTTTCTTTCGGCAACGCCCATGGCGCCTGTTATTCTACCCAAAAACGCCTCTCTATTTGACAACGGCGGCGCGTCTTGATAGGTTTTTTCCGTCGTTTAGGCTTGCGGGAATAGCTCAGTTGGCTAGAGCGTCTCCTTGCCAAGGAGAAGGTCGCGGGTTCGAATCCCGTTTCCCGCTCCAGCAAGCCTAGAGTCCCGTCTTTTCGAAAAACTCCCCTATTTTCCCCCGAACCACCATGTCCGCCTCGTCGTCAAAGGGGGTGTCCATGAGGTTCACTATCACAAGAGCGGCTCCGCTCGAAAGAGCGAGGCGCGGAAGTCCGCTCGCGGGAGCGACGAGAAGCGAGGAGCCGAGAACCAGAAGAAGGCCGCAGCTCCCGACAAGATCGACCGCCCTCTCCCACGGCTCCCGCGGAAGCGCTTCTCCGAAAAAGACGGCGTCGGGCTTGAGTATCCCTCCGCACCCCGCGCAAAGAGGGGGGTTCTCGCCCTGCCGCACCCTCTCCATCGTCTCTTCCATGGTGTAGACGGCCCGGCAACCGAGACACGCGACGCGCCTCGCGCAGCCGTGAAGCTCGCAGACGTTCAGCGAACCCGCCTCCGAGTGAAGGCCGTCGACGTTCTGGGTGACGACGCCTCCGAGACGGCCGTCTTTTTCGAGACGGGCGAGCGCCAGGTGGGCGGCGTTCGGCCGCGCCGCGGCCCGCGCGGGCCAGGTTTCCATGGCGTACGAATAGTAGTTTTCGGGATTCTTCGTGAATCCCGAGAGGGAAACGACCGACTGGTCCATCTTCTCCCAGAGACCCGTTCCGGGAGAGCGGTAGTCGGGTATTCCGGATTCCGTGCTTACGCCCGCGCCGGTGAAGGCGACTGTGTTTTCGGTCCCCTCCAGAAGCCTGAGAAAAAGCTCGACCTGCTTTTCCATGACGCTAGGGCGAAAACGGCAGAAAGTTCTCCGTGGACTCTACCGCGGCGCACCATCTTGTGACCGAGGGATAGGAGTCGAGCGAAAAACCCCCTTCCCCGCAGAGCATGACGTAGGGATAGCACGCGATGTCGGCTATGGAATAGTCCCGGCAGAGAAATTCCGTCCGCGAGAGATGGGCATCGAGAATTCCGAGCGCCTCGTTCCCCTGAGCGCGGAGTTTATCCACGGCGCCGGGAGGCACCTGGTCGGGCGGCAGGAACTTCACGAAATACCTGGCCAGGGCGAGGTTGGGATCTATGGTCGTCTTTCCGAAGAAAACCCACTGGGAAACTAGGCCGAAGTCCTCGGGACCGTCGGGCAGGTAGGGATTGGGAGAGAACTTTTTCGCCAGGTAGAACAAAATGGCGTTCGACTCCCACATGACGAAATCCCCGTCCGCGAGAACCGGAATCTTGCGGTTCGGATTCAGGCGCGCGAACTTCTCCTCTTTGTGTTCTCCCGCGAATATGTCCACCGTCACGCTTCGGTACTCGACCGAGAGCTGATGGAGCAGAAGCCTAGCCTTGTAGGCGTTTCCGGAAAGCGGGTGATCGTAAAGCGTTATCATCTCATTCCTCCGCGTACATCAGGAATTTCTCCCCCAGGCGTTCCCGGCCGAGTACGCCGACCAGGGTGTCCTTCCTGGGAATGAAATAGGTCACCGCGGCTTTCGTAAGACATTCGCCCCCGTCGCCGTTTATAACCGAGTCCACGACGACGCGCCGTCCCTCGACGCTTCTGACCCTGGCTCTCACGTCCAGTGTCCCGCCGCTCGGCACCTTCTTCGAGTAAGTGATTTCTATCTTGGCCGTAAGAGCGATTTTCCGAGTCCGGTCGAACATTGCCCAGAAAGACACCTCGTCCACCAGAGCGCACTGAACTCCCCCGTGAACTATTCCGGGCCAGCCGGAAAAATGCTCCCTCGGGGCGAAGGTGGTGAAGACCTCCCCCGTCTCGTCGTCGGCGAAAAACCGGAGGCGGAGGCCGTGCTCGTTTCTCGGGCCGCACGCGAAGCAGTTGTAGTCGGGAAAATCGGAAAAGACGTTTTCGATCTCTCTCGGCATCAGTCCTTCTCGGCGACCCTGGCCACGGCGGCCACAAGCTCGTCCCGCTCGAGGTTTATGACCTTGACGCCCTGGGAAGCGCGACCGGTGCTCCGGATCTCGGAAACGCTCGTCCTTATAACCTTTCCGCCGACGTTGCTTATGAGCATTATCTCCGTGTCGTCGGTCACCTGGAACGCCCCGACGACCTTTCCGTTCTTCTCCGTCACGCTCACGGTCTTGACCCCCACTCCTCCCCTCTTCGTAAGCCTGTACTCCGAAACCACCGTCCGCTTTCCGTAGCCCATCTCCGTCACGGTGAGTATCTGCGCTTCGGGGTTCCTTATGACCTCGAGGCTCACCACGTAATCGTCGCCCCGAAGTTTTATGCCCTTAACGCCTATGGACGCTCTGCCCATGTCTCTGACGTCGTCGCCGCGGAACCTTATCGCCTGGCCGTTTCTCGAGGTGAGAAGAACCTCGTCCTCCCGCGAGGCGAGCGAAGCGCCGACGAGCTCGTCCCCTTCGCGTATTCTGAGCGCGATTATTCCCCCGACGCGCGGGTTGGAATAGGCCTTCAGTTCCGTTTTCTTTATCACGCCGTTTCTCGTGGCCATGACGACCGAAAGCCCTTCCTCGAACTTCTGCACCGGAAGCACCGCCGCCACCTTCTCTCCCTTCTCCAGATTGAGAAGATTGACCATGGCCCTTCCCCTGGCGGCGGGGCCGGCCTCGGGAATCTGGTATACCTTGAGCCAGTAGCATTTCCCGAGACTCGAGAAAAACAGGATGTAGTTGTGACGGGACGCTATGAACAGGTCGTTTACGAAATCGGTCTCCTTCGTGCCCATTCCCGTTCTTCCCTGTCCTCCCCTTCTCTGGTTCCTGTAGACGCTGAGCGGCACGCTCTTTATGTAGCCCCCGTAGGTGGTGGTGACCACCATGTCCTCGTCGGTTATCAGGTCCTCTATCGATATCTCCTCGACGTCCTCGACTATCTCGGTTCTTCTGCGGTCGCCGAAGCGCTCCTTTAGCTCGACCAGTTCCTCGACGGCTAGGTCGAGTATGAGCTTTTCGCTCGAGAGTATCTCCCGAAGTCTCCTGACGGTTTCCAGAAGCTCCCGCCTCTCCTCGAGTATCTTGTCCCTCTCGAGAGCCGTCAGTCTCTGGAGGCGCATCTCCAGGATGGCCTGCGCCTGTCTTTCGGAAAGAGAAAACGTCCGCACGAGACCTTCCCTCGCGGCGGCGGGACTCTCCGACGCCTTTATGAGTTCGACGACTTCGTCTAGGTTGTCGAGGGCTATCTTGAACCCTTCGAGAATGTGGAGCCTCTCCTCGGCCTTTCGAAGCTCGTACTGGGTTCTTTTCGTGATGACTTCCTTTCTGTGGTCTATGAAGCTTGCGAGAAGCTCCTTGAGGGTGAGCACCCTGGGCTGGTTTCTCACAAGCGCGAGCATTATGATCCCGAACGACGTGTACATCTGCGTGTGCTTGTAGAGCTGGTTGAGCACCACCTGCGCGTGCTCGCCCGCCTTGACGTCGATCACGAGCCTTATGCCCTCCCTGTCGGACTCGTCCCTTATGTCGGTTATTCCAGTTATCTTGTCTTCCTTCACAAGCTCGGCGATCTTCTCCGCGAGGCGCGCCTTGTTCACCTGGTAGGGAAGCTCCGTGACGATGATCACGTCCTTCCCCCCCTTTTTCTGCTTCTCTATCCGGACCCTGGCCCTGATCCTCACTATTCCCCTTCCGGTGGCGTAGGCGGAGCGGATGTCCCGCCTTCCGCTGACGAACCCCCCTGTGGGAAAGTCGGGTCCCGGCAGAAGTTCCATAAGCTCGTCCACGGCGATGTCGGGTTTTCGTATCTGGGCGACCGCGGCGTCCAGCAGTTCGCCCAGGTTGTGGGGCGGTATGTTGGTCGACATGCCGACGGCGATTCCGGAAGAGCCGTTTAGAAGCAGGTTCGGCACCTTGGTCGGAAGCACGCTCGGCTCAAGCTCTCCCCCGTCGTAGTTCGGAAAAAACTCCACCGTCTCCTTGTCGAGGTCCTCGAGCATCTCCGAGGAGATCCTGGCGAGCCTGACCTCCGTGTACCTCATGGCCGCAGGGCTGTCTCCGTCGATCGAGCCGAAGTTGCCCTGTCCGTCGACGAGCGGAATTCTCATGGAGAAATCCTGCGCCATCCTGACCAGGGAGTCGTAGATGGCGGAGTCGCCGTGGGGATGGTACTTTCCCATTACGTCTCCCACCACCCTGGCGGACTTCTTGTAGGGACGGTTCCACGCGTTGGACGCCTCGTGCATGCCGTAGAGAATCCTTCTGTGAACGGGTTTCAGCCCGTCGCGCGCGTCGGGAAGGGCCCTTCCGACTATCACGCTCATCGAGTAGCTGAGATAGGACTCCTTCATCTCGTCTTCGATGTTGACGGTCTGCACTCTCGGGGAAACGTCCATGGTTGAAAAGCCCTCCGGTGGAAAGGAACGTTTGCGAAACGGGTCGGCTGGGGGAATATATTACCCGAACGGAACCCCGGTTTCCAGCGCGGCGTGCCGCGGCGCAGAAGCCGGGAGCGGGAAACGGCCGATGCGCGTGCTTACGGGAGAATCCAAGGGAAAAAGGCTCAGGGTTCCCGCGGGAGCGGACGTGAGGCCCACGGCGGGTCGGGTGAGAAAATCGATTTTCGACGCGCTCGGGCCCGCGAGTCCCGCGGCGGCGGTTCTTGACCTTTTCTCGGGCTCGGGGAGCCTCGGAATCGAGGCCCTCTCCCGCGGGGCGGAATTCTGCGCGTTTGTCGACAGGGATCCCGCGGCGGGTCGGGCGATACGGGAGAATCTTCGCTTCTGCGGATACGCGGAGCGCTCCAGGGTGCTCGATTTTGATTTCAGAAAGGCATTGAGTATTTTAAGGGCGGAGGGCGCGAGGTTCGGCCTCGTCTTCGCCGACCCTCCGTACCGGTTCTACGACGGGACGCGGCCCGGAGATCTCGTGCGGGAAATCAGGGACGTCCTGGAAGACGAGGGAACGATCGTCGTCGAACACCGCTCCCGCGACGCTCCCGAAACGGACGGGTTCGAAACGAGGACCAGGAGATACGGGGGCACTTCGGTGAGCTTTCTCAGGAGACGGGCTTGAGCGCAAAGACGGTAATCTATCCCGGGTCTTTCGACCCGTTCACCAACGGCCACCTCGACATAATCTCGCGGGCCGCCGGCGTTTTCGACGCGATAGTCGTGGCCGTGGGGCGAAACGAGTCGAAAAAGACCACCCTTTCCATAGACGAGAGAGTTTCGGTGATCGCCGAGGTGCTGGAGGGCTACGAAAACGTCGAGGTCGAAAGCTTCGAGGGACTCCTGGTCGACCACATGAGAAAAAGAAACATAACCACGATGCTTCGCGGAATGAGAACCCATTCGGACTTCGAGTACGAACTGCAGATGGCGACGGCCAACAGGCTCATGAACGACGAGGTGGAAACGCTGTTCATGGTGACCGACAGCAGGTTCTCCCACGTAAGCTCGTCCCTGATAAAGGAGATCGTCTCCCTCGGGGGCTCGGCGCGGGACCTGGTGCCCCCGGCCGTGGAGAAAAAGCTCGCGGAGAGGCTTCTTCCGCGGTCATGAAAACGGAGGTGACCGGAAAATGAAACTTTCAAGCAGGGTAAGGAACCTGAAGCCCTCGGCGACCCTTTCCATAACGGCCAAGGCCAAGGCGCTTCGCGCCAGCGGGGTCGACATCATAGGCTTCGGGGCGGGAGAGCCCGATTTCGACACCCCGGAGAACGTCAAGAAAAGGGGCGTCGGGGCGATCGAAAGCGGCTTTACCAAGTACACGGCCGTGGGCGGAATCGACGAGCTAAAGGACGCCATCATAGAATCCCTCGGAAAGGATCATTCCCTCGAGTACTCGAGGGACCAGATACTGGTTTCCTGCGGGGCCAAGCACTCCATATACAACGTGACCCAGGCGCTTTTCGAGCCCGGGGACGAAGTCCTGATTCCCGCCCCCTACTGGGTCTCCTATCCCGACCAGGTCGCCCTCACCGGAGCCACTCCCGTGATAATGGAAACGGAGGAGCGGGATATGTTCAAGATAACCCCCGGGGACCTTGAACGGGCGATAAACGAACGTACGCGCGCCCTCATCCTGAACTATCCGTCCAACCCGACGGGAACGACCTACCCGCGGGAGGAGCTTGAAAAGATAGTGGAGACGGCTCTCGGCGCGGGTCTCGTAATAATCTCCGACGAGATATACGAGAAGATAATCTACGGGGACGCCGAGCACGTCTCGGTGTGCTCTCTTTCGGAGAAGGCGAAGCGCTCGACGATACTCGTAAACGGGGTTTCCAAATCCTACTCGATGACCGGGTGGCGCATAGGATACGCCGCCGGGGACAAGGACGTCATAAGCGCCATGTCTAAGCTTCAGGGCCAGTCGACTTCGAATCCCTCCTCAATATCCCAGATGGCGGCGGTGGAGGCGCTTTGCGGCCCCCAGCATCTTCTCGAGAAAAGGTGCGCGGAATTCGAGAAAAGGAAAAACTTCATAGTCAAGAGGCTGAACGAAATTCCCGGAATGAGCTGCTTCGACCCCATGGGCGCCTTCTACGTTTTTCCGAGCATAAGCAGGCTTGCGGGGAAGAAATGGGGGCGCGGGGAAATAGACGGGTCGATCGCGTTCACGGAATTTCTGCTCGAAGAGGCCAAGGTCGCCGTGGTGCCGGGCATAGCGTTCGGAAAGGAAAACCACCTCAGGATATCCTACGCTACCTCCATGGAAAACATAGAGGAAGGGATGGACAGGATCGAGCGGGCGGTGGGAACTCTCCTTTAAGCCTCCGGAGGGATTTTCGCAAATTTCCAGTTCACGGACAAACCGTCTCCGGTTCCGTCCATAGATTTGTAAATTCACCGCTTATAAACCGCTCCGTAAGCGGCTCGTGACTTATACCTCAACTTCAGCACGTTTCATAATCCCTGGATGTTTTCCGCCATACGGTCGGAAAAGACATTCACTTCGCGAGAACGGTTTCGCAACCAAGTTTTTTAAGAACTCCGTTGGCTCAGTAAGAAAAATATATTAATTTTCTGACATTCATCGGTACAACAAGGCATGCAGATGAGCAGCACGAGCGACAAAATCATAAAGAGGGTATCATCGCACGGTAACGACAGGTGGGTATGCACTCCCAAGGACTTTCTTGACCTCGGAAGCCGCGCGGCCGTCGATCAGTCTCTCTCTCGCCTGGTTAAATCCGGCAGGCTGCGCAGGATCGGTCGCGGTCTGTACGACATTCCCAGAGCCAGCAATATCCTCAATGGGGTCAGGCCCGTTGATCTTGACTCGGCCATAGCGGCAGTCGCAAGGCGGGACGGCATGCGGATAATGCCCGATGGTCTGGAAGCCGCAAATCTGCTTGGCCTAACAACCGCAGTGCCCGCCAAGGCTTGCTACGTAACGGATGGTTGTTCAAAAACGGTCAATATCGACGGACGAGCCGTCCGGTTCCAGCATGCCGGACCGAGAGTCATGTGGTGGACAGGAAGGCCGTCGGCCTCCGTGGTTCAGGCTCTGCGGTGGCTCGGTCCCCATGTTGCGACGAAGGCACGTGTCGTTTCGATTCTGAAGCATCGCCTCCCGGACGACGTGAAACTCGACCTGTTGAAAAACAACCGCTATCTTCCAGACTGGGCACTGCCTCTTGTGCGCAGCATCACAGATGGCGGGACAGGCGAAGAAGGATGAAGGGACGCTTTGAGTCCTTTCTGGCCCTATCGGCACAGGATAAACGAGACCTGATTGAAGCGGCAGCAACCCGGCCCTCCCTTATTTTCTTGGAAACCCGCGGGAACAGAAATCAGAGACTCTTCTGTTTCTCCCGCAGATGTTCGACCAGCCCGAGAAACCCGAGGTAGTAGCTCTCGGCTCCGAAACCCGAAACGACCCCGATCGACACTCCCGAGACGAAGGATTTCCGCCTGAAGTCCTCCCTGCGGTATATGTTCGAGAGGTGAACCTCGACCACGGGCAGTCCGGCCGATAGGATCGCGTCCCTTATGGCGACGCTCGTATGAGTGTAGGCGGCGGGATTTATGATCAGTCCGTCGAATTTTCCCCGCGCGTCCTGTATGGCGGTGACTATGTCTCCTTCGGAATTCGACTGGAAAAAGGAAAGATTCACGTCGCCGTCCGCAACCTCGGCCCTGGAAGCCAAGAAGGATTCAATATCCTCAAGCGTGAGGCTTCCGTAGATCTCGGGCTCCCTTTTGCCGAGCATGTTGAGGTTGGGACCGTTTATGACGATTATCTTCATGGACGGGCACTCGTGGCGGTAATGATAATTAAACGGCCCGAAAAACCAAGCGTCAGGCCCCGCGCCCGGCGGACATGAGCGCGTCTAATTCTTCCCGCCTTCGGCGGTAGGTCTCGTTTTCCGGGTCGCGGGCGAAAAGAACGTCCAGCATCTCGATGGCGTCCTCGTAGAGTCCCTGGGACACGTAGAGGTTGAGCATGGCGTCGGTTTCGAAAAGCCCGCCTTTCGGTTTCCCCTCCGCCTCCGCCGCCGCGCGGAGCCGCCCGAGCTCGGAGATCTCCTCGGCCGCGATGGCCGCTTCCCCGAAAGCGGAGTGAAGGGAGGCGGCGACCTCGTGCG
The DNA here is from genome assembly GCA_965204795.1 of Thermodesulfobacteriota bacterium. Taxonomy (GTDB): domain Bacteria; phylum Desulfobacterota_D; class UBA1144; order Nemesobacterales; family Nemesobacteraceae; genus Nemesobacter. Next base: position 1,654,467 of record OZ242012.1, read on the forward strand.
CCCGGTCAAACATCCCCGCGCTTTTGTATATCCTTATAATAAGGAGAGAGGCTTCCCTGTGCCCCGGCTCGAGCTCGAGGGCCTTTTCAAGCTCCTCCCTGGCCGAAGCGGCCTTCCAGCACATAAGATGAGCCTTGGCGAGAACGAGTCTCGCTCCCGCGCCGTCGCCCCTTTTGGCGGTGTGGTCGGAAACCGCCCGTCTGGCGGATTTGACCTCGCCGAGAGCGAGCAGAACCTCCGCCAGCAGAAGAAGCGAGTCGGAGTCGGGAAACATTTTCGAAGTGTACTCGTACCTTTCGCGAAGCGACGCCAGTTCTTCGGGGCTGATGGGCTTTTTCTCCTTCATCCGGGCTCCCGGCCGTTTTCATCCGCGGCTTTCATCCAGAATACCGAAAGGCCGTTCCGTGGACAAGACGGCTCATCTCCTCCCGCCGGGGAAAAACATGCGCGCCTCCCCGACCCCCAGCGCCCGGCAGACCGCGAAGTAAAAGACGGCGCCCGAGACGACAGCGGCCGCCATCCAGAGTCCTTTCGAAAGGGAAAGTCCCGTCTCGTTCCAGGGAGAAAACCCCGCCACGCCGACCACCAGAAAACCCATCAGGACGGAGACCGCGAGAATCTTGAGAAAAAACCAGAGAACGTCCCGCGAGAGAAACCGCCCCAGCCGTCCGTCGAGAAGGTACAGAAGTGCGAAGAAGTTGAGCGCCGAGGAAATCGAGCTTGCGAGCGCGAGGCCGAAGTGGTCGAGCGAGAGAACGAATCCCAGAAGGTAGCCCAGAGCGGCGTTCAGCACGAAGGCGAAAAACGCGACGACCACGGGGGTCCTCGTGTCCTGCAGGGCGAAAAAGGCCGGCACCGTGATCCGTATGCCCGCCACGGCGAAAAGCCCCACGCCGTAGCCCAGAAGGGCGTCGGCGGTGTTTAGGACCGCCGCGTAGCCGAACTCGCCGTGCTGGTAGAGAAAGTTGCATATCGGAATCCGAAGGGCCACGAGCCCCGCCATCGCGGGCACGACCACAAACAGCATCCTCCGAAGCGTCCTCGAGTACTCGGCGGCGAAACCCCCGTAGTCCTCCCTCGCGGAAAGAGCGGAAAGCGTGGGAAGCATCACGGTCGCCAGAGAAACGGCGACCACCCCCAGGGGAAACTCCGTTAGCCTCTCGGCGAAGTATAGATAGGAAACCGTCCCCTCCGACATGAACGACGCGTACTGGGTGTTTACCAGAATGTTGAGGTTGTAGACCGCTATTCCGAAAAGCTGTGGGAACATCAAAAGCCCTATCCTTTTCACCGCGGGGTGATCCAGCGCCCCGGAGAATCCGAACATGAACTTTTCCCGGCGGAGGAAAAACAGGTTGAGAACTAGCTGGGCCGCTCCTCCCAGCAGAACCCCTACGCAGAGGGAAACTATCGGCACCTCGAACTCCCTGTAGAGAAAGACCGCGCTCGCTATCATGCACAGGTTGAAAAGGACGGGAGAGAACGCCGGGGCGAAAAAATGCCTGACGGAATTCAGAACTCCCATGGCGAGCGCCGTGAGCGATATGAGAAGCACGTAGGGAAACACGAGCCTGTTTAGGTAGACGGCGAGGTCGAAGGTCCTCGAGTCGAAGCCCGCGGCGAAAAGCTTCACCACCCAGGGAGCGAAGATCACCCCGAGCGCGGTGACCGCGACCAGAACGGCGAGAAGAAGTGTGAACACGCTGCGAAGCGCTCTTCTCGCCTCCGCCCTGTCTCCCGACTCCAGGTAGCCCGAAAACACGGGTATGAACACCACGGAAAGAGAGCCCTCGGCGAAAAGCCTGCGAAGCAGGTTGGGGATGCGGAAGGCCACGTAGAAGGCGTCCGTCTGGAATCCCGCGCCGAAAAACGACGCCACGACCACGTCGCGAAGATATCCGGCTATCCTGCTGAGGACGGTGAGGAAGCTTACCAGCCCCCACCTTTTCGCGTGAGTTGCGCCTTCTTCCATCACAATCTCACCGCTGCGCTCCTTCCCCGCCGGCGGGAGCGTCGACGAACTCGAACTCTATTTCGCCGCGAAGCGCCCGGAGCACTTCCTCGGCCTCGCCGGCGAGCTCCGGGGTGGAGACTATCTTCACGATCATCTCCCCGGGCACTTCCGACCTCACCCACATCAGATGCCCGTAGGTTCCGAGCACGGACTGAAGATGAACGTTCGAACTCCTGTCGGCGAGTTTTATGAAAAAAATCGACATGGACGTATTCTTCGGCTCCCGGGGATTTCGGGGGAAAAATCCCCAACCGCCCGCAGTGAGAGTATATACAAAATAAGCGAACAAGTGGAGCCGGAAACCCAACAGCTGGTGTCTTCGGGGTCAAGGTCGGGCGATTTCACTTGATTGTTAAAGTAATGTCTAGCTTTCGCTTTTTCTCGCGCCCGCCGGAAAAAATTAAGCATTTCAAAAAGTTACTTGACTTCTCTCAAGTTTTTTAGTAATTTATGAACTGGCATGACAGCAACAGATTTTGGCATGTAATGGCAAAGGGTGGCCGACAATGTTCAGAGGCAGATACGAACACACCATGACCAAGACCGGAAGGGTAAGCATTCCTTCCAGGTTCAGAGAGGTCTGCAGGACCAAGTATTCGGACGAAACGTTCATCGTCACGAACTTCGACCGCTTCCTGCTCGCCTACCCGCTCAAGGAATGGAGCAGACTCGAGACGAAACTCTCCAAGGTGTCCATGACCGAAAGCGAGGTGACCGCCTGGATCCGCTACTTCGTGGGCAACGCTCAGGACTGCCCGGTCGACAACCAGGGAAGAGTGCTGGTCCCGCCGAAGCTTCGCGAGCACGCGGGTCTTGAGAACGAGGTGGTGCTGGTGGGCATGATGACCAAGATAGAGCTATGGTCCAAGGAGACGTGGGAGAGCGAAAACGGGCAGAGAGATTTCGAGACCTTCGGCAGGAGCAAGGAGATCCTCGCCCAGTACGGACTGTAAAGAGATGAAAGCGGCGGAATACCAGAAAAAGCTCGAGGAGCGACTCCACAGCCCGGTCATGGCGAAAGAGGTGACCGAGTACCTCGACCTGCCGGAGGGCGCCTCCGTGGTCGACGCGACTGTGGGGCTGGGCGGACACTCGGAACGACTGCTTCGGGAATCCCCCTCCGTATCCAGGCTGATAGGAATGGACGTGGACGAAAACGCCCTGGCGGTGGCCGGGCGCAGGCTTTCGGACTACGGCGGGAAGGTCGAGCTTGTGAACAGAAACTTCATACACGTGAGAAACGCGGTGCGGTCGGCGGGGCTTGAGTGCGTGGACGGAATCGTGGCGGACCTCGGAATCTCGTCCTTCCAGCTCGAGCACAGCGGCAAGGGATTCAGCTTCAGGAAAAACGAGCCTCTCGACATGAGAATGGACGGGTCGCTTCAGTTCTCCGCCTACGACCTCGTAAACGAAATGGAGAGCGGGGAGCTTGAGCACATATTCAGAAGCTACGGAGAGGAGAGATTCGCCGGCAGGATAGCGAACACTATAATAAAGAGCAGGAGCAAAAAACCCATACAGACTTCCCGCGAACTCGCTTCGCTTATCTCAAGCTCGATACCGAAGAAGTTTCATCCGAAAAAGACGCACCCGGCCACGAAAGTGTTTCAGGCTCTTCGCATTTCGGTCAACAACGAGCTCGACAACCTGGTCACGTTCATCGAAGAGGCCGTGGAGGTGCTGAGCCCGGGAGCGAGGCTTGCGATAATCTCCTTCCACTCGCTCGAAGACAGGATAGTCAAAAACGCTTTCAGAAGACTCGACTCTCCGTGCGCGTGTCCGCCGGACTTTCCGGTATGCGCGTGCGGAGAGATCCGGCGGGTCAGGGTCGTGACGGGTTCGGTGGTGACGCCCGGCAAGGAGGAACTCGGGGAAAATCCCAGGGCGAGAAGTTCGAAAATGAGAGTAGCCGAGGGGGTGTAGCGTAATGATGAAAAAAAATACGGGAACCGGCAGAAAAGGACTGTCGCTGCGCGCGGCGGCGCTTCTGGGTCTTCTGTTCCTGGTGTCGCTGGGCTTTCTCCGCGTCAAGGTAGAGCACACCAGAACCGGCTACGAAATTTCAAAGAACAGGGCGACGGTAAAGGAGCTTGTAAGGGAGAACCAGACCCTGAACTCCGAACTGTTCAGCATCAGGTCCCCCGAGGTTCTCGAGACCGCGGGCAGGAAAATGGGCTTTCGGTTCGCCACTTACGAAGACGTGGTTTTCGTCGAAGAGGTAATACTTGCGGGAAAGGATGAATGAACGCTTACGAAAAAGGCAGTTCCCCGCAAAGCCGCGGCGGTACGGAAACGAAGTGGAGGGGAAAGTGGAAGATTAGCCTGTGCGCGACGTTCATCGCGGTGCTCTTTCTGGGCGTGGGATACAAGTCCCTCGAGCTTCAGGTGCTCAAAAGGGACAGGGTCTCCGCCGGAGCGAAAAGACAGCACAGCGGAACCTACAAGCTGCTTCCGGTGCGGGGAACCATATACGACCGCAACGGAAAGCCTCTCGCCACCAACATCCCGTCCACGTCCATCTACCTGAATCCCGGAAAAGTGAAAGATTCCGCCGGACTAGCCCGAGCGCTGTCAAAGCCGCTCGGCGTCTCGCGAGAGAAGATTCTGAGGCTCGCCGCGTCAAAAAGGTCCTTCGCGTGGATAAAGAGGGGCGAGGACGGAGACACCGCGCGGAAGATAAAGGCCCTCGGTCTCGACGGAGTCGGTTTCGTGGAGGAGCCGAAAAGAATCTACCCCCAGGGAAGCCTCCTCGGCCAGGCCCTCGGGTTCACCGACATCGACCTCAGGGGAGTCGAGGGACTCGAGTACCGGTTCGAAAAGACGCTGGCGGGAAAGTCCGCCACGGTGAAGACCAGAAGGGACGCCAAGGGAAACAGCATCCCGGACGTTCCGTTCAACGACACGGTGCGCTCCACCAGGGGCAACGACATCGTGCTCACGGTGGATTCCAACATACAGCACATAACGGAGACGGAGATTAGAAACGGCGCGAGAAAGATGGACGCCGAAAGAGGAGCCGCGCTGCTCATGAACCCGCAGACGGGGGAGATACTCGCCATGGCTTCCTACCCTCCCTTCGACCCGAACCGCTTCGGGGAGTTTTCCCAGAAAACGAGAAAGAACCTTCCCGTGTGGTACTCCTTCGAGCCCGGCTCCACTCTCAAGGTGTTTCTGGCGGCGGCGCTTCTCGAGGAGAAAATGGCCGACGAGACCACCGAGTACGACTGCGAGAACGGCAGGAAGAAAATCAAGTCCACGACCATAAAGGACGTGCACGGCCACGGGATACTGACGGTGTCGGACACCATAAAGTACTCGAGCAACATATGCGCCTGGAAGATGGGAAAGACCCTCGGGAAGGAAAAGTTCTACGAGTCGCTTCGCGGCTTCGGTTTCGGAAAGAGAAACGGGGTCGACCTTCCGGGAGAAGCCAGGGGAAAGATACAGAAGCTCAGCAGGTGGGGAGAGGTCGAGCTTGCGACGGTGTCGTTCGGACAGGGAATATCCGTCACGTCCGTTCAGCTGGTGACGGCGCTTTCGAGCATAGCCAACGGCGGATACCTGATGAAGCCCTACATAGTGAAGAAGGTGGTCTCGCCGGACGGAAAGGTGCTCAGGGAAAAGACTCCCGAGGCCTTCAAAAGAGTGCTCTCCTACGACACCGCGTCCAGGATAACCGCGATGCTCGAGGAAGTGGTGGAGAACGGAACGGGGAAAAAAGCCCGGATAAAGGGCTACAGGGTCGCCGGAAAGACCGGTACGGCCCAGATTCCCGACCCCGAGACCCGAGGCTACTACAAAGACAGGTACCTCTCTTCGTTCATGGGATTCGCTCCGGCCGACGACCCCAGGCTCGCGCTTCTGGTGATCCTCGAGAACCCCAGAAAGAACCCCATGGGCGGCGTGGCCGCCGCGCCGATTTTCAGGGCGATAACCGAAAAGATCCTGTTCTACATGCGCATACCGCCGGGAGAGGACGCAGATGGTCCCGTGAAGGAGAAGGTAATGCCCGACATGCTGAAAAAAAGCGCGAGAGAAGTCATGAGGTGGGCCGAGCGGGAGGAAGTGGCGGTCAGGTTCGTCGGAAACGGCTACGTGACGAGTCAGAATCCACCGGCGGGAAAAAGGATAAAGAAAGGAGCGGACTGCGTTTTCACCCTCAAGCAGGATATATGGAACTGAGAGACGTTCTCAAAGACTTGGAAGTCGAGACCCGAACGGGGTCGAGTGACCCGGGAGACACGGAAATTCTGGGAATAACGGACAACTCGAACGAAGCCGGAAAAGGCTTCCTCTTCATAGCGGTCAGGGGAAAGACGACCGACGGGCACATGTACGCCGACGCGGCGGTAAGAAACGGCGCGGCGGCCGTGCTGGCCGAAGAGTTTCCCCGCAAAGCCCGGGACTCCGAAGCCGTCTTCGTGAAAACGCGCGACTCCAGGGCCGCGGCCTGCGTCGCCGCGGCGAACTTCCACGGCCGTCCCTCTCTAGAAATGAAGGTTGTCGGGGTGACCGGAACGAACGGAAAGACCACCGTTACCCACATGATCGAGGCCGCGTGGGAAGCGCAGGGACTTCGCGCAGGGATTCTCGGAACCATAGAGAACAGGTACGCGGGCAGAAGCGAGCCCGCTTCGCTCACCACGCCCGGCGCCGTGGACCTGGCCCGGACGCTTCGCGAAATGAGAGACGCGGGGGTGACTCACGTGGCGCTCGAAGTCTCATCGCACGCCCTGGACCTAAAGAGAACCGACGCGTGCCATTTCGACGCGGCGGTCTTCACCAACCTCACGCAGGACCACCTAGACTACCACCTGACGATGGAGGACTACTTCGGGGCCAAGCGGAGGCTTTTCGCCGAACTACTGGAGAGAAGCGAAAAAAAAGAGGTGTACGCGGTCGTAAACGCGGACGACCCTTTCGCCGACAGGATTCCCGCTCCCGAAAAAGGCTCGAGAATATCGTTTTCCCTCGAGAGAAAGGACGCGACGGTGTTCGCCGAGAAGTTCTCTCTCGACGCCTCGGGAACAAGGGCGACTCTGGCGACCCCGTGGGGAAAGGTGGAACTTGATTCGTCCCTCATGGGGAAGCACAACCTGCGCAACATGATGGCGGCAACCGGAGCCCTGCTCTCTCTCGGCTCGCCCCCCGGGGCGGTCGGGAGAGCGCTGAGCGGCCTCGCCCGCGTGCCGGGAAGGCTCGAGAGGGTGGAAAACGCCCTCGGACTTAACGTCTTTGTCGACTACGCTCACACCCCCGACGCGCTTGAGAACGCGCTCGGGTGCCTGAGACCGCTCTGCGGGGGAAGCCTCGTTACCGTCGTGGGGTGCGGGGGAGACAGGGACGCGGGGAAAAGACCCCTCATGGCCGCGGTTGGGCGGAAATACTCCGACAGGCTGATAATAACTTCGGACAACCCGAGAACAGAAGACCCGGAAAGCATAATCGCCGACATGATGAAGGGAACGCGGGCCGGGGACCCGGCGGTGGACGTCGTAAGCGACAGGGAAGAGGCCATAGGCCTCGCGGTCGGGACGGCAAAGCCGGGAGACATGATCCTGATAGCCGGAAAGGGACACGAGGACTACCAGATAATCGGAACGGAGAAGATCCGTTTCGACGACAGGGAAGCGGCGGCGAGACATCTGGCGGCTAGGAGCGGAGAACGGATATGAAATTCAGCCTGGACTTTCTCCTGAAATCCACCGGAGGCAGGCTTATGGGAGGCAGGATGCCCCTCGGGGCGTCGGGAATCTCCACGGACTCCAGGACGATAAGGAAAAACCAGCTTTTCGTGGCGCTGAAGGGGGAGAATTTCGACGGCCACGACTACGTTCCCGACGTGCTTTCGAAAGGCTGCGCCGGAGCGGTCGTGGAGAAATACCCCCGGGAGATGGCCAAGTACGGCTGCGGGGCGCTCATAAAGGTCGCGTCCACCCAGAGAGCGCTTCTGGACATGGCAAGGCGGTGGAGAAATTCCTTCGCAGGTCTCAAGGTCGCGGCCGTGACGGGTTCCAACGGAAAGACGACCACCAAGAACATGACCCGAAGCATACTGTCGGTGTCCAACGAGACGCTCGCGACTTCGGGCAACTTCAACAACCAGATAGGACTTCCGCTCACCCTGCTCAAGCTCGAAAAAAGCCACGCCGCGTGCGTGGTGGAGATGGGAATGAACTCCTTCGGAGAAATAAGAACCCTCGCCGAATGCGCCTCGCCGCAGGTGGGAACCATAACCAACATAGGGAACGCGCACCTGGAAAAGATGGTAACCCTCGAGGGCGTGGCGAAGGCCAAGGGAGAGCTGGTCGAGAACTTCGGCCCGGAGAACACCTTCTGCGTCAACGCCGACGACCCGCGGGTGGTGAAGATAGCCGAGGGAGCGGACTGCGGGAAGATAGCCTACGGAATCCGGAATCCGGACGCCTTCGTAAGGGCGGACGACATAAGGCGCGAGGGACTGGAATCGGTGGAATTCACCATGCGCATCGGAGAGCGCTCGGCCAGAACCAGAATACGGGGAATGGGCGTTCACAACGTCATGAACGCGCTTTCGGCGGCGGCCCTAGCCCACTCGCTCGGATGCGGCATGAACGAGATACTGGCGGGACTCGAAAAGTACGCGCCCGCCGCCATGCGCCTCGAGGTGATCCGCACCCGTTTCGGATTCAGAATCATAAACGACACCTACAACGCCAATCCCGACTCCGTCCGCGCCGCGCTCGAGGAGCTCGCCGGGCAGAAAACGCGGGGAGCCAGGACGGTGGCGGTTCTCGGGGACATGCTCGAACTCGGCGAAAAAAGCGCAGGGGAGCACGAAAAGATCGGGGAACGCGTCTCGGCGCTCGGCATCGACATGGTGGTGGCCCTCGGAGAGTTCTCCGAGGCGCTTCTCTCCGGCGCGGGCGGCGCGACGCGGCGGCGGGCGGCCGGAAGTCACGCCGAAGCGGCGGACATTCTGGCCGAATTCTGCAGCCCGGACGATCTAGTGCTTCTGAAGGGGTCCCGGGGAATGCGAATGGAGGAAATAATAAAGGAGCTTTACGAACGATAGGTCATGCTTTACTTTCTGCATCTTCTAAAAGACGATTTTCTTTTTCTGAACGTCTTCAAGTACATAACCTTCCGCTCCTTCGGAGCCGGGGTGACCTCGTTCGTTCTCTGCGTCTTTCTGGGAAAAAGGCTGATAGAGTTTCTCAAGAACCTCCAGTTTCGGGAAAACATAAGGGACGACGGCCCTTCCTCCCACTCGGCCAAGGCAGGAACCCCCACCATGGGAGGAATATTCATCGTCACGGCGGTGGCTCTCTCTTCCCTTCTCTGGGCCAACCTGACGGTGACCAAGGTGCTGCTCGCCCTGGGGTTCACGATAAGCTTCGCCGCGCTCGGCTTCTGGGACGATTTCATGAAGGCGAGAAGCGGAAAGGGAATGAGGGCCAGGGTCAAGTTCCTGTTCCAGATACTTATAGGAGCGGCGTTCGTGCTCCTTCTCTCTGCGGGCGAGACAGGGAACTTCTCCATGTCGCTTCGAGCCGGGGAAATAGCGGGGTATCCGTCGACGGCCATAGTCTTTCCCTTCATAAAGAGCGCCGTGGTGGACCTCGGGTATCTCTACCTGCCCTTCGCCCTGCTGGTGGCCGCGGGGTCCTCAAACGCCGTAAACCTCACGGACGGTCTCGACGGCCTCGCCATAGGATCGATCGCCATAGTGACCGCGACCTACATAGTCTTCGCCTACCTTGCGGGAAACCTCCAGTTCTCAAGCTACCTGCAGATACCCCATATACAGGGGTCGGGAGAACTCGCCGTCTTTCTCTCCGCCGTGGGAGGAGCGTGCCTGGGATTTCTGTGGTACAACTCCCATCCCGCCCAGGTCTTCATGGGGGACGTGGGGTCGCTTTCGCTCGGCGCGGCGATAGGATTCACCGCGCTCGCCATAAAACAGGAAATACTTCTGGTGATAGCCGGAGGGATATTCTTCGCCGAAACCCTCTCGGTGATAATCCAGGTGATATCGTTTCGCTCCACGGGAAAAAGGGTTTTCAGAATGACTCCCCTTCATCATCACTTCGAGCTTGCGGGATGGGCGGAGTCGAAGGTCGTGGTGCGCTTCTGGATAGTGGGAATAGTGCTGGCGCTCGTGGCTCTTTCGAGCCTGAAGATCAGGTGACGCGATGGAAGTAGGAAAGGACAGGTTTCTGGTAGTCGGTCTCGGAGTGACGGGAATCGAGACGTCGAAATTCCTCCTCTCGAAAGGCGCCTCGGTAAAGGCGGCCGACGCCAGGGAAGAGAGCGAGCTTGGCGCCGCCGCGGAGGATCTGGCCCGAAGGGGAGTGGAGGTACGGTGCGGAGGACACGCCCCCGAGCTTTTCGACTGGGCGGACACGATAGTGCTGAGCCCCGGCGTGAGATTCAATCTTCCCGAGATGGCAAAAGCGAGGGAAGCAGGAAAGAAGACCGTGAGCGAAATAGAGCTCGCGTGGCATTTCGTGTCCAGGCCGATAATAGGCGTGACGGGAACGAACGGAAAGACGACGACCACGTCCATGATCTCGGAGATGTTCGGGCGGGGAGGCGTGAAGGTCTTTACCGGAGCCAACATAGGGACGCCGCTCGTTTCGGTCGCGGGAAGAGACGAAGAATACGACTTCCTGCTGCTTGAGCTGAGCAGCTTCCAGCTGCAGGGCACCGAGAGGTTCAGGCCGCGGGTGGCCGCGATACTGAACGTGTCGCCGAACCACCTCGACCACCACGAAGACATGGAGGAGTACACAGGCGCAAAGCTTCGCCTTTTCAGAAATCAGACCGAAGAGGACTGGGCGGTGTTCAACGCCGCGGACCCCGTGGCCGGGGACGCCTCGAAGGGATTTCGGGCGAAAAAGGTGTCTTTTTCAAGCGGCGCGGAGCAGACCGACGTGCGCTGCGAGGGAGACGAGATAGTGTTCGGCCGGGCGCACTTCAGCCTTCGGGACTCGAACCTGGAGGGGAGGCACAACAGGGAGAACATGATGGCGGCCGTGGCGGTGGCGACCGTGGCGGGCTGTCCCGAGGACGCCGTGCGGAGGACCGTGAGCGAGTTTCGCCCCCTTCCCCACAGAATGGAGTACGTGCTCACCGTCAGGGGGGTCAGGGTCTACAACGATTCGAAGGCTACGAGCCCCTTCGCGACGCTGAGCGCCATAGAGAGCCTGGCGGGACCCGTAGTGCTGGTGGCGGGGGGAAAGGACAAGGGAACGGGCTACGAGGTTCTCAAAGGCGCCGTGAGAAAGAAGGTGAAGGCCATGGTCCTCACGGGCGAGACGAAAGAGAAGATGCGGGCCGCTCTCGGCGGACTCGCCCCGACCGAGTGCGCCGACTGCCTCGAAGAGGCCGTCGCCTCGGCCCTCGGGATGTCCGAGCCGGGCGACCAGCTTCTTTTCTCTCCCGGATGCTCGAGTTTCGACGCGTTTTCCTCCTACGAGGAGCGGGGAGAGACCTTCAAGGAGATAGTGAGGAATGTTCGACCTTAAGAACAGGAACTTCGACATAGTGCTTCTCGCCCTCGTGCTGGTCGTGGCGGGAGTGGGAGTGATAGCGGTCTACAACTCAAGCTCCATATTCTCGCTCGAGAACTACGGCGACTCGACCCGCTTTCTCAAGTTTCACCTCGTCTACCTGTGCGTGGGAATGCTGGTCATGGCGACGTTCATGCACTTAAGGCCCGCCTTCATAAGAAAGCTCGTCTACCCGGGCTACCTGCTGGGGCTCGCCCTGCTGGTCGCGGTGCTCGTTCCCGAGATAGGAAAGGAAGTGGGCGGGGGACGCAGGTGGATATCCGTGGGGGGCTTCGCGTTTCAGCCGTCGGAGTACTGCAAGTACATGCTGATCATCTACATGGCCCATTTCATAATTAAGAAGGAAGACAGGATGCAGGACTTCTGGGTCGGGTTCTTCTCCCCGCTTCTCGCGGGCGGCCTCTACGTGCTGCTCGTGTTCGCCGAACCGGATCTCGGAACGTCGTCCCTGCTGCTCATGACCCTGTTCATCATGCTGTTTGTCGGAAACGCGAGAATCAAGTACCTGCTGAGCGTCGGGGCCGTGGCGGTGCTTCTCGTCGGGGTGGCGATCGCCTCGGCGGGCTACAGGATGAAAAGGATAACCTCGTTTCTCGACCCGTGGCAGGACCCGCTGGGCTCGGGCTACCAGTCCGTGCAGTCCTTCATGGCGTTCGGGCTCGGAGGGCTTTACGGAAGCGGCCTCGGCAACAGCTCCCAGAAGCTGCTTTTCCTCCCCCAGGCGCACACGGACTTCATATTCTCGATAATAGGAGAGGAATTCGGATTCATAGGAGTGACGGCGCTGATACTGCTTTTCCTGGTGATTCTCGCCAGATGCGTGAGGATTTCGTTTCGCGCCGAGGACGGGTTTTCAAGATACATGGTGTTCGGCTTCACCGCTCTCATAACCCTCCAGGCGGCCCTCAACATGGGAATCGCCGTGGGACTTTTCCCCACGACGGGGCTGACGCTGCCTCTCATAAGCTACGGGGGAAGCTCCCTCGTGGCCACGTTCGCGGCTTTCGGAATCATACTCAGCGTTTCAAGGTTCGGAGGGCAGAAACGATGAGGGTGATAATAGCGGGAGGAGGGACCGGGGGACACGTGTTTCCGGCGATATCGATCGCGGAGGAGATACTCGCAAGAGACGAGACAAACGAGGTTCTGTTCGTGGGAACGAAAAAGGGCATGGAAAAGAAAGTGGTTCCGCAAAGGGGCTACGGGATAGAGTTCATAAGCTCGGGCGGCGTCGTGGGAAAAAGCGCCTTCGCCAAGCTAAAGGCCGCGGTCTCGATACTGGGAGGCATGGCGGGCTCCGTAAGGATAATAAGAAATTTCGGACCCGACGCGGTGGTGGGAGTCGGCGGCTACGCCTCGTTCCCCACGGTGCTCTGCGGATTTCTTAGCCGCCTGCCGACCGCGGTATGCGAACAGAACTCCGTTCCGGGACTCGCAAACAGGATTCTCTCGAAATTCGCGGCGAAGATACTGATAACCTTCGAGGAGAGCAGAAAGCATTTTCCGAAGCGAAAGACCGTGCTCACGGGAAATCCCATAAGGCGCGACCTCGCCGCGAGGGCGGCGGAGAGAAGACCGCCCGCGGGCCCGGCGCCCGGAGTGTTCGTGCTGGGCGGAAGCCAGGGAGCCCGAAGGCTGAACGAAGTGGCGCCGGAGGCCCTGGCGAAAACCGGTCTCGAGCTCAGGGTGATTCACCAGACCGGCGAAGCCGACCGCCCCGGGGTGGAGCGTACCTACCGGGAACTGGGAATGGAGGCCGAGGTGTTCGGCTTCACCGATGACATGTCCGGCGTCTACGAGAAAACCGACGTCATAATCTGCAGGGCCGGGGCGGGAGCCATAGCCGAGGTCACGGCCTTCGGCATACCGTCGATACTGGTTCCCCTGGCCTCCTCCACGCACGGCCACCAGCTCGCCAACGCGAGGTTCGCCGAGAGAAACGGAGCGGCCGTCGTGGTCGAGGAAAAAGAACTAGACGCCGAGGGGCTCGCCGGGGTTCTCAAAAGAACTCTCGAGCCCGCGGCTCTGGCCGAAATGGCCGCAAGCGCCGGGAAGCTCGGGCGGCCCGGGGCGGCGAAAAGCATAGTGGACGAAATAGAAATGCTGGCGGGGCGGAACTGATGTACGGAAAGATAAAAAGGATACATTTCATCGGCATAGGCGGCATAGGAATGAGCGGCATAGCCGAGGTGCTCCTCAACATGGGAATCGGGGTGAGCGGCTCGGACCTCGCCAGAACCCCCGTGACCCGGCGTCTGGAAAAGCTGGGAGCCACGGTTTTCACGGGTCACGACTCGGAAAACATAGGGAAAAGCGAGGTGGTCGTCTACTCCTCCGCCGTGGGACGGGACAATCCCGAGATGATCTCCGCCGCCGCGAGAAAAATCCCCCTCATACCCAGGGCGGAGATGCTAGCCGAGCTCATGAGGCTCAAGTTCGGAATAGCCGTGGCCGGAAGCCACGGAAAGACCACGACGTCGTCCATGATATCGTCGGTACTCTCCCACGGAGGCCTGGACCCCACCATAGTGGTCGGGGGAAAGCTTCGCACCATAGATTCGAACGCCCACCTGGGAACGGGCAGGTTCATGGTCGTGGAGGCGGACGAAAGCGACGGGTCGTTCGAAAAGCTCTCTCCGGTGATAACGGTGCTCACGAACGTCGACAAGGAGCATCTGGACCACTACGGCAGCGTGGAGGAGCTTGAGAGGGCGTTTGAGAGATTCCTCGACAAGATTCCCTTCTACGGGCTCGCCGTGGCGTGCGCGGACTGCGGGAGGACGAAAAAGATAATCTCCGGTTTCAGCAAGAAGCTGCTCACCTACGGGATAAACTCCCCGGCGGACATCGCGGCGGAAAACATAAGGGTCTCGAAACTCGAGACGTCCTTCGACGTGCGCTGCGAGAACTACCTGCTAGGAGAAGTGACGCTCCGCGCCATGGGAGAGCACAACGCGCTCAACTCCCTCGCGGCCGTGGCCGTGGGAATGGAGTTCGGCCTCAGTTTCGAGAACATAAAGGCCGGGCTCGGGGAGTTTCGGGGCACGGAGAGAAGACTTCAGGTGAAAAGCGAAAAAGGGGGCGTGACCGTAATAGACGACTACGGACATCACCCGAGCGAGGTCGAAGTCACGGTGAGAGCGGTGGAGGCGGCGTTCTCGAAAGAGCCGGTTCTGATCTTCCAGCCCCACAGGTTCTCTAGAACCAGGCTTCTTTACGACGATTTCGTGAGGGTGCTCGGCAAGATAAAGAACCTCCACGTCCTCGACATATACCCCGCGGGGGAAAAGCCCGAGAACTCGGTAAGCTCGGAGAAGCTCGTGCGCGACATACGGAAGGCGGGAAACGCCGGCGCCCGCTACGCGGCCGACCCCGAGGCGCTGGTGGACGAGCTTGCGGGCAGGCTCCGCGGGGGAGACGTGGTGCTCACATCCGGGGCGGGAGACGTCTGGAAGTGCGGAGAGAAACTGGCGGAGAGGATGCGATGAGCTTCGGAACGCAAGGCGGCGACATAGAGATGCTGAGCGACTATCCCATGAGGAAGTACCTCTACATAAAGGTCGGGGGGGAAGCGGAGCGGCTCGCGTATCCCCGCACCATGAAGAGCTTTCTCGCCCTGCTCTCGCGGCTTCACGCCGAAGGGGAGAAAGTGACCGTGCTCGGGGCGGGCTCGAACACGATAATAACCGAGCGGGGAATGGACGGGGTGGTGGTGAGCACGAGGAGGCTCAAGGCCGTGCGCTTCGACGGAAACACGGTCGAGGCGGAGTGCGGAGCGATGCTCTCTTCCATAATGAACAACTCGATAAAACGAGGACTCACGGGATTCGAGTTCGCGGCGGGCATACCGGGGACGGTCGGCGGGAGCGTCTACATGAACGCGGGAGCCAACGGCGGAGAGATAAAGGACGCGGTGAAGGAGGTCTACGTGTGGCGCGAGGGGCGGGAGAGGAGACTCGAGAGAAAGGAGATAAACTTCGAGTACAGGAGAAGCAACCTTCCTCCCGGGGCGATCGTCACGAGGGCGGTGTTCAAGCTTTCGCGGGGCGACAGGCAAAAAAGCGAACGCAACGTGAGGGAGTACCTCGCCTACAGAAACAGGACCCAGCCGGTCAGGATGGCCAACACCGGTTCGGTGTTCAAAAATCCCCCCGAAATGAGCGCCGGCAGGCTTCTCGAGAACCTGGGATTCAAGGGGCTTCGCGTCGGAGGGGCCAAGTTCTCGGAACTGCACGCGAACTTCATAGTGAACTTCAACAGGGCCAGGGCCGACGACATAATCGAGCTCATAGACCGGGCGAAAAAGACCGCGCTCGAGAAAAGCTCCGTCGCGCTCGAGGCCGAGGTCGAAATAATGGGCAGGGAGGACGAGGGACGATGAGAAGGCGCACCATGGCTATGTTCGCGGCGGTATTTCTCGTTTTCCCCTCCCTGGTGCTTCTCTGGGCGAACAGGTCGAAGCACCTCACCGTGAAGGAGATAGTGATAACGGGCAACGGAGAGATAACTACGGAGGAGATAATAAAGCGCTCGGGAATATGGGCCGGGCACACGTCCATGCTGTTTTCCGCCTCGGAGGCCCGGGAGAAGATCATGGAGAATCCGTGGATAGACGGCGCCTCGGTGAAGAAGTTTCTTCACGGAAAGGTGAGGATAGAAATTTTGGAAAGCGAACCCTTCTGCGTGGTAGCGCCCGAGAACCGAAAACTGTACTACGTGAGCGCGGGGGGAAAGAATCTGGGTCCCGCGGACGGGTCGCGGGGTCTTGATTTTCCGGTGATTTCCGTCAGGGGAGAAATCGGCCCGGAAATACTGCTCCAGGCGATCGAGATACTCAGCCTCTCGAAATCGAGCGAGGTTCTCGGGTGGTCGGAAGTCTCCGAAATAGCCGCCGAATCCGGCGGAATCGGCCTCATCACCGTGGACCGGCGGTTCATAAACTTCGGAAAGGACGGCATGGCGGGCAAGTGGCGCAAGGTGGAGAGGATAATAATACACGCGCGCAAAAAAAGCCTCGTCGAGGAATACATAGACATAAGCTCGGGAGAAGTGGGAGTGATAAGCTACGACTCGTAGGAAGATGGCTGGAAGAAAAAGACATCCCGAGGCCATGGCGGGTCTCGACATAGGAACGACCAAGGTGTCGGCCGTGGTGGCCAGGCCGGGCAGCGACGACCGGGTCGAGATAGTCGGCGTCGGAAACCACCCTTCCCACGGCCTCAAGAGGGGAGTCGTGGTGAACATAGAGAAAACCGTCGATTCCATAGAGAAAGCGGTGGAGAAGGCCGAGCGCATGTCCGGACACAGGATAGAGAAAGTCGTGGTGGGCATAGCCGGGGGACATATAAAGGGAATGACCGGGCGAGGCATGGTAACCCTGAGGGAGAAGGAAGTGACCCCGAGGGATATAGACAGGGTGATAGAATCGGCAAACGCCCTGGTCATTCCGGCCGAAAGGGAGATCATCCACGTGATTCCCCAGGAATACATAGTGGACAGGGAAAGCGGCATAAAGGACCCGGTGGGAATACACGGCGTGAAGCTTGAGGCCAACGTCCACATAGTCACCGGACACGTGACGGCGGCGCAGAACATAGTAAAGTGCGTGAACCTCTGCGGGATGAGCTCGGTCGACATGGTTCTCGAGCAGATCGCGTCGAGCGAAGCCATTCTCACCGAGGACGAAAAGGAAATCGGGGTCGCGATGATAGACTGCGGAGGGGGCACCTGCGACGTAGCGGTGTTCGTGGGCGGAAGCGTGAGATACACCGAGAGTCTCGTTCTCGGCGGAGACCACATCGACAGGGACATCGCGTTCGGACTTTCCGTTCCGCTTCCGGAAGCGAGAAGGCTCAAGGAAGAGCACGGAACGGCCATAGCCGAGGAAGTGGAACACGAGGAAACGATAGAGGCGGAGGGAGCTTCCTCGGGGAGGGAATCGAAACGCGTCCTGAAAAAGGATCTGGCGACGATAATAGAGCTCAGGATGGAGGAGATGTTCCTTCTCATAAAGCGGGAGCTTTCAAAGGCGGGATTCGGCGCCGACACGCTTCCGGCGGGAGTGGTGCTCACGGGAGGAGCGAGCAAGATGAGACGGACGGCGGCTCTGGCGCGCAGGGTGTTCGGAACATCGGCGCGGGCCGGAACGCCTTCGGACGTCGGGGGACTCGCCGATGTCGTCTCCGACCCCGTCCACTCGACCGGGGTGGGACTGGCAAAGTACGGAATGTCCCGAAACGGTCTCGGCACGGGAAGAGAACCGATAAGGCAGAAAAACGTTTTCAGCAAGATGAAAGAATGGTTCAACGAATTTTTCTAGGGCCAAAGCCCTAAAGGAGGTTAGGAACATGGCTAGATTTCAAGTAGAGCAAAGTCAGAACGGCTCCGGCAACGGAGCCAAGATCAAGGTGATAGGAACGGGAGGGGGAGGAGGAAACGCCGTCAACACCATGATAGAGAAAGGACTTCGGGAAGTCGAGTTCGTTTCGGTGAACACCGATTCTCAGGACCTTGAGAAATCGATGGCTTCCACGAAGATCCAGATCGGAAAGGACATCTCGAGGGGCCTCGGTTCGGGGGGAAATCCGCAGGTGGCGAGGGAGGCCGCCATGGAGGACCACGACACCATAGCCGAGGCTCTCGAGGGAGCGGACATGGTGTTCATAACGGCGGGAATGGGAGGCGGAACCGGCACGGGGGCGTCCCCCGTGATCGCGCAGGCGTGCAAGGAGAAAAACATCCTCAGCGTCGCCATCGTCACCAAGCCGTTCGAGTTCGAGGGCGCGTCGAGAATGGAAAACGCGGCTTACGGAATCGGGGAGCTCAACAGGTACGTGGACACCCTGATCGTGATTCCCAACGACAAGCTCGCGTCCATACACAAAATCAGCATCCTAAACGCGTTCAGGAAAGCCGACGAGGTTCTCTACCAGGCCGTCAAGGGCATCTCGGACATCGTGACGGGGACGGGGTACATAAACGTCGACTTCGCCGACGTGAAAAGCGTGATGGCGAATCACGGCGGAAAGGCCCTGATGAGCACGGGGTTCGCCCAGGGTCCCAACCGCGCCACCCAGGCCGCCCAGATGGCCATAACCAGTCCCCTTCTCGAGGACGTGTCAATCGCGGGAGCGAAGGGCATACTGCTGAACGTCACGGCTTCGGAGGACTTCGGAATCGACGAGCTCAACGAGGCCTGCAGACACGTGAGGGAGAGAGCGAACAGCGACATAGACATCGTTTTCGGACTCGTCTTCGACGACAAGGCCAAGGATTTCGTCAGGATAACCGTGGTGGCGACCGGGATAGAAAACTGCATAGAGAAAAGGGCCGACGACATGATTTCCGAACGGCCGTACGGCGAAAACCCGGAGGAAGACCTCGACATTCCGACTTTCGTCAGAAGAAGAAAGATGGTGGCGACTCCCTGACGGGAACCCCGGGATTCAGACGACTTCGGACCTGCCTTCCCCGAGAAACGGCAGGTCCACCCTCGGGGTGTCGATCCAGAGTCCCTCTATGTCGTAGAACTCCCGAAGAGGCTCGTAGAACACGTGGAGAACCACGTCGGCGAGGTCAAGCAGCACCCACCTGCCCTCGGAAAGACCTTCGGTCCCCAGTATGCTTATCGCGCGCTTTTTGAGCTCCCGCTCCACGCTCTCCACTATGGTGCGCACCCCCCTGTCGGAGTTCGCGCTGCAGACGACGAAGTAGTCCGTCACGTCGCTTTTTTCCCTGACCTCGAGAACGAGGGGCCGCTCCGCCTTCTTTTCCCAGGCGGCGCGGGCCACGAGCAGGGCTTTTTCTCTCGACTCTATGGCTTTTCCTCCGGGAGGTACAGGCCGTTTCGCGCTATGTAGCCCTCGACTTCGGGAGAAACCAGGGACTCGAGGGAAAGACCGCCGCGAACGCGCTTTCTCACCTGCGTCGAGGATATCTCCGCGCCGTCCACGTCCAGAAAGATGAGCCTGTTTGAGCTTGAGTGGATAAGAACTTCCATGCCGCCTTCTCCGTAAGAATATCGAAAGTCGTTTTCAAGGGCAAGCGGAACCGGGGTCCCGCGGCCCGACGAACGGTAGCCCGGGCGTCTTATGACGACGAAATTCACTAGGCGGAAAATCTCCCCGAAGTCCTTCCAGGCGTCTATTTCGGCGAAAACCTCGATTCCCGCCATGAAATAAAGTTCGTCCGACGGATGCTTTTCCCCGAGTATGCGAAGGGTGTCGATCGTATAGGACGGGGCGGGTCGGCGAAGCTCCACGTCGCAGACCCCGAAGCGCGGGTCGTCCCGCGTCGAGAGCTCGAGCATGCCGAGCCTGTGCGAAGGGTCGGCCGCGTCCCGAGAATCCTTGTGGGGAGACACGCGGGCGGGGATGAACACCACCTTGTCGAGAGAGAGCCTCTCCGCGACCCGCGAGGCCGCGAGCAGGTGACCCCTGTGCACTGGGTCGAAAGATCCGCCCAGAAGACCCGTTCTCAAAGATAGCCCTCCACCATTATCTCGTCGCCGAACCTTCTGGTCCTGACGTCTTTCAGACTGACGGACTCGTCGACGGACTTCGTTCCGAGACCCGCCACCATGCTCTTTCCGTCGCCTCCCATGATCCTGGGCGAATAGAAAAAGACCGCCTTGTCGACAAGTCCTTCCCGAAGAAACGCCGCCCCCACTTCGGCGCCTCCTTCGACAAGCACCCCGCACATTCCCATCTCCCCGAGCCTGCGGAGAAGTTCCGCGGGACGCGCCTTGCCCCGCGAGTCGGGCCTCGTCCTCACGATTTCGGCCCCCTGCGCTTCGAGCTTGGCCGTCCTTGCAGGCTTTCCCCGGGTCACGGTGGCTATCACGGAACGCGGGTGGTGGCGGAAGATCTTGGCGCGGGCGGGAATCACAAGACGCGTGTCCATGACCACGGGAACGGGCTGGCGCACGTTTGCTCCGCCCGTACGCGCGGTGAGCCTCGGGTCGTCCGTGAGCACCGTGTTTATCCCGACCACCACGGCGTCCACGTCCCTTCTCAGGCGATGGGCCATCTTTCTCTGCTCGGGACTGCCTATCCACTTCGAGTCGCCGGTCGCGGTCGCGATCTTGCCGTCGAGGGTCGCCGCGGCCTTGAGTATGACGAAAGGAAGACCCGAGACCACGTGCTTGTTGAAAAACTCGTTCGCCCCGCGGCACCGCGCCTCCAGAATTCCCGCGTCCACCTCGAGTCCGCCCGCGCGGAGCTTTTCTATTCCCCGCCCGCTCACCCTGGGGTTCGGGTCCACGGTCCCGACGACCACTCTCGACACGCCCGAGGATATTATCGCGTCCGTGCAGGGCGGAGTGAGCTTGTCCGTATGGCAGCAGGGTTCGAGAGTCACGTAGAGGGTCGCGCCTAGGGTCGGGCGTCTTTTTTTCTCCGCGTCGGCGAAAGCCTCTATTTCCGCGTGGGGAAGCCCCGCCTTTTTGTGATAGCCGCGGCCTATGATCTCTCCCCCGGAAACGATCACGGCGCCGACCACGGGATTCGGGGAAGTGCACCCCCTCCCCCGCAGGGCCTGGGCCAGGGCCTTTTTCATGAATTTCGCGTCTTCGTTTCGTTCGGACATCGGATGGAACTAGCGGACGGTCCGCTTTTCGGGCGCGAAAAGCGCCTCGGTGAATTCCCCGGCGTCGAATTCGCGAAGATCCCCGAGACCTTCCCCCACGCCGACGTACTTCACGGGAATGCCGAGTTCCTCGGCTATGGCCACTATTATTCCTCCCTTGGCCGTTCCGTCGAGCTTGGTGAGCACTATTCCGCTCACCCCGACGGTTTCGTCGAAAGTTCTGGCCTGCTCGACGGCGTTCTGTCCCGTGGTGGCGTCGAGAACCAGAAGAGTCTCGTGCGGCGCGCCTTCAAGCTCCCGGGCGACCACCCTTCTCAGCTTGCCGAGCTCGTCCATGAGTCCCGTTTTGGTGTGGACGCGTCCCGCGGTGTCTATTATCAGCAGGTCGATCCCTCTCGAAACGGACGCCCGCACGGCGTCGTAGGCGACGGCGGAGGGGTCGGCTCCGGTCTGTCCGCGAAGAAAATCGCTTCCCACCCTCTCGGCCCAGACGCCCAGCTGCTCCACCGCCGCTGCCCTGAAAGTGTCGGCGGCCGCCACCATCACGCGTTTTCCGGCGCCGGTGAAGCGGTTCGCTATCTTTCCTATGGAAGTGGTTTTCCCCACGCCGTTCACTCCCGCGACCATGAAAACCGTCGGTTTCTGCGAAAGCTCCGCCGGGGGACGCTCGACCTTGCGCAGGATGTCGAGAATCTCCTTTCTGAGAAGAGCCGTTATTTTCCCGAAGTCGCCGCTCTCCGACGGGGAAACGGCCGAAGAGACCCTTTCCCGAAGCTTGGCCGTCGTCCTGACGCCCATGTCGGACATTATCAGTATTTCCTCGAAATCGTCCCAGGCCGCGTCGTCTATTTTCCCCCCGGAAAAGACGGATTCCAAGTTGCCGAAGATTCCCCTCCGGGTCTTCGAAAGACCCGAGGAGAGCCTCTCGAAAAAGCTTTTCTCCGCGACGTCTTCAGGTTCTGTCGCGGGTTCGGCGGCTTCCGGCAAAGCCTCCCGTCGCTTCGAAACTTCACGCGCCCCGCCCTCACCCGCGGAAACTTCAGGAACTCCGCCTTCGCTCCCGGGAACTTCCGGCGACGGAGCCGGTTCGGCGGGTTCTGCTTCGGGAGCGGGCGCCTCGGGGGCTTTTTCTCCGACGGCGGGAGGCGGAGGAGAGAACACGGAGACGTCTTCGGGAGCCGCGGCGGCCGGCGGCGGCGAAATTTCGACCGCAGCCTCCACCGCGGAAGGCGCGGCCTCGGCGGGGTCCGCCGCAGGCGCTTCGTCCCCGCTTTTCTCTTCGGCGGCCGCGGGTTCGGGCGGAAGCTTCTTTTTCCCCGCGAGGAAGTAAATCGCCGCGAAGACCGCGGCGGCAAGGAGCGCGGGAGCGAAAATTCCCGGGTTGGCGAACGCGGAGAGGGATTTTAGAAGTTCTTTCATGCGGCTTTCTCGGGGGATATCATGATTCCGCCTTCTTCCCGGCGAAAAAGGGTCCCATGCTCTCGATGTACTTCGACGTCTGCTCCGTCTTTCTCATTCTCTGAACCACCGCCGAGAGCGGGTAGAGTTCCCCGCCGAGAATACCTATCACGAAATCATTGTCGTTTTTGTCAAGACCGTGGCTCGCGAGACGTATGTCCTTGGCGTACCCGGCCTTTCCGAACTGAAATCCCACCTTTCCGTGCTCGCCCAGCACGGCCCTTTTTCTGTCCTCGGAAAGATCCTCGAAGGTCTTCGACCTCCTGAGCGGATACCACAACGCCCAGCGAAGCTCCGGGTCGAGAATCCTGCCCATGGGACCCGAAACTAGCGTCTCCCGAAGGTCGCTTTCGTAACCGAACGAATAGGTTCTCCCGAACATGGTGTATTCGGGTTTCGGCCAGAGTTCGGAGAAAGAAGACGTCGACAGGAACTCTCTAATCTCCGTGACGAAAAAATCGGGATTACCGCTCATGGTCACGAGTCCCACTCCCGCGTGATCGTTGAGGTCCGAATAGACGACTCCGGTCACGGACGATTCACGAAGATCCGACACCAGGCGTTTCTCGAGCCTGGGACGAAGTCCTCCGAAACCCAGAAACTGGACGAAAAGCCTCTCGTCCGAAGAAAGCTCGGTTCCGTCCTTCGCCCTTCCCTTCTCGCTCAAGTCAAGCTTGCCGCTCATCGTCTTCGCGTTTCCCGTTTCCCGATAGAATCCGCGGACTTAAGTATCTACGATTTGCGGGTTCAACTCAATCTCTCGCCCGCCGACCGCGGGGACCGGCTACGGCTACGGAGAAAACGCGTCCGCCGCCCGCGGCATTTCCCCATTCGCCCTTTAGGAAATATACTATCTCCCCGACATGGAACTCGGATACTTCATGATACCCCTTCATCCGGCCGGTTCCGATTTCTCCCGCACGGTAAAGGAAGACATGGAGCAGATAGTCTTCCTCGACCGCATCGGCTTTCGGGAAGCGTGGATAGGAGAGCATTTCACCGCGGGGTGGGAGAACATTCCGGCTCCCGACCTCTTCATAGCCAAGGCCGCGGCGCTCACGGAACGGATAATCCTGGGAACCGGCGTTTCATGCCTTTCCCAGCACGACCCCTTCATGCTCGCGCACAGAATAGCCGTTCTCGACCACCTGCTCGAAGGCAGGTTCCACTGGGGAGTGGGAGCGGGAAGCTTCATCGGGGATTTCGAGGCGTTCGGAATAAACCCGAAAACGGGGGAGCAGAGAAAGCTCATGAACGAGTCCCTCGAGATGATACTGGACCTGTGGAACGACCCGAAGCCGGGCGTGCGCCGAAACTCCAGGTGGGAATTCCGCGTTCCGCAACCCGTCGGAAAAGTGGGTCTCGGAGTGCACTCGAAGCCCTACCAGAAACCCCATCCTCCGATAGCGGTCGCGGGAATCTCCGCCGATTCGCAAAGCCTCAAGACCGCGGGCGGGCGCGGATGGATACCCATGAGCATAAACTTCGTGACGCCCGACGTTCTCAAGTCCCACTGGGCGGGTTTCGAGGAAGGAGCGGTCGAAGCCGGACGTACCGCGGACAGGAGCAGGTGGAGAATCGCAAGGGACGTCTACGTCGCGGAAACCACGGAGCAGGCGAGAAAGGAAGTGATCGGGGGTACCCTGGCGAGGGATTTTCGTGACTACTTCTTCAGAATAGTCCCCCTGATAAGAAAAAACCTGGACCTTTTCAAGATCGACAAGTCGCTTTCCGACGCCGAGGTGACAATGGACTACATGATCGAGAACATGTGGCTTGTCGGAACTCCCGAGGAGGTCGCGCGGAAGATAACAGAACTGCACGAATTCGTCGGAGGATTCGGAGTCCTTCTGGCCATGGGGCATGAATGGAAACCGGCGGGGAAATGGAAAAAGTCGATGAAGCTTCTGAGAGAAGAAGTCATGCCGATGGTGAAGAAAAACCTCGGGTCGGCAACTTCCGCATGAACCGGCATCGATAAGAGGTAAAGTCCCGAAACAGCTTTTGCGGACGAGAAAATCGCCGCGCGGCGATGACGCCCGGAACGCTATCCATATACCCAAATCTTGATGCTTTCCATATTTTTCCTGAAACCCTCAAGATCTTCTTGGTAGCCACGTAGTACTCCAGGTGTGTCATTATAGGTGATCTCCTCACCACTCAATGCGCCGGGGACCGCTCTCCCCGAAAAACTGTCGGGGACTTGAGAAACCGATATGCCGAGACGCCTCTCAGACCCGGGCAAAGGTTTAAAACTCAGGAATTGTCCTCGTGGACGAAATGGATTCCGCACTCCTTGTCCGAGCCCCGCTCCCACCACCACCTGCCGGCCCTCGGGTCATCCCCTTCCTTCACCGCCCTGGTGCACGGGGCGCACCCTATGCTCGGGTACCCCATGTCGTGAAGTTCGTTGTAGGGAACGTCGTTTTCCCTGACGTAGTCCCACACCCGCTCTATGGTCCAGTCGAGAATCGGGTTTATCTTGAGCATCCTGCCGTGCAGGTAGTCGATTTCGAACTTCCGCGCTCCGGCGCGCTGCTCGGTCTGATCCGCCCTTATGGAAGAAATCCAGGCGTCGAGGGTCCGAAGAAACCCGTTTAGCGGGTTAGTCTTCCTCACCTGACAGCAGAGTCTCCTGTTCTCGACGCTTTTGTAGAAGAGGTTGACGCCGTGGCGCGCCACCATCTCCTCCACCTCGGCCTTGTCCGGAAAAAGCACCTCGACGTTCACGCCGTACCTGTCCCTAACCCTGTCCATGAGCTCGTAGGTCTGCGAAGGAAGCCTTCCGGTGTCGAGAGTGAAGATCCTGGCCCGCGGGTCGGTCCGGACGAGCATGTCGAGAAGCGCCATGCCCTGCAGCTGGAAGCTCGTGGCGAGCGCCACCCCGGAGCCGAGGTTTCGGGACGCCCACTCAAGCACCTCGCGCGGGGAACTTCCCTCGAACTCGTCGTTTAGCCTTTTTACCTCTTCGTCGGAAAATTTCATCTCAGCCCAGAAAGCCCAGGTACGAAGACAGCCCGTACCTGACGTAAAGGAGCGACACGTAGTAGCTCACTCCCACCACGACCACGGGCACCACGAACCAGAAAAACCCTATTTTTATAACATGACTGTTTTTGGAAGTTTCGGCGAACCCGTGCTGCGCGCACGAAAATCCCACCACCCCCGCCGTGACTATCTCGGCTATCGAAACCGGAACCCCGTATACGGAAGCCAGCAGTATTATGGCGGCGGCGGTGAACTCGACCGTGATGGCCCTTATTATGCATATCTCGGTTATCTTCTTCCCGAGGGTTTCCAAAACCCTGCCTCCGAGAAGAATAGCCCCCACCCCCATGGCCACCCCCGCCAGTATGGCCCCGTTGTAGGAGTTTATGAGACCGAGGCTCACTATCGGACCGATGGCGTTGGCGGAGTTGTTGGCGCCGCCCGAAAACGCGATGAAAGTTCCCGAGATGGTGATGAGAACGGTAAGAATCCTTTTCACCCTCTTTTCCGAGAAGTTGCTGGCAAGATAGTGGACTATCCTGAAATAGAAAAACTTGGC
The DNA here is from genome assembly GCA_965204795.1 of Thermodesulfobacteriota bacterium. Lineage (GTDB taxonomy): Bacteria > Desulfobacterota_D > UBA1144 > Nemesobacterales > Nemesobacteraceae > Nemesobacter. The sequence continues at coordinate 1,680,625 of OZ242012.1, forward strand.
CACGGCGAAATTTATGACCCAGGCGACCACCGGCGCCACGATCCACCACTTGAGCACCCTGAAAAAGTTATCGGTGTTCAGCGTCTGGGTGTAGAGACCGATTCCCACTATCGCGCACACTATCGCGTGGGTGGTCGCGATCGGGGTTCTCGCCACGTTCGCCCAGGCGATAAAGCCTATTCCCAGAAGCAGGATTATCAGTATGAAACCTATGTCGGACGACAGAGTCTCGGCGGGCACTATCCCCTTGCCCACGGTTTCCACGACCGGGGCTCCGGCGATGACCGCCCCCAGAACCGCGAAAACCGCTATCAGCCACACGGCCTGTCTCTTGGACCTCACCCCCGCGCCGTAGGAAGTCGCCATGGACGCGGCGGAGTTGTTGGCCCCTATGTTGAGAGCCAGAGCCGCCGAGAGGGCTAGTGTCACGATCAGCAAAACGCTCAATAAATTCTCCCTCCGCCGAAAGCACAGCTAGCGGCGGCAGCGGACAAACGCGCGCGGACGGCCCGTTCCGTGCGGGCGTCGCGCGGATTTCCCATGATATTCCCTAAAGAAGTTCGCGGACCCTGAAGATGGAAAAGAAGTCCAGGCCCCTCTCCGAAAAGACTTTCTTCGTCTCCTCCCCCCTGTCGACGACCGAAAGCACCGCGACGACCCGCGCTCCGGCCTCTTCCACCAGACCGACGGCCCGGAGAACCGAACCTCCGGTGGTAGTCACGTCCTCGACCACGGCCACTCCGTCTCCTTCCGCAAGCCCGCCTTCTATCAGGCTCGCTGTGCCGTGCTTTTTCTCCTCCTTTCTCACTATGAATCCGCGAAGCGGGCATCCCTCTTCGTAACTTCTGGAAATGAGCGCGCCCACTATGGGGTCCGCCCCCGTGGACGGCCCTCCCACGGCCGTCACGTCGTCGCGCCGGGCGAGTTCGCCGAGAAATATTCTCGATATCAGATTCACGCCTTCGGGATCCAGGGTAGTGCGCCTCGCGTCCACGTAGTAGGAACTTTCCTTTCCGGAAGCGAGTCTGAAGTTTCCGATCAGGATTGATTTGTCTTTTAGAATTAGTTTTAATCTTTTCCTGATCTCGTTCATCTTCCGGGATTCCGAGCCGAGTGAAACATCGTCTGCGTAATTCTACCTATTGATGAAAAAAATCAATAAGCCGGGCCGGCTCCTCTGCCTGTGCGGAATCGTCATATTCGCCCTGCTGGCCGGGATAGCCGAAATCTCGCCGGGGCTCGCGGCCGAAGACTTCCGAAAAGACCTGATACCCGTTTTCACGGCCCTTCTGGTGGCCGCCGGGGCGGTCTACTTCCTGGCCGCCGGGGGCTTTCGGAAAAACCGCGCGGTCCCGCTTACGGCGATAATCCTCTTCGGCCTGGCGTTCAGGGTCCTTTTCATGTCCTCGGTCCCGGTGCTCGAAAACGACTTTTACCGGTACTTCTGGGACGGCGGGGTCGTCGCAAGCGGCGCGAATCCCTACGCGCACTCGCCCGAACAGGTGTCCCTCGGGGAAGCGGACGAAAGGCTTGTGGAGCTAAAGCGCGAGTACGAGGGTCACTTCGAGAAGATAAACCACCCGAACGTAAAGACGATCTATCCGCCGGTGGCGGAATTTTTCTTCGCCGTCTCTCACAAGATATCCCCGAGAAGCCTGACAGCGTGGAGGCTCGTGCTGCTCGCGTTCGACGCGGCGACGCTTGTAATTCTGCTCGCAAGCCTGCGCACGCTCGGCATGCCCCTTCAGAACTGTCTCGTATACTGGTGGAACCCGCTAGTGGTGAAAGAGATATTCAACTCGGCGCACATGGACGTGCTGGCCTTTCCTTTCGCCCTGGGAGCGATTCTTCTTTTTCTTCGGAACAGGAAAAAGCTCTGCGTCGTCGCCCTCTCCCTCGCGGCGGGAGTCAAGCTCTGGCCGGCGCTCATATTCGGGACGTTCCTTCGTCCCTTCCGGGAAAAGTGGCTTTCGGTCGCCCAGACGCTCATTTTCACAGCCCTGCTCGGGGCCATACTCCTTCCGATGATCCTCTCGCAGCCGGACCAGACGTCGGGCGTCATGGCCTACGGAAAAAGCTGGCAGAACAACAGTCCGTTTTTCTCCACGGTCCTCAAAACCGGGGAGTTCGCCCTCGATCTGGCCGACGTTCATCCGGGCCACGCGCAGAAATACTCGAGAACAGCCGTTCTGGCCGTCCTCCTTCTCTGGAAGTTGTACGTGGCCTTCGGAAGCGGTCCCCTGGGTCTTCACAGAAAAGCCCTGCTCATAGTCGGGGGAGGATTTCTTCTGAGCCCCACGCAGTTTCCGTGGTACTTCACGTGGCTCGTTCCGTTCCTCGCGGTGGCTCCGAGCAGTGCGTTTCTCTCCCTCACCGTCCTTCTTCCGCTCTACTACCTTCAGTACTACCTGCCCGCGGGAGAGACGTTCGCGAACCTCGTGGTGTGGATAGAGTTCGTTCCGGTGTGGGCGCTGATTTTTCTCGAGTGGACAAGATACCGATCGGCCAAAAAGCGGAAAGCGGCTTCGTCTTCCGGCGGCTTCGCGTGAACCGCCGCGGAGTCAGCGGGCGAGAATCCTGCTTTGCACCGCGTCCCTTACCGCCCCGTAGTCGTTCGGAAGCTCGACGGGAATGTTTCCGAGCCTCGGCGACACTGCTTCGAGAGAACCCGCGTGGTAGCCCGACTTGAACTCGACGAACTTGAGACCGTGGGCCGTGGACACGACGACTATCCTGTCGCCCGGGGAGAAAACCTTTCTTTCTAGCAGTTTCAGAAACACCGCTATCGCGACTCCCGTGTGAGGACAGTTGAACGTCCCCGTCCTGTCCACCATGGCCGAGGCGTGGGAAAGCTCGTCCTCCGAGGCCTGCTCCACGATGCCGTCGAACCTTCGGAGAATAGCTATCGCCTTGTTCACGCTCACGGGGTTTCCTATCTGTATGGCGTTTGCGAGAGTCTTTTTCGCCTTGACGGGCAGAAATTCCTCGAAACCCTTGAGGTAGCTCAGGTAAAGCGGGTTCGCGTTTTCGGCCTGCGCGCACACTATTCTCGGAAGCCTGTCTATGAGCCCCAGATCGTGCATCATCAGAAATCCCTTTCCCAGGGCGGAGACGTTTCCGAGGTTTCCGCCGGGAATTATCACCCAGTCGGGAACCTCCCAGCCGAATTGCTGGCAAAGCTCTATGCTCACCGTCTTCTGCCCTTCTATGCGAAGCGAGTTTATGGAGTTGGCGAGGTAGATGTTGTGCTCGCTGGTTATTCTCTGGACCATCTCCATGCAGCCGTCGAAATCCGTGTCAAGCGACAGAACGAGCGCCCCGTTCGATATGGGCTGAATGAGCTGGGCGACCGACACCTTGTCCCTGGGAAGAAAGACTATCGAGGGAATGTCCGCGGCGGCGCAGTAGGCGGCAAGCGCCGCGGAGGTGTCTCCGGTGGAGGCGCAGGCGACGGCGGGGATGTCCACGTCCTCGCTTATCATCTGCCTCACGGCCGACACGAGCACGGTCATGCCCAGGTCCTTGAAGGAACCCGTGTGGCTGTTGCCGCACATCTTTATCCAGAGGTCCTCGACGCCGACCTGCTTTCCGAACCTCTCGGCCCAGAAAAGGTTGGTGCCCCCCTCGTACATGGAAACTATGTTCTGGTCTTCGACGAAAGGACAGACCCATTCCCTCTTTCCCCACACGCCGCTTCCGTAGGGCCAGGACTGCTTCCTGTACCTGCCGTCGAAAAGCTGCTTCCACTCTTCGGCCGACCTGCGGCGAAGGGCATCCATGTCGTGGTGAACCTCAAGGAGGTTTCCGCACTTCCTGCACCTGTAAACGACTTCGTCAAGAGGGTAGGTCTCGGCGCAGTCCTCGTCTATACATCTGAAACAGACCCTGTATTCAGGCATTTGATTAACAAAATACATTTTGCCCTTTTGACTGTCAAAGAAACGAAAACGACCGTGCGGGTTCTGAAAAGACCGCAATATCCCGTATTCATTGACACTTAAGGCGGCTTTCGGTACTCTGGCGGGAGAAGCGATGGAACGAAAAGCAATCATTATCGTGAAAGGAAAGGTTCAGGGAGTTTTCTTCAGGGTCTCCACCGTCGAAAAGGCGACGGCGCTGGGCGTAAGGGGACGGGTCGAGAACCTTGCCGACGGAAGGGTGAGAATAGAGGCGGAAGGAACCGGGGAAAGTCTGGAAAAGCTGGCCGAGTGGTGCGGCGAGGGTCCACCACGGGCGACGGTTGAGTCGGTCGAGGTGGAATGGACCGGGGCCGCGGGCGGATTCACAGATTTTCGGATAAAATAGAATTGTGAGTTCTTTTGAGTCAGGAATCTAAATCAAGGAGGCAAGATTTTCTTGAACGGTAACGGAAAAATCCATCATGACGATGACATTCGGTATCTTCCCTCTTACAGCGTCAGGGAGGCGGCCTTGTACTTGAGGCTTCCAGTTTCTACCTTGCGCGCATGGATCGGAAGACAAAGGAATTTTGAGTCTTTGATCGTTCCCGCTCAAACCAAACCCCTAGCCCTGTCTTTCATCAATCTGGTTGAGGCATATGTTCTGGCTTCAATACGCAGAAAGCATAGAATATCTATGAACAAGGTCAGAAACGGGATGAGATTCATATCTGATAGATTTTCCTCCGCATATCCTTTGGCGGTAAAAGATTTTGAAACGGATGGAATATCTCTGTTCCTAAGAGAAGCTGGCATCATTTATGATGTTTCCAGAGGGAGCGGGCAGATGGTTTTAAAAGAGATAATCGAACAGTATTTGCAAAGAATAGAAAGAGACCCTGATGGTCTCCCTGAAAAGCTGTATCCGTTTTCGCGGACAGGTGAACCGGATGAGCCTAAACTAATCATGATTGACCCCCAGATTTCTTTTGGCCGTCCGGTCTTATCCGCAAGAAGCATTCCGATAGAAAATATAGCTGAACGCTACAAGGCTGGAGAATCTATAAGAGAATTGGCAAAAGACTATGAATGCGATCAAGCAGACATTGAAGAAGCAATCAGATGCAGGTTATGGAAAGAAGCCGCTTGATTCAATTACGTTCCTTATAGATAGGTGCCTTGGAAAATACAAAGTGCCAGAGCGTTTGATTCAGAAGAACAACGAGTTGACGGAAATAGAAATTAACGTTAAGCACTTGGATGATTTCTTCAATCAAAACACACGTGATGAGGAGTGGTTAAAATTCGCTGGCAACAAATCATGGATAGTACTAACTAAAGACAGTCACATTCGCTACAGAAAATCAGAAGAAAAAATGGTTAAGAAATATGGTGTGAGAATGTTTACTTTAGCAAGAGGAAATTGGACCGGAGATCAAAATGCCGAAATTTTGGGCGGAGCTTTAAAATCTATTTGCAGTTTTCTCGAAAAAAATCCCGCACCTTTCATAGCTTCCATATCGAAATCAGGCAATATCAGGAAAATTGATTTATCCGAATAAGATAGAGTGAGGTTACATGGAAAATTCTTATTTGAACCGTTCGGAAACTATATTCCCAGAAGTTTCATCTACAAAAAAATATAACAATTACGGAACACTTGTTTAACGAGTAACATTGAAGAATGTTTGCCCTTTGAATCTATCTTCGAGCTGAACACAAGGTCTTAAAGGGGGTTGAAATTGATAATAAGATGCGTCCCGGGCGGGATATTCATGGAAAACTGCTACATCGTAGGAGACGAAGAGACGGGCGAAGCCATGCTCGTGGATCCCGGAGAGCAGATAGGTGAAATCTCCCGCGAAATCGAGGCCTCGGGTCTCGACGTGAAAAAAATAGTCAACACCCACACCCACCTCGATCACGTAGCCGGGGTAGAAACCTTCAAAAAAGAGCTCGGCGTGCCTTTCTACATACACGAAAAGGAGCAGCCCGTGCTCGACGTCCTGCCGGAAGCCAAGATGAGATTCCCGGGATTCGATTTCGTCGAATCGCCCGGGGTGGACGGCTACGTAAAGGAGGGAGAGGAGCTTCGCGTCGGGAACCTGCGGGGAGAGATACTGCTCGTTCCAGGACACACGTGGGGGCACGTGTGCTTCGCGTTCGGAGAATCGATAATAGCCGGAGACACGGTTTTCGCGGGAAGCGTCGGCAGGGTCGACCTGACCGGCGGGACGAGCATGCGGGAACTCGTGGGGTCGATAAAATCCGAGATTCTCAAGTATCCCGACCACTACGAAATCCACCCCGGCCACGGTCCCGCCACCACGGTGGGAACGGAAAAGACGACCAATCCCTTCATCCTCGGCGTGGCAGTCTGAAACGACCATGGCTTACGCAAGACTCCTGAGGCTCGCGGCGTATCTGGCGGTCGCCCTAGTGGTGGTCTTCGCGTTTGTGAACGAAATTTCCAAGGTCTACTTCCTGAAAAGCGAAAACAGGAAGATAGAAAAAAGAATAGAGGATCTCAGGGCGGAGAACGAAGCGTACAAAAAGGAGATAAAAGCCATAAGGGAAGACAAGAAATACCTTGAGAAGATACTGAGAGAAGAGCTCGGGATGATAAAGGAGCGGGAAAAGATATTCAGGTTCAAAGAGGAGTAGCCCCGCCAGAACCGTCATGAGCGAAAGCAGCGAGGACAGGAAGTTCCGCCACAGAAAAAAACTCGGTCAGAACTTTCTCGCCGACTGGAACATACTGGAGAAGATATGCGATGCGGCCCGGCTCTCGAAAAAAGACAGGGTGCTGGAAATAGGACCCGGAAAGGGTTCTCTCACGCAACTGCTGGCAGAAAGGGCGGGCTCGGTCGTCGCCGTTGAAAAAGACGCGAGACTCGAAAAATTCCTGCGCGGAAAATTCTCCGAATCGAAAAACGTCGAGCTTGTCTTCGAAGACGCCCTGCGGACCGACTTCGCCCGGTTCCGCAGAACGGGGAAAATAAAGCTCGTATCCAACCTTCCCTACAACATATCGACTCAGGTTCTGCTTCGGGTCCTCGACCGAAAAGAGCTTTTCTCTAGGGCGGTCCTGATGCTCCAGAAAGAAGTGGCCGGAAGAATCTGCTCCCCCCACGGAAGCAGGGATTACGGTTCGCTCTCCGTGCTTCTCCAGAACCGCTTCGACATAAGCCCGGCCTTCGGGGTCCCCCGCGGGGCGTTTTTCCCCGTTCCGAAAGTGGAATCGGCCGTCGTGACCCTCGACCCGCTGGAAGAACCCAGGTTCGAGGTGCTCGGGGAAAGCACCTTCAGAACCGTCGCCAGGCAGGCGTTTTCGTCTAGGAGAAAGATGATAAGGAACTCGCTCTGCAACTTTTTCGAAAAACAGACGGTGCTCCGCGCCCTCGAGGACTCGGGAATCGACGGAGAAAGAAGGGCGGAGTCGCTTTCCGTGGGGGAATTCGCAAGACTCTCGAACAGCTTTCACAAACTCTCGGTCAGTTGACAAGCTCCCGAAGAAGCAGGCTCTGGAGCTTTTTCACCCTGGCCCCCATTCCGTTCGATATTATGGAGAAAACATAGGTGCGGCCGTCCCTGGCGAAGACGTAGCCCGAAAGGGAGCGGGCTCCTTCCAGATATCCCGTCTTCGCGTAAACCCTCCCCTTGAGCTCGTAGAATCTTTTCTCGAGAGTTCCGTCCACTCCGGCGACCGGCAGGGATTCGAGAAACTCTTTTGAAATCTCGGGGTTCTTGTACGCCCTGAGGAGCACTTCGGCCAGGTCCCCGGGAGATACCCTGTTCATTCTCGAAAGTCCTGAACCGTCCACGACGGAAACGTCCCCCGACACTCCCACGCCCGCCAGGTAGTCCCTGATCACGTACGTGCCGGTTTTCCACGAGCCGGGCTCCTTCATAAATCTCGCGCCCAGCACCTTCACCAGGCTCTCGCCGATTATGTTCACGCTCTCCTTGTTGTACTCGCGGATGACGACGCCCAGAGGCTCGGAATAATGAGTGAACACGGCCCCCGCCCACTTGGGAACTCTCGCGCGGCGCACCCGCCCGTCGACCCTGACTCCCTTTTTTTCGAGCGTCGCCCGAAGCATCTCGCCGAAGTAGAAAAACGGGTCGGGAACGGACATCTCGAGCGTCTCCCTCTTCCTGCGGGAAGAGACGTATCCCGAGAGCCTGATCTGGTTTCGGCTTCCGAACTCGGCCATCACCCCGGATCTTCTCCGCGAGGTGAGAACCCGGCTCTTGATCGCGAAGGGAAACTCCTTGGGCTCCGCGCTCACGTACGCGGGCATACCAGCCCTCGAGGCCGAGACCTTTATCTTGGCGGAATTGTAGTTGAACGAAATGGCGGCGACCGGAGGACAGAACGCCTCGCCCACCCACTCCGGGTCCCAGCCCTCTCCGTAGTACGTTTCGTCGAAGTAGGAGCCGTCGAGGAGAATGCCGCCGTCTATTCTGTTCACTCCCAGGTTCTTTATCCTTTTGGCTATCAGCTCCAGTTTCTCAAGGTCGATGGTCGGATCTCCGAAGCCCTTCACGTAAAGACCGCCGTGGGCGACGTTTCCGTGGATTCCTCCCCCGAGATAGAACTCCGTTCTGAACCTAAAGTCCTTTCCCAGAAGGGAAAGCGCCGCCACGGAGGAAAGTATCTTGTTGTTGGACGCGGGAATGAAGCTTTTTTCGCTGTTGTAGCGGAAAACCGTCTCGCCGGTGTCGGCGGCTCTCACCACGATCCCCAGGGTTCCGTTCTTCTTCGCGCTGCTTGAGATGAAGGACAGAATCTCCCTTTTGTCCGTCCGCGACAGCGACGAAGAGACCTCCGGCGTCGCGAAGGACAGAAACAGCATGGCGAAGAAAAACGCCGTTTTCCTTCCGGTACGAATCATTCCACCTTCCGTGCGGTGGTTCTAGTGGGCTTCGGACCAGTTTCGCCCGACGCCCAGTTCCACTTTCAGGGGAACGTCAAGTTCCCACGCGCCTTCCATGTCCTCCCTTATGAGACCGCTGAGTTCCTCAAGCTCGGCCTCGCGGACCTCGAAAAGAAGCTCGTCGTGCACCTGAAGAATCATCCTGGAGCGAAAATCCTTCTCGAGCCTCCCGAATATCCTGATCATCGCCAAGTTTATTATATCCGCCGCGGAGCCCTGTATGGGAGTGTTTATCGCTTCGCGCTCGCCTCTCGACCTCTCGACCCTGTTTTTCGAACGAAGTTCCGGTATGGGTCTTCTTCTGCCGACCAGCGTTTCGGAGTATCCCTTCTCCCTGGCCTCCTCGACCGACGAGTCCATGTACGACTTAACCTCGGAGTAGCGGTCGAAGTAGCGCTTTATATAGTTCCTGGAGTCGGGAACCGGTATGCCGAGGCGCCGCGAGAGCCCGAAGGCGCTTATGCCGTATATTATGCTGAAATTCATCGTCTTCGCCACATTCCTCATGTCGGGGGTTACCTCGTCCTCCCCCACGGCGAATATCTCGCACGCGGCGGCCGTGTGCAGGTCCCTTTCGTTCCTGATGGCCTCGGTGAGGGCCGGGTCTCCGGAGAAATGGGCGAGCAGGCGGATTTCTATCTGCGAGTAGTCGGCCGAAAGCATGACGCTGCCGTCTTCGGCCACAAACGCGTTTCTTATTCTTCTTCCGTCGACCGTCTTTATCGGAATGTTCTGAAGATTGGGGTCGCTTGAGCTTAGCCTTCCGGTGGAAGTTCCCGCGGGATTGAAGGACGTGTGTATTCTCGAGGTCGCGGGATTGATGAGCCTGGGAAGCTGGTCTATGTAGGTCGACTTGAGCTTGGCGAGAAACCTGTGTCTCAGCACCAGGACCGGCACCTCGTGCTCGGCGGAGAGTTCCCGAAGAACGTGCGAGTCGGTCGAAAACGCCCCCTTCGACGTCTTCTTTCCGGAGCGAAGCCCCAGTCGCCCGAAAAGCACGTCGCCGAGCTGCTTGGGAGAGTTTATCTTGAACTCCTGCCCCGCTTCTGCGTATATGCGCTTCTGCACGGAATCGAGATCCCTCTCGAACTCCCCGGACATCTCGCCGAGAATCCCCGTGTCCACTCTCACTCCCGCGGATTCCATGTCGCAGAGAACCTCGAGCAGGCCGAGCACGTTTTCGCTGTAGAGGTCCCAGAGCCCTTCTTCGACCAAAACGGCGTGAAACTTCCTGAAAAGAATCATCGTCACGTCGGCGTCCTCGCACGAGTATTTCTTGGCCGTCTCCAGGTCCACCTCGGCGAAATTCTTTTTCGACTTTCCCTTTCCCGTTACGTCCTCGTAGGAAATCATCCTGTGGCGGAGGTGTATCCTGGACAGCTCGTCGAGCTTGTAGCTGTTTTGTGAAGAGTCGAGAAGATGGGCGGCGAGCATCGTGTCGAAATGGATTCCCCGGAGGCGGACGCCGTGGTTTCTGAGAACGAGCATCTCGTACTTTACGTTCTGTCCTATCTTCTTTATCCGTTCCGATTCCAGAACCGGCCGAAGCGCTTCGAGAACCGCGCCGCGGTCCATCTGGGCATCCATGCCTATGGTCGGAACGTGAGCCACGGGCACGTAGAAAGCCTTTCCTTCCTCCGGGCAGAGAGAAAACCCGACTATGCGGGCGAGCATGGGATGTTTGGAGTCCGTCTCAAGATCGATCGAAAGCTCTCCCGAGTCCTCTATCATCCCCACGACCCGCCCGAGCTTTTCCTCGTCCAAAACGAGCTCGTAGGAATCGTAGTCGACCGCCGAGGCTTTTTCCGGGGCGGCGGGGGGGCGCCTATTTCCTCCAGGAGCTTTTCGAACTCAAGCTCCCTGAAGAGGGGAGCCAGCCTCCCGGGTTCGTATCCCCCGTACCTGAAGCTCTCGATTCCGGTTTCGACGGCAACGTCCGTCTTTATGGTGACGAGTTCCCGGCTCATGTACGCGTCGTCCCTGTGCTCCTCAAGCAGTCCCGCGACCCTCGGCTTTATATCCGCGAGATTTCCGTAGACGCCGTCGAGGTCCCCGTAATCGGATATGAGCGCCGAGGCGGTCTTTTCCCCCACTCCCCTCACGCCCGGGACGTTGTCCACCTTGTCTCCCATGAGAGCGAAGAAGTCGGTCATCTGTTCGGGTCCGATTCCGTATTTTTCGCGCACTTCCCTTACGCCGGTGCTTTTTCCCTTCATGGTGTCTATCAGCGTGACGTTCTCCGAGACGAGCTGGCAGAAATCCTTGTCCCCGGTGACCAGAACCACTTTCGAGTCCCCGTGTCCGTTCGCCGCCGCTATGGTTCCCATCAGGTCGTCCGCCTCGTATCCTTCCATTCTCACGACGGGGATCGAGAACGCCTCGACCACCTCGAAAATCCTGGGAAACTGAAGCTCGAGACTCTCCGGCGGCTCGCCCCTGTTGGCCTTGTATTCGGGGTATATCTCGTTTCGAAACACCTCTCCCTTCGAATCGAACACGACGGCCAGATACTCGGGTTCGTATTCCTTGAGGAACTTGAGGAGCATGTTCGTAAACCCGTGGACGGCGTTTGTGGGAAAGCCCGAAGACGTGGAAAGTTCCTGCTTTACTCCGTAGTAGGCCCTGAACACGTAGGAACTTCCGTCGATCAGGTAAAGGGGCTTTCGGGACATGAGAAAAGCTGATTGTTCAAGATATTCCTGAACCGTTCTCCTGCCCGAATTATACCTAACCGGCGGTAAAATGGTGTTTATTTATCCAGACGGGGGGTGTGTTGTATGTCTTCATCCTGAAATGCAATGAACCACAGAAATGGACCCTAAGAACTAGGGCATGTTAACGCTATTGGACACCTTTAAGAACTTCAAACTTTTTTTGAACAGTTTGAGAGGTGTTTCACAGGGGTTTGAATTCACAAATTCAATGTTTACAGGAGGTTGGTGAGTTCGACTGTGTTCCAGTGCGGAAAATGTAGTGCCTGGAGTTTACATCTCGGCCTTGGAGTTCTCCGAAAACTTGGTGGTTCTTGCGGAAAAGACCCGCAAGGAGAAAGCGTGAGGACGGCCGGGACTTCATTGAGAAGCAAACAGCCGCAGACTGGTCGGCAGACTTATTGCTTGCTGACGAAAAAAGCGGTTTGTAGTGCCACAGCGTTTTCTTGCCCTCGTAACTCCCTGTGACAAAACACCTTTTATTTTTAAACTGTTCAAAAAAAGTCTGAAGTACGAGGAGGTGCATCTTAAGACATATGAATCAGTCGGTTCGGCAAAAGCTGAAATCGGGAAGTGGATAGAATTTTACAATTTTGTGCGTCGTCACAGCAGACTTGGAGGATTGACTCCGAATCAGGTTTACTATGGTTGTGGTGATGGATTGAGCAGAGCGGCTTGAAAATGAATGAAATACACTTAAGAAAATAAGAAAACTGTCTAATCAATGGAGTCCATTTCTCACTTTTTTTATTTTTGCAATCCTAGGTTATCTACGATAGTATTGCGATACAGGGAGGTTTGCTTATGGACACAAATGGAAAAGAAATTCTTGAAATGGTGCCAGTTGATGAAGAATTAGTTCTTCCCCAAGAACTCTTAACGATAATTGAAGAAAAAAACTCCGAAATTAAATCAATTAAATTCCAACTGCCAGATATTGACTCTGACGACTTTGGACAATTTAAGATTCAATGGAAGAGCTCTAGGTATTATGACGTGAAAGATGTCTAATAACGAAGAGAAGGTAACTGGCTCACTTTCTGCCGATAGCGTCAGAATCGCGGAACACCTAATAGAAACCCAAAACAAAGAACTTGAAGTTCGGCAACAGGAAGTTCAAGTAAAGTCAAAAGATGTTGACAATCAAAAAGAACTGGCCTTATCCGCCATTCAAGCCAAAAAATACGATAGGCAGGAAAGCAGAAAAACCTATGAAAGAGAATTTGTGCTTGTGATTATTATAGTTTTGGCACTTTTCTCACTAGTTTTGGTTTGGTTGGAATATGTTTCTTTAGCTGAAGAAATTATAAAATATGCACTTACCGCAACTCTAGGTGCGTTTGGGGGTTACGGTTACGCCAAAACCAGGACACGGAATCAAGGTTAGCTTTGGCTCAATTTGCATTTCGCATGCGTAGAGCGGAAACTATGTTGCCCTCCTGCATATGCAATGGCCGTCGTTGGCCAGCGTAGGAGACGGTTTAGACCACCCGACCCGAGCAACCAAACAACCCCTAGCCATGATGTACGGGCGGAGCAGCACTCACCACTCACACGGCAACGCATTGTAGGTAGGCTACGCGGGACCGACAGCTTCGGTCCCCGTGTCCGTTCGACTGCGCCGCTATGGTTCCCATCAGGTCGTCCGCCTCGTATCCTTCCATTCTCACGACGGGGATCGAAAACGCCTCGCCCCACACACCGCTGTCAACGCTTCGCGCGCAACCTCACGATTACGCACGCCTCGCGGAATTGACCGATATGGCTGTATCTTGCCAATAGTGGACTCTCACCTACTATCCCTTACCAGTTAGCCTGGCGCACCATGACTTGACTTCCCTGACTGAAAGTCTTTGTTCTTCTCAGCTTATCTGTCTGTCGCTCGCAGACTCGAAGGTCAAATCTCGAGACTCTCCGGCGCCTCGTCCCTGTTGGCCTTGTATTCGGGGTATATCTCGTTTCGAAACACCTCTCCCTTCGATCTCGAACACGAGGTTTTCTTTATTGGGTTGTAGAAGCCAGATACTCGGGCTCGTACAATAAGCTCTTGAGAAGCCGTTGACGAAGCCAAAGAATATGCCGAGGTTAAGCATGTTCGTAAACCCGTGGACGGCGTTTGTGGGAAAGCCCGAAGACGTGGCTATAAACAAAACTCTTCAAGTTCCTGCTTTACTCCAAGATGGGAATATGCGAATACACGATAGACCAACGGCTTTAGTTCGCGAGATAAACGGGAACATTAAAGATTTGTCGGGAACATGGAAAAGAACAGTTTGCGGAAACAATCAAGTTGCTTTTACCTGCCACTGAAAAAGAATCACAATAAATATCGGAAAGCAATTATTGAAACTTTACAATATCTTCAGATAGAGTGAAGGATGGGACATGAATCGTGGTCGTCTTAACTCACTTGTAAAACCTAATCATACCTGACCCACCGTGAAAAGGAGTGTTTTATACCTTGCCAGAAAACGAGGACCCAGAAGGAGCGAGGAAGCCCTTCTCTAAAAATAAACGATTACAGTGAGAATGAAACTCTCTTAAACGAAAAGGCGGTAGTAAAACGTTTGGGAATATTTCTGGGCTGCGCTAGAATATATTAACAGGGCTGGCTACGTTTCATTGAACGGGAGAGCAAGCCCCGCGAACGTACAACTTTAAATCTTGACCGCACATATTTGGGGGGTTTATATAATGAATGAATCTAACCGCTAAAATCTTTGAAAAAGAAATGAGAGAACTCATTAGAAACATCCCCGAAGTCGACGTGAAACTTCTGAAAGAGTTTCAGTCGGCTATGACAACAATGCGTGGCGTTATGACTACGCGAGAGATGTAAAAAACTTGAGAGCATCCCTTCTCTTCCCAGTCAGCCCAAGGTCAAAGAAGAGCCAGTTAAACAACCAATCCCATTGAGGCTTCTCCGTCAACAACCTTTCGGGTAGGCTTTTCGTAAACAAATACATTGCATAAAACCATTTGCGTAGTGGCGTAGTGGATTTCTCGAAGGAAGTGCCTACACACGGATATACATGGGCTCCGCAAAACTGGCAAACATAAGCTCTCCGTTTTGCTATCCTGTGATACTTGGTGTGTCTTTTACATTCTTCACAGAACGGATTATCTCCGTAACGAAGCTCCATTACCTTCCGAAGACAAGCATCATCATTTGGAAAATCTTGTTGGAATTGATAGAAAGTGTATCTTTCTGACATCAGGGTTCCTTCTATAGTATTGTGGTTTCAAGTAGGTGCGTCATTGGTTTGTCTTCCCTAACTGAAAGATTTGGGAATTTGTATCTAACTAGATAGACACAACATAGTGTGCCTGCTTCTCTTAGCTCAACCACCATAATTTGTGGATTGTCAACTTAAATACGTAAGTCCCAAAAGATTTTTATCCCCGGTTCCAAGAGAAATTTCAATTGTGTTGAGTCTGTCGAACTTTGACCATGGCAATTAGAATAAGGGGTAAAACGTGTAAAAAATTCCACGATATTTAGTCATTTTAGCCTCTCAAAAGTCTTAATTGAGTTCACCTTGCTCGATTTTTTCATTAAGCCCAACAGACTCCATCGAAGGAATTTTTTTACTTCTCGGCTCTGTACACAAACGCCGGAGGAAAATTGGACCAGACGGTTCTCGACCTCTCGACGCTCGCGAATTTCTCCCGAAGACGCGAGCGGAACCTTCTGGCGCTCGGCACAAGCAGGCTGGCCGAATAGCTGAAGGTAAGAAGTCTGCCTCCGGGTCTGAGCACGTCCGCTATGACGTCGAGCAGCCTGTCCTGAGTGTCGTAATCGAACACGGTCCACGGAAGGCTTGAAACGACGCAGTCGCAAAAATCCCGCCCGTTCAGCTCAAGATATTTTCTCGCGTTCTCCGCCGAATCTTCGTAGACCGTCGCCTCCGGACAGCGGGACCTTGTAGCCTCGCAGAACACGGGATTTATCTCTATCGCGAAAAAAACCGCCTCGGGGTCCTTTTTCTCGAGAACCTTCTCGGTGAAAACCCCCGTTCCCGACCCGAGCTCTATGAGCGTCCGGGCCTCCCGGATCTCCGCCGCGTCGGTAACGAGTTCGCAGAGCCTCTCGCTGGAAGGATAGATCGCCCCCGTGCTCCTGGGATTACTAACGAACTGCTTTATGAAACGGTAGGGACCGAATTCCAACCTTGCTCTCCTCCTAAAACCGAACCGAGACTGACCTCGAAGCCGACCACCGCTTTTTCCCGTCTCCCGCCGCGCTTCCACTCATTCGGCCTCCGGCCTCTCGCTTCAGGTATTATATACCCTGTCCGCCGCGACGGTAAACATCCGCCGGGACGCGGAAAACGCAAGATGTTCGAAGGAATATCCGAAAAACTCGGCTCCACCCTCAAAAGAATCGGGGGTTACGGAAAGCTCAGCGAAAAAAACATAGAGGACGCGCTTCGGGAGGTGCGCCTGAACCTGCTGGAAGCGGACGTGAACTTCAGGGTAGTAAGGGAGTTCGTGGGGCTCGTCAAGCAAAGGGCGCTCGGGCGGGAAGTCGAAAAGAGCCTGAATCCCGGACAGCAGTTCGTAAAGATAGTGAAGGAGGAACTCACCCGCGTTCTGGGGGAGACCAGCGAGCCTCTGGGCGTGAACGTCGCTCCGCCTCTTGTGATAATGCTCGTGGGTCTTCAGGGCTCGGGAAAGACCACCACGGCTTCCAAGCTCGCGAGGTTTCTCGCGGAGCGCCACGGAAAAACCCCCGTGCTCGTCCCCGCGGACGTGTACCGCCCCGCGGCCGTAGACCAGCTAAGAATACTCGGGGAGAACCTCGGAATCAGGGTGCACGACACCGCCCCGGGGTCCGACCCCGTGGCCGTGTGCGAAGAGGCGGTTTCGCGCTGTTCGGGCGAAGGGAACGACGTCGCGATCATAGACACCGCCGGGCGCCTTCACCTGGACGAAGAGCTCATGGACGAGCTCGGCCGCATAAAGGAGAAGGTGAATCCGCACGAAATTCTCCTGGTAGCGGACGCCATGACGGGCCAGGACGCCGTTACGGTTTCCGAAGGATTCAACGACAAGCTCGACATAGACGGCGTGGTTCTCACCAAGATGGACGCCGACGCGAGGGGCGGCGCCGCGCTTTCGATAAAGGCCACGACGGGAAAGCCGATCAAGTTTTTCGGAACGGGAGAGAAGTCCGACGCTCTCGAGGTCTTCCACCCCGAGAGAATAGCCTCGAGAATCCTAGGCATGGGGGACGTGCTGAGCCTCATAGAAAAGGCGGAGTCGGCGTTCGAAGAAGAGAAGACGAAAAAGCTCGCCGAGAGAATAGCCAAAAAGCAGTTCTCTCTCGAAGACTACAGGGAGTCGATGGCGGCCATGAACAAGCTGGGCCCCCTTGAGAACATAGCGGGCATGGTGCCCGGCATGAAGAAGATGGCCGAAAGTCCCGGGGCCATGGAGACCGCGCGCAAGGAAATAGGCAGAAGCCTGGCCATAATAGGTTCCATGACCCCCGAGGAGAGAAAAAACCACGCCATACTGAACGGAAGCCGCAGAAAAAGAATCGCCAGGGGAAGCGGAACCAGGGTTCAGGACGTGAACCGCACGATAAAAAACTACATACAGATGAGAAACATGATGAAAAACATGGGCAAAATGGGTAAAATAGCGAAGAGAATGATGAACTTCGGATAGCGTCCGGGTTTTTCGGCATTGATTTCAGGAGGTACACGCAACTTGGTCAAGATCAGACTGACGAGGATAGGATCCAAAAAAAGGCCGTTCTACAGGATAGTGGCGGCCGACGTGCGGGCTCCGCGCGACGGCAAGTTTCTGGAGATTCTGGGACATTACGACCCGAGGAAAAAGCCCCACGAACTCAAGGTGAACGCCGAGAGAGTGAAGGCTTGGATCGAAAACGGCGCCAAGGCCACAAACAGGGTAAGCAAGCTCATATCCGACATCGTCTAGCGGCGCTTTCGCGCCCGGGCGATCCGGCAGGAGAAATTCGAGTTTCAGGAGACCGTCCCTATGGATAAACTAAAAGAGCTTGTCAGCTTCATGGCGACATCCCTTGTCGACAATCCCGAAGCGGTGGAAGTGACCGAGGTGACGGGTGAAAAAACGACCGTCATAGAGCTGAAAGTCGCCCAGGACGACCTGGGAAAGATAATAGGCAAGCAGGGGAGAACCGCCAAGGCGATCCGAAGCATTTTAAGCGCCGCGGCCGCGAAAATAAACAAGCGCGCCGTTCTGGAGATACTTGAGTAAACCCGAACTCGGAAAAAGAGAACTCGTCCTCTACGGAAAAATAACGAAAAAGCACGGCCTCTCGGGCGAAGTGAAGGTGCACGCCTTCGGCGGACGGCCCGACACCCTGAACGGGGTGAAGAAAATATACCTCAACGCTTCCGGCGACCCGTCTCCCGCGAGGTTCGACGTGTCGCGAAGCGCGGTCCGGGGAAACGCCGCCGTGCTCAAGCTTCGGGGCGTGGACACCCCGGAGGCCGCCGACGACCTGAGGAACCTGGAAGTTTCGGTAGAGAAAGAGGATCTCGAGAGCCCGGGGGAAGACGAGTACTTCTGGTTCGACCTCGTCGGTCTCGGTGTGCGCACGGTTTCGGGAAAGAGCGTGGGAGTGATAAAGGAGCTTGTGACCGGAGCCGGACACGACATCCTGGTGGTCGCGAGCCGGGACGGAACGCGGGAATTTCTGGTTCCGTTCGTCGAAAGATTCGTCGCGGAAGTCGACATGGACGAATCGGTCGTCACCATCTCGCCCGTGGAAGGACTTCTGGACTGATCCCACGTTTCTTCGATGAAATTCGACATAATAACGATCTTTCCGAATTTTTTCGATTCCGTCTTCTCCTTCGGAGTCGTAGGCAGGGCCGCCCAGAGCGGCGCCGTGGAGATAAACGTCCACAACCTGCGGGACCATTCGGGGAACAGGCACGGAAAAACGGACGACACTCCCTACGGGGGAGGAAGCGGAATGCTCATGACCCCCGGCCCGATAGGAAACGCCGTGGGGAAAATAAGGGAGAAGGGAAAAAGGTCGGCCGTGATTCTCACCACCCCCCGGGGACAGGAGTTCGACGACGCGAAGGCCCGGGAGCTTTCGCGCTTCGAGCAGCTGGTGATCATCTGCGGGCGCTACGAAGGAGTGGACGAAAGAGTGAGCGAGCTTTACGTCGACATGAGCCTCTCGACCGGAAAGTACGTGAACTCGGGGGGAGAATACGCCTGCTCCGTGATAGTCGACGCGGTGGCCAGGTACCTGCCCGGGGTTCTAGGAAACTCCCGGTCGCTTGAGACCGAATCTTTCGGAAACGGGCTTCTGGAACACCCCCAGTACACAAAACCCGAAACGTACGAGGAAAAAAGCGTTCCCGAAGTGCTCCTTTCGGGAAACCACGAGAGGATAAGGAGGTGGAGAAGGGAGCGGAGCATAGAGACCACGTTCAGGCTAAAACCCGCCCTGCTCGACGACGCGGACCTCTCCGAGGACGAAAACAGGTTTCTGGGAAAGCTCAAAAGCGAAAAACCCCCGGAGTTTCGCGTGTACGTGGCGCTCGTGCACCACCCGGTGTACAACAGCCGGATGGAGATAGTCTCCACGGCGTTCAAAAGCATAGACGTTCACGACATCTCCAGGGACGCCACGACCTACGGAATCGGGAAATTCTATCTGGCAAACCCCGTCGAGGAACAGAGAAAGCTCGCGAAAAGACTGACCGACCACTGGACGGAGGGAGCGGGAAGGCGGTTCAACGAGACGAAAAGCCGGGCGTTCGGCGTGGTAGAGATAACGGACTCGATCGAGCGGGCGGTAGCGGACATAGAGAAGATCGAGGGCCGAAGGCCGAAGCTCGTGGCCACCGACGCGCGCTTTTCGGACAAAACGACGGGATACTCGGAAATGAGAAAGCTCATCTTTGAGAGCGGCGAGCCTTTTCTCATCCTCTTCGGCACGGGGTCAGGACTCGCCGGGGAAGTGATGGAGAAAGCCGACTACGTGCTCAGGCCAATAAGCGGCTACAGGGAATTCAACCATCTTTCTGTAAGAAGCGCGGCGGCGATAACCCTGGACAGGCTGCTTTCCTGCGGAGCCTGACTCGCGGGAAAGTCCTCCTGCGGGGCCGCCCGGGGTCATCGTTCCCGGACTTTTGACAACGCGCCGGAGGTTCTGTATATTCAGAGCCCCTGACGCGAGGGGCATAGAGACATGGGAATAATAGCGGAAATCGAAAAAAAGCACATGAGAGACGACGTTCCGGAATTTCGCTCCGGAGACACGGTATCCGTCCACTACAACATCAAGGAAGGCGACAGGCGGAGGATACAGGTCTTCGAGGGAACCGTCATCGCCAGGAAGGGCTCGGGCTTTCGGGAGACCTTCACCGTAAGGAAGGTTTCCTACGGCATAGGAGTGGAAAGGATATTCCCCGTGCACTCCCCTCTCATAGGCAAAATAGAGGTCAAGAGAAAGGGCCGCGTGAGAAGGGCGAAGCTCTACTATCTGAGAGGCCTCTCGAAAAAGGCGAGCCGGATAAGGGAAAGAACTTCCTAGACCGAAGAGCCTCCCTCCCCTTCCGACGCTTCTCTCCTTTCTATCTCCCCCATCACGTGCCTCATCCTCTGCACCGACGTGTAGAAGGAAAAAACGAACAGGAGAATCACCGAAAGCTTGAGAAGGTAGTCGTTCTGGCTTCCGAACCCCAGCATGTAGGCGACTATGTTGCCGAGGAAGTTGAACGTCGAGAGAACCCCCAGGTAGACGACCCTTTCGGTTCTCTGCATCATCCCGACTTCGCATTCGATCCCGAGGCTCTCGGCCCTGGCTTTCGTGTAGCTCACCATCATGGAGCAGCTGACTATTAGAAACACCAGATAGACGAAAAACGTCCCGCCGAAGTAGCTGAGAAGCCCGAGGTAGATGAGCGCCTCGGAATAGCGGTCGACGCAGGAATCGAAAAAGGCTCCCCTGGGAGAGTTGAGCCCCTGGGCCCGTGCCACCCTGCCGTCGAATATGTCGAACGTGGAACCGGCGAGCAGAAGCACCCCGGCGACGAAGATCAGTCCCAGATGAAAGAAGTAGCCGGTCAGGGCCGACACTATCAGGGTGGTGATCGTCAGTACGTTGGGACTGAACTTTCTTTCTATCAGGAAGTCCTCTATGGGACTCATGAGAAAGACCCACCAGGATTTTATGCCGCCCGAAAGAAGCTTCGAAGACTCGGGCTTCCTGCCGGTCTTGGATCTTTCGTCGACGTTTTCGGCGTTTTCGGAACCGCGTTCGTTTTCCATGGGAAGAATAATAACCTAAACCGCGGGCAATCACACGTCCGCGGGAAACGGCGCGCCGCCTCAGTCGTTGAGGGTAACGTAAAACTTGAAGTCCCTGTCCCTCTCTCTTATCTCGTGTCCGTACTCGCGCGCCTCTTCCTTGGACTCGAAGGTCCCTATCCTCACCCTGTAGAAAGTCGTGATGTCCGACGGCGAGTACTCCCTTATGAAAGCGGGGTACCCCCTGTCCTTGTAGAACCTGACCGTGCGGTTGGCCACTTTCTTGTTCTGAAAGGAATTTACCTGGATCGTGTACTTGTGGTCGGGGTTGAGCATGGCCGACAGGTATTCGTCGCGTCCCGGCGCCGTCTGTTCGGAAGACCCGGGCAGAGAATCTCCGGGCTCCTGCGCAACCGGCGCGTCGGCGGGAATGTACTTTTTTCCCACCACGACCCCCAGAGAGAACACGAGACCGAAGACCACGAAAAAACCCAGGGAAAAAACAAGGGGGCGGGAGCCCGCGGATTTGTTCTCTTCACTCATGGTTCACATTCTCTCCGGGGCTTCTATTCCCAGAAGCCCGAGGCCGTTTCGGACGACCGTGCGCACGCAGCGGGCGAGGTAGAGCCTGGCCGAAGCCTCGTCCGCGTTTTCCGAATCCAGTATCTTCGTTTTATTGTAATAAAAATGAAACTCCGAGGCCAGTTCCTGCAGGTAGTAGACGACCTTGTGGGGAGAAAGGGACTCGGCAGCCGAAACAACGGTTTCAGGAAACCGAAGAAGCCTCTTGGCGATGTCCCGCTCCGTATCGTCCGAAAGCAGGTCGAGGCGCGCGTCCGAGGACTCGATTCCCCGCTTCTCCGCGTTTCTCATCAGGCTCGATATTCTCGCGCACGCGTACTGCACGTAGTAGACGGGATTTTCGCTCGACTGCCTCTTGGCCAGGGAAAGATCGAAGTCGAGGTGACTGTCGGAGCTTCTCATCAGCAGAAAGAACCTGGTGGCGTCGCATCCGACCTCGCGCAACACGTCGCGGAGGGTGACGAAATCCCCGCTTCTTTTCGACATGGACACCTCCTCCCCGTCCCTCACAAGCCTTACGAACTGTATGAGAAGCACCCGGAGGGCCGATTCGTCGCGCCCGAGCGCGCGCATGGACGCCTTGATACGGGAAACGTGACTGTGGTGGTCGGCTCCCCACACGTTCACGAGTCTTGAAAAACCCCTGGAATACTTGTCGAGGTGATAGGCTATGTCGGAGACGAAGTAGGTGGGAGAACCGTCTTTTTTCATCACCACCCAGTCCTTCGAGTCTCCGTGCTCAGACGCCCTGAACCAAAGCGCACCGTCTTCCTCCTTGAGCGCGCCGACGCTCTCGAGCATGGCGAGGGTCGCGGGAATCCTGCTCTCCCCCGAGACGCCGCCGGAGTGTATTTCGGCCTTTTCGCTGTACCAGACGTCGAAATCGACCCGAAGGTCCCGAAGGTCCGCCTTTATCTCCCCGAGCAGCCTGCGGTAAGCGAAATCCCTGCAGAAGTCCACCGCCCGGGACTCGTCCCCCGAGGTCCCGGGACATTCGTCCGAAGCGCTTATCTCCCCGGCGATTTCCGCCACGTACTCGCCCTGGTACCCGTCCTCCGGAAGTTCCCTTTCGACCCCGCGCATCTGGGCGAGTCTCGAGTACACCGACTCGCCCAGCATGTCCATCTGCCGCCCCGCGTCGTTTATGTAGAACTCCCTGGAGACGTCGTGCCCCGCGAACGAGAGAATCCTGCATACCGAGTCCCCGACCACGGCGTTTCGGGCGTGACCGAAATGAAGGTAGCCCGTGGGATTGGCGCTTACGAACTCCACCACAACCTTCTCCCCCTCCCCGCGGCCGCGGCTTCCGTACCTCCCGTCGAGACGGACGATTTCCCTCAGCCCGGACGCAAACACCGTTTCGCTTACGAAGAAATTGATGAATCCCGGCCCCGCCACGTCGAGCTTCTCTATGAAGTCGCTTCCCCTGGCCTCGATCTCCCCGACCATGAGCCCCGCCACCTCGCGGGGATTTTTTCCCGACGCGTTTCCTATGACGAGCGCGGCGTTGGTGGAGAAATCGCCGAACTCCTTTCTCTTCGGCGCCCCCACCTCGAACTCCATGTCCTCCACCGAGGGAATCTCGGAGCCGAAAAGCGAGACCGCCGATTCGGCCACCACCCGCGCTATCCTGTCTTTCATAGAAACACCCGCCGCTACCGTCCGTCCGGAAGCTCGAGGTGAGCCACGTCGTTTACCGAAATGACGCTGAATTTTCCGTCGCGGACCCTGACCACGCTTTTCGAGGCTTCGTCCACCATGTAGTCCCTGAAGCCGCTGAGCGACCTGCCGGCGAACTTGCAGAGCAGGGTTATTATAGTCAGATTGTGGCTCACTGCCAGTATGTTAAGCGACCCGAAGCGGCTTTCAATGTCGCAGACGGCGTCAAACGCCCTGCGCTGAACCTCGATCAGGGT
Organism: Thermodesulfobacteriota bacterium; assembly: GCA_965204795.1. Taxonomy (GTDB): domain Bacteria; phylum Desulfobacterota_D; class UBA1144; order Nemesobacterales; family Nemesobacteraceae; genus Nemesobacter. The sequence goes on from OZ242012.1 coordinate 1,703,940, forward strand.
CTCCCCTCCCGGAATCCGAAGCGTTTCGGGCTCTTCCCTCCAGCGCCGCAGAACGTCGGAGTGGTTCTCCCGTATGTAGGAGAACTCGAGCCCCTCGAACATTCCCTGATCCATCTCCCTGAGGTCCTCCCTCAGGTTCACCTCGATCGAATGATGCGCGGCTATCCTCTCCGCGGTCTCCCTGGCCCTGCGGAGGTCGCTCGAGTATATGCGGTCGATTTTCTCGTCCCTGAGAGAAAGCGCGAGCCTTTCGGCCTGCTCGACGCCGCGGGAGTTGAGCGGAACGTCGCTCACTCCCTGGCACCTTCCCGATTCGTTCCAGTCGGTCTTTCCGTGTCTCACCAGGGTAAGCAGCATCGGCGTTTCATTTCCTGTTCTTGCACGGAACCACGAAGGGCTCCGACCTTATCCTGCCCCGAAGTTCGCTCGGAGGAACGGGAAGCGGAGAGGAGGAGTTGACGGCCTTTATGCAGTAGGAGTCGAAAATGTCGTTTCCCGAGCTTTCGCTTATTTCGACGTCGTAGACCTCCCCGCTCTGCTTCATGCGGAAACTCACAAGGGCGGTCATGAAGCCTCTGGGCTCGACGTTTATGGGAAGAATCAGGTTTTCCTCTATGCGCCCGGATATGGCCTTGTAGTAGACGTCGAGCACCAGGGAAATCACCCTGGGAGAAGTCTCCGCGGGAGCCCTTTTCGCCACCGCGCCCTCGGGATTTTTCCGTACGCTCTCAATGGCGGGCTCGGAATCCGCCTCGCCCTCAGGCTCCTTTTTCCGCGGGACCGTGGACTCGGGCTCGTCTTGCGAAACGGGGGTCCGCTCCGCGCGCAACTCTTCGGGTTCCCCCGGCGCGGTCTTCGCGGCGGGAGATTCTTTCAGTCTCCTTATCACCGACTCTTTCCTCATGTCCCTTATCACTTCCTTTTTCCCGTCGGCGGCCGCGGGAATCTCTTTTTCCTTCGGGGGTTCGGGTTTTTCAGGCGCGACCGCCGTTTCCTTCTTCTCGGGAGGCTCGGGGACGGCTTTTTTCTCCGGAGGTTTTTCCGCCGGGGCGGGTTTTTTCACGATTTTCCGTTCTTTTTTCGGCGCGGTTTTCTTTACCGCGGGAGGTTTTTCCGCAACCTTCGGTTTCTTTTCGGGCGGGGCGGGCACGGGCTTTTTCTTCTCCTGCGCCTTCGCCTTTACGGGAGGCTTCGCGGGCGCCTTTTTCTTCTCGGGCGGTCGGGCGCGCTTCTTTTTTTCGGCCCGGGACCGCTTTTCGTCGGTCCTCGGTTCGTAGGTCTGAAGCGACACTTCGATCGACCGCTCCATGCGGACCGTCCCGGACTTTCCCACTCCCAGGGCGAACACGAAAAGCACCGCCAGCAGATGAAGGATCAGGGAAACAAGAACTCCGTTGCGAAAATGATTCTTTTCTCCCTCCATTCTATCGGTCGGTATCCATCCTAACTTTTTCGCGTCCATAGTAACAGGACGCGTTTTCATGTCTCCCGTCTCTCTACCAGCCGAAGGCCATTCCGACCCCGACCACGTAGTCGCTTCCGTTTATGCCGTAAGAGCTCACGTTCACGGGTGCGTTCTCGAACCTCTCTTCCGTGTGATACTGTCCCGGAGCCGACGTATTGTTAAGACTTCTGGCCGCGCTCGCGTGAAACTGGAATTTCATGTTTGAGCCTCCCCCCCCCCATTTCGATTATCACGGCCGCCGCCTGCGCCCCGGTTCCGCCCGGGTCAATGTCGCTCAACACCCTGCCCTGTATCGCCAGGGCGTCGGAAACCCTGAAACGCGTTCCCGCCAGCCCGAAATACGAAGTGGAATGGGAAGCCCACTCGTGGAAGCCGTTGGTCTTGTTCACCGTGAACGCGAACGACCCGCCGCCGTTCGTGAACGGAAGCTCCGCCAGCGCGGCGTAAGCCGTTGCCGTCGCCTTGTCGTCGGCCGATGCCTTTATTCCGTTTTCGCCGATTGAGCTCTGCGCCCGGGCGTTTCCGGCGGAGAGAACAAGAAGCGTCGCGGCCAGGATAAAGACCCAGGCCGGGAGCGTTCCCCCCGGGGCGTATTCAATCGTGTTTCCGTCAGTCATATCGCGCCTCCTTTCGGATACTCGTTTTTTTAGCGCCGCCGGTTCGTCTTCGGGCCATGGGGAAATACCGCGCTCACGGGCGTTTGGTTCCTCCCGTTATCCGAATACCCGGTTACCGGCCGGTCCCGCCCCGTCGGCGTTGACCGCTCTTGTTCCGACCCCGGGACCGGGAACCGTTGAGAGCCGTAGCCCCCGCGCCGCTTTCACATGTCCGCTTTCGCGTCCCCTGCTCCGTCCTTTATCTCCGTCACCAGGTGGAGCTTTTCAACCCCTGTCTTCCTGATCTCGTCCATCACCCTCACCACGAAGCCGTACCTGACCGACCGGTCGGCCCTGAGAAACACCTTCTCCGAGCGGGGGTCCGTTCCCGCGGCCTCCATGGATTTCGCAAGTGCGCCCGCGATCTGCGACAGGGGGTACTTCCTGTCCTCGAGATATATGTCCCGCGACCCCGAAAGCGTAACGGTCATTCCCCTGTGGCTTTTCACGGGGGTCGGGGAAAAAGCCGTTTCCGGAAGGTTCACGTTGACCCCCTGGTAGAGTATCGGGGCGGTGATCATGAAGATCACGAGCAGGACTAGCATCACGTCCACAAAGGGCGTGACGTTTATCTCCGAGAGAACCGATCTGCTCCCGCCGGAACTGAAGTTTCCCGTCGCCATGACTCCCTTACCTGTTCAGGTATCTTTCGGCGGTGTTGAGGAATCCGCCGCAGAAATTCTCCATCTCCACTTCCAGGGCTTTGACGCGGTTGACGAAGTAGTTGTACGCTATGGTCGCGGGTATGGCGGCCGCAAGGCCTATCGCGGTGGCGATGAGCGCCTCGGCGATTCCCGGGGCGACGACTTCGAGGGAAGGAACTCCCTTGCTTCCCGCAAGCCCGATAAAGGAGTTCATGATGCCCCAGACCGTTCCGAAAAGCCCTATGAAAGGGGCCGAACTGCCGGTGGTGGCCAGAAAGACCAGCGACTTCTCGAGCCTGGAAGACTCGACCGCCATCGTTCTCTTAAGCGCCCGCTCCACGAGATCCACGGCCTCGGAGCCGGAAGACGTACCCGCGCGTCCCGGTTCGGCCGCGCTTTTTCGCTTCTCCGTCTTCACCACTTCCATGTAGCCCGCCCTGAAAAGCCCGGCCGTCGGGCCTCCTATTTCCTCCGAGAAGGAAAAAAGCGCCCCCATGTCCTCGTTGGAGTGATAGAGGTCGAGAAACATGGCGGATTTTTTCGACGAGCTTCTTATGAGACGGAACTTCGAGTAGATGATCGCCCACGAGAAAACGGACATCAGGACCAGCACCACGAGCACCGCCGACACGACGGGACCCGCGCCGGACAGAAGGAAAAGCACGTTTTCGGGACTGTTGGCCAGAGAATCCATGACTGGTTCGCGCCGGGGACGCGCAACGAAAGACTCGAGGGCGCCCCCGGCGGTTTCGGAGCGTTATTATAACTATTCCGCGAAATTAAGCACCAGATTCGCGAAATTACGCACGGGCGGCGTTTCCGAGTAGAATTACGGCAGAAGCGGCGGCCCGCGCCCGGGCGAAACGTTCCGCTTCGGGGAGGAAACAACATGCCGGAAAGACGCTGCCTCGGAATCGCCCTGCTGGCGGTTCTTTTCCTCGCGGCCGCCCAGATCTCGCACGCGGCCGGAAGCGGATACGCGCCCGTGATAGAAGAAAGCTTCTACACCGTATCGCCCGAGAACAGGGAAGAGTTTCTGAGGGTATATAAAACCCGCCTGTATCCCTTCTGGGAGGAGATGAGAAAAAGGGGAATAACGACCGACAAGTACAGGATGTACTCTCAGAGAATACATTCCGCAAAGCCCCTGTGGACGTACAAGACCGTGACGAAGTTCAAAAACTACGCGGCCATAGACAGGTGGCTCGAGCTAAAGGACGAGGTCTACAGGAAGATGTTTCCGGGAGAGTCGGGATACGCCGAGCCGAGAAAGATCGTGGACTCCGTCTCCCACAACCACTGGGACGAGTTTCTGAGGGAGATACCGCTGGACAGGTAGCCGCGCGGCCGCGAGCGGTCAGAAAAGACCGGGCTGTCCCTCCCTCTGCGGAGCGGAGATTCCGAGGTGGCCGTAGGCAAGCCTCGTGGCCTTCCTTCCCCGGGGGGTCTTCTCTATCAGTCCCTCCCTTATGAGAAAGGGCTCGTAGACGTTCTCTATGGTGTCTTTGTCCTCGCTCACCGCCGCGGAAATCGTGTCCACGCCCACCGGGCCTCCTCCGAACTTCTGTATTATGGCCAGGAGTATCTCGCGGTCGAGAGTGTCGAGACCCCTCGAGTCGATCTCGAGCATCGACAGGGCGTCTGCGACCACCGGCGCGGTTATCCGCCCGTCGGACTTCATCTCGGCGTAGTCCCTCACCCTCTTGAGAAGCCGGTTCACTATCCTCGGCGTTCCCCTGGCCCGCCCGCTCATCTCGCCCGCGCCCCGGTCGGTTATCTCGACCCCGAGGATTTCGGAGGACCTTTTCAGTATCGCGGAAAGCTCCTCCTCCGCGTAATAGTTGAGCCTCATCTCCACGCCGAACCTCGAGCGAAGCGGGGAAGTCAGAAGCCCCGTTCTGGTCGTCGCCCCTATGAGAGTGAACCTGTTTAGGTTTATCTTGACCGATCTGGCGGTGGGTCCCTCTCCTATCATGAGGTCGATGTCGAAGTCCTCCATGGCGGAGTACAGATACTCCTCCACGATCCTGTTCACCCTGTGTATCTCGTCGATGAACAGCACGTCCTTTTCCCCGAGATTCGTGAGCATGGAGGCCAGGTCCCCGGTTCTCTCCAGAACCGGCCCGGAGGTCGAGTGGAGGTTCACCCCGAGCTCGTTGGCGAATATGTGCGCCAGCGTGGTCTTTCCGAGTCCGGGAGGACCGGAGAGAAGCACGTGGTCGAGCGATTCCTTCCTCGCCCTAGCGGCCCCTATGAACACGGCGGCCTGCTCCTTGACGCGCGACTGCCCGATGAAGTCGCGAAGAAACCGGGGACGCAGGTTGGTGTCGGCGAACTCGTCGCCCGGGGAGTGGCGGGGCGAGACGTTTTCCCTTGCGTCGCTTCTCATCTACTTCGTCCTGATCGACCTAAGCGAATCCCTTATCGCGTCTTCGAGGGACCCGGAGCTTTCCACTATCTTCCTTATTTCGGGGAGGCTTTTCTCAATCTCGGACCTCGAGTAGCCGAGGTTGACGAGGGCGGAGACCGTGTCGCCAAGCACCGAGCCTTCTTGCCGCGAAACGTCCATGTCTCCGGCCAGCTCCTCCACCTCGTCTCTGAGCTCGTTCACTATCTTGGCGGCGGTTTTCGCTCCCACTCCCCGGATCTTTCTCTCCGCCAGGTCCCCGTTCACTATGGAGCCGACGAGGTCCGCGACCGAGACGTTCGAGAGCACGTTCACTGCCGCCCGCGGCCCTATGCCCGAGACCCCCACGAGCTTTTCGAACATGAACTTCTCGGCGTCGGTCAGAAAGCCGAAAAGCTCGATGGAGTTTTCCCGCACGCTCGTGTGCACGCGGAGTTCGACCCGGCTTCCCACCGCCCCTAGACCGTAGTAGGTGGAAAGCGGGACGGTGACCCCGTAGCCCACGCCTCCGACGTCGACCACCACGCTTCCGATCTCCTTGCCGGCTATCTCGCCCCTAAGCAGATATATCATTCGCCGTGAATCTTTTCTTCCTGCGCCGGCTTCCGGTTCTGGGAACCGCGCTTCGGGAAAGTCCGTACCGCGAGAGGTTCACGTGGCATATGGCGATGGCCAGCGCGTCGGATTCGTCCGCGGTGGCGAACCCCTCGACCCCCAGCATGTAGCCCAGCATCTTCTGTATCTCGTCCTTGCCAGCCCTTCCCTTTCCCGTGAGGGCGAGCTTGACCCTGGTGGGAGCGTACTCGCTCACGGGAACGCCCCTTCGCGCGGCCGCGAGAATCGCCACCCCTCTCGACTGGCCGAGCCTTATGGCGCTTTTCGCGTTTTTGGCGAAAAACATCTCCTCTATGGAGACCGCCGCGGGGCCGTAGCCGTCGATCGCCCCCAGAACTCCCGCGTATATGTCGTTCAGTCTTTCGGCTACGGAGCCCGCGGAGGAAGGAACTATGGTTCCGCTGGCCACGTACCTGATTCCGTTTCCGGCGCTTTCAACTATTCCGTAACCGCAGGACCTGGAACCCGGGTCGATTCCCATGACCCTCGTGTCTGAATGGTTATCCAATTGCTTCCAGCAGCTGCTCGTCTATGTCGAAATTGGCGTACACGTTCTGAACGTCGTCGCTGTCTTCGAGATCCTCCATGAGCCTTATCATGTGCTCGGCGTCGCGCCCCTCGACCCTCACGCTGCTCTGAGGTATCATCGTGACTTCGGCGGACTCGTATTGGAGCCCCGCGTCGGAGACCGCCTTTTTCACGGACTCGAAGCTGTCGGTCGGGGTTATCACCACAAGCTCGCTGTCCTCGGCGCGCACGTCGTCCGCCCCCGCGTCTATCACCGCGTCGAACAGCTTCTCCTCGTCCACCGAGTCCCCGCCGAAGGCTATCCTTCCCTTGAGATCGAACATCCACGCCACGCAGCCGTTTTCCCCGAGCGCTCCGCCGTGGCGGGAGAATATCCTTCTCACCTCCGAAACCGTCCTGTTTTTGTTGTCGGTGAAAGTCTTGACGTACACCGCGCTTCCGCCGGGACCGTAGCCCTCGTAGAACACCTCGCTGTAGACCACTCCCTCGATGTCTCCGGTGCCCCGCTTCACGGCCCTGTCGATGGTGTCGTTGGGCATGTTGGCGCCCTTGGCCGCGGCTATGGCCGTGCGGAGCCTGGGATTCGACTCGGGGTCGCCTCCCCCTTCCCTGGCGGCCACGGTGAGCTCCCTTATGATCTTGGTGAATATCTTGCCGCGCTTGGCGTCGACCGCCGCCTTTCTGTGTTTTATGTTAGCCCATTTAGAATGACCGGCCATTTCGAATCACCCCTTTCTCCTTGCTACGGAAATTATAACCAAAAAATAGTTCAAATTACATATTGACAAACGCCGCGGGCGGCAATAGTATTATGTTCAGCAAACAGTACATTGGTTTTTTTCTGCTGAATTCTTACACGCGCGCGACGGTCGCGCTCCTGACACTTCAAGATTTCGATTAAGTCTTTCTGAATCGGCGAAGATTCAATCATGCGCCAAGGAGTTCCGCCACATGGGAAAAGCTTCCAAAGCTGAGGCCGAGACGGCCTACCAGAAAAAGGAGGAGAGAAAGAACGGAAGCGGTCCGCTTCTCCACCTAAACGACCTCCGGTCGAAAAAGCCGGCGGAGCTCGTCAAGCTCCTGCGGCTCGCCGGAATCGAGGACACCCCGAGGATGGCCAAGCAGGATCTCATCCACTCTCTGCTGAAGACCCAGAGCGAAAAGCACGGCTCCATAATAGCCGAAGGGGTGCTCGAGATACTGGCCGAGGGCTACGGGTTCCTGCGCTCGCCCAAGTACAGCTATCTTCCCGGACCGGACGACATATACGTCTCCAAGTCCCAGATAAAGTCCTTCAGCCTGAAGACCGGGGACACGATAAAGGGCCAGGTGCGGCTTCCCAGGGAGGGAGAGAAGAATCTCGCCCTGCTCAAGATAGAGGAGGCCAACTACGGTTCCCCCGAGATATGCAGGGAGAGAACGCCGTTTGAGAACCTGGTTCCCCTGCATCCCGAGGAGAAGATCAACCTCGAGCACGAACACGACGAGTTCTGCTCCAGGGTGATGGACTTTTTCGTTCCGGTGGGCAAGGGACAGAGGGCGGTGATAGTGGCGCCGCCCCGCACGGGAAAGACCATAATCATCCAGAGAATAGCCAACGCCATAACGGAGAACCACCCGGAGGTGGTGCTGTTCGTCCTGCTCATAGACGAAAGGCCGGAAGAGGTGACGGACATGCAGAGGTCGGTGAACGGGGAAGTGGTGAGTTCCACTTTCGACGAGCCCGCCCAGAGACACATACAGGTGGCCGACATGGTGATAGAGAAGGCCAAGAGGTACGTGGAGCACGGAAAGGACGTCGTGATACTGCTCGACAGTCTCACCCGGCTCGCAAGAGCGAGCAACACCGTCACTCCCGCGAGCGGAAAGGTGCTCTCCGGAGGCATAGAGGCGAACGCCCTGCAGAGGCCCAAGAGGTTTTTCGGCGCCGCCCGAAACACCGAGGAAGGCGGAAGCCTCACCATAATAGCCACGGCTCTCATAGACACCGGAAGCCGCATGGACGAGGTGATATTCGAGGAGTTCAAGGGAACGGGCAACATGGAGGTCTACCTCGACAGGCGTCTTGCGGAAAGAAGGGTGTTTCCCGCGATAGACCTTCAGAAGTCGGGCACGAGAAAGGAAGAGCTTCTGATTCCGGAAGCCACGCTCAACCGCATATGGCTTCTTCGCAAGATACTAAACCCCATGAACACGACCGAAGCCATGGAGTTTCTGCTGGACAAGCTTCGGGGAACCAAGAGCAACACCGAGTTTCTGAACCTGATGCACCAGTGAGCCGGCGGCACGGACCGCAATCCCCGTCCCCCTCGGTACTCAGTCTTCAAGACCGACGAGTATGTCGTCCCCCAGCACTTTCACCGGATAGGTTTCCAGGGCTTCGGTGGCCGGAAGGCAGAGCGCCTCTCCGGTTCTCACGTCGAACTCCGCCCCGTGGTAGCGGCAGGTGACGCGCCCGCCTTCCAGGTCGCCGTCCGAAAGCGTGAACGACTGGTGGGTGCACTCGTCGCGAAAAGCGCAGAACTCGCCCTCCACCCTGCACACGGCGACCGCCTCGGTTCCGACGAAAAAGGACTTCATCTCTCCTTCGGCGACTTCCGAAACCCGGGCCACCCTGTGAAACTCCGCCACGGTCCTATCCCCCGAGTCTTTTTTCGAACCACCCGGAAACCGCGCTTTCCATCGATTCCCGCACGGGGCCCACGGACATGTGCTCAAGCGTCTGGTTCGTGAAGGCGCGCAGCAGGACCATCCTGGCGTTTCTCTCGGAAACTCCCCTCGAGCGCAGGTAGAAAAGCGCTTCCTCGTCCATCTGCCCTATGGTGGCCCCGTGGGTGCACTTGACGTCGTCGTTGTATATCTCGAGCTGGGGCTTGGTGTCTATCTGGGCCGAGTCGGAGAGCAGAAGGTTCCTGTTGGTCTGCTTGGCGTCGGTTTTCTCGGCGCCCTCGTGAACTATTATCCTTCCGTGAAACACTCCCCTCGAGCGCCCGTCCAGAACCCCGTTGTAGAACTGGCGGCTGTCGCAGTGCGGGCTCGCGTGCTCGACGCGCATGAAGTTGTCCATGTGCTGGCGCCCTTCGGAGACGAAAAGACCGTAGATGTCGCAGTTAGACCCCTCTCCCGCCAGCACGGGATGGACGTTGTTTCTGACTATCGCCCCTCCGCAGAGAACGGAGTGGGAGGCGACGTTGCTGTCGCGCTTCTGGTCCATTCTGAGGGTGAGGAAATTAAACGCCTTTTTGCTCGCGAACTCGAGCCTGTAGTGCTCGACGTTTGAGTTCTCGGCGCAGACGACCTCCGTCACGGCGTTTGAGAAGTAGACGTCGTCGGAGAGGGAGACGTAATGCTCGACGACGCTCGCGCTAGCGCTTTTTCCCGCCACCACCAGGTTCCTCGGGTTGAGGAAAAGGGAACCCGCGTCCCCCGTCGTTACGTGAAGAACGTGCACCGGCCTCTCCGGAGCGGCTCCGTCCGGAACGTGGACAAACGCCCCGTCCTGGAAATACGAGGTGTTGAGCGAGATGAAAGGGTCTTTTTCGTAGTCGGCGTAACCGGCCAGGTGCGGCCTCACCAGGTCGCCGTTCTGCTCGAGGGCGTCCGAAAGACTCTTCACCACGGTTCCGCCTCTTTCCTCGAAAGAGGAAAGCGGCCGGCAGAATCGGCCGTTTACGAACACGAGTCTCGTGCACTCAAGACCCGCAAAGCCGAAGGAATCGGCGGTCTCGGCGCGAAGTTCGGGCGCGTCGGCGGGCGGAACGGTGAAGGAGAGCTTCGAGAGAGCCGAGAGGTTCGTGAACCTCCACTCCTCGTCGGAGACCGCGGGAAACCCGAGACTCGAAAACCCCGATATCCCCTCGCGTCTGAGGTCCGCGACCCAGCAGGAAGAGTCCCTGCCGCGGGTTTCCAGAAACCCGGCAAGCCCGTCCACGTAGCTTTTTTCGGTGCCGTCGAAAACTATCGCCATGTCCGCCGCTCCCTTTCCTTCCGCATCAGCTCCCGGCGTCCTCGAAACCCGCGTAGCCCTTTTCCTCGAGCTCCAGGGCGAGTTCCTTTCCGCCGGAGCGGACGATCTTTCCGTCCACCATCACGTGGACGAAGTCGGGAACTATGTAGTTCAGAAGCCTCTGGTAGTGCGTTATCACGATGAACGACCGCCTGCCGTCCCTCATGGAGTTCACCCCGTCGGCCACTATCCTGAGGGCGTCTATGTCCAGGCCCGAGTCCGTTTCGTCGAGCACCGCCAGCGCGGGGTCGAGTATCTGCATCTGGAATATCTCGTTTCGCTTCTTCTCCCCGCCGGAGAATCCCGCGTTGACCGATCTCTTGAGAAGGTCCTCGTCTATGCCGAGGGCGTTCATCTTCTCCCTGGCGAGCCTGGCGAACTCGACGTGCTTGAGCGGCTTTTCGCCCATGTACTCCCTCTTGGCGTTCAGAGCCTCGCGAAGCAGGTAGGTGTTTGCCACGCCCGGTATCTCGACCGGGTACTGGAAGGCCAGGAATATCCCCTCGCACGCCCTCTCCTCGGGCTCCAGGTCCAGGAGGTCCTTGTCGCGGAAGGCGACTTCGCCTTCGGTGACCTCGTAGGTCTCCCTTCCGGCCAGAACCTGGGAAAGGGTGCTTTTTCCCGAGCCGTTGGGACCCATTATGGAGTGCACCTCTCCGGGCCCGACCGCGATGTCGAGTCCCTTCAGTATTTCCTTTTCGTCCACCCGCGCGTGCAGGTTTCTCACTTGGAGCATTTTCCCCGCCTCCTGAAAACCGGTTTTGTACGAATCGCGCCGCCTAGCCCACGCTGCCCTCTAGGCTCACGCTCAGAAGCTTCTCCGCCTCCACGGCGAACTCGAACGGAAGCTCCCGGAACACTTCCTTGCAGAAGCCGTTCACTATGAGCGAGACCGCGTCTTCGGCGGAAAGACCCCGCTGGCGGCAGTAGAACATCTGGTCCTCGCCTATCTTGGAGGTGGAAGCCTCGTGTTCCATGTGGGCGGTGGAGTTTTTCACCTCTATGTAGGGAAAGGTGTGCGCCCCGCACCGGTCGCCTATCAGCATGGAGTCGCACTGCGTGTAGTTTCTCGCCATCTCGGCGTTTTTGCCTATCTCCACGAGCCCCCTGTAGACGTTCTGTCCCCGTCCCGCCGATATGCCTTTCGAAATTATGGTGCTGCTGGTGTTTTTCCCGACGTGGACCATCTTGGTGCCGGTGTCGGCCTGCTGCATCCTGTTGGTGAGAGCCACGGAGTAGAACTCGCCGACCGAACCGTCGCCTTCCAGCACGCAGCTCGGATACTTCCACGTTATGGCGGAACCCGTCTCGACCTGCGTCCAGGAAATCCGCGAGCTCCTGCCCGCGCACCTTCCCCGCTTGGTGACGAAGTTGTATATTCCGCCCTTTCCCTCCTTGTCCCCGGGATACCAGTTCTGTATCGTCGAATACTTTATCGTGGCGTCGTCGTGGGCCACAAGCTCCACAACCGCGGCGTGAAGCTGGCTTTCGTCCCTCCTCGGAGCCGTGCATCCCTCGAGGTAGCTCACAGAGCTTCCTTCTTCGGCGATTATGAGGGTTCTTTCGAACTGTCCGGTGTTTTCGGCGTTTATGCGGAAATAGGTGGAAAGCTCCATGGGGCACGCGACGCCCCTGGGTACGTAGACGAAGGAGCCGTCGGTGAACACGGCGGAATTTAGGGCGGCGTAGAAGTTGTCGCCCCGGGGAACGACGCTTCCCAGGTACCTGCGCACCAGGTCGGGATGCTCTTCCACGGCCTCGGAAATGGAGCAGAAGATCACTCCTTCCTCGGCGAGCTTCTCCTTGAAGGTGGTGAACACGGAGACGCTGTCGAAAACCGCGTCCACGGCCACCCCCGCCAGCATCTTCTGCTCTTCGAGCGGAATGCCGAGCTTGTCGTAGGTCTCCTTTATCTCGGGGTCGATCTCGTCGAGGCTCTTCGGCCTGGGGTTGCTTTTCGGAGCGGCGTAGTAGCTTATGTCGTTGAAGTCTATTTCCGGGTACCTGATGAAGGCCCATCTGGGCTCCTTCATCTTCTTCCAGCGCTCGTAGGCCCCGAGCCTCCACTCCAGAAGCCACTCGGGCTCGTTCTTCTTGGCGGAGATCATGGAGATCACGTCCTCGTCAAGACCCCTCGGAGCTATCTCCTGCTCCACGTCCGTGACGAACCCGTACTTGTACTCCTCGCGCGCGAGTCTTTCTAGATCGACGCTCATTGCGGGAGGCTCTCCTGCGCGATGTCCCTCGGGCGCGGGGCTTCTTCCACCATGTCCTCTATGGTCGTGTCTTCGAGAAGTCTCACCATGGACACCTTGAGCTTGTCCCAGAGGGGAAGCTGGCCGCAGTTTTCGTAAAGGGCGCAGACGCTCTCGTCGTCCATGCAGTCTATTATCCTTATCTCTCCCTCTATGGCCTCGTACACTTCCCTGAGATTGAGATCCCCGGGAGACTTGCGGAGCATGTAGCCCCCTTCGGGGCCGACCTTGGACCTCACTATTCCGCGGTTGACCAGTCTTCTCATTATCTTCGCCAGGTAGTTCTGGGGAATGTGCTGGCTCTCCGATATCTGCTTCATGCTGAACTTGAGGTCGGGACGTCCTCCCATGTATATGAGGGACCTAACGGCGTAGTCGAGAGTTCTGCTTACCTGCATGTCTGCGCACCTCGGGGGAAGGGCCGCTCCGCGCGTCCGCGAACCGGCCCGCCCAGCGGTAATTGTTCCCATTGTCGGGGCAAAGTCAACACTGGACGGACGGCGAGCCGGTCACATTCCCGCGGAACGGAAAAGAAAGACAAGCGCCGCCACGGCCAGAACGCCCCCGACCATCGCCGCCGCGTAGTGCCTGAGAAAGCCCGTCTGAAAGGCGCCCAGCCTGACGGAAAGCTTTCTAACGAAGCCGCCCGCGCCGTCCACCGCGCCGTCCACCACCGAGCGGTCGAAATCGGAAAAGATTCCCGAAAGCCGCCTGAACGGGGCGGAAAACAAAGCCTCGTATATCCCGTCCACGTACCACCCCGCGCGGGACCCGCGGCGAAGCGCGGACATTTTCGCCGGGACGGGGGATTCTCCCGGCCCGCGCGAGTACGCCGCGGCCGCAGCGAGCATGCCCGCGGCGGCGGCGAGCACGGAGAATCCCGCGAGCGTCCAGTGCCCGAAGCCCGTCGCAAGCTCCCCCGCGATTTCCGGGCCGTGGGGGGGAATCGAGGAGAAGAGAAATTCCCCGAGAAGACCCGGGCGCAGAGAACCGAAAACCCCTTCCATGAAAGCGGGAACGTTCAGAAAACCCCCGAAAACGGAAAGCAGGGCCAAAACGACCAGCGGGACGGTCATGGACGGCGGGGATTCGTGCGCGCGGGCCCGCGCCGCGGGGTCCATCCTGGACTTTCCCTCGAACACCAGAACGTAGAGCCTGGTCATGTAGAACGCCGTGAGAGCCGCGGTGACCACTCCCGCGACCCAGAAAAACCCGCGGTCCCCGTGGTACAGAGCCGAGAGTATCTCGTCCTTGCTGAAAAAGCCCGAGAAAAGCGGAAAGCCGCAGATCGCGAGCGTTCCCGCGAGAAACGTCGCGGCCGTAACGGGCATCGCCCCGCGAAGTCCTCCCATTCTCCTTATGTCCTGCTCTCCCGACGCGGCGTGTATGACGCTTCCCGCCCCGAGGAAGAGAAGGGCCTTGAAAAACGCGTGGGTCACCAGGTGAAACACAGCGAACGCGTACGCCCCGACCGCCGCCGCCATGAACATGTACCCGAGCTGGCTCACGGTCGAGTAGGCGAGCACTTTCTTGACGTCGTTCTGCGTCACGGCCACGGTGGCGGCGAAAAACGCCGTGAATGCCGCGGTCGCCAAAACGACGTCCGTCGCGGCGGGACTCATCGAGAAGATGGCGGCGCAACGGCTCATCATGTACACCCCCGCGGTGACCATGGTCGCCGCGTGTATGAGGGCGCTCACGGCCGTCGGGCCCGCCATCGCGTCGGGAAGCCAGACGTGGAGCGGAAACTGGGCGGACTTTCCCGCGGCGCCCACGAAGAGCAGAAGCGCCAGCGCCGTCGCCGCGGAAGCGGAAACGCCGGAGGCGAACGCGGGGTCGGCGAGGAGGGAGAAGACTTCCCGGTAGTCGAGAGAGCCGAACATCGTGAAGACGAGAAAAATCCCGAGAATGAACCCGAGGTCCCCTATCCTGTTCACGACAAACGCCTTTCTGCCGGCGTAAGCCCGAAAGGAGTCCCGGTGCCAGAAGCCTATGAGAAGATAGGACGCGAGTCCCACTCCCTCCCATCCGACGAACAGCATGAGGAAGTTGTCGCCCAGCACCAGAACCAGCATGAAGAAGACGAAAAGGTTTAGGTAGGCGAAGTAGCGGGCCAGGCAGCGGTCGCCGCGCATGTAGCCCACGGAGTAAACGTGTATGAGAAACCCGACCCAGGTGACCACAAGCGCCATCACGGCCGAAAGCGAGTCGAACAGAAAACCGAAGCCGACTTGGAGGGACCCCGAGACGATCCAGGAGAAAAGCTCCGTCGCGACGGGAGCGCCTCCCGCCGGGTCCTGCGCGAGAAGACCCAGGAAAAGACGCGTGGAGACGAGGGCGGAGACGAGAACAGGGACGCACGCCGCCGCCGCCACGACCGCGGGGTCGGGATCTTTTCCCGAAAGCCGCTTCCAGAGACCCGTGGCGTTCAGAACCCCGTTGAACAAAGCCCCGGCCAGCGGAGCGAGAACTATGAGAGCGAGCATCCGGTCAGACCTCCATAAGCGGCGTCAGCCCCTGAGAATTTTGAGCAGGTCGACGTCGAGGCTCCGTCTCTGCCTGTAGACCGAAACGACAAACGCGAGCCCGACGGCCACCTCCGCCGCGGCGACCGTAATCGCCATAAGGACGAACACGTGCCCCGCCGCGCCTTCGTGGAGCCTCGAGAACGCCACGAAGAGCAGGTTGCAGGAATTGAGCATGAGCTCTAGGCACATGAGCACCACGAGTATGTTCTTCCTCGTGAGCACCCCGTAAGCCCCCGTCGCGAAAAGCACCGAGGCCAGGACCGCGTAGTGAGAGACGGTGATTTCCATGCCTACGCCTTTTTGCTCCCGGCTATCACCAAAACGCCCACCATGGCCGCGACCACCAGAACCGAAGTAAGCTCGAAAGCCAGCAGGTAGTCGCCGAAAAGCGCCCGTCCCGTCCCGGCCGCCCCGCCGAAATTCTCCGGGTCGGCGAGCTTCGGCGGCGCCTGCGCGTAGCCGGAAAAAAGTCTCGAGGCGAAAAAACCCGCCGCGGCCATCAGGAGAAAAAGCAGTCCCGCCCTTCTGATCGGACCGGCGCCGTCGAAGCGAAGCTCGCTCTCCCTTATGTTTAGAAACATCACGGTGAACAGGAAAAGCACCATTATGGCCCCGGCGTACACGAGCACCTGCACGGCGGCGACGAAGTGGGCGCGAAGCAGCACGAAAAGAGCGGCGGTGGAAAAAAGCGTGAGCACCAGGGAAACGGCGCTGGTCACGGGATTTCTGTGACAGACGACCATCGCGGCCCCGAATACCGCTAGCGTAGAGAAGATGTAGAAGACTGCTGTTTCGGACAAGGCGGCTTTCCCGAAAAGGGTTTACGGACAAATTGTATTTCGTAACGGGCCATCAGTCAAACCCGGGCCGACGCTACCTGCTTTTCGAAACTCCCCTTCTGGGACAGCGCCCGGAAACCGGACAGCGGCTGCAAAACGGGGATACCGGCCTGCACACGCTCTGTCCCAGGGCAACTAGAAGCGAGTTGTACTCTATCCAGTATTTCCGGGGAAGCGCGTCGCGAAGGGCCATCTCGGTCTCGAGCGGGCTTTTGGTGTCCACGAATCCCCACCTGTTCGAAATCCTGTGCACGTGGATGTCGACGCAGATCGCGGGCTTCGAGTACCCGAGGGAGACGACGAGGTTGGCCGTCTTTCTTCCGACGCCGCGGAACCCGAGAAGCTCCTCCACGGTGTCGGGAACCTCTCCGCCGTATTCGTCCAGAAGTTTTTCGCACATGCCGACTATGTTTTTCGCCTTGACCCTGTAGAAGCCGACCGGATATATGAGCTCCCTCACCCTTTTCTCTCCGAGCCCGAGAATGCCGGCCGGGGTGTCCGCCTCCGCGAAAAGCCTTCGGGAAGCTTCGGCGGTGGTCTCGTCCTTGGTACGGAGACTGAGCACCGTGGACACGAGCACCCTGAAAGGACTTCTGGACGTTACGGCGGTGAGGGTCACCACGGGAACGTCCCACTTCTCCGCTTCCTTTCTCAGCGCGGAGAGAACCCTTCCGATGTTCTTTCTTTCTATTCTCGCGGTCATCGAAGCGGAACCCGAAACGGTCTCCTCACTGTACGCTCGACCCCCCTGAAGCGCCCGCGCACTTGCCCGCTATGTCCTCCCACTTGCGGAAAAACACCTTGAGATCGAGCTCCGCGCCTCCGAAATCCGACGCCGCCACGAGGTCCAGTATCCTCGCGACCTCCGTCACGCTGTTTTCGTTCTTGAGGGTGTAGGGATGGATGTGGTTGCAGATGTCTCCGTAGTTGAGCACAAGACAGCTCCGCGCGGCGAACTGCACAAGCCATCTGTCAAGGTCGCGGAGGCTTCCGTCCAGGTTGGCGAGAAAGCCCTCGAGAGGATTTCCGGGACTCGACGACGCGGTTTCCCCGATTTTTTCCCGCGCGGCCGCGAGCTTTTCCTTCGAGCGGTCAAGCTGGGAATTGTAGTGAATGGAGTTGAACCCCCAGTGCGTGTAGAAATCATTTCTTCCGTCCTCGGAAAAAAGAAGGAACCACTCGAACGGAATGACGTTCTCCGAAGAAAAGCAGTTAAGCGAGCCGGAGGTAGGGGCGACCAGGTACCCGCCGTCTTCGTCCTTCATGAAAAGGCAGTCGGGTATGTCCTCGTGGGCAAGGCCCAAGTGGTCCGAGAGAGCCTGGCGGAACGCGCCGTACTCGTTTCCGAACCATATTCCGAAAGGGGAAGTGGGACCGCCCCAGTAGCTTTCGTAGAACTTGAGATACTTTTTCCAGTACTCGGATTTTTCCCCGAAGGAATCAAGAGGCTCGTACACGATCAGGGTACTCGAAGGCATCCTCAATATATAAAGGCACGGGGGCGGAAAAATCAATCCGTTTCGGGCGGCGGCCGTTTTCCGCACTTGCGTCGGGAGAGACCGAAAAGGTATATTGTTTCAACGCGATTCGACCCCGGCGCGGCGGAAATGAAAAAACGAAATCCCGAAAAGAAAGTCCCGACGGCGTTTCTCGCGGCCCTGTTCTTCCTGGCGGCGCTCGCGCCCGCGGCGGAACCGCTCGCGTTCGAGCAGGTCCAGAAACTCGTTCCCGAAGACGGAAAAGCCCGGGGCGACTTCGGCTACAGCGTTTCGCTCTCTGAAGGCGGCGCGATGGTGGGAGCGCTGCGAAACGACGGAAACGAGGAAAGCTCGGGCGCGGCCTACTTCTACGAGAGAAACCCGGACGGCGAGTGGACGCTCGCGCAGAAACTCGCCCCTTCCGACGGAAGGACCGGCGACGAGTTCGGTTCCTCCGTATCGCTCTCGGGAAACACGGCGTTGATCGGGGCCCGCAGGGATTCCGGCGCCGGGAACGACGAAGAAGGTTCGGGCTCCGCCGCTTACGTGTACGAGAGAAACCCGGACGGCGTGTGGACGCTCGCGCAGAAACTCATGTCGGGAGTCGCGGGCGGGGGAGATTCTTTCGGCGAGAGCGTATCGGTTTGGGGAACGAGGGCGATAGTGGGAGCCGACGAGGACGACGCGTCCCTGGAACTTCCGGGGGCCGCATACGTGTACGAGAAAAACTCCCGGGGCGAGTGGGTACTGAAAGGCAGGCTCGCGCCCGGCGACGGGCAGAGCGGCGACCAGTTCGGCCAGAGCGTTTCGATTTCCGGCGACACGGCCGTGGTCGGAGCGGAGCTTAACCGCGGCAACGGGTACTGGTCCGGGGCGGCGTACGTGTATGAAAGAACCCCCCGGGGCGAGTGGGCATTCAGACAGAAGCTCGTTCCGGGCAAGGAAGCCGCCTCCCCGACGGACGTGCTCAGAGACCGCTTCGGCCACAGCGTGTCGGTCTCCAGCAACACGGCCATAGTGGGTTCCTATTTCGATCATTCCGCGTACGTGTACGAAAGAAATCCCGAAGGCGAATGGGTACTCGTGCAGAAACTCGCGCCCGACGACCCGGACGGCGGATACTACTTCGGATGGAGCGTGGCCGTAGCTGGCGACACGGCCATGGTGGGAGCGCACGAATACACCTGGAGAGGGTCGTTTTTCGGACCCAGGGTGGAAGACGCGGAAAGGGGACCGGGGGCGGCGTACGTGTACGAGAGAAACCCGGACGGCGAGTGGACGCTTGAGCGCAAACTCGTCGCCTCGGACGCGGAGGCGGCCGACCGCTTCGGATGGAGCGTGGCCGTAGCTGGCGACACGGCCGTGGCGGGCTCGATATGGGACGACGACGGCGCGGAGAACTCGGGTTCCGTGTACGTTTTCGAAGCGGCGGACGGCGCGCGGACCGAGAGAGACGGAGGATGCGCGGTTTCCGGCGGAAGCCGCGGCGGCGATACTCAGGCGGCACTGCTCCTCTTGACGCTGATTCCGCTTTTAGTCCGTCCCGCAAGGCGGGCGGCGACCCGGCCGTCCGGAGGCGCGAAAACACGCTTCCCGCTTGTGTCCTGAAGCCCGAACGGGTACGCTTGACCGTTAACGGCAAGGGGTGTGCGGGAAACGTTTCAGATTCCGGCCGGACGCGGCCGAGGAGGTTTTTCCATGACAAAGCGAGTTTTCGCGACAAAATCCCTGGCGGCGCTCTCGCTGCTTCTTTTCGCCGCGACGGTATTCTCCCCGACGGCGCTGTCCACGACTTTCACCGAACGCCAGAGGCTTTCTCCTTCGGCTGCCGACAGGGTGCTGTTCGGCGGAGCCGTATCTATTTCCGGCGACACGGCCATAGTCGGAAGGGACATGTACAGAAAGCGGGGATCGGCCTACATATTCGATAGAAGTTCTTCGGGCTCGTGGACGCAGACCCAGGAGATAAGCGCCAGCGACGGAAACTCCAGTGACCTGTTCGGCTACAGCGTGGCGATTTCGGGAGACAGGGCCATAGTCGGAGCGTTCGGAGTCGACCGCGGAGCGGGCGCGGCGTACATATTCGAGAAAAACTCTTCGGGCGCGTGGACGCAGGCCCAGAGACTCACGGCCAACACGGGAATCACTCTGGTCTACACCACCCCCGCCCTGCCGCAGACGACGAACCCCAAGGACAGGGAAAACAGGCAACCGCCCAAGCCCGTCGCGACGAATTCCGAAAGAGGGGACGGAGACTGGTACGGCATAAGCGTGGCGATTTCGGGCGACACGGCCATGGTGGGAGTGCCTCTGAGCGGCCTTCTTACCCGGAGAGTGGTCTCGGGCAAGGTCTACGTGTATGAGAGAAGTTCCGACGACGGCACGTGGGAGCGGGCCGGCGTGCTCGTGGCTTCCGCCGGAGCCGAAGACGACGATTATTTCGGCGGCAGCATCGCGATCTCGGGAAGCACCGCGGTGATCGGAGCTTACAAGGAAGAGGGCGAACGGGGGGCGGCCTACGTGTTCGAGAAAGATTCTTCCGGAACATGGACTCAGGTTCAGAAACTCACCGCCGGCGACAGGGACCCCAAGGACTCGTTCGGCGGAAGCGTGGCGATTTCGGGCGACATCATAATAGTCGGAGCCGACGAATACGACTTCAACAGGTCGCACGGAGCGGGGTCGGCGTACATATTCAGGAAGGACTTCGAGCACGGGTCCGACATTCCCTGGACGCAGGAGCGGAAACTCACCGCCGGCGACGCGGCGACCGACGACTACTTCGGCGGAAGCGTGGCGATTTCGGGAAACGTCGCGATGGTCGGGGCGATGAGAGACGACAGCCGCACCGGGTCGGTTTACGTGTTCACGGAAAGCTCTCCGGGCATCTGGTCTCAGACCCAGAAGATCACGGCAAGCGACGCGGCCTCCGGAGGACTGTTCGGATACGCCGCCGGCATGTCGGGAACCAGAGCGATAATAGGCGCGCGGGGCGGGACGGGATACCTGTTCGACACGGCTCAGGCGGCGGCCGCGGCGGGCGAGCTTCAGCCGGAACCCATGAGCGGCGGTTGCGCGGTCTCGGGCGAGACCCGGGAGACGCGGGGTTCGCTCGCAACGCTCGCGCTTGCCGTTCTCGTGCCTTTCATCGGTCGTTTCAGGAAAAAAGACGCCGTCTGAACGTTCCGCAAAGATTCCGGAGGAATAAAAATGAAGGCATTCAGTCCATACCAGCGTCTTCGGGCGTCCGCCGCGATAATCGGGATACTCTGCGTCTGTCTCGGAGGAACTCCCGCGACGGCCGACGACAGGCCATGGTACGTGACGGGACTGGCAAGCGTCGTCTTTTCGCAGAACGCGGATTTCAACTCCCCGCAGGCGCTCGGAACCGGACAGAGGATCGACCTTCGGGGAGACATAACGTTTAACGTCGGCGGGGGCGCTGGTATCGCCGCGGGACGCGTCTGGAACGATTTCAGGATCGAAGGCGAAGGTCTCTGGCTCAAAGCCGGCCTCGACGACGTCGAGGTCTCCCGGCACATGGGAAGTCCCGTGACGAGCGAGCAGGAAGCCAGGCTCGAGAGGGTTCTTGACGTGAGCGGAAACATGAGCGTGTGGACGGGCATGGTAAACGTCCACTACGACGTTCCGACGGGGAAGGCTCTTCGGCCCTACGTGGGAGCCGGAGCGGGAACCGCCCACGCCTTCATGAACAAAAAGGCTTCAATCGGCAACACTCTCAGGGACGGCACCACGGTCGAGTTCGCAACGGACGACAAGGACGAGGACCGCTGGGGATTCTGCTGGCAGGCCCGGGCGGGAGTGGGTTTCAGCCTGTCGGAGTCGCTCACCGTTCAGCTGGGCTACCGCTTCGTTCACCTGCCGTCTCTCAAATTCCACCTGTTCGAGGACCTCGTCGAAAATCCCACGATCGTCACCATAAAGCCTCTCCACGCGGTCGACCTGGGGCTTCGTCTGAATTTCTGAGATTCATTCCGCCGAGATTATGAAATCGCAGAGACTGTCGAGGTTCGAAAGAACCCCGGGGACGACTTCGGACTCGTCGATCGAGATCCCGAGCTCTTCCTCAAGCTCAATGATGAATTCCAGGGTCGAAACGGAATCGACGCCCACTCCCAGCTCGAAAAGAGACCTGTCCGGGGATATGTCGCCGGGAGCCGTGTCCGGGCAGAACCTGCGGACGACGAGACTTCTCACCTTCTCCATAAGGACCTGTTTTTTTCCGCTCACAGAAGCTTCTCCCTGAGCACCTTTCCCGCGGGGCTTTTGGGAAGTCGGTCCGCGAATTCCACTCTCGAGGGAATCTTGTAGGCCGAGAGCTTTCCCCTGCAGAAATCCGCCACGTCCTCCCCCGAAAGTCCGTCGGCTACGACAAACGCCTTTACCCGTTCTCCGCCCGCGCCGCCCGAAACCCCCACGACCGCGGCTTCCGTTATTTTCTCGTGAGTCATCAGAAGATTTTCCACCTCGTAAGGATCCACCTTGTTTCCCGAGACGTTGATGAAAAGCTTTTTTCTCCCGCGCAGGAAAAGATAACCGTCCCCGTCGAACGTTCCGACGTCCCCCGTATGGTAAAAGCCGTCTCTGAACGCCCTCGCGGTCTCCTCGGGAAAATCCACGTAACCGTCCGTCATGGAAGGGCTCCTGACGACGACCTCGCCCTCGCCGCCCGCGGAAAGAGTCTCCCCGGTTTCCGAAACCACCCTGATCTCGACGTTTCTTACCGGCCGCCCGACAGAAAGCCGCTTTTCCACTATGTCTTCGGCGAGATTGACGGTCATCACTCCGGTTTCGGACGAGCCGTAGAGCTGGCGCGGGTACACCCCGAAAGCCCCGTGGAAGGAAAAAAACGTGCTCTCTCCCAGCGGGGCTCCCGCGGAAATCACGTGTCTGAGGGACGAGAGGTCGCGTTCGGCGGAGATCCTCGAGCGGGAAAGCGTATCCAGCATGAAGGGAACGGCCGGAAAGACGGTTGTTTTTTCCCTCTCGACGGTCTCGAGAACCCGCTTCCTCGAAAATCCCGCGAGAAAACAGCACAACGCCCCGACGCTCACGGCGCTTACGAAGTTTCCAAGCCCGTAGGTATGCGACACGGGAACCGAAAAAAGAATCCTGTCTTCGCGGTCCCAGTCCATCGTGGCCGTGTGATTGTCGGCAAGGGCCGTCATGTTGCGGTGGGTTCTGGCCACGCATTTCGGCTTTCCGGTGGAACCCGTGGAAAAAAGATAGACTGCCGGGCTATCGGCCGAGATTTCCCGCGCCGGAACGGTTCCCCTTTCTTCGAAATCGGCGGGGGTGACGGCGACTTTCTCCGCGGCGCCGACCGCGGAATCCAGGGTCCCGTAAAGCGGGGGAGTCGTGACGACGAGAGCGGGTTTTGAGAATTCGACGCAGCGCCTTATCTCTTCCGACCCGCTGGCGGCGTCCACGGGAACCGAAACCGCTCCCAACCTCGCCACGGAGAAAAGCGAGACGGCAAGCTCCAGGGAATTGGGAAGAAAAAGACAGACTTTTTTCCCCTCCGACACTCCCCTGCCGGAGAGAAACGCGCAGAAACCGTCCACAAGACCGCAGAGCCGCTCGTAGCTGTACGTCTCGCCCCCGCACCGGACGGCGGGTCTTTTGGAATTGCGCCCGAGGTTGGAGTAAAGCAGCCGCGAATAGTCGTTCATCACGGAAAAACGGGAATATGCCCGAGTCCTTCGTCCTCGGGAAAGCCGAAGACGATGTTCATGTTCTGAACCGCCTGCCCGGCGGCTCCCTTCATGAGATTGTCGAGAACCGAAACGACGACGAGGCGGTCTTCCTGAGTTCCGAATCCCACGTCGAGAAAATTCGAGCCCGCGACTCCCGACACGCCCGGAAGCCCGCTTTCGAGAACCCGCACGAAACCGTCCTTTCCGTAGAACCCGCGGCAGGCCGCGGCCGCGGCGTCGGGGTCGATCTTCGGGCGGGTCTTTACGTACGAAACCGCCATTATCCCCCTTTTGAGAGGAACGCGGGTGTTTACGAACACAAGCTCCCTCCGCCTCCGCCCGCAGAAAACGTCGAGCGCGCGCAGAATCTCGCCTTTCTGGGCGTGTCCCCCCGCGTCTTCCACCGACACCTCCGACGCGGCCTCGGAGAAATGGCTCTCCAGCCTGGCCGCCCTCCCCGAAGTCGAAACCGAGGACTTGAGGTCGACGACCATTTCCTCTTCCGCTCGGGCGGTCCCCAGAAAGGGCGCCACGGCCAGCAGTACGCAGGTGGAGTAGCATCCGGGGTTCGCCACCAGGCGGGCGTCTTTTATCTTCTCCCTGTTCAGTTCGCAGAGACCGTAGACCGGCCGCGGGAAAATCCCGCCGTTTCCTTCCCCGTCCCCCAGCGCCGAGTCTCTCAGGTCGGGACCGAGGTCGATCACCCTGGCGCCCTTTTCAAGAAATTTCCTTACGAAGACCGCGGAAGTTCCGCCCGGAAGACAGGAAAACACGAGGTCGAGGGGACCCGCGCCGTCGGTTTTCGACACGGAAACCAGGGGAAGGTCGACGCGGCCGGCGAGGTGGGGAAAAGCCTCGTCGGCGGTTTTTCCGGAAAACTTCTCGGAGGTAAGCAGGCGAAGGCCGACCTGCGGATGACCGGAAAGAACGGACAGGAGCTGCTGTCCCACGTAGCCCGTAACTCCCAGGATTGCGGTTCTGAGCTTCATGATTTCCGCCGCGGGGAGCCGGCCGTCTTCGAGAAGGATTCGCCCCGGACGGGACCGGTTTCCCGAAAAGAATATAACCTCAAAACATCTTTCGTCTGAACGCGAAGGAACCCGCCGCGGCGGAAAATCCTATCTTCCGTTTTCAAGGCCCTGGCCGGTCGCGTTTTTGAAAACCTTGGTGAGCCAATGGTCTATGCCCTTCTGGGAGGATTCCCCGATAAGGGTTTTCACCTCTTTGAGGGGAATCACGGCCTTGGCGTAGGACCTGTGCCCCCCGGCGCTTCCTATCTCGTCGAACAGCTCGAAGAGAAGCCGCCCCGCGCTTTTCATGAACCCCAGGTTTCTCACCGATATCACGAGATGCGAATTGGACACTATTCCGAAGGCGACGGCCCACTGAACCCCCTCCACCCTGATTCCCATGTCGGCGAGCTGGGAAATGAGATGCTCCTTCTCTATCCTCCCCAGGTCCATGAAGATTATGTCGTTCTCTATCCAGTGTCCCTTGAGCGCCTCCCCGTAGCACTTTATCTCCTCGGAGTATATGTTCTTGGACTCTATTTTCCGAAGCAGGCCGAGGTCGGCCCGGTTGTAGAGATAGGTGAAAGCCTCGAGATCGTCGAGGTCCGCGCCCCTGTTGAGGGTTATGGTGTCGGTCTTTATGCCGTAGAGAAGGGCGGTGGAGAGCTTCTCCGATATGTCGACCTGGGCGGCGCGCAGGAACCTCGTCATGATGGTGGCCGTGGCTCCTTCCTCCGAACTTATCTCGGTGAACTTCGCGTAGCACTCTATGGGGTTCGGATGATGGTCGATCACGGAATCGACTTCGGCGATCGTCCCCGCGAAATACGAAGGCTGCACGTCGACGAGGGCTATCGAGTCGAAGGTCTTTATTTCCTCTTCGGAAATCACCTTTATGTCTATGTCCATGAGCTCCACCATGGCGATGTTCTCGGGCCTCGATATCTTCTCCCCGAAGTAGCCTATGGTGGCGGTCCTCTTGTTTCTCTTAAGAAGCGTGCGAAGCGCCATGGCGCTCGATATGCAGTCGGGGTCGGGCTGGTTGTGAACGAGTATGAGAAGCTTCTTGGCTTCATGGTGAACGTCGCGAAGCTCCCTCACGCGTATCTCGGTCTCGGCCAGGCGCTCCTCCCACGATATCTGGCTGTCCACCACGTCGTCGAACTTCACGTACCTGACCGAATCGTAGTCCCTCTCCCCCTCGCCGTCGGTGGAGACCACGATGGGATTTTCCGGATAGTTCCGCGAAAGGGCCGAGAGCACGTCCCTGTTCGAAAGCTTGTGATCTATCACTATGAGGGTGAAGCCGCCCGACTGGTTGAGGGCGTCCTCGGCGGAGTTCACCTGTATCACGTGGCCCCTGTTTCTGAAAAGGCTCATCAGAAGCAGGTCGAAATCCCCGATGAACATGTATCTTTTCTTTCCGTTGGAAGTCATGACTTCTTCGGGGCGCGACGGCTCATCTGGAACACGCGGCACTGAGTTCCTCCGTGAAGCTGGAAACGCCGGCCAGCATCTCTTCCCTGGCGCCGCCCTGCTCTATTATCCTCACAAGCGCGCTTCCGACTATCACGGCGTCGGAAAAAGAGGATATGGCCTCCGCCTGCTCGGCCGAAGACACCCCGAAACCGACCCCGACGGGAAGCGAGCAGCGGCTCCTGATGCGGGCGACGAGATCCCGAAGGTCGTAGTCCATGCCGGGGCGGGCTCCCGTGACTCCGGTAAGCGACACCAGGTAGATGAAGCCGGAGGCGTTTTTCGCCACCATCTCCACGCGCTCCTCGGTGCTGGTCGGGGCGAGCAGAAACACCAGGTCCAGCCCCTGCTCAAGCGCGTGGGCCCGAAGCTCTCCGGCTTCCTCGGGCGGCAGGTCCACGACCAGCACCCCGTCCGCTCCCGCCTCGCGGGCGTCGCGGGCGAACTTTTCCGTCCCGTAGGCGAAAAAGGGGTTGTAGTAGCCGAACAGTATTACCGGAATATCGGAGGTCTTCCTGATCCTTCCGACCAGATCCAGAACGTCGCGCAGGGACGTTCCGCCCCGAAGGGCCCTTTCGGAAGCCGCCTGGATCACGGGACCGTCCGCCATGGGATCGGAGAACGGAACGCCTATTTCCACCATGTCGGCCCCGCTCGAATCCAGGCGGGCGACGAGCTCCTCGGTAAGGCCGATGTCGGGATCCCCGGCGGTGACGTAGCAGATGAGAGCCGCCCTGTCTTCCGCCTCCATCTCCCGGAATTTGTCCTCTATCCTTCCCATGACGTTAGGGGGACGCTACGGGCCCGGAAAAAACCCGGAACCGGAATCGGAAAGCAGAAAGAACACGGCAGAAACGCCCTCACCCTAGGAAATCTTTATATACGCGCGCGGGGGCGTTGTCAAGCGGGAAACGGGGCGGCGGAAGCCGCCGGAAAACCCGCCCTGGGCGTCCTCACGGAAGTCCCGAAACCGCGGTTATGTCCTTGTCCCCCCTTCCCGAAAGACACACCACGATCACGCTGTCGGGGGACATGGAAGGAGCTATTTTTCTCACGTGGGCGACGGCGTGGGCGGTCTCGAGCGCCGGGATTATCCCTTCGGTTTCCGATAGAAAGGAAAAGGCCGAAAGCGCCTCCTCGTCGGTCACCGAAGCGTACTCCGCCATTCCCGTTTCGTGAAAGTGGGAGTGCTCGGGACCCACCCCCGGGTAGTCGAGACCCGCGGCCACGGAATGAGCTCCCCTCACCTGCCCGTCCGCGTCCTGGAGCAGATAGGTCTTGCTTCCGTGAAGAACCCCGACGGACCCCGCGGTTATGGTGGCAGAGTGACTGCCGGTTTCCAGACCGTGTCCGGCGGCCTCGACGCCGATCTTTCTCACCGCCCCGTCCTCCATGAAGGGGAAAAAAAGTCCCATGGCGTTCGAACCGCCCCCGACGCACGCGACCAGAACGTCTGGGAGCCTTCCCTCTAGCGCAAGCGCCTGCTCCCTCGCCTCCCTCCCTATCACGGACTGAAAGTCCCTCACCATCAGGGGATAGGGATGGGGACCCGCCACGCTCCCTATTATGTAGAAGGTGTTCCTCACGTTCGTGACCCAGTCCCTCATGGCCTCGTTCATCGCGTCCTTGAGGGTCGCGGTGCCGGAGGCCACGGGGCGGACTTCCGCCCCCAGAAGCTTCATGCGGAAAACGTTGAGCTGCTGTCTGCCGATGTCCTCCTCCCCCATGTATACGACGCACTCGCTGTCGAGCAGCGCGGCCACGGTCGCGGTGGCGACGCCGTGCTGCCCCGCGCCCGTTTCGGCTATTATCCTCCGCTTGTTCATCCTGCGGGCGAGCACCGCCTGGCCTATAGTGTTGTTTATCTTGTGCGCTCCGGTGTGGGCGAGGTCCTCTCTTTTGAGGTATATCTTCGCTCCGCCGAGCTTCTCGGTCATGGCGCGGGCGAAGTAAAGCGGGGTCGGACGCCCGACGTACTCGTCGAGGTAGCGGTCTATCTCCCCGCGGAACGTCGGGTCGGGCGAGGCCTCCCCGTAGGCTCCGGCGAGCTCTATGAGAGCCGGCATCAGGGTTTCGGAGACGTACCTGCCTCCGAATTCTCCGAAACGACCCTTCTCGTCGGGAAAGGCGTAGTTACCCGCGGTCTTCTCCATTTCTCGCGGCCTCCATGAACCGTCTGAGTTTCGAATGATCCTTCACCCCGGGCGAAGCCTCCACCCCGGAGCTCACGTCCACGGCGTGGGGACGCACCTCGCGCACCGCCCGGGAAACGTTTTCGCAGTCGAGGCCTCCAGAGAGAATCACGAACCTGCCCGAAAGTACATCCGAGTCGAGCGTCTCCCAGGAAAAGCCCTTTCCGGTTCCCCCGTAGGCGTCGGGCGACCAGCCGTCGAACAGAAAGCAGTCGGTGTCGTAGAGACCGACCGCCGAGAGGCTCTGCGGGCCCCTCACCCTCACGGCCTTTATGTAGCGTTCTCCGAGCCCGGAACAGAACTCCGGCGTCTCGTCCCCGTGGAGCTGGTACACGTCGAAACCGGCCTCCCGCTTCGCCCTCGCGAGAAAATCCATGCCGGCGTTCACGAACACCCCTACCCTGGTGACGAAGGGAGGAAGTCCGTCCATTATGTCCCTCGCCTCCCCGAAAGTCACGAACCTGGGGCTTTTCTCGTAGAAGACGAATCCCAGGGCGTCGGCTCCCAGTTCGGCGGCGAAAAGCGCGTCGCGAAGGTTGGTTATTCCGCACACCTTGATCCTGATCATTTGCGGTTAATGCTAACCGATGGCGCGGAATTGACTAACGAAACGAAGCCTCCGGGCGCCGTCGACGGCGCCCGGAGGCTTCGCTGAAGCAACGGTTAAGGAAGGAGAAAAAACCCGTTCCTAGAAATACGCCTGAACCTGCGCCCTCACCATGCTCTCGTTGGTCTTCGCGCCGGTCATGGGCTTTTCCCTCTGGTAGGTGTAGTCGAGCTGAAGCTTCCACCTGTGGTCGCCGCTGAAATAGTAGTTGAGACCCTGCGTGTAGGTCCACACGTTGTCGAGCTCGGGAGCGAGATCGCCCGTAACGTCGTCGAACTTGACCATGACGTACCTCCCCGCGAACTCCACCTTCTTCGGCATGAGGAAAAAGCCTCCCTGGGCCCTGAAGCCGTAGTCGAAGGCCGTCTTCATGCCCGCGGCGTCCGGATTCGCCCACCTTCCGATGTACTCGCCCGTGAGGTTGAATCTCGGGTCCCTGTAGTTCACGTCGGCCGTGATGGACGTGATTTTCCCGTCGGCGAACTCGCTACCTCTCCCTACCCTGTTCACCCTTCCGAGATTGGAGTCGCTGCCCGCTTCGACGTCTATGCCCGCGACCGCGGCCCCGACGGTGAGAGCGGGCTTCCTGGCGAAGTTCTCCTTGACCTTCTTGGCCTTTCCGCCGATGACCGCCGCCTGTATCCTGCCGGCCCAGATCACGCCCTTGTCGTCGCCGTCCACGCTCTTGTTGACCCCGTCGGCCTGGAAAGCGCCGAGCTCGTAGCGGACCGTTCCGCCTCCGAGAAGACCGTAGGCGCCGACGCCGATGTCCCTGTCATACTTGAAGTGGTCGGACAGGATCGAGCGGTCCACGAGCTGGAGAGCGGAAGAGGAGTTGAGCACCTCCCTGTTGAACGGAACCTTGTACTGCCCCACCACGGGAACGAACATCCTGTTTTTGGCGAACGAAAGCTTGAGGTCCTTAAGCTCTCCGCCCTTTGAGAACTCGTACTGAAACTTGTACTTCATCCAGGGAGCGAAGGCGTTTCCGTCCCAGACGATCCGAAGTCTCTTCACCCTGAAACCGAGATTGTCGTCCCCCCCGTGGGTCTTGTCGTACTGTCCCAGGAACTGTCCGCGTATTCTCGTGCGCAACTTGTAGTTCCCGTCGGCCGTCTGGAAAGTGAGCCCCGTGCCCTTTTTCGTCTTCACCTTGACGGACCGCCCGGCCTTGGAGTCGGACACCTTCATGTTCGTCTTCTGCTGTCGCTCCTCGAGCCTCTGTATCTGGGCCTTGAGCTTCCTGATCTCCGCCTCGACGCTCTGGCCGTCGGCCCGGGCGCTCAGGGTCCCCAGGGAAAGCAGCATCGCGAAAGACGCGGCTAAAACCGTTAGAGTTCTCATCACGTACCCTCCTTTTGCGTTCCTCGCCGCGTTTCGCGGACGATTTGGCCAAATGGTATCCCCGAACGGTTAACGCTGAATAAACGCATTGTTAGTTTTGTGTTAAGAAGCCCCTGTCGCTGATTGATGTACGGGACGGCGTTCTGTAGATTAGTCTTGGAGCCCATGAAAAAGCTGATAGCCGTAGTAGACGACGAAAGGGACATCCTGGACCTCGTAACCCATCATCTGAAACGCGAAGGCTTCACCGTGAAGCCGTTTCAGAACGGAAAGGACTTTCTGCTCTACATAAATTCCGTTCCTCCCGACCTCGTGCTGCTCGACATCATGCTGCCCGGCACAGACGGCCTCGAGCTCTGCAGGATACTCAAGGGCAAGCCGTCCACGCGCTCCATTCCCATAATCATGATCACGGCCAAGTCCGCCGAGGCGGACATAGTGGTGGGGCTCGAGCTCGGGGCCGACGACTACATAGTGAAGCCCTTCCGGATGCGGGAGCTTGTGGCCAGGGTGAAAAGCATAATGAGGAGGTACGGGGAAGAGGAAGAGGAGGACGGGGCGTTTCGCGTCGGCCCGCTTTCGGTGAACCCGTCGAGCTACGAGGCGGCGGTCGGCTCCGAGAAGCTCGACCTCACCACCACGGAGTTCCGCATACTGGAGACCCTGGCGGAGAAAAAGGGCAAGGTCTTCACCCGCGACCAGCTGCTCAAGAGAAAGACCCTGTGGGGAGACGACAGGCTGGTTTTCGACAGGACCATAGACGTCCACATAAAGAACCTTCGCGAAAAGCTCGGGGCGTCGGGAGCGATGATAAAGACGGTGAGGGGAATCGGCTACAAGCTCGAAGAGGTCTGAGCGGTGAGGATATTCAGAAGACATCTGCTTTACGTGCTGCTCCTGGCCGCGGGCGCCGCCGCCTGCCTCGCGCTTCTTTCCGACGAGGGGGGAATCGGGTACGCGACGTATCTGGCCGCTTTCTGCGCCTTCGGCTTCGTCCTTTTCTGGATAACCGAAAGGAACATCCTCAAGGACTTCACGAGAATATCCAAGGCGCTTAGCCTGCTTCCGGAAAAGCAGAAAAAGGCCAGAAAGACCGGAAGGCGGGTGTTCGACTTCGACACCGGGGTGTCGGCGTCCATAAGGGAGCTTTCCGAGAGAATCTCCCTCCAGATGCGGGCCACCGAAAGGGAGAGAAACCAGCTCAAAAGCATAATAGGCGCGATGAGGGAGGGAGTGATAGTGATATCGGGCGACGACGCCCTGGTGCTCGCCAACGACGCCGCGAGGGAGATGTTCTCGATAGAGGAGGATGCGACGGGCCGTCCCTACCTCGAGAGCGTCCGCAACAGCGACCTGCAGAAACTGCTCGCCCGCTCGCGCGAGACCGGAAAGCCCGTGAGCCAGGGAGCGCAGGTACTCTATCCCGAGGAGAGATCCTATCTGATGAGCGCCCAGGTGAGCCGCCGCTACGGGGAAACCATAGTGGTGATCTTCGACATAACGGAATTCAAGAAGCTCGAGCGCGTAAAGGCCGACTTCGTGGCCAACGTCTCCCACGAGCTTCGCACCCCGCTCACCTCCATAAAGGGATGCGTGGAAACGCTCGCAGAAGGCAGCTACGACACCGAGGAGCAGAGAAGGAAGTTTCTCTCCGTTATAGAGGACAACACCGACAGGCTCATAGAGATAGCGTCCGACCTGCTCACCCTCTCGGAACTCGAGGGCAGGGAGGCGTCGCCGCGCGAGGCGGAAAGGGAACTCGAACCCGTGGACATAGGGGAGACGGTCGCGCGCTCCGCCGAGTCGCTCACCTCCTTTTTCCTGGAAAGGGACGTGAGCCTCTCCCTGGAAATACGGGACGGCATACCGCCACTTCCGGCAAACGGATTTCTGATCGAGCGCATGCTCACCAACCTCCTGGAAAATTCGGCCAAGTACACCCGACGCGGCGGCTCGGTGAACGTCCGGGCGGAGAAGAGAAACGGGTCGCTCCTCATAGAGGTGGAGGACGACGGAATCGGAATCCCGCCGGAGCACCGCGAGAGGATATTCGAGAGGTTCTACAGGGTGGGCAAGGACCGCTCGAGGGAGATAGGGGGCACGGGACTGGGGCTCAGCATAGTGAAGCACATAGTGCTCCAGCACGAGGGAACCATAAGGGTGGAGAGCGAGGAAGGCGAGGGAAGCTCGTTCATAGTGCAGCTTCCCTACCGCGGCTGATGGGCCCGCGGCTTCAGTTCACCTCGGAGGTGTGGTAGTGCTTCAGCACCTCGCCCGTGGTCATGTAGTAGGCGTTTTCGGCTATGTTGGTGGCAAGGTCGGCCACCCTCTCGAGATGCCTCGCGACGTATATGTAGCGAAGCGCCCTGTCGATCGCCGAAGGGTCGGCCATGACGAAGGTTATGAGTTCCCTCACTATCCTGGGCTCGCAGTTGTCCACCTCGTCGTCCTTCTCGCAGACCCTGACCGCGAGTTCCGAGTCCTTGCGCACGAAGGCGTCGAGGCTCTCGCGGAGCATCTCCAGAGCCTTGTCGGCCATCCTGGGGATGTCGGCCAGCGGCTTTACCGGCGGGTAATCGGCCATGAAAAGAGCTATCCTCGAGATGCTCGAGGCGTGGTCCCCTATCCTTTCCAGGTCGTTGTTCGCCTTCATTATCATCGTCACGGTGCGCAGGTCCCGGGCCTCGGGCTGGTACAGGGCGAGTATCTTTATGCAGAGATTGTCTATGTCGATCTCCATCGCGTTTATCTGCTCGTCGCTCTTTATGACCTCCTGGGCGAGAACCATGTTTCCTTCCCGAAGGGCCTTCACGCTCTTGGCGATACGGCTCTCGACAAGCGACGCCATCTCGAGCAGTTTCCGGTTGAGATTCGCGAGTTCCTCCTTGTATTTTATCATCCGCTCCTGGTCCTCCCGCCCCGCCCCTAGCCGAACTTGCCCGACACGTAGTCCTCGGTGTGCTTCTTGGAGGGGTTCAGGAATATCTTCTCCGTGGCGTCGAACTCCACTATGTCCCCCATGTACATAAACGCCGTGTAGTCGGAAACCCGCGAGGCCTGCTGCATGTTGTGGGTCACTATGACTATGGTGAACCTGTCCTTGAGCTCGGTGACGAGATCCTCTATCCTGGCCGTCGCCACGGGGTCGAGAGCGGAGCACGGCTCGTCCATGAGCAGAACGTCGGGCTCCACTGCCACGGCCCGGGCTATGCACAGGCGCTGCTGCTGGCCCCCTGAAAGTCCCATGGCGCTGTCGTCGAGACGGTCGCTCACCTCGTCCCACAGGGCGGCCCTTTTCAGGTTCTTCTCCACTATCTCGTCCAGAACCCTTTTTTTCCTCACGCCCGCTATCTTCGCCCCGTAGGCCACGTTTTCGTATATCGACTTGGGAAACGGGTTCGACTTCTGAAAGACCATTCCTACTCTCTTTCGAAGGTCCGTTATGTCGACGTCGGGAGAGAATATGCTCTCTCCGTTTATCCTTATCTCTCCCTCCACGCGGCAGCTGTCGACAAGATCGTTGAGCCTGTTGAAGCAGCGGAGCAGCGTCGACTTTCCGCATCCCGAGGGACCGATGAACGCCGTCACCTTCCGTCTCGGAATGTTCATGTTCACGTCGCGAAGCGCCTGCTTGCCGTCGTAGAAAAGATTGAGGCCCTCGACCTCCGCCAGCGGGTCGGGCACGGACTTCGCTCCCCCGGCCTCGGCCGGGGGGACGGAACGCGCCCCGTCTGCGGCCTTAATCTGCTCGTTTTTCATCGCTTCTTCCGTCGACATCGCCCGGCGGACCTCCGGTCTTCGTTTTCATAATACTACACGCTACACCGCCGAAGTGGCGTATTTTTTCCGAAGCCTGTTTCTTATAACTATCGCCATCATGTTGAGCACCACCACTATGAGAATCAGCAGAAACGCCGTGGTGAACACCATGGGTTTCGCGGCCTCGGCGTTGGGAGACTGGAAGCCGAGGTCGTATATGTGAAAGCCCAGATGCATGAACTTTCTCTCGAGGTGAAGGAAGGGAAACGTCCCGTCCACGGGAAGATCCGGGGCGAGCTTCACCACCCCGGTTATCATGAGCGGAGCCACCTCCCCCGTGGCCCGGGCGATGGCGAGAATGAGTCCCGTGAGTATGGCGGGAAGCGCGCTCGGCAGAACGACCTTCCACGTGGTCTCGAACTTGGTCGCCCCGAGGGCGAGCGAGCCTTCTCTTATGTTTCTCGGCACCGCGGCCAGTCCCTCCTCGGTAGCCACTATCACGACGGGCACGGTGAGAAGGGCAAGCGTGAGAGACGCCCAGAGTATTCCCCCCGTTCCGAAAGTGGGACTGGGAAGAGCTTCCCTGAAAAACGCCGCGTCTATCATTCCCCCCACGCCGTAGAGAAAGAACCCGACTCCGAAAACCCCGAACACGATCGACGGAACTCCGGCGAGGTTGTTCACGCATATCCGCACCACGCGCACGAGCGTTCCCTGCCTCGCGTACTCCCGAAGGTAGAGAGCCGCCACGACTCCAAAGGGCATGACCACGACGCTCATGAGCATCACCATGAGCACCGTTCCGAAGATGGCGGGGAAGATGCCCCCTTCGGTGTTGGCCTCCCTCGGGTCCTCGGTTACGAATCCCCAGAACCGGGACAGGTAGAAGCCGATCTTGTCGGCCACGCTCATCGAATTGGGGCGAAAGGCCCTCACCACCTTTCCGAGCGCCACGGTCTTTTCCTCTCCCCCCGCCGAAATCATCACGACCTCGCTTCCGCCGAGCGCGGCGTAGAGCTTCGAGAGGCGCCGCTCGCTCACCGCGTAGGCGGCCTCGTACTCCTCTATCCTGCGGCCGATCTCCGCCGTCTTCCCGGGATCGTCCACTCCCTTCATCGCGAGTCCCCGAAGCCGCAGGCGCTGCTTTTCCAGTCCGTGGTTTATGTCCCCTATCTCGCCCTTTTCGATCGCGAGGATGTCGGCGTACACGTCGTTGGCGCCGTCTATGAGCTCGGAGAGCAGCGAGAACGCCCCGGGGTCCGGCGCGGAGGCGACGGTCCGGCCGTTTTTTCTTATCTCCCTTATAAACCCGTGGTAGTTTCCCCACTCCCGCCTCTCGAGAATCACGGCGTTTTCGGGATAGGAGACTTCGGCTATCCGCGATTCGTCAATCCACCTGAAGTCGAGTCCGTACACGTCCCTGTTTCCGACCTTGAGCTTCACGCGGTAGTCCTCGCCCGAAACCCCGCCCGCGCCGCGCGTCTTCTCCCTGTCGCGAAGCTGCCCGAGGTACGCAGAACCGTCGCGAAGCTCGTACCTTCCCACGTCTGCGGGCCACAGGGAGCTCAGCCCCTTGGACGCTATCAGCCAGAGAAGTCCGCCTATCATGACGAGCGTTATCATGAGGGCGAGGCCCGAGAGCCACACGTAGGCGTCGCCCGCTTTCCAGAGGGTTCTAGGCATCGAGCTGTCCGTACTTCTTTCTCAGTCTCCGGCGCAGTATCTCCGCCAGGGTGTTCAGGAAAAAGGTGAAGAGGAAAAGCAGTATCGCCGACAGAAACAGCACCCTGTAGAGCGTTCCCCCGTGGGGAGCTTCGGGAAGCTCGACGGCTATGTTCGCGGAAAGGGCCCTGAAGCCGTTAAAGAAGCTCCAGTCCATGACCGGGGTGTTGCCGGTGGCCATGAGCACTATCATCGTCTCCCCGACCGCCCTCCCGAAACCTATCATCACGGCGGAGAATATGCCGGCGCTGGCCGAGGGAAGAACTATCCTCGTGGCCGTCTGCCACCTGTTGGCCCCGAGGGCGAGGGAGCCCGCGGCGAGGGAGCGGGGAACGCTCGAGAGCGCGTCCTCCGATATCGTGAAGATTATGGGAATCACCGTGAACCCCATGGCGAACCCCACGACCAGCATGTTTCTCTGGTCGTAGCGAAGGTCGAAGACCCGAAAGAACCAGTCGCGGAAGTCGCCCGCGAAAAACAGGCCCTCGAGCGGGCCGTTGAGCCACAGCGAGAGCCCGCCCGCCAGTCCTATCACGCCCACAATGACGAAAAGCTCGGTTCCCACCCTGAACCTTCCGGCGAAAGCCGCGGGAAGGCGGTTCCAGAAAAAAAGCGCGGCCAGGGTGAGCGCCGTGACGAGAACCGGCATGACGAGCGTGGCGACGAATATCTTCTCGAGCAGGGGAGCGAGCCAGAGGCCCGCGAGAAAGCCGAGCACGACGCTG
Organism: Thermodesulfobacteriota bacterium; assembly: GCA_965204795.1. Lineage (GTDB taxonomy): Bacteria > Desulfobacterota_D > UBA1144 > Nemesobacterales > Nemesobacteraceae > Nemesobacter. The sequence continues at coordinate 1,739,913 of OZ242012.1, forward strand.
GGAAGCGCGGCCATTATCTCTATCACGGGCTTCACGACGTTTCTTATCGACGGGTGCAGAAACTGCGAGACGCAGAGAGCCGCGAGCACCGCGAGGGGAATCGACATGAGCATCGCGTATATCGCTCCCTTGAGCGTTCCGTACGCAAGCGGCGTGAGGCTGAATTTCGGCTCGAACTCGTCGGTTCCCCCCGTGGACTGCCACACGTAGCCCGGCTCGTCGTAGCCCTCGTACCAGATCTTGGCGAAAAACGAGCGGAAGCTCGCCTCGGGATGGGGATTGTCGAGACTCCAGCTCGAGAGAAACATCCCGGAATCGAGCGCCACTATGCCGTCGGCCTTGGGAGCGAACTCGAGACCCACGTAAGGCCGCCCGCCGCCCTTTACTCTGAACTGCCTTCGGGACGACGTGGCGTGGTAAAGCGAGATGTTTCCCCGCTCGTCCGCCGCCACGAATCCCCTTCCCCTCCGGGAGAGGGAGAACGCGTCGACCGGGCCCGGAAGAGGGGGAAGGGAGTGGATTTTCGAAAGCTCGTTACGGCCGCTCCCCCCGGAAGTCTCGAACCACACGCTCACGGCTCCCGAGGCGTCTCCGACCAGAAGCGACCTGTGTCCCAGAAGAAATCCCATCTCCGTCACGGCCACCGAAGGGTCGTCCGTGGCGGCGAGCCTCGCCCTGAGCTCGGGCGCGGAAGGGTCGGACAGGGACCAGTGCAGAAGCTCTCCGCCGGCGGTGGAGACGTAGAGGTTCTCCACGGAAGCGTCCATTTCGATTCCCGTGACCTCGGCGCCGCCGAGCGCCCCGGTGAGGTCGGCGAACGTCCGCGCGGTTTCGCCGTCCCCGAAAGGATCGTCCCCGGGAACCTCGGCGCGGAGCAGAAGCTTTTTTTCCGGGGTGTAGACCGCGGCCGCGCGCGCGCCGCTCTCGGCGGATTCCTGGTAGGCGAACATGTCGACGGGTCCGCCCGCCGCCCTAAACGCCTCGCCCTCCCTCACCCAGGGCACGACGGTTCTTTCCGTTCCTTCCCGAAACTCCGCCCTGAAACCGATCTCGAACGGCACTATGCGGCCCTCGCGGGTCGCCAGAGCGTAGCCCGAGCCGTTTTTCGAGTCGTAAAACGACGAGTAGCCCGAAGTTCCGTGCGAGAGAACGCGCCCCGCCACGGGGCGGGGACGCTCCTCGAGCGTGAAAAAGCGCACCGCGCCCGCCGAATCCACCGTGAAGAACTGCTCCCTGTACTCGTCGGCGCCGACGGCGAAGACGCGGACTCCGTCCTCCACGCCGGCGGAGACGACGTCTTTTATTTCCGAGACGCTCTCGAGGCTCCCGTCCGCTCCCTTCCAGAGAGGAACGGTCTCGACGCCTATGAAGAAGAGTATTCCTATTATGCAGAAAATTATCCCCACGCCGCCCACGAAGACCGCGTGGCGGGCCATCCTGTCGTAGAACTTCCTCCTGCGTATCTGCCTGCGTCTGGATTCGCCTTCGGCGGCGTCGACCGGGTTGCCTGGGGACAATGAAAATTTCCTCGAACGTTACGACATGAAAAAAAACGGAGCGTTTCGCTCAGAAACGCTCTTTACCGGAAAAACCGAAAACCGCGCCCGAAGGACCCGAAGACTTTCCGGGACCGGGGACGCTCCTCCCAGCCCGTCAGTCGGCGCCTATCAGCCCGCGAAGCTCGGCGACTTTCGAGGCCGGCAGGGGAAGATAGCCGTCCTTTATCACTATCCGCTGTCCCTGGCGGCTGAGAACGTACTTCAGGAACTCGAGACGAAGGGGGTCGAGAGCCTCGTTGGGCTTTTTGTTGACGTACAGGTAGAGATACCTTCCGAGCGGATACTTCTTGCCGACCACGTTTTCGAGGCTCGGGGAAAAGCATCCCTTCTCCGCGGTCCTGGCAATCTCCACGGCTCTTACGCCCGAGGTCCTGTAGCCGATTCCGCTGTAGCCGATTCCGCCGAGGTCCTCCGTCACGCCCTGAACGACCGCCGAGGACCCGGGCTGCTCCTTCACCGTGTCCTTGTAGTCGCCCTTGCACAGGGCCTTCTTCTTGAAGTAGCCGTAGGTGCCCGAGGCGGAGTTTCGCCCGTATACGCTTATCGGCTTGTTGGCCCACTTGCCCCCGAGTCCCGCGGCCCCCCAGACGGAGATGTCGCCCGGGCCGCCGCACTTTCTGTTCTTCGAGAAAACGGCGTCGACCTGCTTTATTGAGAGACACTCAACGGGGTTGTCCTTGTTGACGTAGACCGCCAGGGCGTCGATCGAGGTCGGAACCGCCGTGGGCTTGTATCCCGCCGTCTTTTCAAAGGCGTCGATCTCCTTCGACTTCATCATTCTCGACATGGGACCGAACTGGGAAGTCCCCTCTATGAGGGCCGGAGGGGCCGTGCTCGACCCCTTGCCCTCTATCTGGCACTTCACGTTGGGATAGAACTTGGCGAATCCCTCGCACCAGAACGTCATGAGGTTGTTCATCGTGTCGGAACCGACGCTGTTTATGTTCCCGGAAACGCCGCTTACCTTCGCGTAGGAAGGTATGCCCTCGTCAACCTTCACCGTCTGCGCCCGCGCGGGGCCCGCGCCGAAAGCGAGCGCGGAAACGAGTGCCGCGAGCGCGAAAAACGATCTGAAGCCGGAATTGCTCATCGCGAAAATCCTCCTTCTGGATAGTGGAAACCGGAACCGAGCCGGATACGGCCAAGTTTAACCCCCGAAAGGTTAAGGGCGTGTTAAGGGGGAATTAAAGAAGGATAAACGGGGAAGATTCGGAAAAAAGCCATTAGTGGTGTAAGATTCGGAAAAAAGCCGGGAAAAAACCGGGCGCGGCCGCGACGTCAGCGACCGCGAAGCTTCCCCGAAAGCGGAATGACCCTCGCGGGAGCCTTGCGGCTCGCCCTGTAGTGCTCCATGGCCTCGGGCATCCATCTTCTCATGTTGGTTATTCTCGTCCTGTAGCCCGGGTGGGTGGAAAGAAACTCGGGAGGAGCGTCGCCCCCTCCGGCCGCGCGTCCCATCCGCTCCCAGAACGGTACGGCCTCGCGGGGGTCGTAGCCCGCCTTGGCCATGTAGATCAGACCTATCCTGTCGGCCTCGGTTTCCTGCTTTCTGCTGAAAGGAAGCGTGCCCGCGAGGGCCGTTCCGATTCCGTATGCCTGGAGAACGCCGCTTGTGACGGTCGGGTCGCCGTTTCGAAGACCCCTCGCTATGGCGTCCGCTCCGAGCTGGAGCAGAACCCCGAGGCTCATTCTCTCCCCTCCGTGGCGGGCCACGGCGTGGGCGACCTCGTGGGCCATCACGGTCGCGAGCCCCGCCTCGGTGCGGGCTACGGGAAGCATTCCCGTGTAGACGCCTATCTTTCCTCCGGGAAGGGCGAAGGCGTTTACGGTTTCGTCGTTTTCGATCACGGCGTAGCGCCACTCGAAGCCCGAGGCGTGGGAAACCGCGGCTATCCGGTCTCCGACCCTCTTCACCGCGGCCGCGTAGTCGGGATTGCGCGAAAGCTTCTCCTTGCTTATCAGGTTTCGAAAGGCGTCGGCGCCCAGCCGATGCTCCTGGGAAGTCGAAAAGACGTTGAACTGCGTTCTGCCCGTGACGGGCACCTTGTAGCAGGCGACCGCGGCGAGAAGGGACAGAAAGAGACCCGAAAGCAGCAGAAGTCTTTTCTTTCCGAGCAGCCGTCGAGCCATGTCGTCGCAACCCTTGTGAAATCCGAAAAAACCGCGGGCGTCCCGCCCGCGGTTGCAATCCGGTACGGGGTTCAGGAAAGATCCACCTTTCTCATTCTCTCCATCCCCTCCTCGATGTCTTCGTCCGCGCAGGCGTAGGTGACCCGCACGTAGCCCTCTCCCTGGCTTCCGAAGGCGGTGCCCGCCACCACGGCCACCCCGGCGCGCTCCACCAGCCGGTCGGTGAACTGCTGGGAGGTGAGTCCCGTTCCCGAGACGTCGGCAAACGCGTAGAACGCCCCGTCGGGAGTGTCGCAGGTTATGCCGTCCACGGTGTTCAGACCCGCGACCATGAGGTCCCTTTTATGCTCGAGCAGCCCGAGCTTGTGCTCGACCCAGTCCTGCGGCCCGGTGAGGGCGGCGTGGGCGGCTTTCTGTATGAACGCCGCGACGTTGGTTATCGAGTCCTGAAGGAAGATGGAGAGCTTCTCTATCACCGGTCTCGGCGCCACGGTCCATCCTATCCTCCAGCCGGTCATGGCCCAGGTCTTTGAGAACGTGTCTATGCATATCACCCTGTCCCTTATGCTCTCGATCGAGGATATGGAAAGGTGGGGCTTTCCGAAGGTCACCTGAGAGAATATCTCGTCGGAAATCACCATGACCTGCGGATGGCGCTCGAGCATGGCGGCTATCTCCCCGGGGTTTTCCACCAGATGGCCGTTCGGTCTCTGGGGGGTGTTTATGATGACGAGCTTCGTCTTCGGGGTTACGAGCTTCTCGAGGGCCTCGACGTCGAACTGCCAGTCGGGCTTCGTAAGCGGCGTGTGCTTTATGACGGCGTTGGCGTACTTGGCCCACACCTCGTCGGGGGGATAGCCGGGGTTCGGGAAAATCACCTCGTCCCCGTCCTCCAGGAAAGTGAGAAGGTTCATGGTGAGCGAGTGCTTCGCTCCCGCGGTGACTATCACCTCGTCGGGTTCGGTCGGCCGCCCGCGCTCCCCCATCTTCTCGGCTATCGCCTCGCGAAGCTCGGGAAGCCCCGGCCCGGGGTCGTACCTCACGTAGCCGTCCCGAAGCGCCTTTTCCGTCGCGTCCAGAACGTGCTCCGGCGTGTCGAAATCCGCACCCTGGTAGTCGCCCTTTTCGAAGTGGATGATCTTCTTTCCGGTCTCCCTTTCGAGTTCCCTCGCGACCCGCATGCTCGCCCACTGCCTGGGCGGAACGAAGTGTCCGGTCCGCGAACTGTAAGCGTATGAAGTTGACATAAGATTTTCTCCTCCTTTTTTCTTTCTTTGAAAAGCTTATGATTCCTGTTTTACGAGAAGCCCCGAGGCTAGCTGCGAGAACACGGCGTCGGCGACCTCGGCGGGGTCCATGAAAAAATCGTGGTGGACCATCACCGCCCCCACCGCCCCGTAGAGCATGAGAGCCCGGAGTCTCGGGTTCTGGCGAACGAAGCTCCCCTCGTTTATTCCTTTCTGTATTATGGTTTCGTAAAGTTCGACCCTGCGTATTCTCCACTTCTCGGTGAGCTCGAAGTGCTCCTTCAGCAGATGGGTTTCGTCGCGGGAGAGAATGCGCAGCACTTCCCTGTTTTTCTTGTAGAAGGTGAATATGGTGGCCAGGAGCTTTTTGAGCTTTTCCGGGGCGGGAGCGTCGTTGTCCATCTCTTCCTGCAAAAGACCCTCTATGGCCTCGAAGCTTTCCTGAAGAATTTCGAGGTAGAGCTTTTCCTTCGAGGAGAAGTAGTTGTAGATGGTGCCCTTGGCCACTCCCATCTTCTCCGCTATCTCTCCCATCGTTACGTCGTGGTAGCTTTTCTGAGAGAAAAGACCCGTGGCCGTCTTTATTATCTGGTCGCGTCTTCTGTGCTTTAAACCCGCTTTGCGGGTACCCGCGTCCGCGCCTGAAACAACGCTCGCCTCAACCATCACTCACCCACTTGACTGACTAGTCAGTCATATTATTAGCGGTTCGGTCGGAGGTTGTCAAGGAGAAAATTTTCGGGATTATTTAACGGCTCGCACGACCCCGGAACTACGAAACTGTAAAAAGCGAAAAAAGAGGCGGCGGAGCGAAATGACGGCAAAATCCGAGAAACTTCTGAAACTGGAGGAAAGGGTACATGCCGCTCTGGACGGAACGACCCACCCCGAAGACTTCGACGGTCTGCTGGAATATGTGGAATCCAGCCGGTCCGTCAGGTCACATCAATCCCTTGACCCGCATGTAGTCTTCACGGCTTTTTCTCTGCGCTTCGCTTTCCGTGACCTCGTCCACGTAAGTTCTAACGAATTCCACCACCTCGTCGATGCTGCCGCATTCCGCTATCTTGCCAAAGTCGTCGTCTCTCCACTCGCCTTTCTCGCGAATGCGGTACACCTTGAAATTATCCGTCACGGCCAGCTTCTCGTACATCCTGCAACCATGAGTGTCGTTGCCTACTTCCAACACAGACCACGTGCCGTTTCCCCAGTCCTTTTCCTCGAATCCCAGCGGCATTAGAGCCTCGTTCAAAGCCTCGTTCATTCTAACTCACCTCGTCGAATATAGTGTTATCTCCATAGCCACAAGTCAAGGAGATGCTGGTAGTCATATCGCGGCAGGGCCGTCGGTTGCCCGATGCCCCCGCGCAGATCCGTACGTGCCCGTCAAGGCATACGGCCTCCTACCTCGGGTATACGACGGCAGTTCCGTATCCGCTCCGGCTCATATCTCACGGGTTCCCCGACTCTGTGTTCGGCCCGTGCTTTGTCTCCGCCGATTCCCCTCGGTCACGACCCTTCGCTCCACCGACTCCGCCGCCTTGTTCGCCAGCTTTCTCACTACTATGGCCATGCCCAATCTAGTGTTCCAAAGCAGGGGTCCCGCCCCGGTCCGTTGTTCGGCTTTCGGAGCTTACATGCAATTTGCCCGAAGCTGACCGACCGCACCGCCGCGCGGCATCGGGACCCGCAAGAAACTCGCCGCGCCGGGAAGTCTGCCCGCGGGACGGAAAAGAAAAAAGCGGGAAATGGTTAAGAAAGTTCCGATTCAACCGAGAATATTACTCGCATACCGGAATGTTGTAGTATAATTCAAGCATGTTGAATCAGGGTTTTCTAAATTCGATCGAGACAAGGAGAGTGCGATGAGCAAGATTCTCATGCTGACGGCGACGCTGGCCGCGGCGCTTACGCTTCAAGTCCGGTCCGCGCAGGCCGAAACACCCCTTCTGAACGCGGACCTAGCGCCGAAATACGCGGTGGGAGTCGTCCCGAATTTCGTCCGGGACTTCAACCAGACCTTCGATGCCTGGGGCAAGAAATACAAGTCCGCCGCTTACCAGGAATTTCTGAAAAAGACAGAAGCCGCCGGAGTGCCTCACACGACCTTCACGCAGATATACTATCCCGCGACGCCGGGCAAGGGACGGGCCGAAAGCAGGGCCCGTACCACCGTCCCGGCGGCCCTGCCGGCCGCCGCGAGCGGACAGCAGATGACGCCCGTCGATCTTTTCGGCGGAAGCCGCGCGCTGGTCGAATTCTCCATGAAGGGATGGGAAGGCAACCCCTACCAGGCGTACGTCGGCGCTCCGATGGCCGAGGGGCGTTTCCCGCTGGTGATCATGGTCCACGGTCTTGCCGGTTCGGTAAACACGTGGGCTTCGGCGGCGGAATACCTGGCAGCCCAGGGCTATATCGTCGCGACCGTGTCGCTTACCTCCGACAGCACCGCGTCGCCCTTTCTGGAAGACCCGTCGTCGCCCTGGGCCGGGAGTCTCTCGGACAAGGAAAAGCGGCGTATCTACGAGCTTCGCGCGACCGAAGCCTCTTCCACCGTCTTCAGAAACTTCTTCAAATTCATGTTCGGCCAGGACAAGCAGATACTGACCCCGGCGGATTTTCCCGACCCTTCCAAGCTCGTAGCTAGGAAAAACGGGGGCGCGCTCGCGGGCCAGTCGCAGGCCGACCTGTTCGAACAGCGCGTCGCCGACGTCGCCCGCGTGATCGCGGAGATGAAATATCTCAACGAAAAAGAAGCCGCCTGCCGGGCGGCTCTCGAGAGGGAGGGTTTCGCAAAACCTCTCTGCGGCCGGTTCGCGGGCAGGATAGACGTGGACAGAATCGGCGTCCTCGGCCACTCCCTGGGATCCATGACGGCGCAGTCGGCGGCGGCTTTCTACGAGGACGTCGATACCGCCGTCGGCTTCAACAACGGCATGCCGCGGATGTGGGAACCCTGGGGCGGATTTCCGGGCGACCCGTCCGACGGTCTTCCGGCCGGGGTGAGCAAGCCGCTTCTCATGGTCATAGGTTCGGACGATGATTTCATTCACATGGTTTTCCGGCGCATTCACTGGCAGATGTTCAAGGCGGCGGGCGGCGACCCGCGCGAGAACTATCCGCTCGCAGCGGAACAGCCCTGGCCAACCGCGGAGAACCCGCAGCCGGTGGCGCTTTCCTGCTACAAGCGCGCCACCGCGGAGAAGATGTTCATCATATTCAGGGACGAGAACCACGGTTCCGCCACGGACGACATCGGCGAACACTTCAAGCCCGGCGCGGTGATTAAAGGCGAGCGCGTCCCACTGTCGCCAGACGCAAAACCCGAGAGCTACGAAATTCTGGGCTGGATCAAGGAAGGAGGCAAGAATGTCTACCTGCCTCACCTGATGCGCAACTACTTCGTGACCAACTGGTTCGACTGGCAGCTGAAGGATAACGAGGCCGCCCGCGTACGCTTACTGAAGCATCCGTTCGCGCGGGGAGTTCAGGCCATGCGCCAGTCCGGCGTTGGTCAAACGAGATAGGTGGAAGTTTCCCCGTTACGCTCTGGAAACAGCGCGGACGCGGAAGGAACCGGACGAAACGCCTAACGAAACGATCTTATCCGGCTCCGCATTGACGAACGGAGCCGTCCGGAAAGCCGGGGAGCAAGACGATGGAAATATCCGAGAACATCGTGAGATTGAAAAAATTCGTGGAGACGGCACTCGCGCTAACGAAAGTAAAAGAGGCTACCGACGAAGAGTTCTTGAGATACGTAGATTCGTTCGTGGAAGACCGTGTGAAAGAGGCGGTGAAGGATCTCTACCCGGAAATTGACAAGCGCCACCAGCTTGAACCCGGCTCCGGCGACCGCGTCACGGCGATACACTACACCGGCATCGACGTTCTCGTGTCCATGCTCGAGAAGGTCGCCGCGGGAAACAAGGATTCGTTAAGAATGTACGATTCCGTGCATCTCAACGACCCCGCCGAGGGCAACTACATCGCCACCAACATCCCGAAGGAATACGACTGCGAATGGCTCGAGAAAAAAGACACGTCTCACGCCTACATAGCCTCTTTCGTAACTCCCGACTGCCGGGAAGAGGAAGAAAAAGCGAGCGACAATCTGGTGTTCTGGCGCACCTACGGAGAAGAAGGCCAGGGATGCTCGTTGTCGTTCCCCCTGTCGCGAAACCGGTTGAGAAAGGTTTTGTACGGCTCCGACGAGGTGAGACACACCCTGGAAATTCTGAAGCCCGTGCTCGATGCCGTCAAGCCGCTGGCGGACATTCCGGAACCGAGTCTTCGGGAAGAGACGAGAAAAACGCTTGCAAGAGCGGTCTGGAACTCCATGGAAAGATTCAACTATCTGTACAAGAGCAGGGCCTACGGGTACGAAAAAGAGTGCCGACTGGTCCAGCCGAGAGCGGACATCAAGAACGAAAAAAATATCCGCTTTGAGATGCAGGGCGGAGGCAACTCTCCCCCTCACATAAGACACTACTGCGAGGACGAATGCCTCCTGACGGAAAAGCTTCTGGTCAGCGGAAGCCGCATCACTCTGGGGCCTTGCGTGTCCTACCCCGACGACACGCTCCGCTGCCTGGAGACCATTCTGAGAAAGGCGGGACTCGACGGCCCCGTGGTCAGAACTTCGGGGATAGACTACAGAAAACCCTGAAGAAGCTTTCCGTCGTTCTTCAGTTTGCCAGATACGGCGGGTTCTCCAAGTCTCCCATGGCGCGGCGGAGGCGGAAAGAGCAGTTTGGATGACATTCTTCGTTGACCACTCGCGTCTCGGCCGTCATGAACTGGCAATCCTGCTGCCGCACCAGAGGCCACCAGTCGGGAGCCAGCAGGTAGCGCAACATCATGTTAACCTCCATTCCAGCGACGGAAAGGCTGAACGGAAACACGTTCTGGTTGGATTCATGTCCTTGCGGAGGCATGTTGCTCACGTACGACGGATTGTCCAGAGACCCGTCAATTTCCATGGTCACCATGCTGGAATTGTACTGGCCGTTGCAGCGCATGCACTGATGGTACGGCGTGACTATGTGGGCGCGCCAGTGCGCGGAAAACAGACGGTCCCGCTGGCGGTCGGTTTCCACGGCCACTCCTCCGTCAATGACGGGAATCAGGTGCGCGTGCGCGATGTAGTTAAGCACATCGCGGGCGACGGGGCGGTCCACGCAGCTGAAAAGAATGTCGCAATCCAAGGCCGCCCCGTAGGCCGTCTTATCGTGGACCGAGACCGCCAGAGGAATTATCCGGATCCTTTCAGCCGTGGCGTGGCGGCGCATTTTTCGCGCAGCCAGGTCGACTTTCAGTTTCCCGACGTCTCCGGTCGTTCCGTAAAGCAGGCGGTCCAGATTGTGCCGTTCGACCTTGTCCGGATCGATCAGGGTGACTTGAGCGACTCCGATTCTGGCCATGGATTCCGCCACCAGGCAACCGACACTGCCCAGACCAACAATTCCGACTTTCAGACGCGCTATCGTGTTTTGAGATTCATTTCCCCAAGTATCGAACGTGCGCTTCAGAACCTCCTTTCTCTCCGGCGCGCCCCTGACGTTGTCGTCAAAGTAGACTTTGTAGGAATGCGGACCGACGATACGTACTTTCTCGCACCAGCGCCGCCGCATCCGCATTCCGTGCCGTTCCCAGAATCTGGCGCTCCAGTAACCGTCATTACCGATCGTCAGTCCCACCAAGGGAAACCCCGTGGCCCCTGCCGGATAAGCGAGGACGTCGCGCTCGGCTTCCACATCGGTCCCGCTCATCCCTTGCCATCCGGAATTCGGATGACTGTGCATAAAAGCCAGCCCCGCTTTCTTCTCGCGCGCAAGTCTTATGGACCTAGCCAAGTAGTCCGGTTTGAAGCTGACGTTTCCGTGCAGAACGCGGTCGCCGTCTTTCGGCAAGATTATCTCGTCAATCAGGGCCGTGACGCGCGTCCGTCCCGTGGAAGGTCTCCACAAGGCGAAGCACAGATCTTCCTGACGCCCGCCGCGACTATAATGCTGTAACAGGTGTCCGCCCGATACCGAATCCGCCGCCGAGGTGAGAACAACTTCATAGCTCATATGTTGTTCCAGAAACGACGCAGGTGCTCGCTCATGTAAGCGCTCATGTGCTTGGTGGGCAGACGGTCCCAGATATTCCCGGGCGGGCGGCTCATCGCCACCCACTCCAGTCCGTCGGCGGAATATCTCTCGACCGCGCCGCCCTTCCCGTCACTGACCGGGGGCGAGAGATGGATCCAGTGCGGGGGGTACTCGGGATACTGTTCCTCTCCGTTCATGCTTACCGCCAGCGTCACCCGCTCGCCCTTGCGGGAACCGACCTCCACGGTGTATGGAAAGGAAACCGCTTTCCCGTGCGGGCTGTCGACCATGGACGTTTCGTATCCCAGAGACTCCAGCTCGGCTTTTATCCTGTCAATGTTGCGATTCATCCGGGGAAAAGCATGCAACTGGCGTGGGTTCCTTCGGAATTGTCATGAACCGATGGTCGTTTTCAAGATCAATCTCGGCGTTCTGTTCGTATCTGCCCTTGTCCCCAATCAGGAAGTAATTTTCAGGATCCCCAGGCATGGCTCCCTCTTCCTTGGCGAGTTCAAGAATCTGGTGTGCGGTAAGTTTCCGCTCGGGGGCATCGATCTCTATGCCGTTCACTTCAATTTCTTCCGATTTAGTGCCTGCTTCGGCCATTTGCATACCTCCTAGGATTAGTTACGTCGTGCCATGCGTCCCGTCCGAATTTCGAAATCCCACAGGACGGCTATTATTAAACTCTATCAATCCCAGAATAAATATAGTGGGAGACAAAAAAGCGGTCAAGGAATGTGTTGGTAAAAACCGCTCTTACGGGCTAAACTTGTCGTTTTTACTGGACTTACTGATAGTTTAAGTTAGCAGAGAAGATGGCTCAGATAAAAAAAGCAAAGTGATTCTGAATTTTTGTATAAGAAGGTAGAGCAATGAAAGTAAAACACTTTCCATGTGGACCAGTCAACAACGAGAGCGAACTTATGGCTCTCAACAGACTGAAAAGTCACCTAGAGTCAATACAGGGGCAAGATGAGTGGATATTGCTGACGAACCTGACCCTTTCTGTCACTCATCAACTTCAATCTAGGGAACAATATCTGGCAAATATTTAGCCATAAGTAGGCACAAAGCCAAAAGCAAATGAAAAACAATAAAACGGAGAACACATGCCCTATATGGCGTACTCAGGCTGAAACCCGAAACGATCCTGAAAGAAAGGGAACAGTCGTGGATTCTCTACGGACAGACGGAGAATACTTCATATCCGAACAAGCAATAGAACTCGTAGAAGTGCTAGAAGATACACAAAAAGCGCGCTTGACATCTTGGTTGATTGATCAAAGGTCCTTGGGTAACAAATGCCCTGAAATAGATGAAGACAGAGTTAATCAAGAAACTTCTGACCAAGCTCTGAAAACGGACGAACGGGCAAACAGATTGTTAAAATTAATAAAAATAAGATCTTCAGGAATTGGGATAGATACACCTTTTGTTTATGGGGATTCCGGTATGTTAGCGTGGTCCGAATCGACCAATATGCAAGAGGTTCTCTCTCTGTTGAATTATTTGGAAAAACGGGGCTGGATAAGAAAAGACCTTCACTTAGACGGAGGAGGATATGTGTCTATCACCACAGAGGGACAAATCCATCTTGAAGAATCATCAAAGCCAACAGTAAATCCCTCGAAAGCACTTGTGGCCGGTTATTTTGATAAAGTTGTTTCCAAAGCATTAATAGAACCAATTGAGAAGGCTAATAAAAAACTCGCCGAGGGAGACTATGACGGTGCGATTACCAATTGCTACACCTTAGTGGAGGAACTACTCAAAGAATTATTGAGGAAAACTGATACTGCCCATAGCAAGAATGAAGGTGATATAAGAAAGCTATACGAAAAACTTTCGGGCCGCCTGAATTTAAATCCTAAGGGTGAGAATCTAGAAAGCTACCTGCAATCAATCCTGCGAGGACTGCAACAGCAAATAGAGGGGCTTTACCACCTTGCCAATAAAGCTGGCGATCGTCATTCGAAGCTTTATAAACCATCAAAGCACCATGCTCAACTTGCAGTGAACGTGGCCCTTACTCTCTGCCAATTCTTACTCGAGAGCTACAAGTATGAAAAGAGGCGTAATCAGTCTTCATAATAGCAAAAGGTTGACCCTGAAAACTAAAATCAAATGAACCCCCTACTCTCAATCGGCATCTCCTACAGGGCCATAAAAAGCAACAAGGTCCGCTCCTTTCTCACCACGCTGGGAATAATCATAGGCATCGCGTCGGTGATCTCGCTTGTCTCCATAACCGGCGGCGCGAAAAACATGATAGAGGATCAGCTCATGGCGCTGGGCGCAAACTCCCTCGTGGCGAGAAGCGGAAAGGAAACGAAAAGCGGAAGATACATCTTTACCGCCGCTATGAAGCCGCTTACAAGAGAAGACGTGGAAGCGATAAAGAACCTCGACTCCGTTCAGTACGCCTCGGGAATATCGAACACGAGCTCAAACGTCGTCTCGGGAAACAGAAACATATTCACCCTGATAGTCGGAGCCGGAAGGGATTTCGTGTTCATAAACGACTGGTTTCCCGAGAGGGGAACCTTTTTCAACGACCTCGACGTGAGGAATACGGCCCCCGTCTGCGTGCTGGGAAAAACCGTGAAGGAAAGCCTGTTCGGAAGTTCCGACCCCATAGGAAAAACCGTGAGAATAAAAAAGCATAACTACACGGTGATCGGGGTCATGTCTCCCATAGGACCGACTCCCAGCGGAAAGGATCAGGACGACATAGTGCTTATTCCCTACACCGCCATCCAGAAAAAGGTGCTGGGCACGAAGTCGCTAAAAAGCATAACGATGGCGGTGGACCCCGCCTACGGTCTCGAGTACGCGCAGCGGGAAGTTGAAAAGGCGCTTCGCGCGACGCACGACATAAGGGGAGGAGAGGAAAACGACTTTTTCCTGAAAACCCAGCAGACGCAGATAAACACCATAAAGAGCGTCTCCCGAATTCTCGGCGCGCTTCTCGCAAGCATAGCTTCCATATCGCTGGTCGTGGGAGGAATCGGAATAATGAACATAATGCTGGTCTCGGTCGGGGAGCGCACGAGAGAGATAGGAATAAGGCTCGCCGTCGGAGCAAAGGAAAAAAACATACTGGTCCAGTTCCTAATAGAATCCGTGCTACTTTCGCTTGTTGGCGGAGCGATAGGAACGACCATCGGAATACTGATCTCGGCTACCGCCGCCCGCATAACGGGCTGGCCGACGCAGATCTCCCTGCTAGCGGTGGCGGTGGCTTTTTTCTTCTCAGCGCTTGTGGGAATAGTCTTCGGCATATACCCCGCGAAAAAGGCCGCGCGCTTGAACCCCATAGACGCTCTGAGATATGAGTAAGAAACGGGAAAGGCGGGCGAAGAAAATTCTCCGCCTCTTCATTTTGAAAAATCTTTATCCCATAAGGGACAACCGGCCATTCCCTAATCTTGTCCTCCTAGGGTGTATCCGACTCCCGACGCTTGAGGGTTCGTATAATATATTCTCTGCCAGTCATAGGACCCACGACCGGGCAAACAAGGTCTACCATCAGCGAAATCAACGCAAAAACCTGTTTCACTTTCGCTGTTCCCCGGCAGATTTACAGTAGTACTGCTCACGAAGTCCCAAGTATTCAGACGGTTTAGAACCAAGTCTTCCACGATCTGGATACGTGTCATTCCGTCGTATCTCTCAAGCAGGGAAGGAACCAGCGATTCCCTGAAAAGCAAGATGACTTGATACCTTCGCGCACCGCAGACGCCAGTCGGCTCCGGAGCCGGGTTCCTGTGGCTATTCACACATGACCACTTTGAAATAACTTTCCGTATGTTTTGATAAGAAGTTTCGTCCGGGTTGTATGAATATATTCGCAGGGTCTCCGTGCGGTACTCGATGTGGCGGTCCGGCGTGTGGCAAATTACCGGGGACCGCAGCTCTTGCCCCGAGTAAACAGCTCTCTGCCTGATATTTACCAAAGACTCCCAGGCTGGATCGTAATCGGTCTCAACGGGGTCCCATCCAATCATTACAGGCCCCATATCAGTGCAAAATTCCTCGACATCATAATCATATGATGGTTCGTCTTGCTCTCCGCTTTTCGCGGTGGTCACCGGTTCCTCTCCTCCCCCAAGTGCGACTATCTGATTCACGAATTCTTCGTCGGTAATTTCTCCCGCAACCCATCGGGCTATCGCCCTGTAAGCCCGGGAACAGAAGTCCGAATCAGTGCTTGTCGGACAACGGCTTTCCACCTGCGCTCTTACGGCTGCAGCTCCCACGGTTCCCCCTCCGAGGACGGTTTCCGGCCCCGAATTTTCCGCAGTACCAGATTCACCTCCTCCGCAACCAAGAAATCCAACCAGCAAAAAGACGATTCCAACCACCGCAAAGTTTCTCATGTTCCTCCGACCTCCTTTCGCTTACGACTTAAGCCCACTGTCCAATTTCTTCCACCGGCTTGCCGTTATCAAATATACTTCCATCACCCCATTTCATTATATCGCATAAATAGTCCCATATTATGCATGAGTCGTGAAGGGATTGCACATCAGGGGGTTTTTCCCTCGGCAGAGCGCTTGGATTTCGGACGACAGCGGATTTTCGTGAACGATTCTGGCGGCGGTTCGTAAAAACACTGCTTCTGCGGGCGATTTTGAGGCGTTCGGACAAACTCCAGACACAACTCTCCCTTATCCACTCCCTTTTTTTCTTTTCATATCCGGATGTCGAGGAATTGATACCCGCCGTCAGCCCCCGACCCATCGCAACCGGTCGAACCTGCGCCAAAGCGTGTTCCAGTAAGGAACCGCGGAGGGAGATATTATGAAGCAGACGTAGCGGGAATGGCGCACCACCCTTGAAGCGGCCAGCAAAAATCTCTCCCTGAACCTGCGGATGCTCCACCCCTTCCTCGTCCCTTCTTCCATCAAACAGCGTCCCGTGTGCACTATCTGGTATGCAAACAGGTTGAACAAAAACAGCGTCTCGTTATGAGGATGAACCCCGTCTATCTGTTTTTTCTCCGCGCACGACTCAAGCGCCCTGCCTGCGTAACTTGTCTTGGGACGGTCGCAGGAACAAAGCGAGGGACGAAGAACATCCTTGAACTCCCCGATGTGTCCTTCCGCCTTGCCTCTGCGACGGTAGGCGGCAAACAGGTCCTCGGGCTTGTAGTGCTTCGGGTCGAGATTGGTCACAAGCCAGAAACTGTCGGGAAACAACTTGTGGGGATTTTGAACCACCACCAGCACCACCCGTCTGGGCCCGTCCCATGATTTGGCCTCACGTTCCATGTCGTAACACCTGCTCTGTCCCTCGGCCATGGGCTTGAGATACGGCCCCGCCATGGCTTTGAGAACGGGGTTGGACGGCAGACGCATCAGATACCTGATGCCGCGCTTCTCAAAACTCCTGAGAATCCTGTCTGAGCTGAAGCCCGCGTCGGCGCGAACTATGGGGCGTCCTCCACCCTCCCTCTCTATGAGTTCCACCATATTGCGGGCAAACTCTTCGGCGCCATGGGCGGTGTGCACGTTGCCCGGTCTCACTACCCCGCCCAGCATGTCTCCGCTCTCGGCGCAAAGAGCGACGAGAGCGTGGAAGGTCTTGTCCTTTTGATGCCCGTTATGCCTGGCTCCAGGCTGATTGCCGTAAGCCTTTATGTGCACCGAATCCATGTCCATGTAGACAAGCGGCGAGCAGAACTCGTCTCTGCGTCGAACCGCCACCTGAACTATAGCCTCGCGCAGAGCCTGCTGGTTTTGCTCGCTGCTCATAATCTCCACGGAACGGGATATGGTGGACTGGGAAGGCAGGACGTTGTCCGCCTCAAGCGGTGTGAGAGAACGACGCGAGTCCTTCGAGATGCGAAGGGCGGGGTCCTGGCGAAGAGCAGTCACGTCGTCGTCATCGGTGTACCCCTGGGCGAGCATCTGTGTTTTCAAACGCACCAGGTCCGCCAGAGGATAGTTGATGCGCGCCGAGTCTCTGGGATCATGCAGCTTGTGCGCCATGGACTCCATGACCCCCAGGCGTTGCATGGTTTCACGTGTGGCCAGGGAACCGGAATTGGGAGTCGTCATGGAGTCGGGACCGGTGACGACTTTGCAGGAATTGTTGTAGCTTGGGGAAAATTGTGTTAGGTTTGTTTCACCCATGGCGTGTTCCTCCTTTGCGGTGCATTAGTGGTGTAATGCTCTTATTTTACTCGCAAATCAGGAACACGCCTACTTTTTTACCCCCTCCTCATGCATAATATGGGATAATATATCAGTAACACATGTGTGTGTTGCCACGGAGAAGTAATTTCGGTAAGTTACGGGCACAGGAATTATTCTTCCCGATTTTGTGCGCCTTTCTCTCGGGTCTTCCGCAACAGATAATGAAACGGATACTTTTTATAACCAAAAACTTGCACCTGGGCGGCGGGGCGGAAAAGCAGGTCGTGGACATTGCCAACGGTCTCCGCGAAAGGGGCTTCGAGGTCGGGATACTGGTTTTCGAAACGAAGGGTACAAAGAGCGTCAGGGCGAAGGACCTCGACCCCGGCGTAGAAATCATCCCAGCGGGCGGACAACACTTCCGGCCTTTTCCAATCAGGTGTATTTTCGAGACCCTGAAAGCCGCTTCCGGGTGGAAACCCGACGCACTTTGCTCCACCGTATGGAACACGAAACCCGCGGCCGCCGTGGCCGGAAGGCTTCTGGGAACAAAAGTCGTTCTAGTGGAAGTATGTTCGCCAGCGAACGAGCTACGGTATAATTCTCCCAAGTTTCTCCTCAAGTCTCTTGCTTTTTCCTTCAGGAAAAGAATCTACCGGCTGGCGGATGCCGTGGTCGGGGTCTCGGAAGGCGCCGCACGGGAAACCAAGGAATTCTTTCGGCTCAAGGAAGTCAGAACCGTACAGAACGGCATAGATATCGGGGAGATACTGGAGAAAGCCGCGGCGTCGGACGAAATTCCCCACCAGCACTTCAGGGATGGCCTGCCCGTTCTCGTAGCCGTGGGACGACTGAACGTACAGAAAGGATATCCTCACCTGCTTGAAGCTTTCAGGATCGTGAACGAGGAAACCGAGGCTCGCCTGACGATAGTCGGCGGAGGGAAGATGGAGAATGACCTTCGCCGCACAACGAAGCATCTCGGCATAGACGACAAGGTGACCATGGTCGGGGAAACCGAGCCGTATTCATACATGCGCCATGCCGACATATTCGTTCTTCCGTCCCTGTGGGAAGGGCTTCCCCTGGTGTTGCTTGAAGCCATTTCTCTTGGATTGCCAGTAGTGTCAACGGACTGCGACTTCGGGCCCAATGAAGTCATAGAAAACGGGAAAAGCGGATTGCTCGTGCCAGTTGCCGACCCCGTGAAGATGGCCGAGGCCATCGTGACTCTCATCAAGGACGAAGAGCTCAGAGCGAATCTCGGCAGGGAAGCCAGAAAGCGCGCGCGACACTTTTCCAGCGACAGAATGGTGGCGGGCTACGAAGAGGTTTTCACGAGCCTTTAGACGCAATATCCGGACGAAGACTCCTCGGTTCCTCCTTCCCGTCTGAAGGAAGCATCCCTTCCCACGGTATCCAGAAGACGAAGACCGCGAGCCACTGCGGAAAGGGGATTCCCATTACAAGCCAAAAGCCGCACATCATAAGAAACAGGCCGGGCACGACCACTGCCCTAACGTAACCGTTCACCAGAGCCAAGGGAGCCAGCAACTCGAGAAACACCGTCGCGCATGCGAGTAAGGAACACAGGACGGGTCTCGTCCAGAGCCAGAAGGCAACCCAGACCAATGGTGGGTCTATCCTGTCTCCAGCCAACGCCTTACTGACCAGCAGGATCGCCAGATGATCGGACGCAATCCATTCAAGACCGGAATTTCGAAGCTTCGACGCCCCTGCGGCGCAGAACACCAGCGCGAAAAGCACCCGGACAAGCTTTACGGGCCAGCCGTACCCGGGATGTTTTCCTTCCGGCAGGGATACGAAAGGCCAGCGCCGCCATGAGCGACGAAGCCATGCGTCGAGAGAGAAACCGTCCCCGCACCGGGAAAAGCAGAGAACGCAGAACACCAGCAACAGCAGCGACTCCATGTGATGGGTCTTGGCGAAACTGTTCTGCATGCCGAACAGGTAGCAGCCGGCAACGAAAGAAAAAGCGGCGGCGGGCCGGGTGAGCAGGCCTAGGCAGGCGAACAGGATGCTAACCCGAAAGGTCACTCCAAGAATTCTCAGTACCTCGTCTGGAAAAACCGGCACTCGGAAAAAGTCGAAAAAGAATATCGGGTGCCAGAGCGTTTCGGGAACTTCCGTCCATGACGAAAAGTCCGCATCCGCGTAAACGCAGAAGATAACCCCGTAGAAAACGAACCTGCATATGCCGAGGCCGGTCGGGGACGCTTTCCCGAAGAAAAACGCACGAGCCGCACGACGAAGTCTCCCGAGGCTACAGTCCATAGCTCCCAACCAGCCCGCCTGCGTCCGAATACACGAGTTCCCTCCGCGGCTTGACTTTTTCGGGCGACACGCCCGTCCAGTCCCACGTCACTCTGTAGAGAGAGAGAGATGAAACGGGCGGACCGTCGTGGATTCCTTCCCGCCTGTTTCGCTCGTAGCAAGAAAGCAGGTAGGCGAGCAACCCGCGGATGTCTCCCTCCGCATCGCGGGCCAAAGCATCCGAAGACGCCGGCCCGTAGGGAAGCATCCCCTCTACCGTCTTTCGCATCCCCGCCGAAAGGCCGTTCGGCAGAAAATCCAAGCGGCCGAATACGGCATCCACCCTCTCGCGCTGGCGCGCCATGAATCGGTCGCGGTTGAGAATCCTCTCCACCCCCTTCCCGAACCTCACCCTGTCAAGCGGCGAGAATGCCCGTGGTTGGTCGAGAACGACATTCCTTCCTTCCTCCGTCGTCCCGTAGACCACGTACCTCGAGGTAGATGTCGAGGAAGCAACCTTGCTGAACATGGTGTAATTCGAAAATGGCCAGAGATCCGGAAGGGGAAACGCAACATAGAGCCCCTGCGCGGCCACCATGACCGCTATAAAAATCCCGACATGCCTTTCGGTACTTTTTTTCATGACCCACCGGAAAAACGTGGACCGCACCGGCGGGCGGCCGCCCGCGACTGAAACTCCCGTTGTGATCAAATCTCCCAGCCGCATTATACTATATTCCCGCCCGAAGCTCACGGCAATCTCCAGTGGCTGGAACAACTCCCCGTCCCGGTCTTCGCGGCGCGCAGACTGCCGAAACTTCCGCAACGGATTCGTCAAATTCGTGACGGCGGGGGACAAGCGTAGGGAAATTCCGTTCTCTCTCGCACATGGAGAGACAGCCGCAGGTTTCCGTATCCCCGGGGAACGGTACTTGCAAGAGCGGGTGATACCCTACATCAATGAGAAGGGTGCTCACCGCGGGACGGTCAAGAAAAATCGCGGCGGCATCTTCGGCAGAAAAACGCCTGCCGAACGCCGTTCCCCCGAAGAAAGGGAAAGGTTGGTTACACAGACGCATGATGTTTCACCCCGTGCGCAGAGCAGCGGTCTGCGGTATAGTTTGCAGCTGTCGGCAGACCGGCGGTGTGGAGTCCGGCTATCTCCGCAGACATCGGAAAAAAGGAACGCGAACGCATGGACAACGAACGGAAAAAGCGACCGGTGAAGCTTCTCCTCGTCGCCTTGGACTTCGGGCCGGGGGGAGCCCAGAGACAACTCGTAAACATCGCGAACGGTTTCCACGAGAAAGGACACGACGTGTCGGTGTTCGCGTTCCCCAACAGGAGGGATCCCGAGGTGGTGAGATGCTCCTTGGAAGAGGATGTGGACGTCGTCGCGGCTTCCGCGACGGCGAGAAAACTCGGAATTTTCGGAACCATGCTCGCGACGGTCGAATTGTTTTGGACGGTCCTAGCCCGAAGGCCGGACGTGGTCTACAGCAGACAGTGGCCGAAGATGCCAGTCGCCCTGATCGGCCGCCTCGCGGGAGCGAAGACGGTCTCGGTGGAGGGAGACAGCATTGTGCACACCCTCGGGAAAAGACCCCTGTTACTTCGGGCGAGAAAACTGTGCGCCCGCCTTTCGGACCGCGTGGTGGCGAATTCCGAGGGGCTCGCGCGCGAGGTGAAGGAAGCCTTTGAAATTTCCGCCGGGGTAGCCATGATACACAACGGGATAGACTTGGGGGACGTGAGAAAAAGATCGGAAGAGCCCGCGACTCACGAATGGTTCGGGGGCGATGTTCCGGTGATACTCGCCGTGGGAGCCCACAAGAAGCAAAAAGGCTTCGCGCACCTCCTGCGGGCAGTCTCCTTCGTGAACCGCAGGATGCCCGCGCGGGTGGTGATCATGGGAGGTGGAGACAAGGAGGACTTGCTCCGTCTCGCACGGGAACTCTCGATAGAGGATGTCGCGGACTTCCCGAACGCCGTCCCCAACCCGTTTCCGTACTTCCGGGCGGCGGACGTGTTCGCCTGCGCCTCCCTGCACGAGGGTTTTTCGAACGCGATACTCGAAGCCATGGCGCTTGGAAGACCGGTCGTGTCCACCAATCACAGGCACGGGGCGGACGAAATGATAGAGGACGGCAAAAACGGCCTCTTGGTACCGCCGGGGGATCCGGAAAGCATGGCCGGGGAAATCCTGCGACTGCTGGAGGACGGGGAGTTTCGGGCGAGGCTCGGGGCCGCGGCCGCAGGAAGAGCCGAGCACTTCTCGAGGGAAAGGATGATAGAGGAATACGAAAGCCTGTTCGCAGAACTGCTGGAGGAGAAAAGATGAGGGTCATGTACGTGGGAAGTCCCCCTCTTTTCTCAGGGGGAGCCAGCCCCATACACATGATGAAGATGTGCCAGGCCATGACCAGGCTCGGCATCTCGGTAGAGTGCGTGCTGCCGGGAAGGTTTCCCAAGGAGAAGCTGTTTGACTACCACGGCGTAAGCGACCGCTTCGAAGTTACCCTGATCCCGTTCACGAACGGTCCGGGAAGGCAACTGCTCCACGGTCTCGCCGCCTCTTTCCATGCACTGCGCAGGAGGAAAACCTACGACTTCGTCCTCACCAGGAACATCATCTTCACCTGGGTCTGCGCGGGCTACCTCGGGATTCCCACGGTCTACGACGCCCACCACCCGCCGGTGAACCGAGCGGCCAAGGGGATGATAAGATGCTTTTCCCGCTCGGAGAGCCTGCTCGGGATGTCTTTCAATTCGCAGGGACTTTTCGAGATATATTCCAGGCTGGGCATTGCGCCCCAAAACTCCGTGGTTGCCCATAACGGCGTGGAGTTGGAAATGTTCGAGCGCCGCCGCGACGTCTCCGCGGTGAGAACAAAGCTAGGCGTCCCGCCTGAAAAGAACATCGTCTGCTACTGCGGGAACACCTACGAGGGGCGGGGAATGGATATCCTGACGGACGCGGCCCTGCGGTTTCCCGACGCACTTTTCCTGATCGTGGGAGGCACGGAAAAATACATAGGCCCGTACAGGGAGGCCGCCCGCGCGAAGGGGGCAGGCAACTTCGTAATGACTGGGCTCGTCCCGCAGAACGAGGTGTCCTCTTATCTGCTCGCCTCCGACATACTGGTTCTTCCCTATTCCTCGGACGTAACCATAGAGGGAGGCACGGAGTCTGGAAAATTCACCAGCCCTCTCAAGATTTTCGAGTACATGGCGGCCGGAAAGCCGATACTGGCCACGAAGATTCCCTCGGTGATGGAAGTGCTTGAGCCGGAAAGAAACTCCGTGGCGGTTCCCCCTGACGATTCGGAAGCGTTCTTCAACGCCCTGTCGTCGCTCATGTCGGACGCCCAGCTTCGCGCCAGAATATCGAGAAACGCTCTTCGCGACGCGAGGGAACACACTTGGGAAAAACGGGTGAAGAGAATAATGTCCAGTCTCGGCCTCGATTCCCGATGATCCCACACAACCCCGCACAGGAGATTTTTCCCAACCCGCGGCAACCACGCGGGAAACACCAAACCAACCAGGAAATCTTGGGAACGGATTATATTTCATGGAAATTTCCAAACCAAGAAAGTCCCTGACGGGCGAGGCAGGAAAAAGCGTCCCGGCCACAACTACGAACTTCGGCGCACTTTTCGGATTCCGTCACTCTCGCACCGTCTCCCATATCCCGAAAACCATAAGGGCGAACAATCTGCGGGTCTGGTCGTAGGCGGGGTCTCGGTTCAGGTACACGAGTCTTTTCACGTACTCCCTTTCAAAGAATCTGTCGCCTCCGTCAAGCAGAATCCCTGCCGAAAAATCCTTCCACTCCCTTCGAATCCACGACGAGAGGGGTGGGTTGAATCCCCGTTTCCTTTCGAGAGGAAATTTGGCCGGAAGATATCTTTTGGCGAGCTTCTTCAGAAGATACTTCGACACACCACCCCTGCGTTTCAGGTTCGCCGGAACTTTTCCGAGTGCGAACTCCACCAGACGCGGATCAAGAAATGGAGTCCTTACCCGAAGACCTTGGGGAACGGACAGCGCGTGCACCTTGGCCATGACATCGTCGGCCTCCCTGGCATGCGAGAAAAAACCCATCCTGGCACCGAAGGTTCCATCGTGGAAATCAAACAGCGTTGAGACGTAACACTCCGGGGCGTCAATATCCTCCCCAAGCTCCTCCAGCACTTTCTTCCTAAACAGCTTTCTCCTCTGCTTTTCAGTGAACACCATGTTTCGCCGAAGGAAAAAGTTCCTGGAGTCCAAGTCCTCAAAAAAGACCCGCAGTTTATGGTCCTCGGGAAACGCGGCAGCTAGCGTGCGCCGGGCGTACTTCACGGGGCCCCTGACCGCACGACCCGCAGCCAAGTGGCGAAGCGACATGCCGTGCGTGCGAAGGCCCAGAAAAAGTCCATCGGCACCGTCTCCCGAAATCACCGTTCCAGAGTGCTCTGCTACAAGCGAAAGTACACGGTAAGTCGGAATTATGGAAGGATCCGCCAAGGGCTCGGGAAGCTCCGATACGCACTTGACCAGCAGGTTTTCGGCCGGTTCCACCACGACCTCTCTGTGGTCCGTGTCCAGACGGTCCGAGACGAGTTTCGCGTAGAGTCTTTCGTCATAGCCGCGGTGCAGGTAGCCCACTGTGAAAGTCCTCACGGGCTCCGGGGAAAGTTCGCTGACGAGTGCCGCGACCAGACTTGAGTCGAGTCCCCCACTCAGAAGAACCGCCGGGGATTCCCCGCCCCGAAGCCTTTTTCCCACTGCGTCCCGAAAAAGCTCTCCCAGTTCCGGAACAAGCTCCACCTCGTCTCCGCAACGGACTTCCGACGAGGGCAACGCACGGTTATCAATCTCCGAAAGCTTCCCAGAGTGCGTATCAAAAACCAGGGCATGGCCCGCGGGAACCTTGCGGACATCCCTGAATATCGTCCTCGGCGCAGGAATGTGTCTCAGGGCCAGATAGAAGTTCAGGGACCCGACGTCTATTTCCCCGGGAGACCTGGAGAGCCTCTCGATTTCATCAAGGTCGGTAGAGAAGACCAGTCCCCCTTCCGTCTGGCGGTAGTACAGCGGAATCCGTCCAGCGGGGTCTCTAGCAAGAACCAGTCTTCTTCTCACAGGGTCACGCACGTAAAACGCGAACGCGCCGTTGAACTCCCGGGCACAGCCGCAGCCCCATTTTTCGTAGGCGATGGCTACGAGTTCGGACGGATTATCGGGGGTGGATATTCCCAGCTTGGCGGCCAGTTCCGCGAGGTTGTGGACTTCTCCCTCGAGGGCTGCTTCGGCGGACGGGGAAGTTCCACCGTTTGACGATTGTCCCCAGCAGATTTCGCGCGAAAAGCCCACTCCGTCACCTGATACCCTGCCCGAAACGAGTGCCCCGTCCGCGGAAAACGGTCGAGAACCTTCCCGTTCCGTATGCGATGAAGACTGTCGCGACGAGGAAGACGAAAACTTCCGCCACAAGAAAGGCCAGTCCAGCACCCATGTAAGAGTACGCAGGAATAAAAGCCAGAAGCGAAACGAGGTAGATGAGCGTCTTCCCGGCGGAGACGGCCGTTCTCGCCCCCGGCCTTCCGGCCGCGAGAAGCGCCGGTCCCACCCAAAACGTCGCGGCCGAAAGCAGGGCGGCGACGGCCATCACCCTCATGGTGTCGGCGGCAAGCGCATACTCAATGCCAAAAACCGCAGTTACGAACCGCTCGGCGAAAAGAAACACAATCAGCGAGACGGGCACGGCAAGCTTCAGCAGGCTTTCCGAGGCGAACCGGACGAGCCCGACAAATCCATCCCGAGACTCCGCCGCGTGGAGGCCGACCAGCTTCGGGAACATCACATCGCGAATGGGATCAGCAAGTCTGCCGATTGCCCTGATTACCGACCTGGCCACCCTGTAGAGGCCAGTGGCGTCCACTCCCGAAAAGTAACCCAGCACGAGGGCCGCGACCCTTCCTTCTCCCGCTACGGCCATGGTGGCGCCCGCCCCGGTATTCAGCATGAACCACGCCATTTCTTTCCTTTTTCCGAAAAGAAGACCCGTGCTTGACCAAAGCCACGCACCGAGACCTGCCTGCCTGAGCATTCCCACCACCAGCGCATGGCGAAGTGCGAATCCGAACGATGAAACCGCTACATAGACGAAAAGCACGCCCGTTATGCCGTGGCCGAGTTGAAGGACCACCAAGATGAAGACGAGCTTCAACGATGCCTCCGACAACAGGACAAGGGTCACGGTACTGAACCTTCCGA
Source organism: Thermodesulfobacteriota bacterium (assembly GCA_965204795.1). Lineage (GTDB taxonomy): Bacteria > Desulfobacterota_D > UBA1144 > Nemesobacterales > Nemesobacteraceae > Nemesobacter. The sequence goes on from OZ242012.1 coordinate 1,765,625, forward strand.
ACACCCTGAACAAAGCTTCGGATGTAGCGTTGGCCCCCGCAAACGGAAGCGTTAAGGACAGCAAGAGTATCATCCAGAAACCGTCCGGAGACCCGATGAACCCTTCGCTCGCAAACGAAGCAAGCAAAGCGGCGACCACCAAAGCGAGAAAGCCCGTGAGGAGGTCTATCGAGTAGCAGAGCTTTATCGTCGCCAGCACCCGGTCCGGGTCTTTTTTTTCAAGGAACTCTCCCACGTACTTTACGGCCGTTTCCCAGACCCTGAGATCCAGCAAACGACTGACTGTACCCACATAGGCGACTACCAAGGTGAACAGGCCGAGGCCTTCAAGACCGATCGCCCTGGCGAGAACCATGACTTCCAGGAAGTTAGCGGCGGTCGGGGCGGATTTTGCCGCAAAGAACCAAGAAGTGTTCTTGACGAACCTTTTCCTTTCCTCTTTCTGTACGCTCACTGTTTCGAGAGTCGGATGTACGGCGCGTTTCTTATTGCGGGAACTTCACACTGAAAAAATCCTTCAAAAGAACAATCGTGAAAGTCGGAACGGTTCGCCAAACCGTCGGCGGGGCAAGGGGAGAACGCATTTCCGACCCGCCGCGTCCATCCGCCGTCTGACGTCACCCGCAGGCAGTATCTTCGGTCTTTGTTTTGCCTGTCCTGTCTTCCTCGGCTAACAGAACGGAAGATTACTAGCGGTCATTATACCCTATTGCGTGGTGGTACGGTAAAGCTCCGCCCGCGATTCGGTCTTCAGGACCATGAACCAAGATCCTGATCGGAAGGAAAGTCTCGTTCGCGAAAGCACGCAAGGCATCAGGGTTCCGAACTGGCCACTCTGGATCAAGCACACTCACGCTCCGGGTCTTGAACCCGAGCCGCTATTTGATGGAAAGGAAGTTGTATTCCAGAACCCGAAGTGATTGAGTCTTCGCGTGGACCTCGTGTAAGATTACAAATGGGAAAAACCGTGAAACGGATTCTATTCATAAACCAGACCATGACTCTGGGGGGCGGCGTTGAACAGCATATAGTGGACCTTACGGACGGACTCTGCAAAAAGGGATTCAAGATTGCGATTTTGCTTTTCAACATAGAAGCTGAAAACGGCGCCAGAATAAAGGACCTGAATCCGGATGTGGAAATTATTGTCGCGCGGGGCAGCTTTGACAGGATATCCAAGCGGCCTTTCGGTCTGAGAGGAACCCGCGAAGCGGTGAGAGCAGTTCGCACGTGGAACCCCGACATGCTCTGCGCCATGTCCTCTCCAGTGAAGCCATTGGCTGCCGTCACCGGGCGACTCTTGGGAATTAAGGTCGTCTTGGTAGAATCCGCCAACCCGTTATTCGAGTTGTCAATGGCCCTGCCGAGGCGGTGGCGCATATGGCCCAGATCCTTCTTTATATTTTACAAGAAGAAAGTCTACGGCCTTGCGAGCATCGTGGTCGCTGTTTCGGAAGGCGTGGCACGGGAACACAAGGAGCTTTACCGGTCGAATCGGGTCAAGACGATCCTGAACGGTATCAATGTTGAAAAGGTAAGGGCAAGTTCCGAGGGAGAAATCCCCCACGAGTATCTTCGCGGAGACGTTCCGGTCCTGGTTTCGGTAGGAAGGTTCTCCGCCGAGAAGGGATACGAGCACCTTCTCAAGGCTCTCAAGATAGTGAACGAGACTACTGAAGCGCGTCTTTTAATGGTGGGCGACGGACGGACCAGAAAGGATCTGGTCCGCGCGGCGAAGAGGTTGGGAGTATACGGCAAGACGGCCATGGTCGGGCAGACGTCACCCTACAGGTACATGCGCCACGCCGATATCTTTGTTTTCTCATCCCTGTGGGAAGGGTGCGCATTGGTGCTGCTTGAGGCCATTTCCCTCGGATTGCCTATAGTATCGACGGACTGCGATCACGGGCCTCGTGAAATAATAGAGAATGGCAAGAGCGGATTGCTCGTGCCCGTTGCCGACCCGGAGAAGATGGCGGCGGCCATTCTCACGCTTATAGAAGACGAGAATCTCAGGTCGAGACTGGGCGCCGAGGCCGAAAGACGGTCAAGGTTTTTCACCCAGGAAAGAATGATCTCCAGCTACGAAGAAGTATTCCTGAACCTCTAGCCACATCGCTTTGCCGGACGCGTACAGGAATGCCGGATCAAAGTCCACAAGAAACCGGCGAAGAACTTCTTTCGAATGCGGATTCAATTTTGAAATGAGACAGGACGGCGTCGTAAGCATGACTCATTCGGCCGGCCTGTGTACGCCCTGGGTTCTGTAGTAATACGAAAATGCGAGCATTAAGACCGAATATACCAACATCGCAGCGGCGGCGCCGTTGTAGGAATACGCCGGGACCAGTATGAAGAGAGCGGCGAAGTAGAACACCGAGCAAGTGGTAATTCTCAAAATTCTTTGCCTCAGCCTGTTAAGTGCCAAGTCCACAGGGTCGGTCCAGAAATAGATACCAGACAGGATTTCCGCGATTGCGACTATTCTCATGGCGTCGGCGGCTGGCTTATATTCGGCGCCGAAGAGAATGACGGTGATTTCGTCCGCGAACAGGAGAAACAACATTCCCGCTGGCAGGAGAATTTTCATGAGGCTTTTGACGGCGTGGGAAACTATCTCGGCGAAAGCTTTCCCCAGATTGCGCGTACGGGCGGTAACAAGAGAAGGATACATGGCTTCCAAGATTGGATGCTGCACTTTTTCCCTCAAACCCAGAAACGTGATCGCCACCTTGTAAAGTCCTACCGCCTCCTTGCTCGTGAAGTACCCGACGATCAAAACGGCGACTTCCTTGAGATAAAGAGCGCCAAGAAAATTGGAATAGATGGAAGTGAAGATGAATGACCGCACTTCAGAGGTGACGAACTCCAGTCGTCCAAGCCTGGCAGTCGTCCATCGTTTGAATCCTCTGCTTTTCAGAACACCTGATACAGCTAGCTGCAACGCTACCAAGTATATGATGGCCGACGCCACATAGCAGACCAGAACTCCCTGTATCTTGAATCCGAGAAAGAGGCATGCCGACACCATGATCACCCTAGTCCCCGGGCTAACTATCTTGAGAAAGGCGGAAGTTTTATACTTGTCGAATACTTTCAGCACTGCTTCGGAATTTCGGTTTATGCTGGAAATGAAAAGACTAGTAGCGTAAATGACTATTAAGCTCAACGTATCGTCGGAATGAATGAAAAGATCGTTCGCCACTCCGGCAAGAAGAAGGCATACGGCGAAAGCCAAGAAACCTTCCAGTAGGTCAATCAGGTAAAAGAACTTCATAAAGCGCAAAACCTTGTCCTTTTCCCCAAGAGCCAAGTGATGTCCTACGTATCTGGTTATTCCTTCCGGAGACCGGAAGTTCACCAGCACGTTCTTTACTATGCTCACATAGGCAATTACGAGACTGAAAAGACCTAATTGCTCTACCCCGAGGAATCTGGCGAGCAATACCGGTTCGACTGCAGCGAAAAGGGATGCGACCATGCTGCCGCTGAAAAGCCAAGACGCGTTTCTACGCAGGCTCTTTGTTAGATCGTCCGAAGCTGTCATCAGGAATGGAAAAATTGATGTTCAAGATACAGGATTATCGCCCTTTGGTTAAGTTCTTATATCTTATCTGAACTTCCGACGTAACCGGACTTTCCGTGTAAGAAATCCGGGTCGTCTCAAAAGCGCAGAGAACCGCAACCGCTTCTTTTCCGCACCGGGGAACAGTCTTCGGCCTGTGTCCTGCGAGACAGGTCGCGAGGCCAATCCGGCAGAGAATATCGGGTACTAGCGAGGAAACCGAGAATAGTCAGGAGAAGTCTATCACGACTTCCGCAGGGCTTGCGCCGGGAATTCGTCTTTATCAGTGCCACCTTTCGTGCCACATCTGGAACATGAGCAGGTTCCATATCTGCCTGTGTCCCGCCGAGAACCCGTCGTAGAACCTCGCCGTCCACCGTGAAATCTCGGCCGGGTCGAAAATACCGCTTCTCCTTACCATGCGGGGACCCAGGTATTCCTCAACCAGATGCCTGAATCTTCCCCTGAGCCACCGGTTCACGGGACTCGAGAATCCCCTCTTGGGTCTTTTCCATAGATCCTCAGGAAGATGTCTCGACAGTGTCTTCTTCATCAAGTACTTGGTCTCCCCGTTTCTGTACCTGAGGTCCGCAGGAAGCGAGGCGGAGAAACTCACTAGTCGGTGGTCAAGCAGCGGCACCCTCGCCTCGAGCCCCACGCTCATGGATGCCTTGTCAACCTTCGTCAGAATGTCGTCGGGAAGCCAGATGCGAAAGTCCCCGTAAAGCATACAGGTCATCAGGTCCCCGCTCTCTATGGCGGCAAACTCCTCGCTGAATGTCTCGTCGTGAACGCTCCCTGCGCGACCGAACACCTCAGGCAGATCAGAGGGAATCCAAGAAGCTCTCCTGTCCCTGTTCATTCCAGCCATGTCCCCGCTCATCGCGGCGAGCAACGCCGCCCTCTCCCTTTCGTAGACACCAGTCAGCTTCCCTAGCGAAGAAGACCCGGAAATTCTGGCAAGCGCCCCGACCCTCCTAGCTTCCAAGCCCTCAAGTACCTTCCTCGCTATGCCCCTTGCAAACCCCGGAGTCTTTGCGACGATGTCCGCATAGCGCAGGCACTTAACGTAGTCCCTGTACCCGCAGAAAAGTTCGTCTCCCCCGTCGGCGGACATAACCACCTTGACGTGCCCCCGGGCGAGCCGCGACACGAGACATGTCGGGACCGACGAGCTGTCGGCGAAGGGCTCGTCGTATATCGACGGAATGTCAAAGACGGCATCCGCGGCCTCGTCCTCCGATACCACGGTCTCCACATGGTCCGTCCCCAAGTAACGGGCAACCTTCCTCGCCCACCCCGCTTCGTCGTACTCCTCGTCGTCGAATCCGACGGTGAAGGTCTTAAACGGCTCCGAGGCGTTCTCGGAAAGGAGAGCGGCAACGAGACCGGAATCTATTCCACCACTCAGAAAAATTCCCACTGGCACATCAGACACCAGCCTGTACCTCAGGGAATCAACAAGAAGCTTCTCAAACTCGTCGCATGCCTCCTCCTCGCCGATGTCGGGAGGCACGGCGTTCCAGAATTCCGCCGCATCCCAGTACCTTCGCTTTTCGACTTTCCCATCCTTCAGACGAAGATAACAACCGGGTTCAAGCTTGAAGGTGTTTTCATATATGGTGTAGGGGCTTCTTATGTAGTCGTTTCTGAGATAGAGAGCCAGTCCATCGGCACTTATCCTCCTGTCAAAACCTGGATGCCTCGTCATCGCCTTCAGTTCCGAGGCGAACAGGAAAAGACCGTTCTCCATGTAGTAGTAAAGCGGCTTTATTCCCACCCGGTCCCTGGCCAGGTAAAGCTCGTTCTTCCGGCCGTCCCATATCGCCAGGGCGAACATGCCAACGAACCTGTCGAGGCATTCCATGCCCCACTGCTCGTACGCCTTGACAAGCACCTCGGTATCGCACTCGGTACCGAAGGAGTGACCCTTCGCCAGCAGTTCCCCGCGTATTTCCCTGTAGTTGTAGATTTCCCCGTTATAGCTCACCCGTATCCTTCCGTCTTCGCTCGCCATAGGCTGGCGGCCTCGTTCGGAAAGGTCGAGTATGGAAAGGCGCACGTGGCCCAGTCCCACGGACCCGTCCCCGTTCACATAGGTGCCGGAATCATCGGGACCCCTGTGGCGCAACTCTTCAGTCATGGACCGGAGGATGTCCGGATTCACGACTCCCTCCGGTCCGCAGATTCCCGTTATCCCGCACATTCGGTTTCCACTCTGCTCCGACCCGCAGAACGATTCTCCTCGGTATTCACAATGGACTGAAATATACAGACTTTTCCACCTGAAATCAGCAAACTCACCTCCCGATACTTTCCATCTCGGAGGTCTTTGTACCGCTTACGTTTGCACTCAATTCGCATGCGGCGTCACAAACAGAACTACTTTTGCCTCAGGATCTCGGAGAAAAATGTCCGTCCCGACCCGGCGGAACACCAATCAGGAACCGAAAGATCGAACCGCGACGGTTTCCGCACTTGAATTGCGGTTTCAGGCGGGGAATTGTTCCAGTCGGTTTGATGATCACATTTTTTCGCCAAATCCGACAGCTTCAAGAGCCCGTGAGAAATTGTTGACACTCGCAAGCTGGTTTCGAACTTGGGAATGACTGCGGCTGTGCCTCCGAAAAGCAATTTTACTTATTTTGAACAGCCTAAAAATAAAGAGTGAAGAATTGCAGAGAATTAAGAAACAGAAAAATCCGCGTGGCACTACATTTCCGGTTCTGTTCAATGCGGTGAAACTCGAAGCGACCAGCAAAAACCATTCCCTGAACCTGCGAATGCTCCACCCCGAACTCGGAATCGCTTTCGGCTGACCCCGGCCCAGAGGAAACGGGAAAAACCCGCCGCGGCCGGCCGGTAAACTGTCCTTTCGGTTCGGCCGCGTGTATCATGTACGGGTTGGCGACGCACTGCTGTCTGCGGCGGGAACGACGGAAGCACGATGTGCGGCATAACAGGAATCCACAGTGAAACGGCTTTCATAGACCCGTCGGTTCTTTCGGCCATGACCGACTCGTTGCGTCACAGGGGTCCCGACGATTCCGGCACCTACGTGAGCGAAGACCGCAAGGTGGGACTGGGACACACCAGGCTTTCAATCCTGGATCTTTCCGAAAGAGGGCGCCAGCCCATGGGAAGCGACGACGGCCGGATCCAGGTGAGCTACAACGGCGAAATATACAACTACAGGGAAATAAGGGAGGAGCTTCGCTCCCTGGGTCACGCGTTCAGAACCGAGTGCGACACGGAGGTGCTGGTCAGGGCTTACGAGCAGTGGGGCATCGGGTGTCTCGACAGGTTCATAGGCATGTTCGCGCTCGCGGTGTGGGACGGCCGGAAGAACGAACTTTACCTGGCCCGGGACCGGGTGGGAATAAAACCCCTTTACTACTACATGGAGAACGGTCTTTTCCTGTTCGCCTCGGAGCTAAAGGCCATCATGAAACATCCGGGATTCGGCAGAAGAATAAGCCCCGACGGGCTGGCCCTTTTTCTTCGCTACGACTACGTGAGAAGCCCTCACACCATTTTCGAGAACACCTTCAAGCTAGAGCCCGGCTGTTACCTCTGTCTCAAAAACGGGGAAGTGAGCAAGCGAAGGTACTGGGACGCCGCGGAGTGCTGGAACGCGGAGCCCTGGGACATGGACGAGGAAGAGGCCTGCTACATGTTCGAGGAGATTTTGGCCGACTCGCTCAGATACAGGCTGGTGTCGGACGTGCCGGTGGGGGTTTTTCTCAGCGGGGGAATAGACTCGAGCCTGGTGACGGCGATGCTTCGGAAAAACTCCCCGGAACCGCTGAAGACCTTCACGATAGGATTTGAGGACGACGAATACAACGAGGCCGTCTGGGCCAAAAAGGTGGCGGAGCATATCGGAACGGATCACACGGAACTGTACGTGTCCGAAGAAGATGCCATGAACATGGTCTTCGACCTTCCCTCAATATACGACGAACCTTTCGGCGACGACTCGTCGATACCGACCTGCGCGGTTTCCAGGCTCGCGCGGGAAAGCGTGAAGGTGGTCATGTCGGGCGACGGCGGCGACGAGCTTTTCTGCGGATACAACCACTACGCGAGACTGGCGCGGACGGCCGAGGTCGTCGAAAAAATCCCCGGGGCCGTCAGAGAGGGAATCAGGTCCGCACTTTCGTTCCTAGGCGTCGCGGGGGTGGAATCCCTAGCCAAGACCGTGGGATTCGCGTCTCTTTCGAGAGACTACCACAAGGTCCGCGCGTCGCTGCTGGCGGTCCTCGACGAAGACATGGCGGAGATGTACAGGAGCAAATGGAGCGCATGGTTTCCTGAGGATTTCGAAGGACTTTTCAAGGAGACTCCGCAGGCCCGCGACGATACGTTCGACGTGGATTTCACGGCCACGGAAGGCGGGGAGCTTGTCCACCGCATGCTTTACGCGAGCTCTAACGTGTGGCTTCCGGACAACATACTGACGAAGGTCGACAGGGCATCCATGAGCACGGGCCTTGAAGCCAGGGAACCGCTTCTCGACCACAGGCTCGTTCGCTTCGCGGCGAAAACTCCCGTGAACTTCAAGTACAGGAACGGAGAAAACAAGTATCTTCTCAGAAAAGTCCTTTCAAGACACCTGCCGCGAGAGCTTTACGACCGCCCCAAAACCGGATTCGTCGGTCCCGTGGATTCGTGGCTTAGAGGCAAACTTCGGCCCGTGGTGATGGAGTATCTGGGCCCAGAGGCGATAAAGAAAAGCGGGGTGTTCAACCCAGACGAAGTGTCGCGGTGGACCCGCAGGTTCTACGACGATTCTTCCATAAAACCGGAGCGCATATGGAACCTGCTCACGTTCCAGATGTGGCACGAGAAGTGGCACTGATACGCGCGGTAACCTTCGGTCCGCAAGGTCTTTCGAAACTCGAGGCGTTTTCTTTTCACTTGCCGGACAGGATATGTATCTTGTTCGCCTTCATGATGTTTTGGCGTTTTACGAAAAAATACCTCTTGTACTTGCTGTAGAAACCCCAGATTCTTATCCTGCTTCCGCTTTCTATGCCTTCGACGTACCCCCTGGCGTAAACGTTTATTCTTTTCTCGGGATCGTTCTCGAAAAACCGAAACAGAGTGAATTTCCTGCCGTTTGCCATTTCCCTGAACTTCAGTTCCCCGACTCGTCCCTCGAGCGTCACCATCGTCCTGTGATACCTGTCGGGAGAATCCAGAACCTGCGAAATGGTGACCGCCGGTTTTTCAATCTCTCCTATGTCGGTATAGGTCTTGTAAACTTCCTTTTCCCGCGCGGGTTCGCCAGCCGGAATCATCCCGCTGAAATCCGTGTAGGTCCTGTTGATCTCCTTCTGTGCGTAGGAAGGAACAGAAAGAATTAAGAAAAAGAATAGAACAGAAAAAAAATTTTTCATTTTTCCCCAGCCGCGGCTACTGAAACAGCGGTGGAGCATTATATTTCATGGGAACTTCTAAATCAAAGAATCCCGAGAAGCCGCAGCCGCCCAAAAGAAAAAAGAGAATTCCCAAGCGAACAAGACAGACCCGCAACGTAAGGAAATGCTCTGCAGGATTCCAGCCACGCATGTCCCGTACTTCCACCGCGCTGAAAACCGCCAAAGCGACCGGTACGCGGTCCTTGTGATATGAGGAATTCCTTTTCGGCCTTATCCGTGATATTTTTCCGGCAAGAGCCCCTCAAAAAATTGTTGACACTACCCCCCCCCTCCTATTATTATTACATTGTGTGCTAGTTTTCTGAAACCCTTAAACAGCATCCACTAGCGTCAAGATGTCCCAAAAGAACATAACATGAGGAACCTACTGGCCATTAAAATTTTTTGCTTGACCTTGGGTCTGTTCGGCTACGGGTGCGGAAGCGGGGAGACGGAACAAAGCGGTGCTTCCGGCATAAACGCGACGCAATCTGCCGGAGTTTCCGCGGTTCGAGCGCAGGTCAAGAGCCGTTGCGGAGGCAACAGCGAATCCAATTTCTGCTCCAGGGCATATGCGATAATAGGTCAATGGCTCTCGGGTCAAATAGACGACCAGGAATTCGTAAACCGGATAGTCGAATTAAGAAACGCGGAAACTTCTCCCGTTGCCGGCGACGGAGATGAAGACGGAGCGACGGAGCGGCTCGAAAATCCCCTTGAAGGAGAATGCGAAAGGACTCAAGCAGACGACTACGACCCTGCTTGGGGTGAAGAGTTGAATTTCAGGGAAAGAGCCGTTTACAGCGGCATCGGCAAACTCTCTGTCGGCCTTCCTCCGGACGGGGCACATGATACCGCGGCGGAAAACATCAGGATATACTCCTACAACCCCGCGGCCCAACTGTCCAAGCAAAACATCTACCAGGCACTGAGAGGACTGATATGCAGGCTGGTGCACAACCCGGATTTTCACAACGTCACCGTGTTTCGCGGCAGGCGCATTGTTGAAGACGGAATCATAACTTCTTATACGACTCTTCCCGTCGTCGGAAGACCCGAGGGGAACGTTCTGCTGTTTTTCAGGGACGAGGAGATTTCCTCCCTGCTTGAGTCATATGACGGGCTGACGTATTCGCAAATAAGAGAGACTGCCGTGACCAGCCAGAATTACGATTACATAGCGTACTCTGTACTTTCCCACAATCAGTACAACGCGTTTCACTACCTGAGGCATTTCGCTTATGGTGATTGTAGTGACCGGACGACCTGCATTCCCGGACAGAATGGTGGTAATAATGGAGGAAATAATGACTATTACTACGACTGGCTTCTGATTGCGAACGAGAACGCACAATGAGAAATCTACTGGCTGTTGGAATTCTTTGCCTGACTTTGGGTCCGTTAGCCTGCGGGGGCGGGGACGGACAAAGCGACGCTTCCGGCGCAGACCCGACGCAAACAACGGTCGAAACTCCCGCCGCGGTTCGGACACAAGTGGAGAGTCGCTGCCTTAACACTGAATCCGACTTCTGCACCCGGGCTTACGCCCTGATCGCTCAATGGGTCGCGGGACAAATAACAGACGAAGAATTCGTGGACGGCGTAGTAGAACTGAGACAAGCGTCCCTGCCTGACGATGTCGAAAGTGACGAGGAAATTGAAAACGACCCAACCCTTCCCCCCTGTCTCTTACCAGATCAGCTGTTTGATTACGACCCCTCCTGGGAAGGTCAGGTAAATGCCCGAGAAAGAGCCGTCTACAGAGGCACCGGAAATACGCGCACGGTCCCGGCCAAGGAAAACATAAGGATTTACTCGTACAACCCTGATGGACAGTCTTACGAAAACACGTTTGATGTTCTGAACAAACTGTTCTGTGAGCGGACGAAGGACCCGGGTTTTCACGGAGTCACCCTGCAGAAGTTTCAATACGTTAACGACGGACGGACAAGAACATACTACGGCTACCTCGGAAGAGCAGACGGAAACATTGTCCTGTTCTTCAAGGAAGCCGATGTTCCAGCCCTTCTCGAACTGTATACGGAAATGGCATACCCTCAAATCAGGGAGCATCTGGTACTTAATCAGGGCTATGACTATATAGGACATACTATTTTTGAGGATATAAGTCTCGGCCTTGAAAACGTTTCCGACTGGTACTCTACCACAAAGCGCGCTAGCTTTTCTTGGTCTTTCCAGCCTTGTGTAAGAGTATGCCTTCCGGGCCGCGGGAGCGGCCGTTATTACGATTGGTCGAGAGTCTATAGAGACAACAGAGAAGAAATTCTGAGGCGAGCGGATGAAAGAAGAGAAACCGACGCGTCATTATTGACGGAAGTTACAAGCTTGCCAGAACAGAAGCAAGAATGAGAACTGGGTTTGCGGTTCTAATTTTTGAAGTTGACCGCGCAGACCAGCGACAGCCTACTCAAGGAGAAGCACAGTGAAAATAGCTGTTAACGAGGCAGCGACCAAACTATCCGCCTTGGTAAACGTGGCCCTTGCCGGCGAACCGGTAGTTCTGACCAAACGCGGCAGACCCGTGGCCGAAATAAAGCCCTTGCCCGAAGCGAAGAAAACCGCCGAGACGCTGGCAGAAGTCCGAAAAATAGTCGCGGAAGCCAAAAGCAAAGTTCCCGAAGGCGTTTCTGCCGCCACGGCCGACAACTTTCTTTATGACGGCACCGGGATGCCTTCGTGATCGCGGTCGACACATCCGCAATCATGGCTGTCCTGCCGGACGAAGGGCCCTCCGCGAGCGTTATGTCTTGCCTGACCGAAAACAAACCCTGCATGTCCGCCGGCGCGTACTCGGAGCTTCCGACCGTCGCGGCGTCAAACGGAGTTTTGGACCAGGTCGACAAATTTATTTCCACAACGAGAATCAGTATCGTCGCACTTGATGCCGCGGCGGCCCGCGCGTATTAGAACCGGGGCAAAGACAGACATCCCGCGGCGCTTAACTTCGGGGATTGCTTCGCTTACGCCCTAGCGAAGGAGGAGAACATGCCTCTTCTTTTCGTGGGAAATGATTTTTCCAAAACCGATGTGAGCGCGGCCTTGAAACCGACCAAGCGTAACCGTTAGAGGCAACCGTTTTTTGTCTTCGGCTTTTCTCCGAATGCCGTTGAAACCTTCCCGGCATGTTCCACCCCGACTTCCGGATTCGGCTCTCCCGCGGTGTTGACGATTACTGAAATTCCCCGGCCGCTCCCCGGTTGACGGCGTCTGCGGGAGTACTTTCCCTATCGGACCGGGAACAACGGGCACCCCCCATCCCGGCAACCGTCAAACAAAATTTGACAGTTCGGGTCGAGGGAAAATCCCTTCCTCCCGCGAACTCCTGAAACCGCCCGACTTCGGGTTTCGCTGAGTTCCCCCGCTTTTGGCCCGAACTTGTAAGAATTCCTTCCAAGTTGAGTTTTTCCATTCAACACGGACTTTCAGAATCAAACCGCCGAGAAATTCACAAGACCGCATTTTAAGACTGAGCCCGTAAAAATCGAATTTGCCGAAACCCGGCGCGCGACACTGGCCTTTTTTGACAAAACAAATACGCCGCCGTTAAAATTCTGCAACCCAGCGGCATTGAAAGTTTGCCGACGAGCGGCGGAAAATGTCACGAGCCACGGTCGAAAACGTAAATCACGAAGTTCTTCGGCAATGCCGGGAGCAGATAGGACTTAGCGTCGACGACCTGAAAAACGACTTCCCCCGCATCGAGGATTTTGAAAGCGGAAACGCAAAACCCACTTTTAAGCAGATAGACAGGCTGGCCGAAAAATATCAGGTGCCCCAGTGGGTGTTCATCGAGAAAAAACTGCCCGACGCATACAGACTGGACTCCAGCCCGGCCTTCAGGCACCTGTCGGGGGAAGACGCTTTCGACAGCTATTCCGTCAGAAGAATCCTGTCCAGAGTCGAGAGCTACCGAGAGCTGATACTGGACATAAGAAACGATCTTGAGGAACCGGTCCCCCGGTTTTCGCCTCCTCCGATAGAAGACAAAAACGCGGCCGAAGCGGCCGGGGCCGTTCGCGCCTGGCTCGGATGCCCCCAAACGGAATCCAACGACTTCGACGCGTGGAGAAACCATGTCGAAAACAAGAATATTTTCGTTTTTCTGACCGGCAGGCACCGGGGATGGTCGAAGGTCGATATATCCTCTTTCAGAGGTCTTGCGGTCTACAGGCAAACACTGCCCGTCATCGTCGTCAACGACTCGGATTCCTACAAGGCGCAATCGTTCACCTTGTTTCACGAACTGGGACACCTGCTGAAAAAGCGGACCGCGATAAATTCCGCGACCAGGTTTGAAAGCGAATCCAGGGAAGAACGCTGGTGCAACGATTTTGCGGGGAATTTCCTCATGCCTTCCTCGCTTTTCCGGCGGAGCGAACCTCTTCCCGACAATCCGTCCGAACTGGCAAAACATGTAAAGGAACTTGCGTCTGGATTTTCGGTAAGCCCTCTCGCCTGCCTGGTGAGATTGCGCAGCATGAGAATGATCGACCAGGAGAACTTCGCAGCGGTTAAATCGCACTGGGACGATGAATACGAACTTTACGAGGCGAAACAAAAAAAACGAAACCGAAAAAAGCTGGTTTCCTCCGAGAAACAGACCAGTAGAAGTTATGCGACAGTACGGGCAAATTTACACTCGGGCCGTAGTAGGCGCCTACCAGTCGCAGGAAATCAGCCTTCACAAAATGTGCAAGCTGCTTGACCTGAAAAGGCCGTCCAACGCCTTGACCCTGAAGGACTCCCTGTGAAATACTGCGTCGACGCCAATGTTTTCATCACGGCGTGGCACACGACTTATCCGCCCCGCATGTTTCCGTCCCTTTACAGAAAAATGGAATCGGTCATAAGGAACAGAACCGTCATCTATCAAACCCATATTTGACGGAATCGAAAATTTTTCAATACCGGAAGGCAGGGACCCCGAAACGGAAAAACCCGTGCGCACATGGCTGACGAACGAAGTCGGCATTGAAGCCGTCGCGGTCAACGCCCGAGTCGAACAACTATCCTTGGAACTGCAAAGGGAATATGAAAATCCATACTATGCATGAGTCGTGAAGGAATTGCACATTAGCGGATTCTTTCCGTAGCGGAGCGCCGCTGGCCGTCAAACGCCGGAGCTGCGGGGACAACGATATTCAGACTCGGGAACTTTCTCAACAGTCGCTCCGCTTGCGCGCGGGCGCCTTGATTCCAGAGAGGACGATAAGCTATAATGTTATCGGAACGGAGACGACAATGAACATGGATACCGCAATATTGATCGCTAATCTCTTCATGGAAAATTTGCCCGGCGTCTTGTGTCTCATTTTCTTCATCTATGTCGGCATGCGTACCGGAATCATACCGTCTTCCAAGAACATAGACGAAATAAATGGAAGGATAAGCAAAATAAACGAAACGCTCGCCAGGCAGACGACGGCCGTAAACATACTTATGACCAAGGAAAAGCTGGGGAGCATGGTCTCGGAAAGCCCCCTGAGGCTCTCGGAAAAGGGGGAGAAAATTTCAAGAAGCGTAAACGCCGTGGAGATAGTAAACTCCAAGCTTGACGAGCTTCGTCCGGAATTCGAAGCCCTTTCCAACAACTACGACATCCAGGAAAAGGCCATGGAGCTCGGGGAATCCATTTACGACGACCTTCCCGAAGACGTGAAGAACACGGTAAAAAACGAAATCTACCAGAGCGGTATGCAGCTTTTTCAGGTCTATCCGATTTTCTCCCTCATACTGAGAGACGCCATACTGAAGGAGAGGGAAACGGGCAACGGCGGGACGGTAAAAATCCCCGCCGCGCAACCGTCCCCGTAAAAAATTCCGGCGACGTCCAGGGTCGCCGGCGCATCATAACAGCGGGCAAGAGCCCAGACGAAACCGAGAAAGCTTCTCCCGTCAGCGATTTTCAAGAGTTCCAGCTGCCTTTCAGCCCGTCCCATATCCCCCACAAGATCCCGAGCGTCGGCGCGATGAACAGCAGCCACAGAAGCATGGTTCCGATCTGCCAGGCGGCCCATAGCAGCGTCCAGACCAGCGGCGCGAAGAACACGGGCAACATCACGACGTACAGCAACCTGGGGAACAGGACCAGGAGGAAAAGCAGGAGCAGCACTCCGAGGATAACCGCCAGGATCGTCAGCAGCAGGATCAGTTTTCCTCCTCGTCCGCCCCGTCCGGCAACTCCCCAGATCTTTCCGGTTTCTCGACATCGCCCGCCGCGGCCTCCGGGCAAGCGTCCAGCGCAAGCCGACGCAACGCTTCAGCGTCCGCCCGCGTCTCCACTTCAAAATCCAGTCCGACCTGGTAATTTTCCATGACCGATCCTCCCTTCAGTCTTTTGTCGCGTCATAAATGCCCCACAGCATCCCACCGGCCAGAACCAAGAGAAACAGGCATACATAGAAAACCAATCTGCCAATTTCCCAAAGCAGCCGGGTGAACGCCCCGAGGGCGTCAAAAAAACTCGCTTCTTCCTGCCTAGGTCTTCCCATCCATCACCCCCGAAAGAAAAACTTGCGGCCGCTAGCCGTCTCGACGCCGGGGAACTCACGCCGCGCTTCCCGTTCCCAACAGGCGGTCTCCGGGCAAGCGTCCGGCGCAAGGCGCAGGAGACTTCCAGCTCTATCTCTCTTCCCGCTCACAACCGCCTCCTCGCGACGCCCCGAAACAGAATCCGCGGCCGAAGGACCCAAGCGCCTTGTCCGCCCTTCTCTCCGCGCTTATTCTCACCATTTCTCTTCATCCTCTCCCCTGTCCCGACCTTCAGGCCAGTCCGACCAGTTCCGGACAAGCCCGCAGAGCGGCTCCGTCTCCCGTCAACACAGGCTTAACATACATAGCATATTAAGAATGTCAAGCACACGTTTAGCATGATTGACGTTTTTAGCAGAACCGTTTACGCTGATTCGCAAAACCCCGAAGCGGGTACGAGGAGGACGTTCATGGACAGAGCGGTCAAACGAGGCGGGACCGACGGCGCGCTCGGCGCGTATCTCGCCAGCATCCGCAAGGTAAAGAGACTGACCCTGCGGGAAGTCGAGGAGGCGACGGGCGGTGAAGTGTCGAACGCCTACATAAGCCAGCTCGAGCACGGAAAAATCGCGAGGCCGTCTCCCAACATCCTCTACAGCCTGGCCGAGGTCTACTGCGTCCCCTACGAGACGCTCATGGAAAAGGCGGGGTACATAGTCGCGAGGGGAACCCGCGGGGACGGCGACCGGCACGGCCGCGCCGCCACCCTGGCGATAGAGAACCTCACGCCCGAAGAGGAAGAGGAGCTTCTGGACTACCTAGCCTACATGCGTTCGCGAAGGAAAAACCGTGGCGGAACCTGACGACGGGGGGCTCGACCGGGGGCAATACGCGCGCATCCGCGGGGAGGCCGGGCGGCTTCTGCGAAAGGCGGACGCCGTGGGCGCTTTTCCGACGCCGGTCGACGAGATCGTGTCCACCGCCGGAATCGAAGTCGCGGCGGAAAACATTCTCAGCGAGGAATTCGTCAGCTCCGCGAGACGCGGGGCGGGAGAGGCTCTCAGGAGGGCGGCGTCGAAAGTCATCGGCCTTTTCGACGCCCGCGAAAGACGGGTCTTCATCGACCGGGACGTCCTGCCCGTAAGGCAGACCTTTCTCAAGCTTCACGAGACCGGACACGCCGTGCTGCCGTGGCAGCGCGACATCTACGCCGTGATAGAAGACGGGGAAAAGGAGCTCGACCCCGACACGGCGGAACTTTTCGACCGGGAAGCGAGCGTGTTCGCGGCCGAGGTGCTGTTTCAGCTCGACGGATTCATAAACGAGGCGAAGGACATGCCTTTCGGCATGAGCGCCCCGATCGACCTCAGCCAAAGATACGGCGCCTCGATCTACGCGTCGGTCAGACAGTACGTCTCCAGGCATCCGCGCGAGTGCGCCGTGATCGTCCTCAATGCGCCCGAGTTCGAAGAAGGAGACGGTTTCAGGACCGCCGTTCGCCGCGTCGTGTCGTCGCCGTCGTTCCGCGAAAGGTTCGGCGAACTCGACCTGCCCCGGCACTTCACCCCGGACGACGAAATCGGGGCCATGGTTCCCGTGGGAACCGCCCGCTCTTCCGAGCCGAGCGGGATCGTTCTTCTGGATCGAAACGGCGCCCGGCGCGAATGCGTCGCCGAGTCCTTCACGAACACCTACCAGGTTTTCATTCTGATTCACGCCGCGCGCACTCTCGCGAAACCGACCGTCATCATTCCGGCGCGGGGGGACTGATCGCGAGACCGGGGGTTTGCAAAAAACCGGAGGGGCGATTTCGTTCGCAGACCGGCGAAAGTTCCCGACAGAACAGCTTTCACGGTTTTGCCCTGACCGCTCTCACCGGTAGTGTGCGGAGGTTCTCAAAACTTCAAAAAGGAGGATGATTTCCCGGCCAGTCCCAATGTAATGCTGGAAGGGAGAAACCTTGTTACGGATAACGTCACGATTAAAACCCGGAACCGGCTTGTCGCCTTATGCATCTAAAGTTTCTTGAGAAGCCCCTGGTTTTTCTCGGCAACAACTTCTTTCACCAGAAAATCCAGCTTCCCGGCGGCCGAGTCCTTTTCGATTTCCTCGTCCCACTTCTCCCAGTCCCTTTCGGAAAGCCAGTCGCGCAGACGCGCGTAGTCCTCTTGAGAAAGAGAGGTAATCGCGGATTTTATTTCTTCCACAGACGACATGACTAACACACAAACCGCTCGGGCAAGCCGTAAACTAGCTGGAAACTATCCCTGAAATTCCATTTTAATCAACCGACGGTACTCTCGAATTCTTTACGAACGAATTCCCGTTTCGTCACCAAAATCAGCTGTAAAGAAATCCTTCGCAACCGATCAGCTACGATTCGCTTTTACCGGAAATCTTTCAATGTCCAACCGTGACGGTCAATCTTCTGTATTCCTGCGGACTGTAAGCAATCCCTCGCTGGAATGCGTATTCTCCTGCCGTCTTGATTTTTTGCCTATGAGATAACTCGTGGCGGTGTACGATGGGACCACTTCTATGTTTCAGATTTTCTGCTCCGAATCCAGCCATTCGTCAAATTCCGGCGGAAGCAGCTTGATCATCTTCTCGCAGTTCATGTCGAAAACGTCGTACGTAAGTTCGAGCTGCTGGAATATTCTGATCAGTCTGTGTACGGAACCCGACCTTTTTTCGCCGGAGGCGGCCCCGCGTTTCATGTTCCCGCGACCGTCTGAATAAAGCCGGTTGACGAGTCTGATGAACTCCCGAGACCTCGCGAACTGCGGCCGCGCGGCAATTTCGTATGTCAATGCCATCCTGGAGCCTACAGGTCCCGCAAGCAGCATTCCGGCTTCTTCTCTGTGGCGCCTGTAGAGATAAAAAGGAGTTGCAAGCAAATGGTATATATATTTTCTCCAGTTAAGATCGCCCTGCTCAACTTCAAGAATATAGTTTTCAGGAGAGTTTAACTTGTTTTTATCAGAAACCTTCGCTTCCAGCAGTTCTTCCAGGTAGTAAAGGCTGACCCACGACCAAAGGCCGCCGTTGTAGGATGTCTCGCCCTGGTCGAGATCCGCGAAAACCCCGGCGAGGTAGGTGGCCGCCTCGTATTTCGTGTAGAACCGGTTTCTCTCTATCTCGACATTCTGGCTCAGAGATTCGGAATAAGGGCTTTGGTAAAGCAGGTTATACGGAGGCGAAGCGGGCTCGCCTCGACGGCTGGCCTGTATGTAGTCGCGAAAAGCGTCGGTGCCCGCCTTGGTGAGCTGTCGAACTATATCGGGCATCAGAAAACTCCCTCGTCCATCTTGTTCTTGGCGCAGAAGGCTTCCACCGCTCCTTCTATCCAGTCGAGAAACATCTGTGCGTCGGCATCGTCGGATTCCCTGTACGGCCCGGGATATTCCTCCGGGTAGAACCCCGAAACGAATTCAAGCCACTTGCCCCAAGGGGATTTTTCTCCGTCGTCGGGTTCTTCCTCCTTTTCGTGCCTCTCGATGAAAACGACGTACGAAAGCACCTCGCGGACCACCGACGGAAAGACCAGAGCGCGGAATTCGGATCTCTTTTCGATCCCGTCCTTGCGACGATTGAGCTCCAGCCTCACGCCCTCGTTTTCGAATTTCAGCCTCCAGATCTGGTTGCCCGTGTCGGTCAGGTGCAGGGGAAGCAGAGCCTCGAGCCGGTCCCGGGGGTCTCCCCCTCCGGGAGTCAGCTGGGAACTTACGGCGAACAGTCTTCCGCTGTCCTCGTCGACGACCTTGACGCGGAAACGGGCAAACCTGTCTCCTTCTATTTCAAGCAGCCGGCGGTTCCCGGGAGAAACGAGCGCTTCCACCGTTCCGTAATCGAACCGCATGAAGGAATTGCCCCGATAAGCCTCCACGAACACCTTCGCGGTCGGTTCGAGATCGTACTTTTCGAGATGCAGATGCGCGTCGAAAGACAGCGGTTTCGTGGTCGCGTCGAAAGTGATCGCCGCGTCGGACTTTCGAATGCGCGCCCTGGAGGTGTAGTTGAACCTTCTAATCATCTTCTTTTTCTCCGGTCTCCGCGGCTTCTGCCCTGATGTAGAGGTCGCGGTTCGGGTCGAATCCCGAAACGACCACGCTGAAACCTTCGCGGACGTCGGTCACGGCGAGGCGGTTCTCCGCGCCTTCGCAGGAGCAGTTTTCGCTTTCGACGACGATCGGGGATTCCTCCAGGCGGAAGTCGTAAGGGCTGTACCTGGAAAGCGGGTTGCCCCTGCTTTCGTACGCGAGGTCCACGAGGACGGACCCGGGGAGGTCGCCGCTCTCGGAAGCCGAAACCGTGAATCCGCCGCTGATCTTGCCGATACGAAACGGGGAGCCGTCCGTTTCGGGCGGTTCCACCCGGGGAGCCGTCCAGGGAGTCTGTTCGGGTTCGGACCCGTTTCCCCCCGGGCCCGGAGCTTCGGGTTTCTCCACGAAGAAAACGTCTATGAAGGCGTTTTCCCTGACTTCTTCCTTCTTGTCCCTGGCGAGCGCGACGAGAATGTCCCTGACGGCGTTTTTCACGAACCTTACCGTCTGTTCCACGTTCACGTATTTCTCCTTGGCGCGCGCGGAATTGGCTCTCCAGTTGGAATGGGAGGGCTCTTCGGTGTCTCTCAGAAGGTGGGCGAGCGGCTCGTCCTCCTTTACGTGCACCAAGGCGCGGGCCTGATGGGACTTGATGGTGTCTATGTCCTGAATGGCGAGATTGCCTCTTACGTAATAGTCCTTTCCCTGTTCGACGGTTTCATCCTTCTCGACGACCACCCTGAAACGCGACATGGCGGGTTGTTTCTCTTCTTTTCGTCTTACCGCTACGGGAATCACGAAATGGAGCCTCTCGCCCGAATCGAGACGCTGCGAGAGCGACTCCTTTTCTCCCGCGAGCATTTCCTCGATGTTTCTCTTCGGAGAATGCCCCAGCTCGATCCAGTGGGTCGCGCGTTCCTCGAGTCCCGTGCGCACCATGTCGATGAGCCGGACGAGGTCCTCCCCGTTGAGCTCGCGGTCCGGCGGCCAGTCAAGATGCGAAACCACGTCTTCCATGTTGTCGCTTTCCAAGTTCCAGGTTCCGCCGTAATCCGAAATTTCCACGACCAGGTTGTCCGATATTATCGGATAGAAGTAGTGCTTGATCACGGCGCGGACCACGTCCTGCGCCCCGATGGGATCATCGGTTTCGGACAAAAAGGGAATCACGACCGAAAGACCCGGTTCGTCTTTTCGTCGCAGGTTGAAATCGCGGCGGAAGTTCTCGACCGTTTCCCCGTCTTTTCGTCCGTCAAACGGTATCTGGAGACCGCTTCCGTCGTCCCTGACCCGGGAGAAAAAGCCGTAGGGATCGTACTTCACGCCCCCGAGCACGTGCTGCTTCAGCACCGCCTGTCCCATGAACAGTGTTCTGCCGTCGTCCCTGCGCGTCAGGGCGAAAAAAGCGTTCAGCCGCGAGGCGTCGGGAAGCACCCACTTCCCGAGACCCCAGCTGCCTCCCTTGTCCTGCCCCTTCCCCGACCTGCCCACGTTTCTGAAAAAGTAGTAGAAATGGTTGTCCCTGTCGTCGGTCGTCCGCTCCGGGTCTCCCGTAAGCCCCGTGGTCTCGAAATCCTCGATGACCATGTAGACAAGCTTCTGTCCCCGGGGGTCGAAGCCGGAGCCCGACCCGCGCAGGTGGGGCAGAAGTCCGTCGAAGTAGAAATCCAGCCTGTCTTTCGGGAAATCCCGTCCCGCGGAGTGAATGGCGAAGCGTATCCTCACGGGCTTTTCTCCGCTTTTCACGTCGAGGGAGTTCTGAAGGGTTTCCCTCACCAGGCGGTCGACTATGTCGGAGCCCGTGAAAAACTCCCCCTGCACGGGGTCGTAATTCATCTCCGACGGCGAAATTTTCCTGAAATTCCAAAAAGAAGTCATACTTCGGGTTCTCCAGATTCCAAGACTTCTTGTGGGGTAATTGTAACACAAAACGCCGTGCGACTCTTAATTGTTTCCACTTACACGGCACTGCCGCAACCAGCCGGAAGGACTTAAATCCGCTCTGGCGAATCCGCCGATTTACAAAAGACGTTATGCAGTACGGCATCCTTTTTTCTTTCCTTGACAAGACGGCGGGCAAATGTGTTATATTTTTAGAAAGTTATCCAGTACAACGCAAACTGGAGGATTTGCTTGATGGCAGGTCGTTCTCTCACTTTCAAGGTGCTTTGGGATGAAGAGGCGAAGGTTTTCTACACCGAATGCGACGATATCTGCGGAATCGTCGCGGAGGCGGAAACGGTTGAAAAACTGCGAGAAAATCTTCTGAAAATTATTCCGGAAGTGCTGGAACTCAACAATGCCGTTGAGGTGAAGAAATCTGTTCCAATCTCCTTGCAGTCTCATCAGCTTCTCCAATTCCAGGTTGCTTGAAGTCTTGGCCGATTACAAAAAGGAAACGAAAAAATTGCTGAAAGAAGCCGGGTTTGAACTCATCAGAACTCGAGGTTCTCACGAAATATGGAAAAATCGGTCCACGGGCAGAGGATGCGCGGTTTCCGGTTCCACAAAATCCCGCCACACGGCAAATGAGACCCTGAAACAGGCGGGGCTGAAAAAAGCTTTCTGACCCGCCCGTAATCCCGCATAATCAACGAATCCTCTTTTCTTTCTTTGCCCCATGCTTCAGTATGAGATTCTCGAAATCTGGAGTGCGTCCTGCCTGGTGAAAGAAAAACCGTACCAGAATTTCTTTCTCGCAATGGTCCAGCTGGCAGACCTTCCCGTTTCGAGCCTCGCCTATTATCTTCTTAATCTCGTCTGTCTTTCCTTCAAGATAAGAGAAGAATCTCTGTGGAAATATCCCTGTATCCATGCTTTTTATATCCTTATAACCGCGGGAATTGGTGCTCGGTCAAACTCCGTTCGCTTCTCGGGTGAACCTGCAAGGATTTCTTACAAGCTGCGTTTTCAGTCGGCGACACTGCCGTGAGTAATCAATAATACGGGTTTACAACCGCCCAGCTCCGCGTCTCGCTCCCGGCGGAAATCGCCCGGAAAAAATCGCTCGACCAGCTTTCCCGTCCGAAGAAAATCCCCGAAATTCCGTTTACCCCGAACCGAAATCCGTATACAGTTTTCGGGGCCGGACAGGCAACCCCAATGACGAAATCCGAAGAACCTCAAGTCCCCGGAAATAACCCCGCATCCGGAGACGAAACGCCCGGCCTCCGGGAAGATTCCCCGCCCGACGGACTTTCCGGTATCCCCTTCATCGAGCACTGGAGCCGCCGCCCCGCGAGAGAAGACGGAAGCGGGCTCTGCGACTTCATGATCGCGCTTGAGTCCGCAGCGCTCCTCTTCACGGAAGTCGGGGGGTTTTCGACGGACGGAACGGATACCGAGACCCGCCGGGACGCCGCCGAGCGGTGGAAGAAAGAGACCCTCGGCCCCGCCCTCGGGGCGCTGAGAGAAACGGGAGAACGCATACGGGCGGGCGAAGCGGTGTTCGAGGAGGACACGGGGAAACTCGCGTTTTGCGCCAGCCCCGGGATCGCGAAGGACATCCGCGTCTACAGGTTCGCGGTGGTGCGCGGCGGTCTTCGTCCCGAAGACGCGGGCGCGGAGTTTTCGGTTTCCTACGGGGATCCCGCCCGCGGGGACGACGGGGCGCTTGTCCGGTTCGACAAAAACGACCCTCTCCACGTGCTCGGCACGGGGGTTCTGCGGAAACTCGGCTCCATTCTCGACTTTCTGCGGTACGCGAAGGAGAAGGAAGCCGCGGTCGGAAGACACGATTTTCTGGCCTGCGGGACAGAGGAAGACCTCCTCGCCCTCTACCTGAAAGGCGGACTCGCGCCCCCGAAGTCCGAAGACGGAAAGCGAGGCGCGCTAGTCGCCCGCACGGGGCTCTGGGAAGAGTTCCGCGAATCGCCCGAAGGCAGGGATTTCGAGGAGCGCCTCGAGTCCTCCCGCCCGTGGGACGACCTGGAGCGCAAGGCGCGGCGGAAGTCTTCCGAACGGGCCGCGTACTTCGACGCCGTTTCCCCGTGGAGAATCTCAAGCCCGGCGGACGTCATCGCCGCGCAGCCGCTCGCGCGGCGCGCGGCGCTTTCGGAAAACATGCTGGACGCGATGGAGGATTTTGGCGAAGACTCGGCGTACGAGTTCAGAACCTCGCAGCCCGAGCCCGACTCCGAGACATGCTACGTGTTCATGCAGACCAGGCGCGGCGAATATTTCGAGGGCACGGACGAAGACTACCGGAAACTTCGCCTGGAGACGCTCGAGACGGGCTGCGGGATGGTGAAAAACAGGAATCCGCAGATTAAAACGGTGGTCGGCGTCGCGAGGGAAGTCCCGGGCCCTGGGGCGGCCGTCGAGGATGAATTCATTCTCTTCGACTGCTCGGGCTGGGGCGAAAACGAAAGAATTCTCTACGCCGAGGAAAACCTGGGAGGAGAGTTTCTTACCGGAGAAAAAGAGCGCCCGGTTCCGGAAGCAAAGCCGGCGCCGGGAACGCTTTTCCCCCTGACGCGTCTTGAGGCGCTGGCGGCGCTCGGCGACGCGGCAAGGGAGGGAAGACGGCTACGTGCCGAAAAGGGGCCCGACGTCCGAGACGCGCGCGGACGCTGGGCGGAGACCGTCGGGCCGTACCTCGAAACCGTCTTCGGACTCCGCGGCGCGGGGCGGAACCTTCTCTCCGAGAAAGGCAACGTGAAGGAAGCCTTCATCGAGCTTTCCGGAATATACGGTCTCGACGGCGGTCCGCCCCGACACGTTTTCCTTCTCGAGGAGGAGAGCGACGCTCTGCTTCGGGGACAGGTCGAGATCGTGGAGTCGACGATCCTGGGACTCGGCGGAACCCCGCCCGAGAGGGCGAAACCGGGGACGAAGCCGAAAAAGCGCAGGGCGAAAAGACCGAAGTCTGGAATACCAAAGAAGAAGAAATCCAAAAAGAAGAGGTAGAAACCGGGCCGCGGCGGGCGACGCTTCGGGGAGAAAAGCAGGTGAACGGAACGAAGGGAAAAAACGGCGGAGCCGTCGGGAGCCCCCGCGCGGAAACGGAAAGTATCCTGCTCTCGATAGACCGTCCGAAAAGCTACTGCGCCGCGGGCAGAATGTTCGCCCCCATGCCCGCTCTCGAGGTCAGGGGCGCGGGAGCGCTTTCCTTCCCCGTTCCGAAAGACCAGGCGGGCGCCCTTTCTGACCGCTCGGCTTCCCGGCCGGGCGAAACCGCCCGAAACGGGGCGGAAATCGGCCCCGAAGACGCGCGTCTCGGAGGCGGGGGATGGGAAAAGACGCTCGCCGGCGTGCTGGACGCGGTCGCCGAAGGCATCGGCTGTCCCCGAAAGGATCTCGGGGCGCGGTTCAGAAAGCTCTCGGCGCTCGGCCCCGGGGAATCCCTTCGCGTCGGCGACCCCGAAGCGGAAGAGACGGCGGCCGTCCTGATAGTCGCCCTGCCGGTTTCGGGAGGCGCGGAGGGCGGGGAAATCGTCGTTCGCCATAAAGACGAAGAGACGGTTCTGGACATCCGCGTACGCGAGCCTTCGGAAATCGCCTGGGCGGTCTTTTACGCGGACTGCGGACAAAAGACGCGGCCCGTGACCGCGGGTCGCGCGCTGGCGCTCGTTTTCGACCTCGAGCTTTCGGGCGGGGCGAACGGACGCGGGCGGGCTCCGGACTACGGAGAGGAGACCGAACGGATGGCCCGCGCCCTGGCCGCGTGGAGCGCGCGGGCGGAGGAAGGCGAAAAGATGGTCGTGCTTCTGAATCACGACTGCGACGGGCGGGGATTCTCCCTCGGGGAGCTTCGGGGAACCGACGCGGCGGTCGGCGAAGTCCTGCTCGAGGCCGCGACGGCTGCCGGCTGCGCGATTTACCTGGGGGTGGCGGACATCTGCGAGAGCGCCGGGCTGGAGTACGACGGATACGCGCCGGACGAGAGCGCCTTTTCCGCGGAGAACCTTCTAGACTGGCGGGGGGACCTCGACTACCTGGCGGCTCCCGACGGTTCGCGGGCGGCACTCGAAAGCGCTTCCTTCAAAAAGAACGACATACTGCCCGCGGACTCTCTTTCCCGGTTCGAGCCGTACGAAGAGGGACAGGAGGAGGATTGGATCGGTCTCTACGACCGCAAGTACATCCTCGCGGCGATTTCGGTCTGGCCCCGGCGGGCCTGCTCTTCCAAGTAGCAGCCGCCCGCCTTTCTCCGTCGGCCCGGACCGGCCGCGGCGGGCCGGAGACCGGGCTCTTTTTCCGTTTCCGCCGAGGGGCCCGTTTCCTTTTCCGAAGCAGGAAATGCCTCTCGGTCTCTTTCGGCTTCCCCGCGGCCCCCGAGGTCTTTGAGCTTCTCTGCGAGCGGCCTCTCGAGTCTCTGTCTCGCGCGTCACCGTCTTCCGGATGGCCGCGACCGATTCTCGGCTCGGACCAATTGTTCGCCCCGCTTCCCGGCGGGCCAGTCTAGTGAAGAACCGTGGTTCCGTAAACATGTCTTCTATGCCCGACGGCTATCACGGTCACGACAAGCTCTTTGTCGAGCTTTGAGCATAACAACCTGTAATCGCCGACCCTGAATCTGTAAAAGTCTCCTCCGTAATCCGAAAGACGGGAAAGATGAAAATCCGGATCGACCGCCAGTTTCTCCTCCAAAGCTTTGAGGATCCTTTTCCGGACATTTTCAGGCAGCTTGGAAAGTTGTTTCTTCGCTTTCTTCGTCAGCTTTACCCGCCACATGGGGTTTCAGAGGTTTAATTCCTTTTTTACTTCCGACAGAGGAATCGCCTCTTCTCCCGAAGCCACAAATTCTTCGTAAGCTTTTCTGGCTTCTTCGTAGTCTTCGAGGTCCTCGAGCTTTTTCATCAAAAACAGTTCCAGTCCCTTCCTGACGTAATAGCTTTTCGACCTTTCTTCCGCTTTTGATACTCTGTCGAGAATTTCGCCGAGATCGGCGGGTATCTGCGCGGAGACCCCTATCGTCTTTGACTCCTTTGCGGTACTCATGTGTTTGCCTCCTCGATCATAAATCTAGCAAGTTCTAACAGTCTTTGCAACGTCTATAGTTTTTATCGACTTCCAAGGCAACGGCCCGGAGCTGGAAAAACGACAAGCGCGGGTGAAGGCTTCCCGCTCCAGGTCGTGCCGTCCACCGGATTTCCGGCATTGCGGCAACCGTAAAGAGATTCTCCGCGGTTCGCGGGGTATCCGACACGCCATAGCCTCCCGAATGCCCCGGAGCTCTCCGCCTCTCCCGGACCGCGGGGGACGGCAAGTTGCGGGAGTCTGCGCAACATCGGCGGTTGCCGCGGGCTTCCGTCGCGCCGCACCGGTCGGGAAAAAGAACTCGCGGCGCAGACGTCTCAGTAAAAAAGTCCCGGCCCCCGGCAGGACGCCATCCCGAAGTCTCGGGTAACCGTAAAGAAATATTTTACGGTTCAGACACAACCGGGGGCGACAAACCGGTTGCCATGGTCTTGCGACATACGAGGTGCGAAGTATGTTATTGTTTGGGTTGCGGGTATGTTCGTCGACAACGGAGTCCGTGTGGTTGTGGACAATACGAATCCAGAGGAACCAGCCTTGAAGAAATGTTTTCTAAGGGCGCTTCTTTACAAAGAGGACGGAGAATACGCGGCTCACTGTCTGGAGTTCGACATAGCGGGCACGTCGAAGGAGTCTTTCGAAGACGCTTGCGACGAGCTTAACGAACTGATTCAGGTACACATAGAATACGCCTATGAAAACGACAACCTGGAATACCTGTACAAGCCCGCCCCGGCAAAGTACTGGAACATGTTCCATCGCTCCGAGTCCTACGGCCGAGACAATCCGAAGACCATAGAAGTCGGAGACAGAAGTTTCAAGCCTCAGTTATCTATTTGCCCGCACTCGCCGGCCGTCGCGTAAACGCCTCGGAGACTAGTTCCGCTCAAGATACGGGCATTGTTTGAAAGCTCGGGAAACTGGGTGTACAGGTCATACTGGACAGGGAAAAAAGAAAATCATATAATGCTTCGGAAACCGGAGAAACCCGGTTCTAAAAAAGGGCTCCAGCGTCCCGTAAAAAATCATGGAAAGAATACGGAATTCAGCGTGGGCGCCATCACGAGAATACAAAGCCGTCAGGGCAGGCGACGCGGGCGTGGTCAATCCTCCGAAAGCCGTGGAAGGTGGAAAATGAACGATAAAACGAAAAAGACCCTCTTATTGATTTTTGCGCTGATGACATGCATTCCAGCGGTCGCGTCCGCCGCGTGGACACCCCTGGATAAAGCCAGCGCGGGCGGCCGCGTGTCCGAGGTCAAGGCTCTTATAGCCGCGGGCGCGGATGTGAACGCGAAAAACAAACACGGGCTTACGCCCCTGCATTATGCTACCGCTCACGCCCGCGTGGAAGTGGTCAAGCTTCTGCTGGCCGCAGGTGCGAACGTAAACACAAAAGGCATTATCGGGGAAACACCCCTGCATAATGCTAGCGACAGCGGAGACGTGGACGTGGTCAAGCTTCTGCTGACAGCGGGCGCGGATGTGAACGCGAAAAACAAAATCGGGTTTACGCCCCTGCACATAGCTAGCGAGCCCGGCCACGCGGCCGTGGTCAAGCTTCTGCTGGCCACAGGTGCGAACGTGAACGCGAAAGACAAAATCGGGTTTACGCCCCTGCATTATGCTAGCAACAGCGACTATGCTAGCGAGAGCGACCGTGTTGCCGTGGTCAGGCTTCTGAAAGCCGCGGGAGGCAAGGAATGATGCGCCCGGAAAACGTTCGATAGCATGATCTGCGGCTACTGGAAATAGAAAAATCTGATTTCCCGGATGTTTAGAAACTTCGGCGGAGCGTAAAACATCCTGCGGATTCACGAAGAGAAAAGACCCCGTTTCTTTCCGGTCGGCCGAGTCGGAACAGCGGGAAGAGAACCCGAATGAATGCCATCACGGTAAAAACCTGAATCAAGGCGGGCATTCAATAAAGCCAGAAAAGGCATTCAGGAAGGAGAAGCGCAACATGAAGACTGTTAACTTCCAAACCCTTCGCTGCTCTAATTTTCCGCAAACTCAAACCTTCCCAAAATCAACATCCCAAGGCCGGCGACCCGAATTCACGCGACAAAGACTTTTCTCTTCTACACGAGGTCCAAGCACACCTTGCGGCCGACGGCTTCGGCCGCCTTGCAGAGCGTTCCAAGAGTGACGAACCGGTTTTCGGCATCCAGCAGGCGGTCCAGAGTGCCACGGCTGGTTCGCATTCTCGACGCCATCTCGGTTTTCGTCATGCCCTCGCGTCGCATCGCATCGGCCAACTGACGAGCCAGCACACGCCTGGTCGCAACGGCGGTGACTTCTTCCGTGATGCCTTCTTCGTCAAGCCAGCTTTCAAAGGATGTTCCGATATTCTTTTCCTTCATCAAATCGCTCCTTTTCTTCGTCTGACCGCAAGATCAATGTCTTTTTTCGGAATCTTAACACTTTTCTTCACAAAGCCGTGCAATAGAACTATTCTGCCCTTCTTGATACAAAAAATCACCTGCACGGAGCTTCCGTCACTGACGCCGGGACTCGCACCCCAGAAAAAACCGGAGCACCCTGTCCCGTTCGCGCACGGCTCCGCGAAAGCCCGAGGACAAAGCAGTTGTAAAGAATTACTTTACAACTGAACGGACAACTCTCCGGCTTTACGGGCAACTTGTAAGAATTCCTTACAAGTTGCGTTTTCCTTTCGTACGGCACCGCCGCAGCCAGCCGGAAGCATGTCAAGACCGCTTCCGCGAGTTCGTCGATTCGTAAAGCATCTAACACGTTGTCGGTATGACGGGTCTTTCTTCTTTTTCGGCGGGACGGCCGGTAAACGTGTTATCCCATATTATGCATGAGGAGGGGGTAAAAAAGTAGGCGTGTTCCTGATTTGCGAGTAAAATAAGAGCATTACACCACTAATGCACCGCAAAGGAGGAACACGCCATGGGTGAAACAAACCTAACACAATTTTCCCCAAGCTACAACAATTCCTGCAAAGTCGTCACCGGTTCCGACTCCATGACGACTCCCAATTCCGGTTCCCTGGCCACACGTGAAACCATGCAACGCCTGGGGGTCATGGAGTCCATGGCGCACAAGCTGCATGATCCCAGAGACTCGGCGCGCATCAACTATCCTCTGGCGGACCTGGTGCGTTTGAAAACTCAGATGCTCGCCCAGGGGTACACCGATGACGACGACGTGACTGCTCTTCGCCAGGACCCCGCCCTTCGCATCTCGAAGGACTCGCGTCGTTCTCTCACACCGCTTGAGGCGGACAACGTCCTGCCTTCCCAGTCCACCATATCCCGTTCCGTGGAGATTATGAGCAGCGAGCAAAACCAGCAGGCTCTGCGCGAGGCTATAGTTCAGGTGGCGGTTCGACGCAGAGACGAGTTCTGCTCGCCGCTTGTCTACATGGACATGGATTCGGTGCACATAAAGGCTTACGGCAATCAGCCTGGAGCCAGGCATAACGGGCATCAAAAGGGCAAGACCTTCCACGCTCTCGTCGCTCTTTGCGCCGAGAGAGGAGACATGCTGGGCGGGGTAGTGAGACCGGGCAACGTGCACACCGCCCATGGCGCCGAAGAGTTTGCCCGCAATATGGTGGAACTCATAGAGAGGGAGGGTGGAGGACGCCCCATAGTTCGCGCCGACGCGGGCTTCAGCTCAGACAGGATTCTCAGGAGTCTTGAGAAGCGCGGCATCAGGTATCTGATGCGTCTGCCGTCCAACCCCGTTCTCAAAGCCATGGCGGGGCCGTATCTCAAGCCCATGGCCGAGGGACAGAGCAGGTGTTACGACATGGAACGTGAGGCCAAATCATGGGACGGGCCCAGACGGGTGGTGCTGGTGGTGGTTCAGAATCCCGGCAAACTGTTTCCCGACAGTTTCTGGCTTGTGACCAATCTCGACCCGAAGCACTACAAGCCCGAGGACCTGTTTGCCGCCTACCGTCGCAGAGGCAAGGCGGAAGGACACATCGGGGAGTTCAAGGATGTTCTTCGTCCCTCGCTTTGTTCCTGCGACCGTCCCAAGACAAGTTACGCAGGCAGGGCGCTTGAGTCGTGCGCGGAGAAAAAACAGATAGACGGGGTTCATCCTCATAACGAGACGCTGTTTTTGTTCAACCTGTTTGCATACCAGATAGTGCACACGGGACGCTGTTTGATGGAAGAAGGGACGAGGAAGGGGTGGAGCATCCGCAGGTTCAGGGAGAGATTTTTGCTGGCCGCTTCAAGGGTGGTGCGCCGTTCCCGCTACGTCTGCTTCATAATATCTCCCTCCGCGGTTCCTTACTGGAACACGCTTTGGCGCAGGTTCGACCGGTTGCGATGGGTCGGGGGCTGACGGCGGGTATCAATTCCTCGACATCCGGATATGAAAAGAAAAAAAGAGAGTGGGTAAGGGACAGTTGTGTCTGGAGTTTGTCCGAACGCCTCAAAATCGCCCGCAGAAGCAGTGTTTTTACGAACCGCCGCCAGAATCGTTCACGAAAATCCGCTGTCGTCCGAAATCCAAGCGCTCTGCCGAGGGAAAAACCCCCTGATGTGCAATCCCTTCACGACTCATGCATAATATGGGGTTATACTCCTGACCGGTCAGACTACGGCACGAAACGGAGGATTTGCTTGATGGCGGTTCGGTCTCTTACCTTCAGAGTACTTCGGGATGAAGAGGCGGGGGTGTTCTACACCGAATGCGACGAGACCTGTGGAATCGTCGCGGAGGCGGAAACGGTTGAAGAACTTCGGGAAAATCTTCTGAAGATTATTCCGGAAGTGCTGAAAATCAACGACGCTGTCGCAGTAAAAGAAGCGGTTTCGGTCTCTTCTCAGTCTCATCAGGTTCTGCGATTCCAGGTTGCCTGAAGTTCAGGCCGATTACAAAAGGAAAACGAAAAATCGCCGAAAGAAGCCGGGGGTGAACTCATCAGACCTCGAGGTTCTCATAAAATATGGAAAATCCGGCCACGGCGTAGAGTGTGCACGGTTTCCACCTCCACAAAGGCCCGCCACACGGCAAACGAGACTCTGAAACAGACGGGGCTGAAAAAAGCTTTCTGGCCCGCCCGTAATCCTGCATAACCAACGAATCCATAATTCATAACGACATTCTTCGGCCCGAGACTTTACCTTGCTTCACGTTTCCGTCTCAACAAAAAAACGGCTCGATGAACAAAACGAAACAATGCGCCCATTCAAGTCAAGTCCGGCGGGCCCGAAGTGGAAGGAAAGGACCTGTATAATTCCTTGTTTTTCAGTGAGTGTTAAATTGTTCTTATATGGGAGTCTAACCCGTCTCGAAGTAAATTCCCGCCAGGCTATTTATCAGCCTTTTCTTTCGCACCCATAACTCTCCGGCTTCCATAAGCACTTCCGGTTATGCGTCGTCGTCCGCGTCTTGTATCTGCCTCTCAAATGTCTGGCGCACCAGCGCTACTACATGGGACAGGTGCTCGACTTTCTCAAGAACTATTTCCGCTTCGCAGTTGCTCATCCGGCCTCTTTCCGTCGCACTTCTGGCCAAACCTTCAGGGTCGCGTAGCTCGTGAAGTCGCACGTTGTTGAGCAGAACGACCAAGTTGCCGCTCCTAGGCAGGACTTCCGCAAAGTCAGTCTCGGCCCTGTAGACCACTGATCCGGCCAGCGTCTCTTCGCCGACGCAGTCGTCGATTGCCGAAACTTCTTTTCTGAAAGACTCAAACAGTTTTTCCGATGCCCCCGCAAAAGCTGGATGCCCGCCATCGGGCAATGTTTTGCCGGACATTTTGGAACGGGTCTTGTAAGTTTTCAGAGTCTCATCGGGCAGGTGGGGCAGAGCCCATACCTCCACGGCTCTTTCCGCAAGTCTCCCGGCACGCTTGAGGATAGCATCTTCGTTCCAGACATCCACATCGCCCATTCCCTCGTTAAGCCAAAGGGGGCTTGACCTGAAACCTCTCTCCATGTCCCGCTTCCTCTCGAAAGAAAGGTCGCTGTACTCGGGGTTGTAACCGGTCAGCGTCAGGTTGCCGAGCGTGTGCAGGTACTTTTCCTGCAACCTCTCCCAATCGTCTCCAAGAGCGCGACGCCATTCTTCGGACAGGTTTTTGTTCTGCGGCATGATGTGCTCGATCGTGTAGTTGGACGGCGATACGAATTCCTTTCTTTCGTGATTTTCCAAGCGTCGAAGCCAATAGCTACGTCGCGGAAAGTTGTACAGGTCCCGGTTCGAGAGCTCGCGCTTGAACTCCTCGTCACGCGGAAACCTCCTGTAAGACGAAAGATTAAGAAAGTACGCCTTTACGCTCTCAAGGTAGCGCTTCTCGTCTATGGCGCGCAGGGACATGCTGAATGTCTGGTTGAGTGAGTTGGTGGGAATTCCGCACGCCGCCCGGCGAAACACGTAAGACTCAGTCATTCTTACCGCTTCGCGGAAATCCTCCTTTCCAAGCAGCCCTTTCTTGCAGTCGCGGTACATCATCAGGAGCAGCGGAAAAGCCACATCGGCCTTGAACTCAACCAAGTCGCTGAAGGCAGCGGCCAGTTCCTTGTCGTCTTTGTCGTCTTCCCCGTCGTTCTCCTTCCCGAGAGCCATGGCGCAGTAATAGACGGCATGCTTGTGGACGTCGGCGACCAAGGCTTCCGTGTTCTTGGACTTGGCGTAGGTCTTGAATGTCTCGTAGACACGCCTCATGACGGGGATTTCTCCATCGTTATGCAACGTCAGGTAGTCGCGTATGAACCTGCTGAACAGCCTGCCGTAGGCATCCTGTCCGAACGCTTTTTCCATAGGACGCCAATGGTCCTCGTAGAGGCGCGTCTGGGTGTCGATGTCCAGTCCCATCAGAAGAAAGTTTCTGATCAGGTCTCCTTGGGTAAGTTCGCGCCCGGTTGAATTCATGCTCTCGAAAATCAGCTGGGGATTGTCGTGTCCTCGGTCAAGGGATACATCCACGACCACAAGTTTTCTGAGCCCCCTGAACAACGCCGTCAGGTTGGTTTTTTTTGACTGCATCTTTTGTTCGAAAAAGGCGAAATTCTCTTTGATTCGAATCGAGTGATCGTCCGGCATGTCTTTCTGACACATCAGGGCGAACAGACTTTTTTTGTCCGTCTCCGTGAGGACGAGTTTGAAGAAACCTTCCCCGCTTTCCAAGGGGTTGATCAGATAGTATTGCCGCAATTTGTCCGCGGAGAAACCTTCAACGGAACCTGATGTGCCCAGGCATCTCGCCAATGCCTCGATGATGATGGCCACGGTCGTCAGGCGTTGCTGTCCGTCAATTACGAGCCAGGGAGGGTGTACCGTGACTTGGCCGAGTCCTTTTTCTATGTAGACGACGGGGCCGATAAAATAGGCTTCAACCGATGCGTTTTCCCCCGCGGTCAGAATGTCGTCCCACAGCTGGGAACACTCCCTCTCCGTCCAGCTGTATGTGCGCTGGTATATGGGGATGGTCAACTGTTCCGCCTTCTTCAGGAATTCTAGAAGACTGGCTTCGCTGGCTTTCATTATCCGTCACCTAGAAGGTCGTCTTCGTAAAGCTCAATCAAGTCGTGGGACTGGAGCTTGACTCCGATCCCGTTTTCCACCAAAAGAGCGACCAGTTGCTCGCCGTTCATCAACGCCACGGGCTTGAACTCCGGCTTGTCCGCATTTTCGCGCGCTCCTTTTGAGAAGTCTCCGGTCGTTATTATGAGCCCCTGTTCATGAGGCCCGAGGCTCCCTCTGACCTGCTGAACTATCGGCGTTTGAACATTTCCTTTCTTCCACCTCTTCACCTGGACTGCCATTCGGGTGCGGATCACATCGCCTACTACCAAGGTGCCGCGAACATCAATACCACCGTCTTTGACTTTTCCCGTAACTTCTATCTCGTCAAAACCCATCTTGGTTAAAAGCCCTGCGATCAGGCTCTCAAAATCTTTCCAATCCATCTTGAGAAGGCGTTTGTGCAGTTCCTTACGAACCTTCCTGTTATGGTTTTCTATCTCGATGGCCAGGCCTCTGGCCATCCATTTCGAGAGTCCGACGAATCCCTTGCCGTGCTTAACGAACCGGGACTGCTCGCCCCTACTACCGCACCGTCCGATCTCCGTCAGTATCTGCGCGTACATGGACGATTCAGGAGTTAGAGATTTGCTAATCAACCAGCCCTCTTCAATGGCCTTGTCAGTAATTTCCCGATAATGCATAGGCTGTTTCCCGCCGAACCTCTCAAGCACTTTCTCCGCGGAATCACCGTAAGAATAGACTTTTTTCCACTTACTTAGTCCGAATGTCGCGGGAGCGTCGCGAAAGAAAAGCGAATTTCTTCCCTTCTTTTTGATGTCATCGTTGATTGTGGAACTGACCGAATCCTCCGGCGTTTTTCCCGAAGTCTTCCAGAGCTTTTTGGAAACTATATTCTCCGTAATTTCTTTCACATGAATAGGCCTGCCGACCTCTTCCAATACCCGAATGGCCGCTTCGCGTATAGTCATTGTGAATGCTCCCCCAACAAATTGGTTTTTCAAAAATCGCTTTCTCCATTTTAATACTAACACAATTCATCGTGGAACAATTCTAGACGCGTCGGAATCTCGAACCTCATGTCTTCTTTTTTTCCGATCAGAAAAGAAGGCAAAAACATGAAACTTGAATATCAACAAAACAGTCGACCAACGAACTGCCACTGATCACAGAAACACCTTGTCTTCAAATATTGGTTTTCGCGTTGAAAGAGCCGGTGGGACGGAAAAACACCCGCGACCGGACGGAAGCCAGTCTCATCAACCCGATTTGAGAAAACTCTTTCTGCTATTGCATTAACCAAACATGATTACTTGAATCTTCTCTTGATGTACATCTGCATCTCGGTTCCGGAGAGTTCTCTCGTGGAAGGTCCGGTCCGAACATAGAACCGCTTGGTCTTATCTTCTTTAACAAAGACAGCTTCTGATGATTTTGTGCAACGCACCACCAGTATGCGCCTGTCTTCGTAGTCCTCGAAATGAATCTGCATGGCGGTCATCGACTGTGCGCCCGGTTCCATCATGGAGGTGGCTATGTTAGTCAAATGTAAGCTCATCTTGTCCTCGTTCGGAAATCCGTCAACTTCAATGCCCTCCGGCACTCCGTTGTCCGATACGCCGATGATCAAAGTCCCCCCGCCCGTGTTAAGAAATCCAGCAAGAGTTTTGAGCACCGACAGCTCAATCCGCCTGTCAGCCTGACCGGTATGCAGGTTCATCCGAAGACTCGATTTGAATTCCACTTCTCCTGACTCGCCTCCGCCGATTAAACCCTCTATGTCGGTTTCAGATGGCTTATCTACAACATCCGGTCCAGCTGTAAGCAACAGATAACCGTCCCGTGTAACCTGAGCCATCAATTCCCTGCGTTTCCCCAGAAAGGTCATGTAGTTCATCCGTTCCCAGTCTTTCGGCAACGCGTGAAAGTAATACATCTGTTCCAGTTCGCCCGCGGCGAAGCGTTTTTTCAGCAGGGGCAAATAATTCTCCGGCCCCATCTTGTATGTTACTTCAGCCATCCATTCCACATACGCGTAGTTTGCTATCTGGTTCGTCTCGCGCGTGTCCGAGATACCTTGGGCCGCCAGATAATTTTTGAAAAAAAGGCGATGCCGGTCGATCGGCGGTCCGGAAGTATGGACCGCCGGATTGAAAAGATAGGACAGCTTTACGTTGGAAAACAGGGCTGTAGCATCCAGCAAAACCTGGGACGCGTTGTAGGCGAACAGCGACGGGCTGCGCGGCGACGAAGTGGCCAGATGGTTGGGGAGGGTCACATTCCAGAAATCGTTGGTAAGAGTAACTTCGCAAACCTGCCGAAGCCTGTCAACAAACTCGTCTGCCCTGTTCGTGTTGCGCAACTGAGCCAGATCAAACTCCATTCTCGACTCGGGCGACCCCGTAAAACGACCGGTGATCGAGGACATGAAAAACCACTGCGCAATCGCTTTTCGCAACACATCTTCTTCAACTTCGTACTCCGTCCTGCCGATCAGGTAAAGAATATAGGAAAACAGCAAGTTGTTGTCGGAACTGATCATCTTCTTGCTACGAAATCCCGCGGTTTGTATACAGCGCATAAAATCGTGCCAGTACCGGATATCGAGTACGCGGTCCTGAGCCTTCTTCAGCTTTTCAAACTGTGCAACTCTGCGTTCGTCGCTGAACTTTTCCGTTTCAAGGTCCTTGCCCCTCAAGATAGAGTAGATGTATTGCAGGCGCGCCCGTTTGAAGGCAACTCCAACGCCAACGCGCAACAACTGGTTGGGTTCCGGTTCGATGAAGTGGTTAAACGGCGATTCCGCGGGACTCTTGCCCGGCTTTCTGGCGTCGTAACAGAAACGCTCCAGCTCCGCACGTCCTTCATCCCAGAAGACCGACATCAAAGTCAGAATGAAATCCGCCTGATTCAAAGGCGTACCCTTGCTGTTAATGCGGACGAAAACATCGGAGATGTCTTCCTCGGATATGTCCGCCTCCAGTTCGAGCGCAGTCAAGGGAAATGACAGCAAAGATTGCAGTTTTACGAATGAGTCCTGAACTTTCTTGGTTTCTTCGTTGCTCACATTTCTCGACTCCATAAGCCCTTCCAAGTAATCTCCGGCCACCTGAAAGATATTGGTGTTAGCTCTCCATACACACGAGATATTGGGAATAAACGCCTTGTCGCGACGAACCGCGGCATCGGCAACCTCAAAACATTCTTCCAGCGGGTTGAAAGCAATATTTATATTTTCGCTCTGATAATTGTTCCTGACTACAGGTTTGCCCTTGATTACGGCATAAAGAGACGTGAGCCGCTGCTGACCGTCCACAATAACCAGACGCGGAGACTTCTGTTTTTTTCCCGTACCGATAGTGCGGTCATCGGCCAAGCCGTTTCTCCACAGAAGAAGATAGCCAACGGGGTATCCCCTATACATGGAGTCAAACAGGTCGCGCACCTTGGCGTTTTTCCAGACAAACGGTCTCTGAATGTCAGGCAGACCGATATCGCCCTGCTCAATATTGCTAACCAGTGAATTCAGGGTGTAGTCAACCCTAGTAAAAATGGTGTCGCTCATGTCAACATCCTATACATTTTAACCCTGTTGGATACACAGTATGAAAATTCTGGCATAATTCTCTCACACAATGTCATTTATGTCATCATGTCAAATCCCATTGTCTGTGAAATTCTGTGACATAGCAACAACCTGTTAAGAAACCAAAGAACAAGCTACATTGCTTGTCCAAACGGAATCAGCGTATATATTTCAGTCACGGATGGACAAACTTCTCGAAAGCTTCATAAACCACCTCTCGGGCGAAAGGAACTACTCAGAGCACACCGTGAAGGCCTACCGGGGCGACCTCTCCGATTTCCGTGATTTCCTCCGGAAAGAAGAAACTAAGATAGAAGACGCGGACGCCGCGACGGTAAACAGGTACGTCTCCGCCCTCTACGGAAAAAACTCCCCCGCGTCGGTCGAAAGAAAGGTGTCGGCGATAAGATCCTTTTTCTCGTATCTTGTCCGAAAAAATCTCCTTCAGCAGAATCCCGCGAAACTGGTGCGCACCCCGAAAAAGGAAAAACGCCTGCCCGTGTTTCTGAGCGTCGACGAGGTCTTCAGCCTAGTCGACGTAAAAGAACCCGAGAAGAAAATCCTCTCCGTTCGGGACAGGGCGATTCTAGAGCTTCTCTACTCAAGCGGCCTCCGGATAAGCGAGCTCGCCGAAGTCAAGACCGACGACCTGGACCTGGAAGAAGCCCTGATAAGGGTCCGCGGAAAGGGAAACAAGGAAAGGATAGTCCCCGTCGGCTCGAAGGCGCTTTCGGCCCTGCGGGAATACCTGGGCATAAGAGAGGAGTTCAAGCCCGCCTCCGGTCATCTGTTCCTCAACTCAAGGGGAAAGAACATAACCACGAGAAGCCTGGCGAGAATAATAAAGAAGTACGGACTCGTCCGCGGAATATCCAAGAACGTGAGCCCCCACGTGCTGCGCCACTCCTTCGCCACGCATCTTCTCGCGGGCGGGGCTGACCTCCGCGCGATCCAGGAAATGCTCGGACACTCGAGCCTCTCCACCACGCAGAAATACACCCACCTCTCCATAGAACGCATAATGGAGGTGTACGACAAGACCCACCCCAACGCATGAGGCGGGGCGGGAAAAAAGAAGCCATGAGCGAATTTCACGGAACCACCATACTCTGCGTCAGAAAGGACGGGAAAACGGCCCTCGGGGGAGACGGACAGGTGACCCTCGGGGCGACGGCCGTAAAGCACAACGCCAGGAAGGTGAGAAAGATGTACCAGGAACAGGTCTGCGCGGGGTTCGCGGGCTCTACGGCCGACGCCATGACCCTTTTCGACAAGTTCGAGGGAAAGCTGGAAGAGTACAGGGGAAATCTCCAGAGGGCGGCCGTGGAGCTTGCGAAGGAGTGGCGCACCGACAGGATACTGCGGAGGCTCGAAGCCCTGCTCACCGTCGCCAACAGGGAGACCATGCTCATCATCTCGGGAAGCGGAGACATAATAGAGCCGGACGAGGACATAATAGCCATAGGCTCGGGAGGGCCCTACGCCCAGGCGGCCGCCGTCGCGCTTTTTCGCCACTCGGAGCTTTCTGCCCGGCAGATAGTCGAGCGTTCGCTCGAAATAGCAGCGGGCATCTGCATCTACACCAACGACCGCGTCTCGATAGAGGTCATAGAATAGGATGTCAAAGTCCCATCTCACCCCCAGGGAAACAGTCTCGGAGCTGGACAAGTACATAGTCGGGCAGAACACGGCCAAAAGGGCCGTCGGAATCGCGCTTCGAAACAGGTGGAGGAGGCAGAAGGTCTCCCCGGAGCTTCGCGACGAGATATCTCCCAAGAACATTCTCATGATGGGACCCACGGGAGTGGGGAAAACGGAGATCGCGAGGCGGCTGGCGAGACTCGCCCAGGCCCCTTTCGTAAAGGTCGAGGCCTCGAAGTTCACCGAGGTCGGCTACGTGGGGCGGGACGTGGAGTCCATGATACGGGACCTCACGGAGATAGCCGTGAACATGGTCACAGAGGAGGAGACCGAGGCGGTCGAGACCAAGGCGAAGGAGATCGCCGAGGACAGGATAATCGACCTTCTTCTGCCGGGAACCGAGACCGACGAGGAGAAGGCCGCGACCAGGATGAAGCTTCGCAAGCTTCTATGGGCGGGAAAGCTTGACGACAGGGACGTGGAAGTCGAGGTGACGGCCAGGAACCTTCCCATCCAGGTGTTCAGCCAGGCGGGAGTCGAGGAGATGGACCCCGGCATATCGGAGATGATCGGAAACCTGCTTCCGAAAAAATCGAAGAGAAAAAAGGTGAAAGTGCCCGAAGCCATGGAAATCCTCATGGAAGAGGAATCCCGAAGGCTGATAGACATGGACAGGGTGGTGGCCCTGGCTCTCGAGAGAACGGAGAACTCGGGGATCATCTTCATAGACGAGATCGACAAGGTCGCGGGCAAGCAGGGGGTTTCGGGGCCCGACATTTCGAGGGAAGGAGTGCAGAGGGATCTTCTTCCCATAATAGAGGGAAGCAGCGTCACCACGAAGCACGGGATGGTCCGCACGGATCACATACTTTTCGTGGGAGCGGGGGCGTTTCACGTCTCGAAGCCTTCTGACCTCATACCGGAACTTCAGGGGCGTTTTCCCATAAGGGTGGAGCTCGAGGCGCTCACGAAGGACGACTTCATCCGGATTCTAACCGAGCCGGAAAACGCACTGACAAGGCAGTACACGGAGCTTATGAAGACCGAAGACTTAGAACTGGTATTTGCCGACGATGCGGTGGAGAAGATAGCGGAGACCGCGGCCGAGGTTAACAACTCCACGGAGAACATCGGGGCCAGAAGGCTTCACACCGTGCTCGAGAAGCTGCTTGACGAGATATCCTTTGACGCTCCCGACATGAAGGAGAAGAAGCTGGTTATAGATGCGGATTACGTTGAGGAAAAAATAGCGGATATCGTGAAGGACAGGGATTTGAGCAGGTACATACTGTAAGACTTTTCTTCGAATAAGACAGCCACAATCCATAGCATATCTAGCGGTTATCCCCGCAATGCCTTTTTAACCGCAAGAAAAAGTCACGGCATGAATAACCATGAACCCGTATTATTCATGAAGTCATGTTTGGAGCTTTTTTCTGTGCGAAGCGACCAACTGTGATGCATTTTGTGGTTTTTGACAGGTTGAGGCTTTCGCGAAAAAACGCCCGAAGACCTCGATTTCGGCGGTTTCGGAACCTACCTCTCCCGTGCTCGCCCGTTGGACTATCTGGATTTGGGATTGACCCCGGTAATGCCGCCGAAAAGCAACAAAGTGGAGCCATGGAATTAGGACAGGAAAAGATACAGGAAGCGCAATGAAATAGAGCGATTAACCAGGAGACTCAAGGGATTCAGAAGAATCTCCACGCGTTTTGACAAGCTGGATGTCGTATTTG
Organism: Thermodesulfobacteriota bacterium; assembly: GCA_965204795.1. Classification (GTDB taxonomy): domain Bacteria; phylum Desulfobacterota_D; class UBA1144; order Nemesobacterales; family Nemesobacteraceae; genus Nemesobacter. The sequence continues at coordinate 1,806,565 of OZ242012.1, forward strand.
CTTTCTTCATTCATCTCGCACTCGTCTTTGAAGCCCTTAAAGGTGCCCAATAGCGTTAACACGCTCTAGTTACTTCTCATTATCGGTGGAGTTGTCGTCAGCTTGAGTAGAACCACTGTCTTTCGGACCAGAAGTTGTATTGGAGGAATTTTCTGTTCCTCCATTTTGAGAAGAAGGAAATACTTCCTCCGGTATGTATACTGGACTTGTACGTTGGCGTTGCCCATCATTTCTCCGAATTTTTTCTTCGGTAGTATTAGTAAAATTTTTAGACATTTTGCCTACCTCGCTAAATTTTTAGTCATGACAATTTCAAGGTAAATATTCAAGTATGAGAAAATCAGGGCGTCACTCGGAAGCGTCGCTAGTGCCACTATTCCCGTTTTTGCCTGAATCACCCACATCTGACGGTACACTTGAAGAATCCGTTCCCCCTTCACCTTGTGATGTAGGGAATACTTCCTCCGGTATATGTACCGGTTCAGTGTTCATAATCAATTCTGGTACCTTTGAAATGACTTTATCTGATTTATTGGATTTGCTAGACATTGTTCTGTCCTCCCGTATTTATCCAGATAAAATATATAGCTATACCTAGTCCCATAAATAAAGACACCGCCGAAAGAAGAAAACTGTACCTTTCAATCTTCGTCCACATTCCTCCCATCTGTTCGCCGGGATTTTTACCCTTGTCTAACTGTTCAAGAGTCTTTCTGTGTGATTTGATGCCCACATAGTGGCGAAACATAATCAGAAACATACTTGCAGCAAGAAACAACCAAGAAAATTTCATCATGATAACATGTTCAGCTGAGTTCAGGTCCTCAACCACTCCATCGACAAAACCGATGAACAAAGCCAAACCACCACCCGCTATAGTTAAAACATCTCGGTCGTAACTTCTATTAATTGAGTAATAGGCATTTATGAGATGTTCTTTATAAAATTTTCTTTCCTCTTGTAGTTTTTCCTCTTTCATTCAGCTTGCTCCCGTACCATAATGATTTTTACCAGCAACTGTTTACAGATCTCCATCTGACCCTCCCCTTACAACCAGACGCTGAGCGGTTGCCTTCGAAACGCCCAGCAGATGTGCCAAGGCAGAAAGGGTGTAAAGCCGCGGGTTTCTGGTTCTCAACGCATCAACAGTTTTCTTAGGTTCTAGGTCGCTAGTGAGCAAAGCAACCCGATTTTCTTTTCTCTCTCCCACAGACATGTTACGCATGATTGAAAACACTTTCTCGAAGCCGGGAACTTCGCCAGAAACAAGCCTCTGTCTGTTTAACCGGACGCATACTTCCCGGATGTCCGAGCCGGAAAAATCCTCCGACAGATCAACCAGAAGTGCCAGTTCCCGTTTCGTGAATTCGATCGGCGCGCTGAAATCCGCCCACATGCGCAGGCGCATTCCCTCGTCGGGAAGACCGAGCGGGAGCCTGTAGGAAAAACGCCTCCAGACCGCCGCGTCCAGAAGCTCTTCGTGGTTTGTGGCCGCGACCACTATCGACTCCCGTCCGACGGTGTCCAGATTCTGCATGAAGCTGTTTACCACCCGTTTGAGTTCCCCGAGTTCCTGAGAATCTCCCCTGAGCTTCGCTATGGCGTCGAACTCGTCCAGAAAGAGCATGCAGGGACGCCCGGCGGCGAACTCGAAAACGGCGCGGATGTTTTTCGCCGTGCTGCCGAGGTAGGAGGAAACCAGACCGTCGAGACGCGCGACGTACATCTCGAGTCCAAGTTCCCGGGACAGGTGCCGCGCAAGGCGGCTTTTTCCCGTGCCGGGCGGCCCGTACACGAGAAGGCTCAGGGAAGAAGTCCCGTCGTCGACCCGGGCGTAGTTTTTCGCAACGCCCGTAAATTCACGCACCACCTCCCACTGCTCCCCTGAAAGCACGAGCGGAGACTCCTCGGGACACGCCACGTGCTCAACCAGAGGAAAGCGGCTTTCCCCGTCTACGGGAAGGGCGGACGAGAATTCCACGGACGACGGCCGAAGCTTGCGCTCGGATTTTTCAAGCAGTTTCCGCAGGCGTCCCGCCAGTACTTTCTCGCCTTCTTTCTCAAGGTTATCGGCCAGGAAGCCCGTGTAGCCGCGGACCTTGTTGACATCGAGACGCAATGCTCCCTCAACGATACGAAGAAGCTCATTTGCGAAACGATTATTGTTTTTCATGGAACAATAACATACCAAAACGATACGAGACTGTAACCCCTGCAGAACAAATCCGCAATCTGTTCAACTCTTCGGTCTTCAGCGACGCGACAACCGCGGGAAAAGACCCGGCGCACGTGTTCGAGGAAAATCCGGGGGAAAAGATAAAGTGGGCGCACGGTCTCCGGCGAAGACCGTGTCGCGTTTGAACCGCCAGATGCGTCCGGCGTTTTCAATTCTTGGATGGAATCGCGGCGGAATTCATGGTTTGCGCGACCTCCGCGGACCATGACGCCTGTTTTTTTTCGAGATCACATCCCCGGACAGGTCCACGGCTCCCGCAATGTAAAGAATGTCCAAAGCCAAGACAAACCGTCCGTAAGCGAGCGCCGCGTTTCCGTCCCGCATCTTTTCCCAGAGACCGGTCACGGTTTGAGACCGCTCAAGATGCCCGAGCGCGACGGCCCCTATTCCCAGCAGGGATTGTTCTTCCCGAACGCTCCTTGAAGGTAAAATCATTTTTCAGACGCTCCGTACGCCGCGCGAGCCCAGCGCGACAAATCACGAAAGACCGAAATCCCTCACGCAGAGGACGCCAGACTCCGCCGCGAATGAATCACACCGCCCGCAAACCTTTTCAAAAGCGCGGGAATGTCGTCGCGGGACCCGGGACCGAAGGAAATCTTCCCGAGGGAAACATCTCCAAGCCGAATATCCGCCCGAACCGGTTGATTCAGGTCCGTTTCGCCCTGTATTGTACTGAACCGAGAGTATCTTCTCCAGAGAGAACCTACGATTAACAATTTCAATATGTTAAAGGATTCTCCGGCAAGCGTTAAATGGAAGCTTCGGCGTATGTAATTCCCATCCTGGTTATTGTCGCGTTCGTATCGCTCTATGCTCTAACGCGGAAAAAACCGAAGAACGCGGCGGAAGCTGAGAGGAAAAGCAGGCGGAACCTCCTGCTCGACAAACACAAGGAGCTTTTCGACTCCCTGCTACCCCACCCCCTCACCCGGGAGCAAAGAGAATCCATAGTCGACGATTCTCACAGAACGCTCGTCATAGCCGCCGCGGGTTCGGGAAAGACCACAACCCTTATAGGCAAGTACGCCTTTCTGGTGAAAGAAGGTCTGGCGACTCCCGGGGAAATACTGATTCTGGCTTTCAACAGGGACATATCGGAAGAGGTCAAAGACCGCCTGAAGCAACTTCTTTCCGTAGACGCCGAGGTCTTCACTTTCCACGCTTTCGGACGCAAGCTGCTGACCGAAGCGGAAGGAGCCAAAAAAGTGGACAGCCTCGCGGAGTCGTCCGAAGACGGTCTGCTGACCACGTCCAACATCCGCAAGGTCGTCGAGAAGGCGAAAAAGACACATCCGAAAATCGAAAACTGGATTATGGAATTCAGGCTCCTGTGTCCGCGCCACCAGATACAGGAATTCGCCCGCAACGAAAAAGAATACCGCGAAGCCGTCCGCGGCTACCCGTACAAAAGAGACTACTCGCGGACGGGCGGGAATTTCAGACCGCTTCGCATCCCGAGCCTAGACGGGAAGCACTGGGTCAGGTCCCAGCAGGAACTAACCATCGTAAACTCCCTCGTAATGAAGGGAGTGAAAGTGGAATACGAAAAGCCCTATCCCGGTCTGGACGCGGCATACAGTCCGGACTTTCACTATCCCGAAATAAATCTCTGGCACGAGCACTTCGCGGTCGACAGGGACGGCGGGTCGATTTTCGGGCGGGAGTACGTGGAGCAGATGAACCGGAAAAAAGATTTCCTCGAAAAACGAAACGCCGACTGTCTTTTCACCTACAGCTACGAGTATTACGATGGAAGCCTGCTCGGAAAAATCTTTCGGGAACTCGACCGGCGCGGCGTTTCGTACCATCCCCCTTCCGCGGAAGAAATAAACAGAAGACTCGAGGAGCTCTACATCGACGACACCTACGGACTGATCTCGACCTGCGTGAAGCTCGCAAAGACGAACGGGCTTGACGCGGCCAGCGTGTCGCAACGCCTGGATTCCCTCGACGACAGGTTCAGAAGCGGAATGTTCAAGAGGTTCTTTCTGCCTATCTTCGAAAGCTACCAGAAGACGCTCGAAGAAAACGGCACCGTGGATTTCGAGGACATGATTTCAAAGCCGACCGGCTACCTAGGTGCCGAGGGCGGCAACGGACTTCTGCCGGAAAGATACAAGTACGTTCTGGTGGACGAGTTTCAGGACCTGTCGGAGTGCAGGAAGAAATTTCTCGCCCGGATACTTCATCCCGATTCCCGCCTTTTCGCGGTGGGAGACGACTGGCAGTCGATCTACAGGTTCACCGGTTCGAACAGCATGGTGATGAAGGAATTTCTCGACTCCGAAAGACCCCTGACTCCCGAAGACGAAACCTTCGACCGGAAAGACCTCTCGATGAGACCCCGGGCGTACAGGATCCAGGAAACTTTCCGTACCTGCGAACCGGTATCGAACGTCGCCTCGAAGTTCATTCAGGAAAACCCGAACCAGATCGGAAAATCCGTCCGCTCCGCCAGAAAGGGAGATGGCTCCGCGGCCGTCGGCATATGCTCGGTCGACAGGTACGACGACGAGAACCTGAAAAGGATTCTGGACCTGATACCCGAATCGGACGAGAAAAAAGGCGTGTTCGTTCTGGGAAGAAAAAACCGGGAGATCGAGGCCGTCAGCCCCGAAAACCTGATGTCCCACAGAAACGACCTGATAATATCTAGGCGGACGATTCACCGTTCGAAAGGTCTCGAAGAAGACTTCGTCGTCGTACTGGGCATGGATTCCGGCATAGCCGGATTCCCGAATCACGGAGGGGAGGATCCCCTGACGTCCGTCTTTCTTCCCCCGGGCGACGACTACAGAAACTCGGAAGAAAGGCGCGTCATGTACGTGGCCATGACCCGCGCAAAAGAGAAAGTGTTTCTCGTTCACCGGGACCTCGAGCCGTCAAGCTTCGTCGGGGAAATAAAGAGGATATGCGCCGGCCTGGGAGTCGGGTTCAACGAAGTCGTCCTGAGAGAAGATATCGTCGGGCCGTGTCCCGAGTGCTTCGAAAAAGGACTCGTCAGAGGAAGAAGCGGAGCCCTGGTGAGAAGGGTCAGAAGGAACGCTCCTCCGCATTCCGTGTTCCTGGGATGCACGAATTACAACAGGAACCTTTGCGACTACACGAGCGGGGAAGCGCCCTGCCCCGCATGCCTGGCCGGGGGGAAAACCGTCCCGCTGGCCGCCGGATTCAGGGAAAACCGGGGAAGACCCGAGGTGTGGTGCGACGCCTGCGGCTATCGCAGGGATTACGACTCGTTCGGACGATAGGGCCTTTCCGGAAAACTGCGCCCGTCGAAAACGACCGCGGCGCCCCTTCTTGACACCCTTCTTCACACAATCCTCTTGCCGAACTCCCGTTTTTCTGTTATTTTGTGTTGACCCGGAAGGAGGGAACTCGCGGAGGAAAAATGGACTTCAAGGGCTACGACACCGAGAAATTCTACGACGAGGTCTTCAAGGACAACAAGAACTGCTACGAGTGGACCCGCTTTCTCACCGACAGGATAGAAAGCCTCTCCGACGGGGAGCTCATAGACAGGCAGAAGGCCGCCGAGAAAAACCTCTTCGAGATGGGCGTCACCTTCACCCTCTACTCGGAGAAAAAGCAGAAGGGCGAGGAGAACATCTTCCCCTTCGACATAATCCCCAGAGTGGTGTCTTCGGACGACTGGGCCCTTCTGGAAAGAGGCCTCAAGCAGAGAATCCACGCGCTCAACCTCTTCATAGACGACATATACAACGACCGAAAGATCCTGCGCGACGGAATAGTCCCCAAGGAGCTCATTCTCTCGAGCAAGGAGTTCCGCCTAGAGTGCGTCGGTTTTTCCCCGCCGCAGAAGATCTGGTGCCACATAACGGGAACGGACGTGATAAGGCACTCCGACGGCAACTTCTACATCCTGGAGGACAACCTGCGCTCCCCTTCCGGCGTCTCCTACGTGCTGGAGAACCGCGAGGTTCTAAAGCGCACGTTTCCCAGGGTCTTCGACGCGGTGGGCATAAGGCCCATAGACGACTACGGGGTCCACCTGCTGAACACCCTCCAGCACCTGCTCTCGGAGAAGACTCTCAATCCCAAGGTGGTGCTGCTCACTCCCGGAATCTACAACTCGGCGTACTTCGAGCACTCGTTTCTGGCCAAGGACATGGGAATAGAGCTGGTCGAGGGCCGCGACATGGTCGTCATAGACGACTTCGTGTACCTCAAGACCACCAAGGGGCTCGAGAAGGTGGACGTCATATACAGAAGGATAGACGACAACTTCCTCGACCCGCAGGTTTTCCGGCCGGACTCCATGCTGGGCGTCCCCGGGCTTTTCGGAGCCTACAAGGCCGGAAACGTGGCCATAGCCAACGCCCCCGGCGGCGGGGTGGCCGACGACAAGATAATCTACGCCTACGTGGAGAAGATCATAAAGTACTACCTGGGCGAAGACCCCATAATCTCGAACGTGCCCACCTACATATGCGAGGAGGACGAGGCCAGGAAGTACGTGCTCCAGAACATAAAGAAGCTGGTGGTGAAGCCCGCCAACGAGTCCGGCGGAAAGGGAATAGTGTTCGGGCCGAAGGCGACGAAGGAAGAAATCGCCGACGCCAAGCAGCAGATAAAGGCGAATCCCAGAAACTACATAGCGCAGACCACCATGTCGCTCTCGCGGGTTCCGGTGATAGTGGAGGACCACTTCGAGGGAAGACACGTGGACCTTCGCCCCTTCATCCTCTACGGAGACGACATATTCGTTCTTCCCGGGGGACTCACCAGGGTGGCGCTTCGCAAGGGCTCGATGATAGTGAATTCCTCCCAGGGCGGGGGGAGCAAGGACACCTGGGTGCTTGCTCCGAAAAAACCCGAACCCGAGAACGGGAAAAGAAAGGGAGGCCGGAAATCCTAAGCCGCGTCGCAGAATCGGTCTACTGGATGAGCCGCTACGCCGAGAGGGCGGGCAACGTCGCGAGGCTCATAACCGTGAACCTGGGACTCACCCTGGGCTCCGACGACACGTCGGAGCAGGAGTGGGACCCCATAGTGAGGGTCACGGGGGACATGGAGCTTTTCAAGAGCATCCACGAGCGGTCGACCCCGGAGAACGTGATAAACTTCATGGTGCTCGACCCCCGCAACCCCGACTCCATTCTCTCGTGCGTCGCCCGCGCGAGGGAGAACGCGGGCTCCATAAGGGAGATAATCTCCTCGGAGATGTGGCTTCTCATAAACAAGTTCTACCACACGATGAGCAGCCGCGACGCCTCGAAAAGGGTGTTCGAGGATCCGAACAAGTTCTGCGAGGCCGCCAAGGTGCAGAGCCTGCTTTTCCACGGGGCGGCGTACATAGGGATGTCCCACGGCGAGGGGTGGCATTTCTCGGAACTGGGAAAGCAGATGGAGCGGGCGGACCAGACTTCGAGAATACTCGACGTGAAGTACTACACCCTGCTTCCCACGGCCGAGCTTGTGGGAACGTCGATAGACCACATGCAGTGGATCGCGCTTCTCAAGTCCGCAAGCGCCCTCGAGATGTACAAGGCAAAGCACCAGAAGATCTCCTTGGACACGGTGCTGAACTTCCTCCTGCTCGACGACCAGTTTCCGCGCTCGGTCGTCTACTGCGTGGAGAAGGCCGACGAGTCCCTTCACTTCATATCCAACAGCCCCACGGGCTCCTACAACAACCCGTCGGAAAAGGAGATGGGAAGGATACTCTCCGACCTTCGCTTCACGAGCGTGGAGGAGATAATACAGCAAGGCATGCACGAGTACCTAAGCACCTTCCAGTCCCGCATAAACGAGGTGGGAAGCCGCATCTACGACGACTACTTCAGCTACACGGTGAAAAGCGGTGCCCTGGCGCACTTCGACGACATCTGACCCCCTGGAGACCCGAGAACAATGACTTTCTGCGTTGGGATGAAGCTCAAGGAGGGAATCCTGGGGCTCGCCGACTCGCTCATAGTTACCGGAAACGAGGCCGTAAACGCGAAAAAGGCGACCTCGCACGGAGATGGAAAAAACACGTTTTTCCTGATGACCTCCGGGCTTCGCTCCGTGCGCGACAAGTCGATCACGTATCTCGACGAGGCCCTCGGGGAATCGGAAGAGGAACTCGACAGGCTCTACAAGGCCGTAAACCTCTACTCCCGCCAGATCCGGAGGGTGAAGGAAGAAGACGGCGAGTCGCTCTGCGAGTCGGGCCTCGAGTTCAACATCCACTCCATAATCGGGGGCCAGTTCGAAAACGACCCCGAGCCCGAGCTTTTCCTGGTCTATCCCCAGGGAAGCTGGATAAGGGTGGGAACCACCTCCCCCTACGTGATAATAGGCGAGTCGAAATACGGAAAACCGATCATAAAGAGAACGCTCACCCACGACACCAGCATGGAGACGGCGCTTCGCATAGCGTACCTGGCGTTCGACTCGAGCCGCATAAACGCGACGGACGTGGATTTCCCCATAGACGTGATAGTCTGCCGGACCGGGTCGTTTAGCGTTGAGCAGTACGGCTTCGTCGAAAACGAGCTCGCCGACATATCGGACTGGTGGCAGGAGAGTCTCCGCAGGTCCGCCGAGGAGCTTCCCGCGGAGTGGGTGAAGAAGGTTTTCGACGGAAACCCGAAAAATGCTGATTGAGATAGACCACAGAACCGTCTACGGCTACGGAAGGGAAGTCGTGCTCGCTCCCCACACGGTGAGGCTTCGCCCGAAAGACGACGCGTCCCAAGAGGTTCATTCCTTCTCCCTCAAGACCGACCCTCCCGAGGCGGGGCGGAGCGTGAACTGCGATCTCTACGGCACCACGACCGTGACCCTGTGGTTTGAGGGAAAGTCGAAACGTCTGGTGATAGACACGAGTTCCGTCGTGGAGACGCTTCGGAGCAATCCCTTCGACTTCATAGTTTCGGAGATGGGGTTTCTGGGACTTCCGGCCGAGTACCCGAAAGAGTTTCGGGAGTGTCTCGCTCCCTACGTCGCCGTCGACGAAAGAACGGCGGCGGCGGTTTCGGAACTTCGCCGGACGATAACCGAAAAGGCGGAAGGACAGACGACCGCGTTCGTCACGGAACTCGCCCACCACATACACGACGACTTCGAGCACATGGTCAGGGAAAACGGAACCGCTTGGCCCGCGGAGAAAACCCTTGCGGAGAAAAGGGGTGCGTGCAGGGATTTCGTCGTCCTGTTCACCGGCGTCTGCAGGTCGGTCGGACTCGCCTGCCGGCTGGTAAGCGGTTACGCGATTAGCGAGAAAGCCAAAAGCGAGAACCATCTTCACGCCTGGGCGGAGGTCTACATACCCGGCGGAGGATGGAGGGGATACGACCCGACGGCCGGCATAGCGGTCTCCGACCACCACGTCGCGGTCGCGACCGGCGTGACCCCGGAACTCATAGCTCCCGTCGCGGGGAGTTTCTACGGAAACGAGGCCGAGGCGAAACTAGAATTTGAAGTGAGTATCGGGAAAGCACGTACATAAAATTCTCGTTTCTAACAGTAAGAATTGCATAGGTCTATGCCTAACAAAATTCTGTAAGAAGTTTCACAATTCATATATACTTTTAGACTCTGAATAACGGCTACCAACTGTTCCGCGTTCTGGAGATGGAAAATGAAAGAAAGTTACACAACGCTCAGCGTTAACGAAATATCTTACGATAGTGAAAACCCTAGAATAAAAATGGCTTTGGAAAAGTATGGAGACCGTCTGGATGCAGAACGCATTTACTTTGCTTTGCGTTCGGCTACAGATGGAGACAAGGGGACTTCTTCTTTTTCTAGCCTTATGGATTCAATTCGAGCAAACGGAGGAGCAACAACACCGATTACCGTCATCATAAAAGGAGAAAACAAAATCTGTATTGACGGAAACACACGACTTGCTATTTATAAGGAATTCCTCAAAAAGGAAATTGATGGCAACTGGTCTGAGATTAAAGCGAGGGTAATCCAAGACGCCAATCAACGCGAGATAGAAACGATTCGAGTATCTGCACATCTTGTTGGTGCAAGAGAGTGGCCTGCCTACGAGAAAGCAAGATATCTTCATTATCTCCGCTATCAAGAATTCATGGATTACGAAGAGATGATAGCACTTTGTGGAGGCAACAAAACCAATATTGAACGCCAGATTGAAGCTTACCATGACATGAACGAATATTATCGTGATGTTGTAGATGATACGGCTTTCCGAATAGACAGATTCAGCGGTTTTGTTGAACTCCAAAGAAAAAACATCAAAAAAGCCATATATGGTGCTGAATTGAACCTGAAGGACTTCGGAGAATGGATTCGAGATGGCAAGATATACAGGTTGGAGGATGTACGCCAACTACCCAAAGTTCTTCGTGATGATGAAGCTAAAAACATTTTCCTTGAAGGTGGTCCAAATTCTATACAAGACGCAATCAAGCTAATTGACAAAAAGGAAGAAGAAAAACTCAATAGAAAGCCTAACAAAGTTACGCTGGAAACTGCTTCTATGTATCAATTAGCAGAAGTTCTAGCACGACGCATCAATGAACTGCCTCATTCAGAAGCTCGCATCTTAAAAAACAAAGAGCATGATGATGCTGAGGAACGCATAAGCATTCTCGAAGACTTGCACGACCACTTGAAGAACCTTCTCGAATATGTCTCAGAGTAAAGAGCACAGAAACTTGGTGAAAAGTGTAATTAACGCTCTTGAAAACCGCTATCCCAATATTTCGATAATCGCTGACCTACAGCAAAAACCAGGCGACGAAGTACCGCCACTGATTGGTGGATTCAGACCAGATGTATATGCCAGTCAGAAACAAGAAAACTTAATTATTGCAGAAGCTAAGACAGATAATGATATAGACAACCAACACACATGGGACCAAACAACATCCTTTATAACTCACTCCAACAATAGGAAAACTTCCTTTTTCATCTTAGTCGTGACAGGTCAAAGGGCTGACTTAGCCAAAACTTTATTGCGTTTTGTTCGTATTGGATTGCAAGATGTCAGAACGGAAATTGAAGTCTTTGACGGTTGCGATTTTTGGCGACTAGACTCAAAGGGGGGCATAATTTGGGATTTGCTTTAAGAAAACCTCCAAAGTTAACAGCTAAACATGAAAGCTATCCGTACCAGCTAGATGCTGTCAGGTCGGTAAAACCGCTTTCTTATGCGGCAATTTTTCATGAACAAGGCCTAGGCAAAACGAAAATTGCAATTGACCTAATGTTGTTCTGGCTGAGCGAGGACATAGTTGATACAATTTTTGTAGTTACGAAGAAAGCGCTGGTCCAAAACTGGTGCGATGAGTTGACGGCTCATTCTCATATAACACCGAGAGTTCTGTCGGGAAACCGGCGCGACAACAGCATCGCTCTGAACTCTCCGGTGCTAGTTTATGTCATGAACTACGAGGTTATAGCCACTAACCTTGACCTCACACATGACTTTCTGCTTACATGCAGAGTAGGAATAATCCTAGATGAAAGCCAGAAAATCAAAAATCCGGACGCACAGCTTTCAAAGTGTTTTCATTTAATTGCAGATAGATTTACCCGTCGCATTATCATGACAGGTACCCCAGTCGCCAATCGTCCTTATGACATCTGGTCGCAGATAAAATTCTTAGATGGCGGAAAAGCGTTAGGTTATTCATTTGATGACTTCAAACAAGATGTTGACCTGCCAACATCCCCAGATATGACACATGAGTATAGTCTCCGCCTAGTTAAAATAATGAGCAAGTTAGAGCAGTTCTCAGTGAGAGAAACAAAAAATTCAGCAGGGTTAAAACTCCCAGATAAAACAATTTTGACACATTTTGTTACGTTAGAACCTCAACAGGCGGCAATATACAACTCGTACCGAGATGAAATGTCTTACAATATGCAAGGTATTGGCAATGACTCTGTTACTGATGATGCGGAAGAAATTCTGAAACGTCTTCTGCGACTTGTTCAGTGTGCCTCAAATCCGTCTCTAGTAGATGAAACATATGATGAGCTTCCCGGAAAATATCGGAAACTGGTCAAGTTACTCAAAGATATTGATATTCAGTCGAAAAAAGCAATTATATGGTCTGGATTTGTTGATAACGTCGAATGGCTTAGCAGTCAACTAAGCCAATTTATGCCCCAGAAAGTACATGGTTATATGTCTGTAGCCGACCGGAATGAATCTATCAGGAAATTCAAAACGGATAAAAATTGCAGACTTTTGCTGGCTACACCAGGTGCTGCCAAGGAAGGATTGACTTTGACTGTTGCTAGTCACGCAATATTTTATGACCGTAGTTTTAGTCTTGACGATTATCTACAGGCTCAAGACCGAATCCATAGAATTTCTCAAACTGAAGAATGTTTTGTACATAATCTCCTCGCTGAGAACACAATTGACGAATGGGTAGACGCGTTACTGAATGCCAAATATCAAGCAGCACAGTTGACGCAGGGGGATATATCAATGGGTAACTTTAATGTAATGTTCAAGTGCGACCTATCAGATGCGTTGGAACAAATATTGTCTGACAAGCATAAATAAATTGTTCGGAGGGGTATTAGGATATGGCCGAAAACTCAATCAAGATTTTAGAAGCAACTATTAAACTAAATAATGATTATCTATCTATAGATAAGCTGAAATTCATGAAAGACAATCCGAGAGTGTATTCCTGTATACACGATGAACCAGGTTTTGATAATCTTCATGAAGAAGAACAACAGGAAAAAATATTTGAAAATCTCAAGAAGGAACCGAGTGTAAGAAATTTAATCTCTGAAGTAGAACGACACGGCGGTCTAATGGAACAAATACTGGTTCGACTCGACACAATGGAAGTCATAGAGGGAAATTCTCGGTTAGCCGTATATAGAATATTACATAAGAAAACGGGAAACGAGGATTGGGAATTTATTCCGTGCAATATTGTCTCCAGTCTTACTGATAAACAACAGATAGCATTCCTAAATCAGATTCATGTAAAGGGCAAAACGAAATGGTCCGCATATGAAAAAGCTAATTTTGCCTATGTGCGTAAAGAACAAAAATGGATACTCAATGATATAGCTGACCTGTTTGGAGAATCTTCAGGAACAATTAATACTAGGATTAAAGCTATTGAAATGATGCGGGAAAGTAACGATAGAGACAGGTCACATTTCAGTTACTACGATGTTCTATATAGATACATCAAACCAGAAGGCAAGTTGCGAAATGTACTTTTTGAACGAATCAAGAATCTGGGAAATGCTGATGACGGAGAGGATTTAGCATTTACTGCGCAAGACATCAGGAAAAAACTGCCCGTAATTATGCTAAAACCTAAAGTGCTTAAAAAATATATTGAAGGGTCCGATGACCTAGATACTGCATACCAAAGAGCTGAAGTCAGCAATGTGCAACAAAAAATACGAAAGGCAATGGCAATATTAGAAGGCATAGAAAGGAAAAATATAACTGTACTGTCAAAAAATGACCTTAATGCGCTTGACCAGTCATTTGGTAAGTTGACCAAGGAAACCAAGAGAATCAAAGGAATTATCAAACAAGCAGAAAAGAAAAACGAGTATGGCAAAGAATAATATCTTGCTGGTCGAACCCGGTTACAAAAACAAGTACCCTCCATTAGGCTTGATGAAACTAGCGGCATATCATCAAAACCGCGACGATACAGTGCTATTTATCAAAGGTGAAGATAACTCAGTACTGCAAAAAGCGTGGGACCGCGTATACGTTACTACACTCTTTAGCTTTGAGTGGAATCGTACTTCTAAAGCCATTGATTTCGCTATAAAAGCGGCAGGCAACCAACCAGAACGAGTGTTTGTGGGGGGCATCGCAGCCTCCTTAATGCACAACGAGTTTGTAAAAGAATCTAGATGGGTAGGAGTTCGGTTCATTGCCGGTTTACTTGACGGACCTCCCGCACGAGCATTACAACTTTCCGCTCGCGACGGCGATTTTGGTGCCGATGATTTTGCAAGCACACCAATTGAAGAACACGTGCCAGATTACAGCATTCTCAAAAATATAGATTATTCCTATCCCGTCAATGACGCATATTTCGGCTATGCTTCACGAGGATGCATTCGCAAATGCCATTTCTGCGGAGTTCCAAAACTGGAAGGAGCTCAAAAAGAAATGCCTCCTTTGGCCAAATTAGTCAAAGGCATTGAGGCAAAACACGGTCCTAAAAAAGATCTTGTCTTGATGGATAACAATGTCACAGCATCCTCCCGTTACAAGGAAGTCATCGCAGAAATTCGCGACCTTGGGTTTAATAAGGGAGCTCGCATAGAACGTAATGGCAAGCTCTCCAAACGCCGTGTGGACTTCAATCAGGGGGTAGACGCAAGAATACTAGTAAAGTCCCCCATGTATCTTAGGGAAATGTCCACAATATGTATTAGTCCTCTACGTATTGCATTTGACCATATTGGAATTCACAAAGTTTACAACACTGCAATTCGCATGGCAGCTGAAAACGGCATTACGTCACTTTCCAACTACATGCTGTATAACTTCATGGACACACCAGACGACCTGTACAGCCGCATGAAACTGAACATTGAATTGAATGAAGAGCTCGGAATTCGCATCTGGTCATTTCCAATGCGATATCAGCCAGTCACGCTGAAAGACCGTTCCCATATAGGACGAAATTGGAACAGATATTACCTACGTTCATTCCAGATCATGTTGCAGGCCACGCGAGGTATCGTCAGTGGTAGTGAACCGTTTTTCAACCATGCTTACGGTAGCAACAAGGAAGAATTTAAACGGTTGCTGAGTCTTCCACACGGATTTATTTTCCATCGCGAGTACTACGAGAACGGAGCTGGCAGTGCAATACGGGATGAATATGAAGCTGTCAGGAACCGCATGTCTACAAACCAACAAGAGGAACTACTCGGTTACCTAGCCACTTGTGCTGGAGGTGAGAAGGCACGTCGGGAACAGTATGAAAAGCTTTCTAAAACACATAGCGTCGATTCCTTGGTTCGCCAAGCTATCGCATTTCATAAGCTGGGAACAAAAGAAATTGCCAGCAATAAGAAAGTTGTTACTACATTACACCGGGATGTTGTGCTTCCCAAGGAAGAAGAAATCGTGGAAGACGCAGGTTTGTATGACCGAGAATCTCTTGAAAGAGATACCAACCCAGAAAGAACAGAATCAGAATTAATTGTTCAAAGTGAAGGTATGTGTGGTGCACAGTAGACAGGCTAGACAAGAAAACGGTCCGACAGATATAGTCTCCTGTGCCGACTTGCTGATACCCATAGGCGGAGACATACTGAGCCTAGTTACCTCGGGAATGTACTCCTCTCCGCTGTCTGTCTATCGAGAGTATATTCAAAACTCAGCCGATTCGATCTCTGCTTCCCCCTTCCCTGAAAAAGGTAGGGTGGAAATTAATATCTCTCCCGACTCAATGTATCTATCAATACGAGATAACGGCCCGGGTCTATCCCATGTACAGGCAATCAGAGAATTGATTCCGGTTGCCAAGAGCAACAAAAATCGTCAGACCGACAGAGGATTCAGAGGCATAGGACGACTGTCAGGACTGGCGTTTGGTGAATTGATTACTTTCTTGACACGTTGCAAGAAAACTGACCCAATAACTCGAGTGGTGTGGGAAGGGGCAAAATTAAGAAGAAATATCGATTGTGGCTTGTCCTCCGTAGAAAAGATAATCTCGGATTGTGTCACTGTTGATACGATAGATGGAAATAATTATCCAGCACATTTCTTTGAAGTTCAGATTGACGGAATATCTCGATACGCATCATCTTCCATACTTAATCGCGATTTGGTGCGCGAGTATATAGGAGAAGTCTGCCCCGTTCCTTTCTCCAAAGATTTTCCATATGCCAAAGAAGTCTCTAATTTGTTTGAAAAAGGTCAGAAACTTTTTTCTTTGAAGATTTTAATCAACGACGAAGAATCCCCAATTACTAAACTGTACGGAGAAAAAGCATATCCTTCAGAAAAACAGCTAGATATGTTCGTTGACTTTGAAAAAATAGCCATACCGGCACTAGAAAGCAGTAGGAATGCGGCAATCGGTTGGATTGCTCATTCTTTATATCTCGGTGCGCTACCGCAAAGGCCAAGCATAAGGTGTATTCGTGCTAGAGCAGGAAACATTCAAATCGGCGATGAGACCGTATTTGATCATCTATTCTCGGAGAATCGTTTCAACCGTTGGTGTGTTTCAGAAATTCACATCTTGGACCCTCGAATAGTTCCCAATGCAAAACGTGATTACTTTGAGCCAAGTCCTCATCTACGAAATCTTGAAAACCATTTGATGGCTACATGTCGCAGATTGGAAAGAAAATGCAGAACCGCCTCGGGAGAACGTAATGAACAAAAACGCTTACAGTCTTTTGCAGATAACGTTAACGCAACATATGACCTTGCTAAATCTAGATATCTGACTGCAGAAGCGGCCAAAAAATTAATTGCTAAAAAATTGTCTAGTATTGAAACATTGCGCAATAAGCATGGATTACCGGAAGGGCAAGACGGAAAAATTGGAAAGCTAAACTCATTGGAAAATAAACTCACTAGCTTTAAGGCAAGTCGAGGTCGCACATCTTTTCCAGGAATTGCTCCATCTGAAGTGTCTATATACAAAAACATCTTTCAGATTCTTGCAGAAGTTTCTCCATCGCCCCAAGCAGCAAAAGAAATAATTAATGCCATTCTAGACCGAGTAGAAAAATAAACGGTACTTTCCTATTCTTGTTCCTTGCTTTGGAGACAAAATGGTTTCAGTCTCTCAAAAACTTGACACTTCGGAAGAAAGACTCCTTTCCCTACATTGGAAAAATAGGTTGAGCATTCTTCATAATGCCTACAATGAGAAAAGAATTTCCAGCTCACTTCTACGATTCTTAATCAAAGTATTACGAAGAGTTATGTATATACATAACATAATCAGTCCAGAATAGACATTAGGACAGCAATCCTAACTCGCGATAGATACCTTCAAGCCCCATGGCTTTCACACCTTCGGCCTTTATCAGGTAGCGTTCGTCACTAGAATAAACAACAAGGCACCTGTCTGGATTCAGGTCTTCGCAGGCATTGTAAAAACCCCGTCCTAGCTTGGAGTTGCAACCGTATTTGATTCCGACAGCCCAAAGTTCCCCGCCCGGCATTTCCAGAACCAGGTCGATTTCCGCACCGGAGGAAGTTCGATAGAAACTCACCTGCGTACGCTTTGACAAGACACGCAGTATGTTTTCGACGACAAACCCTTTCCAACTGTCGGCGACGACCGGATGACCGAGCACGGCTTCCATGTCGGAAAGACCCAGAAGGGCGTGAACCAGCCCACTGTCGCGCACGTAGATTTTCGGGGACCTGACCAGGCGCTTGCCGACATCGGCGCGAAAGGGCAGCAACCTGCGGACCAGCATCAGGTCGACCATCAGATCCAGGTAGCGCGCGACCGTCTTGCCGTCAACCTCGAGAGCCCGTGCCACTCGCGCGGCGTTAAAAAGCCCACCCTGTTCATTCGCGAGCACGGCAAGGAAACGGTAAAGATTCCGCGGCGGAATCCGCGGTTCCATCTGGGGAATGTATCTCTCAAGACAGGTCTGGATGAAATTCTCCCGCCAGGTCCCGCCGGCCTCCTCGCTTTCCGCCAGAAAGCTCCCAGGAAATCCTCCGCGCACCCATAATTTTTCCGTGCTTCCCGGTTCGACCTCCGTCACGTCGAGAGGGCCGAGTTCCATGTAGGATATGCGTCCGGCAAGACTCTCGTCCGACTGCCCCAGCAGGTCCCACCATGCCGACCCGAGAAAAAGAAAACATCCCGTTCCCCTGCCTCGCCGGCGATAATCGTCGATTACGCCCCGAAGTTCCCGAAACAGCCCCGGCACGAACTGAACCCCGTCGAGAATGACGAGCTTGTCCGCGTGAGCCGACAGGTAGAGTTCGGGGTCGGAAAGCTTCTCGCGGACCCGAAGGTTTTCAAGGTCGAGATAGACGCTTTTCCGAACGGCCCCGACCTCCTTCGCCAGCGTCGTCTTGCCGACCCCGCGCGGACCGAGGACGGCCACGGCCGGCAGACGGTCCAGCCCGTCGAGAACGTCCCGCAGTATTCTTCGTTTTATCATCCTTGCAATTATGGAATCCGGTGCCGAAAATACAAGGAAAAACCGCGCGGCCGCCCTTTTCCTTCCCGCAGTCCCGCCACGGCATAATTCTCCGCCCGTATTGCAATAAAAACCGCGATTGCTATATAATGTTTGTTTTCCTTGGGAAAGGAGCCCGCGATGAAGAACCTGGCGAACAAGGCGGACATACTGGTCGAGGCCCTGCCCTACATAAAGGCATTTCACGGAAAGACCGTGGTGGTGAAGTACGGGGGAAGCGTCGGCAGGGAGGATCTGGAGAACTTCGTAGAGGACCTCATACTGATGAAGTACGTGGGGATAAAGCCCGTGGTGGTCCACGGGGGAGGTCCCCAGATAGGAGCCCATCTCGAGCGCCTGGGGATAAAGTCGGACTTCGTGGCGGGACTTCGCGTGACCGACGAACGGGTGATGGAAGTGGTCGAGATGGTGCTGGTCGGAAACATAAACCAGCGGATCGTCGCGTCGATAAACGAGCACGGAACGGCCGCCGCGGGACTCTCAGGAAAGCAGGGAAAGATGATAAAGGCGAAAAAGCTAGACGTCCACAGGTTCGCCGAGGAGCATCACATAGAGATTCCCGGGAACTCGGATCTCGGATTCGTCGGCGAGGTGTCCGGGATAAATTCCGAGATAATCAGCATGTTCGAGGAAAGGGGAGTGATTCCCGTAATAGCCCCTATAGGGGCAGGAGAGAACGGGTCCACCTACAACGTAAACGCGGACCACGCGGCGGGAAAGATAGCCGGGGCGCTTCGCGCGGCGAAGCTCATACTGCTCACCAACGTGGAAGGGATACTCGACGGGAACGGAAAGCTCATGTCGTCGCTCACGAAAAAGCGCGTGAAGGAACTTGTAAAGAAAGGAACGATAAACAGCGGAATGATCCCGAAGGTGATGTGCGCTCTCGAAGCACTCGGGGAAGGGGTGGGCAAGGTGCACATAATAAACGGAACCGTAAAGAGGGCACTCATACTCGAGCTTCTCACCGACTCGGGAATCGGAACGGAGATAACGCTGTAGGGAAAGGGAAGATGAAAAAACCGCCCGCCGAATGCCTCATGAACACTTACGGCCGCCTTCCGGTCACGATGGAGAGGGGAAGCGGCTCCTGGCTCTGGGACACCGAGGACAAGAAATATCTCGACTACACGACCGGGATATCGGTGAACAACCTAGGGCACTGCCACAAGAAGATAACCGAGGCCGTGACGGCCCAGGCGAAGCTTCTGGTCCATACCTCGAACCTGTTCACCATAGAGAAACAGACGGCTCTGGCCGAGACTCTCGTTTCCCGCTCGTTCGCCGACAGGGCGTTTTTCTGCAACAGCGGAACCGAGGCCGTGGAAGGGGCCATCAAGCTCGCGAGGAAGTGGGGAGCGGAAAACGGGGGACGGCACGGAATAATCTCGACCGAGGGAGCGTTTCACGGAAGGACCATGGGAGCGCTTTCGGCCACGGGAACCGACAAGTACAGGGAAGGGTTCGGGCCTTTTCTCGACGGCTTTTCCTTCGCTCCCTACGGAGAGACCAGTACCATTCGCCGCCTAGCGGAGCAGGGAGATTCGTGCGCGGTCATCGTGGAACCCGTACAGGGAGAAAACGGCGTCATAATTCCTCCTCCCGGATACCTCAGGCGCGTAAGGGACATATGCCGGGAAAACGACATGCTTCTCATATTCGACGAAATCCAGACCGGGATGGGAAGGACGGGAAAGCTTTTCGCCTACGAGCACGAAAACGTGGAGCCCGACATAATGGCCCTCGCAAAGGCCCTCGGGGGCGGGATTCCCTGCGGAGCGGTTCTCGCGAGAGAAGAAGTGGCCGCCCACTTCACTCCGGGGGCGCACGGAAGCACCTTCGGGGGAAACCCTCTGGCGACGGCGGCCGCCTGCGCGACCGTGAAGGCGATATTCGACGAGAACCTTCTCGAAAACGCTACGACGCTCGGAAGCTACTTCCTCGAAAACTTCAGGGACACGGAGAGAAGGTACCGCAGGCGGATAAAGGAAACGAGGGGAAAGGGACTCATGATCGGAATCGAGTTCGAAGACCCAGATTTCGCAAAAGCGTGCTTCATGGTCTCGGTCAACAACGGACTTCTGGTCATTCTCACCGTGGAGCGGGTGTTTCGGCTTCTTCCTCCCCTCAACACGAGCGAGCAGGAGATGGATTTCGCTCTGGCGACCCTCGAGAAGTCGATAGAGGAGGCCACTTACATTGCGTAGGCATCTTCTTTCCGTGTTCGATCTTGAAAAAGACGACATCCTCCGGATGATCAGGCGGGCGGGGAAACTCAAGAACCTGAAAAAGAAGGGGAAAAGTCCCCGGACCCTCGAGGGCATGTCCGTGGGACTGCTTTTCGAGAAGCAGTCGACCAGGACCAGGCTTTCCTTCGAGGCGGGACTTTTCGACCTAGGAGCCCATCCCGTATACATGAACCCGGCGGACACCCAGCTCGGAAGGGGCGAGACCGTGGCCGACACGGCCAGGGTCGTTTCCTCCTACCTAGACGGAATAATAATAAGGACGTACGAGCAGGAAAAAGTCGAGGAGCTTTCGGAAAATTCCTCGGTCGCGGTGATAAACGCTCTCACCGACCTCGAGCATCCCACGCAGATAATCTCGGATCTCTTCTCGATTCAGGAATGCGGCATAGACCCCGAGAATTTCAAGCTCGCATTTCTGGGAGACGGGAACAATGTCGCGAATTCATTCGTTGCCGCTTCCGCGGTAATGGGCTTTGACCTCGCGGTCGCCGTTCCCGAGGGACACGAACCCGACGCGGGGATACTGGACAGGGCGAACGGAATCGGAAGTTTGAAGACCGAAGTGACGCACGACCCGGAAAGCGCGGTTAAAGACGCGGATGTCGTCTACACCGATGTCTGGGTAAGCATGGGAGAAGACGGAAAAGGAACGGACGCGTTCAGGCCATTTCAGGTCAACGCGGAACTCCTGTCCCATTGCGACAAGAACCCCGTGGTGATGCACTGTCTTCCGGCTCACAGGGAAGAAGAAATAACCGGGGAAGTGATGGACGGTCCGCGGTGCGTGGCTTTCACCCAGGCGGAAAACAAGCTTCACGCGGGAAAAGCCGTGCTCGAGTTTTGCCTTCAGGATTAGAAAATTATGTTTTCTCTTTTAAGAACTTTTACGTAAAAAACTTTCAACTGGTTTCAAGATTCCGCGAAATACTATCTAACAATCCTATATTCGTACTTGCCTTTTATATGGTCATCAAGATACGCGTCATGGTATTTCGAATCCATTAATTCCATATGTATGTGGGGCGGAACATCAAAGTAATGATATATGCCTCCACTCATGAAAAGAACCTCCAGCGTTCTCGATGTTTCCTCATAACCCACCTCGGCCAAGCTGCCTAAACTTGAGTATACGGGCTCACGAACCATGGTCTCTCCTTACCTCTAATACAAAAATAAACACCCGATCATTCTATCCACAGCAAATGTATCATACATTCTTAACAGACATTAATTAGATAGACAAATCAAATCATTGTCATCCTACAGGTAACTAACGCAGAAACTCCTTCACGTTCTCCGCGGCTTTTTTAGTCATTCCCTTCACGGAAGCAAGCTCCTCGGCAGTGGCCGTCTTTATCTTCTCCACGCTTCCGAAGTGATCAAGCAGCAGAAACTTCCTCTTCCTTCCTATTCCCGGAACGCTGTCCATCTCCGAGGCGAGCGTCCTGTCCTTTCGAAGCTCCCTGTGGTAGGTAATCGCGAACCGGTGCGCTTCGTCCCGAACCCTCATCAGAAAATATATGCCCTTCTTGTTGTCCGAAAGTACGCAGGGCTCGTCCTTCCCCCGAACGAAAATCCTGTCTATCCCGTAGCGCCCCTCGGTCTTGGCTATGGACGCCAAGTCGACTTCTCCCTCCACCCCGCAGTCGCGAAGCGCCCGCCAGGCGGAATTGAGCTGCCCCTTCCCCCCGTCTATCAGCATGAGGTCAGGAAGTTCCCAGTTGTTCTCCCCAGCCCGTCGCGACCTCCTGTAGACGACCTCGTACATGGACCGGAAGTCGTCCTGTCCCTCGACGGCCGTTATCCTGTATTTTCTGTACCTGCCTCTTTCGGGCTTGGCGTTTCGAAACCTAACGAGCGACGCCACGGTCTGGTTCCCCTGAATGTTCGATACGTCGAAACACTCTATGGTGTAGGGAACCCTTCGCAGCCCGACGGATTTCCTGATGCTTTCCAGAAGCGAGGTCTCCTTGGCCTTTTCCTGCGCCTTTCTCGAAAAACTCTCACGGGCGTTTTTCACGGCTAGGCGGACGAGTTCTCTTTTCTGGCCCCTCCGGGGCGTCTCGATGTAGACCCGCTTTCCCCTCTTTTCCGTGAACCACTCGCTGTAGGCGTCGGCGTCCCTTATCCCGACGGGCAGAAGAATCCTTCTGGGAACGTAGTGGTCGGAAAAGTAGAACCTGCCCAGAAACTCCCGAAGGGCCTCGGTCTCCTCGCCGTGGAAGCTTTTCGCGGAAAAATCGAGCTTGTCGACGACCGACCCTCCCCGCGAGAGCAGGACGGTGAACTCGTAGCGCTCCGATTCCCTGTAAAAACCCACCACGTCGGTGTCCTCGAAACCCGAGGGCTTCACCCTGTCTATCTCCTCGTTCTCCCGAAGACTCTTCAGCTGGTCTCGGTAGTAGGCCGCGTTTTCGTACCGGGCCTCCCGCGACGCGCGCTCCATCATCTCCCTTATGGTTCTGGCGAGCTTTTTTCTCTCTCCCTTGAGAAACGCCGCGGCCTGCTCCACCAGCGCCCCGTAGTCCTCCTCCGATATCTTTCCCGCGCAGGGACCCGAGCAGAGCTTCGTGAAGTAGCTGAGACACGGGCGTGTCCTGTGCCTTTCGAACTTGTTCGGGGTGCAGTCCCGAAGGGGAAAGAGCCTGTGGACGAGCCTTACGGTCTGCTTGAGGAACTTCCCCGAGGCGAACGGTCCGAAATAGACCGCCCCGTCGTCCTTTATTCTCCTGGTGCGCGAAAGCCTGGGAAACCTGTCGTTAACCGAAAGGCGAAGGGAGGAGAAGGTCTTGTCGTCCTTTAGGCGTATGTTGTACTTCGGCTGGTGGCGCTTTATGAGGGAGTTTTCGATGAAAAGCGCCTCGCTCTCGCTCTCCGCCACCACGTAGTCCATGGAGTCGACTTCCCTCACGAGATAGGGAACCTGACTTCTGTCCCTTCCCCCGTCGGAGCGGAAATACGAGGCGACCCGGCTTCGAAGGTTCTTGGCCTTGCCTATGTAGACGGGAGCGCCGTCCTTTCCCTTCATTATGTAGACGCCCGCCGTCGCGGGAAAGGATCTTGAAAGCTCGAGGATGTTTTCGCCGGAAGAACTCAAGGTCCTCGGACCGTCTTATATTTCCAGCTCCTTGCCCCTTGTCTCGGGAAGCGTGAGAACGACGAAGGCGGCGGCCACGGCGAAGACCGAAACCGTGACGAGAGCCGGGCCGTAGCCCATCATTCCCGCGATGTAGCCGACAAGCGGCGGAGCTATGGCCGACACTCCCCTTCCGACGTTGTAGCAGAAGCCCTGGGCCGTGCCCCTGGCCCTGGTCGGAAATATCTCGGAGAATATGGCCCCGAATCCGGAGTAGAAGCCCGTTCCGAAAAATCCTATGAACGGACCCAGGATTATGACCTGCGCGAGAGAGGTGGCGTTTCCGAAGAAATAGACCAGGACGGCCATGATGAGAAGGTAGGAGACGAACACCGGCCGCCGCCCGAACCTGTCGCTTATCCACCCGAAGGTGACGCACCCGAAAAAGGCCCCGATGTTGAGAGGGAATTATCCAGATGAATCCCTTGGTCCCGAGTCCTACCCCTCCCTCGGCTATGGGTCTTGCGAGAAACTGCGGGACCCAGAACATGAGTCCCCAGTAGGCTATCATGCAGAGACTCGTGAGCAGGGTCGCCAGCACCGTGTAGCGAAGAAGCCCCCCTTGAATATCTGGTTGAGCGTGAACTCCTGTCCTTCCCCGAGCTTTTTTTCCTTTCTCATCCTGGAAGTCTTGCGCCATATCTCGGGCTCGGTGAGATTGCGCCGTATGTAGAAGACGAGAAACGCGGGGGTTATTCCGATGAGAAAGAGTATTCTCCAGCCGAGGTCAATGTCGAAGTTGGGAAGTATGGCGGTCGCGAGAAGGGCGGCCAGTATGTAGCCTATGCCCCAGCCGCTCTGGACCATCCCTATGACCTTGCCCCTGTGCTTCTTGGGCCAGGACTCGGCAACCAGCACCTCGCCCGAGGCCCACTCGCCCCCCATGCCGAGACCGAGAAACACCCTGCACACGAGAAGGAAGATGACGTTCGGGGAAAACGCGCTGAGTCCCGTGAAAAAGGAGTAGAGAAGTATGGTGTAGGTAAGAGCCCTCACCCTTCCGACGTAGTCCGAGACTATGCCGAAAAGGGCTCCGCCGAAGGCCGAGGCGAAAAGCGTCACGGAGAAAAGAGCTCCGACGGCTTCGGGAGAAAGATTGAAGACCTCCGCTATGCTTCCGACCGCGAAGGCGAAAAGCAGGAGGTCCATGGCGTCGAGAGCCCAGCCGAGAAAGGCCGCTATGAAGGATTTCCACTGCTCGGAATTTATGTCGGCCGTCCATCCGAACACGCCTCCACCGCCCGAGGAATTCGGCGATTGGAATTGCGATTGACCGTTAGCCATTTTTTCTCTCCTCCTCCTTGTTATACGGCGGGGCCGGATTCGTTACCACTGCAAAAGAAATCCCCCCTTCCGCAAACTGCTTGGAAGTAAGATTATAGTGTATGGAGAAGAATCTATCAAAATCCAGGAACTCTGATACGGTCATGCAATTTCGGTTCAGCTCTTGAGTTTGCAGGAATACTTTGTCCCCAGACGGTTTTTCGTCTATCATAATTGCCAAACTTGCGTTGACTTGGTTAGCGAGAAACCCTATGGAGCTACCACTGTAAGAAAGATGAGCATCCCCAAGTACCCAGAGTTCTATCCTTATATTCTCAAGCACACGGACGAACCGAAAACAACGGATGAACTCCTAAAAATAATTAGCCCGGAAATGAGTATTTCAGAAGAAGATCTGGCCGTCAGACATCCTTCTGGAGAAAAGAAGGTAAGAAACAGGTTGGGTTGGGCGATTTGGGACCTGAGAAGTCATTATGGATTGATAGAAACAGTTTCAAGAGGAATTTATGTAATTACTAAAAAAGGAAAAAAAGTAAGGCAAAAACACGGTATGAATATAACCAAACGCATCTTGGAAGAGGAACTCAAAAACAATCATGACGATACGGGCGAAGAAGAACTTACTCCCACGGACATGATTGAAACCGCTATATCTAAACTCAGGAGAGAGATGAAAACGGCTTTGTTGGAAAAAATAATGAACAAAGATCCTTATTTCTTTGAAGAACTAGTGGTGAAACTTCTCAAGAAGATGGGGTATGGAACTGAACGAAATCTGGCAGAAACAACAGGGAAATCCAACGATGAGGGAATTGATGGAATCATTTACCAAGATAAGCTAGGTTTTGACGCTGTTTACATCCAAGCTAAAAAATGGAAGGACGAAACATCTGTTGGAAGAAAGGAGTTGCAGGAGTTTGCAGGAGCTCTGCTAGATAAGAAAGCATCAAAAGGCGTTTTTATAACTACTTCCAGTTTTTCGGGACCGGCGAAATCATATGCAGATAAGCAAGGAATTAAATGCATAAACGGAGAAAAACTTACGGATCTGATGATTGATTACGAAGTGGGCACCAAGGTTATTGATAGATTCAACTTGTACACCATAGACGAAGATTTCTTTTCTGAGTAGCAAACTTTAAAACTTGAAAGAGAATAGAGATTTTTATAGTCTTGGAAAAGAATAATAAGAGGTTTGATTTTGGAATCTGTTTGGATGTCCCCTCAATTTAATACTGGATAGTCATGCTAAAGCCGTATTACGAAAAACCTAAATTCAAACTTTATCAGTCGAACTGCCTAGACATTCTTGCGGAATTTCCTGAAGATTCGATCGATATGATTTTCGCCGACCCTCCGTACAATCTTTCAAACGGGGGATTTACCGTACACGCCGGGAAACGGGTAAGCGTAAACAAGGGAAATTGGGACAAAAGCAACGGGTTTGATGAAGACTTTGACTTTCATCTCAATTGGATCAGAGCATGCAGGCGAGTTCTGAAACCGCACGGTACAATCTGGGTCAGCGGGACTTACCATTCAATCTATCAGTGCGGATTCGCCTTACAGCTTTGCGGATACCATATACTCAACGATATTTCCTGGTTCAAACCAAACGCCTCTCCCAATCTAAGCTGTCGTTTTTTTACGGCCAGCCATGAAACGCTGATTTGGGCTCGTAAAGAAAAAAACACAAAACATGTTTTTAATTACGAATTGATGAAAAACGGTAAATGGCGGGAGGATTTCATTAAAAAACCAAACTCGCAGATGCGTTCGGTCTGGGCCATCGGAACACCAAAAACGGTAGAAAAGAGATTTGGGAAACATCCGACTCAGAAACCTGAAAGTCTGCTGAAACGCATAGTGCTTGCGAGTACCAACAAAGGCGACCTAGTGCTTGATCCCTTCACAGGAAGCTCCACAACCGGTGTAGCAGCTTATCTTTTAGGACGGAGTTTTATAGGCATGGACATGGATGAAAAATTCTTGGACTTGTCAATCAAACGCTTTGAGCAACTAGACAAAAATCTTAAAAACAGGCTTTTGAAATAACATGGCGAGCGAAAAATCCTGGAACAAGATTTTTAGCGATTATAAAATTCTTGAGCACAATTTTGCGAAGGCTCCCTTTCCACTCTCGGCCGAGCAAATCAAAAAAGCGTGTCAGAGATTCCGAAGAACCAGCGAGAAGGAACCCCGTCTTCTGTGCAAGCAGGACAGCAGGGAATCTCGTCCCGATATTTTCAAAAAGAATCACCTGTTTTTGCTTCCGGTTGAAAATGGTCATTACAATATCATAAAAGGCGAAGGATATGTTGATATACCTCAGATCGAACAAGAAACTGCCGTATATCCCTCTAAACTCGCATTCTCACTAGATACGGCCAAGGTTGGCAATTCAGAAATGCAACACCTTGATTATGCCTATGCCACCAGCCTGATAAGAACCTTTATGAAAGATGACTCCCTCGTCATCACCATACGCGGAAGAAAATACACCCCGGAGTTTGAATTCTATGTCGGCAGGCAGAAGATAAAAGTTTCCAGCGTACAGACTGAGGTAGACGCAGGTTATGAAGGAAAAAGACAGGTTGTCCTTGTTGAAGCAAAAGACTCCAAGGCAACAAATGTTATCATCAGACAACTCTATTACCCATTTAGGCAATGGCAGGAACACACGGATAAAAAGGTGATTCCGCTATTTTTCAACAAGACTAGAATCCATGGTGAAAAACTTTATTCAATTTGGCAGTTTGAGTTCAAAGATAAAGATAACTACAGCAGCATAAGATTAAAGAAATCCGGGAAATATATAATCAGGGAAAAATAACCATGGAAGAAATCTTGAAAACATTAAATGAGGTAAAAGTTTCTGATCTGGAAAGAGCAGGAAAGGATTTTTCTTTTTCCGATGTCCAACCTCTAATTACTATTATTTTTGAAAAAGTAGAAATCCTTAATGAAAATCCTGATTTCTTAGTTCAACTCCCTAAAAACAAAAAAGCAATTATAGAAAACCTTTTTTTGCAGTTCCGTCACTCGGTTGAACAAATACAAACTTTTGACCCTTCACAAGGAAACCCTCAATCGATACGAGATGGTATAGCAAATCAAATTCGTAATAGTCACAAACGACTCTTTGAACATGTATTCCTACATTTGGATGTTTTTACTTTACTAAAGAAAAATTCGGAAAGTAACCTTGATAAATTAACCAAGCAGGCAAAAGAAGTTGTTTCCGAGATCGAAGATCAAAAGAAAAATGTTGAGCAGATTACAAATGCACTAAGAGAAGCTTCAGCAGAACTCGGTGTAAGTAAATTTGCCGATGTCTTTAACAATCAGGCAGAGCAGAACAAGGCAACCGCAAATAAATGGTTATATGTTTCGATTGTCTTAACAGTAGCAATCACACTTTTTCTGTGGATAACTTTTGATCAATTAAACACTGTACTAAAAGACGACACAGATTTTCAGATTTCCCTGCAAATATTCCTTACAAAAGCACTGATTCTCTCTTTTGCCTCAATCGTTTTTTATCAAGCTGTAAAAAATTACAACGCAAACATGCATCTCCACGCATTGAACAAACATAGGCGAAACAGTCTTGCATCTTTCCAAGCATTTGTTGAATCAACAGATGACGTTAGAATTCGCGATACCGTCTTAATACAAGCGACAAAAGCAATATTTGAAGCGGGAGAAACGGGATATATTTCATCCAAAAATACTTCATCAATCGGAGCATTAGAAACAATAAAAATCGCTGAACAGACAAAAGAATAGCTAATGTTCAACTAGAAATTAGGCTGAAAACCTTGCTAACAGCTTGTTAGTCAAGATCGTTTTCTAGCTAATCCTCTCTTCTTTTCGCTACCTCTCAAGCAAGTCCGTTCTATCCTCCTTGATAGTTATACCCCCATGCGTTAAATTCCTTCCGCCATGAAGCGGGACGCTCTCTACCTTGAAACCTACGGCTGCCAGATGAACGAGTACGACTCCGAGAGGATAAGAAACGCCCTCGGAGCGAGCCTCGCCGAAAGCCCGAAAGACGCGGACATAGTGATAGTGAACACCTGCGCCATAAGGGAGAAAGCGGACCAGAAGGCGCTGAGCAGCCTCGGGCGGTTCAAACATCTCAAAAGGAAAAACCCCGACCTCATAGTCGGAATATCCGGATGCGTGGCCCAGCTCTACGCGGACGACCTGCTGCGCAGGATGCCCCATCTCGACTTCGTGCTAGGTCCCCGCGCCATCCCGGGCCTCCCGAACCTGATCAATGAAATAAGAGAAAAAAAGACAAGACCCGTGGAAACCTCCTTCGACGTGGAGGAGCCTTTCGAAGTGATGCCACACCACGAGGAGGGAAAGCCCTCGGCGTTCGTCTCCGTGCAGCAGGGATGCAACAAGAAATGCGCCTACTGCATAGTGCCGACGGTGAGGGGCCCGGAGGTGAACAGGCCGATAGAGGACATAAGGAAGGAAGTCCGCTACCTGCTGGAAAAAGGCGTGAAGGAAATAACCCTGATAGGCCAGACCGTGAACTCCTGGAAGTCTGAATGCCTAAGGTTCGGGGACCTTCTTCGGGACCTCGGCGAAACCGACGGCCTGGAGAGAATAAGGTTCACCACCTCCTACCCCAGGGACATAACGAAAAAGATGGTCGAGGCCATGGCAGAGGTGCCCAAGGTGTGCCGCCACATACACCTTCCCGTGCAGTCGGGCTCCGACAAGGTGCTTCGGCTCATGAACAGGACGTACACGAGACGGTGGTACGTGGACTCGGTAAGCAGGCTTCGGGACGCCATGCCCGACATGGCCGTTTCGTCCGACATAATAGTCGGTTTTCCGGGGGAGACGGAGGAGGATTTCGAGCAGACCATGACGCTTCTCGACGAAGTGGAATTCGAAAGCTCCTTTTCCTTCCGCTACTCCCCGCGCCCCGGCACCGAGGGGGAAAAGCTCTGGAATTCCGAAGAAAGGGTGGCCGACTCGGAGGCCGGCGAGAGGCTATCTCGCCTCCAGGCCCGCCAGAGGGAGCTTACGCTTTCGAAAAACACTGAGAGGGTCGGCATGACCGAACGCGTCCTGGTGGAGGGCCCGAGCAGGCAGGACCCCGACTGGGTCTGCGGGAGGACGGAACACAACAGGATAGTCAACTTTCCCGGGGACGGGAGTCTCGCGGGGCGGATCGTCGACGTGAGAATAACCGAGGGGCTTGCCAACTCGCTTCGCGGGGAATACCTTAATTGAGCGAGGGGGAGGAAAAGATGCTCGTCGAGATGGAAGTTTCCTGCATAGTGGCGGACCCGTTCACGAACAGGCCCATAGTCATACTCAACGACTCGAGCGGAGAGAAGACCCTTCCCATCTGGGTGGGCATCGCCGAGGCGAGCTCCATAGCCATGGAGATAGAGAACACTCCCAGGCAGAGGCCCATAACGCACGACCTCATGAAGAACTTGATAGAGGCCGTCGGCTGCGAGATACTGAGAATCGAGATAACGGAGCTTCGGGAAAGCACCTTCTACGCCGCCATCCACATCAGGAAGAACGGAAGGGAGCTGGTCGTGGACTCGAGGCCGAGCGACGCCATAGCCATGGCGCTTCGCACCCGCTGCCGCATACTCGTGAGCGAAAGCGTGATACGGGACGCGCTGAGCATGGAGGTGGGGGAGGAGAAGCAGAGCGCGAGGGAGATTCTCGAGAACATGCCCGACGAGGGATTCGGCAAGTACAAGATGTGATCAGCGGTTTCTGCTGTGGTACTCGCTAAGAAACCTCCCGTCTCCCCTTATCTCCTCGAACACCCGCCCGCAGTGGTCGCACTCTATGTTTATCCGCTTCGGCGGATGGCTGATTCCGAGGCTCATCATGAACCACCCGAAAAGAGAATACCTCTGCTTGGGAACCACCCAGGGGTCCCCCGCGGAATATCCGCACTCGCACGTGACGTCTTTTTCCGCGGGGACGCTCATACGGCAGCCCTGATCCGGGAACCGGAAAACCCCGGCGCGAAGCCTAGAGGCCGAAGTAGCCTTCTTCCCCGTGGTCCGTTATGTCGAGACCCTGGCTTTCCTCCTCGTCGGTTACCCGCAGGCCGAAAAGCATGTCCACGGCCTTGAGTATGACGAAGCTCACCACCGCCGTGTACACGATGGCGAAGACTACCCCGTAGACCTGCACTCCCAGCTGCTTTCCTATGTCGAGGTTCTCTATCGACCCGCCGAAGGAGGTCGAGGCGAACACCGACACCAGCACGATTCCGACCAGTCCTCCGACGCCGTGCACCCCGACCACGTCGAGAGCGTCGTCGTACTTGAACTTGAACTTGATGTACGTGGCCGCGACGTAGGCGAGAACCGAAGACGTGATTCCTATCACCACCGCTCCCAGGGGTCCCACGGTGCCCGACGCGGGGGTTATGGCCGCGAGTCCCGCTATGGCTCCCGTGGCGAAACCGAGGGCGCTTGGCTTGTGCGAACCCGCCCAGAACGTCTCTATCAGCACCCACGTGATGGCCGCCACGCACGGAGAGATCTGGGTGACGACCACGGCCATGGACGCCTGGCCCCCTGCCGCGAGAGCGCTTCCGCCGTTGAATCCGAACCAGCCCACCCAGAGCATCGCGGTTCCCACCATGGTGAACGTGAGGCCGTGGGGAAGCGGAAGACGCGTCGGATAGCCCCTGCGCGGACCTACCAGCATGGCCGCCACCAGCGCCGCCGTGCCGGCCGTCACGTGGACGACTATTCCCCCGGCGAAGTCTATTAGCCCCATGTCCCCGAGGTAGGAGCCCTCCCCTCCCCAGATCATGTGGGCTATGGGAAAGTAGCAGAATATGACCCACAGGGCCGTAAACGCGATCATGGCCGAGAACTTCATTCTCTCGGCGAACGCCCCTATTATGAGTCCCGGGGTTATGATCGCGAAGGTCAGCTGAAAGGCGAAGAACAGGACTTCGGGAATGGTTCCCGAAAGGCTGTCGACGCCCACTCCGCTGAGAAAGGCTTTAGAGAACCCTCCCACGAAGGCGTTTATTCCGGTCTGTCCGGCCACCATGCCCGTGGTGTCGAAGGTCATGCTGTAGCCGAAGGCGGTCCATATGACCGTTACGACCGCCGTGATGGAAAAACACTGCATGAGAACGGAAAGAATGTTCTTTCTGGCCACGAGACCGCCGTAGAAAAGGGCGAGACCGGGAATCATCATGAAAAGAACGAGCGCCGTGGAGATCAGAATCCAGGCCGTGTCGCCCGTGTCGAGCTCTGCCGCGAAGGCGCTCTGGGACGAAAACAAAGTGAAAAGGGTAAAGAAAGCTGTAAGGAATAAAATCCTCTTGAAACTCATCGGGTCCTCCTCCAAGAAATTCTGTGTCCGGCGTAATTATATCATATGCGGGGAAAAACAATGACACGGGACGCACGGACGGGAGAATCAGCCCTGGCGGACGAAGCCTCCGTGGGCTTCCTCGAGCCTGGCCGCCTGGTCCGCCGAGAGTCTCCACCCCGACGCCCCGCAGTTCTCCACGGTTCTCGAAACGGAATCGGACTTGGGGATGCAGACCACGTTTTCGCGGCAAAGACACCAGTTGAGAGCCACCTGGGCCTCCGTTTTTCCGGTCTCCCCGGCCACGGCGGAGAGAACGCTTCCCTCCTTCTTTCGGCAGAGTCGCCCCGAGTCGAGCGGCGTGTACGCCATGACCGTGACGTCGTTTTCCAGGCAGTGGGGAAGCAGTTCCTCTTCTATTGTCCGAGAGTTCAGGTTGTAGAGCACCTGGTTCGAAACTATGGGATGGTGGGGAAGATGGCGCTGGGCTTCGCGCATCTGGTCTGCGGAGAAGTTGCTCACCCCGACATGGGACACCATTTCCCTGTCGAGGAGCTTTTCCATCGCGGACATGGTCCCCTCTACGGGATAGACGGGATTTGGCCAGTGTATCTGGTAGAGGTCTATGCGGTCCGCGCCCAGTTTTTCCAGACTCGCCTCGCAGGAGCGGAGCACGCTGTCGTGGGCGAGGTTCCTTCCCGAAACCTTGGTCGCTACGAAGACCTCTTCTGAAACGCCCGAGACCGCCTCGCCCACCACGTCTTCCGTGTGGTACCCCTCCGCGGTGTCTATGAGGGAGGCTCCGAGCTTTACGCCTTTTCGAAGCGGTTCGACCCCGCCCCGGTAGTTCCAGGTGCCGAGTCCTATCTCGGGAATGAAAACATCCGTCGGGCCGAGTCTTTTTCGGTTCATGTCGTCCGCCCGCGCGTCAGAATTCGTCGGGATTCAGAAACCTGAAGACCGCGGCCGCTAAAATTCCCCCGGCGAAGTTCGAAACCAGGTAGATCCATATGCCCGCGGGAGCGGAAAGCCCCACGACCGTTATCCCGGCCGCGACGGCGGG
Source organism: Thermodesulfobacteriota bacterium (assembly GCA_965204795.1). Taxonomy (GTDB): domain Bacteria; phylum Desulfobacterota_D; class UBA1144; order Nemesobacterales; family Nemesobacteraceae; genus Nemesobacter. The sequence goes on from OZ242012.1 coordinate 1,840,002, forward strand.
ATTGAACACGCCGCCCGAAACGCCTCCCACGGCGTAGGCTCCCGCCATCACGGTGAATCCTATGGCCAGGCCGTAGTAGGAGTTTCCTTCCGTCCTTTTAGAGGTGGCGACCTCGAGTATGACGAAGCACAGCGCGAAGGTGAAAAGCAGTTCCGCCAGAAGCGCGGGAACGAGCGGCACATCCATGGGCGAGAGCTCGGGATTTCCCTTGAGAAAAAGCGCCGCCGCGGCGCCGATAACCCCGCCCGCCGTCTGCGCGACCATGTACGGAACTATCTCTCCCGAACCTATCTTTCCCCTCATCCACACGGCCACCGTGACGGCCGGGTTGTAATGCGCTCCCGATATGTGCCCTCCCGCGTAGATCATCGCCGCGAGCACTACGCCTATCGCGACGGGAGCGAAAAGTCCCGCTCCCGGTTCGACCACGACGCTTCCTATGGTAAAGACCAGAAAGAAGGTTCCTATGAATTCGACAACGTATCTGTTCATCGCTTCGTTCTCCCGTGCAGTTTTCGGACGCCCGTATCCGTCCGCGTTTCCGTTCCGTCTCTCACTCTTCGTATCTTTTGCCGTATCCGTCCCTGTGAAAGACCTCGGCGGGACTTTTTCTGAACTTCGAGGAAGGAACCCGGTCTTCGCTGAAGTGACCGAAGGGAAGCACGGTGAGGATGTTCATCTCCGCCGGAACGCCGAGGTACCGCTTGAGTTCCTCCTCTTCGATTCTTCCGATCCAGCAGGAACCCAGTCCCAGGCTCCACGCGGTTATCACCATGTTCTGGGCGGCTCTCGTCCCGTCGATTTCGTGCCACTTGCTTCGGGGGTCCGTAACGACAACCACGGCGAAACCCGCCCGCGCGACGAAGCTTCCGCTGGTGCAGTACCGTCCGAGCTCCCCGAGTTTTTCCGGGTCCTCGACCAGCACGAATTCCCACGGCTGGTTGTTGTGGGCACTCGGCGCCATCCTCCCCGACTCCATCACCCGCCCCACCGCTTCGGGCGAAGGCTTTTTGTCCGTGAAGCTCCTTACGGAACTCAGGGCGGTCACGCATTCAAAAACGTTCATTTTCAGCATCTCCCTCCGGGCCGAATCGAAACCTCGCATGAATATACTGATCCATGCCCCGCGGGACAACCCGTCTGCGCCACGCGAAATTGCTTTTCCATCGGAATAAGGGAGGATAGTAACATGAAAATGTCCCCGAACAACTGTCTTTTGTCGGCGATCGCCGTTCTGACGGCGGCTCTGCTGGCGGTCTACGGCTGCGGAGGGGGGGGGGACGACAATTCGGCATCCACTGGCAGCCCCGCACCTACCACTACCGCAACGCCCACCGCGTGTTCCGCCCCGTCCCTGAGAACGGAATACGCCGACCCCGTGCTTTTCCGAAGCGATGCGCGGAACCGGAGAGGCGGAACCACCCGATGCGCGCTCACTGCCGGAGACTACGGCGCCAGCCAGCTGGCGCTTGTGTCGTGCGCGGACGAGTTTCCGATGTTCGGCGGCTTCGGTGGAAGAGTCTTGGGCGACTCGGTGGCGGACATCGATTTCGTCTTCACCGACCTTGACGGAAATGGAAACATCGAACGGGACGAGTTCATGGACTCTTCGGAGACCAGGATCGCGGGAGACATAATTCTCACAAACGGACGCAGGACCCTGAGAATAGAGGATTTTATTCTCAACACCACGGACTATGGTGAGATATGGTTCGAGGGAGACTGCGTACCGGCGGTCAGCTCCGTACGAAGCGAAGACATGGACGGAAGCGACGGGGAGCCGTCGACCCGGCTTCTGGACGCCGTAATCGAAATCCTTTCGGGCGATACAGACGCTTCCGGCATCGACGAAGAGGATGTCGACCGCCTGGCGACCGAACTGAACCGGCTTGGAACCGATGGGAGCGGACAGAGAAACTGAGAGAGGCGGCCGTAACCGTAACGAGGAAAGCCGCGCAGTCTTCGCCGGGAGGTTTTTCGGCCTTCTGGTTGCCCTGGTCCTGACCTGCGCCGCGGCCATGGGGACACCGGCGGACGCGACGGCCGAAAGCCCGCCTTCCGGCTGCGCGGGAAAAGCCGTTTCGAAAACCGCAGGTGCCGGCCACGGCTCTCTTAAGGGTTTCGTCAGTCCCCAAACGGGAGAGATTCTCTCCTACGAGGAAGCCCTGGAGATGGAACTCGCGGGCAAGCCCCGGACGGCGAATCCGGGCGGGGCGCGCGCGACGGCCGAAGCCGGCCGGAAGATCAGACTGGGCAGGCGGGTTCCTCTCGAGGGAGGAGGCTACATCGCGGAAATCGAATCTCCCCTTCCGTACGTGAAACTGAAAGCGAGAATTTCCCCGGGCGAAGCGACGAGTTTCCAGTGCCGCGGGCAAGCGGAGACCGAGTCTTCCCCGAAAGGCGGCGGCCGCGAATGAAGACCTGTACGGCGTTTTTCCTGCTGATTCTTCTTTTCTTTCCCGTCCCCCGCAGCGAGGCGGTTACCGCACGGGCAGTATACGACCCGGACGAAAGAAGCGGGCGCAGCGGATTTTTCGACGACACGCCGCTTACGCAGGCGGAAAGAAACTCCCTCGGCCCGGGCGGAAGCGACGTCACGACTCTGGGAGAAGCCAGGAGAAGGGCTTTCGAGCGCGTTCTCTGCGTCTTTGAAAGCAGGCTCCGCGGCGAATTCACGATCAGGGTGGACGTCCGTTTCAGGAGTTTTCCGGGCGATTCGCCCACTCTCATCACGCTCGCCACCGCGGCTCCCTGTCACGTGGCCGCCGTTTCGCAAACGGGAGAAACGGGGGTCGGGTATCCGTCCGCGCTCGCCAGGGCGGTTTTCGGGGAGGAACGCATCGGGGGTCTTTGCGACGCCTACGACGTAAAGATGATTTTCAACGACAGGGCGAACATTTTCCATTACGGCGCCGGAGCGGCTCCCCGCGGAACCGTCGATTTCGCAGGCGTGGCGACGCATGAAATTTTCCACGGACTGGGATTTTTCGATTACGTCGATCCGGACGGCTCCCTGCTGGTCGACACGGTTCAAGACGAACGGGGAGAAGAAAGCCGGACTGTGACGCTTTCCTCCGTTTACGACCTGGGGATGTACTCCCGGGCGGACGACGACTTTCTGGTCAATCTAACCGACGCGCAGAGACAGGCGGCCATCACCTCGGGCGACGGACTTCTGTGGGGCGGAGCGGCCGGGAGACGCGCCGCGGCTAGCAAGTCCGCGGGCGTCGCGGCCGACGGGAAACCGAGACTCTACGCTCCTTCCGACTACGAACCCGGCAGTTCCATCTCCCACCTCGACCTCTCCGTTCATCCCGACGACCTTCTCGAGCCTTTTCACAACAACAGCGCGGACATGACCCTTGCCCTGGCCCTGCTGGAAGACATGGGCTGGGAGATTAACGCGGGGCCCCTTCCGCAATCCTGCGTTCCCGTCGCTACGTCCCTTCCCGCCGCCCCGAGCCGGCCTTCCCCGCCCGCGCCCGAGGCCCAGCCCGTGCTTCCGCCCATACAGGGACCGCCGCCCATACCCGAACCCGTGGAGGTGCCCGCGCCGACCGATACGGAAGCAGGGGACGCGACCGGCGGAGGTAGCGGGGGAGGTAGCGGCGGGTGCGCCGTCGCCCCCGGCGGCGGGACCGCCGGACGAAACATCGCGTTCGCCGGCCTGTTTCTGATTCTCTCGGTTCTCGCCCCTGCGATTTTCAGAAAAAAAACGCGGGAAGAAACGTGCCGGCGCCCGGACGGCTGAGCCGAAGACGGTTTCAGGACTCGGGGTCCCAGGCGATTTCGTGCTCCCCTCTCGTTCTCGAGGCGATTTTCTCCGAAAGACCGTCCGCCTCGCCAAGAGGCGCCTCGATTGCGAAGCGGACTTCCCGGCCGCGCTCGACCGAGGTTATCTCCACGCCGGTTTTCCCGAAAAGAAGCCTCATGGAGTTCTCGAAGGCAGGGGGAAAGACGACCTGGCCCGAGCGGACGGGAACCCGCTCCCTGACGGAAAGCCCGGAGAGCGCGTCGGCGAGGCAGCCCGAGTACGCCCGCACGAGTCCCCCCGTGCCGAGCTTCACTCCTCCGAAGTAGCGGCTCACGACCGCGGCTATCTCCCCCACCCCGCCGTGCTCGAGAAGCGAGAGCATGGGCCGCCCGGCCGTTCCCGAGACCTCCCCGTCGTCGCCGAAGCCCGTAGCGGTTCCGCCGGGAGCGCAGGCGACAAACGCGTGGCAGTTGTGGGCGGCTGTGGGATGGCTCTTTTTAACCCGCTCCACGAACTCCCTGGCCTCCTCCGCGGTTTTGGCCCTTCCCACGGCGGCGACGAACCTGCTTTTCCTGACCGTCCTCTCGGCCGTCGCGGTACCGTCGGGAACGGGATAGGAGCCCTGTTTCTGCCCCGAAGCCGTCTTTTTCTCCGCCATGGGAAAAAGAATATCCTATCCGCTCCGCCGGGGGAAAGCCGCGCGGCGAAGCGTGTATAATTCCGAGTCCGCCGCAAGCGGCGGAGGTGAGCCTTGGCAAGAAAAAAAAGCTTTTTCTCCCTTCTCCTGCGCTACAGGTACTCGTTTGTCGCCGGGATGGCGGCCCTCACGGTCGTGGACCTGGCCCAGCTGGCCGTCCCGTTGGTCATCCGGCGGATAATAGACGAGCTCACCCTTCCGGCCGCCGACTTCGGTCTCGTCACCCGCTACTCGCTCTACATACTGGGGCTCGGGCTTTTCATGGCGCTTTTCAGGCTCGGGTGGCGCTACTTCATAATGGGCGGGGCGAGGAAGATAGAGAACTCGCTTCGAGACGAGTTCTTCGCGCACCTCCAGAAACTGCGCTTCGACTTTTTCTCCTCCAAGAAGGTGGGCGACCTCATGGCCCACACCGTGAACGACATAGAGACGCTCAAGTTCTCCTGCGGCCTGGGGGTGCTGATAGCCTACGACGGCATCTTTCTTTTCTTCTTCATATTCGCCGCCATGCTCTTCATCTCCCCGGAGCTCACCCTCTACGCGTTTCTGCCCTTTCCGCCGCTCGCGCTTTTCGTCTACAAGTTCGGAAACATGATAGAGAGAAGGTTCGGGCGGACGCAGGAGTCGTTCTCCGAGCTCACCGAAAGCGCCCGGCAGTCGGTTTCGGGAATCAAGGTGGTGAAGGCGTTCGGACTGGAGGAGGCGGAGAACCGCGACTTTCGCCGCGCGAGCGAGGACTACCTGCGAAAGAACATCCGCCTGGTGAGGATATGGGGAATATACCAGCCCTTCATATACTTCATGTCGGCGGCGGCCACGGCCGTGTTCGTCTTCTTCGGCGGAAGGGAAGCCATAGGCGGCGGGATAACCCTGGGGGAGTTCACCGCCATTCTCGTCTACCTGGTCATGCTCACCTGGCCCATGATGGCCATGGGGTGGGCGGTCGACCTGCTGAAGAGAGGAAACGCCTCCATAAAGCGCCTGAACGAAATCTTCGCGGTGGTGGAGGAGACCGAAGAGCAGGATTCGCGGGAGGAAGACCTTGAGCTTCGGGGAGACGTGAGGTTCTCGGAACTTTCCTTCTCCTACGGCCCGCGGTCAGTGCTTCGCGACGTCTCGCTCGACGTCCCGAAGGGAACCTCGCTCGGCGTAACCGGCCTCATGGGCTCGGGCAAGACCACTCTCGTTAAGCTTCTCATGAAGATAAACAGGCCGCCCGACGGGCGGATAACGATAGACGGGGTGTGCGTGAACCGCATATCGAGAAAAAGTCTTCGCGAAACGGTGGTCTACGTGCCCCAGGAGGTCACGGTGTTCAGCGGAACGATAAGCGACAACATAACCTTCATAAATCCCGACATTTCTCGGGAGCGGGTCGAGGAGGCGGCTAGGATAGCCGGAATGCTGGACGACGTGCGGGGTTTTAGCGACGGTTTCGAGACGGTGGTGGGCGAGCGGGGTCTGAGCCTCTCGGGAGGGCAGAGACAGCGCCTCGCGATAGCCAGGGCCATGGTGCTCTCCCCCGAGGTGCTCATCCTGGACGACGTGCTCTCGTCCCTCGACCCCCGAACGGAGAACACCGTGCTTCGAAACGTCGCGGAGGCGATGGAGGGAAAGACCCTGGTCGTGATCTCCAACAGGATATCCTCGGTGGCGGGGCTCGGGCGCGTGGCCGTCATGAAGGACGGGCGGATAGTGGAGACCGGAACCCACGGGGAGCTTCTGGAGAAAGGGGGCGTGTACACGGTCCTCGAGAGGCTTCAGTCCATATAGGAGGCGAAGATGGCGGTCGCGGAAAAAAGCGGGAAAGACTCCACCTACGATCTCAAGGTCCTGGGGTGGCTTTTCGGGTTCGCGCGAAAATACCGGGCGCACTTCGCGCTTTCGCTCGCGTTCATGCTCGCGGCCGCGGCCCTGGAGATAACCGTTCCCTACCTGACGAAAGTCGCCGTGGACGGCTACATCCACCCGGCCTGGAGCGAGACCCGGGCGGGGGAGGAGGCCGAAAGGACCCTCGCTTCGGTGGGGGAGAAAAAACCGGGGGCGGTGCTTTCCCTGGGAGGCGGAAGGTTCCTGGTCGATTTCTCGGGGCTTTCCTCCGGGGAAAAGAAAGGAATCGGGCGGGCGGGAGCGGTCTTTTCCGAAACGAAGTACGTGGTGATAGACCCAGGGGAATTTTCGGGAGAGGAAAAAACGCGAGTCCTCGGAATAATCGAGCGGTCGCCCGGCGTGTTCGCGAGAAAGGGGGAACTTGCGTTCGCCTCCTACGAGTCGCTCGGCTCCCTGGGGGCGGGGGAGGCGGCGCTTGTCCGCTCAAAGGAGACGCGGCGGCTCGGGACCATGGTGCTCTGGATATTCGCGGCCATGGCCGGGGTGTTTCTGTTCACTTCCGTCTTCACCTACCTTCTTCACCACTCGGGCCACCGGATAATGCACGACCTTCGCTCCCACTGCCTCTCCCACGTGCTCTCCCTGCCCCAGGAGTACTTCGACAGGAATCCCGTGGGAAGGATAACCACCCGAGTGACCAACGACGTTAACGCCATAAACGAGATGTACACCTCGGTGCTCGTCCACTTCGTGAAGGACATGATAATCGTGGCGGGAATACTCGTCATCATGTTCCGGATGAACGTCGGTCTCACCCTCGTGATAGTGGCCCTCACGGTCTTTCTGGCGTTCGTGGCCTCGGTTTTCCGCATGAAGCTTCGCGCCGTGTACAGGAACATAAGGATGTCCATAGGGAAGCTGAACGCCTTCGTGCAGGAAAGCCTCCGGGGGATAGTGCTGCTCAAGCTCTACGGAAAGGAGGAGCGCAACTTCGAGAGGTTCCGGGAAGTGAACAGGGAGAACTACAGGGCCAACATACAGCAGCTGTGGGTGTACGTCATCTTCCGCCCGTTCATAGAGTACGTGAGCATAGCGGCGACGGGAATAATCCTCTGGTACGGGGGTCTCGGGGTGACGCGCCTCGATCTCACCCTGGGATCGCTCATAGCGTTTCTCTACTACGTGAGGATGATATTCAAGCCCATACAGGAGCTTTCGGAAAAATACAACATATTCCAGTCGGCCGTGGCGGCGTCGGAGAACCTCTACGAGGTGGCGCGCGAGGAGCCGGAGCGAAGCGGCCCGACGGTTCCGGAGGGGGCGCGGGGGGCGCTGGAGTTTCGAAACGTGTGGTTTTCCTACAACGAAAAGGAGTGGGTGCTTCGAAACGTCTCCTTCCGGGTGGAGCCGGGGCGCACGGCGGCGCTGGTCGGCATCACGGGGTCGGGAAAGACGACGGTCGTCAACCTCGTACTCAAGTTCTACAGGCCCCAGAGGGGGCAGATACTGTTCGACGGGGTGAACGTGGAGGAGCTAGACAGCCGCCGTCTTCGCGAAAACATAACCGCCATCTTCCAGGACCTGTTCCTGTTCGGAAAAGACGTGACGGACGGGGGCGAAGACCGGGGGCGCCTGTCCGCCGCCCCGGCCGGGGAGCTTTCTTCGGGCGAGAACCAGGCCCGGTCCATAGAAAAGGCCCTTCGCAAGAAATCGCCGCTTCTCATAATGGACGAAGCCACCTCGCACATAGACCCCGAGACGGAAGCGAAAATACAGGGAGAGATAGAGAAAAGCGCGGGCAGCCAGACGAGACTCGTCATAACGCACAAGCTCTCGACGCTAAAGAACGTGGACGACGTGATAGTGATCCACAAGGGAGAGGTGGCCGAGAGGGGAACCCACGAAAGCCTGATGGAGAGCGGGGGAGTGTACCGCGCTCTCTACGACTTTCTGAGAAAGGCGGGCGCGGGGGGCGGCGGGCTTCGGTGAGGCGCGGGGGCGCTAGAACGCTCCCAGGAGCTTCGCGGCCATGAGTCCCACGGCGAACACCAGGACGAGCCTTATGTACTTCTCCCCTCCCCTCGCGGAAAACGAGGCTCCGAGCCATCCGCCCGCGGAGTTTCCGGCGGCGAGGCAGATTCCGAGAAACCAGCTTATGTTCCCGCTGAGAGAGAATATCAGGATCGCGGGCACGGTGTAGCAGAGCACTATCAGCACCTTGTGGGCGTTCACCCTGGCAAGCGACGCTCCCATGACGTGATAGAGAGAGGCCATTATGAGAAACCCGACGCCCACCTGTATGAATCCCCCGTAGAATCCTATCAGGACCATGGCCGGGTAGAGAAACCGTTTTCTCTTTCCCCCGCCGCCCAGGAGATTTCCGAGAGAGTCGGCTTTCAGGAAAAACGACGCGCAGACGAATATGAGCACGACGGCCAGTATCTTCTCGAAAAGCTCGTCTCCCACGCGCACGGCCGCCAAGGCTCCCGCCAGGACTCCCGGAAGGGTGAACGCGGCCAGCTTCAGGCCGGTTCCCAGGTCCGAGACGCCTTCCCTTCTGAAAGAGACGACGGCGGAGATGTTCTGGAACAGCAGGGCCACCCTGTTGGTTCCGTTGGCGACCGTGGGATCCACCCCCAGGAAGATAAGGACGGGAAGCGCGATGCTGCTTCCGCCCCCCGCCATCACGTTCAGCACTCCCGCAAGAACGCCCGTCAGGAAAAGCAGTACCAGCGAAAGGGTTTCGTATTCGTACATGTCGTTCGGATTCCGCCTCGGAGGGGATCGGAAAAAGCTTTTTCGCGGCGGCCCCCCGCCGCCTGAATGCTACTTCAGAATACCCGCGAAACAAAACCATCCGGGAAAAGCGGCGGGAGAAAATTCCGGCGGCGTCACCCGCAGCTCCCCATTCCCGTCAGAATCTCGAATTCCATAACCGCCATGACCGCCACGGCCAGAACCAGCACGAGCCTTATGTACCTCTCCCCTCCTCTCACGGAAAACGCCGCGCCCAGCCACCCGCCGACGGAGGTCCCGACGGCGAGACATATTCCCACAAACAGGTTCACGTTTCCGCTCAGGAAAAATATGAGTACCGCGGGGATCGTGTAGAAGAGAATCACGATCACCTTGTGAAAGTTGACCCTGACGAGCCCCGCCCCCATGACGTGGTAGAGAACCGCCATTATCAGGAACCCCGCGCCGACCTGAACGAATCCCCCGTAGAATCCTATGGCGACCATGGCGGGGTAGAGAATCCATTTTCTCTGCCCCTCGCCTCCCCCCAGCAGCTTTCCGAGAGAATCGGGCTTGAGGAAAAACGACGCGCAGACGAAAATCAGAACCACGGCCAGAATCTCCTCGAAGAGCTTGTCGCCCACGCGCACGGCCGCCAGGGCTCCCGCGAGCACCCCCGGAAGCGTGAGCAGGGCAAGTTTCAGGCCCGTTCCCAGTTCCGAAAACCCCTGCTTTCTGAAAGAGGCGATGGCGGAGACGTTCTGAAACAGGATGGCCACCCTGGTGGTTCCGTTGGCCACGGTCGGGTCGATTCCGAGACAGATGAGCGTGGGAAGCACGACGCTTGCTCCTCCTCCCGCCATCACGGCTATCACTCCCCCCGCCACGCCCGCGAAGAAAAGCAGGACCAGAGAAAAAATTTCGTATTCGTACATGCCGTTCGGATTCCGCCCTGAAGGGGATTGGAAAAAGCTTTTTCGCGGCGGCCCCCCGCCGCCTGAATGCTACTTCAGAATACCCGCGAAACAAAATCATCCCGAAGAAGCGGCACGAACCCCGTCTGGGAAACGAAGCGCGCCGAAACGACTGGCAGGCGTTTCGACGCGGACTACCGGCCGGCGAATACGAGTTCGGCGATCTGCCCGCGCAGGCCGCCTATCACCGTCTCGAAGGAAGGAAGTTCCGGAGTCAGGTGTTCAAGCATCTCATGCCAGATGCTTTTGACAAAAGCCAGCATGCCTTCGTCAAAGAAATCTTCCGCGCCACTGAAGTCAAGGTCCCGTCCCGAACACTTCTCCCGCAGAAAAGAGCCGAAATCCGTAAAATCCATTTCCCGGCCGTAATCTCCCAGCACCCGCCAGAGGTCGTAGTAATCGCGCGCCCGCGGACGACCCCATCCGCGTTTTCTGACCCTGTCAGTGTTCTGCAGGATGGCACACAGTTTTTCCGCCACGACTTCTTCAAGCGAGTATACACGGAATTCCTCTTCGAACGGTTCGTCATACTGGTGGATGATCTTCCGCCTGCGGACGGGCTTCAGAATTGTCGCGTCCATCGAGATTTCCACCTTGACTCTCGTAGGCACTTTCTTCTGCCAGGGCAGACGGGCGTCTATGATGAAAGCTTCCTGTCTTCCCGGGTGCGGCCTTTTTTCAACATAGCGTTCGCAGGCAAATTCCACGGTGTCGAGTTTTCCCGGCAACTGTCCGGCCACATCGCATGCTTCCCGTATGGCACGTTCCATGGAATCTCCATGAGGAACTCCTTCGGTTCCCGAAAAATCCAGGTCCTCCGAGAAACGATAATCACCGAAATAGCATTTCCTGAGTGCCGTCCCGCCCTTAAAAACGAGAGTGTCCTTCAATGACGGAATCCGGTTGATGCCCGCCAACATCCAGGACAACGCGTAGTCGCGTTCTACTACATCCCACCGGACGCCCGTGCGCTTGTGCGTTTCCTTGAAACTGTCGCGAAGGGATTTCATGATGATATCTTCCCTGGCAGGTTTTCCTGAATCATCCAGCGCCTGTTGCAGGGTCCCTTTCCAGGTCCCGTGGGATCAAGTTTGCGGTAGCCCTTGACCGGCAGGTCGAGGAGCTTTCTGAACCTCGACAAATCGAAATCGTAGTATTCGAGAACCCATCCCAGCCGCTTGGCCGCGGCCGCATCCAGGCGAAGCGCGTAATCGACGATTCGTTCTATGTCCAGGTTGTCCCCCCGCACGTTGAACGCATGGAGAGATTCGCCCAATGAACCGCAATGCTGCGGAAAAGACAGACCGTCCAGCAAGGTGCGTTCGGGATCGGTAACTAGCACTCGGCCGCCGTTGATACAGACTTCCTGAAAACCGAAAAAGTGCTCCGGCTTAACTTGAAAAAACTGGAAAATAGCGTCCCCTACAAGGTAACCGCCTCGAGAAGCAGACCTGTGCCCAGACTTTCGCGGGCGCGGTATGAACCCTTCGGTGGTGGACATTACAACGACCCTTCCTGGTATCTGGTCCGTGAAGCCGTGGAAATTCATGGCAGACCAGCAGGAAATGGCCGCGGGATTTGCCAAGTTCATGGCGATCTCGAAATCATGCACGGGCGCCATCTCAGAGACCGTGTAAGACAAAGAGTATAGTCCCCGGCGAATCCGGTCTATCCAGCCGTTTTGCCGCAAATGGTAAAGGGACTCGCAGAGATATGAATCCTTGATGCCCACCCGGGAGGCCAATTCGCGCGCCTGTTCCGTGGTAAATATCTTGTATCCTTCAGTCGCTAGAGCCCGCACCAGTTCAATTCCTACAGGAGACCGCTTTATAGTATTTTCTGCATTCATTAGATATATTCCTAATTTTACGAAATATAGTCTAAAAATCAATCTATCGTTAATATATGCCTAAAATTGGAAAATATCAAATTTTTACTGAAACAACTTTTTTGAAACTCATGACCAACCACACTAGAATAATCTGAACTGCATTTGTGATCACTGTAAGAATGTGGTCGAGCAAAAAATTTTATTTATAGATTGGTTGCAATGATACTGACTGACGAACTAATTACCGAAGCTAACTCAGAAGGTTGGGTAAGAATAGAGCCTTTTGAACCTGATCAAATTCAACCTGCTTCCTATGACCTGAGAATAGGGCCGGAGGCTGTCACTTCTTCCAGCGGAGAAAAAATTAATGTGCGGGAGAAGGGGTTCATTGAACTTGCCCCATCTGATTTCGCCATTGTCGTTTCAGAAGAAAAAATTTCCCTAGATAACAGACACACGGCTCGCTTCGGTCTGCGGAGCAAGTGGGCGCGCAAGGGAATTGTGGCAACTACAGGGGCCCAGATCGACCCGGGCTTTCAAGGACGGTTGACCGTGGGACTTACAAATCTGACCAGTAAAAAAATTGCTCTGTCCCACTTGGATGATTTTCTTACGGTTGAGTTTCATCGGCTTCAGAAACCTGTAGGTGAAACTTATTCAGGACCTTACCAAGGAAGAAATTCATTAAAAGGAGAAGATTTGGAAGATGTATTCGATAGAGAAGTAATGTCAATGTCCGAAATTACTAAAAGCCTTCGTTCACTCACGTCCAATGTCTCAAGCATGAAAAAGAGCATAGAAACAATGCAGAAAAGCATAGATACGATGAGGTGGTACGTGACAGCTATTGTTGGTTTTGGAATAACACTTATAGCTGTTATGATAGCTTTAAGACAATGATTTTGCACCGGTACATCCAGCTATAATTCCCTTGAAAAGTTTTTCATTGACACTCCGCAAGCGCAACACAGTGAAGGAAGCCTGTTAAGCTGAACGCTGGGAAAATCCATTTGCCGCCCCCACAAGGTAATCGTCCCGAGAAGCAGACCTGCGCCCAGACTTTCGCAGGCGCGGCACGAATCCCGTCGGTGGTGGACATTACAACGACCCTTCCTGGTATCTGGTCCGTGAAGCCGTGGAAATTCATGGCAGACCAGCAGGAAATGGCGGCGGGGTTTGCCAAGTTCATGGCGGTCTCGAAATCATGTACGGGCGCCACCTCAGAAACCGTGTAAGACAAAGAGCATAGTCCCCGGCGAATCCGGTCTATCCAGCCGTTTCGTCGCAGATGGTAAAGGGTCTCGCAGAAATATGAATCCTTATAGAATTTCATTTTTAAGATTTCCGTTTGACAAGCAACGCCACCTTCAATAACGAGACGGCTTTGCCGTGCCGCGAATCGGAAAAATTCACGCGAAATTTTCACCTCTCGACTTCGCACGCTATCGAGACATGACTCACGGGTTTACAAATTTAATTTGCGAGCTATATTTGTAACTGTCAGGTCCTCAAAGAGAGTAACGATCAATGAGAAAAAGGAACCAGCATGTTGTTCGACATGAAAGGGGATGGGCGGTCCGCGGCGCAGCTAGCAGGAAGCCGAGTTCCGTTCATCAGACTCAGAAAGAAGCTATTGATGCCGCTAGAGACATCGCCCGAAGACAAAAGACGGAATTGTTCATTCACGACCGCAACGGAAAGATCAGGGCACGCAATTCTTACGGAAACGATCCCTTTCCCCCCAAGGGTTAAGCGGAATATCCTGATTGCCTCTTTAAACTCAAACCTGATGCCGCAGGGAGAAATGCAATGTTTGGAGAACGCCTGAAGCTTGCCCGCAGGAAAGCCGGGTTCTCGTTGCGCGGGCTGTCTGACGCTCTGGACAGAAGCGTAACCGCTCAGTCGATCGGAAAATACGAACGGGGAGAAATGATGCCGAACTCCAAGGTACTGATACAGATGAGCAAGGCGCTGAATGTCTCCGTTCCGTACCTGATGAGCAGGCGGATATCGAAACTCAAAAACGTCGAGTTCCGCAGAACCTCGGGAGTCACCGAACGTGAAAAGGCGCAGGTTGAAGCCGCCGTTATCGAAAAGCTCGAGCGCTACATGAACATCGAAGAAATTCTGGATGTCGGCGACGAATCCTGCCTCCTGCGGAAAATTAACGGCGGTTTTCTCGGTCTGGAAGAAGACGGGGAGGCCCTGGCCGAAGAAATGAGAAAGAGGTGGGAACTTGGAACCGGCCCGATTCCAGACATGACCGCCCTTCTGGAAAACCATGGAATCAAAATTCTTCTCATCGCCCTGCCGAAGAAAGTCTCCGGACTTACCTGCCTGGCACACAGTCCGTACCGAAAACAGCCTGTACCCGCAATTATAGTTAACAAGAACATGACTCTTGAGCGTCGCCGTTTTACTCTCGGGCACGAGCTTGCGCACAGGCTTATTGACCCGGACTCTCCCGCCAACAAAGAAAAAGGAGCGAATGTTTTCGCAGGCGCTTTTTTAGTGCCAAGAAATCATCTCGTCCGTCAGGTAGGCAACCGCCGCAAGGCTTTTTGCTTCAAAGAAATCTCCCGCCTGAAGCGCATGTACAGGATAAGCGCTGCGACTCTTCTCGTACGTCTCAATCAGGCCGGGATAATGGATAAATCCGCACTCGCCTACGCATTCCAAACCTATGCACGAGGCTGGAAGCTGTCCGAACCGCATCCTCTGGAGCCTGACGAAAAAAAAGGCGAGTACGAAGCCCCGCACCGGTTTGAACGACTGTGCTACTGGGCTCTTGCGGAAAAATTGATTGGGCCAAGCAAAGCCTGCGAACTCCTGCAACGCCCACTGCGCGATGTCAAACTCGGCATGAAGGGGCCGAATGACCGTTAATGCGGACAATAGCTTGTGACTCATGCTGCCTTATCGATATGGAAACAGGCGGGTTGCTCGAGGCCGCGCTTAATCTTCCTTATCGCTTTGAAATACCTGATGTTTTGTTTGAAGACGAAATCCTGAGTCTCAGCGACCCGGAGAAAAAACATCTCAAGGGTCTCGGACTAAAGGTTGTTGTCTTACCTGAAACTGCAGTTTTCAAGGCTTTCGAGCACTACGTTAGCCACAGTGCGCTATCCCTAAACGACTGCTATGTGCTTGCCTTAACGGAGCAAAAGCGGAATTCCATATTGCTGACGGGAGACGGATACCTCCGAAATGTCGCAGATAAAATGGGAATCGAGGTACACGGAGCCCTGTGGATAATCGACGAGCTGCACTCTCATCGCACCGTCGAGACTTCCGTTCTCATCAATTCCTTGAACATCTTCAAAAAAGACGAGACGGTTTTTCTGCCGGACGATGAAATCCTAAAACGCGTGAGGCGGTTAAGTCAATTTCGTTGAACGCCGAAGCGCGGCGTATTTTTTCGAGACGGTGCAGCTACATCCGCTTCACGGCATGATTTTTTCCGGCAGTTTTCACCGAATCAGTCAGCAATCGCCGCACTGTCCCTTTCCAGACCCCGCAAGGTGAAGGTGCGACAGATCCTGACCCGCGGAAAGTGATAAGGCACGTTACCATGAACCGCCACTTATATAGATGGCGGTTATACGGGCAATTTCGACGTTAAAACAGCGTTTGCGAGGGCGACGCCCCGGATTTCGTTCGAACGGCGAGGTTCCTTTTCTTCCATTACCCAGATTTCAGGGTTATCGTATCTTCCATGAGTCGTTTCACGATAGCGCTCGCCCAGACACGCGTGCCTAGCGATAGACAGGAAAATCTGAAACAAGCATCTCTGACCGTGGAAAAAGCCCGCGACCTAGGAGCCGAAATAGTCTGTTTTCCAGAGCTTTTTCTCACGAGATACTTCTGCCAGACGGAAGACACGGAATGCTTCGAACTGGCCGAGACCGTTCCCGGCCCCGCCACGGACAGGCTCGGCAGGGAAGCGAAAAAAAGCGGAGTCTTCATAGTATGTCCGGTTTTCGAGAAGCGGGCTTCGGGCGTGTATCACAATTCTCTGGTCCTTCTGAATCCCGCAGGGGAGATTTCGGGAGTTTACAGGAAGATGCACATCCCCGACGATCCAGGATATTACGAGAAATTCTACTTCGCTCCCGGAGACACGGGGTTTTCCTGCTTCGATGCCGGTTTCGCGAAAATGGGAGCCCTCATATGCTGGGACCAGTGGTATCCCGAAGCCGCACGCATAGTTTCGCTAAAGGGAGCGGACATAATTTTCTATCCCACGGCGATAGGCTGGCGCACGGACGAGGACGAACCCTCGAAGAATATCCAGCTTGACGCCTGGAAGACCGTTCAGCGCGCCCACGCCGTCTCGAACGGAGTCTACGTGGCGGCGGTGAACAGGGTCGGGTTCGAAGAGTCGCCCGAAGACGGAAAGGGAATAGAGTTCTGGGGAAACTCCTTCGTGTGCGACCCCCGCGGGGTCGTCACGCATGAAGCTTCGGGTGAAAAGGAAGAACTCCTGCTCGCGGAAATAGACCTCGAAACACTCGAGGAAACCCGAAGGAACTGGCCTTTTCTGCGCGACAGGAGAATAGACGCGTACTCGGGGCTCGAGAGAAGGTTCATTGATGACGGTTCCGGAAAATGAAACCGACCGGCTCAGGAATTTCCCGCCGCAGGCTTCCCGCCGAATGGGAACCGCACGAGGCCACGTGGATTGTCTGGCCGCAGAACGAAGACGACTGGCCCGGAAAGCTCGAGGGAGTGAGGCGAACCTTCTGCGAAATCGCGAAACACCTTTCGACTTCCGAGAAAGTGAGGATAATCGTCGGCTCCGAAGAAACGAAAAAGCGGGCGGAAAACGCTCTCGGCAAGGCCGGAACCGACCTGTCCTGCGTCGAGTTTTTCGAGTTTCCCACCGACAGGTCGTGGATACGGGACTCGGGGCCCTTTTTCGTCCGCGACGAAGAAGGAAAGCTTTCGGCTCTCGATTTCGGATTCAACGGATGGGCCAGGTATCCCGACTGGAAAAAAGACGACGAGGTCGGCTCTCTTGTGGCCGGATCCCAGGGACTGGACTGTCACCGCCCCGCCCGCGGAGGCGAAAGAATCGTTCTCGAAGGCGGAAGCATCGACTCGAACGGAATGGGATCGCTTCTAACCACCAGCCAGTGTCTTCTCGACGCGCGGAAGCAGACAAGAAATCCCCTGCTTGCGAAACGGGACTACGAAGAAATATTTTCCGAATGCTTCGGCACAGACAACGTGCTCTGGCTCGGCGGGGGAATCGAGGGAGACGACACGAACGGCCACGTGGACGACGTATGCAGGTTCGCGGGTCCCGCGACGGCGGTTCTCTGCCGGGAGTCCGACCCGGGCGACGCGAACTATCTGCCTCTTCGCGAGAACATGGAAACGCTCGAGGACTTTAGGCTCGAGGACGGGGGGAAGATAGAAATCGTTCCTCTCCCCATGCCCTCTCCTCTTTTTTTCGACGGAGAGAGGCTTCCGGCGACGTACGCCAATTTCTACGTTTCGAACGAGAAGGTACTGGTTCCGACCTACGACGACCCGAAAGACGGCGAGGCCCTGGGAATACTGTCCGAGCTTTTTCCCGGAAGAAAGACGGTGGGGATAGACTGCGTAGATCTCGCGTGGGGGTTCGGAGCCATTCACTGCATGACTAAAGAGCAGCCCGCGCGGTGAACGAACCGAAGCGGTCCCGTCACGTAAAGTCCGCGTCCGCTCCCTCGAATTCGAGCATGGCTTTCTTTACGTCCGTGCCCCAGCGGTAGCCGCGAAGGTCGCCCGCCTTGCCTATGATCCTGTGACAGGGAACCAGATATCCGACCGGATTGTCGCCGACCGCGTTTGCGACCGCTCTTACCGCTTTCGGTTTTCCGACAGATTGAGCGAGTTCGGAGTAGGAGAGGGTCTTTCCTTTCTCCACCTCGAGGAGCTTTTCCCAGACCGCGAGCTGAAAAGACGTCCCCAGAAGAAACACGGCCGGCGGATTCTCTTCGTCGGGAACGAGTATCTTCTCGAACGTTTCGGCGACGGCCGCGTCGTCCCTCCTGTTCTCCGCGCTTGTCCACGAGCGCCTGAACTCCCCGGCGGCCGACTTCTCGTCCGCTCCGAAGAAGCTCGCGTGGCATATTCCCCCTTCGCAGATTCCGACAAGGGATTTCCCGAAAGGGGTATCGAAGATTCCGTGCACAACGGGCATCCGTCCGCGGATTTTTTGCTTTTCGGCGGAAGCCGCCTCTTTTTTCACGACCAGAATTTCGCGCCAGAACCGCGACCGCGTTTTTTTTCGCGGACGGTTTTGCCCAACGTACGCGACGCCGTCAGCAACAAGACCCATGTTCAGAATTTCCCCACAGACTTTCTGAAGTAGCTTCGGATATTCTTCGCGTCCTCGAGCCTTCCCGCCCTGCCGACTTTGGGAACACGCAACTCTATAGTCCCGGGGAGGGAATACATGTCCGCGAGATACGACCAGAACGAAGAACGTTTCTCCCCGCTTCTTCCCGACGAATTCCCTTTTTCCGAATACCGTTTCCCGTCCATCCGATTCCTCCTTTTGACCGAAAACCGGAACCTGGCCAGCAAGGGCTAGCGTTTTCCGAAAATCGACCTCGCCATTATCATCTTGTGAATCTCGTTGGTGCCTTCGTATATCTCCCCGACCTTGGAATCCCTGTATATCTCCCCCACCTTGTACGTGGAACCGTCGTGGGCGAGTTCCACCATGAGCCCCAGTCCCCCGAATATCTGCACGGCGTCCCTAGCCATGGAAACGCTCACGCTCGAGCCGTAGTACTTGGCGGCCGAGGTCTCGAAGGTCGGAAACGGGTCGCCGTTGTCGAGACACAGGGCGCTTTTCACGTAGAGATTCCTCGCGTTTTCTATTTCCACGGCCCTCTCGGCCAGCAGAAACTGCCAGTGCTGAAAATCGGAGATTTTCTTTCCGAACGCCTCTCTTTCGTTCATAAACGCGACGCACTCGTCAAACGCCGACTGGGCCATCCCGACGCCGCTCGCCCCGATTCCGGTTCTTCCGTAAAGAAGGGCGTTTACAGCGACCCGAAGCCCCTCTCCCTCTTTTCCTATCAGGTTTTCCCCGGGCGCCTCCACGTTCTCGAAGTATATGTCGTAGGTAAGCTCTCCCCTGTTTCCGAGCTTTTTGTCGGGAGCGCTCACGGAGCATCCGTCGGAGTCGAGATCGACCACCAGCATCACGGACTTTTCGCCCGCGCTGGCGAGCACGGTGACGAAATCCGCGACTCCCGCGTTGGTAATGTAGCGTTTCTGTCCGTTTATCACGTACCCGCCGTCTTTTTTCTCGGCCCTGGTGACGAGCGATTCCGTCCTCACATCCGAACCGGACTGGGGCTCGGTCATGGCGAAAGACGCCACGGACGTTCCCGCGAGCGCGGGGGCAAGGTACTTTTCCTTTACGAGGGGCGAGCCCGCGGCGAGGGTCTTTCCCGCGAGCAGGAAATGGGCGTTCACGGTTCCTGCCACGCTGGCGCTCATGTAGGCGAGTTCTTCGGCCATCACGGCGGCCGCGCAGGCGGGGTAGGCGAGACCCAGTCCCCCGTCTTCCTCGGAAAACGGGATACGGAAAAACCCTTCGTCCGCCATCTTTCCGAAAAGCTCCCGGGGGAAATTCTCGTTCTTCTCGCTTTTCTCCCCTATGTCGTGCGCCAGGGGAAAGACTTCCTTCTCGGCAAAGGCTCTTATCTTCCGCCTGATCTCCCTGGTCTCTTCGGGAATCAGGTGGTCCCTGTAAAGCCTGGACTGCATTCTTTCCGGCAAAACGCGCATCTTCCGACTCCGGGGTTCGGGAACCGCGTGTTTTTCGGACGAAACGGAACCCCGAACCTCTTCCAAGCAGTTTAACCGCCTATCGGGCGAACGTTAAAACGGTTTTTCGACCCGGCCGCGGGAGCTTCCGCCTTCTCACCGCCGGCAAACTCAAGTAGAATGAACCCGAACCGAACCACGCAAGCGAAAGACGCAATGACTCGAACCGGAATCGTCCTGCCCTACTGGTCGGACGTGAAAAAAGACGATCTTCTGTATTTTTCCCGGATGGCCGAGGACCTCGGCTACGACTCCATATGGGTTCCCGAGATGTGGGGGCGCGACGCGTTCTCCCTCATATCGTGGATGGCGGCGACCACGGAAAGGATAAGGCTCGCGACCGGGATAATCTCGGTCTACAGCAGAAGCCCGGCGCTGATCGCCCAGACCGCGGCCACCGTAGACGAGTACTCGGAGGGAAGACTGATTCTCGGCCTGGGGATAAGCACGGCCCAGGTCAACGAGCTCTGGCACGGGGCGAAATTCGAAAAGCCCCTTCTGCGGACCAGGGAGTGCGTGGAGATAATAAGGATGGCGCTCGGCGGAGAAAGGGTCGACTACCGGGGCGAGATATTCAGTCTCGCGAACTTCAGGCTCCTTTTCAGGCCAGGGAGAAGCGACATTCCCATCCACATCGCCTCGGTGGGTCCGAAGAACATCGAGCTCACGTCCCGGATAGCCGACGGCTGGATTCCCTACCTCTGTCCCGCGGACTTCATAAACGAGCGCAAGAAAATTCTCGGGTCGAACGGAAGAGATGTAAGCGTAACTCCCTTTTTCCCCGCGCTCGTTTCCGACAACCCCGACGAATCGAGGGAAATGGTGAGGGAATTCGTCGCCTACTACGTATGCTCCATGGGAGACTACTACCGGAGGCTCGTTTCGGGATACGGATACGCCGAGGAGGCCGAGAGGGCCAAAAGCCTCTGGAAAGAAAACAGGAAGGCGGCCGTGAAAAGCATAAGCGACGAGCTTCTGGACCTCGTCTGCGCGACCGGATCCGTCGAAGCGGGAAGGAAAAAGCTCGGGGAATTCGCCTCCTGCGCCGATGTTCCCGTACTCATGTTTCCCTACAAGGCCACCAGAGAGCAGGTGACGTTCTCCATGAAGGCTCTCTCACCCGCGGGATAAGCGCGGGTTCGGGGTCAGGTCTTGATTTGAGTTTTTCTTTCCTTTATAATGCCGTCCATGGCGAGACCGCTTCGGGTGGAATACGCGGGGGCAGTCTACTACCTGTCCTCGGCCGGAAACAGGGGAGAGAAAGTCTTTCGGGATTCGGAAGACGGGGAGGCGTGGACGGAAATACTCGGCAGGGTGTGCGAGCGCTTCGGATGGAAGTGCCTTTGCTACTGCCTCGTGTCCGACCGCTACCACCTCGTCGTGGAAACCCCGCGACCCAACCTGTCGAAAGCCATGAGACAGCTAAACGGCGTATTCACACAGCACTCCAACAGGAGGCAGGGAACGGCCGGTCACGTTTTCGGGGGAAGGTACAGGTCCGTCGTGGTGCAGAGAGAAAAGTACCTTCTGCCGCTCATAGGACACGTCTTCGCCGTTCCGCTCCGCGCGGGCTTCGTCAGACACCCCAAGCAGTTCAAGTGGAGCAGCTGCCGGTACGTGTACGGAAAGGAATCCGCGCCCGGGTACATGGACCTCGGGTGGTTCGAAGACGGCTTTTCTTCCGACATAACCAGGTTCGACGGGTTTCTTCGGGAAAACTACCCCCGGGACGTTCTGGGGGAAACGCAAAAGCAGATATACCTGGGAGACGAGCGGTTCATAGAAAGCGTCCAGGAGAAAGTCGAGGCGCGCGGCGCCGGGGCGGAAATTCCGAGGACCCAGCTCGCAAGACCCGTAAAAAGCGTCCTCGACTCCTTCAGGAAGAAAGGGGCGGGAACGGAAGAAGCAGTGGCCAGAACCTATCTCACGGGAAACTACACTCTTCGGGAAATATCCGAGGCCGTTTCCGTTCACTACTCGGGGGTGAGCAAGATGGTGAGCGGCTACGAAAAGACCCGCCGCGGGGGCAACGCCTAGAGCGCGGCCGCGAGTTCCTCCACCTCGTCCACCATGGCCGCTATCATGTCGAGTCCCGACTGCCAGAACCCGGGGTCGTTTATGTCCACCCCGACCCTCGAGACCAGCTTTTCCGGCGGTTCGCTTCCCCCAGAGGAGAGAAGGGAGAGATAGTCCGGAACGAAGGATTTTCCCCGCTCCACGTATATCCCGTACAGGGCGAGCACGAGCAGCTCTCCGAACGAGTAGGCGTAGCAGTAGAAAGGGGAGTGTATGAAATGCGGTATGTAGAGCCACCACCAGGCGTAGTCGTCGGTGAGTTCTACGGAGTCGGCGAACATGTCGCGGTTGGCCCCGGTCCAGAGAGCGTTTATCGTCCCGGTCGAAAGCTCCCCTTTTTCCCTTCTCTCGCGGTGCAGGCTCTGCTCGAACCTCGTGAGCACGGCCTGCCTGAAGACCGTGGCCAGTATGTCTTCCACTTTTTCGGCGACCAGAACGAGCCGCCTGCGCCTGTTTCTCTCCGAGTCCTTCAGCCTGTGAAACACCAGCATCTCGGCGAAGACGCTCGCGGTCTCGGCGGTCGTAAGAGGCGTGTGGGCCTGGAAGTACCCCTTCCCTCTCGAAAGATACTGGTGCACCCCGTGGCCGAGCTCGTGGGCGAGCACCATCACGTCCCTCGGCTTTCCGGTGTAGTTCATCAGAATGTAGGGATGCGCGCCGGGCACGGTTCCGTGGCTGAACGCCCCTCCCCTCTTTCCGTCCCGAAGCTCGGCGTCTATCCAGTTTCTCTCGAAAAACATGGAGGCGGTTTTCCTCATCCTGGGCGAAAACTCCCCGAAGGAGTCCAGAACGATTTCTCTTGCCCGGCTCCAGGACACGTTTCCCCTTTTTCCCCCCAGAGGAGCGTAGCGGTCGTAGTCGCGGAACCTCCGGTATCCGAGAAGCTTTCTCTTGAGGCGGTAGTAGCGCCTCGCGGTCTCGAAGTTGCGCTCGCACGCCTCGAGAAGGGTCTCCACCGTTTCGTGCGGAATCTCGTTGTCCAGGTGTCTCGACGACATGGGATTCTCATAGGAGCGAAGCCTGTCGTCTATCGAGTGGTCGTTCACGAGCGTGTTGAAAACGTAGGCGAGCACCCTGGAATTCTCGACAAGCCCTCTGGTGAGACCGCGGGCGGCCGCCTTTCTCTTCCCCCTGTCGGGGTCGTAGAGAAGGGCCAGGGTCCTTGACTGCGAGAGCTTTTCGGTCTTTCCGTCCGTCCTCACCCGAAACTCTATGTTGTTCACGGTCTCGTCGAAAAGCCTTGAGAACGCCCTGCGTCCCGTGTTGGACTTTTCCTGCAGTATCTTTTCTTCGGCTTCCGTGAGCGTGTGGTTCCTGTACTGTCTTTCCTGGCGAAGAAAATGCGCGTACCGGGAAAGCGCCGGGTGGTCCAGAAGCTTCTTCGCCCTTTTTTGCGGAACCGAGACCCATTCCACGTAGAAGAAAATGAGCCTGCGCTGAAACTCCGTGGCCTTTTCCTGCGCCGAAGCCCGAAAGGCTCCCGTTTCGGGCGAGCGGGTGTCGGCGGCGAAAAGCAGGTGCGCGAAAGAAAGCATCTTCCCTATGCGCTCGGAGATCGACTCAAGCTCCCTCACCGCTTCGAGAAGCTCCCGCGGCGTAAGCGAGGGAGACTTTATCTTCCCGCGGTACTTCCTCTCGAACCGCGCGGCGCGGGAAGACGTGTTCTTCATGTCCCTCTCGAGCCCGGGGTCAGAAATCCCGTCGTAGAGATCCCCGAGGTCCCATCGCGGAGCTTTCGTTCCCGTCTTCGCCATCCTATTCCCCGAGACCCGCCACGCGGGCGGGGTCGGTCGGCGGCTCCCCCACAAACGCGTATATGTCGGGAAGCTTCCTTCCCCTGTCCATGTAGTCCATGCCGTAGCCCACGAGAAATCCCTCGTCTTCGTCCACCCTGAAACACGAGTAGTCGGGGCAGAAGTGCCGTTCGCCCTCCCTCGTCTTGTCTATGAGAGCGCAGAACATGAGCGAACGCGGGTTTTTCGCTCCCAGGTGGCCGACGAGGAATCTCGCCGTCTCCGAGGTGTCCACTATGTCGTCCACTATCACCACGTCCCTGTCCTCCAGGGAGCATTCGACGTCCCGCACCAGCCGGACGCGCCCCGGGCGGGTTCCTCCCCCGTAGCTCGAGCACTCTATGAAACGCTCCTCCACGGAAACCGTCACTTTGCGGACAATCTCCTCGAAAAGCGGACGGGCGCTTCTGAGAACGCAGACGAGCACCGGAGTCTTTCCCCCGTAGTCCTCCGAAATCCTGCGCGCGAGCTCGGAAGTCGCCCGCTGTATGTCGTCTTTCGGGATCACTTTTTTCAGGACGAGCCCGTTTAGGTTTTCGACGGCCATGGAAATCTCCTCCCGCTCAAAGCGTCCTCTCCAGTTCCGGACAAAGCTGTATTATGGAACTTCTGAGAAATTCCCGCTCGTAGACGTCCGGGTCGACCACCTTTCCGTTCCACACCAGTATGTCGAGGTCCATTTCCCTGGGACCGTGGCGGTTCTCCCGGGATTCCCGCCCCAGAGTCCTTTCGACTTCCTTGAGAAAACTTCTGAGCTCGTCCATGCCCAGGCCGGTTTCCACCAGCACCGAACCGTTGAGGAAATCGTCCTGCTCCGAGAATCCCACGGGTTCGGTTCTCACGAACTCGGACGTTCCCAGCACTCCGAGTCTTTCGGAAATCATCTCCCGCGCCGCCTCCACGTTCCTTTCGGCCTCTATGTTCGAGCCCATCCCTATTATCGCCGTGTTCAATTCCCGGGCCTCTTCGCGGTCTCGGTCACGGAAACGGAATCGGCGAAGCGAAGCGCCCCGGGCTTGCCGACCCTGACCGAAACCTCGAGCGCCCGGGGATCCTCGAAAACTATGTCGCGAACTCCCCGGGCGATCCTCTCCAGCAGGTTGAATTCGTTTTTCTCTACGAAGCTTACGATCCTCTTGTTTATCGCCTTGTAGTCCACCGTGTCGTCTATGGAGTCGGAGACGCCGGCCGTCCCGCCGTCGAAGTGAATCTCCACGTTTATCACGAGGTCCTGCCTCCGCTTTTTCTCCCAGTCGTAGATTCCGACTATCGTTCTTAGCCTGAGGTTCTCTATTCTTATTATCATCAGACGAGACTCTTTCCCCCGTCGACCAGGAGACACTCCCCGGTCACGTAGTCGTTTTCAAGAAGATAGTCAAAGGCGTTGATTATATCAGAAACCGAGCCCGGGCGCTTCATCGGAACCCTCCGCGTCATCTTCTCCAGGTATTCCTCCCCCTCTCCCTCGGGCGGAAGAATCACCCCGGGGCACACGGCGTTTACCCGAAACTCGGGGGCGAGTTCCCGGGCGAGCATCTTCGTGAGGTGGTAGAGGCATTTCTTGCTGAGGTTGTAGGCGAAGTGCTGAACGGGGTTCTTTTTCACCCTTGTGTCGAGGAAATTGACTATGAGTCCCCCGGAAGCCTCCTCGGAAAAGGACTGGGAGAGAAAAAAAGGCGCCCTGAAGTTCACCGCCATGTCGGCTTCCAGAAACTCGGGCGTGACGTCGCGGAAAGCGACGTCCTCGAAAACCGAGGCGCTGTTTACCAGAACGCGGAGACCCGGAAACGCCTCCATCGCCCGGGGAACCAGCTCCCTCGCGCTTTCGGCCGAGGAAAGATCGCACCCGAACACCTCGCACCGCGCGCCGGAGGCGACAATCTCCTCTCCGGTCTCGACGGCCTCTTTTTCCGAAGAATTGTAATGAAGGGCGACGTCGTAGCCCTTTTCGGCCAGACTTAGGCAGAGGGCCTTTCCTATTCTGGCGGCGCCTCCCGTGACCAAAGCCGCTTTTCTCATGTCAGTTCAGAATCAGGGGACCCCTGTAGTTGCGATTTCTTTTTATCCTGTCGCGGTACAGCCCGAACTCGGTTATCGCGTGGTTGCGCAACACCATTTCCATCAAGGAGGGATCGTCCGGATATTTCCGCACGACTCTCCTCGCCACCAGCGTCTCGTTTTCCTCTCCGTGCTCTTCAAGAAGCGCGTCGAGCGTCTCGACCATGGGAACGCGTACGCCGGCAAGTTCGGGTAAAGTCGCGGCTTTTTTCTTCAGGTCGAAAAGCCTGGTCAGAATTTCTTGATAGTCGCGGTCTTCGAAAACGGCAGGGTCAGGACCCGAAAGCTTTTTCCTTATCGCTTCCAGCACATCGCCGCCGCCATGAACCTGCCTTATCGAAAAAATTCCCAGACCTCCCTTTCGCACGACGCCGGGCCCCTTTGCCATGGAAACCGTGTCGAGCTCTATCGCATCACCCCTGAAATAACCTTCGGGATAGGAGCCTCCGCCGCGCTTGCTTCTGCTTATCGCGGCGTCAATCTGTTTCCGGCCTCTTCGGACAAGATAGACCCTGGTCGTGCGAATCCTCTGACCTTCATACATCTCAAACGCCACTTTCCGTTCGTTTGCGATCGGCAATCACCCGTCCCGCCCGGGCCGCGCCGCGTCCACTGGACATCCGCTGAGTCCGCCCGCGCCGCGAGGAAAATCCCTCCGGCGGTCCCAACGGTTTCACCCTCCCGGCGGGTTGATATATTATTCCCATTGTTTAATATAAGTAAATTTCCAGGCAGCCCCGATCGACCGAATCGCGGCTGTTGTTTTTTATATGAGCACGGGGCGCGCGATCAAGGAACCTTCGGAGGCGAAACGCCTCTGTTTCTCCGGGGACGAGAATTTGGAGAATCTCGTAATCAACTGCATAAGAACGCTGGCGATGGACGCGGTGGAAAAAGCCCGCTCCGGACACCCCGGAACCCCGATGGCCCTGGCCCCCGCGGCGTTTCTGCTATTCGACAGGTTCATGAGGCACAACCCGCAAAACCCCGGCTGGCCCAACCGCGACCGCTTCGTTCTCTCCGCGGGACACGCCTCCATGCTTCTGTACGCCACCCTTTACGTAAACGGCTACGACGTCTCCATAGACGACATGAAGGGTTTTCGCACCCTCCACAGCCGCTGTCCCGGACACCCCGAGTTCGGAATCACCCCCGGGGTGGAGACCACGACCGGGCCCCTGGGCCAGGGCGTGGCGAATTCCGTTGGAATGGCGGTCGCGGGCAAGTGGATTTCCGCGCGCTACAACCGCCCCGGCCACGACGTGGCGGATTACGGGGTGTACGCGATCTGCAGCGACGGCGACATGATGGAGGGCATTTCCTCCGAGGCCGCCTCGATCGCGGGACACCTGGGGCTCGGAAACCTCACGTGGATATACGACAGCAACCGCATAACGATCGAGGGAAGCACGGAGCTTGCCTACTCGGAGAACACCGAGCTTCGGTTCAGGGGCAGCGGATGGCACGTTGAGAGGGTTTCCGACGCGAACGATCTTCCGGCGATGGAAAAGGCCCTTCGCTGCGCCGGAGACGAGACCGAAAGGCCCTCGCTCGTCATACTGGAAAGCCACATAGCCTACGGAAGCCCCAACAAGCAGGACACGTGCGAAGCCCACGGCGCGCCGCTCGGAGAGGACGAGGTCAGGCTCGCCAAGGAATTCTACGGATGGACGGCCGAAGACGCCTTTTACGTTCCCGAAGAAGTTCTTTCCTACAGGGCGGAGGCCGTGAGGCGGGGAAAGGAGGCGGAAGCCGAGTGGAAAAGGACTTTCGAGAGCTACTCGAAGGAGTACCCGGAGCTCGCCCGCGAGTTCGAGGCGGTCGCCGGGAAGCGGCTTCCCGAAGGGTGGGACCGCGACATTCCCGATTTTCCCTATCCCGCAAAGCCCGTCGCGACCCGCTCGGCGAACTCGGCCGTCATAAACGCCATAGGGAAAAACATGCCGTGGTTCCTAGGGGGAGCGGCCGACGTCGGATCCTCGACCAAGACCTATCTTTCGGACGCCACGAGCTTTTCCCGAAACGACAGGGAGGGGCGGAACTTTCACTTCGGCATAAGGGAGCACTCCATGGCCGCCATAGCCAGCGGCATGTGTCTCGGCGGACTCCGGCCCTACGCCTCGACCTACTTCGTCTTCGCCGACTACATGAAACCCTCGATCAGGCTCGCGGCGCTCATGGGGCTTCCGGTCGTCTACATCTTCACCCACGACAGCATAGGAGTGGGAGAGGACGGACCCACCCACCAGCCGATAGAACACCTAGCGTCTCTCAGGATGACTCCGAACATAGACGTGATCCGCCCCTGCGACGCGAACGAGCTTTCGGTTCTGTGGAGACACGTCATGGAGCTTTCCGACCGTCCCGCCGCCTTTGTCCTGACGAGACAGAACGTTCCCGTGATAGACAGGGACCGCTACGGTGCGGCCGAAGGCGCCCTTCGGGGCGGCTACGTGATCGCCGGTTCCGACGGGAGCCCCGAAATAGCGATGATATCGACGGGTTCGGAGGTTCACCTGTGCCTTGAAGCGCACGAAAAGCTGCTCGAGAAGGGAATAGGTTCGCGGGTGGTGAGCCTTCCCTGCTGGGAGCTTTTCGAAAGACAGCCGCGGGAATACAGGGACGAAGTGCTTCCGCCTTCCCTGGCGACGAGACTGAGCGTCGAGGCGGCGACGACGTTCGGATGGGAGAGGTTCACGGGGACGGGGGCGACGGCCGGGGCCTACGGAATAGACCGGTTCGGAGAATCCGCTCCCTGCGGCGACGTCATGAACAACTTCGGCTTCAACGCCGGGAACATCCTCGGGGAATGCCTTTCGCTTCTCGGCAAGCAGAGTTAAATGTCCACCGAACGCAGCTATGATTTCGAATCGGATAGATATTCCGAATACGCGGGAGAGCATCTGGGCGCGGTAGAATCGGAGCTTTCGAATCTCGAAAAAAACCGTTTTATCGAAAGGTTTCTCTCTTCCGACCACACCCTCTGGGGGGACGACCCCGCGGAAATCTCGAACAGGCTCGGGTGGGTAAACGCCCCGGAGCGGATGCTCGGGGCCGTGGACGAAATCGAGGAATTTTCCGAATCCGTAAGAAAAAAGGGGTTCACCGACGTCCTGGTGCTCGGGATGGGCGGCTCTAGCCTCTCCTGCGAAGTGTTCGCAAGCACGTTCGAGGCTCCCGAAGGCTCGCTTCGGCTCGGTCTTCTCGACACGACCGACCCCGATTTCATACTGAAGACGAGAAAGGAAACCGACATCTCGAAAACGCTTTTCGTCGTTTCCTCGAAGTCCGGCTCCACGGTGGAAACCGTTTCCCTGATGAAGTACTTCTACGGCGAGCTTCTGCGGGAAAAACAGAATCCGGGGGAAAACTTCGTCTGCGTCACCGACCCGGGTTCCGGGCTTGAGAAGACGGCCCGCGAGCACGGTTTCGGCAAGGTGTTTCTCAACGATCCGGACATCGGCGGGCGGTTCAGCGTACTTTCCTACTTCGGTCTCGTGCCCGCGTCGCTTGCCGGAGTCGACGTAAGAAAGATTCTCGAATCCGCACGGGGCGAGCTTCTGGGCGTAAGAAACGCCAAGGAAGGAAAGTACGGCGAAAACCCGTGCGTACGATTGGGGACGCTTCTCGGAACGCTCGCCCGGGAGGGCAGGGACAAGCTCTGCTTCGTTTTTTCCGAGAGGCTTTTTTCTTTCGGCTGCTGGGCCGAGCAGATGGTGGCCGAAAGCACCGGCAAGGACGGAACCGGAATCCTGCCGGTGCTCGACGAGGGGGACTTCGACCCCGCGCGGCCCTCGGAAGACAGGATGTTCGCGCTTTTCCGCGAGAAAGGAGACGAGGCTTTCGAGAGCGCCACCGCGGGCCTTCGCGACGCGGGGATTCCCTTCGCGGAGATAACGCTTGACGACCCGCACGAAATCGGCGCCGAGTTTTTCAGGTTCGAGTTCGCCGTCGCCCTCGCCGGAAGCATCATGGGAATAAACCCCTTCAACCAGCCGGACGTGGAATCGGCCAAGGTTTTCGCGAGAAAATTTCTGGAAAACTATCTCGAAAAAGGCGAACTGGAATCTCCCTCGGGGGACTTTTCCGGCGACGGCCTCGTTTTTTCGAGCAACGGAAACATAGAATCCCCCGAGGAGCTCAAAGATCTTGTCTCCCTGAAAGACGAAGGCTACATCTCCATCCAAGCCTATGCAGACCCCGGCGAGGAGAACTCAAGGGAACTTCTTTCCCTGCGGGAGACGCTGGGGAAAATCTCACGCGTGCCCGTTACCTTGGGGTTCGGTCCCAGGTTCCTTCATTCGACCGGGCAGCTTCACAAGGGAGACTCGGGAGACGGGCTTTTCATTCAGATAGTGAGCGACAACCCAAGTGATGTCTCCATACCCGACGACATCGGTTCGGAGGAGTCGGGGCTTTCGTTCGGAATACTGAAAACCGCCCAGGCGACGGGCGATTTCAGGTCGCTTGACGAAAAGAGAAGAACGGTCGTCTGCATCCGCGTTTCGTCCGATGTCGGCTCGAGCATCCGCAAGATCGCGCGACTTTTTGCCTGAATTTCTCTTTCATCGTAATGCAGAAGCGGGAAAATAGCGAGATTGGCAATTTTTTACTATTTCGTATCAGTTTTTAGGACTGGTGAGCTCGTCTGGGTGGAAAAAGTAACGAATTTCTATTCCAAATTTCTGCGCTATTCTATGAACAAACTTTTTAGTTATAAACCCACCTTCTATAGGAAAAGTCCTTTTTATGTCTTCTTTCCAAACAGTAATCTCATCTTCTTCGCATAATACGTCAATGCCATGATATTCTAATACTTTGGCAATGTCTTGGATATTAATCCTGCTTTGAACCATTGGAAATGATTGCCGTTGTTAAATCAGGTTCCTTGAGTTTTCATTTCTGGAGCTAAGAAAAGCTATTTGGTTGAAAAACAAACGTTCCGCCGGGACAAAATCAACGGATTTCTGCTCAAACGGAAACGGATTTCTGCTCTTCTGACATGGCCTGACAAAACTCCTGCCAGACTTCTTTTGGAGCTGGCTTAAGAAGATTGCTTATACTTTCATCTTCTTCAAGGTAAATCGCTATTGTCTTTACCAATCCTTTGACAAAGTTTTCTTTCACCGACTTCTCGGTCTTGGCGCAAACAAAATAATCTATTTCAAGACCCTGAGCCATCCATCCCTCAGAATCGTTGCCGTCAACCAGCACCCTGAGAGAATCAATCGCCACAAGGTCATGCTCCACTTCTTTTATGTGAACAGCTTCAATCACTACTCTCCCTCCCTGCTGTCTTGAACAAACACCGCTAAATCATCTTCAAGACCCGTTGTACATACAAAATATGATTTACCAATCAAATTGTCAAGAATCAGAAAATTCAAAAAGCCTCATTGTTTTTGCCGTTTCACCCGCAGAGAGGTGCTTTACTCCTTCCTGAAAACTTATCACAAGGTCGGTAGCAGTACCTATGAAAAGACCGTGCTCCACCATACCCGCCCGGGCCGAAAGGCGGTCGGCGAAGTAAGAAGGATCTTCCATCTCTCCGAAACGCCAGTCGATTATAAGGTTGCCCTGGTCGGTAAGAAAGGGAGCACCGTTTTCGGCGAGGCGAACCGCAGCCTCTCCGCCCAGGCTTTCGAGATAGGCTCTTTCCGCCTCGAGGGCGAACCCTACCACCTCTACCGGAACGGCGAAACGTCCGCCGAGCCTCCTCGACAGCTTGGACTCGTCGGCGACTACAATGTTTCTCCCGCTGTTCTGGGCGAGCACTTTTTCCCTGAGAAGCGCCCCGCCGCCGCCCTTTATCAGGTTAAAGCCGGAGTCTATTTCGTCCGCCCCGTCTATGGTCACGTCGACTTTCTTTCCGGCACCGAGGTCAACCAGTTTCAGACCGAGATTCCCCGCGAAGCTCCCCGTCCTGAGAGAACTGGGAATGCAGGTCACGTCCGAAAGACGGCCGTCGCGAATCCGCCTGGCAAGCTCTTCCGTGGCGAACTCGGCCGTGGAACCGGTTCCGAGTCCGACAAGCATCCCCGGGCGGATGAAATCGACCGCTTTTTCGCCCGCGGCCTTTTTAAGCTGTTCTGTTTTTTCCGG
The DNA here is from genome assembly GCA_965204795.1 of Thermodesulfobacteriota bacterium. Taxonomy (GTDB): domain Bacteria; phylum Desulfobacterota_D; class UBA1144; order Nemesobacterales; family Nemesobacteraceae; genus Nemesobacter. Next base: position 1,871,686 of record OZ242012.1, read on the forward strand.
CATATGCGGGAAACGTTGGAAGATGTTTCGAACGCCGCGGCGGCTTTTCCGCCCGCGCGGCGCCTTCGCGGCCAAGCCGCGTTGTATTACAGGGCGGATTTGTAGTATAATTGTTATCGTGGAATAGTAAAAGAAGGTGTGTGTCATGGACAACGTTGGAAACATCCTCAAACAGAAGGGAAACCAGGTGTGGTCCATAGGACCGGGGGATACCGTCTACAGGGCGCTTGAGATTCTCGCGGAGAAGAACATAGGAGTGCTCCTGGTTATGGAAGGGCAAAGGGTGGTCGGAATATTTTCCGAACGCGACTACGCGAGAAAGGTGATACTCAAGGGAAAATCGTCGGCAGAAATGAAGGTGGGAGAGATTATGAGCAAGGACGTGCTCTACGCCTCTCCCGGCGACTCGGTCGAAAAATGCATGGCCATAATCACCGAGAACAAGATAAGGCACCTCCCCATAATGCAGGACGGAAAGCTGCTGGGAATGATAACGAGCGGGGACATAATAAACCACATAATCTCCCGCCAGAAGTTCGAGATACAGGAACTCAAAAAATACATAACCGGAGGCTACTCAAAATCAGAGATTAGAAATGAATAATTTTTCCATGTGCAAAAGCAAGCGGTGCTGTGAAATTCCATATCGGCTCTCTACGCCGTGAAACTTTCCTGAACCCGCCTGCAGGCCGAGTGAAATTCCTTGGCCGCCTCTAGAAACTCTATCGCCTTCGAGGCGGAAGGCTCCCCTTGCCTGTACTCCCCGAACCTTCGCGAGACGTCGAGCCATTTCTCCTCGGCGTCTCCCGCCCTGACGATCAGGTTTTCAAATTCCCACATCGTCTGCTCCGGCGTGAAGGGGTCGACGAGCTTGGTGTAGAGGGGAACGTGGGCACTGTCCGAGCACGCCACGTAGAGCTCGTTTATGCATGCCTCGTAGTCGCCGTGGAGAAAAAGGGCCTGGGCCTGCTCGAGCCGTCTCTCGGCGTCGGCGAACACCGGCACCTTCTCCCCGGTCGTCGCCCCCGCGCACTCCCCCTTGACTCCCTGCTGAAGGGCGAACTCCTTGCCCTCGTGACCCCAGTCCCTGTAGAAGTCGGGGTCCTCCTCGTAGGACGGAATCCGGTTGAACTCGGAAACCGCCTCCTTTATGTACTTCGCCCCCAGGCGCTTCATCGTGAGGTCGAAATGCTCCCCGTCCTCCTTTTCGCTCTCGTATATCTCGAGCAGTCTTTCCACGACCTTGGGAGCGTTTCTCGTGGGAATCTTCGTCACGGGAAGCGCAAGCCTCGTGTCGTCTCCGTAGAGCCCGCCGCCGAGAAAAAGCATTTCCGCCGGGACGCTCCTTCCGTCCTTGGTTATGGACGCTCCCTGGAACCCTATGCTGGCCGCCACGTGCTGGGCGCAGGAATTCGGACAGCCCGAAATCTTTATCCTCAGTTCCCCCAGGGTTTTCCTGTACTTTCCAAGCCCGTTGTCCATCATCGAGGTGAGCCTGGTGGCGAGTCCCTTGGCCGAAGTTATGCCGAGACGGCAGGTGTCGGCGCCCGGGCAGGCGGTTATGTCCTCCAGGGTGTTTGCGCCCGGGGAGGAAAGATCCGCTTCCCGAAGCGCGGCGTAGAGGGACGGAAGCGCTTCGTCGGGAACCCACCTGATCACGAAATTCTGCTGTATCGTAACCCGCGCCGAGCCGTCGGCGAAGGCGTCGGCCACGTCGGCGAGCCGCCTCGCCGCTTCCGAGGAGACATCTCCCAGCAGCACTCTCACGTCGACTATGCAGTACCCCGCCTCGCCCGCCGGGGCGACGTTTTTGTCCTTCCACTCCGAGAAACCGGGGTCCCCGCTCACCCACTCCGGCGCCTCGGGAAAGTCGTATTCCCTGTCCGGGGGACTCTCGTGCTCGCGGGTCACGCCGGAGAGATAGTCGTTCCAGGAAGGATCCGTCTCGAGCGAATTTCTCTCTTCCTCCACAAGTTCCCTGAACTTTTCGAAACCGAGCTTTCGGATAAGAAACTTCATCCTCGCCTTCATCCTCACCTTTCTCTCCCCGTACCTGTCGAAAACCCTGATGACGGAAGCCGAAAAAGGCAGAAGTTCCTCCACGGGCAGAAACTCCGTCCACAGATGTCCGAGCGAGGGAGAGGCTCCGAGTCCGCCTCCCACGTAGACCTGAAAGCCGCGGCGCCCGTCGCTCACCCGGGCCCGGAAGCCCAGGTCGTGAATCCGTATTCCCGCGTTGTCCACGTCCCGGTCGCTCTCGAAGCAGACCTTGAACTTCCTTCCCATGTTCTGGCATATGGGATTTCTCAGCATGAAGTTCTTGAACGCCTCGGCGTAGGGAGTCACGTCGAAGGTCTCCGTCGGAGAGGCGCCGGTCACGGGAGACGCGGTGACGTTCCTCACCGTGTTGCCACAGGCTTCCCGGGTCGTGATTCCCGCCGACGCAAGCTCCCTCATCATGTCGGGAACCCTTTCAAGCTCAAGGTAGTAGAGCTGTACGTCCTGGCGAGTGGTGAGGTGAAAGAAACCGTTGGCGTACTTGTCCGAAACGTCGGCGAGCGTCCTCAGCTGCCGCGAGGTGAGAGCCCCGTAGGGAATCTTTATCCTCTGCATCTGGACCCCGTCCTGACGCTGGGCGTAGACTCCGAGCTGAAGCCTTATCTTCTGGAACTTCACCTCGCCCGTTTTACCCGCCCTGTAGTCGGATATCTGTCCCTCGAACTCGTCGAGTTCGTCTCTCACGAGCTTCGGCAGACCGTTTAGGTTCTCCTTCATTTCCTCCGAATCCATATCGCAGAACTTACCCAAAATATTGGATTGTAACATAAAGAGGGAATTTTGGGAAAATCAGCTGAATTCCCGAAGCGGTACTTCCGGCATCTGGTGCGGAAGCCTCTCGTCGATCTTCCGGCAGGCCGAGTGAAATTCCTCGGCCATCTCCAGAAACTCGGCCGCCCTCGACTTCGAGAATTCCCCGTCCCTGTATTCCATGAGTCTTCGCGAGACGTCTAGCCATTTCTCCTCGGCATCTCCCGCCCTGACTATCACGTTTTCGAACTCCCAGACGGCCTGCTCGGGCGTGAAGGGATCGACGAACTTGAAGTGCAGGGGAACGCGCGCGCTTTCGGAGCACGCGAGGTAAAGCTCGCTAGCGCACGCCTCGTAGTCGCCGTGGTGAAACAGCGCGCGCGCCTGCTCGAAACGCCTCTCCGCGTCGGAGAACCGCGGAATCTTCTCCTCCGCCCCGGACCCCGGACCCTTGCCCAACGCCGCGTGCTCCGCTATGGAGAACTCCTCGCCTTCATGACCCCAGTCCCTGTAGAAGTCCGGATTCTCCTCGTAGGACGGAACACGCCGGAACTCCGACAGCTCTTCCCTTACGCGCTTCGCTCCGAGACGCTTCATCGTGAGGTCGAAATGCTCCCCGTCCTCCTTTTCGCTCTCGTATATCTCGAGCAGTCTCCGCACTACCCCCGGGGCGCTTTTCGCGGGAATCTTGGCCACCGGAATCCCGAGCCGAGTGTCGTCGCCGTAAAGCCCTCCGCCCACAAAGAGCATCTTCGCCGGAACGGTTCTTCCGTCCCTGGTTAAGGACGCCCCGTGAAATCCTATGCTGGCCGCGGCGTGATGCGCGCAGGAGTTGGGACAGCCCGAAATCTTTATTCTCAGATCTGCGAGGGTTTTTCTGTATTTCCCGAGGCCGTTTGCCATCATCTCGTCGAGCTTCTCCGAGAGCCCCTTGGCCGAAGTTATGCCGAGACGGCAGGCGTCGGCGCCGGCGCACACCGTCACGTCCTCGAGGGCGCCGGCGCCCGGGGCGCAAAGGCCGGCGCTGCGAAGCTCGGCGTAAAGGGACCCGAGCGCGCGGTCGGGAACCCATCTGAGCGCTATGTTCTGCTGGTTGGTGAAACGCACGCGGCCGTCGGCGAACGCGTCGGCCATGTCCGCGATATGTCTGGCCGAGTCGGAGGAAATGTCTCCCCTGACCACTCTCACGTTCGCCACGGAGTATCCCTCCGCGCCCGCGGGAAAGACGTTTTCAGCCATCCATTCCGAAAAGCCCGCGTCGTCGGCCACCCAGCCCGGAGCCTCGGGAAAGTCGTATTCCCTGTCCGGGGGGCTTTCGTGCTCCGTGCCTATTTCCGCGAGGTAGTCGTTCCACGAAGGGTCCACGTCGAGGCACGCCCTCTCCCGCTCCACCGTCTCCCTGAACTTCTCGAAGCCGAGCTTTCGGACAAGAAACTTCATCCTCGCCTTCATCCATATCTTCCTCTCCCCGTACCTGTCGAAAATCCTGATCACCGAAGCCGCGAAGGGCAGAAGCTCCTCGACGGGCAGAAATTCCGTCCACAGATGTCCGAGCGCGGGGGAAGCTCCGAGTCCGCCTCCCACGTAGACCTGAAAGCCGCGGCGGCCCTCCTTCACCCGGGCCCGAAAGCCGAGGTCGCAGACCCGTATCCCCGCGTTGTCCACGTCCTGGTCGCTCTCGAAGCAGACGTTGAACTTCCTTCCTATGTTCTGGCATATGGTGTTTCTCAGCATGAAGTTCTTAAACGCCTCGGCGTAGGGAGCCACGTCGAAGGTCTCGGTAAGCGAAACGCCCGTCAGGGGGGTGGCGACTATGTTTCTCACCGTGTTTCCGCAGGCCTCGCGGGTCGTGATTCCCGCGACGGCAAGCTCCCTCATGAGGTCGGGAACCCTCTCGAGCCCGACGTAGTAGAGCTGGGCGTTCTGGCGCGTCGTGACGTGAAAGGCCCCGTCGGAGTACCCGTCCGAGATTTCCGCGAGCGACCTCAGCTGCCGGGAGGTGAGGGCCCCGTAGGGGATCTTCACCCTCTGCATGCAGAAGCCCCGCTGGCGCTGCGTGTAGACTCCGAGATGAAGCCTCAGGGCGCGGAATCTAATTTCGTCTATCTCTCCGGCCCGGTAGGCGGAAATCTGCCGCTCGAATTCGTCGATCTCCTCCCTGACGACCTTTGGAAGAGTATCCGCCGTTTCTTTCGTTTTCCGCGGTTCCATAAGCGAAAGAACCCCCGTGGGTACGGTTATGATACCCGAGGGCGGAAATTCCGAAAAATTCCCGGAACGCATCAGGCGCCCGTCCGCCCGGAAAGCCACCTGCCGATCAGCGCCAGGACGTAGTCGATCTCCTCTTCCGTGAGCTTTCTTTTTTTCGGAATGCCGTGCCACTTCGAAAGGCAGCCCCGACAGCACGTGGCCGTCGCGTGCTGCGCCACGAACACCGGGTGCCCCCTCCACGGAGTCTGCCGCCCGTCGTTGGGAGGGTCGGCGGGAGCGAGCCTCCGGCCGACGAAATCCCTTCCGTGCGAAAGAACCGTCTCGAGCCCCTTGCGCGCCAGGTAGCCGCGGTCGTCCGCCCCGAGAGCGAATCCCGAACGGAACTTCGAGCGGCCGAGCCTGCGCAGGACGGCGTCGGCCCGGGCTTCGCGCTCCGCGGCGCCTCTGTCCGCTTTTTCCATCCGGCCGCTCCGTTCCGCGCGCCGCCTAGCCGTCGAAAAAACCCGCGAGGCGGCCGAGAACCTCGTCCGTGCTTCCGCAGTAAAAACCGCTTTCGGAAACGGAATTTATGAAGAACCTCCCGTAGGACTTCGTCACGACGCGGTTGTCGAGAACCATTACGACTCCCTTGTCGGTCTTGGAGCGTATGAGCCTTCCGAACCCCTGCTTGAACTTCAAAACGGCCAGGGGGAGCATGTATTCCTGGAACGAATCGACGTCGTGTTTTTTCATGTGCTCGATCCTGGCCTCGGTGATCGGGTCGCTCGGCACCTTGAAGGGAAGCCTGCATATGACCACGAGCCTCAGGGAATCACCCGGAACGTCCACTCCCTCCCAGAAGCTGTCGGTGGCGAAAAGAACGCAGTTTCCGATCTTCTTGAACCTCTCCAGCAGGGCGCTTCTCGGCATGTCTCCCTGCCTGAGAAGGGTGATCGGCGAAAACTCGGTCTTTTCGAAAGCGGCCGCCACTTTTTCGTAGACGGAGTTTAGCGACGAATAGGAGGTGAAAAGCACAAGCGCGTTTCCGTTCGTGACGGAGAAGGCGGCGAAGAGAATGTCGGCCACCGACCCGGCGTAATCCTCCCGCCCGGGCCCCGGCATGTCCGTGGGAACCAGAAGCAGCGACTGGCGCTTGTAGTCGAACGGCGATTTCACCACAAGCCCCCTGAACCTCTCGTTTTCGGAGAGCCCCACGCTTTTTTTCTGAAAGTCGAAGTTCCTGTCCACGGTGAGCGACGCGGAAGTCATGACGACGGTCTTTGTCTTCGAGTAGAGCTTTTCTTCGAGTTCGGGAGAAACGTCCAGGGGAGTGAGGTTGACGGAGCAGAACACCGCCTGCCTTCTCCGGCTCCCCTCGAACCACCTGACGTGGCTTTCCTCCCCCTTGCCGAAGAACCTGCCCGCGACCTCGCAGTACGCCGCGAGCCTGGCGGCGATGCCTCCCATCTCCGCCGTGATCTTTATGTGGGAATCTCCCTGGGTAGCCCCTTCGACGACTTTCACGAAATGCGTTATCTCCCTTCGAAGAGCCGCGAGGGAGGAGTCGAGCGCCCTGAACTTTTTCTCTATGCCGGTCCACTTCCGGTTTCCCGAAACGCCCTCGGTGAGCCTCACGCTCACGGACTTCTCCTCGCCGCAGACCTCCTTTCCGAACGCGTAGAGAGAGTCGAAAGCGTCGCGGCCCTTTCGCTCCGCTTCCTCGGCGAGCGAGAGAAACGCGCCCGCGGCTCCCTCGAAAATCGCCTTGAGAACGGAGTTTTTCTCCCCCTCGGCAAGGCGCGAGATGTAGCTTACAAGCCCGGCGGAAGCGCCTTTTTTCTTCTTCGAGAGAAGCCTGCCCAGGGTCTTGAGCAGGCCGTGCTTGCTGAACTTCGCGCTGAAATGGGACGTGGCGGCTTCGGCGATGTTGTGCGCCTCGTCGAAAACGACCTTGGTGTAGGGGGGAATGATCCCGAAGCTGGAGTCGGTTCCGCTCGCCCCCTTTATGGCCATGTCGGAGAACAGCACGTGGTGGTTGGAAACGATTACGGCGGCGTTTGCAAGCTCCCTGCGCGACTTGTAGAAAAAGCACTCCGAATAATGCGGACACCTGCCCCCTGGGCAGCTCTCGCTTTCGGCCGATACCCGCTCCCAGTCCTCGTCCCGGGGCGTGAACCCGAGGTCGGAGAGGGAACCGTCCCTGGTTGCCTCCGCCCACTTCAGTATGGCTCCCATTCCCCCGTCGTCTTCCTCTTCGAGGGAAGTGAAAAGATCCTCGCGCACGGCGTTTCCGCGGAGAACGCAGAAATAGTTTCTCATGCCCTTCACGAGCGCGTAGTCGAACTTCTTTGGAAACACGTCCCGAAGAAGCGGGAGATCCTTGTTTATGAGCTGCTCCTGGAGATTGATGGTGTTTGTGGAGATCACGACCCTTTCGCCGTTTTCGAGAAACCACAGTACGGAAGGCACGAGGTAGGAAAGCGTCTTTCCCGTTCCGGTGCCCGCTTCTATCATCGAGATGCGCTCGTCGTTAAACGCCTCGACCACGTTGGAGAGAACCTGGAGCTGCTCGTCCCGGCACTCGTATTTCTCGCCCATGACCTCGGCCACCGCTCCCCCGGGACGGAGATATTCTCTCGCGGTTTCGGGGTCGACGGCGACGGTTTCTCCCGGAACGAAGGGCTCGACCACCACGTACACCTTGCTCACCGCGCTGTCGACTATGTAGAAACCGACTCCCCTGTTTCCGAACGCCGAGGCGAGACTCACGTCCTGGGTCGAGGGCTGCACGTTTCCGGAGGGGTGATTGTGTATGACCACGTCTCCGGTCTTGGGAGCTCCCAGAATCGCCGGAACCGCCGAGCGGTTTCCCCGCGCCAGAACCCGCGCCTCGCGGATCAATCCGGAGTCTTCGTCCGTCTTCGCGACGAAAAAGACTTCGTTTCCGGACGCCTTGTCTATCTCTTCCCTGATGAATGCCGCGGCCCCGGGAGTAAAGTACCTGTCGATCATAGGGGCTTAATTTTACACGCAGGGGGGCATAACGAAAATCCCGGAGCGCGACGGGGCGGGCCGGCTGTCCGGTTTCGGATTTTTCCCGCGGGGAAGGTACGCGTGATTCGGCCAGACCATCGTGAATGAGAACCGCCCGCGCCGGCAACGCGCGTGTTGCCTTGCGGGGCGGACTTCGGTAGCATGTTCAACGCGTTCGGAGGGATGGCCGAGTGGTTTAAGGCGCTGGTCTCGAAAATCAGTGGGGTCTGAACGGCCCTCGTGGGTTCGAATCCCACTCCCTCCGCCATCAGACGGCCCGCAACCTCGCCGCGGGCGGAAACGCCGCCCCGAAAACCCCGTATCCAGGGAACTTTTCCGTTTCACCGCTCCGCCCCGCAAGGTTTGAGCAAGTTTTTTCTCTCCGCGCTCAGACCGGCTCTCGTCCCGGAGAGACCGGTACAAACTTCTTGCGTATTCATTTAATGCTTCTTATAATAAGCGTGAAACTGTATTAACACTTTTTATACGAGGTCTTGAAAATGAAAAAACGCGTCAACCTGCCCATTCCGGCCATGAGGGCGCTTCGCAAGCTGGGAGAAGACATAAACCACGCGCGGCGCCGCAGACGCGTTACGGCAAGGCTGATGGCCGAGCGCGCGGGGATTTCCCGGACGACGATGGGAAAGATCGAGAAAGGCGACCCGACGGCTTCCATGGGCGCCTACGCTTCGGTGTTGTTCGTTCTGGGAATGACCGACAGGCTGGGAGACATGGCGGACGCGGCTCACGACCTGACGGGACGCCGGCTGGAAGAAGAGCGTCTTCCCCGACGCGTGCGCATTCCGAAGGCGACGAACAGGAGCGACGACGATAAGTAGCAGGGAAGTGACCGTTCACATCTCCCTGGGAGAAGAAGACGTCCGCGCGGGAAAGCTGTGGTTTCACCATCGAAAAGGACGGCAAGAAACATAGCCGGGGCGACAAGGCGATGGATAAATGTCGCGTCCGACCTCGGACTGTCGAAACGTGAAACGGACCGCATGGCCTCCGCGTTCAAGCATGACGACCTGATAAAAGCCCTGTCCCCGATTACGCGAGTCCAAGCACTCTCAGGATCTTAAAGACGCTGTCGAGCCTGATCGCCGTTACGCCCCGCTCAAACCTGTTGAGCGTAGGCTTGCTCACGCCCGCGAGAACGGCCAGTTGGTTCTGGGTGAGTTTCTGCTCCCTGCGGCGCCTTACCGCTTCCCGGACAATGTCCTGCCAATCGAGGCGAATGTTCCGTTCCATCGTTTCTCCATAAGGTTTACAATGCCGTCTTTCAGTACGCCCGAACCCGTCTCCGCTTCCGCGACCGCGTCCCTGGCCGCTTCGACGTTCTTCCCGATGCCCGCGACGGCCATATCGACGGCCGTGGGAGACAAGCCGAACTCTTCGCCCAGCAGAACCATGTGACGCGCCCCGAGCTTCCCCAAGAGACGATTTCCGGAACCCGCCGCGGCCAACGCGACCGTCCCGTAGCCGTACAGGGCCGCGGCGACCTGGTCGTAGGACGGCGCCAGGCGCAACCCGGCACCGGTGTGGAACATCGCGAAGTTTTTCATGTGCATGTCCGTGTTGCCGAGAAGCAGCCCCGCGAGAATTCTGCGGTAAAGCAGCCAGGTCTGCGCGGGCAGACATCCGTCGGTCCCGTTTATGAAACCGGACATGTCTCCGTATGCGCCGTCGTACTTGTTTTCCGAACGGCGGCCGAGAAGCTGGTTGAATTCTTCGAAATGAACGCGGCGGCCTTCCTCGCGGTCAAAGCGCCTGACCAGCAGCGCGGGTCTGTCGAGACCTGCGACGGTTTCCACCCGAAGGTCGACGACATCGTCGTCCGGCAGAAGCGTCCTGAAAGCCAGCGTCGTCAGGTATTCGTTTTCCACGATGTCCGGATGACCCGGCGACGGGAACTTGGCGATATGCGTACTCAGCTCACCCGCCCGCGACGGGCGGAAAACGCCGTTTTCCTTGACGACCGCAAACTTCGGCTGAACGCCCGAAATAGACGCCCTGGCGGCGAAAACGGCCATTTCCCCGGGGGCGTCTTTATCAAGCAGCGCCTCGGTCAGTTCGCACGGCTCCGGGTCGATGACCGATACGGCTCCCGCGCAGTCAAAGCCGAAAGCCAGAAGCAGTTCGAATCGGGACGCCTCGCGGCGGCCGAGGAGACGACTCTGAGCCCGCTCTAGCCAGCCTTCGGAAACCAGATTGTCGAAAAACGGATGCAGGCCGCCAGCGCTCGCATGCGGCTCGGGACGGACAGGCAGCGTATGGGCGACCGCGGGACGGCCCGAGTCGATGAAGCTGCCGTCGTAGACAAACTCCACGCGGCCGTCCGGCTCCTCGCGCAGGAAGCCCGAGAAGACATCTCCAAGGTAGACTTTGCCCCAAAGCAGTTTCGCCACGGTTAAATCCTTTTTGCTCCGATGCCCGAAGACACCTTTCTCGGTAAATTCTAGTTTGCTCAGGATTGTTTTCAAGTCCCGCGGTAAGAAAAGCTTTACCGCGAGGACCGAATCTCAATCCCCAGTCCGCTCTCGTCGAAGCCCCCGCATTCGAATCCGCCGCCGATGTCGGGATAGCCCCTCTGGTTCGAAACGATCCGGGTTCCGCCGACCGTGTGATCGTCGCACTCGTGCGTGTGGCCGTAAACCCAGATGTCCGGCCGGTATCTTTCGATGATCTCGGGCATGTCGAGGGAGTTGAAGGCGGGCGTCAGCGGACTGTCGGTAATGCGGGTCTCGGGGTTCATCGCGGGAGCGTGATGGGAAATCACGACGCGCGGGCCGGGGAGGTCCTCTTCGAACCACTCGAGCAGTCGCGCCACGTAGCGGGCGTGCATGCCGACTGTGTCGCCCGGCGAGAGCGAGGAGAAGTCCCGGTTCTTTATCAGGCGGAAGTCGTTCATCCTGCGCCGCGCGATCTCCATGTCCCGCTCGTCGCGGCCGTTGAAGTCGGTCCACATCGTGCCGCCGAAAAAATGCGCTCCGCCGAGGCTAACGGACTCGTCGCGAAGGAAACGGACGTTGGGGTGGCGGGTTTCGAGCCACCCCGCAAACGCTTCTTCTTCCTCTTCCATGGGAGTCTGAGTGTAGTATTCATGGTTGCCCGCGACGAAGATCGCGGGCTTTTCCCAGCCGGAAACAAGCCGGTCGAAAGGAGCGTAGTCGCGAAACGTGATAACGTCTCCGGCCAGTATCAGGATGTCCGCGTCGGCGTCCCGCGGCAGGCGGAAGGGGGAGCCGAACTCCAGGTGAAAGTCGCTGTAGATCAGAAGTTTCATGACGCCGCCGCGGACGGGGCATTACATCAGGAGGCGAGATCGAAGGTAAGCCTTCTTTTCTCCACGTCCGCCTCCACGAGCTTCACGCGAAGCTCGTCGCCGAGCTCGAACCACTTTCTCCTCTTCCTGCCTCTGCCCTTGTAGAAACGTTCCGGGATGAGTCCTTCGACGAAGTGCTCCCTTATCTCGACGAAGACGCCGAAGGGATGTATGCTCACGATTTTCGCGTGAAAGGTTCCTCCCACGCGGTCCTTCATGAAACAAGCGCTTTCGAGGTCCATGAACCGCCTTTCCGCGTCTTCGGCCCGACGTTCCGCTTCCGAGCAGTGCTCGGCTATGCTCTTTAGGGAACCGAGCGCGTAGGAAGGAGCCTTCCGCCCGAGTATGTCGTCCAGGATCCTGTGAACGACGAGATCGGAATACCTTCTTATGGGCGAGGTGAAGTGCGTGTAGTCGTCTATGGCGAGCCCGAAGTGAGGAACGTGCCTTGTGGAATAGACGGCTTTTTTGAGAGCCCGCAGGATCATGACGTTTACCTGCTCCCTGTCCTTTCTCTCCGAGACCGCGCGCATCACGGCCTGGACGTCCGCCGGAGCCACCTTGCGGCGGAAATCCGCCTTCACGCCCACCTTCAGAAGGTCCTCGCGAAGCTTCGCCACGGAGTCCCCGTCGGGAGCCTCGTGAATCCTGTAGATCGACTCGAAGCTGTTTCGGAAAATGAATCCCGCCACCGCGGAATTGGCCGCGATCATGAATTCCTCTATTATCTCGTGGGCGGCGTTGCGGCTGGTCCTCGCGACGTCGGTCACGCCTCCCGAAGAATCGCGAAGCAGCACCGCTTCGGGAAAGTCGAAGTCGAGGCCGCCTTTTTCTATCCTGAGCTTTTTGAGCTTTTCGTAAAGCTCCTTCATGGTCCGCAGGGAGGAGACTATTTTCCTCTGCCCCGGAAGCGGGTTTTCGGACTTTTTCCCGAGAACCGACCACGCCTGGGAATAGGTGAGCCTCGCGGCGCTTTTTATCACGCTGTTGTAGACCTTCGAGTCGACGAGCCTGCCCGAGGAATCGAAATCCATCTCGACGGTCTTGGTAAAGCGCCTTCTGTCCGGACGCAGGCTGCAGAGATCGTTCGAAAGCTTCTCGGGAAGCATGGGAATCACCCTGTCGGAGAGGTAGGTGCTGGTGGCCCTGCGGGCGGCTTCGCGGTCGCAGGCGCTCCCGGGAGTCACGTAATGGGAAACGTCGGCGATGCTGACCCATAGCCTGTACCCCCGGCCGCGTATTTTCCTTATCCCCACCGCGTCGTCGAAATCCTTCGCGTCCTCTCCGTCTATGGTGAAGACGGTCTCCTTCTCAAGACTCACCCTCCGCGAGAGTTCCCCGTTCGAGATCTCGCCGGAAATGGCCTCGGCCTCCCTCGCGACCTTTCGGGGAAAATTCAGGGGAAGCGAATACTCGCGCATGATGCCCTTTTTCTCGGTCTCGGCTTCTCCCGAAACCCCGAGCCTCTCCACCACCCTCGCCCCGGCCCCGTCGCGGCGAAGCTCGACCAGCACAAGCTCCCCCGGGGAGAAACTCCCGTCGCTTCCGTTCTCGACGGCGAAATCCGGAAGCTCGGGGTTTCTCGGACAGGCGAGGTATCCGTCGGCCGTCTTTCTCACCCCGGCGAGAAGCCGGACGGAGTTTCCGCCGACCGCGCCGTTTGCCGAAATCTTCGGGCCTTTTTTCTTCGCCGAAGAACCCGCGCCGCGCCGTTTGCCGTTTCCGGCCGAACCGGCCGCGCCCGCGTCGGCTGCGACCCGGTACCTTCCCCTTCCGGTCCTTTTCACCTCTCCGCGTTTTTTCATCTCCGCCAGGGCTTCCCGAACGCTTTTTCTTTTTTTCTCCGAAAGGCCGAGTTCCTTCATGACGGCGCTCTCCGAGAGACTTTTGCCCTCGTTTTCCTCAAACAGTTTCAAAATCTGAGCTTCTCTTTTATTTCCCATTTCAGCTGTCCGCGTCTCCCGTGTCCCGAATTTCTTTTTCCCGAATTGAATTTTGCCGCGACTGGTATAAAATAGAGTTGCTTTTCATCACCTTGGCTCGCCGGAGACTCGCATGATCAGAACAAACGTACTCGGAGGGATACTCATAACCGCGCTGGTGCTTTCCATAATCGGTTTCGGGATTTCCCTCAAGTTTTCGCTCGACTGGTCCTTTTACTTCAAGACCCTCTCGGTGGTAGGAGCGGTCGCCCTGGCCGTGTCCGTGATAATTCACCTGGTGCCTTCCAGGAACTGAACCGCGCGGCCGCCAATTTATTACCCGTTTTCTCCACGGTTTCAAAAGCCCCTGGCCGCGAGTCCCACGGCGACCGCCATTTTCGGCCCGAGGTACTCCAGGTATTCGGGGTCGAAGCTCGAATCCGAAAAGGCTATGCCTCCGAAGGGATTGAACACCTCGACCGGTACGCCCGCGGCTTCTTCGAGCGAGTCCGCCAGGGCGGGAAGTCTCGCGGAGCCCCCGCAGAGAACCAGGCGACGCGCTCCGCCGCCCGCCTCGTCCAGAACCGTCTTTATTTCCGACGCGGCGCGGACGACGAATTTCTCCACCAGCCCCGCCGCCTCGTCGTACTTTCCGTAACCCCCGACGCTGTACTTTATCCTTTCGGCCTCCTCGTAGGTGATATCGAACTTCTCCATCAGGGAACGGGTGATCTCCCATCCCCCGAGCGGAACATCCCTTACGAAGAAAGGAGCGCCGTCTCTGGAAACGTTCACGCTCGTAACCGACGCCCCGACGTTCACGATGGCCGTCTTTTCGGAAACGTCCCCGCGGGCGGAGACGTAAGCGTTCGAAAGCGCCATGGCGTCCATGTCCACCACTTCCGCCCGAAGGCCCGCGGAGGAAACCGATCTTTTGTAGCCGCTCACCGTCTTTTTCGGCGACGCAACGAGCAGCAGGCGGACCCCTTCCGGCTCCCGCTCCCGGGAAGCGAGGGAAACGCAGCTGTAGTTCACCTTGCCCACCTCCCTGAAAAGATGGAGCCGGACGAGGTCCCCGGCGAGCTTTTTCATGTTCCCTCTCATGGAAGCCTCGGGTACCGTGACGGCCTTTGCGGCCACGGCCTTTCCCGAAACTCCTATGACGGCCTTTTTCGCCTTCACTCCCAGGTCGGAGACCAGGTTCGAAACGACTGCCGAGACCACGTCCTTGCGCGAGACGGCCTTGTCGACTATCGAGCCGCCCGGAAGCAGGGACTCCCCCGCGTTCTCAAGGCGGAAGCTTCCGCCGGATTCGCGCAGTTCCACAAGCTTCACGGAACTGGATCCTATGTCTATTCCCACCATGTCGCTTTTTCCTGCGAAGAGCAAAACTCCGGGAGAGCTAAAGGATTCTCGGAACCGCGGGACCGGCGGGGACGAGACCGGACGCGGGGGGAAAGGCTAATCTTCGACAAGTTCGTAGAATATCTCCACTTCCCTGGAGTACGCCTCGGGGGGCAGGCTGTCGAAAGTCGCCGTGAAGAAAGCGCTTTCGTCCGAGTAGAGCTTGGCCCCGTCGTCAAGGAGCACGGAGCTTACCGCCAGGGTGTTTTCCTCCGAATCCTTTATGAAGATGACGACGTAGACGGACTGCACGGGAAATTCCGCGGTGTTCACGACCGCGCCGTTGAACTCGAGTCCTCCATCGGCGCCGTCTGTCTCCAGAATGGGCCCGTCGAGCTGGACGACCGAATCGTCCTCCCCCGAGCAGGAGGCCAGAAAAAGGACCGCGAACAGCAAGGGAACAGCCAGAAGAGCCTTTTTCATTTCTTCACCCCCGGACCCGCGTTCGAGATGGAAATGACGTTTCCCGTCCCCGAGTCTTCCGACTTTCCATCGGCCGACTTCTTCTCTTCGGAGGAATGGTCCTCTATTATGTCTCCGAGCACCTTGTGCATGATCTTGAGCGCGCTTACGGAATGCTCCTTGAGATAGCCGTCGTCGCCCGCAAACGGTATTTCCTCCCTCTTTCTGCGGGAGAAGAGGTAAAGTATGAACGCCTGGTTGTTCAGCACCACCAGTATGGCGACGTAGAGGAGGAAGTTGTCGGCGAAAACCTTCTTCATGAGCGTCCCCGTGTCCGAATCGATCTTCACTATTCCGAGCGGGCCCTCGGTCCGGGCGGCGAGAAAGGGAACGGAAACGGAGATCTTTCCTCCGTAGTTTTCAACCGAATGCCCTTCGTGCAGGTAGGAATCCTTCATGAAATGCCCCGAGGCCACCCCGTCCTCCGGCGCCTGCTTGGTGAAGGTCACGCTGAAAAACTTGGGCGACACCCCGAAGGTGTTAAACAGCTTTTCCCTTCCAAGCCTTTCGTCCAGGAAAAGGTAGAAATCCCCGCTCGTGGACTTCTCCCCGCGCTGCTCGTAGAAGCTCGTCGCCTGGCCGCCTATCGTCTCGGCTATGGCCCGGGTCTTTGAGACGAACTCCTTTTTGGCGGTGTCGAACTGAAAATAGAACACCACCCCTATGAGGGCGACGATTCCCAGCTCCACCATGAAGATTCTGAACAACAGAACCGCTTTTTGGTTCAGGCGCATTTTACGAATTCTTCCAGAATTTTCCTTACCTTCTTGTCCTGGGAGTGGCGCAGAAGCATGAACACCATTCCCGTGAAGTCCTTTCTTATTTCGTCGTCGAGACTCCTGTACAGCTTTATGAGTATCTTCTCCTCGTTGGTGAGAACCTCGAGCTCTTCCTCCGATATGGCTTCCTTTTCGATGAACTTCTTCAGCCTTTCGGTTCTCGCCACGCTCCAGATCTCCTCGATCCTGATCGATAGAATGGAGGAAAGCTGCTGGCATCTCTCGAAGCAAGGGGCGTCCACCTTGCCGGTTTCAAGCTGATGTATGTACACGCTCGAAACGTCGAGAGACCTGGCCAGGTCCTCCTGCGTGATCTTCCTGCTCTTTCTCCTGCTTTTAAGATAATCCCCGAATCTCATATGCAAACCTCCGAATTGCAAACGGTTAAAGGTATCAACAGGAATTTTAACCCAGGGAAGCCGACAAGACAATCGATATTTTTTCGGGGCGGTCGGAAAAGAAATGCCCGGAGGCGGAATCGAACCACCGACACGAGGATTTTCAGTCCTCTGCTCTACCGACTGAGCTATCCGGGCCCAAAGAAGCGGGCTTTATTCTACCCGAGACGGCCGTTTTCTTTCAAGAAGAAAAACGCCCCCGCGAAAACGGGGCTCTCCGAAAGTCAGATAGGATTTTCTCTGAGCATTTTGAGCAGCATCTTGTAAAGGTTGTTCCCGCGGTGATTGAATCTAAACTCCGTTTCCTTGAGATGCAGACAGAACGTGTGCTTGGGCACTCCGTTGAATTTTTTAAGCCTCCGCCTTCCCGCGCTCCAGAAAAGCTCGATCAGGTTTTCGCGACCGGGAACGACCGCGGAGTCGTAGTAGTCGCTGTTGAACTGCAACAGCCTCGAGCTCTTCATGTCGATAAGAGCGTCGTAGCCGCGCCAGCCGTCGGAACGGACGACCGTTTCGGCCGAGGCGCGTCCCAGCACTACCTCGCGAAGTCCGTCTTCGGAACCCGCCTCCACGATTTCGGTAAATACCTCCCCTTCATGCTCGAAGACGCCGAACACGACGGTCGAGCTGCCGCGCACGGGCTTCGATTCGAAAAACGTCTCGCATATCTCCACTCCGCCCTCCAAAGGAAACCGACGCAGGCAGTACTCTTCGATGCGGTTCCTCATCTTCAGGAATATACGGTTGGTCGAGCGTTTGCTCATTCCTATCAGCGAGGCCGTTTCCGTAACGTTGATGTCCTGTGCGAAACAGTTCACAAGCTGCCTGAACTTGGCTTCGCCGATCTTGGAGAATTTCTGATACTTGTTCTTATTTCTGTAAACCATCCCGTAACCTCTTCATATCCCCTCCTCTGCTGGAATGATTTGTCCAGATTATTCTATCTGAAACCGCAGCGATAAAAAAGGAGACTTCGGCTCTTTTCGGCAAGAACCGAAGTCTCCGGAACACAGAAAAAAGAGGTATGGAGAGCTGGTTAAAGAGACTCCGTCCTACACGTCGAGCCAGTAGAGAAGCTGCACCGCGAATCCGTGCTGCTGCTTCTTTCCGGCGAAATAAGTGTCGTCGCCAGAAGCCCTGTCGTACCTGTACTCGAGCCTCGTCTCGAAATTGCCGTTCCCGTCAAAAGGCGATAATATGAGCGTGGAGGTGACTTCGTAGAGCTTTGCTCCTACAACACCGGTCTCTACCATTGTGGTATCGTCGAATGTCTTTATTTCCTCGTCGTCAACATATTCACCCCGAAGAGCAACCGATATGGCATCGGAAACGCTCATTATCGCGTAGCCCGCAACGCCCCAGCGGTCGCCCCCGGCGTCCCACGACGTGTACTCGAAGTCTCCTATAAGCGTCAGTTTTTCCATCAGGGTAACACTGCCAACGGTGGTAACGAGAGTTCTGTTGCTTTCCTCGCCATCGGTCGCCACGCTTTTGCCGAAGTAACCCGTAACCCCGAGCCAGCCGTCGCTAGGCAGGTTGACGGCGATCTGTCCCTCGAGCGTCTTTCCGTCGTTTACGTCGTCAACCGCGTCCCAGTCGTTGCTGACGCCCACCGCAAAGTCAAGCAGTCCCGCGCTCATGGTCGCCCGGACGCCGCTGTGGGCAAACGGTATTCTGTAGAAAAGAAGGGACCTCGTGATGTTGGTGTTGTCCTTCGCCTCTATGAGCTCCCAGCCCGCAAGCGTCGTGAACTGGCCCGCGTAGATGTTGAGACCGCTCCCCCCGGTGGGAAGAAGCACGTTCACGTAAGCCTGGTAGGGACTTACCGCCCCGTCGCCTCCGCTGCTGAAGCCGAAGCCTAGACGCTCGGCCTGCTCGCCGAAGAGAATGTCCGCCCGAAAACCCAGCAGATCCATCGCGTCGCCGTCCATCGTCGGAACTTTTTCCAGCGAAAGAGTGGCCGCGTCTATCGAAAAATCGTTGTGCTCGGGATAAAGACCTCTTTCTGGAATACCGTCCGTTCTGGTCGCCTTCCCGTTGCTTACGTACTGGTAAGTGGTATCGAGAGAGATACCCAGGCTGATCGGCCCCAGGTCGACGGCGTTCGCCGCCAGAGCCGTCATGAACTGCGACGAGAGCATAAGCGCCGCCGCCGCAGCCATCAGTGAAAGTCTTGATAAAATGTTACTCATTTTTCTCCTCCTTTGAAGTTGTAACTACTCTCCTCTCCATGTGTTCTCATCGTTTTCAGACCTCCGAGACGCCCTGGAAATCGGGATAAGATTCCATTCCGTGCTCCGTTATGTCCAGTCCTCTTATTTCTTCTTCTTCCGTCACCCTTATTCCCATGGCGAGCTTTATCGCGTAGAAAAGCACGAAGCTGCAGACGACCGTGAAGGCGCCGTAAGCCGCAACTCCCGCGAGCTGCACCATGAAGCTGAAGTCGGGTCCTCCGAAAATCCCCACCGCGAGCGTTCCCCATATGCCGCAGACCAGGTGAACGGAAATCGCTCCCACGGGGTCGTCTATCCTTATCCTGTCGAAAAATCCGACCGCGAAGACCACTATCACGCCCGCCACGAGTCCTATGATCACGGCCTCCATGGGGCTTACGACGTCCGCTCCCGCGGTGATTCCCACAAGACCCGCCAGAACGCCGTTTAGAGCCATGGAGAGGTCAGGATACCTAAAGATCGCCCATGACGTGAACGCGGAACCGAGCGCTCCCGCCGCCGCGGCGAGGGAGGTCGTCACTATCACGAGCGATATGAGCTCGGGGTCGGCGCTCAACACCGAACCGCCGTTGAATCCGAACCACCCCATCCACAGCAGAAACACGCCGATCGCGAGAAGCGGAAGCGAGTGGCCGGGAATCGGCCTCATGGCGCCCGAGGAAAGGTATTTCCCGATACGGGGACCGAGCAGGTACGCCCCGACCAGCCCTCCCCATCCTCCGACGCTGTGAACGAGCGTGGAGCCGGCGAAATCGTAGAAACCCATCTGGTCGAGCCATCCGCCGCCCCACTTCCACGACCCCGCCACGGGATAAACGACGGCGACGAATATGGTCGCGAAAAGGAGAAAGCTGGAGAGCTTTATCCTCTCCGCCACGGCTCCCGAAACGATGGTGGCCGCCGTGGCGGCGAACATCGCCTGGAATATGAAATCGGTCCAGTAGGTGTAGCCTCCGTCGGCGTACTCGACGAGTCCCGCGGCCCCCTCCGGCGAGGAAATGCCGAAGCCCGCGAAGCCGAAGAAGCTTCCGACGCTGAAATCTCCGGGATACATGAGATTAAAACCCATGAGGGCGTAGGTGAGAATGCCCGCCGAGATGATAAAAGTGTTTTTGAACAGAATGTTCACCGTGTTCTTCGACCTGGTAAGACCGGTCTCGAGAGTCGCGAAACCGAGATGCATTATAAAGACGAGAAAGGTCGCAAGCAGCATCCAGACGTTGTTGGCGACGAAAACCCCCTGCGTCACGCCGTCGGCGGCCGAGGCCGGGTGGGCGCCAAGAACGACAAAGGCGAAGGCCAAAAGAAGCGGCGCGACGCCGCGACCGAAAGACCTTCTCAAGAAATCCGCAATTTTCATAACCAGCTCCTCCGTAGTTTGGGCAATTTTCTTTCCCCCACTGTCATTTGCAATTAAGGGGCCAAAAAACCCAGAAGACCGCCCGGTTTTCCGTCAATTATCTGAAACGACTGAAAAAATTTAAATTCCCGCGATGCCCGAATTTTCAAGTAAACTTAAGGGCCGTCCGCCCTGCACAAAAAACGTGCACCGCGTGCGTCAAAAAAACGCCGTCCGGGAACGAAAACCGGACGGAACGGAAAAAACGGGGGAGAAATGAAAATTCTTTTCGCGGGAACGCCCCGGTTCGCCGTGCCGTCCCTTCTGGCTCTGTGCGACTCCCGCCACGAAGTCGTAGGGCTTCTCACGCGAGAGGACAAGCCCAGAGGGAGAAGCCGAAAGCCCGTCTGGCCCGAAACGAAAACCGCCGCCGTCGCCAGAGGCGTAGCGGTCTTTCAGCCGGACGACATAAAAACGCCGCGGTTCGAGGACGTTCTCGGGGAACTGCGCCCCGATCTGATCGCCGTCGTCGCCTACGGGAAAATCTTTCCCCCGAGCGTCCTAAAGGCGCCCCCCATGGGATGCGTGAACGTGCACGCGTCCCTTCTTCCCGCCTACAGGGGAGCCGCCCCTGTGAACTGGGCGGTGGCGAGGGGGGAGAAAAAAACGGGAGTCACCACCATGCTCATGGACGAGGGAACGGACACCGGGGACGTTCTTCTCAGCAGGGAGGTGTCCATAGGAGAGAACGAGGACGCGGGAGAGCTTTCGCAAAGACTGTCTCTTGAAGGAGCGGGGCTTCTTATCGAAACCGTGGAGCTCATGGAAAAAGGCGGGATTTCTCCCCGCGCTCAGGACGAACGCCTTGCGACCTACGCCCCCCGGCTTTCGAGAAAGGACGGAGAGATAGACTGGAGCCGCGGCGCCTCGGAAATAAAAAACCTCGTGAGGGGGATGATCCCCTGGCCCTGCGCGCGCACGGAGCTTTGCGGAAAGGATCTCAGGATATTCCGCGCCGAAGCCGTTTCGGGAAAGGGAGAACCGGGCGAGGTGGTGTCGGTCGGCGGAGGCGGCCTGGACATAGCCGCCGGAGAGGGAGCGCTCCGGCTCCTCTCCGTTCAGCCCGAAGGGGGAAGGAGAATGGACGCGGGAGAGTTCGCCCGCGGGCGGGACCTGCGGAAAGGACAGTTCGCGGGAGCGGCCCGCCGCGCTACATCCTGATCGAGACCTCGAACGTTCCTATGTTCACCCCGCCGGCGAGACCGCCTTTCCAGCAAAGGTCGGCCGCGCGCGTTTTCAGTTTCGCGGGAACCAGCAGGACGAGCTGCGCCGGGAGCTTCGAAAGCTCCTCCCAGTAGGCGGTGCGCTTCTCGTTTATCGTGGACTCGGTCTCCACCTCCACGATCTGCACCACCTGCCCGTAGGAACCCAGGATCACGTCCGGGAAAAATCCCTCGAATTCGAAATTCTCCTCTTCGCCCGGATTCGAGCGGATATCCTTGTGAAGTCCCGAGTACTTGGCCTCCACCTGCCTTATCACCCAGTCGTGGAGGAGTCTTTCGTCAGCCGGAATTTCCATATCTGCCGCTCCACATGAGCTTGGTCTTGAGGATGTTGAAGTAGTCCCTGAAGGGAGATTTGACGATGTTCACGAAATCCCCCGAGTTTTCGATGGAAATCTCGTCGTAGAGGGAAAGAGGCATTCCCACCTGGCCGTCTATGGTGAGGTACGTGTCCTGTATGTCGGCGAGCACCCTGGTTCTTATCTTCTGGGTGTTGGGCACCACCAGGGGACGGTTCGTGAGTATGTGCGGGCAGATGGGAACGACGGTTATCACGGGAAGCGTGGGATAGACTATGGGACCGCCCGCCGAGAGCGAATACGCGGTCGAGCCCGTGGGAGTCGCGAATATGATTCCGTCGGCCTTGAAAGTCGTTATGTACTCTCCTTCTATGTATATGGCCAGATCGACCACCTTGGAGATGGGACCGTTGTTCACCACAAGGTCGTTCATGGCCGCGAATTCTTCGGTCTCCCCGTTTTTCCTCGTAACGCGCCCCGATATCATGTCCCTTCTTTCGACCTCGTAGTCGCCCGCGATTATCTTTTCCATTATGGGGAAAAGCTCCTTGGTGGTAAATTCCGTGAGAAATCCGAGGCCGCCCAGGTTGCAGCCGAGCACCGACACGTCGTGTCCGCGCGCCATGCGCGACACCCAGAGAAAGGAGCCGTCGCCGCCGAACACCACTATGACGTCGACCGCGGCCGGAAGCTCGGGCTCCGCGAGCAGGTCGGACGCCCCTATCGCGCGGCCGAGCTCCCGCTCGACGAAAAACCCTATTTCCCTCTGCGAAAGCCACGAGCAGAGATCCTTGGCCACCCCGTAGACCTGCGTGCTTTCCTTCTTTCCCGTTATTCCGACCTTCAAGCGATTTCCTCCCCTGCCGCCGGGACGCCTTCCGCCCGCCCGCCGCCGTCGCGACGCGCCGCGCTTCGCGAAAGGTACGACTCTATGAAATCGTCTATCTCCCCGTCGAGCACCGCGTCCACCGAGGACGATTCGAGGTCCGTGCGGTGGTCCTTCACCATGCGGTAGGGATGCATCACGTAGGATCTTATCTGGCTTCCCCAGCCGATTTCCTTTTTCGACGAATTGAGCTTCTCTTCCTTTTCCCTCTCCTTCATCCTTTCAAGCTCGTACAATCTGGCCTTCAGCACCTTGAAAGCGCTTTCCTTGTTCTGGCGCTGCGATCTCTCGTTCTGGCAGCTGACCGTGACTCCCGTCGGCAGGTGGGTGACGCGCACCGCGGAGTCCGTCTTGTTCACGTGCTGTCCGCCCTTTCCGCCCGCGCGGTAGGTGTCCACGCGAAGGTCCTTCTCCTCCAGGTTCACCTCGATCGAGTCGTCGATTTCGGGAGAGACGAAAACCGAGGCGAAAGACGTGTGCCTCCTGCTGTTGGAGTCGAACGGGGATATCCTGACCAGCCTGTGGACCCCGGTTTCGGCCTTGAGATAGCCGAAGGCGAACTCGCCCCGGGCGAGTATGGTCGCGCTTTTCACTCCGGCTTCCTCCCCGTCCTGAACGTCGAGCTCCTCGGCCGAAAAACCCTTTCTCTCCGCGTAGCGGAGGTACATGCGAAGAAGCATCCGGGCCCAGTCCTGGGCTTCGGTGCCCCCGGCGCCCGCGTTCACCGAGACGATGGCGTTTCTCGCGTCGTCCGGGGCTCCGAGAATGCGGAGAAACTCGAGACGGCGGACCCTTCTCCCGACGGCGCGCAGCATGTCGCCCGCCTCCCGCGCGGAGTCCGCGTCGTCTTCGGCGAGCGCAAGCTCGAAAAGACACGAGGCGTCCTCCATGTCCGAGCGAAGCTTCTCGAACCCCGTCACGGAATTTCTTATTTCGGACTGCTCCCGCAGGGTTTCGCGCGCAAGTTCCGAGTCGTCCCAGAAACCCGAGGCTCCGGCTATCTCGTCAAGCTCCGCCAGCCTTTTCTTTCTGGCCGGCAGGTCAAAGAAACTCTCCGATCTTGGCGATTCTCGCTTCCAGGTCCCGCAACAGACCTCCCAGTTCCTCTTTCATCCGTAATTCCTCCTTGGCCGTGCCTCAAATAGTATAGAAACCGCCGGTTAATTCAAGAAAAAGCCGCCGCGGGCGCGATTGAAATAGTCCGCCCGTTAGTGTACCTTATCGGCTTTCGTTCGATCCCCCGCTTCCACGAGGAGAAACGGCAAATGAAAAAACTGCTTCTGACGCCGGGGCCGGTCTCGGTTCCGAGCAAGGTGATGGTCGAGATGGCCAAACCGCTCATCCACCACAGGACCGCGGAGTTCGAGGCCGTCTTCGAGCGGGCGAGGGAGGGACTGAGAGAAATCTTCCAGACCGGCGGCGAGGTGTTCATTCTCGCGGCGTCGGGAACCGGGGCAATGGAAGGAGCCGTCTCGAACACGCTGAGCGCGGGAGACAGGGTGATAGTCGTAAACGGGGGAAAGTTCGGGGAAAGGTGGGGGAAAATCGCGCGGGCCTGGGGACTCGAGGTCGACGAGATAAAGGTCGAGTGGGGCGAGACCGTGGCTCCCGGGACGATAGAGGAGAAGCTTGAGAACGATCCCTCGGTGAGGGCCGTCCTGATGCAGGCGAGCGAAACGTCGACCGGCGCGAGACATCCGACGGAGAAGATAGCGGCCCTTACGAAAGACAGGGACGACGTGCTTCTCATAGTGGACGGCATAACCGCGGTGGGGGTGTATTCCCTTCCGTTCGACGAGCTTGGAATCGACGTCCTGGTGGGCGGTTCCCAGAAGGCCTTCATGATTCCCCCGGGACTCTCCTTCGCGACCATGAGCGAAAAGGCCTGGGAATTTCACAGAAGCTCCGACCTTCCGAAGTTCTACCTCAACTTTTCCGACTGCATGAAAAGCGCGAAGAAAAACACGACTCCCTGGACCCCTGCCGTTACGCTCATAATCGGCCTGGAGAAAGTGATAGAGGAATTTCTCGAAGAGGGAATGGAGAACGTCTACGCGAGGCGGGAGCTTATGTCCTCGGCCACTCGCCAGGCGCTTTCGGCGATAAACATCGAGCTTTTCACCAGGGGGGACGCGAGTCCCGCGCTCACGGTCGGAGTGGCGCCCGAGAAAACGGGAGCGGGAAAAATCATCTCAGGGCTTCGCGACCGCTTCGGCATCACGGTCGCCGGGGGACAGGACGACGCGAAGGGGAAAATCTTTCGGGTGTCGCACATAGGGGACGTCGACCGAAACGACATGGTGGCGTTCGTCTCCGCGCTTGAATCGGTTCTAAAGTCCCTGGGACACGATTTCGAGCAGGGGGCGGGAGTCTCGAAGGTCTCGGAAATGCTCGCGGTCACGTAGTCGGCGGCTTTGCCCGCGAGGACCGTCGAGCGGCTTTTTTCTCCGGCGCGCCTTCGTGCTGCGGGACGGTTCGCATCGCCGCCCGAACCGACTGAAACTCCCGGCATAGCTCCCCGTAGGCGGCTCTGTAGTTCGGGTCGCGCATCCATTTTTCATGCAGGTCTCTTACCCTGGTCATCCTCAAGCCTCCTCGTCCGCGGACTCGTTCTCCCGGACATCGGAAAAATGCTTCGACACAAGCGGGTCCCGGTCGACCTCGGAAATAAGGTAACCCGTCCCGTAATGGTCTTCCGAGCCGTGGTAGAGCCTCACCCCCTGGGGAGTGGTGAGATAGTTTCCCTCCCTCACCGTGTCTTCGGGAAGTTCCACCTCGTAGACGGCGCAGCCCACGGTTCCGCTTCCGATGTTCACTTTCCTTCGCTCCTCGCGAAGCTTTCTCACGCCCCCGGCGATTTCCCGGGCCTTGGGATACACGTGGCCCCTGACGAGAATCTTCATCGCTCAAGCGTCTCCATTTCCACCCGGTCTATCAGTCCTATGCACATCATTATCCTGTCTATTTCGGGGTTTCTCTCGTGGGCGAAAGTCTCGGACGCGTCCCCCCCGCACTCCCCGCACCCGTCGCCCGAGTCAAGCTCCTTCTCGCAGGCCCCGCAGTAATATGTCTTTGTGTTGTACCAATGTAAAGAGGAGTAGATCAGTTCCCGAAGACCGCTTTTGCTCAGACACTCCCCCCACTCGGACATCGCCTCGACGAGATTTTCGCGGTAGTAGTCCGGTATCTCCTCGAGAGGCCCCGAGTATATACGCTCCTCTCCGACGTAGATTGTGAAAATCTCGGGCATCGTCCTAAATCAGATTGCCGAAAGCTTCGAGGCAAGAAGGTGGTCCACCAGAACGAGGTTCACCATCGCCTCCGCTATGGGAACCGCGCGGGGGCAGAGGCACGGGTCGTGCCTTCCCTTCACCCGAAGCCGCGTCTTCTCTCCCTCCTTGTCCACGGTGTCCTGCTCCTTCGATATCGAGGAAGTGGGTTTAACGGCGATTCTGACGACAAGATCCTCGCCGCTGGTTATTCCGCCGAGGAGTCCGCCCGAGTTGTTGGTGCGAAAACCCAGGGTCCCGTCTTCCTTCCTGTACATGAGGTCGTTCGCCTCCGATCCCTTCCTTTCCGCCACGCCGAATCCCATCCCTACCTCGAATCCCCTTATGCCGCCTATGCTCATGAGCGCGCGGGCGAGATCGGCGTCGAGCTTGTTGAAAACGGGCTCGCCGAGACCCGCCGGAAGCCCGCGGGAAACCACCTCCACCGTCCCCCCCACGGAATCCCCCTGCCTTCTCACCTCGTCTATGAGGTCTATCATCTTCTTCGCGGCCTCGGGGTCGGGGCAGCGGACGGGATTGTCCTCCGCGCGTCCGAGGTCGATGTCCCGCGCCACGACGTCTCCCACGCGCTTTACGTATCCCGTGGTAAAGACGCCCCGGGAGTTCAGTATTTTTTTCGCTATCGCGGCCGCCGCGACGCGCCCCACGGTCTCCCTCGCCGAAGAGCGGCCTCCGCCCCTGTAGTCCCTGCGGCCGTACTTGCGGTCGTAGGTGAAATCGGCGTGGCCCGGGCGGTAGACGTCCTTTATGTCCTCGTACGACCTGGATATGGCGTCGGCGTTTTTCACCATCATCGAGATGGGGGTTCCGAGGGTCTTTCCCTCGAAAACTCCCGAGAGCATCTCCACGGCGTCCGGTTCCTTTCTCTGGGTGGTGATCCTGCTCTGTCCGGGACGCCTTCTGTCGAGCTCGTGCTGAATGTCTTCGGGAGCGATGTCGAGTCCCGCGGGACAGCCGTCCACGACGACTCCCAGGGCGGGGCCGTGGGACTCCCCCCAGGTGGTGATCCTGAACAATCTTCCGAAACTGTTTCCAGCCACTTTCGCTCTCCCTTCCTAGTCCAGGTAGCCGTTTTCCCGAAACCACTCGACGGTCTTTCTTATCGTTTCCTCCACGGGAGTCGTCGTGAATCCCAGCTCGCGCTCGGCCTTGGAGCTGTCGGCGTGCCAGTTGTACTTCGAGAGCTTTATGGAGTCCAGGTCGAGCGACGAGTAGTTGGGAAACGAAAATCCGAAAAGCCTCTCCAGCAGAAACGCGGTCGTGTAGGCGAACGGGTAGGGAATCTTCATCCGCGGAGCGGGAACGCCCGTCACCTTCTGCAGGAGAGCGAAGTAGCCCTGGACGTCGACGTTTTCGTTCGCGAGTATGTAGCGCTCTCCGGGCTTTCCCTTCTCGGCCGCGAGCAAATGTCCCTCGGCCACGTCCTCGACGTCCACGACGTTGAAGGTGCCGTCCATGTAGCCGGGAAACTTCTTCTTGCAGAACCACAGAACCGATCCCGAGCTTGAAAG
The DNA here is from genome assembly GCA_965204795.1 of Thermodesulfobacteriota bacterium. Lineage (GTDB taxonomy): Bacteria > Desulfobacterota_D > UBA1144 > Nemesobacterales > Nemesobacteraceae > Nemesobacter. The sequence continues at coordinate 1,898,849 of OZ242012.1, forward strand.
GTATATGTCCCCGGGACCGAGAACCACCGACGGGTTGAGTATCACGACGTGAAGGCCGTTCTGGACGAACCTCTTCGCCTCTTTTTCAGCCAGGTACTTGCAGTTCATGTACCCTATTTCCTTCGAATACAGGTCGTACTCGGTGGCTTCCGTCACGGGCGACCCGTCGCGCTCCACCCCTATGGCGGCGACGCTGCTCGTGAAAAGGACCCTGGAGACTCCCTCGTCCATCGCCGCGGCGAGCACGTTCGAAGAACCCTTCACGTTCACGTCGATCATCTTCTGGTAGTCGGATTTTTTGAACGACACGAATCCCGCGGTGTGGTAAAGCGTGTCGCACCCGGAAAACGCCGCCCGCAGGGAATCGGGACTCCCGACGTCCCCGTAGACCTTCTCCACGTCGAGGGAATCTATGTTCTTCGTGTTGCTGGTCTTTCTCACGAGAACCTTCACCCGCTCTCCCCTTTCGACCAGTTTTCTCGTTATGTGCGAACCTATGAAGCCGGTAGCTCCGGTGACCATCGTTGCCATGGACGCGCTCCTTGGAAAAATTGATTGAGGAAAAACCTTTCGGGAAAAGTATAACGATTCAGCCGGTCAATGTATAGAAAACCCACCGCCGGCGCTCACGTTATCATCATCGAGTCGCCGTAGCTCAGAAACCTGTAGTTTTTCGACTTCGCCTCCTCGTACGCGGCAAGGGCAAGCTCCCTGCCGCAGAAAGCCGACACCAGCATGAGAAGGGTCGAGCGGGGCATGTGGAAATTGGTCACCAGGACGTCGACGAAACGGAATTCGTAGGGCGGCCTTATGAAAAGCTCGGTCCGCCCGGAAAACGGCTCCATCCGCCCGCCCGCGGTCCTTGCGGACTCAAGCGCTCTCGCGACCGTGGTGCCGACGGAAACCACCCTTCTCCCCGCGGCCCCGGCTTCGCTCACCGCCCGCGCGGTTTCCGGCGAAACGCGGACGCGCTCCGAATGCATCGCGTGTTTTTCTACAAGTTCCTCCTTCACGGGCCTGAAAGTCCCCTCTCCCACGTGAAGCGTGACGTATTCCAGCAGAACGCCTTTTTCGCGAAGAGCGTCCAGAAGCGCGAGGTCGAAATGAAGACCGGCGGTGGGAGCGGCCACGGCTCCCTTCTCGGCGGCGTAGACGGTCTGGTAGGTCCGCCTGTCCGACGGTTCGGGCTCCCGGGATATGTAGGGGGGAAGCGGCATCCGTCCCGCCCTTTCGAGAAAATCCTCGACGGGTCCCGTGAACCTCGCCGCCCAGTTTCCGTCGGGAGTCTTCTCCACCCTCGCCGACAGTCCCGCCTCAAGCTTTATCAGAAGACCTTCCCTGGGATTTTTCATTAGGATCTTCCAGAGAGTCTCCTCCTTTTTCTCCGTGAGAAGAAACTCCACCTCGCCTCTTTTCTCGACGCGTCCCGAGAGCCTGGCGGGAATAACTCTAGTGTTGTTCAGAACAACCAGGTCTCCCGGGCGGAGAATGTCCTTCACGTCGGAGAAATTCGCGTGGGCGAGGCTTCCCGTCGCCCTGTCCACCAGAAGAAGCCGGGAGCTCGGGCGGTCGGAAAGCGGATAGTCGGCGATCAGCCGCCTGGGAAGGTCGTAGTCGAATTGATCCGTTCTCATCCAAGTCAAGACCGCACGGTCGAGTCAACAAATCCGCCGCTCTGCGTTAATATACTGGGAGCAGGGAAACGGCGAAGAAGTCAAAAAACAGTTTAAGGCGTCGCAAGCTGAAAACATCGCTACTCCAGACCCCGACTGCGGCAATATCTGAAAAAGCCCCGGATATCCATCCATAGCGCCGGAGAAATGAACCGAGTACGCACAATCCAGAACGTAAACAGCAAGAATGTTCCGCAGGCTCAAAATCACCTGTCGGAAACAGAAAGAGTGCATCTGGGGGCATATTATACCGAAGACGAATACGTGAGTAAGGCGTGGAACATGCTGGAGAGCAATTACGCGCTCGACGGAACCACGATCCTGGACAGCGCGTGCGGATACGGCGGATTTATCCGAAACGAACCGAACAACAGGGGATACGACATAGATCCCGTGGCGATAAGGCACGCCAGAGCCGCAAAGCCGAAAGCGCTGTTTCGCCGTCTGAATTCCCTTGAAAATGTCGGCCGCGAAAGTTTCGCCATACCCGAAGACAAAAGACTGGTCGTCGTCGGCAACCCTCCCTTCAACGACAGAACCTCGCTTATCAGGCGTGGAATAAAGCGGAACCGGACCGAAATGAAAATAGACGAGGACCTGCGGTCGCGCGACCTGGGAATATCGTTTCTGCGTTCCTTCGACAAGCTGGAAGCGGACGCGGTCTGCGTTCTGCATCCGCTTTCCTACCTGGTCAAGCCGACGAACTTCTCGGCCCTGAAAAACTTCTCGGAGAACTATTCGCTCGCCGAAGCTCATATCATAAACAGCAGCGTTTTCGGGGATAATTCGCGCACGACTCCGTTTCCGATATCCATCGCCCTGTATCTGCGGTCAGAGACGGGAATGACGTATTCGGACGTAGCCGGACATTCGTTCATAATTAACGACCGCCTGTCCTTCCGGATAAAGGATTTTCGCTACGTAGACGACCTTATCGACAAATATCCCCGCAAGCCGAAAGACGACGACCTCGACGGGATCATGTTCTGGACGTTGAGAGACATAAACGCGCTGAGACGGAACCGGACGTTCGTAACCGGAAAAAGCCCAAACGCGGTGTTCATCGACAAGAGCCAGCTGGACCACTACATCTACGTGGATGTTTTCAAGCAGTTCATACACAGGGTGCCGTTCTACCTGGGCAACAGCAACGTAATGATCGACGAGGCGCTCTTTCGGAAGCTCAAGAAATTCTTCGTCCACGATTCAGCAAGACGGCATCCACACCTGTGCAAGTACGTCGACTCCGCGGACGACGTGAAGGACCACGAAGCGACCGAAAACATAGAACGGTATTTCAGGTCGCTGCTCGGGAAACATTACCTGCGCGCGTAATGAGAGTGGAAACCGGCGGAGAGATTTTATCCGTTCTTCATTCCATCAACGGATAAGACGCGATAGGAAAAAACAGCCGGACAGAAAATTGGGACCGTCCCGTCGTCCTGATTATTTTTTCTCGTTTTTCTCGAGAAGCCTTCTCACCGAAAGCCGAAGGGAGTTGAGTTTTATGAAACCGGTCGCGTCCGACTGGTCGTAGACCGAGTCCTCCTCGAAAGTCGCGAGACTTTCGCTGTAGAGGGAGTTGGGAGACTTTCGCCCGCACACGGCGACGACGCCCTTGTAGAGCTTGAGTTTCACGGTGCCGGAGACGTCTTTCTGGCTCTCCCCGACGGCGGCGCGCAGCATGTCCATTTCGGGAGAAAACCAGAAGCCGTAGTAGATGAGCTCCGATATCTTCGCGGCCAGCGAATCCCGAAGACGCATTACCTCCCGGTCCATCGTGATGGATTCAAGCGCCCGGTGCGCCGCGTGAAGCACCGTTCCGCCGGGAGTTTCGTACACCCCTCTCGACTTCATTCCCACGAACCTGTTCTCCACCATGTCCACTCTTCCGACCCCGTTTCGCCCCGCGAGGTCGTTTAGTCCCGCAAGAAGGGAAGCGGGGGAAAACTCCTTTCCGTCCACCGCCACGGGCATTCCTTTCTCGAACCGTATCTCCACGTAAACGGGTTCGTCGGGCGCGGCCTCGGGGGAAACCGTCATTTCGAACATGTCTTCGGGCGGCTCCGCCCAGGGGTCTTCCAGTATCCCCCCCTCGTAGCTTGTGTGGAGAAGATTCCGGTCGCAGCTGTAGGGCTTTTCCGCCGTTGCGGAGACGTCTATTCCGTTTTCCCGCGCGTAGTTTACGAGGTCGGTTCTCGACTTGAAGTTCCACTCCCGCCAGGGAGCTATGATCTTTATGCCGGGGTTGAGCGCGTGGAAGGTAAGTTCGAAGCGGACCTGGTCGTTTCCCTTGCCCGTCGCTCCGTGGGAAACCGCGAAGGCTCCCTCGCGCTCGGCTATCTCGATCTGCCTTTTCGCTATGAGAGGCCGGGCTATCGAGGTGCCGAGAAGGTAGCTTCCCTCGTACACCGCCCCGGCGCTCACGGCCGGAAACACGTAGTCCCTGGCAAATTCCTCCCGCAGGTCTTCTACGAAGACGGCCGAGGCTCCCGTGTCCCAGGCCTTTCGCTCGACCTCTTCGAGATCCTCCTCCTGGCCCACGTCGGCCACGTAGGCCACGATCTCCGAGTCGTACTCGCTCGCGAGCCACTTGAGTATCACCGAGGTGTCGAGTCCCCCGGAGTAAGCTAGAACTATCCTGTTTCTTTCCGGCATCTTTGTTTGGCTCCCATGCGGCTGTTCACCCGAGGCGGAAAAGGCGCGGGCAAATCAGGGCTTGTCCAGGTTTCTCTGGGAAACGGGGCGAAGGTCCATAAGGGAGAACTTCACGCCCTTGTTTTCGTAGAATTTTTCAAGAGAAAGACCCGCGTATTCTATTTTCTGGATGTCGTCTCCGGTGTAGTTCAGTTTCTTTACTTCGTTCGAAAGCTGAAACGAAAGAGGAATGTCGCTGTTGGGTTTCTCCTGGCATATAAATCCCATGTCCATCTGTCCGCTCATGTCCATGTCGAGAGACACGACGAAACCCACCACGAGCTTCGCGCTCTGAAGTTCGAGCACCATGATCTTTACCCTGCTGGTGTCGTCCTCGTCTCCGACCTCCATTACGTAGCCGTAGTAGTTAAGCTCCTTGTTCTGCTCGCTGAGAGAATTCATGTACCAGTAGTCTTCAGAATCGAGCCAGCACATTATCTTCATCGTTTTCGCCTCCGAAAATTCATGGGTGTTCTATGTTGTTTTTTGTTTTTTCTCATCAGTTACTTTCTTTAGCCCTTCAAGAAAAAATTTTTTTCCTTCCGCTACAAGTTCTCTTATTTCCGATTCCGTACAAACATAATAGGGTTTGACTATACTTATTTCTTCAGATCCAGTCTGTTGCCCATCATGGCTAAAAATATAGTACTTCATTGTTACTTCATAGTTAAATTTATGCATTTGCACTAAAAACGAAAGCCCCATATTAAAAGAGAAATCAGATTGCCTATATTTTTCATAGAATATTTTAAACTCCATTTTTGTATTTTCTGGAAATGAGGTCCAGCTACTTAGAAAATTTTCAAGGCATTTCCTCCATTCTTGATACTCTCCCCCAGCTACAAAAAATAAAAACCCGCTCGTGTAAAAAAGTTCTTCAAATTGTTTGAATTTATTTTCAACCGTTTCAAAAAGCATTATCCAATGCTCTTGCAGCTTTTGTACAACTTTTTCTGACAGTACTTCTCCCTTTTCCAGTCCTTCAGCTTTTTTGTTCTTAATAAAAATATCTACTTCCCTATCAATATCGTCCGGTTCGCTTATATTTTCCCCCTGCGCCGCCTTGATCCCTATTTCAAGCCATGAAATCAATGCTTCTCCAAGATAAATGGCAAGAGCATGGATATCTCCTGTATCAGCTTTCTGCAGAGCGGAGATGTAACCTTCCCTGTCCTTACTTTTAATGACGAGAGGCGGATACCCGAGCCTCATCAGGACATAGTTTATCCACATGCGCACTACACGACCGTTGCCATCGTCAAAAGGATGAATGAGAACGAAACGGTGGTGTAGTTCAGCTAGAAAAGATGCTATGGAACCTGTAGGACTTTCCATCTCCGAGGCAAACCACTTCATCAGTTCAGACATCTTTGCGGGAACTTCTTCAGGTAAAGCGAATTCAAATAATTCTCCTGTCACAGTTTGTACATGATTGGATTGAGTCTTGTATCTACCTGGAACAATTTGTTTTCGAGTAGGTTTTCCATCCGGGGTTTGAGCTTCCTTGCAGAAAGGTTCCTTCAGAATAATCAGATTCAAGTCACGGATGTCCGTTTCGGTAAGGTTTCGCTTTTTATCTTCGGCATACTCTCTGACTTTCTCTATAGCCAAGTCGTGTGCTCTCATTTCCTCGTAATCCCGGATTGGATGACCCCCTCCAGCACGACCGTGAATAAGCAGTAATTCCGTTTCCCCATAAGTGAGAGTGTTTCCCTCTATGCGGTTGGAATCGTAGTTCCAATCAAATCGGACCTTTTTCCACAGATGCTTATCGGCCTCTGGTTCAAGTGGTTGCAGCGATCGCCATTTCTTATAGAGTTGTTCAATACGTTTGTTAATTTTTTCAAGAGACATCTAGATTCTCTCTTCCCCAAGAGTTCTGTAATCTTTGGGGTCTATACACTCATCATACATCTTTCTGTCAATTTCTATCCAGTCCGTACCCTCGATTCCTATCTTTTTGCCGTGCTTATTCCCTACGGGAAAAGCACTCGCAATTTTTATCCATCGATTTTGCTTTTGTGATATGGACCTCACGTCTTTTGCCACTTCGTAAAAATCCTGATCCTGACTGAATATAACCGCAACATCGCAACTGTCCTCAGATATGGTTCTCACAACGTCAAGAGCAAGGCGGACATCAATACCTTTCTCCCGTCCAACCAAAGTTTGTTTTGACGACCCTTTATAGCCAACATGTGCCTTTGAATAAAAGAGGTGTCGGTAAAATACAAATACGCCTTCGTCCTTCATCGCATTCATTTTGCGTTGCCAGAAGTCATGCAAAGAAGATGAAACATCCCTTCTATGAATGCCAGTATAAAAATGAATGGAGACAAGGGTATCCCAACCCTCCTTTGCACAAACGGAAAAGGCTAGTTTCTTGACGTCGTAATTGGGGTACCGGTAGCCGAAAGCCTTTTTGGCACTATGGAAGAGGTTTTGACCGTCAATAAAACAAGAAACCCGCTTGTTAGAAGGTTTGCTCATTCCAGCTTTCCGGCGGGTAAAAATAACCCCGAGTGGCTCTTCCGAAACTGCGTGGAAGAGCATTTCGGGGATCTATATCAAAATCAGGTAGCTCTAGCCAAGAAGCATTGGCCCAAGCAATTTCACTTACATTATAAATTTTATAAGAAAGAAGTCAAGAAAGAATTTTCAACCCACTGAAAGTACAGCAAAAATAACCCCGCCGGGGTATTTCCTGAAAAACGGCGCGACGGGGGTCCAGACGCAAAAACCGGTACCGTTAACCTGAAAGTGTGTAAGTACTTGTCAGGCTGTGTATTTATTATCGCAATTTTGATGATCCTTTCAAGAATTTCTACGGAAATATTCTCGCTCTTTCAAAAGCCAATTTTTCGCCGGAAAAACTCACGAACGACCCCGCAACTATTACCGAAAAAATACAGATTTTCCCTAAAAGGGAACCCCTATAAAGCTGAGCATCCTGCCCGCTCTCGAACCGTCTCTTCTGTAAGAGGGAAGACCTCCGCAACAAGTGCAGACATCCATAACATCGATTCTGGAAACGCCCGCGGCGCGAAGCTGAATTCTGTTAAGCTCGACAAGGTCCAGAAGAAACTTCCCTTCGCCTTTTCCGCGAAGCCAGTTTTCACCGTCACCGAACCTGGAAGCGAACTGGGAAGCCAGATCGTCTCTAACCTCATAGCAGCATCTTCCTATGGCCGGACCTATTACGGCAAGAACGTCCGACCCTCTACAGGAATAGTTGTCAGTTATGGACGAGACCGTTTCTCCGGCTATCCGCAGAAAAGTCCCTCGCCATCCCGCGTGAACGGCGCACACGCATCCCGAGTCCGGGACGCAGAGAACAATCGGCACGCAGTCGGCCGTCACGACTCCCACTCCGACTCCCTTTTCGCGAGCAACTATGGAATCGGCGCACACCTGTTCCTCGCCCTCGCTTTCATCGGCGAAAAAAATCCTGGCGCCGTGAACCTGCTTCACCGTAAGAATGTCGCCGAGTCCGTGTTCGGAAGCGATTTTCGCGATGTCAGGCCCCCCTGAATCGTGGACGAAACCGTGAACGATTCCGGCAAATTCGGAAAGAAGGTCGGAGCGAAGAATTTTCATGTTTCCGCCTTCCTCAGGAAATCGATTACGGAGACCATGTCCTCCGGAATCTCGACCGAAAACTCAAGCCGCTTCCCGGTCCCGGGGTGAGCGAACCCGAGTTTTTTCGCGTGAAGGGCGTGTCTTTTTATGAGCGTTCCCGCCGCTCCGCAACCGCGCGGACGGCTTTTTCTGCCTCCGTAAACCTTGTCGCCGAGAACGGGGAACCCGTTTTCCGAAAAATGCACCCTTATCTGGTGGGTTCTTCCGGTTCTGGGTTCGATTTTAACAAGCGACGCCCCGCGCAGTCTCTCGACCACTTCCCAGCCGGTCTCGGCATCCCTTCCCACCTTGGAAAGAGCCGTCATCTTCACCCTGTTCGACGGGCTTCTTCCTATCGGAGACCTGAACACTCCCGAATTCTTTTTCATCTCCCCCGAAACCACCGCCGCGTACTCCTTTTTCGTCTCCCTGCTTTTGAACTGGTCGGAGAGGCTCCTGTGCGCCCGGTCGTTTTTGGCGACGACCATTATCCCCGAGGTTTCCTTGTCCAGGCGGTGGACTATTCCCGGACGGGTCTCCCCTCCCACGCCGGAGAGGTCCCGGCACATGTGGAGAAGGGCGTTGACGAGGGTTCCGCCCGTCACTCCCGCTCCCGGGTGAACCACCATGCCGGCGGGCTTGTCGACGACTATCAGGTCGCCGTCTTCGTAAACGACCTCGACGTCGATTTCCTCCGCCTCCACGCCCGGGGGGTCCGGAGGAGGAATAGCTATGATGAGACTCTCGCCTCCGCTTACTATCTTCGAAGGCTTAAACGGCTTGCGGTCGATCAGTATGTTTCCCCGCTCTATGTGCTTCTTTATGCTCGAGCGGCTCTGGCCGGAGAGTACGCTCGAGAGAAAAACGTCGGCTCTCTGCCCGGCGAATTCCTCCGGAATATGCGTCACGTTCTTTTCTTCGGGGATTTCCATAGCGTTTCGCTCAGCCCTTTTTGTCCGTGATCACGACCTCCAGAGTTTCCGTGCCGAAAACGGCGAGCGCGCTGCCGCGGTTCACCGATATCTCGATGTACCCCGAACTTCCTCCGACGGCGAGAATCTCCCCCCGCGCCGCGGAAGAATAAAACTCCGAAACGCCCCTTATCGTCTTTCCCCCGACGTTCACCCTGGCTTCCCGTCCGTTACGAAGAGCCTCCGTCGGTATGTTGGTGACGAGATTTCCGAACTTGTCCGCGTAGACCACGGTTCCGCGTATACGCTCTCCCTCGACCGCGCAGGCCTGCGCGGGAAGAATTTCGGGATCGTCCGCCTCGGGTCCCAGTTCGGACAGAGAGACTCCCAGAGACACGTGGGCCGCGGCCGGCGAGAACACGTCCCTTCCGTGAAACGTGGAGCTTACCTCCCCGCGAAAATACCTCCGGTTCGTTATCTCGTGAACGCGGACTTTTTCCCCCGAGCGCAGAACCGAGCTGAAAACGCCGTTGTCCGGCCCCACGAAAAAGTGTCCGTCCGCGCGGAGCGCAAGGGGTCTTCGCTCGCTTCCGACCCCGGGGTCTACGACGACCAGATGCACGGTCCCCTCGGGAAAGCAGCGGTAGGAGACGCCTACGACGAAAGAAGCCGCCCCGACGTCGTGAGAGCCGATCAGGTGGGTTATGTCCACAAGCGCGGCGTTTTCGTTTACCGAGAGCATGACTCCCTTCATGGCCCCGACGTAGTGGTCCTTCAGCCCGAAATCCGTCGTTAGTGTTATAATGCTTTTCATCGGGAAGGGCTCCGCAGATAAATTATATGGAGCGGAGGCCGCATATATCAAGTCGGATGACGAAGCTTACCGTTCTGGGTTCGGGCACCTGCGTGCCGCACGAAAAAAGAGGCTCCTCGGGATACCTGCTCCGAACCGACGGGTGCGCGGCGCTTCTAGACTGCGGAAACGGCGTCGTCTGGAAGCTTGAGAAAACAGGCGTCGACTACCTCGGAATCGACCACGTCTTCATAACGCACTTTCACCCCGACCACACCTCCGACCTCGTTCCCCTTCTTTTCGCAACGAAGTATCCCTACCGGAAAAAGAGGAGAAAACCTCTTCGGATATGGGGACCCGAAGGATTCCGGGAGTTCATGCGCAGGCTACGCTCCCCCTACGGGGAGTGGCTTGAGCCCGACATGGTGGAGATACTGGAGACGGGAAACAGGAAAAGAAAAATCGGCGGACTCGAGGTGGAAACCTTCAGAACCGTTCACACGGAAAACAGCATAGGGTACTCGATACGAACAGGGAAAAAGAAGATAGTCTACACGGGGGACACGGGCTACTTCCCGGGACTTCGGGACATGGCGTCGGGAGCGGACCTGTTCGTCACGGAATGCGCGCTTCCCGACTCGGAGAGAATGAAGGTGCACATGACTCCTTCGGACATAGCGGAAATACTGCGCGGGTCGAGTCCCTCGAAAATGGTGCTCTCGCATCTTTACCCCTCAATGGACGGAAGGAACCTCGCGGAAGAAATAGAAGCCCTGTGCGAAAAGCACGAAACTGAAATAATAACGGCGGAAGATCTTATGGAAATAATTCCCTGAAACGCGAGACGGATGGAAAACAAACCGAACATCGACCGAAAAGGACAGACCGGACGTTTCCAGCTCTCGTTTCCGGGAATGTCCTTGATCGAAGACGCTTTGAAGTCCCTTGCCGTCGCGGACACGGAGGAGCGGGGAGCCGTCTTTACGAGGCGGGAAGTGGTTGAATTCATTCTCGACCTCGTGGGATACACGGCGGACAAGCCCTTGTACGAATCCCGGTTTCTGGAGCCTTCTTTCGGAGAGGGAGAGTTTCTGCTGGTCGCGGTCAAGCGCATGGTCGAAGCGTGGAAGCGCGGCGGCGAGCAAACCGACTGCCTTGCATGTTTCGGCGACAGTATTCGCGCCGTGGAACTACACAAGGCATCTTTCACCGCGACCCGTCGCAAGATCGTCTCCCTACTTGCGGAAGAAGGAATAAGTCCGGCTGCCGCCGAGCGGCTTGCGGACCGCTGGTTCATCAACGGCGACTTTCTTCTGACCCCCCTCGAAGAAGGATTCGACTACGTGGCGGGCAATCCTCCCTATCTACGACAGGAGATGATCCCCCCTCCTCTCATCGCCGAGTACCGGCTGCACTACGAAACCATATTCGACCGGGCCGACCTGTACGTTCCTTTTATCGAGCGGTCGCTTTCGCTGATCGGCGAAAACGGAGTACTTGGATTTATCTGCTCCAACCGCTGGATGAAAAACCGCTACGGAAAACGACTCCGGAAGATGATAGCGGACGGCTACCATCTGCGGACTTACGTTGACATGGTGGACACTCCGGCCTTTGAAAAAAACGTGCTCGCATATCCGGCAATTACAATTATCGGAAAAGAAAAAGCGGATGTCACGCGCGCCGCCTACAGGCCGGAAATTTCCGGCGGGTCGTTGCGACGCCTCGCCGGAGAACTGCTGGCGAAAGACTTTCCCGGAACGCAAAGCGGAATCAGGGAGCTGACCGGCGTGGCTACCGGTTCGGAACCATGGATACTGGAGTCTTGCGAGGAGCTGGCTCTCGTGCGAAGGCTGGAGCAAAACTTTCCGATTATCGAGGAAACAGGGTGCAGGGTCGGCATCGGCGTCGCCACGGGAGCCGACAAAGTGTTTATCGGCCAGTACGATGAACTTGATCTTGAACCGGACCGCAAGCTCCGACTTGTAACGACCCAGGACATTTCATCCGGGGAAGTCCGCTGGGGCGGGCTCGGTGTCGTCAATCCTTTCGCGGACGGAGGCGGGCTCGTGAATTTGGAAGAATATCCCAAGCTAAGCGGGTATCTGGAAAGACACAGGGAAGAAATCGTCAGGCGGCACGTCGCGCGGAAAGCGTCCGCAAACTGGTACCGCACCGTTGACAGAATCTATCCCGAAATCGCGGGGAGGCCGAAACTGCTGATTCCGGACATCAAGGGAGAGGCCCACATAGTTTATGAAAACGGCGGACTGTATCCCCACCACAATCTTTATTTCATCATGTCGGACGAGTGGAACCTGAAAGCGCTGCAAGGTGTTCTGCTGTCGGGAGTGGCCGGATTGTTCGTGTCGATTTATTCAACCCAGATGCGCTCCGGGTATCTTCGATTTCAGGCGCAGTACCTGAGACGGATCCGCCTGCCGCACTGGCGCGACGTGTCGGACGAGATCAAACACGCGCTGATCGATTCCGCGGAAAGAAAAGATATAGACACATGTCGCGAAGCTACGTTTAAGCTTTACGGACTCTCCAAAAAGGAACGCGCCGTTCTGATCAGCGAAAACGCTTAAATATCATATGTCCATAAAACTTCCATATCACGAACGGAAAATGCGCAAAGCCGTAAAGCTTTTCTGGAGTTCTCGCGAAAAGGCGAAACGAAGACAGGCCGGGTCGGCCAAAACCGACCGAGGGGAACGTTCGTCCGTCACGGCCGGCAAACACATGGAGGGGTTCATCTCTCTCATAACGGACGTAATAAAGGCAAACGGCCTAGACCAAGCCAGCATCCACAGTAACAGCACCCTTCTGACGCTTCCCGGTTTCTTCCGCCCCAAAAAACTCTGGGATCTTCTGGTCACCCACAACGGCAACCTTGTCGCGGCCGTCGAGCTCAAAAGTCATGTCGGTCCGTCATTCGGCAACAATTTCAACAACCGAGTCGAGGAAGCCATCGGTACCGCGAAAGATCTGTGGACCGCGTATCGCGAAGGCGCTTTCGGAGAACAGCCCCAGCCGTTTGTCGGATGGATGATTTTGCTGGAAGACGGCGAGAAATCCAGAAAACCGGTTGCAAGCACATCGCCTCATTTTCCCATTCTTACCGAATTTGAAGACACTTCTTACGCGGAACGCTACAATATTTTATGCCGCAAGCTTGTGCAAGAGCAGCTTTACACGGCGGCATCCGTTATCCTGTCGCCCCGGTCGGCCGTTACTACGGGCGATTACTCGGAATTGAGCAAGATGACCGGCTTCAAGATGTTCGCTACAGAATTGGCCGCACATATTGCGGCTACGGCGGCAAGAAGATGACAGTTGCCACTCTTTCTCTCAAAGATACTCGAGTTGTCTTCTCAAGGTCGTGTCAGAAGAATCTGCGAATAGTATAGAGCATCAGTAAGTAACAATTTGCGAAAAAAATTGATTTTCGGACAGACCGTATTCAATCCTTAACCGTTTGAGGTAAGAATGTATGCTAGAAGGCAGGTGGAAATGGTCACTTACAGTTACACAAAACCTTTTCAGGAAATTTCTATAATTCCCTTTTCTCTGCGAAAGCGGCGTTTGTTTCCGCGATTATGCTTTCGGCGACTCCGAGACTGTCTTCGGCTTCGGTGACCGGGCGCCCCACCACCAGGTAGTCCGCCCCGTACTCGACGGCCGTCGCGGGAGCAAGAGCCCTTTTGTGGTCGTTTCTGTCTTTACCCGCCGGGCGGATTCCCGGGGCGACTATCACCAGTTCGTCGCCAAATTCCCGCCTGATTTCCCGGATCGACTTCCCCGAGGCGACTACGCCGTCGCAACCCGCGTCGACGGCCCGCCGGGTAAAGACCCGCACGTATTCGTCAAGGCTGAGACTCTCGTTCATCATAAGCGCCCTCAGGTCGTCCTCATCGAGGCTCGAGAGAAACGTGAGGGAAAGAACAAGCGGCCTGTTGCGGTCGCCCCGGCCTTCCCGGGCGGCCGTGACCACCGCCCTGCCCCCGTTTAAGGTGACGAACTCCACGCCCTCCGGCACCGCCCGAAGCGCCGCGGCGATCGTGCGGTCGATGTCCCCCATCTTTAGATCTAGAAAGACCTTGTTTCCGAGCGCGACGAGTTCCTTTACGAATCCCATGCCCTCGCGCATGAAAAGCTGAAGTCCGACCTTGTAGAAACCGACCCTCGGGCCCAGAAGCTCGACGAGCGAAAGCGCTTTCTCGCGGGAATCGAAGTCGAGCGCCACTATGAGCCTGTCGCAGCTCTCAGCCATGCTTTTTCCTTTTGTTTCCCGACCTGTCGGAGTACGGCTTCATGCACTCGCGAAACACCCTGCGCAGGTCGGACCAGCGGCTAGAAGCGCCGAGCTTCTTCACCTTGCCGTAGGAAACGGTTCTCTGGTCTCCCAGCTTCTCGTCGATCAGTTTCGTCGGCACGATGGTGAAGTTCCAGCAGGACACGTCCAGTATCTTTCGCTGCAGGTCGTCTCCGAGACTCTCGAAAACGCAGAACACGTAGCAGTCGGACGATCTTTTCGGAGTCGGGTCATAAGTGTCCGACTCGGCGAACCATGCCTGCTTTTTCGCTATGTCGAACGTGATGTTCGAAGCCTTTCTCTGCTTCCATGTCTGCGCGTACGCGGCGCTTTTGACCTCGATCAGGAATCCGCGGTAGGACACGTCGAACGCGTCCCACTCCCTGCGGCAGCCCCGAACCTCGCCCAGCAGTCCCCTGGCCACAAGGTATTCCGCGAAAACCCCGCGGTTCGTGTTGCCCAGGATGTCGGAGTACGCCCACGTCCAGAAATCGCCCACGGTGGCTCCCGACGTGCCCCTTACTTCTTCCTCCCGAGTCCACGGTATCGGGTTCTGCCGACTGAGATATACCTCGCTCATTTTACCCCCCCCCTAGTTTTGGAATGCCCCTGCGACCCGCACACCCGCAGTACCCCAATAAAACAAGACCGAAATAAAAACCAGCATAAAAATTAACATCAAAGACCGAACAAGTCAAAACAACCGCAGGGGGGGGGGTGCCGCGTTTCCCGCGCGACGCGAAACCGTACAAATTCGGACCGCCCGTCCTTGACCGCTTTTCCCCCTGCGTTACAATCCACCTGACCATGCGCGTGGTGATAGCGAAACCGAGAGGATTCTGCGCCGGAGTGGACAGGGCCATAGAGATAGTGGAAAAGGCCCTCGAGATGTACGGCCCGCCCATATACGTGCGCCACGCCATAGTGCACAACAAGAGGGTCGTGGACTCGCTCGAGGAAAAGGGCGTGGTGTTCGTCGAGGAGCTGGAAGAAGTGAGGGACCCGGGCGCCCGGGTCATCTTCAGCGCCCACGGGGTAAGCCCCGCGGTGCTCGAAGAGGCGAACCGGCGGGGCTTTCGGGTGGTGGACGCCGTGTGTCCCCTCGTCACCAAGGTTCACAACGAGGTGCGCCGCTACTCCGAGGCGGGATACTCCATAATACTCATAGGCCACAGAAACCACGTGGAGGTGATAGGAACGAGCGGCGAGGCTCCCGACAGGGTGATAGTGGTGGAATCGGCGGACGAGGCGCTTTCGGTCCGCGTTCCCGACCCCGAAAAGGTGGCCTACGTGACGCAGACCACGCTCAGCGTCGACGACACCAGAGACATAGTGGCGGCGCTTCGCGGCCGTTTTCCGAAAATCGTAAATCCCTCGAAGCTCGACATCTGCTACGCCACGCAGAACCGCCAGGACGCCGTGAAGAAGCTCGCCGAGATCTGCGATCTCATCTTCGTAATGGGCTCCCCCGAGAGCTCCAATTCGAACAGGCTGGTCGAAGTCGCGAAATCCTGCGGGGTCGAAAACGCCTACCTGATAGAGGACGCGGGCGGACTGGAGGGAAAAACGCTCGCCGGGGACGTGACCGTGGGTCTGAGCTCCGGCGCGTCCACCCCGGAGGCGATAGTGGAAGAGGTGGTCTCGAGGCTTCGGGACCTCGGGGCGAAGACCATCGAGGAGATCAGTCTGAAGGAGGAGTTCGTCAGGTTTCCCTTTCCCCACTCGCTCGAGTTTTCCGCCGGAAGTTCGGAGGCGCGGTGAAAGGCGACGCCGAAAGGTACGTGGCGGACATAGAGACTCCCGACGGGATGGTCTCGGTGGACTGCGAGGTGCGGGCGGGGGCGGAAGCGGAGATACTGTTCATGCTGAACCGCTCCACGTGCGAGGCGGCCGCGGATTCCCGCGAAGAGAATTTCCGCGCGCGCCTAGAGAGCCTGGGCGAAGTCACGCTCCGCACCGGGAGCCCCGACGCCGGGGAGTTCATAACCCGGACGCTCGCCGACGCCTACGGACCCGGGGCGGACGTGACCCTCGCGAAAACGGAAACCGACTGACGCCGGGTCCCGCCGCTCTAGTTGGCCACCCAGCCCCCGTCCACCGAAAGCGTGGCGCCGGTCATGAACGCGACGTTTTCGCTGTCGCAGAGAAAAAGGACCGCGTGGGCCATTTCCTCGGGAGTCGCGAAACGTCCCAGGTGCTCGGTTATGGGCTGAAGACCCTTGAGGTAGGTCTCGACTTCCGGAGGTGAACTGCCGAGAAAGTTCTCGACCATCGGCGTGACCGTGGTTCCGGGACATATGGCGTTCACCCTTATGCCGTGCGCTCCGTACTCCAGGGCCATGCTTCTTGTGAACTGCGTGACCGCCCCCTTGGTCGAATTGTACGCCGCGACCCCGGGAATGGCCTTGAGTCCCAGTATGGAGGAATTGTTCACTATCGTTCCGCCTCCCTGCTCGATCATGTACGGAATCGTGAACTTCGACATCAGAAAGGTGCCTCTCACGTTTATGGCGAACACCCTGTCCCATTCCTCGACGGGGGTTTCGTGGGTGACCGCCAGGGGAAGCACTCCCGCGTTGTTGAAGAGTATGTCTATTTTGCCGAAAAGCTTCTTCGCGTGCGCCACGGCCTCCTCGCAGTCCTTTTCCAAAGACACGTCGCTTACGAGATGTCGTATGCTTCCGGGGGCGCCGGCGCCGGCCTCGACCACTTCCTCGAGGGTGCTTTCGGTCCTTCCGGTTATGAGAACGTCGGCGCCCTCCTCGGCGAAGAGAATCGCCGTCGATTTTCCTATTCCCAGACTTCCGCCCGTTATGACGGCGGACTTTCCTTCAAGCTTCATCGTGCTCCTCCTTGGTGCGTGTTGTGTGCGGCGGGGAACCACCCGCTCCCCCCGAAACAGTGTAAACATCCGAGGCCGCCCCGTCAATTTGCGGGCATGCCCGTCTCGAAGCGCGGAAGTCCGGCAAGCGGGAGGCTGGTAGCCCCAACGGGATTCGAACCCGTGTTTCAGCCTTGAGAGGGCTGCGTCCTAAGCCTCTAGACGATGGGGCCTTGAGAAGAAACTGCAATCTATCACAAAAGACCCCGCATTTCAAAAAATTCAGGGAGCGGACGGAGCGGGCAAACGTCCGGGGGACCGTCTCTCTGGCTTTTCGGAAAAAATATCCTGTATAATTGAGCAGTGCTCCAAGCTGAATCGGAAGCGGAAAACGCAATCGGAAAAAACATGAAAACCGGCGCCGCCGCGGCAAAGTCTCGGGTCATTCCAAGTCCTTTTTCGAGAAAGAGGTACGACGCGGTACTTTTCGATCTCGACGGGGTCGTGACGACCACGGCCAGGGTGCATTCCGCCTGCTGGAAAAAGACGTTCGACGAATTTCTCCTCGAGAGGTCCCGAAGCGGAGGAGCGGAATTCGTCCCCTTCGACGAGACCGGCGACTACCTCGAGTACGTCGACGGAAAGCCCCGCCTCGAGGGAGTCAGGGGCTTTCTTCTGTCCCGGGGCATCGAGCTTCCCGAGGGCGGGGAGGATTCGCCCCCGGGAGAGCCTTCGGTCTTCGGCCTGGGAAACAGGAAAAACGAGACGTTCAGAAGCGCCCTGGAGAGGGAATCTCCGGGAATCTACCCGACGTCGGTCGACCTCGCGCGCGACCTCTCCCGGCGCGGCTTCCGCCTGGCCGTGGTGTCTTCGAGCAGGAACTGCCGGGCGGTGATGAAGGCCGCGGGCATAGACGGGCTTTTCGAGGTCACGGTCGACGGAGTCTCGGCGGCGGAAAAGGGCCTTCGGGGAAAGCCCGAGCCCGACACGTTTCTCGCCGCCGCGGCGCTTCTCGGAAGCGCGCCCGAAAGAAGCGTGGTCGTCGAGGACGCCTCCTCGGGAGTCGCCGCGGGGCGCAGAGGGGGGTTCGGACTCGTGATCGGCGTCGCGAGAAAGGACAACGAAGACGAGCTTCTCGCGAGCGGGGCGCACATGGCGGTCCGCGACCTAGGAGAGTTCGACTTCG
The DNA here is from genome assembly GCA_965204795.1 of Thermodesulfobacteriota bacterium. Lineage (GTDB taxonomy): Bacteria > Desulfobacterota_D > UBA1144 > Nemesobacterales > Nemesobacteraceae > Nemesobacter. The sequence goes on from OZ242012.1 coordinate 1,916,866, forward strand.
GCGGCGCGGAGGAGGGCGGATGATAAAAAGGGAGCGCAGGGGAATCTACACGGCTTCCCACATATATTCCCCGGACCCGTGGAAGGTTACGGAGAGGCAGTTTTATCCCGAGCTGCTCGGACTCACCGAGACCGTCTTTTCCACCTCCAACGGCTACATGGGAATGCGCGGGGTGTTCGAGGAGGGAAAGCCCAACTACCAGAACTCCACCATCCTGAACGGCTTTCACGAAACGTGGCCCATCACGTACGGAGAGGAGGCCTTCGGATTCACGAAGATGGGCCAGACGGTGGTGAACATTCCCGACTCCAAGATAATCAGGCTATACGTGGACGACGAGCCCTTCTACCTTCCCACGGCGAACCTGATTAGCTTCGAGCGGTCGCTCGACATGAGAAACGGGGTGCTGGATAGGGACATAGTGTGGGAGATGTTCTCGGGAAAGCGGATATCCATAAAATCCAGGAGAATAGTGTCCATGGAACACCGCCACCTGGCCGCCATATCCTACGAGGTGACGGCGCTGAACGCCAAGGCCCCGATAATCATATCCTCGGAGATAATCGACCGCGAAAACTACGGGGAGGACGAAAACGACTCGGAGGAAACGGGGGGAGACCCGAGGAGGGCGAGCCGCCTCCAGCACAAGGTCCTGGAACACTGCATGAGCGAGACCGAGGGAACCAGGGTGATTTTCTGCCACTCGACCCGCAACAGCAGGATGACGATCACGTCGGGAATAGACCACTCGCTTGAGACGGAATGCGATTTCTCCCACACGAGCAGGACCGACGACGACAGGGGGAAGGTGGTCTTCATGGTCGACGCGCGGGAAGGGGCGCCCATACGTCTTACCAAGTACATCACCTACCACACGACCAGAACCGCCCCGCACACCAACGAGGAGCTGTGCGAGAGGGCGAAAAGAAGCCTCAAGAGAGCGAAGAAGTTCGGGTTCTCGGACCTGCTCGAAGGACAGCGCAGGTACCTCGACGAGTTCTGGAAAAGAAGCGACGTGCGCGTGGAGGTGAAAAGCGGGGAGGACAGCGAAACCTTCCAGCAGGCCATACGGTTCAACCTCTTCCAGATGTACCAGTCCTCGGTGAGGGTAGAGGGGGCGGGAGTGCCCTCGAAGGGGCTTACCGGAATCGGCTACGACGGCCACTATTTCTGGGACATGGAGATATACCTCATGCCGTTTCTCATCTACACCTCCCCTCTCGTAGCGGAGAACCTTCTCAAGTTCCGCTACAGCATGCTGGACAAGGCGAGGGAGTACGCCAGGAGGCTCAACCAGAAGGGGGCGATGTTCCCGTGGAGGACGATAAACGGCGACGAGGCGTCGGCCTACTACGCCGCGGGAACCGCCCAGTACCACATAAACGCCGACATAGTCTACGCGCTCGGAAAGTACGTGAACGTCACGGGAAACGGAGACTTCATGAACAAGTACGGGGCAGAGATACTGATCGAGACGGCGAGGCTCTGGGGCGACCTGGGTTTCTATCCGCACAAGGGGGCGAAGTTCGAGATACACGGCGTCACCGGCCCCGACGAATACAACACCGTGGTGAACAACAACGCCTACACGAACCTCATGGCCCGCGAGAACCTGCGGCTCGCGGCCCGAACCGTGGAGCGCATAAAAAAGACCGACCCCGAGCTGTTCGACGACCTCGCTCACAGAACCGGCCTCGAGACGCGCGAAGTGGGAAAATGGAAAAAGGCCGCCCGGGACATGTACATACCCTACGACGAGGAACTGGGCGTACATCCCCAGGACAACTACTTCATGAACAAGGAGAAATGGGACTTCGAAAACGTGCCCCGGGACAGCTATCCCATACTGCTCCACTACCATCCCCTCGTGATCTACCGCCACGGGGTGATAAAGCAGTCGGACCTCGTGCTCGCCATGTTCCTTCTCGAAAAGGAATTCACCCCCGAAGAGAAAAGACGCAACTTCGACTACTACGATCCCCTGACGACCGGGGACTCCTCCCTCTCGGCCTGCATACAGGGAATAGTGGCGGCAAGGGTCGGACACATGGACAAGGCCATGGACTACGCCAGGGACGCGGTCTTCATGGACCTGGGGAACGTCGGGCGAAACACCGGGGACGGCTGCCACATAGCTTCCATGGGAGGGACGTGGATGCTGTTCGTGTTCGGGTTCGGGGGGCTTGCCAACACGGGGAAGATTCCCGAGTTTCACCCCAACCTGCCGTCCGAGATTTCGAGGCTCGAGTTCGCCGTGACGATCCGCGGAAACCTGATAGAAGTGGACATGGACCACGAAAAATCCAGGTACACGCTCGCAGGGGGCGGGGGAATCGAACTTTCCCACGACGGGAGAAAGTTCAGGCTCTCGGCCGACGAACCCGTCTTCTCGACGAAAACATAGGGGACCGTTTCGGCGTCACAGCCGAAACGACGGCCCGGACGATGGGATTCGAACCTGAAAGAAAAGCGGCGGTCGAAGCGGTGCGCAGGGCCGCGAGGGCGTGCGAGGAGATGAGAAGGAGCGGCGCGTTTTCGCAGGCCGTGGAAAAAACCGACGGCTCTCCGGTCACCCTTGCGGATTTTTTCGTGCAGGCGGCGATAAACGGGGAACTCGCCTCGGCCTTTCCGGACATACCCGTGGCGGCCGAGGAAAGCTCTCTCTGCTTCGGGGACGGCGGCGGAAAAAAGCTGCTCGGCAGCCTTGCCGGTCTCCTTCCGGGAAAAAGCGCGGACGAAATAATCAGGACGATAGACAGGGGAAGCCACCGCGGCGGGCGGGGAAGGTTCTGGACGCTCGACCCGATAGACGGAACGAGGGGTTTTATCGCGGACCGCCAGTACGCCGTGGCGCTCGCGCTGATAGAGGACGGAGAGGCGGTGGTGGGGGTTCTCGGCTGTCCGCGGCTCCGCGGCGGGGGCGGGGAGGAAGGGTTTGTGTTCTTCGCCGAGAAGGGCCGCGGCGCCTACCGGACGAGCCTCGGGGGAGGTCCCTCCACGCGGATTTCCGTCTCGGCCGTCCGAAGAGCGTCCGACGCCGTGATGTGCGAATCGGCCGAGGCCGCGCACTCTTCGCGCGGACACTCGGAGAGGACGGCGAAGCTTCTGGGCATGGAATCGACTCCCGTGAGAATGGACAGCCAGTGCAAGTACGCCGTTTTGGCGAGCGGCGACGCCTCGGTCTACCTGCGCCTGCCCGTGAAGAGGGACTACGAGGAAAACATATGGGACCACGCGGCCGGGTGCGCGGTCGTCGGGGAAGCCGGGGGGAAGGTGACCGACTGCTCGGGAAGGCCGCTCGATTTCTCCCTGGGAAAAACCCTTCGGGCCAACAGGGGCATAGTGGGAACGAACGGCGCGATCCACCGCGAGGTGCTGGAGGCGGTCGAAAAGGTGCTCTCCGGCGAAAATCCCCCCGGGGAGGGCTGAAGCGAATTTTCTTTCCGGGTTCCTTGAGGGATCCCGTCTTCCCGCCGCGGGCGGGTTTGACAAACGCGGCTTAAAGCTAAATATTTTCAATGCAGACCGGTAAACCTGTCGAAAAAAGCGAGGAGAGAAACGCATGAGAATCATTCCCGCCGCGCTGCTGGCTTTCGTTTTCTGCGCGACGGCGGCGGCGCAGAACGAGCCTTCCGTACGCGGAGCCGACGACTACCTTGCGGAAACGAAGAAAGCCGTCGAAAGCGACGATCCGCTAAAGGCGATGGAAACGCTCGAGAAAATCGAGGCCGCCGTCGCCGAGCCGAAGCCGGAATTTCTGTTTCTCTACGGACGATTTTTAGCCGAAAACGCCTCGGAGCGGGGCGGTCTGCGAAAGGGCCGGGACATGCTGAAACGGTTCGTCGGACACGAACGCGCCAAAGACGACCCCGAGCGTTACGAGGCCGCGACGTGGCTGCTCTCCATGGCGGAGCGGAAACTTGAGAAAGCCAGATGGGAAGCCGCGCGCAAGGGCGACGCGGGGGCTATAAAAGCCCTGGCGGACGCAGGGGCGGACGTGAACGCGAAAGACGAAAAAGGCTACACGCTGCTTCACAAGGCCTCGCTCAGAGGCGACGTCGAGGCGGTGAGAATACTGATGGCCGCCGGGGCGGACACGGGCATAATGGACAAGTACGGCGACACCCCCCTGCACGACGCGGCCCTGAAGGGCAACACCACGGTCGTGAAAATGCTGATAGCCGGCGGGGCCGATACGAACGTAAAGGACAACGACGGCAACACTCCCCTGCATTACGCGTGCCTCGTGGGCAACATAGAGGAGGTCGGGGCGCTGCTGGAGGCCGGAGCGGACATAGGCATAAGGGACAACGACGGCAACACCATTCTTCACTACGCCTCCATGGGAGGAAAGAGAGAGACGGTGAGAGCCCTTGTCGCCGCGGGAGCGGACGTGAACGTAATGGGCCGCCACGGCGCCACGCTGCTGCACGACGCCTCGATAGGAAGCGACCCCGAGGTGATCAGGGCTCTCATAGACGCCGGGGCGCGCGTCGAAGCGACGGGTGAAAACGGCGACACGCCGCTTCACTACGCCTCGGTGGGAGGCAACGCCGGGGCGGTCGAGGTGCTGGTGGAAAGCGGGGCGGACGTGAACGCGAAAGACGACATCGGCGACACTCCCCTGCACGACGCCGCCTGGGGAGGCAACCCCGAGGTGGTGAGAGCCCTGATAGCGGGCGGGGCGAACGTGAACGTGATCGACAGAGAAGGCCACACGCCACTTCACTACGCCTCCCGCCACGGCCACACCGAGGTGGGCAGGATACTGAGGGACGCGGGCGGAAAGAATCGCTGACAGACAATGCCTCCCCCGCGCCGGGCGCGAGGGGTCTTTCGACGCGGGACTACGGTCCCGTAGGTTCCGCGCCCAGCAGGTACGCGACGACCACGGCGGCGGCCAGAACCGCCCTGTAGACGACAAAAGGAGCGAAGGACCTGGTCTTCACGTAGCCGATCAGGAACCTGATGGCGAAAAGGGCGGAGAAAAAAGAAGCGGCGACGCCCACGGCGAAAGACCAGCGAAGCATCTCGCGGCACTCGAGGTGGCGGAGCGAGAAAAGCGCCGCGGCCGTTATGACGGGTATCGCGAGCAGAAAAGAAAAGCGGGCGGCCTCGTCCCTCCTGTAGTTTCTGAACAGTCCTCCCGTAATGGTGACTCCCGACCTGGAAACCCCGGGCAGAACGGCGAAGGCCTGCGCCACGCCGAAAAAAAGCGCGTCGGCGAGATTCATGTCCCGAAGGGTCTTGCGGCCGGTCGTCTTCCTGTCGGCGGCGTAGAGAAGCAGACCGAAGCCCAGCAGAAATCCCGAAACCGGAACGGGATTTCTGAGCGCCCCCGAGGCGTATTCCTCCAGAAGAAACCCCGAGGCGACCGCGGGCAGGGTCGCGACCACCAGGTAGACTCCCGTCCTTCCGTCCGCAAGCCCCTCGAAGGAAAGGGAGCGGACGCCCCGAAGAAACTCCGAGGCGATGCGGACAAGATCGCGGCGGAAGCAGTAGAGAATGGCGAAGAGACTTCCCACGTGAAGCGCCACCGTGAAAGGAAGTCCCTGGTCGCGCCAGGAAAAAAGCCACGGAACTATTATAAGGTGGGCGGTGCTGCTCACGGGGAAAAATTCCGTCACCCCCTGCACCGCGCCCAGAACTGCGGACCGAAGCGTTTCCAAGCCTCTAGCTCCCCGCCCCGGCGGCAGCGAGAATTTCCCCGAGATAGGAACCCGTGTGCGATTCCGCCGCCGCGCACAGGCTCTCGGGAGTACCGCAGGCCACGAGTTCCCCGCCCGCGTCGCCTCCCCCGGGACCGAGATCGATCACGTGGTCCGAGCACTTCACGATGTCGAGGTTGTGCTCTATCACGACCACGGTGTTTCCGAGATCGACGAGTCTCTGCAGAACCGAGAGAAGCTTGAGTATGTCGTCGAAATGAAGTCCCACCGAGGGTTCGTCGAGAACGTAGAGGGTCCTGCCGGCGGATTTTTTCGAAAGCTCCCTCGCGAGCTTGATTCTCTGGGCCTCCCCGCCCGAGAGGGTGTTCGAACGCTGCCCGAGCCTGACGTAGTCCAGACCCACGTCGTTTATCACCCCGAGGCGGGAGGATATGGCCGGAACGTTTTCGAAAAAAGCGGCCGCCTCCCCGACCGTCATCTCCAGAACGTCGGCCACGGTCTTTCCCCTGTAGGCGACGCGAAGCGTCTCGTCGTTGTACCTTCTTCCCCCGCACGTCTCGCACCTGACGTAGACGTCGGGAAGAAAATGCATCTCCACCCTCACGTCCCCGGCCCCGCCGCAGCGGGCGCAGCTTCCCTGCGGAAGGTTGAAGCTGAACCTGCCCGGGCCGTATCCCATCACCCTGGCGTCGGGAAGCATGGAGAATATTTTTCTTATCTCGGTGAACACCCCTGTGTAGGTGGCGGGGTTTGACCGCGGAGTCCTTCCTATGGGACTCTGGTCGACCTTCACGACCTTGTCGAGCTTTTCGGTTCCCGCCATTCCCGCGTGGGGAGCCGCGCGGACCCTGCTTCCGTTGAGCTTTCTCGAAAGACCGTTGTAGAGGGTGTCCACGACCAGGGTGCTTTTCCCCGAGCCCGAAACTCCCGTGACGCATATGAAGGTTCCCAGGGGGAAATCGACGTCGAGCTTTCTGAGGTTGTTTCCGGCCGCCCCGCGCACGCGGAGGCGGGCGCGGGAAGAGCGTCTTTTTTCCGGCACCGGTATCTCCTTTTTTCCCGAAAGATACTTTCCGGTGAGCGACCCTCCGCAGCGGGCTATCTTCGAGACTCCGCCCGAGCAGACGACCTCCCCTCCAAGCTCCCCCGCGCCGGGGCCCACGTCGAGAACGTAATCCGCGTTCCTTATCGTCTCCTCGTCGTGCTCGACGACTATCACGGTGTTTCCCCTGTCGCGGATGTTTCTCAGGGTTCCTATGAGCCTTTCGTTGTCCCTGGGGTGAAGCCCTATGGAGGGTTCGTCGAGAACGTAGGTTATCCCGGTGAGCTTCGATCCCACCTGGGTAGCGAGCCTCACCCTCTGGGCCTCTCCCCCCGAGAGAGTCGAGGCAGAGCGGTCGAGGCTCAGGTAGCCGAGTCCCACGTCCCGGAGAAAACCGAGACGGGAGGATATTTCCTTGAGAAGTTCCCCCGCGATTTTCTCTTCCCTTCGGTCAAGCTCCACGGACCCGAACCAGCGGAGCAGGTCGCAGACGGGCATCCCGACGAGGTCCGAAACGGGCTTTCCCGAGAAAAGCACCGAGACGGCCACCCTGTTGAGCCTAGCTCCCCCGCAGGTCCCGCACGGAACGGTCCTCATGTACCTCTCGAGCTTTTCGCGAAGCTCGTCCGAGCGGGTCTCCCTGTACCACTCCGTGAGAACGCCGACGACTCCCTCGAACGCCGCCTCGTATCTTTTGGTTCCCCTCTTCCCGCTTTTTTCGAACTCTATTTCCTCTCCACCCGTGCCGCGCATTATCTTTTCCCTGTGCTTGCGCGGAAGTTCCGAGAACGGAACGTCGAGGCTGAACCCGTAGCGGCGGGAGAGGGCCTCGAGCGCGCGGGCCAGGTATTTCGAATCCTCAAACGGCTTTATCGCTCCCCCGCGAAGCGACCTGCCAGGATCCTCCACTATGAGTTCCGGGTCGAAAAACGTCTCGAAGCCCAGTCCCTGGCAGTTGGAGCAGGCCCCGTAGGGACTGTTGAAGGAAAAAAGCCTGGGGGATATCTCGGGGTAGCTTACGGCGCAGCGCGGACAGGAGAAATGTTCGCTGAAGGTGAGCGTCGCGCCGCCTCGCACCTCGCACATGAGAAGTCCGCCCGATCTTTTGAGGGCGAGAGAGACGGCGTCGGAGAGCCTCTTCCCGGAGCTTTCCCCGCCGAGGGTCATCCTGTCCACCAGAAGCTCGATCGTGTGCTTCCTGTTTCTCGAAAGCTCTATCTCCTCGTCGAGGTCGCGCGTCTCTCCGTCGATTCTCACCCGAAGAAACCCTTCCCTTCTCATTTCCTCGAGCTCCTTTCTGTACACGCCCTTTCTTCCCTGGACCACGGGGGAGTAGATCGAAACGGGTTTCCGGCCCGCTTCCCGCTCTATCGTCTCCACCATGCTCTCCCGGGTCCGGGAGGATATCTCCTCCCCGCATTCGTAGCACACGGGCTTTCCGGCGACGGAGAAAAGCACGCGCATGTAGTCGTATATCTCCGTTATGGTTCCGACGGTGGAGCGGGGATTTCTGTGAAAGGTCTTCTGGTCGACCGACACGGAAGGAGAGAGTCCCTCCACGAAGTCGACGTCGGGCTTGTCGAGCCTTTCGACGAACTGCCTGGCGTAGGAGGAAAGGGACTCCATGAACCGCCTCTGCGCCTCGGCGAAAAGTATGTCGAAAACGAGGGAGGACTTTCCCGAACCGCTCACTCCCGTGACGACGGTGAGGCTTCGGCGCGGGATCTTCGCGTCCACGTTCTTGAGATTGTGCTCTCTCGCGCCTGTTATGTTTATGAACTTCAACTTGGAAGACTTCCGCCGGAGTAGTGATGCGGGAATGAATTTTACCCGATAGGCCGGAAAACGGGCCGAAGACTAGGAAGCCCTGCGGAGAAAACCGGCGAATATCGCCCGCGAAACCGCACTCTCCTCAAGCTCCGGATGCCACTGAACGCCCATCACGTTTCCGTCCGCCGATTCCAGTCCCTCGACTATTCCGTCCGGCGCCGCGGCGCTCGTCCGAAGGCCGCCGCCCACCCTGCCCACCGCCTGGTGATGGTAGCTTTTCACGTTGAATTCGCGCTCTCCGACCATGCCGCCCAGAACGGTGTCCGAAACGACCTCGACGCCGTGCGCGCTTCCTCTTTCATGGTCGAGCGCGTCGGGCAGAAGGGCCTTTATGTCCTGGCAGAGAGACCCTCCGTAGAAGACGTTTATGAACTGCATGCCCCCGCATATTCCCAGAACGGGGATTTCGTTTTCGAGAGCCTCGCGAAGGACGGCAAATTCCGTTTCCGTTCTCTGCGCGCTCATGGGCTTTATGGCCGGATGGGGCTCCTGGCCGTAGAACTTCGGGTCCATGTCCCTGGAACCCGGTATCAGAAGCCCGTCGAGCGCGGAAACTATTCTTGAAAGAAATCCCGAACCGGAAGCGTCGGCGACCGTGGGGACCAGAACGGGGGCGCCTCCGTAAAACTCGACCGCCCTGGAGTAGGCCGCCTCTATGAGGTTGGACTTGTCCTCAAGGTCGGTCGTTATGCCTATGATCGGGCGGGAGCTTGCGACTGGGGAGGTTTTCGCCAAGGTACGTCTCCGTTTTTATTGTAAACGATTCAGAAGCGATTTGCTCTCGTCGCGCTTAAAAAGTCATCTCTTGCGATATCCGTACAGATTCAGTCGCGGACTTGACTTTTTATGTCTTTTTGCGGCTATATCAATAATATATTTGTTTTTTAACGGAGGTTGGGAATGTCGAAATTTTCTTATACGGTTAACGCCGTATGGGATCCCGAAGCTTCGGTCTGGGTCGTAACCAGCGAAGATGTTCCCGGGCTCGTCGCCGAAGCCTCGTCAATCGAAGAACTCTCAGAGAAGCTCAGAATTCTGGTTCCCGAGCTACTCGAACTCAACAAGCATCTTCCGGACCGCGAAACGCTGCAGATTCTTCTAACCGCGCGAAGAGAACTTCAACTTGCCTAGGAAGACGGCAGACTACGCCAAAGAATTAAAATCGATACTTCGTAAAAACGGCTGCCTATTCAAACGTCAGGGTAAAGAAGACTATGAAATTCGGCATGAAAAGTCCTTGCCGGATCATATGGCCGCGCCGACCATTCTCTCCAGCCTCGCGACTCTCTCTTCCATCGGAGGATGGGTGCTGAAAAGCTTCGCGAAGCCTCCGCCTATCATCGGACTCACTATCATCATGTGCGCCGTGCTCTCGGCCGCCTGCTCGCTCACCTGAAGGGGCACCCTGGAAGCTCCGGCGTGGAGCTTGCGCAGTGCGGAAGCCAGGTAAAGCGGATTCTCGCATATCTCGGCACCGGTCTTGTCAGCTCCGAACTCCCTCGTTCTCGATATGGCCATTTTCACTATCATGGCCGCGAGCGGAGCTATGATGGCCATAGCCAGAAGACCGATCATTCCTCCCCTCCTGTTGTCTCCTCCCCCGAATATGGCCGCGAACTGCGCCATGTAGGCGATGTAGCTTATGGCTCCCGCGATGGTCGCCGCTACGGAACCGATCAGTATGTCCCTGTTCTTTATGTGGGCAAGCTCGTGGGCTATCACGCCCTTGAGCTCGTTTCGGTCGAGAAGGCGCATTATTCCCTCGGTGAAGGCGACGGCGGAGTGGTTCGGGTCCCGCCCCGTTGCGAAGGCGTTCGGGGACTGCTCGGGAATTATGTATACCTTGGGCATCGGAAGCCCGGCACTCATGGCGAGTTGCTCGACATCGGAGTAAAGCTCGGGCGCGCTGTCCCTTCCGACCTCGCTCGCCTTGTACATTCTGAGAACGATCTTGTCGCTCCACCAGTAGCTCACGAAATTCATCACGCCGGCCAGAATAAGCGCCACCATGGCACCGCCCCTGCCTCCTATCATGCCTCCCACCCATACCAGAACAGCGGAGAGAAGCGCCAGCAGGAAAAGACTTTTGAGAGTGTTCATTCTTTCACAATACCTCCGAAACGCTTTTGCGGACGGAGAAACTCGTTTCTCCGTTACACATGTAAATAATAATACCGGAGGCTATAAATTCAACAAAAGGAGATGTGGGCTAAAAAACGGGTTCAAAGCTTTAAGTTATAGGGAGGAAAGCAAAAAGCCAGTTTCCGGCTTTTCCCAGTCAACGGGTCTTTTTTGGTATTTCCTAAAAATGAATTTCTAATCCCTCGCGTTTCCCGAACGGAATTCCCGCAACTTCACAGGCTTTTCTCAACCTTCTGTTTTTGTCTTCATTATCTATATTTTTGTCCAACCACCAACCTCCAAGAAATTCTTCGGCTCTATTATAATTTGGCATATCATTACGATTTTGAGAAAGCCATTGATTTTTTGGGCCCTTCGTCTTTGGAGCCAACTCTTCAAGAAAATTTTCATGTTTCCTAGAAAGAATCGTAAAAATTTTTACATAGGCGGATATCGCAGTTGCTTCCGTATGTTCTTTTTTCCCCAAAAAGAAACGAATTTTTTTATCGTTGTCATTTCTGGCCTTTCTGGCCTTTGGAACCTCATTCGTAAATCTCATAACCTTTGTCGTAGAATCAACTTCCACCACATAGGGAAATTTATTTAGATTAGGATCGTGTTTCATTGAGCCCCATAGTTGGGCACCAATCGTTTTAGGAGATACATCATCAAACTCTTTTTCCGCTTTTTCCTGAAGTTGCTTGCGAGTATACGTTCCTTCCTTGATCAGTGGCGTTAGAAATCCGACAACTTTCCGAATTTTGCCCTTTCTCGGCTTGGGGTCTTTATCCTCTTCCTCATCGCCGTGCAGACTCCTGAGAAATTCTTCTACATACCGTCTTTCGGGGGCAGACCCAGAGATCTTTCTGGTTTCATTAGTCAGCAAAGCAATCAATTCATCGGAAGAACATATTTTTGCCCACGCTCTAGATATATGTCTTTTACTGGTAATTTCTTTGTGATCACTCTCTAAATCCTCCATAGCTTCTACAGAACTTACCCTCTCAAAAGACAAGTAACGATTAAACCTGCGAACTACCTCTTTCGGTGGATCTTTCTGAATATCGAGAGCGTGCACAAGCCTTTGTTTATATTCCCCCAATGCCCTCGGGTCGTAAAACCTCCATTTTCTTCCATCAGTAAGAATAGCGAGCCAAGGAACTTCAGAAGATATATATTTGAAAAGCTGATCTTCAGAAGAATTTAGATTTGCCCCCCGAGCCTTAGCTTCAATTACACATTGCAGTTTGTTGTCGCGCTCGGGAATCAAGAGCCCATAATCAACCCTGCCACTGTACCTTCTAGAAGAGTACTCTAGGAACACATAAGAAGGATTTCCCACTTCCCAACCCAGACGCATAAGAACCGGATTAATAATGCTGGTTTTAACATGCTCTTCTTTACCAACGCAGAAAGATGGGTCGGTTTCCAATTTAGTCTTCAGCCATTGTATAAATTGCAATAGATCAGTCATCATGATTTAACCTGCCTGCGTGGGGACACGCGGTTAAGCTGAAGACAAGATTCTTCATTCCGCAAAATTCTAACAATCGTAAACGGTTCAGTCAACACACACACTGCATATAGCTGTATTGAAACACTTCTTAAGGAATCTCTGTTCACGTATTATTTCTGCCGAAGAATTTATCAAACGGCTTCTCCGTCAGATTGCTTTCCTCAAAATAATAACTTCATGCTTGAAACCGCAATTTTAAAATCATGATTTTGCCACCACCGCAACGGAATTTTGCATGAGTATTCCTATATTCAGTTTCATTTCACCTAAATTTTTACCCTATCCAGTTAAAATCCGAAAGCCTCTTAAGTATCTCAAATTTGATATATACTTGAAAAAGTAGCAAATATATAGCTCTTATTCAACCTTTTTGTCAAATATTTTGCATTTTATTTGACGTATATTGAAAATAGTATTAATATAATTACTGCTATGTTAAATAATTATCCAAACAGACAGTCTGGCAAGCTGAACGAATTCTTTCTGGAACGTTCCGTTTTCACAGTAAATGAACTGGACCGTTTCCTGCTGAAACGAGGAGGTTCCGGCAACTCCAACACCCGCAAGTCCCTGCTTGCCTACCACTGCAGGCAGGGTCGCATAATGCCCGTGCGTCGGGGATTGTATGCGACAGTTCCCCGGGTTAACCAGACACAAGTTCCAGTTGACCCCTATCTCGTTGCAGCGAAGATGACTCCCGATGCGGTCCTCGCATACCACACGGCATTGGAGTTTCACGGAAAAGCCTACTCGGTCTACGCACGACTTCAGTACGCGTCCGTAATTCAATCGCCTCGGCTAAGCTTCCAGTCTTGCAGATTCGTTCGGGTTCCGCAACCTCGTTCCATCGTGGCGAAGGGTGAAGCCATGTTTGGAGTAGTAACGCGCGAATATTCCGGGGTAGATGTGCGGGTGACCAGTCTTGAAAGAACTTTGGTCGACGCGCTAGACCGACCGGATTTGACCGGAACTTGGGAGGAAATATGGCGGTCTCTCGAATACATAGAGTCTTTGAACATGAACCTAGTCACGGAGTATGTTCTCCTGCTGGAAAACTCCACAACCGCCGCAAAAGTGGGATTTTTTCTGGAACAAAACAGGAGAAACTTGCCGGTCAGCGATGCCTGGCTGAATTTGTTGCGCAAGCTGCGTCCGAAAAAACCTCATTACATGGCGCGAAAAAAGCGCGGAAAGTCTAAACTGGTTAAGGGCTGGAACCTGATAGTCCCGGTTGAAATTCTGGACAAATCGTGGGAAGAAGTGCTATGAAGTTTTCCTCGTCGCAAGTATTGCTGCTGGCAGAAACCACGGGATTTCGTGCGGACATGACCGAAAAAGCGCTTCATCTCCTGAACCTGCTAAACGCTCTCAATTCATGCAGGCGCCTTGAAGGAAAGTGGACACTGAAGGGCGGCACCGCGCTGAACATGTTCGTTTTTGATTTCCCGAGACTGTCGGTGGACATCGATCTCAATTACATCGGGGCTCTCGACCGGGAAGAAATGCTGAAAGACAGGGGTGAGATCGAGCGGACCGTCCAAGAGATATTTTCGCAGGAAGGATTCACTCCGAAAAAAGTCCCCACCGAACACGCAGGCGGAAAATGGCGACTGAGATATCTGAATTTCAGAGAACAACCAAGCACGCTCGAGGTCGATCTGAATTTCATGTTCAGGCAACCGCTGTGGGACATTCGACGTTTGGACTCCTATCCGCTCGGGAAATTCCAAGCCCTCGGCATTCCCGTTATCGACCTGCATGAACTGGCGGCCGGCAAGCTGTCGGCGCTGCTGTCGCGCGACAAGGGCAGGGACCTGTTCGACTGCGTCGGAATTTTCGACATGGAAATTCCGGAACGCGACCGGCTCCGGACGGCGTTTGTCGTTTACGGCGGCATGAGCCGCAAGGACTGGAGAACCGTCTCGGTCAAAGACGTGAACTTCGATTTGGAGGAGCTGGAAAAACTGCTAACCCCCGCTCTTACCTCCCGCACTATAGAAGAAAAGAACTCTCTCAAGGAATACGCCGAAGACCTTGCGAAGCGGTGTCGGGAAGGTCTTTCGCTGGTGCTGCCTTTTACGGATTCCGAAAGAGAATTTCTGGACCTGCTGCTTGAAGAGGGAGAAATCGATTCGACCGTTCTGACCCCCGATAAAACCCTGCAGAAACGCATCCAAGATCAGCCTCTGCTGAAATGGAAGGCGCTGAACGTGCGAAAACATAAAGGACTGCCCTTATGAAGGGCAGTTTTTCGGATAAACATACGCTTTGAGCCCAAACCGCCGTACTATCGAAGCGACGCCGGACGCAACGGCAACCGGTCAGATTTATCTCCCCGGGCTCGGCGGTTATAATGGGCGGTTGAAAACCACCTACGGCAAACAGCGAAATGTCCATTCGAAACTCTAAACGTTACGAGGTGATAGTGATCGGGGCCGGCCACGCGGGCTGCGAGGCGGCGCTCGCCGCGGCCAGAATCGGCTGCCGCACCCTCGTTCTCACCGCGAACATAGACACAATCGGCCTCATGTCCTGCAACCCTTCCATAGGAGGAGTGGGGAAGGGACACCTCGTGAAGGAAATAGACGCGCTGGGCGGAGAGATGGGAAAGGCCGCCGACGCCGCGGCGATACAGTTCAGAAGGCTAAACACCCGAAAGGGAGCCGCCGTTCAGGCGACCAGGATACAGGCCGACCGCCAGAGCTACCGGACCTACATGAAAAACGCTCTCGAGAGCGAGGGGAACATGGACGTAAAGCAGGCCATGGTGGAAGGGTTTCTGCTTGACGGCAAAAAGGTCGCCGGAGTGAGAACCGCCCTCGGGGAGAGCTTCTTCGCCGACGCCGTGGTGATAACGCCCGGCACGTTTCCCGGGGGGCTCATACACATAGGTCTCTCCAAGATTTCTTCCGGGCGTGCGGGAGAAGCCGCCGCGGGTGCCATATCGAACTCCTTTTCGGAGATGGGCTTCGAGGTCGGCAGGCTAAAGACCGGCACCCCTCCCCGGTTCGACGGAAGAACGATCGCCTGGGAGAAGCTCGAAGAGCAGCCCGGAGACCCCGACCCCGTGCCGTTTTCCTTCTCCGCGGGAAAGATAGAGCGGGAGCAGATGCCCTGTCACGTAACCTACACAAACGAGAAAACCCACCGCGTGATAAACGAAAACATGGACAAGTCTCCCCTCTACTCCGGCCTCATAAAGGGAATAGGTCCCAGGTACTGTCCGTCCATAGAAGACAAGGTGGTGAAGTTCCCCGACCGCGAACGCCACCAGATATTCCTCGAACCCGAGGGACGGAACACCTACGAGATCTACCCGAACGGAATCTCGACGAGCCTTCCCATCGAGGTGCAGTACGAGTTTTCAAGAACCATGGAGGGACTCGAAAAAGTGGAGATAACGAGGCCGGGCTACGCGGTGGAATACGATTTTATCGATCCGACGCAGCTTTCGTCCGCGCTCGAGTCGAAGTTTCTCGGGAACATGTTCTTCGCGGGACAGGTGAACGGAACGACGGGCTACGAGGAGGCGGCGAGCCAGGGACTCGTCGCGGGGATAAACGCCGCGAGGAAGGTCAGGGGGAAAGCTCCCTTCGTACTCGACCGCTCGGAAGCCTACATAGGAATCCTGATAGACGACCTCGTGACCAGGGGAGTCGACGAGCCCTACAGGATGTTCACCTCGAGGGCCGAATACAGACTGATACTGAGAGAGGACAACGCGGACTCGAGACTCTGCGAACTCGGACACGAGGCGGGGCTCGTGGACGAGAGCCGCGTGGCCGAGTTTCGGGCGAAAAAAGCCTCGCTCGACGCCGAACTCGAGAGGCTCGGAAGCGAGAAGGTGTTTCCGACCGACGAGACAAACAGGATTCTCGAAAACCTCGGGTCCCAGAAGATCAAAAAACCCCAGAGCCTG
The DNA here is from genome assembly GCA_965204795.1 of Thermodesulfobacteriota bacterium. Classification (GTDB taxonomy): domain Bacteria; phylum Desulfobacterota_D; class UBA1144; order Nemesobacterales; family Nemesobacteraceae; genus Nemesobacter. Next base: position 1,932,963 of record OZ242012.1, read on the forward strand.
AAGGAAATACTGAGAAGACCCGGCTTCACCTACGAAATGCTCTCGTTTCTCGGACCCGGCGGAAATCCCGCCGTCTCCGCCCGTCTCGCCGCGCGCATAGAGATGGAAGTCAAGTACGAGGGATACATAAAGAGGCAGAAGGAAGAGGTCGGCAAGTTCCGAAAGTTCGAAAGCGTAAAAATCCCGGAGAAGTTCGAATACGCGGGCATCCCCGGGCTTTCGAACGAAATCGTCCAGAAGCTCTCGAGGATAAGGCCGGAATCGGTGGGGCAGGCGAGCCGCGTCTCGGGCGTGACGCCCGCCGCCGTGTCAGTGATCCTTGTGCATATAAGGAAAAACGGGAATGCGGAAGCTCAGTTGAAGTCGAGCTCGGGTTCCCCGTCGTAGAAGCCTTCGGAGAGGTCGTCCATTTCCTCGAGCTCCTGCTCGTAAAGCTCCATGGTGTCGCGGTCGCTTCCGATGTATCCCGAGGAGTCGGGGTCCTGAAGCATCTCGACGAGATCTCTCACCTTCCTGGTGTTTCTTTTCCGGTTCATAACTCCCCCCTGAAAAAATTTTACAAGGATTATAGGGCAAGTTTTCGCAAATGCAACATTCGGACGAAAAAAATTCCGGCCCCGAAACGGCTTCCCGTCAGGAGCTTTTCGCCGACTCGACGATCTCCCTCACAAGCTCGAGCATCCGCGCGGGGTCGTCCGTGGGAAGCCGGCATTCGCAACCGGCGCAGACATAGGCCGTGGCCCCGCCGGCCGCCGCCACGTGCTCCTCGGTCCAGGGGGCGATTCTCGAGATCTCCCGCTCGTTCTCCGCGTCCTTGACGATCACCACCTTGTTGGGCAGGTACTCGCCCGCCAGAACGTCCAGGAACCGCGCGGTTTCCGGGGAGTTTCTCTCCCCCGCGATCACTATCTCGAAAGAAGGCCCCAGCATGAAGTCGAGGGCGTTTAGGTGCATGGAGAAGGAAACGGGGTTTTCGGAAATCGCCGGGGAAAATGCCTCGGCCATCCGCACGGCCCTGTCCTCGAGAGCGGAGTCGGCGGTCATCCTCGCGATTCTGAGGACGTTGAGCATGGAGACGGCGTTTCCCGACGGAACCGCCCCGTCGTAGATCTCCTTGCGCCTGGCTATGAGCTTCTCCCCGTCGGAGGCCGTGAAGAAAAATCCCGCGGCACTCTCGTCCCAGAAACGCTCGAACTGCTCGCGGCAGAGGGAAATCGCTAGCGAGAGGCGGCGCTCGTCGAAGACGCTCCCGTAGTACTCCAAAAGCCCCCATATCAAAAAGGCGTAGTCGTCCACCGTCGCGTCTATCGCGGCTTCGCCTTCCCTGTACCTGTGAAGAAGCCCGCCTTTTTCATCGAAGAGGTTTTCTTCAAGAAACTCTATCGCCCCGAGCGCCGCGTCCGAATACCTCTTCTCTCCGAAAACCGCAGCGGCCCTGGAAAGCGCCGCGACGGCGAGCCCGTTCCAGTCCGTGAGAATCTTGTCGTCGCGGTGGGGACGGATTCTTTTTTCCCTCGCGTCGAAAAGCGCGGTCCTCGCGTTTTCGAGTCTCGCTCCGAGCTCCCCGACGGGAATTTCCAGCCGCGCGGCCGCGTCTTCGAGCCGCTCCCTCATGTGGAATATGTTGGCTCCCGTCCGCTCTCCCGTCGCCTCGTCGTGGAAATTCCCCCCGGCGCGAAGGTTGTAGACCTCGCGGACAAGCTCCGCGTCCCCGCGGCCGAGAAGCCTCTCCACTTCCTCGGTCGTCCACACGTAGAACCTGCCTTCCTCCCCCTCGCTGTCGGCGTCTTCGGCGGAGTGGAAACCGCCCTCGGCCGAGCGCATGTCCCGAAGCAGGTACTCCAGTATCTCCTTCGCCTTTTCCGCGTGGAAGGGATTTTTCGAAAGCTGCCAGGCCTCGGTGTAGGCGATGGACAGAAGCGCCTGGTCGTAGAGCATTTTCTCGAAGTGGGGAACGAGCCAGCCCGAATCGGTCGAGTACCTGTGAAAACCGAAACCCACGTGGTCGCACAGACCTCCCCTTCCCATGGCCTCGAGGGTTTTTTCCGCCATGTTAAGGGACGCCGTCCTTCCGGTCCGCGCGTGGTGTCTCACGAGGAACATCAGGCTGTGCGGAGTGGGAAACTTGGGGGCCCGTCCGAACCCTCCGTCGTCGGGGTCGAAAGTGGAGAGAAAATAGCCGTAGGCGCGCTCGAGGGTCCTTTCGTCCAGGGCGACGGGTCCCGCCCCGGCCGGAGTGGCCCCCGCGCGGCGCACCGCCTCGGTTATCTGGCGGGCGGATTTCACGACCTCCTCCCTTTTCTCTTCCCAAAGCCCGCGTATCCTCGGAACGAGCTCGACCATCCCGACCCTTCCGTAACGGTTCTCCTTCGGTATGTAGGTCGCCGCGAAAAACGGCTCTCCTCCCGGGGTCATGACCACATTGAGCGGCCACCCGCAGTTTCCCCCCGAGAGCATGTGGCAGACGGTCATGTAGACGTTGTCTATGTCGGGGCGCTCCTCCCTGTCCACCTTCACCGAAACGAAGGTTTCGTTCATGAGCCCGGCCACTTCGGCGTCCTCGAAGGATTCGCGCTCCATGACGTGGCACCAGTGGCAGGTCGAGTATCCTATCGAGAGGAATATCGGCCTGTCCTCCCTTTTCGCCGTCTCAAACGCCTCGTCTCCCCACGGATACCAGTCGACGGGGTTTTCCGCGTGCTGGAGAAGGTAGGGACTTTTTTCGTTTCCGAGCCTGTTTGTCATCGAAGCCTCCGTTATCGCGCCTCCCGCCGCAAGAGTATACACCCCCTCGGGGAAAAGCGGACACTCCGCCCGGGACGCGGCGGGGAAATTATTTCGCCGCCGACGGGAAAAACCGCCCCCCGCGCCTGTCAATATCGGATTTTTAGGCTAACATTGTCCTTCAAATGCGCGAACCGGTGCTCAAGGCGGGCGTGGTGGCCCACAGGAAAAACGGCTCGGGAGAAACGGAAATTCTCCTGGTAAGCTCAAGAAAGCTCGGAGATTCCTGGGTTTTTCCGGCGGGCGGGGTGGACGAGGGCGAAACCCCCATCGAGGCGGCCGCGAGGGAGTGTCTCGAGGAGAGCGGATACGTGGTGGAAATAGAGCGGCCCCTCGAGGAACTTCGTTTCGAAGGCGGAAAAAGGAACGTGGTCTACGAGTTTTTCGCGGCGGAGGCTCTCGAAGACACCGGAGACTACGAGAGGGACAGGAAGAGGAAGTGGTGCGCGCTTTCGGACCTTCCGGACACGGTCGCCGGCGTGTTTCGCGAAGTGGCGGAGAATTTCAGGAAAACATCTTGAAAACCCCTTCCGGGGGTTTAACTTAAATCGTTCAGTCGGCAGTCGATATTCGGTTCACACCGGGGGGTCGCGATGAAAACCCAACAGTTCATAAAGAAAACCCAGGATCACTACGCGCGAGTGGCCGAGGTGTACAGGTCGCTTCGCAACACGGATTCCGAGCCCGTAATCTACGTGAAGGAGATGGTCGGGAAGAAGTCCGGGGAGATAAAGGCCGCGGACGTGGGAGCCGGAGCGGGAAGGTACGCGAGGCTTTTTTTCGAATACCTGGGAAAGGACGAGCTTTTCCTCTACTGCTACGACACCAACGAGTTCATGCTAGAGAGCCTGGAAGAGTATCTGAACGAAAACGGCATATCGAACTACGCGACCAAGATAGCCATGGCCCAGGAGCTTCCCGTGAAGGACAGGGCTCTCGACGCCGTGTTCTGCTTCAACGCCATACACTTTTTCAACACTCCGAAGTTCCTGCTCGAGTGCGCGAGGGTTCTGAGGAAGGGAGCGTTTCTCTTCATCTACACCAGGACGAAGGCCCAGAGGATGAAAACCGTCTGGGGAAAGCATTTTCCGCTTTTCAGCGAGAAGGAATCGGAACTCTACAAGACCAAGGGACTGCCTCTCGAGATAGAGAAAACTCCCGGACTCGAACTGGAGGAAACGAAGATCTTCAAGCTCAAAAGGAAAAACTCCCTGGACGAACTCGTCGACAGGGCCCGCAGCAAGCACTACTCGACCTTCTACCTGTACGAAAGCGAAGAGTTCGAGAAATACCTGGGGGAGTTCAAAAAAAGCGTCGGAGAATCCTACGCAGACCTTTCCAGGATCGAGTGGACGGACGAGAAGACCATGTACACGGTGACGAGAAAGTAGCGGAGAATTCGCCGCCGGTCCGCGTCGGGTTGACACGCGGACATTTCCGACTAATATAAAATCGGATTTTACATTAGTCGGAAACGCCCATGTACATCAAGCGCACCATCAGCGGTACCATCACGAAGACCGGCAGGTCGTTCAAGGTCCTTCTGCTCACGGGACCCCGGCAGGTCGGAAAAACGACCCTGCTTCGCAAACTGCGGGAAAAAGAACGTTCCTATATCTCTCTGGACGAAACCGACGCGCGTTTTTCCGCGAAGCGGGACCCCGCGGGATTCATCGACCGGCTGAAGCTCCCCGTACTGATCGACGAGGTGCAGTACGCTCCCGAACTGTTCCCCTGCATCAAGGTCAAGGTAGACAAAACGAAGAAAAACGGCCTGTTCTGGCTAACCGGCTCGCAGCAGTTCGCCATGATGAAGAACGTCTCCGAATCCCTGGCAGGCAGGGTCGCCGTACTCGACCTCCAGGGCATTTCTCTCGCAGAAGACCAGGGACGGCCTCAGACGCCGCCTTTCATTCCGAAAGTCGAGGTTCTGAACGAACGCGAGAAAATCGCCGAACCTTTAGGCGCGGGGGAAATCTTCAGAAAAATATGGCGGGGCTCCTATCCGCACGTCGTCGTCGACCAGGGCGAAACCTGGCATCGCTTCTATCAGTCCTACGTCACAACCTACGTCGAGCGCGACGTGCGCGACTACCTTAAAATCGACAACCTGATGGCCTTTCACAAATTCATACAGGTCGCCGCCGCCAGAACCGCCCAGATGCTGAACTACCGTGAAATCTCAAGAGACGTCGGGGTAAGCGAACCGACGGTAAGATCATGGTTCGGCGTACTGAGGGCCACGGGGCTCGTAGAAACGATACATCCTTATTTCAGGAACACCGCGAAGCGGCTTCTGAAAACGCCGAAATTTTATTTCATGGACACCGGTCTCTGCTGCTACCTCACCGGCTGGACCAATCCCGAGGTGCTCGAAAAAGGCGCGATGGCGGGACCGATGCTCGAAACTTACGCGGTATCCGAAATCATCAAGTCGTACATTCATAACGGAGCCGCCCCGCGCGTCTACTACTACGCGGACAAGGACAGGCGCGAAGTGGATCTCCTGATCGAGGAAAACGGCCGCATACACCCGGTTGAAATCAAAAAAACCGCTTCCGTCCACGTCTCGGGATTCAGAGGCTTTGATTTTCTGGCCAACCTCAAAACACCGATAGGACACGGATGCGTCCTGTGTTTTCATAAAAAGCTGGTTCCGCTCTCCGGCGGAATCGACATAGTTCCGATCGGATACATATGACGCCGGCCAATATAAAATCCGATCTTACATCGGTCGGAGTTTCGCGGCGGAAGTTTCGGAAGATGGCGGGCGATGGGGGATTCGAACCCCCGACCCCAGGCTCCGGAGGCCTGTGCTCTGATCCGCTGAGCTAATCACCCGCCGAGTCGTATTCCAAGTTCCTTCATGACGAGCTTCATGTCTTCCCACACGGGCTTTTTGAAAGAGGGGTTTCGAAGAAGCGCCGCGGGATGGTATGTGACCATGAGCTTCGAGTTCTCGTAATTGTGAAACGTGCCCCGAAGCTGTCCCATCCTGAAGTTCTTGAGCTTGAGCAGAAGTCCCGTGGCCACGCTTCCGAGGCATACCACGACTTCGGGATTTATGCTTCTTATCTGCTTTGCGAGAAAAGGCTCGCAGCTGGCCACCTCGTCCGGTTCGGGATTCCTGTTTCCGGGCGGACGGCACTTCACCACGTTGCATATGTACACGTCCTCCCTCTCAAGCTTCATCGCCTTTATTATCTTCGTAAGCAGCTGCCCCGCCCTCCCGACGAAAGGCCTTCCCTGCGCGTCCTCGTCCCGCCCCGGTCCCTCGCCCACGAACACGAGCCTGGCGTCGGGGTTGCCCTCTCCGAACACTATGCTGTTTCTCTCTTCGCAGAGCTTGCACCTGCGACAGTCCCCGAGTTCCTCCCTTATCTCCGAGAGGGACATGACGGGGGAATCGCCGCCGCCCCGCGCGTCGAGCGGAAGGCTCATTGCCCGCTTTTCTCCCGAAGGCTCCATGACCGTTTTCTCCGGACGCGCCGCGGGCAGTTCCTCGAGCCCCATCTCCCTGCAGAACCGCAGATAGTTCCCGAGTCCCCGCACCGCTTCGCCGAATTCGTCGCGACCCGCGTTCACGGAAAAGCAATTCTAACACAAATCCTCCGGCGGGGCTAAACGGTTTGAAAGCGGCCGGGGTTTCAATTAGAATAGACCGCGTTTCCGCGGACCGAGAGCCCCGGCCGCCCTCCCCCGCCAAAGACGATGAAAAAAGAATACGACCCCGAGGCCATAGAGAGGAAGTGGCAGGATTTCTGGGACGAAAACCGCCTCTACCGGGTTTCGGAAAAAGATCCCGGCGAAAAGTACTACGTTCTGGAGATGTTTCCCTACCCCTCGGGGAGAATCCACATGGGGCACGTGCGCAACTACACCATCGGGGACGTGGTCTCGAGGTTCAAAAGAGCGAGAGGGTTCAACGTGCTGCACCCCATAGGCTGGGACGCGTTCGGCCTTCCGGCGGAAAACGCGGCCAGACAGAACTCGACGCACCCCGCCGACTGGACGCGCTCGAACATAGAACAGATGAAAAAGCAGCTCGCGCGTCTCGGCTTCAGCTACGACTGGAGCAGGGAGATAGCCACCTGCGACGCGGAGTACTACCGCTGGGAGCAGTGGTTTTTCACGAAGCTTCACGAAAGGGGGCTCGCGTACAGGAAGACCTCGCAGGTGAACTGGGACCCCGTGGACCAGACGGTGCTCGCCAACGAACAGGTGGTCGACGGCAGGGGATGGCGCTCGGGCGCGGTGGTGGAGAAAAAGGAGATTCCCCAGTGGTTTCTCCGGGTGAGCGACTACTCCGAGGAACTTCTCTCCAAGCTCGACGGCATGGAGGGCTGGCCCGAAGCCGTAAAGACCATGCAGAGAAACTGGATAGGAAAGTCCCGCGGGGTGGAGGCGGACTTTCGCGTGGACGGCGGGGAGGAAGTCCTCAGGATATTCACCACGCGCCCCGACACGATCATGGGAGCGACCTACCTGGCGCTCGCCCCCGAGCACCCCGTGGCGAGGATGGCCGCGGAAAAAAACCGCGAAGTCGCGGACTTCGCCGCCCGGTGCTCGAAAACGTCGGTATCCGAGGCAGAAATCGAAACCATGGAAAAAAGCGGCGTTCCGCTCGGGATGAACGCGGTTCACCCGATCTCGGGAGAGAAGATTCCGGTCTGGACCGCGAACTTCGTGCTCATGAGCTACGGAACCGGGGCCGTGATGAGCGTTCCCGCGCACGACCAGAGGGACTGGGAGTTCGCGAAAAAATACGGCCTCCCGATAAGACAGGTGATATTCCCCGAGGACGGAAGCGATGCGGACGTCGGGGCCGGGGCGTTTGCGGAAAAAGGAATTCTCGGCGACTCCGGCGAACTCTCGGGACTGGGTTCGGAAGAGGCATTCGCGAGGACAGCGAAGCTTCTGGAGGAGCGGGGGGCGGGAGGAGCCAGGACCAACTACCGCCTTCGGGACTGGGGAATCTCGAGGCAGCGCTACTGGGGAGCCCCGATTCCGATAGTCCACTGCGAGCGGTGCGGGGAAGTGGCGGTTCCGGAAAAGGACCTCCCCGTGGAACTTCCCCTGGACATAGAAATCGAGGGAGACCGCATTCCCTCTCTCCGCGGGATAGAAAGCTTCGCGCAAACGGAGTGTCCCGAATGCGGAGCCGAGGCCAGGCGCGAGACCGACACCATGGACACGTTCGTCGAGTCTTCCTGGTACTTTCTTCGGTACGCGTCGCCGGGTTTCGAGCGGGGCATGTTCGACGAAAAAAGCGCCGCCTACTGGCTTCCCGTGGACCAGTACATAGGGGGAGTGGAGCACGCCATCCTGCACCTTCTCTACTCGAGGTTCTTCACCAAGGCGCTTCGGGACACGGGCGTTCTCGCGCTCGACGAACCGTTCACGAACCTTCTCACCCAGGGAATGGTGGTGAAAGACGGCGCGAAGATGTCGAAGTCCCTGGGAAACACCGTCGACCCCGACGACATGATACGCCGCTACGGGGCGGACACGGTGAGGATGTTCATGCTGTTCGCCGCCCCGGCGGAAAAGGACCTCGAGTGGAGCGAGCGGGGGGTCAAGGGAATGTACCGGTTCCTGGCGAGGGTGTGGCGCTTCGCGGCCGAATTCGCCTCCGGCGGGGAAAAGACCCGCGACGGCGGAGACGGAGAGGAGTCGGCCGAGCTCGAGAAGTCGCTTCACCGGACCGTGAAGAAGGTCACCGGGGACATAGAGTCGTTTAAGTTCAACACGGCGATTTCCGCCGTGATGGAGCTTTTCAACGAGACGGCGGCTTGTAAGAACGCCTCGCGGGAGACGGTCGAAAGATGCCTGACGGCCGCGGCGAGACTCCTCTACCCCATGGCCCCTCACTTCGCCGAGGAGCTTTGGGAATCCCTGGGCGGACGCGCGAGCCTGGTCGGCGAGAAGTGGATCGAATGGGACGAAGGCGCGCTTGAGAGCGAGGAGGTGACCATCCCCGTCAGGGTGAACTCGAGGGTGAGAAACCAGATATCCGTCGCCGCCGAAGCGGACGCCGAAACGGTGAGGGAAGCCGCGCTTTCTGACCCGAGGGTGGCCGAGTACATAGCGGGGCGGGAAATAAGAAACTTCGTCTACGTGCCCAAAAGGCTCGTCGACATAAGGGTATAGAGAGGAGAACGCGAAAGTGAAAGACGACTCTGGTCTTCTGGGGGAAAAGGTAAGGGCGATAGAGGTGGCGCCCGGAAAGTCCGTCTCGCGGCTTCTGGAGGAAATGGCCCGGACGGGATTTCAGGGAAAAAGCCTCGCCAGGGCGGCCGAGGTTTTCGAGAAGATGATAAAGGCGGAAGGTCTCACCATCTTTTTCGGCTACGCGGGTTCGCTCTCCACGACCGGGCAGTGGAAGATAGTCAACTGGCTCCTGGAGAACAGGTACATAGACGTTCTGATTCCCACCGGGGCTAACATATCCGAAGACATAGTGGAAGCCATGGGGCTTTCCTACTGGCAGGGGGACAGAAACGAGGACGACTCGAGGCTTTTCGCCGAGGGGATAAACCGCTACTACGACGTTTACGGAACCGAGCCCGACTACCTGGAGATGACCGAGCTTCTGGCCGACTTCATCGTCACGCTCGACGAGTCGCGAAGCTACTCCTCGAGGGAGTTTCTGGAAAAATGCGGCCGGTGGCTCGACGGAAGGAACATAGACAGCATAGTGGCCGCGGCGGCGAGAAACGGCGTTCCCGTGTTCTGCCCCGCCATCGCGGACAGCCCCTACGGGGACGCGGCGCTTGTGGCCAGAAGCAGGGGGTTTCATCTCGCCATAGACGCGATAAAGGACTACGTGGAGTTCATGCGCATGGGAGAGAGCGTCTCGGAGACCGGAGTCGTCTACATAGGCGGCGGGGTGCCGAAGGACTTCATCCAGCTTTTCGCCGTGACGGGCGATCTTCTCTACGAGGACAGGAAGGTTCCGGGCAGGGAGGCGGGAAAAAACCGCAAGGGCACCGGGGAGCAGGAAACCTACTACCCGCACAGGTACGCCGTCCAGATAACGACCGACTCGCCGCAGTGGGGCGGACTTTCGGGATGCACGTTCGAGGAAGCCGTTTCGTGGGGAAAGGAAAATCCCGAGGGGAACCTGGTGCAGTGCTACTGCGACGCCACCATAGCACTTCCCATCGTGTCGCACGCCCTTTCGGAGAGGGTATCGGGAAAAAGAAAGGGAACAGTTTTCAGCTTCGACGACTGACCCGCGAGAGCCGCGAAACCGGCGGGAGCGGCTTTTACCGGAAGACGGCAGCACTCAAAAACGATTAATGACTGTCGCCGTCCATGTTCTCCGCAAAACAGCTATTACGGTACTTATTATGTAAAAATCCGCCTAATCTGGAAAAAACGATAATTAACCGGAAAAAATTGTAACACAAATGTTGTTTTGTGAAAAAACAATACTGAACGTCAATTTTTCAGATAAAACTGTTCCGTGTCCCGCTGCTTTGAAAATCGCTTGTTGCGGCAACAGGCATTGAGCCGTATAGTTGAAACGACGGGATTCGGAAGCGGAAACCCCCGCGGCGGAGGCACGGAAAAATGACCGAAGAACAGATAGGGGTGGACTACTCGGAGCTGCACAGGCTGGACAGCCCCGCGAACAGGCTAATAAGGGAGTCGATCTGGGGAAAGGAAAACGACATAGGACAGCAGTCGTTCATAACGCCCCGCTACCTCGACGAGCTGATCGCGAGACTCGGTATCGGAAACACTACCCGAGTGCTCGACGTGGGAAGCGGCGCGGGCGGTCCCGCGGTGTACATGGCGGACAAGTCGGGATGCGGGATTTGCGGAATAGAGATAAACGAAGTCGGGGTGGACGTGTCGAAAAAGCTCGCGAAAAATTCCGGGCTGGAGGAAAATACGGAGTTTCACCTGGGCAACGCGATGAAAATGCCCTTTGCGGAAAACACCTTCGACCTCGCCATAAGCCTCAACGTGATGAACGTGTTCGAAGACAAGACCGGGCTTTTCAGAGAAGTTCTCAGGGTGCTCAGACCTTCCGGCACGTGGGCGTTTCTCAGCGGCACCTTCGAGCTTGCGGACGACGAGGAGACGAAAGCCAGGATGGCGAGAGGGTACCTGATTCCCCAGTACTACGATTCGCTTTCAAGCTACAGGGAAAAGCTCGAGGCGGCCGGGTTTCGAATCGAGGAGATAACGGAATACGTCGCCGACTTTCGGGTTCAGGTCAAAAGATGGGGAGACGCCTACAGGAAGCACGCGGCCGAGATAGCAGAGGAGCAGGGAGAGGAAAACACCCGGTACCATGTTGAATATTTCGACACCTATCTGAAGCTGGCCGAAGAGGGAAGAGCATCCAACCATCTGGTGATATCGTCAAAACCCGAATGACAACATATCGGAAGCGGACGGGAAACCTCAACTACGAATGGTCAAGGAAATGCTTCCGGCGCGGCGACATGCGGAAGCGGCGAAAGAGACCGTTTCAAGCGGGGGCCGGTCCTACCAGTTGAGCCTGCCTTGGAGGGTGATGCCGTGTTCGGGGTCGCCCGCTCCGGTCTCCGTGCGAAGACCCTCGAGAGACACGTCGAACGTCCCGCCCATGCTCAGACGGCTCCCGGCCCTGTAACTGCGCCCGTCTCCGCCCGCGCGGCCGAAAGCTCCGTAGGGAGTCAGCAGCCCGCGGTCCCCCAGCGCCGCAAACCCGTAGCCGACCTCCGTCTCAAGGCTGAGCGAACGCTCCGAGTCCGCAGAACCGACTTCCACCCCCTCGCTCTCCCACAAACTCTGAACCCCGCTCGCGCTGTTTCCCCACGAGGGAATCACGCTCATCGAAAGTCCACGCTCGTCTCCTCCGGGGTCGTACCGCACGGAGCCTCCCACTCCCCACTCCTTCGCGTCTCCCTGGTGGAACAGAAGCCCGCGACCCCTGGCCTCCACCGCGAGTCCCATGGACGACACCAGGGAAATTCCTCCTCCGAGCTCTCCTCCCACTCCCGTCTCCCCGTCTCCTCCGTCTCTCCGTATCGCGAACTCCAGCGAAGGAACAAGCGACCCCGAGCCGAAAGCCAGGGCGTGAGAACCTTCGAGCGCGGCCCGCAGCCGGTTCGTCTTCACCCGAAGTCCCTCTATGCGCCCGCCGTTATCCCTAACCTTCACGCGAGAAATCCACGCCTCTCCCTTCAAAGAAAGCGAAGATGCGTCTCCGCCCAGCAGCACTAAATTCGCTCCCGTGGCAAGCGTTCCGAGACGCGTGGAAGCTCTCTGGCGGCCAGTTATCTCCCCGTCGTCCATCCTTATCTCTCCGAAGCCCCAGCCACCGGCCGCCCACAGTCCGAGCCTTCGGGACAGGGAAAGTCCAAGGTACGGATGAAAGCTGTTCATCCGGCTCCCGTAGTCTCCGCTCACGCGGGCCGACCCTTCTCCCCTGCCCGTGTAGTCGAACGACCCTTGGGACCACGACGTCGCGACTCCCGCCAGGAAGCTTCGTCCGAACCTGTAGTCAGCTCCCAGGTGCCCCGAAATCACCCGCCCGTCCCAGTCCACGAGACCTCCGCCCTTGCCCGACAGGTTCCGGTAGTCTCCCGATATCCACATCCCCAGTCCGCCCGAGCGGGACGAGGGCGCCGGCTCCGCCTCGGACTCCTCCTCTTCCAACAGCGGGTCGTAGCCTCCGGCGAGAGAAACCGAGTAGTAGGAACCGTCCACAGCGTCGGTGAGCGAAAGCTCCTCACCGTCCTCGAACTCCCCGAGCCGAAGCCCCGGCTCCGCCCATCCGAGATCAGGCTCGGGCGGCGACGGCGCGCCGAACGCTCCCGTCGTTCCTCCTCCGGCCATCGCGTCGTCTATGCGCGACGTTATCGCTTCGAGCGTGCTCGCCGTCATGGCGCGGGAAAGCTCCGGCAGTATCGCCCTGTTTACCTCTCCCACGCGGCGCTTGGCGTAGTCTATCTGGAAAACCACCGCGAACGGAGAGAACCCGCGCACGTCGGCGCACACCATGTCGTCTTCGGTCTCGGAGGTAAGTTCCTCCCACCGCCCGCCCGAGAACCTTATCAGGTAGAGCCGCTGGCTCCCCGCGGCGCGGCGAAGACCCTCGGTTACCGGAAGGCATATCCTCACCGCCTCGTCGGGCACCGGCGACACGTCTATGTCCACCAGCACGTGGTCCGCTCCCTTTCCCGTGTATCCGAAAAGGTCCCCGTCTATCTCCCGCTCCGTCGGCCCGAGCGTCACGGTGAGTTCCTCTATCGCCGCTCCGCCGCTTTCAAGCTCCGAAGGCAGCACCACCTCGAGCCCCGTGTCGTCGGCAAGCGTAGAGTCCACCGTAACCGTGGTCTCTCCCACCGAGAACTCTCCCGACATACCCGCGTCCACCATCTTCTCGTCGTCGTTCGTTATCACCGCCCCCGCCGAGGAGTTCTGAGGGTCTATCTGTCCGTTCGGAGTCGAAGTGAGCGCCAGGGTGAACGTCTCGTTCGCCTCCGCCTCGTCGTCTCCGTTTATCGTCACCGCCACCGTCTGCGCCGTCTCCCCGGGGGAGAACGTCACGGTTCCCGACGCCGACTCGTAGTCGCTTCCGGCCTCGGCCGTCCCGTCCGAAGTCGCGTAGCTTACCGACACCGCCTGCCTCCTCGCGGGAGAGAGGGTCACGGTGAACGTCGCCTGGGCCGTCGTCCCCGAGTCTCCTTCGGCCACCTCCCCTCCGCCGCTTACCGACAGGATGGAAAGATCGTCGTCCAGGTTGGTGAGCGCCACGTCCACGGGGTCGAGGTTCCTGTAGTCATCGTCTCCTCCGGGAGCGGCCGCTGTGGAAAAAGCGAACCGCACGCTGTATTCCACGTCTCCGTCGAGATCGTCGTCGTCGACTCCCGTTACCGTAACCCTGTGCGGCGTGTTCCAGTTGCCCGTCGTGAAGTCCAGCACCGGGTCGTCCTCCCCCTCCTCCTTCACCTTCCCCTCCGTAGTGTCGGCGCTGGTCACCGTCACCGTCACGGCCGCCGAAGGCCGGCTCGAAAGAGAAACCATCAGGTCCACAGTCCCCGCGTCGTCCTCCGTCGTCGTCCTCCGCGACCGCTCCGGAGTTACCCGCACTCCCGCCGCGTCGTCTTCCCTTATCGTCCCCGTCGCGCTCCCGTCGGAGATGTCCGCGTTGTTGGCGTTGCTGAGCGTCACCGTCACAGTCTCGTCCGGCTCCACGTCAGGATCGTCCACTATCGGCACCGATATGGTCTGCGTAAGAGACCCTCCCGAACTGAACGTAAGCGTCCCGCTGTTGGTGCTGTCGTCGTAGTCTCCTCCCGGCTGCGTCCCCGCCGTCGCCGTCCCCGCAGCCAGCGTCCAGTCCACCGTAACCTCCCGGCTGCTCGCCATGCTCAGCGTCACCGTGAAATCAAGCCTCCCCGACCCCTCGCTAGCCGACGCGTCCGCTATGCTCAATCCCGCATCCGTCGTGTCCGTCACGCTCACCGCCACGTCGTCCACCGATACAGAAGAGTACTCCGTCGCGCTCCCGCTGCCTATGCTCTGCGTAAGCGTCGCAGTCTCGTCAAGAGAATCCGTGTCCGCAGAAACCTCCACCGTAACAGCCTGGTCGGCGCTCCATATCAGATTGTTCGCGTTGGTCGCCTCGAACGTAAGCGTAAGACTGCCCTGCGCCGTCCCCGAGCCCCTCTTCACCTTCACGTCCGGATTGTCGCTCGTAATCACCACCGTCACGTTACCCGTGGGCTGCGTGGCCAGCCGCACGTTGTATGTCCCGCTAGACCCCTCGTTCACGGCCAGAGGGGTTCCCGAAGCCTGGCTCACCACCACTCCCGGACTGTCGTTGTCGGTGGTCGTCACGCTCACCGTCCGCGACGAAAGACCGCTGTAGTCCGTGTCCGTGCTCGTAGGCGACCCCAGCGTGATGTCGTAGGTCACCGTGCCGTCCGCAACGCTGTCGTCCACTCCCGTTACCGTCACAGTCTGCGCCGAACTCCATATCTTGCTGTTCGCGTTGGTCGGCTCGAACGTAAGCGTAGAAGGCGACACCGTCCCCTCTCCAGTGTCCTCGCTGGTTACCGATATAGTCACGTTCGCCGAAGGCTCGCTGTCGAGCTTCACCGTGAACGTAGCCGTTCCCCCGGCCTCCGTCGCCTGTCCGCTCAACGCCCCCACCGTTATGCCCACGGCGTCGTCGTCCGTCGTGCTCACGCTCACCGTCCGCGACGAAAGACCGCTGTAGCCCGTGTCCGTGCTCGTAGGCGACCCCAGAGTGATGTTGTAGGTCTGGTTCCCGTCGTCCAGACTGTCGTCCACTCCCGTCACCGTCACCGTCTGCGCGGAACTCCATATCCTGCTGTTCGTGTTGTCCGGCTCGAACGTAAGCGTAGAAGGCGACACCGTCCCCTCTCCAGTGTCCTCGCTGGTTACCGATATCGTCACGTTCGCCGAAGGCTCGCTGTCGAGCTTCACCGTGAACCTGGACGTCCCCCCGGCCTCCGTCGCCTGTCCGCTCAGCGCGCTCACCGCTATCCCCGCGCTGTCGTTGTCCGTCGTGCTCACGCTCACCGTCCGCGACGAAAGACCGCTGTAGCCCGTGTCCGTGCTCGTAGGCGACCCCAGCGTGATGTTGTAGGTCTGCGTCCCGTCCACAATGTTGTCGTCCACTCCCGTCACCGTTACCGTCTGCGTCGAACTCCATATCCTGCCGTTCGCGTTGTTAGGCTCGAACGTAAGCGTAGAAGGCGACACCGTCCCCTCTCCAGTGTCCTCGCTGGTTACAGATATCGTCACGTTCGCCGAAGGCTGCGTGTTGAGTCTCACCGTGAACGTAGCCGTTCCCCCCGCCTCCGTAGCCTGCCCGCTCAACGCGCTCACCGTTATCCCCGCGGTGTCGTTGTCCGTCGTGCTCACGCTCACCGTCCGCGACGAAAGACCGCTGTAGCCCGTGTCCGTGCTCGTAGGCGACCCCAGCGTGATGTTGTAGGTCTGCGTCCCGTCCACAATGTTGTCGTCCACTCCCGTCACCGTTACCGTCTGCGTCGAACTCCATATCCTGCCGTTCGCGTTGTTAGGCTCGAACGTAAGAGAAGAAGGCGACACCGTCCCCTCTCCAGTGTCCTCGCTGGTTACAGATATCGTCACGTTCGCCGTAGGCTGCGTGGCGAGTTTCACCGTGAACGTAGCCGTTCCCCCCGCCTCCGTAGCCTGCCCGCTCAACGCGCTCACCGTTATCCCCGCGGTGTCGTTGTCCGTCGTGCTCACGCTCACCGTCCGCGACGAAAGACCGCTGTAGCCCGTGTCCGTGCTCGTAGGCGACCCCAGCGTGATGTTGTAGGTCTGCGTCCCGTCCACAATGTTGTCGTCCACTCCCGTCACCGTTACCGTCTGCGTCGAACTCCATATCTTGCCGTTCGCGTTGTTAGGCTCGAACGTAAGCGTAGAAGGCGACACCGTCCCCTCTCCAGTGTCCTCGCTGGTTACAGATATCGTCACGTTCGCCGAAGGCTGCGTGTTGAGTCTCACCGTGAACGTAGCCGTTCCCCCCGCCTCCGTAGCCTGCCCGCTCAACGCGCTCACCGTTATCCCCGCGGTGTCGTTGTCCGTCGTGCTCACGCTCACCGTCCGCGACGAAAGACCGCTGTAGCCCGTGTCCGTGCTCGTAGGCGACCCCAGCGTGATGTTGTAGGTCTGCGTCCCGTCCACAATGTTGTCGTCCACTCCCGTCACCGTTACCGTCTGCGTCGAACTCCATATCTTGCCGTTCGCGTTGTTAGGCTCGAACGTAAGCGTAGAAGGCGACACCGTCCCCTCTCCAGTGTCCTCGCTGGTTACAGATATCGTCACGTTCGCCGAAGGCTGCGTGTTGAGTCTCACCGTGAACGTAGCCGTTCCTCCCGCCTCCGTCGCCTGCCCGCTCACCGCGCTAACCGTTATGCCCACGGTGTCGTCGTCCGTCACGGCCGCCGTCAACGTGACGTCGGTCGCACCGTCAAACTCGTTCGAACTGCTGGCGTCGAGAACCGCGTGCGTTATCGTCACGCTCTCGTCGTCGGCGTCGTCGTCCCGCTCCCCCGTCAGCGTGACCACCTGGTTCGTGTTCCAGTCCGAATTCGTGAACGTCAGGTCCTGGTGGGCCGCCGCCGTCCCGCCCGTCTTGTTCACCTTCACCGCGCCGTCGTCCCCGCTCGACACCCGCACCACCACGTCGCTCGCAGGCTGCCCCCTGAGCTTCACGTTGTACGTCCCGGAGCTCCCTTCCGCTACCGTCAGCGTCGTGCTCTGGCTCACCACTATCTCCCCGTCGTCGTCCGCCACGTTCACCGTCAAAGTTTTGCTCGAAACCGTGTCGTAGTCCGTAACGGTGTTGGCGACATCGATGGAATGCGTTAGCGTCGCCGTGTCGGCCGCGGCGTCGGTGTCCGAATCCGCTGAAACCGTCACCGTCTGCACGGTGTTCCAGGTGGTGGCGTTGAAATCAAGATTAATGGAGGCCGCAGCGCTCCCGCTCCCCGTCTTCACCTTTACTTCCGTGTTGCTGCTGGACACCTGCACCCTCACGCCCCCGGTGGGCGCCGTCGCGAGCTTCACCGTGTAAGTGGCCGTCGACCCCTCGGCGACGGGAAGCGCCGTGCCGCGGCTCAGCGTTATCCCCGCCGTTGCAAGCGGAATCCACTGGCCGTAAACGACGAAAAGTTGATCGTTTCTGACTCCCCAACCAATCACAAAAACAAACCCGCCGTTGTTGATCATGGCCTGGGTCACGCTGACTGCCGTAGTCTTGGTGGTGGCGGACGCGCTGGTAGGTGAACCTAGATATGCACATCCCGTCAATGTATAAGCTTCGGCACTACTTGTCGGCGTCGAAGTTTTGGTACAGGCGTAAAAATGAATCGAATTCCAGTTAGCCAGCGTTCCATCTTGGGTGACAGTGACACTCTGCGAACTCACCGTAGCAGAGAGGGGGGACGTAACGCTAGAGATTCTAGCCCCCAGACCATTACTCCATGTAGTTTTGCTCTGCGCGGAAGCCTCCGGCGGGAGGAGCGAAACGCCCGCCGCCAGTAACAGCAGGAGAAGGAATGCCCGCGTCGGGAGGCGGGAAGTTCCCGCCCAGGCTACAAGTTGAAATAGGGGGGGGGTATCGTGCGGGCGGACTGCGTCTCGCCACTTGTTTCAGGGCTCACGCGTTCGTTCCCGCGGGATATAAACCGGTTCGCTGCAAGTCCCATTTCATCCTCCGTATCACCAGTCACGGCGAAGTAAATTATAATCACAAGACAGGCGCCATGTCAAGCCGACCCCCCCCCCAATGTGTGAGGAGTCATCATCAATTGACCGGAATTTTGAATCTTGCAACCGGCCGGTTTTCGCTTCTCAAAAAACAGAGCAAATTTCTCTTGATACCCTCTCCGGGTCGTCCGAGCCGAATACGCTCGTTATTACCGCGACGCCGTCCACTCCGGTCGCAAGAACCGCGGCGGCGTTATGAGCGAATATTCCCCCGATGGCGAATATCGGAATTCCCGCGACGGCCGTTTTGGCTTCGACGAGAGTCTCGAAAGGCGTGGGTTCCCGACCCGGCTTGGTGGGGGTGGCCCAGGGCGTTCCGAAAACGACGTAGTCCGCCCCCATTCTCTCGGCGTGAATTCCCCTCGGAACCGAACCGTAGCAGGAAACCCCGATGATCGCGCCGTTGCCGAGCTTTTTCCTGGTGGGTATCACGTTCGGGTCGTCTTCGCCAAGGTGCACCCCGTCGGCCTTTATTTCCATCATCAGGTCGGGGGAGTCGTTTACTATGAGCGGCGCGCCGTATCTTCCCGTAATCCCCAGAAGCTCCCTGCCCAGAGAGACGATCTCTGAAGGGGACGAGGTCTTGTCCCTGAGCTGAACGATGTTCGCCCCGCCCGCAAGGGCCTTTTCCACGGTCTCGAGAAAACGGCCGCGCGGAATCAGCTTCTCGTCCGTGATCACGTAGAGTCCCTTGAGCTTGAAACCCATGGCAGGTCAAAAGAAGAGCCGGCGCGGCGACATCCCGGCGGCGGCTACATGCATTTTCTGAGAAATTTCCTGGCCCGGGAAATCTCCTTCTTCACGTTGGCGGTCGCGGTGCCGCCCGCCGAAGTCCTGCTCTCGACGGACCCCGAAACGGTTATCACGTCGAAAACGTCTTCGCCGATTTTCTTCGAGAACTTCCGAAGCTCGGAAAGCGAAAGCTCCCAGAGCTCCTTTTTGTTTTTCTCCGCGTGGGCGACGATTTTCCCTACGGTTTCGTGCGCCGCGCGAAACGGCATTCCCCCGCGGGCGAGGTAGTCGGCCATGTCGGTCGCCGTGACGAAGCCTCCCGCAAGAGCCCGCTCCATGTTCTCCTTTCTGAACTTCGCGCCCCGAAGCATCTCGATGTTCACCCGAAGGCACATCTTCACCGTGTCGGCCGCGTCGAAAAGAGGCTCCTTGTCTTCCTGCATGTCCCTGTTGTAGGAAAGCGGAAGTCCCTTCATCAGGACGAGAAGGGCGTGGAGGTCCCCGTAGACCCTGGCGGTCTTTCCCCGGGTGAGTTCCGACATGTCGGGATTTCGTTTCTGGGGCATTATGCTCGAACCCGTGGTGAACCCGTCTCCGAGGTCCACGAAGTCGAACTCCTTCGAGCTCCAGAGAACCAGCTCCTCCGAGAGCCTGCTGAGATGCATCATGAGGACCGAGCAACAGAAAAGAAATTCCGCGCAGAAGTCCCTGTCGCTCACGGCGTCTATGCTGTTTTTCGAAACCGACCCGAAGCCGAGCTCGGAAGCCGTCGCCTCCCTGTCTATCGGAAAGGACGTTCCCGCCCCGGCGCAGCACCCGAGCGGACTCGTGTCCACCCTCCCGAGGCAGTCCATGAACCTCCGGCGGTCGCGAACGAGCATCTCGTAGTAGGCCAGAAGATGGTGGGAGAGAAGCACGGGCTGCGCCCTCTGCATGTGCGTGTAGAGAGGCAGAACCGTTCCCATGTTCCTCTCGGCCGAAGAGACGAACTCCGCGGCGAGTTCCAGAGCCAGGGAGACTATCTCCCCGATTTCCTTTTTGAGATAGAGCCTGGTGTCGGCGAGAACCTGGTCGTTTCGGCTCCTCGCCGTGTGAACCCTCGCCCCGGCGTCGCCGGTTTTTTCGATGAGCCGCTTCTCTATGTTGAGATGGATGTCCTCGTACTCCTCGCTGAAGGAAAACTCGCCGCGGTCTATTTCCTTTTCTATCTCCCGAAGCGCCTTCGCTATCCTCGCGGAATCCTTCTTTGAAATGATCCCCGTCTCGCCCAGCATCTTCGCGTGGGCGATGCTTCCCCGCACGTCCTCCCTGTAGAAACGCCTGTCGAAGCTCACCGATTCCGAGAACTTCTCGGCGATCTCGCGCGTCCCGGAGGCGAAGCGGCCTCCCCACGCTTTGGCTGCCCTGGCGGTCAATTCGGCTTCCTCCCTTCCGCCCGGTCGGGTTCCGCCCCCGAGGACTCGACGAAAACCTTCCGGGTCGGATAGGCGAACTCTATTCCCTCTTCGGCGAATTTCCTGAAGATCTTCAGGTTTATATTCTGCTGTACGTCCATGTAATCATCAAACAGCGGGGTGAGCACGAAGTAGACTATGTCGTGGTTCAGAGCGAAATCCCCGTAGCCGCTGAAATGCGCGCGGCCGAAGCGGGCCTTGGGCTCCCCCGATATTATCTCCTTCACGATTTCGGGTATCCTCACCAGGCTTTCGTACGAGGTCTCGTACACGACGCCCAGGGTGAAAAGCACCCTCCGGTCGTTCATCCTCTTGTAGTTCTTCACGCGGCTCTGCAGAAGGTCGTTGTTCGAGAGAACCAGCTGCTCGCCCGAGAGGCTTCGCAGCCGCGTGGTCTTTAGTCCTATGCGCTCGACGTTTCCGCTGAGGTCGTCTATCACTATGAAATCTCCGACCTCGAAAGGCTTGTCGAGAATGATCGAAAGCGAGGCGATGAGGTCGCCGAGAACGTTCTGCAGGGCGAGCGCCACGGCGATGCCCCCGATTCCGAGCCCCGCTATCATCGTGGTCGGGTCGAATCCCAGGTTGTCGACCGCCAGCACCGCGAGAGCGACCCAGAGAACCGCCTTGGCGAAAAAGCCCAGGGTCCTCACGTGGGTTATGGAGGCGCCCCCTCCTGGTCCTATCTCGGCGAGTTTCCTCGCCACGTAGTAGTCGATGAAGCCGCCCGCCCAGAAGCCGACCTGAATCAGGAGGGCTATGACTATGACGGTCTTGCGAAAGGTCTCGACCTGTTCGGTTACGTCGAGAAAAAAGGTCGCGGCGTAGACCGAGAAGATCACTATCAGCACCAGGCTCGTTTTGCCGACGAGAGCCGAGATCAGGTCGTCGAGATCCGTTTCGGTCCTCTCGGCCAGGCGGGCGAAGGTCTTCACGAACCTGTTGAGAACGAAGTTGAACGCGAAGGCGAGAACCACCGCCGCCCCCAGTGCCCAGAGCCAGGTTTCAACCGTGTTGCCCAGGTAGACCCGGGCCAGCGTTTCCCCGATATTCAACCGGATGTTCTCCTTGCGAGGTACCGGACGCGGGACGAGGAAGATTCCCGTCGCTCCCGCGCCGACCGGGTTAAATAGATACCCGCTCGACCGTCCTTAAACAACACACGCGGGGAAAAGGCGGGAAGGCTAGAAGGAGCTTCCGGGCTCCTTCAGAAACTCGATTTCCTCGGGGGTGGACTTCCTTCCCAGCGCGGCGTTTCTGTGAGGGTACCTTCCGAACCTTTTTATTATGTCGGAATGACGGCCGGCGAAATCGGCGGAGCAGGCGAGGCTCTTTCGGATTTCGGGCTCCCTCTCGTACTCTTTTTCGAGCCCGGAGTAGGTCTTCACGCTCAGGCGCTGCGTTTCTGGGTCTTCCGAGTGCATGAGCGGCAGGTAGAAAAACACCCTGTGAACGGGATGGAGCCCCCTGTCGAACCCTTTTTCGATGCCGCCCCTGCACGCGCGAAGCGCGAGGGCGTCCCTTGAAAAAGCCCCGGGGCCGTCCCGGTGGATGTTTCTCGGGAACTGGTCCACGACAATTATGAAGGCCAGGGTTCCGAGGGGGGTCTCGAGCCAGGAGGAGATATCTCCGTTTTCCGCGAGCGTCACGAGATCTCCGAACTTCTCCTCCACGAGGCGGTCGAATTCCCCGGACTTCATCCACCACGTCTTCTGCTTTTCTTCGGAAGGCAGTTCGTTTTCACGAAGGTCCCCGAACCAGAAGTTCAGGACCTGCGATATTCTTTCGGACTCTCTCTCCAACGCAAACCGTTCCTCCTCGATTCCGAATTATAACACACCGAAGGAGTCCGCACCGGAAAAAGCGGCGCCCGTTTCGGAGAACCTCCCCGGAGGTCTCTCGGGAATTTACCGCCGCCGAAGATAAGGTTACATTCTTGGCGTCGGCATCCGGAATTTTCCGCGCAAGACTCCGACCGCGAGGCGACGACATGACACAGGTCACCGAAGAGCTCATTCAGAAGATGGTGGATATAATCGTGAACGAAGTGGACCCTGAGCAGGTGATACTTTTCGGTTCGCACGCCCGCGGCGACGCGAGGGCGGATTCGGACGTGGATTTCATAGTGATCGAATCCGAACCATTCGGCGAAGACAGAGGCCGTCGCGCCGAGACCATGCGCATCTGGCACGCGCTTTCGGGCCTCGGGGTTTCGAAAGACATCCTGGTTTACAGCAGCGACGAGGTTGAATACTGGCGTGATTCTCTCAATCACGTTCTCGCGCGGGCGCTTCGAGAGGGAAAGGTGCTGTATGAGAGATCTTAACCCATATTATGCATGAGGAGGGGGTAAAAAAGTAGGCGTGTTCCTGATTTGCGAGTAAAATAAGAGCATTACACCACTAATGCACCGCAAAGGAGGAACACGCCATGGGTGAAACAAACCTAACACAATTTTCCCCAAGCTACAACAATTCCTGCAAAGTCGTCACCGGTCCCGACTCCATGACGACTCCCAATTCCGGTTCCCTGGCCACACGTGAAACCATGCAACGCCTGGGGGTCATGGAGTCCATGGCGCACAAGCTGCATGATCCCAGAGACTCGGCGCGCATCAACTATCCTCTGGCGGACCTGGTGCGTTTGAAAACACAGATGCTCGCCCAGGGGTACACCGATGACGACGACGTGACTGCTCTTCGCCAGGACCCCGCCCTTCGCATCTCGAAGGACTCGCGTCGTTCTCTCACACCGCTTGAGGCGGACAACGTCCTGCCTTCCCAGTCCACCATATCCCGTTCGGTGGAGATTATGAGCAGCGAGCAAAACCAGCAGGCTCTGCGCGAGGCTATAGTTCAGGTGGCGGTTCGACGCAGAGACGAGTTCTGCTCGCCGCTTGTCTACATGGACATGGATTCGGTGCACATAAAGGCTTACGGCAATCAGCCTGGAGCCAGGCATAACGGGCATCAAAAGGACAAGACCTTCCACGCTCTCGTCGCTCTTTGCGCCGAGAGAGGAGACATGCTGGGCGGGGTAGTGAGACCGGGCAACGTGCACACCGCCCATGGCGCCGAAGAGTTTGCCCGCAATATGGTGGAACTCATAGAGAGGGAGGGTGGAGTGCGCCCCATAGTTCGCGCCGACGCGGGCTTCAGCGGCGACAGGATTCTCAGGAGTTTTGAGAAGCGCGGCATCAGGTATCTGATGCGTCTGCCGTCCAACCCCGTTCTCAAAGCCATGGCGGGGACGTATCTCAAGCCCATGGCCGAGGGACAGAGCA
Organism: Thermodesulfobacteriota bacterium; assembly: GCA_965204795.1. Lineage (GTDB taxonomy): Bacteria > Desulfobacterota_D > UBA1144 > Nemesobacterales > Nemesobacteraceae > Nemesobacter. The sequence goes on from OZ242012.1 coordinate 1,956,492, forward strand.
GGTGTTACGACATGGAACGTGAGGCCAAATCATGGGACGGGCCCAGACGGGTGGTGCTGGTGGTGGTTCAAAATCCCCACAAGTTGTTTCCCGACAGTTTCTGGCTTGTGACCAATCTCGACCCGAAGCACTACAAGCCCGAGGACCTGTTTGCCGCCTACCGTCGCAGAGGCAAGGCGGAAGGACACATCGGGGAGTTCAAGGATGTTCTTCGTCCCTCGCTTTGTTCCTGCGACCGTCCCAAGACAAGTTACGCAGGCAGGGCGCTTGAGTCGTGCGTGGAGAAAAAACACATAGACGGGGTTCATCCTCATAACGAGACGCTGTTTTTGTTCAACCTGTTTGCATACCAGATAGTGCACACGGGACGCTGTTTGATGGAAGAAGGGACGAGGAAGAGGTGGAGCATCCGCAGGTTCAGGGAGAGATTTTTGCTGGCCGCTTCAAGGGTGGTGCGCCGTTGTCGCTACGTCTGCTTCATAATATCTCCCTCCGCGGTTCCTTACTGGAACACGCTTTGGCGCAGGTTCGACCGGTTGCGATGGGTCGGGGGCTGACGGCGGGTATCAATTCCTCGACATCCGGATATGAAAAGAAAAAAAGGGAGTGGATAAGGGAGAGTTGTGTCTGGAGTTTGTCCGAACGCCTCAAAATCGCCCGCAGAAGCAGTGTTTTTACGAACCGCCGCCAGAATCGTTCACGAAAATCCGCTGTCGTCCGAAATCCAAGCGCTCTGCCGAGGGAAAAACCCGCTGATGTGCAATCCCTTCACGACTCATGCATAATATGGGCTTAAAATGGCCCGCGCTCTTCTGGATTCCGCGGGGCGGGATGTCTTCGCTCTGCGAAGCACGGTCGATACGCCGGATTACCCCCGGGAGGTTTTCGGCTTTCATGTACAGCAGGCCGCGGAAAAAAGTCTCAAGGCCTGGCTCGCCCTGCTCGATGAAGTGTTTCCATTGTCCCGCGACCTGGCGTTGCTGTCGGACAGGGTGAAAGCCGTTGATGCGGAAGCGGAGCGCTTCCACCAGTTGACCGACTACTCTCCCTATGCCGACGAGTTTCGCTACGCGGCCAGTACCGACGATGAGCCGCTTGAGCGAAACACGGCCTTGCGGCTCTCGGAAGAGCTTGCGGAACATGTCGAAACGATTTTTAAAAGCGTGAAAGAAAATCGATAAGGGGCCGTCTCCCTTGGCATGGAAAGCAGGGCATTTTGCGGCCAAACGACATGGAACCGTTCCCCCGAACCCGACCGGACGGGGAACGCCCACTCCCGATTTCGCCGACGCGGTTCCGAACTTCCTTCCAGCGGAAACCGCTTTTCCCCTTTCCCGACCGCTCCCGCAACGCCTCGGAAAAACTTTCCGCGCGACAGGCGAATTTTTCGCCTCCGGCTAATTTGCTGATCTCATTGAGATTTACATGGCGGCGGGCTCCTGCGCGGGAGGCTTTAACAAAATCTTCACAAAAAGACCTTGACAACATACCAGATATTGTGCTTGAATAATCCTCACGCACAATTTATGCCAGACGCTCAAGCGACCATCGAAAGGAGGACGATGAATGCCCGGAGACAACCCCACACAGAAACTTACCGCCAACGGAAACGGAACGACGGCTCACGAAGCCGCGACTTCGGGCGAGACGGAAACGCTGATCGAACGGGAAGCTTCTTTGGAACACGCGGCTCCTCCGAGCGACGCGATGGACATTCCCATGGAGACCGTAAAGGCGTTCGGCGGGGACGATCTCAGGGCGCGGGTATTCTACGAGAAATACGCGCTTCGCGACTCCGACGGAAACATAACGGAGAAACTCCCCTCCCAGATGTGGCGCAGAGTGGCCAAGGAGATCGCCTCTCCGGAACAGAAAAAGGACCTGAGAAAAGAGTGGGAGGAGAACTTCTACTGGCTTCTCTCCGACTTCAAGTTCATTCCCGGCGGAAGAATTCTCTTCGGCGCCGGACAGAAAAGACGGGCGACGCTTCTGAACTGCTACTACATGCCCATAAAGGAAGACTCCATAGAAGGGATATTCGAGTGGTGCAAGGAAGCCGCCAGAACCTATTCCTTCGGCGGGGGAGTCGGAACCGACATATCGGTTCTGAGACCCAAGGGAGCTCCCGTGAACAACTCGGCCATATACTCCACCGGGGCAGTCTCGTTCATGGACCTTCTCTCGACCACGACCGGAACCATAGGCCAGGCGGGAAGAAGGGGCGCGCTGATGATAACCATAAAGGTGGATCATCCCGACATAATGGAGTTTCTAGACATAAAGAACGACGTGGCTAGATCCAAGGTCCAGTTCGCTAACATCTCCGTCAAGGTGGACGACAGATTCATGGAGGCCGTCGAGCGGGACGGCGACTACGATCTCAGCTTCGCCAACGAGAAGATCGAGATGAGAAGGACCGTCCGGGCGCGGGACGTGTGGAGCAAGCTCGTCAAGTCCGCGTGGTCTTCGGCGGAGCCCGGTCTCATTTTCTGGGACACGGTCAAGAAATACTCCCCGACCGAGTACGGCGGCATGGAAGTGAACGGGGTGAACCCCTGCAGCGAGCAGGCTCTGGAGGACTACGGAAACTGCTGCCTGGGAAACGTGAACCTATCCATGTTCGTAAAAAACGCCTTCGAGGAAGGCGCCGCGATAGAGTGGGAGGAGCTCGAAAAGGCCTTTCGCTACAGCGTGAGGTTCCTTGACAACATCCTCGACTACAACGCAAAGAAGCACCCGCTCGACTTCCAGACCGATGCGTCTTCGAGGTCCAGGAGGATAGGGGTCGGGTTCACGGGTCTCGGGGACATGCTAGCAAAGCTCAACATAAAGTACGACACGTCGGAAGGGATAAAATTCACGGACAAGCTTTTCGAGCACATAAAGAACATCGTCTACGAAGCCAGCTCCGACCTGGCGAAAGAGAAGGGAGCTTTCCCGATGTTCGACCTGAAGACCCACATAGACAATCCGTTTCTCAAAAGCGTGCGCGAAAACGTGACGAACAAGATAAAGAAGCAGGGCCTGCGAAACGCCTGCATCCTCACCGTTCCGCCCGTAGGAAGCGGGTCGGTGCTCGCGGGAACGACGAGCGGGGTCGAGCCCATATTCGCCCTTTCCTACCTGCGCCGCTCCGAGTCGCTCTCGGCCGGAGAGTTCAAGGTCTACCACCCTCTGGTCTCGAAGTACATGGAGAAGTTCGGAGTGGAGGACGAGAAGGGCCTACCCGACACCTTCGTCACTTCCCACCAGATAGAGCCGGAGATGAGGGTGCGCATGCAGGCCGCCATACAGAAGCACATAGACTCGTGCATATCGAGCACGGTCAACCTCCCCAAGGACGTGAGCCTCGAGGATGTGGAGAAGGTCTACTTTCTCTCCTGGAAGCTCGGGTGCAAGGGCGTCACCGTCTACAGGGAAGGCTCCAGGGAAGGAATACTGATAACAGACAAGGAAACGAAGGAAAAAAACAGCTCTCTACACCGGGATGAAGGGATGTCAACCACCCACTCCAACCTCACCTCATCCCCTCATCCCTCTGAAAAAGAAAGGGTGAAACCGGTGACGAGACCGAAAGTCTTGGAGGGTTTCACCGAAACGATAAAAACTGGGCACGGGAATCTCTACGTGACCGTAAACAGTCACGAAGGCAGGCCGTTCGAGGTGTTCGTCCAGATTGGGAAATCCGGATTCACCACGATGGCCGACGCCGAGGCAACCGGAAGGCTGATATCTCTGGCATTGAGATCCGGAGTCGATGTCGGAGATGTCGTGGAACAGCTGGAAGCCATTGGAGGTTCCTCTCCAGTTTTTTCGGAAGGAGCTCTCGTGATGTCCGTCCCGGACGCGATAGCAAAGGTGCTGAGAAGCCGCTTCCTGGAACCCGTCGCAACGGAAAAAAAAACTGAAGACGACGGTCGGGAAGCCGTAGCGGCCCAGGTCGCGACAGCCCAGAAGCCCCCCACCGCGGACCTTCTCCTCGAGCAGTGCCCCGACTGCGGGAGCAAGGCTCTCGCCTTCGAGTCGGGTTGCGTCACGTGCAGAAGCTGCGGGTTTTCGAAATGCAGTTGATACCGCCGGACTTTACAAGCAGAAAAAGAGGTAAAACGCAATTGAAAAGATGGCATTGATGGCAATCGCACGAAACTTCACAATAGGGTTGTCTTAACGCTCCGTTCAGGTCAAGTCGTTGCGGAGGGATACAAGTCATGGAACGTTATGAACCGAAAAACATACTGGGCGGGGCTCTCTCGGGAAGACTGGCAGTGGAACGCCGCTATTCCTTGCTGGCAAAACACTATAACCCAGACAATACTCTCGTCACGTCCGTCATGAAAAACTTGGAAAGAAACCACGCTCTCGCACTGTTAGAAAGCAGCAAAATGCAGAACACGCTTGCCTCCCTCAAGGAACGTTACAAACCGAAAAACATGCTGGGCGGAGCCCTCTCGGAAAAACTGGCAGTGAAACACCGCTATTCCTCGCTGGCAAAACACTATAACCCAGCCACCCTAGTCGCGCCCACCACGAAAGCCATGGCAATAGTAGACCACACTCTCCCACTGTTCGGAAACAACAAAACGCAGAGCACGTTTGCCTCCTTCAGGGAACGTTACAAACCGAAAAACATGCTGGGCGGAGCCCTCTCGGAAAAACTGGCAGTGAAACACCGCTATTCCTCGCTGGCAAAACACTATAACCCAGACAATACTCTCGTCATGTCCGTCATGAAAAACTTGGAAAGAAACCACGCTCTCGCACTGTTAGAAAGCAGCAAAATGCAGAACACACTTGCCTCCTTCAGGGAACGTGGGAATTCCGATACTTCCTGTCAGAATGTTTTGTGGGGAGTTATGCGTAACAGACGGGAATCTCCTGTCAGACGCATTAGACAAAAGCCTAATTATGCACGAAAAGCGCATGAAATTCCAAGGCTAATATCACAAGAAACGGAAGTTGTGCAGGATGAGTTGATAGCATGCTATCAGAACATCTTGAAAGAAACCGAAGATGTCATGGTTCGCTATCGCTACTTCATTGAGATTGAGAATGCCATCAAGTGCTACGAGCAGGAAATCTACCCCGAAGCAATAACGGCTTTGTGGAAAGCTGCTGTCCGCCTGCTGTATGAGTATGTGCTATTTAGGTATCCAAGAGAATTTAACGATGTGGCCAGAGAAAAGGTCCGCAAATGGAAAGAAGCGAAAACCATCGATGACTTAGGAAAGATGAATGACTCCGTTTTCTTAGACTGCCTTCAAGCCATATCAGTCATTAGTCCAACGGTGAAAAAGCAGCTGAAAATTTGCCTAGTCCTCCGCAACCTCCACGCTCACCCGACTTCCGCCGAAATCACTCCTTTGGCTATAGCCTATTACTTCGAGACATTGCTTATCAATGTATTCAACCAATTCCAGTATACGGAAGATCCAGAAATTACGGTGCACTAACTATCCGCATGCAGAAAAACTTAAAAAAACCAGTACAGCTGATTCTCAAAGGGTCGGGAGCAATATTACTGGTTCTGCCGATTGACCTATCCGAGAAAAAGTTCACTCTCCCGCTCTCGCCTGCGCTACCCTGAGTCTTCTCTCGAGCTGGGCTCTCTCGGCGGGGCCTTCCTCGTCCTGAAGCCCGTCGATTTCCCTAGAAACCGCCTCGATGTCCGCCCTCGCCGCCGAGACGTCCACCTCCTCGGGCCGCTCCGTCAGATCCGTAAGTACGCTCACGGTGTCGTCCTTAACGTCCGCGAGCCCGCCGTGGACTATGAAAACGGTTTCGCCGGACCCTTCGTCTCTGAACCGCAACCTCCTGGGAAAAAGGGCGGACAGGAAGGGAACGTGACTGGGAAGAACACCGAACTCGCCCAGCTCCCCGGGAGCTACAACCTCCTCGACCTCCCCGTCGAACACCAAGCTGTCGGGAGTTATTATCTTGAGTCTCAGTTTATCGGCCAATTCGGATTCTCCGTCACGAAGCGACCTGCGTCGCCCTTTCCCTCGCCTCGTCGAGATTGCCCACCATGTAGATTGACTTTTTCGCTACTACGTTCACCGGTTTAGCAAGCGTGGGTTGACGTAAACTCTTTCTCTATCTAAATTACGAATGCGAGTTTTTTCTTATGGCTCCTGTTTACTGCCTAGATGGATTATTGCGAAATGGCGAACATAGAAGAAAAGACTGCGGAAGTTAATAAGAATTTTATAGCTTTCCAGAAACTTCTGCCGTCTATCGACCCGAGACATTCCGGAAAATTTGCCGTTCTTCGAAAAGAAAAAATCATAGATTATTTCGATTCGATGCCGGATGCGGCAAAGTACGCGGACGCCCTGTATGAAGACGGGTTGTACTCTATTCAGGAAGTCAACGCTAAACCCATTGACCTGGGGATTTTTTCTCGTATCGGCACTGACACGTCAGTTTCAACCCTAGAACAGTCTCCTCTCTTCAGGAAGTCATAGCACCGTCTGGCTTGGCTGTTTCGGGTCGCTCGTCGATACGCATATGAGGAACAAATACGATGAGTCGTTACTGCGGTGAAGACAAAGAGAATATAGAACCGATATTCAATGCGGCGAAGCATTGGAAAACGAGAGTTCTCCATTCGGACAAAGGGATATTCGAAAACGAGGAAAACATATGGAGAATCGAGAATCTCGAAGCGTTGCAGTCCTTAATAGAAGGGATGGACAGAAACAAGGATGTTCTTCTCGACAAGTTGAAATCTCTATTGTCAGAGTCAGAAAAACCGGAAGTCAGTCAACTAGCCGCGGAGATATATTGGTTTATGCTCTTATGTCCGACGGACAGGTCTGGGTCGGTAAAGCGTGAGCTGGTCAAAGACATCTGGAAGATCTCTCAAAAGCCATTTCCCGAAGATTCCGAATGGCTGAAGGATGAAATTCTCGGCGGGATAGGCCGTGGCGGGATAGGGTTTTTTTCCAGATTATGGTGGGAATGGAATTTTTTCATCAGCTTAATGATTGATTTCAAAAAGCTCTCCCCTACAGAACGCGACGAGAAGCTCTCCGATTGCTGGAAGTTCGCAGAGTGGCTTGAGCAGAACATTCCGAAAGGTAAAAGCAGGCAATTACGTCATATGATTCTGTTTCTGCTCTTTCCCGACAATTTTGAACGCATATTCAGCGGTGCAGACCGAATTAGCATTGTTTGCGCATTTACCGGAAAAGAAAAAAAGGAGGTAGAAAAACTTCCGGCATGGAAAATAGACCGGCATCTTCGTGATATACGGAAAGAGGAAGAAGAGAAGCGTGGCACCTATAAGCTTGACTTCTATAATCCACCCCTAGAGGAAAAATGGAGGAACGGGAGTTTGAATGACAATCAGTATTTTGCATGGGCCAGATTCTACGAGTCCATGGCCGACAAGCTATTAGATTTCAAAGAAAAGAGAGACGAACTGGTAAAAGAAATAAATAGGATTCTTGACCGGACAGGCTTTTCAGACAGCTACCAAGATATATACAAAAACGGAATTTCCGGCCCGCTGAAAGACATTTGCCCATTTACAATCATAGGAACTCTTAACCGGGGGATTAAGGACTCGAACAGACAGGTAATCGCAGGCCACCTCGCCGAATTTCTTAACATTGATGAACCAGTTCCAGAATCATTCGGCGGAATACCGGTTCTTAACAACCTAAATTCTTGGTTTTTCAATTACGAAAAAGATAGGCTCCCTGACGATATTGACAGCCTCTGGGAAATTTTTGAAAAAGCGATCGAATTTTCTAAGTCAGATAAAGACGACAGATCCGCGTTTGTGTCTGCTTACGACAAAGTTGCTCCGAGAAAGGGTGTGGGTTGGAAACTTTCAATGGGTTTATACTGGATTCGTCCTTGGAATTTCCTCACACTAGACTCAAAATCACAGGCTTATCTCAAAGAAGAACTCGGTATAAAAATAGATGACTATGTTTCAAACAAATATCCTAACGGCGAGGAATATCTAAATATCTTGAAGACTCTGAAAGATAAATTTCAAGAAAATTCATCCCCGGTTAAATCATTCCCCGAACTGTCACTGGCCAGTTGGGAACACACTACACCCGAGAATGAAGATGGTGACGAATTGGAAGATTTTTTCAGTGAGATAGAAAACTCAGACACGACTAAAAATCTCATTCTGTACGGACCCCCTGGAACCGGCAAAACTTATCGGCTCGATAAGTTGGCTAAGAGAGTGTATTCGGGTAGGGATCAAATCCTGCCCAACAAAGCTTGGCTTCTAGAAAAATTGTCAAAGGCAACTTGGCTCGAGGTGATATTTGGAGCACTTTACAACTTAGGCGGAAAGGCAAAAGTCAAAGTAATCAAAGAACATGAATACGTTCAAATTAAAGCGGAATCCGGAACCGGCAAGCACATTAGCAAAATAATATGGGGCGTATTAATGAGACATACCCGCCAAGATTCCGATACAGTTTTATTTCAAAACCGTGGCAATCCCCCCGCAGTGTTTGATAAGGAGCCGGACAGTACTTGGACACTTGTTACCGATTGGAAAAAAGAATATCCAGAACTGGAGGAACTCGTAGAAAGCTGGAAAGCAGGACCGAAGCAAGAAACAATGGAGAAACGGTTCGAGTTTGTGACTTTTCATCAGGCCTACAGTTATGAAGACTTTGTCGAAGGCATAAGACCTGTCCAGGAAGAAGAAACTGAAGATGTGAAGTACGAGATCGTTCCCGGCGTATTCAAGCGAATCTGCCAGAAGGCGAAAGCAGACCCCGAATATTTTTATGCAATCTTTATTGACGAAATCAACAGAGGAAACATAGCAAGCATATTCGGGGAACTCATAACCCTGGTCGAACCGGACAAAAGAGTAACTTACGGAGACGATGGGACGGTAGAATCGGGAATGACGCTGACTCTTCCGTATTCCGGCGAGCAGTTCGGCGTCCCAAAAAATCTGGACATCTACGGTGCCATGAACACTGCGGACCGGTCAATCGCGCTTCTGGACACCGCGTTGCGACGCCGGTTTGAATTCGAGGAACTTATGCCGAACATGAAAGTGATCAAAGGGTCGCAGGGAAACGGAATTATAGAAGACGAAGAAGGCGGAACCATTGACCTGCGGAAGTTGCTGGAAACCATAAATCTTCGTATCCAGTTTCTGTTAAACAGGGACATGACCATCGGACATTCGTACCTCATTAACGTACGCAGTTTCACAGATCTCAAAAAAGTCCTGCTTTCCCGAATCATTCCGCTTCTCCAAGAGTATTTCTATGAAGACTGGCACAGGATTCAGCTGGTGTTTCGCGACGTGGGACCGAATGGAGAGAATCTAGAACCGCAAATCATACGGCACGAGCCTTTAAAGGAAGAGGAAGTATTAGGATTCGACCATGATGATTTTGAAGACTCGGTCAAATACCGCGTGGCGGATGAAGACGAAATCACCCCCCAAGCCGTCAGGAAAGTATATGAAGACGGTAAAGAAATCTCCAAGTCGGACGACGAAGAGAATTCCTGATGGCGGAAACACTCACCCTCCGTGAACACGAGGCGATTCCCGTGGTGCGCTCACGCAGACACGGGGAAAAGGAACTGGAGCAAAAACACGCCGACGCTCTTGAAAAACTCGAAAGAAAACTGCCCTCAAAAGCATGGTCATGGGGAAACAGGGAAGTAAAGTTCAGCCACTACTGCGGCGTCGTTTCGCTTGGAGACATCTCCATAGAGATCCTTCCCAAGATTTACGGTGCCGAAGCGGAGGCCGGATCCAGCAGAGAAGCTCTAATCCGCATGCTAGCCAGCACCAGGCGCCTCAAGCTCCACAAAGCGGGTTCGGCGCAAACTTCTCTTCAGAAACACAGCCTTCTCGACGTGTTCATTCTGCATTTCTGCGCACAGCTACACGCTCAGATGAAGCAGGGTGCGATCCGAAAATACATCAAGCGCGAAAAGAATCTCAACGTGCTGCGCGGCAGACTGCTGACCGAGCGGCAGTTCAAGTTCAACCTCGCTCACCGCGAGCGTCTATTCTGCCGATACGACGAACTGAGCGAGGACAATCTTTACAACCAGATACTGAAGTCCGTACTTGAGATACTGCTGAGAAAGGCCAAGGGAAACCGGGCCGCCCAGGAAGTCTCCGGGCTCTTCATGCGATTCGACCCGATAAGCGACCGCCGTACAAACGTCAAGCAACTGGACTCGCTGAATTTCGACCGCATAACGGAACGATATGAATCGATATTCCAGTGGTGCAGATGCTTTCTGGAGGGATATTATCCCGACGTTCTGGGCAAGGGAAAATCCTGTCTGTCCGTTCTGTTCGACATGAACCGGCTGTTTGAAGCATACGTCGGGACGCAACTGCGCAGGGATGCGCGGGGAGAGGGTCTTCGCGTAAGAGAACAAGGTCCTCAAAGATATTTCGCAACGCGACAGTATCCCGACATGTCCCACAAGCCCGTTTTCTGGATGAAACCGGACATCTCCCTGATGGATAAAAAAGAAAACATCCTGTGCATCGCCGACGCGAAGTGGAAGGTGCTGGACGAAGAAAAAAGCGATCTGGGAATAACCCAGTCGGACCTGTACCAGATGGAAAGCTACGCTTCGAGATACGGGGTTGATTACCTCGTCTTGATCTATCCCATGCAGAAGAAACTGACAGAACCCGCCCAGCTGACGCTTGAAGGCTCCAAGTCGACGCTGCTTGTCTTTCCTGTCGACCTGTCGGAGAAAAAGTTCACTCTCCCGCTCTGGCCTGAGCTATCCTGAGTCTTCTCTCGAGCTGGGCTCTCTCGGCGGGTCCTTCCTCGTCCTGAAGCCCGTCGATTTCCCTGGAAACCGCCTCGATGTCCGCCCTCGCCGCCGGGACGTCCACATCCTCGGGCCGCTCCGCCAGATCCGTAAGCACACTCACGGCATCGTCCTTAACGTCAGCCAGCCCCCCGTGGACTATGAAAACGGTCTCGCCGGACCCTTCGGCTCTGAACCGCAGCCGCCCGGGAAAAAGAGCGGACAAAAAGGGAACGTGACCGGGAAGAACGCCGAACTCGCCCAGTTCCCCGGGAGCTACGACCTCCTTGACCTCCCCGTCAAACACCAGGCTGTCGGGAGTGATTATCTTGAGTCTCAGTTTATCGGCCAATTCGGATTCTCCGTCACGAAGCGATCTGCGTCGCCTTTTCCCTCGCCTCGTCTAGGTTGCCCACCATGTAGAAGGCCTGCTCGGGAATGTCGTCCATGTTCCCCGCGATTATCTCGCCGAAGGCTTCTATGGTCTGCTTGATCGGAACGTATTTTCCGGGAGTTCCCGTGAACACCTCGGCCACGTGGAAAGGCTGGGAGAGGTATCTCTGAACCTTCCTCGCGCGGGAGACGGTGAGCTTGTCCTCCTCGGAGAGCTCGTCCATTCCGAGAATCGCTATTATCTCCTGGAGCTGCTTGTAGCGCTGGAGCACCTCCTGCACATCCCTAGCCACCCGGTAGTGCTCGTCCCCGACTATTCTCGGGTCGAGAATGTTGGAAGTCGAATCCAGCGGGTCGACCGCCGGGTATATGCCGAGCTCCGTAAGCTGCCTCGAGAGAACGATCGTACCGTCGAGGTGCGCGAAGGTGGTCGCCGGCGCGGGGTCGGTGAGGTCGTCCGCCGGAACGTAGATGGCCTGAACCGACGTGATCGAACCCTTCACGGTGGAAGTGATCCTCTCCTGCAGCTCCCCGAGGTCGGTCGAAAGCGTGGGCTGGTAGCCGACGGCCGAAGGAGTTCTTCCGAGCAGGGCCGAAACCTCCGAGCCCGCCTGGGTGAAGCGGAATATGTTGTCGATGAAAAGCAGGACGTCCTGTCCCTGAGTGTCCCGGAAATACTCGGCGAGCGTGAGAGCGGTAAGAGCTACCCTAGCCCTGGCTCCCGGCGGCTCGTTCATCTGTCCGAAGACGAGTCCCGTGTTTCCCAGAACCCCCGATTCCTTCATCTCCCAGTAAAGGTCGTTTCCTTCCCTGGTTCTCTCCCCGACTCCCCCGAAAACCGAGTAGCCCCCGTATTCCTTCGCTATGTTGTGGATAAGCTCCATGAGCAGAACCGTCTTTCCCACCCCCGCTCCGCCGAAAAGACCGATCTTTCCGCCCTTGAGAAAGGGAGCCAGGAGGTCGATCACCTTTATGCCCGTCTCGAAAAGCTCCATCTTGGTGCTCTGCTCGACGAACTCGGGGGCGGGGCGGTGAATGGGCCAGCGCTCCTCCGTGTCGACGGGACCGGCCTCGTCTATCGGTTCCCCGACGACGTTGAGAAGCCGCCCGAGGGCTTCCTTTCCGACCGGGATGGTTATTCCCTCGCCGGTGTTGAGCGCCGTCTGGCCTCTTCTCAGTCCCTCGGTGGAATCCATCGCTATGCATCTCACGCGGCTTCCGCCGAGCTGCTGGGCCACCTCCAGAACGAGGTTCCACTCCGTATCCCCGAGCGACGGGTTGGTCACCTTGACGGCCGTGAACACGGTCGGAAGATCGCCTTCCGAAAACTCGACGTCCACGACAGGGCCCGTCACCTGAACTATCTTTCCATGGCTGCTGTCGGTGCCGCCCTGGGCGGCCGATTCGGTACTCATTTCTATTCGTTGCCTCCTTTCTGAGCCTCTGTGCCGTTCACTATGTCCATAAGCTCGGTGGTGATGATCGCCTGCCTGGTCTTGTTGAAAAGCAGGGTAAGTTTCGCTATTACATCGTCCGCGTTGCTGGTGGCGTTCTCCATCGCCGTCATGCGCGCCGCGTGCTCGCTGGTGAGCGACTCGTTCATCGCCCGCTCTATTCTTATCTGCACGTACTTGGGAAGAATCTGGCCTATCATCTCCTCCTTCGCCGGCTCGAAAAGGTAGTCCGCACCGTCCGCCTCGCCAGCGTCCTCCCCTGCGTCCAGGGGAAGAAGTCTCTCGAAGGTCATCGTCTGGGATATGGCGGAGACGAAGGTGTTGTAGGCGAGAACCACCTCGTCGGCCTCCCCGTCGCGAAACTCCCCTGTGAGGGCCGAGGCGAGTTCCCCGGAGAACTTGCGGGAGTTTTTCTCGCTCACCCCCGTGTAGTAGTTGCCGGTGGCCACGCCGTTTCTCGAAAAAAAGTCGCGCCCGCGACGGCCGACGAAGCTCAGCTTGACGTTTTCGAAATCCGCCATGCGCTCCCCGACGTAGCGCTGCATGTTCCTTATGAGGGCGCTGTTGAAGCTCCCGCAAAGCCCCCTGTCGGAAGTGAAAAACAGGACGTGGAGGTTCTTTTTCTCCTCCGCGACCCGAAGAAGCGGGTGGTCGCCCGACTCTATGAGGCCGGCGACGTTCAGCACCACTTCCCTGTAGGCGTCCGAGTAGGGCCTGTAGGCCACAAGCGCCGACTGGGCCTTCTGGAGGCGCACCGCGGCTATGAGCTTCATGGCGCCCATTATGCGCCGCGTGCTCCTGACGCTCTTTATCTTGGTGGTTATCTGTTTGAGGCTTGGCATCTTTTTTTCCGCCCCCGGGTCAGGCGAGGTCCCCGAGCTGGTTTCGCAGTTCGTCGAGCGCCGCCGCGAGTTTGCCCCCGAGCTCGTCGGAGACGGCCTTTTTCTCCCTCACTTCCGAGAGAATACGGGGATGAGAGGACTCGAGGAACGAGAAAAGCTCCCTTTCATACTTCCGGACGGCCGAAACCGGGTAGTCGTCGACGTAGCCGTTCGTGACGGCGAATATTATGAGAACCTGCTTTTCCACGGCCTGCGGTTCGTACTGGTCCTGCTTGAGCGCCTCGACGAGCCTGCTTCCGCGGGCGAGCTGGTTCTGGGTCACCTTGTCGAGGTCCGAGGCGAACTGGGCGAACGCCTCCACCTCCCTGTACTGGGCGAGTTCGAGCCTCAGCGTTCCCGCGACGCTTTTCATCGCCTTTATCTGCGCGCTTCCCCCGACCCTGGAGACCGAAAGTCCCACGTTTATAGCGGGGCGCACGCCGGAGTAGAAAAGATCGCTCTCCAGGTATATCTGCCCGTCGGTTATCGAGATCACGTTGGTGGGAATGTACGCCGAAACGTCGCCCGCCTGGGTCTCGATTATAGGAAGCGCGGTGAGCGACCCGCCTCCGTCCTCCTCCCTCATCTTGGCCGCGCGCTCAAGCAGCCTCGAGTGAAGGTAGAACACGTCTCCGGGATACGCCTCGCGTCCCGGGGGCCGCTTGAGAAGCAGCGAGAGCTGGCGGTAGGACCACGCGTGCTTGGTGAGATCGTCGTAGATTATGAGGGCGTGCTTTCCGGTGTCCCTGAAGTACTCCCCCATGGCGCAGCCCGAAAACGGGGCCAGGAACTGGAACGGGGCGGGGGTGCTGGCGGTGGCCGAGACTATGGTGGTGTACTCCATGGCCCCGTGCTCCTTTAGCTTGTCGACCACCTGGGCGACGGTGGACTGCTTCTGTCCCACGGCCACGTATATGCAGTGAACGTCCTCGTTTTTCTGGTTTATTATGGTGTCTATGGCGATGGCGGTCTTTCCCACCTGCCTGTCGCCTAGGATAAGCTCCCTCTGTCCCCTTCCTATGGGAATCATGGAGTCCACGGCCTTGAGACCCGTCTGCAGCGGCTCGCTCACCGACTGGCGGTAGATGACGCCGGGGGCCTTCACCTCTATCTGCCTGGTCTCCGCCGAGGCTATCTCCCCGAGACCGTCTATCGGCCGCCCGAGGGCGTCGACGACCCTTCCGCCGAGAGCGTCCCCGACCGGAACCTCGGCTATGCGCCCCGTGCGCTTCACCGTTCCCCCCTCGCTCAGGTGGGAGTCTTCTCCGAAAAGCGCCACGCCCACGTTGTCTTCCTCCAGGTTGAGGACGAGTCCCGTTATGCCGCCTTCGAACTCCACGAGCTCTCCGGCCACCGCCCGGTCGAGACCGTAGACGCGGGCGATCCCGTCGCCGACGGAGATCACGGTTCCCACCTCGTCGGTGTCCACCTTGCGCTCGTAGCCCTTTATCCTGTTTCTCAGTATCTCGCCTATGCTTTCCGCCTTGAGTTCCTGCATCGCATGCTCCTTTGCCAAATAAGCTGTTGTTGGTGTCAAGAGGGGGAAAGAACGCCCCTTATCCTCTCGAGCTGGGTTTTCACGCTGTTGTCGTAGATCCTGTCTCCCACCTTCGCCCTTATTCCCCCTATCATGGAGGGGTCGACCGTGAGAGAAACCTCGACCCTCTTGCCCGTCGCCCGGGAAAGCGCCTCGCTCACCCTGCGAACGTCCTCCTCGGAGAGATCGACCGCGGAAGTCACTTCGGCCGAAACCTTTCCCGCCGCGTCGGCTAGCCTCGCGAGCACAAGCTCCCTCGACCCGAGAAGCGCCCGGAACTTGTCCATCTCGACGGCCAGAAGGACGAACCTTCTCGTCACGTCGAGACACGAAAGCTTCGAGAGAAAATCCCCGGCGACGGCCTTTTTTTCCGCGAGGGAGAACACGGTGCTCGTAAGAACCCCGACGAGATCGTCCGCGCGGGAGACCTCCCCGAAGAACCTCTCCATGTCGTCCGCCGCCCCGGCAAGCTCCGAGGCGTCCGAGGCCGAGTCGACCAGCGCCGACACGAGGTCTCTCAGTGTAGCGACCGTTGCCATCTTCCCTCCTCCACGGTTTTCACGAAATCGCCCACGGAACCCGAGGTGAAGTTCCGGTCGACCTTCTCCCTTATCGTCTTCTCCGCGAGCGCCACGGCTGACTCCACCACCTCCGCCTGTATCTCCGAGACCGCCCGGGCGGTTTCGAGCCGGATGGTGTCCTCCACTTCCTTTCTTATCGCCTCGCCGCTTTTCCTGGCCTGGGAGACGAGCTCCGCCCGTTCCGTCTCGCCCTGCTTCCTTATGTTCTCTGTAAGAGAGCTTATCTCCGAGGATACGGCGTCGAGCTTCGCCGAGTACTCCTCGAAAGCGGCGCAGGCCTTCTCCGACGCCTCTTCCGCGCGGGCGACCTCCGAGCGGAGTCTCTCCTTCCTGTTTCTCAGAAACTCTCCGAAGGGCTTTCTAAGAAGATAGACCAGAAGACCTATCAGCAGAACGAGGTTAAGCGCGTACTTTCCCACGTACCACCAGTCGAAATGACCTTCCCAGTCGAAATGACCCGATATCCAGTAGATGTGGTCGATCAGGTCGTAGTAGCTGTAGTCCTTATCCTCCACCCGCGCTCCTCCCTCCGAGGACCCGCTCCGCTATGCTCGCCGCGAGCGACTCCGCCTCCGGCCGAAGGCCGGCCCTTATCCCCGAGAGCTCGCCCGCGAGAACCGCTCTTTTCCTCTCAAGCTCCGCCTGGGCCTCCTCTCTGGCCGAAGCCAGAATCCCGGCGGCCTCCGCCTGGCCCCGCTGCCTGAGCTCGTTTCTCGTCTCTGTAGCGGCGGCTCTCGCCTCGGCTATCCTGCGCTCGTACTCGGCGATCGTCTCCTCCGCCCTGCGGGCCGTCTCCTCGGCCTCCTTCAGGGTTCCCGCCGTAAGCTCCTCCCGCCTGTCGCGGACGCGGAGAAGTGGGCCGAACACGAGCCTGTTCAGAAGCCAGAGCGCGACTATGAAGGTCACGAGCTGCACCCCGACCGTCCAGTCGACGGTGAGCATGTTGTCGGCCACGGCGTGGGCGTTGCCCGCGGCCGAGAGCAAAAACGCGAAAAGGCATGAAGACGTGAGCGGGGCGTTTGATCTCATGGGTGAACTTTTCCGTTGCGCGGACGGGCGGCCGGCCGGGGCGGCGCTCCTTATTTCTGGTTCTCGAACATCCTTTTCAGAAGCGGGGGAACCATGAAGGTCGTGAGTATGACCATGACGGTGACCGCGGAAAAAAGATCGGTCCTGAAGACTCCGTACGCGAGTCCGAGCTGCGCGAATATGAGTCCGACCTCCCCCCTGGGGATCATTCCGACGCCGATTATGCTTCTTTTAACTCCTTTTTCATAAACCACGTAGCCGCTTGCGAACTTGCCGATTACCGCCACCACGAAAAGAATGAGGGCAATTGATATTACCAGAATATTCTCAGATACAAAGGGATTGAACACGGAAATGTCGACGGCGGCTCCTATCATCACGAAAAACACGGGGGTGAGAAAATGGGAGACGGGCTTCACGCCGCTTTCTATGGTCTTTAGCTGCTCGGTTTCGCTCAGAACGAGCCCCGCGGCGAACGCCCCCACTATCGCGGCCAGGGAGGAGAGATGCGCGAGGTACGAGTACAGGAAGCAGACGGCTATGGCCATGATCCAGATGAATTCTCCCTTGTTGAAGCGGGCGAGAAAACCGAAGAACCGCGCGGCGAGGAGCTTTCCCGCCACGATGGAGACCGCGAGAAAACCGAAGGCCTTCAGCATCGTGACGGAAACCAGGCCCAGGGTTATGTGGTCGTCTCCCCCGCCCGCTTCGTGGGAAATGATGAGGGTGCTCACCACGCCGAGAATGATAAGACCGAGAATGTCGTCTATTATGGCCGCGGTGAGAACGATCTTCGATTCCTTCGCGTGGAGCTTGCCGAGGTCCGCCAGAACCCTGGCCGTGATGCCGACGCTCGTGGCGGTAAGAGTCGCGCCCACCACCATCGCCACGATTCCGACCTGCGCGGGGTCGAGGCTCAGCATTCCGAACTCCTGGAAATAGACCACGCTCGCGTAGCCCAGAACGAAGGGGAGCACCACTCCCACGATGGCGACAAGCAGCGAGACTGGGCCCACCTTTATGAGGTCGCCCAGGCGGGTTTCGAGACCTATCTCGAAAAGAAGCATGACTACACCGACTTCGGCCAGCAGCTGAAAGGTTTCGTACCCGACCACGCCTTCGGTGGACGGTATGAGCGCGAGGACGCTTCCGCTTAGAACCACTCCCGCCAGAAGCTCCCCCAGCACGGAAGGCTGCTTGAAGCGCTCCGCCAGGCGGCCGAAAGCCTTGGAGAAAACGAGGATTATCAGGAAGTAGAAAAGAAAAAGATGAACGGAAAGATGAACCGATTTGTGTCCTATTTCTTCCATTGTCTGACCCTGGAAAATCCGGAGGTTCCCGCCGGAACGGAAACCATTTTTGTAGCATAAAACAAATACCGTGTCAAAATCTGTGAGGAACGAGCAGAATCGCCGGAATTTTATCGGCGCAGGCGATTCTTCCGGCATTCGCTATCGAGCCGTCTCGAGAATCTTCCGAGCGCATTATGGTCACAGGAGCTTTTTTCCGTATAAGCTCTGAAGATTGGACAACGGCAAGCGAGGTTAAAAGGCTTGTTTCCTATCGCCTTATTTTACGGACCTGCAAATCTTGTTTCAGGCGGTCGCGAATACTTTCGTAGACGGAAACAGAAATTTCCTCCCCCACTTCAAGGCTGGCCGCAACCGCATAGGGTATGGATTCGTCAAAATCTCCGGCGGCCGGCAAGCATGTCACGTCCAGTGCAAGGTAACCGCCGTCAACAAATTCAGCCGCTTTTCTGCCCTCCCAGCGATGATGATAAACGGTTCCCTTTCCAAGTACGTTATGTGACGGCTGATTCTTGGAGTTGCCAACACCGATTGAGAATCCCTTATCGCTTCCAGGCCCGGCACCGAATTTCGCAAGTCTGTACATGCGATGCTTGTACGTTATCGGCGTAAGCCACGCGATGGTTACAGACAGCGCTCGGAAGCCAGCAATCCCCTCAAGTTCAACGGGAAGCGGGATGCGAAACTGATCTGTTTCCCTCGCTTTAATAGTGTTCCATCCGATCAAGGTAGCCCGGCTTTCCGAGCAATCAATGACGCGAGCAATATCCGGACAGCCAAATCCGACAAAGCGGCTTATTTCATCCCGTTGATGCTCCCAGTACAGATTTCCATCTTCGTTAATGATGTCTTTCAAGGCAATTACCGCATCCTCGTTCCAGCAAGCACTATGTACAAGGAGAGCTTTCAGCAAAACCGGATGATATTCCGGATCAATTGTGGGATGAACCGGGTCGTCGGACAGTTCGCTCAAAGACTCCAGAATGCGAATGGCATTGTGAGTAGCCAGTGCCGTCGAGACGCTTGTACCGCTCATGTTTAACTTGCGGTCGGTTTCGCCCGAAGGTCCGGGACTCGCGACGCCCACGCCGAAATATCCGCCCGGTTTATCGACGGGTCGAACATCAATTGGCGCTTGGGTCTTGTTAGCACGGACTTGCTCGGCACCGCCCGGAAGCAGGATTTCCGGCTTTATGGCCCGTTTAAACCCCATCCCCAAGGCTGAACTGGGATTGGGAAGATGAGGATTCACGTACGGGTCAACCGCTAGTGCCCCGTGACCGCTCGGAGCAAGATAATCCGAATGCGCGGCACCTATGGTCAGAGCATTGACCGATTCCGCCGGCGAGAGAATCTGACGTTTGGCCCTTTGGCGCAGAATGGACCGCAGCATTTCGGCCTGACGTTCCTCTTCGTCTGCATTCTCAAAATCCGCCCACTCTTCCGTGTTCTCAAGAAGCAGATAATCCGAAATGTTCCCCGCGCTGACCAGAATAAGCACCTTGTATTCCCAAGACAAGTAGTCGAGCAGACGTGCCCAAGGGCTCATTGTGCCAGCAAAGCGCCTTTTCGAATCGCCCAAGGATAAATTGACAACCTGCACCGTGGAGGCGGTGGGCTCTACAGAGCCTTCACCTTCAAACATCCGGATAAACGCTCTCCAGATCAGGTCGATGCCGAGCTGGTCCTGCGGCAGGGCTTCGTAACTGCTGTCAAAGCCCGCCGCCTGTGGATACATCACTGGCCGCACGTAGAGCCGGCTTTCAACCGGCGGCGGGCGATTCGGCGCGTTCAAATCGCCGTGCAGTATCAAGGATGCCATGGCCGTGCCGTGCCGCTGTTCCCGCGCAGTGGCGTACCGTGCGGCGAACCCGTCAGGGTCCTCAACAACGAGACGGTCTGCGAGCTGGTCATGCAACGCCATAGGCATACCATCAAGGAGAGCGGCAATTGGCGGTTCCAGCTCTCCCTCGACGCCGATTGCCTTGGTTCGGGTTGAATCAACAAGTGGAACTTCTACAGGTCCCGAAACCATAGACTGGGGACGAAGCCACATGATATCATCAACCGTGACCAGGCCGATTTCAGGATTCTCAAGCAGTTCCCGAATTCCACCTGGGGCCATTTCTACGAGAGCCGCGTGATAGCGGATCTGCTCGATAACCGCACTGTCAATCAATCGTCCGCCTAGACCGTCCAAGCTGTCAATAAAGGTTCTCTTTGCTTTCTCCCGTCGGTTCGCATCGCTGCGATACCAGAATTCCACCTCGAATCTAACTGGCTTGTCAGGATAGCTTTCAAGCCGCTCGCGCCAGTCCGCAATCGCGTCTTCGGTCAGCCTGTCCTCCGGCCCCCATGGCCTTATATCGTCCAGATAGTTGAAAACTTTCTTCCATTCCGTTAGACCGTGCCCAAGTTCCTCTCCCCGCTTGCAGCGCTTCCATAAACCTACCAGTTCGTCGAGAGCGGACCTGTCCGGAATTGTGAAATAAAGACGTCTGGAAACCTGCTTGTCCGTTTTCCGGCCCTGAGCATCCATGACAAAGAAATCTTCATCAGGTGCTTTTTCATCTTCGTCCTCTCCGAGAAACTCCAATCCAGATATGCGTCGTATGGCCCGATAGAAATCCACCATTTGGCTGGACAACTCGAACACAAGAGCGCGTTCGGGTACTATCGCGGCTGGGTCGTCCCGCATATCCGCAAGAATTTTCGGGTCCGCCAGAGCCCGTTCAAGTCTCCGAAATTTAGGCCCTATCCTGACGGCCTGACGATCAGGGGAAACCGGTGAGATTTTCTCCCTAGGCCATCCCCCTGAAGAAGGCTTTATCCTCTCCGGGGACGGCATTGCCAGAAGAGGATGTTCAGCCATTCAAAGAAGCTTCAACTCCGTCAACGATATTACACTTTGACTGGGCACGGATTTCCCAGAATTTCAGCTGTTCTTCAATTACTTCCTTCAGCGTACATCCCTTCATGGTCATAACTTCACGACGCAACACATCGAGAGTGAATTCTTCAGCCTCGGCGTAGCTGACGGCACCTAGACGTTTTGCGATTGCAGTTGCAGATATGCCTGCCGGCTTTTCTTTTAATGCCAAAAACCGCTCGAAGTATTTCGCCAGATCCTTCTCGGTAGGCGACGGAAGAGTCAGACGGAGCTGGAAACGACGCCAGACCGCGCGGTCCAGTAGTTCAGAATGGTTTGTCGCAGCTATGACTACTGTGTAGCTGGGCAGTTCATCGACATGCATCAATAACGAAGTAACGACCCGCTTTATCTCGCCTGTCTCGTGAATATCTCCACGCTCCTTGCCAACGGCGTCGAATTCGTCAAAGAACAAAACGCAGGGAGTAGTCCGCACATACTCGAATATTTGCTTGAGACGGCCAGCGGTCTCTCCAAGGTAACTGCCGATCATTTCCTCGTAGCGAACAATAAAAAACTCCACAGCTAGAGCCTCCGCTATCGCTTCCGCAAGAGAAGTCTTTCCATTACCCGGTGGACCTATGAGAAGTACTCGATGTTTCGGGTCAAGCCCGTGAGCTCTCAGGAGACTTGTCCTCTGCTGTTCCTCAATCAGCTGGCCTACGGCTCTGCGGCAAGAATCGGACAGAACCAAGTCGTTCAGCTCACGACGGGGAGTTATTTCCGCTATGAGTTTTCTGCCTCGATGCGCAACATCGCATTTGGAGGATGGGGAAAAGGCACGACCATTCCCGTTGGAGTGCAACGCTCTGGCTAGACGGTCCGCCAGAATTCTGTGCTGTTTGGTCTTTTCCTCGGCTATTATAGTCTCAACCGCTGAACGAACAGCCTGCTTGTCCCCAGACATGCTGGCCTGAACCAAGGATATTAGAAGGTCACCGCGCGCCATCGGATTCGCCTCCATCAGGTCCATCCGAGTCTTTCTGAAAAGGTACTATAATCCAGGAATTACTCCATGCTGACATACTCTCTAGGACCAGCGAAGCATTAATCTTTTCAAGTATATGCCACGAAATTCTCTCAGTTGTTGAAATGCTCTTTCTCCCTCTGCCTAGCCTGTCCTCATGGCATCTGACCATGTTGACATTCCGCTCAAATCATATCAACATCGCAAAGATTCGTCAATCATTTTCTCAACAAAAAGCGGGGCGCTTCTGGCTACAGAAACTTCTCTCCCGCGTGGTCCCTGAAGGAATCGGCGTCGCGGATGTATTTCATCACCGTCGAGGGATTGGAGTGCCTAGTGATTTCCATTATCTTGTCCAGACGGGCGTTGTGAACCGCGGCGCTCGTTACGAAACCCGCGCGGAGCGAATGTCCGGAAACTTCCTTCGAATCGAGTCCGACGAGTTCGGCGTAATACTTTACCAGCCTGGGTATGTCGGAATGGTGCAACGGCAACCCTCTCAGCCTCCCGCCGCGTTTCATCGTCTGAAACAGATGTCCTCCAGTTATGCCCGACGCTTCGAGCCAAGCCTGAAGCCTTCGTATGGGTCTTAGGTATTTTCCTTCCGGTATCGCTATTTTCTGTCCCTTTCCTTCCTGGTCCGTTTTCGACTTGCGAATGTGAATAAACATTTTTTTCGAACCGTTTTGTTCTGCCGGTCTTATGATTTCGATGTCGTCAACCATAAGTCCGCATATCTCGGAGCGCCGCAGTGCTCCGGCGAATCCGACGGCGATTATCGCGGCATCGCGAAGACCGATAAGCGTATCGGCACACTGACCTAACATCCTCTTTATATGATGCTCCCTGAGAGCTTTAACTTGGCGGGAGGCAGTGCCCTTGATGCGCGAAAGTCCCTTGAAAACGGCAGCTACCTCGGGATGATTCATGGGAGAGACCATTCCCGCTTCTGCGTATCTTTTGTTTATCCCGCTTCGGTATAAGGCCACCGTTCCCATGGAAAGCGTTTTTCCGCTCTTCGGGCTGGGACGAGTCGCCAGTTCGATCAGAAAATCGGCGACTTCCTCAGGTGTTGCGGAAAAAGGTTCTACTTTTCGGCTTGTGCAATAACATTCAAAACATCTCCAACCTTTGTCGTAAGCGATACGGGTGTTTTTAGCCAATGCCGAGGAAAGCACCTCGCTATAGAAATCATCTGACATCTTCATTTTTTGCTCCTTGAAATTGGGTTGTTTAGGAGCTCAAATCTTAACTAGGAAACTACAGGGTATTACTATTAACTATGGAATTAAAACTGGATACAACGATGCATTTATCATCAATAATGAAACTAAGGATGCACTCATTAAAGAAGACCCAAAATCTGCTGAATTGATCAAACCCGTATTGAAAGGAAGGGACATTCAAAGGTATCAAGTTAATTGGGCCGGATTATGGCTGATTGATACACATAATGGATATGGAGATATTACTCCAGTCGATGTTGATAACTACATAGCTATCAAAAAGCATTTAGATAAGTCTTATACTGAGTTGGAGAAGAGAAGTGATAAAGGAATTACTCCATATAATCTTCGTAATTGTGCTTACCATGAAGAATTCAGCAAAAATAAAATTACTTGGAAACGAATCGGTTCTGACCTGCGGTTCGCTTATTGTGATGAAGCAATATTGTGTATTGATAGTGTCTGTATAGCTACTGGTAGAAGTTTGAAAACCCTAACTGCTATACTGAATTCTCGAATAGCCCGCTATCAATTGTTTGGTTATGCACCTAAAACAGGCACCGGAGATTTGTTAATTAGTGTTCAAGCTCTAGAACCTTTTCTTGCTCCTCTGCCCACTAAAAATCAAGAAGAAAAAATTGAAGAAATTTTTCAGACTATATTGCAAGCTAAATTTTCTAACCAACGCGCCGACATCTCAGATATGGAAGCCCAGATTGACCAACTGACATATGAACTCTACGACCTTACACAAAAAGAAATAAGTTTTATTGAAAGAATAGAATTAACTTGAGAAAAAGAACATCAAACATAGAAACAAATTATTGCTTCTGGTAAGAAATTTCGTCTATAGTGGTTGTCTCTTGTGCGTTTAGTCCATAAAGCTTATAAACAAGATGGTCTATTTCCGCCTCCAAATGGCTGGTGTCAACTTCTCCATCAGTTACTTTCGCCGCTAGAATTTTGTCTACCAATTGAATAAAGGGTTTTTGTTTGTCCGTAGAAATTTTAGGAATAGGTACAGTTTCAACATAAATTTTCTTCCAACGCAATGTTCCCATACCAGATGTTGGCGCAACTTGTGGGAAAAACCATCGGACTAGCTTTGCATTAAGTAAAGCACAGAGATATTTTAGGCTTTCGCCAGTCATAATAAAACATGTGGCCTCACAATATATTCCACTTTCATCGTAACAAAACCGGGCAGTCTCAGCCAATTCAATCCAAACAAGTTTTTTCTTTGAGAACTCTTCGTAATAAGCACAAGTATCCTGTAATTCGTACCAAGCATGAATAGTTTTTTTTCTTGATTTTGGAAATTTCATGCCTGTTTGTTCTAATCTCTCCTTACCGAAAGAAAGAAGATGTCTTTTCACAGCTGGATAAAGGTCTATATCAATTTTAAGCGCAGGAAATGTTGCTATTAACCAGCGGTTCGTGTTTTCCCAATTGTTTTTATATTTCTGAATATCTTTTCCTTTCAGTACTGGCTTAATTAGCTCAGCCGATTTTGGGTCTTCCCTGATTAATACCTCCTTAGTTTCATTATTGATGACAAAAGCTTTGTTATAACCAGTCAAAATTCCTCGGTTAATAGTAATATCCCATTCTTTCAGCGGTGTTCCGAGTTCTTCCATTTTTTTTCTTATATTTCTCTCAACAGAAGACAGAATGCTCCATGGTTTTTCTTCTTCCAGAAAAACTTGATGCAAGCATTTATTGTCAGGTGGAAATTCCTTGTTTTCTAACCGGTCCATATCTACACCTTTACAAATTTGCTTGCTCTTGCCATTACGTAATACCAAGATGTTTGTATCAACAATAGCATTTTCAAAAATATCCTTACCCAACTCTAGCAACTTCAAAGGCGTATGACTATTGAAAAGATAAGAACGTAAACGCTTGCCATAATCAGCCCTCAACCAACTATTAGAAGTAATGTATGACAAAACACCTTCTTCCGGCCTCAAGAGACAACACGCTTTTTCATAAAACAATTGATAAATATCGCCTGAAGAAGTAAATGTTTTAAAGTTGCTATCTTCGTAACGCTTTCTTAGAGTACCTCCGTCTTTCTGCAACGGAATATAAGGTGGATTACCAATAATAATATCGAAACCGTCAAGCTCGCCAAACATATATTCAGCATCAAACCAATCTGCTTTTGCATTTTGGTCGTAAGGGTCCCACTGTGCAATCTTGTTAGCATAATTTCCTTCAAGTCCTGCAGAATTCAATTGTTTTTCCAACTCATGACGCAATTTTTTATTCTCGATTTTGCATGCGTTTTTTTGTGAGATAGTGGCTGCGAGAAAATGTTGCCTCCTGTTTTCGTCTAGTCTGTCCTTCAATAACTCAATACCTTGATGAAACAAGTCATACTGATGAACACTTACTTTTAGATTTTTCAATGTATCTGTCACGATAAAACGTGTTTCTAGATTCGGCAGGGGTTTTATTCCAAAGTTTTCCTTTGAGTTCTTGTTTGGCTGTTGTTCTATTGCTAAAGATATGAAAAAACGTAGCTTGGCAATCTGGCACGCGATTGGTTGAATATCTACACCAAATATGTTGTTTTGTATCAGGTGTAACTTGCGGCCTAGATCAGAATCACTATAACGTTCAAAAGTCTCATTGATTTCCAGCAGTTTCTCACGTCGCTGTTTTTCACTCTCGTTGTCAAAAACCGTCTTCAATCTTTCTTGTGCATACTTTTCCTGTAGTTTTCTCCAGTGTTTGTTGCTGGGGTCAATTCGTCTCAATGCCAAGGTAAGTTTGTGCAACGCTCCCATAAGAAAAGCCCCAGACCCGACTGCCGGATCCAGTACTCTAATCTCCGAGATTGCCTCAACAATATTCCCTGCTTCGCCCTCTTCAAATAGTTCTTTTGCATCGTTGAACTCGTCGGCGTAATCAAGCAGATAATGTAATCGGTCCCGCCACCAGGATTTAGATTTAGCATTGCTATTTTTTGAACAGCATTTATGTAATAATGCTTCTACTAGAGCTTCATCCACCATGTAGTCCACAATAGTGCGGGGTGTGTAATAAGAACCTGTTTTCTTGCGAGCCGTTTCATGCGTCTCAGGGTTGTAAGCCGCCAGAAGATTCTCAAAAACCTTGCCAAGCAGCTCCGGGTCCAGAGCTACTTCCTGCTCTATAGGAGTATTCTCTTCCACCGTGAATTTGTAGCGATTGAGAAACGGGAATAATCCTAGTTCTTCATCAAAAAACAAATGATTTGGCAAGCTAATTTTTTTGTAGAAACTCTTGTTATCAGAAAAGCAATCAATTTGATAACCACCGTTCTGCAAAGACTTTTCGCTGTCCAGGCAGTCAAACAAGCCACCGTTAATGAATGGCGTTCTGGAAAATAGACATATAAGCCCTTTTGTGTCACTTATTTGGTTCTTATACAAATATCGTGAGAATTTCTCGTCTTTCTTGTCTTTGTTCCCTTGTTTTTTAAAACCGCGATTTTCGACCTCCGTATTCAAGGTGGCAAAAAAGAGATTTTGCAACACGGCACGGTAATACGAATCACCGTTTTCCCAGTCGTAGTTTTTCAATAGCTTGGAAATTTCATGCTCATTGAACAGTTCATCTGAAACTAGACCTTTCTCCTTGATAAACCATATGAACAGTATTCTGGTAATTAACCGGATGACGTATTCCTGTGAACTCAACAATTTGTTTTTGTCTTCTGGAAATTTCGCTTCTGTCTGTGCCCATTCAAACCAGTTGAATAAATCCTCGTAAAACCGTTTGTTCAACTCCTCCGTATCCAGTTTGCTCAACCATGCTGTCAGCAACCCATTAAAGTTAGGAGGTCTATTAGTTTTTTTCATCCACGAAAGCAAATTTGGCAACGATAATTCGGAGAGAATATCCAGATGTGCTCTATGCGGACTTTGAGCAACTTCGCGCAGTAGCGATACATTGCCTAAAACGGGACGGTTAGGGTCGTATTTATGCCTACGACGGTGAACAAACGCTAGGGTCAGATGTTCGCCAGCCTTAAATAAAATTACGGTCGGCGCCATAAGCCGTTTGTTGATTTCGCGCGTGAATTCCGCGTATTTACCACGAGAATAGCCTTCACTTTTTAGTTCGACCGCAAAAAAAAGAAAACTACTCTCATCACCCTTATCAAAAGAATTAACTTTATAGCGATTGTTGTCGGACGCTATTTCTTCGCCGGTTAACTGAAAAATAAAATGTATAGATTCAGCATGGTTGCCGAATTCATGTTCAGTCTTGGTGTTTTGATTGCGGGCGGGGAATTCTTTAATGAAGTCGTCTACGCTACCAGATAAACTCAGAGTTCTATTGCTCCTATATCCCAGTATCTCAAGAAGTTCCTTTGATTTCTCCAAAAAGCTATCATTCGAGGTACTCAACGCCGACCTGATTTTCCTCTTCAAGTCATCCATGATATTCGCTCACGATTGCGAATTCACAATGATCAACCAAGTTATTAAATCAAAATTCTCATTAACTACAGAGCTCTTAGGCAACTTAACATCAATCTGACCGTGAGTCCCTAATCGCCGGACCTGAGTTGCTCTGTTTGCCCTGACGATATCATTGCTAGCTGATCTTAAAAGTTTATTATAACGGTTCATGTTTTTCCCTTTGTCTGTTTCGCTGTCAAACTGATTACACAATTGTTGCAGGGGCTTATTTTTTCCAATAGACAACGATTCAAACACTTCCAGCACTTTTCTAGCATTTGCACAACTGTAATTAATATCACCGTTATCACGAATATAAATCATGTAGTACGGATGAATTGGACTCGCTGTCGTTTCCCCCTTTTCTACTCCATTTTCTCTACAACGCAGAAAGAATATCACTCCTGCTCTATCGTCATTAACTTTGGAATTTGTTATGGCATATACTCCGCTAGGAGCTGCATCCAACTCCGCCTTGTTTCTCTCTAGGTATCTCAATAGCTGTGTGAAAAAGTAATCCAAAGTAAAATCGCTCATAACAATGCTGTCGGAGAGATCGTCTATATCCAAGACCTCTTCTTGAAGTTTCTTCAATTGCCGGTCGCGGAAATTTAGTTCCAGTTGAATATGCTCATGAGCATTTTCGTTCAGAGGGTCGTCATCACCGCTTGCCGCTACATCGGCAAGAGCCATACGGGCGTGTACGCGAGCTTGTAAATTCAAATAGATATCCATATCTTTAGTGGGCCAAAAATTGATCATCCTCACGGATTCGTTACGACTGCCAATACGGTCAACGCGACCGAAGCGTTGAATCAGACGTACAGGATTCCAGTGGATATCATAATTAAGCACCGTATCGCAATCCTGCAGATTTTGGCCCTCTGATATACAGTCGGTAGCTATAAGCAAGTCTATTCCTTCTGGGGAATCTTTCTCTCGGCGCTCCCGCGCCATAGGAGCAAAGTTGGTAAGAATAGCGTTAAAATTATTCTCGCCAAAAGTCGTTCTAGTTGAACCTCCAGAAATCATTGCTATCTTCAGTCCCAGTTTCGTCGCTAAATCCTGTAGGCAACCGTAAAGATACTGTGCGGTGTCGGCAAAAGTAGTAAATATTAACATTTTGCGGTTTCTGCGACCGTCTTTGTTGATTGTCGGATTATTTACTCTTTCACGGACATATTGTTTAATCTCTTGCAGTTTTCCGTCTCGGTCTGGCCCAATCGCCTTAACTTTTCCGAAAACCCTCTCCAAAGTTTCTTTGTCTATAAGCAAGTCCTGCTTCCATCTAGACAAATCCAGTTCACTTAAGTGATACGGCTTGCGGGCTCTGTTAACAAAAAGTTCTTCATCTTCTTCGTCATCATCTGGAAATGTGTCGGCTTGCAACTCAGATATCCGCTTGGCTTTGTTTTTCTCGTAGTGGTCTATTTTCTCCAGCAAGCCTTCAATCTTGCCAATTGTACGCTCGAGCGTACACGTCAGAGAATGTGCAGAGCTCTCCAAACGTTTAAGGAAATTCACCCGTATCATCCCAATTAGGTAACGCTCTCGGTCTTCCTGATTAAATTGCAATTGTTTTTTCTCTTCGTCCAAACGCCGCCTGACATCTTCGCTGACAACGTATTTGGATGGCGTGTAGACCGACAGAGCAAATTTTCCTATTTGTTCAGACAAATATTTATATGAGAGTTCTTCTCTTAGATCTGTAGGAGGATAAATATTCTTAGGCTCTTCGTGCTTAGGAAATTGACCTATATCTTTTATTTCTTCCGAATAAAATTTCTTGATCTGACGACGAGAACGAGCAATGGATACTCCTCCCAGCAAATGGAAGAAATCAGCTCCTAGCTTCTCCAGCAGCTGCGACTTGTCTTTAATGTTGCCCCCATGTTGGTCCGTCTCCCATGTTCTGAACGCTTTTTGCGCTCTGCTTAGCAAGGTTCCAACATTGCTGATGCCTAAAGTTTCCCTGAAGGTATCATCATGTCTTTTGGTCATCAAATAAATCTGGTTACGCAGATCGATCAAGGAGATATTCACCGGTGTAGCCGACAACATCAGCACCTTTGTTTCCGTCCCGGCCTTTATCACTTCTTCCAGCAAACGAGTGTAGCGGCTATGGCGGACTATATTGCCATTTTCGTCACGGTGGGGCTTTGTATCGTTACGAAAATTATGAGACTCATCAATTACCACTAGATCAAAGTTCTGCCACTTGAAGTTCTCAAGGTCAATATCGCCCACTTTGCCCGTATCACGAGACAAGTCGGTGTGCGACAATAACGTGTACCCAAAACGGTCTTCCGCAAAAGGATTGTTGCTATGAGAATTGTACGCCGGATAAAATGCCCAGTTGTCTCGCAGTTTTTTCGGGCATAAAACCAAAACGCGCTCATTCCTTAATTCAAAAAACTTTATCACTGCAAGCGCCGTGTAAGTTTTGCCCAAACCTACGCTGTCCGCCAAAATGCAGCCGCCATGTTTTTGCAGATGAGCAATAATGCTTTTTACGCCATCACGCTGGAACTCATACAACTTTTTCCAGATTTTAGTACTGTAAAAGTCAATATCCGCCAGAGTCCTCTCGCCATCTTTCATGGCTTCTATATGTTCACGAAACAATTCGTAAAGTGTTTTGTAATAGATGAATTCTGGTGAATGGTCTTTTCCTATTCGATGCAGAGCATCCAAGATGTCCCCTTTAACATCTTTGGTGAGCACTTGATCCAACCAAAGTTTGTCAAACCATTCTCTCAGTTCAACTAGTACTTCTTCTTCGTCGGTTGCAAGGTTAATCTCCACATTTGCATTTTGGTCGCAACCTAACCCTTTTCTGGTGAAGTTAGAACTGCCGACTACTACAGCACCACCTGTGGCGGATTCGGCAAGATACATTTTGCCGTGCAAAAAGTTGGATTTTCCAATGGAGCGAATTTCTACGCCTTGTTTTGATATCCATTCGGCACATTGTTGGGCTATATGTTTTTGTTGCAATTGATAGTTTGGTGAAAGCCCTTCTTCAACGAGAGTAAAACTTTTCTGCTCTTTTTTCCCAGGGTCTATTTCTCCAACCGATGCTGGGTCACCGAAAAGAAACCGTACATCTTCAACTTTACATAGTTCGTTTTGTAACGCTTCATAACCGTAAATAGTGAAATAAGCTGACACTAAACGGAAAACCTTTGCAGTAGATAGATTCTCTGATAAGTATTCAACGACCTTGCGGTCGTGATTATCCAGAATGTGTCGATGTTTTAGCAATCCACCGTTTTTCATTTCTAACCTTTTTTATGGCCGAAGTTTTTAGGATAGTGTTATGCAAAACCGTCAGCTCTGAAGAACTTCAGAGCTGATATGTCTCCTCATATCTTCGTACTCGGCGACACGGAAAGCTCCTTTTTCGGCGAATTTTTCGGGCCAAGTGAGTTTGGAGTCGCGAAAACAGCTGTCGAGAATAAACAGTTTTCTCCCCTGCTTAAGCACCGCGTCGGCCTGAACCAGGGTTCCCGACGTCTCACCTGCCTCAACAATCACGGTCGCCTCCGTAAGCGCCGACATAGTTATGTTGCGCTCGGGAAAGAAAAAACGGTTTCCGCGCGACCCCTGCTGCGAGTGGCGCCACACGGGAACCTGGCTTATAAGCAGGTAATCCTTTGCGATCCGTTTCTGAAGTTCCACGTTCTCCTTCGGATATACCTCCGAGATCGGCGTTCCGATTACCGCTATGGTCCTGCCGCCGTTTTCGATCGCCGCGGTGTGCGCAACGGTGTCGATTCCGGCCGCAAGCCCGGAAACTACGGTGAAGTCGTCGTCAACGAGATTCTTCACGAGGCGCCGGGTGCGGGAGATTCCTTCCCCGGACGGCCTGCGCGTACCCACGACCGCGACCGACCTTGAGTAGACCAGGTCCCACCATCCTCGAAAATAGAGCAACTCCGCGGGATAAGCAGCATCATAGAGTTTCGCCGGATAATCCCAAGTGCCGTGAACGCGGACTCCGAACCTGCCGACTCCCGATTTCGCAATGAGGTCGCGCGCTCGTTCGGCGAACTCGTAGGCGATAGGTTCGTCCACGAAATCCGAAAGAGCGGGTCCCGAAGAGCCGCGGCGCATCCGCGAGATCTTCCTGAAGGACATGCCTTCGTTGCTCCACAACGCCTCGTAAGCTCCCATCTCCCTTAAAGGAGAGATGTAGGGAAACCCAAGATCTTGCGGTTCGAAAGGAAGTTTGTCGGACATAGAATTCTCCAAAACCGGTCAAATTCCCGTGCGGACGCCAACAATCATATTACACGCCATGCGGTTTCCGCAAGCTCGATGTCAAAGGTTATCAGCAGTCAACGTCTCTCAGAACCTTCTCTATCTCGTAGCCCGCGGCGAGAGTCGCCACCTTGGAAACGAGTTCGAACGCCGAGGAAATCCCGTCCGAAGAAGACTCGCACGGCAGAAACTCCATCCCTCTGGAATTGAGATTCTCAAGCTCTCCCCTGGCGGAGTTCACCCTGTAGAACATCCCCGCGACGCTCGCCTCGACAAGATAAACGACGGGTTCTCCGACAAGCCCGTCCCCGACTCGAAGCGACGTCGGCACCCCTTCCTGCACGACGACGTCCCTAACCGGCACCCCTCCCTTGGAAACCCGCATTCTCTTCCTGTCGCGGGAGTTCATGCCGGTGATCTCGGCCGGGTCCGCGACGCTGGTGACCGCCATTCCGTAGGTGCCCGAATTGCTCTTCACGAAAACCGACGTCTCGCGGTCCATTCCCCTTTTCGAGTACTCGGCCGCCACGTTCGAAAAAACCTCCTCCGCCCGCGCCCGGACCCTCTCCCTGTCCTCGGCGAAATCGAAATCCACCCCCGTTTCCAGAACCGTCTCGACCGACATCGTCCAGGGGTCGACCCCGAGTATGGCGGCGAGTTCCGAAACGAGACCGTTGTAGAACTCGAAGTGCACGTTCTTTTTCCTCGCGTGCCACCCTATCTCCACGGGAGGAAACACGGGCTGGCGAAGGTTGCTGAGAGTCTTCGGGCACCTTTCCGAAAAATCGTTGTTTATCATCACGATGTCGGGCGTGAAGCCGTCTGTTTTCGCCACTCCCTCTTCCTGGAAAACCCGCCGCGCCTCGATCTTCTCCCCGCCCGCGGAATCGAAGGAAACGCTCTCCCCCCGAAATTCCTCGTTCGCTATGCCCACTCCGACCTCGTAGCCCGCGTACTCCAGAATCGACCTTATCACGCTCACGTTCTCCCAGTACCAGGCGTTTTTGGTGTTGAGCTCGGGAACCAGGAGTATCTTCCCCGCGCTCGGATACCTGGAGGACAGGGACCGCCCGAAAAGCTCCCCGGCCCTTTCCCGAAATCCTCGCGAGAGGTTGTTGAAGCCCGCGGGAAAGACGTTGGTGTCTATCGCGGCTAGCTTGCGCCCGGAGAAGCGAAGGTCGACGGAGCTGTAGAAAGGCACCATTATCCTCTCGCGGTGGGATTCGACCCATAGATCGACCTCCCGCCGCTTCTCCGAAATCCTCTTTTCGAGATTGTCAATCAGCATTGCCGGCAAAGGAGCTCTTCACGACGAGAGTGCCGAGCAGCCTGTCGTTTAGGCTCCGTCTCTCCCTGCCGAAAAGCGCGGGGGCGAAACCCAGAAAAAGCGTCGCCACCGAGAAAAGAGAGCCCATCCACCGAAGGAAGCTCCCGCCCGCCCCCGGCCCCGAACCGTCGCGGCGCACCACCCTGATTCCCGCCGCCGCGTTTCCCAGAGTGGTTCCGCAGAGAACCGGCAGGAGGAAAAAATAGGCGGTGGCCAGCAGGTAGACGCAAAGACATATCGGCCCCCAGATGGAAACGAACTCCCCGAGACCCGAAAAGGACGTCTCCCCGATCAGGTAGGCCCCCGAGGCGAGAGCGCACGCCGCCGCGGCGAGCGTGAAGAGAAAGTCGATCGAAAAGGCGAAAAACCTGGCCGCGACGCCCGCCGGATGAAGTCCCAGGGGAAGCGGACCATCCGCGGGCGCCCTCCGGGGCTTTTCCTCTTCCGTCACGCCGGTTCCGCCGACGGGCGGGGAAATTTCCTCGGGCGGAACGAATATCCTCTCGTCGTCCTCGATCTCCGCCCCGGCGGGCAGAGACGCGGCGGTTTCGACCTCCGAGAACACGTCGCGGAAGTCCGACGGCGCGTCGCCTGAAAACGTCCGGGCTTCTTCGGCGAACGCGGCTTCGGTCTCCCCGCGCGCCTCGCCCAGGACCGCCTCCATCGAGAGCTTCTCCTCGTGGAGGTACCTGAAAATGGGCGTCGGGGAGAGCGCGGCGCCGCATTTTCCGCACCTGGTGAGGTAATCGAAGCTGTTGTACCCGCAGCTAGGACATTTCATGACTATCGGCCTCGGCGTACGGTTATTTCTCCGACCCCGCCCGGTCGTCCGAAAGACGGTAGTCTATCGCCTTCCTTATGGCCTTGACGTCCGCGCCGGGAACCACCACCCCGTCAACGACGAACGTCGGGGTGGCTCTCACCCCGATCGCCTTTCCCTCCTCGACGTCGGAAGCGACCCTCCGTTTCGTCTCTTCCGATCCCACGCACTCGTCGTACTTCGCCATGTCGATTCCGAGCCCGGCGGCTATCTCCGAGAATCTCCCGGCGGCCTCGCCCTCGCCGATTTCCTTCTGGCCGGCGAAGATCTCGTCGTGAAACTCCCAGAACTTGTCGTTTCCCTGGTCGTACACGCACAGAGACGCCGCGGAGGCGAGCTCCGCCCACGGGTGGATGTTGGGCAGCGGAAACTGCTTGTAGAAAATCCTGATCCTGCCCTCGTAGTCCGAAAGCAGGGAGGAGAGCTGCGGGGCGACGGACGCGCAGTAGGAGCACTGGAAGTCCGAGTATTCGACCACCGTCACCTTCGCGTCGGGACTTCCCTTGGACGGGACGTTGTCAAGCGACATCCTGTCCGTTATGGATTCCGTCCAGTCCTTCGATATGTCCTCTATCTCTCCCACCAGTATCTTCTTCCTGTCCCTGGACACCAGTATGGGAAGGCTTCTGCCCTCGACCGAGAGAAAACCCTTCTTTATGCCGCGGACTCCCGCGTCCTCCATCTCCTCCACGTCGGCGGGTTCGGATCCTCCCATTATGAGAAATCCGCCGTCGTCGCTCACGTAGAAGGGAAAGCTCTGGCGCCCGCCGCCGGAAAAGGCGACGTCGTAGTAGCCCTTGCTGAACCCGCGCATGGCGGATTCGCCGCCGCCCGAGGCCTTTACCGTGAAGCCCGCGGGCATGTACGCCCCGTAGCGGTCCTTGAAGTAGCGCTCGAGCTTCCCGCTGTCCAGCTCTTTCTCCGCCGCGCCGCCGCAGGAAAAAAGAAACGGCGCCGCCGCCAGCAGCAAAAGCGCGGCGGGTTTTTCAATTCCGAAAAAAAACTTCCTCGTTTTCATGACGTTAAGCTCCTTTGAATTTTTTTCATCCGAACACGGTCTCGAACACGTGTTCCACGTTCGCGAGACACTCCTCGAGCCCGAAGCACGAATCGATCTCCCCGGGCGAAAGCAGGGCGGCGACGTCCGCGTCGCCCCCGAGCGCCTCGCGGAAATCCGCCCCCTCCTCCCAGCACCTCATGGCGTTTCGCTGGACGAGCTCGTACGCCCGCTCCCTCGAAACCCCCTTTCTCACCAGCCGAAGCAGGACATTCTGGGAAAAAACGAGCCCCCTAGTGAGCCAGATGTTTCTCTCCATGTTCTCGGGATACACCCTGAGACCCTCCACGATCCCGCGGAGCCTCTCGAGCATGAAGTCCACCAGTATGGTCCCGTCGGGCCCCACTATCCTCTCCGCGGACGAGTGGCTTATGTCCCTTTCGTGCCAGAGCGCCACGTTCTCAAGCGCGACGGCCGAGTGGGACCTCACTATTCTCGCGAGCCCGCACAGGTTCTCGGCGAGAACGGGGTTTTTCTTGTGGGGCATGGCCGAGGAGCCTTTCTGCCCTTCGGCGAACGGCTCTTCCATCTCGCGCACCTCTGTTCTCTGGAAGTGCCTTATCTCGGTCGCCATCTTCTCCACCGAGGCGGCTATGAGGGAGAGCGTGAGAAAATACTGCGCGTAGACGTCCCTCTGCACGACCTGCGTGGATATTCCGGCGGGGCGAAGTCCCAGGATCTCGCACGCGTCGCGCTCGATTTCGGGGGGAATGCTGGCGTAGGTGCCCACGGCCCCCGACATCATTCCCACGCTCACCGCGTCGCGCGAGGCTTCCATCCTCGCGAGGTTTCTCCTCATCTCGTCGTACCACAGGGCGAACACGAGCCCCAGCGTCCTGGGCTCGGCGTGCACGCCGTGGGAGCGGCCGATCATGGGAGTGCTTTTGTGCTCGAAAGCCCTCTCGCGAAGAACCTCCAGCAGCCCGCAAAGCCCCGCGACTATCAGGTCGCCCGCCCCGCGGAGCTGGATGGAAAAGCAGGTGTCGAGAACGTCGGAGGACGTCATGCCGAGATGAATGAACCGCGAGGCGCTTCCCACGCGCTCAGAAACGCAGGTTAAAAAGGCGAGAACGTCGTGGCGAAGCTCCCTCTCAAGCTCCTCTATCCTCGCGACGTCGAAAGACGCCTTCTCCCTTATGGTCTCGAGGTCCCCGGGAGGAATCTCCCCGCGCCGCGCCCACGCCTCGCAGACGGCGAGCTCCACCTCGAGCCAGACCCGGTACCTGTTCTCGTCGGACCATACGCGGGCCATCTCCTCTCTCGAGTACCTTTCTATCAAACCGTGAGAACCTCCGAAATCTCGTTTCTGGGGGCGACCCGAAGGGCTATGTGCTCCGCTCCCCTCTCGCGGAGAATCTCGCGGGAGGCCGCAAGCGCCCTCTCGGGCGTGTTGTTCGAGCGGCTCAGGTGGGCGAGCATCACGTGCCTGAGCCCCTCGTGCAGGACCGCTCCCAGAAGCTCCGCGGACTCCTCGTTAGACAGGTGCCCGTCTCCCCCGCCTATTCTCTGCTTGAGATCCCAAGGATAGGGACCTTCGAGAAGCATTTCCCTGTCGTGGTTCGACTCGATGACCAGCGCGTCGCAGTTTCTGAGACTCTCCACCACGAGCCGGGTGACCCTGCCTATGTCCGTGACGGCCCCGACCCTGCTGCGCCCGTCGCTCACCGTGAAGCCGACGGGATCTCTCGCGTCGTGGGACACGGAAAAGGGAGTTATCAGAAGATCCTTCACCCGAAAGGGGGTCTCGGAATCGAATTCCCGAAGGTCCGCCACCCTGTCCCGAAGAACTTCCGCGGCGGACCCGCACACGTACACCGGCGTTTCCATCTTCGCCACGGCCCGCGAGTGGTCCCCGTGCTCGTGGGACAGCACGACGGCGTCGATCTCCTCCACGCTCGTTCCCAGGCTTTGGAGACTTCTCGATATCCTGCGCAGGCTCACCCCCGCGTCTATCAGTATCTTCGACCGTTCGGACTCGAGGTAAAGGGAGTTGCCCGAGCTGCCGCTGGCAAGTGTGCATATCTTCATGTCGTCTGCTTCTTGCGTCCGCAAGGATGCGGAGAAAACCGGGCGGTTCCGTCCGTCGCGCGGGGGAATTATACCTGATCGGAAACGCGCCGGGTAAAAACCGCCGCTTCGCGGCCCGAACGGCGACAATTTGCATTGACAGGCCGAATCGGTTTTTCTTTGCGGCTTAAACGAAAATCCTAGGGAAGAAAATTGCCTTTGAACGGTGACGACAGAGCGTAAATTTGCATTGACAAGCCGAATCGGTTTTTCTTTACGGCTTAAATGAAAATCCTAGGGAAGGAAATTGCCTTTAAACGGTGACGACAGAGCGTATCGACACGAGATATGAGATACGGGGGACAGGACATGAGAGCGGCGTTGCGGACGGGAACGGCCTTGCCGTTTCGACGAGAATACCCCCCCCCTGTTTTGCGTCAGAGCCTGAAAGAACTTCCGGCTCTCGCGGGTTTTTTCCGCCCGCGATGGTCTTCTGCCTGACGTTTTTCCTGCTGACGTCGTTCGGACAGAACGCTTTCTCCCAGTTCCCTATAGTGCGCTACGTCAGCGGTACGGCCACCGAGGCGGGCGGTACGGCGTTGTACAACGTATCCGACCCGGGTTCGGACGCCGTTAACATAAGGGTCGAAAACAGTTCCATCTGCCAGATAGTCAGGGGGAATTACGTATACGACTCGGTCAGAATTGTCCCGTCTCCGGGAGTGTCCAACTACCCGATCCGCATAAGAGGCAGAAACAACAATACCTGGGACGGCCAGGCGGGGA
The DNA here is from genome assembly GCA_965204795.1 of Thermodesulfobacteriota bacterium. Classification (GTDB taxonomy): domain Bacteria; phylum Desulfobacterota_D; class UBA1144; order Nemesobacterales; family Nemesobacteraceae; genus Nemesobacter. The sequence continues at coordinate 1,994,295 of OZ242012.1, forward strand.
GGACGTGTCGAGTAAATTTTCAGCTCGGAAGCTATGGCTCAATCACTTACAGGTTTTCCACTACCGTAAGGGACGACGATCCGGGACCGTCTTTCATCGGCTACTCCGGAGACGCGGTCCAGGTACGTGAAGGCGGAGGCACGGCAATCTTGGGCAGCGATAATTCACTGTCCGAATTCTTCTTCGACGCCGAGCTGCTTTTTCCCTCCGGCGTGAGGATGGCCGATTCGGTGTCGTCGATAACAGTTTCCTACGCGACGCGCGAAAACGCAAGGCAGAAAGCGACGCCAGCGGTAGACTTCGTCGGCAGTTCCGGCTCGCTGGTTTTCAGCAAGCCGGAAGGTGGATGGCCCACGGGAGGAAGAACGCTTAAGAAAAGGATCAGATTGGTGATCGCAAACGACGAGATAGCGGAACCGAAAGAAACGTTTCTCGTCCGATATACGGGTCTGGGCCAAGCGGTGGACGACCTGGTCGAGATAACGGACGACGACAGCCCCGGGGTGTTCGTCAGCCCCACGACACTGTCGGTGAACGAATCGGGCACCGCATCCTACACGGCGGTTCTTACGGTTCAGCCCACCGCAAGGGTGAGGGTCAGGCCCACCGTGCCTTCAAATTCGCTGGTCACCGTATCCACGGCGCAAAGCGGCAACGACCTGGTGTTCACCAGAACCAACTGGAACACGCCGCAGACCGTTACCGTTACGGGAGTGAACGACAATATCGACTATCCCCCGAGCCAACCGAGGTCGGGGAGAGTCACAGTCAGCCACTCGGTCTCGGGAGGCAATTACGGGAGCATGACCGCGCCGTCCGTGAACGTCAGTCACCTGGACGACGACTCGAGGGGCGTAACGGTTTCAAGCGGAACGGTCACGGTGACCGAGGCGAGCGGCCCGGGCAGAACGGCGGCCTACACGGTGGTTCTCAAAGCCCAGCCCACGGCGAACGTGACCGTGACCCCCGTAAGCGGGAACACGAGCGTGGCGACTGTGAGCGGAGCCCTGACGTTCACAAAGACCAACTGGAACGCGCCGCAGACCGTCACCGTCGCGGGAGTGGACAACAGCGGCGAGAACACCAGTTTTCTCACCACGAGAATAACCCACACGTTCGCGGGCGGAGGTTACGGTTCGGCGGCCGCGGTCGCCGACGACGTCAGGGTGAACCTGATCGACGACGACAAGGACAAGGAGATAATCCTCGACCCCGCGTCCGTGACGATCGCGGAAGAGGGAAGCGGCACGTACGAAGTCAAGCTTTCGGCGCAGCCGGTTTCCGACGTTGAGGTCGAGGTTTCGAGCGACAACGCCGAGGTCACGGTGAAAAAGGGCGAAGGCTCGGCCAGCTCGAGCCAGACCCTGACTTTCACGTCCGACAACTGGAACACGGCGCAGGAGATTACGGTGGCGGCGGCCGACGATACGGACGCGGCCGACGACAGCGCCACGCTTACGCACACGATAGTGGACGCGAACAGTTCGGACGAATACGACGGGGCGGACGACGCGACCCTGAACGTGACGGTGACCGACAACGACGAGCCCGCCATTTCCATCTCATCTCCGAGCGTGACCGAGGGCGACAGCGGCTCGGTCACGCTTACGTTCAAGGTGACTCTCGACGTTGTAAGCAGCAAGTCGGTGACGGTGAACTACGCGGAGGGGACGGGCGGGACGGCGACTTCGGGGACCGACTACACTGCCGTCGCTTCGGATATTCTCACGTTCGCGGCGGGAGACACGTCGAAGGACATAGAAGTTACGGTAACGGGAGACGCTCTCGACGAACCCGACGAGACTGTGGTCGTGACCTTGAGCTCGGCGACCAACGCGTCGATATCGACCGCCACGGGAACGGGGACGATAACCGACGACGACGATGCTCCGACGGTGTCCATGTCGGCGGCCGCGGCGAGCGTGGGGGAGAGCGACGGGACCAAGGACCTTACGGTGTCTCTTTCCGCCGTGAGCGGCAAGGCCGTGACGGTTCCCTACACGGTGTCTTCGGAGTCGGGCGACACGGCGACGGCGGGGACGGACTACGCTGCGGTTTCCAGCGGAAGTCTCTCCATAGCCGCGGGCAACTCCAGCGGAACGATAACGGTGACGGTGACCTCCGACACCGTGGACGAGGCGGACGAGACGTTCACCGTGACCCTAGGAACCCCGACGAACGCCGCCCTGCACGCCACGGCGACCAGGACGGCGGTGACGATAACGGACGACGACGCGGAGCCGTCGCTTTCCATCTCCTCTCCGAGCGTGACGGAGGGAGACAGCGGCTCGGTCACGCTTACGTTCAAGGCGACGCTTTCGGCCGCAAGCGGCAAGACGGTAAAGGTGAACTACGCCGACGCCGGGACGGGGACGGCGACTTCGGGAACCGACTACACCGCCTTCACTTCCGGAACTCTCACGTTCTCCGCGGGGGACACGTCGAAGGACATAGACGTCACTGTGACGGGAGACTCTCTGAACGAGACCGACGAGACGGTGATCGTGACCTTGAGCTCGGCGACCAACGCGTCAATATCGGCCGCCACCGGAACGGGGACGATAACCGACGACGACTCCCCGCCCACGGTATCGATGTCGGCGGCCACGGCGAGCGTGGGGGAGAGCGCGGGGACCAAAAACCTCACGGTGTCTCTTTCCGCCGCAAGCGGCAAGCAGGTGACGGTTCCCTACACGGTGTCGTCGGAGTCGGGCGACACGGCGACGGCGGGGACGGACTACACTTCTGTTTCCACAGGGAGTCTCCAGATAGCCGCGGGCAACTCCAGCGGGACGATAACGGTGACGGTGGCCTCCGACACCATGGACGAGGACGACGAGACGTTCACCGTGACGCTGGGAACCCCGACCAACGCCGCGCTGGGAACCACGACCAGGACGGTGGTGACGATAACGGACGACGACTCCCCTCCGACCCTGTCGATTTCCTCTCCGAGCGTGACGGAGGGAGACAGCGGTTCCGTCACGCTTACGTTCAAGGCGACATTGAGCGCCGCCAGCGGCAAGACGGTGAAGGTGAACTACGCCGACGCCTCGACGGGGACGGCGACCTCCGGGACCGACTACGAGGCGATAACGGCCGGGACTCTCACGTTCTCCGCCGGAGACACCTCGGAAGACATAGCCGTCACGGTAAAGGGCGACACTCTCGACGAACCCGACGAGACGGTCGCGGTGAAGCTGAGTTCTCCCGTCAACGCGACGATTTCGGCCCCCACGGGAACGGGGACGATAACCGACAATGACGATGCTCCGACGGTGTCGATGTCGGCGGCGACGGCTAGCGTGGGGGAGAGCGCGGGGACCAAGGACCTTACGGTGTCTCTTTCCGCCGCCAGCGGCAGGGCCGTGACGGTTCCCTACACGGTGTCTTCGGAGTCGGGCGACACGGCGACGGTGGGAGGTGACTACACTTCGGTCTCCGGCGGGAGTCTCTCCATAGCCGCGGGCAACTCCAGCGGAACGATAACCGTGACGGTGGCCTCGGACACCGTGGACGAGCCGGACGAGACGTTCACCGTGACGCTGGGAACCCCGACCAACGCCGCGCTGGGAACCACGACCAGGACGGTGGTGACGATAACGGACGACGACGCGGCTCCGTCGCTTTCCATCTCCTCTCCGAACGTGACGGAGGGAGACAGCGGTTCGGTCACGCTTACGTTCAAGGCGACTTTGAGCGCAGCCAGCGGCAAGACGGTGAAGGTGAACTACGCCGACGCCGGGACGGGGACGGCGACCTCGGGGACCGACTACGAGGCGATAACGGCCGGGACTCTCACGTTCTCGGCGGGAGACACGTCGGAGGACATAGCCGTGACGGTAAAGGGCGACGCTCTCGACGAACCCGACGAGACGGTCGCGGTGAAGCTGAGTTCTCCCGTCAACGCGACGATTTCGGCCCCCACAGGGACGGGGACGATAACCGACGACGACGATGCTCCGACGGTGTCGATGTCTGCGGCGACGACGAGCGTGGGGGAAAGCGCGGGGACCAAGGATCTGACGGTGTCTCTTTCCGCCGCAAGCGGCCGGGCCGTGACGGTTCCCTACACGGTGTCATCGGAGTCGGGCGACACGGCGACGGCGGGGACGGACTACACTTCGGCTTCCACAGGGAGTCTCACGATAGCTGCGGGGAACACCAGCGGGACGATAACGGTGACGGTGACATCAGATACCGTGGACGAGGACGACGAGACGTTCACCGTGACGCTGGGAACCCCGACCAACGCCGCGCTGGGAACCACGACCAGGACGGTGGTGACGATAACGGACGACGACACGGCTCCGTCGCTTTCCATCTCCTCTCCGAGCGTGACGGAGGGAGACAGCGGTTCCGTCACGCTTACGTTCAAGGCGACTTTGAGCGCCGCCAGCGGCAAGACGGTGAAGGTGAACTACGCAGACGCCTTGACGGGGACGGCGACCTCCGGGACGGACTACGAGGCGATAACGGCCGGAACTCTCACGTTCTCGGCGGGAGACACGTCGGAGGACATAGCCGTGACGGTAAAGGGCGACGCTCTCGACGAGCCCGACGAGACGGTCGCGGTGAAGCTGAGTTCGCCCGTCAACGCGACGATTTCGGCCCCCACCGGGACGGGGACGATAACCAATGACGACAACACTCCGACGGCGGAGGCTGGAACGGACCGGACGGTGTCGGAAGGAGCTAACGTTACGCTCGACGGCAGCGCAAGCTCGGATGCGGATGGAGACACATTGACCTACTCGTGGAGCCAGACGTCGGGCTCGCCGAACGTGACTCTGAGCTCCGCCACGGCGCAGAGTCCGACTTTCACGGCTCCGACCCAGCTGCTGTCCAGTGCCTCCCTCGTGTTCTCTCTCACCGTCTCCGACGGAGTGAACACCTCCACGGCCGACACGGTGACGATAACGGTGACGGCGGGAGCGAACGACGCTCCGACTGCCGACGCGGGTTCGGACGCGACGGTTTCGGAGGGAGCTACGGTAACGCTCAACGGAAGCGGGAGCACGGATCCGGAGAACGAGGCGCTCACCTACGCCTGGAGCCAGACTTCAGGGTCGCCGAACGTGACTCTGAGCTCCGCCACGGCGCAGAGTCCGACTTTCACGGCTCCGACCCAGCTGGCTTCCAACGCCTCCCTCGTGTTCTCTCTCACTGTCACCGACGCCCGGGGCTCGGCTTCGTCCGCCGACACGGTGACGATAACGGTGACCGCCGGAGCCAACGACGCTCCGACGGCCGACGCCGGTTCGGACCAGACGGTGTCGGAGGGAGCTACGGTAACGCTCGACGGAAGCGGCAGTTCGGATCCGGAGACCGAGGCGCTGACCTACGCCTGGAGCCAGACGAGCGGGTCGCCTAACGTGACTCTGAGCTCGGCCACGGCCGAGAGTCCGACTTTCACGGCTCCGACCCAGCTGGCGTCCAACGCCTCCCTCGTGTTCTCCCTCACTGTCACCGACGCCCGGGGCTCGGCCTCCACGGCGGACACGGTGACGATAACCGTGACCGCCGGAGCCAACGATGCTCCGACGGCCGACGCCGGTTCGGACCAGACGGTGTCGGAGGGAGCTACGGTAACGCTCGACGGAAGCGGCAGCACGGATCCGGAGACCGAGGCGCTGACCTACGCCTGGAGCCAGACATCGGGCTCGCCGAACGTGACTCTGAGTTCCTCCACGGCCGAGAGTCCGACTTTCACGGCTCCGACCCAGCTGGCGTCCAACGCCTCCCTCGTGTTCTCTCTCACGGTTACCGACGCCCGGGGCTCGGCTTCGTCCGCCGACACGGTGACGATAACGGTGACCGCCGGAGCCAACGACGCTCCGACGGCCGACGCCGGTTCGGACCAGACGGTGTCGGAGGGAGCTACGGTAACGCTCGACGGAAGCGGCAGCACGGATCCGGAGACCGAGGCGCTGACCTACGCCTGGAGCCAGACGAGCGGGTCTCCGAACGTGACTCTGAGCTCGGCCACGGCCGAGAGTCCGACTTTCACGGCTCCGACCCAGCTGGCGTCCAACGCCTCCCTCGTGTTCTCCCTCACTGTTACCGACGCCCGGGGCTCGGCCTCCACGGCGGACACGGTGACGATAACCGTGACCGCCGGAGCCAACGACGCCCCGACGGCCGACGCCGGTTCGGACCAGACGGTGTCGGAGGGAGCTACGGTGACGCTCGACGGAAGCGGCAGCACGGATCCGGAGACCGAGGCGCTGACCTACGCCTGGAGCCAGACGAGCGGGTCGCCTAACGTGCTGAGCTCGGCCACGGCCGAGAGTCCGACTTTCACGGCTCCGACCCAGCTGGCGTCCAACGCCTCCCTCGTGGGTTACCGACGCCCGGGGCTCGGCCTAACGGTGACGATAACGGTGACCGCCGGAGCCAACGACGCGCCGACGGCCGACGCCGGTTCGGACCAGACGGTGTCGGAGGGAGCTACGGTGACGCTCGACGGAAGCGGAGTTCGGATCCGGAGACCGAGGCGCTGACCTTCGGCCACGGCCGAGAGTCCGACTTTCACGGCTCCGACCCAGCTGGCGTCCAACGCCTCCCTCGTGTTCTCCCTCACTGTCACCGACGCCCGGGGCTCGGCCTCCACGGCGGACACGGTGACGATAACCGTGACCGCCGGAGCCAACGATGCTCCGACGGCCGACGCCGGTTCGGACCAGACGGTGTCGGAGGGAGCTACGGTGACGCTCGACGGAAGCGGCAGCACGGATCCGGAGACCGAGGCGCTGACCTACGCCTGGAGCCAGACGAGCGGGTCGCCTAACGTGACTCTGAGCTCGGCCACGGCCGAGAGTCCGACTTTCACGGCTCCGACCCAGCTGGCGTCCAACGCCTCCCTCGTGTTCTCCCTCACTGTTACCGACGCCCGGGGCTCGGCCTCCACCGCCGACACGGTGACGATAACCGTGACCGCCGGAGCCAACGACGCTCCGACGGCCGACGCGGGTTCGGACCAGACGGTGTCGGAGGGAGCTACGGTGACGCTCGACGGAAGCGGCAGCACGGATCCGGAGACCGAGGCGCTGACCTACGCCTGGAGCCAGACTTCAGGGTCTCCTAACGTGACTCTGAGCTCGGCCACGGCCGAGAGTCCGACTTTCACGGCTCCGACCCAGCTGGCGTCCAACGCCTCCCTCGTGTTCTCCCTCACTGTCACCGACGCCCGGGGCTCGGCTTCGTCCGCCGACACGGTGACGATAACGGTGACCGCCGGAGCCAACGACGCGCCGACGGCCGACGCCGGTTCGGACCAGACGGTGTCGGAGGGAGCTACGGTGACGCTCGACGGAAGCGGCAGTTCGGATCCGGAGACCGAGGCGCTGACCTACGCCTGGAGCCAGACGAGCGGGTCGCCTAACGTGACTCTGAGCTCGGCCACGGCCGAGAGTCCTACTTTCACGGCTCCGACCCAGCTGGCGTCCAACGCCTCCCTCGTGTTCTCCCTCACTGTCACCGACGCCCGGGGCTCGGCTTCGTCCGCCGACACGGTGACGATAACCGTGACCGCCGGAGCCAACGACGCGCCGACGGCCGACGCCGGTTCGGACCAGACGGTGTCGGAGGGAGCTACGGTAACGCTCGACGGAAGCGGCAGTTCGGATCCGGAGACCGAGGCGCTGACCTACGCCTGGAGCCAGACGAGCGGGTCGCCTAACGTGACTCTGAGCTCCGCCACGGCCGAGAGTCCGACTTTCACGGCTCCGACCCAGCTGGCGTCCAACGCCTCCCTCGTGTTCTCCCTCACTGTTACCGACGCCCGGGGCTCGGCTTCGTCCGCCGACACGGTGACGATAACGGTGACCGCCGGAGCCAACGACGCGCCGACGGCCGACGCCGGTTCGGACCAGACGGTGTCGGAGGGAGCTACGGTAACGCTCGACGGAAGCGGCAGTTCGGATCCGGAGACCGAGGCGCTGACCTACGCCTGGAGCCAGACGAGCGGGTCTCCTAACGTGACTCTGAGCTCGGCCACGGCCGAGAGTCCGACTTTCACGGCTCCGACCCAGCTGGCGTCCAACGCCTCCCTCGTGTTCTCTCTCACCGTGACCGACGCCCGGGGCTCGGCCTCCACCGCCGACACGGTGACGATAACCGTGACGGCGGGAGCGAACGACGCGCCGACTGCCGACGCGGGTTCGGACGCGACGGTTTCGGAGGGAGCCACGGTGACGCTCGACGGAAGCGGGAGCACGGATCCGGAGAACGAGGCGCTGACCTACGCCTGGAGCCAGACTTCAGGGTCTCCTAACGTGACTCTGAGCTCGGCCACGGCCGAGAGTCCGACTTTCACGGCTCCGACCCAGCTGGCGTCCAACGCCTCCCTCGTGTTCTCCCTCACTGTCACCGACGCCCGGGGCTCGGCCTCCACGGCGGACACGGTGACGATAACCGTGACCGCCGGAGCCAACGACGCCCCGACGGCCGACGCCGGTTCGGACCAGACGGTGTCGGAGGGAGCTACGGTGACGCTCGACGGAAGCGGCAGCACGGATCCGGAGACCGAGGCGCTGACCTACGCCTGGAGCCAGACGAGCGGGTCGCCTAACGTGACTCTGAGCTCGGCCACGGCCGAGAGTCCGACTTTCACGGCTCCGACCCAGCTGGCGTCCAACGCCTCCCTCGTGTTCTCCCTCACTGACCGACGCCCGGGGCTCGGCCTCCACGGCGGACACGGTGACGATAACCGTGACCGCCGGAGCCAACGACGCCCCGACGGCCGACGCCGGTTCGGACCAGACGGTGTCGGAGGGAGCTACGGTGACGCTCGACGGAAGCGGCAGCACGGATCCGGAGACCGAGGCGCTGACCTACGCCTGGAGCCAGACGAGCGGGTCGCCTAACGTGACTCTGAGCTCGGCCACGGCCGAGAGTCCGACTTTCACGGCTCCGACCCAGCTGGCGTCCAACGCCTCCCTCGTGTTCTCCCTCACTGTCACCGACGCCCGGGGCTCGGCCTCCACGGCGGACACGGTGACGATAACCGTGACCGCCGGAGCCAACGACGCCCCGACGGCCGACGCCGGTTCGGACCAGACGGTGTCGGAGGGAGCTACGGTGACGCTCGACGGAAGCGGCAGCACGGATCCGGAGACCGAGGCGCTGACCTACGCCTGGAGCCAGACGAGCGGGTCGCCTAACGTGACTCTGAGCTCGGCCACGGCCGAGAGTCCGACTTTCACGGCTCCGACCCAGCTGGCGTCCAACGCCTCCCTCGTGTTCTCCCTCACTGTTACCGACGCCCGGGGCTCGGCCTCCACCGCCGACACGGTGACGATAACCGTGACCGCCGGAGCCAACGACGCTCCGACGGCCGACGCGGGTTCGGACCAGACGGTGTCGGAGGGAGCTACGGTGACGCTCGACGGAAGCGGCAGCACGGATCCGGAGAACGAGGCGCTGACCTACGCCTGGAGCCAGACTTCAGGGTCTCCTAACGTGACTCTGAGCTCGGCCACGGCCGAGAGTCCGACTTTCACGGCTCCGACCCAGCTGGCGTCCAACGCCTCCCTCGTGTTCTCCCTCACTGTCACCGACGCCCGGGGCTCGGCTTCGTCCGCCGACACGGTGACGATAACGGTGACCGCCGGAGCCAACGACGCGCCGACGGCCGACGCCGGTTCGGACCAGACGGTGTCGGAGGGAGCTACGGTGACGCTCGACGGAAGCGGCAGTTCGGATCCGGAGACCGAGGCGCTGACCTACGCCTGGAGCCAGACGAGCGGGTCGCCTAACGTGACTCTGAGCTCGGCCACGGCCGAGAGTCCTACTTTCACGGCTCCGACCCAGCTGGCGTCCAACGCCTCCCTCGTGTTCTCCCTCACTGTCACCGACGCCCGGGGCTCGGCTTCGTCCGCCGACACGGTGACGATAACCGTGACCGCCGGAGCCAACGACGCGCCGACGGCCGACGCCGGTTCGGACCAGACGGTGTCGGAGGGAGCTACGGTAACGCTCGACGGAAGCGGCAGTTCGGATCCGGAGACCGAGGCGCTGACCTACGCCTGGAGCCAGACGAGCGGGTCGCCTAACGTGACTCTGAGCTCCGCCACGGCCGAGAGTCCGACTTTCACGGCTCCGACCCAGCTGGCGTCCAACGCCTCCCTCGTGTTCTCCCTCACTGTTACCGACGCCCGGGGCTCGGCTTCGTCCGCCGACACGGTGACGATAACGGTGACCGCCGGAGCCAACGACGCGCCGACGGCCGACGCCGGTTCGGACCAGACGGTGTCGGAGGGAGCTACGGTAACGCTCGACGGAAGCGGCAGTTCGGATCCGGAGACCGAGGCGCTGACCTACGCCTGGAGCCAGACGAGCGGGTCTCCTAACGTGACTCTGAGCTCGGCCACGGCCGAGAGTCCGACTTTCACGGCTCCGACCCAGCTGGCGTCCAACGCCTCCCTCGTGTTCTCTCTCACCGTGACCGACGCCCGGGGCTCGGCCTCCACCGCCGACACGGTGACGATAACCGTGACGGCGGGAGCGAACGACGCGCCGACTGCCGACGCGGGTTCGGACGCGACGGTTTCGGAGGGAGCCACGGTGACGCTCGACGGAAGCGGGAGCACGGATCCGGAGAACGAGGCGCTGACCTACGCCTGGAGCCAGACTTCAGGGTCTCCTAACGTGACTCTGAGCTCGGCCACGGCCGAGAGTCCGACTTTCACGGCTCCGACCCAGCTGGCGTCCAACGCCTCCCTCGTGTTCTCCCTCACTGTCACCGACGCCCGGGGCTCGGCCTCCACGGCGGACACGGTGACGATAACCGTGACCGCCGGAGCCAACGACGCCCCGACGGCCGACGCCGGTTCGGACCAGACGGTGTCGGAGGGAGCTACGGTGACGCTCGACGGAAGCGGCAGCACGGATCCGGAGACCGAGGCGCTGACCTACGCCTGGAGCCAGACGAGCGGGTCGCCTAACGTGACTCTGAGCTCGGCCACGGCCGAGAGTCCGACTTTCACGGCTCCGACCCAGCTGGCGTCCAACGCCTCCCTCGTGTTCTCTCTCACGGTTACCGACGCCCGGGGCTCGGCCTCCACGGCGGACACGGTGACGATAACGGTGACTGCCGGAGCCAACGACGCTCCGACGGCCGACGCCGGTTCGGACCAGACGGTGTCGGAGGGAGCTACGGTAACGCTCGACGGAAGCGGCAGTTCGGATCCGGAGACCGAGGCGCTGACCTACGCCTGGAGCCAGACGAGCGGGTCGCCTAACGTGACTCTGAGCTCGGCCACGGCCGAGAGTCCCACTTTCACGGCTCCGACGCAACTGCTGTCCAACGCCTCGCTGGTGTTCTCCCTCACCGTCTCCGACGGAGTGAACACCTCCACCGCCGACACCGTGGCCATAACCGTGACTGCCGGAGCCAACGTTATGAGATCCAGAACGGAACCGCTCGACCAGACGCCAGGGTTCAGTCCCGACACGTTCGCGGATCAGGTTTTCGGGAAAAACCTGCCGGTCGACGTCACCCTGCCCGAAGCTACGGGAGGCGACGGAGAGCTGTCCTACGGTCTTGAGCCGGAACTTCCCGAGGGACTCCGGTTCGACGCGACGACGCTCGCAATCTCGGGCGTTCCGACCGAAACCATGTCTCCCACCCCTTATACTCTCACCGCCACGGACGCCGACGGCGATTCGGCGACCCTGACCTTCAGCATTACAGTGGAAGAACCGGTGCTGATTTCCGTAAGCGACGCCGAACCCGTCGCCGAAGGCGCTTCGGGCGAAACCGCACTCGCGGAATTCGAGGTGAATCTGAGCCGAAGCAGTTCTCTCGCGGTGACGGTAAGCTACTCCACGCGGGACTCCACGGCCGAGGCCGCAACGGATTACTCCGCCGCAAGCGGCGTTCTCACCTTCTCTCCAGGGGAAACCGGCAAGACCGTCTCGGTGACGGTGAGCGGGGACGACGAGGTCGAGGCGGACGAGACCTTCGCGTTGAGGCTCGCCGACCCCTCCAACGGACAAATCGAAACGGGGTCGGCCCAAGCCGAGATACTGAACGACGACGAAGCGGTCGTAAGCGCCGAAGAGTGCGGAAACACCTTCCCCGTGGGCGGCACGACCGTGAGGGTGGTCTGTTCTCCCGACCCCGGAATCGACCTCTTGGTCGTCCTTCCCCCACGGCTTACGCGAAACGGCGTCGCCATAGAAGAAGTCACCGTAACGCTCGCCCCGAGCGCCATGGAGATGGACGCGGAGACGTTCGGATTCACCGGAACAAGCGACCATCACTCCCTGGTGGACATAGACGTCTCGCCTGTACCGGACGACGAAGTGACCGTGGGTCTTCCGGTTACTCCGCACCTGCGAAGGCATGCGGGGGACCGACGCCTGTTTGTGATTCGCCACGCCGGCTCCTGGGAAGAACTGGAGTCCTCGCCCCAAGACCGCAGAATGCTCGCCGAAGTGAACGCATTCTCTCCCTTTGCCGTGACCTACGAAATGGACCTTGTCGAAAGACGTATCGCAAACGTCAACAAGGCGATTCTGCCCGAACTTTCCCGCGCAATGACCTCAAGCGCTCTGGACGCCGTAACCAACCGCATAAAAAACGCGATGTCGCCAATTCCGGCCAGCATAAACGGCTTTTCGCGGGAAACGGACACGTACATCCGACGCTTCGCAGAATTTCATCTCCTCGAAGAAGAAGGCAGGACGGAAGACCCGCTCTCATGGCGCGAAGCTCTGGACGGCTCCTCCTTCGACTTCCTGCTCGCCGGCGGCTACGACGCTCCCGCAGCGGAGACGCTTCCCCCCGTCCCCGGTTCCTCCGACCGCGGTCCCGCGGCAATAGGGGCATGGGCCGCGGGCGACTACCGCCGCCTCTCCGGCGGCCCCGATTCCCCCGTCGGCTGGAGCGGAGGACTGTTCTCGGGTCACGTCGGAATGGACGTGCGTCTCGAGAAAAAACTGCTGGCGGGCGTGGCGGCTTCCTGGTCCCAGGGGTCTTTCGACTACTCCGCCGCCGACGGAGCGCAAGGACGATACCTCACCGCCATGAAAGTCCTTAACCCCTACATGGCCGTCGCCCTGTCCGAATCCGTAAGGGTATGGACCGTCGCCGGGTTCGGTCTCGGCAAAATCCATGTCGAAGACGACGAAGCCTCCCGCCAGTCGGCCGACGCCGGTTTCCAAAGCGGCGCCCTGGGCGCCAGCCTGCTGCTGCTCTCCGCCCCGGACCCTCAGGGCGGCGGCGCCACTACCGTCGACCTCAAGGCCGAGATGTCGTTGACGCGCATGGAGGTCGAAGACAACCGGGACCGCATCAGGGCTCTCGAGGTCAAAACCAACCGCCTGCGTTTCGTTCTGACGGGCGCTCACGCCTTTTTCCTCCGCTCCGGAGCCTCCGTCGAACCCTTCGCGGAACTGGGCCTGAGGCGCGACGGAGGGGACGGGGAAACCGGCCTCGGCGTGGAAATGGGAGGAGGCGTCGGCTATCGCTCCACCGCCCCGGGCTTCGCCCTGGAGGCGAGAGCGCGCATGCTCCGAACCCACCAGGGCGCCCTGAGGGAGTGGGGCGTGGACGGCGCCGTGAGGTTCGACTCGGGAGCCGACGGTCGGGGTCTTTCCTTCAGCGCGCTTCCCTCCTACGGAGAATCCGTAAGCGCAACGGAAAGCCTCTGGCGGGACGGGGCCGCCGCCGATTCAGCCCGGGAAGGATTCTCTCCGTCCATGAGGTTCGAAACCGAGGTCGGCTACGGCTTCCCGGCGCTCGCCCGACGCGGGCTCCTCACTCCCTACGGGGCTTTCGCGCGCGGCCAAAGCGACGTCAGTTACCGGGCGGGAAGCAGGTTCAGCCTGGGTCCGTCGTTCGACATAGACCTCGAAGGACAACGTCGCGAGCCGCAGGGGGGCAAACCCGAACATGGAATCGTTCTCACGGGAAGGGTGAGCTGGTAGATTCGCCGCATGGACGTCGCCCCCGCGCGGCGCAAGGTCCGTCGGACAGGTCGCTTCCGTCGCAGGCGGCGGGTTTCCGTCCCGCGTCTCGCCGTCGACCCGAACAGAACTTGTTAAAGCCCCCGTTGTCGTATATCATAAGAGGCGTCCCATCGGAAGGACCGGATACTTAATGAAACTCCCCGTAATACTTTCCGCGGCTTTCGCCGTTTCGGCCTTCGCGGTAGCCCTGACCGGCCTCTCGGCCGCGGGCTCCCTGCTGGCCGCCGTTTTGTGCGGGCTTTCGGCCTTCGCGACGCTTGCCGGCTTCCACGTGCTTTTCAGGAGAATTTCGCTTCGCGGCGCCCTCGGGATATCGGCAGGCGCCGTGACGGGCGTCTTTCTCTACCTGGGACTTCTCACGATTCTCGACAGCTTCGCCGTGCGCCCGGACCTGCTTCCCTACCTCAAGACCGGGACGTTCGCGCTTCTGGTTCTCGCGGGAGCGCTCGTGGGCTTCGACAAGACCGTCCTGGGCGCCGCTTCCGGGTCGTTTTTCAGGCAGCCCGAGGCGGTGGCTCCCAAGATACTGGACACGAGCGTGATAATAGACGGCAGAATCGCCGACATCGCCGAGGTGGGATTTCTCCAGGGAGACATCGTGATACCCAAGTTCGTCATACAGGAGCTTCAGTACATAGCGGATTCTCCCGACGCGGCGAGAAAGATCAGGGGCAGAAGGGGACTCGACATGATAAAGAAGATGCAGAACGAGATTCCCTCCATCCGGGTGAGCATAACGGACCACGACTTCGAACACATAAAGGACGTGGACATAAAACTGATAGAGCTCTCGAAGAAACTCAACGGAATGCTCGTCACAAACGACCACAACCTGATCAAGATCGCGCGCCTGGACAAGGTCGAGGTCCTCAACATAAACCAGCTCAACCACGCGCTTCGCCCCGTCGTGAACCAGGGAGAGACGATAAGGATAAGCCTCGTGAAGCCCGGGAGGGAGTCGAACCAGGCCGTGGGCTACCTGCCCGACGGAACCATGGTCGTCACCGAAAACGGCGCGAGGCACATAGGAAAGGAAGTGGACGTCTCCGTGAGAAGCATGGTGCAGACCGAAACGGGAAGAATGGTTTTCGCCAAGCTCAAGGGGTGACGGCCCGATGGGCGCTCCCAACGTCTCGGCCGTAATCGCCGCCGCGGGCAACTCCAGAAGGTTTTCCCGGGAAACGAAAAAACAGTTCGCCGCTCTGGGCGGCCGTCCGCTGGTGACCTGGTGCCTGGGCGCCATGGAGAGAAGCGCCGTCGTGTCCGACGTGGTGGTCGCCGTCCCCGAAGACGAGGTCGGCCGCGCGCGGGAGCTTTTCTCGGACTTCGGATTCGAAAAGATAAGGGCGGTGGTCGCGGGGGGCGCGAGCAGGAGCGAATCGGTCAGAAACGGCTTTTCGGCCGTGGCGCCCGAAGCGGAGGTGGTGCTCGTCCACGACGCGGCGAGACCGTTTGTCGACGGCGAGACGATACGGAGGGTGATAGACGGCTGCGCGGAAACGGGCGCCTGCGTCTGCGCCGTGGCGGTCGCCGACACCATCAAGGAGACGGACGGGTCGGGACGCTTCGTTTCGAGAACCGTTCCAAGGGAGAGGCTCCGCAGGGCGCAGACTCCCCAGGCTTTCTCCCGCGAAGTCTTTGCGAAAATCTGCTCGCGGGCGGAAGCCGACGAAGTTCCGGCGACCGACGAGGCCGCGTCCGCCGAGGCGGCCGGGGTGCGGGTCAGAGTGGTGGAGGGAGACGAACTGAACATGAAGATCACGACGCGGGCGGACATGGAGCTTGCCGAGCTTCTGGCGCGAAGGCGGAAGAGCGGGGATGTATAGGACCGGAATCGGGTTCGACGCGCACGCGTTTCGCGAGGGAAGAAAGCTCGTGCTGGGAGGAGTCGAGTTTCCCGAAGAGCGGGGGCTCGACGGCCACTCCGACGCCGACGTGCTTTCCCACGCCGTGGCCGACGCCGTTTTGGGAGCCGCGGGCGGGGGAGACATAGGCAGGCATTTCCCGCCTTCCGACCCCGAATGCGGGGACATCTCGAGCCTGGTAATCCTCTCCCGCGCCGCCAGCATCGCGAAAGAAAAAGGCTTCAGCATAGAGAACGTCGACTGCTCGGTCGTCTGCGAGAAGCCGAAAGTGTCGTCCCGCGCCGCCCTCATGGAAAAGAGAATCGCCGAGGCGCTCGGAATTTCCCCCGAGAACGTGAGCGTGAAGGGAACCTCGACGGACGGGCTTGGATTCGCGGGAAGGGAGGAGGGCGTGGCCGCCTTCGCCTCCGCGCTTCTCAGGAAAGTCTGAGAGCGGCGGCGCCTCTACATCTTGGTGTCGAGAAACTTTCTGAGAGCCGGATTCCGGCTCGCTTGCGCCTGCCCGACCGTGCCCGAAAACACGATTTCGCCGTCGTGGAGAAACGCGAGGCGGTCCGAGACCTCGTAGGCCGCCCCTATGTTGTGGGTTATGACTATGCCGGCCACGTTCAGGCGGTCCCGCATGTCCTTTATGATCTCGCTTATCCTCTTTATGTTGGGAGGGTCGAGACCGGCGGTCGGCTCGTCGTAGAGAAGTATCTTGGGACGAAGGGCTATGGCTCTGGCCAGCGCCACCCTTTTTTTCATTCCTCCGCTGAGCTCCCCCGGGTACTTGTCTTGCGTTCCCGCCAAGCCGACGAGCTCAAGGTCTCTCGAAACCTCTTTTCTTATCTCCTCCACGCCGAGGTTCGAATTTTCGAGCAGCGGGTAGGCGACATTCTCCTCCACGGTAAGGGAATCGAAAAGAGCCGAACCCTGAAACAGCATTCCTATCTCCTTTCTCACCCCCACAAGCTCCATTTCGCTCATCCCGACCGTGTCACTTCCGAGAACGACGACCCTGCCCCGGTCGGGCTTCACGAGACCGTTTATCTCCTTGAGCAGAACGCTCTTGCCCGCTCCGCTTCCCCCGAGAACCGTGAGAATCTCCCCTTTCCTTACCGACAGGTTTATTCCCCTGTGAACGGGCCTCTCGCCGAACGACTTGTGCACGTCCGTCATTTCTATGATGTTGCTCTCCACGGCGGTCTCCGCCTTTAAATCTACTTTATCGCCGCCGTATGTAAAAACGGGTTTTTTTCCGAACGGCGCGGGGGGCTGTTTACACCCCGCGCGGAGCGTGCTATGATATGCTTTCGACTTCATTACAGGAGAGAGAAGCAAAATGGCGCATGAACTACCCGACCTGCCTTACGGCTACGACGCTCTCGAGCCGCACATAGACGCGGAAACGATGAGAATACATCACACCAAGCACCACCAGGGCTACGTGAACAACCTGAACGCCGCCCTGGAAAAGCACCCGGAGCTCGGGGAAAAGACCGTGGAGCAGCTGCTCTCCGACTTGGACTCCGTTCCGCAGGACATAAGAACCGCGGTGAGAAACAACGGCGGGGGACACGCCAACCACAGTCTTTTCTGGCCGTGCATGGCCCCCGGGGCCGGCGGAGCTCCTTCGGGAGAGCTGGCCGAGGCGGTCGATTCCGCCTTCGGAAGCTTCGACGCCTTCCGCGAGTCCTTCGCCAAGGCCGCGGCGACCAGGTTCGGAAGCGGCTGGGCGTGGCTCTGCGCGGGCGGCGGGGGAGAGCTGCTGATAACCTCGACGGCCAACCAGGACAACCCGGTTTCCGAGGGTCTCAGACCGATTCTCGGCCTCGACGTCTGGGAGCACGCGTACTACCTCAACTACCAGAACAGACGGCCGGACTACGTCAAGGCCTGGTGGAACGTGGTCAACTGGGAGAGAGTCGGCGAGAACTTCGCCGGGGCTAGGTAGCTTCCCCGAGCGCGGACTCAAAAAAACGCTTACATTTTAGTCCGAAAAATCTTATAATTGCCTTCTGAACGAGCGGAAGGGGGGACGCCCCGTTTCCGGCCCCGAATCCGGCCGGCCGCGGAGCGCGCCTTCCGTTTTTGTTTAAACGGAAAAAACGGGTGAAAGAAAGGAAATGGAAATAAAATACGACGATTACCGCGACGGCGGGAGCGGCGACGAGGACTTCGAGCCCTACGGAGCGAACGACAGCATCGGCTCCGGCGGCGGCATGAGAGCCGTCGGGGTCGAAAAGGAGTTCGACAACTCGGACGAGGAGCAGCTCAGAACCAGGGAAAAGGCCAAGGAGAAGGACAAGTGGATTCCGGACGAGCAGCTCCGCCTGCTGTACGTCTACTTCAAGGACATGGCGGTCGAGCCTCTTTTCGCCGCGAAGCAGGAAGTGGAGATATCGGCGAGAATCAAGATGTGCGAGCAGAAAATAGAAAGTCTGCCGAAGGCCATCGCGAAGCTCGGAAACGTCCGCACGAGGAAAAACAGCTCGAGAGCCCTGGCCGTAGAGCGCAAGGTGCGCGCCCTGCGGGCCATGGAGATTCTCTACACGGACTGGGCTCTCAAGCTCAAGCAGAAGTTCGTCAAGGCCAACCTCAGGCTCGTGATAACGATCTCGAGAAGGTACATGAGCAGGGGACTTCCCCTTCCCGACCTCATCCAGGAGGGAAACCTGGGACTCATGCGCGCGGTCGAGAGATTCGACTACACCAAGGGATACAAGTTCTCCACCTACGCCTCCTGGTGGATACACCAGGCGATACTGAGGGCGCTCCAGGGACAGACCAGGACCATAAAGGTTCCCGTGTACCTGCTCGAGCAGGCCAACAGGGTCTACAAGACCAGCGCCAAGCTCAGCAAGGAGATGGGAAGAAAGCCCACCCCGAAGGAGATAGCCGAAGCGTCGGGAATCTCCGCCGAGGTGATAAACAGGATTCTCAACTCGACCAACGACGCCATAAGTCTCGACACCCCGGTTCTCGACGGGGAGAAGACCACCCTTCTCGACTCGGTGGCCGACAAGGAAGCCAAGATCCCCGACACGATAATAGCGAAGATGTCCCTGGCCGAGAAGCTCCAGGAAGCCCTCACCCTGCTGAACTCCAGGGAGGAGGAGATCATAAGGCTGCGCTTCGGCATAGGCCGCCAGAGCACCTTCACTCTCGACGAGATCGGAAAGAAGTTCAACCTGACCAGGGAGAGGATAAGGCAGATAGAGAAGGCGGCCCTCGGCAAGCTGGCGAGCTCGGGCGTGAGAAAGGATCTCGAGAGTTTCCTCAAGCAGTAGGTCCGGTTCGGACCCCGCCGTCAGAAACCGTAGTAGTCGGCTCCCAGGTGGCTTATCAGCTCCTCGCCCCGCAGGTAGCGAAGCGTGTTCTGAAGCTTGGCCAGCTGGACGAAAAGATCGTGCTCGGGATAGAGCCTTTTGTCCACCATGGGACTCTTGAAGTAGAAGGAAAGCCACTCCTGCACGCCGCGAAGTCCCGCTCTCTGGGCGAGATCGAGAAACAGCACGAGGTCCAGAACCACCGGGGCGGCGAGTATGCTGTCGCGGCACAGGAAATTCACCTTTATCTGCATGGGGTAGTCGAGCCAACCGAAAACGTCTATGTTGTCCCACGCCTCCTTTTCGTCTCCGCGGGGCGGGTAGTAGTTTATCCTCACCTTGTGGTGGTAGTCGGAGTAGAGCTCGGGGTTCAGCTCCGGCTGGAATATGTACTCCAGAACGCTCAGCTTGCTCTCCTCCTTGGTGCGGAACGACCCGGGGTCGTCGAGCACCTCGCCGTCGCGGTTTCCGAGTATGTTGGTCGAGAACCACCCGCTCAGGCCCAGAAGCCTGCTCTTGAGTCCCGGGGCCAGGATGGTCTTCATGAGCGTCTGGCCGGTCTTGAAGTCCTTTCCCGCCACGGGCACCCCGTTTCGCGCGGCGAGTTCCTGGAGGGCGGGAACGTCGACCGAGAGGTTGGGGGCGCCGTTTCCGTAGGCGGCCCCGCATCTCAGGGCGGCGTAGGCGTAGATCATGCTGGGGGAGATGTCCTCGTGGCTGTCCCTAAGCCCCCGCTCGAAGCTCTCGACGGTTTCGTGCACGGCCGAGGGTTCGAGATAGACCTCGGTGCTTCCGCACCACAGCATGACGAGCCGCCGCGCGCCGCTCTGCTTCCGGAACTTTCCTATGTCCCTGATCAGCTGGTCGGCGAGATGCATCTTCGTCTTTCCCCTCTTCACGTGGGAGCCCTTGAGGTTCTTCACGTACCTTCCGTCGAAGACGGCCCGAAGCGGAGCCTTTCTGCCGAGACCGGTCTTTATCTTCGAGAGAAGTTCGGGCTTGAGCACCCCGGCGCGAAGGGCCGAGCTGTAGCAGTCCTCGGGATATATGTCCCATCCCGCGAACTCAAGGTCGCGTATCCCCGCGAGCGGAACGAAGTCCCTTATGAGCGGAAAGTTCTTCTCCGTTCTCTTGCCGATCCTGATCTTTCCCATCTGCGTGAGGGAGCCTATGGGCCTTCCCACGCCTTTCCTGACGGCTTCTACGCCGGCCATGAAAGTGGTGCTGACGGCTCCGCTCATGCCGGGAATCAGGACTCCGAGCTTTCCCTCGGCGGGTTTTATGTCGAATTTTCTCGGGGACTTTTGAGGACTGTCGGACAAGTATTGATTACCTTTTGGAGAACTGCTGTCCCCTTCTCGCCTTGCGCTTTCCGTACTTCTTGCTCTCGACCATCCTGGGGTCGCGCTTGAGAAGTCCCGAGACCTTGAGCTTCTTTCGAAGCGTCTCGTTCGACTTGAGAAGCGCCCTCGCCAGCCCGTGGCTCACGGCGCCCGCCTGTCCGGTGAGACCCCCGCCCTTCACCGTGACCATGACGTCGTACTCTCCCGAAGTGCCGGTCACCTCGAGAGGTTCGCGGGCCTTTATGCGCCACACCTCCCTGGGGAAATACTCCTCGAGGGACTTTCTGTTGACGGTCACGTTTCCGCCGCCCCTTCTGAGCCACACCTTGGCTATGGAGGTCTTTCTTCTTCCCGTGCCGTTGTAGACGGATTCAGCCATGTCCGGTCATATCTCCAGAATCTCGGGGTTCTGCGCCTCGTGAGGGTGCCTGTCCCCGGCGTACACCTTCACCCTGCTCATGAGCTTTTTCTGCCACCTGTTCTTGGGAAGCATTCCCCAGACGGCCTTTCTTATCACTTCGCCGGGCTTTTCCGTCTCGAGCTTCCGCGCCTTGACGGACTTGAGCCCCCCGGGGTAGTGGGAATGGCGGTAGTAGGTCTTCTCCTCCCACTTCCTGCCCGTGAACGAAACCTTGTCGGCGTTCACTATCACGACGAAATCGCCTATGTCCGAATGCGGGGCGAACTGCGGCTTGCCCTTTCCCCGAAGAACGGAGACCACCCTGCTGGCGAGCCGTCCGACGCGCTTTCCGCTCGCGTCCACGAGGTACCACTTCTTTTCGAAATCGTCGTTTCTCGGCATGTAGGACTTCATGATTCTCTCCCCGGAGCGAACAAGGATTGGAAATTCTACTGATTATGAACCCAAAGTCAAAGAACTTTCCGGCGGGCGGCGGAAGTCAGAAATCGTAGACGGCGACGACGAATATCTTCGAGAGGATGAAATCGAAAAGTATTATGAGGAAAAGCGATATGACGACCGTTTTCGTGGTGGCGTTTCCCACCCCGCGCGTTCCCCCCGAGGCCTTCATTCCCACGTAGCAGCCCGTGATGGCCACGATGATTCCGAAAAAGAACGTCTTCGATATCCCCGTCACGAGATCCTCCAAAGAGACCCAGCCCCTTATGCTCTCGATGAAAAGCGTGGGCCGCACGTTGAGCTCCATCTGCGAGATTATCATCGCTCCCCCTATGCCCGAGAGGTTGGATATGACGGCCAGCAGCGGAAAGGATATCACGCACGCCATGAGCCTCGGGGAGACGAGCTTTCTCACCGGGTCGGCTCCCATGGTCTTTATGGCGTCTATCTGCTCGGTGACCTTCATCGAGCTTATCTCGGCCGTTATGCCCGAACCCACCCTTCCTCCCACGAGCAGGGAGGTTATCATGGGTCCGAGCTCCCTTATGAAGGCTAGGGTGACCATGGGACCGACCAGCCCCTTGGCCCCGAACCACGCGAATCCCCACGCCATCTGCACCACCATCACCATGCCGATGGCCATGGCGGAGACGACCACTATGGAGATCGAGCGGAATCCTATGTCGTATATCTGCGCGACCAGAAGCCGGTAGTCGTAGGGAGGAGTGAGGGTGGCGACCAGGGCGTTCCAGAAAAAAAAGCAGACCTCCCCCGTGCCGTGGACGAAATCCAGGCAGCGGGCTCCGACATGCGCGAGAAAGCCGTTCATCTGGCGACGATCTCCTCGAAGCCCGAAACGAAGTCGAGAAACTGGCCGAGGTTCGGGGCGAAGTCCGCGGGAGAGGCGGAATAGCTGAAGTCGTACCGGCATTTTGGGGTCTTGTGGACCACGGTGGCGAGTCCGAAGCTTTCGCCGTCGAGCTCCGCGTCGTACTCCGAGTAGAGACCCTCGCCGCCTCCGACGGGGACGGTTCTTCTGGTCTTCATCGTCTTTTTGCCCACGCCCGCCAGCAGGGAGTCCGAGAGCTTCTCCAGGGTGTAGTCCCGGCCCCCGCAGACGGAACTTACGGTCACGGCCAGACCGCTTGTCGGGTTGTGGAAAGCCGCGTCTCCTCCTTCTATCGCGACTCTTCGCCAGCCGTCGGAAAGCTCGGCCACCCTGTAGCTGTTTTTCTTCGAAACGTAGGTCCGCCCTTCCATCTTTCCGGTCTTGTCCCCGGCCGAGGCGTAGGTGACGGCGAACCTGGCGGCGGAACAGGAGCAGAAGACCAGGACGGCCGCGAGCGGAAGCAGCGCGAACGGCCTTCTTCGCCCGGGACCGCGGCTTCGCGGCGGAAAAAAGCTCATGGAGGCTAAAATACTTGAATACCGTCCAAAAACCAAGCATCATGAAGGCACGCCGGAAAGGAGGTGTCCGTTTGAGTTCCGTAACTATCTACACGAGCGCCCGCTGCGCCTACTGCGCGAGGGCGAAGGCCATTCTGGAGGAAAAGGGGGCGCGGTACGAGGAAGTCGCCGTGGACCGCGACGAGGAGAAAAGAAGGGAACTCGTCGAGAAGCACGGCTGGAGAACCGTTCCCGCGATATTCATAGACGGAAAGCTCGTGGGAGGCTACGACCAGCTGGCCGAGATGGAAAGCTCCGGCGAACTCGACCGCGCGCTTCGCTCCTCCTGACTTTTTTCCCGTCCGCTTGACCGGCGCGTCCGCGTCCGTTACTCTTTGCGCCGGAATTCAGGCCCAGGGAATCGGGTGAAAGTCCCGAACTGTTCCCGCAGCCGTAACAGGGCGTGTCTTTCCGTTACCTTGCCGGGACGTCCTCATGTCCCGGGGTCACTGGCTCCAAGGAGAGCCGGGAAGGCCTTTTCGGAAAGACGCTTCGAAGCAAGCAGCCCTCCAGTCGGAAGACCTGCCTGATTCAGCACCGGCACAGTTTGCCTCGGGAGCTAGGCTGATGGGCTTTTTCGAACATCCTTTCACGTCCTTTCGCGAAACACCCAGGCGACCGCCCGCGAAGCGGGTGCGTCGCGGTCCCGGGTTCCTCCGGCAGACGTCCGCCGTCAAAACCAGGAGGAATCGAAGATGAAAAATCTCTTCGCCTTTTTTGCCTGTCTTTCGTTTGTAGCGACGTTTCCGGCCGCGGCCGGCGGCGCCGAGGTTCCCGAAGAAACGGAAAAAATCGTGGTGACCGCCACCGGGGCCCCGGTGCCCGCCGAACAGCTCGGAGCGTCGGTCAGGGTGATAACCGCGGAGGAAATCGCGCGGAGCGGAAAGAGGGACGTCGCGGAGATACTGTCGCCGGTGGCGGGACTTGAAGTTTCGAGGACCGGAAGCCGCGGGGGCTCCGCGTCGCTTTTCGCTAGGGGAGGAGAAAGCGACCACAACCTCGTCATGATAAACGGCGTGCAGATAAACCAGACGGGGGGAGGCTTCGACTTCGGACAGCTTTCGGCCGAAAACGTAGAGAGGATAGAGATCGTAAAGGGAGCCCACTCCTCCCTTTACGGTTCCGACGCCGCGGCGTCCGTGATAAACATAATCACGAAAAGGGGCGCGGGCGCTTTCGGGCTTTCCGCCTCCGCCGCCCTGGGATACCGCTCGGAGAAGTCCCTCGTCCAGGAATACTCCGCCAGCGTCTCGGGCGGAGCCGACGCCTACGGGTACTTTCTTTCCTACGGAAGGACGGACGACGGGGGAGTGCTCGAGACCAACAACCGCTACCGAAACGACGGCTTCACGGCGAATCTCGGTCTCGCCCCCGCCGACGGTCTCGAGCTGTCGCTTTTCTCCGTCTACAGAAGCTCGAGCTTCGGATTTCCGACCGGGGGAGCCGGAGACAGGTTCGACGAGTACGCGGACCCCGACCAGGGAAGAAAGGAAAAGGCGGCGGTGCTGGGGTCGGAACTGAGGTTCCTTCCGACCGGACGGTGGGAGAACTTCGCGAGGGTCGGCTACTCGAGGCTCGACGCGAACAACTACGACGGACCCGAACCCGCCGGACGGGACATGCCTTTTCCGCTAAAGACCCTCGACGCGAGGCTGTCGCTCGAATACGGCTCCACCTTCACCGTCGACGCGGATTCCGTTTCGAGCGCCACCACCGCGGGCGTCGAATACGAAAGGGAGAGCTTCAGAAGCGGGGACCTCGACCGCTCGAGAAAAAACTACGCGCTCTACGCGCAGGAGCACCTGGGACTTTTCGGAAAGCTGTTTCTCACCCCCGGCGTGCGCTTCGACAGAAACGACTCGTTCGGAAAGAAATGGAGCCCGAGCGCGTTCGCGGCCCTGAAAATAGACCGCACCGGCACCAGGTTTCGGGCCGGAATCGGAAAGGGAATAAAGGAGCCGACTTTCTCGGAGAACTTCGACTCGAGCTTCTCCACGCCCAACCCCGACCTCAGGCCCGAGGAGACGCTGAACAGGGAAATCGGCGTGGACCAGGAGCTTGCGGGCGGAGCGGGCAGAATCGGCGTAACCCTGTTTCACAACAGGCACAAGAATCTCGTCGCCTACAGCTTCGAGCCCTTTCCGAACGGAACGAACTTCGAGAACATAAGCCGAACCAGGGCCAGGGGCGCGGAAGTGGAGCTTTCGCTGCTGCCCGGCGGCGGGCTCGCCGTCGACGCCGGCTACACGTATCTCGACACCGAGGTCACAGACGACGGCGGACTGGGGTCGGCGTCTTTCGCGAAAGGCGAAAAGCTGCTCCGAAGACCCGCCCACTCCTTTTCGGCGGGGGCCAACTACTCGAGAAACGCCCTCAATCTCAACGTGTCGGGAAACTACGCGGGCAAAAGGGACGACGTGGACTGGAGCGGGTTTCCGGGCAGAAGGGTAGAAAACGGCCCGGTCTTCACGGTGGACCTCGCGGCCTCGTGGGAAATCTCCCGGTCGCCGCGAAGGCTCCTGCTGTTCACCAGGGTCGAGAACCTGTTCGACAAGGACTACGAGCGGGTGTTCGGTTTCTCGTCCCCCGGACTGAGCTGGGTCTCGGGAATATCCGCGGGAATACGTCCGGCGCGGTGAACGGCGAAACCCGGGAGCCGCGACGGGGGACGGTCAGGACCGGAAGTTCGGAACGACCCGCTTTCCGAAAAGCTCGATGGAGCGGGATATGTCCTCCCTCGGGGCCTGGGGAAAGACCATCCGGCACATGATGTTTCGGATCCCGGTTTCCCTGGCGTATTTTTCGACCTCCCCGGCGCAGTGCTCGGGAGTTCCGATCATGAAGCGGTCTTCGGCCAGATGCTCGAAAAGAGGGTCGTCGACGCTCGTTATCTTCTTTCCCCTTACCACTATGTTCACGCCCAGGGTGAGGTAGAACCTGTACATGTTTATTATGTACTCCGTCCCTCCGGCGAGAGCCTCCTCCGAGGTTTCGGCGACGTAGGTTTCCCGAAGCAGGACGTGTTCTACGGAACCGGGGTCGCGGCCGTGCTTTTGCGCCTCGTCGCCGTACCACCCGAGGGTGTCCATGATCATGGGAACGGTTCTTCCCGGACCTATCAGGAGGGGGTAGCCGAGCCGCCCCGCCCTTCTCACCGCCGGCTCCTCGAACGCCCCTATGTATATGGGCACGGGCCTCTGGACGGGCTTGGGCGTAACGTCTATGTCGGAGAACTCGAACCTTTTTCCCGAAAAGGAAAACGGGCCGTCCGCCCAGCACTTCTCCATTATCTCTATGCCTTCCTCGATTCTCGAGGGTCTCTGTCCCATGTCGAGTCCGAATCCCTCGAACTCCTCCTTCCTGTATCCTATGGCCACCCCGAGGTCGAGCCTGCCGTTGGAGATGAGGTCGACCGCCGCGGCGTCCTCGGCCACCCTCACGGGGTTGTGAAGCGTGAGTATCAGCACTCCCGTTCCTATCCTCACCCTCTCGGTGACCGCGGCCATCGCCGCCGCCATGACGAGCGGCGAGGAGCAGTATCCGTCTTCGAGGAAATGGTGCTCGGAGAGCCAGACCGAGTCGAACCCGACGCGCTCGGCGAGCTTCACGTGCCCGAGAGAGTTCGCGTAGAGGTCGGCGTGGCCGTAGTCGAGGTCCCCGTGGGTCTGCATGCTGAAAAGTCCGACTCCGAATTTCATCTTCATGCCTCCTGCTCCGCGGGCGCGGGAATTTGCCTTGAAGCCCCGAATCGGCAATAATTCTAACCGCCGCCGCGGTTTCGCGGCAAATCCAGAAACTGTGCGAAAGGTGAAGATATGGGACAGGAAATAAAATTCGGACTGTCGGCTCCCATGCCCGGGGCCGACGTCGACGGACTCGTCGATTTCTCGGTGAAGGCGGACAGACTCGGTTTCGACACCATATGGTATCCGGACCATCTGCTGTTCGTCGCCCCCCAGGCCATAGCTCCCGAGGCGTGGACTGTGGCTTCGGCCGCCGCGATGAAGACGGAAAACATAGCGCTGGGAACGGTTTCAGATCCCCACAGGATGCATCCGGCGGTGTTCGCCCAGAGACTCGCCACGGTCGATCAGCTCTCCAGGGGCAGAACGGTGCTCTGCCTGGGAGTGGGAGAATCGATGAACCTCGACGCCTTCGGAATCGAGTGGGGAAAGCCGCTTTCGAAGCTCCGGGAGTCTATGGACGTGATGGAGCTTCTCTGGGAAACCGAGCAGCCGGCGAACTACGAGGGGCGGTTCTACAACCTCGAGAACGCGTTTCTGCAGATAAAGCCCTACGAGAGAACCAAGATACCGTTCTACATAGCCACCCACACCCCGAAGGGACTTCGGCTCACGGGAGAGAAGGGAGACGGCTGGCTTCCCATAGACTTAAATCCCGAGCTCTACTCGCGCTATCTGGGCGAGATAAAGTCCGCGGCCGTCGACGTCGGGAGAAACCTCGACGACGGGTTCGACCCCGCCCTCTGGGTGTTCACTTCCCTGGGAGAGAGCGTCGACGCCGCCTACAAGACCCTGGAGCCCTTCAAGTACGTGCTGGTCATGCAGGACCAGCTGCTCAAGGCGGGCTACGACGTAGAGATTCCCGAGGAGTACCACGGCCTCAACTACTTCAACATAGTGCCGACCGACGAGGAGGGAAGGCAGAGGTTCAGGGAGCTTGGACAGCTGTTCCCCAGGGAAGCCATACTCGACTTCACCATCACGGGAGCGAAAAGGGACTGCATAGAGAAGATCGAGAAGTTCATAGCCGCGGGAGTCAGGAACTTCGTCCTTTTCTACAGGTTCAGTCCCGACCCCGACCTGGCCCTCGAGACGTACGCCAAGGAAATAATTCCCTACTTCAGGCAGTAAGGGCTCGAAAAAGGAGAGTATTCGAACGTCATGAAAAACGCCGCCGCCGTGTTTCTCTGCGGAATCGTCATGTTCGTCTGGGGCTCGGCTTCGTGGATGATCCTTCCGTGGCACCAGAACGTGGCCAACCAGTTCGCGGACGAATCCGAAGTCGCCGAAGTCATAAGGAAAAACGCTCCGAGAGCGGGAATATACTGGCTTCCGTTCGCCGACGAAAACTACAAGGCCGGAGAGACCGCGGCCTTCGTGAACGCCCTGCCCGACGGGTACGACATGGACATGGGAAAGCTCATGGTGGCGCAGCTCGCGGCGAACTGGGCGGGCGCGCTCATATTCCTCCTGCTTCTCTCGGCTACCGCGGGGCTTTGCTACTGGGGACGGGTGGGATTCGTAACCCTGGTCGGAGCGGCAGTGGGCTTCATAGGACATTTTCCCTACTGGAACTGGTTCGGGTTCCCGACCGAGCACTTCGCCGTCACGTTCCTCGACGGCCTGGCGGCGTCGTTTCTCGCCGGGCTAGTCATGGCGAAGCTCGTGAAAGGCCGCGAGAGCGCCCGGACGTAGGCGCGTTTCCCGGGAACTACCTGCCGCCGGCCGCGGAAGGGTCAGCGAACTCCACCCTGTTTAGGTAGAGAAAGTTGAGCTGGTCAGGCTCGAGTCCCCTCACGTAGGGCTTTATCATGTTCTGCTGAACGGCGATCATGTGCGGAACCACAGGGACTTCCGTCTCCGTCAGGATTCTCTGGGCCCTGTCGTAAAGAACCTTTCTTTCCGCCCGGTCGCGGGTGTCGGCCGCGCTTTCCACCAGGGAGTCGTACTCCGGGCTGCACCAGCCCGTGTCGTTGTTTCCGCTTCCGCACCTGAAAAGGTCCATGAAGTTGTGAGGGTCCGGAAAGTCCGCGCTCCATCCCGCCCGAAACACCTGCGGAGGGTCGGTAGCGAGGGTCCGCAGAAACACCTTCCATTCCCGGCTCACCAGTTTCACCTCCACTCCGAGGTGCTCTTTCCACATGCTCTGGAGGGCCTCGGCGATGATCCTGTTGTTCGCCCTCTCGGGATAGAGAAAAGACGTCTCGGGAAGTCCCTTTCCGCCCGGGTAGCCCGCTTCGGCCAGAAACGCCCTCGCCCGGGACGGGTCGAAGTCGAGACCTATGTCGGGGTTGTGGGCGAACATTCCTTCCGGTACCCACGAAGTGGCGGGCACCCCGGCTCCCTGCAGAACCCCCGCGAGGCTCTTTCTGTCTATCGAGCTTCCGAACGCCTTTCTCACCAGGGGATTGTCAAGCGGCGCCTTGTTCACGTTGAACCCTATGTAGCTGTTTCTGAAAACCGGGATTTCGGTGAAGTCCGGGAGCTTTCGGAGCCTCGGAACCTCGAGCAGGGGGATTCCCTTGCTGTCGAGAAAATCAAGCTCCCCGCTTTCGTAGAGGGCGAGGGCGGAGACGGGGTTTTCGTTCATTATCATCTTCACCTTCTTCGCGCCTCTCGCCTTCTCTCCCCAGTAGCCGGAGTACTCCTCGAGCAGTATCTCGTTGTGATGCCTCCATTTCGCGAGCCGGTAGGGCCCGAGGGTCACGATGTTCGCGGCCTCCGTCCACTCGGCGCCGTGGCGCTCCACGACGTCGCGCCTCATCGGAAAGGTGGACATGAACGTCACGACGCTGAGAAAGTAGGCCCGGGGTCTCTTGAGCGTGACCACGAGCGTGCGGTCGTCGGGAGCCTTCACTCCGACCCGCGAGAAGTCCCTCGTCTTTCCGCTGTTGAATTCCTCGGCGTTTTCCACGTCGTAGAGAAAGTACGCGTAGTCCCCGGCGGTTTCGGGAGTGAGAATCCTTTTCCAGGAATAGAGAAAGTCCCCCGCGGTAAGCGGCTTTCCGTCCGTCCACAAGACCCCGTCCCTTATCCTGAAGGTGTAGGTTCTTCCGTCTTCGCTTATCCGCCAGCTTTCGGCGAGCGCGGGCCGCGGGCGGTAGTTCTCGTCAAACTCCGCCAGGCCGTCCATGAGGTTGATTATTATGGTGAAGGACGTGACGTCGGTCGCGAGCGACCAGTCGAGCGTCGGAGGCTCGGTGCCGATGTTTATGTTGAGAGTGTCCTTGGCGGATATGTCGACCGCCGCCGGGGAGTCGCCGCCCCTGCTGCAGGAAAGCATGAGCAGCACGCATAACGGAAAAAAGAGTTTCCTGATCATTGAGTCTCCTTTGGAACCGGTATCGATTCGCGGCGGCTCCCGCCTGCGGGCTCACCGGTTTCCGAAAACCTCGAGCCTGCCGTTTCGCACGGTCTCAACGACGGGGTCGTAGACCGCGTCGCCGTCTTCGTCGAAAGAGAGCCTGCCCAGCACCGTGTTAAGATCTATCGTTTCGAGCTCGCCGCGGATGGACCGCGAATCGGCCGACGAGGCGTCGGCTATCGCCTCCGCCAGCACGTACACGGCCGCGTACGACAGGGCCGAAAAAACGGTCGGATCCCTTTTGTGTTTCGCCCTGTAGCTTCTGACGAACCCCGCGTTGAGCGGCGCATCGGAGGCGGCGCTCCAGCTGGTGAAGCTGACCGCGCCCTCGGCGGCCCCGTCCGCGTCTTCTATTTCGTTAGCGGTTATGTAGCTTGAGACGAACCGGACGCCGGCGCCTAGGCCGAGCCTTCTGGCCTCGGACATGACCTTCGTCTTTCCCGGAGGCTGCGCCGATATGAAGAGGACGTCGGGAGGGGGGTCGGCGTTTGTCACGGCGCGAAGCTGCGCCGCGAGGTCGGGAAAGACGGCCGCGCCGGGGCGGCGCGAGAACGTCTGGGCGCTCACGACCCCGACGCCGTTTTCGGCGAGCGCCTTCCTGATCTCCTCGTCGCTGCTTCGCGAAAAGGCGTCGGCGGAGTTGGTTACGGTGGCCGCTCTTCGGTAGCCGAGACTCTCCCTGGTGGTTTTCACCCCCGCCTTCGAAAGCCTGGCGATGTTGAGATTGACGCGGAAAAGATAATCGCTCTGCCCTCCGAGACCCCTGGCGGCGGAAGTGGGACTTATCGTCACCACCCGGTTTCTGTTTACGACGGGAACGATCCTCTCGGTCGCGCTCGAGGTGGCGGGACCGAGGATTGCGGGCACCCCTTCGCGGACGAGGCTTTCGAACGCGCTCGCCGCGCGGGCGGGATCGCCCTGGCTGTCCTTGAATACGAACCTTATTTTCTTTTTGTCCAGAAGCGAGGAGCCGTTGATCTCCTCTCTCGCCAGTTCGAAGCCCTTCCTCATGTCCGCGCCCGACTTTTCGGACGGGCCGGAGACGGGAATCACCACTCCGACGACGACATCCTCGGTGTCGTCGTCCCTGTCGCACACGTAATTGTACCGGTCGGTGCGGTTGCCGTCGGAGTCGACTTCGAAGCCCGTGTATTCGTGACGGCACCGCGTCAGGGCGTCCCAGACCTCGCAGCCTCCCAGCCAGAAAACCGAGAGCAGGCAAAGCGCGAGGGCGGGCAGAGCCGCGTACCGGGCTTCGCCGAAAAGAGCGGGGGAACCTCTTACGAAGATTCGGGACACTCCAGAACCTCGAACGCGCCGTCGCTGACCATCTCCACCACGGGGTCGTAGACCGCGTCGCCGTTTTCGTCGAAGGAGAACACGCCCAGCACCGTGTCCAGGTTTCTTATGCCCGCTAGCGCGGCGCGTATGGACTCAGAATCGGTCGAACCGCCGGCGTCGGCTATCGCCCGGGCCAGTATGTAGACGCTCGCGTAGGACCGCGCGGCGAAGGCGTTGGGGGGCTCTCCGTACTCGTTTCGGTAGCTTCGGATGAAAGCCGCGTTGCCCGGCGTGTCGATTCCGGTGCTCCAGCTGGAAAAGCTGACGGCGCCTTCCGCGGAACCGGCCAGCTGACCGTTCGCCCGCCCCGCTTCGTCTATGGTGAGCAGGGTGTGGACGAAGCTAATGTCCTCCATGCCGAGCCTTCGGGCCTGAACCATGACCCCTATCCGTCCCGGGGGAAGGGCGGAAATGAACAGGGCCTGCGGAGTCGGGTCGGCATTCATCACGGCGCGGAGCTGCGTCGTGAGGTCGGGAAGCTCTTCGTTTCCGGTGCGGCGGAATTTCTGCTCGGGAAGGAGGTTTACGTCGTCGTTTTCAGCGAACGCCCTTTTCACTTCGTCGTGGCTGCTCCTGGAAAAGGTGTCCGCGTCGTTCACTATGGCGGCCACGTTTTCCCAGTCCCGAAGACCCGTTATGCACCTCACTCCCTCGGGCACCAGGCGGTTGACGCTGAGAGTGGTGCGGAAAAGATAGTCGCTTTTGGCGCTGAGCCCGTTGGCGGCGGAAGTGGGTCCGACGGCCACCACCTTTTCCCGTTTCGAGAGGGGAACGACGACGCTGTCGGTCGCGCTCGACGTGAAGGGACCCAGAATGGCGGGAACGCCCCGCGCGACGAGCCTGTCGTAGGCTGCCCGGTTTCCGTCCAGCGTGCCCAGGTTGTCCTCGACGAGCAGCCTGATTTTCCTGCCGGCCGGAGGCGAAGACGCGTTTATCTCCTTTACGGCCAGTTCGAAACCGTTTCTCATTCCCCGTCCGGTCGACGCGAGCGCGCCGGTAAGTGGAGCCACCGCCCCGACCGCGATCTCCTTACTCGTCGTGTCTCCGCAGGACGAAACGCCCAGAGCCAGAACCGCGGCGGCGGCGACCGCGACCGCGAGATTCGTCATTTTCCCGAAAACCATCCGACACCTCCTTATGATTCCGCAAGCGGGGAACCGCGCATCCCCGACGGGGATTTATCCTACAGGAAAAACGGAAAAGTCCGAAACCCGCCCGCTCATTCCCCGGCGGAAAGCGTGACCAGCACGGCGTCCTTCTCGACCGTTTCGCCTTCGGACACCCTTATCTCCTTTACCGTGCCGGAAACGGAGGACTTGAGCTCGCTTTCCATCTTCATCGCCTCGACGACCACTACGCTTTCGCCTTCCCCGACCTCGTCTCCCTCCTTCACGAGGACCTTCACCACCCTGCTGTGCATGGGGGCCGCGACGTTCAGGCTCCCGCCCGCGCCCGCGGCGGAAACTTCCCTTCCCGAAACCGCCTCTATCTCGTGGAGGTCGCCCGCGTGGAAGACCTGTATCTTTTTCCCTTTCCTGAATATCGCGACCGTTTCGCTTCTGTTTCCGAGAAGAATGGAATAGACGTTGTTCTCCACGCGGAGAACCTCGATTTCCCTGGGCTCGCCGTCTATGCTGACGACGCCGGTTTTCTCCTTCTCCTCGAAACCGACCCTGTAGGTCCTGTCTCCCAGTCTGAACGTGTACGTCATAAAAGCGGGTTCCCCGACACGGCGATTTTTCTCGCGAACTGCTTCCAGCCCGAAGAGGACTCGGGGGCTCCCCCGGAAACTTCTCCCGAGTCGCCGCCCATGGCGACGGCGGAGGCGGCGAGCAGCAGCTCGGAATCGGCTTCCCCCGCGACCAGAAGCTCGGGATGTCTTTCTATGAAGCCCGTGTCGATCTCGGCCTTTCGGAACTCCTCGTTTTCCATCACCCTGATCAGAAACCCGAGATTGGTCCTGACCCCCAGGACGACGTATTCGGACAGCGCCGAGCGCATCCTGTCCACGGCGTCTTCGCGGGAGTCTCCCCAGACGACCAGCTTCGAGAGCATGGGGTCGTAGAACGAGGTTATCTCGCAGCCGCTGTAGACCGAAGAATCGTCCCTTATGCCCGGACCCGAAGGAGCGCGCACGTACTCGAGCGTCCCGGGAGAGGGAAGGAAGTTGGTCGCCGGGTCCTCCGCGTAGACCCTGCATTCGAGCGCGTGGCCCCGCATCTTTACCGCCGACTGCGAGAAGGGAAGCTTCTGCCCGTCGGCGATCCTTATCATCCACTTCACTATGTCGATTCCCGTTACCATTTCCGTCACGGGGTGCTCGACCTGAACCCTGGTGTTCATCTCGAGAAAGTAGAAGTTCTCCTCCTGGTCCATTATGAACTCCACGGTGCCCGCCCCGCGGTAGTCGACCGCCCTGGCTATGCGGAGGGCAACCTCTCCCATCTTCTTTCGGGTCTTCGCGCTCACGAACCCCGAGGGGGCCTCCTCTATCACCTTCTGGTGGCGGCGCTGGACGGAACACTCCCTCTCGAAAAGGTGCAGCAGGTTTCCGTGGGAGTCTCCCAGGACCTGTATCTCC
Source organism: Thermodesulfobacteriota bacterium (assembly GCA_965204795.1). Lineage (GTDB taxonomy): Bacteria > Desulfobacterota_D > UBA1144 > Nemesobacterales > Nemesobacteraceae > Nemesobacter. The sequence continues at coordinate 2,028,125 of OZ242012.1, forward strand.
ACGTGACGCGGCCGCTGGACGAACTTCTCTATGAACACCGAGTCGTCGCCGAAGGAGGAAAACGCCTCGCTTCTGGCCATCCGGAGCGAGGACTCGAAATCCCCGGGCTCCGCGACGAGCCTCATTCCCTTTCCGCCGCCGCCGGCCGACGCCTTTATCATCACCGGGTAGCCGATCTTCTTCGCCACCCTAGAGGCCTCGACGTCGGACACCGCCCCCTCCGACCCCGGAACGAGCGGCACGTCCGCCTCCCTGGCTATCTTTCTCGCGGTGACCTTGTCGCCCATGAGCCTTATGGCCTCGGGAGACGGTCCTATGAACACCACTCCCTCCTTCTGGCACAGGTCCGCGAAGGAGTCGTTTTCGGAGAGAAACCCGAACCCCGGGTGCACGGCCCCGGCTCCCGCCTTTTTCGCCGCCTCCATTATCCTTTCCCCGACGAGGTAGCTTTCGGAGGGCTTCGGGGGTCCTATGCGGTAGGCCTCGTCGGCCAGCATCACGTGAAGGGCGTTTCTGTCGGCGTCGGAGTAGACCGCCGCGGTCGAGATTCCGAGCTCGCGGCAGGCCCTTATTATCCTCACCGCTATCTCTCCCCTGTTGGCTATCAGTATCTTTTCGAACATGTCCTTCGTCCCGGCGGTCAGAGAGGAATGTTTCCGTGCTTCTTGGGCGGAAGCGCCTGTCTTTTTCCGCCGAGCATCTCGAGCGCCGCTATTACCCTCGGCCTGGTGTCCTCGGGCCTTATGACCTCGTCCACGTAGCCGAGCCCCGCCGCGCGGTAGGGATTGGCGAAGTTCTTCTTGTACTCCTCTATGAGCCTGAGTCTCTCTGCGTCGGGGTCGTCGGCAGCGGCTATCTCCCCGCGGGAGATTATGTTCACCGCCCCGTCGGGACCCATGACGGCGATTTCGGCCGTCGGGTAGGCGAGGTTCACGTCTCCCCTTATGTGCTTGGAGGACATGACGTCGTAGGCTCCGCCGTAGGCCTTTCTGGTTATCACCGTGACCCTGGGAACCGTGGCCTCGCAGTAGGCGTAGAGAAGCTTCGCGCCGTGTCTTATTATTCCTCCCCATTCCTGCGAGGTCCCGGGAAGAAATCCCGGCACGTCCACGAAGGTCAGGAGGGGAATGTTGAAGGCATCGCAGAACCGCACGAACCTCGCGCCCTTGACCGAGGCGTCTATGTCGAGGCAGCCGGCGAGCGTCCCGGGCTGGTTTCCGACCACTCCCACGACCTTTCCGTTCATCCTGGCGAACCCGACCACCAGGTTCTTCGCGTAGTGCTCCTGCACCTCGAAGAAGTACCCGTCGTCCACCGCGAGCCTCACCACGTCGAGAATGTCGTAGGGCTTGTTCGGATTGTCGGGAATGATCTCGCGGATGCGCTCCTCCGTGCGGTCGCGCGGGTCGTCGCAGGAAACCGAGGGAGGGTCCTCCATGTTGTTGGAGGGAAGAAAGCCCAGAAGCTCCTTTATTATCGCTATGGAGTCGCGGTCGTCCTCGGAGGCGAAGTGGGCGACGCCGCTCACGGAGTTGTGCACCATCGCGCCTCCGAGCTCCTCGGAAGTGACCTCCTCGTGCGTCACGGTCTTTATCACGTCGGGACCTGTGACGAACATGTAGCTCGTGTTCTTGGACATCACGGTGAAGTCGTTCATGACGGGAGAGTAGACGGCTCCGCCGGCGCAGGGACCCATGACGGCCGATATCTGGGGCACGACTCCCGAGCAGAGAACGTTCCGAAGGAATATCTCCCCGTACGCCCCGAGGCTCTCTACCCCTTCCTGTATCCTGGCCCCGCCGGAGTCGTTGAGCCCCACGAGCGGGGCGCCGGTGCTGAGGGCCATGTCCATTATCTTGCAGATCTTCTTTCCGTGCTCTACGCCGAGCGAGCCGCCAAAAACGGTGAAGTCCTGGGCGTAGACGAACACCTGGCGCCCCTCGACCTTTCCGTAGCCCGTGACCACGCCGTCGCCGAGGAACTTCTTTTTCTCCATGCCGAAATCCGAGCAGTTGTGAAGGACGAACCTGTCGAGCTCGACGAAGGTGTTCCTGTCGAGAAGCTCGTCTATGCGCTCCCGCGCGGTGAGCTTTCCCGAGTCGTGCTGCCTTTTAACCCTGGCCTCGCCGCCCCCCGCGAGGGCCTCGGCATCCTTTTTTTCGAGAACGGAGAGCTTTTCTTTCATGGAACGGACCCGGCCGCCCTCGGGCGGCGACAGACAGTCAATCATAACACGGAGAAGCGCCGTTTCAAGGCTTCGGGGCGCGAAGCCGCTCCCAGAGAGAGCGCGCGCGGGCGCGCAGGGTTTCCATGTCCGAGGCGTTTTCCACGACGAAATCCGCGAGGGCGGATTTTTCCTCCTCCGACGGCTGGGCGTCGGCCCGGAGGCGGAATTCCTCGGGCGTCATGCCCCGGCGGCCGGCGGTCCTGCGCTCCCTGGTCTCCCTGGGACACGTTACCGCCACGACGCCGTCGAGCAGGCTTCCGAGCGGGCCTTCCCTGTCTTCCAGCAGAGCCGCCTCGACAAACGCGACCGCGACCTCCTCCCCCGCTCCCGAGAGCTTCTCCCTTATTCTCTCGAGAATCCTGGGATGGGTTATGGAGTTGAGGTCCCGAAGCGAGGCCGGGTCGGAAAACGCCGCGTCGGCGAGGGCCGCGCGGTCGAGCGTTCCGTCCTCCAGCAGGACCTCCCGCCCGAAGCGGGCGGCGATCTCCGAAAGCGCGGGCTCCCCCGGCCGGACGATCTCCCCGGCCACCTCGTCCGCGTCCACCGTGAACGCCCCGAGTTCGCGCAGCATCCGCGCCACGGTCGATTTTCCGGAGCCTATGTTGCCGGTAAGCCCGTAGACTCTCATTCTCCGGCGACTTCCCGCGACCGTATGAATTCCAGGGCCCTTTCCAGTCTCCGCACGACGGCGTCCCTGCCCAGTATCTCGGCGACCTCGAATATCCCGGGACTCCTGGAGCCCCCGGTGAGAGCCACCCGGGCGGGCTGGGCCACCTTTCCGAGTCCGAGACCCGAACGCTCCATCACGCGCTCGAACCCGCCGCGGACGCCTTCGGCGGAAAAATCCGCGACCGACCGCAGCTCCGGGAGAAGTTCGGCGAGAATCTCCCCGTTTTTCGGAGCGAGGAACTTGCGCGCCGCCTCGGGGTCGTACTCGAAATCGTCGGTGAAAAAGCAGCGGGCCTGGAGCGCCATTTCCCCCAGGGTCTCGGATCTTTCCCGAAGCTGGGAGACGACCTTCCCGAGACGGTCGCCGTCGCCGGGAGAAAAGCCCTCGCGCTCCATGAAGGGAACGACCCTGCGGGCGGTCTCCTCCTCCGGCATGTCCTTCACGTACCTGCCGTTCAGCCAGAGAAACTTCCTGGGGTCGAAGACGGCCGGAGATTTCCCGAGACCCTCGAGGGAGAACTTCTCTACAAGCTCCTCCCTGGTGAAGATTTCCTGGTCCCCGTGCGACCACCCGAGCCTCACCAGGTAGTTGAGAGCCGCCTCGGGAAGGTAGCCCCGCGAGCGGTACTCCGCGAGCGACTCCGCTCCGTGGCGCTTGGAAAGCTTCTTTCCGTCCCCGCCGAGTATCATGGGAACGTGGGCCAGAACGGGAGTGGAGAACCCGAGAGCCTCGGCGACGAGAATCTGCCTCGGGGCGTTTATTATGTGATCGTCTCCCCTTATCACGTGGGATATCTCCATGAGCGCGTCGTCCACCGCCGCGGCGAAGTTGTAGGTGGGAAACCCGTCGGCCCTGAGTATGACGAAGTCCTCTATGTCGGCCGTCTCGAAACTTATCGGGCCGCGGACCGCGTCCTCCGCGACGACGGTCCGGCCCTCGGGAACGGAGAATCTCACGGAGAAGGGCTTTCCCGGGGCCTCGCCCTCGAGAGACCACTCCCTTCTGTAGCGAAAGACCTCGTTTTTTTTCCTGGCCTCCGCCCTCCTGGCTTCGAGCTCCGCGGCCGTCACGTAGCACCTGTAGGCCCTGTCCTCGTCGAGGAGTCTGCGCGCGAGGTCTCCGTAGATCCCGAGCCGCCCGGACTGGCGGACGACGTCCCCGCTCCAGTCGAGACCGAGCCACGCGAGCGATTCCAGCATCTCGTCCTCGAACCTTTTCTCCGAGCGGGCGCGGTCGGTGTCCTCTATCCTCAGCACGAAGTCGCCGCCGCGGCCCCTGGAGAAAAGCCAGTTGAATATGGCGGTGCGCGCCGAGCCCACGTGAAGTCTGCCCGTGGGACTCGGGGCGAATCTTGTTACGGTCTTCACGGAAACTATTCTACACGCGGGGAAAATAAAAAAAGAGAAGAAAGCGCGCGTTTCCGACCCGGCTCCGGCGGCCTGTTGTATAATATCCCCTATGAGAATATGCTCCCTTCTTCCGAGCGCGACCGAGATAGTCTTCGCCCTGGGTCTGGGAGACGACCTGGTCGCCGTGACCCACGAGTGCGACCATCCGCCGCGAGCGCGGGAAAAGGCCGTCGCGGTGAAAGGCCCGCTCGAGGGGCGGGGAGATCTTTCGAGCGCGGAAATAGACCGGATAGTCGGCGAAAACCGAGCCGCGGGGAAAAGCACCTACCTGATAGACGCGCAGACGCTTCGCGAGGCGCGCCCCGACCTGATCATCACCCAGGGTCTTTGCGAGGTGTGCGCGGTGGCGGAAAGCCGGGTCGTGGAAATCTCCGAGGCGCTGGACTCCGAGCCGCGCGTGCTTTCCCTGTCGCCCGCCACGGTGGAGGAGATCCTGGATTCGGTGACCGCAGTGGGAGCGGCCGCCGGGGCGGAGGAAAACGCCGCCGTCCTGGTCGGGGAGCTTCGGGAAAGAATCCGGGCCGTCGTCAGAACGCTTGCGAACGAGAGATACCGTCCCCGGGTCTTCTGCCTGGAATGGCTCGACCCTCCCTACGCGCCGGGTCACTGGGTGCCGGACATGGTGGAAACGGCCGGGGGAGAGTGCGTTCTGGGAAAGACGGGCGAGCCTTCCTTCAGGACGGACTGGGACGGGATACTGGAGTCGGCTCCGGAGTACGTGATCGTGATGCCCTGCGGATTCGACGTGGACGCGACGCTCGAGCGCATCGACGAGGCGACGTCGGTTCCCCAGTGGCACATGCTGCCGGCGGTGAGAAAGGGCCACTGCTACGCGGTGGACGCGAATTCCTACTTCAGCAGGCCTTCGCCGAGAACGGTCGAGGGAATCGAGCTGCTGGCCGGGATACTGCACCCGGATCTTTTCGGCCGGGTCCCGAAGCCGGACTCGGTCCTAAACCTCAAGAATCATTTTTATCTGCAGGCGTTTCTGGGCTAGGACTTGGGAGCTTCGAACGGACTCCCCGACGAGGCGGAAGAAGAACCCGAGTCGCCCCCCGGCGCCTGGGAAGACTGGAAAGGATCGTCGCCGCCCGCCGATTCCTGCGACGGCGGAGGGTCGGGCGGAGCGGATTCGGCCGCTTCCTGCGCGCCGTCTCCGTTTCCCGAAAGCATGATTATCACGCCTATCAGGAGTATCAGAATGGCAACTGCCAGCATCGGATTACTTGCGATTAGGTCCATCAGTTTATATCCTCCCTGCTGCTCTTTGTGCCGCCGCGCTAGGGCGGTAAAATTGACTACCGGAAGAACCGGAATCACGCTTCTAAAGGATACTAGCTGATTAAACGTTATGTCAAGGATATTTTCACGCGGGGCGGGCGGGTTCGGAGCGCCGGGCGAAGACCCCGAACTCGCCATGGAGCTCGAGCGGATAGAAAGCGGATGCGTCCCTCACCTGGCGGAGGACAGGTGCCTGGTGATCCTCAAGGAAAGCGCGGAGAAGGAGGCGTTTCTTCGGGGCGCGAGGGAGATATCCGCGGGCTTTTTCCTCGTGGAGAAACGGGAGTTTCCCTCCGTGTCCATGGACCTGCGCATAAGGACCGAGGCGGGACTCAATCTCAGGTACGAGCATTTTTTCCTGATCGAATCGCCGGAAGAGATCTCGTTTCTTGAGGCCCTCGGGCGCCGCGGGGCGTTTTTCCTGGTCTTTCCCCGCTCTGGCGGGGAGAGCGAAATCGGCGTCGAGCTCGACGAGCGGGAGAGAAAATCGCTGCGAAGCGTCCTCGGGAACGTCCCCGCCGCCGACGTTTGACAAAGGGGGGCCTTTAAACTACGCTTGCCTATCAGCATTTCGGAGATCCCCGCTTGAAATACGCCAAAATCACGGGAACCGGTTCCGCGGTTCCGGACGCCGTGCTTTCCAATTCCGACCTGGAAAAGATGGTCGAGACCTCCGACGAGTGGATCACGACCAGAACCGGCATAAGGGAGCGCAGGATCGCGGACGACGGCACCGCCTCGTCCGACATCGCGCACGAAGCCGCGCAAAAGGCCCTCGAGGCCGCGGACGTCGAACCCGGGGAACTGGACGCCGTGGTGGTGGGAACCGTGACCCCGGACTTTCTGTTTCCTTCCACCGCGTGCGTGGTCCAGAGCCACCTGGGAGCGAAAAACGCCTGCGCGTTCGACCTCATGGCGGGCTGCGCGGGGTTTCTCTACACCCTCCACATCGCCCAGGGAATGATAAAGTCCGGCGGCGCGGAAAAAATCCTGGTCATAGGAGCCGAAACCCTCTCGAAGATAGTGGACTTCAAGGACCGCTCGACCTGCATACTGTTCGGCGACGGGGCGGGGGCCGTCGTGCTCGAGGGATCGGACGAGCCCGGGATTCTCTCTTCCCTGGTGAGTTCCGACGGGGACTGCTGGGACCTTCTCTACGTTCCGGCCGGGGGGTCGAGAAGGCCGGTAGACCGCGACGTTCTCGAAACCGGAGACCAGTACATAAAGATGAAGGGAAACGACGTGTTCAGAGTCGCCGTGAAGAGCATGGAGTCGGCGACGGTGGACGCCGTGGAAAAAGCCGGGCTGCGGCCCGACGACATAGATCTTTTCGTTCCCCACCAGGCGAACCACAGGATAGTGGAGGCGGTGAGGAAAAGACTCGACTTTCCCGAGGAAAAAGTGTTTCTGAATCTCGACCGCTACGGAAACACCTCCGCCGCCTCGGTCCCCCTCGCGCTAGACGAGGCCGTGAGAAGCGGAAGGGTGAGCAGGGGCGACACGGTGCTTTTCGCGGCGTTCGGAGCGGGGTTCGCGTGGGGAGCTTCCGTGGTCAGGCTCTGAGATTCCTCCCCCGCACGCGGGAAGCGGCCTTCCCCCGCCGCTCAAGACCTTGAGACATGAATCTTTCCTCGATTCCCGAAATCGCGAACATCGTCCTTCCCGCGTTTTTCGTGATCGCCGCGGGCTTTTTCTTCAGCAGGGCGAAGAAAATAGACGTCTCCCCGGTAAACGACATCGTGGTCTACGTGACCACGCCGTGTCTCATAATCTCCTCGCTTTCAGACTTCAGGACGGACCCGGGAGTGGCGGCGAGGCTCTTTGCCTCCATATCCTCGATGGTAGCGGTTTCGGCGGCCGTCGGCTGGGTCCTGGTGAAGACGCTTCGGCTCGACTACAGAGTCTACCTTCCCCCCGTTCTTTTCGCCAACACCGGCAACATGGGACTCCCCCTCTGTCTTTTCGCGTTCGGAACCCACGGGTTCAACATCGCCATACTGTGCGTCGTCTCCATGATGCTGCTTCACTACACGGCGGGAATAATGATCCTCGACTCCCGAAAGGACTTCCGGGAGATATTCAGGCTTCCCCTCATATACGCCACGGTCGCGGGCGTCGCGATAAGCGCCTCGGGCTGGCAGATGCCCGTCGTGGTGGAAAGACCCGTGGACCTGCTCGGGCAGGTCACCATTCCGGCCATGCTGTTTTCCCTGGGCTACAAGCTCTCGGAGATGAAGCTCTCCAGACTCTGGACCTCGTTTCTCTTCGGTTCGGCGAGGATATTCCTGGGGGTTTTCCTGGGAGCGTTTTTCGCGGGGGCGTTCGGCCTGGAAGGAGTCGAGGCCAAGGTGGTGATCCTCGAATGCGCGATGCCTCCGGCGGTGTTCAACTTCGTTCTGGCGGAAAAATACGGAAGGGATTCCGAAACCGTGGCGTCGATAATCGTGGCGGGAACCGTGGTTTCCCTTTTCGCGGTTCCCGTCGTCATTTCCTGGCTGGGGGTATAGGGCAGGCTACCTTGCGACGTCTTTGAGGGCGAGTCCCTCGTCCCTGAGATAGGAGAGGAGTCCCTTCTTGGTGACGGTGCGGAGCGCGCGGGCGGAAATCCTCACTCTCACGTGCCTGTCGAGCTCCGGAACGTATATCCTCTTCCAGTGCAGGTTCGGATTCTGGCGTCTCTTCACGTGGTTGTTCGCGTGCGAGACGTGATTTCCGAAAAGAGGCTTCTTGCCCGTTATGGCGCATCTGCGGGCCACGGCTACTTGGTCTCCTTGAACAGAACGTGCTTTCGCAGCACGGGGTCGTACTTCCTGAGCTCCAGGCGGTCGGGAGAGTTCGTCTTGTTCTTCCTGGTGTAGTACATGTAGGGGCTCTCCGTGCTCTTCATCCTCACCAGCACCCTGTTGAGCGACTTTCCCATTGCGTCCTCCGGAAAAAGCAAAGGATCATTATCCACTAAAGAGAAACGGTTTTCAAGAGGACCGGCGAAATTCCCCCTCGCGTCGGCCGGAGCCGGAACGAACCTCGCTCCCCGTCCCGGCCGGCACGCTTCCCCGCGCGACTTTCCTTTCCGCGTACCTGTCCGCCTACTGGGACTCGGAGGGAGCCAACGCGGCGTCCCAGTCGAACCTGAGGGTTCTGTGCTCCGGAAATCCGAAGTCGTTAACCAGCAGGCAGGAATCCCTGCCGTTCATCTTCGTCCTGACCTCTTCCGTGCAGGGAATGCGAAGGTTCACCTGGTCAAGGTCGCCCCCCGGCGTGTTCCGGTTGCCGGGATCCATCTTCATGTAGGTCGGACAGAGCAGCCCCTCGTTGGTCTGCGAGTCAAACTCGTCCGGCGTACCGACCCAGAAACCTACAAACTCGTCTTTGTCCTCCGCGTCGCTTTCAATGACGTCCGGGTGCTCCTCCACGTAATACACGCCGGGAGACCTTACAGTGCCGTCTTGCCCCTGAAAATGCTGGGTGAACGCGTAAATTCTCCTGCCGCACGTGTCGTCCCCGTGCCGGTTCTGCGCCCTCCATCCTTCTATCTCGTAGGGCGAAAAAATTTCTCCATTCGGCAAACGCACATTCAGTCTCATGGAAGCCTGCTGCTGATTGGAAGCCCGCCCCTCTCCAACATCCAGCACCATGTTGAGACCGGCGCAGGAGAGGACGCCGTGCCGGTCCTCGGTGAGAAAGTACAAGTCGACGTGCTGTTCCTCCCCCGCCCCCTCCTCGGGAGGTCCGCACTCAACGCTTATGACCCTTCCGATTCTTTCCCTCTCCTCTTCCTCATCGCTGCACGACATGAGAACCAGCAGTCCCGCCAGACCCGCCGCCGCGGCGAAAACACCGAGGGCGCTCCGCGACGCAACCAGACCCCCCCCTCTTACCCGAAAAAAGTCAAACAGCCTCTTCATAACCGAATCTCCTCCCGACCAAGTTTCAAAACCCGAAATGCCGTATCGGCACATCAACATGAAAGACCATGCTACTTGTATATGTTATCATGAAACCGCCAGAGATTCCAGAACCGGAGGGTTTTTCCCGAAGCGGGGCGCCCGGGAACGCGGAAGACGGCGGATTTTCGAGAACGACCTTGTATCTGAGGCCGCCGGACTTTAGCCGCGACGACCGGAAAAAGAAGCAAGACACATACGAGTCAGTAGACACATACGAGTCAGTACCGGCAACCGTCCCTGTCGCACCGGCAACCGTCCCTGCCGCAGAGCCAGAAGTTGCGCGCGTGGCCGAACACCATGACGAAAGCTCCCGCCAGGGTGAAAGCGGTCTCGAGGTAGCCTTCGGCGCCGAAAGCCCCGACGACCAGGAGGCACAGGCCGCAGACGCCCAGAAAGGCGACGTACACGTCCTTGTGACGGCGGCATCCCAGGAACATGGCCACGAAGCTCGAGGGAATGACCACCAGAACCATGAGTTCGTGAAAAAACTCACTGAACAGAAACGCGGAGCCCATCACGGGAAACAGTATCAGGGCGACGGGAGCGAGCAGGCAGTGAACGGCGCAGACGCCCGCAAGCGACATCGACGCGTAGTCGGTCAGTCTCTGAAGCCTGATCTGGCTCACCGCGCGGCCTCCCCGCAGCCCCCGCACCGTCCGAAGAACTGCACGGAATGATCCTCCACCCGAAAACCCGTCCTCTCCAGCGGGGCCAGGTCGAAGCTCTCCACCGGACACCCGGGGAAGTCGAAAACTCCCCTGCACGTGAGGCACACCATGTGGTGGGCGTGCCCAGCCCGGGAAAACGCGTAGCCGCTCTCGCCGTCCGGGAAATGAAGGCGCCTCACCACCCCAAGGCTCTCGAACGTCTCGAGCGTCCTGTATATGGTGGCGAGTCCCGTCCCGCCGAGAATGTCCCGCACCCCGTCGTGTATCTCGCCCACCGAAAGGGACCTTCCGCTTTCGTGCAGAACGTGAATCACCGCCAGGCGCTGCGAGGTGGACCTGAGTCCCCTTTCCCGAAGAACCTCCTTCGCGTAGGACTCCTCCACGCACTCGAAATCTTTGAGCATGACGTTCCTTAAATGAGAAAATCTCTCAATTCGCCACTTAATCTAACTTCCGCCGGGGGACTGTCAAGACGCGGGGACCGCCGGACTTTAATCAGAAAAAGAAGCAAGACGCGTACGAGTCAGTGCCGGCAACCGTCCCTGCCGCAGAGCCGGAAGTTGCGCGCGTGGCCGAACAGCATGACGAAAACTCCCGCCAGGGTGAGAGCGGTCTCGAGGTAGCCTTCGGCGCCGAAAGCCCCGGCGACCAGGAGGCACAGGCCGCAGACGCCCAGAAAGGCGACGTACACGTCCTTGTGACGGCGGCATCCCAGGAACATGGCCGCGGTGCTCGAGGGAATGACCACCAGAAGCATGAGTTCGTGAAAAATCTCCCTGAACAGAAACGCGGAGCCCATCACGGGAAACAGTATCAGGGCGACGGGAGTGAGAAAGCAGTGAACGGCGCAGATGCCCGCAAGCGACATCGACGCGTAGTCGGTCAGTCTCTGAAGCCTGAGCTGGCTCACCGCGCGGCCTCCCCGCAGCCCCCGCACCGTCCGAAGAACTGCACGGAATGATCCTCCACCCGAAAACCCGTCCTCTCCAGCGGGGCCAGGTCGAAGCTCTCCACAGGACACCCGGGGAAGTCGAAAACTCCCCTGCACGTGAGGCACACCATGTGGTGGGCGTGCCCGGCCCGGGAAAACGCGTAGCCGCTCTCGCCGTCCGGGAAATGAAGCCGCCTCACCACTCCCAGGCTCTCGAACGTCTCGAGCGTCCTGTATATGGTGGCGAGTCCCGTTCCGCCGAGAATGTCCCGCACCCCGTCGTGTATCTCGCCCACCGAAAGGGACCTTCCGCTTTCGTGCAGAACGTGAATCACGGCCAGGCGCTGCGAGGTGGACCTGAGTCCCCTTTGCCGAAGAACCTCCTTCGCGTAGGACTCCTCCACACACTCGAAATCTTTGAGCATGACGCTCCTTAAATGAGAAAATCTCTCAATTCGCCACTTAATCTAACTTCCGCCGGGGGACTGTCAAGACGCAGGGACCGCCCTCCCTCCCCGCATTTTGATTTCGCTTCGCTCCTGAAGTATAATTGTTGCGGTCGGTTTCGGGCGCGCCCGCTTTCGCGCCCGCCGGACTCCGCGCCGGTCGCCGGGGCGGTAATCAGAACTTCGCGAATCAAGCAGGAGGTTTCACCATGAAAGTTTCAAGATCTCTTTTTTCGGTCGTAGCGGCCGCGTTTTTCTCCCTCGCTCTCTCCGCGGGCTGCAGCGACGACTCCAATCCGGCGAGGGTCGTCGCGAACGACGCGCGGCCGGGCCCGGCGCTCACCATAGGACTGCTGCTTCCGGCCGCGGACGGCAACTTCGGCAAGCCCACGAGACGGGCCGCGGAATTCGCCCGCATCGCCATCAACACGGCGGACGGCAACTTGACGTTCGTCGAGGGAGACCACTCCAGCAACGCCGCGGCTCTCCAGTCGGCGAGGAACTTCAAGAGCATGGGGGTAAACGGCATAGTCGGACCCGCGTATTCCTCGAGGTCGGTGGAGATTTTCGACTTCGTGAACGAAAACAAGCTGGTCACCGTTTCGCATTCGGCCACCTCCGATCACCTGACGGAAAGAAACAAGGAGCTCGTCGACGACGGAAAGCCGCACTACTTCTTCAGGACCGCTCCCTCGGACAAAAACCAGTCGAGGGTAATCGCGGGCCGGGCGACGGGCGACGTTCTGATAGTCTACCGCGACGACCCCTGGGGCAGCAATCTCCAGAGCCAGGTCGCCGCCAACATGCGAGCCGCGGGACGTCCCGCGCCGAAGACCGTGCCGTACGACGAGTATGACTGGAACGATGACGACGCGGACGAGAAGGCCCGGGCCGTGGTCGCGGACGTCGAAGCGGTCTCCGGACTCGACGAGGTGGATTCCATAGTCATGATCGTCTTCGAGGAAGGAGGGAGAATAATAAACAGAATGCTCGACTCCGACGACATTCCCGACGGGGCCCAGTACTACGTGGCGGACGGACTCGCGGCCAAGAACCTCTACGAGTGGGTGGACGAAGACGATCCCTCCAAAGTGGACGGCTTCAAGGCGACCACCCCGTACGAGCACTCCGACCCCCTTGAAAGGGACATCAGGTTCCAGAACCTGTTCGACGAAAACGAAATTCCCTCCCTGGAGTACACGACGCACATCTACGACGCGGTCGTGACGATAGCGCTGGCGGCCCTGGCGGCCGGAAGCGCCGACCCCGCGGTGTACGTTTCCGAGATGGAAAACGTCACGAAGGGAGGAACCAAGTGCAGAACCTACGCGGTGTGCGCGAGCCTGCTGAACGGCGGAGTCGACATCGACTACCAGGGACTTTCGGGACCGATAGATTTCGACGAGTACGGAGACGTAACGGAAGGATACTACGCCGTATACACCTACGACGGGGAGAAATGCCGCACGGCGCAGGTGTTCAACTTCGAGCTTGAAGAGGTGGAGGCGCCCGAACTGTCGCGGGTGCAGAGATGCGCGCAGTAGCGCGACGCTACTTGCGCCGGGCGGGGGCTTTTCTCCCCCGCCGCCGAAGCTTCTTGGTCTTTCGGATCTCCAGCGGAGCCTTGCTCTGCAAAGGAGAGTCCGCTTCTAATCTCGTTGGATAGTCAGGGGGCACGAAATGCAGCACATTAAAATGCTCGTCATCATCCGACGGCACAACACCCTGCCGCCAGTTTAAATCGGCGGCCTCGCCGTAACGGTCGGGTTCGCGGACGGACCAGAGCGACGCGGGGCGTCCGCCCGCGGGTCCCGAAGCGATTTTCCTGGCCGAGCCGAGGCTTAGAAACGCGTCGTTTTCCCTGACCGCTCGCTGAAAATTCCCCTTGTCGAGACTTGTGTCCCACACCGCCTCGTACACCTTGCGAAGCTCGCTTATGGTGAACTGCGGAGGGCAGAACCTGGCGGCGACGTAGGGATACTCGAGCTTGTCCCTCATCCTTTCCAGGGCGTCCAGGAGTATGTCGCGGTGGTCGAACGCGAGGGCGAGTCCCCCCCGTTCGACCGCCGACACGGGAACCAGCTCCGCGGAAGCCGCGTCGCTTCCCGCCTTCGGGTCGGGGAGTTTCGGGCAGATCGCCCAGTACGCGACCGTGACCACCCGCATGCGCGGGTCCCGGCCGGGCTCCCCGTAACTGCCCAACTGCTCCAGATACGCGTCCTGCGACGTGATGCCGGTTTCCTCCTCAAGTTCTCTCGCCGCGGCGGCGTCCAGGTTCTCTTTGGGCATTACGAAGCCGCCCGGAAGCGCCCAGGCTCCCAGAAACGGTTCGCCCCCGCGCCTGATCAGCAGTACGCGAAGCTCCTCCCCGCGAAGCGTGAACACGACCATGTCCACCGTGACGGCCACGGGAGGAAAGTCCCGGGAATCGTATTTCGAAAGAAAATCCTCGCTCATGACAAAAAATTCTAGCGTGATGTTGACAAAAATACAATATGTTTTATATTAATTGTAAATTAGATATTATCTATCTTACAATTTATAAGGGAGGCGAAAGAAAACGCCCCCGCAAAGGAGGAGACTTATGAACATTTCCAATCTTGAAAACGCTTCGGTCGGCTTTCCCGTGACCCGCCTGGGCGTTTCGTTCTTTCCGGTCTACCTGAGAAACAACGAACTGCCCGAGATCTCGACCGGCCCGGAGTCCGGGCTCGTGGTCGAGGAGCTTGAAAAGGCGACGGTGCCGACGCTTCGGGCGAAAAATCCCACGGACAAGCCGATACTCCTCGTGGAGGGCGAGCATTTCGTCGGAGGCGACCAGAACAGGGCGTCGAACGTTTCCCTGCTGGTCGGGGCGGGAACCGATCTCGAGATTCCCGTCTCGTGCCTCGAGAGAGAACGCTGGGGAAGACGCCGCGAGTACGAGAGGAGTCCTTCGTACGCTCCCCGAAACGTGCGCGCGAGGCAGCAGGAAACCGTGAACCTGGCTTTTAGCGAAGAAGGAAGCCGCAGAAGCGACCAGGACGCGGTCTGGGACGAGGTGGACAAGGCTCTTCACGTACTCGACGTAAGGTCCGAGACCGCGGCCGCGGCGGACCTCGACGACATCTACCGGCGGGACCGTTCCAGGTTCTCCGCCGCGGAGGAACTGGAGGCAATGGGCCCGCTTCCCGGCCAGTGCGGATTCGTGGTCACGCACGGAGGGTGGGTGAGGTCGGTCGAGCTGTTCGGTTCTGAAAGCCTGCTCGCGGCTCACTGGAGCCGGCTTGTCCGCCCGCATCTGCTGGAAGTTCCGCAAAAGCCGGCCGGTCCGTCTTCCGACGCCGCGCTCTGGGCGATCAGGCGGTTCGCCTCCATGCCGTCGGAGAGCCGGCCGGGAGTCGGACTCGGAACGGAGCACCGCACTACGGACGGAACGATGAGCGGCCAGGCGCTGATTCTCGATGAAAGCATAGCGCACGCGAGCGCTTTCCTGAAGACCTGAGTCCGCGGAGCGCGAAAAGCGGGGGCGGCCGCCGGGCCGCCTCCGAAGGAAAAGGACGATGAGAAAGAATTACGGAAAACCGGTCGTGGTGAGGCTGAGAAAGAAATGCCTGAAACGGGCAGGAGACGACGACTCTCGGCTCGAGGGATTCAGAAGCGACGGCAGGAAGTTCCGGACCTCAAGGGCGTACTACAAAGTATGTCACCCCAGGTTAGAGTTCCCGACATGAAGAAAAAAATCAGACAAATACACCCCCCGGGCGTGAAACACCCGACCGATCCTGACGAGAAGTTTCTGGTCTTCAAGCTCTCCGGCGCTTGCGACACTCTTCATATTCCATGGGCGGCGGACGAGCATAATCCCCGCGGCCTGATGGAGAGGCTGAAAGCGGAAGCTCCGCCGAAAATGCTCAAGAAAATCGAGAAGGAACTCGGCTTGTCTTACCGCCCCGACGGCACGCCTTTCCAGGACCCCGCGAAGCCTCGTACGTGGACGCCGAAGAGCTTCAATAAATGGACGTGGTTCAGCGGCTGGCCGGTGCCTTATCAGGAGAAAGAGACCGGCCCTACGCCCGCGGAGAGAAAAGCGGAAATCGCTAAACTGGACGCGGAAATCGCAGACGCGGACGCGAGAATCGCGGAGCTGGACAGAGAAATCGCTGAGCTGGAAGCCGACGCGGAGTAACAAAATCCCTCTAAAATGTTAGCTGGAGCCGCGTAACTAACGTCGGCGTTACTTGGTCCCCACGAGATAATCCGTGAGGATGTCGATTATCTCTTCTTCGTATTCAGGGAACAGGACCAGGAAGGGGCGCGCGGGGATGTTGTGCCGCGGGTCGTCTCCCGACGATCCGAAATGCTGATGGGCGGCGTAAACCTTGTTCGTGGAAACTATAGCTTCGTTCGGGCGTCCCGCGCCGGCGGCCTGGATAGAGCGTTTCAGCTGATCGTGGAGGGACCCGGTCCGTTTTACGGCGGCGCGACGCGCAGGCGCGACCGTCCCGGACGGTGACATGTTCTTCCGCGTCAGTCATACTGTTTTCACGTTCTGGCCGGCGAGCCCCGACCGAGAGGCCGCTGTCCGAATAATTCGCCATACGGGAGGCATTCTGGCATGAAAACGACAAAAACGGTCATTCCGATCGTGTTCGCGGTTCTGGGTCTTGCTCTTCTGTCGGCCTGCGGAAACAACGACAACGTCTGCGACGACGCTTTCTGCATAGGAACGCTGTTTCCGACCGTCGACGACCCTTCTTGGGCAATGCCGCTGTCTAGGGCCGCACGTGAAGCCGAAAACGACATAAACGCCGCCGGCATAGACGAATTCTTCGGAAACGTGGCGCTTCTGGACGGCAGGGAAGGCGTGCAGGGCAAAACCCCGGTGGAGGCGACCCTCGACTCCGCCAGGGGTCTCGTCGCCAGAGGAGCCAGGGGCCTGATCGGACCGACGTATTCCTCCTCGTTCGAATTGCCCTACGCTTCTAGAAACTACGGGAATTTCTTCGACTTTCTGACGCGGGAAAGGATCGTTACGGTTTCGCCCACGGCCTCTTCTTCTTCCCTGGCCGACCGCAACATGATGGCCGGGTCGGGGAACCGTTTCTTCTTCAGAACGGTGCCGTCCAACGACCTGTGGGCCAAGATAATAGCGGGTGAGGTGGGAACCTCGACCCGAAAAGTCCTGATAGTCTACCGCGACGATGCTTTCGGAGTCGATCTGAAAAACGGCATTCAGTCCGAAATGAGAAAGCGCGCGCGGGCACCCGAGGTGGAAACGGTGGCCTACGAACCATACGGTGAGGCCCAACCATACGGTACGGACGGCCCCGGCACGAACGCGGAGGCCCGGGCCGTGGTTGAAGACGTCGAAGCGGTCTCCGGGCTCGCCGATGTGGATTTCATAATCATGATCGTGTTCGACGAGGGAGGAAAGATAATAAACGAAATGCTGAAGTCCGACGCGGTTCCGGACGACGCGAAGTATCACGTCGCCGGATTGGGAGGCGAAGGACTCGAGAATTTTGCGAAGCTTGTGTCCCCCGAAGACCCGGCCGCGGTAGAGGGCTTCGTCGTCTCCAGCCCCGAAGAGGGATACGGAGACGAAGCCTACGACGCGGTGGTCGTGATGGCGCTCGCCGCCCTGGCCGCGAAAAGCACGGACCCCGAAGAATACGTTTCCCAGATGGCGAACGTGACCAAAGAGGGAACTCTTTGCACGAGCTACGCGCAGTGCGCGGGACTGCTGACCGACGACGACGCGTCCAACGACGACATCAACTACTGCGGACGCACGGGGCGGATCGAGCTTAAGGAAAACGGAGACCCGGCCATAGGATACTTCGTCGTCAAGACGTACGACTCCACGGGAATGGTGGTCGAACCCAGCCGGACGCTCGACAACGAGTTAAACGAAGCGGACGTCGCCGCGAAGTGCCCCCGACAGTAGAAAGAATCGTCATGAAGACGGCGTTTCCGAAAACGGCGGCGGCGCTCGCGGTTCTGTTCTTCCTGGCGGGTTGCGGCGGAAGCGGCGGCTCCATGTCCGGTCAGTCCCCCTGCGACGACGCCTTCTGCGTGGGACTGCTGCTTCCGCTCGAAGCCGACCCGCAGCTCGACGCCGCGCTCACCAGGGCGGCGGAGCTGGCCAGAGACGACATAAACGCCGCGGGGGGAAACGTCAGGATCGTCCGGGGCGACGGCGGAGTGTCGCCCGCCGCCGCGAGAACCCTCGTGAGCGCGGGGGTGTCCGGGGTGGTCGGGCCTTCTGATTCCTCCTCCATAGAGGAAATTTTCGACTTTCTCACGCAAAGCGAGATGGTGGCGGTCTCGCCGCTCGCGACTTCCGTGTCGCTGACCGAAAACAACGCCGGGCTCGCGAGAGCCGGAAAGCGGCGGTTTTTCTCCAGGACCATTCCTCCCGACACCTTCCAGGCGAAAATCCTCGCGAACCAGGTCCGGGGCGACGTTCTCATAATCCACAGGGGCGACAACTACGGGCGCAAGCTCGCGGAACTGGTCGCGGCCGAGCTGAAGGCCGCGGGCGGCCCCGCGCCCGAGGTCCTCGAATACGAGGAATACGGACACACCGACCGGGACGCGGTTTCGAGAACCCGGGACGTGGTCGGCCGGGCGGAGGCCCTTCCCGCAATCCGCGGCTTCGACTCCATAGTCATGATCACCTTCAGGGAGGGGGCGGGGATAATAAAGGGACTGCTCGACTCGCCCGCCGTCCCAGGGACGGCCCGGTACTTCGTCTCCGACGGTCTCACGGGAGAGGACATGGCCGCGCGGGTGGACGCGGAGGACCCTTCCGCCGTCGCGGGTTTTTCGGGAACGAGTTCCTACCCGCTGGCCGATCCTCCGCGAAGAAACGCGGAGTTCGAGAGCCGCTTCGACAGAAACGAGATTCCGTCCCTGATCTTCACCGCCCACACCTACGACGCGGTGGTCGTGATGGCGCTCGCCGCCCTGGCCGCCGAAAGCACGGACCCCTCGCGGTACGTCTCCGAGGTCGCGAACGTCACGGGGGGAGGAACGAAGTGCCGAAGCTACGCCGAATGCCGCGGGCTTCTGGCCGACGGCGACCCGTCGAACGACGACATCGACTACGAGGGGCTTTCGGGACCGATAGACCTTGACGGAAACGGAAACATATCCCGAGGGTTCTACGCGCTCTGGACCTACGACGCCGAGGGAGGAAGGACCGCCCGCGTGTTTGAAATCCCCGGGCTCAACGATGCGACTCCGGCCCCGTAGCGCACTCTTCCGAAAACCGGACAACTAACTAATTTTAAAGACCGGACATTTTGTTTTACTACTTACAAACTCCTGATGCAAGGATGCCCTCGCGGGAGAAATCAGGTATTCTTGCGGTTCATGCTGGTCACAATGCGTAATTCTCGTACGTGGAAATTTACCGATAGGGGGGGGGGTATTACGATGAAAACACAGTTTGGGCGACCGGGCTTTTCCCGCGTACCGCGCACGGGCAAAGCGGCGAAAACGGCGTTTCTTTCCCTCATCGCCGCAATTCTTCTGGGTTTCGGATTCTCGGCCGGCTGCGGCGGCGATGACGACGAGCCGTTTCTCATAGGACTTTCGGTTCTCGACGTTCCGGCTTTCAGGCAGATGCGCAACGCGGCCAACTTCGCCGTGGCGGACATAAACGGGGCGGGCGGAAACGTGGCGCTGGTCGACTCCAAGCTCGACAACGAACTGGTATTCAATCGCGACAACGCGAGCCCTGAAAACCTTGTGCGGGAACTTCTGGACAGGGGCGTCAGGGGTCTGATTCCCACAACTTCCTCCGCGAGCGAAACGATTTTCGACTTCATAACCGAAAACAGACTGGTCACCATCGCGCCCGGAGCAAGTTCCGACGAACTGACCGACCTCAACGAGGATCGCGAAGGACAGCACTACTTCTTCAGGACGCTTCCCCACAACGACTATCAGGCGGAAGTTCTCGCGGACATCGTCAAAGATGCCGAAGGCGGCAAAGTCGCGATAATTTACCGCGACGACGAATGGGGGCGGGACATCAAAGAACACTTCGAGGGGTGGCTCGGAAACAGCCGTCAGGTCGCGAGCGTGGCGCTTCCGGCCTTCAGCAGGCAACAGGCGGGCACGGACGAGGGCGCGCGCGAGGTGGTCCGCGAGTTCGAGAGGGACTCAGGAATCTCCGAAATCCGCGACGCCGATTCCGTAATATTCCTCATGTATCTGCCGGACGCGAAGGTGATGAGGCACATGCTGGATTCGTCCGCGCTTCCGGAAAACCCGAAATACTACATTCCCGAAACGCTCGCGCTCAGCCAGCGCCTGCATCAGGTCATGAAAAAGGAGGACGAAGACGCGGAGGACGCGGCGGCGCTTCTCGAGGGATTCAAGGGAGTGATTCCTTTCCCGCATTCGACCTTCCACGCGGAGCAGGCGCTGGAACACCTGAGAGATTTCGAATGCCGCTTTCCCCACGACATAGAAGACCCCGAACAGGATCTTCATTACGCCACCTACACCTACGACGCCGTGGTCGTGATGGCGCTGGCCGCCTTGGCGGCGGGAAGCACCGACCCCTCGCGGTACGTCCGCGAGGTCGCGAACGTCACCAGGGAAGGAACCAAGTGCGAAAGCTACGCCGAATGCCGCGGGCTTCTAACCGACGCGGACTCCTCGAACGACGACATCGACTACGAGGGGCTTTCGGGACCGATAGATCTCAACGAGAACACCGGAAACGTGACGGACGCGTTTTACGCCGTATACACATACGACGGCACGATAGACGGCGACGGCAGGAGCGGCAGGACGAGAGACTTCGAGGAGGTTAAAAACGGGAAACTTAGACCGTTAATTCCAGCCCACGAAAGGCCCGAACGGCCCCTTCGGGAATGTCCAAACCGATAGGCTCCCGAAAACGGCCGTCCTTCCCGCCGGCGGAAAAATGGACATTCTTTATTGGAAACAGCCGAAAATCCAGTGATAAACGAAGAGAGCATGCCGCGCGAAAACCTTTCGCGCGTTCACGCGACAAGGAGGACCAACCATGAAACGAACAACTGACAAAACGAGGTTCGCCACGCTGTCGGGAGCGGGCAAAGCGATGAGGACGACTATTCTTTCCGTCGTCGCCGCGGCCCTGCTGGGTCTCGGACTCGCGGCCTGCGAGAGGGGGGGGGGCGATGACGACGAGCCGTTTCTCATAGGACTTTCGGTATTCGACAGCCTATCCCATTTCAAGGAGATGCGCCGCGCCGCGAAGTTCGCCGCGGCGGACATAAACGCCGCGGGCGGAAACGTGGCGTTTGAGGAAGTCGACATCGACAGGGCGCTTTTCTTCGAGGGGAAGCAGCCGGCGGACAGCCTGCGGGAGCTTGTGGACAAGGGCGTCAAGGGGCTTGTGGGACCCACGACTTCCGTCACGAGCGTCGCGTCTTTCAGATTCGTGACCGACAACGGCCTGGTCACCATTTCGCCTTCGGTAAACTCCGACAGCATAAGCGACCTCAACCGCAAGGAATCCGGACAACGCTACTTTTTCAGAACGCTTCCGCACAACGACTACCAGGCGGAAATTCTCGCGAAAAGAGCTTTGGGCAAGGTTCTGATACTTCATCGCGACGACGAGTACGGGCGGGACATCAAAAAGCATGTAGAACGGTATCTTGAGGAGCTTGAACGTCCGGACCCAGTAAGCGTTCCGATCACCATCGAAAACCGCCCCGGGGTCATGATAACGGACGCGATGGCGCGGCAGGTCGCGGATGTCGTGGACGGGACTTCGGGAATCCGGAACGTGGACTCCATAATAATCGCGGCCTATCTGACCGACGGAAGAATCATAAAATATCTTCGGGAATCGACCGTCGTTCCAACAAACGTGAAATACTACATGAGCAACGGCCTCACGTTCAGCGAACATCTGAACCAGTTCATCGCCGGAGAGGGCGAAGACGCCGATTCAGCCGAAGTCAAGGCCCGTCTCGAGGGTTTCACGGGAGTGATCGCGTATCCGCATTCCAACCCCCAGAAGAGAATAACGGACTTTGAATGCCGCTTCGGCGAGGTGGAGGAATCCGAAGAGACGCTTCATTACGTCGCCTACGCGTACGACGCGGTGGTCGTGATGGCGCTCGCCACCCTGGCGGCGGGAAGCACCGACCCCTCGCGATACGCCTCCGAGGTCGCGAACGTCACCAAGGAAGGAACCAAGTGCACAAGCTACGCGCAGTGCGCGGGACTGCTGACCGACGAAGACGCGTCCAACGACGACATCGACTACGACGGGCTTTCCGGCCCTCTCGAGCTCAACGGAGAAACGGGAAACGTGACGGACGGATACTACGCCGTCTACACCTATGACGGCGAGGGCGGAAGATCGAGAGAGCTCGTGGAAGTCAGGAACCGGGAAGAGGTTCCCGTCGCCGAAGCCGAACAGGTCTCGCGACCGCGGCGCGACTGCCCCTCCCCGTAGCCTACTGGAAGACCGCCAGCAGCATGCCGGCCGCCACGGCCGAGCCGACCACACCCGCCACGTTGGGACCCATGGCGTGCATCAGAAGCACGTTCTGAGGGTCCTCCTTCGCTCCCATGTCCTGGGAGACCCGGGCGGCCATCGGCACCGCGGAGACTCCCGCCGAACCTATTAGCGGGTTGATCTTCGTCTCCGAGAAAAGGTTCATGAGCTTGGCCATGAGCACCCCGGCGGCCGTTCCTATGCAGAAGGCCACGATTCCGAGAAGGAGAATTCCCAGGGTCTCCAGCGAAAGAAACTCCGAGGCCGAAAGCTGGGACCCCACCCCGAGACCCAGAAATATGGTGACGATGTTTATGAGGGCGTTTCGGGTGGTGTCCGAAAGCCTGTCGACCACTCCGCATTCCCTCATCAGGTTGCCGAACATGAAAAACCCTATGAGCGGAGCGGCGGAAGGAAGGAGAAGGACGCAGAGAGTGAGCGCGATGAGGGGAAACATTATCTTCTCTTTTCTGGCCACGGGGCGAAGCTGCTTCATCCTTATCTTCCTTTCCTCCGAGGTGGTGAGGGCCTTCATTATCGGGGGCTGGATTATCGGCACGAGCGCCATGTAGGAATAGGCCGCCACGGAAATCGCCCCCAGAAGCCTGGGGGAGAGCTGGGAGGAGAGATAGATGGCCGTCGGACCGTCGGCTCCCCCTATGATCCCTATGGAGGCAGCGTCGCTTATCGAGAAGTCGATTCCGGGAACGTAGCGCGTCAGCACGAGCGCCCCGATGAGGGTGGAGAATATGCCGAACTGCGCCGCTCCGCCCAGAAGAACGGTCTTGGGATTGGCCAGAAGCGGACCGAAGTCCGTGAGAGCCCCCACGCCCATGAATATGAGAAGCGGAAAGACGCCCGTCTTTATTCCGATTTCGTATATGTGGTGGATTATCCCCCCGGGATCGTTTATTCCGGCAAGCGGAATGTTCGAGAATATGCACCCGAAGGCTATGGTGACCAGGAGCAGGGGTTCGAACTTCTTGGCGATTCCCAGGTAGAGGAGCAGAAAGCCCACCAGGATCATCAGGAACATCCCGAGCCCGCCGACCCAGGAGACGGCGTTTCCGTCGATGAACCCGTAGATGCCCGTGCTCTCCGCCACGTTTCTTATAAGCACCGCCAGCGGGGGGAGAGACTGCGTCTCCGGGGTCTCGGACGCCGCGGCCTCCTCGGGCGGCGCGGCCGCGAGACACTCCGGGGAAACCACGAGGGCTTCCGACGCCGTGAAAAGCAGAAGGAATAGGAAAACGAATTTCTTCATGCGCGCGGCTCGCGTTCAGGAGGGAAGAATGGTCAGGATCAGCTGTCCCGCCTCCACGACGTCTCCCTGGGCCACCTCGATCGACGCCACTTCCCCGTCGCAGGGAGAGGCGACGGGCGTTTCCATCTTCATGGCCTCTATCAGTATGAGCGTCTCGTTTTCCCTGACCTTGTCGCCGACTCCCGCTACCAGCCTGTAGACGTTGCCGGGCACGCTCGCCGATACCGCCACCACGTCGCCCGAAGGCGCGGGCGCAGGGGCGGGCTCCCTCGTGGCCTCGGTCACGGACAGCACCTCCGAAGTTCCCTCCTTGACCGTCACGTTGTGGCTTTTTCCGTCGACCGTGATCACGAAACTCTCGCCCGTGGCCGACACTCTCGAAGCGGTGCTCGCGGCGGGTCCGCGGCCCGCGGGACGCTGCTTCTCCTCGTTCATCCTGACGTTCACGGAGAAATTTCCCTTGAGAAACTCGAGTCCCTTGTTGCCGCCCGGGGTCTCGAGCGCCCCGACTATGAATATGTTTTCGTCCGTGACCTCGAGACCTTCCTTCTCGAGAGTGGCCCTGGCCTCGGGAATTCCGGGCTCGAGTATGTCGAGCGGGTCGCCCTCGAAGCGGGGCTTTTCCATCTGCTTTTCGGCTACGGCGACGATCTCGGGATCGGGTTCCACGGGCGTGCGGCCGAAGTAGCCGAGCACCATGTTTCCGTAGCCGTCGGTGATCTTCTCCCACGGCCCCTGGGTCACGTTCGCGTACGCCTGCTGGAAGTAGAACTGGGAAACCGGGGTGACCGAGGTTCCGAAGCCCCCCTTGGCGACGCACTCGCCCATGGCCTCTATCACCCTGGGATAGAGATCGAGGGTGCCGGTGTCCCTCATCATCATGGTGTTGGCCGTGAGCGCCCCGCCGGGCATGGGCGAGAGCAGCACCTCGGAGGAAACCCGAAGCGCCTCGGGAGGGAAGTAGTAGCCGGACATGCATTCCCTGAACACGGAATTGGCTTCCAGCACCCTGCTTATGTCCACGTCGAGCGTGTAGCCGGTTCCCTTGAAAGCGTTCCACATGGATATGAGGTCGGGCTGGGAAGTTCCCCCCGAAACGGGAGCTCTGGCGACGCATATGCCGTCGCACCCGCCGTTCACGGCGGCCATGTACTGGTTCACTCCCTGGGCGGCCGTTTCGTGGGTGTGCATCCAGAGAACCGTCTTTTCCCCGACGAGCTTTCTCGCGGCCCGCAGCGTCTCGTAGATCTTGTTCGGGTTCGAGGTCCCGGAAGCGTCCTTGAAGCATATGGAGTCGTAGGGAAGTCCCGAGTCGAGAATCTTTCTCAGCCTGTCGACGTAGAAATCCACGTCGTGCGCTCCCTCGCAGCCGGGGGGAAGCTCCATGAGGGTCACCACGGCCTGGTGGTGAAGACCCGCGTCCGTTATGCACCGGCCCGAGTACTCGAGGTTTCTCACGTCGTTCAGCGCGTCGAAGTTTCTTATGTGGGTTATTCCGTGCTTTTTGAACATCCTGGCGTGGAGGTCTATCATGTCCCGCGGCTGCTGGGAGAGCGCCACGACGTTTATGCCCCGCGCCAGGGTCTGGAGATTGGCGTCCGGTCCCGCGGCCTCGCGGAATCGGTCCATCATGTCGAAAGCCGATTCCCCGCAGTAGAGAAAAAGGCTCTGGAACCTCGCCCCTCCGCCCGCCTCGAAGTGGGTTATGCCGGCTTCCCTGGCCGCCTCGACGGCCGGAATGAAGTCCTCGGTCAGAACCCTGGCTCCGAACACCGACTGGAAGCCGTCCCGAAAGGACGTGTCCTGAAACAGAATCTTCTTCATTGCGAAACCTTTCGCGGTTATCTCGAGATCAGCCGTCCCCCGCGCCTTTCGCCCGGTACGCGGCGACGGCCGCGGCTATGACCGCGACTGCGCTTCCGCGGGAGCCGCCGGGGGCCGCGCCCCCCGAAGACGGAGGCGGGGCGTCGTCCCTGAAAATCCTCGCGGAGACAATCACGCTGAGCATGAGCACCACGAGGAAAACGTAAACGATCGCCATGCCGACGACCATGAGCTTCACGCCTTCTAGAATCATAACGAACGCCGGACCTCGAAACCGCGGGAATCTGACAGCCGGTAAATTATTTACGACAACCCGCCCGTTGTCAATCCGAACCGTCGCAGCCCGCCTTTTCCCGCCGCGCGACGCCCGCTTGACCTCAAAACCGCTACATGTTATCTTGACCCTTCGCGATGAAGAGGACTTATCAACCGCACGTGAAAAAGAGGCTGAGAACGCACGGCTTCCGCGCCAGGCTCGCGACCAGGGGAGGAAGGAGCGTGCTCAGGAGAAGAGCGGCCAAGGGGAGACACAGCCTCGCCGTTGCGAGATGGAAAAAGTAGCGCCGGCGTCCGACGACGGCTCGTTCCCGAAAAAATTCAGAATAAGAAATCAGAAAGGCTTCAGGAGCGTCTTCTCGGAAGGCTCCCGCGCGCATTCGGAAAACTTCGTCCTCTACTCGAAGCCGAACGGTCTCGGCCATCCCCGGCTGGGCGTTTCCGTGGGAAAGAAGGCGTCGCCCAGCGCGGTCAGGAGAAACAGGATGAAAAGAATGCTTCGGGAGATTTTCAGGAACAACAAGGCGGCGTTTTTCTCAAACGACGTGGTGGTGGTGGTGAAAAACGACGTTTCCCGAAAAAAGTCCCGGGAACTTCTCCCCGAAATAACGAAGCTCGCGGAGGAACTGGAGTGAGGGGGTCGGCGCCGGCCGGATTCCTGATCTTTCTCGTCGGGCTTTACCGGAACCTCGTCTCCCCCCTGCTTCCACGGACCTGCAGGTTCTGGCCCAGCTGCTCGGCCTACTCGATCGAGGCCCTGCGGGAGCACGGCGCGCTTCGGGGCGCCTGGATGACCGCGGGGAGAATACTCAGGTGCAGTCCGCTCAGCGAGGGGGGCTACGATCCGGTGAGCAAGAAGCCCGGGAGCGGAGACGGGCGGGCGGCCTGAAAAGCGGTTTACCGGCGGAAAATATCGTGTATATTCTGGTTCATGATTTCTCGCGTTTCGATTTCACCCGACGCGCCGCTTCGGGGAACGGGGAACGGGAGCGCCCTGCGGGAACCGCGGTAGCGCCCGGCATCCCCGGCCGGGACCCCAAGAAACAATAGATGAACGGCGATCTCAAGAAAAACTACATCCTGTTTCTGGCGCTTTCGGTACTCGTCATAGTCGCCTACTCGGCGCTTTTCGGGAAAAGCGAGCAGGAAAAGCTAGTGGACGCCGGGCGCGGCGCGCCCGAGCGGAGCGAGGCGCCCGGGCCTTCGGCCGAAACCGACCCGGGAGGAGACGTTTCCCCCCGGTTCGAGCGCGTGGAACCCTCCTACGAGCCCAGGACCGTGAAAGTGAAATCGAAGCTTTTCACGGCCGAGATAGACACCCTGGGAGGAAAGGTGACTGGATGGAAGCTCGCCGGGTACAGAAAGAGCGTGGAACCGGACTCCCTTCCGGTCGAAGCGGTCGGGGAGCGGAAAAACTCGTTCGACGCCGTGCTCGCGGTCAGAAACGAGAAGATGCCCGAGCTCATACCGTTTTCCTACCGCGGGGACGGGGAGCTCGAGGTGGGTCCCGACGGACTCGACGTGGTCCTCGCGTGGAAAAGGGACGACGGGCTGTCGGTAAGAAAGACCCTCTCCTTTCTGCCCGACAGGTACTTCGTGGGGGAAAAGCTCGAGGTCGTGAACGGGACCGGCAGGCGGATAAGCCAGAAGGTCTACGTCAACTGGACCAACGCGGTGTACGAGGACGGCACCAGGGGTCTCTACGAGTTCGTGGCCATGGTCGGAGGCGAGGTCGAGAGGATAAAGAAAAACCTCAAGGAACCGAAGACGCTCGGAGGCGAGGTCTCGTGGTTCGGCTTTTCGGACAAGTATTTCCTGAGCTCCTTTCTTCCCGAGATAGGAGGAGACCAGAGCGTTTCGCTGGAGCCGCTCGACGGAAAGGGACTCACCGAAGCCTCCTTTTCCTACCCCGAGCAGAGGACCGCCGCGGGAAAAACCTACAGCGTGTCGTGGAAATCCTATTTCGGCCCGAAAAACGAATCCGACCTGCGCGAGGCCGGATACGGCCTTGAGAAGTCGATCGACTACGGCTACGTCGGGGGGCTCACGAAAATAGCCGTCGACCTGCTCAAGTTCGTGAACAACTTTTTCAGCAACTACGGGATTTCCATAATAGTCCTCACGTTTCTGCTGAGGCTGGTGTTCCTTCCGCTGACGGTCAAGAGCATGAAGTCGATGAAGGCCGTGCAGTACAAGATGCAGAAGATCAAGCCGCAGATAGACGCGCTCAAGGAAAAGTACAAGGACGACAAGTCGACCCAGCAGGCGGAGATGATGAAGCTTTACTCGAGCAACGACATAAATCCGCTCAGCAGCCTGGGCGGATGTCTTCCCCTGCTCGTGCAGTTTCCCGTGTTCATAGCGCTGTACTTCGCGCTTCTGTATTCGATAGATCTCAGGCACAGCTCGTTTCTCTGGGTGGCCGACCTCTCCCAGCCCGAGCACCTGTTCGACGTGGCGGGAGTGCCGTTTCGGATACTGCCCATAGCGATGGGAGTGTCGTGGTTCCTGTCGCAGCGTCTCACCCCGATGACGTCTCCGGGGAGCGAAACCATGGAACTGCAGATGAAGCTCATGCAGTTCATGCCGATAATTTTCACAGTAATGTTCTGGGGCCTTCCGTCCGGCCTGATACTCTACTGGACGGTAAGCAACATCCTTTCCATCGGTCAGCAGCTCTACATCAACCGAAAGGTCCCGGCGCCAGAAGGAGGTTAGTTAACGATGTGCAACGTAATTGAAAAGGAAGGAAAAACCATTTCCGAGGCGGTGATGAACGCCTGCGAGGAACTCGGAGTCTCCAAAAGCGAGGTGGAGATCGAGGTGATCAGGGAAGACTCCAGGGGTCTTCTCGGCATAGGCGGAAAGAAGGCCATAGTCAGGGTGGAGGTGAAAAGCGAGGGACTCAGCGAAAAGGGAGTCCTGGCGAAAAGAGCCCTCGAGACCATCCTGGGCTTCATGTTCTCCTCCGCGCATAAAGCGAAGATCTCGGAGACCGAGGACAAGATAGCGCTCGAGCTCCCGCAGACCGAGAACAAAAGACACCTCGTGGGAAAAGGCGGAGAGGCGATAAAGGCCCTCGAATACGTGGTCGGAAGGATTTCCTCGAAAAACAGCCAGGAAGGAAAGACCAAGAGAGTCTCCATAAGCGTCGACGGGCGAAGGGACAGGAAGAGGGAGAGCGACGTGAGCAGGAAAGTCGCCGAGGCGGCGAGAAAGGCCAGGGAGAGCGGCAAACCGCAGACGCTGGAGAGACTGTCGTCCTACGAAAGAAAGATGGCCTACTCGGAGCTCAGGAAGATAAGCGACGTGAAGTACGAGTCGGTTCCCGTCGGGGGAAACGCGAAGAAAATCGTGGTGAGCCCGCGGGACTAGGACCGCCGGTCGCGAAGCGTCCTGAAAAAGCTCTCCAGAATCTCCGCGCACTCGGCTCCCAGCACTCCTCCCGAAAACTCCACCCTGTGATTGAGCTCGTCGCCCGCGCCGACGCCGAAGTTGCTCACAAGCGCCCCGCCCCTGGGATCCTCCGCTCCGAAAACCACCCTCCTTATCCTCGCGTTCACCGCCGCTCCCATGCACATGGCGCAGGGCTCGAGGGTGACGTAAAGAGAGGCGTCAGGGAGTCTCCAGCCGCCCGTCGCGGCGCAGGCGCTCCGCAGGGCCAGAATCTCGGCGTGGGCGGTCGAATCCGCGGAGGATTCCCGAAGGTTGTGCGCCGAAGAGAGAACCGAACCGTCCCCCGCGACCACCACGGCTCCCACCGGAACCTCTCCCTTGCGCCCGGCCTCTTTCGCCTCGTCCAAGGCGAGACGCATGATCCGCCTGTCGGTCTCCCCGTTCACGGACGCCCGGAGGCCGTCACTTCCTCGCGCTGAACTTGAGACCCGACTTGTTCCTGTCCCAGGTCGCGTCGGTGATCTCCTTTATCTCCGCCACCTTAACCTTCTGCGTGGCGGTCACGGGAAATCCGTCCTCGTAGACCTCTATGAACCTCGGAACCATGGCCACCATCACCCGCTCGGCCATCCACTTGCAGTACTCCACTGGGTCGAACTCCTCGCCCGACTTGAGCGTCACGCAGAGCTTTATCTCGTCGTCCGAAACGTTGGGAAGCCTTATGCCTACCGCTATGGCCTCCTGTACGGCCGGGTACTGCATCGACTCGTCCGCCACGGCCACGGGGTCGACGTTCTCCCCCGAAACCCTGATGCGGCTGAACCTTCCGACGAAGTAGAACCTGCCGTCTATGCCCTTGGCGAATATGTCGTCGGAGTTGAAGAATCCCTCGTCGTCGAACGCCTCGTTGGTCCTTCTCTCGTCCTTGAAGTACTCGTTGAGGGTCGTGTGGGGAACCAGGGGCTTTATGAAAAGAAGACCCTTGGCGTCGTCGGGAGGAGTGATGTCGTCGGTCGGGTCCCAGAAAGCCCGGACGACGCCGTCGGAGTCCTCGGGGTTTCTGAGCTCCACGTGGTATCCCTCCATCGGAAAGCCGGAGGAGCCGGGACGGTGGTCTTCGGGGTCCTTCCACAGCACCATGCCCATTTCCGTGGAGCCGTAGCCGTCTATCACCCTCACCCCGAACCTGTTCTGGAACTCGTCGAGATTCCTCGGGGCGGGAGAGCCCAGCATTATCCTCACGCCGTGCTTCGAGTCCCACTCGCTCTGCGGGGCGGCCCAGAGGTACTCGGCGACCGCTCCCAGCATGTTGACGCAGGTCGCGCCGCAGTCGGCGGCCCACTTCCAGAAGTTCGACGCCGAGAACCTGGGGAAGAACACCGCGGTGGCCCCGGCCGCCATCGCGCTGAAAAGGCACATCACCTGGGCGTTGGCGTGACCGAGCGACAGTATGCTCATCAGCACGTCGTCGCTTCTTATTCCCTGCTGCTGGAGATAGGAGCGCACCGTCATCACCACTCCGCCGTGGTCGCGGGCCACTCCCTTGGGCATGCCCGTGGTGCCGGAGGTGAACATGCACCGCTCCATGTCGGAGGTCGAGACCTCGATTCCGGGATTCGATTCGTCGTGCCCGTCGAATTCCGAGAAGGGAAGGGTCTTTATCTTTCCGATCTTCTTGGGGGGACTGTCCTCGGTGACGAAGATGACCTCGAGGTTCTCTAGGCTCTCTGCGATCTCGGTCACGAACGAAACGCTTCCCTTGTCTATGACCAGGGCCCTCATGTCGGAGTAGTTGATCACGTAGGCTAGGCGCTCGCCCTTCTCGTCCTTGTTTATCGGAACCTGCACGGCCCCGCACTTGTGTATGGCTATGATGGACGCCACGTACTCCGAGCAGTTGAGCATGTACATGCCCACCTTGTCGCCCTTTTTTATCCCGAAATCCGAGACGAGTCCGTTGGCCACCCTGTTGGCCCACGCGTTTGTCTGCGCGTAGGTGTAGCTCTCGGTTATGTTTCCGTCGCGGTCGCCGACGCTGAACATCCTCTTTTCGGGAAACGCCTCCGCTCCCCTCTCCAGATTCCTGGTTATCGGCTCCCATCGCGAAGTGTCCTCGAAGTTGCCGAAGGGAAGCTCTCCGCTTCCCAGATACCGGCCTTCGCGCGGTTTGAATAATAGTCGCATTTCCTGTAACCTCCTGAACGGTTCGTAATGCCGGGAATGAAAAAATCAAGGTAAGTATAGGGCAATTGCCGCTTCATTGCAAACCCCGGCTTTTTTCCGCGCGCCGTCTGGAGAGTCTCCGGTCCGGGGACCCGCCGGAAAAAGCCCCGTTTCGACCCAGTCTTCATGGAAATCCTCGACCTCCTGCTGTTCGCCGCGAGCCTCGCGATGCTCTGGAAGGGAGGGGACTTTCTCGTCAGGGGCGCCGTCGGCGTCGGAAAGTCTCTGGGACTGGGGTCGTTTTTCGTCGGATTCGCCCTTGTGGCGCTCGGAACCTCCGTCCCCGAGCTGCTGGCCAGCCTGGCGGCCGCCTTCATGGGTTCGAGCGACATAGCGGTCGGAAACATGGTCGGAAGCAACGTCGCCAACATAGGACTTATCTTCGGACTCACCGTCCTCGTAAGTCCCGTCGCGGTGACCGCCGCGGCGTGGAAGGAGCAGAAGACTCCGCTTGGGCTCCTGCTGGCGGTCACGCTGCTCGCCTTGGCGCTGGGCCGCAGCGGGTTTCACATGGACAGATGGGAAGGGGCTCTGCTTCTCGCCCCTCTGGCCGCCTACCTGCTTCTTCGCCGCGGAGGGGGCGGAGAACAAACCGAAGGTTCCGCGCGCCCGACGGCGGACGGCGTCGCGAGGCATCTTCTTTACGCGGTCGGCGGCGCCGCGCTTCTGGCCGTCGGAGCCCCCGTCCTAGTGGGCGAGGCGATGGAAATCGCCGCGGCGCTCGGGATAAGCGAGATTTTCATAGGGGCGGCGGTCGTGGCGGTCGGAACCTCGCTTCCGGAACTCGCCGCTTCGCTCGCCGCGGCGTGGAGAAAGGAGCAGGACGTGGTGGTCGGAAACATTGTGGGGAGCAACTTCTTCAACCTCGCGTTTCTGGGTCTCGTGGCGGTCGCGCGGCCCATGGACGTGAGCGCGGAGATGTTCGCCGAACGCCCCCAGTTCTGGTTCATGGCGGGCCTCACGCTTCTGCTGGCCCTCGCGATTCTGCGGGCCAGGGGAGAAAGAAGCCGCATCGGAAGAAAGCAGGGAGCGTTCGCGCTTCTGGTCTACGCCGCCTTCGTCTGGGCGGTGTCGGGGTCACTTCCTTGAGCGAAGAACCAGGCCCGAGTCGTTCCTGTCCCAGGTCGAAGCGGACATTTTCTTGAGCTCCGAAACGGCTATCTTCTGCGTGGAGGTGAGCGGAAACTCGCCGTAGACCTCTATGAAGCGGGGAACCATGGCCACCATCACCCGCTCGGCCATCCACTCGCAGAACCCGACCGGGTCGAACTCCGCTCCGCCGTGGAGAAGAACGTTGAGCTTTATCTCGTCGTCCGACACCTCGGGCAGTCTCACCCCCACCGCGACCGCCTCGCGCACCGAAGGGTGCTCCCGCGCGACGTCCGCGACGGCCACGGGGTCCACGTTCTCACCCGAGACGCGTATCCTGCTGTACCTGCCCATGAAGTAGTACCTTCCGTCGGTTCCCAGGGAGAAAAGATCGTCGGAGTTGAAAAATCCCTCGTCGTCGAACGCGTTTCTCGTTCGAAGCTCGTCCTTGAAGTACTCCCGAAGCGTCGTGTGGGGAACGAGCGGCTTTATGAACAGAAGTCCCTTCTCGTCCTCGGCGGGCGCGTCGCCTTCGCCGACGTCCCAGCGCTTGCGGACGACGGCGTCGGTGTTTTCCGGATCCCTTATCTCCAGATGGTAGCCCTCCACCGGAAACCCGCAGGAGCCCGGCCGCTCGTCCTCGGGGTCCTTCCACAGCACCATGCCCATCTCCGTTGAGCCGTAGCCCTCGACTATCTTGGTTCGGAACCTCTTTTCGAACCCGGCGACGTCCTTCGGGGCGGGTCCCGAGAGCATCATCCTGATTCCGTGCTTCGAGTCCCACTCCGACGGCGGAGACGCCCAGATGTATTCCGGCACCGCCCCCAGCATGTTCGCTCCCGTCGCCCCGCACCCGGCCGCCCACTTCCAGAAGCTCGAGGCGGAGAATCTCGGAAAGAACACCGCGGAGCAGCCCGCGGCCATGGAGACGAAAAGGCACATCGCCTGGGCGTTGGCGTGACCCAGCGACAGAACGGTCATGAGGACGTCCCCGCTTCGCAGGCCCTGGCGCTGTATGAAGGAGCGGACGGTCATCATCACTCCCCCGTGGTCCCTTATGACTCCCTTGGGATTCCCCGTGGTGCCGGAGGTGAACATGCACCGCTCCATGTCGGCCACGGTCACTCCCGTCCGCGGGTTGCTCTCCGCGAAGCCGTCGAAAACGGAAAAGGGAAGCGTCCTCACGCCCCCGACCTCGGAGGGCGCGTCCCCGGGGGAGACGAGAAAGATCGTCTCCAGGCGCTCGAGCCTCCCCGCTATCTCCTCTATGTAGGGAAGGCTCTGGCGGTCGACCACAAGGGCCCTCATCTCGGAGTAGTTGATCACGTAGGCCAGGCGCTCTCCCTTCTCGTCCTTGTTCACCGGAACCTGCACCGCCCCCGTCTTGTGGACGGCCGCGATCGATATCACGTACTCAGAGCAGTTGAGCATGTACATGCCCACCTTGTCGCCCTTTTTTATCCCGAAGCGCTCGAGGAGGCCGTTGGCCACCCTGTTGGCCCACGCGTTTGTCTGCGCGTAGGTGTAGCTCTCGGCGACGTTTCCGTCCGCGTCCCCGACGCTGAACATCGTCCTTTGGGGGTAGGACTCGGCTCCCGCCTCGAGGTATCTAGTCACGGGAAGCCACTTTTCGGTGTCGTCCAGGGGACCGTTGGGAAGGGTTCCCTTCCCGACGTATCTTTCTTCGCGGGGTCTTGAGGCGAGTTTCATCTCTGCAGGTTCCTCCTGGAAGTTCGGGCGGGCGGGGGCCGCCGCGCCCGCGGATTTCGGTTCGGGACTATTCTACAGAAAAAAACCGCCGGGAAAAACCCGCCGCCACCCCTACGCGTAGCACTCGAGGAAGTTTTCCAGAAGACGCTTTCCGCATTCGGTGAGGACGGACTCGGGATGGAACTGCACGCCTTCCATGGGAAGCTCCCTGTGCCTTATGCCCATGATCTCTCCCTCGCCGGTCCAGGCCGAAATCTCGAACTCCGGCGGAAGGGACTCCCTTTCCACCAGAAGCGAATGGTACCTCGTGGCCTCGAAGGGGCTCGGAATATCCCTGAAGGAGGTCTTTCCGTCGTGGAGAATCGGCGAGGTCTTTCCGTGCAGCAGCCTTTCGGCGCGCACGATGTTCGCCCCGTAGGCGTAGCCCAGGGCCTGGTGGCCGAGACAGACCCCCAGAACGGGCTTTTCGCCCGCGTACCTTCTAATCACGTCGACGGAAAGTCCCGCCTCGGCGGGAGTGCAGGGGCCGGGAGAGATCACTATCGCGTCGGGGTCGAGCGAGTCTATGAACCCGAAGTCCAGGCGGTCGTTTCTCCTCACCTCCACCTCGTGGCCGAGCTCCCCGAAGTAGTGGACGAGGTTGTAGGTGAACGAATCGTAGTTGTCGATCATCAGAATCCTTCTGCCGTTCTCCGCCATGCCGCTCCTCCTCCCCTAGAGCCCCGCCTCGGCGAGCTCCACGGACTTCACAAGCGCCTTCACCTTGTTCACCGTCTCCTGGTACTCGGTCTCGGGGTCAGAATCCGCCACTATTCCCGCGCCCGCCTGTATGTATATCTCGCCGTCCTTCACGACGAACGTCCTTATGGTTATGCAGCTGTCCATGTTGCCCGAAAAGCCGAAGTAGCAGACGCACCCTCCGTAGGCTCCCCGCGCCGCGGGCTCCATCTCCCCGATTATCTCCATCGCCCGGACCTTCGGGGCGCCCGAAAGCGTGCCCGCGGGAAAAGTCGCCCTTATCACGTCGAACGCGTCGGCCCCGCCGCGAAGCGACGCGGTGACGTTCGAAACTATGTGCATGACGTGGGAGTACTTCTCAACGGTCATGAACTCGTCCACCCTGACCGAACCCGCGAGCGACACCCTCCCGAGGTCGTTTCTCGCGAGATCGACCAGCATTATGTGCTCGGCCCTCTCCTTGGGGTCGGCCAGAAGCTCCCGGGCCAGGCTCGCGTCCTGCGAGTCGTCGCGTCCCCTGGGTCTCGTACCGGCTATCGGGCGGCTCGAGACCCGCTCCCCCTCGACTCTCACCATGACCTCGGGGGAAGATCCCGTGAGTATCTGGTCACCCAGCCTGAGGTAGAACATGTACGGGGAGGGGTTGAGCACCCGAAGCGCCCTGTAGAGGTCGAACGGGTCGACCCGAAGGTCCGTCTTCCATCTCTGGGATATCACCGCCTGTATTATGTCTCCGGCCCTTATGTACTCCTTGGTGCGGAGCACAGCGTCGCGAAACTGCTCGGGCTCGAAATTGGACCTGGGAGCGGACCTCGGACCGCCTCCCGCGGGGGTCTCCGCCGCCGCGGCGGGAGCGGGGGCTTCGAGCTTCCTCTTTATCTCCTCTATCCTGGCGACGGACTTTTCGTACTCCTCCCGGGGGTCCCCGCCCGGGGGAACGTGGGAGTTCGAGATGATCTTCACCCTGTGGGTCACGTTGTCGAAGGCGCACACGGTGTCCATTATCATGTAGATCGAGTCCCAGAGCCCGAGATCGTCCGCGTCCGCGGCGGGAACGTCCTCTATGAACCTGATCACGTCGTAGGCGAAATAGCCGACGGCTCCGCCGTGGAACCTGGGAAGCAGGTCGGAGGAAACCGGCTCGTAGAGGGAGAGCAGGTCCCGAAGGGCGCGGAGCGGGTCGCCCGTCAGCTTTTCGGCGGGCGAGCCCTCGCGCAGTATTTCTATCTTCTCGCCCTTGGAGCGGAAAATCACCGAGGGCCGTGCGCCGACGAAGCTGTAGCGCGCCCACTTCTCCCCTCCCTCGACGCTTTCGAGCAGAAACGAGTAGTCGGGGCAGTCCATCTTGCGGAAGACCGAAACCGGGGTGTCGCAGTCGGCCAGAACTTCGTCCCAGACGGGAACCAGGTTTCCGCGCCGGAGGCTTTCGAGAAACTCCCCGTAGGATGGAACGGCCATGATGAAGGGAAAGAATAAGACCCGAAGCCCCAAAGTCAAGAACGGGGGGCTTTATAAACGCGGCGGGGGGATTATAATCTAGGGGCGGCGAAAGGAGAGGACCGGAATTGATTCCCGACAGGAGCATATTCAGGGAGTACGACATAAGGGGAGTGGCGGGCGAGAGCATCACCGAAGAGACGGTGGAGACGGTCGGAAGGGCGTACGGGACCACTGTGGCCGCGGCCGGCGGAAAGACCGTCTGTGTGGGGCGCGACTGCAGGAAGTCGTCCCCGGCCTTGCGGGACGCGCTGGTAAGCGGCGTCACCTCCGCGGGGGTGGACGTCGCGGACATCGGAACGGTGACGACCCCCATGGTCTACTTCTCCACCTTCACCGAGGACGTGGACGGCGGGGTCATGGTGACGGCGAGCCACAATCCCCCGCGCTACAACGGGCTCAAGATGTGCGTCGGGCGCGACTCGCTTTTCGGGGAAGGCATACAGGGAATAAGGCGTCTCGCCGAAAAGGGGGAGTTTTCCTCGGGAACGGGAAAGGCGCGCCGCGTCGACGTTCTCGAAAGATACCTGGCCTTCCTCGAGCGCGGCGTGTCCATCGAACCGGGGCTTCGGGTCGCCGCCGACGGCGGCAACGGAACCGCCGGGGTCGCCTGCCCCGAAATACTGCGCAGGTTCGGATGCGAGGTCCACGAGCTGTACATGGAGCCCGACGGAGACTTTCCGAACCACCACCCCGACCCCACGGTGGCGGAGAACCTGTCGGATCTGAGAAAAAAGGTGTCCGCCCTCGGGCTCGACGCGGGCCTCGCGTTCGACGGCGACGCCGACAGGATAGGAGTGGTGGACGAAACGGGAGAGCCTCTCGGCGGAGACATGCTTCTTCTCGTCTACGCCCTCGACATCCTGCGGGAGGTCCCCGGGGCCACGATAATAGGGGACGTCAAGTGCTCCTCCGTCCTGTTCGACAAGATAAGGGAGGCGGGGGGCGACCCGGTGATGTGGAAAACGGGCCACTCCGTCATAAAGGACAAGATGAAGAGGGAGGGCGCCGAGCTCGCGGGAGAGATGAGCGGCCACGTGTTTTTCGCAAACCGGTTCTTCGGATACGACGACGCGGTCTACGCGGGACTTCGGTTTCTCGAGATCCTCTCGAAAACCGGGCGCAGGGCCTCGGAGCTGCTCGCGGGGCTTCCCGAAACCTTCGCCACCCCCGAGATAAGGATCGAGTGTCCCGACGAAACCAAGTTCCGGGTGACGGAAACGGTGAAGGGCGCCCTCGCCGGAGTCGGCCGGGTGACGGACATAGACGGGGTGAGAATCGAGTATCCCGACGGCTGGGGGCTAGTTCGGGCCTCGAACACCCAGCCCGCTCTCGTACTGCGGTTCGAGGCGAAGACCGAATCCAGGCTCGCGGAGATAAGGGAGACGGTGGAAAGCGCCCTGAAAAAAGCCATGGACGGCGTCGGCTGAAGGGTTTTCCCGTCCCCCGTCGTTCAAAACCCGTAACATCCGTTTTTACAAGTCGTTTCAGGATACTGGCTTCGCGCGCGAGGCACTTTGATTATCCAGAAATTGACAACGGCCCGCGAAACCCTGTACAATCGTTCCCAAAGGACGGCATATTCGTCCGAAGGAGATATCAACGATGAAAATCAGGAACCTTTACTCGAAAAAATTTCTGGCGGGACTCGCCCTGTTCCTCTGCGCCGCGCTCGCGGCGCCCCGGACGGCGCCGGCGGTCACGCTGACTGACCAGACCAGACTGACCTACTTCGACAGCGTCTCTTCGAAAAACAGAGACCGGCTGGGCTGGAGAGTGGCGGTGACGGACGACAGGATGATAGCGGGAGCGCCGGGATATCTCAACGTCAACCTGGGAACCGTCCCGGGCTTCGCCGTGATATTCGAGAGAAGCTCGGGCGGCACATGGTCGCAGGCGGCCAAGCTCGCCCCGAGCAACGGGCTTGCGGGCGACCAGTTCGGCAACCGCGTGGCGATCTCGGGAGACAGGGCCATAGTCGGAGCGTGGTGGGCGTACCGGCAAAACAACGGCAACAACAGGGGGTCGGCCTACATATTCGAGAGGGCTTCGGACGGCACGTGGTCCCAGGTCGTCGAATTCACCGGCGAAGAGAGATACAACGAATTCGGCCGAAGCGTGGCGATCTCGGGAGACAGGGCCATAGTCGGAGCCCGCGCGAAAGACCAATATCGAGGAGCGGCGTATATATACAAGAGAAGTTCGGGCGGCACGTGGTCTCTGGAAGCCAAGCTCACCGCGGGCGACAGGCAGATTAACGACCGTTTCGGCGAAAGCGTGGCGATCTCGGGAAACACGGCCGTAGTCGGAGCCCACAGGGACGACGACGGCGGAAGCTCTTCCGGTTCGGTCTACGTGTTCGAGAGGAGTTCCGGCACGTGGTCGCAGAAGACCAAGCTCACGGCGAGCGACCGGGCGACCCTGGACAGGTTCGGCAAGAGCGTGGCGATTTCCTCCAACGGCAGGCTGATAGTGGGAGCGTACCGGGAGAACGGCAACCGCGGGGCGGCGTACATATTCGAGAGAAGTTCCACCGGCACGTGGTCGCAGAAGACCAAGCTCACGGCCAGCGAAAGGACGGCCAACGACAGGTTCGGCAACAGCGTTTCGATATCGCCGAACGGCAACGCGGCGATGGTGGGAACCGAGACCGCGGGCAAGGCTTACGTGTTCACGAGGAGTTCCGCCGGCACGTGGTCGCAGACCCAGATCTCCTGCGGCAGCAACAATTTCGGCCGCGGCGTTTCGATCTCGAACAACAGGGCGGCGATCGGAGAGCCTCTGTACAACGGCGCCACCATAAGCGAACTGGGCACCGCGTACGTGTATAACCTCGGAACCGGCTCCGGCGCCAGCCAGTGCGCCAGCCAGGGAGGCAACCAGGGGGGCAACCAGGGAGGCAATCAGGGAGGCAACCAGGGGGGTAACCAGGGCGGTAACCAGGGAGGCAATCAGGGCGGTAACCAGGGCGGCAATCAGGGCGGTAACCAGGGAGGCGACCAAGGGGGCGACCAGGGAGGCAGCCAGGACGGTCAGACCGGCGACCCGGGAACCATCCCCGAACCGGGCGGTTCGGACGCGACCCACGCCTTTTCTTCGCGACCTCAGAAACTGTCGGGAAGCGGCACCGATTACAACGACGGGCTCGGCCGGAACATATCGATCTCGGGAGACAGGATGATAGCGGGAGCGGGGGGAGTCATCAACTCGGGGTCCAGCCCGGGCTACGCGTACATGTACGAGAGGAGTTCGTCCGGCACGTGGTCGCAGGTCGCCAGACTGGCGGCCAGCGACGGAGCTGCCCGCGACCTGTTCGGCGGGAGCGTCGCGGTCTCGGGAGACCGGGCCGTTGTCGGAGCCTACCAGGACGACCGCAAGCGCGGGTCGGCGTACATATTCGAGAGGAGCTCGTCCGGCACATGGTCGCAGACGGCCAAGCTCACCGCGAGCGACGGAGCGTCGGGCAGCGAGTTCGGCCAGAGCGTCGCCATAGACGGCTCGAGGGTCGTGGTCGGAGCTCATGAATACGACCTTCCCGGAAAAATTTTTGCGGGGGCGGTTTACGTGTTCGAGAGAGGCTCGGACGGCACGTGGTCCCAGACGGCCAAGCTCACGGCCAGCGACGGAGCGGCATTCGACAGGTTCGGCAAGAGCGTCGCCGCAGACGGCTCGAGAATAATAGTCGGAGCGAACCTTGAGGACGGGGCCAGAAGCAACTCGGGCGCGGCTTACATATTCGCCAGAAGCTCGACGGGAGCATGGTCGCAGACCGCCAAGCTCACCGCGAGCGACGGGGCGACGAACGACGAGTTCGGCTGGAGCGTCGCGATCTCGGGCTCGAGGGCAATAGTGGGAGCTTACAGAGACTCCGCCGCCCCCACCATCTATCAGGCCGGGTCGGCTTACATATTCGACAGGGGCTCGGACGGCGCGTGGTCCCAGACCGCCAAGCTCACCGCGGGCGACGAAGCGACAAGGAACGCGTACTTCGGCTGGAGCGTCGCGCTTATGGGCGGCACCGCGATGGTCGGAACGCCGATGGTCGGAACGACGTTCGGCGCGGGCGCGGCGTACGTATTCACCAGAAGTTCGTCCGGCACATGGTCGCAGGTACAGAAACTGACCCCGACCGCGGACGGAAACCGCGGAACATCCGGGGATTCTTTCGGCATGGGCGTGTCCATCTCGAGCGCGGGCAGGGCCGCGGTAGGATCGCCTTACGATTACGACGGCGGTCCGGGTTCCGTGTACGTATACGGCACCGGAACGGAAACCGACGCTACCGCCAATCCCGGCCCCGGAGAAAATCCCGGTCCGGATACCACCGGAGGGAATCCCGGCACGGGAGGCGGAGCGAATCCCGCGCCCGGCGACGGTGAAGGCGGGACGGGTCCCGCCGCCAATCCCGAGCTCGAAGCCGCGATAAACGAGGTTCTGAACAATATCGACACCGCGGGTTCAAGCGTGGCGATCTCGGGAGACGCGGCGATAGTCGGGTCGGACGGGGACGATGAAAACGGACACCTTGCCGGAGCGGCATACGTAATGGAGAGAAATTCCGACGGCGAGTGGCCGCAGACCCAGAAACTTCTGCCGGACGACGGCCAGGCCAGGGGGCTTTTCGGCCGCAGCGTGGCGGTTTCCGGTTCCAGGGCAGTGGTCGGGGCGCTGGGGGACGACACCAACGGGCAGTTTTCAGGCGCCGCGTACGTGTTCGACAAGGGCGATTCCGGCACGTGGTCGCAGACCGCCAAGCTCACCGCGAGCGACGGAATAAGCATGGATTTTCTCGGCCGAAGCGTTTCGGTTTCGGGCGACACGGTGATAGCCGGAGCCGACGGAAACGACGGGGGGGCTTACATATTCGAGAGAGGATCGGACGGCGCGTGGTCCCAGACCGCCAGTCTCATCAACAACGACTCGGCACTTGGGGACAGCTTCGGGGAGGGCGTGTCCATATCCGGTTCGAGAGCCATAATAGGAGCTCCGAGGACCGGCGACAACGGAGTGAATTCCGGGTCGGCCTACATATTCGAGAAGGGTTCGGACGGCACGTGGTCCCAGACCGCCAAACTGGTGCCGGACGACGGGGAACGTTGGGATTTCTTCGGCGAGAGCGTGTCCATATCGGGAGACACGGCGATAGTGGGGTCGGAGGCCGACAACGAAGAGGGGGCGGAGACAGGATCGGCCTACATATTCAGGAGAGGGTCGGACGGCACGTGGTCCCAGGTACAGAAACTGACCGCGGGCGACGACGCCGAGACCGGCGACCAGTTCGGCGAGAGCGTGTCCATGTCGGGAGACAGGGCCATAGTCGGAGTGAACGGGGCCGATTCGGCGTACCTGTACAAAAGAGACTCCGAGGGCACATGGTCGCTTGAGGAAAAACTGACTCCCGAAACTCCGGCCAACGATTACTTCGGCGACGCCGTGGCGGTCTCGGGCAGCAGGGTGATACTGATATCGAGCATAGGCACGGCCTC
This sequence comes from Thermodesulfobacteriota bacterium, assembly GCA_965204795.1. Taxonomy (GTDB): domain Bacteria; phylum Desulfobacterota_D; class UBA1144; order Nemesobacterales; family Nemesobacteraceae; genus Nemesobacter. The sequence continues at coordinate 2,069,705 of OZ242012.1, forward strand.
GATATACGAGATTTCCTCGGGTACCGGCACCCAGCCCGGAGAAGGTCCCGTCGCCCGCGTGTCGGAGACCGTCAGGCTGACGGGGAGCTCGAAGCTCACGGCAAGCGACCGGGCGGCAGCCGACTCGTTCGGCATAAGCGTATCGGTATCCGGCACTAGGGCTATAGTCGGAGCGAGCGTGAACGCCACCGCGTCGAGAAAGTCCGGCTCGGTCTACGTGATGGAGAAGGGGGCGAACGGCGCGTGGTCGCAGACCAAGCTCACCGCAAGCGACATAGCGTTTAACGACGCGTTCGGGCGCAGCGTATCGATTTCGGGCGCAAGGGCGATAGCGGGGTCGGCGGGAGACGACGACAACGGAGCGGATTCCGGTTCGGCTTACGTGTTCGAGAGAGGGGCGAACGGCACGTGGTCCCAGACCAAGCTCACCGCAAGCGACGGAGCGGCGGGCGACCAGTTCGGAAGCGGCGTATCGGTGGCGGGTTCGAGGGCCGTAGTCGGAGCGGTGAGAGACGACGATGACGGAAGCAATTCCGGTTCGGCTTACGTGTTCGAGAGAGGGGCGAACGGCACGTGGTCCCAGACCAAGCTCACCGCGAGCGACGGAGCGGCGGGCGACCAGTTCGGAAGCGGCGTATCGGTGGCGGGTTCGAGGGCCGTGGTCGGAGCGCCGCTAGACGACGATGACGGAAGCAATTCCGGTTCGGCTTACGTGTTCGAGAGAGGGTCCGACGGCACGTGGTCCGAGACCAAGCTCACCGCGAGCGACGGAGCTGCGGGCGACCGGTTCGGAAGCGGCGTATCGGTATCGGGTTCGAGGGCCGTGGTCGGAGCGCCGAGAGACGGGGATAACGGTATCAGGGCGGGAGCGGCGTACGTGTTCGAGAGGGCTTCGGACGGCACATGGTCGCAGACGGCCAAGCTCACCGCAAGCGACGGAGCGGCCGAAGACACGTTCGGGGAGAAGGTGTCGGTTTCCGGAAACAGAATCATAGTCGGAGGACAGCTCAACGACGACAGCGGAGTGAACTCGGGAGCCGCCTACGTATTCGAGAGGAATTCGGACGGCACGTGGTCGGAGACGACGAAGCTTCTGGCGGAGGACGGAGCCGCGGGAGACGAGTTCGGCATCGGCGTCGGGATTTCGGGCGGCATCGCGTTCATCGGAGCGGCGGGAGACGACAGCGCCGCCGGTTCAGCGTACGTATACGAACCTCCGGCGACCGCGGGCCCGGGGCAGGAACCCGGGTCGGAACCGGGTACGGGCAGCACCGGCCGCGCGCCGGTCGCGCAGTTAAGCATAGCGATTCCACAAAGCGGCGGTCAGCAACAGGACGGACCCTCGTCGGGAAGCGCGGGGGGATGCGCGATTTCCGCCTCCGCCGGCGCCAACGGCATCGCTTCTCTGCTGGCAGTCCTGGCGTCTCTGACTCTGATACCCGCATTTGCCGGTTTCAGAAAAAAGGAACGGCATCAATCGAAGCTAGATTAATCGGGATTTAAACAGGAAAAAGCCCCGAAGAAAAAGCCTTTTCTTCGGGGCTTTTTTTATCCGAACCGGCGACCCGGGGAACCCGGTCTCACCGTCAGGAAGAATGTTCTCTTGCCGGAATGAACTTGTAGGACCTCACGTCCGTTCCGTCCGCCGCTTTCTTCACCACCCCGACGGTCAACGCCATCTCTTCTCCGAACTCAAGCGAATCGTAGTCCTGCGTTTCGACCTGGGCCATGACCCTGACTCCTTCGGGAAAATCGACGAGAGCCAGAACGTAGGGAACGGGAAATTCCGGCATGCTTCTTCTTACGACCGTAAAGGAATGCAGAACTCCGGCGGGACTCAGAAACCTCTCTTCCACGTCGTCCGAAAAACTCTCGGGGTCGGCCAGATACTTCGGAAAGGTCCAGTTGTCGGATTCCTTGCAGTAACCCGCTATCAGTCTGACTCTGCCCTGTTCGTCCGTCGAAAACAAATCCGGTCTGAAAAGATCTTCACTCATGATCACCCTCTCCTTAAACGAGCTTTTACGCGAAGTGAGATTATATACGACGGAAAGGACTTTTCAATTCCGCCGAAGCGGGCCGGAAGAGATCTCCCCGGCGCGTGTTGTAAAACGGCGGGCGAATTTGTAGAATTCATCCCGTGCCGGAAACGATGCCCATAGCGCTGACGATAGCGGGCTCCGACCCGAGCGGGGGTGCCGGCATCCAGGCCGATCTCAAGACCTTCTCCGCGCTAGGAGCTTACGGTCTTTCCGTGCTGACTTCCGCCACCGCCCAGAACACCTCCGGGGTAAGCGCCGTTTACGACCTTCCCGAGGAATTCGTGGGACTTCAGCTCGACGCCGTCATGGACGACATCGGGTGCGACGCGGCCAAGGTCGGAATGCTCCCGAACGAAAAAACCGTGAAAGCCGTGGCGAGGGGCATAGACCGCCACGGAATAGGGAAGCTGGTGGTCGACCCCGTGATGCGTTCGAAGGACGGAAGCGTTCTCATGAGAAACTGCGTCGAGACGTTTACGAAAGAAATTCTCCCCAAAGCCCTCATAATCACCCCGAACATACCCGAGGCGGAAACGCTGGGTTCCATGAAGATAGAAAGCGTGAGAGACATGAAGGCCGCGGCCGAGAGGATCGTTTCGCTAGGAGCGAAGACGGTCCTGGTGAAGGGAGGCCACCTGGCGGAAACTTCTCCGGCAACGGACGTCTTCTTCGACGGGGAGACGTTCGAGGAACTGGCCGCCGAAAGAGCGGAAACGAAAAACACCCATGGAACCGGCTGTACCCTTTCCGCCGCCGTATGCGCCTTTCTGGCCGGAGGAACGCCGCTTGACGCTTCGGTCAGAAACTCCAAGGCTTTCGTGACGAAGGCCATAAGAAACTCCCTGGAAATAGGAAAGGGACGCGGTCCGCTGAACCATTTCGCGGAAACCTGAATTTCCGCATCTTCAAAAATTCGGAGAGGGGATGCCGCAGGGGCCGCCAGGTCCTTCAGGCGGCGACTTTTCCGCCGCGTCGGGCGCGCGCCCGACGGATTCTCTCTCCGTATGGATTAACTTCCCGGAACCGATTATATTATCGGTTTTCCCAGCCCGCGCATTCCGAGAACAAGGAACCGGAACATGTCTGAAATCATGGACGGTAGAAAAGTCGCCCGTGAAACGATAGCCGAAATCGCGAGAGAAACCCGGAAACTCAGGGACGGAACCGCGAGGGTGCCGTGTCTCGCTTCCGTTCTGGTGGGCGACGACCCGGCCTCCGAAATATACGTGAGAAACAAGAGAAAGGCGTGCGCCGACTGCGGCATGCGCTCGAAGGAATACAACCTCTCCGGGGAAACGTCCGAAGAGGAGCTTCTTTCGCTGATAGGGAAACTGAACCGCGACGAGACGACCCACGGCATACTGGTGCAGCTGCCGCTTCCCGCTCACATAGACTCGACGAAAGTCGTAAGAACGGTGTCTCCGCGAAAGGACGTCGACGGCTTTCACCCGGAAAACATGGGAAAGCTTCTTCAGGAGGAACCGGATTTCGTGGCCTGCACCCCTTACGGAATAGAAAGGCTTCTCGACTACTACGGAATAAGGGTAGCGGGCAGTCACGCGGTCGTCGTGGGAAAGAGCAACATAGTGGGAAAGCCCCTCGCGGCCGCCCTTCTCAACCGAAACGCCACCGTCACCGTCGCCCACATAGAGTCGCGGGACCTCGGGACGATAACCCGCGCGGGGGACATCCTGGTAGTGGCCATAGGGGACCCGAAGTTCGTAAAAAAGGAGATGGTCAAAGACGGCGCCGTCGTCGTGGACGTTGGAATCAACAGGGACGCGGACGGAAAAATCGTGGGAGACGTGGACTTCGAAGACGTGAGGGAAAAGGCCTCCTACATAACGCCCGTTCCCGGGGGAGTGGGGCCGATGACCATAGCAATGCTGCTTTGGAACACGCTTCGGGCGGCCGGCGGACCGGCCGACGGATAAACCGCCGGGCGGGATTCAGGGCCGGCCGAACGCCGGAGGGCCTTCCATTCTGCAAACCCCCTGAGAGTCCCCGAGCCTCGAGAGAATCTCCTTCAGGGACGTTCCGGTCGCGGGGTGCGACGCGTCGGGCTCTATCTCCAGAAGGGGCTCCAGGACGAACCTTCTCTCGTGGGCCCTGGGGTGAGGTATCACCAGGGAGTCCGACTCCATCACCAGGTCTCCGTAGAAAACGATGTCCAGGTCGATCACCCTGGGTCCCCACCTCGCGGTTTTTTTTCTTCCCATTTCCCTTTCGACCGCCTTGAGGCGGTCGAGCAGCTCGAAGGGAGAAAGGCCCGTGCGCGTCTTCGCGACCGCGTTTGCGAATCTGGGCTGCCCGGCGGGTCCGACGGGGTCCGATTCGTAGAGGGAGGACACGGCGAGCACCGTGGAAAATTCCGAGACGCTTCTCAGCGCCCTTTCGAAATTCCCGCGCGCGGGCCCCAGGTTCGACCCGATGCCTATGAAGACCTCGTTTTCACGACTTCCGCGTCCGTCCGATGGAATGTCCGTCCCTCCCGGTGTATAATTCACGAGGGGCGCCGAGGCGCCCGGGGAGAAAAATATATGGGACTTTTAACGGAAAAAGAAATTTCTTCGGGACTCGCGGCTCTCGACGGATGGGAACGGGCAGGAGGGGAGATAAAAAAGACCTTCGTCCTTCGAGACTTCGTCGACTCCATGGGACTCGTAAACAAGATCGCCCTTCTTTCCGAGCGTGCGGACCACCACCCCGACCTGCTGATCCGGTGGAACAAGGTTTCGGTCGCGCTCTCCACCCACAGCGAGGGAGGGATCACGGAAAAAGACCTGTCTCTCGCGGAAGAGATAGAAAAAGCTCTCTAGGAGCCTATCCGCCGCCCGAATGGTCGGAACGGACGTCCCTGATCTCGTAATCTTCCTCTCCGAGCACGATTGCGTCGCCCGGGGCCGTTTCGGGCTTCGGGGTCTTTCTCCGACCGTTTCGAAAGAGCCTCCCGAGAACGGAAGCTCCCAGTCCCAGAATCCCGGCCGCTACGAGAACCGCCGCGCCGAACGCGGCGAAAAGAAAAAACCCCGCGGCCAGAAGCGTGAAAAACAGCGGAAACGCGAAAAAGGAAATCCCGCGCCCGCGAAACCGCATTCCGCCCGCCTTGAAGACTCTTTTCCCCGTCATGTCTACGCGCCGCAGCACTTTTTGTATTTCTTTCCGCTTCCGCAGGGACAGGGGCTGTTTCTGCCGACCTTTTTCTGCGTCCTTCTGACCGGCTTTTTCGGTTCGTCTCCGCCTTCCTCCCCTCTTCCGAGAACCATGCGCCGTTCTTCGCGCTCTCTTTGTTTCTCGAGTTCCCTGATTTCCTCGTCGCTCACGGGACGTATCTTGAAAAGGTTCGAGCACACGTCGAGTCCGAACTTCTCCATCATCCCGGCGAACATGTCGAAGCCTTCCCTGGTGTATTCCCGAAGAGGGTCCTTCTGGGCGTATCCCCTGAGTCCGACTCCTTCCCGAAGGTGGTCCATGTTGAGAAGATGGTCCTTCCACAGGTAGTCGATCGTCTGAAGCATGACGTAGCGCTCGATCTGCCGGAGGGTTTCGGAGCCCATCTGCTCTTCCTTTTCGCGGTAGGCGGCGGCCATGCCGTCCATGAGGTGGTCCTTCACCGCTTCCGCGTCCGTCGCCGCGGAGTCCGGCACCCGCGTCTCGGTTCCGAAAATTCTCCCGGCCGCCTCGCGGAGACCGGAGAGATCGATCTCCGACGGCTCCTTGCTCCTCGAGAAATAATCTCCGACGAGACCGTCCACCACCTCCCTCGAAAGCGAAAGGAGCGTTTCCCTGAGGTTCTCGCCGCCTTCGAGAATTTCCCTCCGCTGCCTGTACACAACGTCTCTCTGGGTGTTGAGAACGTCGTCGTACCTGAGAAGATGCTTTCTTATGTCGAAATTTCTCCCCTCGACCTTTTTCTGGGCGTTTTCTATGGACTTGCTTATCATCGAGTGCTCGATCGGCTCGCCTTCCTCCCATCCGAGCTTGTCCATGACGCCCGCTATCCTCTCCGAGGCGAAGATGCGCATGAGGTCGTCCTCGAGGGAAACGTAGAATCTCGAAGAGCCGTCGTCCCCCTGTCTTCCCGCCCTTCCCCTGAACTGGTTGTCTATCCTTCTCGCCTCGTGCCGCTCGACGGAGAGAATGTGAAGACCCCCGAGCTCCCTTACCTTTTTCCCTTCGGCGTCGCAGATCGACTTCGCCTCGAGAGCCGCCTGTTCGCGCTGCTGCGAAGTGGCCTCGTCGGGGTCCGTCCCGAACCGCTTCCTCACTATGTCCCTGGCGAGAAATTCGGGATTCCCCCCCAGCAGTATGTCCGTTCCCCTGCCCGCCATGTTGGTCGCTATGGTTATGGCCCCCGTCCTGCCGGCCTGGGCGACTATTTCCGCCTCCCGGCCGTGACGCTTGGCGTTGAGCACGTTGTGGCCGAGACCCATGGCGTCGAGATAGCCGCTCAGCTTCTCGGACTGCTCGATCGACGAGGTGCCGACGAGCACGGGTCTTCCCGCGGAGTTCATCTCCTTTATTTCCGCAAGCCCGGCGTCGAACTTCTCCTTTTCCGTCCTGTAGACGACGTCGTTGTGGTCCTTCCTGACAAGCGGCTTGTGGGTGGGAATGACGGTGACGTCCAGCTTGTATATCTGCTTGAACTCGAACGCCTCCGTGTCGGCCGTTCCGGTCATTCCGGAGAGCTTTCTGTACATCCTGAAGTAGTTCTGGATGGTTATCGTGGCCATGGTCTGGTTCTCGCTCTCTATGGTCGCCCCTTCCTTGGCCTCCACCGCCTGGTGAAGCCCGTCGCTCCACCTGCGCCCGGGCATGAGCCTTCCGGTGAACTCGTCGACTATCACGACCCTGCCGTCCTGAATCATGTAGTCCACGTCCCTGGCGAAAAGCGTGTTGGCCTTGAGCGACTGGTTCGCGTGATGGAGAAGCTTGAGGTTCACCGGGTCGTATATGTTCGAAATCTCGAGAGCGCGCTCCACCTTCGAGGCTCCTTCCTCGGTGAGATCCACCTGGCGGAGCTTTTCGTCGACCGTGTAGTCGGTCGCCGCCGCGAGCCTTTTCACCACCTCGTCGACCCTGTAGTAGAGATCCGTCGAGTCCTCCGAGGGCCCGGAGATTATGAGCGGAGTCCGGGCCTCGTCTATGAGAATGCTGTCGACCTCGTCCACGATGGCGAAGTCGTGGCCCCGCTGGACGTAGTCCTCGAGGGAAAACTTCATGTTGTCCCTCAGGTAGTCGAAACCGAACTCGTTGTTGGTCCCGTACGTGACGTCGGCCCCGTAGGCGTCCTGCCTGGAGGAGGGCTCGAGAGCGGCCCGAAAGGAGTTGACCACTTCCAGGTTCCTCTCCGCCGACGCTCCGCCGTCCGCCCCGTTTCCGCCCGGCCACGCGGAGAGGTTCCGGCCGATCGACTCTTCTGCAAGCTCCGGGTCCTCCCAGGCGAGCACGTAGGAGGTTTCGTGGTTTATCACCCCGACCTTCATTCCGAGCGTCATGAAGACGGGAGACATCCAGGTGGCGTCCCGGGCGGCCAGATAGTCGTTCACGGTGACGAGATGGGCGCCCCGTCCCGCCAGGGCGTTGAGGTAGAGGGGCAGGACGGCGACCAGGGTCTTTCCCTCCCCCGTCTTCATCTCCGCGATTCTGCCCTTGTGAAGAACTATTCCCCCTATGAGCTGGACGTCGAAATGCCTCATGGCCAGGGTCCTTTTCGACGCCTCCCTCGCGACGGCGAAAGCCTCGGGAAGAAGCTCCTCGAGAACCCTTTCCGTCTCGGCGAAATATTTCCCGTCGGGAGAATCGCCGCCGGGGCCGAGGCGGGCGCGGATCCTTTCGCGAAACTCCGACGTCTTCCGGCGAAGTTCGGACGCGGGAAGCCGGGAAAATTCCTCCTCCAGGGAGTTTATCTTCCCGGCGGCCGCTCCCAGCTTCCTGATCTCCCTCTCGTTCTGGGAGCCGACTATCTTTTTGAGCACGTAGGAAATCATTCGGCGGACGGATCTCCTCGGCGGCCGCTCCCGCGGCGCGGGCCGGCCGTCGTGAAACAGTGTAATAACGCTTCGGAAATTGACAAGAAGTTTTCCCGCGCGGCGGCTCAGGCGTCGAGCTTCACGCTCACCACCCTGGATGCCGCCGAGCCGTCGGAAGTTATGCCGACCAGGGAGCGGGCCTCGCGCATGGTCTTTCTGTTGTGAGTGATGACCACCACCTGGGATTCCCTGGATATCTCGCCCAGCATCCTGTTGAACCTCGCGGTGTTGATTTCGTCGAGCGCGGCGTCTATCTCGTCGAAGAAAAGAAAGGGCGCGGGCTTCACCAGGCACGCGGAAATCACGACCGCTATGGCGGAAAGAGCCTTCTCGCCTCCCGAAAGCAGGTTTATCGGCTGAAACCTCTTGCCCCCGGGGCGGATCATCACCTCTATTCCGGTCTCGAGCAGGTTGCCGGGGTCGACAAGCTCGAGCCTCGCCTCTCCGTCCTCGAAAAGCCTGGCGAAGGTCTCGGCGAACTTGGCGTTTATGGTGTCGAACGATTCCCTGAATCTCTGGACCGATTCCCTGTCGAGCTTCCTCACCGCGCTTTCGAGGGAGTCGAGCGCCTCGGCGAGGTCGTCGGTCTGGGCGCGGAGAAAACTCTCCCTTTCCTCGAGCTGCCTGTGCTCCTCGGGGGCGAGCAGGTTGACGAGACCGAAGCTCTCTATCCGTCCCCGCAGGGACCTGAGCTTGCGCTCGGCCTCCGCCACGGGAATTGCGAGCGCGTCCCCGCCGCCGTCCGCGGGGCGGGGCTCGTCTCCGAAAACCTCGCGGTACCGTTCGTCGAGATACCCGAACTCGTCCTCGACGCGCGCAAGCTCCGCCCGCGCGGACGCGAGATTCTCCCTGAGAAGCGAAAGCTCCCGGGCGGCCTCGTCGAACTCCCGCTCGGTTCCGCGAAGCGCGTCCCCGCAGACGGACGCCTCGCGCCTGGTCTCCTCGAGAGAGGCTTTTTTCGAGCCAAGTTCCCCGCGAAGCCGCTCCGACTCGCCTTCGGCCGCCTCCTTCGACGCCAGGAGGGCCTTTTTCTCCTCCCGCTTGAGCTCCGTGTCCTTTTCGCGCAGGGAAAGCCTGTCGCCCATGACGGTTTTCCTTCTCTCCGCCTCGGCAAGCTCGCCTTCGAGGGCCTTGGTCCTCTCGAGAACCGACGCGCCGTCTATCCTGAGGTTCGTTATCTCCTCCCGCAGGACCTTTTCGTCCTCGGCGAGGCCGAGCGTCTTTTTCTCCGTCTCCCCGTACGCTAGATCGAGAGAGGCCCTGCGGCCGTCGAGGTCGCGAACCAGCGACTCCATTTCCTCCATCGTCCGGTTCTTGCTCCCGAGCTTCCTTTCCACGGCGTCGAGCTCCGCGCGCAGGCTCTCCTCCCTCGAGCGCAGGTCCTCGATCTTGGCGCCCAGGTTCGACTGGTCCTTCACGTTCTCGACCGAACGTATCTCGTACTGCCTGAGAAGCTCGTCGAGCTCGGCGCAGCGGGCCGAAAGCTTCTCCGTTTCCGCGCCGAGACGCTCGCACCCGGCGCGGGACTCGGCGATGCCGCTTCCCAGGGCGGCCGTTTCCTTCCCCAGCTGCTCGATCTCCCTTTTTCTCTCGAAGACCCCGCCCGCGGCGTGCCCCCCGGTTATGGCCCCGGAGGAATCCACGTAGTCGCCTTCGAGGGTGGCGAAGCACGCGCCGTTTCCGTTCCGCTTCTTCAGGCGGAGGGCCTCGGCGAGGTCCTCCGCCACGTACACCTCCTGGAGCATGGAATCCATGAGGTCCCTCTCTATGACCTTCACCTCGAGAAGGCTGTTCAGCGAAGCGGCCGGGGCGGGGCCTTCGGAATCCCTGCCGTCTCCGCCCCCTCCCGCCCGAAGCTCGTCGGTCACCGGTATGAACGTCCCCCTTCCCGCCGAGAACTCCCTCAGAAGCTCGACGGCGTGGACGGCCTCGCGGCTCTCCTCGACCACTATCCAGTTGAGCTTCTCGCCGAAAGCGGCCTCGACCGCCCTTTCGTAGTTCTCGGGAACGAAGACGAAGTCGGAAACGACCCCCAGAACCCCCCTGCTTTTCTTCTCGACGACGAACTTCCTCGTGGCCTCGGGAAGCCATTCGTAGTTGCTCTGTATCCTGTTGAGAGCCTCCATTCTCGAAACGCAGTCCTTTTCCCTGCTCTCGAGGCTTCGAAGCTCTCCCTGCTTTCTTTCGCGCTCGAGCCGAAGGTCGTAGAGACGGGAGTCGAGCTCCTCCTTCTCCCCGGCGGCGGCGGTGAACTCCCTTTTTATCTCGTCCTGCCTTTCGAGAAAGGCGGCGAGTTCCTCCTCGTACCCGCGTTTCCTGGTCTCCAGGTCGGAGACCTGCCCTCCGAGGGTCTCCCTTTTGAGGGAAAGTTCGGAAAGCTCGTCGGAAAAAGCTCCCATGGTGCTGCCGAGAGAGCTCCTTTCGGTCATGACCTCCGAGACCTTCCTTCCCGTTTCCTCGAGCTCCTTTCTGCTCTCCTCCCACCTGCTCTTGAGAAGCTCGAGGTCCCGCTCCCTGCGGGAAATCTCCTCCGAGAAGCCGAGGCCGGAGGAGCGAAGCTCCTCGAGCCGCCGGGAGGAAATCCGGCCTTTTTCCTCCGCCGCCGCGATCTCGCCGCGCAGGTCCTCCGTCTCCTTTTCCATGTCCTCCACGTAACGGGCGGCCACGGCGATTTCCCTCCCGAGGGAGGCGCCCTGGTACTCCTTTTCCTTCACGTCCGCGCCCAGTTCGTAAATCTCCCTCTCGAGGGAGGAAAGCGCGTCGCCCGAGACCGAGCTTCTCTCCCTGGCGGCCTCGAGCAGCCGGGCCTTTTCCTCCCCGGCGGCTTCGGCCTCGCCGACCTGCCGTTCAAGCGCCCGGGTCTTTTCCGCAAGCCCGCTTCTTCTGCCTTCGGAGTCTCTGAGCTTGGCGGACACGATCCCCAGTTCCAGGGAACGGGCCTCCTTCGTGAGTTCCCCGTACCGCTGGGCGCGCTCGGCCTGGCGGGCCAGGGCCTCGATGCGGTCGGAAACCTCCTGCTTCATCTCGAGAACCCGCGCCATGTTCTCCTTCGTGGACTCTATCCTGCTTCTGGTCTCCTTTCTTCTCGCCTTGTACTTCTCTATCCCCGCGACTTCCTCTATGAACTTCCTTCTCTCCTCGGGCCTCGCCGTTATGAACGCCTCGACCTGCCCCTGCTCCACTATGGAGTAGGCGCGCGCCCCCATTCCCGTGTCGAGAAACATCTCGGTCACGTCCCTGAGCCTGCACCTGACCCCGTTTATCTGGTACTCGCTCTCGCCGGAACGGTAGAGCTTTCTCCTCACCCTCACTTCCTCGAAGCCGAAGCCCGGGACGCCTTCGAGCACGAGGGACACGTCGGCCATTCCCAGGGGTTTGAGCTCCGCGCTTCCGTTGGAGATGACGTCCTCCATTCCCCCTGCCCGCAGCTGCCTGGGGTTGTGCTCGCCTATCACCCACTTTACGGCGTCGAGTATGTTGGATTTTCCGCAGCCGTTGGGACCCACGACCGCGGTCACGCCCTCGGAGAAGTCTATCTTCGTCTTGCGGTAAAAGGACTTGAAACCCGATATTTCGAGAGCCTTTATCTTCATGAGAAAACGCGGCGCACAGCCGCCTTCCGACGCGCTCCGCGGGCGCGAAGCCCCGGCGCGCGACTTCCCTTTCCGCTTAGAAGTCCACGGATGACAAGAAACCCGAAGATGCTCGCTCGGAACGTTCCCCGAACCGGCTGCTGGAAAAAGATTCCTTCTCGGTCATGGTCTTCCGGTCGCTTAAATTCTACCAGAAACCGACGGATATTTCCATTGTTTTCGTCGCGGACGTCAGCCGCGCTGGGGGAGAATGTCGGGGTTGGGAACGATCTTGGAAGCCTTTCTCATTTCTTCGAGCCAGCCTTCCAGAACGCGGTTTTTCCGCGCCTCGGTCCACCGCTGGCGGGAAGAGTCCCTCTCCTTCTCGAACGCCTCCCTGTCGGCGGGCTTTTTCTCCTTGAGCGAAACGACGTAGAAGTTCGAGCCGGACTCGTAGACCCTGTCGGGCGTGGGCGTCTCGGAGTCGAGACCGAAAACCTCGGTGACGAACTCCGGGGACTCTATTGCGAGAGGCGGTCCCGACCTTTTGAAAAAACCCGTTTCGGCCGCCGAAAGACCCAGGGACGCGGCGGCCTTCGCGAAATCCTTCGCGGAAACCAGCTTCGAAAGACTCTCCCTCGCGGACTCCCCCGCCGCGTCGAGAGATTTTTTCCCGCGAAGAGCCTTTTCCACGTCTTCGCGCACCGAGGAAAGTTCCGCGCGGCGAGAAGGAGTCGCGGCGGTCACCTCGAAGAACCACGCGAAATCCCTGTGCACCGCGCTCGAAAATTCTCCCTCCCCGACCGAAAAAGCCTTTCTCCTGACGCTTCCCGGAACGTCTTCCCCTGCGTCCTCGAGAAGAAAGTCCTCCGTCTCCTTCGCTTCGAGCGAGGGAATTTCCCCGAGAAGGCCGTCGAGCGACGGTTTTCTTCTTCCCAGAAACTCTTCGAGAAACCTGTCGTAGAGGACGGCGGAGCGGTCATCGGCCAGCCGTTTCTCTATGTCCTCCCTGGCCTCGGAAAACGGCTTTCGTCCGTCGCCGGCGGCGAATTCGTCGGTATAGGTTTCGTAATAGGCGCGAAGCTCCGCTTCGGAAACCTCGACGCCGGAAGCGAAATCCCCGGGAGAGACCCTGACGTAGCGAACTCTCCTGGTCTCGGGCTCGAGGAAAAGATCTCCGTTCTCTTCGTGATACTTTTCGACTTCCTCCTCGGATATTTCCAGTTTCGCGGCGTAGTCCTCCGCGGAGAACGAAACGTAGCGCAGGTCGATTTCCTCCGCGTCCATCCTGTAGAGTCCGAAAAGCTCCTCGTCCGTGGCGGTGACGGAGCTTTCGACGACCGAAACGAGCTTGCGGGCCAGGAGCCGCTCCTTGTACGCCTCCTCGAACTGGCTCACGGTCTGGTTGAGCCCTCTCGACACGTAGTCGGCGTAGCGCTCGCTGCCCACGAAGGCGCCGTCCGCCTGGAAGGCCGGGTCCGAGGTTATTGCCCGGGAAAGCTCCTCGTCGCTCACCCTGATGCCGATTTCCCTGGCCTTCTGGGCGAGCAGCTTCCTGGTGACCAGGGTGTCGACCGCCGTGAAGCTTATGAGTTCGGCCATCCGGCCGGAAATCTCGGGGGTGCTTTCTCTCTGGCGTCTCGTCAGGACGTCTCTCATGTTGAAGTACTGGGCGACGGGAACCTTCTCCCCGTTCACCTCGACGGCCGTGCCTCCGCTCGGGCCGCGACCCCCGATGCTTATTCCGCCCACGTATCCGAAACCTATGACGAAGGTGAGGGCGAGCAGGAGAAGTATCGCCCGGGTGAGAAAGGTCTGCTTGTCCTTTAAGATGTCGAACGCCAACGGGAATGTTTCCTCTGGAAGTAGAGCGATGAACTGTATACGAGCCGGGGCGAACTTTCAAGCCGCCCGAACCGCACGCGCGCTTGACACCCGCGGAGCGCTCGAATAGGTTAGAGCGCAAATGCCCCCTGAAAGCGAAACCCGGAAATGATAACGGCCCTGGGCGGCGGAAGCGGAGCCGCGAAATTCCTGAGGGGACTCGTCGCGACGGTTCCTCCCGAAGAGATCACGGTAGTGGTCAACACGGCCGACGACATGGACATCTTCGGACTGAGGGTCTCTCCCGACATAGACACCATAATCTACAGGCTCTCGGGAAACATAGACGAAAAGAAGGGCTGGGGACTCAGGGACGACACCTTCTCCTTTCTCGCGGCGGCGCGCGGACTGGGACTCGCGGACTGGTTCGGACTCGGCGACGCGGACCTGGCCACGCAGGTTTTCAGAAAGAACCTCCACGACCGGGGCGCCACCCTCAGCGAATCCACCCGGGAGCTTGCGAGGAGGTTTTCCCTCGGGGGAATACGCATACTGCCCATGACCGACGACAGGGTGGAGACCTGGATAGAAACCGAGCGCGGAGAGATGCACTTCCAGGAATACTACGTGAAGCACGCGATGGAGCCCGAGGTGCGGGGAGTCGAGATAAGGGGAGCGGCGCAGGCCGCTCCCGCGCCCGGCGTGCTGGAAGCCGTGGAAGAGGCGGACGTCGTGATCGTGTGTCCGAGCAATCCCGTCATCAGCATAGGTCCGATACTGGAGGTGAGGGGGGTTAGGGAAAGGCTTCGGGCGGCGGGGGGATTCAGGGCCGCCGTGAGTCCGCTCGTGGGCGGAAAGCCGCTCAAGGGTCCCGCCGACAGGCTGATGAGGGGGCTTGGAATGCGGCCGTCTTCGGCCGGCGTGGCGGAGCTTTACGCCGATTTTCTCGACGCGATGGCGATCGACCGCTCCGACGCGGGAGAGGCCGGCGAAATCGAGGCCATGGGAATCAAGACGCTTGTGACCGACACGGTAATTCCCGACGAGGAAAGTTCAAGAAGGCTTGCCTCGAAGATCGTCGCTCTCGCCAAGTCCCTTCCGGAAGCGGGCCGCAGGTCTCCGTAGCGGCGTTCAGCCGGCCTCTTCCCCTTTCCGCGGCTCGTAGGGAATGAGGCTGTAGAAATAGAACTGGGGAAGTTCGCTTGTCCCGGAATCTCCGCAGCTCGTCCTGATCTTCAGAACCTGGTTCATGACCACCGTGTTCACGCTGTAGACGGTGCTCTCGCCCTCGACTCCGAACTCCACCGCCGTGTACTCCGCCCTGTCCTTTTCAAACTCCCACCTTATGTCGTATATGCCCAGGCGGCCGGTCTCCCTTCTCAGAAAATAGTCGGAAACCTGGGAAGTCTGGGAAAAACACGACCTCCCCCTGTAGCAGTCGAGAAAAATTTCGCCGCGAAGGTGGCTCGAGACGACCTCGTCCAGGTTCTCCGGGGTCACCCTGCCGTAATATATACCCTCGGGGAGCATGACTAGATTCGCCGCGAACCTGTGCGCCCCGACGTGCGTGGTTCTCCAGGCCGATATCCCTTCCCTGAGCGCAAGCTCCCTGAAAACCGGAGATCCCAGAGCCGCGCAGCATCCGTCGCGGGCGCCGTGCGTGCACACCAGAACGAGCGTTTCGTCGGACGCGAACCTCTCTATTTCCCCCGTCTCGGCAAGCTTCGGAAGGTCCAGGTCGAGCAGGTCTTCGTACCGCCCGAGATCGAACCTGTAGAGCTTCGGGGAAAATTCCGAAGACCTGGCGCAGTAGAAGCCGATTTTCCCGCC